>NZ_KI519609.1:0-168005 GCF_000483485.1 Thiomicrorhabdus chilensis DSM 12352
GTCTGTTGTGCTCACCGTGAAGTCTGCACTTGAGACACCTGCCGCTGTACCTGTAAGGGTCAGGGTGTCTCCATCCAGACTCACATAATCCGTACCTTCGGTCGCCGCCAAGGTTAGTCCTTCGCTGTTCGTCGATAGGTCAACCGTGTAGCTTTGACCTTCTGTCAGTGTCACTGGGTTGTTGTCTTTGTCCACCAAGCTGACGGTGTAAGTCGCTTGCTCGCCTTCAACCACACTTTCGGCTCCCGTCAGGACTGCATACACAGTATCTTCTTCTCCTGGAGGGTTGTTTGGCGTGGTGTCGTCTGTGATCGTCGTGATGACAGGCGTATCATCCACAGAAATGTCTACAAATTGTTCCGCACCGGCAGTAATGCTATTGATGGCAATAGAAAAATCTTCAGGAGCTTCTGCCAGGGCGTCATCAACCGTATTGACTTCAAAAGCAAAAGAACTTGATCCTGCAGGAACCGTGACTGACAAAGTTTCTACAATATCTTCACCTTCTGCAGTGATATAGCTATAAGTGAAGTCAACGGTAAGGTCTTGTGAGACGACAACCGGATTACCATTTTCATCATTTAGGCTGACTATATAACCCGCAGCCGCTCCTTCTTGGACCGAAGTATCTCCACTTAAGCTCACTATAACTGGAACGACAATATCTCCCACAAACTCTCTCGTAGTAATGTCATTCGCGGAACGTGTTCCTGTATCAAAACCACTGGTCACTTCACCTTCTGATCCAAGGCGCTCCACCACATTTAGACCACCCGAGTTTGCACTTGAAGCATCCCCTTCACCGGCCGCCGTGGCTTCTAGGTCTTCGGGGTCAATGATGCCATCAAGTAAGGCCTGCTGTAACGCCTCTACATCAACCGCACCTTCAGTAGCCGAATCGGCAGCCAATCCCACCACATCATCGTCCAATACCATTTCGGTATTACGTCCTAGCGTCAACAGGTCTCCGTTATTCAAATCAACGGTTACGCCACCCGTTACCGAGGTTATAATTACCTCGTCGGCAAAAACCTGATCGCCAACAACAAGCAACCTCACTTCTCCCGTGTTTGGGTTCACAGCTTGAACAGTTCCAGTAACAGCAGTAATTTTTCCGGCAACGATTGACATGACATTTCTCCAATGTGATGAGTGGTCTGGATAGGATTATCCATTTATGGCTTCTATATTACTCTTAAATCCATAAGGTACTATTGTCCTAAAGTACTACAGAGCCAAAAAATATTTAAATCATAGAATCACCCCTCACCTGTTGCTTAAAAAAGAACGAAAAAACAAAGCCCTAGCTAAATTTCATCTGATAGGTTTATAATGGCATTTCTACCATCACTGATAGAAACGTCTATAGAGGTGAAGACAATGAGTACAATCAATCCGGTTCTATCCTCAGCCGCGTTAAGCGCGCAAAGCCCCATGAGCAATCCTGTGCCAAACGAAGAGTTGAGACTCAATGAACAAAGCACAACGACCTCAACCCAAGCAGGCAACAGCTCGGTCACACTTTCTGAACAGGCCTCCAGAATGGATCCCAATGCACAAAACCTGAATGCCAGTCAAACGGTGCAAGATGCGGCCGCACCAGAAAACCGAACCGCAGAAAGCCAACAGCAAGACAGTGGCTTAACCTACGCGGCAAGCCTACAAAATCAAGCCAATTATTTACAGTTGAACGAGACTGCTATGCCATCTGAAGAAGAGAGCTCTCAAGCCAAGTCTTAAACAAATCTTTATTGTGGCTGTATTACCAGCCACAAGGTGGCAATAAAATAGAAAATGCTGCTTGAATGCAATAGGTGACTCAAGCTCGATAAGTCATTAATATTCAATAATTATAAAAAAAACTAATCTATACATAAAAATTAATACTTTCTCAATGATTCTTCAAGTATTTGAGATTGATTATCAAATGCCTCGGGAGTAAACTTTACTCAACTTAAATAAATTACCTTTATTCAAGTTGGACTTAAAATTCCCTTTTAAGTCAATTTAAGCGGCTACATTGTCAAACCGCTTAAATGCTCCTCAGACTTAAAGCACGATATGGCCAATATCGTGCTTTTTTTTTATCCGACAAACCTATTAGAATACTCTCAATACCGTTTCTTTCTCTGAAGAGATTATATCCAAGGAGCCAATATGTCAGACCACCCGCACCGCGCCTACAAACATGGCCATGGCAGTGATGCCCAACACAAACAGGATCAAGCACTGTTCAGCAAACTTCTGGAATGTCACGACCAACTCAAACGAGAAACCGTGAAACTGGAAAACGGTATTTGCAGCACGACGACCGCCAATACCGCAGAGCTTGCAAGAATCATTCAGGAACATGTTACAGGCATGGAAAAACGCTTTGGAATGGGGCGTGCGATTCGCTCTTGGGATCCTTTGTTTGCGGCACTGTTTGAATATAAAGATCAAATCACCATGCGCTATCGCAATGTCGAAAACGGCGTGGAAGCGACCTTAACCAGTGACGATCCTAAAATCATCGAACTGATTCATGCGCATGATGACACCTTACATGGTTTTGTAGACCGCGGTTTCGAGGCCGGGCGCGAAGAAAGCCCTAAACCCAGCTGGCTTGAATAAGGTGCTGACTCCCTTGAATTCGCAACTCACAGCCGCTATAAAAAGAATCAAATCAACAGTTATGGAGCAAGCCCATGATCATTATGTGTCCTAAATGTGCCGGTTTGAATCGCGTCGCAGACGATAAACTGGAAAGCCAACCCACCTGCGGAAAGTGCAAAAGCCCACTATTCAACGCCAAACCCGTTGAAATGAATTCAGAACAATTCCTACGCGCTTATCAAAAAACCGATCAGCCGCTAGTCGTGGACTTCTGGGCTCCCTGGTGTGGCCCGTGCAAAAGTTTTGCGCCCACCTTCAGCCAAGCGGCTGCCCAGTTTGAGCCGAAAGCACGCTTTATTAAAATCAACACAGAAAGCGAACAGCAGCTGGGCGCTCAATTCGGCATCCGCTCGATTCCGACTTTAGCTATTTTCAAAGGCGGACAGGAAGTTACTCGCTTATCCGGCGCTTTACCGCCTGCAGAATTCAGTCGCTGGCTGCAGCAGTACCTGTAAGCACTTAAAAGTGCCTGTTTTTCATTCAGATGAAGTAAGATGGCAGGCACTACATTCTTCATTAAAGACTCAAGGATACCTTATGGAACTGGGCTCAGCCGAACACAAACACAAGCTCATCAACGGCATTCTCAAGGTCGCACTAAAGACTGCATCACTGGGGTTGATCCTAGGTGTACTGCTGATGATTCCAAGCCTGCTGCGCGACAATACCTTTGCCAACGGCCTAGCCTATGCCGGAAGTGCCGTCGTGATCGGCTCACTGATTTGGGCGGGGTGGATTGCCTTTCGCAAATATCAACGCATCATCAAGCCGTTTGACGAAACCTTCAACTAAATGCCACCGGGCGGTGACTCTAAACCCGGGTTATTTTTAAAGCCTTTGAAACAGGGCGAATAAATTTCTTCAACAGATTCAAAACCTGACTTTTGCCAATCAATGGAATCTGTCGAGCCCAGCTTTGAGCGTGCGTTTGTAACTCAGACATGGATGAAACAGACGCTTCACCCACTTGGGAATAAAGGGACACATTAAGCTTAAACACCAAGGCCTGCAGCGCAATAGAGGCTCCAAATCGTCTTTGATACCCTGCCAAGAACTGGCCAAGTGAGTGATTTTTCAAACCCGAGTCAATAACCGAACCTGAATCCATTGCCTTAGAGACGTCCCCAGACCAGGCCTGCTGGTTTTGCCAAACAAACATCGCCTCAAGCAATTGCGGAAGGCTTTGAGCCTGAGCGATGGCACGACGCAATTTCCAATTCAACCAGGCCTGCTTAAACAGCCATAAACCGCTGAATACTACAAACAGGCTCACCAGCAAAGCAATCCACTGGGCGAACCACGATAACCAGGCCGGTATCGCCAAGCCCCAGTCAGATGCAACCGCCTGGATTTTCAGTTTACCGCTTGAGGGATCAAAATAGCGCACTTGCAAAGCCGGCAAATTAAACACCCCCGACTCCAATACTCGATAAGGCACACGCACTTGCAAACGGCTCATCAAGCCACTCTCGTTCATGGATTGCTGCGCTTGGTAACTTTCGGTGAGCCACTCGATTTTCGGATCATGACCAATCTGGGCAATCAACTGGTAAGCTAGGCTCTGCAAATCCTCCGAACTCACCCCTTGGGCTTGAAACGTCCAGATCCAGTGGCGTAAATCGCCGGACTCATGCAACCAACCGGCACCTTCAGAGACAAATGCAACCTCTCCGACAACCTGCGTCACCGGAAGAAAACTCGGTAAAGGGTTTAAGGTCAAACCGGCCGGCTTGTCGTAAAACTGCCAACGTTGGTTGCTGGTATTTTTCACCACCACTGCCGGCGATTCAACCAAAAACTCAGTGCCAATGGCATCTGGCTTGAGTCGGTAATTCGAAGCCAGCCAAACCCGTTTGCCCTGATTGCCCTGCTCCTGCGCAAACACTTCTTCACGCACTGGCTGTTGCGGAACAACAACATTCCAATCAGCGGAGTCACGGCCCTCAAAACTAGCTAGATTAGCGGCATCCAAAAGGCTTACCTGCGCTGTCCAACTGACATTTTGCGCCGCATAGATCGATCCTGACGGAGCCGACCACTCAATTCGTACTTGCGGATTCGGCCTGACCTCGACATGCATCTCAGGCACTCTGACACGCCCAAACTTCTGGGCGGGGATGTCGATTAAGCCCTCCGTCAAAGGATACAAGCGCAAACGGATCCGCTCTGAAGAGGCATCGACCTCACCGATTGCAAACTGCTGTTTCAAGTCGCGCAAATCCCACTTCTCAAAGTCCTCTACGGCGACACGCCCCTTAAAAACCAGGGTTACGCGCTCGCCCAACATGACGTTGTCCGGATAGATCCTGACGAACTCATCCGCTGCACTGGCAGTTGAAAACGCCAACAACCAGGCAATGGGCAACAGCGTCCAACGAACCCTCTTAACCAGGCGGCTAAAAAACGTCAAACTCACCATGGCTGCACTCCCGGAATCGGATGCGCCTGTTCCTGTGCCGCCTGAAACCCTTCTTCGCGTTCAAAAATCCGTCTCAAGAGCACGTCCTGTTGGTCGTCTATTTGCTGCAATTGCTTTTCGAACACTTGTGCCCTTTGTTGTTGTCGTTGAAGCTGCAAAATGGCCGCTCCCGTTGCGTTCTGCGCGCGCTGCTCGGTGCTTAGCAAAGTATCCGCTCCCTGGGAGTCAATACGGTAATCGGTAATCTCGCCGGTTTGCGGCAAAATCACTTTGTCTTCCCCACTGGAACCTTCGATGTCATCCGCACCAAACCCCGGGTTTTCAGACGACATATTCGGTTTTTGTCCGCCATAAAAGGCCCCGTCGGAATCACGCCCTTTACCGCTGCCATCGTCCTCCTCTTCTGCTTTGGCACTCTGACCGGCGTCCTCAAACTGTTTGCGCTGCAAGGCCAAAGCCAGGTTTTGCTCAGCCTTATCGTACTGAGGCCAGTAGAGCAAAGCCTGCCGATAGGCTTCAATCGTTTGCGGAAGTAGGTTCGCCAAATAATAACTGTTGCCTAGATTGAACAACGCCTTTGCTCTTGAAACGTCATCCTCCGCGGTCAGTGCCGCCTGCCTGAAATAGAGCACCGCGGATTCCAGATCGCCGGCTTTATAGGCCGAGCTGCCGGCGCCTAAATAACCGTCATACTCGGCTACTTCATCATATAAAGAGGTCGCCAAATCATACTGCTGGGCTTGAAAAGCCTCATAAGCTTTTTGCTTAATAGACTGTGTCGACTCGCTCGCTTGAATCTCCGGTGAGGACAGCAGAGTGGAGAAAAACACCGCAAAACCAAGCGAAAACATCGGCACCACAGTCTTCAAGCTCGATTTAGAAGGTTTTTGGGTAGAAGCCAACACCAGAGTCAGTGGATAAAAAGCCAGCAATAAACTCACCAGTCCCACCACCATAAACGGTTGGGAAAAATCACGCCAGACTTGCTGATTGGCTGGCAGACTTCGACTTTGCGCAGGCAAGGTCACCTCTTTCAATAGGCGTCCCATAAAGGCTTGATCCGCCGAGGCCTGCAAATAAACGCCTTGCAGGGTTTGCGCCCATTTTTTGAGCACCGCCTCTTCCAAACGGCTCTGCACCAACAGTCCGTTTACATGCAAACGACCGGTTTTGTCACTTACGTCTGGCAGGGGGCTAGGGGTCGGCTTGCCGACTCCTAGCCAAATGGTTTTGACATCGGTTGTGCCGTTGCGCAAAGCTTGAGTCACCGGAAGTTTCTGTAGCGCTTCCGGCAGACTCTGAGGTTTCCAGAACGCCGGAGCGCCATTGCTCAAAACCACCATCACCTTGGCGTTGCCGGCTGTTTGCTGCAAATGATTTAATCCAAAAATCGTTGCCAACTCCAACCAGCTTCCTTGGGTCGGCAACATATCCGGCTCCAATAAATTCAAACCATGCTGAAACAAACCTCGGTCAAAGCTCAGCGGACTCACCAAATGCGGTTGTCCGGCAAAGCCCATCAAAGCCACTCGGTCGTTCGGCTGCAATCCCTTGACCATGGTTTCGACCAGCGATTTAGCCTGTAAAAAGCGATTCGGATAGACGTCCTCAGCAGTCATGGAGTGGGAGAGATCCATCATCACCAATACATCCACCCCCGCTCGGCTGACCTGATCTGGACTCGGCAATAGACTTCGTGGTCCAGCCAATGCAATAATCAAACACAGCCACCCCAGAGTAAGCAGGCGGCTCGGCGAAACCCATTTTTTGAGCTGATGATAAAACCCCATCACCCGACTCATTAACCCAGTTTGAGAATGGACAGGCCTGTTCAAACTTGAATATTGGCCTTTGCTTGCAGAAACGGAAGCACTGGCGTCAATCCAAGGCCACAAGTTAGAATCCGCATAACGCTGCTTTTGAGCCTTGAGCCACCACAACTTAAGTAGCCACAATAGCGGCGGCAGAAACACAGCCCACAACCACATAGGGGCACGCCATTGCAGACCGCCGCTCAATAACACCGACCAAAATTCCAACATCATGTCCATTAATGCCCTCCTTGTGTGGCGGCTTCAGTCTGTTTGGACAAGCGTGACGCCAAAGAAAGACTTAACAACAGGTATAACAACAAAGCGGCCACACCAAACAACAATGGCCACTGATACAGCGGAACTTTACGGGGCGGACTCGGTGGTGCCAGATAGGGCACACCTTCTGTTTGATCGATCTGACGCAACACCTTCTGCAGATCATCCCCGCTGCCGATCTGATAATAGTGTCCATTGGTTTCAGCGGCAATCTGTTTCAAAGAAGCCGACTCCAGCGGCTGGTAAAGCAGACCGGAATAAAGACGTGTATCGGCCTTATCGCTACTGGCCCCCACTCCGACCGTATAGATCGGCACATTCATCATCTGCGCATAGTTAATCGCTTCCTCTACGGCCACTCGGCTAGGCTGCGACTGGCCATCACTAATTAACACCACCACTCGTCTCAACGTCTCTTCATCGCCTTTCTGCATACCCTTTTCGGCCTGCTTCAATGCCAATCCCAGGGCTTCGCCCAGCGCCTCATCGGTGCGACCGGCCAAATAAGGTTTCAAACGTTTCAAGTTCAGTCTGGCGGCGGTCTGATCGGAGCTCAACGGCATTAAGGTATAGGCCTGCTGTGCATAGATGGTCAAACCGAAACGATTGCCGGCCAGGCCGCCAATAAACTGATCCAATACCGACTTCACCACGTTCATGCGTGTATCGGCTTGACCGTTCACCTGATAGTCGGGCAACAAAAAGGAGGCCGAACTCTCAATCACAAACACCACATCACGCACGGTTTTTTCTTGTGGCAAAGGTTCAGATAGCTGCACCTTTTGCGGCTGAGCCAAAGCCAGTGCAACACTGACAATCACCAAGCCACGCAAAAGCTGTAACCCCATTCTCAACCATGAAAAGGCAGAAGGACGTGTAGAATCCACCGCGCCCCGAGTCTGCAGATGAATCAGCGGATGCCGGAACACAAACTGACGTTGCGCCTGTAGCTGTGCCAAATCATCCTCCCCTGCCTGAACCGGCCCCAGAGAAATAGTTTGCAACATCCACAGCAGCGGCCAAGCAAACATCAACCACAGCCAAACAGGTGATGCAAAACGATCCACGTCAAACGATAAAACATCCAGCCATGACAATACCAAGGATTCCATCTACTCAATCATCCTTGTTCAACAGGCCTAAATGGACAGGCCTGGTCAAGTTCAAAACCGAATGCGACTTCAACAGGATTCGTGCCTGCTGAATCAGTTCATTGTAAGTTTCACGTGAAACCTCCGCTTGCGAGAACCCCAAACGGCTCAACTTCTCCATAAAAGCGGTCATCTCAGCGGTTTCGGCTTCGGATGGATGCAAGCGACTTTGCAACTGCTTGGCCCAGCCATATAAGCTCCACAACTGAGATTTATCGATCACGAACCTGTCAGCGGAAGACTTGAGTGCCGCATTTTGAAAACTTTGCAGTTGCCTGGACAAGCGTATCGGCACGTAATAAGATCGCCCCACCCACAGCAAAAACACAACAAGCAGCACCCCGATAAGGCTCCAACCCAACAGAGCCAACCAAAAATCCCAGTCAACACCGGGCGGCATCGGCACTTCAATATCCTGCAAAGACAAACCTTCAAAAGGAACAGGAGTCGAATTGACTGCGGAATCAGCCATCGGCGACCTCCCCTCGCTGCGCCAGCTTGCTTAAAGAGTCATGCGTCAGCAATCTGGTGACCAAGGCCCCGGATTGCTTTAAACGTTTCTGCAAGGTCTGAAAATAATTCTCCGCCCAAAGATGATATTGCTGCACCTGCTGAATGCCGTGAAGCCTGAATACTTCAGAGGTGGCCACTGACTGCAGTTGCATGCCTTCCGCCATCGGTAAATCACGCTCAGCGGCATCTTCAATGAGCACGGCTTTCACTTGGGTTGTCTGCTGTAGGGCAGTCAGTATCGTCGTGGTCTGAGCATCGGCATCGTGAAAATCGCTGATCAGAATCACTCTCGACCCGGGCTGGATCCGCTGAGTCAATTCCAGCAGCACATCATTCAAGCGGGGCTCTTGACGACTCAAGGCCTGCGGAGGACAAGGTTGCGAGAAAATCTCCATCAGATGCTCAAAAGTGCCGCGTCCCTCAAAGGTCGGGGTGGGCTGCAAATCCTCGGCCAAACGCGCCCCTTCCACCGGAATCGACGATTGCTGCGCCATCCACAGGTAATAACCAGCCACGCGCAATGCCTGCTCGGCTTTCAGGCGGGTTTGAGTCCCAAAGCGCATGCTTTGGCGCTGATCGACCAATATGAACCAGTTTTCCTGGCGCTCTTCCTGAAACAGTTTGGTGTAAGCCTGTCCGGTGCGTGCCATCAGACGCCAGTTGATACGCCGAATCTCATCTCCAAGCTGATAAGGACGACTCTCCTCATACTCCAGACCTGCCCCCATAAAACGGCTAGTCTGCTCGCCTTGCCGTAATGCCTCGCTTGGCCGAAGATTCCTCGGCAGGGAACCGGCCAAGTGAGAAACCTCTTCTGCAAGGTCACCGATTTGCTGGGCCGACAACAGGGGCTGCTGCAAGCGTTTGGAGCTTTCCATAGACGGCTCCATCTGCTTTAACAAGCCCTGCATTCCCGATTTTATTAAGCGTAATAGCGACATATCCCCTCGCGATTCCAATCGTCAACCCAGCTTCATCAAGCGCTAGCTTCGGTTAAAGGCACCGGCACCAAATCGATGATTTTCTTGATGACCGAATCCGCATCCCACTGTTGTGCACGTCCACTGAAGCTCACAATCAAACGGTGACGCAATACGTCGGGCAGTAAGCTGATCACATCATCGGGTGTGACAAAGTCACGTCCCTGCAGCCAGGCATAAGCACTGGCGGCGTGCAATAAGGCAATCGACGCTCGCGGCGACGCCCCCACCTCAAGCACACCTGCCAAATTCGCATCCAGTTCACCCAGTTTGCGGGTGGCGCTGATCAATGCCACCATGTACTTTTCAACCGGTTCGGACACATACTGTTCTGAAATCGCATGACGCGCATGCAATACATTTTCAGGGGTTAAAAATGCGCTCGGCTGCTCCTTGTCTTCGCCAAAATGATGAGCGCGGTCGCGGCGCAGAATCTCCAACTCTTCGACCTCATCCGGGTAATCCAGCACCACGTGGAGCATAAAACGATCCAGCTGAGCTTCCGGCAACGGATAGGTGCCGCTCTGCTCTAACGGGTTCTGAGTCGCCATCACCAGAAACATTTCCGGCAAGGTACGTGTCTGTCCACCGGCGGTCACTTGCTTTTCGGCCATCGCCTCCAACAAGGCCGACTGCACCTTGGGCGGCGCACGGTTAATCTCATCGGCCAACACAATTTCATTAAAAATCGGCCCCTTCACAAAGCTCAACTGACCGGTGTTGACGTCCAACACCTCGGACCCCATCACATCGCCCGGCATTAAATCCGGCGTAAACTGAATGCGCTGAAAGCTGGCGTGTACACCCATCGACAAAGCTTTGACCGCTGTCGTTTTCGCCAGGCCCGGCGGACCTTCCAACAGAATATGTCCGCCCGTCAATAAGCCGATGATCATTTTATCCAACAAGGCTTCCTGACCAACAATGACGTTTTGCAAATGCTGTTTCAGGGCATGAAATTCTGTTTGTGTAGACATAAACTTATTCCTAAATAAAGGGGGGTTCTTATCACCATATTATGGCATATTCACTTCAATTCTTCTGCAAGACAAACATTCACATTGATGGCCTCCTCTGCCATTTGGTTCTTTGCCGCGCTTTATACCACTCATGATTCAACACCAGTAAAATCGGAAACGGAACCAACAACCACAGATTTTCTAACGGCACCGTAGCGGTATTAAATACCGTCTGTACCGGTGGGACATACAACACCGCCAAGATAAACAGGGCCTCAGTCGCCACCCCAAACCAGATCATCTTGTTGATACTGGTGAGTTGCCAGATTGCACCTTCCCAAGAGCGCAAGGTAAACACGTTCGCCATCTGGCAGGTGATGGCCCCCAACAAGGTCATGGTCATCGCCTGACGATGAAATTCCGAATCAATCGACAGGTCGCCGTACTGCCAGCCGTTCAGGAACAAGAACCCCAGAAAAGCAAACATCGCCGCCAAGCCCTCAAACACACCGTTCATAAAGTAACCGCGTTTGAAAACTTCCCAGTCGAGAATTTTCTCGTCCTTGCTCATCGGTGGCCGTTGCATAATATGTTTTTCCGGCTTTTCCGACCCCAACCCTAAGCCGGGCAACTGATCCGATCCCAAATCAATCAACAGGATTTGAATCACCGACAGCGGCATCGGTATCTTCAAAAAGAACTGCAACACATAGGGCACAATTTCCGGCACATTCGAACTGAGTATGTAGGTGGTCAGTTTCTTGATATTGAAATAAACCGTACGCCCTTCCTCAACCGCCGCCACAATCGACTTGAAATTATCGTCCAGCAAGATCATGTCGGCCGCCTCTTTGGCGACATCCGTACCGGAGCCCATGGCAATGCCGATATCCGCCTGCTTCAGCGCCGGTGAATCATTGACACCGTCACCGGTCATGGCCACCACTTCGCCGTTGGCCTGTAACAGTCGGGCAATGCGCAGTTTCTGAGCCGATGCCATGCGGGCAAATAATAAGTGGTGATGCTTCAACTTGGCTTGTAACGCGGTGTTCGACAAACCATCCAATTCATGCCCGGTCAGCACTTCGTCCACCCGCAAACCGATATGTTCGGCGATGGCCTTGGCCGTCACCGGATTGTCGCCGGTAATCATCGTCACCTTGATATGCGCCGAATAACATTCGGCAACGGCCTGCTTGATATCTTTTCTGGGCGGGTCGATCATGCCAATCAAACCCAAAAACGTCAGCTGATCTTTACCATCACCGGATTTTTTAGCCACGGCCAAAACCCGATAGGCCTTCTCAGCCAGCTTTCGGTTCTGCTCTTCAATCTGCTGCCGAGACTCTTGAGTCAAAGACTCTATCGACTCGGCCTGAACCTCATCGCATAAAGGCAACACGCTTTCCAGCGCGCCTTTGACAAACAACAAGCTTTCATCGCCTTGTTTAACCAGCGTCGACATCAGTTTTCGTTCGGTCGAAAAGGCATACTCTTTAAGTTTTTCAAGCTCAGGAACTTCGATGCACTTCCTGGCTGCGGCCACCAAAGCAGCCTCGGTAGGATCACCAATGACTTTTTTCTCGACCGCATCCAAGGAGACATTCGTATTCAACGCGGCAACCGTCAAAAATTCATGAAGACGATGTTCACTCTGCGACGATGTCTGTTTTTTAAACTGACATTCTCCTGACCCGAAATAACCATTTCCGGTAATCTCCACCTCACTGCCGTCCGCCAAATGAATCACTCTGGCAGTGATCTCGTTCTGGGTCAAAGTGCCGGTTTTATCGGTACAAATCACCGTGGCCGACCCCAAGGTCTGCACCGAATTCAGGTTTTTGATCAACGCTTGCCGTCTCGCCATACGCTGCGAAGCCAAAGACAACGACAGCGTAATCGTCGGCAACTGGCCTTCCGGGACATTCGCCACAATCAACGAAAGAGCAAAAATCGCCGAAATCAGCAGGCCTCTATCTGAAAACCAGCCCAGAAAAAAGAACACCAGTCCCACCCCCAAGGCCAACAGGGTCAAGACGGTGGTCATATGACGAATTTCTTTCTCAATCGGCGTCTGAGTGGTGACCACTTCCGCCGTCATTCTCGCAATCTTGCCGAACTCGGTGGCATCGCCAGTGGTCGTGACCACCGAATGGCCATTACCGTTGGTGATTGACGAACCGGCAAACACCATGTTTTTGGCATCCAGTTCACGTTTCGCTTCGCCGGCTTCCATCTGCCGGGCAGAAGGCGTGGATTCGCCGTTTAACACCGACAAATTCAGATAAATGTCATGGGCACTGAGCAGAATCGCATCCGCCGCAACCTTATCCCCTTCTTCCAGTTGCAGGATGTCACCCGGCACAATCTGACTGGCCTCTACCGTCTGTACTTGCCCTTCGCGAATGACTTTGGCTTCCGATTTGACCAGTTTCAGCAGGGCTTCCATCGCCTTATCGGCTTTGAATTTCTGCCAGAATGTAAAGTTGGCATTCAAAAACACCGCGCCAAACACCGCATAGGCCAAAATATCGTTACCCTGACCGGGTTGATAATGATCGGCCACCAACGCCAGAATCGCCGCCACTTCCAACAAAATCGGGAAAAAGGAGAGGTACTCTTTTAGGTACTCGATTCGATAATCTTTTTTGTCTTTCTGTCGAATCTGGTTTGGGCCAAAGGCCTCCAGACGCCGAACGACTTCTGCATGCGACAGCCCGGTTTCGCTGCTTTTCAGCGACCGCAATACCTGCTCAGGAGCCTGTTTAAACAGCATGGTCAAACCTTCCAGGGATGGAAAATAATGCTGTTGACCGAAGACTCGTCAGTGATGCGATTCAACATCTTTTGTGAATAGGCATTCGCGTCGTAAATCGCCAAATCCAAGTTATTGGCAATCAGGTAAGCGTTTATTTCCTCGGGATCGACCGGCTGCATGCTGTTCACCACCTCAACACTCTGGTTCAGCATCTTAGCAATCTGCACAAATGGCGCGGCCTCATATTTCAATCCCGACTTGGTCGAGGCTTTGGAGGCCGAGCGGCTATTCTGCAAATAGAGTTTTCCCAGGGAATGCTCATCAGCAAGCAAACCCAACCAAAGCAGATAGGCATGCGGGTTAACGGCCTTGCCAGCCGCCAACATGACCCGGTGGTAAGAACGCACCTGCGGCAAGTTCTTGATCTTCACAACCGCAATCGCGGTTTCCAAGCCGGCACGCACAATTTTTTCACTGAATGAATGGCTTTGGGAAAGCTTGCGGGTTGCACAAAATAGGGTATCGATCGCATAAAGCTGTTCAAAGTGCTTCAGCTGCGTCAGCATATCGCCTTGCAAGATGACGGTTTCGACCTCGACCTCTTGTGCGTCCGCCAATTCTTTCAACGAAGCGACCGAAAGGTGTAATTTCTCGACCGATTCCTCACCATTATCAATAAACAATAACGTCAAGGGCAACTGCACCGAACGTGCATAATTGATTGCATATAAACTCGCCGCTTCCGACAGTAGCGAACCATTCACCAAAGACACGACACGCATACCGTTCTCCCGTTTTGAAAACTCGTTTTAGTAAGCTGAAGTTATTGCATAAAATCCAATAATGACAATAACATAGCCAACATTAATGCAAAACCCATTTTCACTCAAAACCTTATCAAAAATCGGGCTATTTTTGCGGTACGGTTTTTGGTACCACCCACTGCACCCAAAATCCAGACAGTAGCATGGCGGCACCTACCAACCAAAACGCCACTTCAAGCGAATCCAGCCACTGTGCCATCACCCCCATTAGCAACGCGCCTATCGCATAACCCAAATCGCGCCAGAATCGATAAATTCCTATCAAACTGGCCTGATGTTTAACGCTGCTGAAGTCGGCAACTGAAGCCCCTAGGTTAGGATAGAGCATTGCCATTCCAAGGCCGATAAATGCGGCTTCCACACTCCAAAACACACTACCTTGGGTCAATGGAATGGCCAAAACCCCTAAACCGCAAAATCCCATTCCCCAAACAATCAAGCCCTTTCGGCCAATCTTGTCCGACAAAGGGCCGGTCACCAGCTGAGAAGCACCCCAAACCAAGGCATAAATCATAATGATGGCGCTGCCCTCAACCAAAGACAGATTCTGAGATAAAAAAAACACCGGCAGAAAAATCCAGATCAACGCATCGGTAAACTTTTCCACCAGGCCTGCCTGATTTAAAGCGAACAGATTACGATCTTGCCAACTGGCAGTTTTAAACAATTGCCCGAGTGTTTGATGGTCCGCAGGGTCAGCAGATTGGTGATGCAGTTCCGCCCACATCATCGTGTCTTTAATAAAAAACATCGCCACCAACAAACCTAGTAGAATCACCAAACTGCTGAAAATAAACAGGCCTTCGCGCGCACCATATAAATTCACAAAATAAGCGGTCACCACCCCGGCAATGCCCACTGCGGCATAACCGGAAAACTCATTCAACCCGTTGACCAACCCCTTCTGCGTCGATCTGGCCAAATCCAATTTACTGTTCAACGCCATTGACCACGCCAAACCTTGATTCAATCCCAGCAAAAAGGTCGCGGCTATCACCCAATTCCAGCTCGGGGCATAGAGCAACATAAACGGAATCGGCAATGCGACCAGCCAACCAAGAATCAAAACCTTTTTGCGTCCGTAATAATCCGCCAGCTTGCCAGCCAAAAGGTTCATCACCGCCTTGACCAGACCGAACACCACCACAAATGAAGCCAACAGAAAGAACTGTTTTTCAGCCAGCCCAAATTCGGTTTCAGCCAGCCCCGGAATCACGGTACGGGTCATTCCAATAGTCAGCCCCACCAGAAAAACTTGAAGCAACTGCAATAGAAACTGACTTTTATTGGCACGAATACCGTGTTCAGGCGAGGGGTGAGTTGTCATTTTCAAAACTTAATGTATGTTATTCATGCTTAAATAAACGGGAATGTCCTATCTGTTGCAGTGCATTCTAATCAATCACACATAACTATTCAATTAATCAATTGAATAGTTTAAAAATTCGATTCAAACGGGTTTATATTGTCATGTCCTCAGTTAAGAAACAGTTATTCGAACAATTGGCGAACATCGCACAGGCTATCTCCTCCCCTCAACGGCTCGAATTGCTGGATTATCTGGCACAGGCTGAGCGCAGCGTCGAAGAACTCAGCCAGCTCACTGGCTTAAGTCTGGCCAATACCTCAAGGCACTTGCAGGTACTGAAACAAAATGCTTTGGTAGAAGTCAGAAAAGACGGCAATAAACGCCTATATTTATTGGCAGGTAATGACGTTGTCAACCTGATTACCAGTCTCAGGAAAACCGCAGAAACTCATCTGGCTCAGGTTGAGTTTTTGCTGGACAGCTACCTGACCCAAAAAGACAAGCTCGACCCCATCAGTGCAGACCAACTCATGGAAATGAGCCAAAACGGCGAAGTCATCGTTGTGGACGTCCGACCCGAAAAGGAGTACCGGCAAGGTCACATTCCCCATGCCATCAACATCCCACCGGAAGACCTTGACCGGCGACTGAATGAACTCGATAACAGTAAAACCATTGTCGCTTACTGCCGCGGACCTTACTGCCTGTTTTCTTATGATGCGGTTGAAGCCCTCCAGAAAAAAGGCGTCACGGCGCACCGTTTGGTTGACGGTTTCCCTGAATGGAAAGCCGCCGGACGACCAACCACGGAAAAAAGTCAAAGCTGACTGGCATAGACTCTAGTGTAGAGTCCTAAACTGTATCGTTTAGCCATCAAAGCAATTTATTAAGTGCGCTGAAATTCTGTTGGGAGAAGCGATTTGGCTCTGCTAATATAGCAAATCGGCTCAATTAGCCGTTGCCTTTCACTTTTGAGGAAACAACAATGAAAACAAAAACAAGATTCTCGATATTCACCCTGTTCTGGCTGCTGGCCTTTTCAGCCTTCAGCGCCTCTGCCGAAGAGGTCAAGGAGAACTTCAAAAACTTGACCGTTAACGCCAATCTGGTGATGGCGGAAGGTAAAACTTTGGCGGATGATGTGGTGCTACTGACCCACGGAACCACCACCCACAACGGTCGCGAAACCTACCGCAGCATCCAGAAGTTGCTGGCCGAGCAAGGCATCAGCTCTTTAGCACCGAACCTGAGCCTGAACGTCAACGACCGTCACGGCGAGGTGAATTGCGCACTGCCACAAACCCACAAACATGAAGACGCGTTGGAAGAGATGGGCTTCTGGCTGGATTGGTTGAAAGCCAAAGGCGCAACCTCAGTGACCCTAATGGGGCACTCGCGTGGCGGAAACCAAACAGCCTGGTTCAGCGTGGAACGTGACGAGCCGGTTATCAAAAAAGTGATTCTGATTGCCCCCCAAACCTGGAGCAAGGAAGCCGAACACAAAGACTATGCCAAAAAATACGACTTACCGTTGCAACCGATTCTGAATTCGGCTGAAAAACTGGTCAAGGAAGGCAAAGGCGACACAATGCTCAAGGGCATCAACTTCATTTACTGCAAAGACACTTCAGCCACGGCCGAAGCCTTTGTGAGTTACTATAAAGACGAACCACGTATGGACACGCCGACCTTGTTGAAAAAAGCCCTCAAGCCCACTTTGGTGATCATGGGCTCCGCCGACAAGGTGGTGGCCGATTTGCCGAAGAAGATGGAAAACGTTGATAACGACTTGGTTCAGACCTACAGCATCGAAGATTCCGACCACTTCTTCCTGGACCTGTTCAGCGAAGAGCTGGTGGAAACCGCGGTGGAATTCATTCAGGAGTAATCTCCGACCAAGGATAACGCCTTAAACCAAAAAGCCCGGTTAAACACTTTTGTTAACCGGGCTTTTTTTATTGGCTTTTAACACTCACACGGGTCAAAAGCCATCTAACCTGAAAATGAACAGGCCTGTTCATTTTCAAAGACAAATCCGCAAAAATCGATTACAGCTCCACGTCGTAATAGACCTTTTGCACGTCGTCCAAATCTTCCAAACTGTCCAAGAACTTCTCGAACATTTCCAGATCCTCACCCTCAATCTGCTTGAACATTTGCGGAATAAACTGGATTTCGTCCACTTCAAACTCGATGCCGGGAAAGGCTTCGGTCAAAGCTTGACGGGTTTTAGCGTATTCGGTATTGGGAGCAAACACACTGACTTTTCCATCCTCGCACTCAATATCCGTGACATCCACATCGGCCATCATCAGGGCTTCCAGCACGGCTTCCTCGTCTTCACCCGGAAACACAAAAATTGCACTGTGGTCGAACATATGCGCCACACTGCCTTGGGTTCCGATTTTGCACTTGGCTTTGGTGAAGCAGTGGCGCACGTCACCGAAAGTACGGTTCGGGTTGTCAGTCAAACATTCCACCATCACCATCGAGTTGCCCGGGCCGTAACCTTCATAACGCGCCATGGCAAAGTCTTCGCCGCCGCCGCCCTTGGCCTTTTCAATCGCTTTGTCGATGACGTGAGCCGGAACCTGATCCTTTTTGGCGCGTTCAATCAAGCCCGACAAGGCCAGATTACTCTCCACCTCAACCCCGCCATTTTTGGCGCACACATAGATTTCACGGCTGTATTTACTGTAAACCTTTGCCTTTTGATCGGAAGTTTTAGCCATCGACTCTTTACGGTTTTGATAGGCTCTACCCATTTCGCACTGCTCCGTTGAAATATCAATATAAAACCTAAATTTTACACCATTCGTTTTTGATTAGGGATTTAAACGGTTCCGAAATCCTGCAGACGGTGCTTAAAATGGTTGGAACATGGCATAAAAACCGTCAACGTCTCACAAAAAACTGGTTTTCTTTGCAAAATAAACAGGCCTGTTCAATTACTCAATCCTACAATTTTACCCCTCAAAACCCGCAAAAAAACAGGCTTTTAAAGTGCTTGCTTTCCACCCGTTTATACATAGAATGAATGTTCTACTTTCTAAGCAAAAGAGTTTCACTCACATGCGAAAAAATTGGATTCTCCCTTTTGTCTTGGTTGCCGCCTATTTACAGGCCAATCCAGCCTTTGCCAAGCCACCCGTTCAGGTGATTGCCTATGAGGCTTCCTTGACCTCTCAACCGCAAATGATTAAAGCGCTGGGACAGCTTCAGGCAAAAGAGTCCATCGACATTTCCGCAAACGTCACCGACACCATCCACGCCATTCACTTCAGCGCCGGGCAAACCGTGCGCAAAAGCCAACTGTTACTGGAACTGAACAGTGCTGAAGAACTGGCGGCGCTTGAGGAAGCCAAAGCCCTGGCAGAAGAGGCGAACCTGCAGTATCGACGTGTCAAGGAAGTGGTCGGGCGCAGTTCGGTCACACAATCGATGGTCGATCAAAAATACCGCGAATGGCAGACCGCCATCGCCAAACGCAAGGTGATTGAAGCCCAAGTGGCCGACCGCCGAATCTACGCCCCCTTTGCCGGGCAGTTGGGTGTCTCGCCGTTCTCGGTGGGCGCCTTGGTGACTCCCGGCACCAAAATCGTCAGTCTGGACAACACCCAAGAGATGAAGCTCGATTTACTGATTTCCACCCAACACCTGCGCTACCTGAAGATCGGACAAAACGTCACCTTAAGCACCCCGGCGTTTCCGAACAAAACCTTTGTCGGCACCATCAACGCCATCTCGCCACGCTTGGAGCAGAATGTGCGCATGGCTCAGGTGCAAGCTCTGATTGGCAATCCGGCAGGCCTGCTCAAAGCCAACATGATGGTCGAAGCGCAAATCGACCTGCCAAACAAAACCCAGTTAAGTGTGCCCAATACCGCGGTATTGATGCTCGGGGACAAGGAGTTTGTTTACCGTTTGCATGCCAGCCAAGATGGGAATCACCAAGCGGAAAAGGTTGAAATCCAAGGCGGTAAAATCGGCCCTTCCATGACTGAAATCCTGTCCGGTTTACAGGCTGGTGACCTGGTCGTCAGCCAAGGCGTCATGCGTGTCAACAGCAAAGTTCCAGTTGCCATCAAAGCGATGCAGAATCAGGCCTCGCAGGAGACACTGTTGCGCCCCGTTAAGCAATCGAATTCACAGCAGGCGCCTTAATCATGTGGCTTTCAGACACTTCGGTTAAACGTCCGATCCTGGCGACTGTCGCCTCCTTGCTGTTACTTGCGTTTGGCTTGATGGCCTTTGACCGCATGAGCCTGCGCGAATACCCGAATGTGGACGCCCCCATTGTCACCATCGACACCGAATACCTAGGCGCTTCGGCCGCCGTGGTCGAATCACGTATCACCAAACTGATCGAAAACCGTATTTCCGGCATTGCGGGCATCCTCTATATCGAATCGACCTCCAGCGACGGCCGTTCACGCATTTCGGTGGAATTTTCCATTGAACGGGACATTGACGCCGCCGCCAACGACATCCGCGACCGCGTCTCGCGCGTGGCCGACAACCTGCCGGAACAGGCCACGCCACCGGAAGTGGAGAAAGTGGACGGCGACGACAGCCCAATCATGTGGTTCAACCTCAACAGCGACCAGATGAGTGTCACCGAGCTGACCGACTACGCGGAACGCTATCTGGTAGACCGCTTTTCCACCATTGACGGTGTGGCGCGGGTACGCATCGGAGGCGGCCAGTCGTATGCCTTACGTATCTGGCTCAATCCGAGCCAAATGGCGCTCCACGGCATCAGCGCTCAGGACATTGAACGCCAACTGCGTGCCTCCAATATCGAACTGCCAGTCGGCTCGGTACAGGGTGAACACATTCTTTTCAGCATGCAGGCCGACAAACCCCTGCAGAGCGTCGCCGACTTTGAAAACCTGGTGATCAAGCAAGGGGACCAGATTGGTCAGGTGACACTTGGCGAGGTGGCGGAGGTACGTCTGGGCGCGATTGAACGCCGCCGCTCTTTCCGCGGTAACGGCCAACCGATGGTGGGCATCGGCATCGTCAAGCAGTCCAACGCCAATACGCTAAGCGTGGCCAACCTGGCGCGCGAACGCCGCGAACAGGTCAACAAGACCTTGCCCGAAGGCCTCTATCTGGCTGAGAGTTACGACTCCTCGGTGTTTGTGGAGCAAGCGGTCAATGAAGTCTATAAAACCTTGTTCATCGCTTTGTCCCTGGTAGGCCTGGTGATGCTGGCTTTCCTCAAAAACTGGCGTGCCGCGCTGGTGCCGATCGTCACCTTACCGGTCTCGCTCATCGCCACCTTTGGTGTTCTCTGGGCCTTGGGCTTTTCCATTAACCTGCTCACTTTGTTAGCACTGGTGCTGGCCATCGGTCTGGTGGTGGACGATGCGATTGTGGTGCTGGAAAACACCCAGCGCCACCTTGATATGGGGTACGCCCCCAACGCCTCCGCGTATCTGGGCACGCGTCAGGTCGGCTTTGCGGTCATCGCCACCACCATGACCCTGATTGCGGTGTTTCTCCCCATCGCCTTTCTGGAGGGTCAGATCGGCCGGCTGTTTTCCGAATTTGCGATCACCCTTGCCGTGGCGGTCATTTTCTCCAGCTGGGTGGCGCTGACGCTCTCGCCGGCTTTGGCCTCCAAAATCCTCAAGCCGGTTCGCGCGCCGCGTCTTCGTGCCTCCAAATCCACTGAAACCGACCCTGACGATTCAGCCAAAGCTCGCCAGGCACCCAACCACCGCTTTAAAAAACTGCTGGTCAAAAATCTGCGCCACCCGTGGCTGATTGGTCTGACGTTTATTGGCATTGTCGGTGCCGCCGTACACTACGCCCAACAAGTCCCGCAGGAATATGTGCCCAAGGAAGACCGCGGCGCCTTTTTTGTGATGATCAAAGGGCCCGAAGGCGCCACCTTTGAATACATGCAGAGCTATATGGACGAGATTGAAACTCGCCTGATGCCACTGGTGGAAAACGGCGAAGCCAAACGCCTGCTGATCCGCACGCCGCGATCATTCGGCAACAGTGAAATCTTCAACAGCGGTTTTGTCATCGTAGTGCTCGAAGACTGGTCGCAACGCCGCAACGCTTATGCCATCATGGACGAGGTACGCAAACAACTCTCCGATCTCACTGGCGTCAAAGCCGTGCCGGTAATGCGCAACCCGATAGGCGGCCGCATTCAGAAACCGGTGCAGTTCGTGATCGGTGGGCCAAGCTATGAACAGCTTGAGACATGGCAGGCGCAGATGGACAAGGCGATCAACGAAAACAATCCCGGCCTGACCGGACTGGACTGGGATTACGAGCCGAACAAACCACAGCTGAGTCTGACGGTGGACTACGCCAAAGCCAAGGCCCTTGGGGTATCACACGAAAACCTGACCGAAACCCTGCAGATCCTGCTCGGCAGTAAACGCGTCACCACCTATGAATACGAAGGTGAAGAGTATGATGTGATGATTAAGGCCGATCACAAGTGGTTCCGTTCACCCCAGGATTTGGAACACATTTATTTGCGCTCCGAAACCAGCGGACAAATGATTCCTCTGGCGGACATCACCGAGGTGACGACTTCTGGCGTCGCCTCCAGTCTCAACCGTTACAACCGGGTACGCTCCATGACGCTGTCGGCACAGCTCGACGATACCCTATCGCTGGGTGAGGCACTGAATTATCTTAACCAGCTGACCCGCAGCACTCTGCCAGCGGAGGCGGTCATTGACTATAAAGGCCAATCGCGCGACTTCCAAAACGCCTCCAGTTCCTTTATTTTTGTGTTTCTGTTTGGTGTGGTGGTGATCTTTCTGGTTCTGGGCGCACAGTTCGAGAGTTTTGTGCATCCGCTGGTGATTCTGTTCACCGTGCCTCTGGCGCTGGCAGGTGGTCTTTTTTCACTGCTGGCCTATAATATGTCGCTCAATATCTACAGCCAGATTGCACTGGTATTGCTGCTCGGCCTGGCCACCAAAAACGGCATACTGATTGTGGAGTTCACTAACCAACTTCGCGACCGCGGACTGCCGCTTTACCGCGCTCTCGTCAGCGCGACCCAGCTTCGCCTGCGACCGATTGTGATGACGGCGGTCACCACCATTGCCGGAACCATTCCGCTGATTTTCTCCAGCGGTGCCGGGGCGGAAACACGTTATATTCTCGGCGTGATACTCTTTTGGGGCGTGGCGTTTTCAACGCTGTTGAGCCTGTTTGTGATTCCGGCCGTCTATGCTCTGCTGGCCAAACACACCGGCTCACCTTTGACGGACACACGCAAATTGGAAGCCGCTCTTAAACAGCCTCCCACCAAATCGTAACGGCTTGGCATACGCGCAAGACTCACCAAACGAGTCCATTGAACATTTACATTGACCCGTCCAGCCACTATGATGCTAAGCATGGTGGCAACATCCAAATGCAGTCAGCAAACGAGCCTCGGCAGACAAAATCAAAATAAATAACCGCCACCTCAAAACATGGACAGCAAACACATGATCACAGTACTCGGTGCTTCCGGCAGCCTGGATAAAAACAAGGAGTGTATCTCCTTTCTAGTCAATCAAACCATTCTGATTGATGCCGGCAACGTGATGCGAGCACTTGGCCAGGACAGCCTGAAGATTGAACATGTTTTTTTGACCCATGCCCATTTTGATCATATAACCGACCTGCCTTTTCTGATTGAAACCCATTTCGAAAAACGCCAAAAAACCCTTAAAATCTATGGCCTGAAAGCCACCTTGGAAGTGCTCGAAGCACACTTGTTCAACGGTGTCATCTGGCCCCGTTTTCAAGAGATCGACCACCCAAAGCTAGGGCACCCTATGCTGGAATTTGTGGAAATCGAATGCGGTCACACTCTGCAAATCGATGATATTGAAATCACGCCGATCAGCGCCAACCACAGCATTGAAGCCTGCGGTTTCATCGTCAAACAAGACAACCAGGGAGTCTTGATTTCGGGCGATACCTTCGACAACCCGCAATTGATCGATCACCTCAATCAGGATTCCGAAATTCAAACCCTATTGATCGACGTCTCCTTTCCGTCCTCCATGGACAAGTTGGCGCAACAGAGCAAACACTTAACGCCGACCCGTTTGATGGGCATGCTTGAGCAACTGAAACACCCGGTCAGAGTCTACCCCTATCACCTTAAACCGGCTTATGAAACCGAGATTCTGGCGGAGCTGTCTGGATCGGATTTTGCACCCTGGATCAGCAAAGTACTTGAGGCCGGGGAGCAACTGGGCGCACAAACCTCGGTTCTGTCCATGGAACAAATGACTTCGGCGCCGGACTATTCCAGTGAAGAAAAACTGGCTTCTTTGCTCAAAATCGCCCAAGCCTTGTCGGCGGAAACCCATCTTGAAAATCTGCTGGAAATGATACTGGAACAAGCTATGGATTTTTCCAATGCGGATGCCGGCACACTCTATCAGCTTTCGCCGAATCGCCAGGAACTGACCTTTACGGTGGTGCAGAACAGAAGCCTGAACATCAAGATGGGAGGCACCCAAACACCCATTCTTTGGGACAACCTTCCTCTCTACCTGGAGAATGGCGAACCCAATCTGAAAATGGTCGCCGCCCTTTGTGCACTCGACAAACAGGTCATCAACATCCCGGATGTCTATGCGGCCGATGCGTTCGACTTTTCAGGTACACGCAAATTTGATGAAAAAACCGGCTATCGCTCGGTTTCCATGCTGGTCATTCCGCTATTGGATCGTAATCAGGAATTGCTTGGTATCCTGCAACTCATCAATAAGCAGGACCCGGTGGGCCAGGCCATCGCTTTCAGCGCGCAAGACCAGCAAAGCGCTTTGGCGCTGGCCTCGCAGGCGGCGATTTCACTTAACAACGCCTTGTTGATCCAGCAACTGGAAGAGTTATTTGAATCGGTCCTCTCCACGATTTCCAAGGCGCTGGATGAAAAGTGTTCCTTTTCGGGCGCACATGTACGCCAGGTGGCCGAGCTGTCAGAGTTGATTGCCAACGGCATTGACCAGGATCAGAGCGTTTATCAGGATGTCCACTACTCCGCGGAAGAACTGCATACCATCAAGGTCGCGGCGCTTCTGCACGATGTTGGCAAGATCACCACGCCTGAATTCATCATGCAAAAGGCCACCAAGCTCGAACGCGTGACCGACCGGATTGAGACCATTGGAGAACGCATCGAGATACTCAAACGCGATGCCGAAATCCGCTTTTTGAAGGCTCAGCTGTCTGCCTCGAAAAGCGAAGGGGACACATTTGAAGCCTTGCAAAAAACCTATCAGGATGAGATCGTCGCACTCGATGAAATCTATGACTTCCTCAAACAGAGTAATACCGGAAACGACTATTTGAGCGACGCTGAAATCGCCGGAATTGAGGAATTGGCCAAGCGGACTTATCAAAAAAACGGTGAAACCGTACCCTTTTTAACGCCTGATGAAGTCCTTAACCTGTGTATTCGTGCAGGCACCCTTAACCAATCCGAACGCGCCAAAATCATGGATCATGCACGCGTATCCTTGGAAATATTGCAAAGCCTGCCGTTTCCGCGCAAGTACAATCGCATCGTCGACATCGCTGCCAACCATCACGAAAAGCTCGACGGTTCGGGCTATCCGCGCGGCCTTAAAGCCGATCAACTGGCCTTGGAAGACCGTATTTTGATTTTGGCGGATCTCTATGAGGCGCTCTCTTCACAGGACAGACCCTACAAAGAACCGCACCCGCTCTCCAAAATCACTCAAATCCTCTCTTCCATGGCGAATGACGGCTTGATCGATAAAACGCTGGTTAAATTCTTTTTTGAAAGCGGCCTGTATAAACAGTTCAATAAACGTTTAAAATCCAGCCAAATCGATGAAATCAAGCTCACCATCAATTGAAACATGCCGTCGGCATGGACAATTCAATTGACAAGCCACTCTCAAAATCGCTATGCTGGAAGCTCATCGTAATAACAGACGGTTGTGTGTGGACGTTCAATGAACTTATACAAACGCGCTTTACTCATATTTCTAGCATTATCGCTCATTATTCGGCCCGTCTTTGCCGAAGGTCTGATGCTGCACAGCGCGCCCAACATGCAGACCGATTCGTTGCCGCACACTTCCAACCATAGCCAAATAAGCAGCAGCCAGGTTATGGACGTCAGTCTGGCCATGCAACACGCTCTGCACCATCCCGACAAGACGGCACCCATGAACATGGATATGGATATGGATTGTTGTGACCACCAAACCGGTAGCTGCTCTGATTGCAGCGATGGCAGTTGTGTGGTCATTTCGGCCGCACCTCTGATCGCCAACGCACAATCCACCACCTTGATTGTTAACCCCATTTCACACATCCAAGCCAGCGCGGTCGTAGCCGTGTTCAAACGTGCCATTCCGCCCGAATTGCGTCCCCCCTCCGCTTAACTCTTAGTTTCTGATACAGATCCCACATGCACCGCCCTGAATGCGGTGCCTGATTGTTTTTAGAATTTAGGAGTTTCACAATGAAAACTTTAACACCCTCTGTCAACGCGCCTGCGCGTGTGACCCGTCGTCGCTTTATCGAAGGCGCTGTCATCGGCTCGGCTATGGTCGGAGTCGGCTTCAAGCCATCTGAATTGCTGGCAAGCACTGCGCAAACCGTCAAACCGATGGCGCATCCCAACATCCTTACCGGCACCGAATTCCACCTGGAAATCGGCCGTGCGGTCGTCAACTTCACCGGCACACCGCAAATTGCCACCACGGTAAACGGCATGCTTCCGAGCCCGACGCTTGTGTGGCGCGAAGGCGACACGGTCACCCTGCATGTCACCAACACCTTGGATGAGGACAGCTCAATCCACTGGCACGGGATTATTCTCCCCTTTGAAATGGACGGCGTCCCCGGGCTCACCTTTGACGGCATCCAACCCGGTGAAACCTTTACCTACACCTTCACCGTCCAACAGCATGGCACCTACTGGTATCACAGCCATTCCGGCTTTCAGGAACAGACAGGCCTGTATGGCGCGATTGTGATTGTGCCCAAAGAAGCCGACCCTTACGACACCCAGCGGGACTATGTGATTCAGCTCTCCGACTGGACCGATGAAGACCCGAACGAGGTCTTTGCCAACCTCAAGAAAATGCCGGATTACTACAATTTCAAACAGCGTACCCTGGGCGACTTTTTCAGTGAAGTACAGGAAAAAGGCTTTAAACAGGCGTTTAATGACCGCAAGATGTGGAACGAAATGTCGATGATGGATCGCGATCTGTCAGACGTCACCGGCCATACCTACACCTTTTTGATGAACGGCTCCAATCCCGCAACCCATTGGCGTGGCCTGTTCAAAAAAGGCGAACGCGTACGCCTGCGTTTCATCAACAGTTCGGCCATGACCTTTTTCGACGTGCGCATACCCGGTTTAAAAATGACGGTAATCGCCTCGGACGGCAATTTGGTGCAATCGGTGGAAGTCGACGAGTTCCGCATCGGTGTTGCCGAAACCTATGATGTATTGGTAGAGCCCGAGGATGAACCGGCCTACTGCGTGTTTGCACAGGCACTGGATCGTTCCGGCTTTGCGGTAGGCAGCCTGACCACCGATGCCAAGCTCACCGCCGAGGTGCCTGAAATGGATCCACTGCCGATTCTAACCCACACCGATATGGCGATGGGTGGGCATCACAGCGGGCATGATATGTCGGGCATGGAGCATACACAGCACACCATGCCCGAATCCTCCGGGGAAATGGATCACAGCATGCATCAAAACATGGACCATTCACGCCATGCCATGCCCCAGAGCAATACAGAACCGCTTCACCAAATGGAAGCGGACATGGATCACTCCAAACATGCCATGCATCAGGAGATGAACCACGAGCAACCGCAATCGCACTCAAAACACGCTATGGAAGCTTTTTTCGACGCCAATCAGGTCGTCGCTGACTGGCCGGTTGAGCAAGCCGAGATTCAATGGGGACCTCAGACCAATATGCGTGCCGAAAATGCGCAGTACCGTCTCAGTGATCCCGGGGTGGGGCTCCGCAATAACGGACGCAAAGTGTTGACCTATGCCGACTTGCGCAATCTCCACTCAACCCGACACGATCCGCAACCGGATCGCGAAATCATCCTTAACCTCACCGGCAACATGGAGCGCTACCTATGGTCGATCGACGGCGTTCCTTATTCCAAAGCCGATCCGCTGCATTTTAAATACGGCGAACGCATCCGCATTACCTTCGTCAACCACACCATGATGAACCACCCCATGCATCTGCATGG
The DNA here is from genome assembly GCF_000483485.1 of Thiomicrorhabdus chilensis DSM 12352. Lineage (GTDB taxonomy): Bacteria > Pseudomonadota > Gammaproteobacteria > Thiomicrospirales > Thiomicrospiraceae > Thiomicrorhabdus > Thiomicrorhabdus chilensis. Next base: position 27,914 of record NZ_KI519609.1, read on the forward strand.
TCTGTGGAGCGATCTGGAAACCGGCGACATGAATCACCTGCCGCGCAAGCACACTGTGATCGTACAGCCCGGTGCACGCATCAGTTACCGGGTCACGGTCGATGCCAAAGGCGTATGGGCGTATCACTGCCACATGCTGTTCCATATGGCCGGCATGTTCCGCAAAGTGATTGTGGCGTAATTCAAGGTAAGGAGAACACAATGAAAACACAAATATTATCCGTTTCAAAACGAGCAGGCCTGTCCATTTTGACCGCCATGTCGACTCTGACTTTATGCGTCCCAAGTGTGCAAGCGGGCATGATGGATGATCCGGTCATCAGCAAGTTCACCATGGACAAACTCGAAGTCAGCGACCAGGAAGACAACCCCGTTATCTGGGAGACCGACTTCTGGATCATGAAAGGGCTGCAGCGTCTGGTCATCAAATCGGAAGGCGAATCGGTCAACGGCGAAAGCGAAAGCCACAACCTGCTGCTTTACGGCCAGGGAATCGCCCCCTATTGGGATCTGCAATTGGGATTGGGCTACGACACCCATGAAGAGGATTCACACAACTGGGGCGTCATCGGACTGTCGGGCATGGCGCCCTACTTCTTTGAAACCGATGCCTATGCTCTGGTGGACGGCGATGGCACCCTGGGATTGCGCTTAAGCACGGAATACGAGGCGCTGATTACGCAACGATTGATTCTGTCTCCGGAAGCCGAACTCAAAGCCTATTCGGGGGAGATTCCAGAACTTAAGATCGGTTCCGGACTCTCGTCTTTAGGGATTGGCCTACGTCTGCGCTATGAATTCACGCGCAAATTCGCCCCCTATGTCGGAATCGAATGGCACCAAACCTTCGGCGATACTGCCGATTACCATGAAGAGGACCAAGAAACCTCCCTGGTGGCGGGTCTGCGTTTCTGGTTTTAATCCAGCCGGCTTTTCGGCTTCCTAAGGAACCTCTGATTGAATCAAATTGAGATTCTTAGGGGGCTGAAAAGCCAAGACCACAAGACTAAAATTCAGACCAGGATTCGTCATCACCCGAAGCGTTTTGAAGACTTGCGCCTTGAGTCCGTTCGCTGTGTTGCGACTTCACGCTGGATTCTGTCTTTTCAGCAGGACGCGAATTCTCGGCTTTTTGCTCTGTTTTTGCTGGCATGCCAGCCGATTCGATCGCCAAAGGGGTCTTAGACTGCAAGCGCGGATTGGATTCCGCCAAGGTCGCTTCCAAATCATCAATATAAGCCACCACTTCACGACTCAAACGCTCCAGCTCATCCAGACTCGCTGTCGCACTTTCCGTATCACCCAATTCCTTAAGCTGCAAAATCTTGCCGATATGGGCATGCATCGCCTGATGGGCCATTTCCAGCTTCTGATAACTCGGACTATCCGCATACTGCTTACCGGAGCCATAAATCCATTTGCCCAGTTCACAGGCGGTTGGATCTTGAGCTTGCTGAGGATCGATCCCCACCTCAAAGCCGTGAATGTACGCTCTGGCCTTGGCACGCCATTGGCGATGCGCCATACGGATGCGCACAAAATTGGCATCGGCTTCCAAAGCACTGGCATGGCCTTTTGGCTTAATTTTGAAGGTCTGCGCGTTTTGAGTCATGGCATGGGTCAAGCCTTCCAGCTGCTGAGCCATCTGGCTGGTCTGTTCGGCCGTGGCGGCGTTCTGTTGCACCGATGAATCGATCGAGGCAATCGCCAGATTCACCTGGCCGATGCCCTGACTTTGCTCCAGGCTGGAAGTGGAAATTTCATCGATAATGGACTGCACATTCTGGATGGACTGCTGAATCTCCTGAAGCGCCTCACCGGAGCTGTTGACGTAATCGGAACCCTGCTTAACCCGATTCAAGGTATCTTCAATCAAGCCACGAATCTCCTTGGCGGCTTCAGCCGATTTACCGGCCAAATTGCGCACCTCTCCGGCTACCACTGCAAAACCACGTCCATGATCACCGGCTCGTGCCGCTTCAACCGCCGCATTCAAAGCCAGCAAATTAGTCTGGAACGCAATCGAATCAATCAAACCGATGATGTCGCCGATCTTCTGGCTGGCCTCACTGATGGAATCCATCGATTCGATCGCCTGCTGCATCACAAGCACCCCATTTTCCGCTTTGCAAGCCGCATCATGCGTCTGTTGGGCGGCCTGCTGAGCATTTTCGGCACTGCTTTCAACCGCACTGGTCATCTGTTCCATGGAGGCCGACGTCTGCTCAATCGAGGCCGCCTGACTTTGAGAACTCTGACTCAGCCCGATGCTGGCACGACGCACCTCCTGGCTGTCTTCGTCTATGTACTGAGACACCTCCTGAACCCCGGCCAAAATATCGGAAATATTCTCCATACTGACATTCAATGCCTCTTTCACCACACCGAAATATCCGGGACAGGCCTGTTCAATATTGTGCTGAAAATCCCCCATCGACATCGCAATGGCCACTTCGGTGGACATATCCAGTGAACGCACAATCGCATCCAGAGTGATATTCAGCGCTTCCGCCACCGGACGCACCGTTTCATCGGCTTTTTCCAGGTCGATACGATAACTTAAATCGCCATTCAGCACACCCTGATGAACCGTTCTGACCTCATTCAACAATTGCGACTCCAGCGTCTTGTCGGTCCACTCCACGACCGTGCCGACGCGCACCCCGGCTCGGTTGCTGACCGGCACCAACTTCAAACCGAACACCAAGCCGCCCAATTCAATCTCCTTGAACTCGGTGGAGGTCAATTGTGCTACGGCTTGCTGTAAAGCCTCTGCCGCATCCTTTTGAGCTTGAAACTGGCTGATGGATTGGCCAACCACTTTTTCGACCTCAAATTCCGAAATATCCTGCTGAATCTTTACTTGACGTTTATTCAAAAACGCCTTCAGCTGGCGATTCACAAACGACACCTGATGATTGGCATCCAGCAACATCATATTGACCCACGCCTGATCGACCGCAAGCTTCAATCGCTTGGCCCGATCCTGAGCACTTTCCAAATCAGACTGGTAGGCTCCAACCGCCAAAGCGCTGGACTGAATAGCACCGTTAAGACGGCCAATACAATTAGGACGAACCCTCAAGTCCAATCGCTGCTTGCCGCCTGCAAACATACGCAAATAATGAATCGATTGATCGATACTCTTTTGTAAAAATCCGCCCATCATCCACGCGACCGCCACCATCAACACAGCCAACAACCCCAAAACTTCGCGCGACACTTGGAATACGGTATGGGTCAGCAACAGCGGCATCACGCCGACCACAAACATTAAAATCAGCATCTGTCCACGAGGGGTCAATTTGGACCAAAGGTTCCAGTCATGCCAGCATACACCCTGATAAATGTCGCCGTACTTGATCGAGGCTCTGCCCGAATTCAGGTCTTTATATGCCTGTTCAGCAGCCTTTTTCTCAGCAGAAGTCACCGCCTCACGAACCGATAGATAGCCGGTGTTCTGACCATTCTGATCGTAAACCGGCGTCACATTGGCGCGCACCCAATAAAAACTGCCGTCTTTGCGGCGGTTTTTAACGATCTGTGACCACGGCATGCCCTGTTGCAAAGTCATCCACATATCTTTGAAGACAGCTGAGGGCACATCCGGGTGCCGAACCAGATTATGCGGTTCACCTATCAACTCATCACGAGAAAACCCGCTGGCAATCTCAAAACTGTCGTTACACTCTAGAATTGTACCGTTCAGATCGGTTTTGGAAACCAGGGTCAATCCCTTTGGAATCTCGTATTCTTCAATGGTCACCGGGTGATTTTCGCGCATGGAACTCTCTCAAATTGATCTATTTTCAGGGTAAAAAACCCTTTGCATTTTAACGGTTAAAATGCAAACAAAAAAGCACCGGAGTAATTTATTTCAGGAAACCGTGTAAGGGTAGATGAGACTTCCCAAAAAAGGAAATAACCACTCTGATCGAGGGTCGGCCGAGAGGCCATTGAAAAGCAAGAACGGGACGTTTTAGTAACTAAAACTCACATTGAAATCGTAATGAAATTCGGGAAACGCACGCGGAGAAAGCAGAACGCCGTCTTCATCGGCATAAACTTGCATGCCCGGTTCAATGGTCAAACCGTCAAAAGACAACACAACATCGGACTGTGCCTCATTTTTTTCAGTGCCTTTCATTGGACAAGAACCCAATGCGTAAACCACCAACGGCAAAGATTTAATGTGTGCCGAATGCCGGATGTAACCGTTCACAATAATGCCACGCCAATCATTTCTGACCGCTGCAATCGCCATCTCATGATCCAACACTGCATACTGATCTGCGCCGGCATCCACACATAAAACCCGACCTTTACCCGGCTGCTTCAGCGTTTCGGAAAAAGCCGAGTCATTGCATTTAATCTTAAGCGTTTCAACACGCGCACCGACCGAACTGCATCCACCATAGGACTTGAAAACCGGGCTGACAACCTGGATGACATCCTGATATCGGTCGCAAATATCTGCTGTACCTAGCCTCATCGAATTCTCCTTTGCTAAAATTCAATCTGTTAAGAAAGTCCAAATCGCCAGCAGAAAACTGGCGAAATCTCAGAAAAGTAACCCTATTACCAAGCTTTGTAAGGCAAGAACTTACCATTCAAAGTAACCACCACTCTGTCACCGGCTGGATTTTCTTCTTTTTCGATATCCATGGAGAAATCAATGGCGCTCATAATCCCATCTCCAAACTTTTCATGGATAAGCTCTTTCATGGTCGGTCCGTAAACACCGACAATTTCATACAAACGATAAATCAGCGGATCGGTTGGCACCGCTTTTTCCCAAGACTTGTGCGGAAACGCCATCAAAGCCTCTTCCACTTCGGAACCCAGACCCAAAAATTCACACAACTTGGAAGCCGGGCCAGCATCCAGGTGATTCATTCCCATGCAGGCAGAGGTCGTATACACCTCACTCAATCCAGCAGCGCTGGCGATATCACACCAACCCACTTTCTTAGCCTGTTTTGCCAATACAATTACTTCAGTCATCTCAGTTTTCGTCATCATGGTTTTTCTCCAAATATAGTTAACATTCAACCGAGATATAGCATGCTCCATGCCATATATTTAACACATTGATTTTAAACGATTTACATAAAATAACAGCCCGAAAAGAACGACTTTGTCTCACATTGTTTATCAATGTTAACAATAATCTACATTTGTATTGATATATAGAGCAATCTATTAAGATAATAAATTAATAAAATTAATTAACATGTTGATTAATAATGAATTAATAATTTAGTGGCATGCTTCAAGCTAATGTTAGATCAGGTTTCGAATGTCGAAATTTTATTTTTTAAATTTAAGGAGAATCCCATGGCTGAAGCAGCTCACATTCCATCTTGTTTACGTCCCATTGATATGGACGGACTGAATAAACTTGGCGAAGCCGGAAAGGCCAACCCAAACGCGATTAAAACACTTAAATCCAAAACCGTATTGGAAGGTCAGTTTAAAAACTTCAACTACATCCGCGACCTTGACCCGATCGTGGTTGACGAGCCGCCAGGACTATTGGGGGAAGACACCGCTCCGAACCCATCTGAGATGGCACTTCTCTCTTTAGGATCCTGCCTGTCGGTAGGCGTTCAAGCGAACGCAACGGCTCGTGGCATTACTTTGACAAAGCTGGAAGTCAGCCTGGAAGGCGACATCAACATCACCGCCGTATGGGGAACGGGCGATATTGACCCGAACAAACCGCTGGGTGTGACCGATGTTCGCGCTTATTTTGAGATTGAAGCGCCTGGAACCTCTCAGGAAGACATTCAAGCGTTGGTTGACCATGCAATGAAATGGTCTCCTGTTGCCAACACTTACATGAATAAAGTCAACATGTCCGGTGAGTTGGTCGGCTAACCCAAACCAACAGGCCTGGTTATAAAACCAGGCATTTTCTTCTCAAAGGAGATGTTCTAATGATTAAGCAAATTGTAGAAAAAGACCTGAAACCCATGACGGTCGCCATCGATCACGGCACCTACACCACCGAGATTCTGGGTAAATTAGGCCAGGCCGGAGCCTTTCGTCACCACATTGCTTCGCAAAACAACGGTGAACTCAACCTGTTCGGAACCATCGCCGATATGGCCACGGTATCGGAAGAGTGCATGTCCACCGGTTTTATGATGTGGGCACAATCGGTCTGCACCTGGTATATCGAAAATTCAGAAAACCAGTGGTTAAAAACTGAGATCTTGCCCGATATGGTCGAAGGCAAGCTGTTTGGTGCTACCGCATTGTCCAACCCAATGAAGTATTTTGCCGGAATCGAAGAGCTGAAGCTCTCGGCGGTAGAGGTCGAAGACGGCTATATCATCAATGGAACCTTACCTTGGGTATCCAATTTATTAGAAAACTCTAGTAAGCATTTCTTTAGTTCCATTTTTACCATTCATAACAAAGAAGGCAAAGCGGATCGTGATGTCATGGCGCTGATTCCTTGTGATCTGGAAGGGCTCACCATGAAGCAAATGGTCGAATTTGTCGGCATGGAAGGCACCGGTACCTACGCGCTCATCTTTGACAATGCATTTCTACCAAAGAAATACCTATTAGCGGATCCGGTTGGGCCCTACCTGCAAAGAATCAAAGCCGGCTTCATCTTACTGCAAACAGGCATGGCCGCAGGTGTCATTCAAGGTTCAATCAATGAAATGAACAAAGCCAACCTGACCTTGTCTGACATCAATGAATTTCTGGATGACTCTCCTGAAGAGTTAGAGGAAGAATTGGAAGACGCCATTGAATTGATTCAAGCACTGTGCGAAGAACCCTATACGCAAGGTGCAGAGTACATAAAATCAGTTTTGGAGGCTCGCTTATTGGGCGCTGAAATCTGCAAACGTGCCGCAGATTCGGTGATGCAGCATTCCGGTGCAAAAGGTTACATCTTAGACGCGGTAGCACACAGAAAACAGCGTGAAGCCTATTTTGTGATTATCGTCACCCCTTCAATCAAACATTTACGAAAAGAGATAGACCGACTCGAAGCGGCCTAGGAGAGTATCATGAGTCAGCCATTTAAAAAATATATCTGCAAAACCTGCGGCTTAATCTATGACGAAGCACTGGGCGACGAAGATTCTGGTTTAGCACCCGGAACGCGCTTTGAAGATATCCCGGACGACTGGTATTGCCCGCTGTGCTTGGTCAGTAAATCCGATTTTGTATTGATCGACGAGACCAAAAAATCCGCTGGCGCAGAGCAGCCTAAACGCAAGGCGAGCACTCAGGCTGACATCTTGATCATTGGTTCAGGCTACGCCGGATGGCAAGCCGCGGAGGAAATACGCAAGGTTAATTCGGAAGCGGTCATCACCCTTTTGACCGCCGATGATGGTGCAGTCTATCCCAAGCCGGCCCTGTCCATGGCACTAAGCCAAAACCGCACACCCGATGACCTGCTGGAGGCCTCAGCCGCCGAAAAAGCGGCTGAATTGGACGTAGGTGTCAAAACCAAAACCAAAGTCATGTCCATCAACACCAAACGCAACAAGGTCATGACCACAACAGGCAGCTTCAGTTATAAAAACCTGATTTTGGCCACCGGCGCAAAAGCCATGACCCTCAAACCGGATGGCAATGCGGCGCATGAAATCATCACCATCAATGACCTGAACGCTTACAAAAAGTTCTATAAGCGTCTTCAAGACGTCAAGAAAGTCACCTTGATCGGCGGCGGTCTAATCGCCACAGAACTGGCGGAAGACCTGAGCAGTTTTGGCGTAGAGGTGGAGATGGTGATCAGAGGATCAAAGCTGATGAGTCAGATCATGCCCGAAGCGATTTCGCATAAGCTGACCGATAAACTGCATGACAAAAACATCAATCTTATCTTTAATTCTGAAATCACCAGCATGGACACTTCGGAAACGGGTTATGTCCTGAAAACCGATCAGGGAGAAACCCTGGAAACCGAATTAGTGGTGGCCGCCATAGGCATCTCGCCCAACCTGGAATTGGCCAAAAAGGCCAAGCTGGAAACCAATTTGGGCATCTGCATTAACGAGCACTGCCAAACCTCGGAACCCGGCATTTTTGCCATTGGAGACTGCGCCGAATGTGATGGTGTGATACAGGCTTATCTGGAACCTATCAGACGTCAGGCCAAGGCGCTTGCGTCTGCTCTCTATTCGGATTCTGCAAGCCTGTTTGAAGTGGTGCCTACCCTGATTAAAACCAAAACTCCGAGTCTACCAATCATGTTGAGCCCGCCATTGCATGCCACCCACGGTCAATGGGAAATCAGCACCAACGTCGGCGAAAATCAAAAACTGCTTTATATGGAAAACGACAAGGCCTCCGGGTTCGCTCTCAGCGGCGAACTGGTCAAGTCTGCCAATGACCTCTATAAAGAGATGTATGCCAGTTGAGCATTCAATTCTGCATCAAATATAAATATAAAAACGGGGCCTAAGCCCCGTTTTTATTGAATGTTTTCTTTAATAAATCGACACGAACAGGCCGGTTATCTAACAATTCAATTCAAACCACAGGCCTAAATAAAAACCGATTGGTAAAGGCTTCCAACGACTTTAGAGACTTCAGAGACTTCAATCTATTTCCAACTTCTTTAATCGATAGCTAAACTGCCTTGGCGTCATGTTGAGCATCAACGCGGCCTGAGTCTTATTGCCGCGGGCTTGTTGAAGCGCCTGCAATAAACGACCGCTTTCATCCTCCGAAACACGCCAATAGGTTCGTTTATGTGATTCCGCCTGTCTGGGCAAATCATGCCATGACCCATTGCTGCCATCACCTTTATAACCAGACTCTATGGCTCCGCTAAAGGCACCTGAAACCGAACTGCCGTCTTTCCAGACCGCTCTCTCCTCAGTGGGCTGCACACTCTGAGTATGCGTGTTAATAATACCGCTTTCTTCCTGAATGATCTTTTGCATCAAGCCATAGGTGATGAAACGGCTCTCGTCGGCCATCAGCACCGCCCTTTTCACGACATTTTCCAATTGACGTATGTTTCCAGGCCAGTCATAAGACTCTAAAAAATTCATGGCGTCACGGTCAAAAATCGCACTGGTATGGTATTCCTGATTAGCTAAATTCAGGAAATGCCTTGCCAGCAGGCGAATATCTCCTCCTCGCTCCCTAAGTGGGGGCAATTCAATGGGAAAGACATTCAAACGGTAGAACAAATCCAAGCGGAATTTGCTGTTATTGACCGCCTCATGCAGATCCTTATGAGAAGCCACCACAATACGCGTATCGATAGGAATAGGCTTGGTGGCCCCAACCCGGGTAATGGAATTTTCTTCCAAAACCCGCAGTAGCTTGGCCTGCAAACCAAAATCCAGATCCCCAATCTCATCCAAGAACAAGGTGCCTTGATGAGCCAGTTCGATCTTGCCCTTTTTAACCTGAGTTGCGCCGGTAAAGGCCCCTTTCTCATGGCCGAATAACTCCGATTCCAGAAGCTCACTGGGAATCGCAGCGCAGTTGATTGCCACAAAAGGCCCGTCCTGACGTTTTGAAGACAGGTGCAACATCCTTGAAAATCGCTCTTTACCGGTTCCCGACTCACCTTTAAGGAGGACCGTGACCGTTGCATTGGCCGCTTTTGTCAGTTTATTCAAGGCAGCCATCAAGGCTTTACTTTCGCCAATGATACCGTACTGGCTTCCTTGAGAAAGCGCCAGGGATTTAAGCTGCTCATTCTCCTCCTTAAGAATCTGGGTCTGGGTCTCCAATAAAGTATTCACCGCTAATATTTCACTGATGAAGACCGAAATAAGCTTCAACACACTGAGATCCCTATCTAAAGACCGGGAGCGGTTGCTGAGTCGGTTCACGGCAAACACGCCAATCGGCACACCGCTTCTGAAAATAGGCGTGGCAATGAATGCAACCGGTTCTTGAGGCAAGGTGGAGCGATCCACCGTGCGACAGAGGTAATCGTCTTCACTGTCAATGTCTGGAATAATCACCGGCGTAGCCGCTTTCATGACCTTACCGGTGATGCCTTCGTTAATGGCAAATCGGCTTCTGGAAATCTCATCGGGTGTCAAACCGTAAGCATAAGCGGTATACAAAAATCCCGAGGCTTTTTCCTGCAAAAGCACGCGTCCCCTGTTCAACCCCATCTGCCTTGAAATCAAACTTAAAATGGCATGAATTGCTTTTTGCGGCTCAATGGCATTTTCAATCTGCGAGGCGGCTTCTTTGATTACCACATATTCAGAATGATTGGCGATGTCGATTTTTTCTTTCTTTGCCATAAGATTTCCTTAAAATGAGACCAAAGACGGTTTAAATGTAAACGTTTATGTCCAATGAATGGGAAGTAAAATCATGTCAATCTCATGCGCCCTGTATGATCAACTTGAAATTGCGGCCATGCGTAAACAAAAGGTACGCATCGTACTGGAAGGGAGCAATGCAGAAAGCACCGTCTATACGGGCCATATAAAAGACCTGTGTTGTGTCGATGGACAAGAATTTTTTGTTTCTTCAAAAAATGAAAAATGGCCATTGGAGACCATAGTTTCAATCGAAAACATTGAGTCACCCGATTAAAAGGTGACTCAACTGGGTTAATCACTCCATTTTCCAAGAGTAATACTTGATTAGTTTAGCGGCGATGGTGTCCAGCATATATCCGATCGCGCCAATGACCACTACGATCGCGGCAAGGGTATCGTAATCCAAGGTGTCTCTGGCATCATTGATGGCGTAACCTAATCCGGAGGTCACCCCCAAATATTCTGCAGGCACCAATACCACCCAGGCTACACCGACAGCCAATCGAATCCCGGCAAACACATCTTGTGCGATGGCCGGCATAATGACACGACGCAACATCTGGTAACCGTCCGCACCCAGATTGCGAGCAACCTGAAACCAGTTAGGGTCAATACGTTGCACACCGTGCGCCGTACCGAACACAATCGGCCAAACCGTTGCCATCACCAGCAGGAAGATAATCGCACCGTCCCAGGTTTCAAAAGCCAAAACGGCTATCGGCATCCAGGCAAGCGGACTGATCATACGCAGGAACTGGAACGGCATATTAGCCACCTGACGCACGAACACAAAATAACCGACCAGCACCCCAACCGGCACACCAATCACAATCCCCCAAAACAGACCATAAAGAATACGCTCAAGACTGGAGAGGATCGTATCCCATAAAAACGGGGTGCCAATCAACTCCCACAAGGCTGTTAACGCCGGCCCCGGTGCGAATGCCGCAAAAGCCTCAGTATCGGGGTTAGATTCAATAAGAATCCCCCCTACCCACCAGAAAAACAACAAAATACTCATACCCAAGGTGGCATTGGTAAATCCCTGCAACCAATCGGGCATCTTATTGTAAGTCGTTGCTAGCTGACCTAAATTAAATTTAGCGTTTGTCGTAACGGTACTCACAATTTAAACACCTCTTCACGAATTGTAGGATTGCTTGGATCAACGCCTCTAAGCTTTTCCCACGCTCCGTATTTATCCATTGCGTTTTTAACATAGTCGTAGTTCACCAGGTCTTTGGTCACAAAATCCGTATCCAAATTCTGCAAAAACGTCGTATCTCCAGTCACAAGGGTATCCTTCAACTGGTCCACAATAAACTTTGTGGCAGAAGGATAAGGGTAAGGGTTAAAGTCAATACGACCCACATCCCAATCATCGTGTTTAATCGCATCCGGACTCGCATAATTTGCGCTGTCGTAATCGGTCATGGCCTTAAGTACTACCTTTGCCTTCATCGGCAAATAACGCTTACCTTCACGAGAAAGCATCTTGGCGACTTCTTCTTTATTTTCCTGGGCATACATCGCACCACGTACAACCGCATTCATCACTTTTTGTGACCATTCAGAGCGGTTATCCACATCGTCATCATGCATACACACCACACAACATGGATGGTTTTTCCAGATATCCCCGGTGAAACGCAACATTTTCCCGCCCGCCAATACTTCACCGGCGGCATTAAACGGTTCGGCAACAATGTAGGCATCAATCTTTTTAGCGGCCAAGGCTGGCGGCATATCCGGCGGCGGCATAATCTGCAAGTTCACCTGGTTTGGCTTCAATGGCTCCATCTGATCTTGAATAACCGGCTCCAAACCGGCATTTTTCAAGGCCATTTGCAGCACGATATTGTGCATAGAATACCAGTATGGAACCGCAATCTGCTTGCCACCCAGTTCTTCAAAACTCTCAACTCCGGTATGCTTGCCAACGACTAAACCAGAGCCGTTGGTATGAGCCCAGCCGGTAATCTTGACAGGGAAGTTATTGTTGTATCGCATCCACACTGGAATCGGTTTCAAGAAATGCACCAAATTAAATTTATGTGCTGCAAAGCCTTCAATCAAAGGCGACCAGCCGCGAATCAAAGTAGGCTTTTCGGCGGTCAAACCTTCTTCCTCGAAAAAGCCCATGCCATGCGCTACCAATAGGGCGCTGGCATCGGTAATTGGCAAATAACCGATTCTCACCACCTCATCTGCCGGTGGCTTCATATTCGCAAACGCCTGCGAAGGCATGCTCATCGCCGCCGCCAAACCACCGGTTGCAGCTAAGCTGTCCAAAATAAACTCTCTACGGCCTTTTTGCGGATTAAACTTGTAATCCAGTCGGGCCATCTCATCATCACAATTACAATACTGACACATAATCTTTCTCCAATAAGGGTAAGGAAAACTTAAAAACTAAACTCTGCATTAAGAAGCCATCTGTTCCAACTCAGACTCTTTCGCCTGATCAATCTTTTCAAACTCCGAGAACAAATACTCTTTCAGCTCAATAAACGGCGCTTCGTTGCGATCTCGCGGATAAGGTAAATTAACATCCATGGAACCCACGATTCTGCCCGGGTTATGATTCATAATCACCACCTTGTCGGCCATGGCGACCGCCTCATCGATATCATGTGTCACCAACACCATGGTAATGCCATAATCGTGACAAATCTGTGCCACTTCGGTCTGTAACGCGGCTCTGGTAAAGGCATCCAGCGCCGAAAAGGGCTCATCCAACAGCAACACATCCGGCTCCGTTGCCAAAGAACGCGCTAACGCCACCCTTTGTTGTTGTCCGCCCGATAATTGCTGCACGTTCTTATCTTTGTGGTCTTTCAACCCCACCATATCCAGCAACTCTTCCACACGGTCTTTCTTATCTTTGTAGGTGCCAGAAAAAACCAAGCCTAAGGCGGCGTTTTCACGCACCGTCATCCACGGATAAAGCGAAGGTTTTTGAAACATCATGTTCCACTTTGCACTGGGTTTGGTGACCGTGTGTGCGTTGATGCGAACCGATCCCTCAGAGGGCATCAACAACCCGGCAATCATTTGCAAAAGTGTCGATTTACCACAGCCGCTTCGGCCAATCAGAGCCGTTAACTGCCCTTGTGGAATGGTTAAGTTAATGTTCTCCAAGGTTGGAGAGACCTGTTTTTTATTGTAAAAATGGAATAAATCCGTAATCCAAATGTTAGCTGATCCCATGATAGCTCCTAAAAATTGCATTCAGAATACCCATAACTCATATCAGGCCAATAAAACAAAAAACATAAATATCAATGGGTTAACTAAAAACAATGGCGCACACTTACACTTATGGCACCATAAAGCTACATTTATGCACTACTAATGGCGCGGTTTGGCAGTATTTGTTTACAATTGTCAACAAACTACGACAGCACCACTTTTCGTGCCCGATCCACAACCCCGTTTTTTCGGCACAATCCCGGAAAAGAGCCCACCAACATAAATTCATTTCCAGCCAATTGCAGACACTTTGTCTACAAAGTCCGACACAAATAATGCAAAGTTAATAATGAAAACTAATTAAATACATGCAATTAACTAAGTAAGTTGTTGTTTATTTGGTAATTGTAGATATTAGGCATCAGTCATGCCTAGTAATAATGGTATTTATTTAGGAGATGACCATGAGAAAACGTGTATTAACAAAAAGTATTGAAACCATTCTATTTGCCTCTACCTTAGGTCTGGGGCTGACAGGCGTGAGCAACAGCGCATCTGCCAATGAGTTTACAGACGCACTGACCGGTGGAAAACCCACTGTCGATGTTAGAGTACGCTATGAAGGCGTCGACCAAGACACCAAAGAAGACGCCTCTGCCTTTACTGTCAGAACTCGAATTGGCTATTTAACCGGAGACTATAAAGGGTTCAACGGGTTCGTTGAAATGTCCGATACATCGTCAATTGGCGACAGACAGGACTTTTACGTTCCCAAAGGGCCTGATGCGGGTGGTGACAGTGCTAAAGCCGTTGTGCTTGACCCATCCCTTACCACACTAAATCAGGCGTGGATTGGCTACAAGTATGGAGAAACTTCACTGAAAGCCGGTAGAATGCGCGTCATCATGGACAACCGTTTTCTAGGAAACGTGGGCTGGAGACAGAAAGAGCAAATTTACAGTGGTGCAAACGTAAACACCAAAGCCATTCCCAATACCGAACTGAGCTATGCCTACATCACCAACGTCAACAACCCAATCGGAGTTGATATTGAAATGGATAGCCATGCCGCACAAGCCGTTTTTAAAGGCATCCCGGGCGGAAAATTAACCGGTTACGGCTATTTCCTTGATTATGAAACCGGAACAGACAGCCAAACGATTGGGGTTAGATATGCCGGTAAAGCCAAGGTAAGCGACGCTTTTAACCTTATTTACCACCTTGAATACGCCTCTCAAGACGACTATGCCGACAGCGACAACATCGGCGGCGACTACACTCGTGGAGAACTCGGAGTGCAAGTAGGTAAAGCCACAGTATTAGTCGGTCAGGAAAAACTTGGAGGCAACGGCAGCCACGCTTTCCAAACGCCTCTGGGAACCGTTCACCTATTTAACGGTTGGGCAGACATGTTCATAGGCCCTGTTGGTGGAACACCTGCAAACGGACTGGTAGACAACTACATCAAAGCTTCCGGCAAAGCCTTTGGCATGAAACTCGCCGCTGCCTATCACGACTTCAGTTCAGACGTAGCCAACCAAAACTACGGAACGGAATATGATTTATTAGCGGCTAAAAAGTTCAATAAAACCTACACTGCAGGCATCAAATACGCCGCCTACACAGCAGACGACTACGCCAAAGATACCAGCAAACTGTGGATTTGGGGCGAAATGAAGTTCTAATCCAATCCAGCAACAATCCAAAAGCTCAGGCCCGTTTTTACGGGCTTTTTTTATTGATAACCATAACTCTCTACTAAACATACGTTCCAGAAAAAAACTACCCATAGAAAAAAACAAGATACGTTCACAATCCTTTATTACCATTTAAACCTTAAAAATAGAGAACCTTCCCTACCTGCTATTCATCCATGTTCTCAGGTATAGTATTGAATTTATCGCTTTTTAATCCAAGGCTTTTGCATGACCCAACCCGATAGCATTTCTATGATACTGCTGACCTTCGGCGGACTGTTTTTAATAGGTTTGGTAGCGGATCTTTTGGGCCGACACACCCCTTTGCCACGGGTCACCTTGCTGATTTTCACCGGTTTTTTGATTGGCCCATCGGTACTGAATTGGTTGCCCGACTTTACTCAGGATTGGTTTCCGGTATTGACCGATATTGCCTTGGCGATGATTGGCTTCATGCTGGGTCAAAATCTGACAAAGGCCAAACTGAAAACCATGGGACGGCCAATCCTAGGGATTTCAATCGGGGTGATGATCATGACGGCCAGTTTGATGTTCGTCGGCTTGATTTTGCTGGGCGCGCCCATTGAACTGGCATTAATTCTGGCGGGCATCGCACCGGCGACGGCACCGGCTCCAGTGGTGGATGTGGTTAAGGAAAGCCAGGCATCGGGGCATTTTACCGATACCTTGCTGGGAATTGTGGCGGTGGATGATGCTTGGGGCTTGTTGCTGTTCAGTTTTCTGCTGGTCGCGGCCTCGATTCTGGCCGGCAACCATGGCGCCATACACACCTTGGAAAGCGGCCTTTGGGAAATTACCGGGGCGGTGTTGCTGGGGCTGTTTTTAGGTTTTCCGATGGCCTACATCACCAGCCACCTTTACCCAGGAAAGTCGTCACAAGCCGAGGTACTCGGACTGGTTCTGCTGTGCGCAGGGTTGGCCGAATGGCTTGAGGTTTCCTATATCGTGTCGGCCATGACCATGGGAACCGTTGTCGCCAATTTTACCCGCCATCACCGTCATCGCCCATTTGATGAACTCGAAACGCTAGAGTGGCCTATGCTGATTCTGTTCTTTTTGCTGGCGGGGGCAACCTTGCAGTTGGATGCGCTTTATCAGGTTGGTTTTATCGGCTTGGGTTATATCGCCTTTCGCATTCTTGGCCGCATCAGCGGTTCCTATCTAGGCGCACTCTGGGCAGGACAAAAAAGCGGGGAATATCGTTGGATGGGCTTGGCGATGCTGCCCCATGCGGGGATTCCCATCGGCATGGCGCTGCTGGCCACTCAAAGCTTTCCGGAACTTCAAAACACCATTTTGGCGGTGATTCTGGGGTCCACCATTGTGTTTGAACTCTTAGGCCCACCACTGACCCGAATTTTGCTGATTCGCAGCGGGGAGGCCAAACCGCGTCATAAAAGACACGAAAACCAGACAGAATTCAGCGATTGATTCTTACATAGGGTACCTAATAGACCCAACGCAAATCACAGCTCTGGAGCATCATAATGCTCGGGCTCGTCGGTGTACACGCACACATTCCAGTCCGCCGCCAGGCCGTCTTCCGCAAGACAATAACGGTTGAAGAAATCCACAATCTCCTGACGCTGACAATGGGCTTCAAACGCCGCCATATTGGCCCAGATCTCATTGAACACAATCGGAAAGCTGCTGCCTTCGGCAAACGGACTGGCGATGTGCCGAGTGACCCGATATTGCAAACAGCCGTCTTCACGCAGGGTATTCGGTTCCAAAGACTGCAAGACCTTGAAAAGTTCGGTTTCTTTGCCCGCTTTGGGCAAAAACTGCGCCAGGCAGTAGACTTTTGATGACATCGGCTTCTCCGCTTGATTCAATTGAATGCATTGGCCGTTAAGATAACCAAAGCGCAACGGATAAGCAAACCGTTTGCTTGTGTCTTATATGTTTTAAAAAAATCACGCAAGGTTCGGCATGAAGATAAAATACCCCCATGACAAAACACAACTCAACATCCCATAGTAATACCGTCACCCAGGATCGAAACTTCGACAAGTTGGTCGATAAATTCGAGGCCAAGATATATCACACCGTCAAAGGCGAATGGCGCTTGAAACTGCTCAAAGAAGACTTGCTGGATTTTCGCCCAGAAAAACCGGCAGGCCTGGTATCGGAAACCGCGCCTTTGCAGATTTGGGATGCGGGCTGTGGTTTTGCACAAATCAGCCAATGGCTCGCCGAGGCCGGCCATGAACTCACTTTGTGCGACCTGTCGCACCAGATGCTATTACGCTCCCAACAGAATTTTGAACAGGCGGGCTTAAACGCGACCTTCATCAATGCCGCGGCTCAAGAACTTGCCCCAAGCCTACCTGTGTTTGATTTGGTCTTGTTTCACGCCGTGCTGGAATGGCTCGGCGAACCCAAACAGACGTTGCAGGCCGTAGCCGATAAGGTCAAACCCGGCGGTCACCTGTCACTGCTGTTTTACAACCGCAATTCGGTGGTCATCCGCAACACCCTGCGCGGCGCTTGGCGTTTGCCTTATATTCTCAACGACGAATACATCGGCAAAGGCAAGAAACTCACTCCGCCCAACCCGCAAATTCCCGAAGAGGTCATGCAATGGCTTGAGGACTGGGGCTTTGAAATCGAAATTCATACCGGCATACGCTTATTCCACGATTACATGACGCAAGAGGTGCTTCAACAAAGCGATCTGGACGACCTGCTGGCTCTGGAATACCGTTTTTGCCGCCAACCCACCTACCGAAATATGGCGCGTTACATCCATCTTCTCGCGAAACGTAAATAAGCAGGCCTGCTGGTTTTTCAAACACGTATAAGCGACTATAATTGCTGCTTTTAACAAGGTGCCAACCACCATGACCACAAGACAACTGGGCAGGCTGATACGCCCGCTGATGAGATTGATTACCCAACACCCCAAGACCCTGCTGGTTATTTTTCTGGCCGGCGGCCTCTGGTACGGTTACGAAGTCGGCGTGGCACGCCCCGCCATGAGTTATATGGGGCTTCCGCAGGCGGTTTCGGCACCGGCGGCCAACAGTTGGAGTCATACTTTGCGCAATCAGGCGTTTATGCTCGGTTACTCGGAAAAACTCGCCAACCCGCTGTGGGTCACTTATCAGGTCACTGCCAAGCGTTTTGACAGCGGCAAGCGCCCGAGCCGATTCTCGGCCGACTGGCGTAGCCCATCCTATGTCGATCATAATGATTACACCCGTTCTGGATTTGACCGCGGTCACATGGCACCCAACTATGTCATTGCCAGCCGTTATGGGCGATCGGCCCAGCTTGATAGCTTTTTGATGACCAACATCACACCGCAAAAACCCAGCCTGAACCAGAAAAGTTGGCAACGTCTGGAGGAGATCATCGCCAATGACTTTTCCGACTGGTTTGGGGACTTCTGGGTGGTGACCGGGCCGGTCTTCGCAACCGAACCCAAAACCCTTAAAAACAGCCGCGTCGCGATTCCCGATGCCTTCTACAAGATTCTCATCAAACCCGGTAGCGCCGAGCAGCCCGCCAAAGCGCTGGCGTTTGTGTTTCCGCAAAGCGCTAAACCCAACGCCAGTCTAATGCAGTTTGTGACCACCATTGATGAAGTGGAAGAGCGAACCGGACTGGATTTTTTCCACCAGCTAGAAGACGATTTTGAGAACCGCCTGGAATCTAGCTTGACCCCGCAAGCCTGGAAACTCGAAGCGGTTGCCAACCGACCTTCGCGCTATTAACATAGTGTTATTATGTCTTTAGAAAAAGTTGTCATGCTGAGCACCCCAAGAGTACTTGCTTCGCGGCGCGTAGCCGAAGCATCTGGTGCCAATAATGCAGGCCCTTAAAAAATCCCTCCACTTCGATTGGGATGACAGCCCAAATCATTAACTTAATGATACTGTGCTCTGAGCGATTTTATCTTTTCACTTAACCTGGAGTTTGGCTTTGACCTCTTTTCCTGAACCCCAGTCAGACCAACCACACCCCGATCAAAGGTCGCGCCGCCAGCTTCTTAAACAGCTGGGCCGTCAAGTTGCCGTCTTAGGCACCGCGGCAACCGCTATCGGCTTGAGCGGCTGCACGGTCACCGAGGTACGCCGTAGCCTAAACACCGGTCAGTCGCTCTACAAAGGCCAGGTAAAAGAAGCCATCCGCGCCGAAGTCAGTCAGCAAATCCCATTGACCGGAGTGCCTGCAATGGATGGGCTGGTCAAGAAACAACTGGCCGCCTTCATGGACGAACTCTTTAAACAGTGGGGTGAAAAGCACATCGCCTCACCTAAAGAGTACGTGAAATACACCGACCAATACCGCAGCCGTGCCTTGATCGACTTCAATAGCGGTAAAATCCGCGTGGAAACCCTGGAAGCCAAACACAGCAAAACCGCGCTCAAAAACGCGATTGTCAGCACCTTGCTGACCCCGGAAGACCCCAGCCAGGTCGATCTCTTCAGCGCTAAACCGATTGCCGCCGGCAAAACCCCGTTTCTGCATGATCTGGTTCACGACCAAGACGGCAAGGCGGTACGTTATGTGTGGCGTGCAAAGCGCTTTGCCGACTATCTGATTCGCACCCGCTATCGCACCTATGAGCAAAAAGGCCACACGCGCCATGCGGTGGACTTTGCCATGACGCAAAACCATCAGATCACCCAACAACAGCGTTACCACAGCTCGGTGGTGCGCCAGGCGCGGCGTTTTAAAATTGAACCGGCTTTGATTTACGGCATTATCGAAACCGAAAGCGCTTTTAATCCCTATGCGGTCAGTTCCGCGCCGGCTTATGGATTGATGCAGATCGTGCCCAAAACCGCCGGTCGGGACGTGCATCGCCTGCTTTATAAACGTGACGGCATGCCCAGCAAACAGACGCTGTTTCAAGCCGAACGCAATATCGAATACGGCACTGCCTACCTCTCCATTTTATTCAACCGCTATCTGGTCGGCATACACAACGCCCGCTCTAGAGAGTACTGCGTGATTGCCGCCTACAACACTGGAGCAGGCAATGTACTTAAAGCCTTTGACACCAACCGCACACGCGCTCTGGAAAAGATCAATCGTCTAAATAGCCAGCAGGTTTACCAGCATTTGCGAACCCGCCTGACCTATGCCGAAGCACGCCGTTACCTGCTCAAGGTCACCACCAATAAACGCAATTATCTGACTTGATCTTGAATGACCTCCAAAACAAGCAGGCCTGTCCATTTTCAACCATCGATCCTGTCTGCAGCGGATCGGATTCGAACCACTCGAATTTGCAGTACAATATCCTCATTCACCTGATTTGATTGCCGGAATTTTTATGAAAGACTCTCTGCCCAGCCAAAAAGACACCCTTTACGCCCAAGCCCATGAAGCGGTCGGCGCTTTCCAGTTCGATGAATCCGTGGTGGCGGTGTTTCCGGACATGATTCAGCGTTCGGTACCGGGCTATCAAACCATACTCACCGGTATCGGCGAGCTTACTGAGACCTACGCCCAACCTAACAGCCAGCTTTATGACCTGGGGTGCTCTTTGGGTGCGGCCACCCTGACCATGCGCCGCAAGCTCACCCAGCCCAACTGCAAGATCATCGCCGTGGACAACTCCGAAGCCATGGTGCAACGAGCCGGCGAATATCTGCACGCCTACCACTCCGACGTGGCGGTGGAATTACTGTGCGCCGACATCAACGCGGTGGCCATCGAGAACGCCTCGGTGGTGGTCATCAATTTCACCTTGCAGTTCATTGATCCGGATGCGCGCGAAGCCCTGCTGAGCAAAATATTCCAAGGCTTGAAACCCGGGGGGATTCTGATTCTTTCGGAAAAAATCCATTTCGAAGACGCCACCTTGCAGTCAGCCATCGAGCATCTGCATCTGCAATTCAAACGTGCCAACGGCTATTCGGAGCTGGAGATCAGCCAAAAGCGCAGTTCGCTGGAAAACGTACTCATCAGCGACACCGCCGATTTCCATATCAATCGCTTGAAAAACATCGGATTCGAATCCGCCGGAATCTGGTTTCAGGCCTATAATTTCGCCTCTTTAATCGCCATCAAAGCGAAATAACCAAACTAAAACGGCACGGACAAAAACAAGCAGGCCTGTCCATTCTCAATTCGGTTAGATTACGAGCTTCTGTATGAGCTTCTGCAAGCCACACAAAAAGCCACTATAATAAGCGCCAATTCTTAACGGCGCGATTAACGGCAGGTTCCACGTGAAACAGCATTACGACTTTTTTTGGGAAAAACTAAACGACCCTCGGTTTGACGAATGGAAACAGATTCTTCCCGGCCTGATCGACGAAGCGTTGCACCCGGAAGGCAACGGTAACCTGCCGCGCTGGCTGGCGGCGATGGAAATTGTCCGCGACCTGCCCAGTAATCAGCCCTTCAACCTCAATCAATCGGCCATTACCGTTGGGCAAGACGACCTGGACAAAGGACATAAAATCCAGCTGGAAAGCGCCCTAAGAGTCATGATGCCCTGGCGCAAAGGTCCTTTCAACATTCACGGAATCGAGATCGATACCGAATGGCGTTCCGACTGGAAGTGGGATCGGGTCAAACCGCATCTCAGCCCTTTGGAAGATCGCAAGGTGCTCGATATCGGTTGCGGCAGCGGCTATCACCTGTGGCGCATGATGGGAGACCGGGCCAAGCTGGCGGTCGGGGTCGATCCGAGCTTGCTGTTCATGAACCAGTTTCTGGCCTTAAAGCACTTTATCGGAGAATCGGTTGACGCCTACTTTTTGCCATTGACGCTTGACCAGCTGCCGGTATCGCAGAAAGGCGGCGCCTTTGACACGGTTTTCTCGATGGGCGTGCTCTACCACCGCCGCTCGCCGATTGACCATATCTACGAACTCAAAAACCAACTCCGTCCCGGCGGTGAATTGGTGCTGGAAACGCTGGTGGTGCCCGAAAGCTTCGGCCAACTCTTAGTGCCCGAAGACCGCTATGCGCAAATGCGCAATGTCTGGTTTTTGCCCTCGGTTCCTGAGTTGCAACGCTGGTTAGAGCGTTGCGGACTGACCGATGTACGCTGTGTTGACCTCAACCAAACCTCAACCGAAGAACAGCGCTCAACCGACTGGATGCAATGGAACTCCCTGCAGGATTTCCTAAACCCGGAAGACCTCAACCAAACCGCGGAAGGCTACCCGGCGCCTTTGCGTGCCGTGTTGATCGCGCAAAAACCTGCTTAATTTCGCTTATGGCCATTTGGCCTTTACGCCTGCATAATGCCCTTCAAAAAACGAGGTGACTCCCTTATTCCAAGCCATTTTTTGCTTTCAATATTAGCAACTGCTTAAATTTAAGTAATTGATAGTATTAATTTATTTTAATAGTTCAACAATAAAATAAATTTGTTACCCTAATGGCGTGAATTCGGTATATGTTACTTAGGTAATGCATTTTTAGTTCTATACCCCTACATTTATTAAGGTTCGATTATGTTCAAATCTCTCGGCTTGCAATCCAAATTCCTATTTATCAACGTACTGATTTCGATTGTTGTTCTATTAGGGCTAGGGGTAATCGAATATCAGAAATACCAGCAGGAATATCAAAAAACTGCGTCTAACCTGGCGGAAGAGTTGCGCG
The DNA here is from genome assembly GCF_000483485.1 of Thiomicrorhabdus chilensis DSM 12352. Classification (GTDB taxonomy): domain Bacteria; phylum Pseudomonadota; class Gammaproteobacteria; order Thiomicrospirales; family Thiomicrospiraceae; genus Thiomicrorhabdus; species Thiomicrorhabdus chilensis. The sequence continues at coordinate 50,682 of NZ_KI519609.1, forward strand.
GCGACATGGAGCGCAGCATCAATACCAAACTCGCCATCGGAGTCACCAACGCAGTGAGTTTCGCCTCCAATGGCCAACTGGTCAGAGCGATCAGCCAGCAAGATCGCGCCAGCGCCCTAAAGGCATTGGAAACAGTCAATCAGACTTTTAGAAAAAACACCGATTTCAAAAACATCAAGATCCACATCCACACGCCGGATAATCGCTCTTTCTTACGCGCCTGGAAACCCGAAAAGAACGGGGACGACCTCTCTTCTTTCCGTTTTGGCGTGGCCAAAGTCATCAAGGAGCAAAAGGCGATTTCGGTTTTGGAGCTCGGGCGTGCCGGACTGGCCGTGCGCGGCATCACCCCTTTGTTTGACCAAGACACCTACATCGGCTCGCTGGAGTTCATTCAGGGGATGGGCAGTGTCGCTCGCGATTACCAAGCACGCGACATGCACTATCTATTACTGCTAAACGACTATGCCCTGAGCATCAGTACCAACGCCAAAAACAACACTAAAATCGCGCAATACGTGCTCGGTAGCGAAAAATCGTTCAGCCCGGAAGCGGTTCAAATGGCGCAAAAACTCAATTGGAATGAGCTCAAAAGTCAAGGCTGGAGCATTCAGGACAATCTACTGATTACCCAGGCGATCGTCAAAGACATGCAAGGCCAGGAAGTGGGTGTGCAGGTGATAGGTGCGCCCACCACCAAACTCAACAACGCTATGGCCAAGATTGAAGCCGCCATTACCAAGGAGTTGATATTGTTGGTGGTGGTGGTCCTGCTGCTTGGCATCGCCACCCAGATTGCGGTTCGTAGAATGGTGCTAAACCCGGTCACCGCACTGCAACGCACCATCGAAACCGTCACCCGTCAGGGTGACTTTTCTGCACGTGCACCAATCTCCGGCTCCCAGGATGAAGTGGCCTCCATGTCTGAGGATTTCAACAACTTGCTTGAGAACACCCAGCAGGTGATTAAAGAAACCTCACAAACCATGCAGGCCATCGGCCGCGGTGATTTGAAACAGCGCATTCAAATCCAAACCGTGGGTGAACTCGACCAACTCAAAACCCAGATCAACCAGGGTGCGGACACCCTTGAAGCCACCATGGCGAGCCTTGGGGAAACCCTTAAGGCCTTGGGGGATGCCAACTTCGGCGCTCACATTAAAGCCAACAACCAAGCACAAGGTGCCTTCAAAGAAGCCTTGGACAATGCCCGATCGACCATGGGCAATTTGAATGGCGCGGTATCCGAAATCAATCAAGTGGTCGCCGAGATGGCGGATTCGAACTTCTCCAACCCGATTCATATCGAGTTGAGCGGAGACCTGAACACCTTGAAGCAGAACATCAACCAGGCGCTTGGCAACTTGGAAAACGGTTTTGCCAGCTTTAATGGCAGTTTGACCAACCTAATTGACGGTGATTTGACCGCCCATGTGGTCGGCGACTACAAGGGCGAATTGGCGAGACTGCAGGACACCATCAACACTGCCCTGAATAACATCGCCACCATCTTCATCGACATCAAAACCACCTCGGAATCGGCGTTATCCAACATTCAACAGCTGACCAACGGTAACGACAACCTGAACGAGCGTACCCAAAACCAGGCGGCGTCCATTGAAGAGACGGCGGCTTCCATGGAGGAGATCACCTCCACCGTGCAGAATTCACTGTCCAATGCCAAAGAAGCCAATGACTTCGCCAAACAGGCCAAGGCCGATGCCAACCAGGGTGAAGCCGTGATGCAGCAAGCGCAGGCCGCCATGCAAGGCATTCATGCCGCCAGCGCCAAAATTTCGGACATCACCACACTGATTGATAGCATCGCATTCCAGACCAATCTCTTGGCACTGAACGCTGCAGTTGAGGCGGCCAGAGCCGGAGAACACGGTCGCGGGTTTGCGGTAGTGGCCGGTGAGGTTCGCACCCTCGCACAACGCACGGCCGAAGCCGCCAAGGAGATCAGTACGCTGGTGGCGGACACCACCAAGCAGATCAATCACGGCACCGAGTTGGCGGAGCAGTCGGGCGACATGCTGCAGCAGATCAACCAACGTGTCACCTCGGTATCGGAAATGGTGGATGAGATTAGCCGTGCTGCCGAAGAGCAGTCAATGGGCATCAGCCAGATCAATCAGGCGATCGGCTCCATGGACAGCGACACCCAACAGAATGCGGCTCTGGTTGACACGGTAGCGCAAGACACCGAGCATATGAGTCAGCAGATCGGTCGACTGGTTGAGCTGGTCAACGCCTTTAAAATCGATACCGGCAAACTTCTGCCTAAAAAATAAGCAGGGGTCAATCACTTCCCTTTAAACGGCCTGCATAAATGCAGGCCGTTTTTATTTGCGCCGCACAAACCGACTAAGCTGTTCTCTCAATAAGGAATCACTAGGGTAAATCTTATGCCGCTGCCCACGTTGATGAATCGCTCTCAGATATCCCTTAAAGGTTTGTATGCTCTGCGTATCGCAGTATAATGATTTTTTTGCATACTCTGCATAACCTGATTTCAAACCCCATAACCCAAAGTGCAATGAGATTATGATGGCCAATCCTTCCCTCGCCGCCCGTTTTCAAACCCTGCAAGCCCATATCAACGAACAGATCATCGGGCAACCGCATTTGACTCAACGCATGCTGATCGCCCTGCTTTCAGACGGTCATCTGCTGGTCGAAGGCCCGCCGGGACTCGCTAAAACCAAAGCCATCAAGGTGTTGGCCGAGTTGATCGAAGGCAGTTTCCATCGTATCCAATTCACCCCCGACCTGCTACCATCGGACATCACCGGTACCGAAATCTACCGCCCGGAAACCGGGGTATTCGAATTTCAATCCGGGCCGATTTTCCACAACTTGATTCTAGCGGATGAGATTAACCGCGCACCGGCCAAAGTGCAATCCGCCCTGTTGGAAGCCATGGCCGAAGGCCAGATCAGTGTCGGCAAACACACCCTGCCGTTGGAAAAGCTCTTTATGGTCATGGCGACCCAAAATCCGCTTGAACAGGAAGGCACCTACCCTTTACCGGAAGCGCAACTGGACCGCTTCATGCTGCATGTCAAAATAGACTACCCTTCGGCACAAAGCGAATACCAGATTCTGGAACTGGTGGAAAATGAAGCCCGCGACTTGTCACCCTCCCGACCCGAACACCTGAGTCAGAATGACCTGTTTGCGGCGCGAGAGGCGATTTTGAACCTGCATATGGCGGATGCGGTCAAAACCTACCTGATTGAATTGGTGATGGCCACCCGTAATCCGCAAGCTTACAGCGCCGAACTGGCAAGTAAAATCGGCTATGGTGTCAGCCCACGCGCCACTCTGGCACTATCGCGATGCGCTCGTGCCCACGCCTGGTTACAGGGTAAGGATTATGTCAGCCCGGATGATGTGCAGGCGGTTCTGCATGATGTCTTCCGCCACCGCCTGCTGCTCACTTTCGAGGCCGAAGCCGAAGGCTTGAATGCCGACGCCATCATCGACCAGATACTGGGTTACGTTCCGGTTGTGTAAACCCGGAAAAAAAATGGATACCATCGAATTATGAGTGTCGCTCCCCGCCCCCTCTCCAAAGAATCAGCCGAGAATCCCAGTCAGACACACGCTGAAAACGATGTGGGCGCTCTATACAGTTCTCTGGATGAATTGGTGGGATGGAGGTTTCACGTGAAACAACGCCGCCTCAACAGTCCGCAAAAAGTCATGGACCAGGTCAACGGCAGCCACCAAAGCCTGCGTAAAGGTAGCGGCATGATCTTCAGTGAAGTCAGACAGTATCAGCCCGGTGACGACATCCGCCACATCGACTGGCGGGTCAGCGCCCGTACCCAAAAAGTGCATACCAAACTGTTTACCGAAGAACACGAAAGACCCACGGTCATTGTCGCTGAACAGACTCCTGCGCTGTTTTTTGGCAGCCAGGTGCGTTTAAAGGCGGCTCAGGTGCTGAATATCGCCAGCATTTTGGGCTGGATTGCATTGCAACAGAACGACCAGATAGGCGGTTTGAGCTTTAACCAAAACCAGCAGGCCTGGGTATCCCCCAAACGCAGTAAGACCAGTCTGCTCAACTGGACCCAACAGAGCCTTAAGTTGCAACGCACCTTGACCCAACCGGGATCGGCCAACCCAAAACTTTGGCAGTCTGCCAGTCATCAGCTGGTTAAACTCATCAAACCCGGCAGCAAGGTGTTTTTGATTGGCGACATGCTCAATCTCGATTCAGCCAGCTTGAATCACCTGCACAGCTTGCGCCAACATAATGAAATCACCGCCATCCATGTGTTTGATCCGCTGGAAAAACGCTTGCCGAAACTCGGCTGGTTGAGCCTGACCAGTGGTTGGCTCGGTGAACAGTTGTTGCCACTGAACAGTCGCCGATCGGAAACCCGAAAACGCTACCGGGAAAATTATCAAAGCCGCTGGGAACAGACGCAAACGCAGTTACGTAAACTGCAAATCCCATTGGTGGAAATCGCCACCCATGAGGATCCTTTGGCGGCTCTGCTGAAAAAGCAGGTTATCCGCTAAGGAAAGGAACGCAATGGCGATGAACGATGCTGGCAACCAAATGGCAGAAACCCTGGCCCAATTGAAAGACATTCACCTGCCCGATCCGGTGGGTTGGTGGCCGATGGCATTCAGCTGGTGGGTATTGCTGTTCAGTTTAAGCGCCCTGCTGTTTGCGCTGGTGTGGTTTCTGCTCGACCGTCATAAACGCCAGGCCTATCGCCGCGAGGCTTTACAACGGTTCAACGAGCTTCAGAACAATAGGGAATTTACCCCTCAACAACAGATTCTGCAAATCAACGCCTTGCTCAAGCAGGTGGCCATTACCGCCTACGGTCGGCAAAGCGTGGCTTCCCTAAATGAACAGGCCTGGTTGAAATTTCTATACGACACCGCCAAATACATACCTCAGCCGGATAATCTGGCACACATACTGGCCACCGGCTATCAGACAACCGATAAACTCGATCAACGCCAGGTCGAGCAACAGCTGGAACTTTGGCGCGGCTACGCAAAACAATGGATCAAGGGACACCACCTCTAATGCACTGGTTCAACATCTGGCAAAATTTTGAATTCCTCTGGCCATGGATGGCAGCATTTTTGCCCCTGCCCTGGCTGGTGCGCCGTGTGCTCAAACCAGTTGCCCAGCAACAAACCCCACTGCTGGCGCCCCACATCGTGCAGCGCGTATCGGCCAGCTTTGCGGAGGAATCCTTGATTCAACCCAACAACCGACCCAAACGCATTCCCGGATTGTTTATCGCACTGTGGGTTTTGTTTCTGCTGGCGGCCATGCGCCCGGTCTGGTTCCTGACCCCCACCCCTTTCACCAGCAGCGGTAAGGACATGATACTGGCGGTGGACCTGTCCGGTTCCATGCAGAAAGCCGATATGTATTTGGGCGGTCAGGACGTCGACCGTCTCACGGCGGTAAAGTCGGTGGTTGCGGAGTTCATCGAACAGCGTCAGGGAGACCGCATGGGTTTGGTGGTGTTTGGTTCCCAGGCTTTCCTGCAAAGCCCACTGACTTACGACCTGCAAACCGTCAAAACCCTGCTCAATGAAGCCGAAATCGGCATGGCCGGTAACAACACCGCCATTGGCGACGCCATTGGCCTGACCTTGAAACACCGTATCAAAAACCGGCAGAATGAAGCGGTGCTGGTGTTATTGACCGACGGCTCCAATACCGCCGGCAATGTTGACCCGCTTGAAGCCGCCGAAAAGGCCGGTGAACTGGGATTGAAAATCTACACCATCGGGGTCGGTCAGGTAGAGCACCGCACCGGGCTGGATGCCTTCTTAAAAAGCAGCAAATCGGATATGGACCTGAAGAGTTTGAAGCAAATCGCCGAACTCACCCAAGGGCAGTTTTTCCTGGCGAATGATACTCAGCAACTTCAGGAGATCTACCAGGCCATCAACCGGCTCGAATCGGTTGAACACGAAGTCCACAGCTACCGGTTGCGCTCCGAACTCTATGTTTGGCCTTTGGGACTGGCATTTGCACTCAGCCTGTTGCTGGGCTGGCTCAAATTACGCAAGGCGGGGGGCTGAATGGAACTGCATTTCTTACGCCCTTGGTGGTTTCTAGGTCTGATTCCTGTGGTTTGGCTGGTTTGGAAAGCCTGGCACATCAAAACCCAACAGGGGGCTTGGCAAAACGTCATCGAACCCAAATTCCGCACTCTGCTGCTGGGCGATCAGGCAAACGACCAACCTTTGAATTCCGCCAGGCTGGCGGTCATTGGTCTGGCCAGCTTATGGCTTATGGCTATTATCGCCTTGGCGGGCCCCAGCCTGAAATCGGTGGAACTGCCTGCGGAAAAAACTCATCAGGGTAACGTCATTATCCTCGACCTGTCGCTGTCCATGCTCGCCGATGACCTCAAACCCAACCGCGTGAGTCGAGCGCGGTTCAAATTGATCGATTTGTTGAAGGCCCATCCCGAGCAAGCTTTCGGCTTGGTGGGTTATGCCGGCAGTGCCCACACCATCGCCCCGATTTCTGAAGACAACCAAACCTTGCTGACCTTAATTCCATCATTGAATCCGCTGATTATGCCGCAATATGGTTCTGAGCCCTTATTGGCCATGCAACAGGCCGAAGAGTTGCTCAAAGGTGCCAAGGTGACACAAGGGCATCTGATCTGGATTACCGATGACCTGGAAACCAGCCAAAGGGAAGCCATTGAAGCCTGGCTGGTCTCAACCGATTACAGCCTGAGCATTCTCGCCGTCGGAACTCCCGAAGGCGGCACCGTCACCCTTCCCAACTACGGTCTACTCAAGGACGATAACGGCGCCATCGTGCTCCCAAAACTGCCCTATTCCGAACTTGAAACATTAAGTCAAAACACGGGCGCGGCCTTGACGCCGCTCACCATCAATGACAGTGATCTGCAACGCCTTCTGCCCTCCAATCTCGGTGCCATCGCACAGCAAAAAGCCCAGTCGGCGAATCAAAACGAAGAAAAACAGGTATTGCACCCTCTGGATGACGGTACGGCCGTCATTCTGGCGATGTTACCGCTATTGGCACTGGCTTTCCGCCGTGGCTGGCTATTCAGTCTGGCCATGATCGGATTGCTGCCACTGGGCGGCCTCTATGCTCCGCCAAGTTATGCCGAAGCCAAATTCTCCGACTTTGCAGACGTCTTCCAGACCCCTGACCAGCAAGCCTATAAAGCCTGGGAAAAACAGGATTATAATGCCGCCGAAGCCCTGTTTGAATCGCCGCAATGGAAAGGCAGCGCGCTCTATCGAAACGGCAAATACAAAGAAGCCGCACAACAATTCAAACAGGATCAAACACCCCAGGGCTTCTATAACTTGGGCAATGCCCTGGCCAAACAAGGCCAGCTCGAAGAGGCCAAACAAGCCTATGAAGAAGCCCTGAAAAAACAACCCGACCTGGAGGATGCGCGCAACAACCTGCAACTGATCAACGACCTGCTGGATCGGCAACAGCAAAGTGCCGAAGAATCCATGCAATCGCAGTCAAAGAACCAAACGCCTTCAGAATCGGCTTCACAAGATCAGAAAAACGGACAAACCTCCGAATCGGAGTCGTCGGAAAAGTCTGAGCCATCAAATGCAGATTCAGAAACCCGCCAAGCTGATCAAACCGAAACCGATGATTCGGAAAGCGACAAAGCCAGCAATGAGAACGCTAAAACCGAATCAGAAGCGGAACAGCAAGCGAATGGTGAAGAAGAACCTAAAACACCTCAATCCGAAGATTCCGATGACACTTCTGAGGCCGATTCCAAACAAACAGACTCCCTCGACGACCAAGATTCCAACGGTCAAAGCACCTATAGCGAGTCGGACACGCCCCCATCGGAGCAGGAACAGGCCACCAAAAACTGGCTCAAACAGATTCCGGATCAACCGGGATTGTTTTTAAAACGTAAATTCGAGTATCAATTCCAGAACCAGTCTCCGAGTTTGCCCCGTGCGGACTCGGAGACAGAACAGGCGACGAAAAAAATATGGTAAAGCGCACCCTGACCCAAACACTTAATGCCTTCAAACTTCCCAGAAGAATCACAATGCTGGGAACCCTGTTTTTTGCCGTGCTGATGACCCTATCATGCAGCAGCTGGGCCAAGACCCTGAGTGTGGAAACCGAACGCCAAACCGTGGAGTTTGGGGACATCATCAACCTCTATGTGACGGCCGATTTCCAAAGCACGGCCTCCCAACTCAATCTGGACAAACTCAAAGATCAATTTGAAGTGCTGGGCTCGCAACGCAGTAATAACATCCAGATCGTCAACGGAGACTTTCAATCCAGTACACGCTGGTTGATCCAACTGCTGCCCAAGCAGGTCGGTGAGTTGATGATACCGCCTTTCAATCTCGGTAATGTCAGCAGTGAGTCCTATAAAATAACGGTTTTGCCTTTACAGAAATCCCTGCAAAGCGGTGACTTGAAACCCTATTTCCTGGAAGCCACCGTCACGGAACCCGAGCCTTATGTGCAAGCTCAGGTCATCTACACCTTACGCTTTCTCTATCAGGGGCGATACATCTCCGGCAACATCCGTCCCCCCGAATTCGGCGACGCCCAGGTGGAACTGCTGAAAGACGGCGCGGTCTTCAATAAACAGCTTCAAGGCAAATCCTACACCGTGCATGAATGGGTCTATGCGCTTTACCCGCAAAGCAGCGGACAACTCAGCATCAGCAGCCCGGCTTTCAATGGCCGCATCCAGCTGAGCGGTCGTCTCAAACAGGTCACTGAAAAGGCCGAGAGTGTGACCCTGAATGTGCTGCCCGAGGCGGAAAGTTTTAAACAGCAAGCGCATAACGCTTGGCTGCCGGCACAAAAAGTAACCCTTTCCCAAGAGTGGAACCTGCCGCAACAGACGGTGCATGTCGGTGACAGCTTGACGCAGACCGTGACGCTGAGCGTGGACGGCTTGATGGCCAATCAATTGCCCGATCTCGACCTGCCAGCGCAAGCGGATTTCAAGGTCTATGCCGATCAGCCGGTGAGCCAACAAAACAAACTGCAAAACGGCATCCAAAGTATCAAACAATTCAAACGCGCCATCATTCCCACCACAGCCGGCACGCTGACCATTCCACAACAGACACTTTACTGGTGGGACACGCAGAGCAACCGCCTGCAAAGTAGCGTGATTGAAGGCAAAACCTTAAAGGTGCTGCCAGCTACACAAAGCCCATCCAGTGAACAGGCCGATCAGGCTCCACTGCAAGCCCACGATTTAAAGGCCGTCACACCCTCCATAATGCCTAACACGGGTCAAGGCACGCCAAGCAGTCTTTGGATGTTTTTAAGTGGCTTCCTGGCGGTTTTATGGCTATTCACTTCGGTGTTGTGGTATCGAGCACAAAGGCAACTCAAGACACTGAAACTTCAAAACACCCGCCAAGTCGACACAACCCAACCGCAAAATGAACAGGCCTGGTCGGATTTGGAAAATCTTTGCGCCCTACCGGCCGGCCAACTCTATCCGGGAATCCTGGCCTGGTTGAAACAGGCTCACCAAATTGAACACCTCGCCGATCTGCCCGACGGCGATCTGAAAAACGGGATTCAACAGCTTGAAGCCAGCCTGTTCCACGAGGGCGAATTTACCGATACACAACGGCAAACCTTGTGTGCCCAGCTCAAATCCTTCTCACATACTGACAGGCCTGCTGAAAACGTTTCCAAGTTGCAAAACCTATACCCAGCATAAACAAAATAACGTGAGCAAGATTTCTATTCCCTTGACCTTGATGCGTAATTTTATGTATTATCCTAGATGGAAATTAAATAACACTATCTGAGGTTTTTATGCATCAATCTACATTCAAAATGACACTTGCTACCGTTTTAACCGTTAGCCTGAATGCTTGTGGAGGAGGGGGTGGGTCAGGCTCATCTGAAAGCGCCATCAGCTATGACGGAGTGACCTCCGCAGCCACACTCTCCTCTACCGACCAAGCGAATGATTACGTCAATACCTATGACGATTTCAGCGATACATTAACCGAAAGCAGTGTGAGCCAGACACGCAGTACCACAACCCGCAGCAGCCTTAAAACCGTGCACAGCCTTAACGAGAGTGAATCGGGACAATGCGGCGGTTCGATAAAGTTATCAGGTACCTATGATGACGTCCGCGAATACATCGACATCGATTACATTGCCGACCAGTATTGCAATTATGATAGCGTGATTGACGGAACCATGAGCATGGTGGGAACTGATAATGATTTTACGCTGGTGTTTAACCGACTTCACGTCGACTACCCTGATGCGAACCTTAACGCCTTAATTCACGGCGATATTGATTACCTTGAAGGTTCAGCTTCAACTACCGCCAGAACCAATATCATCTTGAAAGACTACACTCAAAATAAAAGTTTCAAACTGGAAAACTGGGTTGAAAACATCAATACCACTACTTACCCACAAGAGTTATCAATTTCAGGAAAGCTCTATAACCCAACTCATGGCTATGTAACGGTAAGTACTCTGCAACCGATTATTCAAGGGAGCAGCCACCCAGAATCCGGTGAGATAAAACTGATCGGAAACAACTCAACTGCCTATGTGACATTTTACAGTGCCAGTTATGAAGTAGAGTTAGACGCGGACAATAATGCATCAATTGACGATTCACAAGTTTACTACTACAACTGATTTCGTTTTATTCCACTCTCAAAAAAAACCGCAATTTAAAACACTGCGGTTTTTTTATGCAAAGCCATCGCCAGGCTTCAGGAGCTGAAATGACGCTCGGCGATTTTCTGCACTTCCGGATAGTTAGTTTTTCCGGTTCCCAACACCGGCACGGCTTCCACCAGAATCACGGTTTTGGGCACCATCAAATCCGAGACCTGCTGGGCTTTAGCGGCTTCGGTGACGGTACTTCGGCTTAAGTTCTGATCATCGGTCACCAGTACCAATTGCTCTCCTTTTCGAGGATCGGGCACCGCCACCACAACATGATGCCCTTCCGGACTGGCCTGGTTGATGTAGTTCTCAACCGCAGTCAAAGAGACCATCTCACCACCTATTTTGGCAAAACGTTTGGCGCGACCCTTGATCCACACGAAATCATCCTCATCCACTTCGACTATATCACCAGTGTCATGCCAACCATCTTGCGGGGGCAACAGTACGCCTGGGTTGTCCGGCATCAGATAACCCAACATGATATTAGGGCCCCTGACATGCAAACGTCCGCCTTGGTCGATTCCGGACACCGGCTCAATGCGGTATTCAACCGCCGGAACCAACTGCCCGACGGAACCGTTCTTGAACGAGGTGGGGATGTTGACTGATAACACCGGCGTGGTTTCGGTCACGCCATAGCCTTCGAAAATCGGAGTATGGAATTTTTCGGCGTACAACTGGCGGGTTTCCGGACGCAGTCGCTCCGCACCGGCCACCATCGCCTTGATGCTGTAAAAATCGTAAGGGTTGGCTTTGCGGGCGTAACCGCTGAAAAAAGTATCGGTTCCGAAAATCAGACGCGCATTGGTCTGGTAAACCATCTCCGGAACAATCGCATAGTGCAACGGCGAAGGGTACAGAAACACTCGGGCCCCTTTCAGAATCGGCCATAAAAGCCCGGCGGTCAGACCAAAGCTGTGAAAGGTCGGCAAGGCGTTGAATAGGCGCTCACCCGGCAAAAGCGTCAACATGGCGCTGATCTGTTCGATGTTGCTGACCACGTTCTGATGCGACAGAACCACCCCTTTAGGCACCCCTTCCGAACCGGAGGTGAATAACACCACCGCTTCACTGTGCGGATCCTGACGATAACCCGGCAAAGCGCTTTTGGATTTGAGCAGGCCTGCCAGTTTTTGCGGCAAGCCGATTCGGGTACGGATTTCCTCCAAAAAGAGGAAACGCAGCCCATGATCCTGCAGCTCCTCAATGACGTTGTGCAAGTCGAATGCGTCAACAAACTTCTGCGAGGTGATAATCGTCTTCAGTTCGGCGGTGCGACAAGCCGATTTCATTGCGTTCAAGCCAGCGGTGAAGTTGATCATCGCCGGCACATGACCATAAGCCTGCAAAGCAAAAAAGGTCGCAGACAAACCGGCCACATTAGGCAACATCAGCCCAACACGCTTTTCATCTTGTAAAAGTGCATGCAGCGGCTTTCCAAGGATGGCCGAAGCGGCCACCAGTTTTTTAAGCGACAAGCTCTGGTCATTGATGTCTTCCACGCACACTGCTTTGGGGTGGTAAGTCTGTTTTGCTTTGACCAAAGCCTGAAACAGGCTCTTTTCCTCAATAGAGCCGTGGTAAGCCATGTCGCGCATCAGGGTGAAAATCTGGTGTTTCAAGGAGTGGTGTTTGGCATGGCCTTTCAACCCGGGCGGCGGCGTCATGTTTTTGGCCGGCAGAATGGTCAGGGTAATTTTAGGAAACCAGAACTGCTTGATGTAGGCGAAAAACTGACCGTTCAGGTAAGACAGGGTACTGCGTTCTGCTCCCTTGATGAAAACGGGGAGAATCGCGGCATGGGTTTTGTCGGCGACCATCGCGGTGCCTTCGTACACTTTCATCAGGCCGCCGGTGGTGCTGATGCGCCCTTCCGGAAAAATCATGCACTGTTTACCTCGCTTGAGCTCGGAAATCATGTGCTTGGCGGCGTAAGGGCTATGAAGGTCGACCGTAAAGAATTTGCCAAAATAGAGCACAAACTTGCCATACCACTTCTTGGCGTGATTCATGCCGACCATAAAGGTGGTTTCACCGGGTACGAACAGGTCGATTAAGGGCCCGTCTAACAAAGAGACATGGTTGGCGACAATCAATAGCGGTTGTTTGGATTGGTCAACGGCATGGTAATGCTCCAACCCCTTGACTTCGACCCGATAGAAAACCCGAAACAACAACCTGACAAACGCTTTAACCAACCACTTCATTGCGACTCCTTATGGGCACCTCGAATAACCCCAGCTGTCTTCTGGCAACGCCAAATTATTCAGATCAAGGCGTGAAGTTGCAGGAATGTCTAGACCTTGCAAAACTTCACAACGCAGAGCTGGATAATTTGGCTAAGCCCCTTCGGGCGGGGCTTAAAGCAGCCTTCTTCGTTGTTGCGACTCTTGGCCTTAGAATGACTAAGACCGGCGAGCCGCGCCTAGAATAAGGCTGCTTTAAGTCCCGCAGAAGTCAACCTGGGGTTATTCGAGGTGCCCTTATTTTAACTCAACCCACTCTTTACGGGTGCACTGACTGCCTCTACCGGGAATTATAGCCTAATTCAATCGACTGGCTATTCATGCTCAGGCCTTTTCAGGTAAAACCAGATCGCCACAACAAGGTTAAACAGAGCTAAAATCAGCAACATAGTCGATAATTTCAGTTCAAACAGGTAACCCAGCATCACCAACAGCGAAGACAGCACCATCAAAAAGGCATTGAGTATGTTATTGACCGCCACCATTCTGGCGCGCTGGTTTTGAGGAGTGGTGATTTGCAGTTGTGTATACAAAGGCACGATATAGGCACCGCCCACAACCGCCAGCGAAAACAGGAAAAGCAGGGACAGGTTTTCAGGGAACTGTCCCAAAAACTCGGCCAAGCCCATCAATTCGGCAACGCTAAGGTCAACAATTCTTAAAGAAGAGCCTATTGAATCGGCTACCCAAACGCTCAATACCAGCAGTAACGACATCAGCAGCAGCAGAATCGGGTGATAAAGCAGTTTCACCCCTTGACCAAACAATCTACCCGCCAGGCCCGCTCCTAGTGCGATGCCGATCGAAAACAGCGTGAGAAAGGCCACCACCACGTCTTCGTTGGCTTGCAGCGTGTATTTGACAAAGGCGGGAATCTGGCTCAATAAAATCGCGCCGATAAACCAAAACCAAGAGATGGCCAAGACCGCAAAAAACGCCTGATGATGCCCGCGACTCGAACGGACCACCAGCCAAGTACTGCGCAGGATATTCCGGTCAATTTGCACCGCCGAGTCCTCAAAGACCGTGTAAGGAACCTTTAAACTCAAAAGATAACCTGCCAGCGCCACCAAAATGACCCCGGCGGAAACCCACTGCGGACCATTCTCCAGAGTCACCGTGAGCCCTCCCACCAGCGTGCCCAATAAAATGGCGATGAAAGTGGAACCGCTGAACCAGGCATTGCCCAACAACAGCTGTGAATCCGCCAGCACCTCTGGCAAAACGGAATACTTGATTGGGCCAAAAAAAGCGGATTGCACGCCCATCAGAAACAATGAGGCGTACAACCATTCCAACTGCATCGACAGCAAACCGATGGCGCCGGTGAACATGATCAGGATTTCGGCCAGTTTGATTTTGCGAATCAGTACCGATTTTGGATAATGATCGGCGATCTGTCCGGCTAGTGTGGAAAACAAAAAGAACGGTAAAATAAATATTCCGGCGGCAAGCGTAATGTACAACCCGGTCTGTTCATCGGTTTGACTGAGTTGAAACGCAATCAGCATCACCATTGCATTTTTGAAAAGGTTGTCGTTAAACGCCCCAAGAAACTGCACCGCAAACAGCGGAAAAAAAGATCTGGAAAAAAACAAAGCGCGTTTAGAAACGGGGCGATTATCAGGCATACCAACCATTGGATTTTGAGTTTAAATTGCCGGTTAGTATACCTTTATCCATTGAAATCCCTAAGCTTTTGCAAACTTGAAAGCCTCTCGGCGAATCCCTTCAGATCTTGATATATTTCCAACCCTTGTTCAGCCGCTCCGCCACGGCATCGATTGCAGGCTTGTCATGCTGAACCTGGGGAATCACCTCAAAGGCCTCGCCTCGATCGAACACTCTCTGCAGGGCACGTTTACAAGCATACAAAGTCAAATTGTCATAACGCTCCAGCAGCGCTTCAAGCTGGGGTCGGTTCGGGTTTTTGACATCAAACATCCTCACCCCTTCGGCATTGGAAATGAAATCCACTTGAAGCTGTGAGCCACCTTGTGCCAATAAACGCTCAATTTCCTGTAGCGCTCTGGCCTGTTTTTTAAAATCTTCGGAATCCAGGTGCACAATGTACTTGTTCTGCTGAGTAACGCCAGGTGCAAAATTTCCCGCCATCTGCATATTTGAATGAGAGTTGAAATTAGCATAGCCGCCCAACATCCCGGCACCCAACACAACCCCCAACAACAGGGAGGCGGCCGCCGTTTTAGGCACCGACCAGACCCGCTTGAGTGGTTTTTGAGAATCAACTCTCTCAGGAACCGGAATCGCCTGATAGGCTTCCTTAACTTGCGATTTCAAGGTACGCAGATGACAGACCTGATCCTGAAGGTCAGGATCCAGCATCATCTCCGCTTCGATTTCCAGACACTCTTCCCTGGAAAGCTGACCGTCCACATAAGCCTGTATTTGATAGGTTTCGATTGGTTTGCCCATTATTTTCTCCGCAATGGCACCACTTTATGCTGTTGCAGCTCATGGCTTTGCAGCAGCTGTTTCAATTTTTCTCGCCCTCTGGAAAGACGGCTCATCACCGTTCCGATTGGAGTGGAGGTGATGTCCGAAATTTCCTGATAACTGAACCCCTGCAAATCCGACAAGCTGATGGCTTGCCTTTGTTCCAGGGAAAGCTTGGCCATGGCCTGATAAAAAGCCTGATTGGTCTGGCTCTTAATCAACTGGGTTTCAGTGCATTCCACCGTGTAATGCAAATCGATTTCACTCTCTTCGGCAAACTCCCAACGGCGTTTATGGCGCATATTGTCTAAAAACAGGTTATGCATGATCTTGGTCAACCAAGCGTCCAAATGCTCCAAACTGTCGAGTTTTTTGCGCTTTTCTATAGCCTTAAGCATGGTTTCCTGAACCAAATCCTGTGCCAAAGCGGGTTGATGGCTCCAAGCATAAGCCAAGCGATACAATCGTTCGTATTTGCTTTCCAATTGGGCATTAAACAGCCTGCGCTCTTTGGATTCGCAAAACAGATCCGCAACTTTGCTTGTTAATTTCATTTTGATATCACTTGTTTAAGTATCCTCACAGACGTTCTTTTAAAAAGCTCTTTACCTGCTTTGGAAAAGCTTCATTGAGTCTGGAACGCCCTCTTTTTTCGATAGTAATGTAATTCACTTTCTATTTGCAACAAAAATAAATTTAAAAAACCACCTGTAAATTTCTAAATATATTAACAACTTATGAAATAAGAAATTCTATGCCTTTGATAAGAAAATCTGGTTGAAGAAAATGGAATAAAAGCCTAAGCCCATACGTTAACCCGATAAGCGCGCTAAAACTTGAATCGTAAAAATGACCATAAACAGGACAGCCATATGAAACAAAAACTCAATCAATCCATTCTGACACTTTTGCTCAGTTTGGTTTTTACCCTTCCGGTTATGGCGGCACAACAGGAAGCCCCGTTACCCGAGACCTTTGCAGAACATAAGGTGGTGCTGCAAATCAGCGACAGCGACCCCTTCAAGCAGACACTGGTTCTTAATGTTGCCGCCAACCTGCAACGTTATTACGGAGCCAGTAATGTCGATATTGAAATCGTGGCCTTTGGCCCGGGGGTTAGACTGATGTTGCAAGACAATGTCAACCAACCCCGTATACAGTCGATGATAGAAGGTGGCATTCGCTTCAGCGCCTGCTCCAATACACTGAAAAATTTTGCTAAAAAACTGGGCGAAGACCCTCTTGTGATGCCGGGCGTGAATCGAGTACCGGCTGGAGCTGGACGCATCCTGCAACTCAACGCAGCCGGATGGCAACTGCTCAAACCATAACGACTTAAAAACCATAATCAAGGGGTGAAATCATGAAAACAATACCAACCACATTAATAAGTCTTTTGCTAATTGGCCTGGGGGTTTTTACATCCGCCTTTGCCGATACCTCGGACCGTTACGGCAACCAAAAAGTGGTTTATCACATTAATTACGACGACGCCAAGAAGCAGTCTTCAACCCTGAGAAACATTCAGAACCACATCAATGCGGTGGGATCTGATAATCTCGACATCAAAGTGGTGATGCACGGCAACGGTTTGTCTCTGTTGATCAAACCCGAAGCCCTGAAAAATGTGCCGAAATTCAAAACGGCCAATGCCACCCAGGAGATGGTTCAAAAAATAGACCAACTTAAAATGCAGGGCGTCGATTTCAATGTCTGTGCCAATACAATCAAAGGCCGCGGAGTTGATGTCGCACGTGATTTATACGATTCCAAACCAGATGATGTGGTTCCGAGCGGTGTCGCCGAACTCGCCTACCTGCAATCACAAGGTTATCTCTATCTCAGACCTTAACGCTTCCTACTCTTAAATAAAATCAATTAAAAAAGGCTCTGAATAAAGAGCAGAGGATACTTATGCTTAACAAAACGTCACAACTCAAAAAAACGGCTTTACTGATTGCTTTGGCAGGCGCTATGACAAGCCAATCCGTTCACGCCGCCAACTGGCTGATGGTTCAAGGAACCGAGAAGGACCATCAAGCTCCACGTGCCAAGGTATGGGGGTTTGTGCAGGCAGAATACCAACAAACCGATGACACCAAGCTCAAAGCGGGCCCCTATGCCGGAAAAGCGGCCGCTTTCAACCAGATGGCCCCGCAATTGGATACCTCCCAAGGATTCAACGTACGTCGTGCTCGTATTGGGGTCAGGGGCAACAACTTCCCTCTGGACAATAAGATCAATTACTTCATATTGGCAGAATTCGGCAATAACGGCATCACCACCGGTGGTGATGCCTCACAAGGACAGTTGACCGATGCCAGCGTCACCCTCAACCACATTCCGGGCGCACGCATTCGAGCAGGCCTGTTCAAAACCCCGGGGGCCGAAGAAGGCTTGCAGGCCATACCGGTTTTCAATTATGTCAATTTCACCAATGTAACCGACCGGTTATTGCTGGAACGCCATTTTGACAACTCGACCAATAACACGGGAAGAAGCCAATCGGTTGGCGCTTTCCGCGATACCGGGGTGCAGGTATTCGATGCCTTCAGAGTCGGCGACTGGGAACACAGTTATGCGGTGATGCTCGGCAACGGCAATGGTCTGGCGATGACGGATAAGGATAAACATCAGGATCTCTATCTGTATGCCTCCACTGAGAAGATTCTGGACAATAGCAAGGGACCGAGACGAGCTGGTCTGAAGTTTTTTGCCTGGATGCAAGACGGCAAACGTACATTGGATGATGTTGGAACAGTGGATCGTAAGCGATCCGGCTTGGGTACCACTTATTGGGATGGAAAATACCGTTTGGCGGCCGAATACATCACTGCAGACGGCATGATTTACGGCGGAACAAAAGGCGCGGGCACTCCCGATGACGGAGCTACTTTCAGTGTTCTCACTGATGAAAAAGCCAGTGGTTACTACCTCGATTTGGGCTATCGCGTGCTGCCCAAACTAGAACTGAACGTGCGTTATGACATGCTCGATAGTGGAACCGAAGAAGATGCCAACCATCGTGAATTTCAAACCACAACACTGGGGGCGCAATACTTTTTCAATAAAAAAACATCGGTACGCTTGAACTATGAAATGCGTTCCATTGATGCGCCAGACCTTCCAGCCGCCTCACCGGTTCACGACATTCTGGACAGCATCGACGACCGCCTATCGGCTCAGGTCAGTCTGGTTTTCTAGAAAAACAGATAAAGGGCGAAACACCCGTTTTATAACCTGTTTGTACCACTCTTTTTGTTGTGAGTGAACGGTTGGGATTTCACATTCAACCACCTTGCCCGGCCAGTTGGTCCGGGCTTTTTTATAGGTGATGGTTTTAGGAAAGATACCTAAGCCGCAATGCCGCTATGGCGCAACAACGCATCGATTTTTGGTTCACGTCCCCTGAAGGATTTAAACAGCACCATCGGATCGATTGAACCGCCTGCCGCCAAAATCGTGTTCTTGAAGCGTACCCCGGTCTCTGAATTTAGAATGCCAGTCTCTTCGAACAGACTGAAGGCATCGGCCGACAAGACTTCCGCCCACTTGTAACTGAAATACCCTGCGGCATAGCCCCCAGCGAAAATATGGCTGAAACTGTGCAGCATGCGCGAATACTCTGGAGGTTGCACCACCGCCACTTCCTCACGGATACGTTGGGCAAGATCCAGAATATCCTCGGCTTCCTGAGGATCGTAGAAACTATGAAGCTCAAAATCCATCAAGGCAAATTCGATCTGGCGCACCATCATCATAGCCGACTGGAAACCGCGACTGGCTTTCAAGGAATCGAACAAAGCCTCTGGTAACACCTCCCCTGTTTCGATATGGCTGGAAATCAAATCCAGGCCTTCACGCTCCCAGCAGAAGTTCTCCATAAACTGCGACGGCAATTCCACCGCATCCCAAGGCACGCCACTGATTCCTGAAATGTCCAGGTGTTCCATCTGCGTCATCAGGTGATGAATACCATGTCCGAATTCGTGGAACAGCGTCGTGACCTCATCATGTGTCAGACAGGCCGGTTTGTCGCCAACCGGAGGAGTGAAGTTGCACACCAGATAAGCCACCGGCTTTTGCAGGTCGCCGCCACTGTGTTTCCAACGGCTCACAGCCGAGTCCATCCAGGCACCGCCACGCTTGTTTTCACGGGCATACAGATCCAAATAAAACTGTCCGACTACTTCATCGGCCGCATCCACCAGTTCAAAAAAGCGCACGGCCTTATGCCATACCGGCACGCCTTGTTTTTCACGAATGCGTACCCCAAACAAGGTTTCGGTGATATTGAACAGGCCTGTCAAAACCGTATTCACAGGGAAATAGGGACGCAAAGTCTCTTGGGAAAGAGACAAGGTCGCGCTTTTGAGTTTTTCGGAAACAAAAGAAACATCCCACGGCTCGAAATCTTCGATGCCCAATTCAGTTTTAGCAAAGGCCTTTAAGGTCTGTAGCTCTTTCTCGGCCTGGGGTTTGGAACGCGTCGCCAGATCGCGCAAAAAGCCCAACACCTGATCACGATTCTCGGCCATCTTGGTCGCCAACGAATAATCGGCATACTGTTCAAAACCAAGCAGGCCTGCTAGTTGGTGGCGCAACAGGCGTATTTTCTCGATAATTTTTGAATTGTCATACTCAACATTCACCGCCTGATCGGATGCCCGTGTACCAAACGCGCGATAAACCTCGGCGCGCAAATCGCGATTTTCGGCATGAGTCATGATGGCGATATAAGACGGGAAATCCAGCGTCACCAACCACCCTTGCTGATCTTTTTGCTCGGCAAGCTGTTGCAATAATCCCATGGCATTTTCCGGCAGGCCTGCCAATTCTTCAGGGTCTTTTATCAATTTGCTCCAAGCCTGGGTCGACTTCAAGACATTGTTTCCAAACTGGCTGCTCAACTGCGACAGTTGCTGCTTGATCTGCTGATACTCTTGTTGCTTCACCTCCGGTAAATCAATACCCGACAAGCGGAAATTTCGAAGGGCGTTTTCAATCACTTTTTTCTGCGCCAAAGAGTAATCGGAAAATTCAACACTTTCAGCCAGTGCGGTAAACTTGTCGAACAAACCCTTATTTTGCCCCATTTCACTGTGATAGGCGGTGACCTTCTCCAAACAGGCCGTATAGGCGGCGTGCCACTCATCACTGTTTTTCACGGAATCCAAATGTCCTATCGGCCCCCATACGCGTTCAAACCGATTGTCCAGAGACTCCAAAGGCTCAATAAAGTTGTCCCAGCTCGGCTTCTCAGACGACTGAACCAGTCGTTCAATCTGAACCCGATTTTCGGCTAATAATTGATCGATTGCCAGCTCTACATGTTCCACGTGAAACAGGTCAAATTTCGGCAAATCGGTAATATTAAGAAGAGGGTTAGGATATTCGGTATTTGTCATGAATTCGTTCTTTTGTGGCTTGAAAAGGCTTGCATTATAACTGATGGCGACTCGAGCTTACCAATCTGCAGGGATTTAAGTTGGGTTTTAATGTGCCTGCAAAACGGTATAATGCCAAAAATCCACCATAACAGGCCTGCTTAAAATGAAACCTTGGCTGCAAACACTGGTCACTGAATCCATCTCCAGAATCATCGAAATGGCATGGGAAGATCGCACCCCTTTCGAGGCGATTGAAATCAATTATGGCTTAAATGAAAGTCAGGTCATCACACTGATGAGACGTGAACTGAAAAGCGGTTCTTTTAAGGTGTGGCGTCAAAGGGTCAGCGGCAGAAAAACCAAACACCTGGCCCTGCGCTCAAACGCAGTCGGGCGTGGCTATTGTCCAACCCAGTACAAACACCGGGCTCGCAGCTGATTATCAAAATCAAACATAGGTGAAAGCTAAAATGAAAACCCATCAAACAGAATTGAATTTTAGCAGCCCGCATCGCGGCACTTATAATATCACCGACGCTATCCAGAAAGCATTGCTCGAGGCCGATATTCAAACCGGACTATGTCATATTTTCATCCAACATACTTCGGCTTCGTTGATTATCACCGAAAATGCAGACCCGAGCGTACGTGAAGACATCGAATACTGGATGGGGAAAACCGTTAAAGACGGTGATCCCCATTATCGACACAATTATGAAGGCGATGACGATATGAGCGCCCACATTCGCTGTATGATTACCGACACCAGCCAAACCATACCGATTACTGCTGGAAGACTCAACCTGGGAACCTGGCAGGGAATATTTTTATACGAACACAGAACAGGACGATTCGATAGAAAATTGGTTGTCACCTTTCAAGGAAGCTGAAAACCGTTTGACTAAACATTACTTTATTTCATAACCCAAGTTGCGCATGCATTCATCGTAAGGAATCAAACGTTCACCTTCAGGCCGCGATTCACTCTGTCCCGTCGCCAAACCCTGACAATAGGCTTTATCCTGAATGAACTGTTTATCACTTTGACCGGTTTTATTCACAAAATGGTGGGACGTGCACCCAGCCAAAACTCCAATCAAAACCGAACCCGTTAAAATCCATTTCATACCCTATTGCTCCAAAAGTGCTGATTAAACATTAAACATCAAAATTCAGCATAACACATCCCAAACCGAGTCTTATAAAGCAAACAAATTATAAAAATCCTTAAATAAAGCCTATTCACGGCCTGATTTTTGATTTTGTAAGCCTTTGCATTACCCTGTCTTAGAAATCGTCACCAAGAGGGCTTTACAAGGGCTTTTTTATAGCCGTTCTACAAAAAAATTTCAGTCGCGACTCAACTGACCACTTTGCCTGGCGCATTGTCATCCGATGTCTGTACCGTTGCGAGATGCAGTCTTGCGATACGTTTTGACAAAGTGTGCAACTGCTTCAAACCATCAACAAGTTGCATTTCATAACGGAAAATTCGCAGGCGTTCTTCATTGGGTTGAAATCGTTTTATTTGATGAGCCAGCGCTTCCTGAATCAGATGGTCAATGGTCGGCTTAATTGCAATCACCGCCAAAGCAGCCTCGGAATCACGTTTGTAAATACTCTGCATGGCATTCTCCATCGCCTTACCCACTTCCGAAGTAAGCTGACCCACCAGATTAAGCATGGTTTCACTTGGCTTGATGTTCTCCTGAACCATCTCATGCATCATATTCATCATGTTTGACTGTAAGGCCTCCAACATAGACTCCAGAATATTGAGCACATTCATAAGTTTCATGTACTCCTTTTGTTCATCAGCAGACATGGCAGATTGCCCCACACGACCCAGATAACTCAGGATTTGGCTTTGATAGGAACGTAACCGCCGAATGGTCAAGTCTTCACGAGACAGCTTGTCTATACTGGGGGAGGCAATCATGCCGATCACACGTTTATAAAAAAGACCTTGTTGACGCTGATAATGCTCTAATTCAAGATTGACGGCATTTAACGCCAAGGAAGGCGTCATGATAATGGCCTCGTCGAGAAATTCGGGTTTGAATTCCCCTAATGTCTTTTCCTCAGGAATCACCGGAACCAATTTATTGACAACCCATAGAAACACCGGAATCAACGGCAGGAAGATCAACAGGCTGATAAGATTGAACAGGGTATTGGCATTGGCAATCTCCCTTGGTGTATTCTCCGCCAACAGCATCATGGTCTCGTTATCCAAATAGTCGTGAGCGGAAATCATCACCGCCATATTGGCCAATTCGGGTATAAACGGCAACCAGATCAACACCCCCATGATATTGAACTGCACATGTATCAAAGCGGTACGCAACGCCTCACGGGACTTACCAAGCGTGGCCAACATCGCGGTAAAGGTGGTGCCGATATTGGCTCCCATCGCCAATGCAATGCCTGCCGGCAGGGTTAAAAACCCATTGCTGGCCATCACGATGACAATTGCAATGGTAGCCGAGGAGGATTGCACCAAGGCCGTGAACACCATTCCCACCAAAATCCCATAAAACGGGTTTTGCATTTCGCGCATCAGAGCCAAAAAAGGTTCGTAACTTCGCAAAGGCGCCATGCCATCGCCCATCAAGTTCATGCCAAAAAACAACAAACCCAAACCCATGATGAATTCACCAATTGCCACTTTTTTTCTTAATTGTGCTAAAAATTGGATCACAAACCCCACTGCCACCATTAAAAGTGCAAAATGGGTGATCTTAAACGCCACAATTTGAGCAGTAACCGTTGTCCCTAAATTTGCTCCCATAACCACACCGGCAGCCTGTGCAGCCGTCATCAGGCCGGCAGAAACGAAGCCGACCGTCAATACACTAGTCACGGATGAAGATTGGATAACGGCGGTGATTCCGGCACCGGTAAGCGCCCCCATAAATCGATTGACGGTGAGTTTGGCCAGCATATTTTTCATCTGCTCGCCCGCCAGAACCAACAATCCCTTTATCATCTTTTCCAGACCGTACAAAAAAATCGCCAAGCCCCCGAACAGGCTCATCAACATGCTAAACCAATCCAATTTTGACTCGGCCATACCCGTTTCAGCGAAAACACTCCATGGAGTCATTAAAATCACTAAAGAGAAAGCGAACAAAGACAACAGAACCGCATTTCGGGATTGGAAAAACATTAAAAAAGGGAATTTGGACATAACAAATCAACCAAAAATGAATGATGAGTTTCATCATACTCGCAATTAAACAAATGTCATACGCCGGACGCTATTGATTCCATTTAGCATTCAATAAAATTGATGTAAGCAATTAATAAATAGATAAATTTTTGATATAGAGATCCATCAAATAACTTTATTATGCTATTGGTTTTTTATATTATCATTAACTAATATATTCGTATAAATTACACTTGCTTATTTTTACTTATCGGAGAAAAAAATGAAAAAGCAGCTTATTGGCACATTAGTGGCCGTCACTTTTGCATTCACTTCATTCAACACTTGGGCATCACCTGAACCGAGTGATCCAAAAAAACGCACTCCGCAAGGGTTGTATGTGGATGCTAAAGAAACCTATGAGATGATGCAGAAAGACCCAGAAGTCATTTTGGTTGACGTCCGTACCCCGGCTGAGTGGCAGTTTGTCGGTTATACCGATATGGCTCAGATCATGATTCCATCGGTTTTCTTCAAATACGACGGTTTGGATGAGAAAAAACCGCGTTACCGTTCTGTTTTAAACGATCGATTCATTACTGAATTTGAAGAGAAACTATTTGATTTGGGAGCCGATAAAGAAACCAAATTTGTTTTGATGTGTCGTTCGGGTGCCACACGCGCTCAACCGGCAGCCAAAATGCTTGACCAGTATGGCTATAAAAACGTCTACATCATGACCGACGGTTTTGAGGGTGGAAAACTTAAAGAGGGCGAGCACAAAGGTTACCGTCTTAAAAATGGTTGGAAATACAACGGTTACCCTTGGACTTACAAAATCAACAAAGAGAAAGCGTATTTAGAAAAATAATCGATTTTCTTTAGATAAAAAAACCGCCGAAGCTCAGCAACGGCGGTTTTTTTTGTTTCACGTGAAACTTATTATGACTTGCCGTCCTTCAGGATTGGTCTTTCCAAAGAGAATAGCGATTCGGTTGAGCAATAGTCATTGCCTCCCATCTTACCAATCACATCCAATGCAGCTGAATCGATACGATTGTTTACAAAAACCGAATCCGAGACCTGAACGGCGATGACATCCAGAAGAATTAGAGTTCCGCCCACTGGTTGGTCTGAAACCTCAATAACCTCCCTTAAACGGCATTCATAGCGTACTTTTGAAGATTTAACCCCTTTGGCAGTGACCAAAAGGCTTTCGACTGATTCCACACCGACAGCCTCAAACTCGCTGATATCCGCCGAATAATCGGCACAACTGGCATTCATATTTTCTGCATGATCGGCGCTGACGATATTGACCACACACTCCCCAGTTTGTTGGATATTGGCCAAAGTATCTTTCGTACGGCCATCCCCCGGAGTGACATGGGTGATGCTCAAGACTGGTGGCTGACAACTGGCTACAGTGAAAAAAGAGTAAGGCGCCAAATTGTCGATTCCCTGTGCATCATAGGTGCTTACCCACGCGATTGGTCGCGGGAGCACCCCTCCAACCAATAGTTGATATAAACTTCCAGCATCTAACTCTTCAGTTTTGAACACCATTGCACGGTCCTTCTTTAGGAGGATCAGGTCTTTAAACCTTTCAATAAAGACAACAGCATCGCTGTCACCGAATCTTTTGCCGTCGCCACGCCTACGACTTTTCTCTCTTTGTGCTGCAAATAAACATAGGCGATCGCCTGGGCATTTTTTCCCTCCGAAACATGGTCAACCAAATGCAAGGCGTGCTCGGCATAGTCGATAACGTCCACAGGATGGCCGTTACGTTTCTGCCAAGCGTCACACAGAGCGCTGATGGTGCCGTTTCCGATTCCCTGCCACTGTTCACCCTCTATCTCAATGCTTAAACGCTCCTTGCCATCCACACGATCCAACTGGTAATGATCCAATCGAATAGGAGAGTTCGCCAATCCATAGTGATTCTCAAAAGCATGATATAGCTCCTTGTGACTGACCACTCCGCCCTGCTTTTCCGCCAAGGCTTGAGCCACTGGGGCAAAATCCAACTGAACCCATTTCGGAAGATTCAAACCATACTCCTGCGCCAAAACAAACGCCGATCCCGCTTTACCGGACTGGCTGTTAACACGAATGATCGCCTCATAATCGCGTCCCACATCCTTGGGATCGATTGGCAAGTAAGCCACATTCCAAGGCGCATCGGCCTGCTGTTTCAACAGACATTTACGGATTGCATCCTGGTGGCTTCCGGAATAGGCGGTATACACTACTTCGCCCACCCACGGGTGGCGTGGATGGGTTTTAATCTGCGTGACCTCTTCCACAACTGGTATCCACTCATTGGGCTGTGAAAATTCCAATTGTGGATCGATGCCTTCACTGAAAAGATTCATCGCCAAAGTAACAATGTCCATATTGCCGGTACGTTCACCATTGCCCAGCAAGGTGCCTTCAATACGATCCGCACCGGCCAATAAAGCCAGTTCGGCCGCCGCCACCGCACATCCCCTATCGTTGTGCGTATGAATCGAAATAATCGCCGATTCGCGGTTTTGTAGGTGGCTAATAAAATACTCGACTTGATCCGCAAAGCGGTTGGGTGATGTGCTCTCAACCGTAGCAGGCAGATTCAAAATACAGCGGTTTTCCGGCGTGGGTTGCCAAACCTCCATCACCGCTTGGCACACCTCCACCGCATAATCGGTTTCGGTTTGGGAAAAGCTTTCCGGAGAGTACTGGAATACAAACTTAGATTGCGGGCTATGTTGCTCGGCTTTGCAAGCATACTCCTGAACCCATTTGGCACCCTGCACCGCCATGGCCTTAATTTCGTCTTTGGATTTCTCAAAAACATTGTCACGTTGTACAATCGAAGTGGTGTTATATACATGCACCACCGCTTGCTTGACACCCTTAAGCGCCTCATAGGTGCGTTCAATCAAATGTTCTCGAGCCTGCACCAATACCTGGATACTCACATCGCCGGGAATCAAATCCTCTTCAATCAAACGGCGGGTAAAATCAAACTCCACCTGACTGGCCGAAGGAAAGCCCACCTCAATGGTTTTGAACCCCATCTTGACCAGTTGATCCCATAAAGCCAATTTTTGTTCAACCGTCATCGGATTGGCCAATGCCTGATTTCCGTCCCGCAGATCGACACTTGCCCACATTGGCGCTTTGCTCAGAAAATTGTTTGGCCATTGACGATTGGGCAACTCAGGGGTAGGCGTGCGGCGGTATTTTAGGGCGTTCATAATGATTTCTCTTGATTGCGTCATTGCATTGGATTAATTAAAGATTATTGTAAACGTGATACCCCCGAATTTTATTGCAACCTATTCTATTTATTACACACAAACAACAACTTTATGCTTAAATAATACAAAACATAACAATAATATTTTTATATAAAAGACTATGACAACAAATCATTCATCCCAACTAGATTCCTACGACAAAGCCATATTGAACGCCTTGCAAAACAACGGAAGGCTCAGCAACCAGGAGATGGCGGACCAGATCGGTCTCTCTCCTTCAGCCTGCTTGCGGCGTTTCAAGGCTTTGGAAGAGTCTGGAGTGATTATCGGGTATCGTGCCCTGCTCGATGCCAAAAAACTGGGATTGGACCTGATGGCCTTGATCCACATCTCCATGGACAAACACACCAAAGAGCGATTTCAGGAATTTGAATCCAAAGTTCAATCCCTGCCTAACGTGTTGGAGTGTTTGTTATTGACCGGGCAAACCGCTGATTATCAGCTCAAGGTTGTGGTCAAGGACTTGGAAGCCTATCAAGACCTATTATTGAACCACGTTACCCAAATTGAAGGCGTAAGCGGCGTTCACACCAGCTTTGTATTGCGCAAAGTGGTAGACAAAACCGCGATTCCAATCTGATTTTGGAAATCGGCAGGCCTGGTCATGAGACAGCGCCAACATTGCCAATGAGTGCAAATAAGAGTATAAAAAATAAACATCTTTTAATTTACTCAAACAGGCACATCAAGAGGGATTCAGCATGGTGAAGTCTAAAAATTGCGCCAAAGCAGTCATCATCCAAAATGACAAGGTGTTGCTGATAAAAAAACAATACGAAAATGGTGTGGTCGTTTACACACTACCCGGAGGCACTCAAGAGGCGGGTGAAAGTTTGCAAAATACCGTCAAGCGCGAGGCCCTGGAAGAGGTGGCCGCCACAGTAGAAGTAAAAGGCTTGTTAAGTCTCTATGAACATACCCGCCCTTCAAAAACACAACCAAATGAACTAAAACATAAAATCGAATTTGCCTTTTTGTGTGAAATTATGGGCGACTATTCCCCTCAAAACGGCTTTCATCCCGACCCTCATCAGCATTCAGTGGAATGGATCGCCTTAAATGCACTTGAACAACTGACGCTTGATCCGCCTGTTTTGTCTGGCATATTGCAAAGCCGCACCCTGCCAGACAGACCGGTCTATTTAGGTTTATTCGAATAACCAAGTCTTGTATGAGCCGAGACAGGCCTGTTCATTTTCAAAAATTAGAACGAATTCCGAAAATTTCATCTAGTTGCAATGCCGCAAGATTAGTCTGAAGTCATTCTTTTGAATATAGAGACGAATCCATGCCGTTAATAGAAATCACTCTGCCAAACAGTCAGTTTTCGAACGAAGAGGAACAAGAGTTGGCAAACAAGGCAACCGATATATTACTGGAACTGGAAGGCATGCAAGACAACCCAGGAGCCAGAAAACTTACTTGGGTCTACTTGAAACACGCTAATCAAAACGATTTTTTTATGGGGGGAAGCCCCACCACAAAAGCGCACTACCGATTTGATGTCACGGTTTTTGCCGACACCTTGCAGGATCATCATAAAGAGACCCTGACCCACCGATTCACCACGCTGATATTAGATCTGGAAAGCACCGCTTTCAACACTCTGAATGCGGCCAGAATCTGGGTAATGTTTCACGAGGTTGAAGATGGCAACTGGGGCGGAGCGGGTCAAATTTACCGTCGCAATGACCTTCTAAAGATGCTACAAAGCTAAACAAAAAAGCCGAACCCTATTTGGATTCGGCCTGACTGACGCCTTCTAACACAGCTAAAAGGCAAACTCATTACAACTTAAACATCCGTTTAGGATTCTTGGTAGGATTCATCGATCTCCACCAGATCGGTAAACGCATGCCAGCTGGCAAAGCCCAACAGTGGCATCACAACCACCATGGCGACTCCAAGGGTCAGCAAGCCCACAGTTACCAAAGCGGCGATGGTAAAAGCCCAAACCGCCATGACCAGTTTATTTTCCATGACCACTTTCCAACTGATGACCATACTGGAAATAAAGCCGATTTTATCGTCTTTGAGCAACAATGGAATGGTCACCACACTGATTGCAAAGGCAAAGGCCGCCACAATGGCTCCAATAACCATGAAAGCTACCAGAAACTGCAAACCAGCATCAGAGCTCAAAAAGCCCATCAACCCAAGGTCAGGGTTCACGATCAACAGGGATTGAGACTTGACGATCCCCGCAATCAGCGGAGTAATCCGTGACCAGATCGCAATAATCACCCCCAACGTCACCGCAAACAATGCAAATTCGGTGGCGTTGTGCCGCCAAGCATACAAGGATTTAATCAGATTAGGAGACTCGCCTTTTTCCAATTGATTGGCGATAAAATATAGACCCGTCGCCAAAAACGGTGCGATCATCACAAACGATGTCGCCACGGTAAACATCAGGATCGGCGTTTCTTTAAAAAACAGATAGACCGTCATCACAAATAAGGTCATGAGCAAACCATAAAACAGCGAGGCCAAAGGTGCATGGGCCATATCCAGCCAACCGCGTTTGAGCCAGCTTCCTATATCGCTGATTTTGGCCTCACTGGAGATGAGATGTTCACCTTTTTCGGTGTAATGATGATGTGTGTGAAGTGGATCTTGAATTGCATGTGCCATACCTTCCTCCCTGTCAAAAGACAAAGTTTAAAGTCGGTGAATGATTGGAAACATCAAATTCATCGGCTAGATAAAAAAATATTCATCAAAGCGAAATCTAAGGGTACTTTTGTAGATAATTTGTACAACCTTGATTCACATTATAATAACCTAGCCGTTTACTAGGAAATAAATTTTATCTATAAAAAGTTTTATATTCATAGAGTTAATATATATTAACGATATCTTATTTAATTAAATACGCTAAATTTCAATGCAACTGAACTTAAAAGCATTCACAAAAGTAACCCCGTTCTCATCGGCTGTACCGGTAGCTTCATGGATGTGACCGAAGACATGTAACTTTAACTGTCTTAACTGCTGAATGCGTACAGCCAGATGTTCACAACCTGCATGAAATCCTGAACGGGTCTGATCCAACATACCGGATGGCGGGGTATGTGTGAGCAAAACCTGTGTATCCGAAGGAATTTTTGACCAGGCCTGCTCTAACTCAAAACCGCTTCTCGGTAAATTAAAGGCCATGTCACAAAATTCGGGCTGCCAGGGAGAACCGTAAAACTTGATGCCGTCCAACACCACGGAATCATCCATAAGATAATGGATGCCCTCCAAATCAAAAGGCAGCTTCTTGTTTTCACCCGCCTGGGAAAACTGCCAGTTTTGATAAAATTCAATATCATGATTGCCGGCAATCAACACCTTATGCCGAATCGGCAAACTGCGGAACCAATCCAAAAAATCTTCAGTGTGCCAAACATTGCCAAGGTGGCTGAAATCGCCACTATGCACGACCACGTCGGCTTCTGGTAACGGTTCAAGTTTACGGTGATAACCGTGGGTGTCACTCAAACAAAGAATTTTCATAAACACCTTCTTTTATTCGACCTTAACCGGTGTGACAAATCCTTTGGGTTTAATCGCCAGCACGGAGCAGTTTACCTGCTGCAGAATTTCCTCTGCGGTGTTGCCTATAAACCAGCCTGCCACGCCGACTCGCGCTACGGTTCCCATCACCAGAAGATCGCATGGGTTGTCTTCCAACCAGTTCAGAATCGCCTTTTGCGGCACACCTTTTGGCAAGAAGGTCTGCATTTTGGGATCATTATGGCGAAAAGACTCCACTTCCAAATCCATGGCTTTTTGGTGCAATTCACGCTCTTTTTCATTAAATTTCAACATATCCAGTTCCGTCCAGTCGGTATTCCAGTGATACACCAATTCCTCCGCTTCAGACTGCCAAGCATGAATCACCTTAAGCCCCGGAACGGGATGGAGCCGTTTTGCCCAATTCAGTATGCGCCCGTTCAAACGATGTGAATCCAGTTCTATTTTGGATGTATCATCATTGCCGTCAATCAGATTATTCACATCCACATCAATGCTGGCCACCACATTTTGATAAGGCAAAATGGCGTTTCCTTTATGCAGCAGTATGGCACAAGGACACTTACGCAGCAGATGTAGGTCCTGACTACCAAACAAGGAGTGATGCGTGCTTTCGGCATCATCGGCCAACTTAACCACCAGATCGGCATCCAAATCCAATACCTGCTCAATCACCTTAAAAAAGAGTTTGCCGAATTGCACGTCAAACGACATCTTCACCTTGACCTGCTCGGCCTGCAGCAACCAAGGCTGAAACAAAGCAACCTGTTTTTCTTGTTGCTGCTGCTGCAATGTCATTGGCGTGCTATTCTGAAGCCAGGAAGCCAAACCGGGGGATACAGCTGGCAGAATCCGAATCACCTTCAAAAATGCCTGATGCTTGGCGGCCAATTCCAGTGCCCAGGAAAACAACGCCTGTTCCTCTTGCAAGGGTTTTTCAGACACAAAAATGATTGTCTTTATAGTGCCCATAACCTACTCCATTTTGGACAATTTTAAAATACGCGTCACCGCCTCAAGCGCCGCATCCTGATAAGGAATCAACGTGATGTCCGCGCCCTGTTTCAACAAATCATCGCTGTCCGACTGATGGTGTGCGGCCATCGCGCTCTTGCCTCGATAACCCGCTTCCTCCAAGGATTTAAGCAATGCCAGATTAATTGGACGTTCGCGCAAAGTGCTGACCACCCATTGCGCTTCAGACAGAGGCAGACTGAGAATGAACTCGGGATCTTCAGCATCACCGTAACGGGTAGGCACACCATGTTGTGCGGTGGTTTGCAGCAGTTCGGGATTAAAATCCACCGCTAGCACGTTTAACCCTTTGGTTTGCAGGCTTTGTGCGATCTGCATACCCAAACGGCCCAAACCGAACAGAATCACATCGGTAGATTGCGCCACAGGCTGTTGATCCAACTCCACTTCCCTAAAAGGTGTAACACGTTCGAAAACCCCCAAAAAAGGGGCCAGTTTTTCATACAGTTTTTGTGAGTAGAGAATCATATAGGTCGAAGCGGAAATGGTAATCAGGCCCACCAAGGTAATCAAACCGACCGTGGCCTGATCAATATGCCCCAAAGTGAAACCTAATGCGGCCAATATCAACGAGAACTCACTGATTTGCGCCACCGTCAAACCGGCTAAAAACCCAGTACGTTTGCGATATCCTATGTAGCCCATAATCACCATCACGATCAGAGGATTACCGATCAGTACAAACACAGACAGGATCATTGCCGGGACAATCTGCAAGCCCAGGGTGCTCATATCCAAATTAGCGCCAAGATTGATGAAAAAAAACAACAGCAAAAAATCACGCAAACTCACTAAACGGGCGCCGATCAATTCGCGATAATGAGTGGAAGCCAAGGAGATACCGGCCAGAAACGCCCCCACTTCCTGACTGAAACCAAGCGTATACCCGGCAGAGGCTCCCAGGACAGCCCATGCAATAGCAAACAGAATCAACAATTCAGGCGAACGTGCCAAACGGCTCAATAAAGGTGGAATCAAGTAACGCATCAGCAACGCCACCACAACCAGCATCAAAAGTCCTTTAATCAGCACCATCAAAACTTCGTAAGTGAGATTGCCACTTTGAGAGGATTGGCCCAAGGCGGTCAAAGCAATCATTGCCAAAACCACGACGATGTCCTGAACAATCAAAAAACCGATGGCGATACGACCATGCAAAGCATCCAGTTCACGTTTATCAGACAACAGTTTGACGATAATAATCGTACTGGAAAAAGTCAGTGCGACGGCGACATACAAAGCGCCAATGGGACTCAAACCCAATGCGAGTGCAATGAAAAACCCCACTACGGAAGTAAACACGACCTGTCCCAACCCGGTTAAGAGCGCGACCATGCCTAAAGTTCGGATAATGTGCAGATCCAACTTCAGACCCACCACAAACAGCAGTATGGCAATGCCCAAATGGGCGAGCAGTTCAAGTTTTTCACTGCTCTCAATCAAACCCAAAGCCGAGGGACCTACCAAAATTCCCACCGCAATAAAAGCCACTATCAGGGGTTGGCGCAACTGTACGGCCAATAACCCCATCACCGCAGAGATACCCAATAATACGCTGAACTCTAAAAAGGCACTTTCAAACATGTCACCTCTATTACGCCCTAATTTCGACGTTTGAAAACCTGGTTTCCATCATCTTATCAAAAGCCAACAGAGCGAATCGTAAAATTAGAAAACACTAAAATAGCCATTTAACTAGGCTTCATCGTTTTATACAGCATTCTAAAATTTTGACTAAACGCGGGTTTATGGTAGTCTTTTCAGGTTATAAAATACCCTTATAGTAGGCATAGAGAGCGATGAATTTTCTGGATTTCAATCTTCCTTTGGTTGTGCTGTTGCCATTTGTTGGCGCGATTTTCGCCGCCATGGCTTCCAAACTTAACCGTCTAGCGGCAGCATACACCAGTGCGGGTGTCACCATTTTAACCTTGGCGCTGCTTGCTCCGGCCATGTCACTGCCGTTTTCCAGCCAAACTCTGGTACAGAGTTGGTCATGGATTGATTCGATTGGTTTGCAGTTCGCATTCCGACTGGACGGTTTATCTCTGTTATTTGCTCTACTGATTCTGGTAATCGGCCTGCTGGTGATTGTTTATGCCCGTTATTACCTGGCCACTAAAGATTGCATGGGACGCTTTTTCGCCTATCTGTTGATGTTCATGGGGTCAATGCTGGGCATCGTACTGTCGGAAAACCTGTTGCAACTGGTGGTTTTCTGGGAACTGACTTCGATTACCTCTTTCCTGCTGATCAGCTATTGGCAACACCGTGAAGACGCTCGTCAAGGGGCGCGTATGGCTTTGGCGATTACCGGAGCCGGGGGATTGGCTTTATTGGGGGGAGTACTGCTGTTAGGCCATATTGTAGGCAGTTACCAACTTAGCGATGTATTGGCTGCAGGCGATTTAGTACGCGAACACCCTTTGTACCTAACCACCCTGGTACTCATTCTATTGGGTGTATTTACCAAATCGGCACAATTTCCATTCCATTTCTGGCTGCCGCACGCCATGGCCGCCCCTACTCCGGTTTCGGCTTATCTGCACTCGGCAACCATGGTCAAGGCGGGCATCTTCCTTCTGGCGCGTTTTTTCCCGGTTTTGTCCGGCACTCCGGAATGGATGTGGCTGGTCGGCGGGGCTGGTTTGATCACCCTGCTGATTGGTGCCTATACCGCTTTATTCAAACACGACCTCAAAGGGCTCTTGGCCTATTCCACCATCAGTCACTTGGGACTGATTACCCTACTCTTCGGTTTCAGCACCCAACTGGCGGCCGTCGCCGCGATTTTCCACATCATCAACCACGCCACCTTTAAAGCCTCTTTGTTTATGGTCGCCGGCATCATAGACCATGAAACCGGTAGCCGGGACATGCGCAAACTCAATGGCCTGTTGAAATACATGCCGCATACCGCCGCACTCGCCATTATCGCTTCTGCGGCCATGGC
The DNA here is from genome assembly GCF_000483485.1 of Thiomicrorhabdus chilensis DSM 12352. Taxonomy (GTDB): domain Bacteria; phylum Pseudomonadota; class Gammaproteobacteria; order Thiomicrospirales; family Thiomicrospiraceae; genus Thiomicrorhabdus; species Thiomicrorhabdus chilensis. The sequence goes on from NZ_KI519609.1 coordinate 85,458, forward strand.
TGGCGTGCCCTTGCTCAACGGTTTCCTGAGTAAAGAGATGTTCTTTGACCAGGCGGTTACTGCCTCGCATGCCAACAGTATGGCCTGGTTGATTCCGGCTCTGGTTACTGTTGCCGGAATTTTTTCAGTCGCCTACTCAATCCGTTTCATCCACGATGTATTCTTTAATGGCGAACCGGTGGATTTGCCCAAAACACCGCATGAACCGCCACGGTTCATGAAAGTACCGGTGGACCTTCTGGTCATTGCCTGTCTGGCGGTCGGTATCTTGCCGATCTATACGGTTGCTCCATTGTTGGATGTGGCTGTGGTGGGCACCTTGCAAAATGAAGCCCCACAATACAGTTTAGCCATCTGGCATGGCATCACCATGCCATTGATCATGAGTATGATTGCGCTTGGTGTAGGTGCATTAGTGTATTTCAAACGCGATGTTTTGTTCCGATTCCACGAACGTTATGTGGAATCGATTGATGCCCGCCGTTATTTTGAAATCGGACTCAATAAAATCATTCAATTAAGCATCTCCGTCAGCCGTGGCTTCGACAAAGGGTCCCTGCAACATGCTTCCATGTGGGTGATTTTGACCTCAATAATCGCCGGTATCATCGGATTCATAAGCGTTTCATCACCGCTATTAGGGGATCGTGACTTTATCCCTCTTGATGGCATCACCCTAGTGACCGCCGCCATCTTGGTATTGGCGAGCCTGATGACAACCATCTGGCACCGCCAACGCCTGCTGAGTTTGGTGGTGATTGGGGTGATCGGACTGATTATCTCATTGGGATTCGTCAAATTTTCCGCGCCCGATCTGGCATTAACCCAACTTTCGGTTGAAGTCGTCACCATTGTTCTGTTGCTTTTGGCACTGTATTTCCTACCGCAAGTGACGCCAAAGGAAACCGATCGCACCCGCCTGTGGCGGGATGCTATCTTGGCAGTGGTCTCCGGCGTAGGCGTGACCTTGCTGACTTTAATGGTGTTAAGCCGGGATTTCGCTCCGATTTCCGATTACTTCCTGGCCAACAGCGTGCCCGGCGGTGGCGGAACCAATGTGGTCAATGTCATATTGGTGGATTTCCGTGGTTTTGATACCTTGGGAGAGATTGTGGTATTGGCTTTAGCTGGTTTAGGGGTGTTTGCCATGTTGCAAGGCATGACATTGCCGGCCCCCAATCAAGATGCCGACGGACGGATTTGGAATTCAGACAAACATCCCGCCATTATGCAAACCTTGACACGTCTACTTTTGCCATTGATGTTGTTGGTGGCGGTCTATATCTTCCTGCGCGGTCATAATCTTCCGGGTGGTGGTTTTATCGCCGGTCTGATCGCTTCGGTAGCCCTGATTGTGCAATATCTCGCCAATGGGATTGAATGGACTCAGAAACGCCTCAAAATCGACATGCATTGGGCCATCGGTTTTGGTTTATTGATTGCGGTTTCAACAGGCCTGGTCGCAATGGGATTGGGTTATCCTTTCCTAACCTCAGCTTTCAGCCATGTCCATTGGCCGGTGGTGGGCGAATTTGAAATTGCCAGTGCCATCGCTTTCGATCTCGGGGTGTTTTTAGTCGTTGTTGGCGCCACCGTCATGAGTCTGGTGCAACTAGGCAAACTCAGTACAGCCTCACACCATGATTCACCCTTGTCCAAACAGCTTGAGGAAACAAACTAATGGAACTCATCATTGCCTTGATAATCGGTGTCTTGACCACCAGTGGTGTATTTCTGACCCTGCGCGGCCATACCTTTCCGGTGGTGCTCGGTTTGACCCTGCTGGCTTATGCCGTCAACGTCTTTTTATTTGCAATGGGGCGTTTGACCATCGGTTTGCCTGCGGTCATCGATCCGACACAAGCCGAATATGCTGACCCTTTGCCACAAGCATTGGTGTTAACCGCAATTGTTATCGCTTTTGGGATGACGGCCTTTTTGATTGTACTGGCCCTCAAGTCACGTTCGGAACTCGGCAACGATCATGTGGATGGCCAATCCTGTCCTGAAGGTGAAATTCCCGTAGAAACAGACGTTCAGAAACAGATTCAAAGGAACGAACAACTATGATGTCACTGACATTTTTACCGGTTTTAGCACCCTTATTAGCCGGCATAATCATTCTTCTGGCACGTCTTGGCGGCCTCAACCTGCAACGTTTGCTCAGTATGCTCAGCGTTTTACTGCTGACATTTATTTCGCTGGAACTGATGCAGCAAGCGGTGCAAGGCCAAACCCAGGTCTATACCCTTGGCAATTGGGTTGCGCCTTTTGGGATTGTTTTGGTGCTCGATCAACTCTCGGCCTTAATGGTGCTGATTACCTCAATTCTGGCACTTGGAGCCCTTTGGTACGCCGTCACCAGTAAGATCGATGCCAAAGGTTCGCATTTTCACGTTTTGTTCCAAATCCAATTGTTTGGCCTCAACGGCGCTTTTATGACCGGTGACGTCTTCAACCTGTTTGTCTTTTTTGAAGTGCTGTTGCTGGCCTCTTACGGCTTGTTGTTGCATGGCGGCGGCGCGGCGCGCACCAAAGGCGGATTGCAGTATGTGGTCATCAATCTGATCGGTTCGACGTTATTCCTGTTTGCCGTCGGAACCCTTTATGGAATCTTAGGAACCCTGAATATCGCCGATATGGCGGTAAAAGTTTCACAAGCACAACCAGAAGATTTAGGTGTAATCGCCGCCGCCGGTTTACTTTTATTGGTGGTGTTCGGTCTTAAGGCCGCCATGTTTCCACTGTATTTATGGCTGCCGCAAGCCTATGCGAATACGTCCGCTCCTGTGGCCGCTCTGTTTGCAATCATGACCAAAGTGGGGCTATATGCAATCATCCGGGTTCATGGCACGGTATTTGGCGACAGTGCCGGGGAATTGGCGCATTATTATGCACCTTGGGTATTGGGACTGGGTCTTATCACCTTGCTATTGGCAGCACTTGGAGTCATGGCGGCACGTGGACTTCGTGAACAAGTGACTTATTTGGTTCTGGCTTCGGTCGCAACCTTGCTGATTGGATTGGGGCTGAATTCAGCAGAAGCGCTTGCGGCGAGTCTCTATTATCTGATCCATTCTACTTTGATTGCCGGCGGTTTCTTTTTACTGGCGGATATCATTGCCCGTGGCCGAGACCAAATCGGCGACCGATTCATCAGCGCCAATGCTATGCCTCAAGCGGTACTGATTGGTGGAACCTTCATTTTCGGAGCCATCGCCATGAGCGGTATGCCTCCTTTATCAGGCTTTTTCGGTAAGGTATTGATCTTATCATCGGCATTGGATCATGAGTGGTTTATGACCATACTGGGCATTGTATTGGTGTCGGGGTTACTGATGATTGTTGCCGTGGCGCGATCAGGTTCTTTGATGTTCTACCATACCCAGCCGGATGCCCCACAGGGAGAGAGTCTCAATAGCCTTGCCTACGGTGCAGTAGTGATGTTATTTGCAACCGGCATAATTTTAGTGATATTCGCCCACTCCATCACTTTATTGACAGAATCCACCGCTCAACAGTTATGGCAATCCAGTGATTACATCCAAGCGGTATTGAATACCCGCGCCGTAGGAGGAAATTAAAGATGGTGACTGATCGCGTTCCTTTATGGAAAAAATTGTTGCCGCATCCCTTTCTTACCCTTGCATTATGGGTGATCTGGTTGCTTCTCAACAACACTATGGCAGCCGGCCATATGGTTCTCGGTTTTATTCTGGCCGTCATCATTCCTTTGCTCACATCTGGCTTCTGGCCGGAAAAGGTCTGTTTGAAAAAACCTTGGGTATTGATGCGTTTCATCCTCATCGTTTTATGGGATATTCTGGTGGCCAACATCATTGTTGCCAAACTGATTTTAGGGCCTAAGGATAAATTGCAACCGGCGTTCATCACCGTAGAGTTGGATATTCGTCATCCGCTTGGAATCGGCATTCTCGCCAACACCATTTCCCTGACTCCGGGTACCGTCTCCTGCGACCTATCTGAAGATCATCGTTATTTGTATGTACACGGCTTGCATGTGGAAAACATGGATGAAACCATTAACGAAATAAAACAACGCTATGAGCAGCCCTTAATGGAGGTATTTCAATCATGTTAGAGAACGTATTGGAACTCAGTTTTGTATTGGTGGCCTTAGCAATGCTTCTGAGCCTCTATCGTCTGATCAAAGGTCCGGACATCCCTGACCGTATATTGGCACTGGATACACTGTATATAAATTCCATCGCACTGCTTATTCTGTTTGGACTTTATCAAGGCAGCCCACTTTATTTCGAGGCGGCATTGCTAATTGCGGTTATGGGCTTTGTCGGCACGGTCGCACTGAGCAAGTATCTGCTTCGCGGCGACATCATGGAATAATCTCTTATGACGTTTTTACACCCTACAGGAAACGATTATGTTTGAATGGATTTTGGCCGGTTTGATATTGATTGGCGCCCTTTTTACTTTGGTGGGTTCGATTGGCCTGTATAAATTACCGGATTTTTTTATGCGACTGCATGGTCCAACCAAAGCCACTACGCTTGGAGTTGGTGCCATACTCTTGGCTTCAGCCCTCTATTTCAGCTTTAAAACTGAATCGGCCAGTCTGCATGAGATTCTAATCAGTTTATTCTTGTTTATTACCGCGCCGGTCAGTGCGCATTTAATGGCCAAGGCCGCCATGCACATTAAACTCAAACAGGTAAAACGCACCCAAAACCCTCAATAAATCTGCTTTTCATCAGCTTTATGATCGATTGATTTTAGACAGGCCTGTCCAAAATGAACCCAATAAAAACCCGGTCTTAACCGGGTTTTTATTAAAATCTGTTCTTATTCAAAATTGAAGTCATCCAGTTTGGGTTGCGGTGGATTACCGTCGTAAATCAGATTGGTTCGATACTGCAAATAACTTTCACGCATGAAAATGTAAGGATCGGGTTGAGATTTTAATTCTTCAATCAAAGGCGCCGCTTTGGCATAGCTGATAAAGCCTTTGGTAATGACAAAAGAATTGCGATTGAAGTCTTCATGGATTAAATCGTAAGCCGGATCGTAACTGCTGTCGCCGATATCGCCAAACAAACTGCGTGTGGTATAAGGCCCTAAAATTGGCAGCATCACAAACGATGCCTCATCCCATAAACCCCAAACATACAGGGTTTGCCCCAAATCTTCTTTTTTGAGCTCCAAACCGGCCGGTGTGGCAATGTCCAATAATCCTAACAAACCCAAGGTGCTGTTTAGGCTAAAACGCATAAAACCTTCCAATCCCTGTTGAACTTTACCCTGCAGAAAACTGTTGACGATATTTAACGGCATGCCCAAATTGCTGAAGAAATTGCTTAAACCGGTTTGTGCCGGTGTAGGAACATAATTTAAATAAACATCCGCTGCCGGTTTTCCTATGGAGTCATGAAATGCCATGTTGAAAGCAAACATTTGGCGATTATAGGATTCAAAAGGATCTTTCGAATTCATGGTTTTAAAATCGGATTCAATGCTTTTATCGTGTTTGAAAACCAGATCCTCTTCCCAATTGGCGAAGGAGGGTGTCATCGATAAAAAGGTTAAAAACCCGATTAATAAACTAAAAAAATAATTAAATGCAGATCTCATTTTTTGTCTTTTATTTAAATTTTGGCAACGATGAAAAGAATTGTACTAAACCTTGGATGAATTGGTTTGAATTGTGCAGTTAAGTTTGATTTCTAGAAGAGATTGTTTGAACCGTTCCAATATTTCCTTTCTAGGAAAGCTTTTACGCCATGCTAGAGCAACTTTTCTGGTTGGGACGGGGGGATTTAACTCTTTTACCGTAAAAAGAGCTTCATCACGTTCTGAGAGCGAACTGCATGGAAAAATAGATATACCCGCACCGGATGCCACCATATATCGAATGGTTTCCAAAGAACTGCCTTCAAAGGTTTTTTGCAAACGATCGCTTTGATAATTGAGATGCATCAGATTAGGAAAGGCCTCAACCACCTGATCACGAAAACAGTGTCCTGCCCCTAAAAGCAAAATGGTTTCGTTTTCGATTTTTTTCAAAAATATTTCTTGAGTTGATTCGCTTAAAGGATGCTGTTTCGGAATGATGAGTTTGAAGGGTTCTTCATAAAGTTCAAAGGTTTCGATATTCGGTTCGTCAAAAGGAAGAGAGAGAATCACCATATCCAATTCACCGGTTTGCAGTTTTTCTGCTAAGACATGGGTGTAATTTTCTTCAATGATAAGAGGCACATTTGGAACTTTTTGATGGAAGGTGGGAATGAGCTTGGGCAACAGATAAGGGCCAATGGTATGAATCGCTCCGATTTTAAGTTCTGATGTCAGTTCACCCAATTCCGTTTTAGCAATTTGCTTGATGTCTTGACTGCGTTCGATGATCTCTTCAGCGATTTGAATGATTTTTTTTCCAACGGGAGTGACTAATACATCTTGTTTGCGTCTTTCAAATAAAATCACGCCTAATTCTTCTTCAAGTTTTTTAATGGCGACACTTAAAGTAGGTTGGCTTACGAAACAGGTTTCGGAGGCTTTTCTAAAATGTCTCTCTTTAGCGACGGCAATGATGTATTTCAATTCATTCAAGGTCATTTTGACGTTTCTCTGTGGAAGTTTGTTCACTTATTAAATATATATATTTTTCTTTATATATTCTTCTTTTTATTCTTCTTAGTGAGGCTAATTGTGTTGATAAATACGATTAATTTAACAGTATCATCATCTTAGCTTGTGTACAGGGTGTGGGTAGAGCACCAAATAAGTGGCGTGGATAAATGTGTGTGTTTTGTGGATAAAAAATAAGGTTAATGGAAAAAGGTGACTTATCCACAAAATGACACATTTTATTCACCGTGTTATTGGCTTGTGAATGCCTGGGCGATTTATCATAATGGGAGTCAAATTCCATTAAGACCATTTTAGATGATTAAGGTGAATTAAACCAATGCAATCGGAACTTTCCACATCAGATTTATTAATGCTTTTTCAGTCTAGACGTACTTGTTACCAGTTTACTGATCCTGCAGAGTCTCCGATTGATCGGCAGGCATTATTGAATTGTTTGGAAGCGGCTAGATGGGCGCCCAATCATAAATTAACCCAGCCTTGGCGTTATTGGTGGTTAGGCCCGGAATACAAACAGAAATTGGCGCATATCTATGCCGATAATCGAGCTAAAAAAAAGGCGCTACCGCAAGATTCTTGTGATTACGATTGTTTTTATCAGAAAGCGATACAAAAGTTTAATCGTATTCCGGAGATATTGTTAGTGGGTCAGGTGCTGGCACAGGATAGAGTTGTTGAAAAAGAAGATTATGCCGCTTGCGCCAGTGGCATTCAGAATTTCCAGTTAATGGCATGGAATCAGGGAATAGGGGTGCAGTGGAGCACCGGTCCTATTTTACAGGACTCCAGAACCCATGATTTATTGCAAACCGACCCTGCAAAAATCGAACTGATTGGTGCTTTATACGTGGGTAATCGTAAAACCGATTGCGGCAGTGTGACCAACGCAAAAAGAAAACCGTTAGAAGAGATTCTGACCTGTCTGGATTAACCGATAGGTCTGAAGCCCTGTTGGATTGTTTAGAAATTCAGGGTTTCTTCTTCAACTAATAAACTGTTTTCTTCATGCAGAGAGTTACGAATGCTTTTCTTAAAGAGCAATTTATTCTGAACCGCATTGGGCAGATCGGTGAAACGGATAATGTCTTTATTGATCAATACTTCAATCAAATCTTCAATGACTCGCACCATATCCAAGTCCAGTTTATCCAAAACGGTCTTGATCAGCTCTTCACTGTGGGGGGAGTTTTTTAAAAAATCTTTGAGTTTTGGATCAAACAGACTGATTTCTTCAAGGTTTGGACCAGGAGAAAAATCGATTTCGGAAATTTCGCCGTCCACGTCACGTCGGATGAAAATCATAACTCCTCCTTTGAGTTTGATTATAGGTAAAAAACAACCAGGCCTGCTTGTTTTAAAATCCGGGTTGTTAAAGGAACCTCTGATTCAACCAGAGATTCCTTAATCTTCTATTTCAGAAAGCACATTACCTAATAGAGCCGTTAAACGATCATTTTGAGAGTAGTCGACCGGACAATCGATGACGGTCACGGTATTGGCATTCAGCGCTTTTTTGAGTGCAGGCAAGAGTTGGTCTGCCGATTCAATGCGAACCCCCTCAGCACCGAAGGATTTGGCGTAGGCAACAAAATCCGGGTTTTTAAAGTCGATATAGGCCGAACGACCAAAACGTCTTTGCTGTTTCCATTCGATCAGGCCATATTGACTGTCGTTCCATATCAGGATCACCACTGGTGCGTTGCAGCGCAGTGCGGTTTCAATCTCTTGGGAGTTCATCATGAAGCCGGCATCACCCGTCACCGCGACCACCGCTTTGTCCGGATAGGCGAGTTTGGCGGCAATCGCCCCTGGCACCGCAATGCCCATCCCTGCAAAACCGTTAGAGATGATGCAAGTGTTGGGTAAATCACAGCGGAACATACGTGCCATCCACATTTTATGGGCCCCCACGTCACAAATGGCGATATCGGCTTTTTTCATAGCGGTACGCAGATCCCAGATGATTTTTTGCGGCAGCATTGGCCAGTCGGTGCTGGTTGAGCAGCGATTCATCTCTTTGATCATGGCGTCCCTCAGCGGAAAGTCGATCAAGCTGTTTCTTTGAGGTTTGGGGATTAATTCTCCCAGGGCCGAAAGGTTACGGCCGATGTTGCCGATGAGTTCGATTTGAGGGATATAGCTGTGATCGACTTCGGATTTTTTGGTGTCGATATGGATAATCTTATGGTTGCGTTTTGGGTTCCATAGATGTGGGTGATACTCAACCATATCAAAACCGACACAAATCACCACATCGGCTTTTTCAAAACCGCCGTTTTCGTAATCACCTTTTTGCAGTCCTGCTGAACCCATTGCCATGCCGTTTTTGAAGAAAGGAATAATTCCTTTGGCCATAAAGGTATTCACCACCGGAATAGAGTGCTTTTCCACAAACATCTGCAGATCATGGCCGGCTTCGGCACGAACAGCGCCGTTACCAACCAGTATCAAAGGGTATTCTGCATTTTGGATCAATTCAGCCGCCGCTTCCAATAACTCGTGATCCGCAAGTGTCAGACGGTTGGCACTGGTTGGCAACGGGGTTTCATCAGTATCCATTTCAGTGATATTTTCTGGAAGGTCGATGAAGGTCGCACCCGGTTTTTCCGCTTCCGCCAGTTTGAAAGCCTTACGCACAACTTCCGGTATGGTTTCCGGTTCCAGTACTTGGGTGGCATATTTGGTGATGGGTTTGAACATGCTTACCAGATCCACCACCTGGTGGGATTCTTTATGCATACGAGTGGTGGCTGCTTGACCCGCTATGGCGACCAGAGGGGCGTTGTCCATATTGGCGTCAGCCACGCCAGTGACCAGATTGGTGGCCCCGGGTCCGAGCGTGGAGAGACAAACTCCGGCACGTCCCGTCAAACGTCCGTAAACATCGGCCATAAAAGCGGCGCCTTGTTCGTGACGTGTGGTGATGAACTGGATTTTTGAATCCAGCAAAGCATCCATAATGTCTAGATTCTCTTCTCCGGGTATTCCGAAAATGAATTCAACCCCTTCATTTTCCAGACATTGAACAAATAATTTTGCCGCTTTCATGCACCACTCGCTTTACTGTTACATCATTGAATTTCAGACCTTGTTAAAAATAACAGGCCTGGATGGAATATGGAATCGTTTAGATTAAAATTTATCTTAAAAAGGGTTATTTCGAGCATAAAAAAAGGGGAAAATATTCCCCTTTTAAACTCCTTAAACGTTCGATGGGGTTACTTGTTGGTCAAGTAATCAACCACCTTCCACATTCTGTCTTTACTGTGCGCCATTGGCACATCCGTTAAGTATTGGCCGTTAACGATTACAGCAGGAACACCTTCAATACCGTAAGATTGGGTCACTTTCATGGCATTTCTAACCAGTTGATCGACTTTAAAACTTTTGAATGTTGCAATAAAATCGGCTTCCTTGATTCCAAACTGAGTGAAGAATTCAGCAATGGCTTCAACCGTGAAAAGCGGTTTTTTATCTTGATGCAAAGCCGTGAAAAAAGGCAGATGCGATTGTTCTATCACGCCGAGTTCTTTGGCGGTGTAGTAAACCTTAGCCATAAAAATCCAATTAGGATTGTTTAATACGGCGGGTACTTGTTCAAAATCGACATTGGCAGGTTTGGTTTTAAGCCATTCATGAATGCTGGGCTCCAAATGAAAGCAGTGTGGGCAGCCATAATAAAAGACTTCGGTCACCTGTTTTTGATGGGGTGCGATCGATTGTGGCTGTGGAATTTTTTTATATTCCACGCCTTCTGCAAAATCGAACTCATCCTGAGCGAACGAAACGCTGGAAAACAAAGCCATAAAGGTTGTGAAAACCAAGGTTTTTAACCAAGTTCTGCGTATCATGAAAACCTCTTCAGTTCATTTAACGTTAAGTGGATCTATTGAGCTTAAAGCTCACCGTAGGAGTGCAGTCCCGATAGGAACATGTTAACCCCTAAGAAGGCGAAAGTGGTGATCAACAAGCCAATCAATGCCCACCAGGCCATTGGCTTGCCGCGCCAGCCTTTAGACATACGGATATGCAACCAAGCGGCATAGTTTAACCAGACAATCAGAGCCCAGGTTTCTTTTGGATCCCAAGACCAGTATCCGCCCCAAGCTTCAGCCGCCCACATGGCGCCCAACACCGTCGCAATGGTGAAGAAGGCAAAACCAAGAGCGATGTTTTTATACATGACATCATCCATCAGCTCCAATGAAGGCATGCGTTTTACGAATGTGCTGTCCGGGTTTTTTTCAGCGACTTTGGCGGTGATTAAATAGGCGAGACCCACCATCGCGGCAATCGAGAAAGTACCATAACCGATGAAGTTTGCTGGAACGTGGATTTTCATCCACCAGCTTTTCAATGCCGGTACCAGTGGTTGGATAACATGGGCTTCACGGTCAAAGGTATACCACAGGATAAAACCGACAGCGGCGGCAATGACCAACATTACAAAACCACCCAAGGTGCGGGTTTTGTATTTTTGTTCGTAATACAGATAAATCAGTGCGGTCATGACCACAAACAGAATGAAGACTTCGTACAGGCTACTGACCGGAATATGGCCGTAATCCATATTGATTATATAGGATTCGCGCCAGCGAACCATCATGCCGATCAGACCGAATGCAGACGCACTCCACACCATTGAAGTGGCGACTTTTCCGGTAAATTCGGACTTTTGATAAAGTGCCAGAAAATAGGCCACCATAGCGAGAATGAAAAGGGCGTTCATCCACATGATCGCCGATTGGCTGGAGATCAGGTATTTGAGGAAAAAAGCCTGCTCGTTGGCAGTAATGACGTCTCCATGCGCTTGATAGGTATAGATCGCTAAAACACTCAATAAGGCTACGACAACCGTGAGTGGCTGAAAACTCGGCCACATGCGCCCAAGCCAGATCAGTCCGATGGCGGCACCCGCCAAAATTGCGTCTTCGTAGATATCCATTAAGGAGCCGTATTGGTTCCAGGCTAAATAACTACCCACAATGACGAAAAGCGCCCAGGCTACATCTCTGAAGCCAAAAGCCTTTTGTTTTGATGAATTAAACTCATGAGTAACGCTTTCTGTTTGCATGGTTTGCTACCTTTAAGCTGTTTTTGTTGGGTTATGGGTCGGTTGTTGAATCTGCTTAACAAGCTCGTTGAATTCGATTTCCGTTTCAGGCAAAGGTTTATTGTCCTTGCCGGCTACGGTAATCTCCACTGAATCATTATTTTCATTTTCATCGTTTGCTTGAATGTGTATCCAAATGCGTTTTTGACGCACATAGAATAGGAAGAACACCCCGATTATAAGCATTGCACTCCCAAAATAAACCACATCTTTACCGGGAGATTTGGTGATTTGCAATCCGGTTGCCTGAATTTGTTTGAAGGATTTCAATTCAAAATACATTGGCGGTCCGTATCGCGACAAGCCGTTGAAAGCATTAAGCGCATCTTCAAACCAGATTTTGTCAAAATCGGAGATGTCCTGATCGGCTGCGAGTTTCACACCTTCTTTTTGCAATATGGTCAGATAAAGGCTCTGTAAGGCAAAGCTTGATTGACTGAAATAGTATTCGGCCACTTGCTCGCGTTCTTTTTCAGGGACATTTTTATTCACGAATTCAGTAATACCTTCAAAGCCTTTGGCTCGGAACAGGTTCATCAATTGCTGCATCAGTTTGATTTGCAATTCATAGGTTTTGTCAGTGATCTGTTCGGTTTTTGGGAAAGCATCCCTTAAGATTTTACTGGTCTCGACCGGATTGTTTACGAGCGCCAAGAACTGGAAAAAACGGGTCTTTGTTTTGTTGGCATCGGCCGGGATGAACAGGTAGCGGAAAGGTTCGCTGTTGATGGTGCGTACTCCGGTCATAAAGAACCAACGATCTTCCTGAAGGCTCGGCATCATATAGTTTTCGTATTCCCAGGCCTTACCTTGTTCATTACGAACCTTGAATATTATAGAAGGGCCGTTGTTGTGGAATTTCTTACCGGTTTGAGCTTTCTCTTCCTCAGTGGTGGGTACCATGTTGAACAAACGGAAGTCGTTGATCTCTACTCTAAATTTGCCGATCGGCGTTTTCAAGGGCTCTACCTTGTTCACGGCCGTTTCCAACGGCATGACGTTCTCGATTGGAGACAACAGCGGATGGACATCCAAATTGAGAATCGAACCGCCATCGCCAAACGAAGACTGATAGATCGCATAATTCTTGTAATAGAGCGGATGATTGACCGCGATGGTTTTGACGATGGGTTCGTCCAGTTCGGGGTCGGTCAGAATCAGGTCGCTTTCGTAGGATTTAGGCATACCGGTATCGTAATATTCGATGCGGAAATCTTTCACATCAATGCTGAACGGCAGTTTCTGAACCAGGTAACCGTTTTCATAAGGCAGAAATAACACATCGGTTTTTTGCCCTTCCGGCACATTCACAGAACCGCGGAAAGAGAGGTTCTCCGGTCCCATCCAGGCGGTTTGTTCAACCTTGTCCAAAGACACGGTGCGGGTTTCTGGAATCAAATCCCCGGTCAGTTCGCGGTATTTCAGCAGCAGGTTACTGTCCAGCAAAGCGCCGACACAGATGACAATAATGGAAATGTGGGTGAAGAAATACCCCAATCGATTCCAACGGCCTTTCAAGCCGGCAACGGTGACACCGCCATCGTCTTTATGGTGAACTTTGGTTTTGTAACCATTGGTTTTGAGCAATGCCTGAGCACGTTCGATTTCGGTTTGTTGGCTGTTGGTACTCTCAAAAGTGGCGTGGTTCGGCTGGTGTTTCAGTGCGTTGACAGAGAGTTTTTCACTGAACTGTTTTATGTCTTTCAGAAAGGTCGGCGTATTGCGGGTGACACACACACTGGTTGAGAGCAGCAAAAACACCAATACTAATACAAACCAGGCTGCACCGTATACATGATAAAGGCCCAGACTGTTGAACACATCTGCCCAAAAAGGCCCGAACTTGATGATGTAATCCTGGAAAGTTTGGTTTTGTTGCAAAACCGTTCCAATCACCGAAGCAATCGACAGCATCACCAACAGGGTGACCGCCAGATTCATGGAGCCTAAAAAGTCGAGTAGAACTCTACTTTTTTTAGGGTGAGATGACGCTTTTTGAGAAAAGTTTTTTTGTGTCATAAGCCTATAAATACAGGGGTTTAAGGGGCTAGAAGATACCCGACCTCTGAATAATGTTATTTAAAAAGATTGTAGAGTATATACTTATGCAAACCATTGATAAAGTATTAAAGAATATTCTATGCAACACCCTCTGTATCAAAAAGCAACCTATTTGAAAAGTGTGCCGACCTTGGCATTGTGTCCCGAAGATGAAGGTTATGAAGTCGCATTTGCCGGTCGTTCCAATGCCGGTAAATCCAGCGCGTTGAATGTCATCACTTCGCAAAGAGGATTGGCCCGAACCAGTAAAACGCCGGGTCGCACCCAGCTGATCAACTTTTTCGAATGTGATCCTGAACGTCGGTTGGTGGATCTGCCGGGTTACGGCTTTGCCAAAGTGAACATCAAGATCAAACGTGCCTGGGAAGAAGGATTGTCGGAATACATTGAGAAAAGAAAGTGCCTTAAGGGGTTGATTTTATTGATGGATTGTCGCATGCCGCCCACCGAGATCGATTTGGTGATGCTGGATTGGACTCAGGATTTGAAGTTGCCGGTGCATGTGTTGTTGACCAAGTCCGATAAACTCAAAAAAGGGCCGGCAAAAGCAAATTTGCTGAAGTTACAAAAGTTATTGAAAGAAGAATATCCGCATGCTTCGGCTCAACTGTTCTCGTCCTTAAAGCGTGAAGGCCTCACACAAGTGTGGAACAAGTTGGACGAATGGATGGATTATGAACGTCCGGTCAAAGAGAATAAGTCCGATTGACGGTGTGGAAGTCCCCCCTCGTTCAACCATTAAAAAAGGCCTCAAATGAGGCCTTTTTTTAATGCATAAAATGTTTCGATGGTTTAGAAACGATACCCCGCTTTTAATGAATAGGTGGCATTTTCACCAATCTGGTTATAGCCGACCAGAACATCCATAAAGAGCAAATTGACATTCAATCCGGCTGAGAATTTCATCAAAGAGAGGTTTTCGGTTTTCAGGTCAACCGTCGTATTGGTGTTTTCAACTTCGGGATCGACATTGGCCAAAACCAGGCCGATTCCTGCGTAAGGGGTTAAATTGGCAAAGCCTTTGGAGATGCCCAAATCCACGCCGTAACTGCTGAAATTCAAGGCTTTGATGCCGGAACCTTTGGTGTAGTTTCCACTCAACGAAACAGCCGGTTTCGCCGTGCCACCTTCGATTAAGGCGTAGCGCACTTCGGCACTCCAGCTGGAAGCTTTGCTGTCTGCAAGCAGGTTGTAGTGCAGACCCACATCGAACCCGCCCGGCAAGCCTTTGATGGCGTGCAGGCTGTATATAGGCAGTATTTCCTGGTCACGTTTGCTTTGATTGGAGAGTTTGTAAGCGCTTTGTGCGAAACTCACGGACGCCCCGACATCAAACCCGGTCAAGCCAAGTTGTTCGGCAGGGAACAGGGTTTTATGGTTGAAAATATTGGTGACGCTTTCAGAAAAGTTTTCAAAATCATTTCTTGAATCGAATGTCAGGCTGTCGATATTGTTATCGGCTTGCACATTTAGGGCTGTGGCCACTAAACATGAGCCCAATAACAGGTTTTTTAGGTTTTTATGTGACAAAATCATGGGGTTTCTCCAGAGAATAGGTAATGAATAGGATCCAAATACATCATGTTTGAAAACAGGCAGGCCTGTCCAAATTGATTTTTCCGGATCTGAAATTTAATGGGCTTCATCCCAGTTTTTGCCTTGTCCGATATCGACAATCAACGGTACCTTGAGATCCAATGCAGATTCCATCAGCTCTTTAATATGAGGTATGACGGCTTCCCTGTCTTTTTCAGCCACTTCAAACACCAGTTCATCGTGTACCTGCATGATCATTTTGATGTCGAACGGGCAGTTGTCCAACCAAGATTCGATGCGGATCATGGCGGTTTTGATGATGTCGGCCGCAGTGCCTTGCATGGGGGCGTTGATGGCGGTGCGTTCCGCATATTGGCGCAATTGGCCGTTGCGGGCGTTGATGTCCGGCAGATAAAGGCGCCGCCCCATTAGGGTTTCCACATAACCGTTGGCTTTGGCGTTTTCTTTGGTGGTGTCCATATAGCTGAGCACACCGGGATAGCGTGCAAAGTAAAGGTTGATGTATTCCTGAGCCAGATTTCGCGAGACGTTGAGCTGTTTTGCCAAACCGAATGCCGACATGCCGTAGATTAGACCGAAGTTGACCGCCTTGGCGCTACGGCGTTGTTCGGAAGTGACCGCATCAAGCGGCACACCGAAAATTTCGGCAGCAGTAGCCTTATGGATGTCTTTTCCTTGAGCAAAAGCATTAAGCAAGCCTTCGTCACCGGAAAGATGCGCCATGATGCGCAACTCGATCTGAGAATAGTCGGCGGCGATCAACTGGTAACCGGGTTCGGCAATGAAAGCTTGGCGAATACGACGGCCTTCGGGTGAACGCACCGGTATGTTCTGCAGGTTGGGTTCAGTGGATGATAAACGGCCGGTGGAGGCCACCGCCTGCTGGTAGGAGGTATGCACCCGTCCTGTATTGGAATTGATCTGTTTAGGCAGAGAATCCGTATAGGTGGATTTGAGTTTCGCCAGGCTGCGGTATTCCAGAATCAGGTTGGGCATCTCGTGGCCTTGCTCGGCCAGCTCAGCCAATACCGGTTCTGCGGTCGATGGCTGGCCTTTTGGGGTTTTCTTGATGACCGGAAGCTCCAGGTTCTCAAACAGAATGACTTGCAACTGTTTGGAAGAGTTTAGATTGAAGACTTCACCAGCAATCAAGTGCGCTTGCTGTTCGAGTTTGCCGAGTTTTTCGGTGATTTCCAGACTTTGTTTGGCCAGCATGTCGGTGTCGATGAGCACGCCGTTGCGTTCCATGTGCGCCAATACCGGCATTAAAGGCATTTCAATGTCGGTAAAAACCGATTTCAGGCTGGGTTCTGCTTCCAATTGTTGCCAAAGTGTTTCGTGAAGCTGTAAAGTGACATCGGCATCTTCTGCGGCGTAAGGGGAGGCGGTCTCAATTTCAATTTGATTGAAAGTCAGCTGTTTTTTGCCTTTACCAGCAATCTCTTCGAAATGAATGGTGCGATGATTCAGGTATTTAAGTGCCAAATCGTCCATATTGTGACGGGTGGCGACACTGTTCAAGGTGTAGGATTCAAGCATGGTGTCGAATTTTATGCCTTTTAGTGTGATACCGTGATTTTGAAACACATGCCAATCATATTTAAGATTTTGCCCGCATTTAGCGACATCAGGGTTCTCCAGAATGGGTTTAACTTTTTCCAGAACCGTTTTCTTATCCAGTTGTTCAGGTGCGCCTTCGTAATCGTGAGCCAGTGGAATGTAGCAGGCCTGTCGGGTTTTATTTTCAACCACGGCAAAACACAAACCGACAATTTGCGCTTCCATGGTATTCAGCGAAGTGGTTTCGGTGTCTACGGTTATTAAATCGGCTTTGTGTAAACGTGTCATCCACTTTTCAAACTGTTCTTGAGTCAATACGGTCTCGTAAGGTTCGGAGTTTTTCATTTCAGAGCTGTGATTTGAATTCACGACAGCTTCGGATTGACCGGATGAGGCGGCACTGTTTTTCTTGGTAAGAGTTTGGCTGTGCGCCTTGGCGCCGTTGGATTTTGAAAAGGGCGGGTTTCCTTGCATGACCTGGTTGAGCCAGGTTTTGAATTCATATTCGGCAAACAATTCCTGCAGTTTGGCCAGATCGGCCGGTTGGCGGTTGATGTCTTCGAGGTGTACCGGCAGATCACAATCGATCTTAATGGTGGTGAGTTCGCGTGATAACGCCAGTTGATCGAGGTTGTTACGCAGGTTTTCACCGATTTTACCGCCAATCATATCGGCGTTTTCAATCAGTCGATCGATGTTTCCATGTGCATTGAGCCATTTAACCGCGGTTTTGGGTCCACATTTGGGAATGCCTGGGATATTGTCGGAGGTGTCGCCGACCAGTGCCAAGTAGTCGATGATCTGGTCGGGGCGTACGCCGAATTTCTCTACCACGGTTTCAGGGGTGGAGAGGGCATCGTTCATGGTGTTGATCAAGGTGATGTGTTCATTGACCAATTGCGCCATATCCTTGTCCCCGGTGGAAATCAGGGTATCGTGTTGGGCTTCAGTCGCTTGATGGGCAAGGGTGCCGATGACATCGTCCGCTTCCACACCTTCTATGACAAACAGCGGTAACCCCATGGCTTTGACGATTTCGTGCAAAGGGGCGATCTGGCTGCTCAACTCTTCGGGCATGGGCGGGCGGTGTGCTTTGTATTCGCTGTACATGTCGTGACGAAAGGTTTTGCCTTTGGCGTCAAAGATCACCGCCATCTTTTCAGGCTGGTATTGAGAGAGTAGTTTACCCAGCATATTGACCACCCCGAATATCGCGCCGGTGGCCTGACCTTTGGAATTGGTCAAGGGTGGCATGGCATGAAATGCCCGGAAGAGGTAGGAGGAGCCGTCCACTAAAATAAATGGGCTATCCGGGTTGGTGATCAGAGGTGCATTGGCTTGTACATCTGGTTGCACATTCGATTGGGTCATTTGTTTGCCTGTTATGGTAAAATTGTGGGATCATTTTACCCAATAACGAGACTTTACTCTATGTCTGTCTATACAGTCGTTGACGAACCCCAGCTAATCGAATTCTTAAAGGATTATGAAGTCGGGAGCTTGAAATCCTTTGAAGGCATCAGTGCCGGTATCGAAAACACCAATTATTTTGTGGATACCAACCTGAACGGGGAAACCAAACGATTTGTACTCACCATTTTCGAACACCACAGTTTTGAAGAGTTGCCCTATTTTCTGGATATTATGGCGTTTATGGCGGAACATCAAATTCCGACCGCACATCCGATTCAAACCTTGTCGAACGGTTATTTAAAAGAGCTGTACGGTAAGCCGGCCGCCTTGGTGGAACGTTTGACCGGCAGCGGGGTGGAAGACCCGTCCGAAATCCAGTGCGGTGTCATGGGGGAGCAGTTGGCACGTTTCCATCAAGCTGGAGCCGGTTTTGAATCTAAACGCACCAATGACCGTGATTTGCAATGGATGCAGGCCACCTTCAAGCAAATAGAAGCTTTTTTGCCGGACGATGAAAAACAGATGATCACTCAAGAGCTTGCTTTCCAGTCCACGATTGACTGGGCGCATTTGCCACAAGGTGTGATCCATGCGGATCTGTTCTGCGACAACGCCCTATTTGACGGCGATCAGCTTTCCGGCATCATCGATCTCTATTATGCGTGCAACAGCACATTTTTGTATGACTTGGCGGTGATGGTCAATGACTGGTGTCGGTTGCATAGCGAACAGCCTCTGGAGATCCATTTCGATCAAGCCAAGGTTGAAGCCATGGTGTCAACCTATCAGAAACAACGTCCTTTGACCGATGCCGAACAGAAAGCTTGGCCTGCGGCGTTGCGATTGGCGGCCTTGCGTTTCTTTCTGTCACGCCTTAAAGACCTGCATATACCACGGGAAGGGGAGATGACCCAGATTAAGGATCCAAAAGTGTTTAAACGCGTGTTGGCGATTCATCAGCAATCCGTGTAACCAACAGGCCTGCTCACTTTGAAAAACTCTTCCGTTACCCAAGCCGTTAAACTCCTTAAATCGGGAGGGGTGGTTGCTTATCCTACCGAAGCGGTTTATGGATTGGGGTGTGATCCGTTTAATCAGCAGGCGGTGGAATTGTTGTTTCACGTGAAACAACGCCCACCGGAAAAAGGCGTGATTTTAGTAGCGGCTTCTGTGGAGCAGGTTTTGCCCTATGTGCAATTGAGCGGCATGCCTTGGGAAGAGCAGGTTCTGGCAACCTGGCCAGGTCCGGTGACTTGGGTGCTGCCATTGAAACAATCGCTACCCGACTGGATTACCGGGGGTCGCGATAGCGTTGCCATCCGTGTCTCGGCGCATCTGTTGGTGCAACAACTTTGCCAAGAATTTGGCGGGCCTATCGTCTCCACCAGTGCTAACCTTTCCACTCAACCGCCAGCCAAATCCTGTGACCAGGTATCCGAAGTCTTTGGCGAGGAACTTTATTGTCTTCAAGGCGAGCTGGGGTCTCTTGCCCAGCCTACCCAGATTCGAGATGCTCAAAGCGGTGAAGTTCTAAGGTAGCCATAAACAGACAGGCCTGTCTGTTTATGAATTTAACCAAGCAGCTTTTAGCGCGGTTTGGCCGCAAAATACAGCGGTTCGACCCGTCTGGCGTATTTTTTCAAATCCTTGATACGGGTATCGTGTGCTGGATGGGTACTGAGGATTTCCGGTGCCCCGCCATTGCCCATTTTGCTCATTTTTTGCCAAATATTGACGGCTGCATAAGGGTTGAAACCGGCGCGAGCCGCCAGCTCCACGCCCATGCGATCAGCTTCGGTTTCGTGAGTACGGCTGTTTGGCAAAGTCAGGGTAACATTCAACGCCAAAGCGGTCGCATCCAGCGCGGGGCCTTGGATGCCGGTGAAAACCTGCAAAGCGGCCAAACCAACTTGTGTTAATTGAGCTTGGGAAGCGCGTTCGCGACCGTGTTCACGCAAAGCATGTGCCATCTCGTGGCCCATGATGGCGGCGATTTCATCATCGGTAAGTTTGAGTTTTTGAATGATGCCGGTATAGAAAGCGATTTTGCCTCCGGGCATGCACCAGGCATTCAATTGGTCTGACTTGATCAGATTGACTACCCAATCCCACCGAGGGGCGTCTTTACGAAACACGCCGGTTTGCGGAATCAAACGGTTGGCGATAATGCGAATGCGTTCCACCATTTTGGCGTCAGTGTTCAGGGTTTTTTTCTGACGTGCTTCTTTAAGGATGGCGTCATAGGCTCTTTCAGCTCCTTGGTTCATCTCCTGTTCGGAAAACATCATCAGTTGTTGGCGTTCGATGCCAACCGCCCCTTGTTTGGTGGTTTGAGTGCCCACACAGGCGCTGAGCGAAATCAGTGACAGGCTGATAAACAGGGTTTTAACGAGTTTCATAAATTTCATCATGGGAGTGCTTTATTCGCTTCCAAATACTTTTTTAAGCAGTTCGGTGGTTTGCTTGACTGGATCTTTGCGAATCTTTTCTTCTTCCTTGGCTAAATAATAAAACATACCGTCCATGCCTTTTTGGGTGACATGGTTGAGCAGATCGGCTTTGACATCCGGAACAAAGGGCAGGCTTTTGTATTCGTGCATGACTTTGTCGTAGGTGTTGACGGCTCCGACACTGTTAAGGGTCTGTTCTATAATGGGTCGCATTTTCTGTTTCAGGTCGTCGCTGGTTTTGGACTTCAGGTATTGGGTTCCCGAGTCTTTGGGGCCCTGATAGATGGTTTGCACATCCTCGAACGTCATCGATTTGATGGCGTTTAGGAAAAGCGCCTGAGCTTCCGGGGTGGCGGCTTCCGCAGCGCGGTTAAGTTTAAGTTCGAGATCTTCCATTAAATTGCCCATTCCGACATTGCCAAGCAGGCTCTTGACCCGTTTTAACTCATCCGGAAGCGGGATGTGAATGGCTTGATCGGCATTGAAACCGTCTTTAACACTGAGCTGGCTGACCACCGCCTTGGAACCCAAACTCAAGGCTTCTTTGAATGCTTTGTTGAGTTCTTCACTAGAAAGGTTGTTGCTGGGTTGAACGCTTGAATCAGAGGTTGGAGATTCGCTTTGAATGTCTTTAAGCAGGTCCATTCCACTTTCCCACCAGCTGCTGTGGGCTAAGGAGCCGTGACTGAGGCCAAAAACGGTGAATAAAGCAATGATTGAGCGTTTCAGGTACATGATGATTCCTTAATGACTGGAAGAGGATGAGGAGTGCTTATTCATATCAAAATTAAATAATAGTTTTTAGTGGTTGTGAATACAAGCGTATTAGAGGTGGCATGAATTTCCAAGAGGGTGAATTAGCTCTAAAAAGAGTGTTATTCGGGTTAAAATAATCGCTAAACGATAGAAATAAAGTGGATAAAGCGATGACAGACACCCAAGTAAACATAAAAGCGGTTAAAGAATACCTGTTGAGTCTGCAGGATGACATTTGTCAGCAGTTGGCTGAAGAAGATGGATCCGCGGAGTTTATTGTCGATGCCTGGGAACGTGAACCTGATAAAGGCGAAATGGGGCTGACCGGCGGAGGCCGTTCACGGGTGCTGGAAGGTGGTGAGGTCATTGAGAAAGGTGGGGTGAATTTCTCACACGTTCGAGGCCAAACCCTTCCGGCTTCTGCCACCGCCCACCGTCCGGAACTGGCCGGGCGCTCGTTCCAAGCCTTGGGGGTGTCCTTGGTGATTCACCCGAGAAACCCCTATGTACCCACTTCCCATGCCAATGTGCGCCTGTTCATTGCCGAAAAAGAAGGCGAAGCACCGGTGTGGTGGTTTGGCGGTGGTTTCGACCTGACCCCTTATTACCCGTTTGATCATGACGTGGTGCACTGGCACCTTCAGTCAAAAGCCGCATGTGAGCCGTTTGGCGAGGAAATCTATCCAAAATATAAAGCTTGGTGTGACGAGTACTTTTATTTGAAGCATCGTAACGAGACGCGTGGCGTTGGTGGACTCTTCTATGATGATTTGAATGCCGAAACATTTGGTTGGGATTTTGAGCAATGTTTTGCATTCATGCAGTCGGTCGGCAATCATTTCATCAAGGCTTATCGGCCGATTGTGGGGCGCCGCAAAGCAATTGAGTATGGCGAACGTCAGCGGGACTTCCAGCTTTATCGTCGAGGCCGTTATGCCGAATTCAATCTCGCCTTTGACCGCGGCACCATTTTTGGTTTGCAGACCGGTGGGCGCACCGAATCCATCCTGATGTCGATGCCGCCCATCGCAACCTGGAAATACGACTATCAGCCGGAACCGGGCACCGAAGAGGCGCAGTTGTATGACTATCTGATGCCAAGAGATTGGTTAATCGAACTGGTCTGATCCGATGGATAAGTTAAGAGTTGATAAATGGCTTTGGGCGGCACGTTTCTTTAAGACTCGAGGGGTGGCTTTGGAGGCGGTTAAGGGCGGTAAGGTCGAACTCAACGGCCACAAGCCCAAGCCAAGCAAAACCTTGTCGGTAGGCGATAAGCTCAAGATTACCCAGCCACATCGTCAGATTGAGGTGACGGTGTTGGTTGTCAGCGATAAACGCGGTTCCGCCGAGCAAGCTCAAACCCTTTATCAACTGGATAGTGAGGTGTTGAACCAGCGTAAACCCACTGCCGACATGGCATTGGTGGGTTACCGTGAAAAAGGCGCCGGTCGCCCCACGAAACGGGACCGACGCAGCATTGACAAGTTGGGTTTTTGAATCTAGTATTCTGTTGAATTATTAAACATGACTTAGGAGTAATGTGTGAAAAAATTAGTCACCGCAGCGGCCATGGGCTCTGCACTTGTTATGGCCAATACGGTTCAGGCGGCTTCGGTTGAAGGTTTGGGCATTGGCGCCGGTTATGGTTTGTTTTCAGGTCCGACATTGGAATTGAATTATCCGATCAATGATGTGCTTCAGGTTCGCGGTGCTTTGTCTGCAGGGATGGGAATCAATGAAACCACCAGTGATACTGAGATTGAATATGATGTGAAACTGGATGGTGGTATTAATCGTCTGGCCTTGGATTATCATCCGTTTGGCGGAGCTTTCTTCCTTTCGGCGGGTTATGCAGTGAATAATTTCAATGTTAAAGCCAATGCCCATGAACAATCCGAATTTGTAGTGGGTGATAACACCTATAACGGTAATGTTTATTTAGATGGTCAAATTGACTGGGACAGTGCACCGACATTAAGTTTGGGTTGGGGACATTCTCCAGCACAAGGCTGGGGGGCAATGGTTGAATTGGGAGCGATATTTACCGGTTCTGGACAGGTTGACTTGAATGCGACCGGTAATGTGAATGGTACCGATGTAACGCAAGACTCTGATTTTCAGGCAGACTTGATACGTGAAGAGAAAAAACTTCAGGATGACGTGGGAGATTACGATTTCTTGCCGATTCTGCAGGCCGGCGTGACTTACCGTTTTTAATCAGAATTGTAAGCCGATCTTTAAAAACCCTCTGTATTCAATCAGGGGGTTTTTTTATGCCAGGAGTTTTTGGCGATTGCTTAGAAACTGTGTAAACTGATTTTCATTAATTATTTTATAAGTCGCCTGTAAAGGAGCGCTCATGGCTTTATATACGGTTCTGTATGATTCCAAGCAAAAGGAGGTTTTCGATGAAGAGATCAAACCGCTTTTGTTGGAATATGAGTGTGATTTCATTGCTTACGATTCGTCCTCCATGCCCCAACTGGGTCAGCAGTCCCGGGTGTTGATCTGGTTGGGTGACGAGAACCTTTATCGGGTGTTACCCCATGCCTCTGAACAGGAGTGGTGGATCGGGTTTTTGCCGCACCCCGAGATGAACCGTTGCAGTCGTTTATTCAATGTTCCATCCAAGCCTGAAGAGGCAATCACCGATATCATGGCGATGGAAGAGCCGGTGAATGCCGATTTGATGTATTGCAACGAACGCTTGGTATTGGGGTCTGTGATGCTTGGAAATCCGGTGACCATGAAACCGGCCGTCCAGGTGGACGAAGGCATTTGGAGTAAATTGACCCAGTTGGCTGTACTGACTTTTAATTTGAGTAAAAGCTCTTTGCTTCCTTATCGATTGGAAACGGCGAAAGACAGTGTGGTCAATACCGCAGCCTTGGGCATCACCATCGTCTATCGTCCTGGTAACAGCGATTTCACCAAACGGGTGGTGGGGGAAACCAGTGAAGACGAAGCCTCATTGGATGCGGTGATTCTCGCTCCCAGAAGCATTTCCGAGGTGGTACATTTTCTATTGACAAAGGTGCTGCCCAAAACCGTTCGCAATGTTTCCTTGTCCGATTATCTCGGACATATCAAAACGACGGCTTTGAACATTAATAGTGGCAAATCTGTGGATTACAGTGTGGATGGTGAGTTGCTCAGTGCGGAACAGATTGAGGTTCGGGTACAAAATGATGCACTGAAGGTACTAAGCAGTTTCTTACCTAAAAAGTTGGAGTTAAAAGAGCATAAAGAGTCACTCAGGACTTCAGGCCTGCCAAAAGGTCAGGCGGTTCAGGAGGTCATCAATCGGCCGCTTCACTGGATACACCACGCCGATCAGGAAGAGGTCAAGGAAACCTTCATTACCCTTAGAGAAAACGCTCAAACAAGTGAATCTTATCTGGTTTTGATGGTATTGGCGACCTTGTTGGCCACGGTGGGATTGTTTGCCAATTCAGCTCCGGTGATTATTGGCGCGATGATACTCGCGCCTTTAATGGCGCCGATTATTTCATTGTCAATGGGAGTGTTGAGGCAGAATACCGATTTGGTGGCCGTCAGCAGCAGGACCCTTCTAACCGGTGTGTTGTTGGCACTGTTGTTTGGTACTTTATTGACATTGGTCACGCCTCTGCATACCGTCAATCATGAAATTGGCGCGCGGCTTAGCCCCACCATTTTGGATTTGGGGGTGGCGATCATCTCCGGTATTGCCGGAGCTTACGCCAATGCACGTTCCGAGGTGGCGAAAAGTTTGGCTGGAGTGGCCATCGCGGTGGCGCTGGTGCCACCGTTAGCGGTATCGGGCATTGGCATTGGCTGGATGGATTGGAGTGTGTTCTGGGGGGCTTTTTTGCTGTTCATGACTAACCTGGTGGGCATTGTCTTGGCAGCCTCCGCGACGTTTTTACTTATGGGTTTCAGTCCGTTCCATTTGGCTAAAAAGGGCATTTTACTGACTTTGGCGTTTGTGCTGGTGGTAAGTATTCCGCTGGTGTTGGCGTTTAATAAGATGGTCGATGAACAGCGTGTGGTTTATGCGCTTGAGGGCTGGGAATCAAAGGGAATTGAGGTACGCGACGTTAAAATCCGCAGTGGCGATCCCATGTTTGTCTCGGTCACCTTGTTGTCGGGCCAGCCTTTAAAGGGTCAGCAGATTGATGACATCAAAGATGAGATGGAAAAGTTGTTGTCGCAGAAAATTCGTCTGGAAGCGAAGACTGCGGTGATTCGGTAAATCAGGACGAGAATTGGCCAATAAAAAACCCGCTTTAAGCGGGTTTTTTATTGGATAGGACTGAAAAGGCCTAGAATAATATCTTATGCTTGTCCAAGAGCGGCCATAGCGGCACGCTTTTTAGCGATTAGATTTTGAATGATCGGAGTCATCATCAAATCCATCGCTTGAACCATGTGTTCACCGCCACAAACCAGGGTTTCTGGGTTCTGCAGGAAAGCACCGGGGATTTTAGCCTTGATCGCTTCCATATCCACATCCTGGTGACGGACATGACAGATGATCAATGAATCTTCTGGAGCTGGGCCCATTGGCGCATCCGGAGACATGGTCGAGAACGGATCGGAAGTGTCGATCAACGGTACACGGTGGAAGTTGATGTGTGTACGGTGGAACTGAGGCACGATGGTCTCAATGTAATCCGGCATACGCTCAAGGATGACGTCACGCACTTGCTGAACCGAGTAAGGGCGCTCAGAGGTGTCACGGTAAATTTTCTGCATCCATTCGATGTTGATGGATGGTGCCACACCGATACCCAGGTCAACATACTGGGCTACATTGTGCTTGCCTTCTTCAGGTCCGTGATCCATGCGCTTCACCATACCGTGAAGACCTTCGTAGAACAGAACGTCGGTTCCTTCAGGAATCGGTTCCCAAGGGGTGAATTCACCGGATGAGAAGTTAGTGCCCAAACGTGCGTTATGTTCGGCGGCTTCTTCATCACTGTGGATATAGTAGCGCTGTTTTCCGGTACCGTTTTCTTTGTATTCCTTGAAAAGGGCTTCAAGCTCAGCGAATTCGTTGGCATATTCAGAGAAGTGAGTCAGAACCGGGCCACCGTTTGCTTTGGATTCGGCGACTTTTTCTTTCATTTCCGCACGGTTGTATTTGTGGTAGCTATCGCCTTCAACGATCGCAACGTTCAAGTTTTCACGATCAAAGATTTTTTCTACGGCACGCTTTACGAATGAGGTACCAGCACCAGATGAACCGGTAACGGTTACAATTGGATGTTCTACTGACATAACACAGTCTCCTAATTTAACGAAATGGACAGGCCTGCCCATTTTTAAAGTTTAATATTTTGATAGCTTTAGACTAATAGCGGGGTATTAGAAACTAAATAATCGTTTTTTTCAAAATTAAATTTTTACTACAGTATTGAATTCTCAAGTTAAAATGCCGATTTTATTGCCGATTGAGTGTCGTTTGGACAGCTGTTTTTCGTTTTGCTTTTGGTTTTAAAGCGCTTAAACGAGCGTTCACTTTTTGATTCAAATCGGACTTAAACGTCCAAGTTTTCAACCTGCAAGGCATTGGATTCGATGAAGTTACGACGCGGCTCCACTTCGTCACCCATCAAGGTAGTGAATACCTGATCCGCCTGAATGGCATCTTTGATGGTGACTTGCAACAGTCGGCGCGCTTCGGCGTTCATGGTGGTTTCCCAAAGCTGTTCCGGATTCATCTCCCCCAGACCTTTGTAGCGCTGGATGTTTTGGCCGCGTTTGGCTTCGGCAAACAGCCAATCCACTGCTTGTTTGAAGCTTTGCACTTCTTCAGTTTTTTCACCGCGCTGGATGTAGGCCGATTCAGTCAATAGACCCTGCAAGGCTTTGCCCAGCTCGACAATCTGCAGATACTCTTTGGCGTTGAAGAATTCGGCATCGTAAACCTGTGAACTCAAAGTGCCGTGTTCGCGCTGTTGCAAGCGGATCTGGAATTTGGCATCGCTGTCTACATCACTGGCCGGTTCTATGCTGATTTGGTATTCGATTTTGTCTTTTTCTCCGACCGCTCTGAGTCTTGGAAGAATGTCACTGGCCCAGCTGGATGCCAGGTCAAAATCGTTTAAAAGCACCACATCGGCGGTCGGCGCTTCAATCATCAACTCCAGGAAGTTACGGTTGTAGCGACGCGACAGGCGGTTGATGGTGTGTACGGTTTTGAAATACAGTTTGGATAGGCTTTCCAAGGCCACACCGGAAATACTTGGCCCTTCTTTCGACACCCAAAGCGCTGCATTGTCGATAGCGGTTTGCAACAGGTAATTTTCCAGTTCGGCATCGTCTTTCAGATACGCTTCCTGCTTGCCTTTCTTGACTTTGTATAGCGGTGGCTGGGCGATGTAAATGTACCCTTTTTCAACCAACTCCGGGTACTGTCGGTAGAAGAATGTCAGCAACAAGGTGCGGATGTGCGAACCATCCACGTCGGCATCCGTCATGATGATGATGCGGTGGTAACGCAGTTTGTCGATATTGTATTCTTCAGCTCCAATCCCGCAACCTAGCGCAGTGATCAGTGTACCGACCTCGGCTGAAGCCAGCATCTTGTCGAAACGTGCTTTTTCGACGTTGAGGATCTTACCTTTCAAAGGCAGTATCGCCTGGGTGCGACGGTCACGCCCTTGTTTGGCGGAACCGCCGGCGGAGTCACCCTCCACCAGATAGAGTTCGGACAATGCCGGGTCTTTTTCCTGGCAATCCGCGAGTTTTCCCGGTAGGCCGGCAATATCCAAAGCGCCTTTACGACGCGTCATTTCGCGGGCTTTACGGGCCGCTTCACGAGCGCGCGCCGCATCGACAATCTTGGCGAAGACCGCTTGCGCGTCTTTCGGGTTTTCCAGCAGGAATTCGGCCAGTTTTTCGTTCATGGCGGTTTCCACCGCGCTTTTCACTTCCGAAGAGACCAGCTTGTCTTTGGTCTGCGACGAGAATTTAGGATCCGGAACCTTGACCGAGATGACCGCCGCCAAGCCTTCACGGGCATCGTCGCCGGAGATGCTCATTTTGTATTTTTTGTTCAACCCTTCCGATTCGGCGTAGCTGTTCAGGGTACGCGTCAAGGCCGCACGGAAACCGGATAGGTGCGTTCCACCGTCACGTTGGGGAATGTTGTTGGTGAAGCAGAAAATCGATTCCTGGTAGGCTTCCGACCACTGCATCGCGACTTCAACAGTGATGTCGTCTTTGACAGTGGTGAAATAGAAGGCTTTGTCGTGAATGACCGGTTTATTGGTGTTGATGTAATCCACAAATGCTTTGATACCGCCTTCGAATTCAAAGATTTCATGACGGCCGTCGCGCTTGTCGAGCAGTTCGATGTGCACACCCGAGTTCAGGAAGGAGAGCTCACGCAAACGCTTCAAGAGGTAATCGAAGTTGAATTCGGTGACGTTGGTGAAGGTTTCCTTGCTAGGCAGGAAACGGATTTCAGTTCCGGTTTCATCGGTCTCGCTGATCGCCTCAAGCGGCGCATCCGGGACGCCGTGGGTGTAACTCTGTTTCCAGACATGGCCTTCACGTTTGATCGTCAGAATCAATTTTTCCGACAGGGCGTTGACCACCGACACCCCTACCCCGTGCAATCCACCGGAGACTTTGTAGGAGTTATCGTCGAATTTACCACCGGCGTGAAGCACGGTCATAATGACTTCCGCCGCAGATACGCCTTCTTCTTCATGAAGGCCGACAGGAATCCCACGACCGTTGTCCGTGACTGAGACGGAGCCGTCGGTGTGGATGGTGACCACGACCTTGTCACAGTGACCGGCTAGAGCCTCATCGATTCCGTTATCGACCACCTCGAAAACCATGTGGTGTAAACCACTGCCATCGTCGGTGTCCCCGATATACATCCCTGGACGTTTACGAACGGCATCTAGCCCTTTTAGAACCTTGATGGAGGAGGAGTCGTATTGCGTTTCTTCAGTCATAGAATTCAGTGTCTTTTTAGTGTTATTTTAAATGCAAAAATATTCAGCAAATTATACCACTATTCAACGGGAAATGCATGGTCTGTTGTTTGGTGTTATTTGTTTATTAAATCAACAACTTATAGTTTACAGGGGGCAGCCTAATTATTT
The DNA here is from genome assembly GCF_000483485.1 of Thiomicrorhabdus chilensis DSM 12352. Taxonomy (GTDB): domain Bacteria; phylum Pseudomonadota; class Gammaproteobacteria; order Thiomicrospirales; family Thiomicrospiraceae; genus Thiomicrorhabdus; species Thiomicrorhabdus chilensis. Next base: position 115,097 of record NZ_KI519609.1, read on the forward strand.
GCCTGACAGGCCTGTTAATTTTTAAAAAATATGTGATTCTATTTTACAGTGGGGTAAAGTGCGTAAAAATTTATTAAAAGTTGATTAAAAACAATTTGTTAAGACAGGTTTTGTATTATCATTTATGTTTCTTGGCAAAGGGTTGAATGTGTTTTGAATCATCCCTAGGTTAAGTGCGAGTGGATTTATTTTGTATGCAATCCGAAAGGGGGAATACCATGAATCGATTTTTAACTACATTTGATCCGTTTAAAGAGTTGAGAGAGATGGAGAAACGCTTTCAGCACGCTTTTCCGTCAAAATCTTCCGAAGAATCGAGTTTGGCTGGGTTTACTCCCACCGTCAATACCCGTGAAGGGGATTACGCTTACCATATTGAGGTGGATTTACCGGGTGTTAAAAAAGATGACATCAGCGTGGAAGTGAAGGATAACCGCGTCACCATCTCCGGGGAGCGCAAAACCAAGGAAGAGGTCAAGGAAGAGGAGTACTACCGCATGGAAAGCAGCTATGGCAAGTTTGAACGCAGCTTTACCCTGCCGGAGAACGTGGATGCCGAAAATGTTTCCGCGAGCTCTAACGATGGTGTGCTGGAGGTGGTGCTTCCGAAAAAAGAAAGGGCTGCTTCAAGCAAGCAGGTTGAAGTGAAATAAGTGATCTGCTGAATTCATTCAATTTTAAACAAGCAAGGCTGACTATGATGTCAGCCTTTTTTGTATGTGACTGACAGAATCAACAGGCCTGTCGATTCTGCGCGGGTTTTATTAGTTTGGTTATCCGAACATCCAGCTGGTCGGTTCCGGCATGGGTTCTTGTTTGCCCAAATACTTGAAGCCTTTAACGCAGCGAATGATCAACCAGACGACAGTAAAAAACAGAATCAGCCAGCCGATGACGATAAAGGTCAAGAGTACGCCAATGAAACCGTAAAGCAGACCGATCCAGAAGGTGCGGATTTGGAACTGGTAGTGCGACTCCAGGAAGTCCGCTCCGTCGGATTTGTTGATATAGGCCATGATGACGCCCACTAAAGCGGCAAAAGGCACAATCAGGTTGGCCAGATAGAGTGCGTAGATGATGGTCGGTAAAGTGGTGGAGACGGGTGGTGTTTGTGTTTTTTGAGCGGTTTCGGAAGGAGTGTTTGCGGTGTCAGACATAGGCATCCTCTGAGAGTTCTGTTAAAAGGTCATTTGATTATAAAAGAAGTGGCAGAGAAACTAGATAAAAATACTTAATCAGATGGGCTTTCGATTTTATGAAGCGACTTGACCAGGCCTGCCGGTTTTCAATTGGAAGTTTCTGGTTTTTGAAGAATCGGGTTTCCTGCTTGGATATGCCATATTTGGGTGGTTTCGGGTGCCAAAATGGGAATCAGGGATTCGCTGGTGCTGGTAATTAGATGTTGGATATTGAGGATTTGCAGCAACTCCAACAGTTTTAGGCGGTGGGTTTCGTCGAGCTCGGCGGGTAAATCGTCAATCAGCATGATCACAGGTTCGTTCACCACTTTCTCGTGCAGGCTGGCTTGTGCCAGCAGCAGCGCACAAACGAACAATTTCTGTTGACCGCGCGACAGGGTGTTGATCGCTTCCAATCCTCCGAACTTGAAGCGGATATCGGCACGGTGGGCACCATGCTGAGTGTGTCCCAACTGCACATCTTTGGCAAAGTTCTGCGTCATCAAGTCCAACAGGTTAGGCGTGTTTTTGGGCCAGCCGGAACGGTATTGGCACACTACTTCTTCTTCGATTTCAGGCATTAAAGCCTGACAGAAGGTCAGCAGATAGGGGGTTAAGGCCTCAAGGTAGGCTTGACGAATGGCATCGATTTTAAGGGCGATCTCAACCAGTTGCGGATCCCATAACTGGATCTGTTCTCTGGGAAGACGTCTTTTCAAGGCGTGATTGCGCTGTTTAAGGATGCGCTGATGTTGCCGCCAAAGTTGGATGAACTCTTGGCTTTGGTAAAAACAGCCCCAATCCATGAATTGGCGGCGTGCTTTGGGGCCCTCTTCCAGCAGACGGTGGCTTTCCGGTGTCAGCAGTTGAACCGGCAGCAGTTCGGCAATGTGGATTTGTCCTTTGGCGGTTTCGCCGTCAATGCGCAAGGTGGTTTGAACCGCGCTTTTTTGCATGCCCAGGCGATGGCTTTTTAAGGCATCATGGCTGGAGACCACCTCGCAGAATAGGGTGCTTTCGTTCTGATGGTGTTGAATCAGGTGTTGGGTTTTGCTGGTGCGGAACGATCGCCCGGTGGCCAGCAGCCAAATGGCTTCAATGAGCGAGGTTTTGCCAGCGGCATTGTCGCCAACAAACAGGTTGAGGCCGGAGCTGAGGCTACATTGTGCTTGGCTGCAGTTGCGGAAATTCTGCAGATTAAATTGACGAATTTGGGTCACGGTTTTGCCATTATGCTTTGCCCCAGGTGTGGTGTTCCGGATCGTTCTTCAAGCTCACCGGCTCCTGGTGGATCATTACGTCAATATTTTCAAAGGCGTTTTGCAAAGCCTGTGTGACCTCTTCAGCAATCTGGTGACTTTGTTTGAGGGTCAGGTCGTCGTCTAACTCCAAATCCAATTGTACAAAAAAGTTGGGGCCCGACTGATAGCTGCGCAAATCGTTGAATCCCCGGACATTGGGTGTGCCGAGAATGATCTGTTGAATCTGCTGGCGGATCTCATTGGGCAGTTCACGGTCCAGCAACTGGTTGCCGGCCTCTTTGGCAATGTGAATGGCGCTGTAGAGGATCCATAAGGCAATGCCCAGTGCTAGTAGCGGATCGAGCCATTGAATGTGGCTTAACCATAAGCTCAAAATAACCAATAGGTTGGCCAAGACATCGCTGACATAATGCAGTGAATCCGCCTTGATGGCACTGGATTGGGTTTGGCTGATCACATAGCGTTGAAAACTGATCAAAAGCAACGTCAGAATCAATGATATCAGCATGAAGATTAAACCGGTTTGGGGCGATTGCAGTGGCTGTGGGATGAAGATCCGGTCGATCGAATAGAGCAACAGATAACCGGCCGAACCCGCGATGAAGACACTCTGCGCCAAGGAAGCCAAGGGCTCTGCCTTGCCGTGTCCAAATCGGTGTTCTTTATCTGCCGGAGTTTGCGCAATGTGAACCGCCACGGCGATCATGACCGAAGCAGCGATATCCAAAGTGGAATCGAGCAGCGAAGCCAGAATACTGACCGAATCGGTTTGCCACCAGGCCACGACTTTGATGAGCACCAGAGTCACCGCGACGGCAACCGATGTGTATGTTGCGATGCGAACGAGTTGTGCTGGATTCATCATGCGCTAACCCCGAGAAGGTATTTGAATAATGGCTGTTTTGTTTGCAAGCCGACTAAAGCTCGTATGGCTTGGGATGGGCTTGTTGAGTTGAACCCCGGCCAATCCATCAAGATGATGCGGTTCAAGCCGGGTTAAAAGGAAAAGGCCTAGAGGCGCATCGGCATAATCACGTGTTGACAGTGGCACACGTCAGAATGCGATTCGATCAAGCTGCTGCTGTTAGAGTCTTTTAGTTGAATGGTCACACAGTCTTCCTGCATAGAGTTCAAGACGTCCAGAATGTAACTGACGTTAAAACCGATTTCCATGTCCGGCCCGTTGTAGTCAATCGCCATGTCTTCATGGGATTCGTCCTGTTCGCTGTTGGAAGCGTTGACCGCCAGCAGGTTGTTGGCCAGGATGAAACGAATGCCTTTGAATTTGTCGTTGGACAGAATCGACGCACGCTGCAACAGGTTGCGCAACAGTTCGCGGTCGGTTTGCACTGTCTGGTCATTGTGTTGTGGAATCACTCGACGGTAATCCGGGAAGCGACCGTCCACCAGTTTACAGGTGAATACAGTCTCTTCAAACTGCACCGTCAGATAGTTTTTCGCCAAAGAGAATTGAATCAGAGAATCGTCGTCGCCGATCAGTTTGGACAGCTCCAACACCCCTTTACGCGGCAGAATCGCCTGTGTGGGTTCCAGGCCGTCCATCGCCAATTCGGTTGTACAGGTCGACAGGCGGTGTCCGTCGGTGGCCACTACGCGCAACGACTGGTTGTTGATGTCGAACAGCATGCCGTTGAGGTAAAAGCGTACGTCCTGACTGGCCATGGCAAAACTCGAATGCTGGATCAATTGTTTTAATTGGTGTTGTGACATTGAGAAAGACAGTTCGGCCTGGGTCAGGTCGATGGTCGGGAAATCGTCAGCCGGCAAGGTCGAGAGCTTAAAGCGTGAACGTCCGGCGGACAAGATACAGCGGGTCTCTTCAAAATCCAGAATAATGGTCAGGCCGTCCGGTAATGAGCGCACGATGTTAATCAGTTTGATGGCCGGAAGGGTGATGGCAAACTGTTCGACTTCGGAACTTTCCAGTTCGGTTTGCGCTCGAGTCTCGATTTCAAGATCGGAAGCGGTGACGGTTAAGGTGTTTTGAAACACCTGGAACAAGACGTTCCCCAAAATCGGCATGGTTTGACGCTTTTCTACGACACCGCCTACGGTTTGCAATACTTTTAGCAGGTTTTCACGAGAAAGACTGATTTTCATCTTAAGCACTCTTTACGTTAAAGTTGAATTTAGTTGGTAATGATTCGAATTAAGCTGTTGAAGTCCTCATCCATGCGGTGATCGCTTTCACGCAGTTCTTTGATCTTACGCACAGCATGCAGGACGGTGGTGTGATCGCGCCCGCCAAATGCATCGCCGATTTCCGGCAAGCTATGGTTGGTCAGCTCTTTGGCAATAGCCATGGCCAACTGTCTTGGGCGGGCGATGTTCCGTGAACGTCGTTTGGATAAAATGTCCGCTACACGGATTTTATAATAGTCCGCCACGGTTTTTTGAATGTTTTCCAGGGTGACCATTTTTTGTTGCAAAGCCAACAAATCCTTAAGCGCCTCTTTCACCACTTCAACGGTCAGTGATTGTTGGGTGAACTGCGCGAAAGCACCGACTCGTTTCAATGCCCCTTCCAAGTCACGGACATTGCCGCGCAAACGTTTGGCGATGAAAAATGCGACTTCATCCGGTAGAATAAAACCGAACTCGGAGGCTTTTTTCAACAGGATGGCGACACGCATCTCAAATTCCGGCGGCTCCACTGCAATGGTCAGTCCCCAGCCGAAGCGCGATTTCAATCGGTCTTCCAGGCCGTCCACCTCTTTGGGGAAGCGGTCACTGGTCAAAATCACCTGTTTGTTACCTTCCAATAAGGTGTTGAAGGTATGGAAAAACTCTTCCTGAGACTGTTCCTTGTTGGCGAAAAATTGAATGTCATCGATCAGTAAAGCATCCAAAGAGCGGTAAAAACGTTTGAACTCGTCTATTTTATTGTGGCGCAGAGCGTTGACCATGTCGGCCACGAAGCGTTCGGAGTGTAGATAGACAACACGCGCATTCGGGTTGTCCTTCATCATCTGGTTACCGATGGCGTGCATCAAGTGGGTTTTACCCAGACCGACGCCACCATAAATGAAAAACGGATTGTAGGCGCCTCCAGGGTTTTCTGATACCTGGCGAGCCGCCGCCGCGGCTAGTTGGTTGGCCTTACCTTCAACAAAGGTATCAAACGTGAAATTGCCGTTTAGGCCATGTTTGATTGAGTTTTTGCTGGTTTTGCCTGTGGCCTGAGACGCCGCCGTGTTTTTGGGTTGGCTTTGGTCTTTAGGCTGTGTCTCTTTGTTTTTTTTGACTTGCAAAGGTTGAGGAATGGTCGGTTCATCGGCTTCAATGGTTTCGATTGCGTAATCGCCGATTTCCAGTTTTACATCCGGTGTATTGATTGGCGCGGCAATCGCCACCGCTTGACGGATATTGTCCATCAGTTTTTTGTTTACCCAATCTAAAATGAAAGACGAAGGTGCCAATAAACGAATCACTGCATCTTCTTCAATGGCTTGCAGTGGACGAATCCAGGTATGGAATTGTTGATCGTTTAAATCATTTTCTAAATGCTTAAGGCTTTGAGCCCATAATGATGACAAAAGCGTATCCTTTCTTCTTTGTTGTAAACAAAAAACTGAAACAAGTCATCCCTCGTAAGTCACGCTAAGAAAGTATGGACAAAGGGGGAATTTGTTTAAATTCAACCCGGCTAACGGGATTTGAAATTACTCAAACAAGTATACCTGTGAATAACTTTAATTCATAGCCCGTTTCTGTGGATAAGTTTGGGGATAGTGCTAGTGGATAACTAAATTTTTTTATAGGTTAACATTCTGTTTTTATGATGTTTTTTACACTTATTCAAATTTGGCAAAAATTCATTTTAAATGCCGCTAAATAGAAGTATATGGCATTTTATGTGAAAAACAGCATTTTGCTGGCCAGAATCAGTAAAAACACGCCAAACACTCGTTTTAAGGTTTTGACCGGAAGTTGGTGCGCCAGTCGTGCGCCAAGCGGTGCGGTGAATACACTGGCCAAAACAATGCCGGCAAAGGCGGGCCAATAGATGTATCCGGTTGAGTAGGCGGGTAAATTTTGGGCCTCTATGCCGCCCAGTATGAAGCCGATGGAACCCGCCAGTGCCACGGGCAGACTGACCGCCGCCGAAGTGGCGATGGCTTGATGCATGGAAACATTGTTCCACACCAGGTAGGGAGTTGTCAGGGTGCCTCCGCCAATGCCGACCAAGGAAGCGAGGCTGCCAATCAGCCCGCCCGCCAGAGTGTTTCCAGGCAGACCTGGCAGTTCACGCTGAGGATTGGGTTTGAACGCCAGCAGCATATTGATCGCAATCAGCACTTCCAGTATGCCAAAAATCATTCCCAGAACGGAGGATGAAAAAAACTGTGAACTCCAACCGCCAAAGAAGGCCCCTAAAAGAACGCCCAGCACCAGAAGTTTGACGATATCCCAGCGAACCGCCCCATGGCCGTGATGGGCTTTGACGGAAGAGAGCGAGGTGATGAGGATCGTCGCTAAAGAGGTTCCGATGGCCAGGTGAACGATATGCTCGGTGTCTAAAAAATAGACAAAAGCCGTGGTCAGGACCGGAACGATGATAAGACCCCCGCCAATTCCTAACAGGCCTGCCGCAAAGCCAACAAAGGCACCGGTCAACAGGTAAACCGGAAGTTCATAAAGGAGCTGTTCAAACATGGGTTCTTCTGGGAGGTTAAAGATTGAAATGCCATTATAACGACAGGAATATTGTGAGTGGGGTGAAAATGCCTATTGTCATGATGTCTTAATCTTCATGGCTAATAAAAGTGTGAAGTTTCAAACCAGCGTTTGTTTTATAATCGTACAATCACTTATTCAATTAATGATCTCTCCTTTAATGGATCGCCTTGCCTAAAAGGCAGGTTTAAAACCACAGGCTGAATTTTTATGCGTTTTTTTGCTCTATTGCTCGTTTCGGCGATTTTAATGGCTCCTACGGTTCAGGCGGTTCAGGCCGACTCGAGCTCAGTGCCGGTCAGTGTGGTGCCGATAAAAAAAGTGACCCACCAGACTTGGCAGTTGACCGGTCAGGTGGTGTCGCGTTTCACTTTGCCGTTGAGTGTAAGGGTGCAAGGGCAGGTTGCCGAGCGTTTGGTCGAGTTGGGTGACCGGGTCCAGGTTGGCCAATCTTTGCTACGATTGGATCAGACGGATTTGCGACTTGAAGTCGCCCGAAGCGAAGCCAGTTTAAAGTCGGCTCAAGCGGAAACATTGAATGCGGAGCGTGAACGCAAGCGATTAAGCAAACTTTATGCAGACAAGTTGGTGAGTTTGCAGGAATTGCAACGTGCCGAAACGTTTGAGTCGGCAAGTCGTCAAACCTTGATTGCAGCCGAAGCGACGCTGAAATTGGCCAAGAACCAACTGACCTACAGTAATTTAATGTCACCTGAATCGGGCCGAATCAGTGCGGTTGAGGTCGAGGTCGGACAGGTGGTGAGTCCGGGACAGACACTTTTTCAATTGGCATCGGGTGATCCGGAAGTAGCGGTTTTGCTGCCTTCCGCCCGCCTTCAGGGGGCACTTGACGTGGCACGGGTAGAAGGAGTGGATCAACCCGGTTTGTGTGACGCCAGATTGCGAGCCAAAAGCCCGGTTAATCAGACCGGAAGTTTGCAATACCAAGCGTATTATCGTTTGTTGAATTGCAGCAAGATTTTGCCTTTGGGGGCGACGGTTCAGGTGCAGTTTGAGAACACTGCCGAGCCGGGTTTGAAAAAGGTGCCGCTGTCCTCGATATTTAATAAAGGTGAACAGAGTTTCGTGTGGCAGGTGCTTGACCAAACGGTCTCTGCAAAGCCCGTACAGGTGTTTCGATTGGATAGCCGTTATGCCTATATCACCAGTGAATTGCCAGAAGATTCTCTGGTGGTCGCCCAAGGGGTGCATGTGCTGGTTGAAGGTCAGGCGGTGAGACTTAGACCATGATGCAGCGCTTCAATCTTTCGCAGTTGGCGGTCAGGCATCAGGCACTGACCCTCTATTTTCTTCTGCTCGCTTTATTGGTGGGATCGGTTTCCTTCATTAATTTGGGGCGTGCCGAAGACCCTAACTTCACCATTAAGGTTATGGTGGTTTCCGCCCAGTGGCCGGGCGCGACGGCTGAGCAGATGCAGAATCAGGTGGCGGATCCACTGGAAAAACGCTTGCAGGAAGTGGAGTATTTCGATTTTGTCGATACCACGTCGCGCCCGGGCCAGGTGGAGATGTTGATCACCTTCAAGGATTCGACGCCACCGGAGAAGATTCAAGATCAGTTTTATGAAGTGCGCAAACGCATGCTGGATATGCAGGGCACTTTGCCGGCCGGGGTTCATGGTCCTTTTGTGAATGATGATTTTTCGGATGTGTATTTTACCCTCTACTCCCTAACACAGGGAAAACTCAGCTATGCCGATTGGCTTGAAAAAGCCGAACAGACCCGTAATGCTCTGTTGGCTATTGATGGGGTTCAAAAGGTGAATCTGCTCGGAGAGCAGGATCAGCAGATTCAGATCGAATTCAATGCGGCCAAATTGGCGCAACTCGGCTTGACGAAAAACCAGATTTTACAGAATCTTTCGTTTTATCAGACGGTGACACCGGCTGGGTTTGTGGAAACTCAGGGGGCGAGGGTGTATTTGCGCAACCTGTCCGAATTCGAAACGGTGGAGCAGATTCGACAAATGCCCATTGCCGCAGATGGCCAGTTGCTGCACCTGGGTGATTTAGCCGAAGTCTCGCGCGGTTTTGTCTCGCCGAGTTCCTTTAAAATCCGCAACCAAGGTCAGGAAACCCTGCTGTTGGGGGTGATTATGCAGGCGGGGGAAAACGGTTTGGCGTTGTCCGATCGCTTATCGGCTTTCTCAAACGACTGGCAGTCGCGTTTGCCTGAAGGGGTGGCTTTGCAGAAGGTGACCAATCAAGGTGATGCCATTGCCTTGGCGGTGAATACCTTTCAGCTCAAGTTTTTGATTGCCGTATTGGTGGTGATGGCGGTCAGTTTCATCGCTTTGGGCTGGCGTGCCGGCATAGTGGTGGCACTGGCGATTCCTTTGACCTTGGCGCTGACGTTTTTTTTGATGCAGTTGACCGGTAAAAACCTGGATCGTATTACATTGGGGGCATTGATTCTGGCGCTGGGGCTGTTAGTGGACGATGCCATTATCGCCATTGAAATGATGCTGGTGAAGATGGAAGAGGGCTTGGAGCGAAGCAAAGCGGCGGCTTATGCGTGGCAAGTCACCGCCTCGCCGATGCTATTTGGAACCCTGGTCACGGTAGTGGGTTTTGTTCCCATCGGCTTTGCGGCCTCTAACGTTGGGGAATACGCCGGAAATATTTTTTGGATTTTGGCCTTTGCTTTGCTGATTTCCTGGCTGGTGGCGGTGACTTTTACTCCGTATTTGGGTTATAAGCTGTTGCCGCAACCCAAAGTCAGCCATCATGCCGACGAAGTGCCCGAAAATCGGTTCACCCGAAAACTGGCAGGCCTGGTGCGGTTTTGCGTGCAGCAGCGTAAAACCGTAGTGTTGCTCACCCTGGGATTGTTTGTGTTGGCGGCCATCGGCATGGGCAAACTGGTGGAAAAGCAGTTTTTCCCCAGCTCCGACCGTCCGGAATTGATGGTGGATATTTATCTGCCGGAAGGCAGCAGCCAGCAAGTGACCGATGACTTGACGCATCGTCTTGAGGACTATGTGTCCCAACAGCCGGAAGTGAAAACCCTGACCAGTTATGTGGGGCAGGGGGCGCCGCGTTTTTTCTTGGCGTTGAACCCGGAATTGCCGAATCCGGCGTTTGCCAAGTTGATTATTGTCACCGAGGACGCCCAAGCCCGTGACCGCCTTAAAGAGCGATTGCAGGCCTATTTGGCCGAGGGCCATGTCGACGCCGCCCGGGTCAGGGTCCATGCTTTGCTTTATGGGCCACCGGTGATTTGGCCGGTTTCCTTTCGAGTCATGGGGGAGGACATCGATCAGTTGCGTCAGGTCGGCGAGCAGGTGCGGCAGATTATGGCGGAAAACCCGCATATCCGTACCCCGCATCTTGAGTGGGGGGATCGGGCTCCGGTGATCAGTTTGAAATACGACTCTGATCGTTTGGCTCTGCTGGGCGTGTCGCCTTTGAGTCTTTCCAATCAATTGCAGCACGCCTTGCAGGGAAAAGATGAGGCAGAGTTGCGTGAGAACGACCGCCGTATCCTGTTGACCAGTTACACCAGTCGTCAGGCCGAGGACTCTTTGGCACAGCTGGGTCTTTTGCCGATTGAGACGACCAACGGCAACAAGCTTCCGCTAGAGCAGTTGGTTGAGCTTCAAGTGGGCTTTGAGGATCCGGTGCTTAAACGTCGTAATCGTCTGCCCTCCATTAATGTCAATGCCGAGGTGAACGGGGCTCAGCCACCGGATGTGACCATGGCCATCTGGAAGCAATTGCAGCCATTGGTCAATGACCTGCCTCAGGGGGTTCGTATTGCGATTGCCGGATCGGTCGAAGAGTCTTCCAAAGCCGAGGGGTCGATCCAGAAGCTGATGCCGGTGATGTTGCTGTTGATGGTGACCTTGGTGATGCTGAATATGCAGAGTTTTCTGGGCACCTTCATGGTGTTGGTCACCGCGCCTTTGGGTCTGATTGGTGCCGTGGCGGCTCTGCTGCTGTTTTCACAGCCGTTCGGCTTTGTGGCGACACTTGGCCTGATCGGCCTGGCCGGAATTTTGATGCGCAACACCTTGATTTTGGTAGGGCAGATTGACGACAATCAGCGCCAGGGAATGGATCCGAAAAGCGCCTTGATTGACGCCACTTTACGCCGTGCCCGTCCGGTATTGTTGACCGCTTTGGCGGCGGTACTGGCGTTTATCCCTTTAACCACCAATACTTTCTGGGGGCCTTTGGCTTTTGTTTTGATTGGCGGAATCAGCGTAGGAACCCTGTTGACGCTTCTGTTTTTGCCGGCGCTTTACGCCTTGTGGTTCAGAATAAAGCTCTAACCGGTGACATCAGGGGACGTGGGCGTTGAATTTAGCTAAAATGAATTTGCTTATTTTACTAAAAAGATTTGTTTTCTTATTGATAACTCTATATAATTCCCGTTTTTTCCGCTTCAGGAATTAGAAATTTAAGGACAACTGACATGAAACGTACATTTCAACCAAGTGTTATCAAGCGTGCGCGTACTCACGGTTTCCGTGCTCGTATGGCGACCAAGAATGGGCGTAAAGTTATCGCGGCTCGTCGTGCAAAAGGACGTAAACGTTTAACTGCGTAATACTGAGTGTGCTCGATGGTACACTTAGAAGCCAAGTCTGGTGAGTTTATGAATACAAATCAAGCGTTTTCAGCTCACCCAGACTCAAATACCCCTCCAAAGACTCAATATCGCTTTACCAAAGCTGCCCGCTTACTCTCCCCCAAAGATTTTCAGAACGTATTTGCCAACGCCGAGAAGTTTGCCAATCGTCACTGGACATTGATCGTTCGTCCCAACCAGAAATCTCAAGCCAGATTGGGCTTGGCGATCAGTAAAAAGCAACTGCAACGAGCCGTTTGGCGAAATCGAATAAAAAGATTGGCCAGAGAGGCATTTAGGTTACATAAAAACGATCTAAATGGGTATGATATTGTGGTTCTGGGTCGCAAGGGCACCCAAGACGTCGATAACAAAACATTGCAAAGCAGTTTTCTGCATTTAGTTCGTAAGATCCGCAAAAGTGATCTGAAAGAGCGGATGAAATGAAGCATAAAAAACAAGAATCAAAGGTTTAAATCATGAATATGAGATCGTTCTGGTGGTTGGCATTGGCCTTTACGCTAACGTGGATTTGGTTGCAATGGGCGCAGTTTAGTGCGCCGGTTGCCGAGCAGCCCTCAACAACGGCTTCGGCCCAGGTGAGTAACGCTCAGGATGCGTCAGTGACGCCTGCGGCTGACGTCCCAGGTGCCAATGCAACCGCACCGCAAACCAGTTCGGTGCCTATGGCGCAAAACGCCATGCAACAGGGGCAACGTATTCATGTCACCACCGATACGCTGGATTTGATTATCGATACCGCCGGGGGCGATATTCGTGAAGCCAAGCTAATGAAATACGGCGCTTCCGAAGATGCCAGTCAGCCTTATCAGTTGATGAGCGACAGCGGTTCCTTGTTGTATGTGGCACAGAACGGTATCGCCACCCAGCCAGCCGCAAAACTGCCTGCTCCGAATCATAAAGCCGTCTATCAGACGGCACAAACCGAATATCAGATGACCGGCGACAGCTTGTCCGTGCCGCTGACCTGGGAACAAGATGGTGTTAAAGTCACTAAAACCTATCATTTCAAGCGTGGTGAGCATCTTCTAGAGGTGACTTACCAGGTTGAAAACCAATCTGAACAGGCCTGGTCGGGAAGTTTGTATTCACAACTGGTACGTAACCGTTACAACCCAGATGAAAACTTCATGATGTACACCTATACCGGTCCGGTTCTGTACGACGGCAATGCTGAAGAGAAGTACGTCAAACACTCTTTTGACGACCTGAACAAGGAAACCGTCAGCGGAAGATCGGTGATGGGTGGTTGGGCTGCAATGATTCAGCAGTATTTCCTGACGGCAATTGTACCGGATCAGTCAGCACAGAACTCCTATTACGCCAAGCCTTTGGGTGACGATCGTTATGCGGTCGGTGTGGTTGAACCTTTGGTGACAGTTGAACCTGGTATGAGTGGTGAGTTGAGTTCAAAACTGTATATTGGGCCTGAAATTCAGGATCGCTTGGCGGAGATTGCACCGGGGCTTGAGCTGACGATTGATTACGGTATTTTGACGTTCCTGGCGGAACCGATTTTCTGGTTGTTGTCACAGATTCACGATTTTGTTGGCAACTGGGGTGTGGCGATTATCCTCTTGACCTTGTTGATCAAGTTGGTGTTCTACAAGTTGTCGGAAACTTCTTATCGCTCAATGGCGCGTTTGAAGAAATTCCAGCCTAAGCTGCAACAGTTGAAAGAGAACTACGGTGACGATAAGGCGATCTTTCAGCAGAAGATGATGAAGTTGTACAAGGAAGAGAAAATCAACCCACTAGGTGGGTGCCTACCGATTTTCATTCAGATGCCGGTATTCATCGCACTTTATTGGGTGTTGTTGTATTCGGTTGAGATGCGTCAAGCGCCGTTTATGTTATGGATTGAAGACTTGTCCGCGCAAGATCCTTATTACATCTTGCCGGTCATCATGGGGATCACCATGTACATCCAGCAGAAGTTGAACCCGTCGGCGATGATGGATGAGATGCAGCAGAAGGTGATGAAAGCCCTGCCGTTTATTTTCACCTTCTTCTTCCTATGGTTCCCGGCCGGTCTGGTTCTATACTGGGTGGTCAACAACATCCTTTCGGTTGCTCAGCAGTGGTACATCACCAAGAAGATCGAAGCGGGCGAAGAGAAATAAGCCCTGAAAACAGGGCAGTTTGAGAATTAAAGGTAAAACAAATGCAATTATCTTATCAAAAGTTGGGCACAGACCATCCAATGTACGGTAAAGTCGAATACTTGGTGACCGATGGCATGCAGCCGATCTGTTATAAAACCCAAGACGGTTATATTCCATTAGAAACCGGCGCTGCTTCGAATGATGCTGCGCAGGCGCCAAAACCGGCCGAAGTTGAAACCAAACCTTTATATGTATTGAGTTTCAAGGTCAATGGTGAAGCGGAAGAGATGACCTTTACCTCTAAGAAAAAACTGGATAAGACGGTTGAAGCCTTTGCCCAGAAGTTTTTCATTAGCGACGTGAAAACTACGGTTTATCAGACGCTTGCCTGAAGAGTTAGCTTGGCCTAATTGTGTATGACTAAGCGCCCGTGAGGGCGTTTTTTGTTTGTAGTCTTTTATGTTTTGTGTGGGAACCCCAATGGATTTTGAGAATCACGATACCATCGCCGCAATTGCTACCGCTCCGGGAAGAGGCGGAGTCGGCATTGTGCGTGTCTCCGGCAAGCAGGCTTTGGCAATCGCCGAAACGGTATTAGCTAGAAGCCCAAAACCGCGATACGCACATTATGGTGCCTTTTATGGCAGTCAGGGCGAGGTGCTGGATCAAGGCATTGCGCTCTATTTTCCGGGCCCAAACTCCTTTACCGGTGAAGACGTGCTGGAACTGCAAGGTCACGGCGGGCCGGTGGTATTGGAATGGCTTCTGGAACGGGTGATTGAGTTGGGTGCGCGTATGGCCGAACCGGGCGAGTTCTCCAAGCAGGCGTTTATGAACGACAAGCTGGATTTGGCGCAGGCCGAAGCGATCGCCGATCTGATCGAAGCCTCGTCCGACCAGGCGGCACGTTCCGCCTTGCGCTCCCTGCAGGGTGATTTTTCCGCCCAGGTCAATCAGTTGGTCGAGGAGCTTACTCAGTTGCGCATCTATGTGGAAGCGGCGATTGATTTTCCGGAAGAGGAGATCGATTTCCTGTCCGACGGCAAAGTCGCCGGTCAATTACGCCATATTCTGGATCGCTTGCAGGCGGTGTTCGCTTCGGCTCAGCAAGGGGTGCTGCTACGAGAGGGCATGTCGGTGGTCATTCTTGGGCGTCCCAATGCCGGCAAATCAAGCCTGTTGAATGCGCTTTCCGGGCGTGAAAGTGCGATTGTTACCGAGATCGCGGGCACTACAAGGGATATCGTTAAGGAAGAGATCAATATCGACGGTATGCCGCTGCACATTTTGGATACCGCCGGAGTGCGCGAAGCGACCGATGCGGTCGAGCAGATTGGCATTGAACGCGCCTGGCAGGCCTTGGACAGCGCTGACCGTGTATTGGTGATGTTGCAGGCGGGCGAGGCGATTCATCCTGAAGACCAGACAATTCTCGACAAGCTTCCGAGTCATATTCCGGTCACCTTGATTCGCAACAAGATTGATTTGATCAACCACCAACCGATGGTCGAAACCCAGGATGGGGTCACGGTCATTTGGTTGTCGGCCAAACAGAAACAGGGCTTGGAGCTGCTGCGCAATCATCTGAAGACCGCAATGGGTTATCAGCAAACGTCCGAAGGGGTGTTTATGGCCAGAAAACGTCACCTGGATGCCTTGCAGACGGCTTTGCAGTGGACTGAAAACGGCATGGTGCAATTGGAGGAGTTTGCCGCTGGGGAGTTGCTGGCGGAAGATCTGCGGCTGGCGCAGGAGGCGTTGTCGGAAATTACCGGACGTTTCAACTCCGATGATTTGCTGGGACGGATTTTCACCTCTTTTTGTATCGGTAAATAGTTTCAATAGACAGTTGGGCAGGAGCCATACCAGGCCTGTTCATTTTTAAAGACGTCGTTTCAGGATAGAATTTTATGCAAACAAGGTCGACAGATTCACTCGAAAAACGGGTACAAACTGAAAAGAAAGCCATCAAATGGGTGATGGTGGGGGATCTTTTACTGGCGGTTTTGGGGATTACGTTCTTTTATCTGACCAATTCTCAGGCGATCCTGATGGACGGTGTCTACCCTTTGATTGACCTGATTGCCGGGCTCTTGACCTTGCGTGTGGTGACTTTGATTACCCAGCAGGCGAGTGAGTCCCAGCCATTTGGTTATGCGATTTTTGAACCCGTTCTGAATTTCATCAAGGGCATTCTCATATTATTGGTGGTATTGGTTGCGTTGTATGCATCGGTGTTTGCCCTGTTTCACGGTGGACGCCAGATTGAGGCCAATATCGCGGTGTTTTATTCCATTGTCGCCTCGGTGTTGGGATTTGCCTTATCTTATGGCCTGCATCGTATGAACAAGACAGCCAAGTCGTCATTGATTGATGTTGACCTTAAGGGCTGGTTGATCGGTTCGGTATTAAGTGTGGCCGTTGGTTTGTCTTTTGCGTTGGCGATCTGGATGGAGACGACCCAATATAAGAGCTGGGTGCCCTATGTGGATCCGCTGGTCATCCTGATCTTGATTTTGGTGGTGCTGCCGATGCCGTTACAGATTTTGAAACACAACGGCATGCAGATTGTCGGACGCACCGGAAATGACGAAGCCAGCCAGTTTTTACAAAGTCAGGTTGAGGCGGTATTTGCGAGTGTGGAGTACAGCGACATCAAAACCCGTTACCTGCAGGCCGGGCGCATGATGTATGTGCAGGTGTATGTGCAGATGCAAGCCGATACCGATTTTGATCTGTTGGAGCAGGATCGTTACCGGGATGCTCTGTTTCAACACCTCAAGCAGACCCATGATTATCTGTCGTTGGATGTGATTTACACCACACATCCGATTTGGGTCGCCAGAAGTGTCGGCCTTGCGGACGGGCATACGCAAAACACTTGAACCTAAGTATTGCGATACCGAATATTACAACTGTTATAGAATTTAAAATCAGCAGGCCTTTCTGTTTGCCGCCTGCCAAAAACCCAAAGCGTGTTGATTAAACCATGTCTTACCCTATTCCCGCCCAGTTGGCGGAAGCCGAAATAGTCATCAAAAAAAGCCGTTTCATTGCCTATGCGCAACACATTGTTTCACGTGAAACCGGCATGCAGTGGCTGGAAGAGATCAAGCAACAATATCCGGATGCACGTCATCATTGTTGGGCTTATCAACTCGGTAACCCGGGCTGCGCCACCAATGCTGGAATGGGCGATGACGGCGAACCCTCAGGAACGGCGGGCAAGCCGATCCTCAATGTGTTGCAACATAAAGGGGTGGGCGATGTCATGATCATCGTGGTGCGTTACTTTGGCGGCATTAAACTCGGCGCCGGTGGCCTGACGCGGGCCTATGGTCAGGCCGCTCAAGCGGTCATGGAGGTGTTGCCGACCGAGCAGCAAGTGCCTATGACCGGCTTGCAGGTGTACTGCGATTTTGCGTTGGAACAATCAATCCGGCACTGGCTCACGCAGGCCGAGGGCGAATTGCAGGAGGTGACCTACTCTAAGAAGGTTTCTTTGCAGGTCGCCTTGCCGGATGATCGGCTGGACGAGTTCTGCGAGCAACTTAGGGCGCATCAATGCGAGTATGAACTGCCGGATAAAATTCAATAAATTCATACGATTGTCAAAATTTTCAGTTAACCTGTTCTGAATACCTTTCCGATCCAAGGAGTTTCAGATGACCTCAACGAAAAGCAAGGAGTGGATTGAAGAGCACATCGATTCGATCGATTACCAAGGGTTAGCGCCACAAATTCAGCAGCATGTATTGCAGATGCTGGAGCAGGCCATATCTTTAAGTCAGTCCGAACAACGCGAAGAGAAACAAGCCATTCATGATTTGCGTGTGGTGTTCAAACGTTTACGGGCCTATTGGCAATTGATGCGTTTCATGGTTTCTAAGAGGGTGTTTGAAGCGGCCAATCAGCGTATCAAGTTGGCCGCCAAATTACTCGGTGGCCAGCGTGATCAGCAAGTCTTGTTGGATTCTTTGTTGATGGTGAGCAAGCAACTCAAGGCGTCCGAAAAAGCCTATGCTGAATTGCAAATATCGGATTGGGAACAAAACTTACGCGCCACGCGCAAAGCGCTTTCCATCCATTGGCTCGCCATTCATTCGAGTTTGCAGCTCGAACACGACGTTTGGGAGAGTTTGAACTGTGAGGAGGAGGACCCCCGTCCTATGCAAAAAGGGGTGCGTAAAAGCCTCAAACGCCAATTCAAACTTGCCGAGAAAGCCACACTGCCTTCCACTGAAATGGCACAGCGCCATCGCTGGCGTAAATGGGTCAAACATGTTTTTTATCAGCTCAAGTTGTTGAAAAAATTGGGTCTGAAGGGTCAAAAGAAAACCGTGAGTCGTTTTGATGAGTTGGGAGAGGTGTTAGGGCTTGAGCATGACATGGAAGTATTGTTTGAGTTTCTGCAGGCTCAAGATGGTCAGGTTGAGCACGCTGAGCACTTAAAGGCGATTATCAAGGTGTGCCGGAAGCAGCAAGCAGAGTTTCGTAAACAGGCCGACCGCATTCATAAGTCGATTGTTAAGCAGAAATGAATCCAGTCTGTTTGCGGTTGAAAGCCAAGTCCTGCTTCATTAAGTCGTTTAATCAACTGGTATTTCTCATAGAAAAATTTCATTATTCACCATAAAAAATCAGGTATAAAATCAATGGGAACTTTAAGTTTTTTGCTTAAAGAGATTGTGTTTTTTTAGATCGATACTATGCAAGAGGTGTAGTGATGATGAGTTTAAAGAGTTTCAAGCCGTTGATGCTGGCCGCGTTATTCATGCTACCTGCGTCCGTGATGGCAATGGAAGAAGAGCAAGTTTATGGCAGTCAGTTGATGACCCAGCAGGAACGCCAGGAACATCAGGCAAAAATGCGTGCGGCTCAGTCTGAAGAAGAGCGTGAACAGATTCGTGAAGAGCATCACGAACAGATGCAAATTCGAGCGGAAGAGAAAGGCGTTGATTTGCCCGATGAACCGCCTGCCGAAAGAGGGCACATGAATCAACATGACCGTCCTGGCATGGGTTACGGTCGTGACTAAAACGGGGTGATTACAGCGCCATCAAGGTGATGGTGGTCACGATTCCGACAAAATAGGTCAATAAGGTCAGCTGCAACATGCGCTTGTTGGCCTGTCTGCTGTTGAGTTTTTCTTTAAATCTCGGCTGTTTCTGCAAGACTTTATATCCCCCCCATAGTACTCCTAATGCCAGAGCCGTTAAAATCATGCCTAAAATCAATGTGGTCAGCATTGTTTGTTCCCTTTTATGTGTTGTTTCAATTATAACGATTGATGTCGATAAAGGATCTGACGCTTTTTCGACAAGACGGGGCTCCTAACCCTTAGGTGGCCGAATTGAGTAGCATCTTCTCCATATGGTAACTGATCCGGTACAGGTGTTTGCTGACGCGCTCCATCCAACGGATTGCTTGTAACGCGTCCTGACACTGTTCGGCACTCAGTTCCCCTTGTCCCATTTGTTGCACCATTCTATGGCGGTAGCCTTCCGAATCCTGGCGGATGGCGTGGTGTAGCTTACGGGTCAGTTTGACCATTTGGCTCCATTTTTTTTGGCCGATCAGGCTGTGAAGTTCGATCACGTCTTTTTCCAGTTGGTGGCTCGTGTCAATCAAATCCGAATAGTGCCGAGATGCGCGGGCCCGGTCAGACTCTTCCTCGCAGCGTTCATGCAGGCGTTGCAAATGGTCCAGAGTGTGAATCATGGAAACCAGTCGTTTCCAATGGTTTCCTTGCGTGTGGTTCAAGTGAATCAGATCCAAGTAAACCTGAGTTTGATCGAGTTCCTGCTGAAGGGATTGCAACTTGGAATAGATAAGTGTGTCCGACGGGTTGCGCAATAAGCCATGTAGTTGGCTCAGTAAGGCTTTGTTTAGGCTGATCAGGGTTGTTTGTACGGCGTTTAAAGCCAGTTCGGGCGTGTTTAATAATTGATTGTCGAGTGCTTGAGTGTGGCTTTCTTTGTCTTGTGGAATCAATTTTCGGATCAGCCGGGCAAAAGGCTGGCTCACAGGTAGGATAAGCAGGACACCCAGCAGATTGAATAGGGTATGGAATCCAACGAGCGCGATTTCGGCATGTTGTTCAAGAGCCGTCGGGCTGAAAAATGCCCAGGCCTGGGTGTAAGGGGTGATTAAAAATAGAGCCATGACCGCTGTCATTATGTTGTATACGAAATGGGAGGCACCGGTGCGTTTTGCTCCTACGGTACCTCCGATTGCTGCCAGAAGGGACTTAACGGTGGTGCCAATGTCCATGCCGATCACTAAAGCCACCGCTTGTTCAAACTGAATGAGGTCATTGAATAAAGCGGTTAACGTCAAAGCAACCCCGGCACTGGAGGATTGGGTGATGGTGGTAAAGACCATTCCGATTATGACCAGTTGAATGAGTCCGGTTACTGTATTGGCGGGCATTTGGCTAAAATCCACCCACTCGACCATACCGGCCATGGCGGTTTGCAGGGTGTCGATTCCAACAAAAATAAGGCCGAATCCGGCTAGCGCCAAGCCGATGTAATGCCATTTTTGTGAAGCGAACAGCCTCATCATCACCCCGATGAGAATGATGGCGGAGGCGATGGAATCGATCGAGAACTTGAAACCCAGCACCACCACCATCCAGCCGGTGATGGTGGTGCCGATATTGGCGCCGAAAATAATCCCCAAGGCATTGCTAAAACTCATCAGGCCTGCACCGACAAAACCGACGGCCGCCAAAGTAGTGGCGCTGGAAGATTGAACGATGGCAGTGGCTAGCGCCCCGCTGAGAGCCCCGGTGGCGGGTGTTTTGGTAAAACGTAACAGGGCGGAGCGAATCCGATCACCGGCCAGCTTTTTGAGACTGTCCGTCATGATGATCATGCCCAGCAGAAATAGGCCGAGTCCTCCGGCAGTGAGTAAAAACGTATTGAATGCCTGCATGGCTTGCATGAGATGGCTCCGCAATAAAAGGGAATTCGCGTATTTTGATTATAATGGATTAGGCGCCGTATAGGTGAATTTGCCAAAGTGAAGCTTGTTGCCTTGAGCGTGCAATGGTAAATTGCTTTGAAATGATTCGCAACGAATGCGGAATCGTCTGCATTAAACCGAGATACATGAGGTGAATACCATTGGACAAGGCAGAAAGTTCGGTTCAATCCGCTATCTTAAAACCCATTCCGCAACAAGGCTGTTATTTGACGTTTTCCCTGAAACCGCATGGGGATTATGTCGGTGCACTGTCTAAACTGGCTTGTCAGGTGGATGGTGACAGTCTGGTTGTGGGGGTGGGTCTCTCATTGGCGGAGGCGTTAGGTAAAAAAGTGCAGGGTTTACGTTTGTTTCCAGCCATGGTCAATCAGGGGATTGAGATTCCTTCCACTCCGGCCGCCTTGTGGCTGTGGCTCAGGGGACGGGATCGCGGCAAGATTGTGTTGCAGGCCAAGCAGTTGATCGATGAGTTGGCATCGGCGTTTGTTTTGGAACAGCGCATTGAATCCTTTAAATATGGCAACGCCCAGGACCTGACCGGTTATGAGGATGGCACCGAAAACCCGGTAGGCGAGGCTGCGGTTGAGGCGGCTGTGGTGACTGAAGGGCTTTTGGCCGGCTCCAGCTTTGTGGCGGTTCAGCAATGGGTGCATGATTTGGATGCGTTTCGCGCAAAATCGCCCCAGCAACAGGACAATACCTTTGGGCGGCGCATTGCCGATAACGAAGAGTTTGACGAAGCGCCTGAATCGGCGCATGTGAAACGTACCGCGCAGGAGTCTTTTGATCCGGAAGCGTTTGTGATTCGGCGCTCCATGCCATGGTCGGAAGGCGAGCGCCTAGGATTGGTGTTTACCGCTTTCGGGCGTTCGTTTGATGCCTATGAAGCGATTCTGAAACGGATGATAGGGTTGGAAGATGGCATTGTCGATGCGTTATTCAGCTTCACGCACCCGCTGACCGGTGCTTATTTCTGGTGTCCTCCGCTGACGGAGTCTGGTTTGAATTTAAGCGCCTTGGGCATTGAGGGGGGTAAGATATGAGGTCTATGTGGAGAAAAAACGGATTTTTAGTTTGGCTGATGCCTTTTTTGCTGTTTATGACGGTTTCAGAACTTCATGCCGACTGGCGTTTGCAACCGGTCGAAGATTTTTCGGCCGTGGCCCAGCAGGCTCAAGCCCGCAATGTACCCGTGGTTATTTATTTCAGCCGTGAACGTTGCCCGCCTTGTCAACGTTTTGAAGAGAATGCTTTACTGCCGTTGATCGAAAACGGCTTGGTGGCCGATTACATTGAGATTGTGGAGCTGATCGCCGACAACGACGCTAAAGTAAAAGATTTTTATGGAGATGAAGTCCCGGCCAGCGAAATGGTCGAGCTGTATAATGTGACGACCTTTCCTCGTCTGGTGTTTGTGAATGCGCAGGGTGATGAACTGGGGATCCGCATGGAAAACTCCGGTGCCTATGATTATTTTCCGTATTATTTCCGGCAGCGTATTAATCAGGCGTTGGAAAAGTTGGCTAACCCCAAGCGGATAAAAGAAGGCTATTAAGCTTATTGATCTATTTTAGTTAAGGCTCCTAGGAGCAATAATCGTATAAAAAGGAAAAAATATGGGTTCGAATGTGTCGGTTTCTTCAGGTGGCGGGGCTTTATCTACAATCGGTAAATTACCCTGGATGCTGTTTATTGTCCTATTTTTGATTGCGACGGAGTATTTTCAGATCTCCCTGCAGGGCACGGTCGGGTATGTGTTCATTTCCGTGGCAGTAGTCATTCTGTTCATTGAGATGTTCAAGTCCGGTGATGTCAGCGCAGTCTCTTTTTTGGTGGATCAGTTCTGGGCGGTGTTGACGGTCATTCTGGCGACAGGCCTGCTCAGTTATCTATGGTTTGTGGAGGGACAAGAACCCAATTTTTACCATTGGATCGGGTATGCCATCATCATTGCCGATGCTTTGTTGAATCCGTTCAACGCCTTTAGAACCGCGCTGCGCAATTTTGATGTTGCCGGGTAAGGGTAAGTTTAAAAATCGAAGAGACTGGAGAATTAAATTTGAGCGCTAAAGCAAACGCATCCACCGCCAATAAGAGTCTGTTAGGGCGAGTCACGCCCTATTGCAAGACCTATGACCCTTCGCTGTTGTTTCCGATTCCGCGTCAGGAAAAACGCGACGAACTCGGATTTGATCTGCACAGTCTGCCGTTTCAGGGATTGGATATCTGGACCGCATTCGAGGTGTCGTGGCTCAATCCGAAAGGTAAGCCGGTGGCGGTGATTGCCGAGTTTGCCTTTCCGGCGGATTCGCCCAATCTGATTGAGTCCAAATCCTTTAAATTGTATTTGAATTCGTTCAATGGCACCCGTTTCGATTCTCAGGAGGCGGTCGTCAACCATTGGATCGAAGATCTGTCGGTCGCCTGTGGTGCGGAGGTGGCGGTGGACGTTCGCAGTCTGGATGAAGAAGAGACCCTGATCGGTCGTTTGCCGGGCGACAACCTTGATGCGTTGGATATCGAAGTCACGGATTATCAGGTCAACCCCGGTTTGTTGACGGTAGAAGAGTCGGCCGATGAGGTTCAGGAAACCCTAAATAGCCATCTTCTCAAATCCAATTGCCTGGTCACGGGTCAGCCCGATTGGGGTTCGATTGTGATTCGTTACCGAGGGACTCAGATTGACCATGAAGGCTTGTTGAAGTATCTGATTTCGTTCCGTGAGCATAATGAGTTTCATGAACAGTGCGTGGAACGGGTGTTTACCGACATCATGCGCCGTTGCCAACCGTCCGAACTGACCGTATATGCGCGTTATGTGCGGCGTGGTGGATTGGATATCAACCCATATCGTTCCAATTTTGAAGATGAATTTGATATTTCGCGCACCGTTCGCCAGTAGGTTTGCTTGTGTCTTTCCTTAACTGGTTGTTCGGGCTGTTTGGTTATGAATGGGTCAAGCAGGACAGGCCTGCCGATTCTGCCGATACCACTGAAGACGGCTTTACCGACATGGCCGAAGAGGAGGGCTGGAACGATTTGTATGACGCCTCCCCAAAGTATGTATTGCGTAAAAAATCGCTTGATTGAAAATGAGCAGGCCTGGTTGTTGTCAAAAAGCTGCACACGGCTGAAAGACGATGAAGGAGTGAGAGTGCAAGGAGCATCATGACGGAACGGGATGTCATCAATATTAAAAACACCTTGAAAGCGCAACAATTGATGGCGTGTTTTGACCAAAATTTACAGCGTTTAAAAAAGCACGGGGCGGATGAAAACGAAGAAGAGTCCGCCACCATCGATATGCTTTCCGAATGTTTGGAAGAGGCGATTGAGAATGGCATAGCGATAGAGGAATTGCAGTCACGTGCCAGCCAGCTCGCGCAGTTTGCCTTTGATCGTGGTTATATCCAGCACGAGGTTGAAGAGTTGTTGACCATGCGTCCGAATCCAAACGGCAAGCGCCCCGGGTGATCCCCTAACAAGAGACTAAAAAACGATGGAAATACAAGCGCAAACGGCTTACGGCATGGGAGACGCCACTTATCAGGCGGTAGGCGGCTATGATGGTTTAGTGAAGCTGGTGGACGATTTTTATGATGCCATGGACACCTTGCCAGAGGCACAATCTATTCGCGCCATGCACGCTGATGACCTGAGTTCGTCGCGTGATAAGTTGGTGCATTTTCTGTCGGGCTGGATGAACGGCCCGCAAATTTACGCGGAAAAATACGGTTCCATCAATATTCCGCTGGCGCATGCCTTTCTGGACATCAAGGAGGCCGAGCGCGACGCATGGTTGCTGTGCATGCAGACAGCAATTGCCAAACAGAATTATCCTCAGGCATTGCAGGACTATCTGAAACAGCAGTTTTTCCGCCCTGCCGAACGCATTCGCCAAGTTTCCCAACAGAAACGCCAGCCGGAATCCTAATTTGGGCGTTTATTGAATATCAGCAGGCCTGTCCATTTGGATGGACAGAAGCTTGTTCAATCACTTTTCTATTTTCCCCACAGTACCCAGTATGCGGTTGATTTCAGTGCGTTGCGGACGAAAACTGCGTGGCGCATCCGCCATGCTGCCGTCGCTTAATGCACCGGCACAGGTCAGGCGATAAACATTCGGTTGCTGCTTGGATTTTAAATACAGATGCACCAAGTCCATGGTTTCGGGTCGCTCGTAAGACAGGGCAAGCACCGGGTTGTATTCCGGCAGGTCGCTGGTTCGAGTGTGAAGATTGGCGGCCATTTGAATCGGCTGATTGAGTTGCGCAATCTGCTCTTCACCAAGCTGAACCCGCTCTATCCGGAAGGATTCGGGTTGAATGACGGTACGGCTTGTTTGCAGTTCATATATTTCGATACGGCAGTGCTGTTCACGTCGATCAAACCCGCTGCCTGTGATTTGGCCGAACTGGATGAACTGGCGCGCTTTGCCTGCCGGGATGGTGATGGTTTGCTTGAGATGGAAACGTTCACCTGGTTGAACATTCATCATGCTTTTGGGTGGGTTGGAATTACAACCGGATACGAGACTGATGACGCCGACCAGCGTTACCGCTATGAGACTGTTTTTGAAGTGAAAACCGAACATATTGCGCCCCTTTTTAGGTTGTGGGATGGATGCCTGGTTGAATGGGATTAGCTTATGGTAAAATACTTTACTATTTTATATCAGTTATTTTAACATCGGTTTCGTTGATTGTATCAACCTGGATTAATCCGTGGGTTGAATCGGCTTTTCCAGAAGGAATGCAACATGGATGCGTTAAGTTCTAATTATGAGGTTATCGTGGTGGGCGGCGGTCATGCCGGTACCGAAGCAGCACTGGCTGCGGCACGCATGGGCCAGAAAACCCTGTTGCTGACCCATAATATCGATACCTTGGGACAGATGTCGTGCAATCCGGCAATCGGCGGGATCGGCAAAGGGCATTTAGTTAAAGAGGTGGATGCCTTGGGTGGTGCCATGGCGTTGGCGATTGACCAGGCCGGGATTCAGTTCCGAACCCTTAACGCCTCAAAAGGTCCGGCGGTACGCGCCACCCGTGCGCAGGCTGATCGAGTGTTGTATCGCCAGGCGATTCGCACCTTGCTGGAAAACCAAGTCAATTTGTCGATTTTCCAACAGCCTGTTGAAGACTTGATTTTGGAAGGCGACCAGGTGCGCGGCGTGGAAACCCGAATGGGGTTGAAGTTCTATGCGCATCAAGTTGTCTTGACGGTGGGCACTTTTTTGGCCGGTCGCATTCATATCGGTTTGCAGAACTACGAAGGGGGGCGTGCTGGTGACGCCCCGTCGAATCGTTTGGCGGCGCGTTTGCGTGAGTTGGAGCTGCCGGTCGGTCGCCTAAAGACAGGCACACCACCGCGCATTGATGCACGCACCGTCAATTTCGATGCCATGCAGATCCAGCACGGTGATGATCCGGCTCCGGTATTCTCTTATATGGGCAAGCGTTCCATGCACCCACAGCAGATCCCTTGCTACATCACCTACACCAATGCCCAGACGCACGAGGCGATCATGGCCTCATTGGATCAGTCGCCGATGTATTCCGATGAGGGTGAAATCGACAGTGTCGGGCCGAGATATTGCCCTTCGATCGAAGACAAGGTGATGCGTTTCGCCGATAAGGATCGCCATCAGGTGTTTATCGAGCCGGAAGGGCTGACCAGTAACGAACTCTACCCGAATGGGATTTCCACCAGCTTGCCGTTTGAAACCCAGTTGCAGATTGTGCAGTCTATGGAAGGGTTAGAAAATGCGCGCATTATGCGACCGGGTTACGCCATCGAGTATGACTATTTCGACCCGCGGGGATTGAAACCGACTTTGGAAACCCGTCATATCCACGGCTTGTATTTTGCCGGGCAGATCAACGGGACCACCGGCTATGAAGAAGCCGCAGCCCAAGGGATTTTGGCTGGCATTAATGCTGCACGCCGTGCGCAGATGCAGGAGCAGTGGTATCCGCGCCGTGACGAAGCCTATATCGGTGTGCTTGTAGATGATCTGATTACCATGGGCACCACCGAGCCTTACC
The DNA here is from genome assembly GCF_000483485.1 of Thiomicrorhabdus chilensis DSM 12352. GTDB lineage: Bacteria > Pseudomonadota > Gammaproteobacteria > Thiomicrospirales > Thiomicrospiraceae > Thiomicrorhabdus > Thiomicrorhabdus chilensis. The sequence continues at coordinate 141,992 of NZ_KI519609.1, forward strand.
GCATGTTTACGTCGCGTGCCGAATACCGTTTGATGTTGCGCGAGGACAATGCCGATCAGCGCCTGACGCCGATTGCGCGCCAGTTTGGTTTGATCGATGATGTCCGTTGGATGGCGTTTGAAACCAAAATGGAAAGCCTTGAGCAAGAGCTTGAGCGGTTGAAAAAAACCTGGATTTATCCGTCACATGCGGAAGCCAAGCAGGCCGAAGCCCTGATGGAACTGCCTCTAAGCAAGGAGCAAAGTCTGTTCGATCTTTTGAAACGCCCTAAGGTGGCGTACAGCGCGCTGGCTGAGCTTGAAGTGTTTGGTAAAGGGGTTGCCTCCGAAGAGGTGGTTGATCAGATCGAGATTGAAGCCAAGTATTCCGGTTACATTGAGCGCCAGAAGCAGGATATCGACAAACTTAAACGTTCGGAAGCGGTTAAAATTCCCGAAGACTTGGATTTGGATGGCATTTCCGGTTTATCGAATGAGGTCAAGCAAAAGCTTCGAGATCATAAGCCTGCAACCCTGGGCATGGCCAGCCGTATTCAGGGCATCACTCCGGCGGCGATTTCCATTTTGCTGATCTCCATCAAAAAGCATCGTTCCGGCAATAAGGTAGCTTGATCCAACATGAATCAAAACCATGACATACAAGCCCTAAAACCTCAGCTGGAAGCCGGGATCAAGGCATTGCAACTGACTTTGCCTGCCCAGGCCGTAGATCAGTTGATGGCTTATTTGACCCTATTGGAAAAGTGGAATAAGGTTTATAATTTGACCGCGATCCGTGATCCGCAGGAGATGCTGGTTAAACATCTATTGGACAGTTTGGCGATTGTGCCGCACATCGAGGGACAGCGATTGATTGATGTGGGCACGGGGGGCGGCTTGCCTGGCATTCCATTGGCCATCTGTTTTCCTGACAGAGAAGTTGACCTGCTGGACAGCAACAGCAAAAAAACCCGTTTTCTGATTCAGGCCAAAGCGGAATTGGGCTTGGAGAACACCCAAGTATTCCATCAGCGTGTTGAAACCTATCAGCCGGCCGAGCGTTATGATGGGGTGGTGTCGCGTGCCTTTGCCTCGTTGGAAGACATGATGCATTGGACGGCGCATCTGCTGAAGCCAGACGGTTTCTGGTGGGCGATGAAAGCCCAAAAAGATTTTGAAGATTATTCGAAACTACCAGGCCTGGTCAAAATCGAGGCGATGATCGATTTGCAGATTCCGGGTCTTGACGCCCAGCGCATGTTGATTAAGGCAAGTCAGCAGGAAAGAAATTGAAAACATTAAACGGCATACAAAAAGGTTAGGTGGCATTTCGTGGGCAGAGTGATTGCATTGGCGAATCAAAAAGGCGGCGTGGGTAAGACCACAACCAGTGTGAATTTGGCGGCTTCCTTGGCACGTTTGGGAAAAAAGGTGTTGTTGATTGACCTGGATCCTCAGGGAAATTCCACCGTGGCGATCGGGGTCGATAAGGATCAACTGGAGAACTCGATTTTTGAAGTTCTGGTGGGTGAGTGCAAACCTAAAGCGGCCATTATTGAGGTTGAGCAGGCTGGCCTGGATTTGATGCCGGCGAATGGCGATTTGACCGCAGCTGAAGTGGCTTTGCTGGAAGAAGGTATGGGGCCAAAGCGGCTTCGTAAGGCCTTGAAAAAAATCCGCAATGATTATGATGCGGTTTTGATCGATTGCCCGCCGACTTTGAATATGCTGACCTTGAATGCTTTGACGGCGGCCGATGGTATTGTGGTGCCGGTACAGTGTGAATATTTCGCTTTGGAGGGGCTGTCGGCTTTGATGGATACCATTGAAACGGTTAAATCTCAGCTGAATGATAGTTTGCATATTGATGGTTTGCTCAGAACCATGCATGACCGTCGTAATAACCTGGCAAATGATGTCTCCAGTGAATTGGTTTCCCATTTCGGTATGAAGGTACTGCAGACCATTATTCCAAGAAATGTCCGTTTGGCGGAAGCGCCCAGTTATGGTGAGTCCATTTTGGATTATGATGCAGCATCAAATGGCGCGATCGCCTATCTGGCGCTGGCGAATGAATTAATCCGTAAAACACAAATTTAACTCTGACAAGAAAAAGGTAAGGTATGGCAAAAAAACGCTCAGGAATGGGAAGCCGTGGCATTCATGCCATGATAGGCGCTAAACAAAAGTCAGAGAACAGTAGTACCGATTTACGCATCGAAAAGCTACCCGTCAATCAATTACAGGCGGGTGTCTACCAGCCTCGTCAGCAATTTGAATCGAGCGCCCTGCAAGAGTTGGCCGACTCAATTCGTGTTCAGGGCGTGGTGCAGCCGATTATTGTCAGACCACTGGATAACGATCAGTACGAGATAATCGCAGGTGAGCGACGCTGGAGAGCGGCCCAATTGGCCGGTTTGGATAAGGTTCCGGTCGTTGTCAGACAGGCGGACAGCCAAGCGACTTTGGCAATGGCGCTGATTGAAAACATTCAGCGTGAAGACTTGAATCCCATCGAAACGGCAATTGGTTTGAAGCGCCTGCTTAAAGAATTTGAGTTAACTCAGCAAGAAGTTGCCGATGCGGTTGGCCGTTCAAGGGCGGCAGTATCAAACTTGCTTCGTCTTCTGAAACTTCCTCAAGCCATTCAGCAAGCCTTGCACGATGGTGAAATCAGCATGGGGCATGCGCGTGCGATTATCTCTCTGCCTGAAGACAAGCAGCTAGAATTGGTTGAAAAAGCCAAGCTTAAGGGTTGGTCGGTACGCGAGATGGAAGAGGCCGTGCAGCAAATTCTGGTTCCAAACAAGGTGATTAAGGAATCCAAGAAAAAAGCGATTCCGGGAATGGAACAGATCGAAACGCAGCAAAATATGCTGGCCGAAAAAATTAAGGCCAAGGTTAAGATCAATCATCGTGAAAGCGGCAAAGGCAAGCTTGAAATCAGCTATGACAATCTAGAGGATTTAAACCGTTTATTAAAACTTTTTTAGAATAATGGAATTTTAATAAAGAATCTCAATCATAAAAAAGATTAAGGATATTATTAATACATCTAGTGGTCTGGGTTTTGCGACATACTGCATGTAGTTGTCTAAGTGGATTCATGAACAAAACCTAGAGAAAAACAAGCATATAAGCTAGCTTTTAAGGGCGTAAAGCTATATCATGTGCCACCGTTTAGGTTGAACAATAATCAACTAAAAAGTATCATTAATAGAGTTTGCCATTGAATGACTGAATCGAGCCAAGAGCCGAAAAAAACCAAAGCAGGTGAGGCGCCAAGTCCGGCGGTCAATTTCCTGTTGCTGAGTGCGGGTTCGATCTTTACGTCAATGATTGTTGCGGGTTTTCTGGTTGGTTATGCATTTGACCAATTGTTTGAAACAACCCCCATATTTTTACTTTTGTGTGGCCTGCTTGGTTTTATCGGCGGCATGCAAAAGGTGATGAAGCTCTCGAGTAGGTTGGATCCAGCTCCAAAAGCAGAAAAGAAAGATGATTAAAAACCTTAATCAACCTCTTAAAATCCAAGGCCTAATCGGTCTGGTTGCTGTGTTGGTTTTCTCTACTCAAGATCTCATCTGGTCTGCCGCTTACGGTTTTTTTATTGGAATCATGAATGTCTTGATGCTCAGTCTGACGTTTAAAAAAGCCGATTCGAAAGCAGCTAATGACCCGAAAGGTGGAATTTTAGTTTTATATTTGAGTGCAGTCGTGAGATTCGTTCTTCTGGCTGTGTTATTTGTTTTGGGGTTGCAAGTTCTAGGACTGGAAGCGATGCCGATGGTATTGACCTTTGTGGCGATGCAGATCGGACAGGCTTTCAATCTGAAAGGCAAGCAGCGTTTGACTGACTAAGGAGAAGTCCCTTGAGTGCTGAAAAGATGGGAACTGTCGAGTATATTCAACATCACTTGACAAATAATCACATAGGCGAAGGTTTCTGGACATTTAATCTGGATACCATTGTTGTAAGTTTTTTGCTTGGCGCATTGATTGTTTTTGTGTCTGCAAGACTTGGTAAGCAATTAGAAACTGGAAAACCCGGTGGATTCCAGAATTTCGTTGAGTCTATTCTTGATTTTGTCTCGACCAACGTTCGTGATGCCTTTCCTGGCCATAACCCACTGATTGCACCTTTGGCGCTGACCATTTTCGTATGGGTTTGGCTGATGAACTTTATGGACTTGATCCCGGTTGATCTTCTTCCTTACTTGTTCCAGTTGGTAACCGGTGACCCTCATGCACATTTGAAAATCGTACCGACTACGGATTTGAACACGACCCTTGCGATGGCGTTCACCGTTTTTGCATTGATTATCTACTACAACATCAAAATTAAGGGTGTGGGCGGATTCATTAAGATGTTCCTGTTTCACCCATTCGGCAAGTTCTTCATTCCAGTCAACGTTGTTATGACGTTTATCGAAGAAGTTTCCAAACCACTTTCACTTGCTCTGCGTTTGTTCGGTAATATGTTCGCAGGTGAGTTGGTATTCCTACTGATCGCATTGATTGGTGGAACTTTAGCAGTGGGTGCCGCTGCGCTATTCTGGGCACCATTACAAGTTCTACTTGATTTAGGTTGGTTGATTTTCCACTTGTTGGTTATCACCCTTCAAGCCTTTATCTTTATGGTGCTTACTATTGTTTATCTGGGTATGGCTCACGACGAAGGTCATTAAGCCACCCGGTAACAATGAAAGGAATAGGTGGCTCATTTAGGTGGGTCATCAAAAAGGTTTAAGCGCACCTGCTTTGAGGTTTCATTTGGGGTCTGAAGTAAAAAGCTTTATTTAACTTTTATTTTTTTTAATTTTAACTTGTAAAACTTTAGGAGAAAGTCGATGGAAGTAACTGCTACTATGATTGCTGATATCTACTCTGCAACTGCTATTGGTGTAGGTGTAATTTTGGCTGCCGCTGGTCTAGGTTCAGCAATTGGTTGGGGTCTAATCTGTTCTAAAACATTGGAAGGAATCGCTCGTCAGCCTGAGATGCGTCCAGCTCTAATGACGAACATGTTCATTTTTGCCGGTTTGATGGAATCTTTCCCTTTCATCATCCTAGCTTTCGCTATGTGGTTCCTATTCGCTAACCCATTCGTCGGTGCAATGACAGCTGCTCTTGGCGCTTAATTAAATCGAAAATTTAATATTTTAATTTAACGAATGGCGAGGTAACCACTGTGAGTATTAACGCAACGCTTCTCATCCAGATTATTGCATTTGTGCTATTAGTCTGGTTTGTGAACAAGGTGCTGTGGGGGCCGCTGTCTAAGCTAATGGAAGAACGTCAGAAGAAAATTGCTGACGGTCTTTCTGCCGCTGAGAAAGGTAAGCATGAACTTGAGTTGGCTGAACAAAAAGCAAAAGAAGTGCTTAAGGAAGCTAAATCTCAAGCTCAAAACATACTGAGTCAAGCTGAAAAACGTAGCTCTGAAATCGTAGAAGATGCGAAAGTAAAAGCCAACGAAGAAGCTGACCGTATTAAAGCTGCCGCCCAAGCAGAAATTGAGCAAGAAGTTAGTCGTGCAAGAGAAGACCTTCGTAAAGAAGTGGCTTCATTGGTTGTAACTGGTGCAGAAAAAATTCTTCAGAAAGAAGTGGATGCAGCAGCGCACAACGACATGCTTGAAACCTTAGTTAAATCAATCTAAGGAAAACTTCTATGGCAGAATTAATGACAATTGCAAGACCCTATGCTGAAGCAGCCTTTGCAGTCGCAAAGGAAAAGAATCAGCTAACAGAATGGTCGGAAGAACTGGCTAACCTTAGCACCATCGCTTCTGATGACGCGATGCAGGCTATGATTGGCAACCCTGAGTACAGTGATGAAAATGTTTTATCCGTTTTCGAATCTGTTATGGGAGCGAACCTGACTGCTGAAGGAAAAAACCTTCTATCTGTAATGGCTGAAAATAAGCGTTTAGCTGCGCTTCCTGGTGTTTCTGAGACTTTTGAAGAGTTGAAGGCCGAAGAAGACAAGCGCGTTAGAGCGACGATTATTACTGCACGTAAAGCAACGGTTGAGCAGAAGAAAAAATTAAGTGCTGCTTTAAATGCCAAGTTTGATGCAGAAGTTGAGATCTCTTATGAAGAAGATCCTGACTTAATTGCAGGCATAAAGATTAAAGTCGGTGACTGGGCTATTGATGGTTCAGCTGTTTCACAACTTAACAAACTTGGCGCAGCAATCGCCCAATAATGGAGAGGAACACACATGCAATTGAATGCCTCTGAAATCAGTAATCTAATCAAAGACCGCATTGCCGGTTTTGATGGTGCTGCAGAGTCTGGCAGTGAAGGGACGGTCGTTAGCATCGCTGATGGTATCGCTCTTATTCACGGCGTCTCAGACGTAATGTATGGTGAGATGGTTCAATTTGATGAAAACACTTTCGGTATGGCGCTTAACTTAGAGCGCGATTCAGTTGGTGTCGTTATTCTTGGTGAATACGAGCACATCTCTGAAGGTGACAAAGTCACTTGTACAGGTAAGATCCTAGAAGTACCAGTAGGACCGGAATTAAACGGTCGTGTTGTAGACGGTCTAGGTCGTCCTATCGATGGTAAAGGGTCAATTGACACAAAAGTCACGTCACCTATCGAGCGTATCGCTCCTGGTGTTATCGACCGTCAATCTGTTGACCAGCCTATGATGACTGGTATCAAGTCTATCGACTCAATGATCCCGGTTGGTCGTGGTCAGCGTGAGTTGATCATCGGTGACCGTCAGACTGGTAAAACAGCAATCGCTATCGATGCGATCATTTCTCAAAAGAACACTGGTGTTAAATGTGTCTACGTAGCGATGGGTCAAAAGGCTTCTACCGTAAACAACGTAGCACGTAAACTTGAAGAATACGGTGCTTTGGAAAACACGGTAATCGTTGCGGCTAACGCGTCGGATCCGGCTGCTCTTCAGTACATGGCTGCGTATGCAGGTTGTGCGATGGGTGAGTACTATCGTGACCGTGGTGAAGATGCATTGATCATCTATGATGACTTGACCAAGCAAGCTCAGGCTTACCGTCAAATCTCATTGTTGCTACGTCGTCCACCAGGACGTGAAGCTTTCCCTGGTGACGTATTCTATCTACATTCCCGTCTACTTGAGCGTGCTGCTCGTGTAAGTGCGGATTATGTTGAAAGATTCACTAACGGTGAAGTAAAAGGTAAGACCGGTTCATTGACTGCTCTTCCTATTATTGAAACCCAAGCAGGTGACGTTTCTGCATTCGTACCGACAAACGTAATTTCGATCACTGATGGTCAGATTTTCCTTGAAACTGGTTTGTTTACTCAAGGTATCCGTCCTGCTGTGAACGCGGGTCTTTCTGTATCACGTGTTGGTGGTGCTGCTCAGACTAAAGCGATCAAGAAATTAGGTGGTGGTATTCGTCTTGATTTGGCACAGTACCGTGAATTGGCGGCCTTTGCTCAGTTCGCATCTGATTTGGATGCAGCGACTAAAGCGCAGTTGGAACGTGGTAAGCGTGTAACAGAATTGATGAAGCAGAAGCAATATTCACCTCTTACTATCGCAGAGATGGCAACGTCTTTATATGCAGCTAATGAAGGTTACTTGGACGATGTAGAAGTCGAAAAAGTATTGGACTTTGAAGCAGCATTGCATGCCTCCCTAAACTCAGAACACGCTGAACTAGCCGCCAAGATCAATGAGAAAGGTGGTTGGGATGATGAAATCGTTGCAGGTGTTAAAGCTTGTATCGAAGCCTTCAAATCAAACGGCGTTTACTAAGATAAGGGGTAGGCCATGGCAGGCGGTAGTAAAGAAATACGAGCCAAAATTGGTTCCGTAACAAATACCAAGAAAATCACCAAAGCCATGGAAATGGTGGCGGCTTCCAAAATGCGTAAGGCGCAAGCCCGCATGGATGCTACCAAACCATACGTCGAAAAAGTGAAGAGAGTCATTGGACACGTTTCAGGTGCTCACCCTGAGTATAAGCATCCTTATACTCAGACTCGTGAAACCGTCAAGCGTGTTGCCTTAGTCGTAATCTCTTCTGATCGAGGTTTATGTGGTGGTTTAAACTCAAACTTATTCCGTAAAGCTTTACCACAGCTTAAAGCGTGGAAAGAGCAGGGTGTAGAGGTTGAGCTTGCACTGGTTGGTGGTAAAGCACAGACATTCTTCCGCAGTTATGGTGGGAATGTGGTTGCAACTGTATCTGACCTGGGTGACACACCTCACATTGAGGACTTAGTTGGTACCATCAAAGTTGTTTTGGACAAGTTTGATGCGGGTGAAATTGATGAAGTTCATTTGGCTTCTAACGTTTTTGTCAACACTATGGCACAAGACCCAACAATCCAACAGCTAGTTCCTCTTGAGTCTGTTGAAAAAACTGACGAATCGCATTGGGATTACCTTTATGAGCCTGATGCTAAAACCGCATTGGATTTATTGATGCGTCGTTATGTTGAAAGTACCGTTTTCGGTGCTGTTGTTGAAAATGCTGCGTGTGAGCAAGGTGCTCGTATGATTGCAATGAAGAATGCAACAGACAATGCCGGTGAAATGATTAAAGAGCTGAAATTGTCTTACAACAAAGCTCGTCAGGCAGCAATCACAGCCGAACTATCGGAGATTGTGTCCGGTTCATCCGCTGTTTAAGTTTGAAGGATTTCAATAAAAGGTTAAAGATTATGAGTGGAAAAATAGTACAAATTATCGGCCCGGTTATCGACGTCGAATTTAAAGGTGCTGATTTACCAAAAATCTATGACGCGTTAAAAGTTGATGAACTGGATCTTACTTTAGAAGTTCAGCAACAAGTCGGTGATAACGTAGTGCGTGCAATCGCAATGGGTTCTTCAGACGGATTGAAGCGTGGCATGGCAGTTTCTAATACTGGCGAAGCGATCTCGGTACCAGTAGGTAAAGCGACACTAGGGCGTATCTTTGATGTTCTAGGTAACCCAATTGACAATGCGGGTCCTGTTGAAGCTGAAGAGAAAATGACAATTCACCGTCCTGCTCCGGCATTTGACGAACTAGCGGCTTCTCAAGAGTTGCTAGAGACAGGGGTTAAAGTTATTGACTTGATCTGTCCGTTTGCTAAGGGTGGTAAAGTTGGTTTGTTCGGTGGTGCCGGTGTTGGTAAAACCGTTAACATGATGGAATTGATCCGTAACATCGCGATCGAGCACTCTGGTTACTCAGTATTTGCTGGTGTAGGTGAGCGTACTCGTGAAGGTAACGACTTCTATTATGAAATGGAAGAGTCAGGAGTACTTGATAAAGTTGCTCTTGTTTATGGTCAGATGAATGAGCCACCAGGTAACCGTCTACGTGTTGCTTTGACTGGTTTGACTATGGCTGAATTCTTCCGTGATGAAGGTCGTGATATCTTGTTCTTCGTAGATAACATCTACCGTTATACCTTGGCCGGTACCGAAGTATCTGCCTTGTTGGGTCGTATGCCATCTGCGGTAGGTTACCAGCCTACACTTTCTTATGAAATGGGACAGATCCAAGAGCGTATCACGTCAACCAAAGTTGGTTCAATCACCTCTATCCAAGCAGTATATGTACCTGCGGATGACTTGACTGACCCGGCTCCTGCTACCACATTTGCTCACTTGGATGCGACTGTTGTATTGAACCGTTCGATCGCTGAAACAGGTATTTATCCTGCAATCGATCCTTTGGATTCAACTTCTCGTCAGCTTGATCCTCAGGTTGTTGGTCAGGAGCACTATGATGTAGCACGTGGTGTACAGCAGACACTTCAGCGTTATAAAGAGCTTAAAGATATCATCGCTATCCTAGGTATGGATGAGCTTTCAGAAGAAGACCGTGCTCTAGTAGCGCGTGCTCGTAAGATGCAGCGTTTCTTCTCTCAGCCTTACTTCGTAGCTAAAGTATTCACTGGTGAAGATGGTCGTTATGTTTCTTTGAAAGAAACTATTCGTGGTTTCAAAATGATTATCTCTGGTGAAATGGATGATGTTGCTGAGCAGGCATTTATGTATGCTGGTGACATTGATGAAGTCCTAGAGAAAGCTAAAAAATATAAAGGTTAATTGATCATGGCAGTCACAATGCAAGTCGATATTGTAAGTGCAGAAGGCGCGATCTTTTCTGGTAAAGTTGAGATGCTTTATGCACAGGCTGCCGATGGTGAGGTTGGTGTTATGCCTCACCATACCCAGTTCCTTAGCCAGTTAAAACCTGGAACAGTGCGTGTCGTGAGCGGTGACGAAGAACAACATTTCTACGTCAACAGCGGCATCATTGAGATACAGCCGAGTGTGGTAACGGTATTGGCCGATACTGCTATTCGTGCTGCCGATCTTGACGAAGCTGAAGCCGAAGCGGCTAAACAGCGTGCTGAAGAAGCAATGGCGAATGCTAAATCTGAGACCGACATTGCGCGTGCTCAGGTCGAACTAGCAGAAGCGGTTGCTCAAATTCAAGCGATTTCTAAACTGAGAGATCGTTTGCATAAAACTGGGTTGGCTTAATTGTTAATCTTTGTTAATAAAGCGGCTTTTTAGCCGCTTTTTTTTCGCCTATCGTTTTATTTAGCTGCTTACTATCAACCCTATCTTCTGAAACAATTCGTGTAGTAAACTACACTTACTTTTTGTGTTGACTTCGTGAAGTAAGCTGTCAAACGCTATCCGGTAGCTCGTATTAATTTTGTTTAGTTTGTATATCAATAGGCTCAGTTTGAATTTATTAATATATGAATTAGTTTTTGGTAGGAATCTATATGTCATTAAAAGTTGTTATTCTTGCGGCGGGTAAAGGCACTCGTATGCGCTCTCAGTTGCCTAAAGTGCTGCAACCCCTAGCGCAACAACCCCTGTTGCAACATGTTGTTAATACGGCGTCTACCCTTGATGCAACACAGATTGTTACGGTAATCGGTCATGGTGCAGAAACAGTCCAACAGACCATTAAAGGCGAACATCTTGAATTCGCCTTGCAGGCGGAACAGTTGGGTACCGGGCACGCCGTTGCCCAGGCTAATGACTATTATGGAGAGAATGATACAGTATTGATTCTGTATGGTGATGTGCCATTAACGGCCCAGTCAACGCTTAAGGATCTACTTTCCTTGGTCGATGCTCATCATCCGCTGGCTTTGTTGACAATCCGCCTTGCGGATTCCAGTGGCTATGGGCGCATTGTGAGAAATCAGCATCATCAAGTTCAGGCAATTGTCGAAGAGAAAGACGCCACAGCCGATCAAAAATCCATCCTTGAGGTCAATACCGGTATCATGGCAGTCAAAGGCGCTTATCTTAAGAGTTGGCTAGGCAAACTCTCTTCAGATAATGCGCAGGGTGAACTTTATCTAACGGATATTATCGAGATGTGTGTAGCGGATGGGTTTCAGGTTCATACCACTCAGCCCGATTCCGAGATTGAAGTGCTGGGTGTCAACGATAAAAAACAGCTTCAGGACTTGGAGCGTCGTTATCAGCGTCAACAGGCGGAGCAATTAATGCGCTCTGGGGTGACGTTGATGGATGCAGGCCGAGTGGATGTTCGCGGTCAGATTGAAGTCGGTCAAGATGTGAGTATTGATGTGAATGTGGTATTTGAAGGTCGGGTTAAACTCGGTGACAACGTCCAGATTGGAGCGAATTGCATCATCAAAGAGAGTGTGATCGCGGACAACACCATTATCCATGCGTTTTCTCATATTGAAGATTCCCAGATTGAACAGGCCTGTGTCATTGGCCCTTATGCAAGGTTAAGGCCGGGCACGGAGTTGGCATCAGAAGCTAAAATCGGAAATTTTGTTGAAGTTAAAAAATCCAAGATAGGCTTTGGTTCAAAGGTCAATCATTTGAGTTACATTGGAGATACCCTGATGGGAGCTCATTGCAACATTGGTGCCGGCACCATTACCTGCAACTACGATGGTGTGAACAAGCATCTGACAGAAATTGGTGAAGGGGTGTTTGTAGGCTCGGACAGCCAACTGGTTGCCCCGGTCAAACTGGGTGACGGCGCAACGATCGGAGCGGGTTCCACCATTACCAAAGAAGTGCCTGCAGAAGAATTGACGCTTTCGCGTTCCAAGCAGATTACTCTGAAAGGCTGGCAGAAGCCGGTTAAAAAGCCAAAATAAGAAACTTAACTATGTTGAAACACCGTGAAATCAACCCCAAGATCTGTGACCGTTTTAAGCAAAAGATGTCAGAACAGGGATGGCAGATCACCCACCAGGATGTTGGTCAGACTGAATTGGTCGGTTACGGCTATATCATTGTATGGGAACTTGACGGCAATAAGGTGGTTTTACATTACGCCGACCGCCAAGGCGTGGCGCAGGCCAATTTGGAAGTATCCAGCATGGTATTTGATGCAGTCCAAAGCCTAATAAACAAATTAGAAGAATCTGTTTAGGAATTCATGGCCAAATTAGACGTTTATTTATCCTTAACCCGCTTGAATCGACCGATCGGTATTTATCTGGTGCTGTGGCCGGCTTTGTGGGCCCTATGGTTGGCCTCGGATGGTCTGCCAGATACTTGGCTGTTGTTGGTGTTTACATTGGGTGCGGTACTGATGCGTTCGGCGGGCTGTGTGATCAACGATTATGCAGACCGTAATTTTGATGGTGCGGTCGAGCGAACCTGTCAGCGTCCATTGGCGACAGGGCAAATCTCATCGAAGGAAGCCTTACTTTTTTTTGCTGGCCTCTGTCTGCTCGCTTTTGCGTTGGTTGTGACATTGAACCCGCTGACGATCGGTCTCTCTTTTGTGGCCGTCGCTTTGGCGGCTCTGTATCCTTTTATGAAACGCCATACCTATTGGCCGCAGGCATTTCTGGGGGCCGCTTTTGCCTGGGCAATTCCGATGGCGTTTGCGGCTGTCCAAGGCAGTGTGCCCTGGCAGGCCTGGCCTGTTTTTGTGGTTACCTTGATCTGGTCCCTGATTTACGACACCGCTTATGCGGTGGGGGATAAGCCGGATGACTTGAAGGTGGGCATTAAATCCACGGCCATTTTATTTGGAGACTCATTGGCGCAGATTGTCGGTTTGTTCCAGCTGTTGATGTGGGGCTTGCTGGTATGGATCGGAGACCTGTTCGAACTCGGTTGGATTTATTATTTGAGCCTGCTTTGGGTGGCAGGCCTGTTTATTTATCACTATTTTGAACTGCGTAAACAGGATGCCAGCTTAGCCTTTCGTGTGTTTTTACAAAATCACTGGATTGGACTGATTGTTCTCGGTGGCATTGTCTTGGACAGCCTGCTTTAAATTCATTGCAGTCGACTCTCTCTAGGCAATTGCAGTATCGGTTCCAGGTCGAGTTGCCAGTTTGCCGAGTGCAGGGCTTGGCCGAAGATTTTCAACAAGATTCCTAACACATCGGGCTGAAACGGCAAACCAATGCCTGGTCCTTCTTCAGGATCCAGATTCAGTTGAGGGTGATCGCTATCCATCTCTTTGAAAGCAATCCTCGTCAGCAGAACCGGCTCTTCTCCCAGCGGATATTCGGGACTTTCTGGCTCTTCATAAAGCGTATCGAAATCGTTCAAATCCAGATCATCTTCAGCCGTTTCCGTTTGATTGGCCAGAGTCTGTTGCGGAGGAAACAAGGTTTCGCCGGTTTGCGGATGCTGGCCTTGTAAGGCCGGAATCAGCAAGCGCAGGTAGCGTCGCGTAATCCATGCAGAATAGACACGTTGATTGTGTGTCTTTATTTTTAGGAGTATTCTATCTTCTATGGCATCGTAAGACGCTTGTATTTGGGAAATGGCATCGGACATAAATGGATATCGGGGTGTGATTCTTTTGAGTTGCTTTAAACGTCACATTATAAACGGCTTGTGTGGGTTTGGGGTGTTAATCCTGCCTTTGTCTCTGACTGCTTCTCCCTCTCTCCCAGATAGCGACCCGACCGTATCCGATTCCCAAACTCCGCAGACTCAGCAAGGTCCGACAAAGCCCAACCCCCCTCAAAACTCTTACCTGCTACAAGGGGTCGAAGACACCTGGTTATTGCAGGGTATTGAAACCCTGGAGCGTTTTCAGGGATGGTTAGGCACCCATGTTCAGGCAACCGGACAAGGCATTGATGATTATTTCGGTTCCGACGAAGCCTTCGAGCGCTCCGTCGGCAATCGTTTGGATATTATGACGCCGATGGTGTTTCACGATTCCGGACAGGTAGAAATGTCTATGAGGTTGCGTGCCAAGTTCGCCTTGCCAAAAATTCAGAAGCGCTGGCAGTTTCTGATCACCTCCGAAGATACCAGCGTCAAAGGTCAGGTCAATGATGATTTGGCGCGTGAGGTGATTGAACAGGAAGGCACCACCTCCCTTGGATTTCAGGTGGCTCTAGAGGAATTTGATAAGCTGGCTACCTTGCTCGATTTCGGGATCAATTTCCAAAACATTGTCGATCCCGATCCTTATGTCCGTCTCAAAAAGCGTTACGAGTGGCCCGTTGAGGGTGGTTGGACCACGCGTATGAGTCAAAATCTGTTTTGGGAGCGTTATGCCGGCCCAGGTCTGGAATCCAAGCTGGTATTCGATAAAGACTTGGATGCGGAATATCTGTTCCGTAGCCAGACGGACGGGGTTTGGTGGCATGACGACGAGTATTATGACCTGACACAACGCTTACTGCTTTATCAGAAGGTCAATCCACATCGCCTGTTAACCTATCAGGCACGTTGGAGCTGGGATACCCGCGATGTCGGCACGCATATTACCGACTATGGCGCTGCGCTCAACTGGCGAGAACTCGCCTATAAAAACTGGCTTTATTTTGAGGTGGAGCCCGGCGTGGCTTTCTCGGAAAGTAATGACTTTTCAAAAGCCGACTTGACCTTGATGTTGATGCTGGAGATGCGGTTTTTCGAGCCTTAAAAGGTTCATTTTTGCAGAATCGGCGATAGAAATACTTCGGTCAATAAGAGCGGAGCTTGCTGTTGACGAAACAGAGAGCGCCGGGCAAAACATTTTTTGTCAGACTGTATTAAGCCGTTTTGATTCAAATGCCGGTTTAATAGTGGCCAGTCATCAACCGACTGCTGGCTGAATTCAAAATCCGAGCGCTCTACGTTCTTGAGTTCAAACAAGACCTCTCCTAAAGGTTTGTTGCCGAGTTTTTGAAGCCAAGACCAGGGGTTGGCGAATGGTGGGTTTGGAATGACGGTGCGCGCAAACACCCAGCTAGTGTGGCCACATTTAAGCACCACGCTACGAACCCAGACTTTTTGATGCAAACTCAGGCCTAAAGCCCGGGCCTCACTCGGTAGCGGACATTGCCAGCCTTCAGACAGAACTTCAACCTGCATAGTCGGACAGGCCTGTCGAATCTTACGCGTTAACGAACCCGAAGTACTCAGCCACGAGGCCATTTCCTTAGAAACGGGCAGGCGTTTGAGCAGTGAGGCCGGCTTCCAGTGTGTATGAATCAAAACATTTTACCTTTAAGCATGTTGGTATTCGATTTTTTCGCCGATCCAGCGTTCTTGCAGTTTATTAACCTCAGCCTGATCATTTTCAACCAGTTGAGCCGACCAATATTGCGCCAAAGGAATCCAGACGCCGTCACGTTTCAAATCGGCGATACGAAATTGTAAACCGCCGGTTTGACGAGTGCCGAGAATTTCGCCCGGCCCGCGTATTTTTAGGTCTTCTTCGGCAATTCGAAAACCGTCATCAGTTTCACGCATGATTTGCAGGCGGGCTTTTCCGGTTTCCGAAAGCGGTGGCTGGTATAGCAGTACGCAATGGCTTTTCAGACTTCCACGACCGACACGTCCCCTTAATTGGTGCAGTTGCGCCAAGCCCAAACGTTCTGCATTTTCGATGATCATCAGACTGGCATTAGGCACGTTTACCCCGACTTCAATCACAGTGGTGGCCACCAGAAGATCGAGTTCGTGCGCTTTGAAAGCCCGCATCACTTGCGCCTTCTGGTCACCTTTTAGACGGCCATGAATCAATCCGATGCGCAGTTGCGGCCAGCGGTCGGCAAATTGCGTGGCGGTGACTTCTGCCGCTTGGGCATGCAGCAATTCGGACTCTTCAATCAGCGGGCAAACCCAATAAGCCTGCACACCTTGTTGGCATTTCTCGGCCAGGTGGCTCATGACGTCCCCGCGTTTTTCATTGCTGATGACGGCGGTATCGATGGATTGACGTCCGGGCGGGCGCTCATCGATCACCGATAGATCTAAATCGCCGTAGGCGGTCATGGCCAGCGTGCGCGGGATAGGCGTGGCGGTCATAATCAACTGATGCGGGTGATATTCCGTACTTTCGTTCGTTTGGATGTTATCGTCTTCCAGCACGATTTTTTGGCCTTTCTGTTGTAAAGAGAGGCGTTGATGCACGCCGAAGCGGTGTTGTTCGTCAATGATCACCAAGCCTAAAGAGTCAAAATTGACCGATTCCTGAAACAGGGCATGGGTGCCAATCACCACCTTGGCCTGTGTGGATTCCACTCGACTCAAGGTATGGCGTTTTTCCGCCGCTTTCATTTTTCCGCTGAGCCAGGCGGTTTCGATGCCAAGCGGTTCAAGCCACTCAGTGAATGCATTGCGGTGCTGTTCGGCGAGAATTTCCGTTGGCGCCATAATGGCGACCTGATAACCGGCCTCGGCGGCCTGGATGGCCGCCAGCGCCGCGACAATGGTTTTTCCGGAACCCACATCTCCCTGAACCAGGCGCTGCATGGGATGAGCTTGAGATAAATCCTGATGAATCTCCTGCAACACCCGCTGTTGGGCCGCCGTCAGTGTGAAAGGCAGGGAGGCAATCAAGCGGCTGGCCATTCGACTGGGCGGTAAAGCCGGCGCAAGGCGTTGCTTTTCCAGCTGGCGAAGCTGCTGCAGACCAATCTGGTGGCTAATGAGTTCTTCAATAATCAAGCGTTGTTGCGCCGGGTGTTGAAATCGTTTGATCAGCCCAAGGTCGTCATCCGGCTGCGGTTGATGCAGGGTGACAATGGCCTTATTCAGGTCGGGGAGGTTTTCGGCCTTGAGCAGTTCGGCGGGCAGGAGCTCTTCCAGCGGGTACTGCTTTAAAAGAGCCAAGGCTTGTTTCATCAACTTGAGCAGGCTGGCCTGTCCAAACCCTTCGGTTGTCGGGTAAGTGGGGGTCAACGTATCTTCCAAAGAAGGAGGGTTCTGCGCATCAATGAATTGATAGGCGGGGTGTACCATTTCAAAGCCGTTAGGTCCGGTGCGCACTTCGCCAAATACCCGCAGGGTTTTTCCGCGGGTGAACTGTTGCGCCTGACGGTAATGAAAATGGAAAAAACGCAAAGTTAAAAACACCCCGCCGGGTGACTGAATTTTAACCAACAGACTGCTGCGGCGACCTTTGGTGAGATGTTGCGAGAAAATCGCACCCTCAACCAGCACTTCCTGACCCGGCAGAAGGTTTTCCATGGGAGTCAGACGAGTTTTGTCCTGATAGCGCAGCGGCAGGTGAAACAGCAAATCCTGAACCGTCGAAAGACCGAGGCGCTGGAGCTTTTCGAGCTGTTTGGGGCCGACGCCTTTTAAGTTTTGAATGGGGTAGCTGGCTAACATGGATGTCATCAAGTAGGTGAATGACACGATTTTATCAAAAACCGGCAGGCCTGGTTGCGATATGCAGGACTGCCTTGAAGGTTAAATGCTTCCTGTTGCGATGAGTTTTGTATGTTTCACGTGAAAAGTCAAAGATCATAAGGCTTGCGCATTAAGCAACGCGGCTATTTGCAGGCATCAGTGGTCACCAGGCGATTTAGCCTTGTGCGATGAAATCTGAGATTTGAAAAAATACCTATTGTTAACAAGCATACAGCCCTCACTTTTAAGAGAGTGGCAAACGAGTGAATCCATACCATTTAGATACGTACTTTATATAGCTTATGCTTCTGTGGTGGCATGTTTAGTGCTAAAGTTTTTTGGATTTTAGAAGGTGAATGCTATGTTTTTTGGAAAAAAATTTAAACAATTACAGCGACAGCTGGCAGATTTACAGCAGAAGTTCGATCAACTAAAGGCTGAAAATAGCCGTCAGAGTCAAACCATTGAAAACTTGGAGCAGCAATTGCAAAGTGCTCGACATGAGCTTGCCTCCAATTCAGAAGATCAGTTTGATCAGACTTCGGTTAAACGCCTGTTTGAGTCCTTGGGTGCTTATGCAGACGGCATTAAAGTGTTTCAAAACAATATGAATACGCTGGGGGATAACCTTTCAAACGGGCGCCAGGATGTATTGGGATCGTTACAGGTTTCACAGTCGGCGCAACATGATTTGAGCAAAATTTCTACAGGTATCCAGCAGTTGAATGAAGTGGCGCTTGGTACTTCCACATCGGTGACCTTGCTCGAAGAACGTGCTGAGGCGATTGGCGGAATCATCTCTTTGATTGAAGATATTTCTGAGCAAACCAATCTGTTGGCCTTGAATGCGGCCATCGAAGCAGCGCGTGCCGGAGAAGCTGGTCGGGGGTTTGCAGTGGTGGCCGACGAAGTGCGGATGTTGAGTTCCAAAACCGCACAGGCGACAGCAGATATTTTTAAGTTGGTTTCGCAGATTCAGCATGAAGTTAAAAGTTCTCAGAGCCAGATCATGGACCTCTCCGAACAAGCCAGTCATTTGAGTCAAAAGGGGGAATCCGCCAATCGAAGCATTTCCGATCTGATTGAGTCAAATCGAAGTATGGAGGGTATTATTTCCGCTGGGGCGTTACGTAGCTTTGTGAGTGCCGCAAAGGTCGATCATAACGTCTTTAAAATGGAAATTTACAAGGTGTTCATGGGATTGTCCGATTTGACGGCGGAGGCTCTGAGTGATCATCAGCATTGTCGTCTTGGAGAGTGGTATTATCGCGGTGAGGGAGTGAATTGTTACTCGAAGTTGCCCGGATATGGTGAGCTTGAGCAGCCACATATAGAAGTTCACAACCTTGGCAGGCAGGCTTTGCAAGCTTTTGAGCTGGGGGATAAGCTGGGTGGAATTGAATTTTTAAGCCAAATGGAAGTGGCCAGCGCACAAGTAGAACAAGCGTTAGAAGTGATAGCCTCCGCCGGGGAAGCTGACAAGCGTTTACTCTGCAGTGACGGAGAGACTACCTGACATTGTCAACCCGTCTACTCAGACGGGTTAAATCGCATCGATCGTCACATCATCAATAACTCGACAGCGCCATCACACCATCCATTTCCACATCGGTGTCTTTAGGCAATTGTTTAACCGCCACCGCGGCTCTAGCCGGATAAGGTTGTACAAAGTATTCGGCCATAATTTCATTCACCGTCGCAAAGTGACTCATGTCGGTGAGAAAAATATTCAGTTTGACGATATCTTGCAAGGAGCCACCCGCTGCTTCACATACGGCACTCAGATTTTTAAAGACTTGGTGAATGCGTTCACTGATTTCGCCTTGCGCCAACTCCATGCTTTCCGGAATAAGGGCAATTTGACCGGAGAGATAAACGGTATTTCCAAAACGTACCGCTTGTGAGTAGGTTCCGATTGCTTGGGGGGCATTGGGGGTTGAAATGATGTCTCGCATGTAGGGTCCTTTTATTCTGATATTAATGGGCTTGTTGATGGGCCATTTTATCCAAAATGAACAGGCCTGTCAGGAATTGAATTTTAATCAGGGTTAAATGTGTTTTAACAAAATGAGCAGGCCTGTCAAAATTGGTAACAAGTTGAAAATTCTATTTTTTTCACATCGCATTGAGTTTTTTTAACTAAAAACCCCAGTCTTGAACAGGATTAATTGCTGTTCTTTTATTCTTATAAAACAAGGGCTTAACCAGGGTGTACGAGCATTGAAAACTTCTATATATAGAGTTCACTCAATCTTAAATATCGTTTCTTTCAATTAGTCAATGGAAAGTCTTCTCTCTAATATTGACCCTGAATTTAATTCAACTCCAAACCTTAAGAGGAGAAATTCTATGTCTACACAAACTTTTGATGCCGGTGTACAAGATTATCAGTTGACCTATTGGACGCCTGATTATACACCGCTAGATACAGATTTATTAGCGTGTTTTAAAGTAACGCCACAAGCTGGCGTACCTCGTGAAGAGGCGGCTGCAGCCGTGGCTGCAGAAAGTTCAACTGGTACTTGGACAACCGTATGGACGGATCTACTGTCGGATATGGAATACTACAAAGGCCGTTGTTACAGAATTGAAGATGTTCCGGGTGATAAAGAAGCGTTCTACGCATTCATTGCTTACCCGCTAGATTTGTTTGAAGAAGGATCAGTGGTTAACGTATTGACCTCTTTGGTAGGTAACGTATTTGGTTTCAAGGCCGTACGTGCTCTACGTTTAGAAGATATCCGTTTCCCAGTTGCGTTCGTTAAAACGTGTATGGGTCCTCCAGCAGGTATTCAGGTTGAGCGTGACAAGTTGAACAAGTATGGTCGTCCGATGTTGGGTTGTACCATCAAGCCTAAGCTTGGTCTTTCGGCTAAAAACTACGGTCGTGCGGTTTATGAGTGTCTTCGTGGTGGTCTTGATTTGACCAAAGATGATGAAAACATCAACTCACAGCCGTTCCAGCGCTGGCAGAACCGTTTTGAGTTCGTAGCCGAAGCCGTAGATAAAGCGACTGAAGAGACTGGTGAGCGTAAAGGTCACTACCTGAACGTTACCGCTGGTACGGTTGAGCAGATGTTAAAGCGTGCCGAGTTCGCTAAAGAACTGGGTCAGCCAATCATCATGCACGATTTCTTGACCGCTGGTTTCACTGCAAACACTACACTTGCAAACTGGTGTCGTGAAAACGGAATGTTGTTACACATTCACCGTGCTATGCACGCCGTAATCGACCGTAGCCCTAAGCACGGTATTCACTTCCGCGTATTGGCTAAGTGTTTGCGTTTGTCAGGTGGTGACCACCTACACACTGGTACGGTTGTTGGTAAGCTGGAAGGTGACCGTGGTGCAACATTAGGTTTTGTTGACCTATTGCGTGAAGACTTTATCCCAGAAGATCGCTCACGCGGTATCTTCTTCGACCAAGACTGGGCGTCTATGCCAGGTGTGTTTGCTGTTGCGTCAGGTGGTATCCACGTATGGCACATGCCAGCACTAGTCAACATCTTTGGTGATGATTCCGTACTACAGTTTGGTGGTGGTACACAGGGTCACCCAGGTGGTAACGCAGCGGGTGCAGCAGCTAACCGTGTGGCATTGGAAGCTTGTGTTAAAGCACGTAATGAAGGTCGTGACCTTGAGCGTGAGGGTGGTGACATTCTTCGTGATGCAGCACGACACAGTAAAGAGTTGGCTGTGGCATTGGAAACTTGGAAAGAGATCAAGTTTGAATTTGATACGGTTGATAAGTTGGATGGCTAAAACCGGTTAATGATTGCTTAAACACGAAGCACATTATTTAAATTGTAGGAGATTACAAATGAGTAACTTAATGACTGATGATTATCGTACTAAGTATACGCTTGAGACTTTTTCATTCCTTCCGGATTTTAATGCCGACGAGATTTACGACCAAATTGTATACATCATCAACCAAGGCTGGACACCTGCTCTAGAGCATGAAGTTCCAGAAAAAGCCTCTCGCCATTACTGGGGTATGTGGAAGCTACCTTTCTTCGGTATGCGTGATCCTAACCTGGTACTTCAGGAAATTGAAGCTTGTCGTCAAGCCTATCCTGATCATTTGATTCGTGTAATTGGTTATGACAACTACACGCAGTGTCAGGGACACAACTTTGTGGTATATCGCCCAAGAGGCATGTAAGTCAAGGTTGTAAGAACTTAAGCAATGAATAAAGGGAGGCCTTTAGCATGAGTGGAATGACAAATGCCCCTAGTGGGCGCGCACAAGCTATGGCACGCCGCAAATCAAGAGCTTCTGGTAATAATGCGCCAGCGATACCTACCCGGGCACAGAGCGCTCCAGCTCCGGCTCCGGTTCCCGTCGAAAGTGCACCCAGTGCACCGAGACGGGAGGTGGTAGAGCCTTCAGTTAGAAGACCCGCTCGTCCTGCTCAGCCAGTTGTGGTTGCAGAAGGAAGAGAGGCTGCTAAACAAAGAAGAAAGCAAACGACGCGTGGACAAACTGCAAGTAGTCAGCCTCACCCTAAAGCCAAGGCACGGGAAAAGAAACAGCCTGAGCCGATTGTTGAACCACGTGCTAAGACAGCACCTAAAGCAAAAGCCAATCGTGCTGATGCTTCAGGGCGCAGAAACACCGTTAACTCAACAGCCGTTGCAGATAACAGTGGACGCAAAATGTCTAAAGCATGGCGTAAGGCATTGGCAAAAGGTAAGGCAGGCGAAACGGCTTACAAGTCTAAGACTGGACAGACTGGCTCTATTGCCAAAATGGCCAATCCGGACGCCTCGACTCGCGAAATTGCTCGCTCGGTAAGAGCGCAACGTTGCAGTAAAGGTAAGGCCAGTTGCAGTGCGACACCTGAGACAGCTAAAAAGCGTCAGAGCTCAAGAAGTCGTACGAACAACGCACCTGAAAAGGTTGGAATGTCAGAAACCTTAAGTGGTCAGTCCGTATCCGGGACAACCCTTGGTCAAGGCGCCTTAACCGGAGCAGAGACGGGTGCTTGTCAACTGGTAAGCGGTACGGAATATTTAGGAATGGAAGAGTTCAAAGCACATTGTTCCGACACTCCTAAAGCCGCACCGGCGAAGGTGACAACCACGCAAACCACCAAAGGTCAAACGATCAGCGGTAACAAAATGGGTCAAGCCAAGAGCGTGACCGGCGATCGCGCAGGACAATGTTCAGGTGTTACCGGCACCGACTATTTGCCAGCCGATCAAAGTGATTTGATTTGTGGTACGAAAATGGATAAAGGAGCGGCTCCGCAAGGTGGGTTTACCATCAACCCGGGTCCATCGCCAAAATCCAATAGTGGCCGATCAGATTCTTTGAACGGTAGTGAGCGAAAAGTCAGTGGCGGTAATGATTACCCGGCCATGTCCGGTTCGATTCAGCCAAAATCAAGAGGCACTGAGGAAGCGCCTAAGAAAGTGGTGATGTCGAGTACCTTTGCCGGTAATGCAACCACTGGTACGCAAGTTGGTCGTCCAGAATCGGTAACGGGTGGCGATCGTGGCTACTGCAAAAATGTGACTGGTACGGGTTATCAGGGTAAGGAAGAAGTAGAGACGGTTTGTCAAACTTCGGCACCAACAACGACCCCTAAAAAGGTCAATGTGTCAGGTACCTTTTCCGGGCAAACCGTGACCGGCGATCGTAGCGGTGGTAATGACAACATTACCGGTGGTGAAGCCGGACGCTGTAAGGCGGTCAGTGGAACACCGTATATGGGTAAGGAATCTTTTGCAGCCAGTTGTTCTGCTGAGGAGCAGTCAGCCGCGCAAAAAAAGCATGAACCCATGGCGCGTCAAAACGGACACGCTTTGACAGGAATCCAACCCGGGCCGCAAGGTTTGACCGGAGCGCAGAAAGGTGCATGTGAATTGGTTTCAGGAACGCACTATCAAGGTGCTGATCAAACCAGTTCAATGTGCCAAAGCTCTCAGGCGGCCAACCCGGGAGAGTCGGATTTTCCGATCATGATGTCGGATGCTGCCTCGGTAGATATGTCACAGCCTTTACCGGAAGTTGAAGCTGCACCTCAAGGTAGCGTCATCACTGGTGACGGTTGGGACAGAGGCACCAAGGTAACTGGTACCGACGGGCCATGGGCAACCCAGCGCAATCCTTCGATTCGAGGGATGCAGGGACAATCTCCAATGGGGGCGTCTAATTATAGACCAAACTCAATGGAAGAAGTTCCTCAGAGCCCGATCACGGGATCAGCCGGGAATACCGGTGAAGGCGCGAAAGTGACTTTGTCTGGCGGAGCCAGAGCATAGTTCAGTGAATAGGTGATGAAGATGTTAAACGCAAAATATCGTGAAAAATCTTTGTTCTGGCGGCCAATACCTCCGCCAGCTCATCTCAAGAAGCAAGCTTTCAATGGGGCTTCTGATGGGCTGGAGAGGGGATCCTTGACTTCAACCGAAGTTGGGGGCAATCCTTTGGTTCAGGCAGCACAGAATGAATTATTGCGCGACTATGAAATGCGTATTAAAGCCGGATTTGATGAGATCGCAACCGTTGTTCAGCGACTGCTGGTGCAACAGAAGCGTCCGGATTTCAACAAAGTGCTTGCGGAGATTGTCAGAAAAGAGTTGGGGATTCATCTCAGTCAAGAGCAGGTTGTTAAATTTACCGAAAACGGATTTGACAGCAATGCTTTTTATGGAGAATGCGTTTTTGCTCAATTCATGTCGATGTCTAAAGAATTCTTTGAACAGGATCCGTTGCAAGGTCAAAACAAAACCCAGGCAGAGCGGGTTTTCAAAGAAGCGGGTTTTCATGCGGTAGGGGTTGCCCCTTGTGCCGATGGACGTTTAGCACATTTCATCAGCTATGTACTGAGACTGCCCTACTCGGTAACCAGAAGGAAAGCCCATGCGGGTGCCTTATTTGATGTAAGTGAAAGCGTGCGTAATTGGGTGTTTATTGAGCATAGCCGTTTTAGAAATGGCGTGCCCAATTCAGCCGATGAACCGACACGTTATTTAAAGATAGCGGTTTATCATTACTCCAAGTCCGATCCACATCATCAAGGATGTGCGGCACACGGCAGTGATGATGCCAAAGCGGCTGAAGCGGCTCTGTCAAAATTGAAAGATTTCAGACAGGCCATTGAAAACCGGTTTGGGTGCGGTTCGACCGTGCAAACGCTGTTAATTGGAATGAATACGGATGACGATAGTCTGAAAATACACGTTCCAAACCAACAAGGAAAAGTGTGTCTAAAACGCTTTGTCGAAACCGACGCGCTTTTCCACCAGACAAACAATATGAATGCCGAGCAAGCCAGAGATCGCATTCAACAAGTGGTTGACCAGTGCAATGTGCAATTGGGTTCCAGCGCACCGGTTGAATCGATGAACAAACTGATTGCTTGGTTCATTGAGAATAATTTTTCTCAGATTGCGTATGTTCAAAAATTTGAAAACGGTTGTTATTCAGATATCGGACATGCAGAAAGATTTATTGGCATCGGTAACGGGTTTGAAGAAGTTCAGCTGCGTAACCTGACTTATTACAGTTTTTTGGATACTGTTGAAGAAGGACTGAATGACGTCAATGTTGGCATTAAGATTTTTACCGGCCTGAACCTGAAAAGAGGTTTGCCGATTCCAATCATTATTCGCTGTGACTATGACGGAAGAGTACCAGGATCGAGAGATCGGGCCGAAGAAAAAGCCAGACGGATTGAGCAAGCCTTGCATGATCGTTACGCCGATTTATCGGCAAAAAGTCAATTGCAAACCTTGTGTACGCTGAGAGACAACACTGGTAATCATGCGGCTGAGAAGATTCCCGGTCTGATATCGCTGTAACGGAGAAGGAGGGATAGGATGAAGATTTTTAAAGTTGAAAAAACCTTAGTCTCCACCAACCGCATCGCCAGTATGGAGCACAAGCCTCTATTGGTGGTAGCGGAGAAGGAGGGTGGAACCCCTCAAGTTGCGGTCGATCCAGTCGGCTGTAAGCCGGGAGATTGGGTTTTATGTGTAGGTAGCTCGGCCGCACGTGATGCCAGCGGCATCAAGGGATATCCCAGTGATTTAACCATTGTTGGGATCATTGACAGATGGGAGGTGAGCACCGATGGAGATACATCAAGTTAAACACAGACTGATTATGACCAGTCGGCTTGATGGGATGGGTCATCTTCCCATCAAGGTGCTACAAAGCGTATCAGGTGCCACTTTGGTGGCACTGGATCCGATTGGTGTGAAAACCGGAGATTGGGTTTTTACCATCGCCAATTCGGCGGCCAGAACCGCTGCGGGTGACGACAAGATTTTAACGGATTTAACGGTAGCCGGAATTATTGATAATTGGCCGCCAAAAACGACTTAATAATGATGTAACAGGAGAAATAACATGAGCGAATATGGAATTGCTTTAGGAATGATCGAAACCCGCGGTTTGGTACCGGCGATTGAAGCGGCGGATGCAATGACCAAGGCGGCGGAAGTTCGTTT
>NZ_KI519609.1:169025-623078 GCF_000483485.1 Thiomicrorhabdus chilensis DSM 12352
GCAGCGGTCCGCGCTGGAGCAGATGCTTGTGAACGTGTAGGTGACGGATTGGTTGCTGCACACATCATTGCCCGTCCACACAAAGAAGTGGAACCTGTCCTTGAAATGGACGGAAGCGGTGCAAAGCGCAGTTAATAGAGAGGGGAGTTTAGGCTCTCCATATCGAGAGGAGTAAGTTATGCGTTATCAACCACGAATGCAAGGCAGTGTTATGCCTGGTTCCGGTAGCTATCCTCGTTTTGAGACACCGCAGCAGATGGGTGGAAACTCAAGAGTATTGGGTTATTTAGGTAGAGCGTTGAGCTTGGAGTTTTCTGCAGGCCAACACTATTTAGCTCAGGCTTCCTTAGCAAAGTTTCGAAATGAAATGAATTACGCGCAAGGTTTTGTGACCTTGGCGAATGAAGAGTTTCAGCATGCTAACTTATTAACCGATCGTATGGTCGCTCAGGGCGCTTTGCCATCTGGCAGCGTACTGAGCCCGGCTACTCCGGCCAGTTCGATTGCCGAAGCCTTGAGAAGTTGTGAAGCCAGAGAGTTGGCTTTGATTCAGCTTTATGGTGAGGCAACTCAATATTGCGCCAACATGGGAGCCGCTGAAGACCATGCGTTATTCAGCCGTCTTCTAGAAGAAGAGCAGGCACAGTTAATGAGAATTAACGGTTGGCTGGAAGAGTTTTACCATTCAATGCAGGTGAACCAGGCGCCGTCAAGGGGCTTTGTATGAACGAGCGTTGGAAAACGAAAAAAAAGCCCGCCTCTTTAGAGGCGCGGTTTGAATTCGACGAGTTTGAAGTTTTAAGAGCTTTTTTGGATGAGTTGGCTGAACAGGCCGATCGCCTTGAGCATCACCCTAATATCAGTTTTGGGCGTAATCATGCTTCAGTGGTGATCTATTCAACAGAAGCGGAACTTCAACCCATTGATCTCGAGTTAGCCGAAAGCATTGATGAAGGCTATAACCGAGTGACCAAAATTTCATAAGGAGCAGGGTATGACGACTGTAGATGAAACCATAGAAACCTGGTCTGCGGCGAAGACATCATCGTCTACCGGCAGCACAACCCAGACTAAATCGGCTAATAAAACTGCCGAGCAGAAAGTGGCTGACAATAAAACGTCACCTGCAAAAGCGACACAATCTAAATCTAGCCCTTCTCCAAAAAGAAAGGCACCTGCAACCCGCAAAACGACAAGTCGTCCAAAAAAGACTGCGACTGCGGTTGTAAAAAATGAACATATTGCCGATCAGGTACAAGTGTTTCCAAGCAAGCGAGTATGGCCTGATTGAGTATGTTTCTGAATTGTCTTAGCCATTGAGGGTACCCTTCGGTTGTACCCTCTTTTTTTATCTGTCAATACACCTCAAATAGCGCGATTTAGCATGGAGGTAGGACAGTGTATTTTATAAAAATAATCCATTCACTGTTCTCTATAGCAGAGCGTTGAAATTTCAATTTCTCTTCTATGGGTCTTTTCAATATTATGAGAGCCATCGAAGTGATTGTGATGGCAATTAAAGGAGAAAAGTCATGTTGGGATTAGATAGCTTATTGATTCCCGCTGTACTGTTTTTTGCCTTAGGGGTGATAGCACAGTTAATTAAATCTGATTTAAAGTTTCCAGAAGGTATGGCCAAGGGTATTTCATTCTATTTGCTGATGGCAATTGGTTTGAAGGGGGGAGCCGAGTTGGCCCATGCAGACTTGGGCGTAGCTTTCCAAGCTATTTTCTGGGCGATCGTGATGGGCTTTTTGGTGCCGCTAATCGGCTATGCCTTGTTACGTTTCCGTGACCGCATTGATGCGTTCAATGCGGCAGCCATTACCGCCCACTACGGTTCAGTGAGTGCCGCGACCTTTTTGACCGCCGTCGCCTTTCTGGAAGCCTCACAGATTGCGCATGAGAGCTATCCGATCATCATGATGGTCATTATGGAATCCCCTGCCATCATTGTTGGTTTGATTTTGGCGGCCATGGCACGTAAGAAATTTTCGAATCCTTCAGCCGATGGCAGTACTAATGCTGCCAGTGCCCCTCAAATGGAGTGGAGCCCCCTTTTAAAAGAAGCCTTTACCAATGGCAGCGTGATACTGTTGTTGGGTTCGATGATTGTCGGCGCAATTGCCTCACCGGAAGCGATGGAAAAAGTCTATCCGTTTTCACATGAGATTTTCATGGGTGTTTTGTGTCTATTCTTGTTGGATATGGGGATGGAAGCCGCGAAACGCATTAAGTCGTTCAAGAATGTAGGGGCAACCTTGGTAGCGTTTGGCGTGATCATGCCCCTGATTGGTGGAACCATCGGTGTGTTTGTTGGTGTGACTCTGCTTGATTTGTCAATTGGTGGATCCTTGTTAGTCGCCATCTTAGGCGCCAGTGCCTCTTATATTGCAGTGCCTCCTGCAATGCGTTTTGGGGTGCCTGAGGCCAACCCGTCCTATTATTTGACGTTGGCTTTGGGGGTTACATTTCCGTTTAACGTGGTCATCGGTATTCCTCTGTTTTACCAGATGGCGACTTGGTATTCTGGAATCTAGAGGAGAGTATGATGGAAATTTCGACTTGTACGGAAAAGATGGTCCAAATCATCGCCAATTCCACTTTGGAAAAGAGTTTGAAAAAGACCCTAAAAGAAGTGGGTGTCAGCGGCTACACCCTATTTGATGTCAGGGGAGATGGCGATTCAGGCGACCAGAGCGGCCATTTGGAAGGGGATAGCAATATCCTGATGATGGTGGTGGTGCCTTTGAAAACCTCGCAAAATTTGATGGAAGCACTCAACGGCTACCTTAAGAAAGGCCATCACCTGATGGTGTTTTCAGTGGATGCCGAGGTGCTGACACCGAGCAAGTTCGGGTAAGAGTCGATTGATATGAAGACCTTGATTTTGGCCACCGGCAATCCACATAAAGTTAAAGAAGTGCATGCCATGCTCGAGGAGTATGATTTTGATGTGCATTTGCAGACTGATTTTTTCTGTGAGGAAGTGGAAGAAGATGGTTTGAGTTTTGTGGAAAACGCTCTGAAGAAGGCGCGTTTTGCCAGTCAGAAGACAGGCCTGCCGGCTTTGGCCGATGATTCCGGTTTGGAAGTCGAGGTTTTAGGCGGAGAGCCGGGCATTTATTCGGCTCGTTATGGTGAGGGTTATCAAGGTCAACCCGCTTCGGATGAATTAAACAACCGCAAGTTGCTCGATGCTTTGAAAGGCTTGCCATACAAACAACGAAAAGCGTGTTATTACTGTGCCATGGTGTTTGTCCGCCATGCAACCGATCCCGTGCCGATTATTGGCGTAGGGCAGTGGTGTGGTGAGATTTTGATGGAACCGCGAACCGAGTATGGCGTGGGCTATGATCCCATTATGTGGATGCCGCAACATCTTAGATCGGCATCGGAGATACCGCTGGAGGTCAAAAACCAAGTGAGTCATCGCGCCCAAGCACTGCGTCAGGTGCTACAACAATTACAACAGGAACGCTTATGATTGAGCTAAGAACCTACGTTTTTCTAGATTCCCTGCAACCGCAGCTGGCCTCCTATATGGGAACCGCCTCTATGGGGTTTTTGCCGGTACCAGGTGATTCCTGTCTTTGGATTGAGGTGGCGCCGGGCATGGCGGTACACCGTCTGTCTGATATTGCCTTGAAGGCTTCCAATGTGCATCTCGGTCAACAAGTGGTGGAACGCGCCTATGGTTCGATGGTTATCCATCACAGAGACCAAAGTGATGTGCTGGAATCCGGTGAGCATGTTTTGCGTTACCTGAATACCGAACACTCCACTCGCCAGCCTTGCAAAATGATGTGGAAAGAGGTGATCCGTGCCATTACACCGGATCATGCCACTTTGATCAACCGCGATAACCGTCGCGGGTCGATGATTTTGCCGGGGCAGAGCATGTTTATCATGGAGACCGAACCGGCAGGCTATATTGTCTATGCGGCCAATGAGGCTGAAAAAGCCGCCAATATCACCTTGGTGGAAGCTAGGGCGGTCGGAGCTTATGGACGGTTGATCATGGCCGGTAAGGAAGCGGACATCAATGAAGCGGCACGGGCTGCCACTGAAGCTTTGCAAAGATTGTGATACGATTTTAGTCACAATTATTGCATTTAGTTATACAGGTTATTTGCAAAAAATTATACGTTAATGGCAATTTACTGGTAATTTATGTTCTAACACTTTCAACTTGAGGAAAGTTGACATGGAAAAACACACACCCGAAGCCAGTCATGGCCAATTTTTAATCCGCCATGCCTCCTTGCGTCAAATTCAAATATTTGAGGCGGTGGCTCGTCATTTGAGCTTTACCAAGGCCGCGAACGAGTTGTATTTAACGCAACCGACCATTTCTGCCCAGGTCAAAAGCCTTTCCGAATCTATTGGACTGCCGCTTTATGAACAGGTTGGGCGCAATATCTTTTTGACTGAAGTGGGTGAGCATGTGGCTTGCACATGTCGTGATATTATCGATCGCCTTTCTAACCTTGAAATCCTATTGGATGATTTCCGTGGCATGACGCGAGGGCGATTACGGGTTGCCGTGGTGTCCACCGCCAAGTATTTCATGCCGATTGCTTTGGGTAAATTTGCAAAAAAACACCCGAATATCGATCTGAGTTTGAAAGTCGCCAACCGCGAGAAAATGCTCAAACGCATTCACCAGAATTTGGATGATCTCTACATTCTTGGCCAGGTTCCGCCAAGTCATCTGGATTTGGAAGTGATTCCGTTTGCCCCCAACCCGCTGGTGGTAATCGCCAACAGCGAACATGAGTTGGTCGGCCAAAAAGTGAGTTTGAAGAAATTGGCTAAGCAACCTTTTTTGATGCGTGAAGAAGGCTCCGGAATCCGTTCAGCTGTTGAGGATGTGTTTTCTGAGAAAGGTCTGAAAGTCAATGAACGCATGACATTGGAGACCAATGAGGCAATCAAACACTGTGTGGTCGGTGATTTGGGTGTGGCAGTCGTCTCCAGGCATGCCCTGTATTTGGAAGATATGCATGGTCCCATTGCCGAATTGGATGTGGAAGGCTTTCCTATCAACAAGCAGTGGAATATCGTCTATCCAAAAGGCAAAGAGTTATCGCTTTTGGCCAAAGAATTTTTAAACTTTTTACAGGAACGTGGCAACAAGTATATTCAGCTTGAAGGGAAAGACTCAGTCGAGTCCGCATAGGTTGAAAATAGGCAGGCCTGTCCGTTTTCGACGGCGGGTTGAACGAGCTTCGTTGATTTATATGCGCTGAATTTTGTCGACAATTGGCACACGTTTCAGGAAACGCATGACCTGAGCTAGATGGGTTCGGTCACGAACGGCAATCACAAAATTCATCAGACTGTAAGTCTCGTCTTTGTCTTCGGAACGCACACGTTCGATATCGGTTTTATTCTTGGCAATCTCGTTGGCGATGATCGCCAAGGCGCCACGTTGATTTTTCACTTCGATCTGTATCTCCGCCAAATAGGTGGCGTTTTGATCTTCTTCCCAGCTCACATCTAGCAGTTTTTCAGTCTGGTTTTTCATCTTTTTGACGTTATGACAGTCACTACGATGAATCACAAGTCCTTTTTCAGTACTGATAAAGCCCACGATTTCATCGCCCGGTATCGGATGGCAGCAGTTGGCAAAACTGATTACCATGCCTTCGGTGCCGGAAATCGCCAGGGGCGCATCTGGGTTGGCATTTTTAGGTGCAATCTTGTCTTCGGCACCCAGTAGAAGGTCATGAATCTGCTTGGCAACCAATCCCGCCATGCGGTTGCCTAAACCAATCTCACTGAGCAGCTCTTCCCAGCTTTGTAGTTTTAATGCCTCGGCAATTTCCCGGCGAATCAATTCGGTCAGACCTTCATAGGCCATGTTGTAGCTGCGCAGCGCTTTGGTGAGGAGTTTTTGTCCTAGGCTGATGGCGGCACCAGATTTCTGGTTTTTCAGATAATGGCGGATTTGCGAGCGCGCTTTGGCGGTGGTGACAAAATTCAACCAGGCCGGATTGGGGTGTGCATCCTTGCCTTTAATAATGTGGATGGTTTTTCCGCTTTCCAACGGTGTGCGCAACGGCACCAGTTTTTTGTCGATGCGACAGGCAACCGTTGAATGTCCGATATTGGAGTGTACCGCATAGGCGAAATCAACCGGCGTAGCGCCTGTCGGCAAGGTAATGATGTCGCCCTTGGGAGTAAACACATAAATCACATCCGGGAAGAGGTCGATCTTGACGTTTTCCAGGAAATCGAGTGAGTTACCAGCGCTTTGTTGAATTTCCAGCAGGTTCTGCACCCACTCCTGGGCGCGCACTTCAACCGCACTTAATGTGCCTTCATGCTGTTCAATGCCGTCTTTATAATGCCAGTGCGCCGCAATACCGTGTTCGGATACTTCGTGCATGGTTTCAGTACGAATCTGCACTTCCAGGTGCACGCCATAAGGGCCAAACAGGGTAGTATGCAAGGATTGATAACCGTTCGGTTTGGGAATGGCAATATAGTCTTTGAAACGATTCGGCAGCGGCTTATAGAGCGAGTGCACGGTACCGAGTGTGCGGTAACATTCGTCGGCGGTATTGACGATAATGCGGAATGCGAAAATATCGAGAATATCCCGAAAACTTTGGCGTTTGCTGCGCATCTTTTTATAAAGGCTGTAAAGATGTTTTTCACGACCGATCACACGTGCCGGAATGTTTTCTTGGCTTAGACGGTTCTGCAGGGTTTCGGTGATGTGTTCAATGACTTCATGACGATTACCGCGGGCTTTTTTGACTGCGTTCTCGAGCACGGCAAAGCGCAAGGGGTGCATAGCCTTGAAGCCTAGGTCTTCGAGTTCAATACGGATGGCGTTAATGCCCAGACGTGCGGCGATTGGCGCGTAAATGTCGAGCGTTTCATGGGCGATGCGACGTTGTTTGTCGGGGCGCATGACGCCTAATGTGCGCATGTTGTGCAGTCGGTCGGCGAGTTTGATCAGGATGACGCGAATATCACGAGCCATCGCCAGAATCATTTTACGAAAGTTTTCGGCTTGGGCTTCTTGGGGGGTTTCAAACTGAAGTTTACCCAGTTTGGTGACGCCATCGACAATCTCGGCCACGTTTTCGCCAAAGAGTTCAATGATGTCATCTTTGGTGTGGGGCGTGTCTTCGACCACATCGTGGAGTATGGCGGCGATGATGCTTTCTTGGTCGAGCTGCATCTCCGCCAATATTTCGGCTACCGCGACCGGATGCCAGATATAGTCGCCGCCCGCTTTGCGGGTTTGGCCTTGATGCGCTTTTGCCCCAAATTCAAACGCCGATTTGATTTTATTCAAGCTCTCGTCATTCAGATAGACCGAGGCCTTTTCAATCAAACCGTCAATTGAGCTGGGGGTGGGCATATACGGGGCTAAAATCTTAGCTGAAGAATGGAGGGGTGTCCGGATCGGTCATGACCACATCGCGGTCAATCGAGTTCTCGGCCAACTCTCGTAGGGCCATAACGGTTGGTTTGTCGTTGTCCCAGCTCAGAGTTGGTTCAGCACCATTGGCCAACTGGCGAGCACGTTTGGCGCTGACCAGTACCAACTCAAAACGGTTTTCAACTTGGGTTAAACAATCTTCTACTGTGACGCGTGCCATAATTCAGTCCACCTAAATACAAGTTTAAACGAGTATTTTACCCTAATTTCTCCAGATTTTAAGGGGAATATGCATTCATGCGACGATATTTTGATCCACTCACCGTCGAGCCTTAAGTAATGTTGAGTACCTTAAGATAGTTTTGTAAGGTGTCTTTTTGTGATTGTAAAGTCTGGTAAGCGCACAAACCCATGTCGATACGTTTTTCAGGGTGGTTGAGCAGGTCGAGGATGGCGGATTTAAGTTCAGCATAATCTTGACAGCGAAGGATGCCGTTGCGGGCTTGCAACATGGCCAGCTCGTCTTCAAAGTCTCGCATGTCGGGTCCGGTTAAGATGGCGCGTTTGAAGGCTGCAGGTTCCAAGATGTTGTGGCCGCCTTTGGGTACGAAGCTGCCGCCCATGATGACAAGCTTGGCGTGGGCGAACAAAGGCAACAAGTGGCCGATCCGATCGTCCAGAAACACTTGGGTGTCGGTACTCGGTTGTTGCCCTTTACTGGCCACCTTCAAAGCATCGCCCAAAAAAGCCAGTTGGGTCTGAATGTGTTCGCTGCGTTTGGGATGTCGCGGTACGATGACGAGCAATTCGTCACGATGGGTTTGTCGCCACATTTGGGTGATTTGCAGTTCTTCATCCTCGTGGGTAGAAGCGGCAAGCAGGTAATCGCGCCCAATCACGTCTTGTTGCGGCTGGATTTCAGGCTGGGCGGCATATTTAAGGTTTCCCAATACGGTGATGCGTTCCCGATCCGCGCCCATTTTGACAAAGAGTTCGGCGTCTTTTTCGGAGCGCACGATCAGTTTGTCAACGCGGCGGAGACTGTTGCGATAGGCGGTTTGCAACCAGTTGGGTGCGTTGAACGTTTTATGGGAGAGGCGTCCGTTGAGGATGCACAGTTCGAGGTGCTGTTTGTGGACGGTGCGGTACAGATTCGGCCAGATTTCGGTTTCCACAATCCACAGTCTGACCGGTTGATACCGACGAATGAAGCGTCGTAAAGCAAACGACCAGTCAAACGGCAAATAACGGTGTTCTACGCGGTCGCCAAACAGGTTACCGACAAGCGGTTTACTGGTGGCGGTATTGGTAGTGATCAGTATGGAGTGTTCCGGTATCAGTGCACGTATCAAGGGTTCGGCTGCTTTAAGTTCACCCACCGAAGCGCAATGAATCCAGATAGTAGGGTGACCAGACTTTGCCAGCGCGGGGAAGTATAGCCCGGTTTTTTGCAGGAAAAAACGCCAGCCGCCACGATTTTTGATGGCTTCGACCAGGATTGCAAGCACAATCACGGGACTTAAAAGGCGGATTAACAGCTGATAGATCAACACGTATATTCGTCCAGAGTGAGTTGAAATTGCAAAACAAGCAGGCCTGCTTGTTTTGTACGGTTTAATAAGATTTTATTAAAGGGTCAGTTGCTGGTTAATGACCGGCGATCAACAGTGCTTCCATCATGGCGATGTCACCCGGAAGATCCACCTCGGGAGAATCCCATTTGCTTTCCACGACTTTGATTTTATGGCCAAATTCCAACGCGCGCAGCTGTTCCAATTTTTCGATGTCTTCCAAGCGGCCCATCGGCAGGGTGTTGAACAGATCGACAAAGCGTTTGGTGTAGGCGTAGACGCCCAGGTGTTTGAAACTGTCATGATCCCAGTAATCGCGGCCGTGAGGAATGGTGGCGCGCGAAAAATACAAAGCGAAGCCATCAATATCGGTGACCACTTTGACGTCTTTGGGATTGGTGATTTCAGCCTCGTTGACGATTTTGAACGACAGGGTGCTCATTTCAAAGGCACCGTTGTAATTGTCAGCCAAAAAGGGCGCGATGACGTCCTCAATCGACTCGTGGTGCACCAGCGGTTGGTCACCCTGCACATTCACAATCAGGTCGTCGTCCTTAAGGCCCAGGGCGCTGGCCGCAGCGGCGATTCGGTCGGTGCCGGAGGCGGCTTCTACCGGCGTCATCACCACCTTTCCACCAAACGACTCCACCACGGTTTTGATGCGCTCGTCATCGGTGGCGACATAGACCCCTTGTAATCCCTCTGCCTCGGCGATGCGTTCATACACATGCTGAATCATCGGCTTGCCGTTAATCGGCTTCAAAGGTTTTCCCGGAAGGCGTGATGAGCCGTAACGGGCGGGGATAAAGACATAAATGTTCATTCAGAGGGTCTCGTGTTAAACCTGTTTGTTTGTATTGCGACTACTCACTATGGACCAGAATAATCAGGCAGGCCTGCTGATTTTGCCAGAGTAAATCTTACATCTTCTCGTAAAGGCTTCTCAGCAGTTCCGGAGTGACGTGCTCTTGCCAGTCGGTGCCGTAGACGTTTTCCCATAAAGGCGCCAAGCCGGAAGCGACCTTGATCATTTTCTCCATGTCGGCTTCGCTCATCCCTTTGGTGATCCCTTTTGGCAGGGTGATGTTGTGTTTTTTCATCATGTCGCGGAAGACCTTGACGCCTTCCGGATAGAAGTCGTCGAGCACGTCGAAAGCGATGCAGTTACCGATGCCGTGATGATAACCCAGCACGTACGACAGGCCGTAGGACAGCGCGTGGCAGGCTCCTACCTGGCTGTAAGCGATGCTTTGACCGCCCATGTAAGAAGCCATCATCAGTTTTTCGTCCGCATCCGGGTGGTCTTCCAGGAAAATCTCATGACACAGGTTCAGCGATTTCTCACCGAAAGCGCGGGCGAACTCATTGATGTAGGTGCCGTTCAAAGCTTCGATATTGTGGATGTAACAATCCATGCCGGTGTAGAACCACTGTTCCTTGGGCACGCCGGTTATCAAATCCGGATCGAGGATGATCTGGTCAAACACGGTGTAATCGGAATTCATGCCCAGTTTCTTGTCCGGGCCGGTCAAAACGGTGGTACGTGACGCTTCGGCACCGGTGCCCGACAGTGTCGGGATGCCGACATGGTGCACGGCCGGGTTCTTGATCAGATCCCACCCTTGATAGGAGGCCGAGCCGCCCGGGTTGGTCAACATCAGGGAGATGGCTTTGGCCATGTCCAGGGTCGAGCCGCCGCCCAGACCGACCACACTCACCGGATTCTTACCGTTGGCAAAGGCCTGCACTTCTTCCGTGAGCTGATCCACATAGCTGGTTTTGGGTTCGTGGGTGGTGTCGATCCAGATGATCATGTCGTGTGACTGTGCCGGAATTTGCTCTCTTAAGGGACGGTCTTTGTGGATATGGTCAACGGCGAACACCACGAAGTCATCAGCTTTTTGGCGCTCTTCGGCCAGTACGTCGTCGAGTTGTTCGAAAGAACCTCGTCCGAAAATGATTTTAGGAACGGTTTTAAAATTACGAAATTTCATGGGGTAACCCTATTTTTTGAATACGTTTGCAAAGGCATCGATGCGCTGCTGAATATCTTCTTCTGTCCAGGAAAGCTGAATCAGCATGGACAGTGTACGGCTCATGATGGCGTCGGATTTCGGAGTCTTTACCTGAGTATAGTCGGGGCGGTCGGCAACCAGTTCGATTGGCAATTTGGCCGCGCCTTTCATGTGCTGGATGTGAGTCCAATTCTTGAAGTAGTGCCAATTATTGGCATACCAGTAGAAGACCGCAGGCACCTTTTCCGCAGCCAGGGCGCTGACCACCTCTTTGGCGCGCTCTTCATCAGGCAGGAAGAAACTCAAGAATCCGGCATTGTCACCGGATTCGTCAGGGATTTCGCGGAAGCTCACTTCCGGATATTGTGCCAGAGCGTCTTTGAGGGCTTTCTTATTGCGGCGCTGGATCTCTAATATGCGATCGAGCTTTTTCCATTGAGCCACACCGACAGCAGCGTTCATCTCGGAAATGCGGTAGTTGGTACCCATGATCGGGTGGCTTTCGGCTCCGCGGTCTGAGCCGATATGGTCATGCCCATGATCGGAATACATGTGGGCATGATTGTAAATGCTTTCATCGTTGGTCAAGACCGCACCGCCCTCACCGCAGGAGATGGTTTTAACCGAATCGAAGGAAAAGGTTCCAACTTGCCCCAACGTTCCTAAAGCCTGCCCTTTGTAAGTACCACCGGTGGCCTGGCAGGCGTCTTCCATCAATACCAAACCGTGTTTATCGCACACCGCTTTCACTTCGTCCATCTTGCCCATGGCACCGCACATGTGTACAAAGTTGACCGCTTTGGTACGCGGGCTAATCACCGCTTCAATGCCTTCAGGCGACAGGGTCAGGGTTTCATCGATTTCGGCAAACACCGGAATGGCGCCGGCCAGAACAATCGCCTCCACGCTGGCAACAAAGGTGAAAGGCGGAACGATGACTTCGTCACCGGCACCGATTCCCGCGGCCGCTAGAGCCGTTGAAAGTGCCGCAGTGCCGCTGGAGACCAGATGAGCGTGCTTGACGTTGAGCGTTTCACAAATCAGGCTTTCGAGTTCACGCGCTTTCCAGACGTCATTGCGCATGCCATCAAAGTTGTAACGAAAGGTAAAGCCTTTCTCCATGACTTCATTAATTTGTTGTTTTTCAGATTCGTCAAAAATCTCAAAGCCTGGCATTGCGTGACTCCTTGGTCGGTAAAAGGGCGAAACCTCGTTTAGTTAGAGGAAATGAGCGCGTTAATTAAATTCTTATGCTGCATCTGCTGTTTGTTTTGGGTCAAACGGTTGGCGCTGAAAATGCTGTGCAGTTGTTTTAAGGCGGTATCAAAGTGGTTATTGATCACGATGTAGTCAAATTCATGATAGTGAGACATTTCGCTGACGGCATCCTGCATGCGCCGTGCAATCACTTCGTCACTGTCGGTGCCACGGCCACTTAAACGGCGATTCAGCTCATCCAGGGAAGGCGGCAGAATGAAAATGGAGATCGCTTCCGGAATCAGCTTGCGCACTTGTTGGGCGCCCTGCCAATCAATTTCCAGAATGACGTCCTTGTCGTTTTTCAGTTGCTCTTCGACGGTACTTTTTGAGGTGCCGTAGAAGTTATCGAACACTTGGGCATGTTCGAGAAAGTCTTCTTGCTGAATTTTTTCCTGAAACTGTTCGACACTTAAAAAGTGGTAGTTTACCCCGTCTTTTTCGCCAGGACGTTTGGCACGGGTAGTCGAGGAGATTGAAACCTTGATGTGGCTGTCCAGTTCGATTAATTTGCTTACCAGCGAGGTTTTACCCGCTCCGGAAGGGGCAGAAATAATGTAAAGAGAACCGCTCATAGGGCTTTGCTCCAATTCAGTTTGTTCAGGTCTGTTTCCAAGTAATGCGCTATTTTAACAGAGAAATCCGACCAGTTGGAATCTAAGAAGCCGGGCATGTTTGAATTGGAGCTCTGAGTCCAGGCAAGCCTGTTTCCTGCTAAGTGAAGGCCATAAATTTTGCGATGTTTTAGAAATCTTAAATGGAGGCAAAACCGTAAATCCATTACAATGATTTCATGCATAAAGAAAGTATATTTTTAATTGGCCCGATGGGTGCCGGAAAATCGACGGTAGGTCGTGCTTTAGCCGAACGGCTTGGCTATGAGTTTGTGGACAGCGATCACGAGATTGAAGCCCGCACCGGTGCGACCATCCCGATGATTTTTGATATAGAGGGCGAATCAGGGTTTCGTGACCGTGAGCAGTCGGTGATTGATGAGCTGACGCAGCGTCCGCAAATCGTTCTGGCCACGGGCGGTGGCGTCGTCGAACGTGAGGAGAACCGCAAGCATCTGCGAACTCGCGGTTTTGTGGTCTATTTAAAGTCACCGGTGGAATCGCTAATTCAGCGAACCAAGCACGATCGCAATCGCCCGCTGTTGCAGCAGGCAAACCCTCAGAAGGTGCTCAGGGAGCTGATGGTCAAACGTGAGCCTTGGTATCTGGAAATGGCGGATCTGGTGATTGAGACCCAGCAGGTTCCGGTACACCGGGTGGTCAAGGCGATTGTCGACCAGTTAGTGGTTGAACAGGTCGTTTAACCGACGGCTACCAGTCAGACAGAAAATCAACATTCAGCAAAACAAGACAGTTAAGAGAGACGTGAGTGAAAACATTAACGGTGGATTTAGGGGATAGAAGTTACCCGATTTTTATTGGTGAAGATATTTTGGGCCAAGCCGATTTGGTTAAGCCTTATGTAAAAGGTACACAGGTTCTCATTGTGACCAATACCACCGTTGCACCGCTCTATCTCGAGCAATGCAAACAGGCGTTTGCCGATTTTGAGGTGGAAGCGGTGATTTTGCCGGACGGTGAGCAATACAAGAACCTTGAGGTTTTGAATCAGGTTTTCGATGCGCTCATCGGCAAACGTTTTGATCGTAGTTGTACCTTGGTGGCACTCGGCGGTGGTGTGATTGGCGATATGACCGGGTTTGCAGCGGCGGCGTTTCAGCGCGGCGTGAATTTCATCCAGATTCCGACGACTCTGCTTTCGCAAGTCGATTCTTCGGTGGGGGGGAAAACCGGTGTCAATCACCCTTTGGGTAAGAATATGATCGGCGCCTTCCATCAGCCTCAATGCGTGATTATTGACACCAAAACCCTGAATACGCTCGAAGATCGTGAGCTTTCAGCAGGCCTGGCGGAAGTGATTAAGTACGGTCTGATTGGCGACACCCCGTTTTTTGAATGGCTGGAAAGCAATCTGGAAGCCGTTATGCAGCGTCAGCCCCAAGCTTTGGCCGAGGCGATTGAACGCTCTTGTGCCAATAAGGCACGTATTGTGGCTTTGGACGAGAAAGAATCCGGCATGCGAGCGCTATTCAATTTGGGTCATACGTTCGGCCACGCGATCGAGGCGGGCATGGGTTACGGTAAATGGCTGCACGGTGAAGGTGTCAGCGCCGGCACCATGCAGGCCGTGTATATGTCGCAATTGATGGGGCAGCTGGATCAGGCCGATTTTGATCGCATTAAGGCGATTTTCGAACGCGCCAAACTGCCAGTTTGCCCACCTTCGGTAAACGATATGCCTAATGAAAAGTATCTGGATCTGATGGCGGGAGACAAGAAAGTTCAGGCGGGGACCATCCGTCTGGTGCTGTTGAAACGCATTGGCGAGGCCTATGTGACGGGCGATTATCCGGCCGAATTGTTACAGCGTACTCTGAGTGAGTGGCGCTGTTAGGGTGTGGAAATCAAAACGCACTGTCGATTGGTAATCCGATCCCAACTATTTTGAACTGAAAAGGAAGGCCGCATGCCGGAAGCTTATCGCAGTCAATTCAATGCCAAGAACGTCCGTTTCTCGATGCGAGATCATCTGATGATGATTGAGGTGGACAACGATTATGCGCAAGCCACCATCACCACACATGGCGCATCGGTATTGAGCTATGTTCCCAAAAACCAATCCGATGGCACTCAGGATTTGTTGTGGGTCAGTTCCAGTGCTGTCTTTAACGGTCAGAAAGCGGTACGTGGCGGGATTCCGGTTTGTTGGCCCTGGTTCGGAAAAGCAAAATCGGCAGGCCTGCCCGCGCATGGCTTTGTTCGCAATCTTGTCTGGCATTTGGATCATGTAGCCGATTTGGAATCGGGTGTGACCGAGGTGGTGTTGAGTTACGATGCTGATGAACATACCTTGGCCATTTGGCCGCATCAGTTTCATTTGCAGCTGCGTATCGAAATCGGCGAAAAGTTGATTCTGTCCCTGACCACCACCAATCTCAACGATCACGACCTGGAAATCACCGAGGCGTTGCACACCTATTTCAATGTGGCTGACCCAAGGGGCTTGGTGATTCACGGACTGGAAGGCAGCACGCACCTGGATAAACTCAATGAACAGGCGCCTGCCGAAATCCAGCAAGAGCCTGTCGTGTTGCATCCACCTATGGATTCGGTCTATCTTAATCAGTCAGGCGACGTGATCCTTGACGACAGTGGCCATCAGCGTCGCATTTTGATTGAAAACCGGCAGACGACGTCTGCGGTGGTCTGGAATCCTGGGCCTGAAATCGTTAAGGGCTTTGATGATATAACGGATGATGGCTGGCTGCAGTTCGCCTGCGTGGAGAGCGGCAATGTGCTTAATAATGCGGTGATTGTGCCAGCCGAACAAAAGCATACCTTTAGCGTAATGCTTTCGGCTTTGCCCGCTTAAACTTGATAACCCTTGGTCAAATTGCACGTTTGAAAACGGGCAGGCCTGTCCTCCCTCCCCTTTTCTATGGCATTCTTCAATCTTTCTTACTGTTTTTGATAATAGACTTTTAAATAGAGTAGCCCCAGCAGCGCGGTGATGCTACTGGGTATTAACAAAGACCAGTTTGGAAAACTCCGGTAGGCGAAAATCCCCAAGACGCCGCCTATCAGAAAACTGACCAACAGCACCAGAAGAAGATTGGCTTGCCAAGGCCAGGGAGTGCCGGTTTTCAATTTAAGCGCCAAATGCACACCGATGTCGGTAACCGTGCCGGTCATATGGGTGGTGCGTAGCTGCAAACCCCGATAGCTGGCGACCAGCGCATTCTGCAAGCCACAGGCAACCGCACTGAGCAACAGTGAGATTTCCGAGTGAATGAAGCTGAAGATTGCCGCTGATGCGAGTAAGGTGCTGTTGATCAGCAAAGCGTGCCCGTAATTGGCGGTGGTTTTAAATTGCGCTTTGCCGATCAACAGGCCCGACAAGAGCGCGCCTCCCAGAAAACCAAACAGAATCATCAGGCTGGTGAGAAAGTCGCCAAGTTCTAGGTGAACCGCCGAATCGCTGAGGTGTGAGGCAACCCCCGTCATCTGACTGACGGGAATGCCGAATTCAATCAACATCGCACTGTTGATGTAGCCTGCCATCGACGCCATAAGGGTGGCGATCAAAAAGACTTTACGAACCGGAAATTTCAGCTCGTCGTTGTCCGATAGGGTTTCTTTAACGGGATAGGGCATCGCTTTTCGTGGATTATTCTTGAATTATAAAAGTTATATATGCGGTTGAAATAAAAAGGCCTGTTATATAACAGGCCTTTGAACTTAAAGGTTAGCGCTACTTAGAGCCGCTACTTAAGGCAGTAATTGGTTTTTAAGTTTGTTCAGGGCTTGTTTTTCCACTTGGCGGATACGCTCCATGGAAACTCCGTACTCCTGAGAAAGTTCCTTCAGCCCGACTTTGTCTTCAGTTAACCAACGCTTTTGCAGAATGTCGCGGCTGCGTTCATCCAGTGTCGCTAAGGCTGCTTGCATGCGGTTCATCTCGAATTCCGCATGGTTTTGCTGAACCAGTGCCGTTTCCGGATCGGCCGTGGGGCTGATCAATACCGGAAACGTGGTGTTCTCATCGTCGTCCGCATTTTGATCAACCGACAGGTCCTTACCGTAAAGGCGGGTTTCCATCTCCAAAACGTCTTTACGGGTTACGCCCAACTCTTCGGCCACCGCATCCGCATCTTTGTCACCAAACCATTCCAGGTTTTTCTTGGTGCTACGTAACTTAAAGAACAGTTTGCGCTGCGCTTTGGTGGTCGCCGTTTTAACGATACGCCAGTTTTTGATGACGTATTCGTTGATTTCGGCACGAATCCAATGAACCGCAAAGGTCATCAAGCGCACATTTTCTTGAGGGTTAAAACGTTTAACCGCTTTCATCAAACCGATGTTGCCTTCCTGGATGATATCTCCCAGTGGCAAGCCGTAACCACTGTAAGAGCGTGCTACCGGCACAACATAGCGCAAAGACGATAAAATCAGTTGCTGGGCGGCATTGAGATCTTTGTCATAATACAGTTTTTCCGCCAGCTCTTTTTCCTGCTTGGCAGTCAGTTGGTTGATGCTTTGAATGGTGCGCAAATACGCCTCCAGGTTCTGCCCCGGCGTTAATTCGTGTGCGAGAACACGTGCAGCAGGCACATTGGCGTGCTGTTTCAGTTGTTTAGTTTGTGAGTTTTTTACAAGAGATTGCATGTTTCTCCCTCCTAAACGCAATTTAATGACTTAAATATAACAGATATTTAGCACTCATTGCAAGAGAGTGCTAATCAAATTCATGATTGATTCATGGTTTGATTAACTTATTGAAATTATTTTATTTTTTATCTGGGAGAGGGGCCAGTGCCGAGGATCGGCGCTGGCTTTTTAAAGGGGTGGTTTTGATGGGTTTGGATTAAGCATTTTCTGGCAGTTGGCCGGTCTGTTGCATCATTTCCATCCAGGCATCGCGCAGTTCGGTCAGAATTTCGATGGCGCTGTCCAAATAGAAGGTCTCTTTTTCAAAAACCGATTCTTGAATGCATTGATCGGCGTAACGGTATAGTTCTTCCAGATCAAAAGCCAGCGGCGTATCCTGGGTGAATTGCAAACGGTCACGCAGTGCATCCAGAATCGTGGTCATGCGGCCAAGGTGAAAGCCTTTTTCAACCAGTGCGCTGCTCTGATGGCAGACTTTGGCCAAATTTCCTTTGTCTACCGCGCCTTGTAATAGAAGCAGTACGGTTTTTCTCGGGTTTTCAACCAGGTGTTGTTCCACTTCCTGGCTGCGCTGATATTCCTCTAAAAGAGGGGCTTTGGCTTGTGAAGCATCGTTGTTCGTTGTCATGGCAATGTCCTATTGTTGGAATCATAAGGCAAAAAATGCCTATAAAAATTAAAGTAATAGCGTTTATTGCCGTACAGCAGAGAGCGTGCCAGTTTTTTAGGGTTTGGCCGCTTAGGAAGAAAAGGTTTGAGATTTTTAGTCTTGATGATTTATTTTAACTGTATGTAATTTGAAGGTTTTTAAGTTTTATCTTGGGTTTTTTGTACGTTGAGTTTTAAGGCGGGGGTGGCGCTTGGACTGGGCCGGTTTCCAAATATTTGACACCCGGCAAGGCGGTCCGCTTGCCAATAAAGGCGAGCGGACGCAGAGATGCATGTGTTGGGAAAACGCCTGC
Organism: Thiomicrorhabdus chilensis DSM 12352; assembly: GCF_000483485.1. Classification (GTDB taxonomy): domain Bacteria; phylum Pseudomonadota; class Gammaproteobacteria; order Thiomicrospirales; family Thiomicrospiraceae; genus Thiomicrorhabdus; species Thiomicrorhabdus chilensis. Next base: position 187,476 of record NZ_KI519609.1, read on the forward strand.
TTTTAGAAGGTGACTTTGACGGCGTTGGCGACGTTTTTGGCTTTTTCAATCGCTTTTTCAATGGTATCGTCGCGTGCGATGGCGACGCCCATACGGCGGCGGCCATTAATGTCAGGTTTACCGAACAGGCGGATTTGAGTATCCGCTTCAGCCAGGGCGTTGTCCAAGTTGGAAAAGCTGGTTTGCGTGGAATGCCCGGTTGGTAGAATGACGCTGGAGGCTGAAGGGCCGTGCTGGGCGATGTTTGGAATCGGCAGACCAAGAATGGCACGGGCGTGCAAAGCAAACTCGGAGAGGTCCTGCGACATCAGGGTCACCAGACCGGTGTCGTGCGGTCGTGGAGAAACCTCGCTAAAGTAAACCTCGTCGCCTTTAATAAAAAGCTCCACGCCAAATAGACCGCGTCCGCCAAGCGCGTCGGTGACGTCTTTGGCAATTTGCTGGGATTTCTCCAAAGCCACTTGACTCATTGGATGCGGTTGCCAGGATTGGCGGTAATCGCCGTCTTCTTGGTAGTGGCCAATCGGTTCGCAAAAACGGGTGCCATGAATATGACGCACCGTCAGCAAGGTAATCTCATAATCGAAGTCCACAAAGCCTTCAATGATCACTCGTCCCTTGCCGGCACGGCCGCCTTCTTGAGCGTAGGACCAGGCCTGCTCGATTTGGTCTGCCGATTTTATGACACTCTGGCCTTTGCCGGAAGAGCTCATAATGGGCTTAACCACGCAAGGCATGCCGATGCGCTCGATTGCGGCGTTAAAGTCTTCCAGGGTGTCGGCAAATTCATAAGGAGAAGTGGGGATTTTCAGCTCTTCGGCGGCCAAGCGGCGGATGCCTTCGCGATTCATTGTCAATTGAGTGGCACGGGCTGTCGGAATAATGGTGACGCCTTGTTGTTCCATTTCAGCTAAGGTATCGGTTGCGATGGCTTCAATTTCCGGAACCACATAATGCGGTTTTTCTTCTTCAATCACCTTCCTTAATGCATCGCCGTCGAGCATCTCGATTACGTGGGAACGGTCTGAAACCTGCATGGCTGGGGCATTTTCGTAGCGATCGACGGCAATGACCTCTACCCCGAGGCGTTGCAGTTCAATGGCAACTTCCTTGCCCAATTCACCTGCACCACAGAGTAAAACACGGGTGGCGGTTGAAGAAAATGGTGTACCAATGCTAGACATGGCATCTCCTTTGCTTAGAACAAGTTAAGAATTTTATAAGGCAGAGTCATCGGCCGATTTAATCACTGTTTTAATAAGCCGTATTATACGGCAAAGCGTAGGTTAAATTCAGTGGCATCGGACGTTTTGTCGGGAAAGAGGAATCACCATGTTAGAGCTTCGTAAATCAGATAAACATCAGCAGCCCAAGTCTGTTGGCATGTTGCTTGAGGACGACCGCGTTAGAACCTCAAAAATGATTGCACGCAGTGAAGAAGAGAATCGCGCTGACGTCAAAAAAATGATGGGCTCTTTGCAGAAACGCTTTTCACATACCGCAGACCTTCCCGAAGAGATTGCCAAAATGGTTGAAGATCAGGTGCAGATGCGTACTCGTGACTTGTTCCGTCAAGCCAATTACGATGCCTTAACGCATCTGCCGAACCGTACTTATTTTGGCGAGACATTGGAAACTGTGTTGGAGCGGGCTAAAGCGGCCGGTTCGGAATTCAGTCTACTGTTTTTGGATTTGGACGGTTTCAAAGCGATTAACGATACCTTGGGTCATCATGCTGGAGATGAGTTATTGCAGCATGTGGCGGCGCGTTTGGTTTCGTCGGTTCGTGAAGGGGACATTGTCAGTCGCCGAGGTGGCGACGAATTTGTCATCCTTTTGACAGACCTTTCCAGCCGTGAAGACATCGTCAATATCTGTAAACGTATTATTAATGAAGTCAGTCGCCCTTATTGGCTGGAACAAAGAGAAGCCAATATCTCCACCAGCATCGGCGTGGCGCGTTACCCTTTAGACGGTGTGACCCCTTCCGAATTGATGGAGCATTCCGATTCGGCACTGTATGTGTCTAAATCAAGCGGCCGTAAAACCTTCCGCTTTTATGATGAAGTGATGAGTGTCGTGCCGGCTCAGTCGCATGAATTGCAGGCAGAGTTGTTGGACGCAATTGAACAGGGAGGCATTCAGACCTGTTTTGAACCCCAAGTTGAGCTGAAGTCCGGCCAGATTGTTGGAGCAAGTTTGACAGCCTGCTGGCATAACGATCATTTGGAAACGCCTTATTTGAATGGCTGGATGGAGCTGTTGGTAAAGAGTGGCCAATCGCGTTCAGTGGCCAGTTGGTTGTTGGATTCGGCACTGTATTACCTTCAGCAGTGGCAATCCCAGCAAAGTGAGTTGGTCGTGTCGGTTCCCGTGCTTGACAGCTTGTGGTTGCATGATGATGTGGTGGTCATGCTCGACAGTCGTTTGCAGAGCATGAAACTGGGTCGTGAACAGTTGCAGTTGGAATTCTCATTGGCTTCATTGCAGAGTGTCGACGGCAAATTGAAGCAGACCTTAATTGCATTGGGTCAGGCCGGTTATCAGATTACTTTGACGGAGGTCGGTGCCTATCCTTTGGATTTGGCTCTATTGTCGAGCCTGCAATTGAATGAGATCAAGTTGGACAGAGCCTGGTTGCAGACGTCTATGCAATCCAAAAGTGGGCAGGCCTGGTTGCAAGGATTGATTCAAATGGCGAAAAGCCTGGATATTTGTGTGATTGCAAGCGGATTGGATTCGAGCGACCAGGTTCGTCAGTTACGTGAGTGGGGCTGTTTGATGGGGCAAGGCAAGGTATGGAGCCAGCCGATTGAAGCGCAACGTTTCAATGCCCATTTGATGGCGCGTTCACGTGTAGGTGTTTGAAGATTTCCGATGAAAAAAACCGCCCTGCCGGGTTTCCGTAGGGCGGTTTTTTTATGGCTCGAATAAAGCTTGGCTTAACCCGATTTATTCATTTTTTTTAGCTGTTTGAGCATTTCCATAATCACCTTGGCGGAATGGGTGGCCGCCTGTTCCAGGTATTTCTCGAAGGTGACAGCGTTCTCTTTGCCGGCAATGTCCGATAAAGAGCGGATAATCACAAACGGAGTCTCGAAGGTATGGCAGACTTGGGCGATGGCCGCCGCTTCCATTTCGCAGGCAATCATTTCCGGAAAGTTGTTGCGTGTATTGGTGACGTCTTCCGCTTGATGCATGAAGCGGTCTCCAGTGGCGATCAAGCCGTGCATGTGCACCACTTCCTGTAAGGCATCAATGCTGTTTTGAGCCGCTTTCACCAAGTTTTCGTCAGGCAAGAAGCAAGCCGGCATGCCGGGTACCTGCCCTAAATCATAACCAAAAGGGGTTACATCGACATCATGATGGCAGACCGAGCTACTGATGACAATGTCGCCGACATTCAGGTCGGTATGAAAGCCGCCGGCCGATCCGGTGTTGATCACATAGTCCGGATCATACAGCTGCAGCAATAAAGTGCTGCTGATGGCGGCGTTGACCTTACCGATGCCGGAGCGCAACAGCACGACTTCAACATTGCCAATTTGTCCCAGATAGTATTCAAACCCAGCATGGTGTTGCGTTTGCAGGTAAGTCAATTGGCTGCGAAGAAGGGTGACTTCCTCTTCCATCGCGCCAATAATGGCTACTTTCATAGTTCGTTACCCAGCGCTTGAAGTTTGTCTTTGCTTAGGGCGATATCAGCGTTTTTATTAACGCCAATGCCATGGTCGATAATCTCCTGGGCAATGGCTTTGGCCTCTTCCAGCGAATGCATCACAAAAGTACCGCACTGGTATTCATTCAGTTCCGGAATGTCTTCCATACGCTCCACCTTGAGTACGTCTTGCATTGAAGTCAGCCAGGCCTGAGCAACACGTTCTTCAGAAGGGGTGCCTAGCAGGCTCATGTAAAAACCGGTACGGCAACCCATTGGGCTGATGTCGATGATTTCCACGCCATCGCCATTCAGGTGGTTGCGCATGAATCCGGCAAACAGGTGTTCCAGGGTGTGGATTCCTTTTTCGCCCATCATCGACTCGTTGGGCTTATTGAAACGCAAATCGAAAACGGTGATGGTATCGCCCGATGGTGATTGCATTGTCTTGGCGACACGCACGGCGGGGGCATTCATAATGGTATGGTCAACGGTAAAGCTGTCTAATAATGGCATGAGTAAAATCCTGTGGTTAAATCGAATTGGATGAATCGTCCGGGGTCAGTTCTTTTTTGAGTAACCAGCCCTTGTCGGTTTTGATGAAAAGGTAATCTTTCTTAAATTCAAGTTCATCCCCGGTCTGAAATTCCGGCATGGTCATTTTCAGCAATCCAAGGTTCACCGTTTGGCTCATTTTTTCAAAAGCCGTTAAGCTGCTGTCTTCCATGATCTGTCGGGCATATTCGTCCACACTGCGCTCGGCGCGTGCCTTGATAGTCATTTCGGCGACATAGTGGGTGTCGTTTTGTTTATAGCCGTTGTCTTTTTGGACTTGTGTGGCTGTAAACAGGCCGACATACTGCTGGTTGAACTGCTGTTCGGACATGTTTTGAATGGCCTCGTCCGTGGGCTGGTTAATACCAAAGCAACCGGATAGCAGGAGCATGGTCGCTGCCAGAAAACCTAATAAAGAATAACGCATAACCACTTCTCCGCTTGGCGCGATGGATAAAAAATAGGAGTTAAAGGATACCATATTCCAGTTTGTTTCGTGAAAGTGCAAGTTGCTCAGAGGATAGAAAGCGGGTTGATGTTGACGGTGGGTAAAAGAGGTGAAGGCAACTTAAGGAAGGGGAGTTTCAGCCTAATCAATCACCTTAGGCTGAAGTCCAAACACAAGTTTGCACAAGTCTTTGTGTGGTTTTTTGGTAACTTTTTAGGTTAACGATTTTAATTCCGATACTTTGAAAAATGCCATGGCCTCTTTCATGGTATGTGATTCATTCAGCATCTGTGTTGAAGCTGAAGAGGTCTCTTCTGCAAGTGCCGCGTTTTGTTGAGTGATTTCATCAATATTGGCAATTGCCGCGTTCACTTGTTCAATGCCCTGTTGTTGTTCCATGGAGCCTTTGGCAATCTGTTCGATCATATTGCTCACTTCGTAAATGGCTTGGTTGATCTCATCTAAGGAGCGACTGGTCTCTTCTACTTGTTTTTCACCCGCTTCAACTTGAGTCACGCTGTTTTCAATTAAAGTCTTAATGGTACTGGCGGCTTCAGCCGATTTTTGCGCCAGGTTGCGAACCTCCCCGGCTACGACCGCAAATCCACGCCCGTGCTCTCCGGCCCTGGCGGCCTCTACCGCTGCGTTGAGTGCAAGCAGATTGGTTTGGAAGGCGATGCTGTCGATCAAAGAGGTGATTTCTGAAATCTCATGGCTGGATTGAGTGATTTGAGACATGGAATCCTGGGCGCGTTGCACAACTTCCATACTTTTTTGCGATTTTTCGCGAGCGGCGTGCGACATCTGATTGGCATCCTGGGCCGATTCCGTATTGGAACGGATGGTGGCGGTGATTTCTTCGAGTGCGCTGGCGGTTTCTTCCAGGCTGGCTGCTTGTTGTTGAGTTCTATCCGACAAGCTGTCGCTGCCTTCATTGACTTGGGTGATCATCAGAGAGACCGACTTGGTCGATGCTTGAAGATGTGTGACGGTTTTGGACAGGCCTGTTATGGCACGGTTTACGTTTGCTGTGAGTTCGGCGAAACGGCCTTGGTAGTCTCCGCTGATTTGCACGTTTAAGTTGCCTTCTGCCTGTGCCTGGGTCACGCGACTGATATCATCGATGGAGTCTGCAATGACATCGATGGTCGTGTTGATGGCCTGTTTCATCTCGTTTAACTGCCCCGGCAACTCGACGGCGATACGGTTTTCAAGTTGACCTTGGCTGACGGCTTGCATGACCTTGTTGGTTTCGCTGACAAATTCGTTAAGTAAGGTCACCGTTCGGTTTACCGAATCGGCGGCACCTGCGAACTCCCCTTTTAGTTCCAGTTGGATTTGTTGAGAAAAGTCCCCGGAAGAGAGCGAGCGGTTGACCTGATTCAGTTCCTTGAAGATCGCATTGATTTGGTTGACTGTATGATTGATGTTGCCCTTCATGTCATCGAAATCACCTACAAGATCGGTTTGCACCTGTTGATCAAAGTTACCATTTGCCAGGTTACCCATCACGGATTTAATCTCTTCGATCGCTTGGTGTTGAAGGCTTAACATATCGTCAAAGGCGCGTGCCATTTGACCTATTTCATCGGTCGATGTGATATTGGCTCTTTGCGAGAAGTCGCCTTTTTTATGGACATCAATAATGGTGTTTTTAAGATGCTCAATCGGGGTATTAACTTTTCTGGCAATATAAATCACGATAAAACTTGAAAATATCAGGCTGGCTAGGGTGGCGGCAGAGGTGCTGTTAATCAACAAGTCAGCACTGTCCTGGATCTGCTGGGTATCTCGTCGGGTTCCGCTCCATACCGTTTCCTGCAGGCGCTGTGACCCATCGATTAATTGGGTTGTGATGTCAACCAGGGCGACGTCGGTCAGGGAGGTCAGGGATTTTAAATCCATTTTAAGTCTAAAAAGCGCACGGTTGATCTTATTGGTTGCGATAAATACCGCTTTGATCAACTCTTTTTCGCCTGAGTGGAGAAATTGGTTGGTCTGCATCAATTTGATGGCTGCTTTAAGATCGTTGATTTCTAAACTTAAACGCTCAAAGTCGTTTTTGTCGCGGGAATTGAAGTAGCGCAAGGTGTATTGCTGGACGATGTTTAAGGTCTGGATTGCATAGGAAGTCTGTTCATCCAGGGTTTCATCGGTGTTGGTTTGGCTGATAAGTTCGAGTTTCATCAGTGCATCCGGCGCTAAGTCTTTGGTGATCGCATTGAGTTTGTCTAAAGCATTTGTGGCTTTGGGAAGTATTTTGTTAATGGCCAGACCAAAATAGGTTTGGTTGGCTTCTTCAATGGAGGTGAGAAGTTCAGATTCCTGTTCGCCCAGCGGGTAAAGTTTGAGCTCTTCCTGCAACCAATGCGCACGCTCTCTTAGTAGTTTAAGCTCTTTCGCAAAGCGCTCATCGTAGGTCAAGAGGTAACGGTTAATCAGTATCTGCGCTTGTTGGGTGTTTTTCACCAGGTTTGTGGAAAGACTGGCGACAGGGATGGACGTCTCCTTTACCGTATCCGATGCATCCAGGATTTTGCTTGAATTGAAGTAGGTGATCCCTCCGATGACCAGCATCATCGCAATGATCATAAATGGCCCGATGGACAGTTTTGTAGACATTTTTAGATTGGAAATGATTCCTGTAAACTTCTTGGTTTCAGACATGATTAAATTCCTTATTCTGCCAAGGCATCGATTTTACGGCCAACTTGTACCATCAGCTGATTCACTTCATAGGGCTGTTTGCCTTGCATCAGCCTAGGGTTTGGTGCAGGGTCGGTCATTCCAAGCTTGACTTTAATACGTACCAGTTCGGCCAGGATATTGTTGGTCATGTCATAAACTTGGGTGGGGGTGATTTTTTCGCTAGGGAAGTCTGCAGCACGCACGGCAGGCATGCCGAGTTTGCGTTGTAATTTGGCCAATTTGTATAGATTCATAAACCCTTGAATGGTTGAGTCATAGGGCGTGGCGTTTTTGTCTAAAGGGATGGCCCGGTCGACAAATTCGACTTGCATGGCCTTTGCAATCAGGTCAATTTCGCCATTGATAATCTGACTGTTGCGAAATACCTGATTGGGATCGATCGGCTCAATTAATCCGTCCATTGCCATGGAGGCAGCCATCAGTTTTTCATAGGAGTTGGCGGGTGTTTTATTGTTTGCCGTTGTTGCGGGAGAGAAGTCCACGCCCTTGGCCTGTATGACTTTGGAAACCTCGAGGTTAAGTTCCTTTACCAGTTTGAATGCTTCAGAAACCGTAATTTCCTTCAGGGGAATAGTTTTCGGTGTTGCACTGGTGATGCCGTATTTGCTTTGAAGTTGAATGATCTTGTCGTTCAACTCAATCGCTTTGGCGTAAACGTGAACCGGTCTTTTGTCGGTTTGCAGTGAGGGGTGGTTCGGCGTGACGTCAATTTTCTCATGTTCGCGCAGAGCCATAATTTGCTTATAGATATTATCAGCTTGTTGAAACACCTCATTGGGGGTCGGGTTTGCCGATCCAAAGCTTGGGAGTAGGAGGCTTGTAGCGATTAGCCAGATCGAAAGACGTGCGCCTAGATTCATAATGAAACCTTTTGTATCAAAATAATGCTTATTGCGATAAAAAGCATTTATAGTGCCATTTGATAGAATGTTTTTGTATGAATGGGGTGTGTCTGAGTGTTTTATGAAATGAGTAATGGTGCTATCTATATGTATTATAAGTATTAATGGTTTTAATCTATTTGGGGTGAGGTGTATTATCTTTTTTGAAATTCGTAATACCGAAGGCCATTCTTATTTAAGGCAATCAAAAAGAATTGTGTTGATATTGTGCGGATGCACTATTTTAGTAACAGCTTTAAGTCCGAGTTCAAAGAAGTGGCTGAGAGTGATGGGTTGGGCGTTGAAGATGCTTGCCTTCAGGATGAAAACAGCATCTGTTTGTTTGTAGTAAGTCTGGATTTGGGCATAAAAAAAGCCAGCATAAAGCTGGCTTTAGAGTCATGTGAATGATCATCACATTAAATATGGTGCGGAAGGAGAGACTCGAACTCTCACACCAAAGGCACCAGAACCTAAATCTGGCGTGTCTACCAATTCCACCACTCCCGCGTATCTTTAAAGCCGTTATGTTAACCACTTCAAGAATTAATGGTGGCCTGACCTGGAATCGAACCAGGGACACAGGGATTTTCAATCCCTTGCTCTACCGACTGAGCTATCAGGCCTAAATTTGATTTGGCGTATTATAGAGAGGGGCTTAGGGCCTGTCAAATTTAATTTAAAGAAATTGTGAGAATTTTTGTTGCTTTTGTTAAAGGTGAATCCCGCTTATTTTGGCGGTTCTTCAAATGGGATTCTGGACTTTTAGGTTAAATGTTCCAGGATATCCTTGATTTGTAAACGGCAACAGCCGTTGCCGTCTGAGGCGTAGGTCTTGGCGCGTACTTTTTCCAAGGTGTCGGCACCTTCTGCAATGGCGTTGATCACAGTCATTTTTGGAACCTCATTGCAGACGCATAAGTTGCGGTCCAAGTTTCGTTTGAGAATTTCCGGTAATTTGTCCAGTGTGTTTTGTTGAGTCATGGCAGTTCTTTGGAAGGTTCGTTTCCCTATTTTATCGCATTGATCAAAAGATTGGCATGATTTGGGGAAGAACGGTTATCGATTTAAGGCATTGTATTCAGTCGATTTAAGATAATTTAACCTAGTTTTAATGCGGAGATTCTATGATATGATGCTGAATGATTAATTTCTGTTTTAATGTCACTCCTAAGCTGTTGGCGTGACCAGAAGGTTTTTACAGGTATGTTGAAAAAACTGGCGTTGTTTTTAAGTGCACTCTTGTTGCTTTCGGCCTGTTCGCAGGGTGATTATGCGAAGCTTAAGATTTCTGCGACAACCTGGGTGGGCTATTCTCCGCTTTTTTATGCTAAGGAGAAAGGCTGGCTGGACGGCTTGAATATCAAGTTGCTTCATGTGGTGTCGCTCAGTGAAAACATGTATCTGTTCCAAGTCGGTAATGCCGATGCTTATGTCGGGACTCAATATGAATACAGTTTATTGAGCGAGACAGATCCGACCTTGATGCCGGTGATGATGTTTGACCGATCTTACGGCGGAGACATCATCATGAGCAATGTCTCCCTGGAAGAGTTGAGGTTCACTACCGAGCCGATTGATGCCTATTTGGAGATGGATTCCATTAACAACACCTTATTGGCTGATTTTCTCTCTCATTATGGTCTGCAAGACAAAAAACTCAATTACATCAATCAGGATCAGGCCAATCTATCGGGCTTAAAGGCCAAAGCCCTTTCCCGTCCGAGTTTGTTGATTACCTATACCCCTTATAATATTCAATTGGCCAAGCAGGGATTCAAGGAAATTGCCTCCACCAAGGATGGATTGGGTCTGTTGGTGGTGGATGCCCTGTTCACCCGGGAGGCGACTTTACATCAGCATCGTCAACAGTTCGAGGGATTGAAACAATTGGTGGATGACGCGACAGAGGTCCTTCAACGAGACCCTCATGAGTTTTATGAAACCGTGAAGCCTTATATGCTCGGACTCAGTTATGAGGAGTTTTTACGTTCATTGGACGACATTATTTGGATTAATAAACAGATTTCTACCGATCTAAGAATTCGCATGCAGCAAGCCGACTTTCCAATAAGGGGGTTGATTTAGTATGCGCCTAAGCATCAAGCATTTCATGCTGCTGATCATTTTTTCCTTGTTGGGATTTCTGTACGGAATTTTTGCGGATTATTATCAGGAACAGCAGGAGCATACCGCAGAAGTCATTTTGGGGAGTTTGCAGGACGACATGTCAGAAATCAGTTATTTGCTCTCCAAAGACATTCAGGACAAAAAGGGAGTGCGGACTTCACGCGCCCTTTTGGACCGGGCAGTGTCCAATAATGATTTTATTAAGGCCATTATGATTCTGGACGACCAGCGTGTTCTTTTGACAACGGATCCGCGCTATCGTCACGCGCCTGCCAAAAGCGCGGTCTTTTTGGATCCTGCCCTAAGTGCCCAGGAGCAGTTGTCGGATAATAAGGGGTTTGAAGGGGTTATCCGTTTTTATCAGGGTAAGGATCTTCAAAAGCTGACTTTAGTGTTTTTGTTTGACAAGCAGGAAGTAGCCACTTATCTAAGCCATAACAGTTCGAAATTTCTAATCAATTTTGGCGTGATGCCGGGTTTGATTATATTGCTTATTTGGTTGCTGTTAAGCCACTTCATTATTAAACCTTTGGAACGCTTGCGACAATACGCCTACTACCAAAGTGAAATTCCCAAGGCGCTAAACCTCAGAGAATTAGAGTCGATTCGTAGCTCCATGGCGCAGACCTTTTCACGTCTTGATAATGAGCAAAAAGAGCTGTTTAAGATGGCGCGTACCGACTCTTTGAGCGGCTTGGCTAATCGGCATGCCTTGAATGAACATTTAAAACGTTTGATTGCCGATGCATCGCGCAAACAGGAAGAGTTTGCGTTTCTGTTTTTGGATTTGGATAATTTTAAAGCGGTCAATGATGCATTGGGTCACCATATTGGTGACGAGTTATTGCAACAGGTGGCCTCGGTCATTGCCGAGGTGTTGAGAACCAACGACTTTGTGGCACGCGTCGGAGGGGATGAGTTTGTGATTGTCTTGCATGATTATCAATCGCTCACCGAACTTTCTAATGTAATCGAGAGAATTCAGGATCGCTTGAAAATGACTTGGTTGATTCAGGAGCATCCCATCAATATAACCAGCAGTATTGGGATCGCACTTTATCCTAAAGATGCCCAAGACATGATTGGATTGATGCAGTGTTCCGATATTGCGATGTATGAGGCGAAGAAAAAAGGTCGTGCCCAGCATCATTTTTACACTGAGCAGTTGAATGTCACGGTGCAAGAGACCATCGCGCTGGATAAAGCCATGCGTCAGGCGCTGAAGAAGGATGAATATCAACTGTATTATCAACCTAAGGTGAATTTGCATAGCGGAAAAATCGTCGGTGCAGAGGCTCTGATACGCTGGATCAGCCCAACGCAGGGCATGGTTCGTCCCGATGTATTCATCCCTTTGGCAGAAGAGAACGGTTTTATTGTCGAGCTGGGGCAATGGGTGCTAAAAGAGGCGTTTCATCAGCAGAAGGCCTGGAAAGAACAGGGTATTGATTTGCCGATTTCAATCAATGTGGCGGCACAGCAGTTGCTCAATGATCGGTTTGAGTCACAGTTCCAGGCGTTATTGGAGGAGACTGGAGTTGATCCCCAACGCATCAATCTTGAGATTACCGAGTACCTGTTTCTGGATCAGAGTGAAAATAACTTCAATGTCTTAAGCCGTTTGCGCAGCCGAGGGGTGTCGATTTCCTTGGATGATTTTGGTACCGGTTACTCTTCCTTGTCTTACTTGAAGAAATTCCCAATTGACCACCTTAAGATAGACAAGGCGTTTGTGGATGATTACAACACGCCCGATGGCGCGGTGTTTCTGGAAACCATTGTCAAGATGGGGCAGTCTTTGAATATGCAGGTCATTGCCGAAGGTGTTGAAACCGAAGCACAGGCTCGTTATTTGAAACAGATCGGCTGTATCTATTACCAGGGTTATTTCTGTTCCAAACCCTTGCCTGTAGAAGAGTTTATTGCTTTTTATGGAAATCACCAGGCCTGCTCAGTTTGAGAGAAGCCAGGTAAGCTCTTCGCAAACGGCTGAATGAAGCGGATTAAGAGCGCTGTAAAATATAGTCTTTCAGGTCATTCAGGCCCATTGGGCGGGCAAAATAATATCCTTGGTAGAGATCGCATTCGAATGCAGCCAGGAATGTCTCTTGTTCCTGAGTTTCCACGCCTTCTGCAAGCACTGTCATTCCCAGTTTTTTGCCGATGGCAATAATCATTTCAACCAGGTTTTTATCGTGCTTATTGTTGAGGGTGTCTTGGACAAAGCTTTTATCGATCTTGAGTTCGTTGAATGGCAATTCCCGTAACATCGAAAGCGATGAATAGCCGGTTCCAAAGTCATCCAGAGACAATCTAAAGCCCTGTTGCTGAATGGATTGTAAAATAGGGCGGATGTAGTCAAGTTCTTCAATGAACAGGGATTCGGTCACTTCCAGAAAAATCTGTTCGCGTGCCAAAGGATAGCGTTCGACGGTTTCAAGCAGGTTTTCATAAAAGCGGGCTTCCATGAACTGGCGAACGGAGATGTTGATGGAGAGTTCAAAGCGAATGCCAATCTCCTGTTGCAAGTCACTAATCTCTCTCAGGCATTTATTGAGGATGTAGTCTCCCAGCTCCGGCATCAGGCCGGTTTCTTCGGCGATGGCGATAAATTCATCCGGAGGTACTTGCCCCAATTCCGGATTTTGCCAACGTACCAAGGCTTCAACGCCATGCAGGCGATGGTGGATATCCAATTGGGGCTGGTAGGCCATGAATATTTCTTCGTTGGCCATGGCCTGACGCAGGTGATGTTCGATTTGGATTTTACGCAGTGCTTGTTCTTTCATTTTGCCGGAAAAAGATTCAACCGCGTTTTTGCGTTTTTTGGCTTGATACATCGCTATATCGGCCAGACTGGCGAGCGCTTCGAGTTGGTCCGCGTCCACTGGATAGTGAGCAATTCCGATGCTGGCTCCCAGATTGAATTTCATTTCACCCACCAGATAAGGCTGCCCGACGGAGTGAATGATTCGCTGGCTGATTTCGGTATCGGCAACGCGATTGTTGAACAGCAGGATCATGAATTCATCTCCGCCAAAACGGATTAACGTATCCTCTGAGGAGAGCTCTTTCTGCAGACGTTTGGAAACCTCGACCAGAATATGGTCGCCCATTTCATGGCCAAAGGTGTCATTGATGTTTTTAAAGTTATCCAAGTCAACAAACAGCAGGCAAAAAGGCGTTTGCGATCCTTCTAGAAAAGGTTTCAGTTCCTTGTCGAGGTAGTTGCGATTTGGCAGGCCGGTCAGTGGGTCGTGATTGGCTTGGTGTATGAGTTTTTGACGGGCTTTCTTTTCATAGCTGGCAATGGTTTTGAACAGCAAAAACAGAGTGTACAGTATGATTAGAAGAATGCCGAAGTAGGTCAATATGGTGCTGATGATTTGATTGGTGAGTTTATTGGTGGGCTCGGTAATCGCAACCCAGAATTGGTAATTGGGGTTAAACAGTAAGGACATTTTGGCCTTTTGCGCAAACACGTTTGAGTAGCTATTTAAAATCAAAGGCTCGTGTGTCGATTTCGCCTGGTTGAGCGACCACAGGTATTCTTGTTTGGTTTCATGTTTGGCAAGCATGGTGTGTTCATCGAAAACCGGCGTTTGGTATAAGTCAGGGTTGGTATCAGGAGCACTGCCCGTTATCAGAATTCGGCGTTTGGTGCGGTCACTGACCAGCATGGCTTTACGTGCTTGAGATAGGCGTACATTGCTTAAATAGCCCGCCTTGTCGAGCCTTAAGCCGGTTGCCATCACGGCTACAACCTTGCCGTTATCGTCTCTGAGTGCCTTTCTGAGCGGAATCACCCAAGATTTGACCGGAGGGAAATAGTAGGTGTTGCCAATCACCATGCGGTCGCTTTGCAATGTTTCCAGAAAGGCTTCGCGTGATTCGGGCTGCTGCAGAAGGTTGGGAAAACCTTTAGGGTCAATGTTGGCGCTGAGTGCAATATAGTTGCCTTGCGGATCAATCAATCCAAAACCGGCCAGAACGGGTTTGGTTTTGAGCATGGATTTAAGCAGTTTTTGGGACTTCTTCTGATTCAAGAAAGTTTTATTTTCGAGCAGGCTGGAACCCAGAATATCCAGAACCAGTTCGTTTTCCACAAAAGCGGAGTGGGCGGAATGCGCAAACAGGTTGGTGAGGTTGGCCAATTCGGTATTGGAGTCCTCATGGATTTGCTGATATTTGTTATAGGAAATCGCGCCGAACAGGCCGAATGCAACCATCACAATCAGGTAAAAAATTGTCCATAAGTTGAATTTCAGCATTAATGAACCTGAGTGGATTAAACTTAAGAATACTTTAGCATTATTACAAGCGAAACATAATGATGTTTTATTGAATCGGATAAAAAGAGATAGAGGGAAGGGGGATTTTGATTTGACTGGACCAAAGTCCTATTTCAAATTAAATGAAAGGAAGAGATTTCACAGAGTGGAATCCGTGAAACCTCATAAAACCGCATGCAAGCAGAGCATGCTTTGGAATTTTAAGCTTTCAGTGCCTTTAAAATGGCTTTTTCAACGTCGTCGATTTTTTGGGTACCGTCGACTTTGATGTATTTCAGCGCGCTGTTTTTGGCTGCTGCATCGTTGTAGTAGTCGATTAAGGGTGCGGTTTGCTCATGGTAAACACTTAAACGATCCTTGACCACTTCCGGCTTGTCGTCATCACGTTGAACCAGGTCTTCGCCGGTTTCGTCATCCTTGCCTTCCTCTTTTGGCGGATTGTAAACGATGTGGTAGGTGCGTCCGGAAGCCAAATGCGCACGACGCCCTGACATACGTTTGACGATCTCTTCATCCGGCACATCAATTTCCACCACGGCATCGATTGCCACGCCGGCATCGGACAGTGCATCCGCTTGTGGAACCGTACGCGGGAAGCCGTCCAGCAGGAAGCCGTTGGCACAGTCGGATTCGGCGATGCGTTCTTTGACCATACCGATGATGATGTCGTCGGTGACGAGCTGGCCGGCATCAATCGCTTCCTTTGCTTTCATGCCCAGTTCGGTACCGGCTTTGATGGCGGCGCGCAGCATGTCGCCGGTCGAGATTTGCGGAATATTGAACTGTTTGGTCAGGAATTGTGCTTGGGTGCCTTTACCAGCGCCGGGAGCGCCTAATAAGATGAATTTCATTGGAAAATCCTAAGAGTCAATTTAAAAAATGCGAATGGCGGCTATTATACGGCCTTTACCCAGGAGGTAAAAGCCTTGGGTTTTTGCGTATGACCAGGCCTGCCGGTTTTCAGGTTTGCCTTAAAACCGTTTGTTATGGGGTTTATCCCTGTTGGAGCAGTTGCTCGATGGTGCCTTGTGCTTGTTGGGCGTAGTGGCCGCCAAACAGATTGTAGTGGTTTAGGATGTGGTAGAGGTTGTACAGCGGCTTGCGTTTGGCATAGTCGCGGTCAAGCGGGAAGACTTCATTGTAGCCGGCGTAGAAGGCGTCGGAAAAACCACCAAACAGTTCGCTCATGGCCAAGTCGGTTTCGCGGTCGCCATAATAGCAGGCCGGGTCAAACACCACCGCGTCGCCGCTGGTGGTGAAGGCGCTGTTGCCGCCCCACAGGTCGCCATGCAGTAGTGACGCTTCCGGTTGATAGTTTTGAAACCAGTTTGGCAGTCGCTCGATGAGTTCGCAGCCCAGTTCGTAAAGTTGTCGCGGGGCATCGTTGAGTTGTGTCATTTCCAGCTGAGGGCGCAGGCGCTCTTCACCATAAAATCCGACCCAGTCGCTGTGCCAGCGATTTAATTGAGGGGTATGACCGATATAGTTGTTCTCGAACCAGCCGAACGGTTTGGTTTCGTGGTTAATTTGATGATGCATCAAAGCAAGATCGCGTCCACGTTGAAAATCGTCGCCTTTGGAGGTTAATTGCAGGTGTTCCATCAATAACCAGGCCTGCTCATTATGCCGACCGAAGCCCAGCGGTTTTGGGCAGAGAATACTGCCTGAGCGTGTAATGGCGCGCAGGTTATGGACTTCGGTTTCGAAAAGCGGCAAGGCCTCAAGGTGGTTGAGTTTGAGGAAATAGTTGCCTGTGTGCGTGTGGAGTTTGAACGCCTGATGGATGTCGCCGCCAGATACCGGTGCTGCCGTTTCGATGTGGATGCTTTGCGATAAGGTCTGGGAGAGGGTGTGTGAAAATTCTTTCCAGTTCATATTGGCTCCTTATGGCGGCATGTGATTGAGCACAGCATAACTCCCGGCCTTGAATAGGCCGGGGCACAGTCTAAGTGGGTTTATTCAAACAGCTCTTCGGTGATTTGATGCATTTTTGTGGCGGTAATGTCCGGAATCTCCGGCGCATTGTCTTCTCTGAATACCTCAAAGAAGGCGTTGGGCGTATCCGCCGGTACGGCCTCGCCGGTATCCGGGTTAATGGGCACATTGACCAGACCATCGGGTCGGGCAAAAGGCGCATTCGGGTAGTCGGCCAGCGCTAGGCGCATGTAATCTATCCAGATCGGCAAGGCGGCACGCCCTCCCACTTCGCTACGTCCAAGCGTGGAAGGGGTGTCAAATCCGACCCATACCGTGGTCGCTACATAGGGATTGAAGCCGGAGAACCAAGCGTCTTTTTGGTCGTTGGTGGTCCCGGTTTTGCCAGCGATGTCTTCACGTTTGAGAACATTGGCTTTTCTGCCGGAACCGTATTTAATCACGTCCTGCATCAATGATGTGGTGATGTATGCGGTTTGCGGGCTGATGACGCGCGGTGCGCTGTTCGGGTCGCCTTCCATGCATTGCACCTCGCAGGCCGTTTTCGGGCTGGCACGGTAAATCACGTCACCGTTGAAATCGCGTACTTCCTGAATCAGGTAGGGGCTGATACGGTAGCCGGTATTGGCGAAAGTCGCATACGCCTGAACGATCTCCCAGGGCGTGAATTGCGCGCTCCCCAGAGACAAGGACAAGTCGCGGTGTTTGTTCATCTCTTCAACCGGCAAACCGAAACGCTGCACATAGTTGACCGTGTAATTGATGCCGATACGTTGCAGCAAACGGATGGAAACCAAGTTGCGCGAATAAGCCAGGGCTTTACGCAAACGTGTCGGTCCATAGAATCGACCGGAATAGTTCTCGGGACGCCAAACATCTTCCAGCGCACGGTCATGGAACACCACTGGCGCGTCGTTGATGGTGGTGGCAGGAGTCAGCCCCTTGTCAAATGCGGCAGCGTAAAGGAAAGGTTTGAAATTGGACCCCGGCTGACGTCTGGCCTGAACCACCCGGTTGAACTTGCTGCGGAAGAAGTCAAAGCCACCCACCAATGCGAAAATCTGCCCGTCTTTCGGGTTGACTGAAATCAATCCGGCTTCGGTTAAAGGGTCCTGCGCCAGTTGCCATTGTCCGTTCAGCTTTTGCAGGTACACCACGTCGCCCACTTTCAAAACGTCTTGAGGGCGTTTGGGTTCGGCTCCTTTCTTGTTGACCTCTATGTAAGGAGCCGCCCATTGCATATCCTCAAATGGCAGAGTCACCGTTTGTCCGTCCAGCATCATCAGTTGAGTATCGGTTTTAGAAAACCGGGTGACGGCGGCGGTTTGCAGCTGACCATACTTTGGAATGCCGTTCAATATTTCCAGTACCTGTTCCTCATCCGCCATTTCAGCCGGGCTTAGGTGCTGAATTGGGCCGCGATAACCATGGCGGCGTTCATATTCCTGCAAACCGTTGCGTACCGCCTGATTGGCTTGATTCTGCAGGCGACTGTTGATGGTGGTCACAATGGTTAACCCCTGCTTGAGGGCGTCTTCTCCAAAGTTTTCGATGGCGAAGCTACGAGCCATTTCTGCAACATAACCCGCTTCGATATCAATGCGGGCGCCCATCAGTTTGGCGTGCACTTCAACCGCTTGCGCATCCAGCATCTCTTGTTCTGTGATGAATCCCTGTTCAAACATGCGTCGCAGCACATAGTTGCGGCGAAGTTTGGCACGTTCCGGGTTGGCGATCGGGTTATAAGCCGAAGGCGCTTTGGGCAAGCCCGCAATCATCGCATATTCGTCCAGAGACAAATCATTGATGGATTTTCCGTAATAGGTTTGTGCGGCAGCGGCTACACCATAAGAGCGGTAACCCAAAAAGATTTTATTGAGATAGAGTGCCAGAATTTCCTGTTTGCTGATTTCATTCTCGATTTTATAAGCCAGGATGATCTCGTTGAACTTGCGCAGATACGTCTTCTCTTTGGTCAAAAAGAAGTTACGTGCCACCTGCATGGTGATGGTCGAGCCTCCTGACTTCTTGCTGCCGGTGGTGACCAGTTCGAAGACCGCACGAGCCAAACCTTTATAGTCGACACCGCCATGTTCGAAAAAGCTTTCATCCTCCGAAGAAATGATGGCCTGAGTCATACGCTCAGGAATTTCTGTATAGTCCAGTGGAATACGTTTCTTGGTGCCGATTTCGCTGATCAGCTGACCGTCTTCGGTGACGATCTTAAGCGGCACCTGGTAGGTCACATCTTTGAGTGAAGCGGCATCCGGCAAAGTCGGGTAGATGGTAAACACATAGACGGCCAGTGCAATCAAAGGCGCACCGATAAAGCCGGCAATCACACTTAACCAGAGTGCAGTTTTGAGTTTGTGTTTTGGCTTGGGAGTTGGTTGTTTTTCCGGAGTTTGCGGGTTTGTGTCGCTCATAAATACTCTGAGTAGGTTCAATTCATGTGTCTTATTAAAGAGATAGCTTCTTAACAGAAGTTGACTGAATAGCCAACATTATACCTATTTATCAAATATAAAGGGGCACAGAACGACAGGAGAGGCAGACAATAAAAAACCCAGACAAGCTGGGTTTTTTATTGCAATCGAAATCCAACCACCCCGCCTTTGTCAACAGCAGGGTTAAGGATAGACGATTTAAGAGTTTTTGCTGTAACGGCCGGTTTTGATGTCGCTCCACATCAAATACAAGTTGCCGATCAGGATGAAAGCAGCCGCTGCAATCACACCGAATACACCTACTGCAACCTGGACTGATTGCGGAAGAATGTCTGCCCAAATTCCCAATAGGACAACTAAAGGAATCACCACCGATACGACGATGGTCAATAGCATTTTTGTTAAATTACTCATAGTACTGCGCCTCAGATAATATATTATTGGTTTTATAACACTCGAAACTATACTTTTGTTAAAGTCGAATTTCAAATAAAAATGATTGATTTCAATCAAGAAACTATTTTTTGACGGCATGTTTTGTCGTTGTATTTGAATTTTGTCTTTTTCTGCTCGAACATCGACTCTTTGGATGCGTTCAAATTATTCGATATTCTGCACCTGCTCGCGCATCTGCTCGATCAGAACCTTCAGCTCTACGCTGATTTGTGAAGTGCGGCTGTCGGCCGATTTGGAACCCAGTGTATTGGCTTCTCGATTGAGTTCCTGCATTAAAAAGTCCAATCTCCGGCCGATGGCGCCTTTCGATTCGAGCACATGGCGCACCTCGGTCAGGTGGGTGCGCAGACGATCCAGCTCTTCATGCACATCGAGTTTTTGAGCCAGAATCGCGACCTCCTGATGAAGGCGCATCTCGTCGTATTCTTCCAGTAGAGTGGCAATGCGCTGTTGCAGTTTTTCGGTTTGGGTGGCAATGATTTCCGGCAACAGGCGCTGGGCTTCATTGACGTAATGGTCGATCGCTTCGCAACGCTGCAAAATGATTTCCGCCAGCGCCTGGCCTTCTCTCTGGCGGTGGGCATTAAGAGCGTCGAGGGTTTGCTCTAACCCCGCCATCAGTTCATTCTCTCTTTGCATCACGTCTCCCTCGCCGGCTTGTTCATGACCGAGTACACCGGGCCAGTTGAGCACCTCTAGCGGGTTGATCTGGGTGGCTTCCATCAAGGTTTGCTGCACTTCGCAAATTGCGGCGGATAAGGGTTGCAAGACAGTTTGATTGACTTCGAAAGCCTGATTGGCCTGGTTTTCGTTTAGCTTAAGGCTCACTTCGACCTTGCCGCGATGCAGGGCCTGTTTGATCTGCTCACGTATTTTCATTTCCAGATGACGCTGATTTTCGGGCAATTTGAAATGCGTTTCCAGAAAACGCTGGTTGACCGAACGAATTTCCCAGCTGAAATTTCCCCAGTCTGTGGCGGTTTGGGTGCGTGCAAAAGCGGTCATGCTTTTCATCGGATAGACTCCATCGTCAATATGGCTTGGTTTATAATTATCGCAATTTTAACGCGTATTAATTAAAGGTTACAGCCGAGCTTATGCAGAAGTGTCGTGCCTCATGTTTTTTAGTTGGTATGATCGCAACCAGGCCTGCCGAGATTGTAAAAAGAATGCAAAAAAGAGTTTTGTTTGAATGAAAAGGAACGTTTTATGAAACAGGTTGTTTTGGCAACCGGCAACCCCGGTAAGCTCAAAGAGATGGCGGAGATATTGCAGCCGTTTGGTTGGGGGGTGGCTCCACAGTCTGACTTTTTTGCCGATGAAGCCGAAGAGACCGGATTGAGTTTTATTGAAAATGCAATTTTGAAGGCTCGATTCGCCTGTCGGAAAACGGGCTTGCCCGCGATTGCGGATGATTCGGGCCTTGAAGTCGCGGCATTACAGGGTCGCCCTGGAGTTTATTCAGCACGTTACGCGGGGCCGAATGCCAGTGACGAAGACAATTTACAGAGATTGTTGGTGGATATGGAAAAGGTGCCGCCCAAGCAGCGTCAGGCGAGTTATTATTGTGCGATGGTGTTTTGCCGCCATGCCGACGACCCGACCCCTTTGATTGCTTTGGGACGCTGGAAAGGCGAAATTCTGCATGCCCCTCAAGGTGACGGCGGTTTTGGTTATGACCCGATTTTTTGGGTGCCGCAACTTGAAAGGAGTGCCGCTCAATTAAGCAAACAGCAGAAAAATGCCATCAGTCACCGCGCTCAGGCGTTGCATGCGTTGGTCGAGCAGATTAAAGAGGCTTAAAAGCTGTGGGCGCAAATTAGGCAGGCCTGCCCGGTTTTGTAAAAAATAAGCAGGCCTGTCGATTTGGGGTTTGAGTGAATCACATTAGACCCAAACTTCTTCCGCGTATTCCACAATATGCACGGTTTTATGCAGTTTGTCTTCGATGGCTTGCTTGAACACTTCTTGTTTGTCGCGTTCACCGTGAATCAGAAAGACTTTGCCGAGTTGTTCGAATTCCTGCATCCATTGCAGCATCTCGCTTTGGTCGGCATGGGCTGAAAAGCCGTTGATCATATAAATGTTAGCGCCTACCTTTATTTTTTCGCGATAGATGCGTACCTCTTCAGCTCCGTCGACCAGCAGACGGCCAAACGTTCCTTCCGCTTGGTAGCCGACGAAAAGCACGCTGTTGCGCTCGTTCCATAAGCGGTGTTTGAAGTGATGCAAAATGCGCCCGCCGCTGCACATGCCACTTCCGGCAATGATGATGCAACCGCTCTCCTCATCGTTGATGCGGATCGAGTCTTCGCCGGTGAGGGTGTATTCCAGATAGGGGAAGTCGAACACCGAACCGTCTCGCTGGAAAAGTCGGTTGGCGGATTCATTTAAATCATTGTGATATCGGTTGTAGATTTCGGTGGCGCGTATCGCCATCGGCGAATCCAAATAGACTTTGCACGGGGGGAGTTCCTGATCGTAATACATCTGCTTGAGCAGAACCAGAATCTCCTGGGTACGTTCGATGGCGAAGGATGGAATCATCACATTGCCTTGATTGTTCAAGGTGTCGGTAATGGCCTGTTTAAACTCCTCGATGCTGGCCTCCAGGGTGCGGTGATTGCGATCCCCATAGGTGGACTCGATGTAAAGCGCATCCGCCTTTTTAACAATGTCAGGCGAAGGCATTACCATGTCTTTGCGGTTGCCCAGGTCGCCACTGAAAACCACGGTTTTGGGTTCCCCGTTTTCTTCAAAGTCGACTTGAATGGTGGCCGAACCTAAAATGTGACCCGCATTGCGGAAGGTCGCTTCGACTCCTGGGGAGAGTGTGATCGAGTGATCGTAATCGGCATACTGTATATTCAGGTCAAACACCGAACGCACATCGTCGATGGTGTAAAGCGGCTCTTTGACTTTATCTTCTTCACCGCGCCTTTGTGCTTTTTTTAGTTCGGTTTTATGGTCTTCTTCGGCAATTTTGGCGCTGTCGAGCATGACCACTTCGGCCAGTTCCATCGTCGAACGCAGTGCGATGATTCGTCCGTCAAACCCCTCTTTGACGAGTTTGGGAATACGCCCGACATGGTCAAGGTGAGCATGGGTGATGAGCAGAATATCCACCTTTTGAGGGTCAAAGCCAAAATCGTCGGCCGAACGTTTTTCGGCGCTGCCCTGAAACATTCCGCAGTCAATGAGGATTTGAGGACCTTGCTTGAGTTGCAAAAAATGGCAGGAACCGGTAACGGTTTCGGCGGCGCCAAAAGATTGAATAGGAGTCATGGTGGTTTTCCTTGAGTTGTCAGTGCTTAAGCGACGTTGAATCTGAATATAGCATGAGTGCCCGATTCAAGTCTTGAGCCTAATCAAGCCTGAAAGCGATTTTGTGAATGCGCTTTAGGGTTGGTTGTTGAAGGTTGAATAATCGTTTTAGTTTATTCACTGATGGGCCAACGTAACGGTGACGCCTTTATTGGAGATCAAGTAGTCACGTCCCATGCCGCTGTTGGCCATGGTGCCTTTGATATTGTGCTGTCCGCGAACCACTTGTCCAACGCGGATTCTTTGGCCGTTTTTGATGCAGTTGATCGGCATCAGATCATATTCATAACGTAAACGCTTCGGGTTTAAAAAAGCCGTGCCTTGAGCCGTGCAGCCTTTTGCCGGCCCTTGAACAATTTCCAGCTTAACCGCTTGGGGGCTGGAGGCGGGTATGGCACCTTGAACTGGCGTAAGCAATACCGCACGGGTAGGTTCGGCATAAGCCGGAAAGGACAAGCTAAAGGTTAAGGCCAGAAGGCCGGAAAGAGTCGAAATGGACAGGTGTACAAAAGGGAAACGCTGTGATTTTGGCATAATTGAGCCCTCCTTGTTGGGTTGAACGCAAAGCCGTGGGCAGATGAAGGTTTTCATGCGCCATTTTGTTGGCTTTCATCAATTGATGCACGCTATCAGTATCCTCTTTAAAGCTTGTCAATATCAACAAAAACAGATATTTAATCTAATGATCAAAGGATAAGTAAAAGTGATGATTGTCTGAATTCGAGTGCCGTGCCTGATGCTTTCAGGTTAAAATGAGGCCGGCTTGAATATGGGCGCATCGATTTTGGCCATACCAGGCCTGCCGGTTTTCAAAATGAAGAGAGTTTTGTGAATTTTACCCAACCTATTCCATTGAGTTTATATGTGCACTATCCCTGGTGTGTGCAGAAATGTCCCTATTGCGACTTCAATTCCCATACTTTGAAAGCCCAGGCTGATGAGTCCGCTTATATTGAGGCCTTAATCAAACAGTTGGAGCTGACTTTGCCGCATATTTGGGGGCGTCCGATTCGCTCCATCTTTTTTGGCGGAGGCACCCCAAGCCTGATTTCAGAAGCGGGTTTGAACCGGTTTTTATCTCAAGCCCGCGCACTGCTGGGGTTTGGGCCTGAGATTGAAGTGACGCTGGAGGCCAATCCCGGGACGGTGGATTTTCAAAAATTCGCCGGGTTTCGTGAGGCCGGGATAAACCGACTGTCGATGGGCATTCAGAGTTTTGACGATGAAAAGTTGCAGGCTCTGGGACGTATTCACAGCTCCAAAGAAGCGTGTCTGGCGATTGATGCGGCGCGTCATGCCGGGTTTGATAACTTCAATCTGGACTTGATGTTTGCCCTGCCTGGCCAGACGCTTGAACAAGCCGTGGCCGATGTGGAAATGGCGCTGGGATTTGAGCCTCCCCATCTGTCACATTATCAGTTGACCTTGGAACCGAATACGCCTTTCTATAAACAGCCTCCGGTGTTGCCCGACGAGGATCTCGCCTGGGAAATGCAACAGGCCTGTCAGTTGCGTCTGGCTGAAAGCGGATATCAGCATTATGAGGTCTCCGCTTACACCCAGCCTAACCGTAACTGTCAGCACAATCTCAATTATTGGCAGTTTGGCGATTACATCGGTTTGGGAGCAGGGGCGCACGGCAAAATCACTGATCCGCCCCAGGGGCAGATATGGCGCACGCAAATGCCCGCTTCCCCAGGGGCTTATATTGAAGAGATGAAAACGGCCAGACCGGGACGAACCCACCAGCTTGATAAGCAGGATGCGGTGTTTGAATTTATGCTTAACGCCTTGCGCCTGCAGGATGGTTTCGATTTATCGCTGTTTACCGCCCGAACCGGTTTGCCATTGACGGAGTTGAGACCGCAGTTGACTGAAATGCAAACCAAAAACTGGGCAAAAATAGACAATAACCGTTTGTGTTTAACGTCTTTAGGGCAACAATATTTGAATGATGTGGTAGGGTTGTTTCTATAATTTTTCATGGACTGGAGCACAGCGATTTGTGTCTCTTGGCAACCGGGTTTGGCAAAATGGATCGTGCTGCAGTAAGGTACGATTCCAATCAGCATTAGGAGTGTTTGATGACATTGAATTCCGCTCAGCTTTTTAAATGGTCTAATCGGCTGATTTTGGTGGGGGCGATTGTGCCGCTTCTGCTTTTTCTTGGATTTGCGGCCGCCATCAGTTTTATAGACTTCAATCAGTATAAACCGCAAATCGAGAGTGAGGTGCAGCAGCGTAGCGGTCATGAGTTGCACATTGAAGGCGCCATTGAGGTGTCGGTGTTTCCGTTTGCTTTCAGTGTTGGAGAGTTGGCTTTAAAGAACAAGGCCAGCTTTGCGGAGAAGTTTGGTCAGGAAAACCTGTTGTCGGTTAAGCAGATGCGGGTTGAGGTTTCATTGTGGGACCTGTTTATCAACAAGCAGCTGAGCGTGGTGGGGTTGGAGTTGATTGACCCCAAACTGGTCTTGTTGAGAGGTCAGGAAGCCGCAAATTGGGAAGCCGTGGCTCGACTTATTCCTCTTTTTTCAAAAGAAGAGGCGGGTGTTAGCCGTCGCTATGCAAATGCAAGCCTGGAAGATCTGGATTTGTTCATGCGTCGGGTCTCGGCTATTGCCGCGCCAAAGGATGAGGCAATAGAGGCTGATTCTGTGGTGACCAATGCGTTAGAGGATCGGCTTTCTGACAAAGCCGAAGAGCTGGCCGATCCTTCCGGTTTAAACGGGGCAGACGTTACGGATAACCCAGAGGTTACAGCGCCAAATGCTTCCGACGATTTGGCTTTGCAGTGGCATTTTGAGAGTGTGATCATTAAAAATGGCCATTTTGAATTGCAGGATGCGGTGGTGAATCATCAGGCGGTGGTCTCAAGCCTCAACCTGTTGGCATTTGACGTCACCCTGGGCAAGCCGTTTCAGGTGCGCACCGATTTTGCCTATCGCAATACCCTTAAAGCCAGACACTACGAATTCGATTTGAGTGCCGATTTGGATGTGAGTAAAGATCTGTCTCTTTGGCAGGTCAGTGATTGGCAGGGCGCCTTTAAACTTAAACTGCCGGAAGCTCAAAAGGTTCCGGAAATGCGTTTGGTAACCGAAGGTAAACGTTTTAGTTTGAACCTGCTTGAAGACCAGATTCAAGTCACCGATGTGCAATTGAAAGCGCTGGGCTCTCAAGTGACCACCTCGTTTTCCGGTTTTTATGGGGAGCAGGCCAATTTGTATGGCGTGGTGGATGTCGAGGGTGTGAATGTCCAGAACTGGGGGCGTCATTTGGGTGTGCAAATGCCCGACTTCGTCAATGAAAAGGCTCTGACTGAGATCAAGGGTCAGCTTAATTGGGCGTTGGAATCAGGTACTTTGAATGTCAGTGACATGATGCTCAGTTGGGATGAGTCGACCCTTAAGGGCACCTTGTGGCGTAAGTCCGAGCCCCAAGTGAGTTACGCCTACGATTTTACGATTGATCGCTTGAACCTGGATGATTACCGGGCCCGTTTTAAAGACGATGCGCCAATGCAAAAGAAAGATGCGGGAACTCTGGCTGACGAACCAAAGCCAGCCGAGGGTAAGTCTGTTGATTTGGGGAGGATGGAGTCGACTTATTTGCCTTTAGCCGTTCCGATCTCCACTTTGAGAGAGTTGAACGCAGACGGCAAGCTTCAAATCGCAAGCCTGACAGCTTGGGGAGTGACGGCTCAGTCAGTGGAGATGGAGTTGAAGGCGGGCCAAGGCAAGCTGCAGTTGGCGCCGTTTGATGCCGAACTTTATCAAGGTCGGTTGACTTCCAAGCTTGAATTGGATGTAAATGGCAAGACACCAAGCTACCGCTGGCAAGGGAAAACGCAACAGGTTCAGGTGGGTGAGCTGTTGCAGGCCGGTTGGCAAACCCGTCCATTAGGCGGGGCTTTGGAAAGCCATTTTGATTTGAACACTTTAGGCAGCAATGCTTCCGTGCTCAAGCAAAATCTGCTGGGTGAATTGAACCTTTCCGTTACCGATGGGGCCTTTTATGGCGTAGACCTGGATCGATTGTTGGCCGGCCAAGCCGTGGCCGAAGGCGATAGCACCGCATTTAAGTCCATGGAAATCAAGGGGCCGATCAAGCAAGGGGTTTTTAACATTCAGAAGATGGGAGTCGACAGCCAACGTTTCAGTGCCACGGGGTTCGGATCATTGGATTTGAATCAGGGGCGCATCGATACACAAATGAAAGTGCTTGTATCCAATCCTATCAAGGCGTTGAGACACCTAAAGGGCATGAAGGTGCCGGTGCGTTATCGCGGGCCTTTGGATCAGGCGGTTTGGAGTGTAAACCTGCAAGCCTTATTGGCGGAACCGGGTAACCAGAAGAAACTGGTGGCTCAGCTTAAGGCCCTATTGCAGTAGAGGCTTTGTGAATCAGGTGGTGCTGTCTAATCGTGGTCTATTTTCTCGAAAATAAGATCCCAAACGCCGTGCCCCAGACGTTGACCGCGCTGTTCGAATTTGGTCAAAGGTCGGTAGTCAGGGCGTGGCGTATATTGGCCGTCTGGCTGGGTGTTACGAAAATCGGGCGCCGCGTTCATCACTTCCATCATGTGCTCGGCGTAGTCTTCCCAGTCGGTCGCCATGTGGAAGTGGCCACCGGTTTTTAGATGGCTGGCGATGGTTTTGGCAAATTCCGCCTGCACAATGCGGCGTTTATTGTGGCGTTTTTTGTGCCAAGGATCTGGAAAAAACAGGTACACGCCGTCTAAGGAATTTTTTGGGATGCGTTTTTCCAGAACTTCAATGGCATCGTGATTGAATATGCGGATGTTGGTTAGGCCCTTTTCTTCAATCAATTTCAGCAGAGCCCCTACGCCGGGACGATGCACTTCAATGCCGATGTAGTTTTGCTGAGGATTGGCCTCGGCCATTTCCGCCAGACTTTTCCCCATGCCGAAACCGATTTCAACAATGGTGGGTGCTTCTCGTCCAAACAGCGTTTTCATGTCCAGCAATTCATCGCTTATTTCCAGACCGAATTTTGGCCAGTTGTTTTCCATGGCGCGTTGTTGTGATTGCGACATGCGTCCCTGACGCAACACAAAGCTTTTAATGCGACGTGGTTTGTCGTCAATCTTTGCGGTGTTGGATTCGATATTGGATTCGTGCTGTGTCTGATCTGTCATGGCAGGGAATTTTGAATGGGTTGAAATAGAAATTCGGTATAGTATACCGTATCTTTAAAAACACAAGTTTGAATATGCCTTCATTCTCTCAACGACTGCTCGAATGGTTTGACGAACATGGACGTCATGACCTTCCTTGGCAGCAAGACATCACCCCTTATCGGGTTTGGGTTTCGGAAATCATGCTGCAACAGACCCAAGTGAAAACCGTGATTCCCTATTATCAGCGTTTCATGCAACGTTTTTCGAGTCTGGTCGACTTGGCGCAGGCGTCTCAGGATGAGGTACTGAGTTATTGGTCTGGACTGGGATATTATGCGCGCGGTCGGAATTTGCATAAGGCGGCGCAAATCATCCAACAAGATTTCGATGGTGTTTTCCCGAATCGTTTTGAAGACATTGTGGCCTTGCCCGGTATCGGTCGTTCAACCGCCGGAGCAATTTTGGCGATTGCCCATAAACAACGTTATCCGATTTTGGACGGCAATGTGAAGCGGGTATTGAGTCGCTATTTGGCGGTGGAAGGCTGGCCGGGTGATAAGAAAATCGAAAATGCACTGTGGTTGGAGGCGGAATCCCTGACCCCCATGCAGCGTTTTGACGACTATACTCAGGCCATCATGGATTTGGGGGCGACGTTGTGTACCCGATCCCAGCCAGGATGCAATCGATGTCCCCTTGCGCAAGCTTGTCAGGCTTTGTCTCAGGATCGGGTCAGTGATTTTCCGTTTTCCAAGCCCAAGAAAGACAAGCCGGTCAGGCAGGCGAGTCTGCTGATGTTGTTAAATAAAAAACGCCAAGTCTGGCTTGAACAGCGCCCCTCCCAAGGCATTTGGGGAGGCCTGTGGAGTTTGCCGCAGTTTACCTGCGCAGAGGCGCTGGAAGAGGAATTGAAGGCTTCAATGCAAACAGGTGTTGGTTGGCAACAGAGTTTGGTAAAATGGGAATCATTCCGTCACACCTTTAGTCATTACCACCTGGAGATTGAACCGGTTAAAGTGGCTCAGGTGCAAGAGGCACCCGCAGAATGGCAGGGACAGTGGCATAACCTTACGCAGGCCGATAATTTGGGTCTGCCAGCCCCGGTGAAACGTTTACTGGGCCAATTGGAGAAAGAATATGTCAAGAATGGTGAAATGCTTAAAAATGGGTGAAGAGCTGGAAGGCTTGGATTTTGCTCCATTTCCTGGAGAGTTGGGTCAGAAAGTCTATGACAACATCTCTAAGGAAGCGTGGAAGCAGTGGCTGGCACAGCAAACCATCTTAATCAACGAATACCGCTTGTCGAGCCTGGACCCTAAAGCACGCAGTTTTCTTCAGGAAGAGATGCAGAAGTTTCTGTTCAATGATGAAGATTTGGATATGCCCGAAGAGTTTAAGGCGATCTAATATAACCTGGTACGATTAAATTCAAAGCCTGTTGAAGTGAATGTGATTTTATAAAGAGATGTACTTATGGCGGAATTGTTGGATGTGTTTGTAGGGCGCCAGCCCATCTTTGACAAGGAGATGCAGCTTTTCGCCTATGAATTGCTTTTCCGCGGAAACCAGCAGGATAATCATGCCGTCATCTTGGGAGGCGACAGCGCCTCTGCTCAGGTTATGCTCAACGCCTTTGGCGACATCGGTCTGCAAGATGTGGTGGGGGAACACAAGGCTTTCATCAATTTCACCGAAGGGCTTTTGAACCCGGAGTACCAATCCTTTTTTCCGCGCAAACACATCGTGATTGAGGTTCTGGAAGACGTCAAGGTCACTCCACAGCTGATTCATTCTTTGAAGCAGTTGCGTGATAAAGGTTTCACTATTGCTTTGGACGATTATGTATTCAATCCTGAACTTGAGGTGTTGGAAGACTTTGCCGACATCATCAAGGTGGATATCATGGAGGTGGGTGCCAAGGCTTTGATTCAGCATACCGCGAAGCTGAAAGCCAAGGGCATTCGTCTGCTGGCCGAGAAAGTTGAAACCAGCAATCAGTTTGAATACTGCAAAAAGTTGGGTTTCGATTATTTTCAGGGTTATTTCTTCGCCAAGCCGAAGATCATTCAGGGCAAACGTCTGCCTACCAATCAGCTTAGCGTGGTGAACTTGTTGTCCAGTGTTTACGATCCGGATATTGATATGCGCAAGCTATCGGAACTGATCAGCCGAGACGTGACGCTGAGTCAGAAGTTGCTCAAGTTCGCTTCGGGTACCAGTCGTGGCAATCATGCCGTGACCTCGATTCATGATGCAGTCATGCGTTTTGGTCTGGAGCGTTTGAAAAGTTGGACCAGCATGCTGGTGCTTTCTGGCGTTGATGACAAACCGATAGAACTGTTTAAAACCGCGCTTACCCGAGCGAAGTTTTGCGAACTGGTCGGTGCCAAAATTCGAGATTACTCGATTGATACCTATTTTACGGTGGGTTTGTTTTCGAGTTTGGATGCGGTCATGGACAGCGATATGGGTGAGCTATTGGACAAATTGAGTCTGTCAGACGAGGTTAAAAATGCTTTGCTTAATTTTGAGGGCAGCTTAGGTAAGACCATGAAAGCGGTCTGCGGCATTGAGCATGGCTTGACCGATTTCGACCCGCCGGGAGAACTCAGTGCGACCGAAATGTCGAGTTTGTATCTGCAGGCCATGCAGTTTGCGGAAAGTGTTGAAATGTAATCGTCATCGGCTTACAAAGTCGGCTAAACAAAAAAAGCCCGCATTTAATGATGCGGGCTTTTTTTATGGATGTTGTCCCGTCCTGAAATAGGTTGACACATTGGAGACCTATCCATGGACATTCCGCATAGAAAAAGAACCCAACGTGATTACACTCTAGGCTTTAAATTATCCGTTGTAGAACAAGTAGAAAAAGGCACGTTTACCTACAAGCAAGCTCAAAAACATTACGGCATCCAAGGCCGTAGTACTGTATTAACCTGGTTGAGAAAACATGGTAATCTGGACTGGACAAAACTCCATAAGGAACCGACCGTGTCAAAACCCCAATCCAAGACTGCCCCCGAAACCCCAGCACAAGCCATCAAACGTCTAGAGCGCCAGCTATCAGACGAACAGCTCAAAAATAGCATTCTAAATGAAATGGTCGATCTTCTGGATAGTCAGTACGGAACGCAGTGTCCCGTCCTAAAATACGTTGACGGTTTTAGGACGGGACAATGCTTTAATGGCCGTTAAAAGCTTTTACTTATGATATTGAGGGCTCAACTCGACCACGGCATTAATGAAGGCGCCGGCATGCTCCGGATTGACTTCAGGGTGGATGCCGTGCCCCAGGTTGAATATATGTCCCGTGCCTTTTCCGTATTTGGCGAGGATGGTGGCGACCTCTTCACGAATGCGTTCCGGCTTGGCATAGAGGATACTCGGATCCATATTGCCTTGCAGGGCGACCTGGTCACCTACTCGGGCGCGGGCTTCGTCAATATCCGTGGTCCAGTCCAAACCTAGAGCGTCGGCTCCGGTAGCGGTCATTTTCTCAAGCCACTGGCCACCGCCTTTGGTGAACAGGATCACCGGCACTTTACGGCCTTCGTTTTCACGCTTCAGGCCATCGACGATCTTGTGCATGTAACGCAATGAAAATTCTTGATAGTCGCGTGGTGTCAGGACGCCGCCCCAGGTATCGAAAATCTGCACGGCTTGGGCGCCGGATTCGATTTGTGCATTCAGGTAAGCGATGACCGAATCGGCCAATACATCCAGAATATGGTGCAAAGTGGCTGGCTCGTCATACATCATGGCCTTGATTTTAGCGTAAGTCTTGCTGGAACCGCCTTCTACCATGTAGGTCGCCAGCGTCCACGGGCTACCGGAAAAACCGATCAAGGGCACACGACCGTTCAGGTTTTTGCGGATGGTGCTCACGGCGTCCATTACATAACCCAGATCCGATCCCATATCCGGAACAAACAGTTTCTTGGCATCCGCCAGGGTGCGAACCGGTTTATCGAAAACCGGACCTTCACCTGTTTCAAAACGCAGTCCCAATCCCATGGCATCTGGAATCGTCAGGATGTCGGAAAACAGGATTGCCGCGTCCAAAGGAAAGCGTTCCAGCGGCTGCAGGGTCACTTCACAGGCCAATTCTTTATTGCGGCACAAATCCATGAAAGAGCCGGCCTGTTTGCGTGTAGCACGATATTCTGGCAGGTAACGACCCGCTTGACGCATCATCCATACCGGGGTGCGGTCAACAGGCTCTTTAAGAAGGGCACGTAAAAAGCGGTCGTTTTGAAGTTCTGCCATGGAAGTTCCTTTGTTGCATTGAGCGCGATTCAACGTCTTGGGTGTCGGCACGCGTCATCGCTTATGAATTTTGTTTGAATTTGAAACAGTTAAGCCGGTTATTTTAACGGAAATGAGTGGCTGCGGGTATAAAAAATACCAGGCCTGTTCATTTTCAACAGGCCTGGTTTCTTACCCCGTTTGAGGTTAACGGTTAAGGGGGTTCAGCAGGTCGATGGCATTGGGGTGGTCGATTACAACAAACATCGCGCCCTTATACAGAAAGCCTGCACCGCGCACCTCAATCTCTTTGCCTTCCAGTTTCTGCAGGCTGGTGTAGTCGAATTGATCCCAGTGACGTTTGGGGACTCGAATCCCGGTGGTATCCAAGTTGACGATGTAATTGGTGCTGGATTTGTCGACCTTTTCCACCTTGCCGCGAATAATGCGAAAACCGTCATCGTCACGGCGCAACTCGGTGCTGTTGACAATCGGGTAGTGTAATTCGGGATATTTTTCAGCCAGATCCCAAAGCTGGTAACCTTTGTTACGGGCCTCTTGTTCAGCCTGGAAATAACAGCGCTCATGCAGGCTGTTTTGATTGCTGGTAAAGGCCAGAGCATAGCCGTTCTCCAACATCGCCTTTTGCACATTGGTGCCGTCTCTGAGAAAGAGGTGTGCCAACTGACGGTTGAACTTATCCACTTTGGTGGCATCGTATTCAACCCCAACCTCCTGGTTATTATTGGCCAACAGTTTGTTCAAAAAAGTTTGGGCCTCTTTCGCCAGGGGTTGGCCGGGAGTGTTGAATTTTTGTTTGCGGGGTATTTGCGGAGCCTGGATGCCAATCAAACGGAAGCGGCCATCTTGGATGATGACGGTGTCACCGCTTTGAGCATAAGTCGCCTTGACCCAAATCAAATCGCTTTGGGGCGCGCAGTCATCCGCATGGGCTGTCACCCCCCCCGCAAACCAGCCGGTCAGTAAAATTAATATAAATCGAATGTTCATGGCTGAAATTGTACTGCCTTTTTCTTTAAAAATAAAAACGCCCTTTCAGGAACCTTATGGAATCGAATGAAAAGTTGGGATTGCCAGCGGCTTGATTTAAAGCAATTACAAGGCCAGCTAGTGCACAGAGTGATGGGAGTGGGAAATTTTAGATATAAAAAAAGCGCTGCATTCAAACCCGTTTAGGCTTGAATAACAGCGCTTGCTTGAAAAGCGTACTTTACTGGAAAGTGGCTTATCGACGTGCGTATTTTTGTTTGAACTTCTCAACACGCCCTTCAGTATCCACAAGTGTTTGCTTACCTGTGTAGAAAGGGTGAGAAGCGCTAGAAACTTCAACACGAACTAGCGGATATTCTTTACCGTCTAAAGTAATTGTATCGCCAGAAGTTTTTTCAATGGTAGAACGAGTCAAAAATGTTTCGCCAGTAGAAATGTCCTGGAAAACGACTTCGTTATATTCTGGATGAATGTCTGCTTGCATGATGACGGTCCATTAATTAGTTTTTCAAAAAAAGTGAATTATAGTGATAAAAATATAAATTGCAAATTTCTTTTCAGGTTTATTTTCGGTTTCTGATTGAATTTACTGCAAAAAATTATTAAATCACCCTGGCTGGAGGGGCCTATAAGGGCCTTCTCATTGCCGAAGAGGATTTTTAGCGTTTCATCGCACTGAACAAGTCGCCATTGGTTTTCGTGACCTTCATCTGGTCGATCAAGGTTTCGATGGCCTCGACCTCGTTCATTGACTGTAAGAAACGTCGTAAAATCCAGATGTTTTGTAACTCATCTGGAGTGGTTAACAACTCTTCTTTACGCGTACCGGACTTCTCTAGGTTGATGGCCGGGAAGACGCGTTTCTCAGCAATGCTGCGTGACAGGTGCAGTTCCATGTTACCGGTTCCTTTGAATTCCTCAAAGATCACTTCGTCCATTTTAGAGCCGGTATCGACCAGTGCGGTGGCGATAATGGTCAAAGAACCGCCTTCTTCGATATTACGCGCCGCACCGAAGAAACGTTTCGGACGGTGCAGGGCGTTGGCATCGACCCCCCCGGAAAGGATTTTACCGGATGCCGGTGTCACGGTGTTGTAGGCACGAGCCAAACGGGTAATGGAATCCAGAAGGATCACGACGTCAGTTTTATGTTCAACCAGGCGTTTGGCCTTTTCGATGACCATTTCCGCAACCTGAACGTGGCGAGTAGCAGGTTCATCAAAGGTTGATGAAATGACTTCACCGCGAACGGTGCGTTGCATTTCGGTCACTTCTTCCGGACGCTCATCAATCAATAGGACAATCAAGTAAGCATCAGGATAGTTTTCGGCGATGGATTGCGCCATCTGTTGCAAAATTACGGTTTTACCGGATTTTGGCGGTGCCACAATCAGACCACGTTGCCCTTTACCGAAAGGCGCTGCAATGTCGATAATACGCGGTGTGATGTCTTCGGTGCTGCCATTGCCCACTTCCATTTTCATGCGTTCATCGGCATGCAGTGGCGTCAGGTTTTCAAAGGCGATTTTTTTACGCGCGACTTCCGGTTCTTCAAAGTTGATTTTCTCGACCTTCAAAAGCGCAAAGTAACGTTCGTTGTCTTTTGGCGGACGGATTTTACCTTGGATGGTATCCCCTTTGCGCAATCCGAAACGGCGGATTTGGCTTGGAGAAACATAGAGGTCATCCGGTCCGGCCAGGTAGGAACCGTCTGCGGTTCTTAGAAAGCCAAAGCCATCAGGCAATATTTCAAGCACCCCATTACCGTAGATGTCCTCACCCTTTTTGGCATGGGCTTTGAGAATCGCGAAAATGATGTCCTGTTTGCGCAGGCGTGCCACGTTGTCGAGCCCCATGGTGGCGGCAAGGTCAACTAAAGAGGATACGGATTGTTGTTTTAGATCGGTTAAATTCATAGTGTAATCTGGGTCGTTATTGTATTGAGTGAGGGTTATTCAAAGGAGTTGGGCGATGGTAAAACGGAAAGGGGGTTGGGTAGTGAAACTAAGCACCCTGAAACGTTCAGGGTGCCGAAAATCTTACAGGTTTCCGTCTAGGAAAGTGCAAAGTTGAGATTTTGATAGGGCGCCAACTTGGGTCGCATCAACTTCACCGTTTTTGAAAAGCATCAAAGTCGGAATGCCGCGCACGCCGTATTTTGGTGGCGTGGCCGGGTTTTCGTCAATGTTCAATTTGGCGACTTTTACTTTGCCGTCGTATTCACCGGCGATCTCGTCTAGGATTGGGGCAATCATTTTACAAGGACCACACCACTCAGCCCAAAAGTCGACTAGAACCGGAATGTCGGATTGCAGTACTTCAGCTTCAAAATTCGCATCGCTGGTTGAAATCATGTTTTAACTCCTAAATAAAAAATTTAATTCTATACGAGTAGGCTTAATCGTGCCCTGTTACTCAAAAATATGTCTGAGCAATCTTGCAGAGTTCACGTTAGATTCGTATGGAAATTTTCTGAATCGATGATGGATGTCCATATTTTAAAATCGAGCTTTAAAAAAGGAATGAGCATCCAATAAATGTATATTGAAATTTTAGAATTGACTAATTATTACATTAACGCAAAACAAATTGCAAGGAGTTATTTGGGATAGTTTCGGATTTTGCAAGGTGAAAGGGATCGAAAATTGCGGTTTTGCTTGTTTTGCCCGCCAAAAAAAACTCAAATTAGCGTACGATATGTGCCATTAAACAGGTTTTGCCGAATGGCGGAGATTTTGTAAGAAGCGGCGTGGTGGCGTCGCCTGAAAACGATGGACTTTATGGATATTTCCTACATATTAAATGATTTGAATGATGCTCAGCGGGAAGCGGTGACCGTAGAGGATCAGCATGCATTGATTTTAGCGGGTGCCGGCAGTGGAAAAACTCGTGTTCTGGTGCATCGCATTGCATGGCTGACTGAAGTCATGGGTTTTTCCGCCTATAACATTCTGGCGGTGACCTTTACCAATAAAGCCTCCAGCGAGATGCGCGGGCGGATTGAAAACCTGATTGGACAGCAGGCACAGGGCTTGACCATGGGCACCTTTCACGGCATCGCCTATCGCTTGTTGCGCCAGCATTATCAGGAAGTCGGCTTGCCGCAGAACTTTCAAATACTGGATTCTGACGATCAGAAGCGGGTCATTAAACGTTTGCTTAAAAGTTTGGACTTGGATGAGGCGCAATGGCCGCATCGCCAGGTGCAGTCCTTTATCAACAGCGAAAAGGAAGAGGGCCGGCGTCCGCAGCATATCGATCCCGGTCACAATCCGTTTGTCGCCAAGATGGTTCAGATCTATGCCGCTTATGAGGAGCAGTGCAAACGTTCCGGTTTGGTCGATTTTGCCGAGTTGCTGTTGCGCGCCCATGAGCTTTGGTTGAAACATCCCGCGGTATTAGCGCATTATCAGGCACGTTTTAAACACATTCTGGTTGATGAGTTTCAGGATACGAACTCTCTGCAGTACGCGTGGCTACGGGTTTTAGCAGGTGGCACGGGTAAACTGTTTGTGGTCGGTGACGATGACCAGTCGATTTATGGATGGCGCGGTGCCAAGGTTGAGAATATCCGCCAGTTCGATGAAGATTTCGCTAATGTCAAAATGGTGCGGCTGGAACAGAATTACCGTTCCACCGGCACTATTCTTAAAGCCGCAAATGCGCTGATTGCGCACAATGAGACGCGCATGGGCAAGCAGTTATGGAGTGCCGGTGAGGAAGGCTCACCAATTCGCATCTATGAGGCGTTTAACGACCTGGACGAGGCGAATTATGTCTGTAATCAGATACAGGCTTGGTGCGATCAGGGCGGTTCACGCAGTGATATTGCCGTGCTTTATCGCTCCAATGCCCAGTCTCGAGTCATGGAGCAGGGGTTGATGCATGCACAGATCCCCTATCGGGTCTATGGCGGCCTGCGTTTCTACGATCGCGCCGAAATCAAGGATGTCTTGAGCTACCTGCGTTTGTTGGCCAATCGCGATGACGATGCGGCTTTTGAGCGGGTTTACAATCACCCGCCGCGTGGTATCGGCCAAAAAACCGCCGACGGCATCCGTGATGTGGCACGTGATCAGCAGATATCAATGTGGCAAGCTGCCCGTAAAATGGTCGATCAGGGTCTGACGGCGCGTGCTAAAACCGCAGTCAATGGATTTTTAAGTCTTATTGAAGGTTTGGCTCTAAGCAGTGCCGATTTGGATTTGCAGGATCAGGTGATGCAGGTGATTTCGCGTTCCGGCTTGCAGGCGCATTTTGAAAAAGACCAGTCCGAACAGGGTCAAAGCCGCCTTGAGAATATTGATGAATTGATCAATGCGGTCAGTCAGTTCAAAAGTACCCCGCCCCAAGAAGCGGTAGCCGGAATTGAATCTGAAGAGCAGGCCAATCAAGCTGCTGCAGGCGTGACGATCGGCACCCAAACCGAATACGCCAATCCCTTGTCGGAATTTTTGGCGCAGGCCGCATTGGAGGCCGGCGAGCAACAGGCCGATGCGTGGGAATCTTCGGTACAGCTGATGACGTTGCATGCGGCCAAGGGGTTGGAATTCCCGCTGGTGTTTATGATTGGTGTGGAAGAAGGGCTGTTTCCGTCTCAGCAGTCTCTGGAAGATCCCTCTCGTCTTGAGGAGGAGCGGCGCCTCGCTTATGTTGGGGTGACACGAGCGGAACAGCAGTTGATCATCACGTTTGCCAACCGGCGGCGTCTGCACGGTTCGGAGTTTTATCCGACGCCGTCGCGTTTTATTAAGGAGATTCCGGCGGAGTGTGTCGATTTCGTCCGCCTTTCCGGTTCGGTAAGGCCGACGTCGGAAGGAGCCATGAATACCAGTTTGAATGCGGCTTTAGCGGCAGAAAATCAAAGCGGTTATCAGATTGGAGATCGCGTTATTCACGCCAAGTTTGGCGAAGGCATTGTGCTTTCTATTCAAGGCAGTGGCGATCATGCCAGTGTGAATGTGCATTTTGATGAGGTCGGTTCCAAGTGGTTGGTAATGGCCTATGCCAAATTAGAGAAATGCGGATAGGGCCGATGGTATTGCAAGTCAATCAGCTCAAAGCGAAAGGGATGCGCCAAGCGGTGAGCTTTAGCGTGCCTGCGGAGCAGTTGGTGTTGTTGTACGGCGTTTCGGGTACCGGTAAATCGGTATTGATGCGTGCCTTGGCAGACCTGATTGTCCATGAAGGTGAAGTGCTTCTGGACGGAGTTGAGCAGAGAGGGCTGTGTCCAGAGAACTGGCGCAGGCAGGTGATGTACTTTTCGGCGGAAACCGCCTGGTGGCGAGAGACGGTCGAAGAGCACTTCGAAACGCTGCCGTCGGCGGAAACATTGCATAAACTCGGATTGGATAACGATTATCTGAAACGTTCGGTCAATAGCCTGTCTAGCGGCGAGAAACAGCGACTGGCTTTGCTGCGTGGTTTGCTTTACGAACCGCGGGTGTTGTTGCTGGATGAGATCACCGCCAACTTGGATTTTGACAGCGCTTTAGATGTCGAGAAAATGGTGTTGGATTATAGTCGTCAACATCAGGCTGGCGTTTTGTGGGTCAGTCATGACCAGGCACAGCAGAAGCGACTGGCCGACTCTGAATGGCTCTGGGATATCGAAGATTTGTACGCGGGCAGGCCTGCTGAAAATTCAGGAGGAGTCGCCGAATGATCTATTTAAGTTACTGGGATCTGGCCACTCTTTCTGTATTGGTTATCTTGTTGGGTGGGCTTTTGTGGCTTAATGGCTTTACCCATGTCAAGCAATATTGGTGGGCCAATGTGCGCATGGTGGCGCAGTTGCTGTTGATGGGCGTGTGGTTGAGCTGGGTTTTTTATGCCGAAAACTGGGTATGGGTCGCTCTGGTTGGTTTGGTGATGTTGCTGGCGGCGGCCTATGAAATTGCTAAACGTCAACATTATCGTTTCCACAAAGGTTTCAGTGTGTGGATCGGACTGTTTTCCATCTCCATGACGTCTTTGTTATTGCTGGTGGGCGTTTTGACGGTGGTGATCGAGCCGCAGCCCTGGTATCAGGCACAGTACGCGATTCCGTTATTAGGCATGCTGTTGGGCAACA
This sequence comes from Thiomicrorhabdus chilensis DSM 12352, assembly GCF_000483485.1. Taxonomy (GTDB): domain Bacteria; phylum Pseudomonadota; class Gammaproteobacteria; order Thiomicrospirales; family Thiomicrospiraceae; genus Thiomicrorhabdus; species Thiomicrorhabdus chilensis. The sequence goes on from NZ_KI519609.1 coordinate 226,780, forward strand.
GCATGACCGCCATCGGCTTGGGATTGGATACGCTTACGCGCAACAGCGTGCAACTCAAAGCGCAGGTCGAAGCTCAGCTGGCGCTGGGTAAAACCGCCAAGCAGTCGATGCAGTTTATCCGTGAACAAAGCCTGCACACCGCAATGATGCCGGTGATCAATATGTTGGTGGCCGCCGGAATTATCTCCTTGCCGGGCATGATGACCGGCCAGATTTTGGCCGGTACGGATCCTTCCGAGGCGGTTAAGTACCAAATTATGGTGATGTTTCTGGTGGCCACTTCCACCGGTTTGGGTACCTTGATTGCGATTTATGTCGGCTGCCGCAGGCTGTTTGATGCCCGCCAAAGACTTGATCTGGAGCAGCTCTACAAAGCCAAATAAGCATTTGGATGGGCCTTGCAGTGAGACACTAAAAACTTCCAAAAAAGGCGTTGGTCTGCTGTTTTTACGCTCCTTTTTGTTCTGAAAAGGGGCAATCCTTTCTAAAATAACGACTTGTTATTAAACGAATTTGTCATTAAAACCTTATATTTTGAGCAGTTGAATTGTGCTAGGCTAATTCTGTCTCACCATAAGGAGGAAAGACCGATGCCATTACGTTTAAAAGAACTGGTTACGCAAGCCAAAGCCAATATCAAAGAGGTCAACTGTAAAGAAGCGCAGGACCTTTTTAAATGCGGATCCTATAAGCCGCTTGATGTCAGGGAGCCGGCCGAGTATTTGGATGGAACCATTCCGATGTCGTTACACGTTCCACGCGGCATGCTTGAGCCCATGTGCGATACCCAGTACGCTTGCCATAAGGGCGAATTGTCCGATTTGGAACAGGGCTGGGTGGTGTTTTGCCTGTCTGGCGGACGCGGTGCTTTGGCGGTTGATACCATGAGGAAAATGGGTTACACCAATGTGGTCAACCTGGCCGGCGGTTTCAATGCGTGGAAAGAGTTTGGTGGTGAAGTCAGTGTGCCGCCCATTGAAAACGGCTTAATGCGCTGCGATCACCCTTGGAATCCCGGTTTTCAAACGGCGTGAATTTCACGCTTAAGCGTTGTTAAACTCGAATTTAATGATTGTTTGAAAACAAGCAGGCCTGGTTAAGATTGCTCTCATTGACCGGGCTCACCCAAAGCCAGACGGTGTTGTGTTTTTGGGGTGAAAGTTTTGCTGGTGGTGATGCGGTTGCGGCCGGCATGTTTGGACTCGTAGAGGGCGTTGTCCGCACGATGAATCAGTTCGGAAGTGCTTTCCGCTGCTTCAATGCAGGCCAATCCAGCGCTTAGGGTAACCTGGCCGATGCGTGGAAAATCAAACGCCTCTACTTGTTTTCTGAAGTTTTCCGCTTGCTCTTCGGCCTTTTCTAATTCGCAGTCTTCCAGTATCACAATAAACTCTTCGCCACCCCAGCGGCCGATGCGGCATTTGTATTTAAAGTGCTGTTGCAGCAGATTGGAAAAGGCTTGCAGAACCTTGTCGCCGGTATGGTGTCCAAAGGTGTCATTGATGTTTTTAAAGTTATCCAGATCAATCAGTAGCGCGCAGTAAGTGGCTTGGTTTTTGGTGAAAGTCTCTTGCTGCTCTTCCAGGAACCGTTCGACTTTGAGGCGGTTGCACAGTTGGGTGAGCGGGTCGGTGGTGGACAGTTTTTCAAGCATGCTGTTACGTTGCAGCAGGCTTTCTTGAGTTTTAATCAATTCGTGTGTGCGTGACTGCACTTCACGCTCTAGGCTGTCATTGGTTTGCATGAGGCGTTGATTGATGTTGCTGAAACGGCGCGCCATCATAATCGAAAAAACCATACTCGACCCAATCAGCAACGCCGCAACAATGACAAAAGTCTGCATCAGTTGATCGATCTTCAAGCGAGCCTGGTTGATCGCATTTTGAATTTCCGTTGATTGGTAAAGTGAAAACTCTTTAACTTTTTGGTTGAAGGTATTCAGGTCGTCAATCAAGCCGGAAAACATCAGTTTTTTGGCCGCATCCACTTCATCATTGATCGCCAATTCCGCGACCTTGTCTTGTGTGGGGCCAACCTTGCTGGCCATGGCAGTGATTTCCATGAACCAAGCACGTTCAAATTCATTGTTGGCCACTAAGGGAGCCAGTTGGTCACGGTATTTGGCATAGCTGACGCCATTTGCATAAAAATTCAATAAAGCTTGATCTTGCTCAAAAGGATCTTCATGCAATAAGACCTGTTCCAGATCCACGGTGCGTTTCTGTCCGGCAATGTGCAGATTGATGAGATTATGCAGTTTTTGATACTGTGTTTCGGTGACTTCGGCGGTACTGTCGAGCGTGGTTTGAGTGATTCTGTCGGCCGTCAGCAACAGGACGCTGACCAGGGTGAGCGTTAAGAAAAAAGCAATCAGAATAATGCTGTTGTTGGGAATGGCAATGAAGGGTTTGGGCATTATCGGTAATTGCTGTAATTGAATGCTTAAGTTACTAACTTTACAGCAAAAATTGCGTAATGGTCAAGCAAACATTGGGTTAGATTTTGAAAAAAAACACGAGAAAAACAATAATTAACGAATGGGAATAGGTGAGCAAAAGCTTAGCCTTGTTGATAGCATTCCAGACAGGCCTGCTTGTTTTGTGAAAGAGGGGTGGGCGCATCGTTTGCAGGATGCGCCGGATTGGAAAAGGAATGAAAGTCGACTATTTCAGGCGACGTTTCAGCTGAAACGCACTCACTGCATTTTGCAGACGCTGTGCAGAATCGATCAGTGTCTCGGTGGTGGCGGTGGTCTCTTCCACCAGTGCAGCGTTTTGCTGAGTGGTGCTGTCGATTTGGGTGATCGCCTTGTTGACTTCATCCACCCCGTGAGACTGTTCTTCGGAAGCGCGTGACACTTCGTTGACGATGTCGAGCATTTTTTGCGTCTCCGAAGTGACTTCCCCTAAAGAATTGCCAACTTTTCCAACTTGTTCGACGCCGACATCGATGGCACTGGAGGTCTGCTCGATCAAGCTGCCGATCTCTTTGGCCGCTTCGGCTGACTTGGCGGCCAGATTGCGTACCTCACCGGCAACTACGGCGAATCCGCGGCCGTGTTCACCGGCACGCGCCGCTTCCACCGCCGCATTCAAAGCCAGGAGGTTGGTTTGGAAAGCGATGGAATCGATTAAGCCGGTAATCTCCTTAATTTTGTTGGAGGCGGTTTGAATGTTGCTCATCGATTCTTTGGTGTCTTGCATGATGCCATTGGCTTCGGTCAGCAAGCCGCTTTGCGAGGTGGCGATTTGTCGCGCCGTTTGAGTGTTTTCCAGATTGCTGCGTATTTGCGCAGTGGTCTGTTCCATGGCCGCTGAGGTCTCTTCCAAAGAGGCCGCTTGTTCCTGAGTGCGTTGGTTGAGGTTTTGCGTGCCTTCGGCCACCGTTTCAACCCCTTCGCGCACCTGAAAGGCCACATCGGTGACTTGGGTCAAGGTATCGGTTAAACCGTTGATGCTGTTGTTGATGGCTTCCTTGGCGTCGGCGATGGCATATTCATACTCTTGGCTGATGGTTTGAGTGAAGTCACCCTGCGCCATGCGTTTGGCGGCTTGCACGATATCGGAGAAGCCGGATTCTAGCGTTTCTAAAGACTGGTTGATGGTGTTTTGCAGCATCAGGATATTGCCTTTGGAAAGCGTTTGGATACGTTCGTCGAATTTCCCACGTGCCGCGTACCCCATGATCTGGTTGATTTCCGCAAAGGCCACAGATAGGCTGTGCATCGCCGAGGTGCAATCCTCAATGACTTGGTAATAGGCGCCTTGCAGGTTGTTTGTATGTTCCTTGTCAAAGTTGCCGTCTTTCAAATCCTGCATGACTTCGGAAATATTGTCGAAGGTTGCTTTCAAGCCTTGGCTGGACTGGTTGACACGTTCTTTAAGCATGCCGAAATCGGATTGCAGCGGGAAAGTGATCTCATTCTCGAGTCGTCCGGCGACAATCTCTTCGAGTGCGCTGTTGACTTCGGAGATGACCACTTGCGTGAGCATCGCCTGACGGTTATAGGCCAGAGCCATCTGTTTGATTTCATCGTTGCCGTAGCTGTGCACTCGGGTGAACAGGTCGGAATCGTTGACGGCCTGCTCCATGGTGTTGCGGGTGTTGCGTATTGGTTGGATGATAAGAACCCACAGCAGAACGGTGACCAGAAGCAGCATAATGAGCATACTCAACAGGATGCCGTAAGTGGTGCTTTCCGCAACGGCAAATTGCTTGTCGATTAAGGCCTGATAGTCTTGGATGTCTTCGGTGACGATGTGATAGCCGATCAGAGTTTGGTCAAAATCATAGACAGGCTGTGCAAAATGGAAATGTGTGGCAGTGGTCAAAAAGCCTTGTTTGAAGAGTGTGTTCAAATCCAGCTTTCTCAGCAATTCAATCTGCTGGCCGGATTTTTCCATAGAGAATTGCTTATTGTGTCCTACCACCCATTTTTTGTCGTTGGAGACGGGAATGTTTTCGGCGTTTTTGGCGCGAAAAGCATCACCGGACAGAGCATATTCAGTAGATACGGCAAGAAGGTACTGCAAATTCTGCACCGCAAAATCACGGCGAATCGATCCCAGACCTTGGATGAATTCAACCGCCCCCTGATATTGACCGTTCTCGATCAGAGGGACAATCGATTTGATATTGAACCCGGCCGAGCTCACGGCAAAGACCACCATCGGTTTCTGTTCCTTGGCCATGGCTTGCAGATAGCTGCGTCCGGAAAGATCGCTGATGCTCTGCTTTTCGGCGGGTTTCCACGATTTATAGAATGATTGCAGATTCTCGTTGGTGAAGTGTAGTTTGATGTTCTGCAGGTCCGACAGTTGGCGGTAATGACCGCCAATATTGGCTAGATTGTTGGCCAGCTCAGCCTGGTCTTCGCTTGAAGCAGCCGTGCGAATCGATTGCGAAAACGTCAGGCCTACTGCATTGGTCAGGCCGATTTCGGACTTTTTGGTCATCAGTTTATTCAGGCTGGTGGACAGAAGTTTGGAGTGGTTTTCGGCCGCATGTAATTCGATATTGGACTTAACATGCTGTTCATAAGCAAAGGCGCCGAGCATCATCAGTGCGGCAATGGCCACCATAGTGCCCAATACTTTCTGACTAAGCGAGGCTTTGTGCAAACCCAGCAATGAATAGAGGCGGTGTTTGCTCTTGCTGACCCATTCGCCGTTATAGAAAAGTATGCTGCCCTGTGCCATCTGCTGGTAAGCGCGTGCGGCCTTTTCAATGCGTTTGGGGTCATCAATCAGGCGTTTGACTGAGGTGTAGCCCTGATATTCGCCGTTTTCGAAAATCGGCTGAATCGCCATTTCTACCCAAAAGGTGTCGCCGTTCTTTTTTACCTCCTGAATGTCGAAACTCAGGGTGCGGTTATGGTGACACTCATCGCGGATGGTCTCTTGCACCGCTTTGGGGGTGCCTTGGGCTCTGAGTATCTGGGTGGGCTGTCCAATGATTTCTGCGTCGGCGTAACCAAGCCATTCCTGGTATTCACTGTTGATGTATAAGATATTGGCATTCTTGTCGACCTTGGTGACAAAGCGCAGATTTTTATTCATAGTCAAACATTCCACTGATAATTTTAGGGTTTTGTACAAAGGCTGTAAGCTGTTTTCTAGCTTTTGTATCAGTGCAATACTATAGCCCGAACGGAGGATGAATGCCATGCCTTACAGGCAATAAGGTCATAAAAATTAAGATTTTATTGAGGGCTGTTATAAAATTTACAAATGAGCAGGCCTGTCGGTATTGAAAATGGACAGGCCTGTTGGTTTTGAACGGAGTTTTATTCAATCCCAGAGCGTTTTCAGGCTCCGATAGGGGTCAGGTAACGCTGCTTTTTCTTGGGTTTGATTTTGTCGAGTTCTACCAGAATCAGGCTGTCGATGCAGTCGCCAAATTCGGGGTCGACACTGAAATCGATGAATCGGCAGCCCTTGTCTTCGCACAATTCGGCGTATTGTTTGAATAGGGTCGGTACTTTGACGCCTTCCAGATCAAGCAACGCATTGAGTTTTTTGAAGCTGGTTTTATAGTCGTCTGCAAACACGCTTTCGGCAATCTGGCGGTTTTCTTTGCGGATTTTCACCGGGCGTTTTCCGACCGCCAGGTCTTGCTTGGAACCGAACTGTTGCTGATAAAAGCCGATAATCAATTCTTTGGCGTTTTGCGGATAGGCGTCGCTTAGTGAAACCGGTCCGAACAGGTATTGGATGTGGGGGTGTTGCGCCACATAAGCGCCGATGCCGTACCATAGATAATCCAGGCTACGTTTGCCCCAATAGCGCGGTTGCACAAAACTGCGTCCCAACTCAATCGCATTCGGCAGATACGTTTCGATTTCCGGCTTCAGGTCAAACAGGGTACTGGTGTACAGGCTTTCGACCCCATGTTTTTCTACCAACTGTTTGCATTCGCCGATGCGATAAGCCCCCACAATCTCAAGGTCTTCGTCGTCCCAAAGCACCAAATGGCGGTATTGGCTGTCGTATTTGTCGAGGTCCATCGGCGTGCCGGTGCCTTCTTCGACCGAACGGAAGGTGAGTTCGCGCAGTCGTCCGATTTCATGCATCACCGGCGAATCCGCTTCATAGTCGTAGAGGTAGATCTTTTTGCCGTCCTGAGTCTGCCCCAGGAGTTGTGAATGCTTTAACGCCTTTTTCAGTGCTTTTCTATCCACTGGGTGGGCCACGGTTTCGACCGTCTCAAAAAGAGGTTTTTTGCCTTTTTTAGCGGCTTTGCTTTCTTTGTCGAGCTTGTAGAGATGTTTGCGAAAACGGTTGGCGAGCGCCTTGGCCGGCAAGTCGAGTTTGGCAACCGATTTCCACGGAATGGCTTTGCCGATGTGAAACTGGATCTCCTGATGGTCTTTGTTGAACATTTCCTGAACCAACATCAAGGTGCCAAGTGGTTTGTACAAAGCGGAAAGGCTGTAAAACAGGGCTGAGTTGCGTGCGTCTACATAAATCGGCACAATCAGCGAATTGGATTTTTCCGCCAACTTGATGAAACCGGCTTTCCATTTGCCGTCACGCACGCCATTCGGGCGGATACGCGAAACCTCTCCGGCCGGGAAGATGATCACCGCCTCATCGTTATTGAGGGCTTGTAAAATCGCCTTGAACTGGGTTTTGTGAGACGGTTTGCTGTTGATGTTGTCCACGCCCAGAAACAGAGACTGTAACGGGTCGATATGGTTCAGCAGGTCGCTGGCGACAATGCGCACGTCCGGACGCACACTGCGCACCATCTTCAGCAAGGCCAACCCATCCAGAGAGCCGATTGGATGGTTGGCGACCAATATGACACGCCCTTCGGAGGGAATCCGGTTTAGGCTGCGGGCACTGACCCGGTAGCCGAAATTGAAGTGGTTGAGAACCTGATCGAGAAACGCAAAGCCGCGTAAATGTTGATGGCTTTGCATATATTGGTTAATCTCATCTTCATGGGTCAGCGCTTTGATGAGCTTGATAATCAGTTTCCCTCCCTTCTTATTGGGAAGGTCGGGGAATTTTTCAATCAGGGCTTTTTCTAGGTTCAGCATCGTGTTTGAGGTGCCTTGTGGTTGGTCGGGTTATTTTGTGTCACAGTGGATTATGTAAAGTAGATTTGACTGTCAGATGACATTACGGTGATGTTTTTTTGACATACAATAGGATTTCAGCAGGTCTAGTAACGTTTCATTGAGGGGGCATGATGGCGGTGAATGTGGCAAGTAAATGGTTTGGGGTGGCCGCCTGTCTGGCGTTTTGGTTCAGTCTGGTTCCTGGAGCATTCGCCTCTGAACGGGTTCTGGAATTTGATGAGGCCAGCGTGACGATTCAAGTGGTAGAGACGAGTGGATCGCCTAGAGCACGCCTGCTGTGGTTACCCTCTGAATATGGTGTTTTGCAGAAGGAGCGGGATTTGGCGGATCAGTTGGCGAAAAACGGCATCGAAAGCTGGTTTGTGAATTATTATGAGGCGCTTTTTCTGGCCCCGACGCCAAGCGCGGTGGATAAGGTTCCGGAAGAGTGGATTGCGGCCACCATTCAGGCGGCACGGAATCCTGAATATTCCAACCAGGCCTTGCCAGTCTGGATCATTGCACCCAACAAGGCAGCACAATTGGCGGTGCGTGGCCTGGTTCATTCTGGACAGCAAAATGCGCCGTTGCATCATTTAGGGTTGATTCTGATTAATCCCAACCTCTATCTTGAGACTCCTAAGCCGGGTGAAGCAGCGCAATATTGGACACAGGTCTCCAGTGTGAATTTACCGGTTGGCATTCTGCAGGCTGAGTTGTCGCCATGGCGTTGGCGGCTCAAGGAGTTGGCCACTCAGTTGCGTCACAGCGGCAGTGATGTATTTGTGAATCTTGAGCCCAAGGTGCGGGATCGTTTTTATTTTCGTGACGACGCCTTGGCTTATGAAAAAGCCGTGAGTCAACAATTGGCCGATAAGCTGCGACGTATGATGCAGATGCAGCTGACGTATCTGCCAGAAAACAGAGTCATGGGTAAAATAAAAAAACAAGCGCCAAACAAACTCGAAGTCAGCCGCACCACGGAACTGCAAGCGTATCAGGGCGAGCAAGAGTTGCCGTTGGAATTGCTGAGTCTGGATGGTTTGCCGGTTTCCTTGAGCGACTTTCAAGGCAAGGTGGTACTGTTGAATTTCTGGGCCAGTTGGTGTCCGCCATGTGTGCATGAGATGCCGTCCATGGCGCGTTTGAAAAGCCATTTGCAAAATCGTCCGTTTGAAATACTGGCGGTCAATCTGGCCGAAGAGCAGCCTGCCATACAGGCTTTTCTGGACGAGCATCCTGTGAACTTTCCGGTGCTGCAGGACCCAGGTGGATCGGCGGTCAAGACCTGGCAGGTCTTTGCTTACCCCAGCACCTACCTGATCGACAAGCAAGGCAAGATTCGATTTGCATTGTTTGGCGGAACCGAGTGGGATCAGGCCAGTCATTTGCAAAAGATCGAGCCGCTACTGTCCGAACCTGAAAAAGTCGAATGACTTCGATAACGAAAGGCTTTTTTAGTGCAGGCCAATTAAAGGCAATGGATTCGGCGGGCGAAATAACCGGCAAACAACAAGCAAAGAACAAGCTGTGGATAACCGGGGCAAGTCGGTTTTTGGCTCTCATTAAGCGTGAACGATTAAGCTTGATAAGATTTGGCTATCTTTTAGTCATAAATTTTTAATTAGCTGAATCTCGGCTGTCTGTTTTATGCTTGGCATGAAAACGGAATGCCCGTTTTCACATCCCAGTTTGACTCCGGTGAATGCAGTCTGCTCTACCGGAGTCTTTTTTAGGGGCTTAGCGTGTTTTTATCTGCGGGTTTCTTTTGGGAGGGTGTCCGCCGCCATCCGGTATCCGAGTTGAATCATCTCGTTGACTTTGGTGAATTCCATCATGCCGCAGGCATTTCTGGGGATCTCAATAGTGATATCCGGCGGGTAAGCCGCCAACTTCTGGCGGGCGATGGTGTTTTGCATGCTGTCAAACGCCTTGTTGCTGACTTCATACACATCCAGGTTGAATGTTTTTTCCAGAGCTTTTTCCTTAGAGTTGGATAAAAAGTGTTCTTTGAGTGAATTGAACAGGCCTGTGATGTCGTTGAGCCAGGAATCCTCATCGATTTCGGCCTCGCTTTCGGCTTTGCTCGGGCCGTCGAAAACCGGTTTGCCGCCAAGGTTAACTGCAATCGTCAGGTCATTGTTATGGTTGAAGGTGGGGGCAATTGGCATGGGGTTGAGCACGCCACCGTCAATCAACGTCATGTCATGCCAGTGGTATGGCGTAAAAATCATCGGCAACGAAATGGAGGCGCGAATCGCTTTCAATAATGAGCCGGTTTGCAGCCACACCTCTTTTTCATCTTCGATGTCCGTTGCCACCGCGGTAAATGGGATCGCAAGCTCCTCTATGTCCGGGTCTCCAATCAATTCTTTGAGGGCATCGAAGAGTTTGTCGCCTTTGATTAAGCCGCTGCGGTCCCAAGCGATGTCGGCCAATCCAAGAATGTCCGTATTGCTGAGTTTTTTGAACCAGGTCTCAAATTCATCCAGTTTGCCGGCGGCATAGACACCCCCAATTAGGGCGCCCATGGAACTGCCAGAAACAAAACGGATTTCGTAACCCTGCTCTTCCAGCCAGCGGATGATGCCGATGTGCGCCAGTCCTCGAGCGCCGCCGCTTCCCAGAATCAGCGAGACGGTTTGTTTGCGGTTTTCCGTGGGGTGTGAATGTGGCATTATAATCCTTTGTCGAACGATGAGTTAGTTCAGCGCATCGGCCACAATGGCTTTGGCTTCTTCCAGAATGGCGTCCAGATGGGCTTGCCCTTTAAAGCTTTCCGCATAGATTTTGTAGATGTCTTCGGTACCGGAAGGACGTGCCGCAAACCAGCCATTTTCAGTGGTAATCTTCAGGCCGCCAATGGCCGCGCCGTTGCCCGGCGCGTGGGTTAGTTTGGCGGTAATGGCTTCACCCGCCAGGGTGTCCGCTTTGACCATCTCGGCTGAGAGGTTGCTCAAGACAGCCTTCTCCTCACGGTTGGCGGGGGCGTCGATGCGGCTGTATATCGGGTTGCCGAACTTTTGGGTGAGTTCGCTATATAGCTCTCCAGGGTCCTTGCCGGTGACAGCGGTGATTTCGGCCGCCAGCAGATTTAGGATGATGCCGTCCTTATCGGTGCTCCAGGGGCCGCCGTCAAAACGCAGAAAGGAGGCACCGGCGGACTCTTCGCCGCCGAATCCAAAGGTGCCGTTTTGCAGACCGTCCACAAACCATTTGAAGCCCACCGGAACTTCGCACAAATTAAGATCCAGTGCATTGGCGACACGGTCGATCATCGAACTCGACACCAGGGTTTTACCCACGGCGGCGTTTTTCGGCCAGTCCGGACGGTGGCTAAACAGATATTGGATCGCTACCGCCAAATAGTGGTTCGGGTTCATCAGTCCGACCGATTTGGTGACAATGCCGTGACGATCCACATCCGGGTCATTCCCGAAAGCCAGGTCGTAATTGTCTTTCAAATCAATCAAACCGGCCATAGCGTAGGGTGATGAGCAGTCCATGCGGATTTTGCCGTCCTTATCGACGTGCATGAAGGAGAAGGTGGCATCTACCTGTGGATTGACGATCTCAAGATCCAGTCCGTAATAGTCTGCGATCGGTTGCCAGTAATCCACGGCGGCACCGCCCATCGGATCAATTGCCAGTTTCAGTCCGGCGTCTTTGATCGCCTGCATGTTGATGACTTTATCGAGATTCTGCACATAGGGCGTGATCAGGTCGGTGGGGATGACCTGTTCGCAAACCATCGCGTCGTTCAGAGCCATGCGACGCACTTCTTTCAAACCGTCGCGGATGATGTGGTTGGCGCGATCCTGAATCCACTGGGTCGCCTCGGTGTCGGCCGGACCGCCGGTCGGCGGATTGTATTTGAAGCCGCCATCTTGGGGCGGATTATGCGACGGCGTGATGATGACACCGTCGGCCAATCCCCCTTGACGCCCTTCGTTATAGCTCAGAATGGCATTGGAAATGACCGGAGTCGGCGTATAGCGACCGTTGGACTGGATAATGACTTTGACCTTGTTGGCGGCGAACACTTCAATGGCGGTGGCGTGCGCCGCTTCGGACAAAGCGTGGGTGTCCATGCCGATGAATAGCGGGCCGATGATGTTATGCAGGCCTCGATATTCGACAATGGCCTGGCAGATGGCGGCAATGTGGTCTTCGTTGAAGGTGGTTTTGCTGGAGCAACCACGGTGCCCCGATGTGCCGAAACTCACCGCCTGATCGGCCAGGTTGGCATCCGGTTTAAGATTGTAGTAATCCGCCATCAATAAGGGGATGTTTTCCAGAAGTTGGTAAGGGGCTTTTTTGCCGGCAAAAGGAGATAGGGCCATCGGATTGCTCGCTTTTTGGGTTCGTCAACGGGTAAATGTATTTGCTCAGTTAACCATGTTTTGCGTATATCAGCTATTGGTCGCTTTATGATTATATCGGCTAAAAATGTGAATTTTATGAAAAATTGAAAATCGACAGGCCTGCCTAAAATGATAATGCTTTTCGGCTGGATTGTTACGCGGCTTTCCTTATAATGGAAGCCTATGATTCAAAAGCGACGCGCACTTCTTAAGCCCTCCTTGCATTGGCTGGTTTTCAGCCTGATGACACTGTTTGTGTTTTCACAAACGGCGGGCTTGTTGCATGCTGAAATTCATCCGTTTCATCAGCATACCGCCGAGTGTGACATCTATGAGCACATGGCGCAACCAAGCAGCGGTGCGCTTGACGAAGTGGCGACTTTGCCTGCCCGCTGGCAAAGTGTGTTGCAACCCGCAATGTGCTTCTCGACGGTTTCCATCGATTTTATGCCTGCCTTTATGGGGCGCGCACCGCCTCAGGCCTGACTGCCAATCCGAATATTTCATAAACTCATGAAACATTCGGGTTAAAACCATTCAAAACAGTTTAATTATTAATGAATGTTACCTCCTCCGGCGCTTATCGTAGTGTCGGCGGTGGGTCATGGTCATCAGGAAAAAACATGAAACTCAAAACCTTAACTTTGGCCGTGTGGACGGCCAGCGGACTCTTAACTGCAAATGCAGACAATACAGCGGCCACCAACACTTCCCCGCAAAACATGTTGGCACCGGTAACAGTCTCGGCCTCGCCGATTCATGAACACGAAGCCTTTGATGTGCCGTCACAAATCGACAGCCTGTCCGGACAGCAAAAAATGCAGAAAGACAGCGGTTCTTTGGGTGAGATGCTGGATGGCATTCCCGGCGTCAACAACATGTCGGCGGGAACCCAATCCGGCAAGCCGGTGATTCGCGGTATGACCGGTAATCGTGTCAAGGTCTTGTCTAATGGGCAAACCACCGATTATCAGGCCTATGGTACCCGTCACCTTCCCAATGTAGACCCCTATCTGGCCGAGCGCATTGAAGTCATCCGCGGTCCGCAAAGCGTGTTGTACGGTTCCGAAGCAATGGGCGGCGTGGTCAATGTCATCCAGTCTGATATCCCTTATGGTCGCGAAACCCACGGTGAATTGGCCGGGGAATACAACACCAATAACCGTGAAACCCAAGTGGGAGCGAAGGTGGGGGCAGGCTCCGAAAAGTTTGGTGTTACGGCCGGTATCTCCGTACGTGAGGCGGATAATTTCCGCGTACCGGATGTCGATTCGAAACAGGCCGCAAGCCCACCAATCACCGACCTTCCGGTTTTTGTCGGTGAAGTGCCGTTTACCAACTTTGAGAATCGCTCGGCGAATATCGGTTTGGGTTACCAGGACGATTGGGGTCAGGTCGAACTGCGCCATACCCAGTGGATTTCCAAGCAGAATTACCTGGGAATCGAAAAGGAAGACGGCCAATTTGAAGCGGTCGCCGCCGGTCAAAAACTGCAAAATGACGAAACCCAGTTGAGTGCCGAATTTTTCCTGGACGGCGATTGGGTGCTGAAACCGAGTTGGACGCATACGCGCAATACGCGTGAAGCGACGCACGACTTGCCGTATGAAACCATGAGTGAAGACGAAGGCACCGACCATTATCTGGATCTGGTGGTACACCGTGATGATGTCAAACTGGCTTTGGAACATCCGAAATTTGGCGATTTTGAAGGTGAGATCGGTGTGGAAATGTCTGAAAAGCAGCAGACCTTGCGTTCCGGCCACCTGACGCCGTCGGCGGATGTCAGCAAACGTGCGATTTACCTGTTTGAAGAAGCGGATTATGACCGTTGGCTGGTACAGTTTGGGGCGCGTTACGATACCCATACGGTGGAAGCGCCGATTAACGACGACAACGAGCATTTTGAACACCTCGGTTTCTTTGATGAAAGCAATAACGAGCGTGATTTCAGTGTCTTCAGTGGCTCTTTGGGCGCCACCTATCGATTGAACGACGAGTGGAGTCTGGCGGCCAATCTGGCACGCGGTTTCCGTGCGCCGAGCATTTTTGAGCTGTATGCCGGTGGCGAACATGGCGGTGTGCAAGCGTTCCAAATCGGGAACCCCGACCTGAATGAAGAGGTTTCGTTAAATACCGACCTTTCTTTGCGTTGGCAGACCGATAAGGCGCACATGGTGGCGACGGTCTATCAAAACAGCGTCAGTGATTACATCTATCTGGCGAATACGGGCAAATACCGTTACAGCGAAGCGGCCATTGAAGGCGATGATGCGCTCGACGAGGACGATTTAGCCACACAGTTCGACACTCAGGTAGACGGCACCTTGCCGGAAATGCAGGCGCAACAGACCGATGCAGTCATCCGCGGTCTTGAGTTGAGCTATGCACAGCGATTCAATGCGCGTTGGTCCGGTGATCTGGCTTTGGAGATCATTGACGGTCAGGATGTGTCCAACGATCAGGAACTGCCGTTGATTCCGGCCAATAACCTGACATTGAACGGCCATTATCATCCAGCGGATATGGGTAACTGGCGTAACCAGAAAGTTTCGCTTGGGGTGAAACTGGTGGCGGAAAAAGACGCCGCCGGTTCCTATGAACCCTTCTCGCAATTTGACAATATGCCGGTCGGAACCGCTTCCACCGACGCTTATGCGGTGTGGAATCTGGGATATGTGGCGGACGTGAAGCTGGATCGTCAAACCGTGCAGTTGGGTGCGGCGGTGGAGAACCTGTTCGACACCGATTATGTGGACTTCTTGAATACCTATAAGGGGTATACGTTGAATCCGGGACGCAACTTCAAACTGACGGCGCGCCTGAACTTCTAGGCGTCTTTTTAACCAGGCCTGCTTGTTTTCAAAAGCGGCTTTTCGTTAAAACCAAGGCTTTAAATTCGACATAGTGCGGGTTTAAAGCCTTTTTTGTCTCCATGCCCAGTTAAGACCCCATTAAATGGCAAAATGCGCTCCCTAAAATAAAATGCCCTAAACCTGTGCAGAAGACTTGAAAAAGACAACATTCATCCCTATGTTATTGGCATTCGTTGAGTTTTAAGAGAAAGGGTTCTATGAGCAAAGATTATTATGCTGTTTTAGGCGTGGGCCGCGACGCAAGCGAGGCGGACATTAAGAAAGCCTACCGCAAAATGGCGGCTAAATACCACCCTGACAAGCCGACTGGTGACGAGGCCAAGTTCAAGGAGTTGAGCGAGGCCTATGAAACCCTGAGCGATCCGGAAAAACGCGCCATGTACGATCAGTTTGGCTCGGATTACGCTCAAAGGCACACCTCCGGTTTTGGGGGCTATGGCGATCAAGGTCCCGACTTTGGTGATATTTTCGGATCCATGTTCGGTGGGGGCGGAGCACAAGGGTTTGAGGGCTTCGGCGGAGCCGGCGGCCACGGCGGCTTTGGCGGTCAACGTCAGGCGCGTCCCCAAAAAGGCGAAGATCAGAACATCGCGGTGATGGTCAGTCTGCAAGAAGCGATCAGCGGTGTCGAGAAAACCATTAACGTACAGATTGGCGATTCGCGTTCGGCCAGCCACTCTTATGACACCAAGCCCATTAAGGTGCGCATTCCGGCGGGTGTCACCCAGGGGCAGAAAATCCGTGTCAAAGGCAAAGGTTTCAGCGGTTTTAACGGCGGACCAAACGGCGATGTCATCATCGACATCAACTTGCAGAAAGACCCGCGTTTCAAGGTCGATGGCAAGGACATTTATGTGGATGTGCCGATTACCCCCTGGGAAGCCGCCTTGGGCGCCAAAATTGAGATTCCGACCTTAAAGGGCAATATCAAGATGGCGATTGCGCCGGGCACCCAGTCCGGTACCAAGTTGCGCATCAAGGATCGTGGACTGGGTCGTGAGCCGGGTAACCAGTATGTGGTGATTCAAATTCACACCCCGCCGGCGGAAACCGATGAGCAAAAGGCGCTTTATGAGCAGATGGCTCAACAGATGCCGTTTAATCCGCGTGCCGAGTAAACAGACATTAATTTGATAAGCCCGGAACTTTAGCCGGGCTTTTTTGTGTCTGCAAAACTTTTTCGGAGGCGATGCGGAAAATACGTTTATGGCGCCTTTTAAAAAAATTTCATTCCTGAAACGCTTTTGCATAAAATGATTCACAATCATCACAAAAGATAACGAATTACATCAGAAAAGAGAGACTTCATGAAAGACATTATGAGACGCAGAGAGCTGCTGGGTGCCATTGCCGGTGCCACCGCAGCCACGACCCTGAGCGCTTGCGGACAAAAGGATGAACAAGCCCCGGCCGCCAGTTCCGAGCCTCAGAAAACCTATGAGTGGAAAATGGTCACCACCTGGCCCAAGAACTTTCCGGGCTTGGGAACGGGCGCCAATAATGTCGCCAAACTGATCAACGAGATGTCCGGCGGGCGCATCAAGGTCAAGGTGTTTGGAGCCGGTGAGCTGGTGGGCGCGTTTGAGGTGTTTGATGCGGTCTCTCGCGGCAATGCGCAATTGGGTCATGCCGGTGCCTATTACTGGAAAGGCAAGATTCCGTCAGCAGCGTTTTTCTCTTCGGTGCCGTTTGGCCTGACCGCCAATGAGATGAATGCCTGGTTGTACTATGGCGGCGGGATGGAATTATGGGAAGAGGCTTACAAGCCGTTTGGCCTGATTCCCAATCCGGCCGGTAATTCCGGCACGCAGATGGGTGGTTGGTTCAATAAAGAGATCAATTCGGTCGAAGACCTGAAAGGCCTCAAAATGCGTATTCCCGGACTGGGCGGGGAAGTTCTGAAGCGTGCCGGCGGCGTGCCGGTGACTTTGCCGGGCGGTGAATTGTTTCCGTCGATGCAGTCGGGCGCGCTGGACGCCACCGAATGGGTGGGGCCTTATAACGATTTGGCGTTTGGTTTCTATAAGGTCGCCAAGTTCTATTACACGCCGGGTTGGCACGAGCCGGGTACCACCATGGAGTGTATGATTAATGAGGCGGCCTTCAATGAGTTGCCGGCCGACTTGCAGAGCATTGTGCGCAATGCCATCAAGGTCGCCAATCTGGAGATGCTCGCCGAATACACCGCCCGCAACCAGCAGGCGCTGCACACTTTGATCACTAAACATGACGTGCAGTTGAAATCTTTCCCGGATGAGGTTTTGAAGCAGTTGAAAGTCTTGTCGGAAGAGGTGGTCGAAGAGGAAGCTCAGAAAGACGATTTGTCCAAGCGCGTTTGGGCGTCGCAAAAAGCCTTCCGCGAGCAGGTTTCCAAGTGGACTCATGTCTCCGAGCAGGAATATATCCGGGCACGTGGTCTCTGATTCTTTAGGAGATTTTCAATAAGCCTGTTATGAAAAAAAAGCACGGTGTGGTCTGACTGCACCGTGCTTTTTTACGTTTTAGCTTGAGGCAAAGGATTTTAAAATGAACAGGCCTGCCTGTTTTTGGTAAGGTGATTCAAGGCACCTTCGGAATAGCAAAGGTAATCAAAGTTTCAGTGGGGAAATAACATGAAAGTCGTGGTCTACAGCAGCAAACTTTATGATAAGCAGGCGCTCTGCCGAACGCTTGATCCGCAGTGGCAGGTGGTCTATTTCGAAGCCGCTCTGGATTTGAATACCGTGCCCGGTGCGCACGGTGCCGAAGTGGTCAGTGTGTTCGTCAATGACCGTCTGGATGAGCCGGTTTTGCAGCAGTTGGCGGCTGGCGGCACCAAGATGCTGGCATTGCGCTGCGCCGGGTTCAATCATGTCGATTTGCAGGCGGCTCAGCAGTTGGGTATTCGGGTGGCGCGCGTGCCGGCCTACTCCCCCTATGCGGTGGCCGAACACACCATCGGGTTGATGCTGGCATTGAACCGCAAGCTCTATCGGGCTTACAACCGGGTTCGCGAAGGCAATTTTTCGCTCAACGGCATGTTGGGGTTTGATATGTACGGCAAAACCGTCGGCATCATCGGGGCCGGAAAAATCGGCCGTCTGGTGGGCAAGATGCTCAAGGCGTTTGGCTGCCGCGTGCTGGTGTACGATCCGTATGAGTGCAGCGTATGCAAACAGCTGGGCATTGAACAAGTCCAGCTGGATGAGATTTGGGAGCAGTCGGACATTATCTCCTTGCACTGTCCGCTGACGCCCGAAACCGACCATGTCATCAATGCCGACACCATCGCCAAGATGAAACGCGGGGTCATGCTTATCAATACCGGACGCGGCGCCTTAATGGATACCGAAGCCTTGGTGAACGGCCTCAAATCGAAACAGATCGGTTACCTGGGATTGGATGTCTATGAAAAGGAAGGTGCACTGTTTTTTGAGGACCACTCCTGCGAGATCATTCAGGACGACCTCTTCGAACGCCTTTTGACTTTTCATAATGTATTGATCACCGGTCACCAGGCGTATTTCACCGAAGAGGCGCTAAACCATATTGCCGAAACCACTTCTGATAACATTCGCGCCTATTTGGCCGACGAAATCATGCAGAATGAGGTTAAGGCCTAATTAGGGAGCTGGAGAAAGCAACATGGCAAAATGTAATGCAATGAGATCTTGGGCAAAATGGACAGGCCTGTTCATTTTAGTTACCGGTTTTTTGGGCTTGAGCGGCTGCGCCACCATCAAACTCGGGCCATCTTACGACAAGCCCTTCAAAGAACAGGTGGTGGCGGAAACCGACGGTGCGCAAGCAAAAGTGTTGTTGGTTGAAGTCAAAGGCACCATCAGCGATCAGCCGGATAAAGGCTTGCTCGGCAAAGCGCCGAGCTTGTTGGATTCGGTGTTGATGCAGCTGAAAAAAGCCGAAGACGACGAACGCATCAAAACCGTGCTGCTCAAAATCAACACGCCCGGCGGCGGCGTGACCGCGAGCGACATTCTTTACCATGAACTGCTGGCCTTCAAAGAACGCACTGGCAAGAAACTCTATGTGCAGATGATGGACGTCGCCGCCTCCGGGGGGTATTACATCGCTATGGCGGCGGATCACATTCAGGCGCACTCCACCAGTGTGACCGGGTCGGTGGGGGTGATTTCGATGACGCCCGACATTTCCGGCACCATGGAAAAAATCGGGGTTGGCGTCAATATCTATAAAACCGGCGAAAGCAAGGATATGGGTTCGCCTTTCCGTGCCGCGAGCGAACGCGACAAAACCTTATTCCAAAACCTGGTCGAAGAGATGGCACAGCGCTTCTACGGCGTTGTCCAGAAAAACCGTAAATTGACCGATCAACAGATGAACGAGGTGAAGAGTGCGCGCATATATACCGGAGAAGCCGCAAAACAGGCAGGCCTGGTGGATTCATTGGGCTATTTGTCGTCTGCGACTCAAGCGGCATGCGAATTGGGCGGAGAGAGCAAATGCAATGTGGTAACTTACCGTTACCAGAAAAACCCCAATGCTTCGCTCTATTCGCCGAATGTATCGGTTGCTCCACAAACGCCGTCGATGAATTTGCTGGAGGCGCCGATTCTGAATCATGCGCTTAATCTGGAGCCGGGGCTCTATTACCTGTATCTGCCTTAAGCCTAAGGCGGGGCTTTAACGCATCATGCGCGAGACGATGATTTC
Organism: Thiomicrorhabdus chilensis DSM 12352; assembly: GCF_000483485.1. GTDB lineage: Bacteria > Pseudomonadota > Gammaproteobacteria > Thiomicrospirales > Thiomicrospiraceae > Thiomicrorhabdus > Thiomicrorhabdus chilensis. Next base: position 246,255 of record NZ_KI519609.1, read on the forward strand.
CACCCGGCGGTTTTGCGCGCGGTTGTTTTCGATCGGTTCGCCAGCCTCATTGCGGTTGGGCAATTTGGGGCGTGTATCGGCATAACCGATGGCTTTCAGTCGGTCCTTGCTGATGCCTGACTCGAAAAACAGCTGCAGTACCGCTATGGCGCGCCCTGATGAGAGTTGCCAGTTGGACGGAAAACGCGGATTGCTGATCGGCACGTCGTCGGTATGCCCTTCGATTTCAATGGTGTAGTTCTTGAACGGGAAGGCATCGATTTTCGCGGCCAGTTCACGGATCAGGCGACTGGAATCCTGTCCCAGATCGGTTGAGGCGGTTTGAAAGAGCAGTTCGCCCGGCAGGTCGATTTCCAAGCTGTTGTCGCTCAGGGTAATGGCCTGAATCGGGTTGATGCTATGCGAATCGAGCACATCCGCCAGAGAGCTTTGCAAGTCACTTAGCGGATTGCGTACCTCTTCCTTTTTGAGCAGGGTGGAACCGAGCGATTGGCTCAGGACTTCGAATTGGGTTTGGCGAATTTCCGAAACCGAAAAGATCAGCACAAAAAACGCCAGCAGAATGGTGACGGCATCGGCATAGGTAATCAGCCAGTCGTCGTCCTCAGACTCGGAAGGTTTTTTGCTGGGAAGCAACTCACTGTTCTCCAGCACTTTAAGCTGCAACAGGCGTTCGAACTCCGCGGGCGGAATATTGTGCGCTTCGGGTGTCTGTGGCTTGGCTGGCGTATTGGGCTTTTCCATAAGAATTACGCTCTTTTAAACTGGTATTTGGGTTCCAGATAGGCGTTCATGGCATCCTCGATGTGCGCTGGCGACACCCCATCCGAAAGCAACACCACCCCTTCGGTCAGCACCTTGTTGCGGTAGGCTTCCAATTCCTGTTTGTGTTCGACCTTGCGTGCGGCGGGTTTGAATATCAGCTGTGCCATCAACACACCGTATAACGTGGTCAGCAGCGCCACCGCCAATCCCGCGCCGATTTTTGAAGGGTCGCCGTTCATGTTGTTGAGCATGATAATCAAACCCACCAGCGTGCCGATCATGCCGAAAGCCGGAGAAGCGGAGGCCATGGTCATCAGCACTTTGGATTGCGTCATCTTACGCTCGTAAATCGACTGTTGGGCGTGTTGCAATAGCACCCGCAACTTGTCACCCCGATAGCCGGACAGCAGATAGACAAAACATTGCCCCAGAAAGTTCTGATCGTCTTCTGCCGAAAGCGACACGGTGTTTTCCAGTTTTCTAAGGCTTTCGCGGCGGACAATCTTGGCCCAGTCGATGAGCACGCCCACGTCTTCATAAAGGGTTCTTGGATCGACTTTGGCGGTGGTCAGGGTGGCGATGATTTCCTTGAAGGCGAGCATGACATTGCGGCCTTCAAATGAGATCATCGCCACCGCCATGGTTCCGCCAAACACCATCAACAGACTGGAAAGGCTGAAGAACATCAGATAGTTTTCGGTATTGAGGTAAACCGCCAGGGCAAAAAGCCCAAGCCCCAAAAAGAAGCCCATTAAAGCCGACAGTGAAATGCGCATTGTGTGTCCTAATTTTTGTGTGTTAAATCTTTTGGTATAACGGGTTTTGTTATATGAAGCCGTTTCCTGCCGTTGACATAAGCCCATTGAACTTTAGCCATCAGGCGCTTCGGTCAACGATACCAGCCGGGCTTTTTTTGAAACTGAATCAAACCCTTATAGGGGTTATCGACGGCCGGAATGAAATCTTTACCGGCAGACTTTTGAATCGGCGTTTTTGAACAGTTTGCTGAAGGCTTTTTGCCGATAGGCCGCGTTGCGGTACTGCTCGGGTTGCGCCTGCTGCAGATAGAGGTAGTCGCCTTGTTCAAAATCCTCAGATTGAACAGTGGGTTTAAGCGGGTTGTCGATTGTAATCGGGCTGATGACGCTGATTTTAAGATTGGGGTTGAGGGCTTTCAGAGCGCCAACGGTGCCCAAATGGGCCGCACTGTGAAAGGCGCCGTTCAAATGGATGACTTGATGTTTGGGGTGATCTCGCAAGGCGCGTAAAATGCTTTCCGCCATGGTGTTGTCGCGGACGATTTGCGCCTGGTAACTTTTTTGGGCTTGATCGTCTGTCAGATGACGGGCTTCCTGAATCCAGGACTGGTATTTTTCCAGATAACCAGGAATGTCGGCAAAGGGCGTTTGCGCGATCCAATTGCGTTCATCCTCGGTGAGCTTGCCGACATAGTCTTGTCCCTGACGACCGATGCAGCGCACAATATCGGTGGGGGCATTGGCGGCCACCACGGGTAGAAAATGCTGTTTGGCAAATTCCACCATCGGGCGGTAAGAGGCGGTGTAGTTGTCCCAGGCGGGTGCTTCTTTCACCAGGTAGGCTTCGCCGATTTCGTCATCCAGATAGCGAAAAACCAAGGTTTGCTGGTGGCGCTCAAATTGTTCCATCGACAATATTTGTAAAGGGCGTTGCTTGAAGAGCAAGGCTTGCAGTTGTGCTTGCAATAGATGTGATGCATGGTTGCCGTGAAATTCACCGATAAACACCACGTCGCGGTCTTTGAGGCGTTTTGCCAGATCTTGCAAGGAAATCGGCGTTTGGCTTTGGCTGTCCAGCACCACGGAATCGTATAAGGTGTGCAAAGCCGGCAAGGTTTCGGTTTTTTGCGGATAAAGACCGCAGCCATGCAAATTCACCAGCGCAAACATGGCCAGCAAAGCCAAACTGTAATGCAATAGACGATGCAGCGGTAATGCGTTCTTGTTCAAAATCAGCAGGCCTGTCAGTAGCGGTGGATTAAATGAAGTCTTCGGGTTCGGCATGCGCTTTGATGCGGGCGACGCCCGATTCCGCCGCCGCTTCACTGACCGCTTTGGGCACCACATCAATCAAACGCGGGTCATTGGGTTTGGGCAGGATATAGTCGGGTCCGAATTCCAGCGACTCCAGTCCATAGGCCTTGATGACTTCCTTGGGGACGTGGCTTTGTGCCAGTTTCTGCAAGGCGTAAACCGCCGCCTTCTGCATCGGCAGGTTGATGTCCGATGCGCGTACGTCAAGCGCCCCGCGGAACAGATATGGAAAGCCCAAGACATTATTGACCTGGTTGGGGTAATCGCTGCGGCCGGTGGCCATAATCAGATCCTGACGGGTGTGGTAGGCGAGTTTGGGATCGATTTCCGGATCGGGATTGGCCATGGCGAAGACAATCGGTTTTTCGGCCATGCTCAGCAACATGTCCGGGGTGAGGATGTCCTTGCCGGAGACACCAAAGAACACATCCGCATGCTGTAGGGCATCGGCCAGCGTCACTTTGTCCGTGTCCTGCGCAAAGGGTTGTTTGTAGGCGTTGAGGTTGTCGCGCCGGGTGGAGACCACGCCTTGACTGTCCACCAGTAGAATATTGGCCGGATCGGCACCCAGTTCGATCAGAAGATTCATGCTGGAGAGACCGGCCGCACCGGCGCCCACACAGACGATGCTGGCGGTTTGCAAAGTTTTCCCCTGCAACTTAAGCGCATTCAGCAAGCCCGCCGCGGCAACGATGGCAGTGCCGTGCTGGTCGTCGTGAAACACCGGAATGTCCAACTTGGCCTTAAGTGCCTTTTCCACTTCAAAACATTGCGGGGCGGCGATGTCCTCCAGATTGATGCCGCCGAAGGTGGGCGCGATGTTGGCGATGGTCTGCACCAGCTCGTCGGTGTCGTCGCAATCGACCTCGATATCAAAGACATCAATATTGGCGAAGCGTTTGAACAGCATCGCCTTGCCTTCCATCACCGGCTTGCTCGCCAAGGCACCGGTATGACCCAGACCCAATACCGCCGACCCATTGGAGATGACCGCCACCAGATTGCCTTTGCCGGTATAACGGTAGACATCGTCTGGGTGGTTTTGGATTTCGCGCACCGGCTCCGCCACGCCGGGGCTGTAGGCCAAGCTCAGATCGCGTTGCGTGTCGCAGGGTTTGATCAGACCGGTTTCCAGTTTTCCCGGCTGTGGGCGTTCATGATAATGCAGGGCATCTTGGCGCAGGTCACTCATCGGTTTCTCGCTTTGTTATAAAGAACGAATGGTTGGAGAATAAATTGTAAATCAAAAAAACAGCCCATGGCGCGAAGTTTTACGTATTCATTTCATGAAAACTCCAGTATCGTCTGTTTTCAGCAATCAGAGCGGCTTTACGTCAACCATACCACCGGACAACCAGCCGTGCAAAGTGGTTTGGGTTCGCAAAATGCAGGGCAGTTGAAGCAGCAAGAGATTAAAGAGGAGTAAGTCTCCCGGAAACCATACCCAAAACAGCACACTTGCGAAACTAGCGGTGTAGAGCCCCGCGTGCAACAGTTGATTCCGTGTGCAATAGCTGTGTTTCCAGTGCGTATGCTGCAATACCATGCCCGGCAGACGGTATTCGAAAAACGCAATCGATACCAGGTTTTCCAACAGGAACAGGCCGATAAAAATCCATTTTAACTCCACAATCGATAAATCCAACCACAGGAACGGGAGCAGAAACAGCAAGGCGACGCTTATATTGATAAGCGAGGTGAGCAACTTTTCAAGCGCGGTGGTTTCTCGAAAAGCCGTGTTCATCCTATGTGAACCTTATTCGAAAAACCGGGTAAAGTGTTCGACCGGTTCGCGGTCAGTGCGGTACTGGTTGACCGGGTGATTTTTATCTTCGTAACCGAGCGCCATGCCGCAGATTAAAAGCTGGTTGCTATCGTAACCGAGTTGCTGGCGGGCAATATCCGGGTATTCCCCCAAGGCACCTTGCGGACAGCTCGCCAAGCCTTCCTCTATGGCCAGCAGCATGACATTCTGTACAAACATGCCATAGTCAAAATAAGAGCCGGTTTGCAGGCAGTCGTCCATCCAGAACAGCAGCATGACGGGCGCGTCAAACGCACGGTAGTTGGCCGCCCATTGTGCCAGTTGGCGCTCCTTGTCCTGGCGTTCGATCTGCAAGGCGCCGTACAATTGTTTGCCGGTTTCGACACGGCGCTGCTTATAAGGCGGCTTCCATTCGTCGGGGTAGTAGCTGTAATCCATCTTGCCGCGTTGACCGGCATGGAACTCATCAACCATTGCCTGTTGCAGGCGCTGTTTGCTTTCGCCCGTGACCACCGAGACTTGCCAAGGCTGGGTGTTGACACCTGAAGGCGCAAAGCGCGCACGATCCAGAATGCGATGAATCAAACGGGTTTCGACAGGCCTGTCTAAAAAGGCGCGGACGGAATGACGTTGTTGGATGGCTTGGTGAACGGAGGTGGTCATTATTGTTAAGTTCCTATTGGTTTATCTTGGCAAAGACCCGTTATTGATGTCGATGCAGACGCCGTTAATGTATTCCGGCGAGTCGGTGGCCAGCCAGAATAGGGTGTCGGCCACTTCCTGGGCGGTGGCAAAGCGGCCGCTGATGGTGTTTTTCAAAAAGGCTTGCTGGCGCTGTTCGGGAATGCTGTTGAGCATTTCAGTTTCCACCGGGCTGGGGGCGACGGCGTTGACGATGATCTCTCCCTGAAAGGCTTTGGCAAACGCTTTGGTGGCGTTGATCAAGCCGGCTTTGGCGATGCCGTACCAGATGTCGGGATGGCCGATCTGCCCGGCGATGGAGGCGTTGTTGACGACACGGGGTTTATAATCGGAGGAGGCACGCAGTTTGGCTTCCAGTAGGGTGGTCAACTGCACCGGCGAGACGATGTTGAGGTTGAGCGAGTAGTCGCGCCGCTCGTCGGGATAGTTTTCGTAGGTAATGGGTTGCAGAAGACCGGCGTTGTTGATGAGTACGTCGATCTGGTCAATCTTGTCCACCAGACCCGGCAGGTTGTGGATGTCGGTCAAATCGAATGCAATGCAGCGCACTAAAGGATGGTTTTGGTAATCAAAGGCTTCCTGGTTGCTGAAATCACGCGCAATGATGGTGACGTGATCGCCGTTGTTCACAAATTTTTGTGTCAGAGCCAGGCCGATGCCTTTGTTGCCGCCGGTAACAAGGATATGTCTCATGCAGTTTTCCGAGTTGAACAGAAAGGAACGACATAGTAACAAAAAAACAGACAAGCCGCATGGCGGGCCTGTCCGTTTCTTTGGCTAAGACAAGTCAGTTAACGCGAATCAGGCGGCTTTGCCTTGAACGATTCGGTCGACTTCATCTGTGTGCCAGCATTGGATATTGCCTTTAAGCACCATGCGGTAAACCAGTGCGGCGACCGTGAAGAGGTTAAGCGTGAGCAACAGGGTTTCAACGCCGATGATGGCGTAAAGCGCGACACTGTCGTAACTTAACAGCCCGATTTTCAGAGCGGTCAGGGTAAACAGAGCGGTAATGACGTAACTTGAAACCAGCATACAGATCAGACCGAGCGAGAAGATGAGCGGACGCTGAGCTTGGAAGAGATGGCCAAAGAAGCCACGTCGCCACAGCGTAAACAGTACAATCAGTGCGAGTGTGACCGTAAGTCCGGCTCCCCAAGTGATCATGTTTTTGGTGGCAAAATCAAAAGCGGAAAAATGGTGTCCGTAGTTGAGGTAATTGCGCACGCTGGTAATCAGCCACACATTGAAGGCGGTGACGGCGGTGCCGAAATTAATGATTTGGGCCCAGTTGTCAGAGCGTTCAGTCTCGCTCATCTTCGAATTTTGGAGTGGGGTGAACAAGGCTTTGGCGTCGCGTTTAAAGACCGATAATTTGCTTAAAAACACAATCATCGACAGTGCCATAAATCCGAGCGACAGGGTCAATGAGAGGCCGACCACATCATCATGACTACCAAGTGCCCCCGGCCCTGCGAGGTTGAGTCCCATAAAAGCAAGGGCAAAGGGAACCACCATCGAGGCTTGTTCGGCAGCGACGTGCCCCTGACGTTTGAGGCGGGTTTTGAGGTTACGGTACCAGATATATTGCACCAATGCCATCAGGGCAATGGCGGTGTTGTAAGCGAGCCAGAAGGGCCAGATCAGGTCATCGGCTTTTGCACTCAGCTCAAAAAACATAATAGTGGCAAAGGCAGAGACATTGCCGTACATGGCTAAAGACAGAGAAACACCGAACCACCCGGCGGTTTCCATGGGGTTGGAATCGGATAGGCGGTGGGCGCTGGCTTTGAGAAACTGTATTGATTTATACAAAAAATAAGGCACCATTAGGCTGCCGAGAAAGAACAGCGTCCAAAATCCGTACCAGGCCAGCGCCAGACCCCAAAAGACAAAACCGTCTACGCTGGCAAGGTGAGTGCTGAACTGGGTGAGGGAGGGAAGAAAGTGTCCTTTGTGCGGGATAAATGCATTCAGAATAAATACCAGCATAATGCTTGTGCCCATCATGCCCAGCGGCAACAGCCAGTGGCGCGGATGCCATTTCTGCAGTGTGATTGAGGTGTTCATGATAAAGTCCTTTTATAAATTAAGTTTATTTATGCATATCTAAAATTAATGGTCTGTAATTTTACGCAAATTAACATCAGTAAGTCACTGATATAGTCTGCATCTTCATACTTTATTCACTGTTTTCTAAGGAACCTCAAATCGATTCAATCAGAGGTTCGTTAAACAGGCCTGATGAAAAATTAAAGTGGTTTTTTGCGCTTTTAAATCGTTAACCAAATATGACAATAGTGTGTACTCAGATTGGGTTTTTGAGTGACTTGGAAAGATGTAACCTTATGAAAATAAAGTGATTGTTAAAAGTATTGAGCGCTTAATACTTTTGCTTTGCCTTGTTTCTTGGTTGGATTTGGACTTGTTTTAATGCTGGGAATCATTAATCTGGAATTAAGGAAAGATTAGCCCTTTCTAATATTTAAGGAGTTTGCATGAAGGGTTGCTTCCTAGACATTTTTTATTGGTAACCAGGAGTAAACAATCATGAAACGTAGAGCATTTTTAAAAAATACCGTCGCCACCGGTGCGGCGGTTGTGGCCGCTAATGCGGGTCTTTTAACCCCGACTACAGTATTGGCGGACTGGAACAAAACCGCATTCTCGGCCAAAAAAACGGATGATGCCTTGAACAGCTTGTTCGGCTCGGCCAATGCAACGGAATCGTCCGACATCAAGCTTAAAGCGCCCGCCATTGCAGAAAACGGTGCGGTGACCCCCGTCACGGTCGATGCGACCAGTTTGGACGGAGTTGAATCAATTGCGATTCTGGCCAGCAAAAACCCGCAGCCGTTGGTGTGTCAATATTCGTTTGCAGCCGGAGCTTTGGGTTATGTCTCCACTCGAATCAAAATGGGTGAAACCATGAATGTCATGACGGTGGTCAAAGCCGGCGGCAAGCTGTTTAAAGCCCAGCAGGAAGTCAAAGTGACCATCGGTGGATGTGGCGGTTAATAAACGCCTAATCCACCCAATGAAAAGCATTAAATAATTAGTTTAAAAGGATGTCATCATGAGTATTAAAATCAGAATGCGCGGTAAATCAAAAGGCGGAATCGCCGAAGTCAAAGCCTTGATCAAACACCCAATGGAATCGGGGGTTCGTATGAACAAAAAAACCGGTAAGCCTTATCCGGCCAAATACATCGACATGGTCGAGGTGATGGTCAATGGCACCAAAGTGGTGGATGCCCAGTGGTCGGGCGCCGTGTCAGCCAACCCTTATGTGGCGGTCAAGGTCAAGGCCAATTCGGGGGATGAAGTCGCGTTGAGTGTGACCGACAACACCGGCGAGAAAGGGTCGAGTTCGATCACGCTTAAATAATCCGTTTAGCGTTTAAACGGATTCATGTTGCCATTGGCCAATTGCGGCCAATGGTTTTAGAAGCAAAGCCTGTTAAGAGAGATCTTAACGGGCTTTTTTGATTTTAACCGGTCTACAAATGGGCAGGCCTGTTCATTTTCACGGCTCTGTACCGGTTTTGATTACAGGATTTCTCTCGTCAGTTTTTTGATTAACATTCTGATTTGAGTGCCGTCATGCACGGCTTCTGTTTCCAGGCTGAAACGGCAGCGCTCTCCTGCTGGCGTGATGACGGTGAGGTCGTTCATGTCAGCAGCGGATTCCATTCGATGCCGCGCATAATGCGGGCCGTATTTTCGTGGCGGTAAAGCGTTTTTGATAACGTCTTGGATATTTGTAAGGCCTTGAATGTCGCCAAAAGAGGAAGCGGTTGACCAGACTGCATCGGAGTGAAACAGCTTGGCGACCGCGTCGGCATCTCTTCTGTCGACACAGTCGAGAAAGCGCATCAATAGTAAACGTCTGGAATTTCGCGCTGCATAGGTTGTGTGCAGCAATTTGTGGGCTTTCTTGGAGTTCGGTTTTTTCAGCTGCGTGGCATAGAGCTTCTGCACGTCGCGGTTTTCATAGGAGCGTCTTCGAGGCGCCTGTTTGTCGATCTCGTAAATTGCCTGCATGCGTTTTTCGAGTACCAGAGGATCCATTGACTTGGGTTCGCCGCCGCCGCCCAGACAACCGCCCACGCAAGCCATGACTTCTATGGCCACATAATCGTCCCGCCAGTTCTCCGATTCCAGCATTTTCTGCGCAGCGGCAATGCCGTTGCAAATCGCCACCTTACCTATGCCTGGAATCTCGGCCTCTTTCACACCTTGGTTGACGCCACGGAGTGGCTGCCATTCGATCGGTAGCGTGTTTTCTTCATCAATGAAATGGGAGGCCGTGCGCACCACCGCTTCCATGACACCGCCCGATGCGCCGAATATCTGCGCCGCCCCGGTGCTTTCTCCCAAGGGGTTGTCGAATTCACCGTCTTCCGGCAAGGCGTTGAATGCGATATTGCGCGCTTTAATCATTCTCGCCAGCTCACGTGTGGTAAGCACATGATCGATGTCTCCAGCGCCGCCCGGGCGTGCGGATTCGTCTTTTTTGGCGGTGCAGGGCATGATGCTGACCACATAAGGCTCGATTTTTCCTGCGGCGAAATCCGGACCAAGCGACGCTGCAAAGGCACCACGTTTGGTCAAAGCGCCGTGCATTTGCTGCGGGGATTTGGTGGTGCTCAGGTGTGGCAACAGGTCGGGACGGTTGAGTTCCACCCAGTTGATCCATCCGGGACAGCACGACGTGAATAATGGCAAGTGTCTCTGTTCTTCAAGACGGCTCAGAAATTCGGTGCCTTCCTCCATGATGGTCAGATCGGCCGCAAAATTGGTGTCGAACACATAATCAAAACCGAGTTGACGCAGGGCATTGACCATTCGTCCCGTGCTGATGGTGCCGGGTTTCATGCCGAACTCTTCACTGATGGCCACCCGCGTGGCCGGCGCGACCTGAACCGCAGAGACGCGTCGATGCGCGTCAAGGGTATGCAGTACTTGGTGCCAATGCGGTGTCTCAATCAATGCGCCGACCGGGCATACCAGCGTGCACTGTCCGCAGGAAATGCAGTGAGTATCGGCCAGTGACTGGTCAAAAACGGTGACGGGTAAACGAGCCGAACTGTGTTCGGCAAAGCCGATGATGTGCTGTTGCTGTCCAGCATCGCCGCAGGCCTCAACGCATAGGCCACATTCAATGCATTTTGACAGGTCACGCCAAATGCTCGGCGAGGTGTGGTCCGTCAACGCATGTTCGGGGTGTTCTTCCGAACCCCTTGGCATCTTGGGCCAACAGTCTTCCAGCTGATATTCGTGGATAAAGTTTTGAAATTGGCAAGTTCCGTTAACTTCACATCTTATGCAGTCGTTGGGATGGCGGGCCAGCAGCCATTGGGCATCCGTTTTGCGGAATTCGATCAGTTTTTTTGAGTCGGTCGTGACGATGTCGCCGTCTTTGGCTTGTGTTTTACAGGCAGGTTGGGGGCGATTTACCCCTTTTACGTCAACCAAGCACAAACGGCAAACGGCATGGGAGGGCAGGCGAGGGTAAAAGCACAGTGTCGGGATATGTACGCCGACTTCCCTAGCCGCTTCGAGCAGTGTCGTTCCTTCCTTAACTTTGACAGGTCTGCCGTTCACGGTGATGTTAATCATTTTATCCTCACAGTTTGGCGGTTTGGGGTAGGGAGGTAATTTGGCGTCTTATCCGATTCAGTTTTGCAATTAATGTTCTGGACAATCTTGTTGAATTTAAAATCAATCAAGTATTCATCATACAAAAATTTCAGACAGTCACAAACAAAAAAAGCCCGCCAGGAAGAATCTTGACGGGCTTTTCTGATTTGAACTGACCTGAAAATGAACAGGCCTGGTGGAAATTTAAACTTCGAGGAAGTCCAACATGCCTTCTGCGGCGGCACGACCTTCGGCGATGGCTTCCACCACCAGGCTGGAACCGCGAACCATGTCCCCACCGGCAAAGACTTTCGGGTTGGTGGTCTGGAACTGGTATAAAGACTTTTCGGAAGCGACCACGCCATTCCAGTTGTTGACTTCGATATTGAAGTCTTTGAACCATTCAGGAGGGTTCGGCTGGAATCCGAAAGCGACAATCACTGCGTCACATGGAATGACTTGCTCGGAGCCTTCGACCATTTCGGCACGACGGCGTCCGTTTTCGTCCGGCTCACCCATGCGGGTTTGAATGACCTTGATGCCTTCCACTTTGCCGTCACCAATCACTTCGACCGGAGCCAGATTGAATTTGAACTGCACACCTTCTTCCTTGGCGTTTTTGACTTCGGCACGTGAGCCTGGCATGTTTTCTTCGTCACGACGGTACACACAGTAGACTTCTTCCGCCTGTTGACGGATTGATGTACGCGTACAGTCCATGGTGGTATCTCCCCCACCCAGCACGACAACCTTTTTGCCTTTCATACTGATGAACGGTTCTGGATCGTTTGGCATGCCCAGCTCGTTTTTGACGTTACCGATCAGGAAGTCTAATGCCTTGTGCACGCCCGGCAGGTCCTCACCTGGGAAACGACCAGCCATGGGCTTGTAAGTCCCCATTCCCATGAAGACGGCATCGTAGTCGTTCAATAGGGTTTGGAATTGGATGTCTTTTCCGATTTCGGTATTGCAATGGAATTCGATGCCCATGCCTTCCAAAATTTGGCGACGACGCACGACGATGTCTTTATCCAGTTTGAATTGCGGGATACCGAAGGTCAAAAGCCCACCGATTTCAGGCTGTTTTTCAAAGACTACCGGTTTGACGCCGTTACGGATCAGAATGTCGGCCGCTGCGATACCAGCCGGGCCGCCACCGATAATGGCGACTTTTTTATCGGTCATCTTGACGTTGGAAAGATCCGGCGTCCAGCCTTGCGCCATGGCGGTATCGGTGATGAATTTTTCCACCGCACCGATGGTGACCGCACCGAAGTTGGTGTCTTCCAGAGTACAGGCCTGCTCACATAGACGGTCTTGTGGGCAGATGCGCCCGCACATTTCCGGCAGGGAGTTGGTTTTATGCGAGATTTCCGCGGCTTCCATAATGTTGCCTTCGGCAACCAGCTTCAACCAGTTGGGGATGTAGTTGTGCACGGGACAGGCCCATTCACAATAAGGGTTACCGCAGTGCAGACAGCGATCGGCTTGGGCCATCGCGTCTTTCATATCAAACGGGCTGTAAATCTCGGCAAATTCTTGGGTACGATCAACCGCGGCCTTCTTTTCGGGAAGCTGGCGGTTCAGTTCTAAAAATTGTCTTACATTTGGCATTTTTTAAATTCCTTCCAGTTTCTCTTAGTTGGCTTCGGTTGCGAACAGTTCAAACAGCGAATCGATGCTGATTGCACGAGATTTCACCAGCCAGAAGTCACCGATGAAACGACTGAAGTTATTCAACACCTCTTGTCCCCAAGGGCTGTTGGTTTTTTCAACGTATTCTGTAATCAAGGCTTTCAGGTACACGCGGTACTCTTCAGTGGTTTCGGTATCGATGCGAATTGCTTCCACCATTTCAGTGTTAAGCTGATCAGGTAAGGTTTTGTTCTCATCCAGAATGAACGCCATACCACCGGACATACCGGCACCAAAGTTAACGCCCACGGCTCCCAAACTCACGACAGTACCGCCGGTCATGTATTCACAGCCGTGGTCGCCCAAGCCTTCCACCACAGCGGTGGCTCCTGAGTTACGCACCGCAAATCGTTCACCACCGGTTCCGTTGGCAAACAATTTACCGCCGGTGGCACCGTATAGACAGGTGTTACCGACAATCGGCGTGTTTTTGGCTTCGAAGGTGCTGCCTGCAGGTGGACGGATGACGATTTCACCACCGGCCATGCCTTTCCCGACGTAGTCGTTGGCATCGCCGTCAAGGTGCAGGTTCAGACCATGCACGTTGAACACACCGAATGACTGTCCGGCAATCCCTGTCAGGTTCAGAGTGATTGGCGTGTCTTTCATGCCATTGTTGCCGTAACGTTCGGCGATTTCACCGGCCACACGCGCACCGATCGAACGCCCGGTGTTGACCAGGTTGAACGAGAAGTGTGCACTCTCTTTGGCTTCAATTGCCGGCAGAACAGTTTTGACCATGTCTTCGGCAATGTCACCGTGATCCCAAGGGTTGTTGCGATCAACCTGAACGGTTTGCGGCTTGTCAGCCGGTACGCCACCGTCAGAAATGAAAGCGGAAAGGTCGATGTTTTTCTGCTTTTCAGTGAGCGGGTTGTCGATCACTTTCAACAAATCAACGCGTCCGACCAGTTCTGACAGTGAACGTACGCCAAGCTTGGCCATCCATTCACGAGTCTCTTCCGCTACAAAACGGAAATAGTTCATGACCATTTCCGGCATGCCGATGAAGTGTTCTTTACGCAGACGTTCATCCTGAGTCGCTACGCCCACCGCACAGGTGTTCAAGTGGCAGATACGAAGGTATTTACAACCCAACGCAACCATTGGCACGGTACCGAAACCGAATGATTCCGCACCCAGAATGGCCGCTTTGATGACGTCCAGACCGGTCTTAAGGCCACCGTCTGCCTGTAGGATAACCTGTCCGCGCAAGTCATTGGCACGCAATACCTGGTGCGCTTCCGCCAGACCCATCTCAAACGGGTTACCGGCATATTTGACCGAAGTCATCGGACTCGCGCCGGTTCCGCCGTCATAACCGGAGATGGTGATCAGGTCGGCGTAGGCTTTTGCCACACCGGCGGCGATGGTTCCGACACCCGGCTCGGCCACCAGTTTGACCGAGATTAGGGCTTTCGGGTTGATCTGTTTCAAGTCGTAAATCAGCTGCGCCAAATCTTCAATCGAGTAGATGTCGTGATGTGGCGGAGGTGAAATCAGGGTGACACCAGGTACCGAATGACGCAGTTTGGCGATGGTCAAATCAACCTTGTGCCCTGGTAGCTGCCCACCTTCACCTGGCTTGGCGCCTTGCGCCACTTTGATTTGCAAGACTTCCGCATTACGCAGGTAGTGTGCGGTGACACCGAAACGTCCTGAAGCGATCTGCTTGATTTTGGACATTCTTTCGGTTCCGTAACGCGACGGATCTTCTGCACCTTCACCTGAGTTGGAGCGCGCGCCTAAACGGTTCATTGCGGTGGCAAGAGATTCATGCGCTTCCGGAGACAGGGCACCCAGTGAAATACCGGCGGAGTCGAAACGTTTGTAGATGGCCTCAACCGGTTCAACTTCGGTCAGTTCAACACCTTTGATGCCCTCTTTGAAAGTCAGCAGATCACGAATGGTCATGGCCGGACGGTTGTTAACCAAGTCGCGGAAAGTATTGTAGGCGTTCTGGTCGTTTTTCTGAACCGCTTCACGAATGCTGTTGACCACTTCAGGATTGAAGGCGTGGTATTCTCCGCCGTGAACGTATTTGAACAGGCCACCTTGCTGCAGAGGTTTACGTGGGTTGAAAGCTTCCCACGCCAAACGACGCTGATCCAACTCTAAGTGAGAGAAGTTGGTTCCCTGAATACGTGACGGTGTCCCTTTAAAACACAGGTCGACGATTTCAGAGGTTAGACCCACGGCTTCAAATAACTGTGAACCACGGTAAGAGGTAATGGTGGAAATCCCCATTTTAGAAAGGATTTTATACAAGCCTTTGTTGATTCCCTTACGGTAGTTTTTGATGTAGCTGCTGATCGGCGTAGCCTTATCCAGCTCGTTGGTACGGCGCATGTCTTCGATGCTTTCGTATGCCAGATACGGGAAAACCGCCGTGGCGCCGTAGCCGAACAATACCGCAAAGTGGTGCGGGTCACGCGCGGTCGCAGTTTGCACGATAATGTTGGCTTCCGGACGCAATCCCTCACTAATCAAACGGTGGTGAACCGCACCGGTCGCCATGATGGCCGGGATGCTCACCTTGCCATCTTCGATTCCCAAATCGCTTAGGATCAGAAGGGTGATGCCGTTGCGTGCCGCTTCAACCGCTTGGTCACAGACGCCAATAATGGCGTCTTTGAGTCCGAGTTCTTCATGGTTGTAGTGCAAAGAGATAATCTGGTTCTGATAGTCTTTATCATCCATGGACATCAATTGATCCATCATCGACGGACATAGTACCGGGGATTGCACTTCCAAGCGGTGGGCGTGCTCCGGGCCTTCTTCGAACATGTTCAACTCGCGGCCGAAACAGGTGTTCAAAGACATGACGATGTTTTCACGTAACGGATCGATCGGCGGGTTGGTGACCTGCGCGAACATCTGACGGAAATAATCGAATACCGAGCGAGGCTTGTGTGAGAATACCGGTAAAGGCGCATCGTCCCCCATGGAAACTGTGGGTTCCTGGCCGTCTTCGGCTAAGACGCGGATAATCGCATCACGCTCTTCAAAGGTGACCTGAAAGTATTTTTGATAGGTATCCGCAATATTAGAATCCCAGCCCAAAGTCTGGTCATCCTGCTCCATCTTCTCTTCGATGCGCATATAACCTTGATCCATCCATTCGCAATATGGCTTGGCGGATTTCAGCTGGTTGTCGATCTCTTCAGGCTTCAACAGGGTGCCGGTTTCCAAGTCAATGGCAATCAATTGTCCAGGTTTTAAGCGGCCTTTCTCAACGACATCTTCTGGAGCGTAGTCATAGACGCCGATCTCTGAAGCGAAAGTGATGTGACGGTCTTTGGTGATCACATAACGGGTTGGACGCAAGCCGTTACGGTCCACCCCGCAAATGGCGTATTTACCGGTGTTGATAACCATTCCGGCTGGGCCATCCCACGGTTCCATGTGCATGGAGTTGTATTCCAGGAAGGCTTTTAGGTCCGGGTCCATGTGTGGCATGTTTTGCCAAGCGGGTGGGATCAACAGACGCAATGCCTGGAAGACATGCATGTCACCCATCATCAACACTTCAAGCATGTTATCAAGCGAGTTTGAGTCTGAGCCTTCTTGAGCGACCAGCGGCTTCAATTCTGCCAAGTCCGGCAATAGCGGAGTGGCGAATTTACTTTGGCGCGCCAGAGCCCAGTTGCGGTTACCGCGAATGGTGTTGAGCTCACCGTTGTGTGCCAGGAAGCGGAATGGCTGAGCAAGACGCCATTGTGGCATAGTATTGGTTGAGAAGCGCTGATGGTATGAAATGATGGACGAGGCAAAGGCATCGTTATTCAGATCAAGATAAAACTCCGGCAGCTCGCGAGGCATGACCAGACCTTTATAGGACAGTAATTGGCTGTTCAAGGACGCGATGTAGAAGGTGTTGTCTTGTGGTTCAATGACCATTTCCGTTTTACGACGGGCGGTGAACAGCAGACGGTTGAAGTCGGCTTCACTCATGCCGGACGGTGCATTGACGAACACCTGTTCAATCACAGGTTCCATACCAGCCGCTTGCGCACCCAGAACCTCGGACTTAACCGGAACCTTACGCCAGCCGGCTACGTTCAAACCTTTATTGGTCAGTTTCTCTTCCAGGGTTTTACGTGCCAAATCCGCTTTGTCGGCATCTTGGTTCAAAAAGACCATTCCCGCAGCATAGATGTCGGCCAGTTCATAACCGGCTTGTTGCGCGACGCTTTGTAAAAAGGCTTCCGGTTTTTTGATCAACAGCCCACAACCGTCCCCCGTGCAGCAGTCGGCTGCAACCCCACCACGGTGGGTCATGTTTGCAAGAGACTCAATAGCCGTTTGTACGACCCAGTGGCTGGGTTTGTCATCCATATTGGCGATCAAACCGAAACCACAGTTCTCCTTTTCAAACTCGGGAGAGTAAAGGCCTGTCAGATTGAGGCCGTTTGGGGATTGTAATGGGTTCATAATTCCGTGTCCTGTCCGTCAAAAACCTACATAAAAGCCAGTCAAGGGTATACCTAACTTGTTGTTATGTAAGGGTTTTATTTGTTTTCAGCGCATTCAAAAAATAAAAATTGGTGCGAGATTATACTTTATATGTGCATTTGGAATCAAATTGTACCATTGTTTTTCTCTGTACTGGCGCGGATTTGGACTAGCTTTTGGCCAAACAGAAGGTGGCGATCAACGGGTTGTGATCGGAAATTTCGGGAATGGATAAGACTTCGGAGTTCTGTAGGGTCAGACCTCGGTAGTAAATGTGGTCCAGAGGCTGGCGGTTCAGGGTTTTGATGGCGCGGCTGTCGGGGAAAAGTGTCAATTTGAGGCCAAGTTGCTTGGTTGCGCTATCCAGGGTTTTCAGCCGGGTTAGATTCCAAGTGTTGAAATCGCCGCTGATGATCATGGGGCCTTCGAGATGGGTCAGGCGTTTCCAGAGCAGTTGCAGCTCTTTTCTGAAGAGTTGGTGGGGAACAAAGTTGATGGCGTGAATGTTGACGTGGGTCAGGGTGTCACCATTGGCTAAACGGTGTTCGGTAATCAAAGCGGTTTTGTGGGTCATCCAGCCGAGTTCGCGCGATTGTGTCAGGCACTGGTGATGCGGTTTCAGGTGGTGTGCCGAAGCGGTGAGTACGCCAAACTGTTTTTGTTGGGTTTGAATGTTGGGAGCCAAGGCAAATGGCAGGTCGAAAAATTTGAATTGTGAGGGGCGGGTGGCGGCCTCCTGAAATGAAAGAATGTGGGCTTCTGGTACCGGTAAAAGGGTTTCAATCGGGCGGTGTATGTAGTGAGAAAAGTCGACTTTTTGCAGGTTCCAGGTAATCAGGGTGAAGCAGTCCGGCAGGGCATTGGAGTTTTTTGAATTATGCAGGCTGTGTGGAATCGGCGTGAATTTGGGTTTATACATCTCTTTGCCCTCGTCTTTTACAGAATGGGCGCGACGATTCGCGTCAGGTTTTCAAACAGTTTGCGCAGACGATGATCGCTGGGACGATAGGGTTCGCTCTTTCCGAGCAGGATTTCAACCCAGTTTGAAAGCTGGTTGATCAGTGGCTTGGAGTAGATGAAGTTGACGATTTCGTGATTGATGAACAGTGAGCGGTAATCGAAATTGGCCGATCCTATGAGCATCGATTTACGGTCGATGATGATGAGTTTGGCGTGCAACATGGTGTCTTTATAGTAGTAGATTTCCCCGCCGGCTTCGATCAATTCACGCATATAAGAGCTGCGACCCAGGTCGAAAATGAGATGGTCCGAACTCTCGGGCGTCAGCAGTGTGACCTTGACGCCGCGTTTTATGGCAATCAGCAGTGCATTCATGATAGAACTGTCGGGGATGAAATAAGGTGTAACGATCTGGATATGGTCTTGGGCAAAGTAGAGGCTGTGAAGCAAGGTGTCAAACAAGGCATCGCTGGCGATGTCCGGCCCGGCCGGAACTGCTTGCATGATCTCTCCTGGCGCAAGTCCATCGGTTTCCGGTTGATGCGGAGCGGCCAGTTTTTCCTGGGTGGCGTAAAACCAGTCCGCATTGAATACGTTTTGATAGTGGAAGGTGATAGGGCCTTCGATTTTGAACATCAGGTCAATCCAGCGGCCGTTTTCTGGTTGGGTTGAGAAATTGCCCAAGTAGTCATTGGACAGGTTCATGCCGCCGGTCAGGAGTGTGGTCTGGTCGAACAGGTAGATTTTGCGGTGGTTGCGCAGGTTGATCTGGCTTTTGAAAAAGGATGACCACAACGGTTGAAAAAAAGCATAGTCGCCGCCCGCCTTTTTCAGCTTTTTCAGTTGCCCGGGGCGCAGGTAGAGCGAAAACGAACCCATGGCGTCAAGCAGCAGGCGAACTTGAACGCCTTGTTTGGCTTTGTTGATCAAAGCTTCCAGGATGGCTTGTCCGGTTTGATCCAGTTCAAGAATGTAGGTTTCCAGATGTATATGGCTTTGTGCTTGGTCGATGGCTTGCATCAGCTGTTCAAAAGCGTCTAAATCATTTGGGCACAAACTGACCCGGTTGTGGTTGGTGGTGCCGGCGATGTGGTTGGAGCGCAACAGACGATCCAGCTGGATGGCCAAGTCGTTTTCCGGTTTCACTTGCGAGACCGACTGCATGTCGATGTTGGGTTTGCCTTGTTTGTAGAGGAATTTTCGTGAGCCGAATACGACGTAAATCAGAATACCGATATAGGGCAGGAGGATCAGCGTCAGTATCCAAGCCATCAGATTCTGCGGCGACCGTCTTTGATAGAGCATGTGTAACAAGGCCGACAGAACCAGAATGAGGTTGAACAGGTATAACCAGAAAATCGGTTGATTGATGGAAAAGCTCATCAGCGCACGGCCCTGCTTTTGAAAAAAGACTGGTTATAGCATAAGGGGATTGTCGGGAATTATCCAGTGTTGAATGTGAGTCTGTCTGCTGTTTGGCTGGCGATCTGAATGGCTTTGAGTAAGCGGAAGGAAGGCTGAAATGAACAGGCCTGCCGATTTTGAAAATGGGCAGGCCTGTTGTTTTTTTGCCTGGAAGGCAAGGCGGATGCGGCTGAAGCTTAGTCTTTAAGGCATAAGCTTTGTCCGGTCATCTCTTCAGGTTGCTCCAGATCCATGATGTCAATCAAGGTTGGCATGACGTCAGGCAGGGTGCCGCCATCACGCATGCGGCACTTGCGAGGTCCGAAATAGACACAGGGAACCGGGCAGGTGGTGTGCGAGGTCAATGGCTCTCCGGTTTCCGGGTCTTGCAACATTTCAATGTTACCGTGGTCGGCGGTGACAATCACTTGAGCGTCTGCTTTTTCAATAGCGGATAGGATTTTCCCCAGGGCTTCGTCTACGGCTTCGACTGCTTTGATGCACGCATCCATGTCGCCGGAATGGCCGACCATGTCCGGGTTGGCGATGTTGCAGATAAAGGTGTCGTATTTGTCCGATTCAATCGCTTCTACGAGTTTTTCAGTCAATTCACCGACACTCATTTCAGGTTGCAGATCGTAGGTGCGGACTTTGGGTGACGGAATCAAGATACGGTCTTCACCTTTGTATGGGGCCTCTACACCGCCGTTAAGGAAGAAGGTGACATGCGCGTATTTTTCGGTTTCGGCAATGCGCAGCTGTGCCAGACCCAGTTTGGAGATGTACTCACCAAAGGTGTTTTTCAACTTGGTCGGGCGATAGGCGATGGCCGCTCCAAAACTTTCAAAGTTCTTGTTGTATTCTGTCAGGGTCACAAACGCTGACAGAACCGGGGTTTTGCAGCGGTGGAAATCACCGAAATCATCCATAATGAACGCACTGGTCAACTGGCGCGCTCGGTCTGAACGGTAGTTCATGAAAATCATGGAGTCGCCATCTTTGACTTTGGACTTTTTGCCTTTTTTGGTCAAAATGATGGTCGGCTGAACGAATTCATCGGTTTCACCGCGTTCGTAAGCCATTTCCACGGCTTCCTTGGCGGAGTTGGCTTCAAATTCGGCTTCACCACAGCAGACAGTATTGTAGGCTTCCTGGATGCGTTCCCAGCGGTTGTCGCGGTCAAGTGCGAAGAAACGGCCGGTGACCGAGGCGATGCGTCCCCCGCCGATGGCTTTCATGTGTTTTTCGATCTCTTCAATGTAACCCAGTGCGCTTTTGGGTGCTGTATCGCGACCATCTGTAAAAATGTGCAGTTGAGTCTTTGCGCCGCGTTCGACTGCCAGTGTCAAAGACGCTTTGATGTGGTTGATGTGCGAGTGAACGCCGCCGTCTGAAAGTAGACCCATGATGTGTACGGCATGGCCGCGCTCGACCGCTTTGTCTATGGCGTTCAGTAAGGCGTTGTTGTCGAAGAAACGGCCGTCGTCGATGTCTTTTTGAATGCGGGTCAGATCTTGGTAGACAACCCGACCGGCGCCGAGATTAAGGTGGCCGACTTCGGAATTTCCCATTTGCCCTTCAGGTAGGCCGACGGCCATTCCGGAAGTATGGATCAGGGTATGTGGATGCTTGGCAACCAGTTTATCCCAGTTGGGCGTGTTGGCCTGGGCAATCGCATTGTGTTCGACTTCTTCTCGGTGTCCCCAGCCGTCCAGGATGATCAATCCGGTTGGACGATGCTTGATTTGCTTTTTGGGCTTAAGTTCTTGGATCATCGTGTTTATCTACCATAAAAAGTTATAAATTCGATTTATTGTAGCGAGTTTCGCTGTTAAAATCATTAGCTTTGATCGAGTCTATCAAGGGAATATGAATGTTTATTGAATTTGTGCAAGAGCAGATGCTTCTGTTTGTTGCTTTGATTGTCATCATTCTGATGTTGATCTACACCTATGTGGGTGACCGGATTGCCGGTTATAAAAGTGTGCAAACGGATGAAGCCATTCGTTTATACAATGATGACGCCTTTATGCTGGATGTCAGAACGGCGGGTGAGTTTAAAGAGGGCGCAATCGGCAACGCCACCAATATATCGGTCACGGAGTTGCCTTCCAAAATTGATTCATTGAAAGCCGACAAGTCGCAGCCTGTTTTGGTCTACTGTTTGACCGGCGCGCGCTCAAGTCGCGCGGCCTCAATGTTGGTCAAGAAAGGCTTTACCCAAGTATATAATCTGGCGGGCGGCATCAATGCCTGGAAATCGGCAGGCCTGCCGGTAGGCTCGGTCAAGTCAAAAAAAAACAGAAAAAAATAGCCTCTAAACCGGCTCGGAAAAATCAATCGGAAAAGGAATCGAATATGGCAAATGTTGTGATTTACTGCACCCAGAGCTGTCCGTTTTGCACCATGGCAAAACGTTTGTTTGATGCCAAGGGCGTCAGCTATGAGTCGATCGATGTGGGTAATGATCGTCAGTTATGGGCGGATATGGAAGCCAAAACAGGCCGAAACACGGTTCCTCAGGTTTTTATCGGAGACCAGCATATTGGCGGTTTTGACGATCTTTCTGCTGCCGACAAGCGTGGTGAGGTCGATGCATTATTGAATGCTGAGTGATCCACTCAGTTTTTTAGGAAGTTAAGCAAATTAAGGAATAAGCATGTCTGAAACGACACAAGAGCAAAGATTCATCATTCAGAAGATTTACACCAAAGATATTTCATTTGAGTCGCCAAACGCACCGGGTATCTTTACCTCAGACTTTAAACCGGCCCTTGAGGTGAATTTGAATGTGGAAAGCAAGTCGTTGGAAGAAGGCATTTACCATGTTGTGCTGCGTGTGACGGCGACCACCAAAGTTGAAGAGCGCACCGCTTTTTTGTGCGAAGTTGAGCAGGCTGGGATTTTTACGCTGGTAGGCTTTGGTGACGAAGAGCTTTCTTACCTGTTGGGCTCTCAGTGCCCGAATACATTGTTCCCTTATGCGCGTGAAGTGGTTTCGGATTTGGTGGCGCGTGGCGGTTTCCCGCAGTTGTTGTTGGAGCCGGTGAATTTTGACGCCATGTATCAAGAGCATCTGCATAATCAAAGCTCGCAGTCACAAGAAAACAATCAAGAAACGGCACAATAAGTTAGTTTAGGGCGGATAAGGCTGGATCGAGTGATGAGAGTGGATGATTCCATTTCCAATATTGCGGTGATTGGAGCCGGTGCTTGGGGAACGGCCCTGGCTGTGCATCTGGCTCGTTGCGGACATAGGGTCAACTTGTGGACGCACAGCCCCGAGCAGGCTAAACAGCTTCGGGTGCAGCGAGAAAATGCCAAGTACCTGCGCGGGATTCCGTTCCCGGAAAACCTGACAATCTCCAGTGAATTTGAAACCGTCTTGACGGACGTGGAAGCGGTGTTGCTGGTGGTGCCCAGCCATGTCTTTCGGGAGACCTTGCATCAGGTAAGACAAATTTTGGCGAGACGGGCTGTGCATTTTGCTTGGGCCACCAAAGGATTTGAGCCCGAATCGGCGATGTTGTTGCATGAAATTGCTCAGCAAGAATTGGGAGAGGCGCAGCCGATGGCCGTGCTGTCGGGTCCGACTTTTGCGGATGAGGTGGCCAAAGGCCTGCCGACTGCGATGGTCAGTGCATCGGAAGATGAAGCTGAGGCGCAGTATTGGGCCGGAGTCTTTCATCATGCCAATTTCAGAATGTACACCCAGCGCGACATGGTGGGGGTTGAAATTGGCGGTGCCTACAAAAATATTATGGCGATTGCGACCGGTTTGAGCGACGGTTTGAAATTGGGCGCGAATGCGCGTGCGGCTTTGATTGCACGAGGCATGGCGGAGATGATGAGATTGGGCGAGGCTTTGGGTGGCCATGCTGAGACTTTTATGGGGTTGGCGGGTCTGGGAGACTTGGTGTTGACCTGTACGGACGACCTGTCCCGTAATCGTCGTTTTGGCTTGCAGTTGGCGCAAAATCCCGGCGGTGCTGATGAGATCATGGCCTCTATCGGCCAAGTCGTCGAAGGCGTCAAGGCCGTCAAGGCGGTTAAACGTATTGCTGACCGCTACCAGTTGGATTTGCCGATTATGGAGCAGGTTTACCGGATTATCGGTGATGGCTGTTCTCCGCAAGAGGCTGTGCAGGAATTGATGGCCAGAGACGGTCGGCCCGAATCCGAACAGGAGTGATTCAGTTTTTGAAAACCGGCAGGCCTGGTTGAAGTGGGAAGCAGGGCGGTCTGAAGGATCGCCTTTTGTTTTATGAGATCTGGCTTTGGGTAAAGGGTTACAGTTCCATGTCAAAATTGAGCTGGCGCCAGGCTTCATACGCCATGACCGATACAGCGTTGGCGAGATTCAGGCTGCGTCCACCGGGAATCATCGGAATGGTCAAACGCTGCTCTTCCGGCAGGCTGAGAATGACGTCTGCCGGCAAGCCTCGGGTTTCCGGGCCAAACAGGAAAGCATCGCCGTTTTCAAAAGTCGGCTCGGTATAATAACGTGTGGTTTTGGTGGTCAGTGCGAACACCCGGTTGGGTTGGATTTTATCCAGGCAGGCCTGTAGGTTTTCATGTTCCTGTAGATTGGCCAGTTCGGCATAATCCAGGCCGGCACGGCGAACTTTCTTTTCGCTTAGGTCAAAGGCGATCGGGTGAATTAAATGCAAGTGTGCGCCCATGTTGGCGCTCAGGCGGATCAAAGCCCCGGTGTTTTGCGGGATTTCAGGTTCGTATAAAATAATGTGCAGCATATAAGGTGTGTTCTATGGTTGATTTGTCTGTGGAAATTTGTGGAATGAAATGCAGCTCTCCGGTCGCGATGGCTTCTGGGAATGCAGGTTATGGCATAGAATACCAGTCTGTTTCCGGCTTTTCCAATCAGGATGTGGGGGCGGTGTTTTTAAAGGGTACGACCTTGGAACCGAAACTTGGCAACAAGCCGGAAAGGGTCATGGAATCGGCCAGCGGTTTGTTGAATTCCATCGGTTTGCAGAATCCGGGGGCACACGAGGTCATCAACCGTTATTTGCCAAAGCTGGATTTGAGTCAGTCGCAGTTCATTATCAATGTATCGGGTTCTTCGATTGAGGAGTATGCCGAAGTGGTGCGCCTGTTTGACCAGACCGATTTGCCGGCGATGGAGATTAATATCTCATGTCCCAATGTCAAAAAAGGCGGTGCGGCCTTTGGCAATGATCCGGAGATGGCTGCTCGTGTGGTGGAGGCCTGTCGGGCAAATACGTCGAAGCCATTGATTGTTAAGTTGTCTCCGAACCAGACCGATATCGCCGAAGGTGCGCGCCGAGTCATCGATGCCGGTGCGGATGCGTTATCGGCAATTAATACCTTAATGGGCATGCAGATTGACGCGCACACCCGCAAACCGACTTTGGGAAATAATCAGGGCGGGCTTTCCGGACCGGCAATCAAACCTGTGGCTTTGCTAAAGGTGCATCAGGTGTATCAGGTTGCCAAACAGCATAATATTCCTATTATCGGTCTGGGCGGAATCACCAGCGCGGAAGATGCGATTGAATTTTTTCTGGCAGGCGCCTCGATGGTGGCCATCGGTACTGCGGTAGCCAAGGATCCTTTGCTGGTTAAAAAAGTCAATAAAGGCATCATGGCGTATATGAAACAGCATGGCTATCAGACGATTGCCGAGATGACAGGCCTGCTGGAATTGAATACCGATACGGTATTGTGTGGATAACGAATTTTAAGTTTGAATAAAGAAGTAAAGATGAAATCAGTTAAAGAACAGTTGGCCATTATTAAACGTGGCGCAGAAGAGATTCTGGTAGAGAAAGAGTTAATAGAAAAGTTGGAATCCGGTAAGCCGTTACGAGTCAAAGCCGGTTTTGATCCGACAGCCGCGGATTTGCACTTGGGGCATACGGTTTTGATTAACAAGCTAAAGCAATTTCAAGACCTGGGTCATGAAATTTTGTTTTTGATTGGTGATTTTACCGCCATGATCGGTGATCCGACTGGAAAAAGTGTCACTCGTCCACCGCTGTCCCGAGAGGAGATAGAGGTGAATGCCGCGACTTATACTGAGCAGGTTTTCAAAATCCTGGATCCGGCTAAAACCAAGGTGGTGTTCAACTCGGAGTGGATGTCTAAAATGACAGCCGAGGATATGATCAAACTTGCCAGTACGGTGACGGTTGCGCGCATGTTGGAACGCAATGACTTTTCGGATCGTTACCAGTCCAACACCCCAATCGCCATTCATGAGTTTTTGTATCCGATGGTACAAGGTTATGATTCTGTCGCTTTGGACGCGGATATCGAGTTGGGCGGAACCGATCAGAAATTCAACCTATTGATGGGGCGTACTCTGCAGGGGCATTTTGGTAAGCCGCAGCAGTGTACTTTGACCATGCCGATTCTTGAGGGCTTGGACGGAGTGCAAAAAATGTCCAAGTCTCTTAATAACTATATCGGGATTAAAGATGAGCCGAATGATATGTTTGGTAAAGTCATGTCGGTGTCGGATGATTTGATGTGGCGTTATTATGAGTTGCTGAGTTTTGAATCGCTCGAAACCATTGAGAGTTATAAGCAGGCGGTGGCCGAGGGTGAGAATCCGCGAAATGTCAAAGTGAAGCTGGCAATGGAGTTGATTGCTCGATTCCATTCGGAAGAAGCCGCACAATCTGCATTAAACGATTTCGAGACGAAGTTCAGTAAAAATGCAATACCGGATGAGATGCCTGAGTTTAGCTTTGAAGGTGAAATGCCTTTGGCTAACCTTCTGAAAGAAGCAGGCCTGGTTGGTTCGACTTCTGATGGACATAGAATGACCAAGCAGGGCGCGGTTAAAATCAATGGTGAAAAAGTAGAAGACAGTCGGACCTTGATGCCAACGGGTACTACATGTGTCTATCAGGTCGGTAAACGCAAATTCGCCAGAGTGACTTTGAGTTAGTTTAATTTATAGGCTTAAAGTTACAGTCAGTTGAACTTTAAAGCGGGGTCATCGTCAGGTGGCCCCGCTTTTTTGCATTTAAAACTAGGTGAAAAGTTGAGCTCATTAATATGGAAAAATTCGTTTTGTGGATAACTCTGTGTATAAATACATGAGTAAGTTGGGGTTAAGTATAGGTTTGCCTGAAAGTCACAAAAAAGTGTCAAAAAAGAGTAAAAAAGTGAGGTTAGGGGGTTGCGGAGAAATGAAAAGAGTATAGAATACGCCTCACTTCAAGACGAGGTGGTGATTCACCGCTGAGCCGAGAAGGAAAGCGGCATAGCCGTGAGGATTTTGAAGAAAATAATTTGAAAATAATTATTGACATTAAAAGCCGAACGGACATATAATACGCAGCTTGCCGAGACGGAAAACAACGAAGTTGCTGACCGTCTCGAAGAGACCTAAGTTCTTTAAAAATCAGGTAATTCAGAGATAATTTATGTGGAAGCTCCTTAAGTGAGTAACCTAATAAAAAATCTCGAAACGACAAAATTATGTATATAGGTAGAAGAAATTCTTCCATGCAAAATCTTGTCAATTCCGAGTGTTTAGACCAGAGATGGTCGTTATAAATATATCAAGCAAGATTAAACTGAAGAGTTTGATCCTGGCTCAGAATGAACGCTGGCGGTAGGCTTAACACATGCAAGTCGGACGGAAACGATAGATTAGCTTGCTATTCTAGGCGTCGAGTGGCGGACGGGTGAGTAACGCGTGGGAATCTACCCTATAGTTGGGGACAACATATGGAAACGTATGCTAATACCGAATATGCTCTACGGAGTAAAGGAGCCCTCTTCTTGAAAGGTTTCGCTATAGGATGAGCCCGCGTAGGATTAGCTAGTTGGTAAGGTAATGGCTTACCAAGGCAACGATCCTTAGCTGGTTTGAGAGGATGATCAGCCACACTGGGACTGAGACACGGCCCAGACTCCTACGGGAGGCAGCAGTGGGGAATATTGCACAATGAGCGAAAGCTTGATGCAGCCATACCGCGTGTGTGAAGAAGGCCCGAGGGTTGTAAAGCACTTTCAATTGGGAGGAAGATAGAGTAGTTAATACCTGCTTTATTTGACGTTACCTTTAGAAGAAGCACCGGCTAACTCTGTGCCAGCAGCCGCGGTAATACAGAGGGTGCAAGCGTTATTCGGAATTACTGGGCGTAAAGCGCGCGTAGGCGGATTAGTAAGTCAGTTGTGAAAGCCCTGGGCTCAACCTAGGAACTGCATCTGATACTGCTAGTCTAGAGTTTAGTAGAGGGAAGGGGAATTCCAGGTGTAGCAGTGAAATGCGTAGATATCTGGAGGAACATCAGTGGCGAAGGCGCCTTCCTGGACTAAAACTGACGCTGAGGTGCGAAAGCGTGGGTAGCGAACGGGATTAGATACCCCGGTAGTCCACGCCGTAAACGATGTCAACTAGTTGTTGGCCTTATTAAAAAGGTTAGTAACAAAGCTAACGCGATAAGTTGACCGCCTGGGGAGTACGGTCGCAAGATTAAAACTCAAAGGAATTGACGGGGGCCCGCACAAGCGGTGGAGCATGTGGTTTAATTCGATGCAACGCGAAGAACCTTACCATCCCTTGACATCCTGCGAACTTTCTAGAGATAGATTGGTGCCTTCGGGAACGCAGTGACAGGTGCTGCATGGCTGTCGTCAGCTCGTGTCGTGAGATGTTGGGTTAAGTCCCGCAACGAGCGCAACCCTTATCTTTAGTTGCTACCATTTAGTTGAGAACTCTAAAGAGACTGCCGGTGATAAACCGGAGGAAGGCGGGGGCGACGTCAAGTCATCATGGCCCTTATGGGATGGGCTACACACGTGCTACAATGGGGGGTACAAAGAGCAGCCAACTGGCAACAGTGCGCGAATCTCAAAAAACCCTTCGTAGTCCGGATTGGAGTCTGCAACTCGACTCCATGAAGTCGGAATCGCTAGTAATCGTGGATCAGAATGCCGCGGTGAATACGTTCCCGGGCCTTGTACACACCGCCCGTCACACCATGGGAGTGGGCTGCAAAAGAAGTGGCTAGTCTAACCTTCGGGAGGACGGTCACCACTTTGTGGTTCATGACTGGGGTGAAGTCGTAACAAGGTAGCCGTAGGGGAACCTGCGGCTGGATCACCTCCTTTAAGATAAAAGGTTACGAGCTTAAGCGAGCTTTCACATAAATTGTCTCTGAATTACATGAAAATAGTGAACGACCTGGGTCTGTAGCTCAGTTGGTTAGAGCGCACCCCTGATAAGGGTGAGGTCGGTGGTTCAAATCCACCCAGACCCACCAAAACGGGGCTATAGCTCAGCTGGGAGAGCGCCTGCCTTGCACGCAGGAGGTCTGCGGTTCGATCCCGCATAGCTCCACCAATAACAACCGCTAATGTGGTTTTAGTTGATTGATAAGAAATTAGAGATTGATTGAGAATATATTAGCGGTTCTTATTGTCTGGGAAGTGAGTGAATGTTAGAATTCCGCTTCTCAGTTACACGATAAAACTGAAGTTCTTTAAAAATTTGGAATAGATCTCTCAAAGTGAATCACGCCGACATGTGATTCACAACTTAACCCCTTCCCGGGGGTTAAGGAGAAAAATCTTAAAGTGATCATTCGTAAGAATGATTGCTGTAAGTAATAGGTAAAAATGTATTTATTGAGAATACTCAAGCGATACATCATGACAGCGAAACTTTTAGTTGCGTACACTCATCAGACCTTATAAGCAGAAGCAAGTTCATTAAATGGTATAGCTACCAGAACCTGTGGAGTTAACAAAAGGCATAAGGTTATTTTTGAGTTGTATAGTTAAGTGACTAAGCGTACACGGTGGATGCCTAGGCGGTAGAAGGCGACGAAGGACGTAGTAACTTGCGATAAGCCACGGGGAGCTAGTAAACAAGCTTTGATCCGTGGATTTCCGAATGGGAAAACCCATCCTTTATGGATATCCCCTTGTGGGAGGCTAACCCGGAGAACTGAAACATCTAAGTACCCGGAGGAAAAGAAATCAACCGAGATTCCCCTAGTAGCGGCGAGCGAACGGGGACCAGCCCTTAAGCATTTATAAGAGTAGCAGAACAGTCTGGAAAGTCTGACGATACAGGGTGATAGTCCCGTATGCGAAACTCTTTTAAGTGTGAAATCGAGTAGGTCGGAACACGTGAAATTCTGACTGAACATGGGGGGACCACCCTCCAAGGCTAAATACTCTCTACCGACCGATAGTGAACCAGTACCGTGAGGGAAAGGCGAAAAGAACCCCTGAAGGGGAGTGAAATAGAACCTGAAACCGTGTACGTACAAGCAGTGGGAGCAGACTTGTTCTGTGACTGCGTACCTTTTGTATAATGGGTCAGCGACTTACATTATGTAGCGAGGTTAACCGAATAGGGGAGCCGTAGGGAAACCGAGTCTTAAATGGGCGATTAGTTGCATGGTGTAGACCCGAAACCGGGCGATCTATCCATGGCCAGGTTGAAGGTGCCGTAACAGGTACTGGAGGACCGAACCCACGTATGTTGAAAAATGCGGGGATGAGCTGTGGATCGGAGTGAAAGGCTAATCAAGCCCGGAGATAGCTGGTTCTCCTCGAAAACTATTTAGGTAGTGCCTCATGTATCACTGTTGGGGGTAGAGCACTGTTATGGTCTAGCGGTCCGTCAAGGATTAGCAGCCCATTGCAAACTCCGAATACCAACAAGTGCAATCATGGGAGACAGACTGCGGGTGCTAACGTCCGTTGTCAAGAGGGAAACAACCCAGACCGCCATCTAAGGTCCCTAAATATTACTCAGTGGGAAAGGATGTGGGAAGGCTCAGACAGTCAGGAGGTTGGCTTAGAAGCAGCCACCCTTTAAAGAAAGCGTAATAGCTCACTGATCGAGTCGGCCTGCGCCGAAGATTTAACGGGGCTAAGTAATATACCGAAGATGCGGATGCCGTAAGGCATGGTAGAGGAGCGTCGTGTAAGCCTGCGAAGGGAAGTTGTAAAGCTTCCTGGAGGTATCACGAGTGCGAATGCTGACATGAGTAGCGATAAAGGGAGTGAAAAGCTCCCTCGCCGAAAGACCAAGGTTTCCTACGCAACGTTAATCGACGTAGGGTTAGTCGACCCCTAAGGTGAGGCCGAGAGGCGTAATCGATGGGAAGCAGGTTAATATTCCTGCACTTTTTATTACTGCGATGGAGGGACGGAGTAGGCTAAATCAGCTTGGCGATGGTTGTCCAAGTTTAAGGATGTAGGCAGAACACTTAGGTAAATCCGGGTGTTTAATGCTGAGATCTGATGACGAGTCCTCTTTTGGACGAAGTGATTGATGCCATGCTTCCAAGAAAAGCTTCTAAGCTTCAGGTAATAAAGAATCGTACCCCAAACCAACACAGGTGGTCAGGATGAGAATTCCAAGGCGCTTGAGAGAACTCGGGTGAAGGAACTAGGCAAAATGACACCGTAACTTCGGGAGAAGGTGTGCCCCTGCCGGTGATGAGACTTGCTCTCTAAGCTAGTGGGGGTTGCAGAGACCAGGTGGCTGCGACTGTTTACTAAAAACATAGCACTGTGCAAAATCGAAAGATGACGTATACGGTGTGACGCCTGCCCGGTGCCGGAAGGTTAATTGATGGGGTTAGCTTATGCGAAGCTCTTGATCGAAGCCCCGGTAAACGGCGGCCGTAACTATAACGGTCCTAAGGTAGCGAAATTCCTTGTCGGGTAAGTTCCGACCTGCACGAATGGCGTAACGATGGCCACACTGTCTCCACCCGAGACTCAGCGAAATTGAAATCGCAGTTAAGATGCTGCGTACCCGCGGCTAGACGGAAAGACCCCGTGAACCTTTACTACAGCTTTGCACTGGACTTTGACACTATCTGTGTAGGATAGGTGGGAGGCTTTGAAGCCGTGACGCTAGTCATGGTGGAGCCGTCCTTGAAATACCACCCTGGTATTGTTGAGGTTCTAACCTCGGTCAGTGAATCCTGATCAGGGACAGTGTATGGTGGGTAGTTTGACTGGGGCGGTCTCCTCCTAAAGAGTAACGGAGGAGCGCGAAGTTACCCTCAGCACGGTCGGACATCGTGCAATGAGCGCAAGAGTATAAGGGTGATTGACTGCGAGACTGACACGTCGAGCAGGTGCGAAAGCAGGTTCTAGTGATCCGGTGGTTCTGTGTGGAAGGGCCATCGCTCAACGGATAAAAGGTACTCCGGGGATAACAGGCTGATACCGCCCAAGAGTTCATATCGACGGCGGTGTTTGGCACCTCGATGTCGGCTCATCACATCCTGGGGCTGAAGTCGGTCCCAAGGGTATGGCTGTTCGCCATTTAAAGTGGTACGCGAGCTGGGTTTAGAACGTCGTGAGACAGTTCGGTCCCTATCTGCCGTGGGCGTTGGAAAATTGAGAGGGGCTGCTCCTAGTACGAGAGGACCGGAGTGGACGAACCGCTGGTGTTCGGGTTGTTGTGCCAACAGCATTGCCCGGTAGCTACGTTCGGGAAGGATAACCGCTGAAAGCATCTAAGCGGGAAACCTGCCTCAAGATAAGTTTTCCCTAGACTTTAAGTCTTCTGAAGGGCCGTTAGAGACTATGACGTTGATAGGCAAGGTGTGGAAGTGCAGCAATGTATGAAGCTAACTTGTACTAATTACCCGTGAGGCTTAACTATACAACTCAAAAGTGACTTCTTATAGAAGAGTGTCCTGATGTATTGAATGAGTGTTCAAAGTAAATACACGAAAACCGAATTATAGAGCAAGATTGAAGAGATCTGTTTCAAAGAACTTTGAAGGTTGATGAAGATCAGCCTTCAGCACCAAATTGCTTGGTGACAATAGCAAGATGGAACCACCTGATCCCATTCCGAACTCAGAAGTGAAACGTCTTAGCGCCGATGGTAGTGTGGGAGGTCCCATGCGAGAGTAGGTCATCGCCAAGCTTATATCCCTAAACCCGCCCTTGCTTCGCATTGGCGGGTTTTTTTATGTCTGTTTAATATGGTAGATTCATCTCAATGATCGATTTAGATGTCATTAAAACCCAACTATCCGAATCGCTACAGGATTATGAACTCTTCTTTTTTGACGAACTGCCGTCTACCAATCGCTACTTGCATGAATTGGCAAAGAAGAGATTGGTTAAATCCTTTTGTTTGACGTCTAAGCAGACGGCTGGCTATGGTCAAAGGTCAAGGCAATGGTTTTCTGACCATCGATCTTTGACGTTCAGCATACTGTTACCCCTTTCTGAACCACCGGCGAACCTAGACGGCATTACGCAGCTGATTGCTTTAAAGTTGGTCGAATCTTTAAGCGATTTCACCGCGCAAAGATTTAGTATTAAGTGGCCTAATGATCTTTATGTTGATGATCGTAAAGTGGGCGGTATTTTGCTGGAAATTCCAGCGATTACAGCGGATCAAACTTGGATGGTAGTGGGGGTTGGTCTCAATCTGCACTCTGATGACGATAAAGTTAACTACCCTTCCTCTGCTGGACCTAACCCGGGTATGATAGAAATAACGGATGTGAATCCACTTAAAATTGCCTGTCTTCTATCGGATATCGCTTTAAACCTTGAGAGTCTGTTTCAGGGGTTCCATCACGGACAGTTTGAACATTATCTGCTTAATTACCAATTAGTCGATTATTTTCAAAGAGGCAGCAAGGTTATTGTGTATGATAACGATCAAAATTCAAC
The DNA here is from genome assembly GCF_000483485.1 of Thiomicrorhabdus chilensis DSM 12352. Taxonomy (GTDB): domain Bacteria; phylum Pseudomonadota; class Gammaproteobacteria; order Thiomicrospirales; family Thiomicrospiraceae; genus Thiomicrorhabdus; species Thiomicrorhabdus chilensis. The sequence continues at coordinate 279,390 of NZ_KI519609.1, forward strand.
AGGCCTGTATCAGGGGCTGAATACAAATGGGGAAGTCCAGGTTATGATCGATCATTCACTTAAGACCTACAGAAGTGGAAGTGTTTCGATCAGGCCTGTAGAGAATGTATGATTGATTTATTTATAGACATGGGTAACAGTCGAATCAAATTTGCAGTGTGCAAATCTGATGATTATGAGTATTTAGGTGCATTTAATGTTGATGAAACTCAACCGCAAGAAATTCTGGTTGATTTGCTGGCTGATTTTAAATTAAAACCAGATCAAATCTTTGTCAGTTCGGTTGCGTCAATGCAGATTGAGCAGAGCCTGCGTGAAGCCATTGCGTCCGTATGGTCCGTTTTTCCAGTCTTTCTTACTACTCAACTGAATTGCTGTGGTTTAGATAATGGCTATGAAAGCCCCCTTACCCTTGGTGTTGATCGCTGGATGGCGATGGTTGCTGCAAATAATATGTGCAAACAGCCCTTTTTGGTGATTGATGCCGGAACGGCCATTACCGTCGATGCCGTCAGCGCTGGTCGTCACCTAGGTGGTTTTATTGTGCCAGGATTAACCACTATGCGTGAGTCATTGGGCCTAAACACGGCAAATTTAGATTCTAGTTGCACGGGTATGGCAGAAGATTCTGGCGAGGAGGCACAAGAGAGTTTGTTCGCCACCAATACACAAGCTGGGATTTGTGGGGGAACTCTGTATATGGCTGGCGCTTTTATCGATGCGTCGGTCGCCGAGTTTGAACATAGGGTCGGTTCCGGAATCGAAGTTTTTGTTACAGGTGGTGACGGTTTGACTCTATCCAGGTTAATTCATGCGCAAGCGGAGTATGTTGAAGACCTGGTATTATTGGGCATGATGGGCGTCAAAGAAAGTGTAAAAAAAAGTTGACAGTTTTTACAGATTCCCTATAATACGCCTCATTCGCCGACATAGCACAATTGGTAGTGCAACTGATTTGTAATCAGTAGGTTTCAAGTTCAAGTCTTGATGTCGGCACCATATTCAAAGCCCCGTAGAACCTTAGTTCGCGGGGTTTTTTATTATCTATTAATAATTTTTAAATACGATCAAACTAAGATAGTTTTATTCTTTTTCCTCTTCCTTTGCTTTTTCATCAGCAATTTTATTGAGCCACAAAGCAAAAAAAGTTAATAAAAGGCCTGCGAAAATCGGAGGAATCATAAAAAATAAATTCATAGTTGTGCCACTGGATTAAGTTCTAAAACCTTTTCAGCGTAGTCAGGCGCAAGATGAGCGTAACGCATCGTCATTTTCAAATCAGAATGCCCAAGAAGTTTTTGAAGCGTCAACAAGTCACCGCCGTTCTGAACAAAATGACTAGCGAAAGAATGGCGCAAAACATGAGTTCTTTGACCTGACGGAAGTTCAATATCACAGGCTGAAAGAAGCTTTTCAAAGCGTTTCGTAAGATCGGGAAATCTTCTATTTTTTTCCAAATAATCCAAACAAGAATGAAAAAGACTTGATTCTATCGGTATGGATCGGGTTTTACGGCTTTTGGTTTTGTGAAGTGAAACACGGCCATGAATGAAGTTCATAGGGCGAAGGCTCAAAATCTCACCCCAGCGCAAACCAGCAGAAAGACCCAATCGAATCATCAGTTCAAGGGGAACATAGTCACAATTTAAGAGAATTTTTTCAATCTCAATTTTAGTTAGGTATCGCATTTCAGGCTCTTGATGTTTAAGCTTCTCTATGCCATCCAATGGGTTTTTGCGAATGTGAATATAGCCATGATCTAAAAGCTTTTTAAAAAGGGTTTTAAGATAGGTATGAATGTGATTTTTGGAATTCTCGCCCATTTTGACAGAAGATCGCCAAGCAAGAAAATCACGTCCGGAAAAATTTTGGTAGAAAGGATCTCCAACTTGACGAGCAAAATTCAGCATCATTCTCTTTCGATCAAAACCACTAGAAAGGTGAACGCCATAAATTTGAAACCATAGTTCGATAATTTCTGAAAGTCTTCGGTAATCTTTTTCCGGTTTGCTTCCGTGAAGAAAAGAATACTCTCGATTCGCCCATTCCAAACACTCTTTTTTCGTTTTAGCCGTTTTTTGTCGGCAGGACTTTGAACCTGGGAAGGGATAAATTCGGATTCTCCAGCGACCATCAGAAAGTTTGACGGGTTGCGACTTCATCAAATTCTCTCCTCATGAAATTTTTCAAAAGATTTACGACAATACTCTAAAACAGCAATTCGAAGATCAGAATCAGAAAGATCGGTCCGGTGGACGTGATCGAATTTCTCTTTCAGAAGGTATCGAAAGGACTGCATCCCCAAAAGGTCCTCAGTGATCTGTTCTGGACCGAGACCCATTTTTAAAGACGCACTGACCAAATTTCCAAGGGCCAAGGTCGCATTGTGCTGGATGTTTTCTTTGTCTTTTCGGGGTTTTGTGACAAAAACAGGTTCCTTGTGATCGACCGATTCAAAAAGAAGCCACCAAATCGGAGCCATTTTATTTTTTGTGGAATCCATATATCGAAGGCGATCGCTCATGAAATGTCTCATAATGGAAAAAGAATCTTTTTCGAGAAACTCGAAATAGTGTTTGCCAGTTTGATGATGAAATTTTTCAAGTTGTGATTGATGAAGGCGAAGTTCCAGACGAAAAACTGGGTTTTCTTCCTGATAGTCATAGCCCCATATTGACTTGAAATGTTCAACTTTTTTACTTTTCAGAATTTCTAAATCTTTTCGATAAATCGAAAATTGAAAGGAATCTGGCGCGCCTAAAGTGATCGTTTCTTGGCCCTTAGAACCGTTTGCCGTCAATTCGAAATCCTTAAAATCAAAGCTTAGACTTTCATTCTGATATCCACGACTGGAACGAAACCCTTTCATTCGAGATGCAAAATCAGGAAAAACATCGTTTACGTAATCATATCCGGGTTCATTCACTTGAAAGTCAATTGCAAAATGAAGGGCATAATGCACTGGTGTCCAATCGAGAAAAGAAAGATAAGAAAGAACCCCATCCAGCCATTTTTTTTGTTCAGAAATGGGCAAAATCAGAAAATGCGGAGAAAGCTCAAATTTGACCTGGCTTTCAGTGTCGTTAATAGAACGTCTAAATCGCTTAAAAAGGGCCTGAATCCCAAGTTGAGAGCTTTGAAGTGAAAACTGATATTGGGATTTACTTCCAATTCTAGAACGCTTAAATTCGACACCGTTAATTTCTACAATCGAAATTCCATGAATTTGTTGAAGAAGCTTTTCATCCAAGAAAACGTCATAAAATTGGCGAACAGAATCAACCGTATGCGCTAAGACCTTGAAATTGTCGTATTTTTCCATACTTCCATCCGGATTCAAAAAAAAATCTTCTACACGATTTGGTATAATCTTACTTAAGTCCATAGCAACCTCTCAACTTCGTTATGGATAATATTGAAGGGCCTTAAGTGGCCCTTTTTTTATGTCTAAATTTTAGTGAAAAATAAAGGCCTTAATTTAAGGGTTTACCATCACTTTTTAATGATAAAGTGAATTTTTTTTAATCGATCTGTCGTTTTACTCCACAAAACTACCATCTACAGCGTTTTTTTGTTTATAACTATAGAGTGTTACAGGAACTCTAAACCAGTGGTGGTGCCGGCGGGCAAGCCCTTGCCTGGCACCACCACCCACCAACCCCAAAAGCACGATTTATCCTTTTTCTATCCAAACAAAGAAAAGGCCCTTCGGGCCAGCCATGAGGTGGCGAGTAATGATCTTGTAAAGGCTCATATTGTGCAATCGCATTGGTCGCGCCTAGGCGCTCCCCGTGCAAATAGTTGAAGTCGGGCACCCGGTGCCAGCGCAGCCCTATCTGGGCCGCTGACTGGCCTTCGGGATGCGTCAATCCCACCAAGGGGAAATCGAAACGGTCACCGGGGGCTTGTCGGTTGGGCTGACATAAACAAAAACGGCAATTTCCTGCTCCTGACGATCCTGAGAATCGCCAAAAGAAAGAAGCCCCAAACTTTCAGCCTTCCTAGTGCGTTGATCCACTAAGCCGCCAAAAGCGTAAAAACGACCAGGCTCGACCTGAATGGTGGTGGTGATCTGCTGTTGATCAGTAACAACATCACTAGCTCCCTGGATCTGAGTCGCCGAAATATTTGAAAGTGATTGGCTGATTTTCAAAGAAATCAAATTAGGAGAAATCGTGCTCAAACCAATGTCGAGGTTAAGCCCAACATTTTTCCTTTCGACCACCTGAATGGTTTGGCCGGTCGTTTGATCAACAGTTGACTGAACAAAAGGAACTTCTTTACCAGAAACGAGAAGAGCCTTCTCACCGTCAGAAATTTGCAAATAAGGGCGCGCTAGAATTTGTGAAGTCGTTTCTGAATCAAGATATTGTGCAAAAGCTGAAATCGTCTGAGTAGCATCTGAAAGGCTGTTAAAGCCAAAAACGGAATTAACCACATCAAGGCTAAATCCACCCTGTTGAAAAGCAAAGCCAAACCCCTTTTTTTCCATATCAGTCCGATTCAGAGAAGCGATCAAAACAGCCACATTAAAAGTTTGTTGCGGACGATCAAGATGGCGAACGGTCGAAGCAACTTCAGCAGTTTTTTCAACAGGGCCATAGATAAGAAGCTTTCTAGTTTTTTCATCAAAAACCAATTGAACTTGATCACCAAAATCCAAAGCCTTTATTTTTGAAGGATCAACGTCCTGGAAATGAACGACGCGTGAAGTAAATTGCGTTTTCTCCTCTTTAATTGAAGAAAGAAAGTTTTCAATTGCACGATGCTGACCTGGAGAGGCATACACCAAGTGAAATTTTTTAAAAGTTGAATAGCGACCTTCTTTATCCAAAAAAGAAGAAAGATCCACACCTTCAAGAGCCGTTTGGTAAGCCTTTGAATAGAAATCTTTAAAAATAATTTGTTCAGATTCTTTCTTAACAAAAATCTGACGGCCTTTGACCTCATAATCAAAACCATTAACACGAAGCGATCCGAGAAGAAAATCTTTAAAATCAACGGGAGATAAATCCAAACCCTTAAAAAAGGAAATCGAACCATCCAATCCAGTCGGAAAAATCAAACTGTACTGAGTTTTTTCACTTGTCAACTTTGCCACTTCTTCAAGCGGCATATCTCGCAACTGAAAATGATTTGACTGGGCAAAAGCAGAAACCGAAAAAAGGCTAAAAAGGGCCAGGTGAATCAGAATCTTCATCATTTGAACTCCTTAAAATAAGAAATTGATCGTCAAAAACACAAACAAAACCGAAAACCTGATGGAAACGGCAATTTTCTTTTTTACTAATGTGATAGAAGGCTTTTTCATCCGTAATTCGAACACGATCACTCAAATCGAAATAAGCTATACGATATTTATGACTGACCAGAGAAGGATGAAAAAGCGAAATCTTTTCATCAACAGACTGAGCAAATTCCGGTTTTTTCTTTTCCAAAACTGGAGAAGAAATCCCCGGTGTGGGATCATCAGAAGAAAGAAAACCAGTCAAAGACCAAACCGCAAAAGACACAAGAAGAACAATCAAAAAAACCAAAAAAGGAATAGCGTAGAGCTTTTTAGGCAATTTTTTATTGTGGGTATGGGTTGCCGCAGATCGGTAAAGCCCGAAAAGCTTTTTGGGAAATCGTTTTTGCGATGTTTCGATTTCAGCAGAATCTTCATCTTTACCCTCCATAACCCGATTCAGTTTTTTGATGCGAACGGCATTTTGGCCCATGATTCTGGAAAAATGTCGATGTTCATTCACCAACGCTCGAAAGTGAACATCTACCTGTCGAATCTTTTGAGTGACGGCAACAAAATCACAACCGGTGTGACGATGCTTTTCGAAGAACTTCAAAAACTCAGGAACTTCACCCCTGGAACGGGTAGGATAAAAATCCTGACACTCATCGATCAAAACAATCGAACCCCACTCAATTTTTGGGTGATTGTCATCATAAAGAGACCAAAGGTTTTCGGTAATGTCGGGCGCTTCCAACTCAATCCAGTCAGAAACCTTGTCATAAAGAGAATGGGACTCATCAAAAATTTTTCCATCTGAAAAACGCTGAAAATTTACGACGTAGACTTTTCGATGAACACCATATTCCTTTAAATCGTCTTCTCGCTTTTTAATTACAAAATCAAGCGCATTAAGAGTTTTCCCTTCCCCAGGATTTCCAGTAAAAAGATACAACATTCAATTAGCCCTCTTAAAATAAATTGCCCTGACGGGGACGGATCATCATTTTGTAAGCGTGGAGCGTAAAAGAAATTGAAAGCGCTGAAACCAAAATTGAAAGAGACTGAAAGAAAAAAAGCTCATTCAAAGCAGTCAATGCCAGATTCAAATGCTCACCCATAAAAGAAAAACTAGCGTATTGACGAATTTCAGCTTCGACAAAATCAAAAGTTGTATCTACACCAAGAAAAACAACAATTCCTAAACCGAGCATATCAATGAGCTTAAAAAGGAAGGATCCCACAAGAACCGCCATCACGGATTTTGAAGTTGTGGATCTTGTCGAGAACCCAAAAAAAGACCGCAAAAGACGATAAATTCTTTGGCTTGCCAAAACAAGAATCGAAATCAAATGAAACATTTAAGAGCCTCCCAAAGAGCGCGTAATGATTCGGCCAGAAAGCAAAAGAACCCCGATCAAACCGATGGCACCGGCCAAATTGAAGATAGGAAAAACGGGTTGGAGATCCAGTTGATAAGTCTCGCCAAGCGCTTCAATCGTGAGAAAAGTCTGCTTCTGGTAGGTGGGTGAAGCAATTCGTGAATCATCAAGCTGATCGAGCGTAATTTCTTCCGTATTTTCAGAAAGAATTGAAGAAACTTCAGATTCAATATTCGAAGCATTTTGAGAAAGAACAGTTTCATCCAAATCCAAAACATCAGAAGTGGGATCTGAGCCAGTTCCCGCGTTGATTTCCTGTAACTGTTCTAGAATTTGAGAATCCGTCGAACCAGCAGTAGGATCAGTTCCACCGATTCCTGAAAGAGACTGAACGTCATTTGAAAGTTGAGCAAAACCATCAAAATTGGTCGATTGAAGTTGATCAATTTTGGATTCAAGGGCAATTTGATCAACATTCACATCAAAACCATGAATCATGCCGTTTTGCATCTGTTGAGCCAGATAATCTAAGTCGTCAGCCATTGAGGTGGAATTGGTTGAAATGGCAGTAGTGGCAGATGCAAGATTTCCAGCAATTTGCTCAATCGAATTCAAATCGCCACGAGAATCAAAGGTATTTTCGCTTATGGCAACAAGTTCTGAGTGAAGAGCGCTTATATCAGCTTGAGTTAAAGTCGTGTCGCCGGTCGTGCCGCCGGTAGTGTCACCAGTGTCGCCGCCGGTAGTGTCACCAGTGTCACCAGTGTCGCCAGTGTCGCCGCCGGTAGTGTCACCAGTGTCGCCGCCGGTAGTGTCACCAGTGTCGCCGGTAGTAAAAGAAGGTTGAGAATCCGTGACTTGACAGCTTTCACCAGAACTTTCTGTATATATAGTGTAAGAACCATCTGGGTTTGAATTTGAAATTGTGGTGTTGAAAAGACACGATTGAATACAGAACGTCGAAGCATAATCGTCAGATGTCACAATTGGACCATCTGTTCCTTCCAGCGAGCAAGAAAAAGAAGCTTCATCATAAGGCTCTGTTGATATATCGCTATTGGAAAAGGTGCAGTAAGACCCGTTATAGGATGCCACTTCATACTGAACGACAATTTTTTGACCTGGCTGGTAAGAACCATTGTGACAAGTGTGAGTGAATTCGGTGAGGGTCGCAGAAGCGCCAACCGCTGGACCAAGCGCAAGAACGACTTCATCCGTTACTGGTAAACCGAAAGCATCGCCATCACAAGTACCATCAGGCCCGAAATCTATCGGATAAGTTTTTTTTTCAAGCCGAACCTGGCATTCAGTTTTGTCAGAATAAGAAGTCGTTTGAGAAAAAACAGTTTTATCTTGGGCACGAGCGGTTTCAGCGGTAAAAACGACAAAAATGGAGGCCAGCGCCCAAATCATGAAATTTTGAGACATATATCACCTCAGCAAAATGAAGGCGGCAGCAGCCAAGACTAAGAGAACGAAAGTTGTCAGCGCCATAGTTTTCTCCTAAGAAAAAAAAGGGGCCGTGAGGCCCCTGGTGAGTCAGTTCAAGATTAGCCGAAGAAAGAGGCTTTCACCCACTTGATGACCACCGCGAGAACGGCCAAACCAATCATTGCCGCACCAACCGAGGCGATAGCTGTCATACCATCACCCGTGATCATTCCAACGCCACTATTGACGGCAGCCGCAAGCTCCGCGCTTTGTGCTGTAGCTTCATCCATGTCGAAATCTCCTTTTTTATCGATTTTGGATTTTTTGAAAGACGTAACGAAAGAGAAACGCCGTTATAAAAAGCAAGAGCGTAGCCCCTGCCAGCTCACCTACTTGAGAGTAAGTAAGATCCCCCAGTACCGGGGAATGAGGTTGTATAAGAAGTTGACCGCCCTCACACACAATTCGATCCGGGTTTAAGCCACCAGAAAGATAAATCGAGGCGGGATTGTCAACCTCACATAAAATTTCATACTTCATAAGGATATATGTGATCCGGTCGCACGAAGGAAGAAAAAGCGATCAGCTCGGATCGCCACCCCTCTTTCTATGGTCAGCTCGACTTCGCCCATACCATGAACAGAGACGAGATGAAAAATTTTAAGGGCTAGCTGCGGAGTGGCCTGAACCTCCATAAGATCATCAAGATCACCAGAGTCTCCAGCCCGAAGGAGCAGCACAGAGCGAGGCCTTGAAACGGCGATCACCTGAAAAAGTTCGTGCAAAGTTTCCATGACTTTCTCCTACTTGGCCGGAAGCACTTTCGTGGCGAAAAGCTGGATCTTCTGCTTCGCGCCTGAGCGCATATCGCACTCAAACACAAGTTCTTTAACCTCTCCTGGAGGAAGAAGCTTTCGCACCTCATCAAACACAGCATGGGTGCAAGAAAGCTTGACGGGAGCATTCCCGGCGCGGTCGTGCTGCTCGGGCTTAATCGGCTCAAGGCCCTGTACGCTGGCCCAATCAAAGTGCTTTTCTGGTGGCAAAGCGTTTCCATCCGAATCGCTATCAATGGTGCCTTTTTGGGCGGTGAAGACTTTTAAAGTGACTTGGGTTTGCATGGATTTCTCCTTTTCATGCAGTTAGATGAACGATTTCTCCAGACGCATCAGAGACCTTTGCCTGGATTTTAAGCAAATTTACATAGTGCGACTTACTGATCTGCTTACCATCAGTAAGACGAATTGTCGGCAAATAGCCAGATTTAATCATGTGTCTGGCTTGACTTTTGGTAAGTCCCGTCATTTCACAAAACCGCTGAACAGTCACGAAAGGGGTGTGACGAACTTCGGGCACGTCGATTTTCATGTTTTCCTCCTTTTGTGATGATTTTAGGGGGTCGTCAATAACTTTTTTAACGAAGTATCAACACTTTTTGTTGGTTAACTCGTTTTTTTTAATTTTCTGTATTTCGTAAAAGATTTCTGTATTTCGTCTTGATTTCTAATATATTTCAGAATATCGAACAAATCAAGCTTTTTTTTCAATAAAACGAAAAAAAAGTTTAGAATATGAAATAAAGGAGTTAAGAAAATGATGCACGAAAGAATCAAGGAATGGATAAATAATCACGGAGTGAAAAGAAAAGAACTCTGTGAAGTGGGTGATGTTTCAGCATCAACGCTTAGCTCTTTTCTACAAGGAAAAAGCATAATCAGTGCTAGAATTTTAGAAAAATGGGCAAAAAAATGGCCTAATCTTGTATGCCATGCTTTAGATCTGCCTTGTAAGAATCAATCAGACGAGGAAAGAATCAGGTTGATTGTGAGAGAGGAACTTCAAAAACTAAAGTAAGATAAAACTAAGATTTTTTTCTCCATGTACTGTATCATACCGCCAATTTTTAAGACTAAAGCCTTATAAAAACGTCAATACGAGTAGTCTGGTGGAGTCTGAAAGGATTTGTAATCAGTAGGTTTCAAGTTCAAGTCTTGATGTCGGCACCATTATTTCAAAAGCTCGTATTTGTAAGAATACGGGCTTTTTTTGTATTTAAAACCGCTCAATTGCTATGTGTTATTTCTAACTGTTATAATGTAGGGCACTATTATCTATACAATCGGAAAACCGAATGGAACAACAATCTAGTTATACTAAAGAAGAACTGTTATCTTGCGGAAGAGGGGAGTTGTTTGGCCCGGGTAATGCCCAGTTGCCATTACCTCCTATGTTGATGTTTGATCGCATTACTCACATCTCGGAAGAGGGCGGTGAATACGGTAAAGGTCAAATTCGCGCTGAATTGGATATAACTAAGGATTTATGGTTTTTCGAATGCCACTTTAATGAAGATCCTGTTATGCCCGGTTGTTTGGGGCTGGATGCGATGTGGCAGCTAATCGGATTCTTCCTGGGTTGGACAGGTGGCCCGGGTCGCGGGCGTGCTTTGGGTTCAGGCGAAGTAAAGTTTTATGGTCAGGTTCTGCCCACCGCTAAAAAAGTGGAATATGTAATCGATATGAAACGCGTTATCAAGCGTAAGCTTTATATGGGGTTGGGCGATGCCAAACTTTTTGTAGACGGTCGTGAGATATACAGCGCAGCAGATTTGAAAGTAGGCTTATTTACTAATACGGATAGTTTTTAAATTATGAGAAGAGTCGTCATTACAGGAATAGGGATTGTCTCCAGTCTGGGAAACAATAAACAAGACGTAACGGATTCTTTGCGTAACGGTCGTTCAGGCATTGTATTTGCACCGGAGTATGCCGAAAACGGATTGCGTTCGCAGGTTCACGGAGCGGTTAAGGATCTGGACTTTGCAGAGTATATTGATCGTAAGCAATTACGTTTTATGGGCGACGCGGCGGCCTATAGCTTCATCGCCATGCAGCAAGCCGTTGAAGATTCCGGATTGACTCCGGAACAGGTTTCAAACCCTCGTACTGGTCTGGTTGCCGGATCCGGTGGCGGCTCAAACTCCAATTCAACTCAAGCGGTTGAAGTGGCACGAGCAAAAGGCGTGCGTCGTGTTGGACCTTATATGGTCACACGTACTATGGGTTCGACCGTTTCCGCCTGTTTGGCGACCCCTTTTAAGATCAAAGGCCTGAACTACTCAATCAGTTCGGCTTGTTCCACTTCCGCGCACTGTATCGGTAACGCGGTGGAGCAAATTCAGCTTGGCAAACAGGATGTGGTGTTTGCCGGTGGTGGTGAAGAGTTGCATTGGACCATGTCTGTTCTGTTTGATGCTATGGGCGCTTTATCGACTAAGTATAACGAAACGCCTGATAAAGCTTCGCGTGCTTATGATGCGGATCGTGACGGTTTTGTCATCGCTGGCGGCGGCGGAATGGTGGTGGTCGAAGAACTTGAGCATGCTCTGGCTCGTGGTGCGAAAATTTATGCTGAAATTACCGGTTATGGTGCTAACTCCGACGGTTACGACATGGTCGCACCCTCTGGTGAAGGGGCGGTGCGTTGCATGAACATGGCGCTTTCAACGGTCAATGGTGCAGTCGATTATATCAACCCACATGGCACTTCTACGCCGGTGGGGGATACTAAAGAAGCGGCAGCGATTCGTGAAGTTTTTGGCTCTGATGTTCCTAAAATCAGCTCAACCAAGTCGATGTCCGGACATTCTTTAGGTGCGGCCGGTGTGCATGAATTCATCTACAGCTTATGTATGTTGGAAAATGACTTTATTGCGCCTTCCATCAATATCGATAATTTGGATGCTGAATGTGAAGGCATGCCGATCGTCACCGAGTTGGTGGAGAATGCCGGTTTGAACCGTATGATGAGCAACAGTTTCGGTTTTGGCGGCACAAACGCCTCGTTGGTGTTTGAGCGTTATAAAGCTTAAAAACCGTTGTTTCAAAATGAGCAGGCCTGGTCTCTGTGCATTTCATTTATAAAAAAACCGCTGTAAAGCGGTTTTTTTATGTCTGATGTTTAGGGCCGGAGTTTAATCCAGCTGAATGACTTAGGACTGCACAAGCTTTAGGAGCAAGACTTAAGTTGGCTGCGGTAACGTCTGGCCTGGTTTGTGACTTTGTGCGCGACTTTCTTCAACCAGGCCTTTTTCTCATAAGAGCGTCTTGAATAGCCTCCACGACCCTCATGGTAAGCCAAATACAGGTTGTAAGGGTCTTTGCGCGAGATGCCCAGCTGTTTGTGCGATTCATAGTTGTACCAGCCGATGAAGTCTAATGAATCCGACACACTGCTGCGGCGTGCACTCCAGCGTCCAGTCGCCTTTTGGTAGTCGTACCAAGCGGGGTCTTGAGCTTGAGCGTAGCCATAAGCCGAAGAGTTTCTAGGAAGTGGAATAAAGCCTAAAAAATATGGTCTTTCAGGCTGGGCATCATGTTTGAAACGCGACTCTTGATGGACAAACGCCATCAATACGTACATAGGGACTCCCCAGCGTTTTTCTGATGCTCTGGCCGCATCGTACCAATCGTCATCAAAGTCGTAAATTGAACAAATATTGTTATAGGTGTGCTTTGGAGGGTTGGAGCTGCAACCGGCCAGCAAGCCAAGCATCACGGTTATCCATAAGAGTTTAGGTGCCATCATCGTTTACCATACTTAAAGGATTGTCTATAAATCACGCGTTTTTCAGCGTCCAGTACTTCTAGTGTCCATTGTCCTTGCCAGGCACTGGTTAAGCGTTTACTGGACCACGTACGATACAGATTACTGTTTATTTGCAAAGGAATCAATGCCATAACCTGTTGATTGAACAGCCAGCGGTGATAAATCGTTTGCTGTTCAGCGCCTTTTATTTGGGTGAAAAAATAGAGTTTTCGTCTGTTTTTGGGCACATAATCCGAGAATGTATCGGTGGATTCTTTGTTTTGAATGGCTGAAGTGAGTACGGCTTTCTCAATTTTTATCGACGAGTCGATAACCGCACTCAAGGGGGCTTTGTCCGGGTTGGAGGCGGCCCGTTCCTGCTGGTTCAATACCAGGTCTTTTCGCTGGGCAGGTGTCAATAAGCCAAGTTCGGCTGTTTCTAATGACGGTTTTTCAGAGATTGGCTTATCCGCTTCGATTGTCTGCTTAGGCGGGTTCAAGACTGTGTTAGAGGAATCTTGAGTGGTTTCAGTGTCCTCACCGTTTTTAATGTCGGCGATCTGTCCTTGGGGTCTTTTTATGGGTTCGGCTAGTGGCAATTCGCGGGTGACTTCCGCTTGTTGCGTTTGCTGAGCAATCAAGGCGGCCTGTTCGCGTTTCTCTTCTTTGATATTGTTGATCAAGACCGTGGCCGTCACGATTCCGCCCAGCAACATCATGATAAGCCAAGCCAGTCTTTGACGCCAAGGAACCTGCTGACTTGCCTCCAAGCCCGCCGCAATCTCCTCCTGAGCCTGATCCCAGCCAAGCTGGCTAAATTCACGCAACGCCCGGTCGTAACGGATTTCGCTCGGAAGATTGTTGAGCGTTTTGTTCTCGGTCGCCAGACGGTAACCTTTTTTAAAGGCGTGTAGCTCTTTGGCGTTTTGGGTGTCCGGTAATCGCATTGCTATTTAACCTGTGGAGTTTTAACTTTGGTTCTGGTCGAACAAGGCTTCGGTGAATTGTTTGGCGTCAAATGGTCTCAAGTCGTCGATGGACTCACCTACGCCGATAAAACGCACTGGAATGGCCAACTGTTCAGCCAGAGCAAAGACAATCCCCCCTTTGGCCGTGCCGTCCAGTTTGGTGACGGTGATGCCCGATACCTCGACTGCCTGCTGGAACTGCTGTGCCTGATTCAAGGCATTTTGTCCGGTACCGGCATCAATCACCAACATCACTTCATGCGGAGCCGTTTCATCCACTTTGGCGATGACGCGTTTGACCTTTTTCAACTCCTCCATCAGATTGGATTGGGTATGCAAACGGCCAGCGGTATCGGCAATCAGCACATCGATGTTTTTGGCTTTGGCCGATTGAATCGCGTCAAAAATCACCGCAGCGGAATCGGCCCCGTTTTTTTGTGCAATCACCGGAACCTGGTTGCGCTCTCCCCAAGTCTGCAGTTGCTCAACGGCGGCGGCACGAAAGGTGTCGCCTGCCGCCAACATGACCGATTTACCCTCGTTCTGGAAGCGTTTGGCGAGTTTGCCGATGGTGGTGGTTTTTCCCACCCCGTTGATGCCGACCATTAAAATGACATAAGGTCCGGTGTTTTCCTCGAGATGTTGATCCACTTGCATCGGCTGGCTGATGGGTTCAACAATGGCTTGCAACTGGATTTTTAGCGCCGTAAACAGGGATTCGGCATCCTTCAATTCTTTTCGGGAAACCTGTTCGGTCAGGTTGCGGATAATCCGGTCTGTGGCATCGATCCCGACATCGGCAGTCAAAAGAATCATTTCCAGATCGTCCAGCAAATCGTCATCAATTTCTTTGCAGCCAAGCAGCAAGGTTGAGAGGCTATCGGTAAAGCTCTTGCGGGTTTTGCTGAGCCCTTTCTTTAGGCGAGTAAAGAGTCCAGCTTTGGGAGTTTGAGTTTTTTCGGCCTTTTCAGCTTCTTTGTCCGATTGAGATTCTGCCGGTGTCGAATCCTGGCTGCTTGATGAATCTGAGGCTGGGTCAATGGACAGGCCTGCTGATTCTTCCATGGACGGTTGGTCTGCCGTTTGAGATTCGATACTTTGCGTCGACGGGCTGTCAGCCTCGTCCTGATGCAAATCCTTTATTGGAGCCTCTTCAGCCGGTTGGGAAGAATCAACAGCCTGATCTTCAGGTTGGGTATCGGTGGTGTTTTTATTACGTCGCAAAAAACTGAACATCTTGGTTTCCTGTTAGCGGTCATCTGGATAACTTTATCTTGCCTGGGTTGTACTGTCTGGTTAAGACGATAAAATATCCCAGTATGCCGCTTGGTTTTTTAAGAGTTTATTAATACTTGAATTAAATTATTGAGCTATTATAAATCAATTCAAGCTGCCCTAGGACTCTCCTGAGGCACCTAAATTAATCCTAGAGACAAACAGATAAACATAAATGGCAATCAAAATGAAAAAAGAGATTAAGAAATTCGGTTTAATTGCATTGATGCTTTCTCTGACTACTCCGGTTTGGGCGCAACTGTCAGACTTTACACTCGACAACGGCATGCGCGTTTTGGTTAAGGAAGACCATCGCGCCCCAGTAGTGGTGCAGCAGGTATGGTATCGGGTCGGCTCCACTTATGAACAGGCCGGAAAAACCGGTTTGTCTCACATGTTGGAACATATGATGTTCAAGGGCACCCAAAACTTGGCTCCGGGCGAATTCTCCAAAATCGTCTCCCAGTTGGGCGGACAGGAGAATGCGTTTACTTCGAGGAACTACACCGCTTATTATCAGGTGGTCGGCAAGCAAAACCTGGAAAAAGTCATGCAGATCGAATCGGACCGTATGCGCAATCTGGTCATTGAAGACGCAGAATTCGACAAGGAGCGTGAAGTGGTCACCGAAGAGCGTCGCTGGCGCCTTGAAGACCAGCCACGTTCCAAACTCAATGAACAGTTTAATGCCACGGCCTTCCTCAACAGTCCGGCACGCAATCCGGTAATCGGCTGGATGACGGATATCCGTCATTATAAAGCCCAGGATTTGAGAGATTGGTATCAGAAATGGTATGCGCCCAATAATGCCACCTTAGTGGTGGTGGGGGATGTGCAACCCAAACAGGTGCTGGCGCTGGCTGAAAAATATTACGGCCATTATCAGCCGGAAAAGATTCCGCAACTGAAACCGCAGATTGAGATTGAGCAAGAGGGGCTACGTCGCATCGAGCTTAAGGGCAATACCCAAGTGCCGACTTTGCAGATGGGCTTTCATGCGCCCAGCCTGTTAACGGCCGAAGATCAGCGTGAGGTTTACGCCCTGTCGGTATTGAGCAGTATTCTGGACGGCGGCGAAAGCAGTCGTTTGCCGCAGTCTCTGGTTCGAGACCAGCAGATCGCCGCTGGAGTGGGCGCCGGCTACAGTGCCACCGACCGCTTGCATACCCTGTTTGAACTCAGTGGCACACCGGCAAACGGTGGCGATGTCAAAGAGTTGGAAGCGGCGCTGTTGGCGGAAATCGAAAAGCTTAAAACCACTTTGGTGACGCAAGATGAGTTGGAACGGGTATGGGCGATGGATGAGGCCGATCATGTCTATTATCGCGATTCGATCCAGGCTCAGGCTTCCATTTTAGGTTCTTTGGTCAGCGTCGGCTTGCCGGCCGATACCTTGGATAACTGGATTGAAAACATCCGTTCGGTTACCCCGCAGGAAATTCAGGCGGTAGCCAAAAAATACCTGACATTGGATAACCTGACGATTGCGACCCTCTATCCGGATGGCAAAGACCATTCCAATCTCAAACCTTACACAGGGAGACTGTAAATGGTGCGTTTCATGTTTAGGTTTATCGCCGGTTTGAGTCTGATTTTGGCCAGTCTTCAGGTGAGTGCGGCTTTGGATATTCAAACCTGGCAGACAACTAAGGGTGCCAAGGTGATGTTTGTTCATTCTCCGGGTTTGCCGATGCTGGATATTGAGGTCGTATTTGATGCCGGAAGCGCCCGTGACGGCGACAAATGGGGGTTAGCCTCGATGACGACCGCGATGGTCGGAACCCAGACACCAGAACTCAACGAACAACAGATTTCACAGCAGACCAATGCGTTGGGAGCCCGAATCAGCGGCAATGTAGGCCGTGATATGGCGAGTTTTTCGTTGCGGACCCTGACGCGTGAGAGCATTCTGCAACCGGCTTTAAAACTGTTTACAGAGAGTTTGACTCAATCGGTATTCAATCCGCAGATTTTTGAGCGGGAACGTCAACGGGCGTTGGTCGGCCTTCAGCAGCAGCAAGTATCGCCCAGTCAATTGGCGCAAAATGCGTTTTGGAAAGGGGTTTACGACCAACATCCATACGGCCACCCGGTCTCCGGTTCAGTTGAAACCGTCAAAGCCTTGAAACTTGCAGATTTGAAGGCTTTCTACCAGCGTTATTTTGTCAGCGCCAATGCCACCGTTTCCATTGTGGGTGACCTGAGTCGAACTCAGGCGCAAGAGATTGCTGAACAATTGTTGGCGGATTTGCCAAAAGGCTCTGCAGCACCCGCTTTGCCGAAACCCAAAGGCTTGAGTGAAGCCAAACAGCAAATAATCGATTTTGAGGCTTCGCAAACCCATTTCAGAATGGGGCAGCTGGGTGTGGAGCGCGGTCATCCCGATTATTATGCGTTGTTTTTAGGCAACCACTTGTTGGGCGGTAGTGGTTTTGGTTCCTTGCTTATGGAAGAGGTGCGTGAAAAACGCGGCCTGGTTTACGGGGTGGGTAGCGGTTTGGCGCCGTTAAAAGTTGCCGGTCCATGGGTGAGTTATCTGTCAACCAAAAACGAAAGCGCCAAAGAGGCCGAAAAGGTCGTTAAAGACACGCTGGTGGCTTTTATGGACTCGATTGACGATCAACACTTTCAGGCCATCAAGGACAACTTGATTGGCGGTTTTCCATTACGCATTGACAGCAATGCCAAAATCATCGGTTACATTTCAATGATTGGTTTTTACGGCTTGCCGCTCGATTATCTTGAGCAGTTTCCCAAAATCATCGAGTCTTTAAGCAAACAGGACGTGCTCAAAGCTTGGAACAGGCACTTTCATCCTGAGAAGATGGTCACGGTGATGGTGGGTAAACCCGGTTAAAACTGATTTGAAAACCGGCAGGCCTGCTGGTTTTCTGTTGCTTCCAGCTCTTTAGGAGCTTAAATTTTAGTCGCATGACTGGGTATTTGGGCCAGAGCACTTAAGAATGTTTGCGCACAGCTTCCCCAGCTGAAAGCACTGGCATAGTGACGGCACTCATTTCTATCGAGCTTTAGGGCTTTTTCTATCGCGATTTTTAAATCCTCGTCCATCACACCGCTTTGTGTCGTGAGCACATCCAGCGGCCCGGTAACCGGATAAGCGGCTACCGGCGTGCCCGCAGCCAATGCTTCGAGCATGACCAGACCGTAGGTATCGGTTTTGGAGGGGAACACAAACACATCTGCGCTGGCGAACGTTTGCGCCAAAGTTTCACCGCTCTGCTTGCCTAGAAAGTGCACTTCCGGATAGGTTTGTTTGAAGTTTTCCAATGCCGGGCCACTGCCCACCACCACTTTGCTGCCGGGCAATGGCAAATTCAGAAACGCGGGAAGGTTTTTTTCTACCGAGACCCGGCCGACATAGAGGTGGATTGGGGTGGGCAGTTCCATATCCTTTCTGCGTTTGGGGTGAAACAGTTCAATGTCGACCCCGCGGTTCCATTTGAACAGATGCGTGAATCCCTTGTCTTGCAGTTCGTTGATCAAGGATTGGGTGCTGACCAGGGTGTTTTGCGCCGGACGATGAAAATAACGTAAGTAGCGGTATCCCCAGCTGACCGGAACGAATGGCAGCCGGTTGTTGGCATACTCGGCGAACTTTGTGTGGAATGCCGTGGTGAAAGGCCAGTCTTTTTTCAGGCATAAGGCACGCGCACGCAAGCCTAACGGCCCTTCGGTGACGATATGAATCGCGTCGGGAGCAAATTCCTCAATGTTTTGTTTGAAATCTTTGGCGTGGATGACCAGGCGTATTTCCGGGTATCGGGGCATCGGTATGCTTGTATACAAAGCCGGATGCAAGACCTTAACTTGATGGCCGCGGTGCTCCAGAAAACGGATGACTTGAGTCATGGTGGTGACGACCCCATTGGTTTGAGGTAGCCAGGCATCGCTGACAATCAGAATATTCATCGGTTACTCCATAAGCGATTTTCAAGGTATCTTAAGGGCTATTATGCCGATTCGTACTATGGCTTATGTGTCAGTAATTTGAAATTTTACCGATGGTTGACTGGCCGCTCTGTTTTTTCGGCTTAATCGCCCCAATGAATATCGGCCAACGATTCGAACGAGGGTCTGGCGAAGTAGAAGCCTTGAAACAGTTCAATGCCGAAAGCCTGCAGGGTGATCAGCTCTTCTCGGGTCTCGACGCCTTCGGCAATGACGCGAATCTCCAGCTCATCACAGACCTGTAAGATGGCGCGTATAATGGCTTGTCGTACTTTGTCGTTGTCGATGTTTTTGATCAGTGCCATGTCGAGTTTGATAATGTTGGTTTGCATTTCGGCCAGCAGGTTAAGCCCTGAATAGCCTGCGCCGAAATCGTCGATGGCGGTCAGAAAACCACGCTGTTTGTAATGTTCGACGATATTGCGCAGGTGGGCATGGTCTTCAATCTCTTCCCCTTCGGTGATCTCGAAAATGATGCGGTCAATGGGGAAACCATACTCTTCCGCCGCATTGAGCGTGGCGCGAATGCACAGTTCCGGCCGATAGACCGCATTGGGCATGAAGTTGATGCTGATATAGGAGTCAATCTTGAGTTCGGAGGCGAGTTTGATCGCCTTAACCCGGCAGGCCTGGTCAAACCGGTACATGTTGTCTTGGTTGACGTGCTTGAAGATATCCCCTGCCGACTCATTATTAAGCCCTCTTACCAGGGCTTCTTGAGCAAACACCTCACGAGTTCGGGTGTTAACGATGGGCTGAAACGCCATAGTGAATTCGAAATCCAGTCCGGCTCCGTTGAGGCACTCTGAGCAGCCGAGTAAACGAGGTTCTTGTATGTGTTTCATGACCATTGTCGGTTCCGGTAAGTCGAAAATTGTTCAAGCATGAACCTTGACGTAATTGAGAGAAGTTTTAAGTTCAATCAATCATACCTCAAGTGGCTTTTTCTGCCTAGGTGGATGTGTGTGAATTTGAATTCATCAAAGAGCCCATTAATGCGATCACAAGACCTGCCACCACGCCGAAAGTGATGCTCTAAACGGTCGGCATCCAGTTGAAATAACTGAAACAGATAAAACTCACCAAACCTGTCAGAATCGTCAAACCGTAAAACAGTGTGAATCAGCCATCGTAGTACCACTGCATTTTGGCAGTTTTGCTGGCATAGTCCTAGGCCATAAAGCGGATGACGATATGGGGCTGACCGATTACGCCCATGCCCCCAAGTAGTCAACCCATAATAAACAGCACAGCTGAAAAAGCCCCCATCTCCTCGGGAAACCAAAACATAAAGCTGGGGGATACGCTTTCTAATTGAGCTTTATGCCTCAGGTTAAATGATAAGGTGTTTTGATTGCCTGTTGGATTAAGCCTATAATGATTCAACCAATTTTTAGGTGAGTATCTCATATTGACGCACGATATTGATTATAAGGCGAAGTTTGATCGCTATGAAGAACATCTGGGCGATAAAAGTTTTTTTTATGTGCATGACACCGATGGCGTATTCACTTATATCAGTCCGTCGATTACTGCCGTATTAGGGTACTCGCAACAAGCTTTTTTAACCGATTTCGACGCCTATCTGACCGACGGCCCAGAAAATAAAATCGCTTTTGAACACACCGCGACCTCGATGTCGGGCAAGCAACCCCCACCTTATGTTGTTGAAATATTCCATCAGAACGGTCAGATCAAGTGGCTGCAGGTTCAGGAATTTCCGGTCTTCGATGAGCAAGGTCAGGTAATCGGCGTCGAGGGTTTGGCTACCGATATTACCGAGCACAAACGTATCCTCAAAGAGCTGCAGTTGCAGACGGATCGATTTGAACGTGCGCAGCGCATCGCCAAAGTCGGCAGCTGGGAGTTTAACCTGGTCACCGATGAGCTCTATTGGTCGGATGAAATCTATTCCATTTTCGAGCTCGACCCCGATCAGGTTCAGCCCTCTTATGAGCAGTTTTTGCAGCTGGTTCATCCACAAGATCGCGAACAGATGGATAGAACTTACAGAGATTCTTTAGAGACGCAAGCGGCGTATCGTTTTGAGCATCGTCTGTTAATGGCTGACGGCCGCATTAAGTATGTGATGGAGGAGTGTGAAAGTCAGTTTGACGAATCCGGAAAGCCATTGGTTTCAATCGGAACTGTTCAAGACATCACCGAGTTCCATCTGGCAAAGCAGGAAGTCATTAAAAAACAGAGTCTGTTGTCGGAAACCGAAAGCATCGCACTGATTGGTTCCTGGGAGCTGGATTTGAATACCCAGGAAGTATGGTGCTCCGACGGTTGTTATCGGCTTCTAGGCTTGGAATTGCATCAAGATTTACGGCTGCCGGATCTAATTAAGATGGTGCCGGAAGAGGAACGAGCCTTAGTCGAGGAACATTTGCAACAAATCTTGAAAACCGGCGCTGAGCGGTCCCTGGTGCATCGTATCATTCGCACCGATGGCACTCGCCGTTATTTACAGCAAAAAGGATTGGCTAAATTTGGTGAAGATGGACAGCCGGCGCGCATTGTTGGCACCACCCAGGACATCACCGAGCAATTTCTGGCGCAAAGCGCTTTGGACGAACAAAAAAACCTTTTGAAATCGGTTATCAATGCGACTCCGGATCTGATCTTTTTCAAAGACCGTCGAGGCATCTATCAAGGGTGTAATCCGGCTTTTGAAGCGTTCACCGGTAGAACGGAGGAGGAGATCATAGGGTGCAGTGATTTTGATCTTTTCAGCAAGGAGGTCGCGAGTTTCTTTCAGGAGCAGGATCGTGCCATGTTCCGCATGGGCAGTGCACGTCAAAATGAGGACTGGCTCAAATATCCGAATGGTGGCCGTAAAGTGTTGTTGGATACCGTGAAAACCCCTTATTACGCTCATAATGGCGAATTGATTGGCCTGGTGGGCGTGAGTCGCGATATTACCGCACGCAAAAAAAGCGAAGAAGCCCTTAAACATTTGGCGCATCACGATACGCTGACCGGACTGTCCAATCGAGAGCTTTTCAGTGAGCTGGTTTCCTCAGCGATTGCACAAAACGAACGTGAGCCGAGCTGTTTTGCGATTTTGTTCATTGATCTGGATCATTTCAAGCAGATTAACGATTCCTTGGGACATTTATTGGGCGATCAGGTATTGGCACAGGTGGGCGAACGTCTGCAAAAAATCGGCCGAGTGTCGGATACCATTGCTCGTTTGGGGGGAGACGAATTTGCGATTTTGATGCGTTCCTTGAACGATCCGGAGGATGCGGCGGTGATGGCGCAGAAGGTTCTAAAAACCTTGAAAGAAGCTTTTGTTGTTGAAGGTCATAAGCTTTATATTGGTGCCAGTATCGGCATCAGCCTGTTTCCTGAGAATGGCCATACGCCGGAACTGTTGTTGCGTAACGCGGATGCGGCCATGTATCGAGCCAAAGCGAATGATCGTAACACCTATGAATTCTATACTCACGAACTGACTCAGCTTGCGTATCAGCACATTCAATTGGGCAGTGAGTTACGCCGCGCTATCAGCGCCCAAGAGTTTGAAGTATATTATCAGCCAAAATACGACTGCCACAGCTTGGAAATCATCGGTTCCGAAGCTTTGATTCGTTGGAATCATCCCGAAAAAGGCCTGCTACTCCCGGGCAGTTTTATTCAGGAAGCGGAAAAAAATGATTTGATTATCCAGATTGGTGGGTGGGTTTTAGAGCAAGCCTGCATCCAGAATGCGCAATGGCATAAAGCGGGTTTGCAGCCGGGGAAAGTTTCCGTGAACCTGTCGAGCAAGCAGATCGCCAAGCATGATTTGGCCCAAACCGTTTTGTCTACCCTTGAAGATACAGGCTGCCAGCCGAGTTGGTTGGAACTAGAGATTATCGAACGTTTTGTGATGTCTTCACCTGAGCAAACGCTTCAGGTTTTAAGGGAAGTGCACGAGATTGGCGTGGAGTTGGCCATCGATGACTTTGGCACCGAATATTCTTCATTGACCTACCTCAAACAGTTGCCTTTGAGTACCTTGAAACTCGATTACTCTTTTGTGCGCGATATTCCTGAAGATAAAAATGATATGGCCATTATTCAAGCCATGCTGGCGTTGGCAAACAGTTTCGGTTTGAAGACCATTGCGGAGGGTGTTGAGAGGCCGGAACAGCTCGAATTTCTCAAGCAGGCCGGTGCAGACTGCTTTCAAGGTTTTCTTTATAGCCGACCCTTACCGGCAGATCAATTTGAAACCCTGCTCCAGAGTCGGCTGAAGGCCTGATTCGTAGGTCTCTGCGCCATTTATTCTGTGTTTTTGATTCTGAATGCTCGCGGTTAAGGTCATACCGTTTTTGCAATACTGCCATTAAAAACTCTGATTATTTTACCTCTTATTTAAGAGTGTAACTTCTGCTACACTTGCTTACGTATTAATATTTTCTTATATAAATTGAGTGTTTTTCCGGAATCCTGTCAAACACTCAAAATAGGCAAGGTGGCCTATGTTAGAAGTCTTTAAAAATCTTTGGTTTCGAGATCCTAAAGAAGAAACGCTTTTTATCAATGATGTGGCCGTGCGAATTCGTGCCGGTTTTTTGCTGTTCATTCCGATCTATATGAGTTTTACACTCTACGATGCGGTGTTTGTCTCGAGCTGGATTGTGGATGGCAATACCGCAGTTGACAGCGGGGATATGGATTGGGACTACCATATCATCTATCATGTGGATGCGATTAAACGTGCCTATGATTACACTTTCCAGACTTGGGTATTGTTTTACGGGCTGTTTGAAATGTTGGCCGGCATGTTTGTGTGGAGTTCCAGGTTGTCGCCGATTATTATGCTTTCAAGCTTTTTGGCCAGACATCAAAAGCCGGTATGGAAGCCGTTAGTACCTAAGCGTTTTGCTTGGGGACTGGGGTCAACCTTTATCATTGTCTGTTTGATCTTTTTCAATCCGGAAGTGTTTGCCCATTGGGTCAACGCGATTTGGGGGTCAACTTTGTTGCCGACCACATCCAATTACATGTCGCCTTATATCCCCGTTGTCTTGGTTTGGGTTTGTTTAGGTTTCATGTGGCTGGAAACCGTTCTTGGCTTCTGTGTGGGCTGTAAAATTCATGCTTTACTGGTATGGATGGGGGTCTTCAAGGAAGAATGTGAAGCCTGCAACAATATCGACTGGGAAGAGATAGCTAGAAAAAACAAAGAACGCCAGGCGGCGGAGCAACAGGAACCCAAGAGCTAAGGTCCGCAAGCCGCGATATGTCCTTAAGTTCTGAGTATGAATTCTCGCTGGCATTATATTAAAAGCACAAGCCAAAAACTTGTGCTTTTTTGTTGGCGGCCAGGCGAGAATCTTGAGTCGTCAGCCGGTTATCGAATCAGATATCCAACGATTTAAGCCTCATTGTATAAGTTTTGTGTTAATTTATAACGCATGATTCACTCATTCATTGAATGAGCTGTAATGAACGAAAATCTATGGGAGTGTTCATGTTGACTCGATCCGATCTTATCGCTAAACCGGTTATTCTTAATCAGGGTGAGATTGAAAGCAAGCGTGCCGAAATCAAAGCCTATTTCAATCTGACCTATGACAGTTATG
Source organism: Thiomicrorhabdus chilensis DSM 12352 (assembly GCF_000483485.1). Classification (GTDB taxonomy): domain Bacteria; phylum Pseudomonadota; class Gammaproteobacteria; order Thiomicrospirales; family Thiomicrospiraceae; genus Thiomicrorhabdus; species Thiomicrorhabdus chilensis. Next base: position 303,808 of record NZ_KI519609.1, read on the forward strand.
AAACTTTGTTTGAAAGTTTGAAGTCCGACGAGGCTTATTATCTGCGTCCTTGTGAATTGCGTCATCCCCTTATTTTCTATTTTGGCCATACCGCCACTTTTTTCACCAACAAGCTGGTGCTTGCCAAGCTTCTGCCGAAACGCATCAATCCCAAAATCGAATCCATGTGTGCCATTGGCGTGGACGAGATGTCCTGGGACGATTTAAATGACGAGCATTACGACTGGCCGAGTGTGGATGCGGTGCGTCAATACCGTAATCAGGTGCGTGATGCCGTGAATGCCTTGATTGATGAAGTGGATTTCTCCTTGCCGATCGACTGGCAAAGTCCGATGTGGCCCATCATGATGGGCATTGAACATGAACGCATTCATTTGGAAACCTCTTCGGTTTTGATTCGACAGTTGCCTTTGGATTCGGTGCAGCCTCATGCATTGTTTCCGCTGTGTCCGAATTCCGCCAGCGCCCCCCTCAACGGTTTGCTGGAGGTGCCGGCGGGAGAGGTGAATATTAATCATCACGATCCGGCGGAAACCTATGGTTGGGATAATGAATACGGTGAACACCATGCCCAGGTTGCGTCCTTTAAAGCCAGCACTTTTTTGGCCTCTAATCAGGAGTTTTTGGAGTTTGTCGAAGCGGGTGGCTACGACAATCCCGAATATTGGGACGAAGAGGGCAATCGCTGGCGACAGTTTACTCCGGATAAGCATCCAACCTTTTGGATGAAAAAAGCCGATGGCTGGTGGTTGCGCTGTATGACCGAAGAGATTCCGATGCCGTGGAATTGGCCGGTCGAGGTCAATTACCTGGAGGCGCAGGCGTTCTGTAACTGGAAAGGACATCAAACTAACCGACCGATTCGCCTGCCGAGTGAGGATGAGTATTTGCGTTTGCTTGAGTTCAGTCAGGCGCAAAAACTGCAATCTCAAGCCAACCTGAATTTGCAGCAGTACGCTTCCTCAACACCAGTCGATCAATTTGAAAGCAACGGTTTTTATGATGTCATCGGCAATGTCTGGCAATGGACACAAACCCCGATTTACCCCTATGACGGTTTCAAGGTGCATCCGCTGTACGATGACTTCACCACGCCGACATTTGATAACCAGCACAACCTTTTCAAGGGCGGCAGCTGGATCTCTACCGGAAACGAAATCAACGGCCATTCGCGTTACGCTTTCCGTCGTCACTTTTTCCAGCATGCCGGTTTTCGTTACATTGAGTCCGAACAGAAAGTACAAACCCATTTTTCTACGTATGAAACCGATAATTCGGTCTCTCAGTATTGTGAATTTCATTACGGTGAGGAATATTTTGGCGTGCCGAATTTCGCCCGGGCCTATGCCAATCTGTCCATACAGGCTGTAGAAGAAGATGCCGCTTTTAAAGGTCGAGGTGACCTCAAGGTGCTGGAAGTTGGTTGTTCGGTGGGGCGCGCCAGTTTTGAACTCGCCAAGCGTTTTGCTCAAGTCACCGGGTTGGATTTCTCGGCGCGTTTCATCCAGGTGGCTAATCAGCTCAAAGAGTCTGGCAATGTGCTTTACACCATACCCCGTGAAGGCGAGATCATGGAGTTTAAGGAATCCACCTTGGCGGATTTGGGTTTGGCGGATCATGCCCATAAATGCGAGTTCCTGCAACAGGATGCCACCAACCTGAAACCCATTTTCAGCGGATATGACATGATTGTGGCGGTGAACCTCATTGACCGCTTGTACGAACCCAAGAAGTTTCTTGAAACCATTCATCAGCGATTAAATGACGGGGGGCTGCTGTTGCTGGCTTCACCTTACACTTGGCTGGAAGAATATACTGCAAAAGAGCACTGGCTGGGCGGCTACAAGGACGCGCACAGCGGAGAGAATGTCACCACTCTTGAGGGGGTGCATGCCATTCTGGATACGGAGTTCGATTTGGTCAAAGCGCCGTTTGATTTGCCGTTTGTGATTCGTGAAACGCAACGCAAGTTCCAGCATACGATGTCTGAAGTGACGCTCTGGAAAAAGAAAGGGTGAGTTTCCAGTGATGCAGGATCTCAACACCCCCATTTCCCGAGAGGGCACCTGTTCCGAAAAGTATGAATTGCGTCAGGCGCTGTTCGGTTCCGATGAGGTGTTGCCGATGTGGGTGGCGGACATGGATTTGCCGACACCTGATTTTATTCTGCAGGCTTTGAAGGAGCGGTTGGAGCATCCGATACTCGGGTATTCCATCACGCCCGATTCGGTTTATCAGGCCATCATCGACTGGCAATCGCAGCACGATTACCGGGTCACAAAATCGCAGATTGTATTCACTCATAATGTCGCCAACGGTTTTTTTATGGCGGTGGAAGCCTTTAGCGAACCGGGAGAGACGGTGCTGGTGCAAACACCGGTCTATCCGCCGTTTTTAAAAGCCCCCAAACAAAATGGAAGGCGTTTGGTCGAAGCGCCGTTGCAATTAGACAGCGGCCACTACCAAATCGATTTTGATGCCTTTGAGAAAACGGTGGAAGAGCAGCAGGTGAAACTCTTTCTGTTTTGTCACCCGCAGAACCCATCCGGTCGCGTTTGGCAAGGTGCGGAACTGGAACGCCTGGCCGACATCTGTTTACGCCACGGGGTGACCATCGTATCCGACGAAATCCATTCCGACCTGGTGTATGCGGGTAACCGGCATATTCCCATGGCCTCACTATCGGAAAGGGTCGCCAACATTACCGTGACCCTAAACTCGCCCGGCAAGACATTCAATCTCGGCGGTTTGCAGATCGGTTATGCGCTGATCGCCAACCCGGATTTGAAAGCGGCTTACCTCAAGGTGTGCGATGCGGTTTCGATCCATGAATTGAACCTGTTTGCGATGTTTGCTTTGCAAGCCGCCTACTCAAAACAGGGCCAGAACTGGCGTAACCGTTTGTTGGGGCATTTTGAAGCCAATATCAATCAGTTGGAACGTTTTTTTGGCGACTACCTGCCGCAAGTCAGGGTCATGCGTCCTCAAGCGTCTTATTTGGTCTGGCTGGATTTCAGGGAGTTGTTTGATGACCATCAACAGCTCAAAAAGTGGTTGGTGGAACACGCTAAATTAGGATTGAATGATGGTGAGAGTTTTGCCGGGAAGAGCGGGGATGGCCAAGGATTCATGCGCATCAACCTAGCTGTGTCTAAACCGGTTTTACAACAGGCTTTAAACCAGTTGAAAGCCGCTGTTGATGTCCTGCATCCATCCTGACCAGGCCTGCTGAATTTGGCGCAGCCACCAGGACTCGAACCTGGAACGGCCCCTTAGGAGGGGGCTGTTATATCCCTTTAACTATAGCCGCGTGGCGGTTATTTTAGCAGTTTTTTGCTTCTTGTTAAGTCCAGTTTGTTTTTGATGAAGAGGCCGAATATCTTTCCGGGTTCAGGCACCCCACAAGAGTTTCAAAGCTAAGGCAAGGAACAGCATGGCCGTGATTCGGTACAGCAGGACTTGGGCGTTTGGGGATTCTGCAAGCCAGGGTTTGATGAAGCCGGCCAGTAATGCAAAGCTCGAAAACACCAGAAAGGTGATGAAAATGACCAACAGGCCGAGAATAAAGATCTGTTGTTCGATTGAGCCGTTTTCTGCACGCGCGAACTGGGGCAGAAATGCCAAAAAGAAAATCGAGACTTTCGGATTTGATAAGTTCATTAACAGACCGCGTCGGTAGAACTGCATAGCCTTGAGGTTATTACTTGGCGCGTTGCTTTGGGGATTGGCGTGGCTCTTTGCTGCTTGCCAAGCTTGCCAGGCAAGGTAAACCAGATAGAGAGCTCCGAGCGTTTTCAGCGCCATAAAGGCGGCGGGTGAGGTTTGCAGCAGGGCGGCCACGCCCAAGGCCACTGCACTGGTGTGGATAATCAGCCCGCTGCACAGCCCCAGAATGATGATGAGGCCGGTGCGATACCCGTGTTGCGCCGATTGCGTCAAGACAAAGAGGTTGTCCGGTCCTGGCGCAAGACCGATCAGAACGGTGGCGAAGACAAATGGAAGCAGTAAATCCAATGGAATCATGCAGGAATATCTCTTGGGGAACCCTTTTATTGGTCAGTCAGAAAGCAGGCCGCGTTTAAGTTTGTTTAAAGGTTATGCTAGCACTTTATTGGCATGAACCCTAAGCCTAAAATCCCTATCGACAGGCCTGCTTAAAATTCGAACGGGGTTAAAGATGAGGCTTCGATCCGTTTTAAGTTGACTTTACTTATACATAAGCTGTACATTGAATTTGTGTCAAAAGATTGCAAATCAATGCAAACGAATGAAGTGAAGAAGTCTGGAGTGGATGGTGGGCAAGTTTAACGCACTGGATAAAATGAGGCGATCTGCCTGGCTGGGTTTGATGGCCTTATTTCTGAGCGTGTCTGCTCAGGCGGGATATTCCAGTCCAGGGCTGAAGGTCACGTTACAGGAACAGGAATTGATATTTCATGTTGAAGGTCAGGCTGATTTAGGTACGGTGTTTATACTGGGCGGCGGCCCGGGATTTACCAGCTGGAACCTGGAACCCATTCAAAAACAGGTGGCTGACCAAGGGTATCAGGCTGTGGTGATGGATATGCAAGGCATCGGCGAGAATATCAGGCCTTTCCAAAAACCGATCCTGGAGACCTGGGTGGCACAGATAGAGGCGGTCAGGCAGGCCTTAAACGCACAGCCGGTTACTTTGATTGGCCATTCCTGGGGCGCCCTGATGGCGATGCTGTATATCGAACGTCATTCTCAGCAGGTTGATAAATTGATTTTGTTGAACCCGGTGGATCCCGAAAAAAAGGCGATGATCCATCTGACCACCGAAATACATCAGCGCAATTTAGATCAACAGAATCCGCAATGGGATAATGAGCAGGCCTGGGATAATGATATTGGCGACAGTCAGGCGCAATTGGAGCGCATCACCTTACGCCAGATTCAACAGGTATTGCCCACCTATTTTTATGATTATTCGCAAGGTGTCGCTTACGCTAATCAATTTAGCAGTCGCGATTTCAATATCGATTTAAACGTTTCCGCGTGGAAAGAGTATGACCGCCATCCGCTGAATTATGAGCTTTTTGAAAAGTGGCGCAAGCCGGTCTATTTCATGGAGTGTCGCCAGGATCACTTAATGCCTTATAATTTACAGGCCATGCAGGCACAAATCGACTTCAGACGGGTTGACCTGTTGGAGTCATGCGGCCACTTCCCTTGGGTGGAAAAACCGCACGCTTTCAAAGCCCTTATTAAGGCTTATTTGAACGACCCGATTCATTAAACAGGTAAAATGTCATGCACAGCGGTTTGTTAAGCAGTCAGCAGGTTCAGTGTCCCTATTGTTGGGAGATGATTGAAATCGTCGTCGATGAGAGCGCTGTGGAACAAGATTACATCGAGGATTGCAGTGTGTGCTGCCGTCCAATCCATTTTAGAATCCACTTGGATGAACAAGGCCAAATGGAGATAGAAGCACTACACGAAGAGGAGTTTTAGATGACCGAATCGGTTGAACTCAATTTGCATGACCTCAGACGGCGTTATTTGAAAGATGGGCTGGATGAATCCAATACCGATGCCAATCCATTCAAACAATTTGAACTTTGGTTCAAACAGGCACAAGAGGCGGATCTGCTAGAGCCCAATGCGATGGTGGTCGCAACGGTAAACGCCGATTTACAGCCCTCAACACGCACGGTTTTGCTAAAGTTGTTTGATGAGCGCGGTTTTGTATTTTTTACCAATTACACCAGCCAAAAGGCCAAAGACATTGCCCACAACCCCAAAGTGGCTTTGCAGTTTAATTGGCTTGATCTGGAGCGCCAAGTGAAGATACTCGGTGTGGCCGAAAAGATCTCCATGGCCGAATCAATGAAATATTTCGCCAGCCGGCCTAAAGGCAGTCAGATTGGTGCCTGGGTCAGTCAGCAAAGTGAGGTGGTCTCTTCCAAACAGGTTTTGATGGCGCAGTTCTCCAAACTGAAAGACAAGTTCAAGCAGGGTGAGGTGCCGTTTCCGGATTTCTGGGGCGGCTATCGCGTGGTGCCCAGCCAGATCGAATTCTGGCAGGGCGGGGATAATCGTTTGCACGATCGCATCTGTTATCAAAGAATGGATGGGCAGTGGCAAAAGTCGCGCTTAGCTCCTTAACCTTTCCAGCACTTGATCCGAACTAAAATCAGGCGGACAGAAAAAAGCTTTCTGTGCGTCAACCTTGATGCGCGTCGGATCCTACTTAAAGTATTTATCGATCTCTTCGTAAACGATCTCGATATACATCATTTTGGGCCCGCCGCCCATCACCACCGCCATCATCGCAGCTTCCAAAATCTCTTCTTTATTGGCTCCGGCATCGACACAGCCCTTTACATGCACAGCGATGCACCAGGCGCACTGAAAGGCGACCCCCAAAGAGCATAACATCAGGTGTTTGGTTTTCTCGTCGAGTGCGCCTTCGGCTTCGGCGGCTTTGATAAATGCCGAAAAGCTTTTGAGTTGGTCTGGCATGTCCTGCATTAGGCGTGACATGACCGAACCGGCTTCTTCTAATCGTTCCATGGTGTTTCCCTCAAAATTTACATTAATAAAATGAACAGGCCTGTTCATTAAACCTTATGTTAGGGGGGCAACAATAATCAATGTTTTCAATGATGGTTAAAGCCCTTTTATCAGCAAGCCAATAACTTGATACAAGCCACCGTTTCTAGTCACTTAAGTCACTTAAACGCTGGCCGGGTCATTCAGGCTGGTCAAGCGCTCCCAGGCGCACCATGCGGTATTCTCTGCTGACGGTATCCAATTGATAGATGTTGAAATTGGTGTCGATATCAAAGTCCGGCAAACGTTTGGCATAGTTGGTGGAAAGGCTACCCTCGGGGGAGTGGACACGGTGGAATACCTGCGGCTCCCAGCCTAAAATGGCGGCGCCATCGTAGATTTTTTGGCCGTTGTGATAAATCGCATCGGCCGTCACTTCAAACTGCTCGACTTTACCATGTTGGGTCGAATAGAGTTCCACCAGGCGTTTGCCTTGATGCACCATCAGCTTATCTTCCTGATCGGTGTGCATATACCAGTACCAGGTGTCGTCACCGGCAATCAACGGGCTTTTCCCGCCGGGTTCATGAATAACCAAGTCCACCCCGGACAAGCCGTCGACGACGCCTTCAATGTTGAAAAACTGAACTTTGGGGGTGGAGCGCAGGGTTTTCAGCGGGATGATAAAACACAGGTTTTCGATATACACCGTGCGTTTTCCGGCTTCATTTAAGGGCATGCTTAAGACCTTTTTAATTGAGTGGATGTGTATTGATAAGCTGACAAACTGATAAGGCGGAACCCATCGTCGGAGAGCCCATCACCAGGGCATTCGGCGATGGTGGTTTTTCAATCAATCTCGGTGATTTCAAAACGGTTTTTCCCGCTTTTTTTGGCTTTATAGAGCATTTCGTCGGCTCTTTCAATCCACTCTTCCGCGCTTCGGTTCGGCTTGCCGGGATGGGTGATGGCACAGCCGATACTGAGGGTCACATGGTCTGCAATGGAAGAGTGCTCATGGGGGATATTTAGCTCATTGACTGCCTGTAAAATCTCTTCGGCCATTTTCTGCACATATTCGTACTCGGTCGGCGCCAATACAATCACAAACTCTTCACCGCCGTAGCGCGCCACATAGTCGGTTTTACGTTTCACGGTATCCTGAATCAGTTGAGCCAGTTTTTCCAGAACGGTATCACCTTCGCTGTGGCCGTAATTGTCGTTAAAAGCCTTGAAATTATCGATGTCCAAAAACAGCAGTCCGATGGGGGTGTAGGCACGACTTGAAAAATCCCATACATCCGTCAAGATTTCATCGAGCTTTCTGCGATTGTAGAGGCCGGTCAATGCATCGGTGTGGGAGAGTTTCTCAAGCTTCTCATTCTTGTCGGTCAGTTCCTGGGTTTTTTCTTCAACCAGACGTTCCAGCTTGCGGGTTTCAGTCACGTCTTCAATGATGGCACGTAAAGCTGTTTTGCCGTCAAATTGGATGCGTTTCAGGGTGACTGTGGAAAGGAATGGATCACCATTGGCTTTCTGGTGCATCCATTCAAAGCTATGCTGGCCATCCTGAAGAGTAATGTCAATCATTCGGTTTGCTTTGTCGAAAGAGTTTTGCCCATCTGGTTGAAATGCAGGGGAAATTTTAGCGGGATGAAAATTTTCGAGCTGCGATTTTTTTGTATAACCGATGAGTTTGTAGTAAGCCTGATTGTAATCCAGGTAGGTTCCCCCGGTATCGATGATGAGCATGGCCAATTCGCTGGTATCAAACAGATAACGATAATCCGCCAGTTGCCTTTTTAATCGGGTATTCTCGTCAATTAGGGCTTGAGGGTCGGTCATCGGCAAAAGGCTTCCTGTCTGCGTTGTTTTTAAATATTAGCAGACACAACCCATAAACACTATGTTTATTACCAAGCGGTGCATTTTGTAATATTGTTGAGCGGTTTAGCCGTTTCAAACCAACCTACCGGTAAGAAAATTTTGTCAGGCACACTCTCTTATTGCAAAGTACTTTGAAGGAACTGAATCACTTCTTCGATAGAACCTTGAAAGCAAGGGGGATGGGGGTGTTTTTGCATCTGGTAGTCGTACATCGGATCATAGTATTCGGTCAGCAGTGTTTTGATCCAAGCCTCGTGCCCATAGGTCTCCCCGGTGCGGGCCTGCAGATCCCAGGCCTGCTGGAATTGCTTGAGGACGCGCTGGTAACGTTCTCCGCCCAGGCGTTTTTGAATGCGGTTTAAGGCGGCTCGCATAAACTCCACCCAATCCGCTATCTGCGGGTACTCCTGTTGCGCTTCAATCACATACTCCTGAAAGGTGATTTGGATGCGTTCGGCAAGCGGGGTATCCACGATGATGCGTTGCCCGGATTTCAGGGCGTCAAATACGGATTTGGACATGGATACCGAACCGATATTACGGCCTTCGTCTTCAATCACCAGATGACGAACGGACTTTTCCATAAAACGCATCAAAGCCATCGCCAAGCGGTTCTCAAAATCGATCTGAGTCGGCTGCGGGGTCGCATGGCGACCAAACGCCGATCCCCGGTGGTGAGCGATGCCTTCCAGGTCGATGGCCTGTTCAATTTGTTGAATCACCAGGGTTTTCCCGGAGCCGGTGCGCCCCGCGAGAACCAATGGCTGGATGTCGTGCTGAACCAGCAGGCTTGGAAGGGATTCCAGGTAATCGATCAAATAACGGCGGAACGCCTTGTAGCCACCTTTGAGACGGACAATGTCACGGCCACTGTCGGCCAGCCATTGCTGAGCGATTTTCGAGCGCATGCCACCGCGAAAGCAGTAGAGCATGGCCTCGGGATGTTGCTCCATGAATTTTGACCAGGCCTGTACACGTGGCTCCCTTACCGATTCATTGACCAGCTGGTGCCCCAATTTTACCGCCGCCGCATTGCCGTGCTGTTTGTAACACAAGCCGACTTTCTGGCGTTCTTCATCATTCATCAGCGGCAGGTTGCTGGCCGAGGCAAACGCTCCCTGTGCAAATTCAACCGGAGCACGCACATCAATCAAAGGCGTTTGTTTTAATACAATCGATCGAAAGTCATCGGTTTGCGGCAAGCTGTCCGAAAATTCAGTCAGTTGAACCGTCATTATATGACCTCAACGCAATGGCTTTGCGAAGCTGCATCAACCGTCTGGCCGATGGCTTCGAGTTCCAGGCCGAACTCAGCGGCGACTTGCTTGAATTGTTCAACCGCGTCGGATCGCACCGCCGCTAGAAGCCCGCCGGAAGTTTGCGGGTCGCACAGCACCATCTTTTGGGTTTCGCTGAGGGTGTCCGCCACCTTATGGCCGTAACTGTCGAAGTTGCGACCAGTGCCGCCTGGCGTGCAGCCCTGTGCCAGATAGTCGAGCACGTTCGGCAGAATGGGAACCTTATCAAATTCGAGACGTGCGGCAATGCCGCTGCCTTCGCAGATTTCGATCAAATGTCCTAAAACGCCAAAGCCGGTGACGTCGGTTAAAGCGGTGACGCCGGAAATCTGTGCCAATTGGCTTCCGGCTTGATTCAAAGTGGTCATCGCCTCAATCGCCATTTCCAGGTGCTCAGGCTGGATTTTTTTCTGTTTTTGCGCCGTGGTCAAAATGCCAATGCCAACCGGTTTGGTCAGAAACAGTTGGCAACCGGCTTCGGCCGAGGCGTTACGTTTCAAGTGTTGGTTGTCGACGATTCCGGTGACCGCCAAACCGAAAATCGGTTCGGGAGCGTCAATCGAATGTCCACCCGCCAACGGAATGCCGGCCGCTTCACAGGTGGCGCGGCCACCTTCAATGACCTGTTGGCCCACTTCGGGCGGCAACTTGTCGATTGGCCAGCCAAAAATCGCAATCGCCATCAAGGGCTTTCCACCCATGGCGTAGATGTCGCTGATGGCATTGGTGGCGGCAATGCGGCCGAAGGTGTAAGGGTCGTCCACAATCGGCATAAAGAAATCGGTGGTGCTCAATACCGAGGTGCCGTTGCCCAGGTCGAATGCGGCGGCATCGTCTTTGGTGCTGTTGCCTACCAAGAGCTGTGGGTGCGGAGCAATGTCCATTTGGGTTTTGAGGATGCTGTCGAGTATTTTTGGGGAAATTTTGCAGCCGCAACCGGCACCGTGGCTGTATTCAGTCAATTTGATGGGGGTGTTTTCAGTGATATCGTGAAGCATGGTCTTTCCTTATTGAATCGATTGGCAAGATGAGCAGGCCTGTTGTATTTATGATCGGTTGGTTTTCTTGGGCGCGCGCTGAACAGGTGAACTTTTCGGTCTAGGCGTTCTGCTACTTTCTTTGGCTCTTGCCGGTCTGCGTGTTCTTTTTGTTTCGGTCTCTTTGGTTTTTATCTGAGTTGGGTTGGTCCCGTTTTTTGAGGTGGCGGTTTTAGTTGAACCCGCCACGGCACGGTTGATCTCGTCCATCTCTTTTGCTGTCAGATTGCGCCACTGTCCTGGTTTTAGGTTGCCCAACTCCACCGACATAATGCGGGTGCGTTTGAGTTTGGTGACTTCATACCCAAGGTATTCGCACATGCGGCGAATTTGACGGTTCAGCCCCTGGGTGAGGATGATCTTGAAGACAAAGCGGCTGACGATGTTCACTTTGCAAGGCTTGGTGACCGTGCCTAAAATGGGCACGCCGCGTGACATACGTTCCACGAAACGATCGCTCAGCGGTTTGTCGACGGTGACGATGTACTCTTTGTCGTGAGCGTTTTCGGCACGCAGAATTTTATTGACGATGTCGCCGTCGCTGGTCAGGAAAATCAATCCTTCCGATGGTTTGTCGAGGCGTCCGATCGGGAATATGCGCTGTGGATGGCCGATGGCGTCGATGATATTGCCTTTGACCCGGCTTTCGGTGGAGCAGATGATGCCGATGGGTTTGTTGTAGGCGATGTAGGTGCGGTCGGATTTGTTGGCGGCGCTGGGTTTGATGGTTTTTCCGTCCACCTCAACCTTGTCGCCGGGCTGCACCTTGGTGCCTAGTTCGGGTATTTTGCCGTTGATTTTGACACGGTTTTGCTCAATCAGTTTATCCGCTTCGCGCCGGGAACAAAATCCAGATTCGCTGATGAATTTGTTGAGTCTTTTTCCACTGCTGCTGGTCACTAAGAGTCCTGTTGCTTCCTGTTGTTTCACTTCAATTGATGTAAAGCCATTTCTAGTAGCTATTTTGAATGATTTGTGAATATTTTGCTGAGTTTTATGCAGCACAAAATAAAAAGGACGGTCAGCCCAAGTGCGTTTGCATAAAATGATCGTCGCCAGGCTTTGTCTAGTCGGTTCATAGTTTTTTCGCGATTGATGGGCCGGCAAGGTATCATATTGCCCATTATGAATCACATTAAGGCGAATGTTATGGCACAGATCGGACAGGTAAATCGACTCAAGGTGGTTAAGGAAGTTGAATTCGGATTGTATTTGGATGGCGGTGACTTGGGGGAAATCCTGCTTCCTAACCGTTATGTGCCAGACAGCGCTAAATTGGGCGAAAAACTGGAAGTGTTTGTTTACCAGGATTCCCAAGACCGACTGGTGGCGACCAGCGAAAAACCGCTGGTCTCGGTCGGCGAAGTGGCGTTTTTGAAGGTCAACCAGGTCAATCGCACCGGTGCATTTCTGGACTGGGGCATGCCTAAAGACCTTTTGGTGCCGTTTGCCGAACAGCGGGTTCCGATGGAAGAGGGGCGTTCCTATTGTGTTTATGTCTATGTCGACAGCAGTGGGCGTATTGCCGCGTCCAGCAAATTGAGCCTGTTTCTGAAAGAGACCAATACCGATTTCAAAAGCGGTCAGGAAGTCAGTCTGTTGGTGGCAAGCCGCAGCAACTTGGGCTATACCGCCGTCATCAATGGCACCCATTTGGGTTTGATCCACAATTCAGATATTCTGCAGCCCTTGCGTATGGGGCAGAAAATGAAAGGCTACATCAAAGGTATTCGCCCCGATTTGAAAATCAATCTGACATTGCAGAAGCAAGGTCGCGAAGGGCGTGAGGAACTGGCCGAACAGATTCTGGCTCATTTAGCTGAGAATCAAGGGCGTTCGACACTTACCGACAAGAGCTCACCTGAAGCCATATTTAAGCAGTACCGTGTCAGTAAGGCGCGTTATAAGAAGACGCTGGGGCAGTTGTATAAAGCGCGCAAAATCGCCATTGAACCCGATCATATTGCTCTGCTGTGATGTTCAAGGGGGGGGCTTGTGGAATGGATGCATGCCTCAAGATTGAACCTGAATGCCATGTGAACTTTTGGCCTGATACATTTTTTGATCGGCTTCATTGATTAGGGTGGCCGCATCGCTATATTGGTTGGGGCCCGTCTGTGCGAGGCCGATGCTGATTGAAAAGTCCGGGTATTCTTGTGAAAACTTGTCTGTAATTTTTTGGCAGACCGTTTGGGCATCGTCGAGTGAGCAGTCCGGCAAGATCACACAGAATTCGTCCCCACCACAGCGGCACGGCAGGTCGGAGTCGCGAATGGTATGCAACAGGACTTGACCGATGAATTTCAGGACCTCATCGCCCTTTAAGTGACCATGAAGATCGTTGATCTGTTTGAAATCATCGACATCAAAATATAAAAGGGTCAGGGGAGTGTTGTGGCGTTGCGCCAAAGCCAGCTCTTTTTTGAAAATCTCTTGCATGAACCCTTGGTTGTAGAGGTTGGTCAGGGGGTCATGTTTGGTCTGTTCTTCGAGTTGTTTGGTGCGCTCGGCCACGGTGACTTCGAGACTGCTTGCATAGTCTTCGGCTCTTTGTTTGGCGGCCTCTACCTCGCCGATAAGGCAGTCGATGTAGGTGTCGAAGACCAGGGTGATGTCAAAATAGAGCAGTTTATCCAATGCGTTGAGCGTAGCATCTAAGACTTGGCTGTTTTGAATCTCTTTGCTTAAGGTGGCGGAAATCAACTCTTTCAAGCTCTTGACCGCAGACAGATAGAGTTTGGGTTCCACGCCTATGCGTTTATGAATCATCCCGATGCGCAAACGATTATTCACATAATCGTGACCGTATTGCCCAGTAAACAGGTCAATAACATAGTGTCGTTGAGCGGCATTCAAACGGCTCAAGGTGTCGGCATCGCCAATCAATAAGGCGATTTCATCAATTGCGGTTTGGCGTTGATAAAATTCTTCTACAATCTGGTCGATATTGTTTTCGATGAGGGTCTTTTGCTGGCTTAACAAATTCAGGTCATTCTGACTGAGTTCCAATAATGCCATGCGTTGCGAAATTTCGGTATCGCTCATCTGTAGTTGTTCAAACAGCGTCTTGTCGGTTCTTGGCATTTTGGCTCCCGGGGATGCATTCACAATCCAGTCAGAAAGATACGCAATAATTCCAATATTACAGGCTTTTTCCCTGTTTTGCATCCATTGAATGCATGAAAATGAGATAAAATTACGCCATAAGTCAATGAATCAATGGCTGTTTGGGCCTGTGCCGCTTCTGTCCGTTTGGGAATCGGTTAAGCCACTAGCCGAATAGATGTTTTAGGAGAAAAATGGGCAGAAAAACGCTGAAAAAAACGTCTCATAAAAAACCGCTAAAAAACAGCAGGCCTGCCCATTCTTCAATGGGTGAAGTGCGCATTATCGGTGGAGATTGGCGTGGCCGTAAACTGCCGGTGCGCACCGCCCAAGGCCTGCGCCCGACGTCGGATCGAGTGCGTGAAACCCTGTTCAATTGGTTGCAGTTCGAAATCCCGGGCGCCCGCTGTTTGGATGTGTTTGCCGGATCCGGGGCCTTGGGCTTTGAAGCCTTGTCACGCGGCGCCATACAGGTGACCTTTCTGGAGATGGATGGCGCCAATGCCAAGCAGTTGCAAGCCAATTTGTCGACCTTGAAAGTCGAACGTACCGAACACGCCGAGGTGGTGTTGACCGACAGCCTGCAGTTTTTGGCAAAACCGGCTGAACAGCCGTTTGATGTGGTTTTTCTGGATCCTCCGTTCCAACAAGGCCTGATGCAGCCCGCAGTGGATCGGCTGTTTGATCACGGCTATGTCAAGAATGAACAGGCCTGGTTGTATATCGAGCAGGAAAAAGAACTGGATTGGCCACAGCTTCCTGAGGGGTGGGTGTGTTTTCGTGAAAAAACCACTTCTCAAGTGCGTTTTGGCCTGTGGTGTCGCGAATCACTGGACGGCGATTAAGCACGCAACATGGCGTCCAGTTGATCGACCACTTCCGCCCAGTCGGCATCGTCGCTGATCGCTTCGGCTAAAAAAGCCGCTTGCGAGGGAGTCCAAAACGGAGCCTGCGCTAAGGGCGTGGTGTTGGCGATGGTTTTATGGGTTTCGATAAAGGTTTCTATTTCACTTTCCGAACTGGGCAGTCCGAGCTGTTCAAATAAGGCATTGAGGCTATGTACCGGTGCTTCCATGATGACTCTCCTAAATCGAATATAGAGATTCAAGCGTTTTTAAAGCTTGAAGTTTTATCATAACCTTTTGCTAAGCAAGCGCAATCCCAATTTATCTGAAGCCTGACGGGTGCAAAGGTCTTTTAATCCAGTTATCATAGGCGAAAAGAGGCCTGTGAATGGTGAATAACCATCCCTTGGGTCTTACACCTCTTACAAAACCTTAAGCGAAAGAGACCTATGAGCATTACAGCCGTCTATCCCGGTACGTTTGACCCCATTACCTGCGGCCATTTTGATTTAATTGAACGCGCCGCACGATTTTACGACCGTTTGGTGATTGCCGTGGCCGATAACCGCAACAAAACCTCCTTGTTTAGCCTGGAAGAGCGTGTTGCCCTGGCCAAGGAAGTGACCGCCGATTTGCCGAATGTAGAAGTGATGGGCTTTAGCGGGTTGTTGGTGGATTTTGTGCAAGAGATTGGCGGCAATGTGTTGTTGCGGGGGTTACGCGCCGTGTCCGATTTCGAGTACGAATTTCAGCTCGCTTCGATGAACCGCAAGTTGGCGCCGGATGTGGAAACCATGTTCATGACGCCGGCGGAACAGTACGCCTTCATTTCGTCTTCGCTGGTGCGTGAAATTTCCGCCCTGGGCGGCGATGTCTCCGAATTTGTGCATCCGCAGGTCGCCAAGGCCTTAAGGGAACGACAAGGGCTTTAAAATCCAGAAACAAACGCGGACAAGCCCAAACTGAACTAACGGTTAACGGTTTCCAGGTAGTAGGGGATTTGAATTTGTCGGTCATTCGCCTGATGAATGATGAGCGTGATTTGCCACTGCATGGTCTGGTTGGTGCAAAAGGCCAGCATGGAGGTGCCCACATAATGGTCGGGTTTGGTCGACGTCAAGGTCACGCGATTGTAGCCCATGTACATATTCACGCCGGAAATATCCAGCTCGACTTTTTCAGCGCTTAGGTTCTGCAGCTCAACTTCAATGCCCAGCGGCTTTGCGATCGGAATCGGATGGGGGCTGATTTTAAGGCTTACCGAGGCCTTGCCCATGGTTGCGCGGCAGCTTTCGCGGTGCAGGTCGCAATCCTGGACGGCAGGCCACTGCGAGACTTTGCCGGAGTCCGACTGTTCGCAGCTTGTCAGGCTCAAGAGCGCCACCAGGCCTGCTAAAATTGAGAACCATTTTTTTGTTTTCATGCTGGAATCATACTGCCTTTTAAATAAGCACTCAATTTAATTTTCGGGGCTGGGTTTGCGAATCCAGCAGCCGGCCTCTTCAATCATTTCATATTTGGCCCAGTCTGCAAATTCTGCACGCGTCAGGCAATCACTGCGTTTTGGGGCCTGCCCCGCGATCTGCCTGAAAATCACAAAATCCTTATCGGGGTTCTCATTGGGCGACTCATCAATGATGCGGCGCATGCTCCACTCTTTGCCTAAACGGCCGTTGCTGTAGACCCTGCCGAGCTGGATATCACCGGCTTGAAGTTGGGTTTTGGCGGCATTGAGATTGGCCAGTTCAAAGATGCGTCGCAGTTCGTATTCGTTGACATCCACAAAGGAGTCGATCTGTTTGAGGGCGGCCAGAAAGTCCTCGTGTGAAATGCCGTCCTGCTGCTGGCTTTGGGACGCGGGCTCAATGTGCTTTTGTCGCCAAAAGGCCGGATAGCGGCGCCAGTGGAACAAGGAGTTAAAGAGGATGGCGATCACCAGAATTGCGATGACGTTAAGCAGCACCGGCGTAAGCACGAACTGATAACCGAGTTGATGAATGCTTTCGCCGCCGATTACCGCAGTCAAGGCGGTGGCGCCGCCCGGCGGATGGATGCAGTTAAGGTAGTACATGGCTCCGATGGTCAAGCCGACGGCACCGCCGGCCGCCATAAAAGGGTCGCTGATCCACATCGCACAGGAGACTCCGATCACGGCCGCAACCAGGTGGCCGCCCAATAGCGGCCACGGCTGGGACAAAGGGCCGTGCGGTACGGCAAACAGCAGAACCGCTGACGCGCCCATAGAGGCGATGATTCCCAGGCTGGCATCAAGTTGCAAAAAGGTTTGGCTGATGACCATAACCACAAACAGGGCGATGAATCCTCCCAGGGCGGAAAGAATCTTTTCACTGTGGCTGACGGGCGAGGGCTGTAGCCCGATGAAAGTTTGTAAGCGCTGGATGAGGTTTCGCATGGTGCTCTCTTGAAAGGCGTGTTTGGCTTATTTTTATGGACGGACTGTTGTAAGGCAAGAAAATAACATGGTGTCGATGGTTACGCAATATTGGCAGGCCTGTCAAAAGAACCTTTCTGAATGAGGGGGGGTAAAAGTCGAATTGCCGGCTGAACAGCGGATGCCCGCTAGGAAAGGGTTGACATGTCGTTTTGCGGCTTTATAATCCTTCGTTATGTACATAAGGTAATAATGAGTTGACACATTCACATCCCGAACAATTAGTGCAGTCTTTTCTGATGGGCAGTAAACAGACCCGCTCCGGGCAGAGGCGCTTGCTGCTGTTGAGCAAAATCGCGTCACTGGGCTCGCTTTCAGCGGCGGCCAAGGCGTGTGGCATGAGCTACAAAGGCGCCTGGCAGGCGGTGGAGGCCATGAATCTGGCGGCCGGTGAAGAGTTGGTTCGTGCCCAGAAAGGCGGTTCTGGTGGCGGTGGCATGGTGCTGACGGCGGCGGGAGAGTCTTTGGTGAATGCCTATTTGCTGTTCAATGAGCAGATGCAGCACTGGATGCGCGAATTGGAAGCGCTGTCTCCTGGCGTGTTAAGTCAGTTGGAAATAATGAGGAAAATTTCGATGAAAACCAGTGCACGTAATTTGTTTCATGGCAGTGTCACCGCTATCACTAAGGGGGCGGTCAACAGCGAAGTGCTTTTGTCGATTGGCGACGATGCCCAAGTGGTGGCACAAATCACCCCGGAAAGTGTCGAACGTTTGGGGCTGGAAGTGGGGTCCGATGCCTATGCGCTGGTCAAAGCCAGTTGGGTGATTCTGAGCGAAGACTTGGGAGATGGTTTCAAGACCAGCGCACGCAACCAGTTTTGCGGCCAGGTCAGTGCGCTTGAGAAAGGCGCGGTCAACAGCGACGTGACCATTGAACTGAAAGGCGGCCAGCAGGTTTCGGCGATTGTCACCAACCAGAGTCTGCAGAGTTTGGGGCTCGAACTCAGCAGTCGTTGTTGTGCCTTGTTCAAGGCCAGCCATGTGTTGTTGGCGGTCGCAGACTGATTGCCTTGCCTGCGGGCAAATTTTTTTTGTTAATCGATATGTATATAAGGTTATATGCAATTTAAATCATTAAGAATCATTGGAGAGAAATATGAAAAACATGCTTCGCACCTTTACCTTGGCAGCGGGTCTGCTCGTGACTTCGCAAGCTATTGCCGAGACCGCCAAGATCGCCGTGGCGGCGAATTTCACCAAAACCATCGAAGAGGTCGGCAAGGCGTTTGAAAAAGAGAGCGGCCATACGGTCAAGTTCTCGTTCGGGCCGACCGGTAAGCTCTATGCGCAAATCAAGAACGGCGCGCCTTTCGATGCTTTTTTTGGCGCCGATGAACGCCGTCCAAAGAAAACCATTGAGGATGGCATCGGGCTGGCGGACAGTTATTTTGTGTATGCACAGGGGCAGATCGTGCTTTATAGCGCGGCCTTGCCGGTTAAGGAGCAGCCGTTGGCGGTTCTGAAAGCCGGCGATTTCAATCATTTGGCTGTCGCTAACCCTAGAACGGCGCCTTATGGTGAACGTGCGGTCGCTTACCTGAAGGATAAAGGCTTGTATGACAGCTTGCAGTCCAAAATGGTGAACGGCGAGAGCATCGCCCATGCGTTTCAGTATGTGGTGACCCAAAACGCCGAAATCGGCTTTGTGGCCATGTCACAGGTGGTGGATCCGCAAAGCCCGGTCTACCAGAAAGGGCAATACTGGGTGGTGCCACAAGCCGATTATAAGCCCATCAATCAGGGAGCGGTCATTACCAAACGCGGAGAGAACAACGCCGCGGTGCAGGCGTTTATGAAATTCATCAAAACCCCGAAAGCGATTGAGATTATCAAAAAATTTGGTTACAACGTCAGTTAAACTAATCCTTTTAGAACACACTGCCGAAAACGACCAGGCCTGGTCGCTTTTTGTGTAAAGCACCTCTTATCAATGGGGCGCTGTTTGACCCACTGCTTTTTAGGAAATATTCATGCTGGAAATTTTCGGAACCCAAGTCAATTTGGACCCCATCTGGTTGACTTTGGAGGTCGCCGCCATCACCACGGTGGTGCTGATTTTATTGGGTACGCCGCTGGCTTGGTGGATGGCGCAGATGCGTTCCTCCAACAAGGTGTTGCTGGAGGCGCTGGTGGCTTTGCCTTTGGTCTTGCCGCCGACCGTACTCGGTTTTTATCTGTTGATTGTGTTCAACCCCAACGGGCCGGTGACCGATTTTCTGAGGTTTTTCGGCTTTGAAGGGCAATTGACCTTCAGTAAAACCGGGCTGGTCATCGGCTCGGTGTTTTATTCCTTGCCGTTTGCGGTGCAGCCGTTGATGCATGCGTTTGAAGCCATTCCGCATCGCCTTCTGGATGCTGCGGCGACCCTGCGGGCAGGGGTTTTGGATCGGTTTTTTTCCATCGTGGTGCCCTTGTCGCAACGCGGGTTTCTGGTGGCCGCCACCTTGACCTTTGCGCATACCGTGGGCGAATTTGGTGTGGTGTTGATGGTGGGGGGCAACATACCGGGTGAAACCCGCATGGTGTCGATTGATATCTTCGATCACGTGGAAAGCTTGGAATACGATCAGGCGCATATCCTGTCGGCCATAATGTTGATTTTCTCATTAATGGTGTTGATGTTGGTGTACGGCCTCAACCGCCGTTTTGGCGTGAAGGTGGGTTAGCATGAAACACAAACGCATGATGCATGGAAACTTGAGACTGAGACTCGGCGATTTCGAACTCAACAGTGGCGATTTCAGCCTGAAACTGGAGGGAGTGACAGTGCTGTTCGGACGTTCCGGAAGTGGCAAGAGCACTTTGCTGCGCGCCATCAGCGGACTCGATAAACGTACCGAAGGCTCGCTTAACGTCAAGGGGCAGGTTTGGCAGGAGGGTAAACGTCGTGCGTCCCCCCAGTCGCGCAATATCGGTTTTGTGTTTCAGGATGCCGCCTTGTTTCCGCATATGACGGTACGCCAGAATCTGATGTACGGTTTGAAACGTCTGCCTAAAGGTGTTGCACCGTTTTCGGATGCTGAGTTTTCTGAAATTGTCAGCCGGGTAGGCATTGCCGATAAGCTCGATCGTGCGGTGACCTTTCTTTCCGGTGGAGAGCGCCAGCGGGTGGCAATCGCGCGCGCCTTGTTGAGCCGTCCGGAACTGTTGTGCATGGACGAACCTTTATCGGCCTTGGACTGGCGTTCCAAAGCCGAGTTGTTGAGCCTGATTGAAGAGGTGGTGGCCGCCTACCGTTTGCCGGTGTTGTATATCACCCATGCTCCGGCTGAGGTCGAGCGTCTGGCAGACCGCATTTTATTTATGAGCCGGGGGCGTATCGAAACCATCGAAACGCTGCAAGAGGCGCTGGCACGTCCGGATTCTCCGTTGTTTGACGAGCAGGGTGCGGTCTCGGTTCTGGAAGGTCAGCCGAAGCCGATTGAGGCCGGATTGCGTCCCATTGTCATGGGCGAAGATTCTCTTTGGCTGCCGGATGTCTCGGAGCTTAAAAAAGAGACGGTTCGGGTGCGGGTGCTGGCTCGAGATGTCAGCTTGGCGCTGTCGGATCCGCAGGATTTAAGTATCATCAATCACTTCAAAACCACCATTAGCGAGTTGATACCGCAAGGTGATCACCGCACTCTGGTGCGTCTGCAGATGGCGGACGGGCAAAAACTGTTTGCCGAAGTCACGGCCCATTCGGCGCAAAGGCTCAATCTGCATGTCGGGCAGAGCGTCTATGCCTTGATTAAGTCGGTGGCGATGACGGAGTAGACTAGGTTTTGTCAGCAATTTGGACAGGCCTGCTTATTTTGCTTTGTTTTTAGAGCGGCTGCGTTTGAGCGGTTGGCATTTTGGGCAGAAGTAGCTGGCGCGTTGATTCAGAACCAAGCGTTCGATTGGCGTGGCGCAATTTGGGCAGGCCTGCTTGTCTCGACCGTAGACATTGAGTTTTTGTTCAAAGTAGCCGGGTTTGCCGTCGGCGTTCAAAAAGTCTTTAAGAGTGGTTCCGCCTTGTTGAATGGCGGCCGCCAGCACCTGTTTGATATTGTTCACCAAAAGCGTGTACTGAGCTTTGGTGAGCTGTTTGGCTGGCGTTTGCGGGTGGATTTTGGATAGGAACAGCGATTCGTTGGCATAGATGTTACCGGCGCCGACGACAATGTGGCTGTTCATGATAAAGCTTTTCACCGCCACACTGCGATTGCGCGCTTGCTGGTAGAGGTATTCGGTGTTAAAGGCATCCGATAAAGGTTCCGGTCCAAGTTTGGCCAGCAGTTTGTGGGAGTCCAGTTGACCTTTGCTGGCATCGTGCCAAAGCACGGCACCGAAACGTCTGGGGTCATTGAGGCGCAATAAGAAGCCGTTGTCGAATTCAAGGTCGATATGGTCGTGCTTTTGAACCGCGGTGCCAATCGGCAAAACCCTGAGATTGCCGGACATGCCCAGATGGATCAACAGGGTGCCTTTGAGGGTTCTCAAAAGCAGGTATTTGCCTCTGCGCCCCACTTCCAAAATCTGCAGGCCTGGCAGTGTGTCGGTCAGGTGCACGTCAACTGGCCAGCGCAAGTTCGGGTTGCGAATTACCAGCTTGGTGATGGTCTGCTGATGGGTTTTGGGTTCGATTCCTTTGCGGGTGGTTTCAACTTCGGGCAGCTCGGGCATGGCGATGATTGGCTTGTTTAAAAAGCCTCCATTGTAATGAAACTGTAAAACCTTGGGCGAAAATTTTGCATAAAGTAAGGTTGATTCGTGTTGTGGATAAGTTGTGGATGAGCTCCAATGCCTTCTTCAGTTTTAATGAGATCAGTCGATAAAGATAAAGAATTCAATAGAAAGGATCAGTGAGATGGTTTCCTCGGAATACACGGTGGAGTTTGAAGGCAGTCATTATGTTGTGGTTAAATCCGGCCATATTGTCGCGGCGTTTGTAAGTGCCGAAGAGGCTTATGAAGCCAAACGCAGCTTTGTCGGCAAAACGGTCATTGAAGATTGGCAAAAAATCCCGCCCTCGATTCGTTTTGCCAAAAGCCAGTTTGTGGTCTCGCCTGCGGTTTAATGTTGCGTCAGCCTGTTTTGAACGGAGCGACCTTTCAATTTTTTTCTGTTTTTCAGTCCTTTTTCAATCCCTGCATCTTGTCTCGTTTCGTTTTGTTGTGAAATATTGCTTTTCTGCTTGATTTTGTTTTGTTTTGTCGACGATTTTGTGTCTATAATTGTCCAATGAAATTTCCTCGTTGTTTGTCAAAAATCTCCTTGTCGGTGTGGTTTGGAATCTTTTTAATGGTTTTGCTGCCAAGGGTGGCTTTCGCCCAGCCAAACACCACGGAGAAATTGCAACTGGTGACGTTGCAAATTAACTGGAACCACCAGTTTCAGTTTGCGGGTTTCTATGCCGCCATCCAGCAAGGCTATTATCGACAGGCCGGTTTGGATGTGACGGTAAAGGGCTGGAAATCCGGCATCAATGTCTTGGATGAGGTGGTTTCCGGACGTGCCGAGTTTGCAGTGGGTTACGGCACCCTGATGTCGGATTACGCCAAGGGCGCACCGATTTCGTTGGTGATGGCCTCGTTCCAGTTCTCTCCCATGGTATTGCTCTCTCATGAGCCGATTAACGACCTTTCGGAACTGTCTGGCAAAACCGTCATGCATTACGGCAACCTGCAGATTCACGGTCTGCTCAATAAGGCCAAAGGGTTGGTTGAAAAACCGATCAAGACCCTGGACTCTTCCGGTGATTTGAACGATTTCATTGATAAGAAAGTTGATTTGTACGCGGCCTATTACACCAATGAACCCTATCGCCTGGAGCAGTTAGGCATTCCTTATTACACCTTGGATCCCAAAACCTATGGGGTGCAAAGTTATGGCGATTTTGTCATTACTTCCAAAAAGTTGGCTCAGCTCGAGCCGGACATGGTTCAAAAATTCAAAGAGGCCAGTATCCGCGGCTGGAAATACGCCATTCACCATCAACAGGAGGTGGTGGACTTCATTATCGAACAGTATCCGGTGGTAAAGTCCCGAGAAGCGTTGCTGGCAGAAGCCAAAGTGACCACCCGTTATGTGCAGTCGGGGGAGGTGCCGATCGGTATGGTGGAATCCTCAAAGTTGTTGGCCACGGCGGCCGGTGCCAAAGAGGTCGGGCTCATTTCCCAGGAGGAATATGACCGTCTGGACATGCAGGACTTCATGTTCCATGAAAACCGTTCCCTGTTTACCCAAAAAGAACTGCAATACCTAGCGAATAACAACGTGATTCGCCTTGCCAACGACATCAATTGGGAGCCGTTTGAATTCATTGATGCTAAGGGACGCTACCGTGGAATTGCCGCGGAATATTTTCAGCTTTTTGAAAAGAAGCTCGGAATTCGCTTTGAGGTGGTTAAGGACAAAACCTGGCCTGAAGTGGTCGAAATGGCCAAACAGGGCAAGTTGGATGTCTATTCTTGCGCAGTGGCCACCGAAGAGCGTCAGGAATACATGGAATTCACCGAGCCCTATCTGTCTTTTCCAATGGTATTGGCAGCCGATGGAGATGTAGGGTTTATTGAACGTTACGACCAGTTAAGCGGTCAGACCATTGCGGTGGTGGACGGCTACTGGTCGCATGAATATCTAAAACGCCAGTACCCGCAGATTAAATTACTGGTGGTAAAGTCGGTTAAAGAGGGCTTGGATGCGGTGATTGATGGCCGCGCATCCGCCTATAGCGGTAATTTGGCGGCGATTAATTTCGCGATACGAAAATACGGTGCCGAAGGAGTGCGTATTGTCGGCCAGCTTGAAGAGCGTTTTGAACTCGCCTTGGGTGTGCAAAAAGACAATCCGGTACTGTTCGGCATCATGCAGAAGGCGCTGAATTCGGTGACCGAAAAAGAGCGCCAAGCCATATTCGATCATTGGATACGGTTGCAGGTCGTCAATAAGATGGATCAACGTCAGCTGATGGAGATTTTGATTCCGGCCGGAATTATTATTCTCGGTCTGTTGGTGCTTTTGTCGATTTATTCGTACCAGAAGCGCCGTCAAAAAGGCTATATTCGCCAGATTCATGAATTGTCGTATGCGACCGAGGTGGATATAAATACACAAACCATCGTGTGGGCGAGCGACAGTTTTGCCAAGTTGAGTGGCTACAGCAAGCAAGAGTTGCAAGGCATGAGTTATTTCAAGCTGGTATGCGACAGTTTGAGTGAGGATGTAATCAGCTACATTAAATCGCTTTTGCAGCAAGGGAAAACCTGGCATGGAGAGGTTGAGGGGCGAAAGAAGTCCGGACACAGCTATTGGGTGGATCTTACCTTGACCCCTAAAAAAGACTTGTTTGGAAACGTTAAGAGGGTCATTGCCACCCGGGTGGACATCTCCGACCGTAAAAAGGTCGAGAAGCTTTCCATTACCGATGTACTCACCGGTTTATACAATCGCCGTTATTTCAACGAGTTCATTGAAATTGAATTGAAGCGCACCCAGCGTGAAAAACTTCCCTTCTCGTTGGCCATGATCGACATCGATTACTTCAAGGGGGTGAATGACTATTATGGTCACCCTCACGGTGATGTCATTCTGCAGCAGGTGTCGGCGCAAATTAAACAGGCGTTTTCTCGCAGTCATGACCACGTTTTTCGCGTGGGGGGTGAGGAGTTCATGGTGATTGCGTATTTTGAATCGCGTCAGCAGTGTTTTGAGCACTTGCAGGCCATGAGTGAGCAGGTTGAGGCGCTTCAGCTCGAAAACCTGGCCTCTCCTTATGGTGTGGTGACCATCTCCACCGGAGCGATCTTTCTGGAAAGCGGGCATTCATTGGATAGTGAAGAGATTCTGCAGGCGGTGGATAAGTTGCTGTATCAGGCTAAATCAAGCGGTCGAAACCAAGTGGTGATTACCCAGCCGGGAGAGCATGAAGTTTAAACTGCGCTGAGTCTAGCCGTTTAGGTTGTAAGTTTGAATGAGATACGGTGGCGTGTCTAAATCAACGGGCTTTAAATGCTAAGAAAATCAACAGGCCTGTATGGAGTGCATTATTGGAATGGCTTTTCAACGCTTATGCGGTTAACAGTCAAGCTTCATTTTTGAATCATGGTAAATTTCGGGCATAAAAAAACCCGGTCTTTTGAACCGGGTTTCATCATTTAAACTTGGGTAAAGTTTATTTGATTTTTGCTTCTTTGAACAAGACGTGTTTACGAACCACTGGATCGTACTTCTTGATTTCAAATTTTCCAGCCATGTTCTTCTTATTTTTATCCGTAGTATAAAAATAAGCCGACTCGGTTGACTGTAATTTAATCTTATCGCGCATGGCAGTCTCCTTAGACCTTCTCACCACGTGAACGCATTTCCGCGATCACAGAGTCAATCCCGTTTTTGTCGATAATGCGCATACCAGAAGTGGAGACACGCAATTTAACAAAACGGCTTTCCGCTTCAGACCAAAAACGATGCGTTTGCAAGTTTGGCAAAAAACGACGACGTGTTTTACGGTGAGAGTGAGAAACATTGTTACCGACCGCAGGACGTTTTCCTGTCACTTGGCATACTCTAGACATTTCACAATCCCTCTAACATTTGAAAACTCCGACAACGCTTAACGTAATAAGCCAGCCGAAATCCCCATTTAAAATAAAAATATTCGAATATTTCTACATTCTGCTCTTTTGACAGAGCTAAAATTAAGAACGCGGAATTATCCATGAAATCGGACTCAAATGCAAGTGTCTGGCCTGCTTAATTTTCAAAGCGATTTCAAACACGTGTCGCCCAAATGTCTAAGGGCGACTTAAGGTGCTCTTAACTTCAGATTAATTGCGGATAATTGGGCTTTCCACTCCAGTTTTTTCGTCAATCGGCACAATGTCCCAACTGGTGGTCACCGGCTTGACGTGAGCATCGCGTCCGTAGATATAGCTTTGTTCGTCCACGATCACTTTGTAGGCCTTGTTGAGTAAGAGCGCGCGTTCTGCACTTGGGTTCAACAAGTGACCGATGTCGCCATGCAGGGTCTCAACTTCTTCTTCCTTTAGCGTACCATCTTCATTGAAGAATTTGGCGATGACTTCGTCGTTATTGCGGAACTCATTGGCCGATTGGTTTTGTGTCAGGTATTCAGTGTATTGCCAGGTACCGTCTGCATATTTAGGTTCGGGCAGGCCTGTCAGGTTCTTTTGTGACCAGTGATACCAGCCGGCTTGGAATTGGTCGGCCCCCAATTTGCGAGGGAAAGCGAAGCTGCTGTCCGTGGTCACACTCAAACCCGAGTGGCAACCGATGCAGTTCATGGATTCTTCAAAATTTTGTGGGCGCAAAGCCCCGTTTTGAGATTCAATGAATCCTTGGTAAGTCCAACCCAGGCCGTTGATCATTCCGGTTTCGGCATTGCCTAAGATGGTTCTTAAACGATCCGGAAATTGCGCCACTTCTAGCTCTTCACCCAGCGCGGCATTGTACAGCTGAGAGTAGGTGTTCCATGAGGTTTTCTTGGCATAGCGCAGCTCTTTGATACGTTCACTTAATTGCGTTGCACCGTCGTCCGTTACGTCAATATAGCGTACCGTGTGCAAAAACTCGGTGCCTTCCGGGTAGAGCCCCGCCGCCAGATGGAGGCTGCCGTCTGCTTGCAGGGTTTTGGCCAAGCCGACATAAGACATATAACGCCCCTCGGTGGGTGCCCAGTCGTACACCACTTCGCTTGCCATGTCCAGGGAGCCATTGCGGTTCAGGTCTTCGCCATAAAGAGTTTCATCGGTTTGTGGAATACCTACATTGCGGCGGGTGATCATCGCTTTAACGATGGACAGGTTTAAGTGATAAACGTCACGCGAATATTGTCCGTCGGCAGCCTGACGCATGCTCTCCGGCAGGCGGATAATGACATCATCGGTGCTGCCGTTGGTTGGCCAGAAAGTACCCAGAAAAGGGGTATAGGCAAAGGCGCGCCAGCCAGTATCTTGATTGTTTGGGTCTTGGTCAAAGCCCTGATCATCAAAGTTGAAGTAGCAGTCGGGTGTGTAACCGTTCCAGTTACCGTCACCGTTATAGTCCCATTCCACCGGAACATTCGCCAAGGTTTCCGCGAGAGTGATGTTGCCTTCTTCATCAAAATAGTTTGAATTTCTGACGTAGCTCAGGATT
Organism: Thiomicrorhabdus chilensis DSM 12352; assembly: GCF_000483485.1. GTDB lineage: Bacteria > Pseudomonadota > Gammaproteobacteria > Thiomicrospirales > Thiomicrospiraceae > Thiomicrorhabdus > Thiomicrorhabdus chilensis. The sequence continues at coordinate 331,069 of NZ_KI519609.1, forward strand.
TCGGCATCGCTGATTTGCTCAACGGCTGCGGTACGGTCCTTGAACAGGTTGGTCCAGCGATTGGTGCGGCTGTAGGTTCTGAAGTCGTACTCCATCTGGAAGGCCGAATCGTCTATGTAGTTGGGCACCACACCTTGGGTGTGGCAACTGAAACAAGGGTTATGCACCTTGTTATCGATCCCGACGGTTTTGGTGTAACACTGTGAAGGGATGTAGGCCGCATCATTATTTTGGATATGGTTAGTCAAAAGGTTGATTTCGACCGGGGAGGCTTGGGAATATTCTACGCTGTTTACAGTTTCCGTGTTTTCGTCCCCGTTGCTGTTGGAACCTGCACAGCTGTATAACAGAGCGCTCCCTACTGTAATTCCAATAGCCGATAAATATAGATTTTTCATGTGTCCATTCTCGCTGATTTTGAATCCTTTTAAAACGTAACGCCTTCAAATATTACTTTTACGGGCATTATTTTTTAAAAGGGTTCAAATAGAAAACAGGCCTGTTTAAACAGGCCTGCAAACTCAATGGTTGAGCTTAAGTAGGATTAAGGTGTAGAGAAATCGAATACACCTAGAACGCCTGCTTCAGATTGCTTTTGAGCATCCGTCGCGCCGTCCTGATCTTCCATTGGGTGCTGAGTTACCGCTGTCATGTAACCAAAACCATTTACATCTTTGTGCCAGAAAGGCGATGTAGTTTCAGCGTCCAGTGGCGTTGTCATCATGCGATTAAGTGACTTGTCTTTGATGTTGTAAGCCCAAATCATGTTGTTTTCATGTGCACCAGTATCTTCACCGATCACAAGAATGTTTGAGTCTTCAAGGAAAGTCACGTTATCCGGGTTAGAGATGCCGTTTACGTCACAGCTGTTTGCTGAAAGCAGCGGGTTGGCAGAGTAGTCTGTTGGAATACCGGCAATCAAGCCTTTCATGTTGTAAGCAACGAAGTCGGAACCGATGGTGCTGTCTTTCGCCACATCCATCTCATAAACCCCACCACATTTGTTGTAGTCAAGTTTGATGTCGTTGTTACCGCCGATGTCGTACTTGGTTTCAGCTTCACCGTTCTTCATGTTATTTTCCATTCCGCGAGCCACTTCAGACATAGCCACATACAGCTTGTTGTCTTTAGCGTTGAAAGTGATGCCTTCCTCTTTACGGAATTCGGTCGTCGCACCCTGCATGGCCGCATAACGACGTGTTTCAAGGCGAGAAGCCAAAGCACCGTCAGTATCGTCGATGTTGCCATCGCCGTTGACGTCATTCAGTTTCAAACATTCGTTACCCGCAGTAGTATTGATTGCGGTGAAACCGTCTGTCGGACAAGAGCCATCTTCCGCAGGATCTTCAGCGGAGAAGATGTCAGAGAAAACCGGCGCATCGTTGGTGGCAACGTCATTGTCCGCGTCAAGTAGGGCACGAACGGCTGCGTTTGTGGTGTGACCTAAATCAATCCAGTTGATGGTTGCGTTACCTAGGCCTGCGTCAGAAACCTGGTTCCATTTTGCAGCATATAGAGAACCGGCAGAAAGATCGCCAGCCACATCTGCAACAAACATGAACAGACCTACGTTAGTTCCGTCATCGGACATGTATACCGTTTTCTGGTCAGGCATGACATAAGATAGCTCGTGAGAGAAACGACCCATCGCATAGTGCTTAGAATATTCTGGTGAGCCAGCAACAACTTTTACTTCAGGCGTCCAACCGTAGTAGTAAGGGTTCAGCTTAGTACCGTCGTTACCCCAGAACTTGGCGGTTTCATCGTAGTACTTATTACCTGTCAAACCGGTTACAGGATCAGCCGTTTCTTCAACCATGCGAGCGTCGGTTTCATACTCTTCCGACCCCAAGTGAGAGTTCCAAGGAGTCGTTTGCCCGGCACAGTGAACAAATCCACCGAATTCAGGAGACTGATCGATAAATTCAAGTGTGCCTGGAGTAACAGAAAGGTTTCCAGCACCATCTTGAGTCAATTGATTCATATACATCGCACCAATCTGACACTCGAACTGGGAAACCATATAAAGGTTGCCACCCTGTTGTAAGATTGAAAAGTAGTCCAAACCAGAACCGACGCCATCATTAGTACCGTTACAGATATAGGCTGAAGCATCTTCAAAAGTAATGGCATTACCTAGGTAGTCCTTAACCGCACCGAAAGTTTCAGCATTGTCAGTTTCACCGGTTGCAATCAGTTTTGTGTAACCGATTGACTGATCCGTTCCATTGATGCGAACGGTATCAGTGGCTTGTAGAGTTGTTTTTGTAGCATCGTCAACAGGGAGAGCAACAGGATTAAATTCTACCGTCAGTGCTTTTAGACTCACGTTAGTGGCGTTTGGGGTTTCAACGCTGCTGACACCGTCTGCACCGTCCAAACCGGCAACACCGTCTACACCATTTGAACCGTCGTCACCGGCACAGCCGGCTAAAGTCAATACCGATGCGGTCAATGCCATCGAAATCGCTAAATTTAAAGCTTTTAGTTTCATGAGAGTTTCCTTAAGAGAGTTAGACCATTAATTGGTACAGGAATCTTAAGGAAGTTCTGTTACAGTCAGGTTTAAGGAAATTGGCAGTTTTTTTAAGTAAATAAGTCAATTTGATGACGCGATAAAATTAGGTTGCTATGTGTTTGAAGTTATACAGAAATGCCGGGTTAAAATCTGGCAGGCCTGTCTGTTTAAATGAGGGGGGTAGGACGAGATTAGGCTTGTTTTTTTAGTCAGGAATGGCAGTCAATGCAGGTTCGGAGTCCTTTTCAAAGAACTTGAAAGGGCCGATATAACCGGCTTGGGATTGTTTTTTGGCGAGTTCCACCGCCTGTTCCTCAAGAGGGTGTTGGGTAACGACGGTCAAATAACCAAAGCTGTTGATGTCCTTGTGCCAAAAAGGCGAGGTGGTTTCCGCATCCAGCGGGGCGCTGAAAATGCGGGTTAGGTTCTGTTTGTGGATATCGTAGGCCCAGACGAAATTGTTTTCGTGCAGGCTGCTGTCTTCGCCGATCACCAAGGTGTTGGAGTCGTCCAGAAAGCTCAGATTGTCCGGATTGGCAAGGCCGTCAGCCATGCATTGATTGTTTTTATCGGGTTTCCCGGCATTCAGCCCAGACATGTTGGAGGCAATGTAATCTGAATCCATTTGCGCATTTGCGGCCACATCCAACGCATAAACGCCGCCGCAAGGGTTGTAAGGCAAACGGATGTGGTTGGGACCACCTGAATCGTATTGTGGATTGGCTTCGCCGTTTTTGGCATGGTTCTCCATGCCACGGGCGATTTCCGACATGCCCACATAAAGCCGGTTGTTTTGGGCATTGAAACTGATGCCTTCTTCTTTACGGAATTCGGTGGTGGCGCCGAGCATGGCCGCAAAACGGCGGGTTTCCAAACGCGAGGCGATGATTTCGTCCTGGGTGTCGATGCGTTTATCGCCATTGATGTCCTTAAGTTTCAGACATTCGTGGCCGTGGGTGGTGTTGATTGAACGGAATCCGTCCACACACTGGCCTGCTGAATTCGGTTCGAGACTATCAAACAGGTCACTGAATTTGGGTTTGCTGGCGACCACTTTTCGGATTTCGGCGTTATTGGCGTGCCCTAATGAAATCCATTGCAGTGAGGCTTGCCCCAACCCTCGATCAGAGGTCTGTTGCCACCGGGCGGCATAAAGCGTGCCGGAGGATAGATCTTGCGCACGGTCGGCCACAAACAGATAGAGGCCCACATTGGTGCCGTCATCGGACAGGTACACGGTTTTCTGGTCGGGCATCACATAGGCGAGTTCGTGCGAAAAACGCCCCATGCTGAAGTGTTTGCGGTATTCGGGCTCCCCTTGGGCATCAATCTGCACCTCGGGAATCCAGCCATAAAAATAGGGGTTGGCGCGGCTCAGGTCATTCTGCCAGTAACGCGCCATCTCGTCGTAATAGCGGTTGCCGCTGCTTTGGGTGAAGTTATCAAAGTGCGTTTCAATATAACGCGCATCCGGTTCATACTCTTCCGAACTCAGGTGGGATTGCCACGGGGTGGTTTGTCCGGCGCAGTGCACATAACCGCCAAAGTCAGAAGATTGGTCAATGAATTTCAGGCTGTCGGGTTTGACGCTCAGTTGGCCGTTTTCATCCTGTAAAAGTTCATTGACATACATTGAGCCGATCACACATTCGTATTGCGACACCATATAGAGCGTGTCGTTTTTGTGCAAAATGGAGACGTGGTCGAGCCCCGAGCCCACCCCTTCATTGGTGCCGTTGCAGAGGTACGGTGAGCCGTCTTCAAACACAATCGGCTGACCGCTGACATCTTTGCTTTGACCAAAACGTTCACCGTTGTTCTCATCGCCGGTGGCAAACAGCGTGTGATAGCCGATGTTCTGGATTTGGCCATTGACCGAGACTTGTTCGCTGGCGCGAATCCTCATTTTATCCTCAGTCGTGGTCGCAACGCCAAGTTCCGAGAACTCAAGATGGATGGCGGCTTGTGAGGACTCTTTAGAAGCGCTTTCAGCGAGTCTTTCGGGCGTTTGATCACAGGCACTCAAAATCAGCAGGCCTGTTAAAAGGGCGATGGCGGTAGGAGTTCGGGTCAAGGGTGACGGGCTTTGCGGCATTATTCGGACTCTTTAGATATTTTCTGGCGACTGAACAGGCTGAATAGGATAGCAAAAAACAGCAACCCCAGTGTCAGCAAACTGGCCGCAATGTAGGCGAACAGATCCGGTGCCTTCATCATGGTGCTCATCAGCGAGTCCTGATAATAGAAAAACCACGGGTGATCGGCCGGAAACACCCAGATATGCAGTTGGTAAAAGACGTTTTTGGGGCCGTAAATCAGCAGAGTAGCCAGTAGCAATCCCAGCCCGGCAGCCAGGTTTAGCATCGCGTTTTTGGCGCTGGGGAAAGCCTGCCGGGTCATCAGCAGATAGGTGGTCAACGCCGCCCAGATCAGCAGTAACGCCCAGCCGAGTTTTTCCATGAATTCGATCAGCAAGGCCACATCGGTCAAATGCACGATTTCCGCACGATGCAGCAAGGGGATTTGGCTTTGAGGGTTGTCAGGCAGGGTGTAACTGAGCTGATCCAAACCGTTTCCCTGTTGATGAATGGCATCGACGATTCCAGCAAACAGGGTTTTGCGCGTTTCGTCATCGGTGTGCTCAAAGCCATGGCGAAAACGGTTTTGCGGAGCATAGCGTTCAATGTGTTCGCCGATTCCGGCATGATCGTACCAGACGCCATAGAGGAAATCGGCTTTGGTCAGCACCGTCCAGCTTAGATACAGCGCCAGAATCAAGGTCAGCCAAACCCACACGAAACTTCGCAGGATGTGAGGCATATTCGGCTGTTTGAAAATGGACAGGCCTGCTGGTTTTGAAGAGCTTTGTTTCGGTTTCATTGTTAGTCGGACATTTGATTATGTTGCGCCAGAGAATGCCAGCGTCCGAAATCGCCGAGAATGACATGATCGAGACAGCGTACATCAATCAGCGCCAGTGCCTGACTCAGGGTTTGGGTCAATTCCAGATCGCTTTGGCTGGGGGTCGGGTCTCCGGACGGGTGGTTATGGGTCAAAATGACCGCCGCCGCATTGGCGTTCAATACGGCTTTGACCACCTCGCGCGGATGCACACTCGCTTGGTTTAGAGTGCCGGTGAACAGGACTTCAAACTGAATCAGATGATGCTGCTGGTCAAGCAAAAGCACACCGAACTGTTCGCGTTGCTGAAAACCAATGATGTGGGTCAGATAGTGGGCGACCGCTTCAGGGTCGGTGAAGGCGTCGCCTTTTTGCAGGCCCGATTCAAAGTGGCGGCGCGACATCTCCAGCACGGCTTTGAGCTGTACGAATTTGGCTTGCCCCAATCCTTTGGCCTGGCAGAATTCGCTTTCATCGGAATTCAGCAAGGCGTGCAGGCTGCCGAAGTGGTCCAGTAAGTTTTGCGCCAACTCCACCGCGCTTAACCCTTTGACGCCGACGCGCAGAAAAATCGCCAGCAGTTCGGCATCCGATAAGGTGGTTGGGCCGAAACGCAGCAGTTTTTCCCGGGGGCGGTCGTGTTCGTGCCAATCGCTAATTGCCATAGAGCCGCATCGCTTTTTGGATTAAGATAAACTTAAGGGCATCTCAATTAACCCCTGATTGATTCTGGCAACGCCAAGTTTGTCAGATCAAGGCGTGAAGGTGAAGTAATGTCTAGACATTACAAAGCTTCACAACACCGAGTTGGCCAATTTGGCTAAGCCCCTTTGGGCGGGACTTAAAGACCACTTCTTCGTTGTTGTAAATCTTGATCTTAGAAGGGCTAAGGTCGGCAATTTACGCCTAGAATAAGCGGCCTTTAAGTCCCGCAGAATTCAACCAGGGGTTGATTGAGGTGCCCTTATCTTAAAAGTGGCAGGGAGATAGGTCAATGTTTAAATATCCGATGCGCGTGCGTGATTACGAATGTGATGTGCAACGTGTGGTCAATAACAGCGTATATCAGAATTATTTTGAGCATGCGCGGCACGAGTTCCTGCTTTTAAAAGGTGTTGATTTCTCGGCGTTGGCGGAGCTGGAAGTGAACTTGATGGTGACGCGGGTGGAGCTTGATTTCAAACGTCCACTCAGGCCCAAAGACAATTTTTATGTGACCGTGGAAGTCGAAAAAGTCTCGCGCATTCAATACGCCTTTATTCAGCATATCCACCATCATGAAAACGATCAGTTGATGGTGTCGGCACGCACCCTGGGGGTGGCGGTCAATGCAAAAGGTCGCCCGATGGCGTCGCCGCATTTGGATCAATTGCTGGTAGAGTCTGAATAATTCGATTAGAGAGCTTTGCACGAGTGGGGCGCGAAAGAAAAATGAGGAAAAAATTGGCGGATTGAGGCGGAAAACGCAGCTAATAGCTGGCTATTAGCAAGTTGTCGCCCAACAGAAGTGCCCTTGGGGTACAACAAAAATCAGATGATTTTTAACCATTTTTATTCGTGCAACCATCTCGTGCAAAGCTCTCGATTAATCCGCCGGGTTCGGGCTTTGTTGAGTTGGCGACGGCTTGGAATCGGCTTTGCTTAGGCGAATTTCCAGCGGTTTGGAGGCGTCCAGATGCACATCGCGCTGCGGGAATGCGATGACAATGCCGGCCTGGTTGAGCTTGTCGTTGATCAGACTGTTCAGTTCCGAGCGGATAACCAAGTGGTTGTCCAAATCTTCCACAAAAACACGCAAAGTCAAATTTAAGGCGTTGTCGCCGAACTGCTCGAAAATGACCGACGGTTCCGGGTCTTTTAATACGCCTGGGTGCTCGTCAGCTGCCTGTTTGATGAGCTTGAGTGCCAGTTCCACATCGCTGCCGTAAGCTATGCCGACATCGATTTTGACACGTATCACCTGATCGGTAAGCGACCAGTTGATGAACTGTCCGGTGATGATCTGTTTATTGGGAATCACCAGTTCCTGACGATCCCAATTGACGATGGTGGTGGCGCGGATGCGGATTTTGGAAACCTTTCCGGAAACGCCGTCTACCGTGACGATGTCGCCCACACGCATCGGCTGTTCAAACAGCAAAATCACCCCGCTGACAAAGTTGGCGACAATTTCCTGCAAGCCAAACCCCAAACCGACCGAGAGCGCGGCCACCAACCATTGAATGTTGGACCATTCGATTCCCAGTGCGCGGAAAATCATCACAAAGCCGATGATGACAATCACATATTGCGTCAGCGAGGTGATGGCGTAACGTGCGGCACCGCTGATGGGCAGATGTTTGAGCAGGGTGAATTCAAGCAGGCCTGGCAGGTCTTTGGAAAGCAGCAAGGTCAAGGCCCCGAGTGCCACGCCCAAAACCAAGTCGCCCAGGGTCAGCGGTACTTGTTGCATAACGCCGTCCACCAGTTGCGACTTGGTCAAAGACAACGTACTGTCGCTGATCAGGTTCAAGGCTGGCAAGACGTCGCGCCACAAAAACCACACGCCGAACAGAAGGGCGAGGAGGTAGGCCAGATTGAGCGCCTGACGCACCTGATTGCTGAGTTTGCTGTAATCCATTTCCGGTTCTTCAATGGAAGGAAGCTCGGCGGAATTGGCGCTCTCTTCTTTGGACTGGATCCTCTGTTCCTGCAGGGCTTGACGTTTTTTCAGACGTTCTGCGTATTCGAGTTTGCGTTCCGACAGGTACAGGCTTCGTAACAGCAGTTCTCGCAATACATAGACCAGCAGAATCAATCCCAGAGTCCAGTTGAAGCGTTCGGCAATGACCAGAGCGGTATAGAAATAGCCGTAAACCGTGGTCCAGATCAAGAACAGCGGCAGAGCCAGCATGAGTGGAAACCAGAGGAAGTGCAGTTGCAACCAGGCTTTGGATTGGGGAAGATTTTTAAAGTCGCGCATGATTTCGCTGCGGGGTGACCATAAACGATAGAAAAGCAGCGTCAATCCAGCCATCAGGGCGATGAAGGCGAAACGTCCCAGCATTTGGCGGTCGGCGGGGCTACTGCTGTCGGTGTTGAGGTCAATGAGCAGCACCATAATGGCCCCAAACGGGATGGCCCAGCGCAGTTCGCGTTGAATGCTTTGGCGGACGCTGGCACGCCAGTGAAAGTGGTGTTCGGCCAGCCCGTGTTCTCGACAGATCTGATTGAGCGTGGAAAGCACGAATACCAGAATTCCGGCATCGATGAGTCCTTTAGTCAGGTTTTGCGTGTAGTCGGAAGACGAGTCGATTTGGGTGAATAAGACGGCCATTCCAAGCAGTATAAAGGGGAAAAGCATGCTCAGCCCCAAGGTATAAGCGGTGGCCTGCAAAGAGTACAGGAAGGAGTCGGTACGAATGGAGCGGACCTTTTCCGCGACTCTTTTCAACCCATTAATGTAACGCCCTCTGAAATACGTCAAGAGTCCAAGCAGCAGTAGCCAAATGATAATATACGGCTGCTGTGTGTTCAGTACCTTAGAGGTGTCGTGTGCCAGTGCGGTTAGATTTTTGCCCGATAAAAACCATTCCAGGCTCTGGGTCAGGGCCTGAGCCGAAAACAGACCGCTGACTCCGACATTGGGCAGCCACAGCAGGTGTTCGTTTAAAAACCGGGTATAGCTGTCAGTTTGGTCTTGCAGTTGTGTGTACACGGAATTCAGTTCGGAGAGTTTGCTGATGTAGTTCGGGTAGAGGTTTTGCAACTCTTTGGCTGCAGTCAAATAGGTTTCATGCAGCATCTTGGCTCGGGCTTGCAAGGCCGCCAGTTCTTCTGAAATGACTGAATTTTCTGATTCGTCCAGTAATGCCTGCACGATTTCTGCATCGTTTTGTTGGGCGAATTCGCGCAGGTTTTCATTCAGCAATAATTGATTGAGCACGGCGTGATTGATTCGGTCTTTGATCTTTAAGGCTTCTGAGTCGCTGACGCTCACCGAGGAGATGGTTTCCAGACGTTTGTGTAACACCTGAGCGATGGTTTCGCGCGAACCCTGTAACTCGACAATCTGTTTGTCGCGTTCAAAATGGGTTTTCAGTGTGGCGATGGCTTCATTGCTGGCGTTGGTTTTACGGTCAACCTGTTTTTCATAATCGATCAGGTCGGCTTTTTCCTGTTGAATCTGGATGGTTTTTTGCTGCAGCTCATAGAGAGGATCATTTTTTGAAAGCGAGGTGCCCATAGCCTGCTTAAGGTCTTCGGCTGCCTGTTTGGCTTTATCGCTTTGCAGAGCCGCTTGTAATTTTTCAACCTTATCGAGCAGTCCGACTTTGCGAGTTGACAGGTAGTCGCGTTCGGTTTGTGCCAGTTCCGTCAAAATGCTCATGTTGTCGATTTGATAGTTCAAACGTTTGAGGTTTTGTTCCAGCAGTTGCTGGCGCGCTTGCAATAACATCAGCTGGATGCGTGATTCCAATGATTGCGCGTTTTCGATTTGTTTGGCTTTAACACTCTCTTGCAGTTGATTCAGCGTTCTTTTGAGTTCCACGATTTGTTGAGCGCCGTCAGTCGCCAGCAAGAGGTATTGCCCTAGAACCTTATCCAGCCGTAGCAGGTCTTGATTAGCCTTCTCCAGTGTTTTTTCCGCTTGATTTAAAGACGCATCCAAGTTTGCAGGTGTGCTTTCGAGAAAAGCCTCGGGTGCGCTTTGAGAGTCGACTTTTTCCAGTTGTTTTTGCGAGGCTTTTAAATCCGCCAGACGTTGTTTGGCATGGGTGACACTGTGGTGGAGCAGGGTGAGTTCCTGACGATATTTATGAGAATCGGCAATCCACTGACTGGCCTTTTCAAGTTCAAGTTCCAGACCTTTTTTGTCATCGTCGGAAAGTTTGTCTGACTGTGTGAGTTCCTGTTGGAGCAGGCTGATATCCGAGGAGTTCAACAGACTGTTTAACGCACTGGACTCTGTTATGGAAGGAGCCGGCTCGGCGGCACTGGCGGGCAGAACGTGAGCGAACAGAAAACCAATTAAGGCTAGAAAAACAGAGGTTATGATCGGTTTCATACGCGCACTCTCACAAAAGGTGAACAATCGTCTTAACCCATTGTTGCATCATTAGGCAACCAGGCTTCTGGGACAGAGTTATTGTAAACACGAACGCTCCAAAAAGACACGTCTTATCGGCTAAGAGTCAAATTCTGCAGAGGCTGTGCAAAATGAGTTGCAACGATTGTTAATAATACTTTCGGGTGAAGATTTTTTGCCACATCCCGTAAATGGAAAAAACGATACACATAATTTTATTGTGATTATATTGTATGGGGTGTAACTTTTAATCAAATAATAAGTGGTATTAATTAGTTTTGAGTGTGAAGAATAATCGAGTTAGCAGTGAGAGCATGTTATGAACAGTAACCTAAAAAAACGTAATATGAAATTGGGCAGGCCTGCCGTATTGGCGGTGATTGGCTTGTCTTTAAGTGGATGTTTGGATTCGTCTGGTTCGTCAAACGGGGATGATGAGATCAACAGTGGGATTTATTTTGACATTTCTTCGGTTGATTACAGTGCCGTGAGTGTCGATGCCAGTGCGGCGGACTTAGCTTCGGGTGCACGCCTGTTGGCGGCCCAATGTGCTCAGTGTCACGGCACCTACGGGGTGGCCGTACGCGAGTGGCCGGATCTATGGGGCTCAGGTCGGCAGATAGGCAATTGGATGAGCCAGTATCAAGATGTCAATTATGCAGACAATATGATGCATGTGCATGCCTTAGGCTACACCGACGATGAGGTGAACTTATTGAAAACGTATTATCCAAAAATTGCATACAGTGGAGGGCAGTAATCATGAGTAACTCATCCATTGCTATCGAAGTCAGACAGGCGATGTGGTCGCGTCGCGGCTTTTTGAAAGCCGGAGCGGGACTCTTGGCTGGGGTCGCGGGGTTGAATGCTTTGCCTGTTCGAGCCGACGGGCCTTATCGCATTGTTGTGGTAGGCGGGGGATTTGGCGGTGCCACTGCGGCCAAGTACTTTAAACTCTGGGGGCAGGAATCTGGCTTGGATGTGGCGGTGACGCTCATTGAACCCAATGCCAAATACAGCTCCCCGATTTTAAGCGGCATGGTGGTGACACGCCAGTTAGAGATAGACCGTCTCGATTTTGGTTTCGATCGGTTACAGGATGTGCATGGTGTGAGTCTTCTGCAAGACAGTGTCACCGGGATTGATGCTGTTGGCAAAACGGTGACCTTATCGGATGGTTCCACCACTGTGGCTTATGACCGCTTGATTCTCTCACCGGGCATTAGTTTTGTGGATGTGGAAGGCTGGGATACAGATAAGGTTCCGCATGCTTGGAGTGGGCGTGATCAGCTGCAACTTTTGACTCAGCAATTGGCCGATTTCCCGGAAGGGGGAACCTTTGTTTTGAAAGTGCCTGCCGCACCATATCGTTGTCCTCCGGGGCCTTACGAACGGGCCAGCACGGTGGCCGATTATTTGCGCGCCAACAATAAAAACGCACGAGTGGTGGTGTTGGATGCGCAGGCGGACATTGCCGTGGAGCCGGATACTTTCCACGCCTTGTATGACGATTTCGGTGTCGAATACTATGGCAACATTCAGATTGAACGAGTCAATTCAGGCGACGCCGAGGGCAAGAGCAAATCGATTACCTATGTCACCTTGGAAAAAGACATTGACGGTACTGTCATCGGTCAAAGTGCCGAACAGACGATTGAGGCCGATGTGATTAATCTGATTGGCGACCACAAGGCGGCCGATTTGATATTCGATGCCGGTTTGAACGACGGCGGCAACTGGGCGCCGGTGAATCCATTGACCTATGAGTCGACGGTGGCGGGTAAAGAGTTCATTCATATTTTGGGGGATGCTCAGGGCACACCGATCGTCAAAGCGGGTCAGGCCGCCAACAATGAAGCTAAAGTGTGTGTGGATGCCATTCTGCGCACTTTAGGTGGGGATTCGCCTTATGCCACGCCGATCGTCACGGTGGGTTGTTCGGCTCCGGTTACGCAAACCAAGGTCAACTGGGCCGGTAACGTATGGCGTTACAATGATGGAACCTTGAATATGGAAAAGGTGGCGGGCAAGTTTGCACCGGAACCCACGGAAGCCAATTGGCAACCCATGTTGCAATGGGCGCATAACCTGTTTGCGGATAGCTTTGGTTAAAGTCCGATAATTTGTTTAATGCACTCAAAATGAAAGCCGATTCAGACTCGTTTGAATCGGCTTTTTTTATGGTTTTTTATTACGTTTCAATGTTTTTAAAAGATATATTTTACAATCACTTAGGCGTGGTACATATGTCCCATGGGGCATTTGCCCACTGGTTTTTGAAAAAAGTCTTACTTAGGATGGGGTTATTGTTCAAGCAAAGGATGAGCGAAGATTTTTTCGCTATCGAGATGTGTGGACCAATTAATTCAATGGCTGGGTTTAGGAGCGAGTTATGAAAAACCAAAGAGTACCCTTTTTGCTTTCCGGTCTGTCAGCAGCCATGCTGCTGGCGGCCTGTGGGGGGGGAGGTTCGTCCTCCGATTCAATTAATGAGGTCACCACCAGCGGTGCGGTGATCAGCGGTACCGTACCTGGTACCAAGATCGAGGCCTTTTGTGCGGATGGACTTTATTATTCGGTGAACTCAACCGATGACGGCAGCAATGAACATCCCTTTAGTCTAACCGTGTCGTCCGGAGTGGATTGTCATTTGGTCATGACCACCAACGAGCACGATGCTGACAATCGAGTCATTACACCGATTATTATCAACTCCGGTACGGTCAGCAGCGGGGTGCTTAATCTTCAAGCTCCTTTGAATATGGGGTATGTGCCGCTTGCCATGTCCTTGGCGGAAATTGTGGATACCAATGGAGACGGCGTTTCGGATCAACCTTTAGAGGTTGCGCTGACCCTGCCGGATGGCGTGGTGGTACGTGAATTGTCAATCGACCCGTTGGACGACGACAAGGACGGCATTCCAGACAGTTATGACGACGACGATAATGACGGTTTATACAATTCCGAAGACGATGACGATGATAATGACGGCACGCCGGACAGTGAGGATGAAGACCATGACGACCGGGACAGTGACGGGATTGACGATCTGTACGATCGGGATGATGACAATGACGGTCTGACGGATGATGAGGACGACGACGACGATAATGACGGCATCCGAGATGAAGACGATGACGATTATGACGATGATAATGACACCTCTTCCGGTTCGGTGGATTACACACCTGTGAGTGCTTATACCCTATCTGACGGACGTTTATTGGCTTCCCAATGTGCGCAATGTCACGGCACCAATGGTTACTCTGTGAATGAGTGGGATAGCCTGGCTGGCGAATCGGCGGCTGAACTGGTGGAAGAGATGCTGGAAATCCAGAATGGTGAGGAAGCGCCGATCATGCAGGCTCAGGCTCATGGTTACACTCAGAGTGAGATTGAAGCATTAGCGTCTTGGCTGGCCACACAGCCGAGTAGTGAAAGTGAAGAGGATTAAATCATGACAACAAATTTATCGCGTAGAACCTTATTAAAGGCTTTGGGTTTAGGGGCGGCGGCGACGTTGATACCTGCTTTGACACGAGCGGAAGCTCTGCCTCATGTGGTGGTGGTCGGTGGGGGCTTTGCCGGCGCCACCGCCGCGAAATACCTGAAAATGTGGGGCGGAACCAGTGTCGAAGTGACTTTGGTGGAACCTAATACCACCTATGTTTCGCCGATTTTGAGCAATCTGGTGTTAAACCATCAGAGAACCACTTCCGATTTGAGCTTTGACTACACCCATCACAGCACCGTCTACGGCATCAATATGATTCACGACTCGGTGAACGCTATTGATAAAACCAATCAGGTTTTGACGTTGCACGACGGTGTGACTTTGTCTTATGACCGTTTGATTCTGGCCGGGGGTATGGATTTTGTCGACATTCCGGGATTGGATTTCGATAAGGTTCCGCACGCCTGGAAAGCCGGGTTACAAACTAATCTGTTGAAAGATCAGATTGATGCCATGCAGGACGGCGATCATTTTGTGATGACGGTTCCGGCATCACCGTACCGTTGTCCTCCGGGGCCTTACGAGCGAGCCTGTGTGGTGGCGGATTACTTGAAAAACACCAAGGGCTTTGCAAATTGTGAGGTTACGGTTTTGGATGCCAACTCAGCGATAACCGTCGAAGCGGAGACGTTTGGCGCCAAATTTACCGAGTACGGCGTGAATTATCGTCCGAATATCGTCATTTCCAGTGTGGATTCGGATACACGTAGTATTACCTTTAGTGAAAACGGCGGGGCGGCTCAGACTCTGGATGCTGAGGTTTTGAATGTGATCCCTAACCAGAAAGCCGCCAAAATCGTTTTTGATGCGGGCTTGAATTCGGGTAACTGGGCGCCGGTCAATCCGTTGAGTTATGAATCTACGCTGGCCACGAATATTCATATTATCGGCGATTCGCAAGCGACCCCCCAGCCTAAATCGGGGCACATGGGTAACTCTCAGGCCAAGATTTGTGCGGATGCGGTGTTGCGCTCTTTGAATGGCATGGATTTGAATGCCGCGCCCAAAACCAACACCGCCTGTTACAGTCCGGTGTCGGCCACGCACGCTTCCTGGTTGACGGCGGTGTACGAATACAATGCCAGTACCCAAGCGATGCAGTTGGTGCCCGGTGCCGGTTACCCGGCGGCAGGCGCGCCGAGCACCGAGAACTATACTCAAATGTTCAACTGGTCAGGTAACCTGTTTGCCGACACCTTCGCCTGATTTTAAGCCACGTCTATTTGAACAGGCCTGTTGGTTTTTGGGAACCTCTGCACGAATCGGTTTGACTTCTGGCAACGCCAAACGAAGTAAGCGTAGCTAAATTTTCCAGATCAAGGCGTGAAGTTGAAGTAATGTATAGACCTTACAAAACTTCACAACGCAGAGCTGGTAATTTTGGCTAAGCCCCTGCGGGCGGGGCTTAAACCCCACATCTTCGTTGTTGTGACTCTTGACCTTAGAATGACTAAGGTCGGCGAGCCACGCCTAGAATAGGTAGGCTTTAAGTCCCGCAGAAGCTCAAACTGATTCGTGCAGAGGTTCCTTAGTAAATCAGCAGGTCTTCAAAAAAGTAGGCCACCAACTCATGCCGGCCCGACAAGCCGGCTTTTTTGTATAGGTTGGACGCTTGTTGACGTACGGTTTTCTCTTTGGTCTCGCGCACACTGGCGATTTCGTCCAGAGTCAGCCCTTTCAGTAAAAGCAACCCCACCTCTTTTTCGCTGTTGGTGAGTTTCCAATCGTCAAACTGGGTTTGGATGATTCTGGAAAACTCGCCCATCAATTTTTGCGCCTGAAGTTGCGATTCGCTGAGCTCTTTTTGCGTGCTGCTCAAGGACTCCTTTAGGGTTTTAAGCTGTTTGTTCTGTTGCACGCTCCACACCATCAACACCACAAATGCACCGAGGGCGATCAACCCCATAGCAATCTCGACCATGATATGCGGGTTGAGCCCTCCCATGCCTTCCCAGTCATGCAGGACATCCAGAAAAGAGATCAGAAAGATGATGGTGTAGGTCGATAAGCTGAATTTCAAATGGTTCATGGGTTTGCCAATCCTTTAAGCTGTTTCTGGTAGTTTGGCGGCTGTGCTCTTGTGAGAAAGTCCGTCAAAATGACTCTAATATGGGTATCATAATGTCAGTTTACTCACTCAAAATGAAACGAACATGAAAATTTTGCTAGGCGTGACCGGTGGCATTGCCGCTTATAAATCGTTGGAATTGACCCGTTTGTGCATCAAGGCTGGGCATGAAGTACAGGTGGTAATGACCGCCGGGGCCAAAGAGTTCATTCAGCCGCTCTCGTTTCAAGCGCTTTCCGGGCACCCGGTCCGCGACAGTCTGTTCGATGCCAATCAGGAAGCCGGTATGGGGCACATCGAATTGGCGCGGTGGGCCGATCAGATTGTGATTGCCCCGGCCAGCGCGGAAACCCTGGCTAAATTGCGTTTGGGGCGTGCCGATGATCTGCTCACCACTGTATGCTTGGCGACTGACCGTCCGATTATGTTGGCTCCGGCGATGAACCGTTTGATGTGGAGCAACCAGGCGACCCAGGAAAATGTCGAACTTCTGAAGCAGCGCGGTTTTACGTTGTTGCAACCGGACAGTGGCGAACAGGCTTGCGGAGAAGTCGGGGAAGGGCGGATGCCCGAACCGCAGAGCATCTTCGAAGCTTTGCAGGAACTTCAAAAACGCCATTTTGAAAACCAGCAGGCCTGGTCAAAACTGAAGGAACTTTGGACAGGAAAATCGTTACTGGTGACCGCCGGGCCCACTTATGAAGACATCGATCCGGTGCGTTTTATCGGTAATCGCAGTTCCGGAAAAATGGGCTTTTCGATTGCCGACGTGGCGGCCAAGGCCGGCGCAAAAGTCACTTTGATTGCCGGGCCGGTTTCGCTGGCCACTCCATCCGGGGTGGAGCGAATTGATGTGCGTTCAGCGCAGCAGATGTTTGAGGTGGTGCAAACTCATTACGCCCAAGCCGATTGTTTTGTCGGTGCGGCCGCCGTGGCCGATTTCAGACCGGCACAAAGTCAGCAACAGAAGATCAAGAAACGCGCAGGTTTGGAGCAGATGACTCTGGAGCTGGTTAAAAACCCTGACATCATCGCCTGGGTCGCCCAGCAGGACAACAAACCTTTTGTGGTGGGCTTTGCCGCCGAAACCGAAAACGTGGTCGATTACGCCCGAAGCAAGCTTAAAAGCAAACATTTGGACATGATCTGTGCCAATCAGGTCGGAGAAAATCAAGGGTTTGAGCGCGACGATAATTCGCTGACCGTGATCACTGCCAATCATCAGACGACTTTCCCGAACTCATCCAAATTTCAGCAGGCGATGGCTTTGCTGCAAGAAGCCGGACAAAAATTTTAGTCGGCTTCAAAATTCTGTCTTTTTCCGTTGAACTTGTCTTTTTTGTAGCCTTTTCTGAGCATATTAGGCTTCAGTAACGGGTTTGAAACCCTTTGGGTGTTCTGTTAAGGTCTGTTGATAGTCCCTAAACATGAGTCTTTCATTCTATGACACCTTCCCGTCTTTCCTCCTCTTTGACGACTGCCTTATTAATCTCGTTTTCCCCTTTCGCCCTGGCGTCGCACCAGATTACGTTGGGAGCTTGGTACAACTATGCCAATGAAAACGACAATCTTGCGGGTGACGATTACACTAAAAACGGCGACTTTGGGGATGGAGCGGTCATTCTCTATGCGGATGGCGCGGCCGATGAAGGACAGGGAAACTGGTCTTATTCGGCTGAACTGCGTGTAGGTCCTGGCTCATTCAGCGATACTTTAAATAACTCGACTGGTGACGAAGTTTCGTTGCACAAGGCGTGGCTGGGATTGAAATTTGCTGACGATTACAAGCTGATTATCGGTAAAAGTCAGGTGCCTTTTGGTTGGAAAACCACAAACTTCTGGCCGGGGGATATGTTTCAGGCGGGGTATGGCGACCAGATGGATGTTGGTTTGAAGCTGGAGGCACGTAAAGACAAGCTCAATTACAACTTGGCCTATTATGTCCAAGATGACTGGTGGGCAACCAGTACCGATACGACCGATGACAATCGACATTGGGGGTCTTCCACAACGTATCGCAAAGTCGGGACTTTTGTCGCCGATTTGAATATGGCGGTGGCACCCAGTCACAGAGTTGGGCTGTCATTGCAGTCCGGTAAGTTGGAAGACCTGACGTCCGAACGTTCCGACAGCTTGACCAAACTCAATAACCGTAATGAGTCCGACGGGGATCATTCCGCGGCGGTTGTTTACTATAAAGGTGAATTTGGACCGACCTTTGTGAATGCCGAAGTGATTCAGACGCAACGTAAGATGCCGGGTGACTTGGTGAGTGCGGACGGCATCGCCAGCAAATACGAAACCATGCGTTATGCCTTTGAAATCGGACGCAGTGCCGGAGACTGGACTTATTACCTGGATGCCACCTGGGCCGATTCCTCCACCAAAGGCAATGACAACGGCTTGATTGCGGCCTACGCCCCCGGCATTCGATATGATTATGGGCCGGGGTGGATTTATGCCGAATACTTGACCCAAAATGGCTACATCGACCGTTATGGAGATGTTGTGGCGGACGATTATGAATTCAGTGCGGTTTACCTGTCGATGGATTGGTATTACTAGGATTGCACCCAATTAGAGCCATCTTTAAGGGCTTTGTAAGTCAGTTAATGGGTTTACAGAGTGAAGCGACTTCAGCAATACGAATGTAAAAGGTAAGACAAGAATGAGTGAAACGCAAACAACGATTCCAGCCAAACTCAACCCGCCGGTGTTTTACAGCGCTTCCGCTATCATCCTCGCACTGTTGCTTTATGCAGCGATGTTGCCGGGTCATGCCGAAACGACATTCAGTAGCTTGCAGTCGGTTTTAATCGACAATGGAGGCTGGTTTTATATTCTGACCGTGGCCATTATCCTGATTACGGTCGCGTTTCTGGGGCTGTCACGTTATGGTGAGATCAAGCTCGGACCGGATCACTCGTCCCCGGATTATTCAAATATCACCTGGTTCTCCATGCTGTTTTCCGCCGGTATGGGGATTGGTTTGATGTTTTTTGGTGTGGCCGAACCGGTGATGCATTATTTGGCGCCTCCTGTGGCTGAAGAAGGCACGGTTGAAGCCGCGCGTGAGGCCATGCGCATCACCTTCTTTCACTGGGGGTTGCATGCCTGGTCGATTTACGCGATTGTGGCGTTGATTTTGGCTTTTTTCAGTTACCGCCACGGTTTGCCGTTGACCTTGCGTTCTGCTTTATATCCGATAATAGGCGAAAGAATTTATGGACCCATCGGCCATACGGTGGATGTGTTTGCGGTGATTGGCACCGTTTTCGGTATCGCGACGTCACTGGGTTATGGGGTTCTACAGATGAATACCGGTCTGAATTATTTGTTTGGAATCCCGGTCGATACGATTTCGCAGTCTCTGCTGATTGCCGCCGTGACCGCCTTGGCGGCGGTATCGGTTGCCACCGGTCTGGATAAAGGCATCCGTCGTCTCTCGGAACTCAATATGAGCCTGGCCGTTCTGTTGATGTTGCTGGTATTGGTGTTAGGTCCCACGGTCTTCCTGATGCAAGCCTTGATTCAAAATGCCGGTTCCTATGTATCGGATATTGTGCGCGTCACCTTCAATTTGTACGCTTATGAGAAAACCGACTGGATAGGGGGGTGGACGATTTTCTACTGGGCTTGGTGGTTGGCCTGGGCTCCGTTTGTCGGCCTGTTCATTGCACGGGTGTCGCGCGGACGCAGCATTCGCCAGTTCGTGACCGGTGTGCTGTTTGTGCCGGTGGGCTTCAGCATGATGTGGTTTACCTTTTTTGGTAACTCGGCGATCGACATGATCTTGAACCAGTCCATGAACAGTTTGGGCGAGGCGGTCTCCAATGATGTGGCGGTAGCGCTGTTTGTTTTCTTGAATCAATTCCCATTGGGTGAGGTCTTGTCGTTTATTGCCATTGTCATGGTGGTGATTTTCTTTGTGACCTCGGCCGATTCGGGCGCTTTGGTGGTCAATATGCTGTGCTCCAACGGCCGGGACGACACGCCTTTGTGGCAACGTATGTACTGGGTGGTCGGCGTGGGACTGATTGCTGTGATCCTGTTGTTGGCCGGTGGTTTAGGTGCTTTGCAGACCATGACCATCGCCAGTGCCATGCCGTTCTCGGTGGTATTGCTGATGGCCACTTATGGTTTGATCAAAGCGTTGCGCGTCGACATTACCAAACGCGAGAGCTTGCAAGTCAATGTGTCACCTCTAACGGGCAGCAACGACAGCAGCTGGAAAGAACGTTTGCACAACATTGTCGATTATCCGAGCCGTTCGGCGGTGAGCCGTTACATTCAAACGATCGCCAAACCCGCCTGCAAGGAGGTGGCGGAGGAGTTGCGTGCGCAGGATTTGGATGTTGAGGTTGAGAACGAGCCCGATCTCGATCGTGTGCGTTTGATTGTGCATCATGGTGAAGAGGTTGATTTCATTTACGAGGTGCGCAGTCGCTCACATTTGAGACCGGAATTTACTCAAATTGAAGAGCCATCCGAGCAAATTGATGAAAGCGCCCATTATTATCGTGCTGAAATCCACTTGCGGGAAGGGGGTCAGGATTACGATGTGATGGGTTGGTCAAAAACCGCCATCATCAATGACATCATCGATCACTACCATAAGCACATGCACTTCTTGCACGTTTTGCGCTGAGCTTTCCTAACCCGCCCTCTCTTATGGCGGGTTTTTTATTGCGCTAAAATCGGAAACAGACCGCGCAGGCCATTGGCAATGAACTCAACGGCGATGGCGGCCAGTATCAAGCCCATGATTCGGGTGAAGATATTGATGCCGGTGGTGCTACTGTGATTGGTAATCCAAGGCGATAATCTTAACAAACCCCATACGATCAGACCCAACAAAAAAATGCCGAACGCTACCATCAGGTAGTGGCTTGCCGCCGTGGATTTGTGTGCCGCCAGTATCACGGTACTGATGGCTCCGGGACCGGCCAATAGCGGCATAGCCAAAGGCACGATGGCTACGGACTCTTTTTGTTCCGATTCGTAAGCTTCTTCTTTTGTCTGTCTCGCCGGACTGGTTTTACCGTGTAGCATGGAGATCGCCATCAGTAGGATCAGTATTCCGCCTCCGACACGGAAGGAGTCGATGGTGATGCCGAAAAATTGCAGCAGAACTTCGCCAAAAAACAGCGATACCAGCAGGATGCTGATGACGCCGATGGCCACCAGGTTGATGGTGACTTGTCGTTCCTTTTCCGTTTCATCTGCGGTCATGCTGATAAACAGCGGAATCGCACCAACCGGATTGATGATGGCGATTAAACCGATAAAGATTTTGAAATATTCAGCGTAATCCAGCATCGGAATAGCGTCTCCGTTAAAGTCGCAGGGTTGAAAAAGCGCGTGAATGTGCAGATTGTATGGCCGTGTTAGAGAGCATTTTGCCGTTGCTTGTGCATTTAAACAAGTGATATTTGAGAGTTTATTATTCACTTACTTTTTCTCAACGGATTTTCCACTTGGCCGCTAACGGCTCCGCCGACAGGTTCGTGAAATTGTCATATTGGTTGAGTCAGGGTGCATTAAAATTTAGTCATGAATCATGATGAGCAACGGGAAGCGACATTGAAAACAAGCAAATCGACGCCGGATAATTCGGCAGGCCTGGTTTTGGAAGTGTTTTGGCGTTTTTTCCTGCTTGGTTGGGTCAGTTTTGGTGGACCCGCAGCTCATCTGGGTTATTTCAGGCGTGAGTTCGTTACCCAACGCGCTTGGCTGGATGAAGCGCATTATGTGCGTTTGGTGGCGTTAAGCCAGTTTCTGCCCGGCCCGGGTTCCAGTCAGGTGGGCTTTGCGATCGGCTTGCACCGCGCCGGTTTTTGGGGCGGCTGGGCGGCTTTTTTGGGGTTTACGTTACCATCGTTTTTTTTATTGCTGTTTGTGGCTTTGTATCAACCCGATTCAACCAACCGTTTTGTTGTTGAAGTGATTAACAGCTTAAAGCTTATGGCGGTGGTGGTGGTCGCCGATGCCGTCTACGGCATGGCACGCAGTTTCTGTCGTAGCCCTTTTACCCGGGTTCTGGCCTTGTTGACGGCACTGTGGATGTGGTGGTTTCCCGGATTACTCATGCAAATTGCCGCTCTGATCTTGGCGGGCTTATTGGGGGCTTTGGCTTTTAAACTGAAACAAATCGTACCTCAGTCAGAGCTGGCTCAGCAGAAGAAGACAGCGCAGTCAGACGATGCTCCTGCAAGTGCGTTTAAAAAGTCGGCTAAGTTGGGGATGTGGGTGTTTGCCGGTCTTTTCGTGGCCACCCTTTTGCCTTCCCTGACAGGCCTGTTCAATTCTAATGCCTCTGAGTCACTTTGGATCTTGTTTGGCCATTTTTATCAGGCCGGTAGTTGGGTGTTCGGCGGTGGTCATGTGGTGTTGCCGCTGTTGCAGAGTGGTCTGCAAGGTCAAGTGAGTGAGGATGTGTTTTTGAGCGGTTATGCCATGGCGCAAGCCGTGCCCGGTCCGATGTTTACCTTGGCCACTTATTTGGGTGCCATGGTCTGGCCACAAGCGCCCATTTTGGGCGCAGTGACAGCAACTTTGGGGGTGTTTCTTCCGGGGCTTTTGCTGGTGCTGGCATTGAACTCTGTGTGGACGCAGTCGGCGCACCGTCCGGCTTTGGCGAGCAGCATGACAGCGGTGAATGCCGCCGTGGTGGGGTTGTTGTTGGCGGTCTTTGTGCAACCGGTTTGGAGCTCGGCGGTGCACAGCGGCTTGGATCTGTTATGGGTCGTGTTGGGCCTGCTTTGGCTGCGTGGGTATCATGGGTCGGTTTTGTGGTTGGTCGGGGGCTTTATCGTGCTGGGCTTGTTGACTGCTTGGCTGGGCTGATTCCCATCAAAAAAACGGCCAGCCAATCTTCTGATCCTGAGCTTTATAGCGTGAATCAGAAGCTGGATGGAAACCGCTTGATATGGGTCAAGGTCTTCTTATTTTCATGAATCAGCGAGTTTTGTGTGTGAGCATGGTCGGCTTTGTGTCACTCACTGACATCCCGCAAATTTCCATTCCACCAAGCGGCCAACAAAGCCACCAGACTTAAGGTGAGAATCACGAAATGAACTGAAATCCAATCGGCCAGCAAGCCAACTAAACCACCTAAAAGCATTGCGCACCCGATAACGGTGTTGCTCAATGCAACGTAGGTGGCGCGAGTCTTTTCATTGGCCAGGTCGACCAGGTATACCTTGCGGCCCAGGCGCACACCGCCATGAAAGACGGTAATCAGGAAGAAAAACGTAGCGTGTGTGAGCGGGTGATTCAACCAGTTGCTGTTGAGTTCCACCAAGCCGAAGAGCAGCATGCCGAGTACGCCCACTAATAATGACGCCAGCATCATCACAAAGCGGCTTGAACGATCCCCCAGTTTTCCCCAGAGCGGTGCACTGACCATGCTGGCGATGCCGCTACTGATGATCAGCATCCCAAATCCGGTCAGTTCACCGGCACTGTATTGCTGGGCTAGCAGAATGTAGAACGGGGGCACCAGTGCACTGCTGAGCAGCAAGATGCGGCCAATCACATAGTGGCGAAACGGTTTGTCGGTTTTGAGGAGCCCAAAACTTCCAAAAGCCACACTGATTGCATTACCTCCGCCCTCGGTGGCCCCATCGTGTTCATTGATGCCGGCAAAGAAGGCCAGGGCAACAAACCAAAGCACCCCGCCCAATAACAATAACCACGCCAGTAGTTCCACCGGAGGAGTGGCATTGAAAAACTCAATATATAGCCCAACCGCCAAGGTGGCCAGGCCGGCCAATCCTGCACTTAACCCCATTAAGGTGCCGCGTCGACCTTTGGAAACGGTTTTACCTAAGACATCTTTGGCGGACACAGAACACAGTCCGCGTGCCAGACTGAATATCACCAATGCAGCCAATAATGCCCAGCCCGCGACGCTTCCGGTGAAAGTAGTCGCAGTCAGAGCCATGGCCAATAAGGCGATGCCGGACAGCCCAGCACCCAGTAGCCAGACCCCTTTACGTTTGGGGCGGTGCCGAACCGCAGCGGCAACAAACAGTTGAGGCAAAAGGACGCCAGCCTCACGAATGGGAACCAAAAAACCCACTAATGCGGCCGGTGCGCCGAGGGCACCCATCAACCAAGGTAAAATCAATTTTGCGCTGGCAAGCTCATCGGCGATTTTGCCAAGGAAGTTGGCGACCAGGTAAGCAAAAAAGTTTCGTGGCTGATGGCGACAGGCCTGATCGGGGATTTCTTTACAGATTCGGGCATCCTCATCTCCGGTGACCCATTCAAAGGCTTGAGTCAGCCTTTGATGGCTGGGTGGTTTCGAGTTGGAATCTGCATTGGGTGAGATCATGGTGCTTGGTCGCCGCCTATTTTATGTGTTGCCAGCCGTCTCAATATTTCATTCAGTTTAAGGGGTGAATTAAAATCTCATTCTTTAGAAACAAAGGAATCAGCAGGCGGTTGCGTTTGCTGTCGTAGCCAAGATCCGCGGGCGATTCCAAACCGTCTGTAATCGTATCTATTGTGTAGTCACCATTGATGGCAAAAATCGATTTGGCCGCCCAGCTGGAGGTGATGATGCGTCCGTCATCCAGTTTCAGCAAACCATCAAGGCGGTTGTAGGGCAAGGTCATAAGCGCCTGGGTACCGCCTTGCTCATCAAGAAAATACACCTGGCCACTTCCTAAGGTGACCATGATGATGTTTTCCCCATCGGCGATGACTCCGTTTGGATGGCCGAGCGAACCGCTTCTTAATTGTTGCACTTGACCATCGGTTGCGATGCGATAGAGGGCATCGGTTCCGGATGGTTTAAAGCCGGGCGCCATGCCGCTGTCGGTTGCATAGAGACTGTTTTCCCCAGCCACGCTCAGTCCGTTCATAAAAGTGCTGCCTGCAACAGGAATGTCTGTTAATTGCTGACCGTCCGGCAGTGAGAAAACACGGATGCGATCGATGTCGGCGATGTACAGTCGGTGATTCAGAATCGCCATGCCTTTGGGCGCATTCAGGGCCGTTTCTTCGGATTCGCCATCCAGCCATTTGAGTTCACTTACCTGGCCATCCGGCGTGACTTTGGAGATGAAGCCGTTGTCGTCCTTTGCGAATGGACTGCCGTTGATATTGGCGACTAGATACACATCCTCGTCGGCGTAATACTCCATGGATTCGGGCGTGGCGAAACCGGCATCCTTGATCAGAATCGATTCGGCGGTATCCGCCCAGGCCGAGAAAGAAGTGAGGGCTAATAAAAGACCGCTTAACAAAAATTGATGGGGAGCAGATTTGATGTGCATTGCAGTTTCTCCAAATGTGTTAGACAAAAGCTTTCAGACATGAGCCTATTTTGAGTATTTCATTGTGCCATTTTTTGGCAAAGGTGTGCTCGACATTAAGGCGTTTTTTTAGACCGCGTACCAAACTGCAAAATAGTGGCTGAAACTGCCGCCCAGTACAAACAGGTGCCAGATCAGATGGCCATAAGGCAGGCGCGAATCGGTCAGGTAAAACAGGATGCCGAAACTGTAGCAAAGCCCGCCCGCCAAAAGCCACAATAATCCCGTGGTCGCCACATTCTCCATAAGCGGCTGGATTGCGATGACAATCATCCACCCCATCAGCAAATAGAGGGCATTGTAAAAAATAGGGCGGGTGGCGCCGTCGAACAGCTTGAGCACGATCCCGATCAATGCCAGTCCCCAGATAATACCAAACAGCGTCCAGCCCCATGCACCGTTCAGAAGACCCAAGGTGAAAGGGGTGTAGGTTCCGGCAATCAGCAGGAAAATCAGCGAGTGGTCAATCGCCTGAAAGATCCGTTTGGCTCTACCCGGTGGCATGGCATGATAAAGCGTGGAACTCAAATACAGTAGTATCAGCGTTGCGCAGAAAATGCTGACTCCCACCAAATAACCGATATTTTCAACATCGGCGGCGTGGATTATCAGCAGCGGCGTTCCCACGATTGCGGCCAGCACACCCAGGCCGTGACTCAGGCTGTTGGCCATTTCCTCGTTTTTGGATTGAGGTCGATCTTTATCTGCATTTATGGTCAGCATATTGGATTCCTGACAAGGCTGAAATTAAAGTGTAACGATTATTATCGACAAGTGCCACTCTGAAACTCAGGACGGGGAATTCGACTTTTCTTACAGGGTCGGCTGAACAGGGAGTGAGGCCAGCTCAGAGGCGATTTCGCAACGAGGATGAACGGTGCTGATGTGTTTGAGTTCTTGTTGGCTCAGCGCGCGGCTTTCTCCGGGTGCGAGAGCCGGGTCGAGGGCCAGGTTGCCAATGGATTGGCGATGCAGTTTGACCACCGGATTACGAAAACGCCCGAACATACGTTTGATTTGATGATATTTGCCTTCTTGCAAAGTCACCAAAGCGTCGAATTCGGAAAGAATCTGTAATTGAGCAGGCCTGGTGATAATGTCTTCGTAGGCGAAATGCATGCCTTGCTGGAAAGCGCTGATGTAGTCTTCATTCAGCGGGTTCTGAAGAGTGACATGGTAGGTTTTGGATACTTTGCTTTCGGGGGCCGTCAGGTGTCTGGACCAGCGTCCGTCGTTGGTCAGCAGCATCAAGCCGGAAGTGTAGCGGTCCAGGCGACCGACCATATGCAGGCCTGCACGTTGATTTTCGGGCAGCAAATCCAGTATGGTGCGGTGTTGATCATCTTTGGTGGCGCTGACCACGCCTATGGGCTTGTGCAACATCAGATAACGCGGTTGATTGTCCTGTAACGTCTGTCCGTCGACTTGCACAAAAGAGAAGGCATCGATGGTTTGTTGCACGCTGATTGCCAGACATCCATCCACCCAAATTCTGTTCTGCGCCAGCATGAGTTTGACACCCCGGCGGTTGATGGTGAGTTTGGCGCTTATAAAACGGTCTAAGCGTGTGCGTTTTGATGGCATCGTTTGATTGTCTACCTGCAAAGAATGTGTGTGTTGATTTCGGTATTATAGGGTCTTATCGCTTATCAAGAACCAAACCCTATTTTACTGTATTTACGCGTCATGGAGTGCGTGTGATTTCGTTCAAGGTCGTTTAACTGGGGTGGCCCGTTGTTAATGGTAAATTGAGCGCATTCCAACGGCGTAGGCCGGCATCGTGCAATCGTAGGTTTCGATAGCCATTGATATAGAACATAGCATAGTTGGTAGCCCCTCCGGTTCCGCCAAAACAGGTCAGAATCAAGGGTTGCTGCGGGGTAATCATCTGTGTCTTTAATAGGCTGGGTTGGTGTCCGGTATCAATGAATATCAGACCGTTTTCATCCGTTTGCAGGTACTCTTCCCACGGCTGATTTAGGCTTCCAGAAAGTCGCCCATAACGTGTATTGGCAGGAAATTTTTTTTGTCCGATGAAGTGGCTAGTAGGACGACCATCAATGACAGTGTAAAAGCCCCGTATGGTGTAAAGCTCGGAGGTTGTGATTTCTAGAGCGCCAAGAGAACGAGACCTGAAGTTTCCTGTTGGGTAAGACGGGCTCTCTTCCTGTATGGTCCCCCCATTTTTGATCCAGCCGTGCCAACCCTGATTTAGCATGGCGACTTGAGTGTGGCCTAGCCGATGGAATATCCAGAATAGGTAGTGCGCGCCCAGAACCTCGTTGAGGTTTTTGCCTTTGTAATAGAGAATCACCGCGTCATGATCGTTGACGCCAAGACGGCGAATCTTGTTTTCCAGCTTTGATAGTGAAAGATGAACCAGCGAACCATCATGATCCTGATAGCGCCAGTCGGATTTATTGGTGAAAATTGCACCGGGGATATGGCCTTCAAACTCGTAACTTGAGGCATCCGACATCTCGATGATTTTAAGGTTTGGTTGCTTAATATTTTGTTGTAACCATTTCGCCGAGACCGATCCGTCGATCACGGATGAGGCGTTTGAAACGGATGGTAATGCAAACGAAATGTAAGCCATAAGTATCCATGTTAGGGTGCGTTTTTCCATGTTGTTTCCTTAGAGCGGTTAAATAAGAGTGTTGTGAATACTGTGGCATAACGGGAGTTAAGAGGGGATTGGTGCAGAACCTATAAAAACTAATGGATGACCCCTAGTATGGGAGGGTAAAAAGTTTTCTTTAGGCATTAAATTTTGAGGCTCTAACTGAAGTCGGCCTTATTTAATTAAGAGGAAAATCATTGAGTTGAGTGACCAGTGTGTCTGTATGCCGTTTGTGGTTTTTAAGCGATGTGTTTAGCTTGAGAAGATGGCGTTTGGATAGAATAAAGGGCGGGTTCTAATAGGAAAAAGCCCCCTTTGACCACGGTGTCAAAGGGGTAAGTTTTATTCGATTATTTTGTGAAAAAATCAAATAAAACGGAGACAAATCAAATCATAGAACCTTATATTAGTTTGCCATCGTAGTCCTCCAGTCCAGGGTTGTTAGAAATGCCTTTGAGTGTTGGATGATTGACTTTCGTCAGTTTCATGTTCGATTTATGGTTGCGTAAGTAATCGGCTACCACATCCCAAATGGGACGACCATTACCGACTTCCTCAACCTGTCCCCAGCCAGCAATCGTATAAGTTTTATTTGGGTCGATGGGCGTACCATCGTCCAATTGCATATTGCTAATTCGGTTGCCAAGTGTGGAATTGGGTTCACAGGTATAATCCATACCGCCAACACGCACCATGTCGCCGCCGGATTGCAGATAAGGATCTTTTTGGAAGATATTTTCGCAGACTCCTTCAAGCACATCTTTGAGCTGGGCTCCTGTGAGTTCAGATTTGTAGGTTTCACCATAAGTCATAGAGGTTTCATCCATGACCCTTTCCATGGTGATGGTTTCGCCGGCGATGACCGAGGTGCCCCAGCGTACCCCGGCGGAAAGCGCAATCTGTGCATCATGCTCTTCACGAAGTGCGTTTACGATGATCTGATCCCACGTTCCCATGAAGTTCCCGCGGCGGTATAGGGTGTCTTCGGCAACAGCCAGTTCCTCGCTTAAGATTTCTTCAAACCGCTTGCCAAGACGGTCCGGATTATGCGCATATTTTGGATTACGCGATTCTATAATGGATTCGCTGTAACGTGTCTGGCGCATCTGTGTAATGAAGTCGTCGACTGTTTTATCGGCTGGGATTACGTTGGAAAATACGGGTAAAAGCTGGAAGTGGATGGCGTTAAGTTTGCCGTTTTTGATGTCCAGATCCATGCAGCCAACGAACTTACCATTAGAGCCGGCATTGGTAATATGGCATACGCCGCCTTCTGGGGTTTTAATCGGAATCGCCTTGGGAATGCCGTCATGGGTGTGGCCGCCGAAAATCGCATCGATTCCGTTGATGCGTGAGGCCATTTTGATGTCGACATCCATGCCGTTATGGGAAATCATGATAATGGCAGAAACATCTTCATGGCTACGTATCTGGTCTACAGTCTGCTGTAAGGATTCTTCACGAAGGCCGAAAGACCAGTCGGGGAAGTTGGCGCGTGGATTTGCATTGGCCGTTCTAGGGAAGGCTTGACCAATCACAGCGATACGTTGTCCATTGATGATTTTGATCGTATAAGGCTTAAAGGGCAACGCATTGTCCTCATCAAACAGACCGATGCCATGGTTTTGTTCGACCATCTCGCGGTAGTCATCGCCAAACAGGGAGTCTTCCTTAATGCGCATGTTTTGGGCGAGAAATTCTCCGTTGAATTTTGCAATGTTTCTGAGAACTTCCTGTTCAGAATAGGTGAACTCCCAGTGGCCGGTCATGATGTCAACGCCGATGAGATTGGAGGCTTCGACCATATCTTGGCCACGTGTCCACAAGGCGGTGGCCGAACCGTGCCATAGATCACCTCCGTCCATCGTCAGGGTGTTCTGTCGCCCGCCGGCTTGATTGCGCAAATGATCCAGTAGGGTTTTAATGTGTGCAAATCCACCGACTTTACCGAAGGTTTTGGAGGCCTCTTTAAAGTTTAGATAACTGAATGCATGCGCCAAAGGTGTGTTAGGTTCAATGTTCAGTTCTTTCAAAAGCTTGTGGCCAACCACATGGGGCAGTTTTCCAAATGCAGGGCCAATTCCAAGGTTAACGTTAGGTTCGCGATAATAAACCGGCTTGAGTTGAGCATGGGTATCGGTTATATGCAAAATGCGTACGTTTCCCTGCATGGGAAGGTGGTACATATCCATTGACAGAGCTGGAGTTTTGTCCTGGCTGGGTTGGGATGAAAAAGCGTTGGCCACTTTGGGTAACATTCCTGCGGCGGCGGCCATAGACATAACATGAAGAAATTCACGACGATTTAAAGACATCTGCATGCCCCCTTTTGTGAGTTAATCAAATAGATAAACAATCTAAGTTGAAAACCAGTTTACGGATTTTTCAGGGGGGGGATAACTAGGTTCTTTACCAAAATTACTTAGGGTTTTCCCTGATTTTGGATCATTAAAAGAGGGGGGGGGTAACTTCCCTTAAAATTTATAGTCAGACGTGATTTTGGCTCTAGTGAGGCGCTGAGTCTTTCCCCGCACGTATTGAGAGACGCACCAGTTCGGTGACGGTTTTGACTTCCAGTTTTTGCATTAAATTGGCGCGATGGACCTCAACCGTTTTGATGCTGATGCAGAGCTCGTCTGCAATCAGTTTGTTGGGCCGGCCTTGTAAGATCTCTTGCAACACCTGAGACTCCCGTTTGGAAAGTTTGTCAAAGCGTTCAGTCAGGGCGTTTTTATGTTCCCTGGATTTTTGCAAATCGTTGCACTGGTGGATCGCTACCTGAATGCGTTCTAGCATATGCTGATCGTTGTAAGGTTTTTCAATAAAGTCGAACGCTCCTTGTTTCATGGCTCGGATCGCCAGGGGAACATCTGCATGCCCGGTAACGATGATGACCGGAAAGTTAGGGTCGATTTCTTTGATTGCCTGATAAAGATCCATTCCATTGATGTTCGGCATGCGCACATCCAGCACCAAACATCCCAACAGGCCTGGTGAAAAATCTCGAAGAAAGTCGTGACCATTTTCATAGAGTCTGCTTTTGAGTTTGATCGATTCCAAAAGCCACTGCAAAGATTCCCTGACCAGCAGATCGTCATCCACTACATACACACATGCATCCATGACGCTTATTCCTTCGAATTTAAATGGGGGGATGTTGCCAGAGGCAAACGGAATGAAAACTCAGCACCGTGCTCGGTGTTCTTAACCTGTAAGCTACTACCATGCGCCTCAATAATGCTTCTGCAAATGGCGAGTCCAAGCCCCATTCCAAAAGGTTTTGAGGTATGGAAAGCGTCAAAAATTTTAGACATATCTTCCGGTTCAATTCCCTGTCCGGTGTCACGCACCTTAACGGTAAGGTAGTCGACTTCAATTTCGGTTGCAATGGATACCTGCCCCTTTGCTTCGCAGGCGTCAATGGCATTGCGGACCAGATTCAGCATCACTTGTTCCAACTGCACTCGATCGCCTTTGACCAGAACCGTTTGATTCTGAGAGGGGGTAATCAGGACAATGCCGTTCTGACGGGCCTCGGTGGCCAGTAGATCGAGCACCCGGCCTACCAGGATAATGAAATCAAAGGTTTCGTCTCGAGGAACGCCCGTTTGCACGAACTCACGCAGTCTTCGTATGATGCTGGTGGTTTGGTTAAGGCAGAGCAACGAACGGTTGAGTCCATTTTCAACCTCTGGGTTGCTGGCGTCTTCTTTTAAGCGTCTAAGGCTGCCGCTGATAAAGTTGGTGGCCGCCGTGAGAGGTTGGTTGATTTCGTGCGCCAAGCCACTGGCCATCTCGCCCATTGTATAGAGACGCGCTACTTTCCCGAGTTGAAGACGATAACGTTCTCGATCCTCCTCGATTTCGTGGCGTTCGATACCCGAACGGATCCATTGCGTAATCAATCGCAATAATTCCTTGTCCACATCGGCCAGTTCCTGCTCCTTACGGATTTGGCCTACAAGTGTCAGAATGCTGTGCAACTTGCCATTTACATTAACCGGCAGGCTAAGCATACGCTTATCGCAAGCCGGATTTTTATAGGATTGGATGTCACTGGACAGGTAGTTTTCCTGCAGGCATTGACGTATTTGTGTGTGAAGTTG
Organism: Thiomicrorhabdus chilensis DSM 12352; assembly: GCF_000483485.1. Taxonomy (GTDB): domain Bacteria; phylum Pseudomonadota; class Gammaproteobacteria; order Thiomicrospirales; family Thiomicrospiraceae; genus Thiomicrorhabdus; species Thiomicrorhabdus chilensis. The sequence goes on from NZ_KI519609.1 coordinate 363,190, forward strand.
GTAGTCGCCTTCAAATGCCGTAATGGTTAGGGTTTGATTGTTGAGGGTTTCAGCTTCTTCACTCTCAATCTGGTATAAAAAAACCGCCTCCATTTTGAAGTGTTTTTTGGCAAGAGCCATGAGTTGATGCAGTTTGTCCAGGTAGCCTGAGCTTGGATTGACCAGTATCTGATAAAAGCCTTGCAGGGCATTTTGGCTGCGGCGTAACGTGTTTTCTACTTTTTGTCGCGCTTTGATGTCTTCTTCCAACATGGAGTTGAGCTGAATGAGTTCAGCGGTACGCTGTTGAACTTCTTTTTCCAGATTGTCACGATGATTGGCTAATTCGGATTGAGACACGGCCAGTTTGCGGTTGACCTGACGCATACGGACGCTGAATATCATCAATATTAAAATCAATGCATTGATAAGGCCGACCGCCATTCCATGTTCATGAATAATGGCTTTTAGACTGACTTTATCCATGGGGCTGTAGGGTGGAAGTTTTAGGGCACGAAGCAGTCCATGTACTGTGGTGAGGTCTTGCGCTTCCGTCCAGCCGTATGCGGGGATGAAGTCAACTTTAGAATCCGGCTTGGGCATGCTGATCAATACTCGCGCCACCTCTTTTGCAAGCGCAATATCGGTCTGTTCTAGGCCAATGAAACTCCACTCTGGATACTGAATGGTGCTGTGACTGGGGAACATTGATTGATGGGGGTCACTGTTTAGAACTTTGATTTGACCGGGTTGCAATTCTCCGCTATCGATTAAATGTTCCAAAACCCCTGATTGAATCGCCGCCACATCCGCCTCGTTGCGTAAGATTGATTTAACGATGTTTACATCCGAATCATTGGAAAAAAACAGTTCAAAAAAGTCGTTTTTGGGGTTGATTCCCGCATCCAGAAATTGGCGCCAAACCATTTGGTAACCACCAAATTCATTTGGAGAGGAGGCCATAAAGTGTTGGCCTTTGAGATCGGCTAGGCTTTGGATATCGTCGCGTTCACTTCTGGTGATGATGGCTGCGCTGAAGTGGCTGAACGAATTTTGTCTGTAGCGCGATTGCAGGGTGGCGATTGGAAAGGCGTCATAGCTTTTTTCCAAAAGCACAAAATGAGCGGGGTTGGTGATCGCGAAGTCTAGTTGGTGTTTGCTGATTGAGTGGGTGAGACATTCGAGTCCCAAAGATTTGATGACAAAAGTGTGCTCTGGAATTTTTTGAGAAAGATTCTTGGCAGTTTTTTTCCAGAAGGACTGGTATTCGTCGCTGTTTCTCTGACTGAGTACACCGATTGAGATTAGGTCAGCGTGCACTATTTGTGGAAGAGCTATGATCAAAAAAATTAAAACACTCTTTAGGCGCATTGACTTCATGGTTGAGTAGACTCGTAGAATGTTTACTAAAGGAAAATTAAAGCCATATTTTAACACTGAATAAAAGAGGGGTCTTTTAGGGTAAACCCCAAGCTTTGGGGCGGAGGTGTCATATGGCGATAATGTAAGCGAATTCTAGAGTGTTTAAGTTAAAACGGTGAAATTTACCGGTATGTGCTGTTTAGTCGAGCACCTTGCCGCGCAATGATTTGATCCGGCCGCGTTTGGTTTTGCTGTCCAAACGGCGTTTTTGCGAGTTGCGGGTCGGCTTGGTGGCGTATCTTACCTTATGCACCACCGAGACGCTTTTGATCAGGCTTTGCAAACGTTGCAAGGCATCTTCTCGATTGGCGTCCTGGGTACGGAACTGCTGGGCTTTGATGACAATCACGCCCTCTTTGGTGATGCGCGAGTCCTTCAGGTTGAGCAGACGTTGCTTGTAAAAATCCGGCAATGAGGAAGTGGCAATGTCAAAACGCAGATGGATCGCCGAGGCGACTTTGTTGACGTTCTGCCCGCCAGCCCCCTGCGAACGGATGGCGGTCAGTTCGATTTCATTGTCCGGAATGGAAACGTTGGTGGAGATGATGAGCAAACCGATCTGCCTTTATTTAGGTGTGTGAGTGACTGGGCTGAATGACATACATTATCCCATTAAGCATAGGGTGCATTCAAATCGAAGATTAACCGGCCCTCTAACCAGGCCTGCCGGTTTTCAATTTTTATAATTTTGCAGTAAAAAAAACGGTACTATTGGTTTGTTAAACAACACCTTATGGAGGGAGTATGTTTGCAATCTATAATATTCAAGGCCGGCGTTTTCGTGACAATCTGGAAAAACTGCAGAAGGTTCGCCAGGTAAATCAAGGCGAGCAGGCTGCGTTTCATGAGAATGTCGCTCAGGATGAAACTTTGGTGATACAAGGCGCTTCAGCCGAAGACCAGCTTGAGATGCAGTCTGCGAAAGGGATTCAGGCCTATCGGGATCAGTTGCACCTGAACCAGCGCGCGCCAATTTACCATGTCCATCAGCTCATGAGTCATCCGGTGGTGACCATCCGTTTGGATACGCTGCTTGAAGAGGCGCATCGACATTTTCAGACTCACGGTTTCAATCAGATGCCTGTGCTGGATCCACAGCATAAATTGGTGGGCATGGTGACGGTTCAGGGATTGTTGAGGCTGATGACCATCGATCAGGATGAGGTGCGTTATCTGACAGGTAAAAGTGTGGCGGACGCCATGTCCAGTGAGGTGATCACCGCCGATCCGGTATCCGATGTGCGCCGAGTCGCCAAGGTCATGGTGGAATACCATCTGGATGGCTTGCCGATTGTGAACGAACATGATCATTTGGTAGGCATGGTGACGCGCAGTGACATCATGCGTGCGGTGATGAACGATCCCCCATTGAGTTTATGGACGTGAAGGAGTGGGAGGATAAGGTCAAACCCGCTCCGGCCGAATCGATATTTTGAGGTAGAATAGGCGTGTTTTAGAAATGCTCGCCGCATTTTGGCGAAATGGATAAAGGAAAATCACATGACCATGCAAGTTCAATACAAAATTTTAGACCCGCGTTTAGGCCAAGAAATCGAGATGCCGCATTACGGCACGAAAGGTTCCGCCGGTTTGGATTTGCGCGCCTGTATCGACGAGGCGATGACCATCGAGCCGGGGCAGACGGTATTGATTCCAACCGGCATGGCGATTCATTTGGACGATCCGGGCTTGGCGGCCATGTTGTTGCCGCGTTCCGGCCTGGGACATAAACACGGCATCGTCTTGGGCAACTTGGTCGGTTTGATCGATTCCGATTATCAAGGTCCCTTGATGGTTTCTTGCTGGAACCGCGGTGATACTCCATATACAGTTGAAGTCGGCGAACGTATCGCGCAGATGGTGATCGTGCCGGTGATTCAGCCGGTGTTCACCCAGGTTGAAGAATTTGGCGACGCCACCGAACGGGGTGAAAGCGGATTCGGGCATACCGGAACAAAGTAGTCTTTCAATTTAAGGTCGATATGACGTTTATGGCTTACTTTAAAGGTTGGTGAATTAATTAAAGTAATAAGCAATATTTCTTGAAATATGCTATTGTTTTTATTGAGAAATTGTTTTTTTCCTATATGCAGAAAGTGAAAAAGTAAGTCTGGAGGGGATGATGAAAGCAAATCCAAAATTGATCGTATCTTTTATGAGTGCCGTTATGTTGGCTGGCTGTGGAGGAGGAGCTTCAGATCAAGCATCATCCGACACTCCTTTGACAGGAACGTTTGTTGATAGTGCTGTTGCAGGTGTGGCTTATAAAACGGCTACGCAAAACGGTTCGACTAACCAAGATGGCAAGTATCAATATCAAGCGGGTGAAACCGTTACGTTCTCTATTGGTGGGGTAGAATTTCCGCCTGTTACCGCTAAAGCTGTAGTGACTCCGTTTGATATGTCAGCCACGTCAGCTGGTCAATTAAATATCGCACAGTTATTGCAATCACTGGATGAGGATGGTGATCCGTCAAATGGCATCCAGATTCCTGAATCTACTCATGATGCCTTGAAAGAGGTGTCTGATATTGATTTTGAAAAAAATGACGAGGCTTCCTTTAAGGTCCAGTTTGGTGATGCAGATTTGGATGGTGATGGGGAATATGACTGGAAAAGCCGTACAGAGGTTAAAGATCATTTAACCAATGTTAACGGCTTTGTAGGAAGTTGGATGTTAGCCAGCAGTGATGAGAACGGCTTGGTGTTCTTGAAATTGACGGCTGATAATCAATATGTCCTACTGAGTGACCAAGAATTCACGCAGGATGATGTTCTACAGGTTGGAAGCTATGCAATTGATAGCATCGACGACACGATCACCTTTACTAAGGAAATAGGCAATGTTTCGTCGAGTTTAGAATCGGGTCTGGCTTATCCTGTAGAGGTTTCAGATGATCTAAACGAATTGCAAATCACCAATGATTCAGGTGGTGAGTCTGAATTTGAGCGTGTGGTTTCATTGACCGATCAGGCTAAAAAACCGGATGCCATTAATGGTGTTTGGAAATTTAATTTTGACGATGGCACTAATAAGCTGGCTGTTTTCAATAAAGATAATACCTATATGGTGTTTTCATTGGAAGGCAATAATGCTGGTTCAGTCGTTTATGAAAAGGGGACCTATCAGATTACAGCTGAAGGAGGTTTCTCTTTTGCCGTGACTGAGAATGGCGATGGCAATAAAGGCTTTAGCTCGGCTAATCCAATCGGTTACAGCATTGAAGGGGCGACACTCACGTTAAGTGTCAGTGAAGGCTCTATAACATTGACCAAAATTTTACCTTTTGTTCTTAGCTCTTCAGTGACAATAACCTTTTGATAAGGCAACAAAAAATCAAGTAGCTTGAATACAGGCTCTTGCTATTGTCAAAACCGGCTTTTATGCCGGTTTTTTTATGTCCGGTGTAAATGTGTCATCCCTGCGTCTTAAAACTGCATTAAAATAATCGCATTGGAATTCAGGGAGCCGCATGATGGCACAGGTAGTTGAGAGCATTTTTAGAGCATACGACATCCGCGGCGTAGTGGACGAGGCGTTGTCCGAAGAGACGGTTGAGTGGATCGGGCGCGCTTTGGGTTCGGAAGTGATTCAGTCTGGTCAGAGCAAGATTGTCATCGGCCGTGACGGGCGCTTGTCGGGACCGCGTTTTATCGAGTGTCTGGCTAGAGGCCTGCAAGCCGCCGGTGTGGATGTGATCTATCTGGGTGAAGTGACGACTCCGATGGTGTATTTTGCCGCGGCCACGCTGGATGGCGTGAACTCCTGTGCAGCCATTACCGGTTCACACAATCCGCCCAACTACAACGGCATCAAGATGGTGGTCGACGGCACCACCTTGTCGGGCGACTGGATTCAGACGCTGCTGAAACGCATTCAAAACGATGACTTTGAAACCGGTTCGGGCTGTTTTTCGGAGTTGGATATTTCACAGGCCTATCATGATGCAATTGTAAAAGAGATCCAATTGAAACGTCCGTTGAAGGTGGTGGTGGATGCCGGCAACGGCGTGGCGGGTGAGTACGCTCCGCAAATCATCCACGATTTGGGATGCGAGGTGACCGAACTGTTCTGCGAAGTCGACGGCACCTTTCCGAACCATCATCCCGATCCGGCTAAACCCAAGAACCTGGTTGATTTGATAAACAAGGTCAAAGAGGTCGGTGCGGACATTGGTCTAGCGTTTGACGGCGACGGCGACCGTTGCGGTGTGGTTGACGATCAAGGCATGGTGATTTATGCCGACCGCCAGATGATGCTTTACGCACGCGATGTGCTGAGCCGTCAGCCGGGCGCGGAGATTCTGTTCGACATCAAATGCACCTCTCTTTTGGCCAAGGAAATTGAAGCGGACGGCGGCAAACCGACCATGTGGAAAACCGGACACTCGTTTATGAAAGCCAAACTCAAAGAGACCGGCGCGGCTTTGGCGGGCGAGGTCTCAGGACATATCTTTTTCAAAGAGCGCTGGTACGGATTTGACGACGGCATTTACGGCGCGGCCAGAATGTTGGAGATTGTCGCCGGACAGCCGCAAACCGCGCATCAACTGTTTTCGGCGTTACCGGATGCCTACAATACGCCGGAGATGGATGTGGAGTTTGCCGAAGGTGAGCATTACGCTTTTATGGAGAAATTCAAGAAAATCGCACATTTTGCGGATGCAACCATTTTTGATCTGGACGGCATTCGCGCCGACTTCGCCGACGGCTGGGGGTTGGTGCGGCCTTCCAATACCACGCCGGTTTTGGTGATGCGTTTTGAAGGTGAAACGCCGGAGGCTCTGAAGCGTATCCAGGCGGAGTTCAAGGTTCTGCTTCATCAAGTCGACCCGAATCTGGAGCTGCCGTTTTAGATCGAATTCAAGTTTAAAAACGTTTTTTTAAGAATGAGCAGGCCTGGCCGCAATTAATTTGCCACCAGGCCTGTTTGTTTTCAGGCGGGTGATTTTACAGGTAAGTGTTTGATGTATTGGGTTATTTTATCGACGGCGATTTGTAGTTGTTTCTCGTCGGTGGTGTAGGCCAGGCGCAGATGCTGTCTCGCTTTGTGTTCGCCGAAGTCGGTCCCCGGCGTTAAGGCAACACCGGTCTGTTGCAATAAATCGGCGGCAAAGGTTTCGGAATCGTCGGTCCAGGCCGACACATCCCAATAGAGATAAAATGCGCCTTGCGGTAATACTTTAAGGTTGAATCCAGCCTGTTGCATGGCATGAAACAAGACATTGCGGCGTCGTTCAAAGACCTGTCGGCGTTGTTCCAGCTGTTCAAGCGCATCGTCTTCCAATACCCGTAAAGCCGCATATTGCGCCGGTGTGGGGGCGGCCAGGAAAAGGTTCTGCCCCAGACGATCCAAAACCGGCATCAAAGGCAGGGGCGCGACACACCAGCCCAATCGCCAACCGGTCATGCCGAAGAATTTTGAGAAGGAGTTGATGACAATGACGTTGTCCGGCAGGGTTTTGTTGGCGAGAATGCTTTCCGCTGGACGATCATACACCAAGCCCTGATAGATTTCGTCGACCAGCAGATAGGCGTTTTTTTCGGCCAGAAAATGCGCTATTGCCAGCAGTTCGTGCTGTTCGATCACGGTGCCGGTTGGATTGGCGGGGGAGGCGACCATCACCAGTTTGATGCCGTCTTGCCAGTGGTCTTTTAGCTTGGCCAGAGTGAGCTGGTAGTTGCTGTGATGGTCAACCGCGACGCTCACCAAATCGGCATGCAGTAACTTGACGAATTGGCGGTTGCACGGATAGGCCGGGTCGCTCATCAGTACCTTGTCACCCGGATTGAGAATGGCGGTGAGCACCAGTTGCAAGGCGCTGGAAGAACCCGGTGTGATCATGAAACGTCCGCTTTCGACTTGGGCATCGTAAAAACGACGATAGAATTCAGCCAGCTTGTGACGCAAAGCCGGCAATCCCAAGGTCGGGGTGTAGTGGGTCAGGCCTTGTTGCATGGCTTCAAAGGCCGCTTGGTGAGCGCAATCCAGTGACGGAAAGTCCGGCTCGCCGATTTCCATATGAATGATCTTTCTGCCGCTGGCTTCCAGGGCCTTGGCTTCGCCCAGGATCTTCATTACCCGGAAAGGTTGAATGGCTTGGGCGACTTCGGAGAGCGGCGGGTGGAATGTCTTTGTAGGCATGGATATGACGACTTGTAAGGCAGTGAAAGAACGGGCCATTATAGTCGGGCTTGCGGTGCAAGCCAAATGTGCCGCCATGTGCGGGGCCGGAATAGATAAAAAGCCGTGTTAAACGGCTGTTTTTGTTAAAATAACGCTTTGATTTCAACAGGCCTGGTGAGAATTTCGGCCATAGAGGAGAGAAGATGCCTTCATTTGATATTGTTTCTGAATTGGATAAACATGAATTGACCAATGCGGTGGATCAGGCGAACAAGGAAGTGACCACTCGCTACGACTTTAAAGGCACGGACAGCAGTTTCGAACTTAAGGGAACCACAGTCACTTTGAAGACCGAATCGGATTTTCAGTTGAATCAGATGTACGACATTTTGGTTCAGAAGGCCAACCGTCGTGGCATTGACGTCAAATGCATGGATGTCAAAGACCCGACCATTCAGCTCAAAACCGCCGTTCAGGTGATTGAGATGAAAGAGGGGCTGGATGCGCCTTTGGCCAAGAAAATCATCAAGGCGATCAAAGATTCCAAAATCAAAGTGCAGGCCGCCAACCAGGGTGACAGCATCCGCGTCACCGGCAAAAAACGTGACGATCTGCAGCAGGTGATGCAATTGTTGCGCGGCATGGAAGACTTGGAACTGCCGTTGCAATTCAACAACTTCAGAGATTGAGCAGGCCTGGCCAGTCTCCCCTTACAGAAAGAATAACGCCCATGAGAGTGCAAAACACCATGAACCTGAATAAAGAACAAGCCCAAAACATCGCTTCGGTATTGGCCGAAGCCTTGCCGTATATCCAACGTTTCTCCGGTAAAACCATTGTGGTCAAGTACGGCGGGAATGCGATGATCGACGAAAAGCTCAAAGAGGGCTTTGCGCGCGACATCGTCTTGATGAAGCTGGTGGGCATCAATCCGGTGGTGGTGCACGGCGGCGGTCCTCAAATTGGTGATCTGCTGAAACGGGTGGGTAAAGAGTCCGAGTTCATTCAGGGCATGCGTGTGACCGACACCGAAACCATGGACATTGTCGAAATGGTATTGGGTGGACAGGTGAACAAGGAGATCGTCAATCTGATTCACCGTCATGGCGGGAACTCGGTGGGATTGACCGGTAAGGACGGCAATCTGATTTGTGCCAAGAAGATGCACATGGAGTTGAATGCGCCGGAACTGAATGCCCCGGAAATCATCGATTTGGGTCACGTGGGTGAGGTCGAGAAAATCAATACCCAGGTGCTGGACATGCTGATTCAGGGCGATTTCATTCCGGTGATTGCGCCGGTAGGGGTGGGCAAAGACGGTCATTCTTACAACATCAACGCCGATCTGGTGGCCGGAAAGGTCGCCGAAGCCTTGAACGCCGAGAAACTGATGTTATTGACCAATACCGCCGGCTTGCTCGACAAAGAAGGCAATTTGCTGACCGGTTTGACCGCAAAAAAAGTGGACGAATTAATTGGTGATGGTACTATTTATGGTGGTATGTTGCCTAAGATTCGGTGTGCGTTGGATGCGGTGCAGAATGGCGTGCATTCAGCCCATATTATCGACGGACGTGTGGAGCATGCGGTGATGTTGGAAGTGTTTACCGATGAAGGTGTCGGTACTCTGATAACAGCGGAATAAATATCGAATTGGATCGGTGATTCAATTCAAGTCTCAGAAGGAAGGTTATTATGGATATAGAACTCATGATGAATGATTATGCGATTCCATGGGGAATCAAGATTGCTCTGGCGATTTTGATTTTTGTAGTGGGTCGTATGGTGGTCAAAGGCATTGTTAAGATTGTCAGAAAGCTGTTGGGTCGTACCGGTAAGATGGATGAGATGCTCATCAACTTTGTCGCTTCGATCATCAATGCGGTATTGTTGCTGTTTGTCATCATCGCCTCGTTGGATCAGTTGGGTGTGGATACCACCTCTTTGGTCGCCTTGATTGGTGCCGCCGGTTTGGCCATCGGTCTGGCGTTGCAAGGGTCGATGCAGAACTTTGCCGCCGGGGTGATGATTTTGGTCTTCAAACCTTTCAAAAGCGGTGACTTCATTGATGCCGGTGGGGTGACCGGGGTTGTTGAAGCGGTGCAGATTTTCAGCACCACCATGCGTACTGGCGACAATAAAGAGATGATTGTGCCGAATGGCGCCATCTATTCGGGCCCTATCACTAATTTCTCAGCTCGTGATACCCGTCGTGTGGATATGGTGTTCGGCATCGGTTATGACGATGACATCCGCAAAGCCAAGACCATTCTGGAAAAACTGGTTGCCGAAGACGAGCGCATTTTAAAGGATCCGGCTCCAGTGATTGCATTGTCGGAGCTGGGTGACAGCAGTGTCAATTTTGTGGTTCGCCCATGGGTCAATTCCGCAGATTACTGGGCGGTCATGTGGGATATGAATGAGAAGGTCAAATTGACGTTTGATGAAGAGGGTATTTCCATCCCTTATCCGCAAATGGACGTGCATTTGCACAAGCAGGATTAGTGTTGACCGGGTCTAGCCCGTTTTGAAACCATTTAAGCCCCAGACGCCGTGCTGGGGCTTTTTTGTTTGTATTATTGAATGCATCGCCATTGCGCGATGTTTGGAAACTCTAAGATGTTGTTAGACCAGCTTGTGCTTTTTATCGTCTCTTTGGTAGCCAATCTGTTTTCCGCCTTGGCGGGGGGCGGGGCCGGATTGCTGCAGCTGCCCGCTTTGTTGTTCCTGGGACTGCCGTTTGGCACTGCGCTCGCCACCCATAAGGTGGCCAGCGTATTTTTGGGTTTGGGCGCCACAATGAGACACCTGAAATCCTCCACGTTTGACTGGCGTTTCTCCGTTTTCATTTTGGCGACCGGGCTTCCCGGTGTGGTGTTGGGTGCAAGCCTCATTCTGCAAGTAGACGATCGTCTGTCGCAGTTTCTGCTCGGTGTCTTGACCTTGGGGTTGGGGCTTTATTCGTGGTTCAAGCCCGAATTAGGTCAAATTGAAAATGTACAGAATAGAAATCGGGCAGGCCTGCTGTGGGGCGGTCTGGTGTTGTTTATGATTGGTGCCTTAAACGGCTCTTTGACCTCGGGTACCGGGTTGTTTGTCACCTTATGGCTGGTGCGTTGGTTTGGACTGGATTATAAGACTGCGGTGGGCTATACCCTGATTCTAGTCGGTATTTTCTGGAACGGTTCCGGAGCCGTCACTTTAGGCATGTTGGGCACCATTCAGTGGGATTGGCTGCCGGCACTGATTTTGGGCTCCCTGATTGGGGGCTATTTAGGGGCGCACTTTGCCATTGTTAAAGGCAATCGCCTGGTGAAACGCAGTTTTGAGGTGGTGACCATCTTGGTGGGGATTTCATTGATTGCCAAAGCGATGCTCTGACAGTGAGGCACGTTATTTTTAAGGGCGATAAAAAAGGCCGTTGAGCGGATTGCTCAACGGCCTTTTTTTCAAACCACGATGTTAAAAAGAGAGGATTAAACCTTACTTAACCACTTCAATTTCAACACGACGGTTCTGTGCACGACCGTCTTTGGTTTTGTTGCTTGCAACCGGGCTGGACTCACCCATGCCGGCCGCTTCGATGCGGTTTCCGTCGATACCGCTTTCTTCAAGGTAGGTCTTAACCGCATTTGCACGTTTTTCAGACAGTGTCTGATTATACGCTTCACTGCCGGTTGAATCGGTATGTCCGGTAACTTTGATGTTTTTGTCCGGATTACGTGTCATGTAACCAGAATAGACATCCAACTCTTCCTTGGCATTTGCTTTCAAGTCCGCTTTGTTGGTGTCGAAGAAACCACGGAAAGCCGCAGGTGCATCTTCTTGTACTTTTTCAACGACTGGCGCTGGTTTTGGGGCAGGAGCCGGAGCAACCACTGGAGCCGGAGCCGGTTCTGGTTTTGGTTCTTCCCAACCTTCACATTTTGCGATGGCGGTTTCTTTGGTCCAGTCGATTGAACGAACACACCCACCGAAATTGTCACGAACCACATCACCGTCAGAATCAATGGCATAAGCTGTGGTGCCTTCGCTTGGGATGTCTTCAGCGTGAGCCGGTGCAAATGCAGCCATTGAAATGATGGCGAATAAAGGGAGTAGTTTTGTTTTCATGGTAAATATCCTCTTGATTAAAAGCTTCTTAAGAGCTTATTGGAAGTAGAAAAAATTTTCTAATTGAAATATAACATTTTTAAAAACAACTGCATAAGGGTTTTTGCCTAACAACTTATTTAGTATCAATAAATCGTATCGATACAGTATTAGGCAATCAGAAAAAATTCTTAGAGTGACAACTGAGGATCAGTCTTGAAGTTTGATGTCTTTGGGGCGCATGAACTGAATCAGTTTGCCGTCACCGGAAGCCAGGTTTTGCCAATCGTCGGGAAGCACGAAGTGGGCGAGACTTGCGGTTGGAAAAAGGTCGGTTTGTGATTCCTCGGTGGAGCTATTGAGGTAGTTGAAGAGACGTTCAAGCCCAGGGTTATGACCGATGATCATCAGGCATCTGACATTGGGGGCTTCGGCCAAGATGCTTTTCAAGGTCTCCAGATCGGCGAGATAGAGCGCTTCCACTGTCTGCGTATCGGAGCCGCACTCCGAACAGATGCGTTTCAGTGTCTGTTGGGTGCGTTTGGCCGGTGAGGTCAGAATCATGTCAGGAATGATGCCTTCCTGTTGTAGCCACTTTCCTACTTTGGCGGCGTTTTTTTTGCCTTTTTCAGCCAGCGGACGATCGATATCCGCCAGGCTGTCATCCTTCCAGTCCGATTTTGCATGGCGCAACAGAATCAGTTCGCGCAATCGGTGTGATGTAGGAGGGGGAGATTCTGTTTTCATGTCGTTCATCTGACTAGGCGATACCATATTGTTTACGATACTCCACCATCGCATCCAGATAGTTCTGCATGTCGGGTTGGGTTTTAAGGTAATCGATGATGTCGTTCAGGGTGATGATGCTGATGACTGGAATGCCGAATTCCACTTCCACTTCCTGAATGGCTGACAAGTCGCCCTGACCTTTTTCCATGCGGTCCAAGGCGATCAACACTCCGGCAGGTTTGGCGCCATTGGACGTGATGATGTCGATCGCTTCGCGAATGGCGGTGCCTGCGGTGATGACGTCGTCGATGATCAATACCTGACCTTCCAGGGCGTGTCCGACGATATTGCCGCCTTCACCATGGTCTTTGGCCTCTTTACGGTTGAAGGCGTAAGGTTTGTCGATACCGTGTTCCTGAGCCAGCGCCACGCTGGTGGTGGCGGCCAGCGGAATGCCTTTATAAGCGGGGCCGAAAAGTACGTCGAAATCGATGTTCGAACCGGCGACGGCCGAGGCATACCCTTGGGCCAAGGTCGCAAGTTGTCCGCCGGTATTGAACAGGCCTGCATTGAAGAAATAGGGGCTTTTGCGTCCCGATTTAAGGGTGAATTCACCAAGCTTAAGCACGCCGGCTTGCATGACAAATTCGATAAATTGATTTTTATTCATTGAACGGGTTCTTTGTTTTAAGAGTGATTATCTTACTCCATGCAAATTCTCGCCCGCAAGTTTTTTACCGGATGGGTTTTGCGGGGTTTGCATGACCATGAAGAATCAAATCTTCTGTGACGGGGTTCAAGCCTGAGGCATGGCTTGAATTCAGTCTTGGCAGTAAGATTTAAGTTGGGCGATTTCTTGCGGCCAGATTTGCGGGTCGATGGTTTCCAGGGTCATGGGAATTTCATCGATACGCGGATCTCGCATGATTTTTTTGAACGCTTCCCAGCCGATTTCGCCTTCTCCCAAGCTGTGGTGGCGGTCAAGCTTTTGTCCGAGTTTGGCTTTGGAGTCGTTAAGGTGCATGCCTTTAAGGTATTCGAATCCGACCACGTCGGAAAAGTCCTGCATCACACCGTCATAATCGTTTTTCAGATCGTAACCGGCCGCATAGGCATGGCAGGTGTCAAAGCACACGCCGATACGGGTTTTATCTTCAATCTTGTCAATCAGGTAGGCGAGCTGTTCGTGTTGGTAGCCCAGGTTGGAGCCTTGTCCTGCCGTATTTTCAATCACCGCAGTCACACCTTGGGTTTGCTCCAGGGCGAAGTTGATGGACTCCGCGATGTAATCCAGGCATTGCTGCTCTGAAATCTCACGCAGGTGACTGCCGGGATGAAAATTCAATAAGGTGATGCCAAGTTGCTGGCAGCGTTGCAGTTCGTCAATAAAAGCATCCAGCGATTTTTGGCGTTTATCGACATCCGGATGTCCGAGGTTGATCAGATAGCTGTCGTGCGGCAGGATCTGTTTGGAGGTGTAGCCGTAACGTTCGCAGTTGGCTTTGAATTGTTCAATGCTTTTTTCAGTGAGCGGCTTGGCGACCCATTGACGCTGGTTTTTGGTGAACAGCGCAAAGGCCGTGGCACCAATTTCATGCGCTCTAATTGGCGCGTTTTCAACACCGCCGGCTGCAGAAACATGGGCTCCGATGTATTTCATAAATTAAATTCCTCTGTTTTTTGCAAAGACATGAGTGAATTGGCACATTCTCTGCATAGGTAACCAATAGATAGGATTATACCGAATAAATAGACAAAAAATTGACACCTCGTCTTGCAGGCGGCCGGTGTTCACACGAGGGTGGGAAAAATGGCGATTGATTTACGAAATGTGGAACCTTTGGGATCGAAAAGTGTGCTGTTGGAGCAGGCTATGCGCCGCCATCGCAGCAATGCCAATGGCAAGGGTTTGGTGCATGACGATATGGACATGTCGGATATGGTGACGCCGGATTTCGAGTGGTTGAATGAAGACAAGACGGCATTGAAAAACTTGGTGGCGCAAATGGATGCTTCGATTGGCCAGTTGTCTCAGCAAATGAACCAGCTGGAGGAGCAGTCTGGCAAGTCGCGTCATTTGCTTGAAAAAGAACAGCAGCTATTGTTCAAACAAATCAAGACCTTGAACGGCCTGCTGAAAAAGCAGGTGGATGTGTTTTCGTCAATGGAACGCCAAATGTCAGAAATCGAAATCAAGCAGAACAACATTGTGCCTCAAGTGGGCATCGGCCTGGTGGCCGGGTTGATGTCGGCAGTTACCATTCTGGTGACGGCGCCTTGGATGACAGTGTTGATGGAACACATTCGCTAACGGTAATATGAATATGCGAGCCGTGTCTCTGGCGCGGCTTGAAACATTTGCGCTGCGCTATTGGTAGTTTGGCGTGCTAAAATGCAAGGCTGATTCCCTAACCCAAATATAGTGGACCAAGCCGTGCAACTTCGTGTCAAACACAACATTAATCTGACTCCCTTATGTGCCGACAAAGCGATTTATCATCTGGCACTCACTCCCCTAGAACCGATTCAGCTCGACTATGAGCCTGGCGACTGGTTGACTTTGCAATTTGAAAATCAGCAGGCCTGGGTGCAAGCGGTGCTCACAAAGCTGGGCCTAAGCGGAGAGGAAGAACTCGAACTCAGGCGAGCAGGAAAGGTTTCGGCGCACGAGGCGTTGTTGCGGCATTTGGAGATTTCCCAACTCAACCCGGCTTTGTTGAATAAGATTCAGCGCCAATATCAATTGGGCGACTGGGCCGACCGACAGGCGATGATGGACTATGCCTATGGACGAGATATTGTCGATTTGCTGGCGGTTTTTCCCGAGTTATGTGAATTGGGGCTTGAGTTTTTAAAGCTGCTGGCGCCTTTGGCACCGCGTTATTATTCGATTGCTTCGACTCCGGTTGCGGTTGGTAATGAGGTGCATCTGCTGGTCAAGTTGGTGGCGTATGTGAATACGACTGTGGGTCGCCGCATGCATTACGGGGTCGCCAGTTATGCCATTAGTCAATTGCAGTCGGGCGAACGGGTTGAGTGTGAGTTGAAGGCCAATCCGACGTTCAAACTTCCGCAAACCCCGGATTTGCCGATAATTATGATCGGTGCCGGAACCGGCATTGCGCCGTTTATCGGCTTTATCCAGCAACGCATCGCACAGCGGGCCAGTGGTCGAAATCTATTGTTTTTTGGCGAAACCCACCAGGCCTGTTCATTTTTATTTGAAGACGAGCTGACGGCTTGGCAACAGGCCGGACAGATTGAGTTGTTTACCGCCTTTTCACGTGATCAGCCTGAGAAATGTTATGTTCAGCATCGAATGCTGGCGAATAAGCAATTATTGTGGTCCTTGATGGAACAGGGGGCGCACTTGTATATTTGCGGCAGCCAGCAAGGTTTGGCTCAGGGCGTGACCGAGACTTGGCTGGACATGATTATGGAGTTTTCCGTTTGCGACCGGGAAGGCGCTTTGCAAATCTGGCAGGCCTGGCGTAAAAGCAAACGCCTGCAGATGGATGTGTATTAGGCACGGGCAGCGCTTGGCTTTTTACGCCAAGTCGTTTGATTGTGAGTGAGTGCCTATTCAAACGTCAGCTGGAACCCGGCGGCATCCAGTCGTTTGGCCTCGATTTCCAAATCCAGGCGGCTCAATGGGTGTTGTTCCAGCCAGTGCTCATCAAATTCGAGATGCAACTGGGTGTCGTTTTCGATGAACAAGATCGGCTTGATGACCTCGAAGTCGCGGCCGCGATGAATTCTCACCGCCAGACGCAACAAAACCGTTAGATACAGCAATTTTTGCGGTTCGATATCGATTTCGTCATAGGCTTCGATGATGAATTTGCCGCGATGGTTCAGTAGCATAGTGCTGAGCATCTGTTTTTCCTGCTGATCGAACCCCGCCATTTCCGCCTGAGCGATCAAGTAGGCACTGTGGTGGCGGTAACGTTTGTAACTGATAGCGATGCCGCACTCATGCAGCTTGGCCGCCCAGTTTAGCAGTTTCTTGAAGTTGTATTCGGTATTACGCAGTTGCCATATGTTGTGCGCCTGCTTGAACAGGTTCATGGCGGTTTTGGCGACATGTTCTGCCTGCTGGGTATCTACGTGCATCCACTGTTGCATGGCGGCCACGCTCAGCTCACGGGCATCTTCCGCAAAAAGCCGACCCAGCGTATCGAACACCAGACCTTCGCGCAAAGCGTTGGAAGAGACTTGCATCTGCTGGATATTGAGCTCTTCAAAAGAGGCAATCAAAACCGCCAAACCGCCCGCCAGTACCGGGCGACGTTCATCCTTGAGGCCTTCCAGTGATAGCGCCGCAGCACTTTGGGTTTCGATTAAAACATCCCGCAGCTGATAGAGCCCCTTGAGGGTGATGCCGCCTTCACTCCAGTGATTGACTTCCAGAATTTGGCCAATCGACTTGATGGTGCCGGAGGCGCCGATGGCGGTATCCCACCCCAATTTTTTGAGTTTGCCTTGATGCGGTCGGAGAGTCAGGCGGCAAGAGGAAATGGCTTGATTCATTTTGCTGGCCGAAATCTCATCATCGGCAAAAAAGCCTTGGGTGATGCTCACGCAGCCCATCTCGGTACTGGTCAGATGATTGTGGGTGAAGCCTTTGCCAATGATGAACTCCGTACTGCCGCCGCCGATGTCCATGACCAAACGCTGTTCGTCGCTGTTAGGCAAACCGTGCGCCACCCCCAGGTAGATGAGGCGTGCCTCTTCTTGTCCGGCAATGATTTGAATGTTGTGGCCTAAGGCTTTACTGGCCTGTTGCAGGAAAATTCGGCTGTTACGGGCGTTGCGCAGGGTGTTGGTGCCAACGGCGCGCACGTTTTGAGCTGGGATGTTGTTGATGCGCTGTCCAAAACGTTCCAGACAGGCGATGGCTTTATTGAAGGCTTTTTCATTAAGCGTGCCGTCAGCTTGCAGACCGGCACGCAAGCGAACCATTTCCTTGTGTTTGTCGATGACTTGCATTTGTCCGTGGGTTTCACGGGCGATAATCATATGGAAACTGTTGGAGCCCAGATCTATCGCGGCGAATAAACCGCTGTCTTGGGAGGCGTTTTGCGGGTCGGTTTCTGTTGTTTTCATACTTACAAGCTTCTGATAAGCCGCTTAAGATCAAGTCATGAAATAAACGGTTTCACATTAAAGTTGGTTCGTTCAGTGGGAGGTCCGGCGGTTTTGTAACCGACGTGAAGTTCCCCGTCCGAAAAGAGCACATAGTGTACTCTTTTTTGGGTTAACGGGCGATAAAACTATTTTGTGAAGGCTCCTCAAACGCGCTTTCAATCAGGCTTTGCGGGGAAATACTTACGCTTGCCGTTATTGACTGTATTTTTCGATCAGCGCCTGTTGAGCGCTGAACGGCACCGATCCTTCCGGGGTGCGCTGCACATAACTGCCGTCGGCTTGCAGAATCCAGGCATTGCAGTTGTCTTCCAGATAAATGGCCAGGCCTTCCGTGTACACTTGCTGGAAGCAGTCTGGATCCAGAATCGGAAAACAGGTTTCCACTCGAGACAAGAGGTTGCGTCCCATCCAGTCGGCGCTTGAGCAGTAGAGTTCGGGATGTGCCGGACTGTTCTCAAAGTAATAAATGCGGTGGTGCTCCAGAAAACGACCGACAATGCTGGTGACGGTAATATTCTCAGACAATCCCGGCAGGCCTGGTCGCAAACTGCACATGCCGCGCACGATGAGGTCGATTTTGACACCGGCCTGAGACGCTTCGTATAGGGCGTCGATGATGCCTTTTTCCTGCAGGCCGTTCATTTTGGCGATGATGCGTGCGGATTTGCCTTGAGAGGCGTGTTCCGCTTCACGGCGGATGCGTTCGATCATGCCGGTTTGCAAAGTGAAGGGTGACTGGAGCAAGACTTCAAGTCCCTTACTTTCCCCCAGGCTGGTGAGCTGTTGGAAGATCTTTGAGGCATCGCGACCAATCTTAGGGTTGGCGGTGAACAGGCCGAAATCGGTATAGAAGCGGGTGGTGATGTGATGGTAATTGCCTGTGCCCAAATGTGTGTAGTGGCGAAGTTTGTCGCCTTCCCGGCGCACGATCAGAATCATCTTGGCGTGGGTTTTGTATCCGACCACGCCATACACCACATGCACCCCGGCATCTTGCAGGCGGGTTGCCTGAATGATGTTGGTGTCTTCGTCAAAACGGGCTCGCAGCTCGATTACCGCAGTGACTTCCTTGCCGTTGCGGGCGGCTTTTTCCAAGGCGTCGATAATTGCGGAGTCCTCACCAGTGCGGTACAGAGTCATGCGAATCGCCAGCACGTCCGGGTCGGAAGCGGCCTGTTTCAAGAAATCGATGACCGGCGTGAAAGCATCATACGGATGGTGTAATAGCAGGTCTTTGCGATGGATGCGTTCAAACAGGGTTTCAGGTTCCTTTTTGCGATGGAACAGACGGAACGACTTGTTGGGTTTTTGCTGGTTCAGCTGTTTTGGAGAGTAAGGGGTGAACAGCAGATCGGGACGGCCCACCATATCCGGAACCGCATTGAGCCGGTGCAGGTTGACCGGTCCGTTAACCTGGTAGAGATCTTCTTCGTCAAGCTGGAATTGATCGAGCAGGTAGTCCACCATATGGCGCGGACAGTTGTCGGCCACCTCTAGGCGGATCGCCCCACCATACTGGCGTCCGGAAAGTTCCCCCTTGAGGGCGCGCATGATGTCTTCCACTTCCTCTTCGTCAATGAATAGGTTGGTGTTGCGGGTCACCCGGAACTGGTAACAACCGGTTACGGTCATGCCCGGAAACAGGGTGGCCACGTTGGCGTGCAGTACCGAGGACAGGAATACAAAATCGTTTTCGCCGTCGGTGGCTTCGCTTGGCAGTTTGATCAGGCGCGGCAATGAGCGTGGAACCTGGACAATCGCCAAGCCGTTGGAGCGCCCAAATGCATCCTTGCCTTCCAAAGAGACGATGAAGTTCAAACTCTTATTGAGCACCTTGGGAAACGGGTGGGAGGGGTCGAGTCCCATCGGGCTCAATACCGGGTGCAGGGAGTCGATGAAATAGTTTCGGATCCACTCTTTGTGCTGTTCGGTCCAATGATTACGACGTAGAAAACGGATGTTCTCTTTTTCAAGTTCGGGAATCAGTACGTTGTTGAGGGTGTGATATTGGTCTTCGACGACTTCGTGCGCCACATCGTTCAGCATGTGCACGGCCTCCTGCGGCACCATGCCGTCTGGATTGGTGCGCGCCGCCGGATCGTTTTCCAGTTCATGCAGGCTGGCAAGGCGAACCTCGAAAAATTCATCCATATTCGTGCAGGAAATGCATAAGAACTTGAGCCTTTCCAATAACGGGATATCCGGGTTTTTGGCCTGAGCCAGAACGCGGCGGTTGAACTCTAGCAGGCTGCGTTCGCGGTTGATGTATTTTGGGTAGGTTTCAAGAGAGGATGCCGTCTCATCGATGTGCATGGTTGCGCCTTTTAATCTTATTTGTTTCTGAGCGAGAGCTTTGCACGAGATAGATACACGAGTAAAAAATGGCTAAAATTCGTCTGATTTTTGTTGAAAAACTTGCTAATAGCTAGCTATTAGCTGCGTTTTCCGCCTCAATCAGTCAAATTTTCTCTCATTTTTCCTTCGCGTCTTACTCGTGCAAAGCTCTCTGAGCAATCTGCCGATTTTTTCAAAAAAATAATGGAATTTTTCATTTTAGCCTATTTTGCATACAAAACATGACAGCTGCATGAATTTTGTTACCTCATTTTGAGTCACGCTGGTTCTCTGGGCCGGCTTTGTCCTGCGAGGATGCGTCCTCTTCAGGGGATGTTTTGGGAGGTTCGCTCGGGTGGTGTTTAGCATGGCAGCCACATTCCGGTACTGGATCGACCCCCCCTGGGTTGGCGGGGTGACAGCGCCCGATGCGTTTGATGGCCAGCCAGCTTCCGCAGAGCACGCCGTGTTGTTTGATGGCCTCGATCGTATAGTTTGAACAGGATGGGTAAAACCGGCATCTTGGCCCAAGTAACGGGCTGATAAACAGTTGGTAAAAGCGTACGATGCCGATTAAAAGCCACTTGATGGGGTTCATCTTCAGTCTTGTCTTTGAGTTATAGAGTCTGTCTATTCTACTGGCAGGATAACCTGGTAACAAAGCGATTTGAAAAAGCGCCATATTTTCAGGCCTTTCAGGATAAAATACACGTAAAGTTCAGCACGATATAAACGGTTTTGATGTCCACCAGTAAAAAGGAAAAATTGTCATGAACGCAGCGTTAAACAGCATTCTTATTACTCAGGCCACGATTGTGAATGAAGGCAAGTCTTGGGTGGGGGATGTTTTGATCCGCAATGGCCGAATTGCCGAAATCGCCGAGCACATTGCGCAGCCAGCCGATCAGGTGATTGATGCTTCTGGATTGACACTGCTGCCGGGGTTCATCGATGATCAGGTGCATTTTCGTGATCCGGGCTTGACTTCCAAGGGTGACATTTCCACCGAATCGAAAGCGGCTTTGGCAGGCGGCACGACCACCTTTATGGATATGCCTAATGTCAAACCCACGACCACCACAATCGAAAACTTGGAAGCCAAATATCAGATCGGTGCGCAAAAGTCATGGACCAACTATTCGTTTTATTTTGGTGCCACCAATGACAACCTTGATGAGCTGAAACAGGTGGATCCGAGCAAG
Organism: Thiomicrorhabdus chilensis DSM 12352; assembly: GCF_000483485.1. Classification (GTDB taxonomy): domain Bacteria; phylum Pseudomonadota; class Gammaproteobacteria; order Thiomicrospirales; family Thiomicrospiraceae; genus Thiomicrorhabdus; species Thiomicrorhabdus chilensis. The sequence goes on from NZ_KI519609.1 coordinate 384,223, forward strand.
GTCTGCGGGGTGAAGATTTTTATGGGCGCTTCAACCGGCAACATGTTGGTAGATCGCGAGCAGGCATTGCGCGACATTTTCACTCACAGTCCGACGTTGATCACCACCCACTGTGAAGACACGCCGATGATTCAGGCTCAGGAGGCTAAGTACCGTGAGCAGTACGGTGAGGATGTTCCGATGCAGGCGCACCCGGATATCCGTTGTCGTGAAGCCTGCTACAAGTCTTCTTCTTTTGCCGTTCAGTTGGCGAAAGAGACCGGTGCGGATTTGCATATTCTGCACTTGACCACCGCTGAAGAGATGGCGTTGTTTGACCCCGGCCCGGTTGAAGGCAAAAAAATCACCGCTGAGGCCTGTGTGCATCACTTGTGTTTCAGTGACGAAGACTATGCCCAGAAAGGGACTTTTATCAAATGTAATCCGGCCATCAAGTCGGTGTCGGATCGAGAGGCGATTCGTCAGGCCGTACGCGATGGCCGCATCGACATCATCGCCACCGATCATGCGCCGCATACCGAGGCGGAAAAACACAATAAATATTTCACCGCTCCAGCTGGTCTACCGCAGGTTCAGCAGTCTTTGTCGGCACTGTTGGACATGGTGCATGATGGTGTGTTTGATTTGCATACGGTAGTGCAGAAAATCGCGCACAATGTGGCCATACGCTATCAAATAGAAGACCGCGGTTACATTCGTGAGGGTTATTGGGCGGATTTGGTTCTGGTGGATATGAACAAGCCGCACACTGATGATAAGGCGCATAACCTGTACAAGTGTCAATGGTCACCTTGGGAAGGACACACTTTTAAATCAAGTGTGGTGAGCACCATTGTTTCCGGTGAGTTGAAATACCATCAAGGCGAGTTTGCCGAATTCACTCCGGGACAGCGCCTGCTGTTTAATCGTTAAAACATAGGCTTTATAAAGTTATGGTTTTTCTTGAATGTGTTTTCAAAACATCGTACAGTTCAAGGGCATAGCGCATGATAATCAAGGTGAAAAAAGTATGAGTAGGTCCGAGGTTTTTATTGGTCGGCAACCGGTTTTAAGCAGCGACATGAGCTTGTTCGCCTATGAGCTTTGGTTTCATCAGGGGCTCAATCCAAATGGGCATTCGGTGCCGGCCACTGAAGTTTTGATTGATAAAATTCAAAATGATATCGGTTTCCAGGCGATTGTCGGCAGCCACCCTTCGATCTTGAAATTGCCTAAAAGTCTGCTTAAGCCAGAGAGCATTCCCCAGTTTGAATCCGATCACAGGGTGATTCTGGAGCTTGAGACCGATGTGCTGAATGATGCCGAAACCCTCAAGAATCTCAAGGCTTTAAAACTCAAGGGTTATCATTTTTTACTGGACGATTGCAAAGCCGATACCGCCAGTGAAAAGCTTTCCACGATTACCGAGTATGCCAAAATACGAGTCAATCGTTTTTCCGATTCCGAGATAGAGTTGCGGAAGCTGGTAGAGCGTCTGCAAAAACAGGGCATCAAGGTGATTGCCGACATGGTGCAGAATGAAGATCAGTACCATCACCTCAAACAGTTTGGTTTTGACTACTTTTTGGGTTATTTTTTCACCAATCCCACCATTGTCAACGGACACAAGCTTTCAGGAAACAAACTCAATTTATTGCAGTTGATGGCGAAGGTAAACGCCCCGCATTCCGATTTTGACGAGTTGACCGACATTCTGTCTCAGGATGTCGGGTTGAGCCATAAGTTGTTGATGGCGATCAACCATCCCGCAAATGATGTTCCGGTCAGGGTCGAGAAGATATCTGACGGACTCAAGTATATGGGGCTCAAGCGTCTCAAGTTTTGGGTCAATCTGTTGATGTTGTCCAATATGGAGGATGTGCCGCAAGAGCTGTTGACCACCTCACTTTTGAATGCGAAGTTCTGTGAGTTGATGGCGCTACAGTCTGGCCATGAACATGAAAAAGACAGTTATTTCTTGGTTGGCTTGCTGTTCAATTTGGACGCTTATTTCAAAATCCCGATGAACGAGGTGGCCATGTCGCTGCCTTTGACGCCGGAACTTAAAGAAGCCTTGACTCAGCGAACGGGTCCTATGGGGCAGGTGCTGAACATCCTGAGTGTGATGCAGAATCAGACTCAGGATGCCGAAATTCTGGAGTTTGAGGGATTGAAAATCGATCGAATCAGCACCAATTTTATTTCCGCTTCGGCTTGGGCTCAAGAGGCTCTGATGGCCTAAGCGTAACCCTTGTCCGTAAACTCGGTCAGGCGGTTATGGTGTCACCCTTTCAGCCATGCTTATCCCGGATGTGCCGGGATAAAGCGTCATACAGAATTAATACGTTTTAGGAGTAAAAGATGGCCATGCAGTCCATTAATCCCGCCACAGGCGAATTATTAGCGACTTTTGATACTTGGGATAACGAGACTTTGCAGGAGGTGGTGACCCAAGCCGGTTACCACTTTCCGGACTGGTCGAAACTGACGCCGATTGAGGATCGTTGCGCCTTGATGCGACGGGTGGCGAATGTATTGCGGGATGACAGTGACCTTTTGGCCGAATTGATCACTCTGGAAATGGGTAAAACCTACGCCGAAGCCGAAGCCGAGATAGAAAAATCGGCTTGGGTGTGTGAATTTTATGCCGATCATGGCCCGGCTTTTCTGGCGGATGAAACCATCGAGACAGACGCCAGCAAGAGTTATGTGGCTTATCTTCCTTTGGGGGCGGTTCTGGCGGTCATGCCGTGGAACTATCCTTTCTGGCAGGTATTCCGTTTTGCAGCTCCGGCTTTGATTGCCGGTAATGTTGCATTGCTCAAGCACGCCTCCAATGTGCCGCAATGTGCCTTGGCGATTGAGGAAGTTTTCCGCAAAGCCGGCTTTCCGGACTATACCTTTACCACCTTGATGATTCCCTCCTCTCAAGTTGAGCAGGTGATTCGCCACCCGGCGGTGCGTGCCGTGAGTTTAACCGGCAGTGAACCTGCCGGACGTAAAGTAGCGAGTATCGCCGGCTCCGAATTGAAAAAGGCGGTGTTGGAACTGGGTGGTTCCGATGCCTTTATCGTATTGGACAACGCCAATATGAGCGCCGCTATTGAGGGAGCTATGAAAGGCCGTTTCATCAATATGGGGCAAAGCTGCATTGCCGCCAAACGTTTCATTGTCGACCAGTTTCTGGCGGAAGACTTTATTGAACGTTTCAAACAAGCGATCGAAAGCCATTTTGTGGCCGGCGACCCAATGGATGAGAAAACCACCTTGGCTCCTATGGCACGTCAGGATTTGTTGGATGAACTGCATGACCAGGTGATGCGTTCGGTGGAAATGGGCGCGAAGATTGTCACCGGCGGTTACCAGTTGGATCGCCCCGGCAGTTTTTACGCGCCCACCATTCTCACCAATGTGACCAGTAACATGCCCGCGTACAGCGAAGAGCTATTTGGGCCGGTGGCTGTGGTGTTGAAAGCTTCTGAACCGGCCCATGCGCTGGGCATCGCCAACTCGGTCGATTTCGGTTTGGGCGGATCCATCTGGAGTGATGATTTGGCCACCGCAGAAACCATGGCGCGTGGCATGGAATCCGGCGCCACCTATGTTAACAGCACCACTTTTTCTGATCCGCGCATGCCGTTCGGGGGCGTCAAAAACTCCGGTTACGGGCGTGAACTATCGGTTCACGGTATCCGTGAGTTCACGAACATCAAATCTATTTGGATTAAGTGAGACATCTATGATTGACCTCTTCTGGAAAACCCTAGCGGACTTGAAAGAGCCGGCCATTTTGTGGCGTCTGTTCATTCCGTTCGGTGCCGCGATTATCCTGGTGTCGGTGATGGGCTATGGATTGTTTGGCGTGTTTTTGATGAGCGATTTCATTACAAACAATCCGATGGTTCAGGAGTTCAACGGTTGGCAGCAGCAAGCCGAGCAGACGATTGGCGCCATTCCGTTTATCGGGGCGGCGTTGTTGTGGTTAATCGGCGTGGTGGTCGCGGTGATTGCTGGTATTCTCGGCATTTTGCTGGGCAGTTATCTGATTTTATTGTTTGCCATGATCATCACAGGATTCATGACCGACAGCCTGGTTAAGGCGGTGCACGACAAACATTACCCGCACACCCGTTATCAAGGTCATGGAACGATTTCCGGCATGCTTTGGAAAATGCTGAAATTCGGTTTGCTGATGTTGTTGCTGTTTTTGGTCACCATCCCCATGCTGTTTATTCCGCTGGTCAATATAGTATGGTTTTGGTTGCTCGGTTTCCTGTTTTTCCGTTATACCGTGGTGTTGGATGTGGGGCAGGTGATCTTGCCGGAATCGATGTTCAATGAAGTCAAAGCCTTGAGTAACTGGACGCCAACCCTGACGTTGGGCGGTTTTTTCGCGCTCAGCCTGCTGCCGGTGTTAAGCCTGTTTGCTCCGGTGTTGGCGGTCATCGCGTTGGCGCATTATTATTTTGATGTGCTTTCCACCATGCCAAAACAGCAGGAAGTTTGAAGAACGAAATTGCATTCGTTTTTTCTGCTTATCAAATAAAAAAAGCGGCCACAAAGGCCGCTTTTTTTGTTTTTGTAACCGGTATTGATAATGTATGTTTGCAAATCAAACCGTTTACCGACCAGGCCTGCTCATTTTGAAAAGTCTTATTTTTTGGCTTTTTTCTTGGCGGCGCTTTTTTTACCGGGTTTCTTCTTTTTCTTGCTTTTGCTTTTCTCAACATCCTTGAGGGTGAAGCGGGCTTCCAAGCCTTTTATTTTGGCGACCGGCAGGCGCTGTTGCAGGTGGTATTCGATGCGCTGCAGGTGTTCGATGTCGTGGCGTTCTACCAGGTTGATCGCCAGCCCGACCTGCTGGGCGCGCCCGGTTCGGCCGATGCGGTGTATGTAGATGTCTCCACGGAATGGCATGTCGTAGTTGATGACATGGGTGACGTTAAGCAGATCGAGACCTCTTGCCGCGACATCCGTGGCCACCAATACTTTGATTTTGCCGCTTTTGAACTTCTGCATTTTTTCCAGGCGCACCGCCTGAATGAAATCGCCATGCAATACTTGTGCGGAAACATTGCGCGATTGCAGCCAGTCGGCCACTTCGAGCGCGCGTTCTTTTTTGTTGCAGAATACGATGGCGCTGTTGCAGCTGGCATCATTGAGGATGTTTTCCAGCAGTGCCTGCTTATGCGCTTTGTCGTTGGCCAGATAGACCAGCTGTTGGATCTGTTCAGATTTTTGGTTGGGTGCTTCAATCTGGATGGTGACCGGGTCTTCCAGAATCTCTTCGGCAAATTTTCTCACGCCTGAACCGGCTAGGGTTGCGGAGAACAGGCCTGCCTGAAAATCGCCGGGAATGGCGTCGAGCAGGGCACGCACGTCTTTGCCTTGACCCATATCGAGCATGCGGTCGGCTTCGTCGATGATGACCATTTCGATTTCAGAAAGATTGACGGCGCCTTCCGCCATCAGATGTGTCAGGCGCCCCGGTGTGGCGACCAGAATGTCGAATGGATCTTTCAGGTTTTTGATCTGTTTGTTCTGATCGAATCCGCCAGTGATGATCACCGATGAGAATTCGCATAGGCTGCCCAGCTGTTTGATGACCTTGTGAATCTGAAACGCCAGCTCCCGTGTCGGAGCCAATAACATCACCCGAGGGTGGCGTGGATGTTTGGGTTCGTCCAACAGGTATTGCAGCATTGGCAATACGAAAGCGGCGGTTTTGCCTGTGCCGGTGGCGGCGCCGGCAAGTACATCCTGACGCTCCAGCAGGGCGGGAATCGCCTCGGCTTGTATGGGCGTAGGCTTGTGGTAGGCTTGTTTCTCAATGGCGCTCAGGAGTGCGCCATCCAGGTCAAAATCTTCAAATGTCATGCGAATCTCAAGTGTTGGGTCAACGAATAATCTTATAGCAGGGATTATACGTGCTTGCGTCGATTTTCATGCGTTTTTGTTCAACGAAGCTCTGCAATAAAGTGTCCATTTCCTGCATGATGTCGGGATCCCCATTAATCTCAAACGGGCCGTGGAATTCGATTTCGCGAATGCCGTCCGCCTTCACATTGCCGGCGACAATGCCTGAAAAAGCCTTGCGTAGCTGGCTGGCGAGTTCATGAGGCGGCTGGTTTTTGTGCAGGTTGAGATTCGCCATGTTCTCATGAGAGGGGATAAACGGTTGCTGCTGATCGAGTTCGATGTGCAGGCGCCAGTTGAAATAGTAGGCGTCGCTGCTCTCTTTACGGTCTTGACGAATTGCTTCCATGGCTTGTTTCATCTCTCTGGCAACCTTGCGGGGTTCGTTGATGATGATATTGAGTCTGTCCACTGCCGTTTCCCCCAAGGTATTGCGGACAAATCCGGCGATGCTCTCAAAATAGGCTTGGCTGCTGGTCGGCCCACTCAAAACCAGCGGGAAAGGTATATTGGCATTTTTGGGGTGCAAAAGAATGCTCAGCAGATACAGAATCTCTTCCATGGTGCCGGCGCCGCCAGGAAAAACCACAATGCCGTGGCCGATGCGCACAAAGGCTTCAAGGCGTTTTTCGATGTCTGGGAAAATGCACAGTTCGTTGACGATTGCATTGGGGGCTTCGGCGGCGATGATGCCGGGTTCGGTGATGCCGATGTAACGGCCATAAGCGTATCGCTGTTTGCCGTGTCCGAGTACTGCACCTTTCATGGGGCCTTTCATGGCACCCGGTCCGCAGCCGGTGCAAATGTCCAGGTTGCGCAAGCCCAGTTCATAGCCTTGGTGTTTGGAGTAATCATATTCTTCAACGGAGATGGCGTGGCCGCCCCAGCAAACAATCACATTGGGCAGGGTATTGGGTTGCAATAATTGGGCGTTGCGGGCGATGTGAAAGATGGCGTTGGTGATTCCGAAACTGTCGTCCAGTTTGAACTGGCCGGACTCCAGGATCTCGTTGCGGGCGTAAACCAGGTCACGCAAAACGGCATAAAGATGTTCTTTGAGACCGACAATCATCTCGCCGTCCACAAACGCATGTTTGGGTGGGTGATTGATGACCAATTGAACGCCGCGGCCTTTGACGGTGACTTGGATGTCGAAATCCGGATAGGCTTCCAGCAAGGCCAAGCCGCTGTCTTCGTTTGAACCGGTGTTCAAGACTGCCAAGGCGCACTGCTTTAGGAGATCGTTGAGGCCGCCGGCACTCATGTCAGACAGTTGTTCGGCTTCCTGGTAGGAGAGTATCTGCAATGAGCCTTCAGGGCGAATTATCACTTTTTCAATGTTTGGGTTCATGGTAGGGTACTCTTAATTTTTAAATTCGGTCTCGAGGACTATTATGCGTTCAAATGCTCCCTATGAGGAAGGCTTTTTACTCATTTTACTGTTGCTGGCGTTGTTTGGCCTGTTGTGGCTGTTTTCGCCCTTTCTGGAGGCGCTGTTTTTTGCCATGATTCTCGCCACCGCCAGTTATGGCTATTATGCCAAATTACTGAGACGCTTCAATGGTTCGCAGACCATGGCGGCTTCGGCCATGAGCCTGTTGGTGTTCGTCGGGGTGATTGCGCCGGTGACCTATCTGTTGGTCGAGGTCAGTCTGCAGGTCGGGCACCTTTATGGCAGTGCGCAGGCCTGGATTGGTCAGCAGAACGCGGAAAGTCTGGTCAAACTCAATCAAACTTTTTTGAGTTATCTGCCTTTGAGTGATGAGGCGCAACTGAGTGTCATCGAGCAGTTGCGCAACAATTCTGAAAAAATCATCGCCTTCGCCCAGAAGGTGACGGTGTTTTTGCTGGAAGGCATTGTCGGCAGCACCTCTTCGTTTGTGACCTTTATCGGTTTGTCGGTGTTTGCGTTGTTTTTCTTCTATCGCGACGGTCATCTGGTGGCGCACCATTTGAAAATCCTCTCCCCTTTGGAAAACTATTACGACCAGATGGTCATGGATCGTTTTGCCAGCCTGTCTGCGGTATTGACGCTGTCGGTTTTGGGGATTGCGGTGATGCAGGGGGTATCCTTCGCTTTGGTGGCTTGGCTACTTGGGCTTCCCGGTTTGTTCATCGGTATGGCCATAGCCGTGGCCTCTTTCATTCCGGTGGTCGGGGCCGCGCTGATCTGGATCCCAATTACCGTGTTTGCGCTGGTAAAAGGCGATTATGTGACCGCCGCCGTCATCGCCTTTTGGGGGGTGGTAATCACCGGGTTTGTGATCGACAACATTATGCGCCCCATTTTAATCAACCGTATTACACGCTCTTTGGGGCAGGCCGGAGAAGGTTTGGCGGTGGCCAATCATACTCTGTTGACCGTGCTTTCGACCTTTGCCGGGCTGATTCATTTTGGTGTGATTGGGCTGTTTTTCGGTCCGGTGATCGCGGCCATGGCGATCACCATCTTTGATGTTTATGAGCATAAAAATTCTAATTTGCTTGATAGAACTTAGTGATAATTACGCATAGATTTTAATGTTAAGATGCTTGTGAATGTTGAATCAAGGGAGATCTACATGAATAAGCGAATCTTAATGTTGGCGATGTCATCGGCTGTTTTAAGCAGTTCCGTTTTTGCCGCCACAAATGAAGACCCTTATGTGGCCGGATTTGAGCAATACGCCAAGGAGATCGGTTCACACAGCGTGATGCTGGAAGAGGCCGTAGAAAGTTATGCCAAGGATGTGGCCAAAACCGAGAAAAGTGTGGGTTACATTGGTAAGCAACTGCCCATACCGCAAGCCCAGAAAGTCACCGATGGGGTCTATACCGTGGTCGGCAGTATGATCTGGCATAACCCTTCCAACTACGGACTCAACAATAACCTCTCGTTTATCATTTTTGAAGATGGGGTGTTTGTGTTCAATGCCGGCGCCAATCCGGCTCTGGCATATACCCTGCATCAACAGATCAAGAAAATCACCCATAAACCGGTTAAGTGGGTTGCGGTGGAAAATAACCAGGGGCATGCCTATCTGGGCGCAAGCTACTGGGTGGATGTGGGGGTCAGAAACCTCTATTCCAGCAGCATGGCCAATCAGCAGTTTGACGAGGCTTTTCCTTACATCAAAGAGGAGTGGTCCGTGCGGGTTGGAAGAGACATTACCGCTTCGGCTCGTAATGTTGCCGACAAGTTCACTACCTTTGACGGCGAGTTAGAAATTGACGTCGGCGGCGGTGAGACGGTGTTGCTCAAAGATTTCGGGCCGGGGCACACTCCCGCTTCAACCAGTGTTTATGTTCCGTCACGCAACGTCATTCTGACCGGTGATTTGGGCTTTAACGAGCGCATGCCGGTGTTCTTCAAATACACCGATTCCTTTGCTTGGGAAGGGTCCTACAAAAACATGCTCAGTCAAATTCCGGAAGACACTATTGTGATTCCGGGACACGGTACACCAACCGATATGGCCACCGCTAAACGTCAGATGTACGATTATCTGGTGTACATGCATCAAGAGGTTCAAAAGGTGGTGGATGCCGGAGGAAACCAGGAAGATGCCGAGCAGGTTGACCAGTCGATGTACAAGGATCGTCCGGTGTTCGATCAGGCGGCTAAAAATAACGCGCGTCATATCTATCAAGAAATCACCGGTGGCGACTTCTAATTTTTGGTGAATTTTGCACATTTCTTTGTTGGAGTCGGACTCATTGAGTGTTACTCAACGTCGTCCGTCTCCGCCGCGAACTGCACTAAAATTCCCTCAAAAATTCAATCGCTTCAGTGAGAAAGCTTCGCAACCATTTGCCTAGAAATCTCTCAAAATACTTTTCCAAATTTTGTAGTCAAACATTTCTTTGTTGGACTCGGACTCATTGAGTGTGATTCAATGTCGTCCACCTCCGCCGCGAACTTCACTCAAACCAGTACCAAATTAACATGTTTGTCGGATAGACAGTACGATTTAATGTGTTTCCGATCAGGCAATAAAAAAAGCCGAAATGGACAGGCCTGTCCATTTCGGCTTTTTAGTTTACGGCAACCAACAGGATTGGCTTACTTCATCGGGTCCATCAGGTTTGGATCGTCGATGTAACCATTGTCGATACCTTTGGTGACAATCGCCACGGCGTCATGCGGATGCAGACTTTCCAGGTGGTTGACGCGTACCCAGTAGTCGAGGTAACCGCACTGGTCTAGTTTGTTTTGCAAACGTCGACCGGCGTCTTCGCAGAACATCAGATTGGAGGCGTTCAATCGTGCGAATTCCTGTTCGTCTTCGCGTTTTACCGCAGCCTGAACCGGCGTTTGCACAGCGTCTTCAATCTGATTGATCAAACCGGAGATGTCCAACTGCTCGCTTTCCGGAACCTTGACCTTGACCTGGGCGTAAGAACGCTGGCTGTGCGGGGTGGCGTTGATGCCCTCCGGGGTTCCGAGCCAGTCAAGCACGGTTTGATAATCAAGCGATTGTCCCGCAAACTGGGCTTCAAAGGCTTCTTGAATCAGTTGGCGGGACAGGGCTGCGGAACAGGGGCAGGTCGAAGAGTAAGGGATCTCTATCGACAGTTCACATTCAAACTCACCATTGCGCAGTTCGCCGCGCAAGGTGGTCGGGTAGTGTTTCCAGCCGCTGTTGTCGCTTTTCAGTGAGTTGCGGCGTTCGTAGTAGTCGAACTTGAATTCTACAAAAGCATGCGTACTCAGCGTTTGGTGGGAATCAATGAATGCGTCCAAAATGGCTTTGACGGCTTTTGGCGTCAAGGCTTTTTGGGTGGCCATCTGGTCAAGCAGCAAATACAAACGCGACATATGAATGCCTTTGCTTTGCGGGTCAATCAGGTTCACGTAGGCTTGCGCCTGAGAAGACAGGCGTACATCAATCGCGGCCGAACCGTCCGATTGGGCTTGTTTCACTAAAATAGGGAGTTCGATTCCACTCATTCCAACCCAGTTCAGTTTACCTGTCGGGCCAAAATGTGGTTGGCATGCGATATCGGGCATGTGCTTGGTCATGCAATTTCCTTCGACTTTAAGAGAGCTTTTTAAAGAGGGCTCTGAATGGCAGGGAGGTAAATCCTTGTCATTAATGAAAATAAGACGCAATTCTAGCAAATTTTTGTTATGCACATAAATTTTTAATGACGTTTTTTTGACGAATGTATGCAACTAAGTAGTTGAATTTCAATGTCCTTGGCTGTGGTTGGGTTTTTGTGCGGGCCCGATTTTAGCGGCAAATGACCGGTTTTGAAAATCAGTTCCAGGCGAGAATCTTGACGCCAGGCGATGTCTTCAAACTGTAATCCTTCCCCCGACCCGTTTATAAGTTGCCACTCTTTACCGGTTTTGAGCAACCCTTTGGCGCGACTTAAAAGCGGATTAAGCTGTTCAAAAAAGGCCTTGAGTTGCACTCGGTTAAACTGGGTGTCGGCGCTGAATATCCAGCCTAAGGCTTGAATTTGTCCGTTCTCCGGGTCTTTTGAAAGTTGGCAGACCTGTACCCCCGGCAGAGTCGAGTGATGCATTTCGGTTTGGTAAGTGGTTGGGCTCAGGTGGCTATACGCAGTATGCAACAATACAAAGTCAGCCGGGCGGTGTGGCTGTTTCAACTTGGCCAGTTCAATGCGACCGAACTCCGTGCGGATGACTTCGGTTTTTGGCGGATAGAGCCCGTCCACTAAAGTGTGGGCGCTGTCCTCTTGTTGGGCGCTGCTCAAGTCGATTTTATTGAGTAGAACAATGTCCGCCAAGGTCACCAGATCGCGCATCACGGTGGATTTGCGCCAGCGTTCCTTTGTCAGTTGTTGAGGGGTGATCACGCAGATGATCGCCTGCAAGTCTAAAGGACGTTGGAGGGGGGCGTGTTTTAGCGTGTCGATGATTTTGGCGGGGTGTCCGAGTCCGGTCGGCTCAATCCACAAGCGATCCAGATCATTTTCAAGTAACTGCTGCAAGGCTTGCGTGAGTCCGAACTGGGCGGTGCAGCACACACAGCCCCCGGAGACTTCCAGAATGTGAACGGAGGCTTTTTGGTCTTGTGACTGGGTTTCGGCTTCGGCTTTGAGTGTGGCGGCATCAATGTCGATGTCACCGAATTCGTTGATTAAGATGCCCCAGCGTTCACTGACGGGTTTCTGTTGTAACAGCTGTTTGAGCGTGGTGGTTTTGCCGCTTCCTAAAAGGCCGCTTATCAGGTGGACGGGAAGGGCACGAGCAGTCACGGTAAGAGGCTCTGGGCTTATTTGAAAAACAACAGGTCGTCGCCTTCCAGTAGCTCTTCCACCAGCGTCTCTTTATCCAGATTCACCCCGAGACGTTCGGCAATGATCTGTGCGTCGCGATAGGCGTTGCCCAGGCAGGTGGTGGCGCCCGGCGACGGCGTCATGTTGAAAATCAGGTTCTCTTTTTCCGGCACAATGCTGGCTTCACCCAGTTTCAATTTCATCTCGGTCTTGTCGATGACTTGAGGGCGCAAGCCGCCGATGCCGGCCGCGTATTCCAAATCCTCGGGTTTAATGTCCGGCAGGATTTTCTGGGCGTCTTTGGCAAACAGGCGTTGACGTACCCACGGGATTTCAAACGCGAAATTGCGGAAAATGTAGTTGCGGATGGTGCTGTCTTTCATCAAATCCCAAAAGACTTTGAGCACTTTGAAATCGAGTTTCAAACTTTTCCAGAAATCCCAGTAGGTGCCGCCTGTATAGCGTTCCAGTTTGGGCAGAACCAGGGCGGTCGGCCCCAATCGGGTTTTGTCGAGCTCCACCAAATCCGGATCGCCGTGCAAAGCGGCAAACGGCAGTTTGTCGTTTTGCATGGTGTAGACCTTGCCGTTGAGCATTTTTGGCACGTAATAGAAGCTGCCGGCCATCGGCAAAATCGACATGTCCAGACCGTGTCCTAGCTGGTTGGCCAGCAATAAGCTGTGCGCGCCGGCGGACACCACCACAAATTGCGCCATAAAGGTGCCTTGTGGGGTGGTGAGTTCGTAATGGTCATCAAAGCGGGCGATTTTTTCGACTTGCGCTCCCAAGGAGACGTTGATCTCTTTGCCGTATTTACGAGCGCTGTTGATGAACGACTTGGATAGGTTGCCATAGTTGACGGCGGAATATTCATCGGTACAGCCCGAAGCGAGGATTTTTTCCGGACGCGGCTGTCCATCTTTAAAGGCAACTTTGGGTTCGACTTCGGCGATGCGCTCGGCGTCCCAGAGTTCCATATAAGGGAAGGCTTCGGCAAAGGTGTGATGGCGTTCTTCCAAGCGGGCGCATTCGTCTTCGCCCACGGCCAGAATCATCTTGGGGAACTTGAACAGGAAATCGTTCTTTTCAACCTGGTTGGCGTAATGCACCAGCATATTGGCCTGGCGTTTGACGATAACCGCTTTTTCAAGCGTATAGTTGGTTTCGATATCACCGCAGTGCAGGGTTTGGCTGTTGCTGCGGGCATTGGAGTTTAAGGGTGCCAGTGAGCCATATTTTTCAAGCACGGCGATGGATTTGACATCGCTGTATTTAGATAAAATATAAGTCAGGGCACTGCCGGAAATTCCGCCACCGACGATGACAACATCAAAGACTCTGTTTTTCATTTACCAAACTCTGCTTTAGGCTTTTAAATATAAAGAGAGCTTTGACTCGTGCAAAGCTCTCATAAGGAGCCCATTATATAAAATAATTTTCCCGCATATCGATTTAACTCCGCCCAAGTTTATGGTTTTATGGCATTCATGCTGTGCATTTTAAGCAGAATTCACACTGTTGCCGAACCGGGATACGTCAAAGTGAGCAGGCCTGTTCATTTTGTTGAAGCTTTGAAATTAAGAGAGTGCGCACTTTCTAGGGGCCTTTTCATGTTCGATTAAGCGGTTTTGGTCTTGCTGAATTTCGGCAAAATCCTGCATGGTCGATTCAATAAACTCGCGGTTGACCGGGTCAAGTGTGGCTTGGTTGAGCGCGTAGTGCATCCAGGTGCCTTCCCGCCAGGCTTGTACCATGCCGGCATTTTTCAGGTAAGACAGATGACGCGAGACGGTGCTTTGGTTGAGTTGCAGAATCTCAACCAAGTCGCAAACACATAGGGAATCACGCTGCATCAGCAGGTGGATGATGCGAAGCCTGATGGGTTCGGACAAGGATTTGTAAATCTGAGTTAGGGTGTCAAGGGTCATGGAATTGTCTGTTAAGCCTTTTTTAACAAAATCGGAGCAGTCTTTTATTCTGAACGATTTTTTCATAATTTTCTAATGTATGGCTTGTAATTTACGATAAAAACAGGAAAAATGTATATCCGTATAAGCGAATATAAACAATTAAACCGATGTTGCAAACAGTTGCAAAAGGAGTGGGAATGAAAAGCTTGAAAAAACTGGTGGGGTTTTTAATGGTGCTGTGGGGGCTTTCTTCGCAATCCGCGCTGGGATTTGAGGTGAAGTTTGAGCCGGTTGCCGATCAGGTCTATGCCTACGTTGGCCCTTTGACGAATCGTACCGAAGAAAATCTGGGGCTGAACAACAATATCGGTCTGGTGGTCACGAGTGAAGGAGCGGTGCTGATTGACTCCGGTGCCGGCAATCCTTCAGCCAAAGCCTTGGAGCAGGCCGCCAAGCGCATTACCGACCAGCAGATTGTGGCTGTCATCAACACCGGCAGCCAAGATCATCGCTGGTTGGGAAACGACTATTTTGCGGCCAAGGGAGCGAAAGTGTATGCGTTGGCCAAAACCGTGGCCACCCAGAAAAGCATGGCATTAGGGCATATCGAGAAAATGACAAAAGTCTCGACCCTGTTCGCCACGACCCAGCCGGCCTATGCAGCCAACCCTTTTGAAGGTGAGACAGGTAAATTCAGTGTGGGAGGCGTGGACTTTGAACTGCTTTTCTTGGGGGATGCTCACTTTCCTGGCGATGCAGTCTTGTGGCTGCCCAATCAGAAGGTGTTGTTTTCCGGCGACTTGATCTATGTTGACCGCATGCTGGGAGTGCATCCTTTTTCTAAGGTGAACTCTTGGCAGCAGGCCTTTCATAAGGCGGAATCGTTTCCAGCCAAGGTGATCGTGCCGGGGCACGGACAGGTGTGTGATTGGAAAAAGGCACGACGCGATACCGGTGACTATTTGGATAAGTTGGTGGAGGTGATGTCGGCCGCTGCAGACGAAATGTTGGGTGTGGATCAGGCGGTGGCAGACAATGCGGATTGGCCGGAATTCAAACATCTGGAGCATTACGATTCCTGGCATAAAACCATTTTAAACCGAACCTATCTGCAATTTGAACAGGGTATGTAAGTCGGTATGTTTGAGCTGTTCGACCTTATTGGAAACTGGGTTGCGTATGATTTGCTGACACTGGCCAGCGACAGTGCCTCGGGTGCGGCCATTCAGTTTTTTGTGATGGATGCCCTGAAGATATTCTTTTTGCTGGTGGTGATTATTTACGCCATGGGTTTGCTCAGGGCGTTTGTCTCTACCGAACGCATTCGCGCGCTTGTTGCAGGCAAACCTTTGTGGGTAGGGCGTTCGATGGCGATTGGTCTTGGATCGGTCACACCGTTTTGTTCGTGCTCGTCGGTGCCGCTGTTTATCGGTTTTGTGGAAGCGCGCATTCCGGTGAGTATTACGTTTGCCTTTTTGATTGCCAGTCCGATGGTCAATGAAGTGGCGGTCGTGTTGCTGGTCTCGCTTCTGGGCTGGGAGGTGGCATTGTGGTATGTGCTTGCCGGTTGGGCCGTGGCCTATGTCGGCTCGGTGGTGATCGGCTGGTTCAAGCCAGAGCGTTGGGTGGAGTCCTATGTATGGGATATTCAACGCCGCCAGCAGCAGGAAGCCTTTGCACAGGCCAACGGTTTCAAGGCGCGGCATGATTTCGCGTGGAACGAAGTGAAGGTCATCGTAAGACGCATCTGGCACTGGGTGATCATCGGTATCGGTTTGGGCGCCTTGTTTCACGGTTATGTACCCGAAGCGTGGGTGACGGCCACCCTGGCCGACGCGGCTAATTGGTGGAGCGTGCCGGCTGCGGTATTGTTGGGTGTGCCGCTTTATTCCAACGCCACCGGGGTGATTCCAGTGGTAGAGGCGATGCTGGGTAAAGGTGTGCCGTTAGGCACAAGCCTGGCGTTGATGATGAGCATCGCGGCGCTGTCTTTGCCCGAACTGTTGATTTTAAGAAAAGTGATCCGTTGGCCGGCTTTGGCGCTGTTTGTGGCGGTGTTGGTCGTGGCGTTTATTTTGGTGGGTTATTTGTTTAATTGGTTAGGGCAGTGGATGGTATGACGATTCAATTTCAGGTGTTTAAGAGAGTT
Organism: Thiomicrorhabdus chilensis DSM 12352; assembly: GCF_000483485.1. Lineage (GTDB taxonomy): Bacteria > Pseudomonadota > Gammaproteobacteria > Thiomicrospirales > Thiomicrospiraceae > Thiomicrorhabdus > Thiomicrorhabdus chilensis. Next base: position 400,405 of record NZ_KI519609.1, read on the forward strand.
TTAACCGAACATCCCGAAAAGACGTTACGGTTTGTATTGCTCGATTCCAAGCCGGTTCCGGCGCATTTTCACATTACCGATGTGGGGAGCGTTTTTCGCCACTTCATCGATTGCGGTGGACAGGTTCGCGAGGAGTCTTATGTGCAAATTCAGTTGTGGTTAGGAGCCGATAGAGAGCACCGTTTAACTGCCGAGACGGCCAGTAAAATTTTGCATCAGAGTCAGGAAGTATTAACAAAGTTACCGCATTTAGCGCATTCTGAGGTCATGATTGAATATCAGACGGATCTGATGGCGCTCTATTCTATTGATGAAGTTGAAGTCGGCGAATTTGAAATCGTATTCAGCCTGGCGGCCACGCAGACGCAATGCCTGGCGGCTTTGCGTCATGAACAGGAAAAACAGCTTGGCCAAGCCACAGCCTGTTGCGCCAAGAGCAGCTGTTGTGGCTGATCTGGCTTGCGATTTAAGGGTGATTTAAGGTAATGAATTTATAAGGAGTTAAAAATGATGGTGAGTATAAAAGGCAATAAGCCATTGCGTTTTTTTGCAATGGCAATGATCGTTTTATTAGTGGTGGCGCATTTTATGGATCAGGTCGATCTGACCGAGGTGTCGTTTTTATGGCTGATGATCGCCATGGCCTTGAACGCCATTCAGGCATCCTTCAGCGGATTTTGTCCAATGTTCAAGAATGCCCGTGGTGAATGTGTCGCCTGTGGCGTGGTGTGCGATTCCGACAAAAGTCAGGCTAAAGATTTGGGTTGTTGCTCAACTCCCTCCGGCAATGCAAGCACGGGCGGAAACGAGAACTGTTGTTCCGGTGACTCCAAGACCTCCTCGGGATGTTGTAGCGGGACGCAAGAATCCAAGTCGTCTTGTTGTGCCGATCAGGAGGCTTTGCTGATAAAAGTATTGGGAACCGGATGCGCCAGCTGCAACAACACGGTCAAGCTGATTGAGGAAGCGGCGCAGCATAAAGGAGTTTGCGTGGCGGTTGCCAAGGTGGAGGATGTGGCGGAAATTGCGGCTTACGGCGTCCTCTCGACACCGGCGGTGGTGATTCACAACCAGGTGGTGCACTCCGGTTCGATCCCCACTCGAAAGCAGGTGGATGAGTGGTTGGACACTTCAAAAAGTCAATGAAGGTGATTCATAGGCTTGTCATATTGACGTGGTCTAATAGGCCACACTAAATTTTGAGAGGAAAGACCCATGACGATTAAAGTGGCGATAAACGGTTTTGGCAGAATGGGGCGCTTGGCGTTGCGCGTCGCCTATGATTGGCCGGGAGTGGAGTTTGTGCACATTAATGAGACCGCGACCGATGCCTATGGTTCGGCGCATCTTCTGAACTTCGATTCGGCGCACGGTCGCTGGCATCATCAGGCCACCGAGGATGCGGATCAGATTGTAATCGGCGATCATGCCATCAGTTACACGCAAAATTCGGCCATCGGCGATACCGACTGGGCCGCGCTTGAGGTGGATGTGGTGCTGGAGTGTACCGGAGCATTTCGTACCCTTGAAAAGCTTCAGCCTTATCTGGATCAGGGCATTAAACAGGTGATTGTGGCCGCACCCATGAAAGAGGGCATTAAGAATATCGTCATGGGGGTGAATGATGACATTTTCGAGGCGGGCAAAGACCGAGTCATCACTGCGGCTTCCTGCACCACCAACTGTATTGCGCCGGTGATTAAGGTGTTGCATGAGCAGATCGGCATTCAGCACGGCATGATCACCACCATGCACGACCGCACCAATACTCAAAAAGTGGTGGATCATGGACATAAGGACTTAAGACGTGCACGTGCCGGGTTTGAATCTTTGATTCCCACCACCACCGGTTCGGCCAAGGCGATCGGTACGATTTTTCCGGAACTGAATGGGCGCTTGAATGGTTTGGCGGTGCGTGTGCCTTTGATGAACGCTTCTTTGACCGACTTGGTGTTGGAGATGAAACGCGAAACCTCGGTGGATGAAGTCAATTCACTGTTCAAACAAGCGTCTGAAAGCTATCTGAAAGACATTTTGGGCTATGAAGAACGTCCGTTGGTGTCGGTGGATTACGAAGGCGAACTGTGCTCGGCGGTGATTGATGCGCCTTCTACTATGGTGGTTGACGGCACTCAACTGAAGGTGTTGGCCTGGTACGACAATGAGATCGGTTATGTGGCGCGCATGATGGAGTTGGCCATCAAGGTCGGTTCCATGAATCAGGCTGGCTAAAGACATGGGAATCACCAGGCCTGCTGGTTTTGAAAAGGAAGGTTTTATGAATCCGATGCAACAATATGCGATTGTGACCGCCAATTATTGGGCGTTTACTCTGACCGACGGTGCCTTGCGCATGCTGATTCTGCTGTTTTTTTATCAGCAGGGATTCACACCGTTTGAGATTGCGATGCTGTTTGTGCTCTATGAGTTTTTCGGTATCGTCACTAATCTGATCGGTGGTTGGCTGGGCGCAAAAATGGGGCTGAAGCTCACCATGGACGTGGGTTTGGCGTTGCAAATCGCGGCCTTGATGATGCTGACAGTCAATCCAGAGTGGCTCACGGTGTTTTATGTGATGATCGCCCAAGCTTTGTCGGGAATCGCCAAAGACCTCAACAAGATGAGTGCCAAAAGCAGCATCAAAAGCCTAGCCAGCGAGGCAGAAGGTCAGCTTTACCGTTGGGTGGCGCTGCTCACCGGTTCTAAAAACGCCTTGAAGGGCGTGGGTTTTTTTATCGGGGCTTTTCTGCTTGCCAGCGTCGGCTTTGAAAACGCCCTTTACGTTCTGACAGGCCTGTTGGTTTTGGCTTTGTTGGTGTCTTTAGTGTTTTTGGATAACCGTCTGGGACGGGCTAAAAACAAGCCAAAATTCAGCGAACTGTTTTCCAAAAGCCCGGCGGTCAACGGCTTGTCGGCGGCGCGATTTTTCTTGTTTGGCGCACGCGATATCTGGTTTGTGGTGGCGCTTCCGGTCTATCTGGCGAGCGTTTTAGGATGGACGCATACTGAAATTGGCGCTTACTTGGCGTTTTGGGTTATTGGATACGGCTTGATTCAGGCGGCCGCGCCTAAATTGACCGGCATTCGGGGGGGGGATCGTCAGGCGACTCCATCCTTACCACCCACGGCCAGAACCGCCATGTTGCTCGCGTTCGCCTTGGCTACTATTCCGCTGGTGATGGGATTAACCCTGAGTTTTGAACCGCAATGGATTCTGCTGATTGGTTTAATCGTCTTTGCGGTGGCATTTGCCCTCAACTCAGCGGTGCACTCTTATCTGATTGTTTCTTATGCCGATGCCGACGGCACCTCAAAAGATGTCGGCTTTTACTATATGGCCAACGCCGGTGGGCGTTTGGCCGGCACCTTGTTGTCCGGGTACGTTTACCAAGTGGCGGGAATGGAGGCCTGTCTGTTTGTCGCCGCCGCCTTTGTGGTCATTGCCGGTGCCCTGGCGGGCCGCATTGCCCCGCAAAGCCTTTAAAGAAGCAAGCACGACGCTGTTTGAATAAAAGTGAACAGGCCTGTTCACTTTTCAAGGTCGTGTCTGATTATTGCTCGTTGTGCCTGCCGTTTGTGTATTCCTCTATGTCATTTGGGTTTTATCGGACATTGCAATTGCCCTGGCATCCCGAGCATAGCGAGGGATCTCTTAATCGTCGCACAAAAGGCTGGATATCCTTCAGCTACGCTTCACGATGCCGCCGAATGGTTGGCTTTTGGTCGTTTCAACCTTGTAACAAACGCGCCCTCAGCTTCAATCCCACATAGTTGCCCATCAGCGCAAACACAAACCATACCCAGCCATGTGCGCTGCCCGAGGCGATTCCGCTGAAAAATGCGCCGATATTGCAGCCTGATGCCATCACCGCGCCAAAGCCCATAATCAGGCCTCCCGCCATGCTGCCCAGCATGCCTTTGGTGGTCATCGGAATTTTGGCTCTGGGGTGCGCAATCGAGACAATCAGCGCGCCCAATATCACACCGATGGTGGTTAAGCTCACCGGATTCTCGAACAGTCCTTGATTTAAGCGCGTGGTGTTTTCCATGCTGTAATCCCAAAATCGCCAGTCGATTGGCAGTTGCAGCAGGTCGATGACACGGCTGCCCCAATAGGGAAAGATCGAGCTGATCGACCAGGGCGAACCGGATACAAATAACAATAGGGCGTTCAAAACAGCCAGGCTCAACGCCGCCAGCAGAAAAGGGTGAACAGCTCTTTTGGACGCTTTTTTGTCATAAAGCGGTTCCAGTGTGGCATGGCGTCGCTTTTCGATTTTGGTCAGCAGCAGATACAGGCCTGCCAGTATTGCAATCTGTATGAATGCACCTAACCTCCAACCAAATTTCAGTTGAAATGCAAAGGGTTCCAAGCTGGGCAAGTTCTGCCAGTCATTGTAAGTGAAAGCCGCCAAGGTGCCGCCCACCATCATGAAAAACAAGGTAGTGAAAGACAAAGGCTGAAGTTGCCCGACTCGATTCAGCGTGCCGGAGGTACAGCCGCAGCCAATCTGCATGCCAATGCCAAATAGAAAGGCACCGATTGGAATAGCCAGACTCAAACTGCGAATGAATCCTGTGAAATTATGCTGTTGCCACTGCTCCACCGCCAACAAGGGTGCGAACAGCACAATCGCCAAGCCCAGCATCCAGATGATGGCGCGCATGCCCGAAGTCTTACCTTCATTCAGCAGGGATCGGAAACTGCTGCTGAATCCATATTGGAAATAGTTCAGTGTCGCACCCAGCAAAGCTCCAATCAGGATCAACCCCCATAGGTCGTTCACTGAGGAGGGATTAGACCATAAAGTCAGACCTATAAAAGTTGCCAACAGTAGGCCGGGGATGAGGAGTAAGGGCACCATATTCATTTATCTGCTGTTTGAAATCACATTTCATATTAATAAGTTTTGTTTATTAAAGATAATAAATAAATTCTATGTATGGATTATTCATGAAGTGAATTTATGAGAGTCCTATTTTTATAAAAAGGACTGATATCAGAGGATTTTAATGTGTATGTTTGAGATGAAAAAGTTATTTCAAATCAATTTAGTAAGTAATTAACCCTAAGGGGTGATGGCGTCGTTAAGCCTTTTTTATATACTGAAGCTGTAGATAAACAATACGTTCAAATTAAGTTGATGAGCCTTGATTAGCATGGTTTATGTCTTGGTTTGAATGGCGTTTTTTCAGCAACAAGGAGACTTAGAATGAAATTGAGAAAAAAATATTTAGTGGCGGCTATCGCCGCGGCGATGACGGTACCTGGAGTCAATGCGGCGGATGAAGTCCAAGAGCAAGCGACAACGCAATTGCAGTTTTCGCAGCCGATTGATTTGTCGAATCAAGCATCTGATTTAGATTCTGCTTATAAAGCCAAATTGATACGCTTAGGAAATGGGGCATTGATTTCGGTATTTGGTGATGCGGTTGATGCGAGTAAAGTTGTTTATGATTTAAAAGATGATGCAGAACGTCCAGCAAGAGATATCTTCATTCGTACCTGTGACAGCATCAATACAGACTGCGCGTTGGATGAAAACTGGAGTGCGCCTGAGAATGTTTCAGGAACGGCTGAACTATCCAGTATCAGTACTGATATTAACGGTGACTTAGACGGAAGCACTGCTAGAACATCTTACTATGGGGATTCGGATAAACCGAATATTTCACAAGGTGGTTCAAATATCATGATTACTTGGACGGATAAGTACTGTGATGCTTTGCCAGGTGATGCGGATGGTGAGACGAATCAAAGAACAGTCTCCTATGTAACACGTAATAATCGTGAAGTACCTTTTAGCTGTACTTATGCTCGTTATGCTTCAGTCTCAGGAGCAGGTGTTATTGCATGGGGTGCAGGAAGTGAAACAGGTGGTATCCAGTTAAGTGATGGATCCCGTGATGCCAAACAGGATTCCAGTAAAGTAAATTCGCTCGGTAAATCGATTATTGCTTGGCAAGAAGATCCTCAGGGATTGCAGATTGGGGGTGGTGATGGCCCAGGGCATGGTGCTTCAGGTGCAACGGCTAATCATGGTACCGATATCTGGTTCACAACGACAACCCAAATAGATACGAAAACGGACCCTGAAACAGGAAAAGCGATTGCCGGTAAAACAACAGGTTTAAATACCATTGCACGTTTAACTGACAATACAACCAGTACGCTGAATGGTGGGCATCCGACGGTTAAAGATAAAGATGGTAATCCGGTAGATGGTGCAACTATTGATGGGGGGCAAACTGCCTCGACACGTGCCAATACAGGGTTAGTTGGACCAACTATTGTGATTGCTTATGAAGAGACAAAAGGCTCTGAAGAGATAGAAACAGGTAAATACGTTCGTTACCACAGTTTCCCTTATACAATGGATCCAAGTGCATTAGCGGATGATTCTGACGATGGAGTTCCAGGGCAGTCTGGTTGTTTGATCTCCAATCCAGCAGAAAATGCACGTCGTGTACGTTTTGTTCCGCAAGCTACGCCAGGTTCAAGTGGATTACAAATGGCTATTTTCTGGAAAGAGGGGCAGTATGACGCTGGTGGTCCATCAGACATCGTGACTCGTTTGCTTAGAAATGGGGTAAGCCATACCAATATGTCTCCTGCGGTAGCGGCAAACTGTGAAACGTCTGATTATGCAGTGTCCTCAGTTTTGGTTAATGAACCTGCTCTAAACTTGAGCAGTAATACCAAAACCGGCGGTAATTTAGAAGATACAACAGAAACCAATAATATTGAAAATGCATTGGCGCATCGTGGTGCGATTGTTGGAGATGATGTTTATATTGGTTATACCTATACCTCTGACTGGGCATTGACCACTTATACTACTTTGGATAATTATGATTTCTGGTTAAGACATTATGATGGTGCAACCGATACTTGGACAGCGCCAAAAAATATCTCTAATTTGCCGACTTTAGATTTGAATGTGCGTGAACCACGTTTTGTGAAAACGCCATTCTCTGATGACCCTGCGCAAAACTACAATCCAGATGCGTTCATTATTGCCTGGGGTAGTCAAACCAATGTGGCTTCGCATTTAGAAGATCCTTCAGATGTTGATATCTTCTATACACGTTCGTTTGATAAAGGCGTGACTATGGAGCCAATTGTCAGAATTGATAATCCTGATGGATCAGGTAGATTTGAATCTCAACTACGTCCAACACCAGATGGTCAAACATTGTATGCGGTGTGGAATGAAGAGAAAGCGGATGGATCCGTTAATGCCATGTTCTCTAAAGCCGTGAATGGTGAAGTGACCGGTGAAGATCCATACGAGGCTGTATTGTCTTCCTTGAATCCTGCTGGAACGTCTTCTTCTTCAAGTGGTGGATGTACGGTTTCCGGCAATGCCAAGTTTGATCCGGTGTTACCCGCCATTTTGGCTTCTGCGTTGGCTTTCCTAGGCTTCCGCCGTTACCGTAACCAAGGTTAAATGCAAAGCGCATAACGCGTTTAAATAACCTTTAACTTAAAAGGCGCCATTTGAGCAATCGAATGGCGCCTTTTTTATGGTCTGCGATTTATAATGAAAATTCTGATTGGGATGTGGAAGGTGTTAAATGAACAGGGCGTTCTGGTTGTCTGAGTTAGGGCTGGTATTTAAGGGTAAATTTTTACAAGAGAAGTGGTTTTACCTTGCATTGGTCTTATCTCCGCTCGCCTTGGCCGTGGGGTTATTGTGGTTTTCCGAGCTGTTTTCTCCTTTTGAGATTACCTGGATGGCCTTGTTTATTATGGTTTTCTGGCAGCCGCTGATTGAGGAGCTGTTTTTTCGCGGACTTTTACAGGGAAAGCTGTTTCAGCAGACCTGGTTCCAAGAATCATTGGCTGGAATCAGCCGGGCGAATATCGTGGTGAGTATTCTGTTCGTTGCAACGCATTTTATTTATCATCCGCCGCTTTGGGCTTTGGCGGTATTTATTCCATCTTTGATTTTTGGCTGGTTTCGTGACCGTTACGATTCCGTGCTTCCCTCAATTTTACTTCACGCCTTTTATAACGCCTCTTTTTTGACGGTATTCATTTTCCTATCCTGATGTCCTCTTGCTTATATAGAGGGTTCTCAATCAATCCATATTAGTAATTTCTAATGTGTATTAACTGGCTTTATTTATGGTGATAGAAAACTTAACCTTTATTAATGTGAAAATTTCCCATATAGTGAGTTCCGTGAAAGAGAGACAACTTTTCAAAAGGAATCAAAGGAAAAGATTATGAAAAACTCAATCCAGAATTTATTTGCGGTCAGTGTGTTAGCCGGTGCGATGATGATGAATCTAGGGGCGGCGCAGGCGAGCGATGTTGTGTCAACCGATACGAGCCTTGAGGCGACGGTTGCGGATATGCCAATTGAGGCCTTGTCGGTTGAAGAGGAGCATGGTTTGATTTTCATGCGTGAGGAAGAAAAACTGGCGCGTGATGTGTACCTGACTTTATATGATATATGGGGTCTGAGTATCTTTGAAAATATCGCCAAGTCTGAACAGAGCCATACTGATGCGATTAAACTGTTGATTGAGAAGTATCAATTGGCGGATCCGGTGGTGGACGATTCGATTGGAGTCTTTACCGATTACCATTTTGTGGAAACCTATGAAGCCTTAGTGGCCAAGGGGTCTGAAAGCTTAGAAGGTGCTCTTCAGGTAGGGAATATGATTGAAGAGTTGGACATAAAAGATATTGCTGAATCTGTTGCCGTAGTGGAAGGTAATGACGATATCGTGGCGGTTTACAGTGAACTGATGAAAGGGTCACGCAACCATCTGAGATCTTTTTGGGATGTGTTGACTAAAAAAGGCTTTACCTATGAGCCGCAGTTTATTTCTCAGGAAGAGTTTGACGCGATCATTAATTCACCGATGGAAACCACGAATTTGAAATAATCTTCCGGTGCCATTGTTATAAAGGGGCTTTTTGGCCCCTTTTTTGTGTTTGCCGCATAGGATGTTGGGTGGCATTGCGGGTAGAATGAATAGCACAGCACGACAAATGAAAACGGAACAATACAACGATGGCAACCTTAACATTGCGCAGCATTGCGATTGATACCTATAAGGAAAACGTGGCTTATTTGCACCGCAACTGCGAGGTGTACCAGAGTGAGGGTTTTCAGGCACTCAATAAGATCGAAGTGCACAGCAGTGAAAACGGTGAATCGGTGGTGGCGGTGTTGAATGTGGTGGATGACGATTCCATCGTCGCCCCGGGTGAGCTGGGCTTAAGTGAACAGGTGTTCGAACAGTTTGGTTTGCCGGAAGGCTCAAGCGTCAGAATCTGCCCGGCCAGTCAGCCCCACTCCTTTTATTATGTTCACCGTAAGATTGCCGGGAATTCCTTAAGTCATGAACAATATTTGGAGATAATCCAGGATATTTCAGCCAACCGGTATTCTAAGATCGAAATGACCGCCTATCTGGTGGCCTGCGCCGAAAGTGGCATGGATCGGGACGAGGTACTCTTCTTGACGCAGGCTATGCTTAAAACCGGAGAGCAGATCGATTGGGGCGAGTCTCTGGTGGTGGATAAACACTGCATCGGCGGCATTCCAGGCAATCGCACCAGTATGTTGATTGTGCCGATTGTGGCCGCGCATGGTCTGTTTATGCCTAAAACCTCCAGCCGAGCGATTACCTCGCCAGCGGGAACGGCAGACACCATGGAAGTGTTCAGTCGTGTGGAGCTAAGCATCAAGCAGCTTCAGAAAATTGTCCGGCAATTACGCGGCTGCCTTGCCTGGGGCGGCACTGCCAAACTTGCGCCGGTGGACGATGTCTTGATTTCGGTTGAACGCCCCTTATCGATGGATTCTCCGGGGCAGATGGTGGCCTCCATTCTTTCCAAAAAGGCCGCAGCTGGGGCGACTCACTTGATTGTCGATATTCCGGTTGGGCCGACGGCCAAGATCCGTAACCAGAGTACCGCGATGAAGCTGAGAAAGCTGTTTGAATATGTGGGTGACAACATGGGGCTTGAGCTGGAAGTGGTGATTACCGATGGCCGTCAACCTGTGGGACGCGGAGTAGGGCCGGTGCTGGAGGCGCGGGATGTGATGCAGGTCTTGGAAAATGATCCTCTGGCTCCACGCGAGTTACGTGAGAAAGCGTTGCATCTGGCGGGGAGGATTATTGAATTTGATCCCGATGTTCGCGGTGGCCAAGGTTATGCGATTGCGCGAGACATTCTCGACTCCGGACGCGCTTTGGAAAAGTTTTTGGCCATTGTGCAGGCTCAGGGAAAAAATCATCATCCCCCTAAGTTGGGTCGGATTCGACACGAGGTGTTGGCCCAGCAATCGGGAGAGGTTAAGGCCATTAATAATTTCCAGATTGCGCGTATTGCCAGTTTGGCGGGCGCGCCTATGGATAAGGGCGCTGGGGTGGATTTACATAAAAAACTGGGCGATCAGGTTCAGCAAGGCGAGCCGCTTTACACCATCTATGCCGAATTCAGTTCGGATATGAATTTTGCCAAAGAAGCGGTTGGCCACGATGTGGGCTTTACTTTGACGAGCTGAGTGAAGCCGGCGGCTTGAGAGCTTAATCGTAGGCCATTCAAGCCGAAACCCATTGCCCCTTGCCGCGTTTTTTGGCCAGATACATCGCTTTGTCCGCCTCTTTGAGGATGTCATCCACACTGACGTTCATGGTTTGATCAAACGCTTTGAGTCCGATAGAGGCTTTAACATGGGCTTGATGTTGGTTGGAAAGATCAATGGGTTGACTGATTGATTCAATCAGTTTGTCCGCCAATTCGGCGGCAAAACTTTCATTGCGGATGCCTTCGAGCAGAACCACAAATTCATCTCCCCCAAAACGTGATGCTAAATCGGTTTTGCGTATGGTGTGTTGAATGCGTTCGGCTACTTCTTTCAGTAGAATGTCCCCGGCGTCATGGCCGTATTGGTCATTGATGGCCTTAAAACCATCCAGGTCGATGAATAACAGGGCGTGTGTCTGGGGGTTGTGCGGCAGACTCAAGATAGTCTGCTCCAGTTCGGTTACTAATAACCTGCGTTTTGCCAGTCCGGTCAGATGGTCGTAGTGTGCAATTTTGTAGCTTTCGGCAAGCAATCCCTCTTTCTCTTCGCTCACTTGGTTGAAGGCGTGAATCACATGATTGTAGTAGGCGGCGATTAAGGAAGCGTCGGAATAGGGGTCGACCAGAATCTTGTGGCTAAAATCCTGTTTTTGAGCCTGAATGTTCATGGCCTGGGCCAAATCAAACATCGAGGTGGTGGCCTGGTGTTCGCTGATGTTGAGGCCCAGTATTTCGTCAGATTCCGAGACCCTTAGAGTGTAAAAGTGATTGATGCTTTTCAAAATCAGGTAGCTGAGGCTGAAAGAAAGCAGGCCAATCGCAATCACGCCCGTCAATTGAATTTTGAATTGCGCCCAAATGTCCACGTCTGTCATCAGCCAAGGCACGGCAAGGGTTCCGGCTATCCCTGCAAAAAGATGGACTGGAACCGCTTCAATGGCGTCATCGATTTTCCATTTTATCAGCAGTTCTTTACCGATGCAGTAGGCGATAAATCCAAGGACTCCGATCAGCATGGCTGAATAAGGAGAAGCTAGATGAGCCGATGCGGTGATGGCGACCAAGCCGGCTAGAATGCCGTGCATGATGGAACCCACTCTGAAATAGCCGGTGAATAGTCGACTGAATATCAATCCGGCAATGCCTCCCATTGAGGCGGCAATCAGGGTGTTAAGAATGACCAGGCCTGTCAGGTTGTTGAGGGCCAGTACGGAGCCGCCGTTAAAGCCGATCCATCCTAACCAGATTAGAAAAACGCCCAAGGCGCTGTAGGCCAGGTTGGACTGTTCAAACAGTGTGTTCTCGCCATCAAACCGTCCCAGCCTGGAACCGATTACCAGGATCGCTGCCAGGGCCGCCCAGCCGCCTACCGAGTGGACGACGGTGGAGCCGGCAAAGTCGATGAACCCCATTTGAGCGAGCCATCCCGCTTCATTCCAGACCCAATGCGCCTGTATCGGGTAAATGAACACCGATACCACCACGGCAATGATCAAATATGACAGGTATTTGGTTCTTTCCGCGATGGCGCCCGAAATGATGGTGACCGCGGTCGAGGCGAACATGGCTTGAAACAATACCATGGTCAAGTCAGAAAACTGGTTGAGATAGAAAAAACCGCTGTCTAAACCGATGATTCCATTAAAGCTCTCTCCCAACATAATGCCCGCACCAAAAACGACAAAAACCATAAACGAAATGAAGAAGTCGCTGATGTTCTTAATGGCGGTCGAGATTGAGTTTTTAGCCCGGGTAGCCCCCGCCTCAAGTGCTGTAAAGCCAGGCTGCATAAGGGCAACCAGGGTGGCGCTTAACAGAACCCAGAGAATGTCAATCGGTTGGTCGCTCATAACGTCATCTGTATTTTAAGTAGAATTATTTAATTTAAGCAAAATCTATACCTTGTTAGTTTTCAATATAAATATCCAATATGTTGTTTTATTGATTGTTGTGTTTGATTTAGTGATTGGTGAAAATTAAATTTTTTTAATTCATTTTGCACTTTAATGGTTCGTAATTGACAGGGTGGAGGTTGAAAATGCAAAGATTGGAATTGGTTTTTGGGGGAAAGTGAGATCTTTGGTTGAATTGCAAATAATTGATTGGCTTTGCTGTCATTCGGCATTTTTAGCCTTTATAATAGCCACCTGCATATCACATCTGCTTGTGTCATATACGCGCCCGTAGCTCAGCTGGATAGAGCGCTCCCCTCCGGAGGGAGAGGCCGGGAGTTCGAATCTTCTCGGGCGCGCCATTTATTCTTTTATTTTCAGAGAGTCCCTTAGTTTAGTCATTGACCTTGGGTCCTACCCAGACTTGCTGTACATTGACAAATTCCATTATTCCATGTGGGCCTAATTCTCGGCCGTATCCTGAGCGTTTGATGCCTCCGCTTGGCAAGCGTGGGTCGGTTTTTACCAAGCCGTTGATGGTGACTTGTCCAGCCTCGATCCGGGATGCCATTTGTTGCGCTTTTTTAACATCGGCTGTCCAAATAGAGGCAGCAAGGCCGTAAGGTGTGTCGTTTGCCATTTCCAGGGCATGTTCTTCGGAATGCGCTTTCATGACGACCGCGATTGGACCGAAAGTCTCTTCACAGGAAGCTTGCATTTCAGGCGTGACATCCACCAGAAGCGTAACGGGATAAAAGAAACCCGGATGATCCGGGATTTCGCCGCCCAGAAGACACTTTCCGCCTTGGGCAATCGTCATCTTGACCTGTCTGTGCAGACCGTCGCGTAAATCTTTGCGTGCGATGGGTCCTACTTGGGTTTGCGGATCGGTCGGATCGCCCATTTTCAAGGCGGCAAGACGGGCGTGCAGTTTTTCCACGAATTCGTCATAAACCGATTCCTCAACAATCAGGCGCTTGGCTGCAATGCAGGATTGTCCGGCATTGATAATCCTTGAAATCGTCAAGGCTTCGATGGCTGCATCCAGGTCTGCATCGGCAAATACCAGGCTTGGATCGGAGCCGCCCAGTTCGAGTACGGCCGGTTTGATCAGGCTGGCCGCCAGAGAGGCGACCTGACTGCCGGCGCGACTCGATCCGGTCAAGGACACCGCTTGTACGGCATCATGTCTGATGACCGCCTCAACCTGTTCACGATGAATTGGAAGGTTTTGCATCAAACCCTGCGGGACTCCGATTTTTTCGCCAACCTCCGCAAAAATATCGGCAATGGCTTGGGCGCAGGCGGGTACGTGTTCGTCATGCTTCATCAGACAGGTGTTGCCAGCCATGATTGCAGGCGCACTGAAGCGCAATGCCAGCCAGAAAGGAGCGTTCCACGGCAAAATGCCTAAAACGGGACCTAAGGGTAGATGCTGTACGTAACTGTGGGTTGCATCCGAAGGCAGGGAGATGGGGGTTAAATACGTCTCCCCATGTTCGGCGTAATGTTCGGCGCACCATGCTGCCTTTTCCACTTCGCCGTAAGCTTCTGTGATCGGTTTGCCCATTTCTAGGGTCATCAGCATGGCCAGCCGTTCTTTGTCCTCGCGCATTCGTTCAGCGACTTTTTTCAATAATTCGGATCGTGTCTTAAAGTCGCTTAACTTCCAGTGTCGAAACGCTGCGACCGAGGTTTCGATTGCAGTGGCAATCTGCTGATCCTCCAGCGGAGGAAAACGATGTGCTTCTTGCCCGGTATATGGGTTGGTTGCTACTAACATTTTATCTCCTTACTTGGCGTGTTTTTGAGAGGACTTTTTGCTCTGCTTAAGGTCCGTTTTTGACGAAGTGTTTTTTGAGTTTTCAATCGGCAGAACCGTTTTATCATTCGCTCTGCTTTTGCCCGTATCCGGTTTGATGACAAAGTCTTGTTCAAAGTCATCAAAGAACGAACCGCAACCGTCTTCGGTAATATAAAAGGTGTCGGAAATCCCACAGGTTTTATCGCCGTCAACGCCCCATAGCCACGGAATGATATGGAACGTCATCCCCGGCTTTAAAATATCCGATTGCCCTTGGTTGAGGCTGAGAATATAGCCCTCATCCCAGGAAGGCGGGAAAGCGATCCCGATTGAGTAACCTGAGCGGGTAATCAAGCGTGCGCCAACCTTGTTTTCATGCAGAATGCTACGCACCATCTTATCGACGTCGGAAACGGTCAGGCCGGGCCTCAACTCTTTGCGCAATTCTGAGAGCGCCTTTTTCATGATTTCCTGTGCCTGGTACATGCTGTCGGACAATTCGCCGCAGATTGCGGTACGCATCATGGCGGTATGATATTTCCGGTAACTGCCGGCGATTTCGATAAAAACATGCTCGCCCGGTTGAACGGTTCTTCCCTCCCAGGAGGCGTGACCGATCATGGTGCGTGGGCCGGATGTGACATAAGGCATGACCGAAGGAATTTCACCGCCGGCCGCAAACATCGCCTGGCTGATCGCACCGCCGATTTCGTTTTCGGTTACACCGGCCTGTACGGCGTCCAAGCCAGCCTGCATGCCCGCCTTGGTGGCAAAAGCCGCTTTTTTCATCACGTCAATTTCATATTGCGATTTGCAGATGCGGCTCTCTTCAACGATTCCAAAGCAGTCCATCAGGCGGCTGCGCATGAAAGACGTGCGGAATACATCTTGATGATAGGCGTTAAAATAATAGGAATTCCGCTCGTAACCGATGGTTTTACCCGCCAGACCAAATTCGACCAAAGAAGTGATCAGCATTTGGATTGCGTCCCCTGTGTCCGGGAAAGGGCGGGTGATTTCCACCCAGGTACGATGAATGACGTTGGATTCTTCCAGTTTGCGCGTCACCATGAATGGCTCGCCTTCCAGTGGCACGACTAAGGCCTGGAAGAAGGAGTAGCCGGTTGTCTGGTAATCGGTTAGGTATAAAATGTTTTCGGCATCGGAAATGATTACGGCATCCAGCAGGCGTTCCGCCATACGTACGCGCAATTCGTTAATCCGGCGTTGATATTCGGAAAACGGAAAGGTCATATCGTCTCTTTCTCTCATGGCTATGCCCTCCTTACGCCGTTTTGATCAAGCGATCAATGGATTCTTTAAAGATGGCCAATCCGCTCTGCAGGTCAGCTTCCGGAATGGTCAAAGGTGGAATCAGTTTCATGACTTCACCCCCTATTCCGCAAGGTCCAAACAGCATGCCATGCTCAAAACAGTCTCTGGCGATGGCTTTTGACAAGGTTCCATCGCCAATGTCCAGCGCCTGCATCATGCCTTTGCCGCGAACCTTGAAGTTTTTCTCCGGGTATTGGTCGGCAATGTCCTGAAGCGCGGTGCGCATGATCTCGCCTTTAGTTCGAGTCTCTTCCATAAAACGGTTGTCTTCAAAGTAACGTAACGCTTCTCTTCCGGCGACAAACGACAGGTTCTGACCACGGAAGGTGCCGGTATGTTCCCCTGGTTGCCAATGTTTGTCGTGTTCCGGTTTAACCAGGTTCATCGCCATCGGTGTTCCGATGCCGCCGATTCCTTTTGCCAGAGTAATGATGTCCGGTTGAATCCCCATCTCTTCAAAACTGAAATAATGTCCGGTGCGGCCGCATCCGGCCTGGATGTCGTCCACAATTAACAAGGCTCCCAGGTCTTTTGCCAGTTTTTGCAACGCTTGCATCCATTCGGTGCTTGCAACGTTCACCCCGCCTTCTGCCTGGACGACTTCAACCATAAAAGCCGCCGGCGGTTCGGTGCCGCCGGAACTGTTTTTAAAGAGTGCGCGCAAGGTATTCAGGCTGTCCAGCCCTCCGCCTTCATGGGTTTCGAACGGCCAGCGTATGACGTTGTTTAGGGAGACTCCGGCGGCGTTGCGGAAGTAGCTGTTGGCCGTACAGGCCAGTGCGCCTAATGTCATGCCGTGAAAGCCTTGAGTGAAGGAGACGACCTGTTCCCGTCCGGTGACTTTGCGGGCAAGTTTTAATGCCGCTTCTACCGCATTGGTTCCGGTGGGTCCCATGAACTGGAGTTTATAGTCCATGTTTCTGGGTTGTAAAATCGTTTCGACAAAGGCTTGGATGAAGTTACGTTTTGGAGGCGTCATCATATCCAAGGTGTGAATGACCCCGCCGGACTGTAAATAGTCCACCATGGCATTGGTCATTTTGGCATTGTTGTGCCCAAAGTTGAGCACGCCTGCACCAGCATAGAAGTCAATGTAGACCTTGCCGTCTTCATCGACTTGGCGGGCATTGTCTCCCTTGACGAAAACAGCTGGATAAGCCCGGCTGTAAGCGCGAATATCGGATTCATAAGCTGCAAACCAATCCATAACTACCACCCCACTTTTTAAGAAAAATAAGATTGCTTTTAGTGCAATCAAATAACATCAAGCATGATTCAGACCAGATAATTTTGAAAAAGAGCGCATAACGGTTTCGATGAGTCGGTCATTGAACTCGTAATGCGGGTTGTGACAGGGGTAATGATATTTGTGCCCCTCGGCCTGATTTTCGGCCATGCCGATGAGTGCGAAGGCCCCCGGAATCTTTTGAAGGTAATAACTGAAATCTTCCGAAGCCATGATGGGAACCATCAACTCAGTGTTGGAATAGTCCTCTCCCAATTCGCTCTTGAGCACGGTTCGATAGATTTCAGCCGCATTGGCATCGTTGATGGTCGCTTCGTAGCGCGGTAGGATTTCGACCTTGGCTTCTACGCCATACGTTTTGGCGGTGTCCTCGGCGATTTGCACAATGAGTTCATTGATTTGTGCTCGCCACTTAGGATCGGAAATTCGAATCCCTCCGGCCATGTGCACGATTTGTGGAATCACGGTCACGTCACTGTCGGCGTTCAGGCGGGTGACACTGACCACGGCCGAGGCTTGTGGAGGCAGTTTACGACTGACGATCTGTTGAAGATTCAAGGTGATGGCTGCGGCGGCAAGCACCGGATCTCGACAAGCTTCCGGTTGGGAAGCGTGACCACCAAGCCCTTTTACTTGGATATGAAAACTGCCGTTGCCGGACATTACGGCGCCGTCTGGGCAGACCGCTTTTCCATATGGGATGGCAGGCCAGTTATGCCAGCCAAAAATCACATCGATGCCGTCAAGGGCACCGTCTTCAATCATTTTTTTGGCGCCATGACCGCCTTCCTCGGCAGGCTGGAAAATCAAACTCACCGGCCCGGGCAGTTTGGGTTCATGGTTTTTTAGCCAGATAGCCGTTCCCAAAAGCGCCGCCATGTGACCATCATGTCCGCAAGCATGCATTTTCCCGGATTCGGTTGAGCAGAATTCCACGTTGGTTTGCTCGTTAATCGGTAAGGCATCCATGTCGGCACGCAAAGCCACATGCCTGCCTAGACGCTCGGGAGCCAGGGTTGCAACGGTACCATGTGTGGCACAGGCGCGCCATTCGATTCCCCAATCGTCTAAACAATCGCGAATCTTTTTGGCGGTGTGCTCTTCCTGCCAGGTCAGTTCAGGGTGCTGGTGAAACCAGTGGCGTAATGTTATCGCCTGATTGACTGCTTTTTCCCATGTCATGTGCTCACCGTCCTTATTGGTTGGGACTGCTGGCTAAATAATCTTAGCAAAATGAGGGTGCCTAACAGTCGGGTTAATTTCATCCTAACAATTTGATATTCAAGTTTAAAGGGGATCAGGCATCAAAGACTGAATAAACAATCGCTTTGCAAAATGAGGATTCTTACCAGGCCTGCCGGTTTTGGATTGAGTGGTTTTTATATGCTTTGCTTGGAATCTTGTCGGCTGGGTGTACAATGATTGTACAGCATGGAGGAGTCGGTATGAGTGCATCGTTGAACATAGTGATATTGGGCGGCAGCGGGTTCATTGGCCGACACTTGTCGAATCGTCTGCTTCGCTCGGGACACAGCGTTAAAGTTTACGGGCGTGAAGCCTTTAAGTCACCGCAGGTTTTGTCTGAGCGGGTGTGTGGTTGTGATCTATTGATCATGCTCGCCGGTGCCAATGTTGGGCAGCGCTGGACCAAGGCCCATAAGCAGGCGCTGTGGGACAGCCGCATTCAAACCAATCAGATGTTGCAAAGCGCTTTGCAGCTGTGTGAGCATCCGCCGCAACGCATTTTTTCCGCTTCCGCGATTGGCATTTATCCAGAGAGCGATTGTACCCATCCTGTGGATGAATCCTGCGAGCAGGTTGGGGACAATGTTCTGGGGCAACTGGGTGCCGACTGGGAGGTCGCGAGTCGTGCCCTGCAGCCCAAGCCGGTGATTTTCCGGTTTGGAGTGGTACTGGGACTCGACGGCGGTGCTTTGCCGAAGATGCTGCCCGCTTTCAAGTTGGGATTGGGTGGCCCAGTGGCGGGTGGTCATCAGTGTTTCTCCTGGATTCACATCGAGGATTTGGTGAACGCCTTTGAATTTGCCTTGGCTCACCCGCAGATGGAAGGCGTTTACAATGTGACCTCACCGAACCCCGTGAGCAATCGCGAGTTCGGCCAGGTTTTGGCGAGCACTTTACAGCGTCCGTTTTGGTTGCCGCTGCCTGAGTGGCAACTCAAGCTGATGTTTGGAGAGGGCGCGCAAGTGCTGACGCATTCAGCGGCCGTGTTGCCGACGCGCTTGGAACAATCCGGATTCCGTTTCCAATACCCACAAGTCAGTGCCGCTTTGCAGAATCTTTTGAAGCCGGCATGAAGTCGGCCGAATGAGGGAATGTTTGTTCTTAAGAATGTCATCAGGCCTGTCGGTTAAGAAGTCGCCAGGCTATCAGCTTCAGTAAAATGGGCAGGCCTGCATAAAGCCAGAGTATCGTATTGTCTTGTGCGTTGATGGTTTCACTCCAGTCTAAAATAGGGAAGGCCATTCCCACTGCCAGTGCCAAAGTCAGTTTGGTGAGCATGCCCCAGATCCCAAACAAGAGTCCGGCAATCGGTGGGCGGTGATTGTTTTCGAATTTCACTTCCTGGGTGATGTCGGCTTGAATCGATGCGGGCATGGCAATGTCCACGCCCAGGCTGAGACCGGTCAGCAGGCTGACAATCAGAAAACCGTTTAAATCCCCGGCGTCTAAAAAGAATACGCCGATGAAGCTCAAACTGGCCAGCAGCATGGAGCCTTGCCAGGTCTGGCGTTTGCCAAAGCGTTTGGAAAGTCTTATCCACACAGGCAGAGCGAGCAGGCCTGCCGAAAAATAGATCAAAAGAAACAGGCCGGTGTACTCTTCCAGTTTCAAGTAATCGCTTACAAAGAGAATGAACAGCGTAGCGGGTAGGGCGTTGGCCAGGTTATTGAGGAAATAACTGGGCATGATATGGAACACCTGTGGGTGCTCGCTCCAGAGTCTTAAGGCGGTTTTCCAGAAAACGAGATTTGGCTTGTGGTGGGTTATTGGCTTGGGCAGGCGCGTCAGCACAATGGCCGCAATCAGCAGGGCGAACGCAAACAGCGCAAACAGCTGTGCATAAAATTCGGACTGGGTGTGCTCCAATCCGAGAATCACCGGCAGAATCAAAACCAGCACCACGCCGATAATTGCAAAGCCTTCGCGGTAGCTGGCCAGTTGGGTTTTGGTGTGGCTTCGGGTGCTGAGTTCGGCGGCCATCGCCAAATACGGAATTTGCACTGCCGTCCAGGCCAGGTAGGTGACAAAGCTCCAAAAAAACAGCGACCACCACGACAAGGTGGTGAGGTCGGGGAGCCAGAGTTGCTGTACGCCAATCACTAGCAGAACACTCGCCACAAGAATTTGCAGTGTGCGCGAAAATCGAGATTGATAACGATCGCTCCACCAGCCAATTAGCGGGTCGGTGATTACATCGGCAAAACGTGCGGCCAGCAAGGCACTGCCGACCGCGGTCAAGCCCAAAGCGCTTTGTTCAGCGTAATAGGTGGGCAGATACACATAGAGTGGAATACCCAGCATCGCCAAAGGCAAACCCAGTAACCCATATTGCAAAAAATTCAAGCGATTCATTGCGCCGACAGACGTTTGGCGACTTGACGAATGCCCCAGCCGAGCAACGGAACTTTGGCATAGACTTCAGCTCCGGCATCCCAGAAATCGACGTGTTCGGTCACCAAGCCTCGTTGATTGAATTGTACCCGACTCATGCCCTCAATTGCGTTTACGGGTTTGTTTGGCTGCAATCGAAACTGAAAAACCCAGTTTATAAAGCCGATATGGCCGTCCAGCGCCCGATGGGTCACTTTGAATTGTGGTTGCTCAAGTGTGGCGAACATGTGCTGGAAGATGTGCAACGTTTCGGCTTTTCCCGTCACACAGTTAAACGGATCTTTAAATACCACGTTTGCATCGAACAAAAGAGCCAGTTGGTTCTGCAGAGTCGCTTCGCTCAGGTTTTCAAAGGCTTCAATGTAATGCTGGAGTTGTACAGCATAATCTATTGGGTGGGCGCTTGAAGCCTCGGTTGGTAGCGGGTTTGGGTCATTCATCGGGCGCTCAGTCATGATTGGGTTTCCGTAACATTTTTTTCGTGAGGAGCAGACTCCAGGATTTGGGCAGGCGTTTCAAAATCGACAAAACCGCGCCCAGATTGAAAGGGAACCGAGTTTCAAACCGGTTTTGTTGCAGCGCCGTAACAATTCTGTCTGCCGCATCTTGCGCCGACATCAATCCCAGCATCGGGAAATCGTTTTTGGCCGTCAGACGGGTTTTAACAAAGCCGTGGTTGACCACCTTGAGCTGGATATTGTGTTCCAGCAGTTCGGGGTGAAGTGACTCCGCCAGGTTCATCAGTGCGGCTTTGGGTGCCGAATAGCCGCCTCCGTAAGGTAGTCCGAAATCGGATGCCAGGCTGACATTCCATACCCACTCTCCAAAACCTTGTTGCTCGAATTTTGGCCATAGGCCGTGCATCAGATAGACCGCTCCCAAATAGTTGCTTTGATTCATCTGTTCAAATTTTTCAATCTCCCAATCTGAAATCGACATGGGTTGATAGCTGCCGACGTTGTACAGCCAAATGTCGATTCCGTTAAAAAACGACCAGGCCTGCTCAATAATCGGCGGCAAGCTATCTTTTTGCCCCACATCGCAATTGATCAGTCTGAGTGTGTCGGGGTATGTTTGTTTGAGTTGAATCAGTTCCGGGCTCTGTTCGGCGTTTCGCGAAGAGGCGATGATGCGACATTGGTCTTTCAGTAGAGATTCAACCAGACGCAGTCCGATTCCTTGCGAGGCACCGACAATCCAGATGGTTTTTCCGTTTATGTGCATTTGAATCTCCCGTCTGAAATGGCTGTTACGTCAAATTGTATAACTTTTTACTGTTAATTTGTACAGTTATTGTATAGACTCTAATTAAAGGTTTAACAGGCATGGCGGAAATTAACATGAGCAGTGGAATGTATTCGAATAATTTACCTCAGAAGGTGGCGGTAGTCGGCAGTGGCATCAGCGGTTTGAGTGCCGCCTGGCTGCTGGGGCAGAAACACCGGGTGACCCTGTTTGAGAAAAATGCCAAGTTGGGAGGCCACACCAATACCCTGAGTGTGGAAGTGGATGGAAAAAAACAAGCGGTGGACACCGGCTTTATCGTGTTCAATCGCCCCAATTACCCTTATTTGAGCGCCATGTTCGAGCACTTGCAGGTGGCGACACAAAATACTGAGATGAGTTTTTCAGCCTCCATAAATAAAGGTGAGTTGGAGTATTCCGGCAATAACCTCAATACCCTGTTCGCGCAGCGCCGCAACCTGTTATCGCTCGCTCACTGGGGCATGATTAGACAGATTTTAAGGTTTAATAAACAGGCCAAGGCCGATCTTGCCAACGACGATCTGTTAAACGTGTCATTAAGTTTGACCTTGGGAGACTATTTACAAAAGCATGGCTTTAGCGAGCGCATGCGCGACTTTTATCTGCTGCCGATGGCGGCGGCCATCTGGTCGTGCCCGGTTTCCACTATGTTGCAGTTTCCGGTGCGCAGTTTTCTGAACTTCTTCGAGAATCATGGATTGCTTAATATCGAAGACAGGCCGCAATGGGAGACAGTGATCGGCGGGTCGGATCGCTATATTCAAGCCATTCTGGATGAAAAACAGTTCGATGTGCGCCTAGACAGTGCCGTTCAGCAAGTCGAAAAAACCGATATCGGGCTGCTGTTAAGTTTGGAAAACGGGCATGAAGAGTATTTTGATCACATTATTTTTGCCTCTCATGCGGACCAGACCTATCGCATGTTGCAGCCGGAACTCCAGTTTGAATTCGATGCCTTGAGTGCTTTTCAGTATCAGGAGAACATCGCCTATCTGCATTCTGACACCGATCTGATGCCCAAGCGCAAGCTGGCTTGGGCGAGCTGGAATTATTTGCGCAACACTTCGCATCCCGAAAACCGGGTGGCGGTGACCTATTGGATGAATCTTCTGCAAAATATCGAGACTGAAACACCCTTATTGGTGACGTTAAATCCAATCGATCTTCCCAAAGCGGAATCGGTGTTTGAGCGCATCATTTATGAACATCCGGTATTTGACCGCAACGCCATGCAGGCGCAGCACTGTCTGATGGATCTTCAGGGCAAATACAACCTTTGGTTCTGCGGCGCCTATACCGGTTATGGTTTCCACGAAGACGGCTTGAGAAGTGCGGTGAACTTGGCGCGCATGTGGAATATTGACCTGCCTTGGGAGAAAACGGCGCAAGAGGACAAACACCATGCCCAGTAATATCTATCTCGGTCAGGTGTTGCACCAGCGTTTTGAGCCGGTCGCCTACCAGTTCAAATACGGAGTGATGAGCCTGAAAGTCAATATTGACGCAATTGAACGTGAGGCTGAACACCTCAAGTGGCTGTCGTTGAATGCCTTCAACCTATACAGTCTGGATTTCAGGGATTATGGAGCGCGTGATTCAACCCACTGGCGTACCTGGGCAAATGCTTTGCTGGCCGAGTATGGTGTGACCGAACCGGCGCAGCGCATTGATTTGGTCTGTTTCCCGCGTTTTATGGGCATCGTTTTCAACCCATTGGCAATGTGGTACGCCTACAACGCTCAAGGCCAGCTGGTCGGGGTGATTGGTGAAGTCAGCAATACCTTCGGCCAATGGCACCACTATGTGTTGACCAATCAGGGCAAGCCCTTGAGCGACAAACTCAAAGCTGAGGCTGACAAAGTCTTTCATGTTTCGCCTTTTATCGGCATGGATTGTCGCTACGCCTTCCGATTCCGTAAACCCGCCCAGGATTATCAGCTGGCGATCCATCAGCAGGAAGCGGGTAAACCCTTGATGATCGCCACCCAGGTTGGACGCGCCCAGGCATTGAACGATCGCAATCTGTTAAAAAGTGCCTTAAAGCACCCTTTCAATACCCTGAAGGTGGTGGTGCTGATTCATTGGTGGGCGCTCAAAATCTGGTTAAAAGGCGGCAAATTCCATAAAACGCCTTCTCATTTGCAAGACATTAAAAATACCCATACGGAGATGAAGCTATGTTGAAGAGCATGACATCCGGAAAAGCCTTATTAAGTGGCGCCATAGAAAAATTGCTGCATCCGGCTTGGATCAAAAAGGTGGTGCGACAGTCGCCCTTTAAGCATATTGAAAGCGGTTCGCTGACGGTGACGGTGTTAGGGCAGAGCCAGCGTTTTGAAGGGGCACAGCCCGGCCATCAGGCAGAGTTGATGATTCGTCGCCCTCTACGGGTCTACT
Organism: Thiomicrorhabdus chilensis DSM 12352; assembly: GCF_000483485.1. Classification (GTDB taxonomy): domain Bacteria; phylum Pseudomonadota; class Gammaproteobacteria; order Thiomicrospirales; family Thiomicrospiraceae; genus Thiomicrorhabdus; species Thiomicrorhabdus chilensis. The sequence continues at coordinate 424,536 of NZ_KI519609.1, forward strand.
GGTTGCTGAAAACCCAGGGGGAACTCGGGTTTGCACAGGCCTATTATGAAGGGGCGGTTGAAACCAATTCGCTGTATCAGCTGATGCACCTGGCGCATGAAAATAGCGCGTCTTTTGAGTCTCTTTTGGGAGATAAGGTTTTCAATATCAGTCAGTTATGGCGACACCGAAAACGGCATAATTCGATCCGTAACAGCCGTCGCAACATCTCATACCATTATGATTTGGGCAATGATTTCTACCGATTGTGGCTGGATCACAGCATGACTTACTCCAGTGCCTTGTTCCAGGCGAAGGATGAAAGTCTTGAAAGCGGGCAACATCACAAATACCAGCGCATTCTCGGGCAACTCGACTTGCAAGGTGGCGAATCGATTCTTGAGATCGGTTGCGGCTGGGGTGGTTTTATGGAAGCGGCCCTGAAACAAGGCTGTTCTATCAAAGGGCTGACCTTGTCGACCGAGCAGCAGGATTTTGCGCGAAAACGCCTGTTGGGTATCGGCAAGCCCGACAGTTCAGAGGTTGTCTTACAGGATTACCGTCACGAAACCGGCCAGTATAATCATATCGTCAGCATTGAGATGTTTGAGGCGGTCGGCAAAGAGTATTGGGACAGTTATTTTCAAACCCTGAAAAACAGTTTGAAACAAGGTGGCAAAGCGGTATTGCAGGTGATTACCATCGATGAAAAACATGCAGCGCATTATCAACAGAATGTGGATTTTATTCAGGCCTATATTTTCCCCGGAGGGCTGTTGCCGAGTCTGACTCAGTTAAACGAGTTGGCGACGGATCATGGCTTTGAGGTGGCCGACTGCTTTGAGTTTGGGCGCGACTACGCCAAGACCTGTCAGATTTGGAAACACGACTTCAACCGCCAGAGTGAGCGGCTGGAAAACCTGGGCTATGACCGCGCTTTTCAACGTCTGTGGAATTATTATCTGGATTACTGCACGGTCGGTTTTGAAAGCGGGCACATTTCGGTTCACCAGCTCACTTTACGGTTTTCGTCCGATGTTTTGTCGGCGCCAGTGGAGAATCAGTATGAGAAAGACTAAATGGGCAGGCCTGTTGATTTTGGTTTTGATGTTGACGGGGTGCAGTAGCATGAAAGTTGAAGGGTATCGTGGCGCAGAGCCGAAGCTAGATTTGTTTGCCTATTTTGAAGGCAAAACTTACGCCTGGGGGCAGTTCCAGGATCGTTCCGGTAAGGTTCTGAGACGCTTTACGGTGGAGATTGACGGTCAAGTTAACGCCAATCAACTGACGTTGGACGAACGTTTTGTGTATGACGACGGCGAATTTCAGCAACGCATCTGGCGCATTACTCAAACCGGCGAAGGCCGTTATATTGGCGAGGCCGACGATGTGGTAGGGCAGGCTCAGGGGGAGTCTGCCGGAAATGCATTGAACTGGCGATACACCCTGGATTTGCCTTACAAAGACAGTTCGATTCATGTGCGCTTCGATGACTGGATGTTTCTGCATCCTGACCGTGTGATGCTGAATCGAGCCGAGGTCAGCAAATGGGGTTTTAAGGTCGGAGAAGTCACCCTGTTTTTCAGCAAGCAGCCGCTTGACGGGGCTGAAGGGTGAAGCGCTTTTTTGGGGGGCTGCAAGCCGGAGCAATACACGCAACGGGCAAACTGGCGCGTTGTTTTTTTCCGGTTTGGGGTCTGGCTTTATGCTTGCCGTTTCTCAGTCAAAACGCGCTATCATCGACCGCCTGGCAGCCGCTTAATCAAACCACCGCCACCTGGTTATGGCTGGATGTTTATCAGGCAACCCTTTATGGGCAAGGTGAAATTGACCGGACGAACTTATTGACCGAGCAGACGCCGCTTAAACTGGAGCTGTGTTATTTGCAATCGATCGACAGGCAGGATTTCATCAAGGCTGCCAGTGAAGGTCTGCCAAAGCGTTTCAGTCCGGAGTTGTCGACGGAAGTGGCGCGTTTACATGCCGAATACCAGGACGTCTCTGCAGGCGATTGCTATACTTTGAGTTACCAGCCGGATTTCGGCACGCAGCTGGCTTTGAACGGACGTACCGTGTTCAGCACCCGGCTAGCAGGGTTCAAGGCGCTCTATTTCGGCATTTGGCTTGGGCCGGAGCCGCTTTCCGATTCCGTTAAACAGGGGCTTTTGGAGGGCTTATGAAAACCGCATCCGCCACCACCTTAGTCTGGTTGCAGCGTGAACTGCGTCTCAGTCATCTGCCGGCTCTGCAGCAAGCCTTGAGCGACAGTCAGCGGGTGTTATTGGTGTATTTTCATGATCCGCAACAGCAGGTCGGCTCCGCGAACAGCACTTGGCTGGCTCACTCTCTGGCCAAACTGCAGCAGCAGGTGTCTGAGAAAGGTGGGAGTTTATGGGTCATTCAGGGTGAGCTGTCTGATACCTTGTCCAGGCTCATCGAGCATTACGCTGTGCAAGCTGTCTATTACAGTCATCAGGTTGGCGAACCGTTTGCCAGCAGTCAGGAGGTTGCCCTGCAGGTTTGCCAAAAAGCTCAGGTTGAACTCAGGCCGTTTTTTTCCGAATACTGGTTTGACCCCGGCGTGATTCTCAATAAACAGGATTCACCTTATGTGGTGTTTACCCCTTTCTATAAGGCGTTGATGGCGCGCATCGATTTATTGAGTCCGTTTGAGGAGTCGCTTGGAGACCTGAGCAAAACCGCAGTGCAACCTTTGGAGCGAAGCTGGCTTGACTTGCCGGAAAACCTTAAAACCCAAATTGAGCAGGCCTGGTCTAAAAAGGTGATGTCACATTGGCAGGTTGGCGAGGCGGCCGCGTGGCATCGCCTGGACGCTTTTGTTGATGAAAGCTTGTCCAGTTATGACGAGCAGCGCGATTTTCCGGCTGTACACGCCACGAGCGCCTTGTCGCCGCATTTGCATTTTGGTGAGATTTCCAGCCGAGCCATCTATTTCGAACTTTTGGCCAGAATGGAGTCCTCCGAGTTGGATGCGCAGGCGGTTTATCCGTGGATTCGGCAACTCGCCTGGCGCGAATTCGCGCGTTTGTTGCTGTGGTTTTTCCCGGAAACGGAGTCTCAGCCGTTTCAGGCCAAGTTCGCCAAAATGCCGTGGCACAGCGAAAATGAAACTACGCAGGCCTGGTCTCAGGGGAAAACCGGCATTCCGATTATTGATGCCGGCATGCGTGAGCTGTGGGAGACCGGTACCATGCATAACCGGGTACGCATGTTGGTGGCTTCGTTTTTGACTAAAAACCTGAATCAACATTGGCTAGTTGGCAAACGTTGGTTTGACGACACCCTGGTGGATGCCGATCCCGCCAATAATGTCATGGGATGGCAATGGGTCGCCGGTTGTGGAGTGGATGCCGCGCCTTATTACCGGTTGTTCAACCCTTTGACCCAAAGCCTTAAGTTTGATGCCGAGGGCACCTATTTGCGTCGTTGGTTGCCGGAGTTGAGCCTGTTGTCAAACAAGGCGATTCACGCCCCCTGGCAGCACATTGAGGAATGTCGTCTTATAGGCATTCAACTCGGGAAAACCTATCCTGAGCCACTGGTGGATTTGGCGCAAAGTCGTCAGTCACATCTGGAAAGAGTCGCATTCATAAAAAATGCTTGATTGCGAAACCCTGGTATTTTGTCTAAGATACGCACAAACAACTGTGAAATAAATTATGAAGTCCAATGAACCGCTTTATCCAATCCGAGAAGTGTCTCGCCTGACGGGCGTAAATGCCATTACCCTGCGTGCGTGGGAAAGGCGTTATGCACTGATTGAGCCGGTGCGAACCGATAGCGGCCATAGACTTTATACACAGGCGCACATCGAACGCATCAAATCCGCAGTGAAACTGACCGAACAGGGCATTCCCATTAGTCGGGTCAAAGGTTTGTTGGACGAAACGCTTGCTTCCAGCAGTATCACGGTGTCAGCCGACGATTCGGACTACCCTGCCTTGCTTTTGCAGAAAACCCGTAATTTCGATTTGCCCGGTTTGCATCAGACGCTGGATTTTCTATTCACCGATTTGCCCGATGACCAGGTTCTGCATGTCGTGTATCTGGTTTCCAGTGAATTGCAGAGCGAATCCAAAGAACTGGCACGTCTTTGGGGTGCGGCAGTGCTTCCTAGGCTTTATACGCGCTTACGTTTTTTGACTCGAAGACTCAACCTGATGATCACCAAGCGGGTTTGGATTCAATCAGGCAGTACTCAAACCTCGGAAGTCAGTCTGGTGTTGGCGGCGCTTTGGTTTGCTTCTCAGGGAAATTATCCGGTCATGCAGATGGATACTCAGCAAGGGGTGCAAATCAGTTTCGATTCTCTCAAAAAACTGCAATGCGAAGCCTTGGTGGTGGTGGACGATTGCGGTGCCTTTGATGAAGAGGCCTGGTGGGTCTGGATTCAAAAACACCCCACTTTGGAATTCCATTACGTGACCAAACAGGCCAAATCATCATTATTGGGCAACCAGCTTCAGGCGGAGCACCACGATCTTGAAACACTGTTTTAATGCTTTTTAAAGTGGTGTTGGTCAGGTTTTTCGGAGTTTAAAAAAGGGAAGGCTCCCTTTTGATTAAGCAATCATTCTTTTTAAGTCAATGAGCTTTTTTGGCAAGAGTTTTTATTGATTTGCTTTGAGAGCTTTAATCTCATTTTCAAGCTGGGCGATTTTTTGATCGGCTTCTTCCAACGCTTCCTGCAATAAAACCTGATCGGTCACATCTTTCTGGATGCCGATGAAATAAGTGATTTCATCGACTTCATCATAATAGGGCGTGACGCTGAGTTCATTCCAGAAAATCGACCCATCTTTGCGGTAGTTTTTGAGCACGGTACGCACCGCTTCGGCATCATCTATGGCATGACGAATCAGTTTGATCGATTCCTGCTTGGTGTCGTCACCCTGTAAAAAACGGCAGTCCTGATAAAGAATTTCATCGGCCGAGTAGCCCGTTAGCTTTTCAAATGCCGGGTTTACATAAATCAGGATGGTGTCAGGCCCTTCTTTTTCTGCAACCACTACGCCGTCTTGAGCGTTCTCAACCAATTGCAGGAGTAAGGCGTTTCTTAGTTTTGGATCTTTCATGCGACTACAGATTGAATTTAATGGAGCTTCATCTTAGCGTGTTCAAAATCCGGGGGCAAGCATTGTCTGTGACAATTGAAACGATTTGTTTGTGCACTTGAGTGGGTGAAGAGGGGATAACGACGCTGACGCCCGCTGTCGAAAGTGAAGGCTGACGGTTTGGTGTCTGCCTCATTGGAAAGCGTTAATAGGCATTCTTGTTGTAGAGCTCTCTAGGTTCCCTAGCGGTAAGCGGTGATTTTAGACCTTAAGGCAAGTTCGGCTGGATAGGGATGAAAAAACACCTGCTCAGCCAAATAATCCGAACCGTAATGCATTAGATACTGTTCCAGGATTTTGATGACGGTAATCAACGGCACCACGCCCTGTATGAATTCTTGTACCGTTTGGTGGTACAGGTTTTTTTCACCGGGGCTGAGTTGGTGTTTGAAAAAGCCGTATATCTGGTCTAGTACGTGGCGAACTTGGCCGCGTTTTGTGCGGTACGCCAGTAGTTCGGAAAGCTTGTTTTGATAGCCCAGTAAGCTTTGATGCAGATTGTCCTTGCGGGTGGTGGCGACCAAGGCGCCCATTTCTCGGTGAATCGACGGGCTTTTGGTCAACATCAAATATTTGTGGTTACGATGAAAGGCCTGAAAATCGGCCAGGCTTGGTTCGCTTGCTAAAAACTCGCGCCATCTGGCCGTGGTATAGAGGCGCACAACAAAATTTTCCCGCAGCCAGGCATCCTGCAAGCGCCCTTCCTCTTCAATCGCCAGATGCGGTAAAGTCTTTTGCAGATGGCCGGTAAATAGCCCTTGCCCCATCGGATCGGTGGAGCCGAACCATTCGCCCGATTCGCGGTACACCTTGATACGTTCCAGTCCGCAGCTCGGCGAACGCGACTTGACCACCGCGCCATCGACATTGCGCTGTTTGATGAGTTCCACCCGTTTTTCGGTATAGTCTTGCAAGCCGTCGGTATAGTCGGTGTGCGATTTGCCGCCCAACACCCGAACCTGGCCTTTGACGTCCACCAGGCGCACCGTCTCCCGGGGTGTACCGATCACCGCCGCCTCGGGGCAGAAAGGCACAAAGTCTGCGTATTGGGCAAGCTGGTTTTTGACGAAATCGTCCTGTGCGTGACCGCCGTTATAACGACACTCCACCCCTTTGAGGCAGTCGGAAACGGCAATTTTCAATCGGGGGAATGTCATGGGTTTTAATCTCAATAATAAGCTTGAATTTAATTATACATTAGTTGTACGAATTATGTATAGGTAATGTGGTCAGCTTGGCTTGAAAGGAAAAGTCGCATTCAGGCCATCAATCGTCTGAAAACATTATGGAAATTGCCTTAAATGGCATAAACTAGAGCCTTTATTGGATTGTTTATTGTTAAGGTTGGTTGGGCGTTTGTTAGCTTGGAAGCACATTCAAAAATATGTATTGGCTTACGGAATGTTTGCCTTGTTGGTCGGGGCTTTATTGTTTCAGGCTTTTGAATCCCGGCATCATGACCAGGTTGAGGCGGAAAGTCGGCTGGTGAAAATCACCTTTCAGTCTGTTTTGAAAGGCTTTGAGAATAACGCTGAACTGTTTTATTTGAATGTGATTGATCGCCCGGAAAATACCCGGCTGATGAAAGCGGTTTACCAAGCCTCTGAATCGCAGAGGGCCGAGTTACGTCAAAAACTTTACGCCAACCTGATTGATAATTACCGTTCTATGGGCGACTTTAAAATCAAACAGTTGCATTTCCACCTCAAAAACAATGACAGCTTTCTGCGGTTTCACCGTCCTGAAAAGTACGACGATAACTTGACCGAAGTGCGCCCTACGGTGGCTTATGTGAATCAAAAACAACAAACCATATCCGGGTTTGAAGAAGGGCGTATATTTAACGGTTACCGCTTTGTGTTTCCGCTTTTTGACGGGGATGAACATGTCGGCTCAGTGGAAACCTCGGTTTCCATGCAGGTGCTCATCGATCAGATGCAGGCCGAACTGGGGGAACAGGCCGGTTTTATGATTCAAAGTGCACTGGTCAAGCAGAAAGTGTTTTCATCGGAGGCTTCAAATTACCGGCCTACCTCATTTTCCTCCAATTTTTTATATGAAAGCTCCATTACACCGCACGATGGAGACAGCCTGCCGGATCGTCTGATTCAAACTTTAACGCTTTCCAAACCGATTGAAAGTTTTTTGCCGGTTGAACGTGAACGTACCTATGAAGTGCATGACCGAGGTGCAGATTATTTTCTGACTTTTGTGCCGATTAAAAATGCGGTATCCAAGCAGACGGTCGCTTATTTGATGTTTGCCAAAGAAAACTTTAAACACCAGCAGCTGTTGATGCAGTTTCTAATCTCCCTGCTTGCCATTCTTGTTTTGGGGGCTTTGATTTTTTGGCTGTTTTATCAGATCAAAATGAATGAAAAACGTTTGAGACAGCTCCAGCGGGAGACTGAGCACAAAAACACCCTTTTGAGCAAGGCGCAAGAGGTGGCAAAACTTGGATACTGGAATCTGGATCTGAAAAGCAATCAGCTGTACTGGAGTGACGAGGTATATCGGATTTTTGGTCTGCAGGCTCAGGAATTCGACGCGACCTATGAGGCGTTTCTGGAGTATGTGTATCCAGAGGATAAAGAACGCCTCATCCAGGCTTACGCGGATTCTCTGGAGAATAAAAAGCAATACCGGATTACTCATCGCATCATTCGCCAAAATGGTGAGTTGGGTTATGTGCAGGAGGAGTGCCGACATGAACTGGATGAGCATGGTGAAATTGTTCGTTCTATCGGTACAGTGTTGGACATCAGTGAGCAGGTTCACCATGAACAACGCCTGCAAAGCCTTAAAGAGCAGTATCAATCTTTGGTGCAGAGTGTGCCTGAAATCGTATTCCGTTGTGAGTTGGATGAGGATTGGACCATGCTGTTTGTGAACGATTCGATTGAAAAAATCACCGGTTATCCGGCCAGCGACTTCATCGGCAACCGGGTGAGAGGGTTTGCCAGCATCATCCATCCTGAAGATTTGGAAAGGGTGATGGCCTCGGAGGATGATCAGTATGAACTCGAGTACCGTTTATTGCATCGCTCGGGTGAAATCGTTTATGTCAAAGAACATGGTCAAACCGTAATATTGGAAGAGGGGCATGAGGTGCTTGAGGGGATCATTGCCGATGTCACTTCTGAAAAACAGGCCTTGCAGCGGCTTCAGCGGTTCATTGATACTCAGAGCCAGATTGTGATTGTGCGTAAAGGCCGTGAACTGGTGTATGCCAACAAGAGCTTATTCAAGTTTTTGGGTTATGTCGATTTGTCAGATTTCAATCGCCATCATCAGTGCATGTGTGAATTTTTTCTTCCTCAGGAAGAGTTTTTTCATGTCGAACCGACAGATGACCGGGACTGGGTTGAAGTCTTGTTAGCCTTGCCCGGCAGTAAGCGTAACGTATTGATGCAGGACCATGCAGGTAAACGCCACGTGTTTTCGGTTTCGGTGAATGCGTTTGATGAGACCTCAACCATTATCACGTTTAATGATATCAGTGACACCATGCGCGAGCACATTGACTGGAAGTATCGTGCTTCTCATGACCCTTTGACCGGCTGCCTGAATCGCCATTTCCTGGAGAAGAATTATCAGGAGTTGGTGTCCGAGATGACCCGTTCTGGAAAGTCGGCAGGCCTGATACTGTTTGATGTGGATTTTTTCAAAAACATCAACGATACCTATGGGCACAACCGTGGGGATCAGGTTCTGAAGGCGTTGGCCAAACTGGTACAGTCTCATGTCCGTGATTCGGACCGATTGATTCGTTGGGGCGGCGAAGAGTTTTTGCTGCTCTTCCCGGTGGATTCCCTGGAAGGGGTGGAGGCTTTCGCCAGCCATCTCAGAGTCCGAATCGAGGACAACCCGATGGCCGATCTGGCTTTGACGTGCAGCTTTGGCGGAACCTTGATAGAAGGCTCCGAGAAACTCAAAAAATCCATTTCACGAGCCGATGAAGCCCTTTACTATGTCAAAGAAAATGGCCGTAACGGGGTTAGGGTGCAGTGACAAATTCTCTCTTGCTTTGTTAATGTGGATTGAAATTTCTTGGATGGATTTTTGAGTATGATGAGTTTGGAAGATTTACCTTTTGTGCAGATCATTATCAGTGTGCTGGTGCCGTTTGCCATTATCGTCACGCGCTGGATCGTCAAAAAACTGGTGTTGAACTTGGGGCAGGTCAAGCATGTACCAGCTGAACGGGCTTATCAGGTGTATCGCTATTTCAAAGCCTTGATCACCGTTTCCTGGTTGGTGGTCTTGCTGGTGGTCTGGGGGATCGACTATCAGGCTTTGTTGGTGGTGGCTTCTTCAGTATTAGCGGTGATTGGAGTGGCTTTGGTCGCACAATGGTCTATTCTGAGTAACATCACCGCCAGCATTATTGTGTTTTTCAGCATGCCGGCCAAAATCGGCGACGAGGTGGAAATCATCGACGGCGTCAACAGCGTCAAAGGCGTGATTACCGAGATCAACTTTTTCAATATTCTGCTCATCGACGAAGACGGCAATCAGCTCGCTTATCCAAATAACCTGATTCTGCAGAAGCCGGTGAGAAAAACCCAGCAAAAATCAGAAAAACAGGATGCACAGCAGAGCAGTGTGATTCGACAGCGCTTTAAACGCCGTCAATCTTAATGGTTTGTTTGGGATTGGAACAAGCAATCGGGACGAGTCAGGTGGGTTTGGTTCGGGTCGATTAATAGTCCACGCCACAAGGCTGAGCGCCCTATGAGCATGGGCTGTTTGAATGCGGAACGATCCACTAGGTTAACCGGAATTTTTATTAAACGACCGTTCAGGCAGAGTCTTATTTCCACCACCGGACGTGGCTGTGAATGAGACTGTTTCTGTTTGATGAGTGCGGTGCGCACCAGGGGACGAATCAGGACGGTTTGCTTGACCGTGGTGAAGCGTATCCAGGTTTGGCCATGCAAATCAAACTGGGTGATGCCGGTAGCGTGCAAAGAGGAGTGGTCGGCTCCCGAGTCGATTTTGGCTTCAATCGGCTGGGAAAACGAGTCGAAACGCACTTTTTCCAACCAACCGAGAGTTTGCGCTGGAGGCTTCGAAACGTGTGGCTCTGAAACACAAAAAGCGGGAGTGGAAAAGCCGATCATAAGGCCTGCTAGCAACAGATAAGAACTGGTAACAGTCAGGGACGACAAGTACCGAAAGGGTTTGGCCATTGCTTTTGAAAGACTCCTGATGATGGTCACGTCATGTTGAAATTTGGCAAGTTTGAAAATGGAACACAAAGATGAATTTTGAACGTATAAACGAAATAGCGCAAACTCTTTTTCAACAAGTTTTGGCCAGTGTCACCGAACTGGGTTTTTATCTGCAGTTGTTGGCGGTAGTCTTGACGTTGGGGCTTGCCTGGGCTCTGAGTGCCAAAATTAAACACGCAGTGGATGTGCGTTTGCAGTCGGTCACACGCAATCAGAGTTGGCTTGCGCAGCCGCTTGAGGTGGTGAAGGGTTTGCTTCTTCCGGTGTTGGCTCTGATGTCGCTGGGTTTACTGCATGCAGCGTTACAGCAGTCAGGGTTGGATTATGAGGTGGTCAAAATCGCGTTCAGTCTGTTGCTGATCATCACCCTGTTTATTGTGATTCATCAGTATGTGAATCATGTGTTTGTCGCCGCAATGCTCAAGTGGGTGATGATGCCGACAGCCGCGCTTTACCTCTTAGGGTGGTTGGATCAGACGGTCGTCTTTCTGGAGAGCTTGGCGTTTCAGGTCGGCGACATCAAATTGTCGGTCTATGCGGTGATTCGACTGCTGGTATTCGGTTCCATTCTGTTCTGGCTGGGACGCATTTCAAATCGCTACGGTCAGCAGATTATTCGCAATAAGCAAAACCTGGATGTGCGCAGCCGTGAGGTCTTTGCCAAACTGTTCGAAATTTCGCTGTTTTTGGTGATTTTCCTGCTGTTGTTAAATGCGGTGGGCATCAACCTGACCGCTTTGGCCGTGTTCGGTGGGGCGCTCGGGGTGGGAATCGGGTTCGGGCTGCAGCAGATCGCCTCCAATTTCATTTCCGGTTTGATCATCCTGCTGGACAAGTCCATGGCGATCGGCAACTACATCGAGCTCGAAGACGGCAAGGCGGGCGTGCTCAAAAAACTCAATATGCGCTCCTCGTCACTGCAAACCTATGACGGCAAGATGATTGTGGTGCCCAACGAACGTTTCATTACCAGCGCCTTCACAAACTGGACACACGATGATCCACGTCAGCGTTACACCTTGCAGTTTTCGGTGGCTTACGATTCCGATATCCCTGCGATTCCCGAACTGATTCTGAACGCCGTCAAACAGCATCCTCAGGTTTTGCTGGAACCGGAGCTTCCCGACTGTGAAATTGTAGAATTTGCCGATTCCGGCGTGGTGTTTCAATTGGAATATTGGATTGAGGGCATTGACGACGGCAGAAACCGAGTGGGGTCGGATTTATTGATGATCATCTGGAAAACGCTGCATGACAATGATATCGCGATCCCGTTCCCTCAGAGGGAAGTGCGCATTCTCAAGGATGAGTAACGAGCAGTCTTACTTTCGGAAAAGCCAAGTTTGAAAATGAGCAGGCCTGGTCAGGATGTTGCCTCTACCAGGCCTGCTTATTTTGTCATGGGTTGAATGTACGATTCATCGGCACATGATTACTGTTCTCGGTCTTCGTCCGCCACAAACTTCAATACATTGCCGTTGATGCAGTAGCGTTTGTAGGTGGGCGGCGGGCCGTCATTGAAAACATGTCCCAAATGGATGCCGGAGCTGGCGCTGCGTACTTCAATGCGCAACATGCCGTGTGAACGGTCTTCATGTTCGGTGATGGCACCCTCCACCGGGTTGAAGAAACTCGGCCAACCGGTTCCGCTTTCGAATTTGGTGTCACTGCGGAACAGCGGCGCTCCGGTAATCGGATCGACAAAGGTGCCGGGGCGTTTTTCGTCCAAATGCGAACCGGTGAACGCATATTCGGTGCCTTGTTCAAAGGCGATGCGCTGTTGCTCCGGTGTCAGCAGTTGGAATCCGAGCCACTTCCAGAAACGCGGCTTGTCGCCGTTATAGCCGGTAAAACGCGACGTTTCCTGACCGTTTTCAAACAGCACGATGGTGGGGGTGGCAAACAGGGTTTTCTGAAGTTTCCAGCCTTCCGGCGGATTGGTGTTCAATGTGGTCACAATCGGCACTTCCGACTGCCAGCTGGCAAGCACTTCGCGTTTAAACAGTTTGCAGAACTCGCACTCTTCGGCTTCAAACACAATCAACTGACGCTCGCTGTTTAAGTCGCTGGCCTTCAAAACCGGGTGGGTCGGCCCCTTGGCGCTTTCCGATCCGGGGTAGGCTACGCCCGTGCCGCCCAGCCCGCAGTAGCCGTTGGGGTTCTTTTTCAGGTAATCCTGATGGTATTCCTCGGCGGAATTGTAATTGCGCAATTCGGCGATTTCCGTGGTGATTTTGGGATAGCCCGCCTGAGTCAAAGCCTGTTGGTAAGTGTCACGAGTTTGGATGGCCACGGCTTTCTGGTCTTCATTGTGATAGTAGATGGCACTGCGATAGTTGGTACCCACGTCGTTCCCTTGACGGTCGCCTTGAGTTGGATTGTGGTTCTCCCAGAATTTAATCAGAATTGTCTGCAAATTGACCAGGGATGGGTTGAACGTGACCTTAATGACTTCGGCATGGTTGCGCTCGCTGGCTTTTCCGGCCTGCAGGGCTTTTTCATGCCCCAGTACATCGTAGTAGCCCACCTTTTTAAAGTCACCGCCGGCATAACCGCTTTCAACGTCGACCACGCCCGCGACTTCCGACATGCGCTTTTCCGCACCCCAAAAACAGCCCATTCCAAGTACGATCGAATCGGTTTGCATGGCGGTGTTAACGGTGTCGTTTTGAGTGGTCATATCGGGCTCCTTGGCGCAACTTTGCAGGCTAAACATGAGAGGCAGGCAGAGTGTCACAAAAAATCGGCTTGACCATTTTTTGAATGTTTTCATTGGAAAAATCCTTGCTTGATATATCGGTTCTTTGTCATTACGTGCTGTCATCACGTATCAGTTTTTAAGGCGCTATTTAATAAGAACGGATACCTGCCGGTTTTGTTTCAATCCGACCCTTAAATACAAAAATAAGGGAGTCGAGTTTTATTTTACCTAAAAACCAACCAAATTACTCGGGAATAAAGGTTGTGGCAGTGAAGGTGCGGCACGTCGCCTGAATGCAGTGACTAGATGGCGTTTTGCAGCTGCGTCAGGTCTTTGAGGATATCGCCGACATGTTCTTGCGGATCGACGTCGCGGTAAATTTTGGCGATGCGCCCTTGGGGGTCGATGATGAAACTGTGGCGTTTGGCGAATTGGATCACTTTAAGATCCAGCAGAGCGTCATACTGTCTGGCGACCCGTCCGTCGGGATCGGACAGGAGACTGAACGGCAGTTTGAACTTTTTGGAAAAATCCTGATGGGCGGCCACCGAATCGACACTGACGCCGAGGATCACCGCCTGCTTGCTGATGATGGCGTTGATGTTATCGCGAAAACTGCAGGCCTCTTTGGTGCAGCCGGGGGTGTCGTCTTTAGGGTAAAAATAGAGCACTACCCACTTTCCGAGATAGTCTTTGAGTTGGCGTTGTTGTTGGTGTTGGTCAATCAGAGAGAAAGCTGGTGCGCGGTCGCCCGCTTGCAATTCCGCGGCATGCGCGCTACCTATAAACAGCAGGGTCGCCAGCAATCCGAGCAGTTTGGTGAAAAGGCGGTGGGCAGAGGTTTTCATCGGGATCACTTGTTGGTTACTTTTAAGTTTATAGGCTATCATAAGAGTCTATTTATGTGTATGTGCTTTGTGTGTCAAAATGTGCCAGAAACGCGAGTTAAGAGAGGCTTTATGCAACAAACAACCGAATTTCCCCGATTGAAAATTGCCGTTTCCGACTGCCTCAAAGGGGTGGAATGCCGTTATAACGGCGGCCATGCGCAGGACGATTTCGTCAAAAACCAGCTTGCCCAATACGCAGACTTTGTGCCTTTCTGCCCCGAGGCGGCGGTGATCGGTACACCTAGGGAGACGGTTCGTTTAGTGGACGTCAAAGGTCAGGTTCGGGTGTTGGGCGGCAAATCGCATACCGATTACACCGACGGCTTGCAAGACTATACCGAAAAACGGGTGGAGCTGATCAAACAGCGCAATGTTGATGGCGCAGTGGTCAAGTCGCGTTCGCCGAGCTGCGGACTGGAGCGCATCAAGGTATATCGAGAAACCGGCGAATGGTTCGGTTCAAATGACCCGATGGGGCAAGGGCTCTTTACCGGCCATCTGCAAAAGACTTTACCGCATCTGGCGATTGAAGAGGAAGGGCGCTTGCAGGATGCCTGGCTGCGGGAGAATTTTGTGATGCAGGTGTTTTCCGCGGCGCGCTGGCGCGTGTTTTTGACAAGCGAACCGGGGGTCGCCGATTTCCAGGCGTTTCACCGCGACCATAAGTATCTGCTGCTTTCCAAAAATGAAGCTTTGTATCGAAAAATGGGGCCGATTGTGGCACAAGCGACGACTGACAATCTGGAGGAATCTTTGGATCAGTATGGTGAGCTGTTTTATCAGGCGATCGCCGAAAAAGCCAAACGCGGGCAAATCATTAATGTGTTGCAGCACGTATATGGGTATTTTAAAAAACAGATCACGGACACTGAGAAAACGTTTTTCAACGAGGCGTTGGAAGAGTTTCGCGACGGCATGATTCCGTTGATTGCGGTCATCAAGATTTTGCAGCAATTCATGCATCATTACGGTTCGGATTATCTGAGCACTCAGGTTTTCTTTCAGCCTTATCCGGCAGAATTGGCGTTACGCTCGACTGTCGGAGCCTATAAATAACTTAAGCATGAGCGCGAAGTTTGAAAATGAACAGGCCTGCCCATTTTGAATCCATAAATTGAAAGCGATAAAAAAGCGATGTTACAAGAAGCCATATTGATTACCGGAGCGGGACAACGAATTGGCCTGTTTTTGGCCAAGCAGTTTTTGGAGCAGGGCCAATACCCGGTGGTGTTTACTTACCGGACGCGACATGCGGCGGTGTCCGAACTGGAATCGATGGGTGCTCTGGGTTTTCAAGTGGACTTTACTCAGCCAGAGACTGTGAGCACTTTTCTGAACGAGCTGAAAGAGAAGGTCGGCAGTTTGCGCGCCTTGATTCATAACGCCTCGATTTGGGCGAATGATGCCATGGTGGACGAGAATTCGGATTTATACACGGCCATGTTTCAGCTGCATGTTGAGGTGCCTTATCGTTTGAACATCGCTTTGCGCCCTTTTCTGGAAGCCTCAAGAAGCCCAATGAAAGACATCATCTGCCTGTCGGACAGTTCGGCCGGTCTAACTAGTGTGCCTCATGGCGATTATTCCGCCTATTTGGCGAGCAAGGCCGCTTTGCAATCCCTGAGTCGCAGTTTTGCCCAGAAGTTTGCCCCGGCCATTAAGGTCAATGACATTGCGCCGGGTTTGATAATCTTTAATGAACACGACAGCGAAGCCTACAAAGAGCAGCGTCTGCAACGCTCTTTGCTGGGGATTGAGCCGGGCGCGCAGGTCATCTGGCAAGCGGTGCAGTACCTGTTGAACAGTGCTTACACTACTGGGGTGAGCCTGCCGGTGGACGGCGGCCGTAAAATTCTGTGATGTGATGTGATGGGAGAGGAAATGATTGGGATTTGAACAGGCCTGTTCAGTTAAACAGGCCTGCTCATTTTGCGAGGCTTCTTTTGTCGTTTTAGAATGGACAGCCCATCGCTTTGGCGTTTTGTTTGACGGTGTCGCGTTCTTTGCGGTCGGCTTCGGCATCGAAACCGTCGCGCTCATACCAGCCCTGGGTATGTTGCAACACCACTTCCGCCAAGGCTTGGGTGTGGTCGGGGCGGTCGTTCAGACAGACGATGTAACCAAATTTTTCGCCACCGGCCTCTTCGAAATACTCGCGGTTCTCCTCACCAATCTCTTCAATGGTCTCCAGGCAGTCGGCCGAAAAGCCGGGGCAGATCACCTGAATGTCTTTAACGCCTTGTTTGGGCAGGGCCATCATGGTTTCATCGGTGTAAGGTTGCAGCCACGGCTCTTTGCCGAAACGCGACTGGAAGGTGACCTTGTATTCGTCCTTGCTCAATCCCAATTCTTCGGCCACCAGTCTGGAGGTGACGTGGCACTCGCAGTGGTAAGGGTCGCCGTTGTCCAGATAGCGTTGCGGGACGCCGTGATAGGACATGACCAGCAGTTGCGGTTTGCCGTGCTCGGCCTGGTATTCACGGATTGAATTGGCCAATGCTTTGATGTAACCCGGGTGGCGATGGTATTTGTTGATGAAACGCAGTTCCGGAATCCAGCGCCAGGTTTGCAGTTCGGCGGTGACCGCATCAAAGGTCGAGGCACTGGTGGCGGCGGCATATTGTGGATACAGCGGCAATACCAGAATGCGCTGACAGCCTGTGTCCTGAAGTTTTTTCAGGGCGCTGGCAATCGAGGGGTTGCCGTAACGCATGCCCAGCTCAAACTCCACCGGCCCTTGGAAATGCGGGCGAACTTGTTCGGCAATGGCCTCGACCTGGCGCAGGCTGATGTTGAGCAAAGGCGCTCCAGGGCCTTCCGAATCCCACACAGTGGCGTAGGCCTCGGCCGATTTGGCTGGACGGGTATTGAGAATGATGCCGTTGAGAATCAATTTCCACAGCCAGCGTGCTGGTGGTGGCTCGACCACGCGTGGATCCATTAGAAACTCTTTCAGGTACGGTTTGAGTGCCTGTTTGGTGGGAGCGTCCGGTGTGCCAAGGTTGGTGATTAAGATACCGGTGGCGGCTTGGTCGCCGTGCTGATAAGTGGCGTTTCCTTGATAGTGCAAAACAGTGCTCCCTTTGCGAAGAAGTTAAAAACAGTGCCTTCTGCATAAAGTCTTATGGGGAAGGCGTTAAGGCTTTATTCGACCGATTATACCTAATAAAATGGATTATACGTATAAAATCTGTATAAGTTTTTACGAGCCGGACAGGGTGGATGCCGACGAGTGATCTTCATAAGGCTTTAAAATTTCACAAAGCATAGCAAGATTTGAGGCATTAGTGAATCGCTTCGGAAGTTATCGCACTGTTAAGAGTTCGTTCCAGCGTGTGGTGTAGCGTGGCGACATGAGGTTGCGGTTCATCCGCCAGCGGTTTTGTTGTTGTAAACCGCAGTTGGCGAGGTTGAGTGTACCTTTGCCCATTTTGTGGTTGAGTTCGTCCATTACCTGCATTAACTGGTCGGCCTTGGGGTTGCCGGAATAGTGTGGATTGGGGGCGAACAGATCGGTTTGCAGTGCGCCTTTTTCGGACAAGTCGGACAGCGTCACCGCCGCTTTTTGGTAGGCATAGCCCGGTTTCCAAATGTGGTTGAGGGCTTTGATGGCGACTTTGCTGAGCAGGACGCTGTTGTCGCTCGGGTAGATCAGCGGAATTTGGTAGAGGTTGCGGTATTGCGGCCGATCGGTCTGAAAAGGGGGCGTGGTGATGAATACGCTGAGGCGTTTGCAGACGCTGTTTTGTTGGCGCAGTTTTTGTGCCGCCGTGGCGGTGTAGCTGGCGACCGCCTGTTTCATGAGCGCGTGGCTTTCGACCAGCTGTCCAAAAGAGCGGGATGAGATAATTTGCTGTTTGTTCGGGTGGGTTTCATGCAGTGAGAAGCAGGCCTGCCCATTGAGTTCTTCAACGATGCGTTCGACATTGACGGAAAACTGCTTGCGAATCGATTTTGGGCAGGCCTGCTGTAAATCGTAGGCGCTGAGGATGTTTCTGGATTCGAGCTGTTGAGACAGGCGTTTGCCGATTCCCCAGACTTGCCCGACCTTGACCTGTTTCAGCAGCAGGGTTTGCGTGCTGTGAGACAAGGATTCGAAATCCAAAACGCCGTTCAGGTTAGGCTGTTTCTTGGCGAGATGGTTGGCCAGTTTCGCTAGGGTTTTGCTCGAAGCGATGCCCACCGCCACCGGCAGGCCAAGCCATTGATGAACACGCTGTTTGATCTGCTGGGCGTAGTCGCTCAGATTGTCAATCGGCAGGGTGCTGAGTTCCAGAAAGCTTTCGTCAATTGAATAGATTTCTTGATGTGGGGAGAATTGCCCGATGATGTCATGCATGCGCTGACTCATGTCGGCGTAGAGTTCATAGTTGGAGCTGAATACCACGGTGTTGTGCTGTTTGAGCAGTTTGGCGACCTTGAAGTAGGGTTGGAACATCATGCTGTTGGTTCTGGCCGCATGGTAGCCGCCGGAACCGAGTGAGCGACCCAGCTTTTGGTCGAGTGCCTTGGCGTGCGCATTGGCCGCGACAATGCAGCCATCGTTGTTGGATAAGACCACCACCGGTCGTTTTTGCAGCTCGGGTTGAAATGCGATTTGGCAGGAAGCGTAAAATGAATTGCCATCTATCAGGGCGAAGGTCGGCATGAGTCGGTTACCTGGATTAGTCGAGTGAAAGGGTTGGACTGAAATGGTTTGTGTGTGTTAATATGAAAATTGTAACATAATTCAAAAGAGATAACGAGTCATATGGACAAGCTGGACAAAATGGGCAAACGGGGTGAGAGCCAAGAGGCGGAACACGCCGAGAACAAAACACGTAAGCAGACAAACCGGGGAGGTGTCCGCGCAGGAGCGGGGCGGAAAAAAGGCAGCGGTAAATTCGGCGAGCCCACTAAGGTGATGCGTGTGCCGGAATCAAAAGTCGCCCAGATTCAGTCCTGGCTGGAGCGCCAGAAAAAGGGCGAGCAAAAACTGGCAGGCCTGTTGGAGCACTCGGCGTTTAAGGTGCATCAACCGGCCAATGATGAGCGGGTGACACTGCCTTTGTACAGTCATAAGGTGGTGGCTGGATTTCCCAGTCCGGCCGACGATTACATTGAAACCACACTGGATCTCAATGAAAAACTGGTGCGTAATAAAGAGGCGACCTTTCTGCTGGTGGTGGAAGGTGATTCCATGCAAAAAGCCGGGATTCAGGATGGCGATATTCTGGTGGTCGATCGCAGTATTGAGCCGAGCGACGGTAAGATCGTGATCGCGGCGCTGGATGGCGAATTGACCGTTAAACGTTTGTCGGTGAAGTCGACCGGAACCTGGCTGGTGCCCGAAAACGACAATTATCCGCCGATATTGGTCAGGGAAGAGGCGGAGATGGTGATTTGGGGTGTGGTGACCGCCACGATTTCACAGTTTTAATCTCTCACGATGCCCAAAGATAAAAACGCTCTGTCAAAACCGGCAGGCCTGGTGGGGGCGAGTAAAAAACCGATCCTAATAAGGCATATTTTTAGTCCCCAAGTATTTTTAGGTATATAAAACAGTGATTGGGCTTGAAACTTAATGGGGCTCGGCGCAG
Source organism: Thiomicrorhabdus chilensis DSM 12352 (assembly GCF_000483485.1). GTDB lineage: Bacteria > Pseudomonadota > Gammaproteobacteria > Thiomicrospirales > Thiomicrospiraceae > Thiomicrorhabdus > Thiomicrorhabdus chilensis. The sequence continues at coordinate 444,054 of NZ_KI519609.1, forward strand.
AATGAATCAACTCCCCCGTTGAATTTGTGTGCAATGAGTAAACGAAATCGTCACTACCTTTTGTTGATATTGGTACTGGGTGGTGCTCTGGCCTTTACCAAAATCCTCTACGACTATGCCGAACAGACCCTTCGGCATGAGGTGCTTTTGGCGCATCAACAGCAGACACAGAGCAAGATTCAGTCCCTGATCAAAGAGCAAAAGAGCGCTTCCATGACGCTGACATTGAGTTTTTCCGAGAACCCATTGGTGCAACGTTTGTTGGTGTTTCAGAATGATGGCCGTAACGCCGAAAAAATAAGCCGCATGGTGGAACGAATCAATGACCAGAATGGTTTTAAAGACCTTTGGGTGCAATTGATTGACCTAAAGGGGCGGAGCATCTACCGAAGCTGGACGGATAAAACCGGCGACAATCTTTCCCTTATTCGATCCGAAATCAATGACCTGCTTAAAATGCCGCGTACGCATCAAGTCATCAGTGTCGGCAAGTTCACCGTGTCGTTTAAATCGATTATGCCGGTTATGGATGACAGCCAACGCTTGCTGGGTCTGCTGGAGGTGATCACCCACTTTACGCCTTTGACACAAAGTCTGCAGCGCGAAACCGGGATCGAATCGGTTTTACTGACGGATAAACGTTTCCGCTCGCAATTGACCAAGGCGATTACCGGAGAGTTTATCGAGGATTATTATGTGACCAACGAAGATGTGTCGCCGACTTTGATTGATGTGATCCAAGAGGCTGGTGTCTCGAGCTTATTGAAAATCGATGGGTACCGGACGGTTGGGCCTTATGTGCTGACTCGGATTCCGATTGAGAACAGCCGACACGAAGTGTTGGGGCAATGGTTGACGTTTACATCGCTGAGTCAGATCAACTTCTCCCAGACAACCTGGGTGTTGCAAAAGTATTTGGTCATCAGTGTCGGCACCATCTTATTGTTGATACTGGTCTTCACAATCTACATGAGCAAGTCCGAATCCGAGCAGAAAAAACTTTATTACCGACAGATCATCGACTCGGTGTCCGATATCATCTATATCTCCAACTACAAACAGATTGTCGATGTGAATAGACACTTTTTCGATTTCTTCAGTGAATTTGTCAGCGTAAAAGATTTTTTACAAAAACATAATTGTGTCTGCGACCTGTTTGAAGAGGAAGAAGGGTTTTTGCACCGAAAGATGGACGGTCTTTATTGGTTGGATTATGTCATGGCACACCCGGAAAAACGCCATAAAGCAAAAATCATCAAAGCCGGAGAGGCGCATGTCTTTCTGGTTAAAGTGAAGCGCATGCGCGGCATCAAAGAGGTGCTCTACAATGTCTTAATGCAGGACATAACGCAGATTGAAGCTTATGAAAAAGAGTTAAAGATATTGAGTGTGACCGACGAGCTGACGGGTGCTGGTAATCGTTTGGCCTGCAATCAGGCTTTGGAACGTGAGATTATTCGTTCACGGCGTTACCAAAAGAAGTTGTCGCTGGTGTTGTTTGACTTGGATCACTTTAAAAACATCAACGACTCCTTTGGGCATGATGTGGGCGATCAGGTGTTGATTGCGGTGACGGCTGAGGTCAAAAGATTGTTGCGTGATACCGATGTGCTGTGCCGCTTTGGGGGAGAGGAGTTTTTGATTGTCATGCCTGAAACCGCTGCACAGGATGCGGCAGATAGTGCGGAACGCTTACGAGCGGCGATTACTTCACTGACGGCGGTGGATGTGCCGGTTCAGGTCACGGTGAGTTTTGGGGTGGCGGAATTGACTCGCTGGGATACCGAATACACCTTGTTGAAACGAGTGGATATGGCGCTGTATCAAGCGAAAGAAAACGGTCGTAATCGGGTTGAATTGGCGGAGTGAAGGTGCTTTTGAAGGTTGAAAAAGGCGCGTTAAAAACAGAAGAACCACCGATTAAATGGTATCATTCGCCTACAAAGTTTACTGTTTTGGAGAGAAAGAATGAGTGTCTTACCGAGTCATTTGAAATATGCACAGACCCATGAATGGGTCTACCTTGATGAGCAAGGCAATGCAGTGGTGGGTATCACCGATTTTGCGCAAGAGTCCTTGGGGGATTTGATGAGTGTCACCTTCCCCGAGTTGGGCGCGGATGTGGCGGCCGAAGACGAAGTGATGTCTCTGGAATCGGTTAAGGCGGCCTCGGAGATTTATGCGCCTGTCAGCGGTGAAATCGTCGCCATTAATGAAGCGCTTGAGGATGAACCGGAATTGATCAATGATGAGCCTTATGACGGGGGGTGGCTATTCAAGATTGCCCCTCATGACGACACTGAACTGGAAGATCTATTATCCGACCATGAATACCAAGCACTGATTGACCAAGCCTGAACCGGCTTAAATTTAAAGGAATCTCTGATTGAATCAGAGGATTCTCAATAGAGTTCAGAAATAACATGCACCCATAGCGGTGCATGTTGTGTTTTGAACAGACCGACCATTAACGATACGTTGCATACAGAATGAAATTAGCCAGTTTACGTTTAAAGAAAAATGAAGAACGCCGCATCAAACAAGGTCACCTTTGGGTGTTCAGTAATGAAGTGGATAATAAAATCACACCCTTAAAGGATTTTGAAGCCGGCCAGCCGGTGATCATAGAAGCGTCGAATGGCAAGCCAGTTGGTATGGGTTATGTGAATCCGAATACGCTAATCTGTGCGCGACTGCTTAGCCGCAGTGCAAAAGTGGAATTCAATATCAAATTTTTGAAACGTCGGATTCAAGAAGCACAAGCTTTGCGTGAACTGAATTTTGACGAACCTTTTTATCGTTTGGTGTTTGCTGAGAGCGATGGTTTGCCTGGGCTGGTCATCGACCGGTTTGGTGACGTGTTTGTGGTGCAGATCACCACCGCCGGGATGGAGAACGTCAAGGCTGATATCCTGCAAGTGTTGGAAAACCTCTATCATCCGCAAGCGGTGGTGATGCGCAATGACTCCAAAAGCCGTGAGTTGGAAGGTTTGCCATTATATGAGGAAGTGGCGTTGGGCAACTTGCCGGAAGAGATTGTGATTGTCGAGAACGGAGCCAAGTTTGCGATTCCCGTTGAAGGGGGTCAGAAAACGGGTTGGTTCTATGATCACCGCATGGCGCGAGCGCGTCTGCAAGGTTTAGTGGCAGGCAAACGAGTATTGGATGTATTCAGTTATTTGGGTGGCTGGGGCATTCAGGCCGCCGTGGCCGGGGCTGAATCGGTGACCTGTGTGGATGCATCAGAGGCGGCTTTGGACGGCGTGGAGCGTAATGCCGAACTTAACGAGGTGTCTGAAAAAGTGACTTTGATACAGGGCAATGCATTTGATGTGCTGAATGCCTTGCGACTGGAGGCAGAGCGCTTTGATGTCGTGATTGTCGATCCGCCAGCGTTTGTGAAACGTAAAAAAGACTTGAAGTCCGGCTCCGAAGGCTATCGACGCATCAATGAGATTGCCATGCGTTTGCTGAACCCGGATGGCATTTTGGTGTCGGCTTCCTGTTCCCACCATATGGGGCGCGACCAGCTTCTGTCACAGGTGCAATCGGCGGCTCGCCATATCGATCGTCAGGTGCAGTTGTTTGATCAGGGGCACCAAGGGCCGGATCATCCGGTGCATCCGGCGATTCCGGAAACCGAATATCTGAAATCGTTTTTCTTGAAAGTATCGCAGAGCTGGTAAGTTGTACAGGCAAGGATTAGGTATGAAGTCGAGCATTCAAGTCACCAACTTTATAGCGAATGAAATCTATGCGATTCATATCCTGTGCGATAAGTTAGAGTGTTTCCGCGTGCCCAACCCGCGATTGGTGCTAGCATTGGGCGTGCAGTTGAAATTGGTGATTGAACTGTTTGAGGCCATGCCGGAAGAAATTCGTGGGCACTTTTCAGAACCACTGGATGTGTTTGTCAAGAGTCTGCCTATGGTTCTTGATGCCCAATCAGGTGACTTTGTCAGTCAAGAGCATAGACAGGTTTTGCGTAATGCCATTCAGCTGTTGATAGAAGACAATGGTCTGCTGGATTTACACTCTGATGATTTTCTGACCAATACCTGGGGTGATTTGTTTGCGGTAAACAATCATGCCATTGTCTCTAAAGCGGATAGGAACGGCACCATCATTTCGGCCAATCCCAAATTTGTCGAGATATCCGGCTACCCGTTGGAAGAGTTGATTGGTGAAGACCATGCGATTTTGAATTCCGGCCGGCACCCTAAAGGCTTTTTCAAGCAGGTCTGGGAAACCATTACCGCAGGAGAAACCTGGCACGGTACGATTTGTAATCGAAATAAAGAGGATCGATTATATTGGGTGGAGTCGACCATTCAACCGATTCTCAATCACAGTGGTGAGATTGAACACTTTATTTCCATTCGCACCGATGTCTCTGCTTTGAAAAAGGCGGAAGAGTCGATGAGAGAAAAAGTCAGAGAGCTTCAGGGAGCCAAGCGGGAAGCCGAAGCTGCCAACCAGGCCAAGTCCGGATTTTTATCCAGTATGAGCCATGAACTCAGAACGCCTTTGAATTCGATCATCGGTTTTTCCGATCTTTTGGCCAATGCTCGCTTGACGGAAAGTCAAAACAGGCAGGTCAATAATATCCGTCAGTCCGGTTACCACTTGCTGGAGCTCATCAATCAGGTGCTGGATCTCTCCACCATTGAATCGGGTAATATGGAGCTTAGCCTGGAAACGGTTGATATGAAAGATGTCATAGACAGTTGTCTATCGACTATTCAGCCCATGGCCGAACGCAATGGCATTGCGGTGGACTACGACAGGCCAAAAAACTGTGACGCGACCATCAAGGCCGATTACACCCGCGTGAAGCAGGTACTGCTAAATTACCTTTCCAATGCGATCAAATACAACAAGGACAACGGTCGCGCTAGCATCAGTTGTGAACGTTTTGAGGTTGGGTCGGATGGTGAAGGGGAAGCCTTCTTGAAAATCAGCGTGGCTGACACCGGGGTGGGGATTCCAGAGTCAAAGCAGCATAAGGTTTTTGAACCCTTTAACCGGCTGGGAATTGAGAGCAAGTCAATCGAGGGCACGGGTATTGGTTTGAACATCAGCCAGAAAATCATTGAGTTGATGAACGGGGAAACCGGCTTCACCAGTGTGGAGGGACAAGGCTCGACCTTTTGGTTTACACTGCCTCTGACGCAAAGGAAAACGGCGGGTGTGTTCGAAGATGTTGCAGAAGGGCAAGCGCTAAATCAGCAAGTTGAACCGTCGAGCAGTCTGAGACTGGGCAGTAAACAGGTGCTCTATATTGAAGATAACCCATTGAACATGCAACTGATGGGCGAAATTTTTGAAATGTTGGATGATTTTGAGCTGACGATTGCGCCTCTGGCAGAGATTGGATTGGAAAAGGCGCGCGAATTGGTGCCGGACTGCATATTTTTTGATTTGGATCTGCCGGGAATGAGTGGGGAAGAGGCTTTTAAAATTTTACGGCAAGAGCCTGATCTGTTGCAAAAAGGCACGTTTATGGTGGCTTTGACGGCCAAGGCAATGTCTGAAGATGTTGAGCGTGGCCATAGACTGGGGTTTGATCGGTATTTAACCAAGCCAATTGATGTAAAAGAGATTGTTCAGTTATTACGTGATTTGAATGGATGAAGCGCTGATGGATGAAACATTGCGACAAGCCTGTATTCTGGTGGTTGACGACCAGGCGGTTAACTTGGAATTGATAGCGGATTTTTTCGAAGAGTACGATTATACCAATACCATCACCTGTTCGAATCCTTTGAATATCAGTATGTTGTTGAACGAAAATTCCGTGGATTTGATTTTATTGGATATCAATATGCCAGTGTTGGATGGCTTCGGTGTGCTTTCGATCATTCGCCAACATTTCCACGAAGCGAATAAGCCGCCGGTGATCATGTTGACTGCGCAGAACGATCAGGAAAACCGTAATAAGGCGCTGGATTCCGGAGCTAATGATTATGTGATGAAACCCTTCAATCAGAAGGAGCTGCTCAGACGTGTTGAGTTGCAGTTGGAAAACTGGTTTTTGCGGAAGCAGTTGCAGCAGCAGAATGAATCATTAGATCAAAAGGTGAGACAGCGCACTCAAGCCTTGAATGATGCTAACCTGGAGATTGTGCACCGACTCGGTCGAGCCGGAGAGTATCGTGATAATGAAACCGGTAACCATGTTAAACGCGTCAGCTTGTTTTCTTATTGGATAGCCCGTCAGGCCGGGCTGGGTGAGCGTCGTGCGCGCTTGATCGAGCTGGGATCGCCGATGCACGATATTGGTAAGATCGGTGTTTCCGACACCATTTTACTCAAGCCGGGAAAATTGACGGAAGAAGAGTATGCAAAAATGCAGGATCATGTGATTATTGGTGCCCGTATTCTGGAAAACTCGCAGTCTGAAATTCTCAAGGTCGCGCATAGAATTGCGCTGACACATCATGAGAAGTTCGATGGCAAGGGGTACCCGCATGGTCTGGCGGGAGAAGATATTCCCATTGAAGGGCGGATTGTCGCGATTGCCGACGTGTTTGATGCTTTGACGTCAGAACGTCCGTACAAAGCCGCCTGGTCGGTGGAAAAAGCGATTGGCCTGTTGGAGAAAGAGAAAGGTCGTCATTTTGATCCGAATCTGGTGGACTGTTTCATCCAGGTGTTGCCGGAAGTGCTGAAAATACGGAATACTTACTTTGAGTCCTAAACGCTTGCAGGATCGCACTCAAAACAGTTTGCAGCAACGTTTGGCAAAAAACTGTTATTGGGATGATCTGGAACATATTCTATGGATTGACTGCCGGCGCATCCTGCCAGCAAGAGGTGTGGTCAAGGTCATCAGCTGGGATAATATGATGCTTGATGCCAACCCCATTCCCGCTTATCCGCCTGAGTTTAAAATATTTACATGGTCGAACTACTCGCAACTGGCCTATTGGCGCAAGCAAATTCCCAAATGGGTGCAAGACAGTTGCGCCTTGTTTCCAACCCATCAATTGACCCTGTTGCACTATTGCGGAAAATATCCGCAGATTCTTGAACTGCTGGACCAGGCTCCATTATTGGCCTGGCGGTTGATATCCTCCGGGCTTCAAGAGCCGGAAGTTGTCGCCTTGCTGTCCGGCAAACGTGTGGAGATGGCCGCGCAAATGGGGTGGCCAGGTAAAGAGGAAACGGTCAAATTTCTGCGTAACCTGCGTTTGCGCTGGGTCAATCAGGAGATTGCCGAACAGGTTGAGCTGTGTCTGCTCGATGAGCGGCGTTTGCAAGCCTTGCAATCTTTGCCGCGCATCAATTCCATGGCGCTTTCTCTAGCTGCCCGCTTTCCTGAATTGATTGGCAGTCGGCTGCATCACGCCTTAGCGCAGTTGCCTTGCCGACCAATGCAGTGCCAGAGTATGGTGGCACTGTTGGAGGATGCCTACCGTCTGGCCGAGGCCCACGCTTTGCCCGAGCAAGAAATCGCCAGAATCGGCCATAGCCGTTATCTGGTGGAGGTAACTCAGATTTACCAAGCTTGGCTCAGTACTGCGATTGAAAGTGCTTTGCAGGACGAGGAGCAGGCCATGCCGGTTTTGTCTGAAAGATTGAAAGCCTCCGCGCAGCCGTTTGTGGTGCTTGACGTATTGGAGGATTGGATTCAATTAAGTTTGTGGCAACAGCATGCCTGGTTCATCGATTTCCCTGACCAAAAAAACGCGGCGGACCTCAAGCTGGTGGCTTGGCTGGACGAAGGCAAGGTCTGGGGTGCACTGCTCAGCACGCTTGGCGGAGAAGAAGGCGAGTCTTCGCAGATTTTTCGGGTTCGCGGCGAGGAAAATAGCCTGCCAAACGCCAAGCCGCTTTCCGACCTACATCTCTGGCAGGCAACCGGAAAACTTTAAAGTCCTGCAAAACAGACTGGCCTGTTCAGTTTGTTTGTCAAACAGAATGTTTCTCTTAGTTCTCCAGAACGCGCTCTTTGCCCATGAGGTCATCGTAGCTTTCACGCGGACGAATCAACCAGGCCTGTTCATTTTGTACCATCACTTCGGCGGCACGTGGGCGGCTGTTGTAGTTGGAACTCATGGTGAAACCGTAAGCTCCAGAGGACATGACCGCCAATAGGTCTCCCGGTTTTAAGTTGAGCTGGCGGTCTTTGCCCAAGAAATCCCCGGTTTCACACACCGGCCCGACGATATCCCATTTTGCTTCGGTACCGTCTGTACGCGGCGTGACCGCCACTATCTCCTGATAGGCCTGATAAAGTGCCGGACGGATCAGGTCATTCATGGCGGCATCGATGATGGCGAAGTTCTTGTGCTCGGTGGGTTTCAAAAACTCCACTTCGGTCAAGAGTACGCCGGCATTACCGGCAATGGCGCGTCCCGGTTCGATGATGATTTCAATCGACGGGTCATCGAGTTTGTCGATGAGTGCTTGGATGTAATCGGCAATCTCCGGTGGGCTTTCGTCCGTGTACTGAATCCCCAGTCCGCCACCCAGATCCAGGTGATGAATGTCGATGCCGACTTCTTGCAGTTGTTCTTTTAAGGCTAAGACCCGTTCGAGCGCGTCCACAAAAGGATCGATTTCGGTCAGCTGAGAACCGATGTGGCAATCGATTCCAATCGGGTTGATGTGTGAACACTCACACGCATCGGCATAAAGCTCCGGCGCGGTGTTGATGTCTACACCGAACTTATTGTCTTTGAGGCCGGTCGAAATATAAGGGTGGGTTTTGGCGTCAACATCGGGGTTCACACGAATTGAGATGTTGGCGATTTTGTCGACTTCTTGCGCCACGGCTTGAATGCGGTCCAGCTCGGCGTGGGATTCGATATTGAAACAGCGAATGCCCACTTCCAGAGCGCGTTTTATCTCGGCAGACTGCTTGGCGACGCCTGAAAACACCACCTTGCCTGGATCGCCTCCAGCGCGTAAAACGCGTTCCAATTCACCTTGTGAGACAATGTCGAATCCGGCTCCCAACTTCGCCAATACGTTTAATACGGCCAGGTTGGAGTTGGTCTTGACGGCGTAGCAGACCAGATGCGGTTGACTCTTGAAGGCTCGATCAAATGCCAGCCAGCGATTTTCCAATTCACTTCTCGAATAGACATACAGCGGTGTGCCAAAGTCTTTTGCCAGTTGTGCCAAATTGACATTCTCGGCGTGAAGCGTGTTGTGTTTGAATTGAAAAGGCTGTCTCATGGCGTTTCCTGTGATGAACTGGATTGAGTGGTATCGGATTCTAGAGCGTTTGGCTGTGCCTGTTGGCTCGCTTCAGCCTTTTGGGCTTCTGGCAGGGTCAAAGGGCCTTTTTTACCGCACCCGGCCAAAAGCGATAGGATACAGATGGCTCCCGCCAGTTTCCAGGTTTTATGACGAACCGAAAAGAGGGGCTTTAATGGCGAATTGGCAAGGCGGTCAAGGCATCTTAAGTCAGGCATTTTTACTGTATTACTCGATTGAAACCGTTAAAATGAGGCTTATTTTAGCAGAAATACAGGATAAACAATGCAAGAAGCGCAACACGACCTGCCAATCATTCTCGAGCCGCCGGGTAAGGCGGAGGCGGCTGTCATCTGGTTGCATGGTTTGGGAGCGGACGGTGAAGATTTTGTGGATCTGGTGCCGCAACTTAAGCTGCCGGAGGATCATGGGATTCGTTTTATTTTTCCGCACGCGCCGCACCAGCCAGTCACTATCAATGGCGGCATGCGCATGCGTTCCTGGTATGACATTCGATCTACCGATTTTATGGGAGACGTCGACGCGGCGGGTATCCGCGTGGCCTGTTACCGCGCATACGACCTCATCAAGCAGCAAATTGATGCGGGCATTCCCGCCGAGAAAATCGTATTGGCGGGGTTTTCCCAAGGCGGACTGGTGGCATTGCATGCGGCATTGAGTTACGAACGCCTATTGGGTGGGGTGCTGGCTTTATCCACCTACTGCCCGATGTACGAACAGTTTTACATGCACCGTGAAATACCCATTATGATGACGCACGGTGAATACGATCAAGTGATTCCGTTGGCCATTGCCCAACATTCCAAGCAGGCCTTGGAGCAGAAGGGCTATCAAATCCAATGGCATTCCTATCCGATGCAACATCAGGTCTGTGCCGAAGAGATTGACGACATCGCGGCTTGGTTGAAACAAATCCTTAAGTTTTAGGAGACGGCGATGAGTGTGGAGTCAGCGTGCCAAACCTTTGTACAAAGCCGGAAAAGCCTGGTTTTAAGTACCTTGTCCCAAGAGGGGGAACTTGAAACCAGTGTTGTGCCGTTTGTAAAGTTGAATCAGACCGATTGGGCCATTTGGGTCAGTGAATTGTCGACTCACACCCAAAACCTACAGGCTTTAACTCAACAAAACAATTTAGAAAGTGGGCTTTCAAAAACGGCAGGCCTGATCAGCGGGTTGTTGTTGGCTGACGAAAGTGATACGCCGCAAATCTTTGCCCGTGAACGCATGAGTGTGCAGTGTAAGGTTTTTCAAGTTGAAAAAGGCACTGAAGTTGAGGAAGTCATTTACAGGCAGTTTAGTGAAAGCTTTGGTGAGGTAGTCGAGGTGCTCAAGACATTGCCGGACTTTCATTTTTTTAAGCTGGAATTGGTCAGAGGGCGTTACATCAAAGGGTTTGGTGCTGCTTATGCGTTTGAGGGGCCACCCTGTCGAAATCTTGATGCCGTTAAAGGTAAATGAGTGACAAGGGATAATCGATTTTAATTGGGGTTATGCATGCGCGCTTTTTGCTGTTTGACAATCAGACAGGTTTTAACCCAGTTTGCAAAAATCGGGTGATCCTTGAGCATGGCATGATAAAGCTCGGATGCGTTGCAGCCTTTTTTGCCGGCGGCAAAGGCGGCAATTTCCAATAGTTTGTCGATATACACATTCGGAAAATGCATGGAGATTTGAAAATAACTGATTTTGGTTAAGATCACCGCATTCAGAACGTAGTTCCACTGATCCGGAGTAAGATTGTATTTATGGGTGTAGAAGTCGGTCGGGCCGTTGAGGCGCATCAATAGCATCTCTTTCAGTGCCGCATAACGGATCAAATCCAAGGCCGGTTCGCGCACGGATAGGGGAACTTTGTCCATGAAAGTAGGATCGACATCGTGACTGCTACCTGGCATAGGAATTCCTCTTTTTTAATCCATTGGTTGCGAAAAGTTCGAGACGTTTCGGGAGTGTGTGATTAAACAATGCATTCATCTAATAAAAACGACTATAAAACGATGTCCATACAGTCTTTGACTTCCTGTTTTTGAATCTGGGTTTGCAGGTAATCCTGCGAGACCCCATCGGGAAACTCAAAATTGATGGCGACGCGTTCAGTTAAGGTTTTGTCATCGGTCCGGGTATCCACAACGGTACCGTCAAATTGCAGGACCTTCTCGTCCTCCGGAAAATACAGGTAGACATCCACCCGGGAATATTGTTCAAAACGTTTGCCTAAATGCACCGCCAAACCACTGGCACTGACATTGGCCATCTGCACTTTCCATTCGGAAGGAAACTGTTTTAGATAGTTGTCTTCGTTGATGTAACGATAAGCCTCCAGGTACGAATCCATGTAGGCGGAAACGTGCCGCAGGGTTTGCACCAGAGGAATCTTGTCAAACTTCGCGGATTCAAAGGTCGAAATCATCTCATCCACCTTAAACCCGTGCGGCAGGTGATCATCCACGGCAAAGTGGGTGGGCGTGGATTTTTCAATACTTGCGACCATGCTGCGCAGGAACGTCATGTATTTCTCTTCAATCATTTTAATGTATTGGTAGGTCTTGGGTGACGAAGGTTCCATCAGACGTGCATGTTGAAAGCCGTTTAGGTGGGTGTGGACACGCATCCAGTATTTGGGGTCTTGACGAGGATTCTGGCCTTCGGAGATGGATAAGGCACACTCACCGAAAAATTCCACAAACTGGATGATTTCATCGAAAATCTTAAGCAGAATTTCAGAGTGCTCTTGAATGCGGTTGGCCCAATGCAAAGCGTGAAATTTTTGGGCTTCTACTTTACTCTTGAAGCTGGCTGGAAAATAGTTGGCACCGGTTGCGTAAATCTCGCGGTCTTTAATCGGTGAACTCGGTACAATAAAATGCCTGACCGGCATATCAATCCGGTAGAAGCGTCGCGCATTTCCTTTTCTAAACCATTTGTTCATTTCTGTGAAGTAGCCGAAATCGGGAAGTTTATGTACTTATTCTATAGAACTTGTACCCCTATTGGTAGGGAAATAAAGCATTTATCACGCCAAAGATAGCGTTCATTACCGCCACGTGAGGTGCAGCCCGTGCTGCAGCGTCCGCTTGAACATTGAGGGGATTCGATCATTTGAATGTGGCCCTGACGGATAAGCGGAGCCATGAGGCCGTGAACAGCCTCTTCGGAGAGGTCGAAATGATTTTGGATGTCTTCGAGGGAGACCTCATGGTGCTGTCTGATGTATTGCTTCAATTGTAAAAGAATCATAAGCGTCTCTCATCGTTACAGTTTCGATCTTGAACTTGTCCCAATTCTGCGCAAGGTTAAGGCAATGCCTGCAAAACCGGTAAGCAGAACCGCCAGCCATATTGCCGAGGTTTCCGGGTGACGACTGAAGTTGGCAAGTTGGTAGAAGCCAACCGCGACGCTGTAACCCAGAAACAGACTCCAACCTCCGCTGGTCAGAGCCCAGCGCCAGCCCAGTTCCTGTTTAATGGCTCCAAAGGTGGCCACGCAGGGAAAGTAGAGCAATACCAGAAGCAGGTAGGCATAGGCACCGATCTGTCCATCAAAGTAGGCGCTCATTTTATCCAGGGTCGAGAGGGTGAAGCCTTGTTCCTCTGCAATCAGCTGTTTGTCATCTATGTTTTCAATCGACTGCAAACCAAGTGGGTCGTTTACATCGGTGACAATGCCGGGCAGGTTCTCGGGAATCGTCAGCACGGCGGTTTTTAAAGCGCCCCAAAAATTATAGGGTGTGTCTTCATCGACAACGGGTGACTCATCCATATTCTGATAGAGTGCGTCTAGTGATCCTACGACCACCTCTTTAGCCAGCAAGCCGGTAATCAAACCGACCGTCGCGGGCCAGTTTTCTTCGGTAATGCCCAGCGGTTCAACCACCGGAGTGGCCGCTCTGGCTACGGTGCTCAAGACTGAGTCGGATTGGTTTTCATGGCCGAAAGTGCCGTCGGTTCCCAAGCTATTGAGAAGATTCAAAGCCAAGACCACCAATACAATGATTTTACCGGCATCCAGGATAAAGCTTTTCAGCTTATTACGGGTATTCAGCAACACATTGAGGGTCGCGGGTTTATGATAAATAGGCAGCTCCATGAGCACCGGTGGCGCTTCACCTGGCAACAAGGTATGTTTGAGAAGCAAGGCGGTCAAGACCGCAGCCAGTATGCCAACCGCATAGAGCGAAAAGACAAATAAGGCCGCATAGTCACTGAAAAAGGCGGTTGCAAACATCACGTAAACCGTCAAACGGGCACTGCACGACATAAACGGGGTCATCATAATGGTCATGATGCGGTCGCGATGATCGGGCAGGGTGCGCGAAGCTAAAACCGCCGGGATATTGCAGCCAAAACCGACCACCAGCGGAATGAACGCCTGTCCGGAAAGGCCGAGGCGACGCATCAGACCATCCATGATGAAAGCGGCGCGTTGCATATAACCGGTTTCTTCAAGTATCGAAAGCAGTAAAAACAGCGCCCCGATGACCGGAATGAAGGTGGCGACCACCTGTATGCCGCTGCCGATACCATGTGCCAAAATAGCAATGAGCCAGTCGGGTGCGTGCAGGCTTTGCAATAAGGCACTCGGGCCGTCCACAAAAATCGCCTGAGCGCCCAGGTCGAAGAAGTCAATGAAAGTATTGCCGACCGTAATCGACAGCGCAAACACCAGATACATGATGAACAGGAAAATAGGCAGCCCCCATAGCGGGTGCAGTATCCAGTGATCAAGCCAGTCGGTGGTGTTGCGGGTGAAACGATCGGTATGGGTCAGGCTGCTGTGGGTGGCATCATGCGCAAACTGAAAATAAAGGTCGGCGGCAATCAATGCCAGATCCTCAGAGTAATGCTGTTCCAGTTTGTTTTTTTCGGCGGCGCAAAAACTCCTCAGTTCCAAGGGAGCCTGCAGCGGGTTGATGAGCATGTGCAAAGTCTTCCAGCAGGAGTCGGAATCGGGTTCCGCTTGCAGGTTGCGCACGGCATGCACCGAATCATGCAAGGTGTCCGGCAGGTCGAAATGCAGATCGGATTTCTTATTGAGCAAGCCCGGAAGTTGCTGTTTAAGTTCGTCGATGCCCTGATTGAAATAGCCGGAAACAGGAATGACCGGACAGCCTAACGATTGTGAAAGGGCATCGATGTCAATTTCCAGGTGGCGTTCATTGAGTAAATCCATGCGGTTGAGCACCACCACTACTGGTAAGCCCATGTGTAAAAGTTGTGCGGTCAGGAATAGCTGGCGTTCAAGACTGGTGGCATCGACCACGTTCAGAATTAAGTCGGTCGGCTGGCATTGAAGATAATCCAGGGCGACCTTTTCATCCAGGCCGGTATGACTGGACATCTCCAGACTGTAAACCCCAGGCAGATCCATGAGATGGAAGTGTTTGTCGCCGATGTCCATAAAACCCGACTTACGTTCAACGGTTACGCCCGGCCAATTCCCTGTTGTTTGCTGGGCACCGGTCAAACGGTTGAATAACGTGGTTTTACCGCAGTTGGGGCTGCCTATCAGAGCAATCTGATAGGCATGCTTGGCGTGCTTTTTGAATTTGATTTTGGGTTTGACGACGGTCATGACAGCACTTCCACTTCGATGTTTTCGGCAATTCTGTGGTCTATGGCAAACCGACTGCCGTCGACACACACCACCAGATTGTGGCCACGAAGCATAATCAATTTGACAATGCTGTGGGTGTGAAATCCAAGGTTGACCAAGCGCATTTTGGTTTCCAATGCGCCTTTAAGGGCTGTGATTTCGCCGGTTTGGCCAACCTGGCACTGATTGAGGGTAAGGGTGTGTGTTTGCATCAATAAATGATAATTGTTTTTATTTAAAAAGTTAAACGCTAGAGTAGCAAACTCCCGCTAAAATCACAAGTCAAATGATATTTGTTTGCATTTAAACAGCGTGGCTGAGGAGGCTTATTGTCCAACGTTTTACGGGCTAATTAAGCCCGTTTTTTTCAGGAAAAGGTGTGTTTTCGGCTTTAAAGTTGTGATTTTTTTTGCACCTTGTAGAGCGCGACTTCACCGAGTAAGTTCGGTGCGATCTTCATGCCCAGCGTGCTTTGATGTTCCGAGTTGACCACCGCACGCTCCATCACCTCAATTCCTTTTGAATGACACAGGTCTTCAAAATCATTGAAGGTACACATGTGGATATTGGGGGTGTCGTACCAATGATAAGGCAAGGTACTGGTCTCCGGCATGCGTCCTCGAAACAACAGCTGGCCGCGCATACGCCAGTGGCCGAAGTTTGGAAAGGTGATGATGCTTTGTTTGCCAACGGCAAGCATGTCGTCCAGCAATTCATCGGGTCGCTTCACCACCTGCAGTGCTTGTGTCATGATGACGAAATCAAAAGAACCCTCATCAAAATATTCGCAGATATCGTGATTGTTCAGGTTGCTTTGAATGACATTGATTCCTGCTTCAATCGCCTGGATGTTTTTGTCGGGATCCAGCTCCATGCCGTAGCCGGTCACCTTATGGGTCTGGATCAGGTGGGTAAGTAGTTTGGCATCACCACAGCCCAAGTCCAATACTCGGCTATTGGGGGTGATCCAGTCAGAAATCAATTTGAATTCCGGGGAGATAGGGGCATTCAGTGTATTCATGATACGGACTCCCTGTTTTCGTTATGGGGGCGGATTTCATTAAGCACGCGCTGCATATAGGCTTTGAAAACGCCTTGATAATGCGGATTGGGCAATAAGAAAGCATCGTGGCCATGTTCCGAGGAGATTTCCGCATAACTGACATCGGCATCGTTATCGAGCAGAGCTTTGACAATTTCATGTGAACGAGCGGGCGAAAAACGCCAATCCGAAGTGAACGACACCACCAGAAACTTGGCACAGGCCTGCGACAATGCTTTGCTCAAATCGTGGTCGAACTCGGAGGCCGGATCAAAGTAATCCAAGGCTTTGGTCATCAACAGATAGGTATTGGCGTCAAAATTCTGTTTGGTGGCAAACTTTTCGCCCTGGTAACGCAAATAACTTTCGACTTGGAATTCCACGCCATAGTTGTATTGCAGTTTGTCTTCACGTAATTCGCGGCCGAATTTGCTTCCCATCATATCATCGGACAGATAGGTCAAATGTCCGAGCATTCGGGCCAAAGCCAATCCCTGTTTGGGGGTGGTGCCGGCTTCGATAAAGCGCCCGTCATGAAAGTCGGGATCGGACATGATGGCGCGTCTGGCGACTTCGTTAAAGGCGATGTTTTGCGCCGAGAGTTTCGGAGCGGCAGCAATCACCACCGCATGGCGCAGCTTGTCAGGATAGTCGATCGCCCATTGCAACACCTGCATGCCACCCATGGAGCCACCGACCAAAGCCGCCCACTGTTCGATTTCGAGGTGCTTGCGCAATTCATTTTGCGAGTTGACCCAGTCCCGACAGGTCATAATCGGAAAATCCGGGCCGTACACTTGGCCGGTTTCCGGGTTGAGAGAGGTTGGTCCGGTGCTGCCGCGACAACCGCCCAGGTTATTGGAACATACCACAAAAAACTGGTTGGTATCGATCGCTTTTCCGGGGCCGATATAGCCGCTCCACCATCCCGGTTTGCCGTCCGCATCAACACCGCTTACATGGTGGTCGCCGCTGAGCGCGTGGCAGACCAGAATGGCGTTGGATGCATCGGCATTGAGTTTCCCATAGGTTTCATACACCAGTTCATATTCGGGCAAAACCGCCCCACTGACCATTTCAAGAGGCGTGCTTACCTTGAGGGTTTGCGGTTGGGTGATTTCAGTGTGGTCATTCATCGTTGAATTCATTTTGTCCTGGTCACCTTACAGTAAGCCTTGCGCGACTTGCACAATCGAGCCGACCACCACAATCTGAAACAGTTTGATGGATACGATGGCGGCAATCGGCGATAAGTCCAGCCCGCTGATCGGTGGGATTAAACGTTGAAACGGCGTCAGAATCGGGCGCGTCAGTTGATTGAAGATTTCAGTATTGGGATTGTACCCCGGCGAGACCCAGCTGAGAATGACCTGAATGATGATCAGCCAGAACATCATGTCCAACAGTTGATTCATGATTTCGGTGGTCGAGGCAAGGACAATGGCCGCCACCCCAAAATCACGTTCGGTCAACAGGCCGATGACCCATACAAACAGGCCTTGAATCACCAGAGCGGTGACAATCGCGGCCCAGTCCCAACGTCCACGTGAAGGCAGGACTTTATTGGCGGGGGCGCATAACGGGTTGGTCACCTTGGCCACGAAGTGCACAATCGGATTACGCCAGTCGACGTGTGCGACGCGCATTAAAAAACGCAACATCAAAACGAAAATCACCAGTCCGATCAGGAACTGAAACAAAAACAGACCGCCTTGACCAACGGGTGAGCTAAAGGTTTCCATTAAACATCGTCTCCTAATTCATTGGCTAATTCTACCGCCCGGTTTTGAGCCGCCAGCATCGCTTTTTTGATCATGTCGCGCAGGCCTTCGGCTTCAAAGGTGTTGATCGCCTGCTCCGTTGTGCCATTGGGTGAGGTGACGTTTTGGCGCAGTTCGGCGCAATTCAGATTGCTTTCCATCACCATCTTGGCCGCCCCAAAAGCGGTCTGCATAGTGAGCAGGTGGGCGGTTTTGGCATCCAGTCCCATTTCTTGAGCCGTTTGTTCCATGGCTTCCATAAACAGAAAGTAGTAAGCCGGGCCGCTGCCCGATAAAGCGGTGACCACATCCAGTTGGGATTCTTCGTTGACCCAAATGGTCAGGCCTGCCGCGCGCATAATGTGCTCGGCCTGGTTTTTCTGTTCTTGACTGACTTGAGGGTTGGCATAAAGGCCGGTTGCGCCGCTTTGAATCAAGGCCGGCGTATTCGGCATGGTGCGCACAATCGCCTGATTCCCGCCCAACCAGCGATTGATGTCGTTGGAGCGAATGCCCGCCGCGACTGACAGAATTAGGGGATTGGATTTCTGAATGCTGTCTTGGATGCTTTTACAGACCGCTTGCAGAATCTGCGGTTTGACCGCCAGGATGACAATGTCGGCTTGTTGAATCGCCTGATTGTTGTCTTCATAACACGCGATGCCGAAGGTTTCCGTCAAATGATTGCGTTGTGACAGAGTGGGGTCGGTGGCGAGGATGTTGGCTTTGGGGTAGCCGCTGGCAATCAGACCGCCTATCAGGCTTTTGGCCATGTTTCCGCCGCCAATAAAACACAAAGTTGCTTGCATAGTCAGATGAATCCGTTTTGAAAAAGACAATATTCCTTATTATAAAGGATAAACGCCCAAAAAATAGCCTAAGGAACCTCTGCACGAATCAGTTTGAGTTTCTGCGGGACTTAAAGCCTACCTATTCTAGGCGTGGCTCGCCGACCTTAGTCATTCTAAGGTCAAGAGTCACAACAACGAAGATGTGGGCTTTAAGCCCCGCCCGCAGGGGCTTAGCCAAAATTACCAGCTCTGCGTTGTGAAGTTTTGTAAGGTCTAGACATTACTTCAACTTCACGCCTTGATCTGGAAAATTTAGCTACGCTTACTTCGTTTGGCGTTGCCAGAAGTCAAACCGATTCGTGCAGAGGTTCCCTAAGCCATCAGATGCTTTATCGGATTTTAAGAGACGTTTGCAAAATGAGCAGGCCTGTCTGATATTTAGAGGCCTGCAAACATAAAAACGCCGCGTTTAAGCGGCGTTTTTAATGGTTGTTATAGTCGGTTATGGTGACGTTGTATTTTGTGTTGCCAACACTTCAGGAACCGGTGGATTTTCCTCGTACATGTATTTGAATCGACGTACGTGACTGTCGCCGTCAATTCCGCCGTGCTCGACATCGTCGGCATGCATGCTGTACACAAAACTCGGACGAATGCTTTGATAAAGCAGTTCCACTTCTATAGCGAACGGGCCGGTGAATCCGTTGGTGTCGATTCTATAGGTGACCGTGTCTTTGCCGTCGGATCCAGAACCGTCCTTACCGCTGGCGAAGTTGGTATCCCCAGCTGCCAGACCGGTGACATCATCGTCATATTGTCCTGGCGTGACCGGGTTGGCGTGGCGATTATCCAAGGTCCAACCAATCGGCGGAATGCGATTGTCTTTGATGTATTCGTTGGCGTGCAACAAGACATGGGTGATGTCGCCGTTGACGTCGCCCAGAACCGGCTCGTAGATTTGAACCTGACTGGCATCGTCAATGACATCATGATGCGCTTCGTAACAGCCGTCGGCCAGCGAGTCAAAACCGGTTTCCTTATTGATTTCCAAACAGGCACTTTGGATAAAACCGGTGATGTCATTGTCTTTGGCCAGACGTCCGTTGGCATCCACCGCACCGGATTCAAAAATAACCGTATCACTGTTGGTGTCGGTGACGGTCAGGTGCACCCACATACGTCGCGAAGGGAAGCTCGTCGGCAATCGGTGACCGGTCAAGTTGGTGATGGTTACCGGTACAGTTAATTCATTACCCGCTAGAGATGAAGTGACTTCCAAGCTCGCCGCAGATTCCAGCATGGAGCGTGTTTGCGCAATCTTTTCATCAAAACCGGTTTCCGTGGTTTTATCGGCAATGCCCAGCTCTTCCATATAGGTTTTCAGCAAGCCCAGTAGGTAGCTGTTGCCGCCTACAAACTCGTGGACTGAGAAAACAGTATCAGCATCATCTTTTGCAGCATCAGGCCTTGCCGAGGCTGAAGTTGGTTTGGTGGTGATTGGGGTTGTGTAACCTGGTTCAGGTTGGGCCATATGGCAGGCCTGACAGGTTTTATTACCTTGCGGATTGTTGACATCGGAATAGATGCTATTGAGCCAATCCCAGTAAGGGGTTTGTTCTGGGAATTGTGCAATCTTATCTCCCTCAGCCGTTGTGACCAAATGAGGGTCACCGTTCAAGTCCAGGGTCGGCGTGTAAAGGTTGTGGCAGGTCGCACACATGGCCGACTCACTGATGTGCGCGGCATATTGTGGCATGTATCCAGTCTGGGTCTGCATGTTTGAACCAATTGGACTTTTAAATGGGCCAAAAATGCTTGGGGCTATACCAGCATCATTATTGTCAGCCTCAGATTTGATTATGTAGTGTCCACTCATGCTTGCCAGCAGATTCTCTTCTGCGTTTTTTATCGGATCAGTAATAGTGGGGTCTTGCATTTGGTGGCAGGCAGTACAAGAGATGCCTTCGCGAGCATGCGGATCAGACATCGCCGTTTCAAATGGATAACCTCCGTCAGGGGACAGACCGGTCGGATCATCAACCAACCCTGTGAGGGTTTGATGTGCATGGGTTGAGGCCATGGGAGCATGGCAACGCAAGCAGGTGTCTTCTATAAACACTTTTTTATCCGGGAAAATGTGCACCTCTTCTTCGACCACGGCATTGTAATAAGGGTCATTTAACGAGTGTGCCATGACGCTGTGTTTCCACTGGGTCGGCGGACTGATGTCGGTATTGTCATAATTCATCACCGTGGTGGTCCCCGTATGACACGATGCGCAGGTGCTGGCATTGGTGAAGACGCCACGTGTGCCCCAGTTGGCTGAGTAGGTTGGATTGTTGAATAGTGAGCTGTGTTCGCTATCCAGCAAGGAGATGTCCGCTTGCGCGTCGGCAATGGTTGCATTGACCGGCGAGCTGAGATTGACCACAAACGATTTCAAACTCGTGGTATCCCGCCCGTCTTTGAGCGTGATGCTGATGGTTTTTGTAGTGTCTCCTGCGGCAAACGTCAGGGTGCCGCTGGTCGTGTCGTAATCCGCCGCACTGGTAGCCGATCCGTCCCCTGTTGCGTAGTCCACGGCTACTTCCTGGTCGCTGACCTCTGATAGGGTGACGGTCACATCTAAGTTGGTTGCAATGTCTGTGGCTGTAGCATCGGAAATAGAAAGGCTTGGAATGATATTAGTTCCATTGCCTGAAAGTAGAACAATAACAGCTTGGTTGTTGGCTAATTCAGCATTCTTAGGGTTGGATAGGTTGATTAAAAGTGTTTTGAGTAAACTCGTGTCACGGCCTTCCACCAAAGTAACGCTAATGGTTTTGACGATTTCTCCCGGGGTGAATACTAGAGTTCCACTTGTTGTTTGGTAATCAATTCCGTTATTTGCTGATCCGTCCGCTGAAGCGTAGTCCACTGTCACTTCCTGATCGCTAGCCGCAGACAGCGTTACCGTCACATCCACACTGGTGGCCACATCCACAGCGGTGGCATCGGCAATCGACAAGCTGGGCGTTGTGGGTTGTGGAGAAGGCTCATCAGAACCACCTCCGCCTCCGCCTCCGCAAGCGCTTAGGAATAAACTGAGAAAGCTTATGAACAGTAGATTGAGCAGTTGGTTTGGGCTGAATGAATAGTGTGACATGGTGATGTCCCTGCAAAGCGTTGATGTAGCGGTAATTACAGCACTGGCATGGTGGCCTGTCAAAGACAACCCCCTCCTTTATTGACCAGAATCAATAAATGGACTGGGTTTTTTAATTAAAGTTTGGATTTAAGGAGCCGATATAAATACCACATATAAAAAAATATAAAAAACTTTGTTGAACATGCTTTAAACAAGGACGCACAAGGGTTTTAAATTCCAGAAAAAGAGTATCCAGTTATGTTGAATCCAATTTCCAACTCCACTTGGTTGAATCAAAATCCGCATGATGCCAAATCCGATAACACAGCGTCCGATAAACTTAACTTGGGCTCGCTGCTTCAAGCCAAACAAAAAGCGGATTTGATGGCGAGTGCAAAACCGAACCCTCAGGATTTGGCGAATAAGTCGGATTCGACCCGACTGTCAACCTCCGCTATGCAGCACATGGAGCAGGCTTATCAGTACAGCGAAACCATGAGTTTGCAACTGACTACCCGGGAAGGAGACCAGGTGACGGTGGATTTTCGTCAGCTTTATGCGCAGTATCAGTCCTATAAGCTGGAACAGCAGGCGGAGCAAGGACCAGAGGGCGTACGTTATTTTGAAAGCCGGGAAAGCATGGAAGTGACCGCTTTTGAGGAACGTTTCGCGTTTTCGGTGCAAGGTGAGCTCAATGAAGACGAACTTAAGGCGGTGTTTGAGGTCTTTGAACAGGTCGATGGACTGGCGAATGAATTTTACAATGGTGATCTTGAGCTGGCTTTGCAAAAAGCGATGGAGCTGGAGATGGATTCCGGTCAGTTGCAAAGCCTGCAGTTGAATCTGACTCAAACAACCGTGGTTGCAACCCGCTACCAGGAGTCCGCCATGGCGCAATATGAAGCCATGCAGCAGGATGCTGATGTCGACGACGCACAAGGCGGAAAGATAGCCGATTTACCTCCGTATTTGCAAAAATGGCAACAAGCGGTGGAACGTTTGGATGAGCAGTTTGAAAACGCCCAGGAATTTTTGGATCAGTTGATGGCTAAAGTATCCGAGCAGCGCTTTCCACAACAGGACGAATCTCAAGAGTTTACGGGTTGGCTGGAGCGTATCCGTGATTTTCACCAGCAACTGTCTGAGTTGATGGGCGCTGAGAAACCTGGCGCTAAAGAGGCCTTGGAGCCATCACAGCAATCGCTTGAAATGCCTGGAAATAATGAAAAATTAACCGAAAAAATATCAGAAAAAACTGCAGTAACCGCCTAAGCGGTCGATACAGTTATTAGAGAGGCGACAGGATGCAGAGCACTGCATCACACAATAAGTTGCCCTTAAGGTTAGAGGAAATACATATTCCTCAGCCGCTCAAAAAGGAGAGCCCGCCGGATTCAGTTTGACTGAGTCTGGCTTTTCTCGTCGTTTTTCTTGCGCTTCAATGCCTTCCAATTGATCAAACCCTATGACTGGCTGTAGTCACGAGCCCCAAAAATATCAGTTCCGATGCGAACCATGGTTGCCCCTTCCATAATGGCCGCTTCCAGGTCTCCTGACATGCCCATTGACAAGGTGTCCAGCTGGCAATCCGGCAAAGCTTTTTGCAGGCTTTCAAGCAGACTTCTCATTTTTGCAAACGGAATGCGCTGGCTTTCAAAATCGGTGACCGCCTGGGGAATCGCCATCAACCCCCTTAAGTTCAGGTTGGGCAGTTGTGCGATTTCGGATGCCGCTTGCATCAGGTCTTGCGGTTGAAAGCCGGCTTTGCTCTGCTCACCACTGATATTGACTTCCAAAAGTACGTTTAAGGGGGCTTTGTCGGCTGGTCTCTGATCACTAAGGCGTCTGGCGATTTTCAATCGATCGATGCTGTGCACCCAATTGAAATGTTCGGCAATGGGTTTGGTTTTATTGGATTGGATCGGGCCGATGAAGTGCCAGTCCAGTTCCGGATGAAGCGCAATTTTTTGCAAGGCTTCCTGAACATAGTTTTCACCAAACGATGTTTGCCCTTGCTGGGCGATGAGTTCAATATCTTCGACTGGTTTGGTTTTGCTGACCGCCAGTAAAGCAACCGATTCGGGCCGGCGTTCTGCCTGTTGACACGCTTTGTGGATGCGTTGCAGGACATGTTGGTAACGTTGCAGTAATTCGGTGGACATAAAGATCAAACTCCTGGCGTTGGCATGGAATGCCTGTAAAGATGGCATCAAGATGATTTCATTATACTGCGAGTAGATCAGAGATTTAAGACAAGCGCCTATCGATTATTCACGGAACCGCATCAGTAAATTGTTCTGCATCAATTATTGGGTTGGAGTGCGTTTAAGTTCTGTCTGTGAAGCGTATACTGATAAGTAAAGAACACAAAGTTAGAAGAGGTGCAGATGAAAAAAGTTAAGTCCAGTGAAAGTAATTACCCTTATCAGGAAAAGATGCCGCGTTCAGAATACGAAGAGACCAAACGCCTATTGCAGATTGAGTTGCTCAAGTTACAGAAATGGGTCAAAGATAACAATGAACGCATTGTGATGGTTTTTGAAGGGCGTGACGCCGCCGGAAAAGGGGGGACCATCAAACGTTTTATGGAACACCTCAACCCGCGTGGAGCGCGAGTGGTTGCCTTGGATAAACCCAGTGAGATTGAAAAAGGTCAATGGTATTTCCAGCGGTATGTACAGAACCTGCCGACCGAAGGTGAAATTGTGCTGTTTGACCGCTCTTGGTACAACCGTGCTGGGGTTGAGCGTGTCATGGGGTTTTGTAAACCTACCGAATACACCCAGTTTATGCATCAGGCTCCGGAGTTTGAGCGCATGATTACCACGGATGGCGTGCGTCTTATGAAGTTCTGGTTTTCGGTTGGCCGAAAGGAGCAGTTGCGTCGTTTCAATGCGCGCAAACATGATCCGCTCAAGCAGTGGAAACTCAGTCCGATGGATTTGGCTTCCTTGGATCGCTGGGATGATTACACCAAAGCCAAAGAAGATATGTTTTTCTATACCAATACTAACCATGCACCCTGGACGGTGGTGAAATCCAACGACAAGAAACGGGCACGTTTGGAAACCATGCGTTATGTGTTGAACATGATTCCCTATGAGGGCAAAGATGAAGCGGTGATCGGCAAACCTGATCCGCTGATTGTTAGTGCAGGTGAAGATATCTTTCAATACGATTGAGTTTTAAGTTGGGCCGAACTGAAAACCAGCAGGCCTGTCCAAAAATAGAATAACTAAAGCTATGCAAGGAATAAAAGATGACCATGAAAATTGAAGATCACGCGGGGCTTGTCGTCAAGCGTTTTAAAGAGATGTTGTCGGAAGAGCAATTGGCGGTGATCGAGCCGGAACATTTTGATGAGCTGGAAGTGTTGGTGGAAGCGGCGATTGGTTCGTCCGAAGCGCAAGCTCTCCTGGAGGCGGTTGAGCAGGTGGAAACTCTGGCCAAATCGTTGGCCAAACATGCGGCCACCATTCAGAATCTGGAAGGGTGAATTTTCAAGGAGCTGAATCTTATCTAGATGGGATTTCGATGCCGGTCAGCTTGATCCAATCATAGGCTTGGATCAGGTCTCGACAGGCCTGTAGGTTTTCAGAATCTAAAAAGGCCACGATTTGCCACTCGTTTAGCACTTTACTTTGCATGTGGCGTTGCTGGCTTTCATGCTCCAGCCAGAAGCCAAATAACTCTAACAGGCTTCCATCAAAACAGCCTGGAAGACCGGTTATGCTGGCCAAACGGTTAGGTATTTTCCAGTCTTCCAACAATGGGCAGCAGCCTATGGCTTCAGCAGGCATTGAACCCAACATGAATCGCGCGGGCTTCACCATAAAAGGAAAGTTTTCCGTGGCCTGTAATAAGGCCAACGTGGAAACCCCAGTTGCCCTGTTTGAAGCCTGTCTGGCGAGATGCAATAAGGGGGCGATTCCCAAATCAGCGCCTAGCAACAACACTGAATTCTGATGATGAAACACATCCATCGGCATGGCATCGTCTGATTCTTGGATCAGCTCGATTGGGGTTTGGGAGCAAAGCAGTCTTTCCGGCAGTGGTTGTTGACTTAAAAGTTGCAGATGGTTGGTGTGTGTTTGAAATAAGGTCAAGCTGACTTCAGGATGGCCTTTTATATGGAATACAGCGCCGATATTTGCGGTTTCAGGTGTTTCTTCCAAGGTTGCTGACACCAACCAAAAACCCCCGGGTTGGGAGGTTTGCTGAATATTGGAAAAGCGATAGCTCTGAGTCATATGAAAACGTGACCGGTTTCGGATTACAGCGGATTGTTGCGGTAAACCGGACGCCCCTGGAAGAAGGTTTGTTCAACGACTCCACTGAACTCCCAGCCGATGAACGGAGTATTCTTACCTTCGCTGAGCATACGGTCAGACTCCAAGGTCCAATGGGCATCCGGGTCGATGATGCTCAAATCCGCTGAATTGCTGACTTCGAGACTGCCGATGTTGCGTCCCAGGATCTGGGCTGGGTTTTGCGTGACACTGCGCACCGCAGTCATCAGATCAAGGCCGTTTTCATTGACCAGTTTCAACAACAGTGGAAGCAGGGTTTCCAGCCCGCTGATACCAGGCCTACTTTCGCCAAACGGCAGGAGTTTATCGTCTTTTTCCAACGGGGTGTGGTCACTGACGACCGCATCGATGACACCGGTTTTCAATCCCATCTGCAAGGCTTGTTTGTCTTTCAGGCTGCGCAAAGGCGGGGTGACATGGAACAGGCTGTTGAAGCCCATGACGTCCATTTCCGATAGATGCAGTTGGTGGATGGCCACGTCGCAGGTGACCGGCAAGCCGCGTTTTTTGGCGTCGGCGATCATTTCGATGGAGCGGGCGCAAGACAGCTGTGAAAAGTGGGCGCGAATCCCGGCTTCTTCCACCAGAATCAAGTCGCGCGCCAAGGCGCTGGTTTCGGCAGAAGGCGAAATCGCGGGCAGCCCCAAACGCGAACTGACCGGACCGCTGTGTGCCACCCCTTTGTTCTTGAGCTTTTCATCCTCACAGCGCAAGATCACCACCAAATCATGTGATACGGCATATTCCAAGGCGTTTTTCAGGGTCAGTGCGTTTTGAATCGGCTGGTTGGCCTGGCTCAAGGCCACGCATCCGGCTTGCTGCAGAGAATACATGCCGCTTAGTAGTTCGCCTTTAAGTCCCTGCGTCAGTGCGCCGATCGGCATCACGAATGCGGTGGCCGCCTGGCGGG
Organism: Thiomicrorhabdus chilensis DSM 12352; assembly: GCF_000483485.1. GTDB lineage: Bacteria > Pseudomonadota > Gammaproteobacteria > Thiomicrospirales > Thiomicrospiraceae > Thiomicrorhabdus > Thiomicrorhabdus chilensis. Next base: position 470,814 of record NZ_KI519609.1, read on the forward strand.
CACGGCGTTGAATCAGTTCGGTGACGGCCTGTGAGTCATTGACCGGCGAGGTGTCCGGAGGGCAACACAAGCTGGTGATGCCGCCGGCCACGGCCGCTTTGGTTTCCGAGGCGATATTGCCAGCATAGTTGCTACCGGGATCGCCCAGACGCGCTTGCAAATCAACCAGGCCTGGCAGAATCCATTTATCGCTGGCATCCAATTCCTGATCGGGGGTAAAGCCTTCCGGGGCTTCATCGCCGATGCCAGCAATGCGACCGCGTGAGATGTATAGGTTGGTAATTTTGTCTAAATTCTGACTCGGGTCGATGATGCGCCCGTTGCTGATTACGAGTCTCATGGTGCTTCCTCCTCGTTATCGACATCCAGTGCCAGAGAGGCCTGCTCGGATTCATGTTGGGCCAATTGCGCGGCATTGCTCATAATGATCGACATCACCGCCATGCGTACCGCAATACCGTAAGTCACCTGTTGAAGGATGACCGATTGCGGGCCGTCGGCCACTTCGGAATCAATTTCCACCCCGCGATTGATTGGCCCCGGGTGCATCACAATCGCATCCGGTTTGGCCAGGGCAAGGCGCTGTTTGGTCAAACCGAAGAGTTTGAAGAACTCTTTTTCACTCGGGATCAGCGCGCTTTTCATGCGTTCGCTTTGTAGTCTGACCATGATGATGACATCGACATCGGCCAAGCCTTCTTCTATGTTGTCGTAATAATGCACGCCCATCGCTTCGGGGTGGGTCGGCATCAGGGTTTTGGGGCCGATGACGCGGATTTCACGCGCTTCGAGAATGCTCAACGCCTGAATCTGCGAACGGACTACTCGGGAGTGCAGTACATCGCCGACAATCGCGACCTTGAGGTCGAAGATGTCGCCTTTGTGTTTACGGATGGTGAACATGTCGAGCATCGCCTGGGTCGGGTGCGCGTGCTGGCCGTCACCGGCGTTGAGCACATGCACATGTGGGGCGACGTGCTGGGCGAAAAAGTGCGCCGCGCCGCTTTCGGCGTGACGGATGACAAACATGTGCGCCTGCATCGCCTGCAGGTTCCACAGGGTGTCCAGCAGGGACTCGCCTTTTTTGGTGGCCGAGGTGGCAATGTCCAGGCTGGCGACGTCGGCCGACAGGCGTTTTTCCGCGATCTCAAAGGTGGTGCGCGTTCGCGTGCTCGGCTCGAAGAACAGATTCATGATGGTTTTTCCACGCAGAATCGGTACTTTTTTGATTTCGTTGGTTTTGGGGTTGATGAAGGATTCGGCGGTGTCCAGAATTTCCAGAAGGTGATGCTGCTTCAAACCTTCCAGGGTGAGAAAGTGTTTGATTTTGCCCAGCTCATTCAATTGCGGGTTGGGGGTGGATAAACGAGAACTCATGCTGGCTCCTCACTGTGGTCGAGAATGGAAACGGTGAGCGGTTCGGGGCCGGAGACTTTCAGGGTTTGGCTACATTTGATGGTCATGCCGGTGACATCGGCCTGAATCGGAAGTTCACGGCAGCCCTGACGATCCAGCAGGGTGACAAGGGTCACTGAAGCTGGACGTCCAAAATCAAAAATTTCGTTGAGTGCGGCACGGATGGTGCGTCCCGTGTATAGCACGTCATCCACCAGAATGATATGTTGATCCACCACTTCCCATGGGATGTCAGAGGGTTTGACGGTCGGGTTCAGGCCGATTTTGGAAAAATCATCACGGTAAAAACTGATGTCGATGACCCCCAATGCGTCGCTCAGCCCCAGTCTTTGATGCAAAGCCTGAGCGACCCACTCTCCGCCGGTGCGGATGCCGATCATTTTGGGCGACTTGTCCAGAACCGCCTTGTCTCTGAGTTGTGCGCTGATGTTGTCAAGCAGTTCGTTTACATCAATATCGAGTTCGGTCATGTCTGTTTTCCAAAGGTTTGTTGTAACCAGTTTTCTAAAATGATTTGCGCCGCATGGTCGTCAATGTGGTCGCTTTGAATGCCGCGTTGCTCGGCTTCTATCGAGCTTAACTGTTCTTCAATGTAAAAAACCGGACAGTGGTAGCGTCCGCTTAAACGCTGCCCAAATTTACGCGCCGGTTGCGTCAAGGTCTGTTCGCTGCCGTCCAGTCGCATCGGCAAGCCGACCACAATAGCCACTGGCTGCCATTTTTCGAACAGTGCGCTGATGTGCTCCCAATCGGGTTTGCCGTCGCGGCTGTTGACGATGGCTTCGGGGCTGGCGGTTTGGGTGACGGTTTGTCCAACCGCCACGCCAATGCGTTTGAGTCCAAAGTCAAATCCCAGCACCATTCCAGTGAGCTCGCTTGCACCCTTAGGCATTGCCTGCCTCTGCGGTTAAGAACTCCGGCGAGATGCCCAGAGTGCCCAGCGCGACTTCCCACTTTTCTTCTGTGTCGGTGTCGAACAACAGGGTCTGATTGTAAGGGATGGTGAGCCAGCTGTTGGCTTGTATTTCCTGTGCCAATTGCCCGGGTTTCCAGCCGGCAAAGCCCAGGCAGACCAAAAACTGTTCCGGCCCCTGATTTTGAGCCAATGCCTGCAATAGGTCGTCCGAGACGGTCATCGCCAGGTTTTCATCCAGGCTCATGCTGCTTTTCCAGTTACCGAGCGGGTGATGCAGAATGAAACCGCGTTCCATGTCGACCGGTCCGCCCATCATCACTTGTTGCGACAGAAACGGGTAGGCTTCCTCCGGTGTGTAATCAAAGTGCTCCAGCAGCTCTTGAATGGAGAGCTTGTGTGGCAGATTGATGACCAGTCCCATGGTGCCGTGTTCGTTGTCTTCGACGATGTAGATGACGGTTTTCTCAAACCAGCTATCGTCCAGACTGGGCATGGCGATCAGGAAATGATGTTCAAGTGATTGCATTTGTTTCATAGTCGCAAATTATAACAGGGCACTTCGATTATCCCCAGATAATTTCTGGCAACGCCAAGCGCTTCGGGTCAAGGCGTAAACGAGCCGTCATGTCTAGACCTGGCAAACGTTTACAACGCAGAGCCGGGGTGCTTGGCTAAGCCCCTTCGGGCGTGATTGAAAGGCCGCTTCTTGGTTGTTGTGAATCTGGGTCTTAGAATGACTAAGACCTGCAATCCACGCCTAGAATAAGTGGCCTTTCACTCACGCAGAATTTTATCTGGCGATAATCGAAGTGCCCAATAGTTTGCTGCGTTTTGCCATCGCTTTTGTTTGTTCGATTTTGCCCTGTTGGTCGATGACCAAGGCTTGCTTGATGCCCATTTTGGCAGCGGTCTCGCGCCAGTGTTCGGGGCCCGCAATCAGCAGGGCGGTGGCCGCGGCATCGGCGCTGGTGGCATCCTGATGAATGACGGTGACCGACACCAGGTGATCCGCGGGTCGGCCGCTGTTGGGATTGAGTATGTGGCTGAAGCGTTGCCCCTGCCATTCAAAATAACGTTGGTAGGTGCCGGAGGTGACCACACTTTCGTCCCCGGAAAGCTTCAGCATGGCGAGCGCTTGTGACGGTTGTTGTGGGTTTTGGATGCCGATTGACCAGGCCTGCTCGTTCTTGCGACCGATAATGCGCATGTCCCCGCCGATATTGACCACGGCATTGTCAATGCCGGCCTGACGCAGTTCCTGCATGGCAATATCCAGCGCCAAGCCTTTGGCATTGCCACCGAAATCCAACCGTACCCGGTCATTACGGCTATAGAGAGTGTTGCCCTCAAAATAGAGGTCGGCAATCGAGGGACGCTGGCTCAGCCAGTTTTGAATCTGTGCCTCGGAAGGCGGTGGGCCTTGCCAGTGTTCGCTGTGGAAACCCCACATTTCAATGAGTTGGCCGATGCCCGGGTCAAACAGGTAGTCGCTTTGTTTGGCTAGCTTTTGGGATTTGACAATGAACGCTTTGACCGAATCGGCGACCGTTATCGGTTGCCGGTCGGCAATCGCCTGATTCATTTTGCTGACGATGCCGCCTTTTTCCCAAGCATGCCATTCATGGTGAAACGCCTGGAAGCGCTGTTCGACTTTTTGGATCGCGTGTTTGGCTGGTGGCGCTGAATCGGTGTAGGTGGTGATTTGCACCAGCGTGCCAAACACCAGCAGTTCGGCTTTCGTTTCAAGTTGCTGATGTTGGCAGGCGCTCAAAAACAATCCGGCCAGCAGCAGGGCGGCAAGCCTTTGAATGGATTGTTTAGGGAATATCAGCAACGTTTTCATGGAGCAACCGTTTTCATGTAAGAAAGGACTGTAGTAAGCGTGTTATTCAAAATGGACAGGCCTGTCCATTTTGCCATCGATCAATGTTCAGCCTTGTTGGATAAGGTTTCTTCCAGACAGTCGAACAGGGTGCCGGCGATGTTCAGGTTAAACTGTGCGTCCAGTTCGCGGATGCAGGTCGGGCTGGTGACATTGATTTCAGTGATGAAATCGCCGATGACGTCCAAGCCGACAAAGTAGAGCCCTTTGGCTTTGAGGGTCGGGGCGATTTGCTGGCATAGCCAGGTTTCGCGTTCGGTGATCGGCATGCCGACCCCGCTGCCCCCGGCGGCGATGTTGCCGCGGGTTTCGCCTTCGGCCGGAATGCGCGCCAGGGTATAGGGAATGGGTTTCCCATTGATCAGCAGGATGCGTTTGTCGCCCGCTTTGATTTCCGGCAGGTAGATTTGCGCCATGATGTGGTGCTGGCCGAAACCGGTCATGGTTTCGAGAATCACATTGATATTGGGGTCGTCGTGTTTGACTCGGAAGATCGAGCTGCCGCCCATCGCATCCAGAGGTTTCAGAATGGTGTCTTGGTACTCTTGGATAAACGTCTTGAGCTGGGGCATGCTGGCCGAAACCAAGGTGGTGGGTATGCATTGCGGAAACCAGCTGGCAAAGAGTTTTTCATTGGCGTCGCGCAGGCTTTGCGGTTTATTGACCACCAACACCCCTTCGGCTTCGGCCTGCTCAAGAATGTGCGTGCTGTAGAGATAGTCGTTATTGAAAGGCGGATCCTGACGGATCAGAATGATGTCCAGCTCATTCAAGGCACGATCCTGGGTTTCGCCAAAACCGTAATATTGCTCTTCGCGCTCGCGATCCCACACCTTGAGCTGACTACAGCTTGCCCAGGCCTGCCCGTTTTTAAGATAGAGGTCTTCAGGTTGCATGTAGACCAGTTGATGCCCTCGGCGTTGCGCTTCCAGCAGCATCGCAAACGAACTGTCTTTGTAGGGTTTAATGTTTTCAATCGGGTCCATGACAATGCCGACGGTTAAGGTCATGTGCAATCCTTATGGTGTTGTATGCGTTTTAATCCGGTTATGGTCAATTTCGGGCGACTTATGCAGAGGCTTCTGCCGAGTTGCTTTTTGCTTCCGCCATTTCACGCGCCGCCGCCAGCAAAGCCAAACGCGCCACCACGCCGTAAGCGTAGAAACGGTTTGGCGAGGCGTCCGGCGATTGATTTTCATCCGGTACCACACACGAGCCTTCGAAAGAGAGCGGTTCAAAATGCATGCCCGGAGAGTTGAGGTTGTCGGTGGCGGTTTTGCCGGTGTGTACGCGGTAGAATCCGCCAATGACATGGCTGCCAATCATGTAGACCACGGGCTCTGCTACCGCTTCTTCGATGGTTTCAAAGGTGTAGACCCCCTCCTGAACCAGCATCTGTTCAACCTGCAAACCTTCTTTGACCGAGGCCATTTTGTTGCGCTGCTTGCGGTTGAGGTTAAGCACATCCTCGGCGGTGTGCACCGACATGATCGCCATGCCATAGGTTCCACTGTCCGATTTGACGATGACAAACGGACGGCAGTCGATATCGTGGGTGTTGTAATACTGCTGGGTGTTGTCCAAAACCCGGTTGACCGCTTCGGCCAGGTTCTCCAGACCGGTGCGGTCTTTGAAATTAATGGGGCCGCACTGTAACGAGGTCGGGGTGATCAACCAGGGGTCGATATTGATCAGTTCGGCAAAGGTCGTGGTGACTTCGGCATAGTGTTTGAAATGTTGGGTTTTGTATCGGTCGGCCCAACCTAAATCCAGAGGAGGCAGCAGGGTTTGGTCGATGTTTTCCAAAATCTCAGGGCGTCCGCCGGAAAGGTCATTGTTCAACAGTACCGCACACGGGAAAAAGTCGTCTACGCCAACCTTGTTTTCTTCACGTTTGATCGGCTTCAGGATCAGTGTGTTGCCTGAGGGCAATTCAATATCCATCGGTTCCGTCAGGTCGGGTAACAAGGAGCCAATCTGAACTTCGTAACCGGCGTTTTCCAGAATGGTCTTCAGGGCGAAGACATTCTCCAGATAGAAAAAGTTGCGGGTATGGTTTTCCGGAATAATGAGAATGCCGTCCGCCACCGGGCAGATCTGGGTCACCGCGGTTTGCGCGGCATGCACGGCCAAAGATTTTAAATCGGGGTGCAGGTTGTTGAAACCCGCCGGAAACAGATTGGTGTCAACCGGGGCCAGTTTGTAACCGGCATTGCGCAGATCCACCGAAGCATAAAAGGGTGCGGGTGTGGTCATGAACTGTTTACGGAACCACGACTCAATCTCCGTGCGGTGAGCGAGCAGGTGTTTTTCCAGTTTCAATAACGGGCCGGTCAGGGCCGTCTGCAGATGAGGAACTTGGTTGGTTGACAGCATGGAGTTTCTCTTTTGAAGTTTGATAAGGTTGGCTGGCCTGTCATGCGAAGGAGGCAGACCGGTTAAATCTAATTGAGAACTATTATAACGCGCAGAAAGTCGAGCTGGGCAAAACTTATTGAATCAAATCAACCGGCGGAAAAGAGCTGGAATCACGATCCTGTATCAGGTCGCGACAGCTGACGACCTGGTTTTTGCCTTGGTGTTTCGCCAGATAGAGCGATTGGTCGGTTCTGGAAATCCATTTATTGATGGCTTCGTCGATTAGGTATTGGGAGACGCCCATGCTTAAGGTGAGTTTGATTCCATCCGGAAATTTCTGCTCTTCAATGCCCTGACGGAGCTTTTCGCCAAGGCCGACGGCTTGATCCAGCTCGGTGTCCGGGCAGATGACGATAAACTCTTCACCACCCCAGCGCCCGAAGGTGTCGGTCTCGCGAATGTGCGATTGAATCCAGTTTGAGGTCTGGCACAAGACCTGGTCACCGCTTAGATGGCCGTAGATGTCATTGACCTGTTTGAAGTCATCCAAATCGATCAAAATCATGCTGAGAGTGGTTTCGTTGCGGTTGGCGCGTTTGCTTTCCCTGATTAGGGTTTGGTCGATGTAGCTGCGGTTGTAAACGCCGGTCAGGTGATCGGTCACCGACAGGTTTTCCAACTTGTGATTGGATTCGGTCAGTTGGATTTGGGTTTGCGTCAGGTTTTTATTGAGCTGGCTCAAACGACGGTTGTAGAGGGTGGTGATCAATAATATCAACGCCATTGGAACCAGTATTGCGGCCAGTGTTTTCCACTCCACTTCGGTCTTATAGGCCACTTGTAGCCACGGATGAGTCAAACGGTTTTTGGTATTCTCGTCCATACCAGACAGTGTTTTCTCAAGAATGCTATGGAGTTCCGGCCAATCTTTTCTCACCGCCATGGTGATGTCGGCCCGGAAGGGGGTTTCCCCTGAGATTTGTAGATTGGAGAAGTTTTCCTGTTTGATGGTATGGCTGATGACGGCAATATTGTCGATATAGGCGTAGGCTTTGCCTTGTGATACGGCTTCCAAACCTTCAAGCACCGTTTGGACCAAAACCAGCGGGATGTCGGGATAGAATTTGCGCAGGTTTTCGTGCGAGGCGTAATCTTCCACCACTGCGACCGGTTGGTATTTGATTTGTGCCATATCGCTGATAAAGGCTTCATCGCGTTGGGTGGCAATGACCATCGGGAACTTTAAGTAGGCTTGCGTGAAGTTGACGTAATCACGCCTTTCTTGGGTATTGACCACCGCGGAATACATGTCAAGCTGCCCGTTTTTCATTTGCATGACCGCTTCCGACCACTCCAGTTCTTGGGCGGGTTGGAAATGGATACCGGTTTTTTGGCTTAAGTAATTCAGGTAGCCTGCAGCAATGCCGGTGAATTTGCCCTTGTCATCGACAAACTCAATCGGTTCCCAAGCCTTGTCCACCGCTACCTTTACCACCGGGTGCTCGCGCATCCATTCCAGCTCTTTCTGAGAATAAGTGATTTGCAGTTTTTCCGGGCGATAAATGCCTTCTCTCAATGAGAACTTTTTGTCTATCAAACCGTGTTTGACGAACAGGTTTTGCATGTACTGGAGGCGACCTTCATCCAATTGTCCGATGGGTATCAGTTGCGGTGAAATGACCCGCTCAATCACCTCCGCTTCAAACAACAGGTGTTCCAACGATTTGTTGCTTCCCAAGGTGTGTTTGATGTATTCCACCAGTTCACGTTTATGTTGTAGCGCGTACTGCCAGCCGCGAATGCTGGCGCGGCGGAAGCGTTCAACCCGATCGGGGTGCTCAGTCGCTTCGGTTTGGTTGGTGAAAAGCATGTCGCCGTAGAAATCGATACCGTAGTTCATCGGGCGGATAATGTTGATGTCGATGCCCTGTTGTTGCAGCAGAAAAGGTTCATTGGAGAGATAGGCGGGATAGGCTCCCACTTCCCCGCGTGCCAGCATGTCAAGGTCCGAACCGATTTTAACCCGGTTGAATTTTGGTTTGACGCCGATCTGTTCGAGCATGGCTAAGAGCGAAAAGCCGTCGGTGTCTTTTTGGTAAAAGGCCACATCCTTGTCCTGCAGGTCGTAAGGGCTGTTGATTCCGCTGGATTCCAGCGTGATGAAGACCTGAGGGGAATGCTGAAAAATCGGGGCGACAATCACCGCCGGTTCATTACGAGCCTGGTAAAGCAGCAGGATGCTGTCGGCAATGCCGTATTGCGCCTCACCGTCGAGTACCTGACGGATATTGTTTTTAAAGGTGTCTCGGGGTTTGATGGTGACATCCAGCCCTTCATCGGCATAATAACCTTTCATCTTGGCGGCGTAGTAACCGGCAAACTGAAACTGGTGCAGCCATTTGAGTTGAAGGGTCACGTGTTCGAGAGAAGGGGATTCTGTTGAGGGCTTTTCAGAAGCGCTGGCAGAGGGGGCGATTGCCATGGCGGTCTGTATGAAAAGCAGCGTCACCATTAAGAATTTGAGCAGTGCGGAATTGGCCATTGATTAAGGTCAGTGCAAGCAGTTAATTATTTAAGGTGAATTATAGCCATTTTTAATGGTTACGGGTGGGTTATTTTGGTATAACCGATTGATTTTTGAGGGTAAGCAGGAATGCTTACCAGTCTCCCCAGAGGATTTGCAGGCCTGCGAGTATGGCAGGGCCGGCGGTTTCGGTGCGCAGGATACGCGGGCCTAGCTTGATCGGAGTCAGTCCCTGGTTGACCGCTTGTTCGACTTCCGCTGTGCTGAGCCCGCCTTCAGGACCAATCAGTAAATGAACAGGCCTGTCCGTTTTGGGTGGTTGAAGTGTTTGCAACGTATCGCTGGCGTAGGGGTCAAGCACCAGCCCGAAAACGGGTTGCGGCAGACTGCTCAACCAGTCTGAATAGGTTTGGATAGGCAGGATTTCGGGCACTGTGCAACGTCCGCTTTGTTCGCAGGCACTGATGACCATGGCTTGCCATTGGGCACGACGTTTTTCAAGTTTGTCGCCACTGAGTTTGACTTCGCAGCGTTCCGAAAAGATGGGTTGAATTTGAGTGACACCGAGTTCCACCGCTTTTTGCAGCGTATAGTCCATGCGATCTCCGCGTGAGATGCTTTGCACCAGCACGCTGTGCAGAGGCGATTCGTTTTGCGGTTGACTGAGATTTTCAATGCACAGATCGGCACTGCGGCGGCCAGTCACTATCAGGGTGGCAGAGGCTTGCAGACCTTGACCGTTGAAAACCTCGACCGGGTGCTGGTTTTTCAAACGCAAAACATTCAAGGCGTAATGCACCTGTTCTTTGTGCAGAGTCATAACCTGTTGAGGTTGGTATTCACCCGGCAGATAGAAACGTGGAATGCGCATGAAAACTCCTTCTAATTTAAACGCTTGCTTAGGGAGTCTCTGATTGAATCAGAGGTTCCTTAGCATCACCCTTTAAAGGTCAAAGCCTTAGCGATGCTGATGGTCGGTTCAAGCTGGTTCATGCTGTAGAAATGGATACCAGGCGCGCCGGCGTCGAGCAGGCGTTGTGAAAGCTCGGTGACCACATCTTGCCCAAACGCAACCAAGCTGGCTTTGTCGTCCTCAAAACTTTCCAGGCGGCATTTCAACCAGCGGGGGACTTCCGCCCCGCAGCCTTCTGAAAAACGGATCAGGTTTTCGTAATTGGTGATGGGCATGATGCCCGGCACAATCGGTAAGTCGATGCCGTTGCGCTCGCAGTTGTCGATAAAGTAGAGATAGCTGTCGACATTGTAAAAATACTGGGTTATGGCCGAATCGGCACCCTGTTCAACCTTGTGTTTGAACCACTTGATGCCGATGTCACAATTGCGCGCTTGCGGGTGGGTTTCCGGGTAGGCCGCAACTTCCAGATGAAAGGTGTCGCCTTTTTCTTGTTTGATGAAGGCGACCAGATCGCTGGCGTATTTGAATTCGCCCGGATCCATCATGCCGGAAGGCAAGTCACCGCGTAGCGCGACAATGCGTTTGATGCCCATTTTCTCATAGGTATCGAGTAATTCCATTAGGCCTTCGCGGGTCGTGCCCACGCAGGTTAAATGGGGAGCCGCATCGTGTTCGGTCTGTTCCTGAATGTAACGCACGGTTTCCAGGGTGCGTTCCTGAGTGGTGCCGCCGGCCCCGTAGGTAACGGACATGTATTCGGGTTGAATGTCGCCATAGCCGGAAATTACGGTTTTGAGTTTCTCCATGCCTTGTTCGGTTCTAGGAGGGAAAAACTCCAGACTTAATTTTTGCGCATATTTTTGTTGAGACTTCATGGTATAACCTTGGTTTTCAGCGATTTAAAACCACCAGGCCTGGTGGTTTTGATTTAAATTTGATTGATGAATTCGGCTTTTGCCAGTGATTTTCCCTGCGATCAGGCTTAAAGCCCGGCATCCGCTCTGAGTGCGTCCGCCTTATCGGTTCTCTCCCAGCTGAACTCCGGAAGTTCACGCCCGAAGTGACCGTAAGAGGCGGTTTTTTGATAGATTGGACGATACAGGTCGAGCATGCTGATCAGGCCTTTAGGGCGCAGGTCAAAGTGGGTTTTGACGAGGTCTTCAATCAATTCGATGGCGACCTTTTCTGTGCCGAAGGTTTCAATGCTGATCGAGGTCGGCTCGGCCACGCCGATTGCGTAAGAAACCTGGATCTCACATTTGTCCGCCAAGCCGGCCGCAACAATGTTTTTGGCGACATAACGCCCGGCGTAGGCCGCCGAACGGTCCACTTTGGATGGGTCTTTTCCTGAAAAGGCTCCGCCGCCGTGACGTGCCATGCCGCCGTAGGTGTCGACAATGATTTTACGGCCGGTCAAGCCCGCATCGCCTACCGGACCGCCGATGACAAAACGTCCAGTCGGGTTGATGTGGAACAAGGTGTCCTTGTGCAGCCATTCTTCAGGCAGAATCGGCTTGATGATTTCGTCCATGACCGCTTCACGCAAGGTGTCGGTATCAATTTCCGGGTTGTGCTGGGTGGAGAGCACGACAGCATCAATCGCAACCGGCTGGCCGTTTTCGTAGCGCAGCGTGACTTGGCTTTTGGCGTCCGGTCTCAGCCAGGAAAGCAGGCCGGATTTCCTGACATGCGCCTGGCGCTCCATTAGGCGGTGAGCATAGTAGATTGGAGCAGGCATCAGCACTTCGGTTTCGTTTGAGGCGTAACCGAACATCAATCCCTGGTCTCCAGCTCCTTGTTCGTGGTCGGCGTATTCATCGACGCCCATGGCGATTTCTGGAGACTGCTTACCAATTGACGACAGTACCGCACAGGTTTCGCCGTCAAAGCCCAGGTCGCCATGATCGTAACCGATCTCCTTGACGACTTTGCGCACAAGCTCTTCCTGGTCAACCCAGGCTTCGGTGGTGATTTCGCCACCAATCAGAACCATGCCGGTTTTAACGAAAGTCTCACAGGCAACGCGTGCTTTGGGGTCTTGTTGCAAAATGGCGTCCAGCATCGCATCGGAGATTTGATCGGCGATTTTATCTGGGTGGCCTTCGGATACGGATTCGGAAGTGAATACTGTGGTTTTAGTCATGTCTGTTCCTCGAAAGAAGGTTTAAGTTATTACGAGGTACGGAAAAATCGGCGGGAATAAAGTGTTTCCTCGCTTTAGCCGTACTTTTAATGCGCCCGCAAGCTGAAATTCAAATCGGCGCTAACTTTCAATTATCTCATTTTTTTTCATCTAGTCAAATTCGATTTGAAGGTTTGCCAGAATCCAAACTGATTCAATCAGAGCTTCCTTAATAAAACTGTCATCTGGATGTCAGCTATTTGAAACTTGGTGTGGATAGAATTTCGACTCTATTTAAAAAGCCTAATCGACAGGAATAATTATATGGTGGAGTGCAGTCAATTAGAGGTGTTAACGGTTCATGACCGTTTGAAAACGCAGTTGTCTGACAGCTCTTTGGGGCGAGAGCTCTTGTCGATTCTGAGCCTCAAAAACCTGACTCCGGTGTATCAGCCGATTGTTGACCTGAAGAAACGTCGTATTTTTGGTTTTGAAGCTTTGACCCGCGGTCCGGAAAACTCCCCTCTGCATCGCCCGCTGCACCTGTTTCATGTTGCCGAAGAACACGGCTGTCTATTCGAGATGGATCTGTTGGCGCGGCAGGTGGCGATTGAGCATTACCATCAGTGCGGCAATAGCGAATACCTGTTTGTGAATGTCACCGTCAATGCGTTGATGCAGAGCAGCCATCGTCGCAGTCAGACACTGGAATGCCTTGAGAATTTGGGCATTGATGTCTCCCAAGTGGTGATTGAAATCACCGAGCTGCAACCGGTCGAAGATTTTGAGGTTTTTATCCAGTCGATCAACCATTATCGCAAGATGGGCTTTAAAGTGGCGATCGATGATTTGGGTGGCGGTTACAACGGTTTGCGCATCTGGTCGGAAGTGAAACCCGATTTTGTCAAAATCGACAAACATTTTGTATTTGATTTACCCAAAAACAAGGATAAACAGCGTTTTATCGAGACCATCTGTGCTTTGGCAAAAGGTTTGAATACCCAGGTGATTGCCGAAGGTGTTGAAGATAAAGAGACCTTACACGCCCTTGAAAAAATCGGGGTGGATTATGTGCAGGGTTTTCTTTTTAAAAAACCTCAACCGCACCCTTCTTTGCAGATGGATTTTGAATGGTCGCAGAGTGAGGTAAGCGAACTTCAGCAAAATGAGACTGCAGCCTGTCTGGTGCGACAGATATTAAGTATCAGTTCCGATATGCCGGTGCCAGAAGTGTCCGAACTGTTATTGCGGGAAACGGAACTGGATTGTTTGCCTGTTGTGGACAAGGGCCGCGTTGTGGGCATGGTTTGGCGTCGCGAGTTGATGAATTTATATGCAAAACCCTATGGACGGGATCTGCATCATCGCAAACCCATCAGAAAAATCATGGATAAGTCTCCCATTGTGATTGATGTGAAAACGCCTTTGGTGGATTTGAGTCGTATGATCACCGAGTATGACGGCAGTCACCGGGGCGACATGTTTGTCATAACCAAAGACGGCGATTATCAAGGCTGTGGTTGTTTTATCGACCTGTTGAGGGCGATGACCGACTTGAAAGTGCAAAGTGCGCAATATGCCAATCCTTTGTCAGGCTTGCCGGGCAATGTGCCGATTCAGAACATGATCTGCTCATTTTTGGATCGCAAAGTTGATTTTATGGTGATTTACATTGATATGGATCACTTCAAACCCTTTAACGATTTTTACAGTTTTGAAAAGGGCGATGAGATTATCCGTTGCATGTCGACCATCTTGCACCACCATACCAAAGAGAGTACCGATTTTATCGGCCATATTGGCGGGGATGATTTTATCGTGATCTCTCCAAGGGTCAAAAAATACCGAACCATTTGCGAGGGGATTCTCAAAGAGTTCAGAGAATTGGTTCCCGGGCATTACAGCCCCGAAGACCAGCAGAGAGGTGGGATTTTAGCTGTGGATCGCGAAGGTCAGGAGCGTCTGTTTCCGATGATCAGCCTGTCATTGGGGGTGCTGCTGGTGTCGCCGGAAGTCTTCACCCATCAGCAAATGTTGACGTCCTACGCCACCCAGGCAAAAAAGAAAGCGAAATCACTTGGTGGCGACAATTATGCGGTGATTGATTCGGCTAAACTTGACAAAAAATGTTTATAAAACCACTTTGTTTTTAACGGCGGTGGATTCATTTAACTGGGCTTCAGAGGACTGATTCCAGTGCACAGGGTTTATGGAAATGATAACCTTGTGCGTAGTCGATTCCGACCTCTTTGAGCCAGTCCGCCACTTCCTGCGTTTCAACAAATTCTGCAATCGATTGAATGTTCATTTCCTGGCTGATTGTGTGAATGGCCTTGACCATAGCGGCATCTACCGGGTCACTCAATACGTCGAGTATGAAGCTACCGTCAATTTTCACATAATCCACCGGCAGGGTTTTTAGCCAGCTGAAAGAAGAAAAGCCGGAACCGAAATCGTCGAGCGCCAACTGACAGCCGTGGTTTTTGATGCTGTGTAAAAATGAGATGCTGGCCGACATGTGGGTGATGGCGGCTGTTTCGGTGATTTCAAAGCAGATTTTGGAGTTTAGATCTTCATTTTCTTCCAGGATCTGGAGCAAGCTATTGTTGAACTGGGTATTGTCCAGGGATTGTCCGGAAACATTGATGTTAAGTATTTCGATCTGATCGTGTTTTTCTCTGATCCACGCAAATGCATGCTGAATGATGTAGATATCCAGTTTGCTCATCAGGTTGAAGCGTTCGGCTGCCGGTAGAAACTGGTCTGGGCCAATCAGTTTGCCGTCTTCCGTCTGCAGACGAACCAGGATTTCATAGGCGCTTTGGCGGCGTGTGTTCTGTAGGTTTTCGATTTTTTGGGCAAATAAGACAAAATTTTTGTTTTCAATGGCTTGGTTGATTTTTGTGACCCAGTCCAGTTGTGAAAACTCTTTGGCGAGGGTTTGGTCGTCTTCGCGATAAATGTGAATGCGATTGCGGCCATGGTCTTTGGCTAAGTAGCAGGCCATGTCGGCTTGGCTCATGATGCTGGCTTTGCTGGTGATGCCTGTAATGTTGGTGATGCCGATACTTGCGCCGATTTCAAAAATTCGATTTTCCCAGGTAAAGCGGTAGTCGGAGACCTGTTTACGGATTTTCTCTGCAATGGTTTCGGCGTTTTCAGTCGAGCAATTATCAAGTAGTACCGCAAATTCGTCGCCGCCCAATCTGGCGAGTAGGTCGGAATCGCGAATTTGCTGTTCGAGAATGGTGGCGACCTGTTTGAGCAGCTGATCCCCCGCGGAATGGCCGACGGTATCATTGACGATTTTGAACTGATCCAGATCGATGTAGATCAGGCTGTGTTGTCGGCCCTGTTCTTGACCGGCGTTGTCGATTAGTTCATCAAGGCGGTTTTCAAAGGCTTGGCGGTTTTTGAGTCCAGTCAGGCTGTCATGGGTCGCCTGCCAGGTAAGACGTTCTTGCAGTTTGCGAGCTTCGGTGGCGTCATGAAAGACCAGAACCGAGCCGATGACTTCATTTTGATTGTCGATAATCGGTGCCCCGGAGTCTTCGATTGAGATCTGTTCTCCATTACGGCTGATGAGCACGGTGTGATTGGCCAGGCCAATGATTTTTCGGGTTTTCATGCTGTGCAAGGCCGGGTTGACCGCCGGCTCCATGGTGCGTTCATGAAAAATTCGGAACACCTCTTCGATAGGCTGGCCTTTTGCGGCGCAATTACTCCATCCAGTGAGCCGTTCTGAAACCGGGTTTAAATAGGTGACTTTTCCTTGGTTGTCGGTGGTGATGACGCCGTCGCCAATCGATTTCAAAGTGATTTCCGCACGTTCTTTTTCGGCGTAAAGCGCCTTCTCATTGGCCTCCAGATCCAAGAGCATGGATTGAAAGTTGAGTGCCAATTTTTCAAGTTCATCATGGCGGTTCAATTCGATTTTAACGCCGCGTTCTCCGGCTCTAACCCGCTGAGTGGCGTTAATCAGCAGGTAAATGCCTTTGGTGAGGTTGTTGCCCATGATCCATGCAAACAGGGTGCCGATGAGAATGGCGAACAGGGTATAGATCAGGCCTTCATGGGTGATGAATTGAATGCTGTTGGAGATGTTTTTACGGCTCATTTGCACTCTGGCCCAGCCGATCAAGGTGTCGTTGACCAGAATCGGGGCGGCCACATCGATGACCTGATCGTTATCGAAGAAGGTGATCAGTTCTTTTGGATTTGAAAGCCTGCGCTCTATATCAGTGAACTGTGCGGATTTTTTGTCGTTGGGGGCATCGACATTGAAATAGGCGAGAATTTTTCCTCTCGGGTCGAGCACCATGGCAAATTTCACGTTGGATTGCTGCGATTGAGAGGTGATGATTTCTTCAAGTCCGGCCACGTCATTGGACAGTACCCAAGGGATGCTGTTGGCGGCCAGAGTCTTGGCGATGCCGGTGGTGGCGGCTTGCGATTCGGCAATCAGAAAACTCTGCTGGCGCGAAACCAGGTCGTAGATGAAAATGCTCATGAGCACGGCGTGAACCGCGGCAATGCCATAGATCAGTTTGCGTTTGATCGAGTTATGGTAAAAAAGCTTCAGCATCGGTTGTCCTGTAGTTCAAATAGTCTGCGGGTGACAAGGGCGCTCATCACCGCCTGGTTTTTGTCTAAAATCATAGTGGGCGTACGGTTTGACCGAATTGTTCGATGAAGTCTTTAACCGTTTGATAACTCTGGTTGTCGGCCAGTTCGTAACGTGAAAGGTGCATTTTTGCGAGGATTTCTCGCCCTTCCTGGGTGGTGTGCAGGTTGGCCAGCAACTCGCGTACTTGCTGAGTCAAAGCTTCAGGCACATCTTTTCGTGCCACTATGCTGTTATTGACCAGGTGTTGGGTTTGCCAAATCACCTTCAGCTCGTTTTTCAATTGCGGGCGTTCTTCGGAAAGGGCTTTCCAAGGTGGTGGCCAGGTTGCGCCTGCGGCGGTATTGCCTCGATAGACGTTCATGATTGAGGATTCTTGCGAGCCCACGTATCGGTTGTCGACGTCTTTTTGGATGTTCACACCGTGTTTATGTAAAAAATCCTGAGGCAGCATGGTTGCCGCTAAAGCCGTGGGGGCGGGGTAGCTGATGGCGCGGCCTTTTAGGTCGCTGGGTTGTTTGATAAAACTGTCTTTACGAACCAGAATAATGCCTTTGAATTGTTCATCATCCGCCATTTTGGCGATGACCCGGTAGTTATGTTCGATGGCAATCAGGGTTTGGTAGGGGTTGGGTAAAGCGAACTCGACCGCTTCATGTTTGAGTTTGTTGTCAAAGGCCTGGTAATTACGAGAGGCTTCGATTTTGAAATGTGCGTCTGCAATGTGTTGATTCAAATATTGCATCAAAGGATTGAAGACTTCAAACAAGCGTACCGGATTGTGCAGAGGGTGAACGGCAAACGTGTATTCGTGAACCGTCTCCGTGGGTTCGATGAACACCGGTGAGTGGTCGGCCTCCGATTTTGAGCTACAGCCTGTCAATAATGATTGAATGCCGATAAAAAGCACCAAAAGTAGACGTTGCATAGATGTAAATGCTTCCTTAAGCTGTATATTTTGCCAATGAACTTGAGTACGTATAATGAATAAACGATAAAAAAGCATTCTATCAGAGTGGTTTTCTATGTGTGAACTAAAATTAGTGTTTGTATTCTAGGGTCTGTTTAAATTATTTTATCTTAAGTTATTGAATAACTTGATTATTGAGTGTAATATCACCAGCTTTTCTAAAATTCAGAGTACGAATATGACGCAAGCAATTCAGCCCGGTCAGTGTCTGGTGGGCGTAATTATGGGTTCCAAGTCAGATTGGCCGACCATGCAACACGCGGTTGAGATGTTGGAGCAGTTCAAGGTGCCTTATGAAGTTAAGGTGGTTTCCGCGCACCGCACTCCGGATCTGATGTTTGACTATGCCGAACAGGCAGAAGGACGAGGTCTTGAAGTGATTATTGCCGGCGCAGGCGGTGCGGCGCATCTTCCGGGCATGGTGGCGGCAAAAACCGTGGTGCCGGTTCTGGGTGTGCCAGTTAAATCCAAGGCGTTAAGCGGTCAGGATTCCTTGCTGTCGATCGTGCAGATGCCGGGCGGGGTGCCGGTCGGAACTTTGGCGATTGGCGAAGCCGGGGCGAAGAATGCCGGCATTATGGCGGCGCAGATTGTCGGCAATCATAACCCTGAGATTCGCGAAGCGGTCAATGCCTTCCGTCGTGCGCAAACGCAAACGGTATTGGAAAACCCGGATCCGCGCGCCGAATAAACGCATAGACATAAATCGATTTCAAAACCGTAGTCGGGCTGTTTTTTGTTAGAATAGTCCGCTACGGTTTTTTTGTTTGGAGAGAGTGGGATGACCCCGTTTACAAAACGCATTGGTGTATTGGGAGCCGGCCAGTTGGGCCGCATGTTGGCGATTGCCGGCTACCCTTTAGGACAGAAGTTTGGGTTTTATGGAAGCAGTGACGACGAGCCGTCGGCTCTGCTTGGGCACATGTATAAGCAAGCGGATGATGTCGACAGCTTGCAGACGCTGGTGGCGTTTGCCGATGTGATCACCTATGAAAGCGAAAATACCGATGTGGACAGGGTGCGCGAAATCGCCAAAACCACCCCGGTGTTCCCGGCAGAAAAGTCACTGTTTGTCTCCCAGCACCGAGGGCGCGAAAAAGGCATGTTCGATCAGTTGAACATCCCTTGCGCCCCTTATCAGGTGGTGGATTCTTTAGACAGTTTGAAGGTGGCGGTGACGGAAATCGGTTTGCCGGCGGTATTGAAAACCACCACGGAAGGTTATGACGGCAAAGGCCAGTTCGTGCTGAAAAGCGAAGAGCAAATTGAGCAGGCCTGGTCGGAAATCGGCAATCGGGAATTGATTCTGGAAGGCTTTGTCGATTTCAAACGCGAGCTGTCGATTGTGGCGGTGCGTAACGCCGACAACGAGCACGTCTATTATCCGCTGGTGCAGAATGTGCATCATGACGGAATACTGCGTTACACCATTGCCCCCGCCCGCGATATTTCGGATGACATACAGCAACAGGCCGAGTCTTATATGCACAGCCTGTTGGATGAATTGGACCATGTTGGTGTTCTGACGCTGGAGCTGTTTGAAACCGAAGAGGGCCTGGTGGCCAATGAAATGGCACCTCGCGTGCATAATTCCGGACACTGGACGATTGAAGGCGCTTTGACCAGCCAATTTGAAAATCACATTCGCGCGATTACCGGACTGCCCTTGGGAGCGACCACACCGCGTCAACCGATGGCGGCGATGATTAATATCATCGGTGAAACCGGCCCGGTGGAAACGGTGTTGAAAACGCCGAACGCCTTTTTGCATTTGTATGACAAAGCGGAACGCAGCGGACGTAAATTAGGGCACATCAATGTGATTGCCGAAAATGAAGAGCAGTTGTTTGAGATGTTCAAGAAATTCGAAGCTTTTCTTCCCAAGTAGGTCAGCGGCGGGCGATAATTTTCGCCAGGCCTGTGGAACGCCTTGTTTGGCAGAAGTGAACGGGTTTAAGTTTTTAACTTCTAGAATCCGCATAAGTCAGCAGTTGACTTAAAATCGAGGCCAGCTCAGTCGGCAATAGACTGAGTTGGCCTTTTTGTTGGGCGAGAATGTCACCGGCGTGGGCGTGCAGGGAAACGCCTAGACATGCGGCACTGAATAGCGGCAAACCTTGAGCGATCAATCCGCCGATCGTGCCGGTGAGAATGTCGCCCATTCCTCCCACTGCCATGCCCGGATTTCCGGCCAGACACAGTTCCATGTTTTTGCCGTCATACACCAGGGTGCCATTGCCTTTCAATACCACCACGCCGCCGTATTTTTGCTGCAAGGTTTTGATGGCTGAAAAGCGGTCCTGCTGAACCTCCTGGGTGGTGCAGTCCAGTAAAGTCGCCGCTTCTCCCGGATGCGGGGTCAGTACCCAGTTGTCTTGTTTTTGTGGAAACTGCGCCAACCATTTCAGCGCATCGGCATCCATGACTTTGGCTTTTGAATGGAACTCTGGCGATTCCACTGTCTGTGTGAAAAGTTGCCGTCCCCAGTCGTTCAGCCCCAATCCGGGGCCGATAGCGATAACTCGGGTGTTCAATGCGACGTCGTCCAGAGCCTCCGGCGGATAGCACATCAATTCGGGCAGGGCTTGAGTCAAGGCGATGCCATGCTCTGGATGGGTAATCACTTTGACCAGTCCGGTTCCAACTTTGAGGCTGGCCAGTCCGGCCATTTGGATTGCGCCCATCATGTGTCGGTCGCCGCCGATCAGGCAAAGGCTTCCAGCGGAACCTTTGTGGCTGTTTTTACGGCGTAAAGGCAGTTCTTTAAGCCACTCTTTCAGGCTGTGGTTATGGGCGATGGCCGGTTGCGTGTTGAGAATGTCTCGATCCAGAAAAAGGGTGCTGAAATGGACTTTTCCGGCAAAATCACTGCCCTCGAATTGGTATAAACCGGGTTTCCGGGTGAGGAAGGTGCAGGTGTGTGTGGCCTGAACGGCAACGCCTAAAACACGGCCGGTATCGGCGTGCAGCCCGCTAGGCAGGTCGATGGAGATGACCGGTTTGCCGCTGGCGTTGACCTGTTTGATCCAGTCGGCTGTGATGCCGGTGATTTCACGGTCCAGGCCGATGCCGAAGAGGGCGTCGATAATCAGATCGCACTCCTCACATAACTTTGTATCGAAGGCGCTGGGCTCAATGCCCAGTTGAACCAGTTCCTGATAAGCGAGCAGGGCCTCGTTTTTTAGGTTTTTTGGCAGGCCTGTCATGACGAGTTTGACTTCCAAGCCGGCCAAAAGGGCAAACTGCGCCACAATCAATCCGTCTCCGCCATTATTGCCGCTGCCGCACAAGACCAGCAATCGTTTGGCTTTGGGAAAGTGGTTTTGCAGGGTCTGGAAAGTGAACAGGCCTGCTCTTTTCATCAGTAGCAGACCGGGAATGCCGGCGGTTTCGATGGCAAAACGGTCAATGGCTTGGCTTTGTTGAGCTGTGTGAAAGTCAATCATCTGGGGGTTCCGTCCGTTTTAAGTTTTGAAATGGATCAAAAAAACGTCTTTGCAAAATGAGCAGGCCTGGTCTCGCCGATGCGCTGCCGTGCATTTAACAATTATTGTGAACCTAGCCGTCGTGATTCACAAGCCGTTATGCAGTGGTGCTCGATGTCGTGGTTAGATGAACAGGTAAATCAGCAACGCACCCAACGCAAAACGGTACCAGGCAAACGGGGCCATGCCGATGCGGTTGATCCATTTAAGGAAGACCGAAATCACGATATAGGCACTGACCGCCGAGATCACTGTGCCGCCGATCATCGCCTCCCATTGTACCGTGTGCGTGCTTTCAATCAGATCCTTGGTTTTAAGCAGACCTGCTCCGAGGATGATGGGGATGGAGAGCAGAAACGAGAAACGTGCGGCGGCCTCTCGGGTCAGTCCCAGCATCAGTGCGGCGGTAATGGTGATGCCGGAGCGCGATGTGCCCGGAATCAAAGCCAGCGCCTGGGCAATCCCGATAATCATGATGTCTTTGAAACTCAGGCTGTATTCATCCCTGATTTGCTGGCCCTTGATGTCCGACCACCACAGCAGAACCCCAAAACCGATGGTGGTGGCCGCGATGATCAATGGATTGCGCAAGGCTTCTTCCAGACCGTTGTTGAGGAACAGGCCGAACAGCACCGCCGGAATCGTCGCGAAAATGACCCACCAAGCCAGTCGGCTGTTGGATGTGGGTTGGCGGGTGGTCAGAGAGCCTGACCAGTCGCGCGCCATCAACCAGATGTCGCGGCGAAAATAGAGCATGACCGCAGACAGGGTGCCGATGTGCACCGCCACGTCAAACGCCAAGCCCTGATCCGGCCAACCGAAGAGGTTAGGCATTAGGATCAGATGTCCGGAGCTGGAAATCGGCAAGAATTCGGTCAGCCCCTGAATCAGGGCCAATAAGGTGATTTGCAGCCAGTCTAACATCGGTTCCATTTTTTCTGTCTATTCCGTTTGTTGCGTTAAAGTTGATGGCGTAAATCGCGCATCTTGAAGCCCATCAGTTTAACATCCAATTGTTTGCTCAATGCCATCACCTTGAAGGTTTCTCCCATCTCGTTCGGCAGGGTCAGGGTTTTGAGTTGTTGGGCGATGCGGATCTGTTCGGTTATCGGTGCATCCGCATCAGACGACATTTCCAGCAGGCCTGTGGCCATCAGGAAATGCGCTTGGGTGGTGAAGCCGGCTACCTTCAACCCGCTGTCGTAGGCGGCTTCCGCCACGGCGGTAAAGTCGACATGGGCGGTGATGTCCTGCAGTCCCGGGTAGAAGAACGGGTTGCTGTGCGCGCGGTGCTGATAGTGGCAGCGCAAGGTGCCCATGACGCGTGCCGGCTGGTAGTATTCGTGGCGGGTGTAACCGTAATCGATCAGCAGAATCGCACCTTGTGTGAGCGAATCGCTGACCGATTGTAACCAGGGCTGGATGTTGAGGTTGATTTCGGTTTCGTAGCCCAGGTCGGAAACCTCTCCGATGTGTTCGATCAGTTGGTTGGCAAACTTCTGCAGGGGTTTGTCGGTGATTTTTTGGTAGTCCCATTCGAACTGCTGGGTGCTTTCATTGAAGGTGACATAGCCGCGCAAAGCTTGTTCCGGTTCGATGCGAAGGCGTTCAAACGGCATGGCGTCAAGCACTTCATTGGCCACCACCATAGCCGAAATCGGCTGTTCCGGCAGGCGATCCAACCATACGACTTTTGCAAACCATTCCGGTGGCAGGGCTTGCTCCAAGTTGGCCTGTTGGCGTGCGCGCAAATCGGCGCTGAGTTCGATGATGAAATAGTGCTCCACTGGCTGTTGCAGAGTTTGCAGTTCCAGCAGTATGTCTTTGGCCATGGTACCTTGCCCTGCGCCAAACTCGAGGATATTGGGGGTGTCGAGTTGTTGCAGCACCTGTTGCACTTGATGGGCGATGCAGCGCGAGAAAATCGGGGAGATTTCCGGGGCGGTAATAAAGTCACCCTGGTCGCCGATTTTGGGCAGCCCGCTGGCGTAGTAACCCAGGCCGGGCGTGTAGAGCGCCATCTCCATGAATTGCGGAAACGTCATGTGTGGGTGACGACGCAGGCTGCGTTGAATTTTGTGGCTGAGCTGGGTGCTGTGCTGTTTGGCCTCGTCAGAGGGTTCCGGCAAAGAGTGCTTGGCTTTCATAGGATTACTTCGTAAGGTCGCAGAATGTTCGGTTGAATGTGTGTGGTATTATGCTACAAAGCCACTTAAACGACTAGTGAAGCTTATTTGAATTCGTGCGTTGTGATAAAGGCTTGCTTTGAAAAAAGGGTGGTTTGGCTAAAAAGTTGCTAGAATCTTTTGATCCATGCAAAGGGTCTAAACACAGAAGAGAATTATGAAAGTCGGAATTAAAAAACTGCATGAAAATGAATGGCAAGTTCATATCGGCTGCGCCTCGGTGAAGATGGACAGATTTTCCCTGGCGCTGCTTCACATTACGCTGGAACATTTGCTGGCGCTGGAGAGCGGTCAGAGCCATTCAACCCTGAAAAGTTATGTGAAACTTGGTCTGAAACTGGATGAGTTGGACGACTTGGCTCTGCAAAAGGTGTTGAGCGAGGTGGATAATAAGGCGATTCTCGACCTGTTGATTTTGGCTAATTTGCCAAAATTCAATGAGCGCGTACTGAATAATATGGGCGGGATCTTGTCGAAACAGATTCAGGCGGATCTTCAATCGGCCATCATGCCACCTGAGGACGAGGCGAAAGCCGCCATTAAGCATCTGATTGAAAAAATGTTTGAGCTTGAGGCGAGCGGTAAAATCGAATTCATTCGCGAAGATACGCAATACATTTAAGTTTTTGGCAAACTCATAAAGGCACAGCAAGATGGAAGTGAAAGCGAAACGGGATGGGCAAGGTGAATATTATCTGGACATCGGGCCGGTCACCTTGTCTCTGTCTGCACAGGTAATCAAGGCCTTGCATACGGTGATCGACCAGCGTCTCAATCAGTTCAGTGAGCAGGAAGCGGCGGCGCTGGATAAGAAGTATCAGGCTTATAAGGTTTTGGCCACCAAAATGTGCGGTGTGGATGACCGTATTATCCAGAAGTTTGCGCCCCAGGTGTCACCGGAGCAGTTGGTGACCATTGTCAGGCTGGCGGAAGGGGATGTTTTGTTGCAGAAGGTGTTGAAGAACCTTTCCCGTCAGAATCGCCGACAGTTTGAAGACGATTATGCGGCGATGGACAAGATTACGGTTCAGCACGCCTGTCTGTATATGGAGCAGTTGGTGCCGATGATCAAGAAAGCCGCTCAGGAGCAGCGGGAGTTGCAACAAAACGTCTAGGCGTTTGCGTTTTGATGGCGCTGAATCAGGCGGAGTGGCGTTCAATGATGAGACCGACCGTGTCGGTTTCACTGACGGCCTGGGGTTTGCTGACCTTGAGGCGAACGCTGGTGACGGCACGATGTTGCTTCAGAATATGTTCGCAAATCGCTTCGGCCAGACTCTCAAGCAGTTCGAAGCGGCTGGCTTCTACCAGCTGTATGATTTCATCGGAAACCTGTTTATAGTCCACAGTGTCTTTTATGGCGTCGCTTTTGGCGGCGTCTCCAATCGGCAGTCTCATGTCGATGTCAAAGATCAGCGGTTGACGCTTTTCACGTTCCCAGTCGTAAATGCCGATGATGGCTTGCGTTTTTAATCCTTGTATAAAAATGATGTCCATGCATTTTCCTGGCACTTTGCCTTTATGGGGTGGGCGACTCGACAGTCATCAAGCCATTTATCTGAACCCCTATTATCTACTTCTAGTAAAATCATTCAATCTTAACCATAACCGGTTCGATTCAAAAAGGAGTAAGGTGAGTCATTTATGGAATTCACAGCGATCATGTTCATTTTCGGTGCCTATGTGTTAGGTTCGCTTTCATCCGCCATCATCGTTTGCAAATTGATGGGTTTTGAAGACCCCCGTCAAGGCGGTTCGGGCAATCCGGGAGCCACCAATGTGAAGCGCCTCTACGGCAACAAGCCGGCCGCCATTACCTTGGTGGGGGATACCTTAAAAGGCCTGTTGCCGGTGTTGGCGGCACACTGGTTGGGATTCACGCCGGAGCAGATCATGGCGGTCGGTTTTGCGGCGTTTGTCGGCCATTTGTATCCGTTGTTTTTTGGGTTTAAGGGTGGCAAGGGCGTGGCCACCATGTTGGGTGTGATGTTTGGTTTGTCCGGCTGGATCGGTCTGGCGGTGGCGGCAACCTGGCTGTTTGTCGCCAAGGTGCTCAAGATTTCTTCCGCTTCCGCTCTGGTGGCGACCGCTTTGGCACCGGTTTACATCTATTTTATTTCGGGTGAGCTCAGCTGGGTGGTGGGTACGGCGGTGATGACCGTCATTCTGTTTGTGCGCCATAAAGACAATATTCAGCGTCTATTAAAAGGCGAAGAAGGTCAGATAAAGAAGCAGGCGAAAAACGGAAACCCAAGCGAATAAAACCCGCTTGATGAAAATGAGCAGGCCTGTCCATTTTCTTGATTGAATTCAATGTAACTGTGAGTCTCGCCCGTTTTCGTTTATTGACGTTAAATGGCCGGCAAGTCTTCCAGAGACCACCTCGGGGTGGTGGCGAAGTTGAGGTCGGTTTGCTGCCCGGCGAGCAAACGTTGTGCGCCCGCATAAGCAATCATGGCTCCATTGTCGGTACAGAACTCTAAACGCGGGTAAAAGGCTTTACCGTGGCGTTTAGCCATTAAGGCATCGAGTTTTGCACGGATTTCACGGTTGGCGCTGACCCCGCCCGACACCACCAAACGATTCAAGCCCTCCTGCTCCAACGCACGTTTGCATTTGATGCTCAAAGTATCGGCCACCGCCAGTTCGAAAGCCCGGCAGATATCGGCTTTGGTCTGTTCGCTCGCCTCGTTGTTTTGCACCGCCGCCTGCCAAGTATTTAAGGTATAGGTCTTAAGGCCGCTGAAGCTCATGTCCAAACCGGGGCGGTCAACCATGGGGCGTGGGAATTTGTAGCGGCTGGCGTCACCTTGCAGAGCCAAGTTGGAAACGTTTGGGCCGCCGGGATAACCCAGGTCGAGCAGTTTGGCGGTTTTATCGAAAGCCTCTCCTGCGGCGTCGTCCAGAGTGTCGCCCAGGACTTTGTATTGACCGATGCCGTCAACCCGAATGATCATGCTGTGCCCGCCGGATATTAATAGACAGATGAATGGGAATTGCGGACGTTTGTCCTCCAGCATGGGGGCGAGCAGATGACCTTCCATATGGTGTACGCCAATGGCTGGAATCTGCCAGGCGTAGGCTAGACTTCGTGCGACTGAAGCACCGGCCAGTAGAGCCCCCATTAATCCTGGGCCGGCTGTGTAAGCAATGCCCTGAATCTGTTGCGCAGAGACGTTAGCTTCTTTCATAAGTTGTAAAATCAACGGGGTCAGCTTTTGGATGTGGTCTCTGGAGGCCAGCTCGGGAACCACGCCACCATACTGGGCATGCAGTTCGATTTGGGTGTATAAGGTGTGGGCGATTAAGCCTTTTTGGGTGTCGTAAAGCGCGACGCCGGTCTCATCACACGAGCTTTCTATGCCTAAAACTAAAAGGGAATCTGTCATCGCTATTACTCAAATCGGTCAAAGTGGCTGAATTCTAACAAAATAATTGTGATTTATCGTAAAAAGGTTTGCAAAAAACCGATAGGAAAATTATAATTCCACGTTTTCCGCTGTCTCCCTTTTCTTGCTGAGGAAGATATGAACCGAATTCTAAAATTTAATAGGTAGAACTATGCCAAGCGTAAAAATCAGAGATACAGAACCATTTGACGTTGCATTACGTCGTTTCAAACGTGCTTGTGAAAAAGCCGGTGTTTTAACCGAATCTCGTAAGCGTGAGTTTTATGAGAAGCCAACTTGGGCGCGTAAGCGCATGAAAGCGGCTGCGGTTAAGCGTTTAGCCAAGCGTTTGTCGCGTGAGAACCGTCGCACGACTCGTATGTACTAAGAGCGGAGTGATTCGTGTCTAGTGAGTTGAAAGCACAACTGACGGCGGCAATGAAAGCCGCTATGAAAGCAAAAGAGAAAGAACGTCTGGTTGTCATTCGTTCTTTGCTTGCCGCAATCAAACAAGTTGAAATCGATGAGAAGATTGAGCTGGATGATGCCGCCGTGCTTGCCGTATTGGATAAAGCCATGAAGCAGCGCCGTGATGCCCAGCAGCAATACATTGATGCCGATCGCGCCGATCTTGCCGAGCAAGAAGCGTATGAGATGACGGTGATTCAGGACTTCATGCCTCAGGCTTTGACGGAAGATGAAATTAATAGCCTGATTGAGCAAGCCGTGACCGAAACTGCTGCCAGCTCCATGCAGGACATGGGCAAGGTCATGGGGTTGCTGAAGCCGAAGATGCAAGGCCGTGCCGATATGGGACAGGTGAGCAAGCTGATCAAAGCAAAGTTGAGCTAAGTTATCCATCACTGGACTCATTGAGTCAATTCTGTGTAAACCTGTCAGTTGAAAAATTGGCGGGTTTTTTGCGTTTTAAGGGGTGTGTATTTTTCTGTGGATAAGGTGTGAGTCGTGGTAAGTCAAACGGGTTCTATTCCGCGTTCCTTTATCGAGAATTTATTGGCTCGAGCCGACCTCGTGCAGGTCATAAATCAGCGTGTCCCTCTAAAAAAAGCCGGTGCCACCTATAAAGCCTGTTGTCCTTTTCATGATGAGAAAACCCCCTCTTTCAATGTGAATCCCAGTAAACAGTTTTACCACTGTTTCGGTTGCGGGGCGAGCGGTGATGCCATCAAGTTTTTGATGGAATATGACGGCCTATCCTTTGTGGAAGCGGTTGAAGCGCTGGCTGCCCAATATGGCATGGAGGTTCCCAGGGAAAAACTCTCAGCTAAGCAGCAACAACAGCAACAGATAAAGCAGCAACAGCAACGGGATTTGTATGATGTGATGCATTTGGCGGCGAAGTTTTATCGCCATCAGCTTCGAGATCACCCGGCCGCCGAAGAAGCCAAACAGTATTTAAAAAACCGTGGTTTAAGTCCCGAAATTGCCAAGACTTATGTGATTGGCTTTGCGCCTCCCGGTTGGGACAGTTTGATGAAAGGTCTGCAGGCGGATGCCAAACTCAAGCAGCAGCTGATTGAAGTGGGCATGCTGGTCGAAAAAGAGGGTGGCAAACTTTATGACCGTTTCCGGCATCGCATCATGTTTCCGATCCGCGATGGACGCGGACGTGTTGTGGCTTTTGGTGGCCGGGTATTGGGAGATGATCAGCCCAAATACCTGAATTCACCCGAAACGCCCATTTTTCATAAAAGCTATGCGCTGTACGGCTTATACGAAATGCGGCAGACACGCGAGAAGTTTGATCATATCCTGGTGGTGGAAGGCTATATGGATGTGGTCGCTTTAGCGCAATTTGGTTTGCGAAATGCGGTGGCCACTTTGGGCACGGCCACGACCGTCGACCACTTGGCGATGCTCTTTAGGCAGGTCAATGAGGTGGTGTTCTGCTTTGATGGAGATCAGGCAGGTTTGAAAGCGGCCTGGAAAGCCATGGAGCTGTCGCTTCCCTTAATGGAAAATGAGCGTTCGGTTAAATTCCTGTTTTTACCCGAAGGAGAAGACCCGGATTCAATGGTGCGCAAAGAGGGCTTGCAAGCATTTCAGGCCCGCATTCGCAATGCTTTAAGTCTGTCGGAATTCTTGTTGCAAGGGCTGCAAAGCCGCTTGAATTTTCCGGTGCATTCAATTGAGGGGCGTCAGCAGCTGGTTTCTTTGGCACAGCCGTTTATTCAGCTGGCAAAAGGGTTGTACCAGTTTTTGTTGGTGGAAGGTCTGGCAAAGCTGGTGGAGTTGCCGACCTGGCGACTCGAAAAACAGATGAACGTCTATTCTGGGTTTGCCGGCGCTAAGCGGGATGTTAAACCGGCTAAACAAGGTGTTTCCGGGGTCAGAAAAATAGT
Source organism: Thiomicrorhabdus chilensis DSM 12352 (assembly GCF_000483485.1). Lineage (GTDB taxonomy): Bacteria > Pseudomonadota > Gammaproteobacteria > Thiomicrospirales > Thiomicrospiraceae > Thiomicrorhabdus > Thiomicrorhabdus chilensis. The sequence continues at coordinate 499,965 of NZ_KI519609.1, forward strand.
CACCTTGCCGTTAAAGTTAGTGCGTATATTGTTGAAAAGACCGGTTTGGGCAGAATTTTTTCCGGAAAAATTCGCCGAAGACCTTTTAAAAACCACTCAGCGTGACTATCAAGTATTAGGCGGCGCAATAAAAAGCATTATGGAGCACTCCTTTGTTGCGGATGCGGCGCTTTATTGGTTGACTCAAAACGGCTTCCAGGCGGAGCTGGAGTTGATCCAGCAGTCGGAATTGCCCGACGATGACGCCTTTCTGAAGGCGGAATTTGATGTTGCGATTGTGGCGCTTGCCGTGGCGATTGATGAAGACAGGTTGGGGCGTTCCGGCTGGGATTTGACCGAAATGATCAAGTTGCAGAGCTTAGCCAGTGAAAAGTGAGTGGACGACGGCGTTTTCACCAGGGAAAAGCACTAAGGCAATCTTTTTTAAAGATTTTTAAGTTTTTTGTAAGAAAATTCAGTATAATTTACGGTTCCGTTTTTTATGCGCATATCGCGCGCGGGCGAAGAGTGGACTCCAAATAGGTATCGAGGCAAACATGACAAAAGTTGAAAGAAAGCAGCAGTTAATTGATCTGATTGAGCGCGCTAAAGAGTTAGGTTTCCTAACGTATGCTGATGTGAACGATGTTTTGCCCGATGATATTGAAGAGGATCAACTAGGTCAGGTTCTGACCATTTTGAAGGATTTTGGAATCCAGTTGTTTGATTCCGCTCCGGACGAAGACGAATTGCTGACCAAAGATGGCGAGTTGTTTGACGATGCCGCCGCCGAAGCCGCCATTGCTGCTTTGGCTGAAGTGGATTCCGAGTTTGGTCGTACCACCGATCCGGTGCGTATGTATATGCGTGAAATGGGCTCGGTTGAACTATTGACTCGTCATGGCGAGATTGACATTGCTAAGCGTATTGAGTCCGGTATCCGTGAAATGTTGGACGCTTTGGCGACCTATCCGATTTTTGCCGAGCACGTTCTGGCGACCTTTGCCAAGATGGAAGAGGGTGAGGGTAAGGTAGCCGACGTGGTGCAAGGCTTTGTACGACCTGGAGATTTGGTTGATGTGCCTGTCGAGGAGCTTTCTCCCGACAGTGACAATCAGGAGCCTAAGGAAGATGGCGTTGACCCTGAAGAATTGGCCGAATTCCTGAAAGGGCTAGAGAAGTTTAATAAAGCGGCTCGTGATGCCGAAGCGAAACTCGGGTTTGAAGACCCTAAGGCGCTTAAGAAAAGACAGGCGGTGGTTGAGCAGCTGCAAAAGGTAAAAATCACTCCAGCGTTTTCAAATAGATTGATTAAGCAGATCAAAATGAAAATCGCCGGCATTCGTGAGCAGGAACGCGTGATTGTCGACAAGGTCATGCGTCAAGTCAGAGTGCCCCGCCCGGTGTTCTTAGAGGTATTTATCGGTTCTGAAACCGATTATGAGATGTTGGATCGCTTAATTGAAAAAAATCCATCTTTGGCGGAACAGCTGGAGATGGTGCGTGCTGATGTGAAACGTGCTCAGAAACGTTTGGCGATGATTTCCAAAGCTGAAAAAATGCCGATTTCAATCTTCAAGTCCACCTACAAAGATTTAAGCCGCGCCGAAACCAAGGCACGTTTGGCAAAACGTGAAATGATCGAAGCCAACTTGCGTTTGGTTATCTCCATTGCCAAAAAATACACCAACCGTGGTTTACAGTTCCTGGACTTGATTCAGGAAGGGAATATCGGTCTGATGAAAGCGGTCGATAAGTTTGAGTATCGTCGTGGTTACAAATTCTCGACCTATGCCACTTGGTGGATCCGTCAGGCGATCACCCGTTCGATTGCTGACCAGGCTCGTACCATCCGTATTCCGGTGCATATGATCGAAACCATCAATAAACTCAATCGCATTCAGCGCCAGCTTCTACAGAAAATGGGGCGCGAGCCAACGCCTGAAGAGTTAGCCGAAGAGATGGAAATGCCGGAAGACAAGATCCGCAAGGTCATGAAGATCGCCAAAGAGCCGATCTCCATGGAGACGCCGATCGGTGATGATGAAGATTCGTCATTGGGTGATTTCATAGAAGATTCAAATATCCTGTCACCTCAGGATGCCGCCGATGCGGAAGGCATGAGCGAGACCGTGCGTGAAATGTTGAGTACTTTGACGCCAAGAGAAGCTAAGGTTTTGCGTATGCGTTTCGGTTTGAGCATGAACACCGATCATACTTTGGAAGAGGTTGGTAAGCAGTTTGATGTGACGCGTGAGCGTATTCGTCAGATAGAAGCTAAAGCATTGCGTAAGTTGCGTCACCCAAGCCGCGCAGAGCGCTTGAAAAGTTTCTTAGACTAATCCGCTTGACCTAATCCCGGCAATCTGAGGGTTAGGCGATAAAATCATTTCATAATAAGGTGCTTGTCGCTATAATAAGCACCGCAAAATGAGCAGGCCTGTTCATTTTCACTTCCCATTCGGGGCCCTTAGCTCAGTTGGTTAGAGCACTCGACTCATAATCGATAGGTCCACGGTTCAAGTCCGTGAGGGCCCACCATTAGTTTGCACAATCACTCACATCTCCCGTCCTAAAGCGGCACGACTCATGGCTTCTTTTACTTTTGTGATGATGGCAGCTTTGGCTTCTTCGGGTACACTTAAACCATCGTTGAATGTTGAGCTGTTTTTCATTTTTTGGTAATTTTCTTTGGCCTTTTGGGGAACCTGGAACAGGGTGTCGCTGTAGCCAGAATCGTCCATGTCGATGGGCAGGGATTTTTTATCGGAAAACATGCGTTCAATGTCTTTAACAAAAGCATCTGTATTGTGGATGATACGGCTTTTGGTGGAGATGGCGATGGAGATGTATTCTTTGGGTGAAAAGTCGATTTCGGTGGCGATACGGTGGGATATGGCTTTTTGGTCACTTGGAACAAACGGTTCCAGGTTTTTCATGAATTGTTTCTGTTCCAGTTTCATTATCTGTTTGAGGGCTTCAGACTTGGCGCTTTTGCGGAATTGTTGCACGGTCACGAAGTAGACTGTGCCGAGAACGGTCGTCAGCAAAACCATGGAGCCTATGATATAGATCACAGGAAAACCGGTGAGTAAACTCAAGGCCAGGGTGATGATTGCGACAAGCAGTATGAATAAGCCGGATAAGATCCGTATTCCACGGGTTTGAATATACCAGGGATAATACAATTCTTCTTTGAAGATGGCAGTGTCCATCTGTAGAAGGTGTTCCAAGGCGGTTAGGTGGTTGAAGCGGCGCATGTTAATGTCCTCCAGGGGCGATGCCCTTTGAATTACCCCATTTGGTTACAGCCGCTATTGCTGCCTTCATGGCGTTTTCCGGTAAATTTAAAGCCTTTAAACCCAGATCACGGTAATTTTTGAGTTCCTGAGTCAGATATTGGCTATCGTTCGCAATCGCGACCGCATAGTTTGACGCCATGATCAAGGCGGTCAGATGGCTCACTTTGGAATCATTGGCGGTTTTATGGATGAAATCAGGATCATGGTGCATCAAAATGGCTTTGTAGAGCTCAGGGGCAATATTCCATTTCTTAGCAATCAGTATGCTTAAGTACATGTGAGTGGTTTGAAACTCGGCTTCTTCCTGATCTAAACTGCTAAGCGGTGCGGAAAGGTGTGTTTTGAAAAACGGGGCATAGTCTTCTGGGTTTAGACGAGACAGGAAAATGCTGCCGGTGTTTTGCATGAGTGCCGCCATATAAGCTTCGGAGCGGCTCACGTCGTAGACCCAGTAAGAGAGCTCCGCCGCTGCCAAACCAGCTTGTGCTCCATGCAGCATGATCTCTTTTTCCAGTGTATTCTGCGCGATGGTCTGGGTCAGGCTGCTGGCCATGAACAGATTGTAGATTTCATTCAGTCCCAGCGCATTGACGGCGGCTTTAGCGTCCCTGATTTCGGTTTTTTCGTTGGTGACATTGGTGTTGACCAAAGAAAGGAAGTCGCCGAGCAATTCGGGGTTGCGAGCGATCAGGTTGGCAATGGTAACGGTATTTGGGTATTTTTTATTGAGTTCATCTTGCAGGAGAACGAGTTCTTCGGGAACGCTAGGAATGCCAGTCATTTCGATGATCTGTGATGCCCTGCTCAGTTTTGCTTGCATGAATCCTGCCCAAAGTAACATTGCTTTTTTGCAATATACCTAGTTTATACGCAAGCTTGGCAAAATTCAGTTAGTATTTCTTCTTATTCAGTTGCTTTTTTTAGTGCATGAGTTGATTGTAGGCTTTCGGTAAGCTATGTGTTACTCCTTAGCGGGTTGATTTATAAGCTTTTTTGAAGTTTTTTTGCGAATTTGTTAATATTGTCTCATGGTTGGAATTTGAGTAAATCAACATGATCAGCGCCAATATTAATGACTCTGCTGCTTTTTCTGGTGTTGCGTTCAAAACGCAGGCTTCAGTGTTTGCGAAGAACCAAAGCTTACCAACACAACCCGCTGTTGCCGTTGTAGATCCAACTCGTACTCAAGTCAGTCCTTCTTCAGATTCGAGAGCCTCTTCCTCTGAGACGAATAATTCCCGAATCGAGCCAAGCAACTCTTCGTTGAATTCTACCCAGGATCCTGCGGAAGCGGTTCAGCAAGTCATTAATCAACTGAAATCAAGGGATGCCCAAGTACGAGCGCACGAGAGGGCGCATTTAAGTGTTGCGGGCGCTTATGCTACCGGTGGCGCTTCTTATGTCTATCAGGTTGGTCCCGATGGCCAGCGTTATGCCATAGGCGGTGAGGTAGGTATCGATACTTCTCCTGTTGCCGGGGATCCGCAGGCGACATTGCAAAAAGCGATGGTGGTTCAGCGTGCGGCCTTGGCACCTGCCGAGCCCTCCAGTCAGGATATGAGGGTAGCGAGTTTGGCGGTGCAGATGGCGATGCAGGCAAGAATGGAATTGAGTGCCCAAACAACTGAACAAGAGAATCAAAGCGGTACGGACAATCTCCAGCAATCTAAACCAGTAAAGGAACAAGGGGACGAAATGAACGGTAGCATTTCAGAACCCTTGTCTTTAATGCCTTTGGCCGCAGAGAATCGAGTTTTACAGGGGCAACGCCAGGAATTTAACCTGAGGCTCTCTTTGCAGTATCAGACTTAATGTATGCAATGCTTTTGCTGTACCTTAGTTGACCGGACAGAAAGTCTCTTGCATCGCGCCCATCAGTTTGAGGATATTTCTATCCCGCACCTTGCAAAGAATTTTACTGCCTTCGCGACGGGAGGTGATGATCTCTTTTTCACGCAGGATGTCTATGTGTTGGGAGATGTTGCTTTGGGTCGTGCCTACCTTGGCAACGATGTCCATGACCGGCAGTTCCTGTTCGCCGATAACGCATAGAATTTTAAGTCGAAGCGGATGCCCCATGGCTTTGAGTGCTTTAGACGCCTTGTTGATGTTGTCTTCTTTCATCTCAAATGGTACGTTTTCCTGCATATTAGATTTCACCATTTCACTGTATAAAGATATTATTAAGTATTTAATATTATGGATTTTAATGAAAACCGGACTCTATGTCACGAAAAGTTAATTTATAATGAACTAAATATTTTTGGTCTAGAGTAAGTTTTAGGAATCAGCAAGAAGGGTTCCGGCTTTCAAAAAATTGGAGACGCAAGTGAGAATAGCGGCATATAAAAAAGCAACCTGGATGGGAATTGGTGCCTTGTTGGGGGCGTTTATTGTTGTGACATCCAGTGTTATGGCGGATAAAGCACAAGATGACACCCAAAGTGAAGTGGCCAGTCAACAGGAGAAGTTGGTATTGCCGCTGCAGGAGTTGCGTGCGTTTGCGGAAGTGTTTGAACGCGTTTCCAGCGATTACGTTGATGAAGTCAATGAAAAGGACCTGCTTGAGGGGGCGATCAGCGGTATGTTATCGAGTCTGGATCCCCACTCCTCTTATTTGCCACCCAAAAACTTCAAGGAAATGGAAGAACACACTAAGGGTGAGTTTGGTGGTTTGGGCATGGAAGTCGGCATGGAAGACGGATTTGTTAAGGTCATTTCACCGATTGACGATACCCCGGCAGAAAAGGCGGGCGTCAAGGCTGGGGATTTGATCGTTAAACTCGGGGATGAGCCAGTTAAGGGTAAAACCTTAAGTGAAGCTGTGGATATCATGCGCGGCAAGCCAGGAACCAAGTTGAAACTGACCATTGTCAGAAAAGGCGAAGATGCTCCGCTGACCCTGACGATTACACGTGCGGTCATCAAAGTGAAAAGCATCAAACAGAAAATGCTTAAGGACGGCATCGGTTATGTGCGCATCAGCCAGTTCCAAATCCGTACCGGGCAAGATCTGGTGAAGGCCATTAACAAGCTGGATGAGCAGAACAAGGAACCCATCAATGGCCTGATTTTGGATTTACGTAACAATCCGGGGGGCGTTTTAACAGCCGCAGTTCAGGTGTCCGATGCATTTTTGGAAGAGGGTTTGATTGTCTATACCGAAGGTCGAATCAAAAACTCGAAAATGCGTTTTGAGGCTGAAAAAGGTGATGTGCTCAATGGTAAGCCGATCGTGGTTCTGATTAACGAAGGATCCGCTTCAGCCTCCGAAATCGTCGCCGGTGCTTTGCAAGACCAGTTGCGAGCCATCGTGGTCGGTCGAACCAGTTTTGGTAAGGGTTCAGTGCAAACGTTGTTGCCGTTGAACAATGGTGCGGCTATTAAAGTCACCACGGCTCGATACTTTACCCCTCTTGGGCGTTCGATTCAGGCGGAAGGCATTAAGCCGGATATTGAAGTTGATTTGGTCAAGGTTGAAAAACTTCAGGCTTCTGAGCTGAGCAATGTCAAAGAAAAAGACCTCTCCGGCCATCTTGAGAATGGCAATGGTGCCAGCGAAACCGATGACTCAACGGAATCTGAAGAGCAAAAGGACAGTGAAGAAATTGATCGTTTGCTCGAAAAAGATTATGAGTTGAATGAAGCCGTGAGGGTGCTCAAAACCATGAGCCTGGCTCAGAAAATGAAATAACTCAAATTAAAATGGAGCCACTGTTTGCAGTGGCTTTTTTGTTTAGGGAGGTAAAACCATGTCAAAAGTATTGGTGCCTTTGGCACAAGGCTGTGAGGAGTTGGAGGCGGTCACCATCATCGACTTGCTGGTGCGTGCGGGAATCGAGGTCACAACGGCCAGTTTGGACGCTGAAAGAGTGATTACCGCTAGCCGAGGCGTACAGCTGGTTGCCCAGACCACTTTGGATGCCGTTAAGGATCAGACGTTCGACCTAATCGCTTTGCCCGGCGGATTGCCGGGTGCGGACTATCTTCAACAAGACGACAGAATCCTTAAGTTACTAAAAAGTACCGCAGAACAAGGAGGGTATGTGGCCGCGATTTGTGCTGCGCCAAAAGTCTTGGTGAAGGCCGGATTGTTGGACAATAAACAGGTCACCAGCTTTCCTGGCGCTTTAGGGCAAAATCCAGCTCCAGGAATGGAGTATCTGGATCAAGCAGTTGTCGAGGACGGGCGCATCATCACCTCCAAGGGGCCGGGCACGGCAATGGACTTTGCCTTGACCTTGATTGAAAGGTTGGAAGGTCAAGCTAAACGCAATGAGGTTGAACAAGGCCTGCAAAGAATTTAAAAGTCAGGAAAACGCTTTGCGGTGGTTTGTCCAAATTGGCTCGGGTAATAAACTCCATGTATTGATGCTCAAAATTAATTGTCTAACCGATTGATTCATCATGAATTAAACTGGAAGTCGCAACCTGTCTTGACGGCTTGGATAAATTCATGGATTCGCTTAATGAAATGTCCCGCTCGTTTGGGCGGTTTGCAAAAAAACGCCATAAAATGAAATAAAAACTCAGGCGATAGGTCTTGTAATTGAGGACTTAATTTTGTGTGGATACTATTTGGAGAATAATGATGAAAAAACAAACACGTCGTGATTTTTTGAAACTCGCGGGTGCTTCAGCGGTGGCCGCCACTGGAGTGGCTTCTGCCGCCGAAAACCCTTTTTCTTTTGCAAAGATGGAATCTGGCTATACGCAATTGGCCGATAACCACATGGAAGGTAAGAATGGTGAAGGTAAATGCGGCGGCGATAAGGCTAAAGAAAAACTGAAAGAGAAAGCCAAAGAGGGTAAATGCGGTGAAGGCAAGTGCGGCGGCGACAAGGCCAAAGAAAAACTGAAAGAGAAAGCCAAGGAAGGCAAGTGTGGTGGCAACAGCTAGTTCCATATTCGATACGGGCGCTTGAATTTTGCCTTTAAGTGAGCAAAAGCCACCGCTTATCGGTGGCTTTTTTATTTGTATTTTTTAGTCACCTAACCAGGCCTGCTCATTTTAAAAAAGAAGAAACACTATGCATCACAGACACTATCCTGTCGAAGGGGTCGGGCTCGGATTAAGGCGCGACTTTTTCGATGAGATTCTTAATACACCGGATTTGGCCATCGATTTTATGGAAATCGCTCCCGAGAATTGGCTGCATTTTGGTGGAAGACAGGGCAAGCAGCTGAGGACTTTGACTGAACGCTGGCCGTTTTTGTGCCACGGTTTGTCTCTTGACTTGGGCGGTCCGCATCCACTGGATGAAGACTATGTCCGTGAATTGAAAACGTTTTTCGATCAGCATCAGATTCGTGCCTATACCGAGCATTTGAGTTATTGCGGTGACAGTGGGCACCTGTATGATTTGATGCCGATTCCTTTCACGGAAGAGGCGGTACACTATGTAGCCTCGCGTATCCGTCGGGTTCAGGACATTCTGGAACGTAAAATAGGCATCGAAAACGTCTCGTTCTATGCCATGCCTTCCCAGGAGATGACCGAGCAGCAATTTGTGACCGCCGTGCTTGAAGAGGCGGATTGTGATTTGCTGTTTGACGTTAACAACACCTATGTCAATTCCATCAACCACGGTTATTCGGCCTACAACTACATGGATTCCATGCCAAGCGATCGCATCGTTTACCTGCACATGGCTGGCCATTTCGATGAGGCGGAAGACCTCAAGATTGATACGCATGGTCAGCCCGTCAAGCAGGAGGTATGGGAGCTGCTTGAACAGACCTACCAGCGGCACGGTGTGATTCCGACCTTATTGGAGCGGGATTTTAATATTCCCCCCATGGACGAACTGATGCGCGAGGTCGAACAGATCCGTCACTGCCAGGAACGTGTACTTAATAAAAAGAGGGCGGAAGGTGTCGGATAAGACTCTATCTCAAACGCAACCGCACTTTCAGAAGCTGCAGATGGAGTTTGCGCAACACATCCGCAATCCCCAAAAGGCTTATGCTCCTGCAGGAGAACCAGCCATCGAAGCTCGACGATTGAAGGTCTATGAGTCGTTGTTCTTCAACAATATCGACAGTTTTTTCAGCCACTTGTTTCCGGTTTGCCAGCAGGTTATGGGAGAGATGCGTTGGCAGCAATTGCTTCGTGAATACATGCTCAAACATCGCGCCAGAACCCCCTTGTTCCATCGATTGGGTGAGGAGTTTTTGGCGTTTCTGAATTCGGATTATGAAGCCCGGGCGGGGGATCCGGCATTTTTGCTGGAGCTGGCGCATTATGAATGGGTTGAACTGGCACTGGAAATTGCAGAGGCCGAAAGCGTGGAGAATGCGCCGAACACTCGGGCTGATTTAAAACAGGCTTATGGGCTTTCAGCGCTTGCCTGGCCTTTGGCTTACCAATGGCCGGTGGCTCAGATTTCCGTTGATTATCAGCCCGCGCAGCCACTTGAACAACCGGCTACGCTGTTGGTCTTCAGAAATGCCGATTATGAGGTCGAATTCATGGAAATCTCGCCTTTGTTATATCAATGGCTGACTCGGTTGGAAGACAGTACGAGTGCCGAGCAGGCATTGATGTCTGTTGTGGATGAGCTGGAGGCCGATCTGGAAACTTTGTTGAGTTTTGCTGAGCAAACCCTGCAACAATTCATCGATATGGACATTGTTTATCCGCTTCATTCTGTTCAGCCTTAAAAAGGATGCGGTATCATAAACACCGATCCTTTTAAATAACCCGAGAGTCTGTTGCAAGCGCCCAAGGTCGCCTTGCCCCCACTCTCTTTTGGCAAAATTCTAAATCATGACGACAAGCACCCAACATAATATGGAAGACGCGATTTGGCACTGGATGTTCTGGAAACGCGTGGTCATTCATTTTATTAAACGCAAAGGCACGGATGCGGCGGGCATCTTGGCTTATACCTCGTTATTGGGCATTGTGCCGATGTTGGCGGTGATGTTGAGTCTGTTTTCGGTCTCTTCTTATTTTGCGGATTTTGAATCCCTGGTGATGGAGCAGGTGGTGCACAATTTGATGCCTTCTTCCCAGCCGGTAATTGAATCTTATTTGGTGACGTTTTCCCAGCAGGCGGTGAATCTGAAGGGGCCAGGTTTGATTGTGATGTTCATTACCACCATTATGCTGTTGTGGAAAGTGGACGACAAACTTAATGGCCTTTGGCCCAATGCACGCAGAAGACGTTGGTGGGTGAGTTTGCTGCACTATTTGGGTATTAGCCTACTGGGACCGATTCTGCTTGGTCTCAGTCTGCTGACCAGCTCTTACCTGTTGGCGGTTCCTTTGCTTGAAGAAACCTATCCGCTGCTGCAAAAACTCACCTTCGGCATCAGCCTGTTGCCTTTTGTGTTTGCTTTTTTAGGCTTCACGGCTTTGTACAAATTTGTGCCGCATTACCCTGTCAGCACTAAAGCGGCAATGATAGGGGGGCTGTTGGCCACTTTGCAGTTGGAGCTGTTGAAAGAGGGCTTTGCGCTCTATGTGCAATGGTTTCCCTCTTATAATCTCATTTATGGTGCCTTTGCCGCAGTGCCTCTGTTTCTGTTGTGGCTTTATCTGATGTGGGTGATTGTTATCTGGAACGGAGCCGTGGTGGCGGTATTGAACCAACGTTATCATCCTGCCAGGTTGTTGAAAAAAACGCCGGAGCAAACGGAATGACAGCTGCGCTGAGAATGAGTCTGCTCTCGATTATTTTAGTGTCGGTTATGGTTTTGAGCCTGCAGTCCGGCAGTGTGAATTTGTCCTTGATCGACTTTTGGACAGGCCTGTCGGAACAGCAGTCTTTGGTATTTTGGGAGATTCGCATGCCGCGCATTGTCATGGCTGCTCTGGTGGGAGCCGGTTTGGCAGTTTCCGGTGTGGCTTTGCAGGCCCTGTTTCGTAATCCGTTGGCCGAGCCCGGGCTGATTGGCGTGTCCAGCGGAGCCGCGCTGGGTGCGGTGATGGTGATTGTGTTGGGCGGAGCCTTGTGGGGCGAGGTGCTGAGTTGGCAAATGAGCCTGTCGGCTTTTGCGTTGGCCGCCGGCGTGACGCTGTTGATTTACCTGATCGCCACCTCAAAAGGGCATACCGATGTGGCCTTGATGTTGTTGGCGGGGGTGGCCATCAATGCGGTGGCCGGGGCTTTGACCGGACTGCTGATCAGCGTGTCCAGCGATGTGCAATTGCGTTCGGTGATTTTCTGGATGATGGGCTCCTTATCCGGGGTTTCGTGGGACGGCATCGCTTTGCTTGGAAGCGTAACTTTGCTGGCTTTGGCCGTGTTGTACCGCTTGCGCCACCCACTGAATGCCTTATTGTTGGGCGAGCAAAGCTGCCTGCATATGGGCTATGCGGTGCAGTCTCTAAAATGGCAGGTTATGACGGCTAGCGCAGTGTTGGTGGGCGTGTCGGTGGCACTGGTGGGAATCATCGGCTTTGTCGGTTTGATGGTGCCGCATATGGTGCGCCTATGGGTCGGGCCGGATCACCGTCAGTTGATCCCGTTAAGTGCTTTGGGAGGCGCGCTTTTATTGGTATCGGCCGACTGGTTGGCGCGTTCGGTTGTGCAACCAGCCGAATTGCCGATCGGATTGTTGATGGCGTTGCTTGGCGGCCCCTTCTTTTTGCTGATGCTGTTGAAGCGTCGTGAGGTGGGGGTATGAGCTCAGAAATGACGCCAACTCAGCAGACGGATAACGCACTGGTGTTTGAGGAACTGCATTACCGCGTAGAGGGAGCAACCCTGTTAAGCGAGGCCAGTGGCCGTTTTGAGGCCGGGAGGATACATGCCATCTTAGGCCAGAACGGTGCCGGAAAATCGACCCTGTTGCGTTGTTTGACCAAAGAGCGGCCGGCCAGTTCGGGCAGGGTGGTGTTGGCGGGTCATGATTTGCAATCTTTGAGTTACCGTGAATTAGCGCTTCGCCGAGCCGTCTTACCGCAGAATCCATCATTGGTGTTTGCGTTTCAGGTGGAGCAGCTGGTCGGTTTGGGCTTTGATGTTCAGCATTGGTCGTCTGACAGTCGCGCTATCGCCATGCAGGCCATTCTCCAGGCCTGTGATTTGGTGCACTTGGCCAAGCGGGATTACTTGAGCCTGTCAGGTGGCGAGCAGCAGCGGGCGCATTTGGCGAGAGTGCTGGCACAGATCTGGCCCAAAAATCCCGACACCAGTCAGGCCTTTGCCGGTAAATGGCTTTTTTTAGATGAATGGTCGGACGGGTTGGATCTGAAACATCAGGTGAGATTGAGTGCTTTGTTGCGTCAATGGGTCAAGCAAGGGTTGAGTGTGGTCATGATTTTGCATGACCTGAATCAGATTATGCAGTGGGCCGATGACTGTATGATGCTTAAACAGGGGCGGGTGTTCACCTATGGCTCGGTGCCAGAGGTGATGACGCCCGAGAATATCGAATCGGTTTTGGGTGTCTCAGTCAGGGTTCTGCAAAGTGAAGATAGCGTTTCTACGATGATTTTTCCGCAGCTTAGCTAAATTTCTCTGGAATTTTTTGGCGGACTTCCGGTCTTGTAAATGAGTGCCGTTGGTTTTGGTTTGGATCAGCGTTTGAGTCAGATAGGGTGAATCGGTCTATATGAAAAATAAACAGCGTTTTTTTGAACAGCTGGTCAACGCATACAGTAGCGATTTGTATCGTTATGCCTATTGGTTATGCAAACAGCCTTCCGTGGCCGAGGACTTGGTGCAGGAAACCTTTTCCCGAGCTTGGAAAGCTCTGGATAAACTCCATGATGACAAAGCGGCCAAGGCGTGGCTGATCACCATTCTGCGTAATGAAAATGCGCGGATGTACGAGAAGTTTCAGCCCAAATGGGTCGAGATAGAAGAGAGTCTGGCTTCGGATGAGGGACGGCATGACCCGTCATTAAGCCTCGAACAACGTGAGTTAAGGCAAGCCATTATGGCCTTGCCCGACGATTACCGCGAGCCGATGGTGTTGCAGATTCTTTGGGGGTTCAGCGGTGAGGAAATCGCCACCCAGCTCAACTTGAAGTTGGCCACCGTCAATACCCGTCTATTCCGTGCACGTCAGCAACTTAAACAAATTATGAACCTTGAAAGCGAGACGCCTTCTGCGGCGGATACAGGGACAATGAAAAAATGAATGAATTTGATTTTCGCAAACGACTGTTAGAAAACCCAACGGATTTGGATGAGGAGATGTTGGCTTTTTTAAAGGATAACCCCGATCAGGAACAGATTCTTAAACATTTCCGTTTGGTGGATCAGCGCATTCAAGAGGCTTTGCATATTGAGGCACCGGAAGGCTTGCAGGCAAGAATTCTGCTGAACCAGAGTTACCAGAATTTGCATGAAAATAACGAGTCGACGGCAAAACCCTTGGGCCGAGATTCCGAACCTAAGCAGCCTTCTGAGGTGGCATCTGCCTGGTTGCCGTGGTCTTATTTTGGAACCGGTTTGGCCGCAAGCCTGTTGGTTGCGTTGCTGGTTCTCGGGCCGTGGAAACCGCTCCCTTTTGGCGAAAGACCTATTTCCGGTGATGCGATGGTGGTGCATATTCTGGAGCATATCGAAGCCGATCCCAGTCTAATGCTCGCGCAAACCCCGCCACATAGCCCGGAGCAACTGCAAAGTTTGTTCGCTTCGGTGGGGGCGAGCCTGAAAGAACCGATCGATTCGATGAGTTACGCCGGGGAGTGTGAGATCGAAGGTCGTCTCGGCCTGCATATTGTCATGCAGGAGGAAACCGGTCCGGTGACGGTGATTGTGATGCCCGGCCAGAAACTGGCCGCGATTGAGGCCTTCCGTGCCGGAGGCTACAGCGGGGAGTTGATTCCGGTGAAAGGCGGCATGGTGGCGATTATCGGCAACAGCATGGAGCAGCTTGCTTTGGCTCAAGCCCGTTTTTTCAAGGCGGTTCGTTTCGGTTAATGCTTTTCTGAAAATTCTGATTTTTTGAGTAAACACACAAAACCAACAGGCCTGTTGGTTTTGTCTTGCTTAAAGGTTGTTTGCTAGTTTTACCGGGCTTTAGGTTTTATGTTTTTTTAGCCATCATTGGTTTTACTCTCGGTATTGACACTCAGTTTCTGATAAAGCCCCAGTGCGATTAGGGCGAAGGTGGCCGAGATAAACAGCAATGCCGGATAGATAAGCTGACTCAGATCCGTCATGCCCGCTTTGAAAATATAGACCAGGCCTTCCAGACCGATGGCGATGATCAGGATGGTGATGATTTTGGTCAGGGTTTTTCGGGCTTCCTCGGGCGAGCGCAATTCACGTTTGCGGAACAATTCTTCCTCCACCAGGTATTTGGCGACATCAATCAAAGCGATGGCGACGATGGTTGCGCCAATGGCCTGCAACATGTTCTGGATAAACAGTTCGGTGGACGAAAAGTCGATAATGATCTGCCAGACCGAATGCAACATCAGAATCAGGGCGATGGAGAACAACAGCAGGATGGCAACTAAATAGAGCAGGTTGCCGATGCCGGAGAACAGTTTTTTAAGCATAGCCTTTCCTAAGGAAATGGGTGTGCCATTCATTATGAAGCCCATAATGGAATTTGCAACCTATGCAACTTTTGCAATCTCTACAGCCATGAGAAAAACGGACAGGCCTGTCTGTTTTACAGAACCCAACCTGCACTTACTCTCATTGAACAAGCGGGGGAATGAAAAGTTTCGCTAAGGGTCGTTCGCCACCTTTAAGTGTTGTTAAGCACTCGTCAAATCCAGGCATATGGCGGTGACTTGCGGATCGTCACTTAAAACCTTGTGTCTGAAGCCAAACTGTTTCGCCAGTTCGAGCATGCCGCGGTTTTCCGTCAGCACTTCTCCTTCCATCTGTCTCAGACCTTTGGATTTGGCTTGACGTATCAGACTTTGCAATAACAAAGCGCCGACCCCCTGATGCTGGAAGTCGTCACGCACCACAATCGCCATTTCGCAGGAGTGGCCGTCAGGATTGGTGGTATAGCGCGCCACTGCGATCTCAATGGTTTCGTCCTGTGCATTCTGAGTGGTGGCGATAAAGGCCATCTCACGGTCATAATCGATCTGCGTGAAGCGTGACAGCATCTCCGGGGTCAGCGTTTGCAGGTTATTCATAAAACGCAGATAACGACTGCGTTTCGAGAGATTTTTAACAAAGTCGATTTCCATTTTGGCATCTTCCGGACGTATCGGACGAATTGTCAGCTCCAGCCCGGTTTGCGTCTGTGTTTTATGACTCAGTTCCGCCGGATAAGGATGGATGGCCATATGCTGGTAAGGCGTGTGCTGTCCCTCTCTGGAGTGCACTCGAATGCGTGCATCCACCGCCATCACGCCATTCTCGTCGGCAAACAGCGGGTTGATGTCCAGCTCCATGATTTCCGGTAATTGCGAAACCATGTCGGAGATGCGCAGTAACACATCCACAATGGAATCGAGATCGACCGCCGGCAGCCCTCTGAAATGGTCGAGCATTTTGGAGACTTTGGTGCGGAGGATCATTTTCTTGGCGATGTAGGCGTTCAGTGGCGGTAGGGAGATACTGCGGTCTTGCAGGACTTCCACGGCGGTTCCGCCACTTCCGAAAGTAATGGCGGGGCCAAAGACAGGATCGCGCATCACCCCGATCAACAACTCTCGGGCGTGGGAGGTGGGGTGCATGGGTTCAACGGTCACACCAAGGATATTGGCATCGGGTTGCGCTTGCTGGATGCGTTCCACCATCTTGGTGAATTCATGGCGCACTTCCTGCACTGAGTGGAGGTTGAGTTTGACTCCGCCGACATCTGACTTGTGGGTCAGGTTGGGGGAATTGACCTTGATGCTGACCGGGAAGCCCAGCGATTCAGCCGCCACCATGGCTTGATTGGCATTGCTCACTTCGACCGCTGCGGTGATCGGGATGCCGAAAGCGTGCATGACGGCGCGGGTTTCGGTACTGCTTAAAAAGGTTTTCTGTTCGCCGAGAGCGGCTTCTATGATGAGGCGCGCGCCATTGACGTCGGCCGGTTCGCAGTATTGGTTGGCGGTGGCCGGAGCCTGCATCAGCAGACGTTGGTTTTGATGGTAGGCTGACAAAAAAGCAAATGCTTCAACCGCCGCTTCCGGGGTGCGGAAGCTTGGAATCTGGTGGCGGCTGAAATGATTGCGCGCATCGCTCACCAGGCGTTCTCCAAGCCAGGCGGTGAAAATCGGTTTGCAATGGGGCGTATTGTGATAAAAATCGGTGACGGCTTCGGCGATTTCAGTCGGTTCGGTCATCGCCTGAGGGGTCAGCAACACTAGAATGCCGTCGACTTGAGGATCGTCCTGGCAGACTTGTAGGGCTTTGCGGTAACGCTCGCCGGTGGCGTCTCCAAGAATGTCGATCGGGTTGCCGTGTGACCAGTGTTGGGGTAAAAAGGCATCAAAGGCTTTGATTTGTGTTTCTTCAGGTTGCGGAATCTGAATGCCCAGTTCTGCCGCACGGTCGGTGGCCATTACACCCGGACCGCCGCCATTGGTGAGGATCGCCAGGCGGTTGTTTTTAAGGGTAATGTGGTCGGACAGGGTTTTGGCGGCGGCAAACAGTTGCGAGATGGTCTGCACTCGAATCGCACCGGCGCGTTCAATGGCCGAGTCGAAAACGTCATCGGCCCCGACCAATGCGCCGGTATGCGAGAGTGCCGCTCGGGTGCCTTCCGGCATTCTTCCGGATTTGAGTAAGATCACCGGTTTCATGCGTGCCGCCGCCTTGAGGCCGCTGATGAAACGACGTGCATCGGCGATGCCTTCAATGTAGAGCAGAATGCTGTGGGTTTTTGAATCGGCGGCCAGAAAGTCCAGAATCTCACCAAAATCGATGTCGGCGGCATCCCCGGTGGAAATCACTTGTGAAAACCCGACATCATTGGCTTCCGCCCAATCCAGAACCGCCGTACATAAAGCCCCCGATTGCGAAACCAAAGCCAGGTTGCCCGCTTGCGCCTGATTTTTACTGAAGGTGGCATTCAAGCCGATTTCGGGTCGCAAGATACCCAGACAGTTGGGGCCTAATAAGCGCATGCCGTAGGCGTGTGCGGTCGCGGCAATCTGCTGTTGGAGACGTTTGCCCGCTTCGTTTTCAAAGCCGGCAGAGAGAATCACCAGGTTGGCCACGCCTTTTTCGCCACAGGCCTGGACAATGGAGGCGATGCTGTGTGCCGGGGTGGCGATCACGGCCAGTTCGGGAATGTCGGGCAATTGTTCGATATTCGGATAACACGCTTGATTTTGAACCGTGTCGTGTTTAGGATTGATGGGGTAAATCGGGCCTTTGAAGCCGGCAGTAAGCAGGTTGTGCAAAGCATTGCCGCCGACTGATTCCGGGCGGTCGCTGGCTCCGAATACGGCCACGCTTTGAGGTTTGAAAAGCTTCGATAGATAATGCGGTCCCATTTTTACCCTCTTGCCTTTTAGGAGAACGGTTGCATGAACCTCTATATTACTCATTCTCTGTGTCGTTTGCATGACAATGGGTTGGGACATCCGGAAATGCCCGAGCGGATTGCGCGGATTCAGGATCAACTCATCAGCACGCAGTTGTTTGACTGGTTTTTACATGCTGAATCACGCGCCGCCAGCGATGACGAGTTGAGTTTGGCACATCATCCTGACCTGGTGAAACAGATTGCTGAGGCTCTGCCGGAAAAAGGCGTCAGGGAAATCGGTGAGGACATTAGCTTAAGCCCCGGTTCTTTGCAGGCCGCCCGCCATGCGGCCGGTGCCGTATTGGATGCGGTGGACGCGGTTGAAAGCGGGCGTGCCAAAAGGGTTTTCTGCAATGTCCGTCCCCCTGGGCATCACGCCGAATACAACGAACCCAAGGGATTTTGCCTGTTCAACAATGTCGCCATAGGCGCGGCTTATGCGTTGCAAAAATACGGCTATGAGCGCATTGCGATTGTCGATTTCGATGTGCACCACGGCAACGGCACCGAATCCTATATTCGCCGTGAGCCTCGAGTCTGGTTGGGTTCCAGTTTCGAGTCTCCGTTGTATCCTTTCAGCGACCCGTTTTCCGATGTGCAGAATATGGTGAAGATGCCACTTGAAAAGTACAGTGACAGCGCCGTTTTTCAGGAAGCCTGGCTGAACCAGGGATTGCCGGCTTTACGTGCTTTTGATCCGCAATTGATTGTGGTGTCAGCCGGTTTCGACGGCCATTTTCTGGACCCGATGGCCAATCTGCGCCTGCACGAAAAGGATTACCTGTGGATTACCCGTGAGATTGTGCGCATTGCCGATGAGTGTGCCGACGGCAAGGTGATTTCGGTATTGGAAGGCGGTTACGACCTGGCGGCCTTGAGCATGAGTGCCGCCGAACATATCAAGGAATTGTTTGGTTTGAACGCCTAGCTCCAGCCATTAAGCTAGGGTGTGATTGTATTGACTCTTTTCTTCAAGACGCCTGAAAATGGACAAGCCTGCTCATTTTATTTGGTTTTGTTTCTGCCATAAACGGTTTTCACGGCAGAGCCAATCAAAAATTTTTCAGAAGTGCCTGTATCTGCCGCTTGGCGCTTTCGAAATCGATCTTTCCGGTGATCTCATAGACCTTGCAGTGTTGTAACAGGGTTTGGTAGTCCTGTGGTTCGGGTTCGAAGCCATTGGCCAAAAAGCCGTTTTCATTTGGGGCGTAGAAAGGCCCCGGGGTTTTCATAATGGCGGGAAGCAGCTCTTTTCTATCATTGATGTCGACTTCCGTCACTTGGGTTCGGAGCGGACTTAGCGCCTGCCAATTCAGAATGAAGAGTGCGTCGAGTTGCGCTTCGCTTTGATAACAATCTTCATGATAGAGTTGGTTTACCGGCGCGTCATACTTTTGTTCCAGAGCCCGTAAGGACTCGCTGGGCATGGCAAGGAAGCGCTCACGTTCGGTTTGGCTGATCAAATTTTGTAATCGCGGATTATGCACGATGGTGCCCGGATTGATGCGTGGTTGCTTGGGAATGCCGCGCATGCTCAAAAAACCGTCGTCTTGTTGTTTCATCAGTAAACGGTCATTGCTGATGAAATGTTGGCCCTCTTCCAACAGGTGCAGCATCAAGGTGGATTTCCCGCCTCCGGAAAGTCCGGCAATCGCCAGGCCGTGGTTGTGTATCTGCAAGGCCGAGGCATGCCCCAGCAGCCATTGATGGCGCAGGTGGTGGTTCAGATATTGGGTGAGGACAAAGTTGATGATCTGGCTGCTATGGGTTTCCGCCGGTCCGAAAGCCATGGGGGACACCGCCTCCGTAAACGGAGCAGGTTGCATAAACAGCATGCCGGTTTTGACCTTATGAAGCAGGCGTACTGGATGCTCATCCAGTCGAACGTCGGCCACGGCATCCTTGCGGCCGGTTTTTCCGGGCTCTCTTTGCCAGTCCTGCCACTCGGTTTGTTGAATGGCGTTTTCCAGGACGTCGCTCTGATAGACGACAATGGTTTGCTCCGAACTCAAGTTTGAGGTCGAACTCCATTCGCTTAGTCCGGCAAAATAGTACCGCAGAGTCTCAAGCAAGGCTTGTGAATTACTGCGCACCTCTAAAGGGAATCCCTTTAAGTCAAGGGAAAGCCCTTTGGGTTGAAGCCGGGCCTCTTTAGAGGTGTTCAGCAGGTAGTCGAGTAGGTTTTGCGCGTTAGGATTAGTACTCATGTCGGATTATTCAACAGCTTGTCTATGACGTAATCGGCATACTGTGCCGCCATATTCAGTCCCAAACCGTCCTGGGCACCTTTGAATCCACCGAATGCGGAGACCTCAAAGCAGACCGGTCCGGTTTCAGTTTCGGCGATGTCAACGGTGGTGTAGCTTAGGTTGAACTGCGCTTGTGCCTTATGCGCCATGGCGATTATCTCATCACTGGGTTCGACTTGGGCATATTTTCCGCCTGAATGGATGGTGGTGTTCCAGCTGTTGCCATTGCAGACCCTGGCGTAAGCACCTTTGTATTCACCGCCCAGGAAAATCAGACCCATATCATGGCCGGGGAGGTCGAGTTTTTTCTGCACATAAAAGAAGCCATGTACGTTAAAGTAGTCGAGCAGTTGTTTTTTGAGCTGCTTTTCCGGTGTTTTGCTCGACAGCACTTCCATGCCGCGCGCTTTGGTCGAAAACAGCGGTTTAAGCACCACTTTTCCGAACTTGTGTACTGCCTGAAAGGCCGCTTCCAGATCTTCGGTGATGAGGGTTTCCGGCATCGGAATCTTGGCTTTGGCGAGCGATACGGTGCAACTCATTCGGTCGACCAGACGGATGATTTCGGCAGGATCGGAGTATATCTGCACGCCGCAGCACTCCACAAAACGCAGGATTTCAAGGCGGTCGAGTACTTTAGGTGAGTAGGTCTGGGAGATTTTCTTGATGATGATGCCGTCGAGCTCGCACAAGCATTGATCCTTGTAGAGTACTTCGGGTTTGGAGAGGTCGGCGACCACTTTTTCAATATCGATCACACAGCGGAAGCCGGTACGGGCTTCGATTTCATCGGCCAATACTTCGGTCGACCATTTGCCGGGAATGCCGACTACGCCAATTTTGAGTTCGGACGGAGTTTTATTCACGGAAAATTTCCTTTGGAATGCGGTAAGTTGTATGTTGTTTGGTGTTGAGTTTGATTAACTGTTCAAGCAGATACCGACCACGGTAGTGCATGGCTTTGGCATGCTCTTCATCGAGTACGAAACGTGTGGAGCTCAGGAACGAGCGCGCCAACCCCAACGCCATTCTCAGATGATAACTCTGGTCATTGATCTGTTCTGCATAACGTTCACCGAACTCATAAACCCCCTGCATGGTGAGCGCAATCAATTTGCGCACATTGGGGTCGAAATTGAGCATGCGGTAATTGGAAACCATGAACACCGACAGGTCTTGTACATAATCGGAATATTCGGAGCGATGCAGGTCGATGAAACTGATCTGCTTTTCAAGCGGATCGTAAATGATGTTGTCCACATTGAAGTCGCCGTGAATGTAGACGCTTTTGGGCGGGCGGAATTTCTTTTCCAGACGTGCCGCTTTGCTCAGCAAAGACTCCAGAGAGATGCGTTCGACGTCTCCGATTTTGAATCCGCGCACGTCAAAATCCGGATGCACCCGATAAACGTCCTTGAGGCGTTTCTTAAGTTGCCCCATGTAGTTGGCCGAATGGCGCTCCTTGATTTGAGTCTCTTCCCAGATTTCCAGCAGCAGTGAAAACAGTTGGTTCAGTCCGGCTTCCAGGTTTTTACGGTCCAGGTTGACGATCAACTTGTCAAAGGTCTCTCCGGTCAGATATTCATAGAGCAAGGCTGCTTTGTTACCGCTTTTATGGTAGGAATAAACCTTGGGCGCAATGCCGGGAAATTTCTTATTCCAGCTTTCAATGCCTTTTTTCTCGTCCAGCAATTTCTGTTTTTGACCTTCCTTGAAGATCGCCAGCAACTCATCATCGGTCGGGTCGTTGCTTGAGACACCGGAGATGGTGCAGCCGGATTTGGTCTCGGCCATGCTGGTGATGGAGAACTGCGGGGCATTTGGATCAAGGTCAAGCGCACTCAAGGTCTCTTCCAGAGAGTGGTAACGTTCCAGCTTGATGCTTTGCCCGAGGTTGGCGGAAAGGATGGCTTCGCCGATACGCAAAAGCCCGTCACCAAGTTGGTTGATGTCCTTGATGATGAAGCTGGCGTTTAACAGGGCTTGTGTCTGCTGGCCTTTTTTGAGGCGCTCCTGATAATTTTCCAGTTGCTGTTGACACAGTTTGCTGATGCGTAATTGCAGACGACAGATGTCGACCGCGGTCTGTGAAGTCTCGGAAAGCATCGCCGTCTCAATCAGCTCCAATCCGGTGCGTAAAGTATCTAAGGCTTTTGCCAGAGCGGGCTTCTGAAGCAGTTTGAAACCGCTCATATTGAGCGCTTGGTAAGCGATCCGTTCCAACTGTCTGGAGAGCTCTTTCAGGCTGTGGGTCAGGTGCTGATAACTTTGAGTCAGAATCTGAATGTCGTCATCGGATGCCTTCCGACACTCCACCAGCAGATACTCCGCAGTACGGTTGAGCAAGGTGATTTGGAAATTGTCGATGTAGTCGACCCGAGCCAGGCTTTTTTCGGCCAGTTCCTTATCCGCAGTTTCCAAAAAGGCTTCCAGTGATTGGAGCTGTTTGTGGATTTCAATGATCAGGAAACGCAGTGGGTCAAAGAGTTCAGCAGGTGTTTTCATGACGCCATCAATTATTTCGTTTTATTGGCATCGATAAACAAAGGGGTATCGTCAATGGAGGATTCGGTGTCCGAGGACCAACTGATTTTGATGCTGAGGCTTTGTGATTTTTTGCTCTGTTCTGCTTTGATTTTCAATTTGGCGAGGGTTTCCGGAGTCAGGGTCAGTTCGTCTTCGTCATCGGACAATACAATTTCACCTTTCTTGAAGCCTTTCATCACCGCTTTCAGATAGTTGGCGATGGCTTCTTTGTCCTGCAGGGATTCGTGTGAGAAATCTTTAATTTTTTTAGCCATGGTTGCTTAACCCGTCTACCTCAAACAAGGCAATTAGTATAACGCGAAAAAGGGTGGAAGCGCGATCAATAATCGGTGATGCTTATGAAAGTTTTATGACAGGATAAGTGTTGTAAATCTTATTGGAAGCCTTGTTGGTAAGGCTTTAAGCCTCACAGAAATGAGACTGTGAGGCGATTTTTTGGAGGCTAAATGCCTGAAACGATAGCGATTAGAGGGCGAAGTCGGTGAAGTCGTCCTTGTCCACTTTGGAGTCCACTTGACCCACCAGATAGGAGCTGATTTCCGACTCCTGCGGTGCCACCTGCACATTGTCGCTGACCAACCAGTTGTTCATCCATGGCAGCGGATTGCTTTTGTTTTCAAAAATCGGTTCCAGTTTAATGGCTTTAAGGCGCACATTGGTGATGTACTCCACATAGTCCTTGAGGATGCTGGCGTTAAGGCCGATCATGGAACCGTTTTTGAACAAATACTCGGCCCACTGTTTTTCCTGCTCGGCGGCCTGACGGAAAATGTCGTAGGTGGCTTGCAGTTGCTCTTTGGCGATGACCGCCATTTCCGGATCGTCCTTGCCTTCGGCCATCAATGTGATCATGTTCTGGGTTCCGGAAAGGTGCAGTGCCTCATCGCGGGCGATCAGTTTGATGACCTTGGCGTTGCCTTCCATCAACGAGCGTTCCGCAAACGAGAAACTGCACGCAAAAGAGACATAGAAACGGATCGCCTCCAGCACGTTTACCGACACGATGGTCAGATACATCGCGGTTTTGATTTTTTTACGGAACTCGTCGTCCTTCTCCAAATCAATGCGGTTGGCATACATGTGATTGGTCAGGGCGATCAGCTGGTCATAATATTCGGTGACGCTGACGGCACGTTTGACAATTTCATCATTGGTGACGATGTCGTCGAACACCAACGAAGGGTCGGACACGATATTACGAATAATATGGGTGTACGAACGGCTATGGATGGTCTCCGAAAACGCCCAGGTTTCAATCCAGGTTTCCAGTTCAGGAATGGAAACCAAAGGCAGCAGCGCCACGTTTGGCGAGCGCCCCTGAACCGAATCCAGAAGGGTTTGATATTTGAGGTTGCTGATGAAAATGTGCTGTTCATTCTCGGGCAGATTGGCATATTCGGTACGGTCGCTGGAAAGATCGACCTCTTCAGGACGCCAGAAAAAACTCAGCTGCTTTTCGATGAGTTTTTCAAAAAACGGATACTTCTGTTGATCGTAACGCGCTACGTTGACATTTTGTCCAAAAAACATGGGTTCTTTCAGTGCGTTATTCTGCTCGCGACAAAAGGTGGAGTAGGTGTGTTGGTCTTTACAGCTCATATCTATGCGTATCCCGGATTAAACAACAAGTCGGACTATTTTATACATAATTGCCGCCAACTAAAAACTATTTAAATAAAACAATTTAATGATTGCGACAAATTCTCATTTGGGCCGTTTACAAGACCCTTAGGTGGCGGATTCCCGATTGAGGATACTGCTTTTCTCAAAGGCAGAAAAGCGCTGCCTGAAAAGCAGATTTGACGCCGGGTGAGATTTTGAATGTGTGAGTCACCAAGCAAAAAAGCGGTGTTAGGTTTCACCCATGACTTGAGCCTCAAGAAGTTCCCAACGTTCAAATGCGTTTTCCAGTTCGGCTTCTTTGTCCGCCAATTGTTTCAGCGTCGCTTGCACCTTGACCTCGTCCTGCTGATAAAAATCGGGCTGGTTCATCTGTTCGCTCAAAGATTCCAGTGCCTGTTCCAATTCCTCAATCAAACCCGGTAAAGCATCGTATTCGCGCTGGTCTTTATAGCTGAGTTTCTTGGGTTTGCTGGTCGAGGTTTTAGCCGCCTGATTTTCAGCAGGCCTGTCGGTTTTGCTTTGGGTTTTTGATTGAGTCTGGTTTTTGCTTGGTTCCTGTTTAGCGGATTCCGAGAAATCCGGACGCTGGCGCAACCAGTCGTCGTATCCACCGACGTATTCGTTGACGATGCCTGGTGCGTCAAACACGATGGAGCTGGTGACCACGTTGTTCAAGAAGGCGCGGTCGTGACTGACGATGAGCACGGTGCCTTTGTAATCCAACAGCAATTCTTCAAGCAGCTCCAGGGTTTCCACGTCCAAGTCGTTGGTGGGCTCATCGAGCACCAGTAGGTTGGACGGCTTGGCGAATACACGAGCCAGCAGCAGACGGTTGCGTTCGCCTCCGGAAAGCGCCTTCACCGGCTGACGGGCACGGTCGGGGGTGAACAGGAAATCGCCCAGATAACCGATGATGTGTTTGCGCACGCCGTTGATTTCAACGTAATCGCTTTCCGAAATCACGCTTTCGGCCACTGTTTTGTTTTCATCCAGCTGTGCGCGATGCTGGTCAAAGTAGGCGATGTCGATGTTGGTGCCGAGTTTGACCGTGCCGTGTGTCGGTTGCAGTTTGTCCAGAATCAATGCCAGCAGGGTGGATTTGCCGCAGCCGTTTTCACCAATGATGCCGACCTTGTCTCCACGCAGAATGGTGCTGGAAAAATCGGTGACGATGATACGGTTTTCAAAGTTGAAACTCAGGTCTTTGATTTCGATGACCTGTTTGCCGGAGGTGACCGCCGTATTCAACTGCAGGTTGGCTTTGCCTTGCTGGCTGCGACGCGCACTGTGTTCCGAACGCAACTTCTCCAAGGCGCGAACACGGCCTTCGTTGCGGGTTCGGCGTGCCTTGATGCCCTGGCGAATCCAGGTCTCTTCCTGTGCCAGTTTCTTGTCGAATTCGGCGTTCTGTTTGGCTTCGGCTTCTAGCTGTTCGGCTTTGCGCTCCAGGTAGGTGTGGTAATCGCATTCCCAGTTGGAGAGTCTGCCGCGATCGAGTTCGACGATGCGCGTCGCCAGAGATTGCAAAAAGGCACGGTCGTGGGTGATGAACACCAGGCTGCAGCGGATGGTCTTGAGAAAGCCTTCAAGCCATTGAATCGACGGAATGTCCAAGTGGTTGGTCGGTTCGTCCAGCAGCAGAATGTCCGGTTCCTGAACCAAGGCCTGCGCTAAAAGTACGCGGCGTTTCATGCCCCCGGAGAGATTGGAGAATTCGGCTTCACCCGGCAGGCCGAGTTTGGAGATGATGGTTTCCACCCGCTGTTTGAGTTCCCAGCCGTTTTGATTGTCGATCTGCTGCTGTACTTGCGTGAACTCCTCCATCAAAGCTTCGGAATAGTCGTTTTCCATCTCCAGGCTAATCTGGTGAAAACGTTCGATCAGGGGGCCGGCGTTGCCCAGGCCGCTGGAAATCACATGGAAGACGCTGCCGGTGGTGTCGTGCGGCACTTCCTGTTGCAATTTGGCGATTTTAAGGCCGTCTTGCAGAATGCGGCTGCCGCCGTCGGGCTGAATTTGGCCTTCAATGACTTTGAGCAGGGTGGATTTTCCTTCGCCGTTACGGCCCACGATACAGACCCGTTCGTTGGGTTCAATCTGCAGGCTGGCTTTGTTCAGTAAGGGCGCGGAGCCGAAACTCAAGGTGATGTCGCGTAGAAACAGTAGGGCCATTGAAATCCTTTAAGCACTCTCTAAGTCGGGTTGAAATGAATTGGGTAGATTATACCTTGTGTAACGTTCAGGTGGATTTGTTGTATTTGTCCGATGAGCTTTATTTTGCACAGGCCTGCTCAGTTTTGTTCGACCGCCAGCAGCAGATTGTCGCTGGATTCGATATTGTAGCGGGTTTGGCGCAGGTTTTTGTGGTTGGCGACCAGGTTTTGCCAGTGATTGAGAATCTGTCCGCTGGCTTTGGTGGGTTTCAGGGGGTCGCTTGCATGATGGCGCATCTGGTTCCATAAATTGAAAATCAACAGGCCTGGTGTGTTGAGTTGGCTCAGCAGATTTAACTGAAAGTTTTCGGCGCTGAAATCGGCGGGGATGCCGTGGCTATCGAACAGGTCCACAATCACCGCATCGTAGGCAAAATCGTTGTCGGTGACAAATTCCAAGGCGTCTTCCTGCAGGGTCTCAATTTCCGCCACATCGGGCAGCTGAAAAAACCGGTAGGCGCAGTCGATGACGGTTTGACGCAGTTCCACCACGGTCATCTGCAAATTGGGCAGGGTGTGGTAGAGATGGTGCGCCATGCTGCCGCCACCAAGTCCAAGCATGAGCACGCGAAAGTCGGGGTGCGAATCCTTGGAGGAACAACGTTCGGAAAATTTGAGCAGCAGGTCGATGATTTTTTGCTGGTATTCAAAGTTCAGGGTCATCGGAGCCTTGAGGTAAAAGCAGCTTTGTTCCACCGGCGAATCGAAATAGAGTTTGCGGGTGGTGCGGTTTTCCACGACTTTGATGGGGCCGAATTCGTCCTCGGCGCTGAAAATGGTAAATCCGTTGTACATAAAACTCCGTGTGTTTACAGTCCCGCCCACCATAGGCGCAGGCGCAGGCCGATTTCACTGGTGAAGCCGACTTCGACAAATTCGATTTGACCGTTTGGGCCGACAATGAAGTCGGCCGGCACCGCTTTGGCTCCGAACTGCTGCATCAAGCTGCCGTCAAAATCGTTGACGATGAGTTGCGGGTTGAGCTCATTTTGCAGGGCGTAGGCCAGCAATAGATCGTCGTCACCGGATTGGGTGGCGATGTTGATGACACGGTAATCTTCGGCGACCGATTCGACACTGCCTTTGGTGATGTCGCAGATCGGACACCAGGTGGCCCAGATGTGAATCAGGTACGGCTCTTGCAAATCGTGCAGGGAGACGGTTTCTCCGCTGATGCTTTCTAGCTGGATGTCGGGCACTTGTCCTTGTATTACGTCACCTTGCATGAAAGGGCGTAAACTCAGATAGGCGATGACAAAGACCAGCACGGTCAGGCTGTTTTTGACCCAGCTTTTTTGCCAAAACGTAGGGGAGGACTGCTGGTTTTCGGGTGATTCCTTCATACTCTGAACTCGCTTTCGGGTTTTGATTTAAGGCCAAAGGTGCGCTATTCTGCTCGGTTGGTTGCGGAGTCCGGCGCAGCTGACATCGGATGCAAGACATTATAGAGGGTTTGAGGCTCTGATGTGGTGATGAAATGGATTGGAATGAAAAGCGTCAGGCTTTTGTTCATGAACCAGGTTGATTAAGACGTTCAAAGAGGAAAGGGTATGCAGGCAGAGTTTTGGCACAAAATGTGGGACAGCGGCGTGGTCGGGTTTCATCAGACGGAAATCAATGCCTTTTTACAGCAGCACTGGAGCCGTCTCGATTTGAAAGGCGATGAGACGGTACTGGTGCCGCTTTGCGGCAAATCTTTGGATATGCTTTGGTTAAAAGAGCAAGGGCATGAAGTCTTGGGGGTGGAGCTCAGTCAAAAGGCGTTGGATGAATTTTTGAGCGAAAACCATATTGAGGCGCAGCCGGTTCAGCATGAGCGTTTTTGCGGGTATGAACTGGGTGCGATGACTTTATTGTGTGGTGATTTCTTTGACCTCAGTCGGGCGGATTGCACCTCCGTCAAGGCAGTGTATGATCGCGCTGCGATTGTGGCTTTGCCGAAGACCATGCGCCGCGCCTATGCCGACCATCTTCAGGCGATCTTACCTGAGGGAACTGTGTGTTTGATGGTGACCATGGAGTATGACGAATCCGAACTTTCGGGACCGCCTTTTTCGGTTTCTGAAAACGAAATTCACGAGCTGTTTGCAGCCTGCTGTGAGGTGAGAAAAGTCTCCGAACAGGGCTTTAATCGAAAAGGCGTTGAGGCCATTGAAAAAGTGTATGTGATTCGGTTTTGAACAGGCCTGCCGGTTTTCGGCATCATTGAGTTGGCGAAAAACCGGGGATAAAGTAAGTGGCGCTTAAAACGTCACTTAAAGCGGTGTAATCTCTTTGAAACTTTCAAAATGTTCGAAACCCTGAGGATCGACCTTGTCGAGTTTGGGGCTCACGTGGGTGGCGCACAACAGGAATTCGATGCCGTATTGCTGGGCGGTGTCGAGCGCGTGCAGGTTATCGTCGATCAGCAGGGTGTGTTTGGGGTCGTAGGGCTGTACGGTCTGGATTTCCGACCAGATACGGATGTCTTCTTTGGGAGTTCCGAAATCGTGGGCTGAAATCAGGTGGTCGAAATACTGGCCGATCTCGGTCATTTCCAGTTTGATCGCCAAGCTGTCGCGGTGGGCATTGGTGACCATGATGACGTGTTTGCCCATCTGTTTGAGTTTGGCCAAAAAGTCGATGACGTCCGGATGTGCCTGAATCAAATGTTTGAGTTCGCGTTTGAGTTCGGCAATCGGCAATTGCAGCGTATCGCTCCAGTAATCCAGACAGTACCAGTTAAGCGTGCCTTGTTGATCCTGGATTTTACTATGGATGATTTCACTGGCCTGTTTTAACGTCAGTGCGTTTTTCTCGGCGTAGGCTTGCGGTAGGTATTCCATCCAGAAGTGCCAGTCAAAGTGCAAGTCCAGCAGGGTTCCATCCATGTCCAATAACACGGTATCAATTTTTGACCAGTCCAGTTTGGGATTCATTGGCAATCTCATTTCCTTGGCGTATGATGCTGTTTATGAAAAAAATATCTGACAAAGACGAATCCGGTTCGTCCTCCCCTGCTGCTTCTCCCACAGTCCTGTCTCAAGACATCGTGGCTCAGTCTCGCATTTTTACCGTCGAGTCTCAAGCCCTGCAGTTTGCAAATGGCACCGAGGTGATTTATGAACGTCTATTGGGCAATCCGCACGGCGCAGTGTTGATTATACCCATGCTGGACAGTGAGACCATGTTACTGATTCGTGAATTCTGCATCGGAGTAGGTCGTTATGAACTGGGCTTTCCCAAAGGCAAGATCGATCCGGGTGAGACTTGGAAAGAAGCCGCCTTGCGTGAAAGTCAGGAAGAGGTTGGTCATTTGCCCAGTGACGTCCGTCTGTTGGATTCGGTGAGCCTGGCGGCGGGTTATATGACGCATCAGACCCATATTGTGCTGGCGACTGGCTTAAACCATGAACCTGCTGAAGGGGATGAACCCGAACCTTTGGAAGTGGTGCCGTGGAAATTGCGCGATTGGCCGGCTTTGTTGCAACACCCGGATTTCAGCGAGGGGCGCGCTTATGCGGCTTTGATGTTGGTATTGCAAGAGATGGGGCATATTGGATGAATGCCAAGAATGAGCAGGCCTGGTTGCAACAAGTGTGTCGCATTGCGGTGCAGGCCGGTGAGCGGATTTTAAGCGTTTATTTTGCGGCCGAACCCGCTAAGGTGGAGCAGAAGTCCGATGGTACGCCGGTCACGTTGGCGGATAAAGAGGCGGATGAATTGATTTCCGAAGCGTTGCGCATTATGACTCCGGACATTCCTTTGGTGACCGAAGAGAGTATCGAAACGATCCCGTTTGAGAATCGGCAGGCCTGGTCGCGCTTCTGGTTGGTGGACCCGTTGGATGGCACCAAGGAGTTCATTGAACGCACCGGGGAGTTCAGTGTCAATATCGCATTGGTAGCCGAGGGCAAGCCGGTTCTGGGGGTGGTCTATGTGCCGGTCACGAGGATATTGTATTGCGCCATGGCAGGTCTGGGAGCCTATAAAAACCGGGTTCCGGAAAATCCAGATTTGCAATTCTGGCAGGCCTGTATGCGGCCCGAATCGCGCATTTTCTCTCAAAGATTGGATTCACAACAGCCGATTCGGGTGGCGGTGAGTCGCCGACACGGAGGCTCGGTGAAACAGTTCATGCAGGCTTTGGGGTCGGTGGAAACGGTTAAAATGGGATCGGCCATCAAAACCTGTCTGGTGGCCGAAGGGGCTGCCGATGTCTATCCGCGCTTTGGGCCGACTTCTTTGTGGGATACTGCCGCCGCTCAATGCGTGGTGGAAGAAGCGGGCGGAAAGCTGCTCGACAAGCAGGGACTTGCCTTGACTTATCAGCAGTCTGAATCGCTGCTCAATCCTCATTTCATGGTGATTGGCGATACCAATTATCCTTGGCCGGATTTTCCGTAGTCAGGCCATTATCGGCATTATCCATGCGTCGCCATTTATCAGTTGGCAAACTTCAGAAGAGCAATTCTTTGACATTGACTTGAATGTCGTGCAGCTGTTCGTCGCTCAATTCTAAAATCGCTTGGCATTCCTCATAAATTGAGTCGGCTTCTGCCGACGGCTGTTTGGCGTGTTTCTGTTTAATAGAGATGGCATGCGCCATTTCGATAATCGCGATGTAGTGTCTGAGTTTTTCATTTTTGATGGAGTGGAGATTGGGTTCGTGATGCAGCAGAATGCTCTGGCTGATGAAGTTGGAAATCCGCCAAGATTTGGCGATGACGTATCCTAATGCGGAATGGGTGGTGCCGAATTCGGCATATTCCAGTTTATGTGAAGTGTAGTGGTCTACCAGTTTACCGACAAAAGTTTGTCCGTAGACGTTGTCCAGTTCACTCAAGGCAAATGAGCCGATGTCGTGCATCAACCCCAGAAGATAAGCTTCATCGACACTCATAAAGCGGCTGAATCGGGCGATTTCAGCGCTGATGATGGCAATGTTTTGGCTGTGGTAACTGAGCCCTTTGATTTGGGGGTTATTCAGCAGTTTCTTAACATAGATCGATAAAATGAAGTTTTTGAGTTGTTTATTGCCCAATCGATAGATGGCGCTGTCGATGTCTTTGATTTGGATGTGGCTACGGCTCGACAGAGTCGGCAAGTTTGCCAAGCAAATCAGTTCGCCCGCCAGAAAAGGATTGGAGGAGATCAGGCGTTTGACTTCCTGAGGGTCGGGCATATCACTCTTGTTAAAAAGGGTTTGCAGGTCGAGCACCTCTTTAGGCAGTAAAGGAATCTCAATTTTGTTTAGAAGCTGTTCGGCGACGTCAATTTGATTTTTGAAACTCATATTTTTTTATTGGCTCTTGGTGCACACTGATTTTAGGTTCTGCAAACGGGTTATATAAGTTTTCATTATAGATTTTTTGACGTAAAAGAATGTATAGAAGTTGTCAGCTAGGGGGCAAAAAAAAGCCCCTGAAATTTAATGGGGCTTTTGAGGGTTTATCTGTATGGCTTTAGACTTACAGCTTGCAAGCTCCGCCTGCGCAACCGTCGTCTTCCTGGTTGTCATCCGCGCCGTCTCGGGTGTTATGATAATACAGGGTTTTTAGCCCCATTTTGTAGGCGTACAACAAGTCTTGCAGAACCAGTTTGATTGGCACTCTGTCCTCATCAAAACGTGCCGGATCGTAGTTGGTGTTGGCGGAAATCGCCTGATCGACAAATTTTTGCATGATGCCCACTAACTGCAGATAGCCACGGTTGTTCGGAATCTGCCACAACAGCTCGTAATCGTCGCGGTGCTCTTTAAAGCCGGGAACGACTTGCTTCAAGATGCCGTCTTTTGAGGCTTTGACTGAGACGTAGCCCCGAGGTGGTTCGATTCCGTTGGTGGAGTTGGTGATTTGAGATGAGGTTTCGCAGGGCATCAGGGCCGTCAGGGTCGAGTTACGCAAACCGTGCTGCTTGATCTCTTCACGCAGGCTTTCCCAATCTTGATGCAGAGGTTCTTGGCAGACTTCATCCAAATCTTTTTTATAGGTGTCAATCGGCAAGATGCCTTGCGCATAAGTGGTGTCATTAAAATATTCGCAGGCTCCCTGTTCCTTGGCCAGATTGTTGGATGCTTTCAGCAGGTTGTACTGAATCGCTTCAAAGGTGCGATGCATCAGACCGTTGGCGGAACCATCCGAATATTTGGTGTGGTTTTTGGCCAAATAATAAGCCATGTTGGTGACACCGACACCTAAAGTGCGTCGTCCCATGCTGGCGCGACGAGCCGCTTCGACCGGATAATCCTGATAATCCAGCAGACAGTCCAAAGCACGTACGATCAGGTTAGACAGGTGTTCCAGCTCATCCAGGTTGTTCAGCGCCCCCAGGTTAAATGCGGATAAGGTACACAGGGCGATTTCACCGTCAGGGTCTTCGACCGAGTTGAGCGGTTTGGTCGGCAATGCGATTTCCAGACACAGGTTGGATTGGTGAACCGGCGCTTTGGCAGGATCGAACGGGCTGTGCGTATTGCAGTGATCGACGTTCTGCACATAGATACGGCCGGTTTGTGCACGTTCCTGAGCGATTTGAGTGAACAAATCCAGGGCTTTGACCGTCTTTTTGCGAATGCTTTCATCCGCTTCATAAATTTTATAGAGACGGTCGAACTCTTCTTGATCTTCAAAGAACGCATCGTACAGGCCGGGTACGTCGGATGGGCTGAAGAGGCTGATGTTTCCGCCTTCAATCATGCGTTGATACATCAGCTTGTTGATCTGTACGCCGTAGTCGAGATGACGGGCACGGTTTTCTTCCACCCCGCGGTTGTTTTTCAATACGACTAGCGATTCCACTTCCAAATGCCAGATCGGGAAGAACAAGGTGGCCGCTCCACCGCGAACCCCACCTTGTGAACAGGATTTAACCGCTGTTTGAAAGTGTTTGATAAACGGAATCATACCGGTATGGTAAGCTTCGCCTCCGCGGATTTCACTTCCTAAGGCACGAATGCGGCCCACGTTGACCCCTATCCCGGCGCGTTGCGACACATATTTCACAATTGAAGAAGAGGTGGCGTTGATGGAGTCCAGAGAGTCCCCGCATTCAATCAATACGCATGAACTGAACTGTCGGGTCGGGGTACGCACGCCTGACATGATCGGGGTGGGCAAAGAGAGCTTGAAGAGCGAAGAGGCGTCGTAAAAGTCTTTAACGAACTGCAAGCGGGTATCGCTTGGGTAATGCGCAAACAGGCACATCGGAATCAGCATGTAGATGAACTGCGGGCTTTCGTAGATTTTGCCGGTTACGCGGTTTTGAACCAGGTATTTGCCTTCCAGCTGTTTGACCGCGGCATAACTGAAATTCATGTCGCGATCGTGTTGAATGTAACCGTCCAGTTCGTCAATTTCTTGCTTGCTGTAGTCTTCTAAAATCTGTGAATCATACAGGCCGGTACGCACCATCTTGTTGAGGTGTTCAAACAAGGTCGGTGGCGTGAAACGGTCAAAGGCTTTTTTACGCAGGTGGAAAATGGCCAGACGTGCGGCAAGATGCTGGTAATCCGGGGCGTTTTCAGAAATCAGGTCGGCGGCCGATTTTACGATGGTTTCGTGAATGTCCGAGGTGGTGATGCCGTCGTAAAATTGAATGTGAGAACGTAACTCAACCTCGGAAACGGAAACGTTTTCGAGTCCTTCCGAGGCCCATGTAATGACGCGGTGGATTTTTTCAAGATCAATGGGTTCTTTGGTTCCGTTACGTTTTGAGACCTGGATGTTCTGATTCGTCATGAGCGTTGTTAAACCTGTGTATAAAAAGTTGGCAAGAGTTTTTTATGGTTAAAATGGTTTTTTTAGCAAATTCAGAAGCTTAGAAAGGAAAGGCAAAAACATACTCTAGATTGCGCAGATAATACGTTGTGCCTATCGGATTGCTTTTCTACAAGATGTAGTTGAGCAATGGATTTGCTAACGCAAAATATAGTAGATTTTTGTGTTTGACGCAACACGTTTGAAAACCGCTTTTTAAGTAAGTCGCACAACGATTTCCTGTGGAAAAGTCGATCAATCATGCAGTAAATCATGCCTATAGGGGTGTGGATAACTATGTTGATGTTTTAAAAAATAACTAAATAAAATTTTCTATCTAGGTGTAAAAAAAATTATCGCTGATTTTTAAAAGAGAATCTTGTCGGGACTTGACGATTTTGATTTTATGTTTGTATCCAAAGATTCAGGACTTAAGGTTGCCGAATGCAGTTTTTAAGTTCTTGTTCAAATGCTTCGAGGTTGAAAGCAGGCTCTTCTTTGATAAGCAATTCAAAACGCGAGTCGCGCCGGTAGGCGATGTATTCTCGACTGACGTGATGCTGGCTCCACTGAAAAAGCATCCAGGGCTTTCCGACTTTAAAAAGTCCTTTGGCGCGTTGGATTTTGACCAGGCCTGTCAGTTTTGGCAGGGATTCAAATAATCGTTGCAGTGCTTGCCAGTCAAAGATGAGCTTTGCGTCAAACTCATAACCTAACGACAGAACGCCCTGTTCCCGCTTATGCATGGTTTTAACTTGGACACCAAAATCGATGTGGCTGAATGTCACTTTGTCCTGTTGTGGTGAAGTTGTGTGTGAGTGACCACTACGATCGGTGTGATGCAGAATCGTCTTGAATCCAGGTTCTTGAATTACCGGTGTCGTGGTCGGCAGGTCAATCAATCTTTGATCGACCTCGGCATGATTGCAGAGGATTGGGTCTTTGGGCGGATAGAGGCTTCGGCAATGCGCCTGCAGTTTGGCGATTTGTTCAGGTTGTGCCAGGTCCTGCTTGTTGAGGAGAATAACATCTGCCATGTTGAGCAGGTTTTGCTGGATGGTGTAGGTGTTTAAGTCATCAATGCGCGTGGCGGCACTGTCAATGACCGCAAAGAACGTTTGTAGGCGGATTCTGTTGGCCGCCTTCAAGGAGAGCAGGATGTCATAAATCACATCGGGTTCTCCCAGGCCTGTCGGTTCAATCAGGATTCTGTGCGGGTATTGCGTTGCATCGAGAATCTGTTGCAAGCTCTGTTTGAGTTCGTTTTGGGCGCTGCAGCAGATACAGCCTCCGGGCAGCTCCACTACCTGGACGTTGTGGTGTCCAGAGAGGATGCCGCCGTCAATGCCCATGACGCCGAATTCGTTTACCAGTAGCGTCCAACGTTCGTCACTTGGCTTTTGTGATAGCAGGTGACGAATGAGGGTGGTTTTTCCGGAACCCAGGCTGCCACTGATGAGGTTAACGTGTGTGAGCTGTGGATGCATGTGCGTAATGTTAAAAGCTGGGTGTGGTCTGCATTTGCATGGCTTAGAGTTCGCTTTCGCCGCACACCCGGTTTCTGCCCGAGGTTTTGGCTTTATACAGACATTGGTCAACACGATGGAAGAGCTTGTCCAGATCCTCACCCATCTGATACATGGCCACCCCGGCGGAAATGGAAAGACTCAGGGTTTGCTGATTGGTTTTGATCTGCAATGGGCGAGCATTTATTTTAGTGCGAATGTTGTTGGCCACTTGAATGGCCGCATCGTATTGAGTGTTGGGCAAAAGGACAACAAATTCCTCTCCGCCAAAACGGGCGATGCTGTCTTGGCCTTTGGTTTCTTTGTGCAACAGTTTGGCAATGTATCGGAGTACGCTGTCACCAATCAGGTGGCCGAAGGTGTTATTGACTTGTTTGAAGTGATCCAAGTCCAAAAGAATAATGGCAAAACTGGCTTGTTGTTCCTGGGCGTTTTGGCTCAATTTCTTGATGATTTCGTTGAAGCCGCGACGGTTGGGGATATTCGTCAGTTCATCGGTTTTGGCGATGGTGGTGGTGCGTTCCAGTTCTTCTTTTAACAGTCGAACTTCTTCTGAGGTGCGAACCACTTCTTTTTCCAGGTGTTGCGTATCTTTCACAATGCCGTTTACATTGGGAAGGACGTCATTGTGCAGCGTATCCGCTACAGCCTGAGGCAGGTCGTATTGGCTAAGACTGGCCAAGCCGGCGTCAAGTTTCTCTTGTCTTTGCTTTGAATCTTGAATCCAGTTTTCAAGCGTTGATAGAAGGTCGTTTAGAAGTTTGCAGGCCTTTTCAGCCGGTAACGCTTTGTAGAGTATCTGGGTAATCAGCGTAATATAAAGCTTTTCGGCGGTTTCGTTATCATAATTGTTTTCACGGATTAAGCGCTCCACTTCTTCACTGAAGTAAGGGTCTGATTGGCTCAGGAGTTCATACATGAGTGTAAAGTGAACGGGATTGCTGGGCACTTTAAGTGCCTGGATTTTATCCAGACTTTTTTGAGACCATTCGTGACTTGTTTTTGAATCGGCTGAATAGCGTTGGATAACCGAATTTTCGTCTTTTTTCATTGCCGAATCTCTTACAAAGCTTTCGTTGCGTTTAAAAATACTAAAAAAATTAGCGTTACAATTCTACATCAAAAGCGTCTCTGGCTGAATTTCTAAATCATCTAAAGTGTTCGGAATAAGCAAAAATCATCATGATTCATTCCCAAGCTTCATTTTTTTGTCATAAAGCGGTCATCAAATTGTTATGTTGGCTTCGTAAACTTAGAGCGTTTTTAATTTCACGAAGGAACGGTAAAATGAAAAAGTTATTGGTTGCATTGTTGGCTTCAGGCGTTATGGCTGGATGTACGGCTACACAAGAAAAAGCGGTTGACACTAAAGCGCAGGAAGTTGCTCAAACGTTGAACAATGATGATCTATATGTGGTTTACCACGATGGACGCATGAACGTATTTTATGATGCAGACCTTTATAAAGAGTTTATGCAGATTGGCGAGACTTCTTATCGTAAAACGTTCATTGGAGCTGGCCCTAAAGGCGAAACCGTTGTTCATGGTTTGACCAAGGCAGACAAGAAGAAGTTGGTGGGTATCCCGTCCATTGAGATGATGGAAGAGCGCATGCCAGTGGCTGAAAACTTCTACGGTGAGATCATCGCTGATGGACGCATTAACGTGTTCAGTGATTGGGGTAACTTCAAAGCTTTCATGGCGCACGGCGAAGTTCCTTATCGTTTGACCGACATCGGTGCTGGGCCAAAAGGTGAGACGGTTGTTTACGCTTTGACCAAAGAGTCCAAAAAGAAGCGTCCTGAAGCTCTGATCGCCAAGTTTAAAGCGTTCCACGGAATGAAGTAAGCGAAGCTTGCGATCAGCTTAAAATAAAAGCCGGGCACTGCCCGGCTTTTTTGTTTTCGCCATCTGTTGGTGTGGTGGGTTTGTGAAGGGGTTATTTTTTATATTTGATGCCTTCGTGAACCGGGCAGGTTTGAATGCCCAATAAGGTATAAATCGGACACCAGCGCAATAGTCCTGTCAGTAGGGGGATGATACCGATGTATCCCCAAACGCCAATGTAATCTGTGGCAGCGGCGATAATCAGAAAGAGCCCAATCACTATTCTTATGATTCGATCAAGTTGGCCAACATTCATTTTTATACTCCTCGGTGGTGGGTTGAATATCTTCGTGCAGGATAGGCTTATAGTATAACTTGCAATATACTTATTTGAGAACTTGCTTGGTCAAATTTAGCAGGGGATTCGATGTTCTGCTGGTCTGGCAAAGGCTTTAATTTATAAGGAGTGTCCTGTGAGCCAAAAAAGAGTGGATGAGGTAAAGCTGCCGGGTGAGCAATATTCTAGCCGGATACGTGCGCGCTTTTGGATTACCGGGGAGCAGCAAGGCTATGTTGGGATTGGGCGGATCGAGCTGTTGGAGCATGTTGAGCGATATGGTTCGATAAACCGTGCTGCCAAAGAGATGGGTATGTCCTACAAGAAAGCCTGGAAGTTAATTGAGGAGATGAATCAGATGTCTGAGCGTCCTTTGGTTGTTAAGGCTCAGGGAGGGCGTTCTGGAGGAGGCACGTCTGTTACCCACGAAGGGGAAAAGTTGATTGCACATTTTCGGGAGTTAGAGAAAGAATTGGCCCTGTTTTTGGAGCGAGCTTCGGAAAAGCTTAATAATGTATAAAATGGTGCGGGTGCACCATTATTTTTAAATATAAAGTTTTAATTTGCTTCATGTCTGCGTGATTTACTCCGCTTAAAATCTTAATTATTTGAAATGTAAGAAAAATTTAATTTTTGGCACTCTGTATGTTTTATGTCTAGCGAGCTTTTTGGATAAATATATTACTGGAGATAAAGCATGAAAAAAGCATTTCAATTAAAGTCACTTGTTCTTTCAATGGCGGTTGCGGGTGCAGCCTCAATGGCTATCGCGCCAGCCACGACACAAGCGGGTGTATCAGCCAATATTGGCGCAGTGTCTAACTATGTTTTCCGTGGTATCGAGCAGACTGAAAGTGCTTCAGCTTCAGCTGGTTTGGATTACGAAAATGATTCAGGGTTCTATCTTGGTACTTGGGTAGCTGATGTTGAAACCGGTCTTGAGTACGATATTTACGGTGGCTGGGCTGGTTCAATCGGCGATGTTTCTGTTGGTTTGGGTGCAACAACTTTCCGTTACACTGATACGGCATTTGATTACCCTTACAATGAAGTGAACTTCTCCCTAGGGTATGGCATGTTTACTGTTGGTTACGATAAGGGTGTCTATGAAGATCCAGCGGGCGATGTCGATTATGACAACAAGTATATTGGTGTAGAGTATGAAGGATTCTCAGCCACTTATGGTATGTTGGATTCGGACTTGGATGCGGATGATGATGCAAACTCTTATTTAGAAGTTGGTTACTCTACTGAGTTGTCAGCAGGTTTGGATGGTTCTGTAACTTATGTTTTATCTACTCCTGAAGATTCTGATTTAGACTCAGAAACTTACCTTGTATTTGGTGTAAGTAAGTCTTTCGACATTATGTAATTTCCTTAGTTAGTTAAAACCTTAAAAGACCCGCTTTGCGGGTCTTTTTTGTTTTAAAGCGGTCTTTAAAAATATGATAAAAAACATTTGAAGATGTTGACAATGATGCATAAAAACTTATAATACGCGCATTCTTTTGGCTACATAGCTCAGCTGGTTAGAGCACATCACTCATAATGATGGGGTCCCAGGTTCAAATCCCGGTGTAGCCACCATATTCTTAAAAAGCCCGCCTTGTGCGGGTTTTTTTATGTCTGTAAGAAAAGTTTTCTATTTGTTGCGCGGATGGCTTGTTTGCATTGACCTAGAAAGAGGCGTTTGTTGTTTATTGGTGCATGGGCTGCTTTTGGTTTGTTGTCTAGCTTTGTGTCTGTCTTATATGTCTGTTTTGAGGGAGGGCTGTAAGTTGTTGTTTTAGTATGTTTAAGTGACTTGATTCAGTAGGTGATAGGTGGGTTGCACCTGGTTTTTGTGGCAATTGTAGATAATTGTCAGTATTTGGAATGGTGTTTGCTGTAATTTTTGATTAAGTTTAATGGGGGAAGTCGATGCAGCATCAACAAGATTCAAGGTCTTATCGGGAGTTTATTCAGTATTTGCCTGAGGTGAAACGATATCTGTCTGAGTTAGAACATCAGGATTTATGGTGGACAACGGTTGCGATGGTCGGAAAAATCAATAACGAGAATATCGACCCTCAGCTGTTGGAGTCTATTGTAGACACTCAAAAAGAGTTTCAGAACCTGCGCGATATTATGATTGAAGGGTTGATTGGTCGTTACCTGAATCAGGCCAACAGTGAAATCATGTTAAAAGCACAAGCCGTCATTGATATTCTGATTCGAAACCTGTTTGAGCGCACGGCAGACGTTGGCTTTTTGGCAACGGATAATGATTTGGTTGATTTCATGGCATCGGATGATGTGAGTGAAGAAACGAAAGGGTTTATTCATCGGCGCATTGAGGAGTATGTCGCTAAGTATACGGTTTATGATGATGTGTTGTTGGTCTCTCCTGAAGGAAAAGTCAGGGCTAAGTTGGACGAATCCAATCCAGTGGAAAAAAGCTTTGATCCTCTCATTCAGCAGGCGCTAACGACCGATGAGGAATATGTTGAGGTTTATCGGCATTCCGATCTTTTTCCGGGTAAGCCGGCCAGCTTGATCTATGCCAAGCGTATCGAGGCTGAAGTATCAGGGCAGCTTCGAGTGGTGGGGGTTCTGTGTCTGAGTTTTAATTTCGAGGATGAGGTTGAACGCTTGTTCAAGGTTTTGAACAATGAGCAGGATGGTTATGGTGTCATGCTTGTGGATGATTCCGGTAAGGTGTTGGTGGCCAATCATCCTGAGAAGTACCCGGTTGGAAAGCAGCAGGCCTGTCAGTATGGCATGAAAGAGCCGGTTAGATCGGGTAACAATTTGTATTTTGCGACAAAAACAAACGGTTATCAGGGGTTTTATGGTCTGCCGTGGCTGGGTTATGTGGATGTGCCAAGTGAGGTGGCTTTTGATGACAAAAGCAGTAAAAAAGAGATTAATGTCACCATTCCTAAAGATTCTCCTCTTTATCTAAGGGATTTGGAGGAGACGAACCTAAAGGTAAGCACGCTTTTGTTGATCGTAATCCTGAACGGTAAGATTCTTTCGATCAAGCGTGATGTTAAGGCCTTTTTGCCTATTCTGGATAGCTTTCAGGATATCAGTGTCGACATTCAGGAAATTTTCAAAGGTTTTATCCACCATATTCATCAGGTCCTGGTCAAGACCATTCAGGGTAAGGTCGCGTTCAGTGCGGCTTTGGCGGTTGAGGTGATGGATCGAAACTTGTATGAGCGTGCGAACGACTGTCGTTGGTGGGCTCTTAATAGTACCTTTAGACAAATTTTGACCGAACACAAACAGACTCAGGCAATTTCAGCCGAGCAGGTGGAGCGGCTGACCGAGGTGTTGGCCTATATTAATAAGCTCTATACGGTTTATACCAATATCATGCTTTACGATCATAAGGGCAAGGTTCTGGCTGTTTCCAATCCGGCTGAATCCGAGTTGGTCGGTACTTTATTACCACGGCCGAATGATACGGCGCGCTGTTTGTCTTTGTCGGATACCCAGGCTTATGTGGTTTCTGATTTTCATCAAACCGATTTGTATAGTGGAAGGCACACTTATATTTACCATGCGGCGGTCAAGGAGTGGGGTAACCTGCAGAAAAACGTGGGTGGGATCGCTTTGGTGTTTGATAGTGAGCCGGAATTCGCGGCAATGCTTGAAGAGACACAGCCCAAGTATATTAATAATTTGATAAATGATACGACGTTCAGTGTGTTTGTGGACAGGAGCGGTTTGGTCATTTCCTCTACTTTGCCGGATTTATCGGTTGGCACTCAGTTTGAGGTTCCTGCGGAGGTGTTGGAAGCCGAATCAGGGCAAAATGATACTGTTTACTGGGAGTGGCGTAGTCAGCCCTATTTGGTGGGCTACCGTGTGAGTGAAGGGTATCGTGAGTACAAGAATGGCGACGGCTATGAAAACGACGTTATTGCTTTGGTGTTAACCGGTATTTAAAGCGAAGGTGCAAGGCCTTTCTGTTTTGGTGCGTTTGTTTATTTATTGGATCATTAATTGTTGTTAAGGACCCGTTTAAACGGGTCTTTTCGTGATAACTATATGAATTATATTGATTAATAGTTTTTTGGACTGCATTAAGCTTATGTTTATTACGTTTTTATAAAATTGTAATAAATAGGCGGAAAGATGCAGTTGCTACCTAAATCCTGGCTCACGCCGCGTGTGCCTTTAGACACACATTCAAACTACTCTTTGGTTATCGCAAGTTTTTTGCTCCCTTTGTTGCTTTGGTCTTTGATTAGTTATGTGCCGCAGATATGGCACCCTAAAATTGAAATCACCGATTCAGGCGATGCGGGTTACCTGCGTGTGGGCATGTTGGTCGACAAAGAGATCTTCTATAAGGAAGTCGACAAAAAGCTCGCCGAAGAAAAATTGCCGCCACAAGGTACATCTTCCAACCCTGTTTATCTTCCCGCCCCTCATGAAGTTGGCGTGGCTCTGTATACCGCCTTTACCACTCCGCCTAAACGTAGTAATGAACCTTGGCTGCACGAGAGCTTGCTGCACAGTATCCAAATCATCGCACTGGGCTTCTTTTGGGCGGTCATTATAGGTGTGCCGCTCGGTATTCTGGCCGGGTCTTACGAATCTATTTCCAAATTGGTAGAGCCTTTTACCGAATTCTTCCGATATTTACCCGCTCCGGCATTCGGAGCCTTGGCCGTTGCGATTCTGGGGATCTATGATGCGCCTAAGGTGGCCATCATCTTTATCGGAACGGTGTTTCAGATGATACTCATCGTCGCCAACACCACCCGAAAACTCAGTCCCGCTCTGATCGAAGCCGGTTTGACGTTGGGCTGTAATGGCTTGTCCATGTTGAAACGCATCATTGTGCCAGGGGTTTTGCCGGACCTATATCGGGATATGCGAATCCTGCTTGGATGGGCCTGGACCTATTTGATTGTGGCCGAGCTTATCGGTACCAGTTCGGGGATTACCTGGTTTATCACCCAGCAGGCGCGTTACAAGAATTTTGACAATGTGTTTGCCGCCATTTTAATTATCGGAATCATCGGTCTGCTGACCGACCTGATTCTGGCTTGGTTGGGCAGAAGGCTCTTTCCTTGGCACAGCAGTAATCAGTAAGGGGATCATGAAGACTTATGGAACAGAAAACTTTAAATAATTCCGAGGCGCATCCTTTGGATGGTTTTTATACCCCTGAGATTCAAGAGCGTTTTGAAAGAATAGAGAAGCGCCCTTTGGCAATAGAGGTTCAGGATCTCCAAAAAAGTTTTGCCCATAAAGGACAGGTTAATCAGGTTCTGGGCGGCATTAATTTTGATGAGTATCAACGTGAATTTATGTGTGTGGTGGGGCCTTCCGGGTGCGGAAAGTCAACTTTGGCGCGCACCATTGCCGGCTTGGAAAGTGCGGACAGTGGTGTCATGGTGGTAGCCGGGTCTGAAGTCAAAGGGCCGGGGCCGGATCGTGGCATGGTGTTCCAACGTTATACGTTGTTTCCATGGATGACCGTGAAACGAAATGTGATGTTCGGACTGACGCAAAATGGAATGGAAAAACCGGATGCCGAGAAGGAAGCCGCGCAATGGATTGACTTGGTGGGCTTATCCAAGTATGAGGAG
The DNA here is from genome assembly GCF_000483485.1 of Thiomicrorhabdus chilensis DSM 12352. Taxonomy (GTDB): domain Bacteria; phylum Pseudomonadota; class Gammaproteobacteria; order Thiomicrospirales; family Thiomicrospiraceae; genus Thiomicrorhabdus; species Thiomicrorhabdus chilensis. The sequence continues at coordinate 543,292 of NZ_KI519609.1, forward strand.
TCCTATCCGCATCAGTTGTCCGGGGGGATGCAGCAGCGTGTTGCCATTGCCCGTGCACTGGCCACACAGCCCAAGGTGTTGTTGATGGATGAACCTTTTTCGGCTTTGGATCCACAAAATCGCGCCAAAATGCAACAGTATCTGCTCGAAATCTGGCAGAACATCGATATCACCATTTTATTCATTACGCATGATTTAGACGAGGCGGTGTATCTGTCCGATCGTATTTTGGTGTTGGACGCGCATCCGGGAAGAGTCAGAGAAGTTTTGAAAGTGCCTTTGCCGCGCCCGCGTCCGTTAGACATTATGTTAAGCGAACCGTTTTTAGCCACAAAACACTATTTAGAAACGTTGGTTCATCCGCCTATTACCGATCTGGATATTGAGGAAAAGCTCAGTATGGTGCAGATGGTGCCGGTGGATTCCGCCGTTCCGGATATTTTTTAAGATGAATAAGACCAACTTAGTCAGAGTCAGTGCCTCCATGCCATCCAAGGTATTGGAGGATTTGGATAACCTGGTGCGTCGCAGAGGTTTCAATAACCGTTCCGCTTTGTTGATGGAGATGATTCAGAAAGAAGTGGCTTTGCAAAACCAAAAGCACAGCAACGAAGTCATGGCCGGTACTGTGACCTTGTTTTATGACCACACGGTTAATGGATTGCAACATCGTTTGAATGGGATTAAGCATAAATATGTGGCTGAAATCATCTCATCGACTCAGATTCAACTGGTGGATCAACACACCTTGGAGGTCAATCTTTTACAAGGACCGGCACAGCAGTTGCAGCTGATTGCCGATGAAATGATTTCAAACCGGGGGGTTAAGACCGGGAATTTCTATTTGGTAAATTCCGCTTTGCCTCCCATTTACAGTAAAAACTCGATACGTTCAAACGTATTTGATGAAAGTAAAGAAGGGTGATTATGAGTGATCAAAAACCGATTATCTGGTCAGAGCAGCTCCCGGGAGGCGCGCACTGGTCAGGTGTGATGCGCCGTGGTTCCATTTTGAGAGTCAAGGATCTGGACGGCGGAGCCAATGTCTCGATGTTGATGTTCAATCTGGAGGTTCCAAGTGAACGTTACAACATGCCAGACACGCTTAAAGGCCAGAAGACCGCATTTCTAACCCGTCCAAACGTCTGTTATTCGGATATGGGTAGGGTGATGTGTTCGATTGTTGACGATACTTGCGGCTGGCATGACACCATCGGCGGCATATCCGATGCCGAGATGGTTAAGGCCAAATATGGGGAAGCGGATTATCAGCAAGCTCACAATGATTACCACAAGAATGGCTATGACAGCCTGATCAATGAATTGGAGAAGTGGGGGTTGGATGCCAAAGACTTGGTGCCGAATGTGAACTTGTTTTCTAAAATTCGCGTGGAGCTGGATGGCGACATGACTTATGTGGCGGATAACAGTCAGGCGGGCGATTACGTGGATTTGCGTTTTGAAATGGATTGCATTGTGGTGCTGGCAACCGCTCAGCACCCTTTGGATTCCAACCCGGACTATGCTCCCCAACCGATTGAATTAACCGCCATGAAAGCGGAGCCGGTGCAGAGTGACGATGCCTGTCTAAGGCATAAACCAGAAAACGAACGCGCTTTTTACAATACAGCGATTTATTACGGAGAGAAACCTTATGACTTTAGCAACTGAGCAGATATCGGACAACCAGATCGTTCATCGTGAAGTGGTTAAAGCCGGTGATCCATGGATGCATGTTGTCAAAGCCGGCCAAAAATTTCGTATTGTCGATTTGGAAGGCAACCAAGCGGTGGACACGCTGTTTTATAACGCCAACGATACCGAAGAGCGTTACAGCGCCACGGATACCATCAAAGGCCAGGGCAACATCTACCTGACCACCGGGTCGGTTTTACGTTCTAACTTGAACAATCCGATGCTGACGATTACAGAGGATACCTGCGGGCGTCACGACACCTTGGGTGGAGCCTGTTCTGCAGAGAGTAACACGGTGCGCTATTCCATCGATAAACGCCATATGCATTCTTGTCGCGACAGTTTTCTCACCGCCTTGAGCAAGTGGGATTACGGAATGAGCAAACGAGACTTGTCCAGTAACATCAACTTTTTCATGAACGTGCCGGTTTCACCGGAGGGTCATCTGGATTTTGATGACGGCATTTCCGCCCCGGGACGTTATGTGGAAATGACGGCGCATATGGACACCTTGGTGCTGGTTTCAAACTGCCCGCAATTGAACAACCCCTGTAATGGTTACAACCCGACCCCGGTCGAAATGGTGATTTGGGAAGAATGAGCAGGCCTGTCATCGGCCGAAGCAATTGCACTCAGGATAGCATCGGGACGACCCGGAAGAGCGCATTCTTTTGAGTGTGATGTTGAATTAAGTGGGACGACTCACTGCGCAAAGAAGCAAAAGAGAGAAAAACAATGTTTTCAAAAGTATTGGTGGCAAACCGCGGAGCCATTGCGACACGCATTATCCGCACGCTTAAAAAGATGAATATTCGTTCGGTTGCGTTGGCCTCGGAAGTGGATCATGGATCACTGCATGTGCAATTGGCCGACGAAGTGATTTTATTGAAAGGCGCAACTGCGACCGAGACCTATTTGAATGTCCCTTTGATTTTGGAAGAAGCCAAGCTCCTGAAGGTCGACGCAATCCATCCGGGTTACGGATTCTTAAGTGAGAATGCCGGCTTTGCCGAAATGTGTGAGGCGAGCGGTATTACGTTTATCGGACCGAGTCCCAAGCATATTCGTGAGTTCGGTTTAAAACACACTGCGCGTGAACTGGCCATTGAGAGTAAGGTTCCCTTGTTGCCGGGTTCGGACCTGTTGCAGAACAAGGAAGAGGCTCTGGAAGAGGCCGAACGCATCGGTTATCCGGTGATGCTCAAAAGTACTGCGGGCGGCGGTGGAATCGGCATGCAGAAATGCCATGATGCCCAAGAACTGGATGAGGCTTTTGAGCAAGTCGTGCGCATGAGCCAGAACGCTTTCGGTCAAAATGGCGTGTTTCTTGAGAAATTCGTCACCAATGCCCGCCATATTGAAATCCAGATTTTCGGTGACGGTCGCGGCAATGTGGTGTCGTTCGGCGAGCGTGACTGTTCGTTACAGCGTCGTAACCAGAAAGTGGTTGAAGAAACCCCTGTGGTCGACATCGACCGAAACTTGGTCGAGTCGATGGAGCGCGATGCGATCCGTTTGGGGGAGTCGGTCTCTTATCAGTCGGCCGGTACGGTCGAGTATGTGTATGACGGCGACACCAATGAATACTATTTCCTGGAAGTGAATACGCGCTTGCAGGTTGAACACGGCATTACCGAAGCGGTTCGCGATGTGGACCTGGTTCAATGGATGCTTGAAATCGCCTATAGCCACCAGTTCCCGGAGGCCGTCAAACCAGCCAAAGGGCATGCCATTGAGGTGCGGGTTTATGCTGAAGATCCGGCCAAGAATTTCCAGCCAAGTAGCGATAAAGTCACCAAGTGGCAGATGCCACAAGGCATTCGAGTCGATACCTGGGTTTCCGGGGGGCAGGAAGTCAGTTCTTATTATGATCCGATGTTGGCTAAAATCATCGTACTTGAACCGACGCGTGAGCAAGCCACCGCAAAACTTCAGGAGGCATTGGAGCAAACTAAAATTTACGGTTTCGAGACCAACGTACGATATCTGTCCGCCTTGTCGAAAGATGCTCAATTTCTCAGCGGTAAAGATTTGTACACCAAATACCTCTCCGGTTTCGCCCCTGCCCCTTCTACCATTGAGGTGCTGAATCCGGGAACGCATTCGATGATTGTCAGCTATCCGGGGCGCGTTGGATTCTGGGATATCGGGGTGCCGCCATCGGGGCCGATGGATGCTTTGGCGCATCGTTTGGCGAACCGGGCACTGGGCAATGAAGAGGAAGCCTCTACCATCGAGATGACCGTTTCCGGTGTGAGTCTGAAGTTCAACCAAGATACGGTGATCTGTTTGAGCGGTGCCGATGTTAAGCCGACGTTGGACAAAGAGCCGATTGCTATGTGGGAACCAGTCGCGGTCAAAGCGGGTCAGGTCTTAAAGTCAAAAGTGATTAAAGAGGCCGGACAGCGCGCTTACCTAGCGGTGCAGGGCGGATTCGATGTGCCGGATTATATGGGCAGTCAAACCACCTTCTCCTTGGGTGGTTTCGGTGGTCACGGCGGGCGCTTATTGCGTGCCGGTGATGTCTTGCCGATTCATGAATTGGAGATGAATGCTGAATTTGCGGCCATCCCTCTTGAGTTGGTGCCTCAGTACGGAAATGAATACGAGATCGCAGTCACTTACGGGCCTCAGGGTGCGCCGGATTTTTTCACCGACGAAGACATCGAAACCTTCTTTTCAACTGAGTGGGAAGTGCACTATAACTCAAGCCGCACCGGTATCCGTTTGATCGGCCCTAAGCCGAATTGGGCACGTAAGGACGGTGGCGAGGCCGGATTGCATCCGTCCAACATCCACGACAATCCTTATGCGATTGGAGCCATCGATTTCACCGGGGACATGCCGGTTATTTTGGCGCAGGATGGTCCGAGCCTAGGGGGCTTTGTCTGTCCGGCGACTATCATTCAAGCGCAGCAGTGGAAAATGGGACAGTTGCGTCCGGGCGATAAGGTTAAGTTCAAGGCGGTCTCAATCGAAACGGCTGAGCAACAGCTTAAAGCGGTGGAAGGCCTCATCAACGAATTTGAGTTATTGCCTGACTTGGCCTTCCTGAAAGAGCCTACTGAAAAATCCTGCATCTTGCTGGAGTTGGACGATACCCAGCATGAAGTCGGTATCCGTTACCGCCGTTCCGGCGACAGCAACCTGCTGATTGAATTCGGAAAGATGGAGCTGGATATCGCATTGCGTTTTAGAGCTCAGGTACTGTATGAAAAACTCAAAGGGCTTGAATGGCCATACATCATCGATTTGACGCCGGGGATTCGAAGCTTGCAGGTGCATTACGATGCCAAGCAGGTCGGCCAGTTGGATCTTGTAAAACAGATTCATGAAGTCGAATCCGGACTTTCAAGCGGCAGCGATATGGTGGTGAAGAGCCGTATCGTGCATTTACCCTTGTCTTGGGACGACCCAAGCACCCAGTTGGCGATCGACAAATATACCCAATCCGTTCGTCCTGACGCGCCTTGGTGTCCGAGCAATATCGAGTTCATTCGCCGTATTAACGGGTTGGACTCAATCGAAGAAGTGAAAAAGATCGTTTTTGACGCCAACTATCTGGTCATGGGTCTGGGTGATGTTTATCTGGGCGCGCCGGTGGCGACGCCTTTGGATCCTCGTCACCGTCTGGTGACCACCAAATACAACCCGGCACGAACTTGGACGCCGGAAAACGCCGTGGGTATCGGTGGGGCCTATATGTGTATTTACGGCATGGAAGGGCCGGGCGGTTATCAGTTTGTCGGCCGTACCATCCAAGTTTGGAACGCTTACCATCAGACGCCGTTTTTCAATACCGAAAAGCCTTGGTTGTTGCAGTTCTTCGATCAAATCAAGTTCTACCCAGTTTCCCATGATGAATTGACGCAGGCTCGTCAGGACTTTCCGTTGGGGCGTTTTGATATCAAAATCGAAGAGACCGAACTGTCATTGACGGACTACCAGGCGTTTTTGGCAAAAGAGTCTTCGTCGATCGAATCTTTCCAGGCCAAGCAGCAGCAGGCCTTTCAGGAAGAGCGTCAGCGTTGGGAAGAGAACGGTCAGGCGAATTATGAATCCGGTAGCGGTCAGGAGGAAGTCGCCAGCGAACCGCAAGCGGAAATCCCAGACGGATTCGAAGCGGCGCTTTCACCGATTACCGGCAGTGTCTGGAAGATTCCAGTCCGTCCGGGCGACCAGGTCAAAGAGGGCGACATCATCGCCAGTTTGGAAACCATGAAAATTGAAATACATATCGAAGCCGAAGTGGATGGCACAGTCACCGAAATTCTGGTGAACGAAGGGGATTTGATTCAGAACGGCCAGCGTTTGATGGTACTGGAGTTGCAAAATGAGTCTTAATGCCAAAGCGCAAAAGCGTTATTTCTTGAATATAGAACAGATTCACGGCTATTACGCTCGCGGAGATGTGAGCCCGGAAGTGTTGTTTGAGTTTTTGCACCAGCAAGCCGAGTCCATGGCCGAATACAATATTTGGATAGAGCTGTTGCCGTTGCAAAAAATTCGAGGTTATCTGGAAAATCTGGGAGAGTTTGACCTGGACAGCAAGCCTTTGTGGGGCATTCCTTTTGCGGTCAAAGACAATATCGATTTGGCTGGGGTGCCGACTTCGGCGGCCTGCCCATCTTATGCTTATACCCCACAAGAAGATGCGGAAGTGGTTCGCCTATTGATTGAGGCCGGGGCGGTGCCTTTAGGGAAAACCAACCTGGATCAATTCGCGACCGGTTTGGTGGGAACACGTTCGCCTTATGGGGTCTGTCACAACAGTTTTGATTTCGAAACCATTTCCGGCGGTTCCAGTTCCGGCTCCGCAGTGTCGGTGGCGATGGGTTTGTGCAGTTTTTCGCTGGGGACGGATACAGCCGGCTCCGGACGGGTTCCAGCCGCTTTCAATAATTTGATAGGACTCAAACCCAGTAAAGGAATTTTGAGTACACGGGGCGTGGTGCCGGCCGTCAGGTCACAGGATGTGGTGTCGATTTTTGCGTTGGACAGCGTGGATGCCGAAAAGGTGTTTGATGTGGTGGCCAAACAGGATCCTGACGATGCCTTTAGTCGCAAACAGTCTGAGTTGAACGTCCCGGCCTGGGGTGAAAAACCAGTCATCGGTATTCCGGACGAAGCCGGGCGGATGTTTTACGGTGATGCTCAGGCACAGGCCAATTTTGAAAAGAGTGTGGCGCAACTGCAAGAGATGGGCTATGAGGTCAAAGAGCTGGATTTTTCTGCGTGGCTGGAAACGGCGAAATTGCTTTATGGCGGAGCCTGGGTGGCGGAACGTTATGCGGCCATCGCCGAGTTCATAGAATCGACTCCCAAAGATATGGATCCGACGGTGGAGGGCATTATCCGTTCAGCCACCGATTTGAGTGCGGTCGATGCCTATCGGGGCGCTTATCAGCTGCAAGACGCTATTCGACAAACCGAATCGATTTGGCAGGAGGTTGATTGTTTTGTCACGCCGACGACACCGAGCATCTTCAAAATCGCTGAGGTGGAGAAAGAGCCGGTTGCACTGAACAGCGCCTTGGGAACCTATACCAATTTCATGAACTTGTTGGATTACTCTGCGGTGGCCATGCCTAGCGGATTCCGTGAGGATGGCCGGCCATGCGGCATTACCTTGTTTGCTCCGGCGGGCAGTGATTGCAAGTTGTTGAACCTGACCAAACAGTGGCACCCGAAATTTGTCGAGTTTGCGGCGGTCAATCGCAGCCCAATCCAGAAAGGGCAAATAACGGCCGATCACCATGCCATTCCATTGGCTGTGGTGGGCGCACACCTCACCGGGTTTCCGCTAAACTCACAGCTGTTGGAGCGCGGTGCAAAATTGCTCAAATTGACGCAGACCGCGTCCAAATATAAGTTTTATGAATTGAGCAGCCGTCCTCTGCTGAAGCCGGGTTTGCTTAAGGTGGACGATTCTTCTGGAGCCTCCATTGAAGTGGAAGTATGGTCGATGCCCAAAGAGCATCTGGGGAGTTTTCTGGCGTTGATTCCCTCGCCACTTGGTTTGGGCAAGGTCGAACTGATTGACGGAAGCGAGGTGGTCGGATTCATTTGCGAGCCTAACGGACTGCACGGTGCGGTGGACATTACCGAGCACGGCGGTTGGCGTAACTGGATGAAAGCCCGCGCCGAAACCTGACAGGCCTGTTCATTTCTGGCAGGCCTGCTCAATTTCAAAATGATTTTCAGAGAGTGGCGCTTGAAGGTTTACTCAAGCTCTATCCGCAATCCGGGACGACCCGGATTGTGTCTTTCCAACGCAGGACGGCCTGCATAAGAAAGCTTGGTTTTTCGGCTAATTTTGTGCACAGAGGTTTGCTTTATGACTGCCCGCAATACGTTTTCGATATGGCGCTATGAGGACTCGATGCTCCCCAACTTATTGGCTTTGAGTTATATTGTGCTGGCTTACGGTTTAGGTCTTTACGGTATCTTGTCGCCATTGCTTTGGTTGAATTTATTGGCGGTACCTTTGTTGGCGCACAGCATGGTGATGGCCGCGTATTTCATTCACGAGTGCGCCCATGAGAGCGTGTTTAAGGATCGCCGCCATAATCGTTGGCTCAGCGAGTTGCTGTTGTGGGTGTGCGGCTCCAGTTACAGCGATTTCGATGACATCAAACGCAAGCACAACCGTCATCACAGTGATCGTGCCGATATTGTCTCGTTCGATTTCCGCCCTCGTTTAATGGCTTATCCGAAAACGCTGAAATTCATTCAGGCGTTGGAGTGGGCTTACATACCCGCTCTGGAAGTGTTGATGCACGCTTTGGTGATTGTGTTGCCGTTTGTAAAGACAAGCCGCAAGTCGCGTCGTGCTCGCGTGGTGTTGTTTGTTCTGTTGCGCGCCCTGTTTTTCATCGGTTTGGCTTCTGTCTCCTGGAAAGTGTTGCTGTTCTATCCCATTGCTTACCTGCTGTTCCTGACGGTGATGCGTTTTATGGACGTGCATCAGCATACCTATGAATTGTTTGAAACGCTGGATCAAAAGCGCGGACCGGAGGCTCGACTTAGGGATCGCGAATTCGAACATCACAATACCTATTCGAATCTGCTGTCGGAACGTCATCCTTGGCTGAACCTGTTGGTGCTGAATTTCTGCTATCACAATGTCCATCACGACCAGCAGGCACAGCCGTGGTATCGGTTACGTCGCCTGCATGAGCAGATTTATGGCGATGATGAACGCCAGGTATTGACCTTCAGACATTTGATTAAAAGTTATCACCGTTACCGGGTGCCGAGAATCTTGAATTCCGATCCGATCAATATGGACGTTAAACAGCATGAAGGTGAGACCTTTATCGGCGTGGACGGCGTCTCTTTTCTGACAGCTCATTAAGTAAGCGGCTCTAAATACGTTAAAGGAATCAAATTATGACTCAGGTAAAAAAATTCTGGCCGATTCTAACCGGCACACATCATTACGAAAAAACCCTTTCAACGCGTAATCAGGGTAAGGGCACTTTTATTGACGCACCGATTTTGGCCTACCTGATTGAGACCAATAACGGCCGCATATTGTTTGATGTGGGCTGTGATTACCACAAGATCAAACAGGCCGAACAGCGTAAATTCTATTACGAGAATGAGGCTTTTCCATTTGGGCCGCCGGAGATGACTGAGGAGCAGAGGCTGCCGAACAAACTCGAAATTCTGGGGTTGTCGCCGTTGGATGTGGATTTGGTGTTTTGCAGTCACCTGCATTTTGATCATGCAGGAGGTTTGTGTGAATTCTGTCATGCCGAAGTACATGTGCATCAGAGTGAGTTGCAAGCCGCGAAACAGCCCGCAGACGACGCCTATTTTGCCGAAGACTTTTCCATGCCGTTGAACTGGAAAATCCAGACCGGTGAATACGATTTGATTGACGGCGTGCGTGCGATCGAAACGCCGGGCCATACGGCAGGACACATGTCGATGTTAGTCGAATTGCCCAAGGGAGCGCCGATTTTACTGGCCGGGGATGCGGCCGATTTGACTGAAAATCTGGAGCAGGAAATCGCCCCGGGTTTGTGTTGGCAGGATCGTGATGATTTGGCGATTGAAAGCATTCAGAAACTCAAACGGCTTAGTCGGGAAACCGGTGCGGCCCTTTGGCCGAATCACGATATGGAATTCTTCAAAAAACATAACGTTTTCCCCAGTTTTTTCGAGTAATGGAATATGAAACTCAAAATTTTTAAAGCCTTGTGGGGCTGCGATTTACCCATTGAACAGGCGGTTGCGCAAGCGGTGCATGCTGGTTTTCAGGGAATCGAGGGGCGTGCTCCACAGGATTCACGAGAGCAGAAAAAATGGTCGGCACTATTTGAGCAGGCCTGTCTGGATTACGTGGCGGAAATTGTAACCGGCGGGGATTATGTGCCCCATGCCAGCGCTACTCCGGAACAGCATTTGGCCGATTTGAAGTTAGGGCTGGAAAACAGCATGCCGTTGAATCCCAAGTTCGCAACCTGTATTACGGGTTACGATGCCTGGCCGGAAAGCGAAAGCATCGACTTTTTCAAAGCGGCGATTGAATTAGCCCAAACCTATGGCCTGCCCATTAACTTCGAGACTCATCGCAGCCGCTCGCTATTCAATCCTTGGGTCACGCGGCGAATCGCTGAAGCGATTCCTGAGATGCGTTTGACCCTGGACATCAGCCATTGGTGTGTGGTGTGTGAACGCCTGATGGATTCCGAAATCTCTGTACTTGAGAGCTTTCTGCCTCAAGTCAGGCATATTCACGCGCGAGTGGGATATGATCAAGGGCCTCAGGTTCCGCACCCTGCCGCACCCGAGTATGCTGCGGCTCTGCTTTCCCATCAAACGATATGGGCGCGGGTTTGGCAATTGCAAAAACAGTCTGGTCAAACCTGCACCAGTATGACGCCGGAATTTGGCCCGGATGGTTATTTGCACCGTCTGCCTTTTACGCAAGCACCCATTGCCGATCTTTGGGAAATCAACCAGTGGATGGCTGAAACCGAACGAGCGCACTTCCAACGTTTTTCAAACTAGAACCCTCGCCATTCTGGCGCACTTTTAAGGATAGATTTTATGCAAACCGTAGCGGTTTCGGTGCTTTTCGCGGCCTCCATTTTATGGGGGTTAAGTTGGCTTCCTCTTAAATATCTCAATGAACTGGGGTTTGACGGCCTGCCGTTGACTTTGTTTTTGTACCTGTTGATGTTTGTGATGATGTTGCCGGTGATTTGGTCACAGCGTCAGTACATCCCAACGTCGTGGCGCATGCTGTTGTTGATCGCACTTTTGGGGGGAGGGGCCCAATTGGCCTTTAATACCGCCTTGATTTACGGGGAGGTGATTCGGGTGATGGTGTTGTTTTATCTGGTACCGTTATGGGGGGTGCTGGGAGGACGGATTTTTCTTAAGGAGCCTATTGATCGGATACGGTGGCTGGGAATGGGCTTGTCGATTATCGGTGCGTTTCTAATTGTAGGGGGCATGAATGCCTTCATTGCTCCGCCCTCGTGGATTGATGGTCTGGCGTTGCTTTCCGGATTCTTGTTTGCGATGAATAATATCGCTTTCAGGCTGACGCAGGCGGTACCGGTCAAGATCAAGTTGGCATCGATGTTTATGGGGGCTTTCCTATTGGCTTCTTTCGGTCTTGCATTGCAGGGCCAGTCTGTGAATCTTGAGTTGGGGTGGACGGCATGGACGGCCCTGTTTGCCTATGGGGCCATTTGGATGATGATCGCCAACTTTGGTACCCAATGGGCGGTGACTCATCTTGAGGCCGGACGCTCTTCGATCATTGTCATCATGGAGTTGGTCACGGCGGTGATCTCCGCCAGTTTGATTTTGGGGGAAACCATGAGCAGTTTGGAAAAGGTGGGCGGCGTTATGATTTTATTGGCGGCGTTTATTGAGGCCAGAAAGGCCCGTTAATTTGCACCATAATGAACTTTTGAACCAAAAAAGACGAAATATACCCATATAAAAATATCACCCAAGACGTAATTAATTATTAACTAATTGTAATTAAAGGCATTTATTTATTTATGGTACGCATCGTGATTATTAATTATTACTAATTTAATAAATCGTAATAATTATTTGGAGGTACGGTTATGTTAGGTAGCAAAAAAGTATTGGGTGCATTGGCGGGTTTGTTTCTTTCGGCTCAAGCGATGTCTGTAAATGCAGAACCTTTGAAGATTGGATACAGCGACTGGCCTGGCTGGGTGGCTTGGGAAGTGGCCATTGAAAAGAAATGGTTTGCGGAAGAAGGGGTGGACGTCAAATTCGAGTGGTTTGACTATGTGGCTTCTATGGATGCGTTTGCCGCCGGCCAGTTGGATGCAGTGGGCATGACCAATGGGGATGCATTGGTAACCGGTGCGACCGGTGCCAAGAGTGTCATGGCGATTATCAATGATTACAGTGACGGTAATGACATGTTGATTGGTGGTCCTGGCATCGCTTCGGTTAAAGACCTGAAAGGCAAGAAGGTTGGCGTTGAAGTTGGATTTGTCGGACACCTTCTGTTGTTGAATGCCTTGGAAAAGAATGGTTTGACTGAGTCGGATGTGGAGTTGGTGAATGTACCTACCAGCGAAACTCCGCAAGTTTTGGCTTCAGGTCAGGTGGATGCGATTGTCGCATGGCAGCCGAGTTCTGGTTCAGCGTTGCAGTTGGTTCCCGGATCTACTGCAATCTACACCAGTGCGGATGAGCCTGGTTTGATTTACGATGTCTTGGCGGTTGCACCGAGCAGTTATGCTAATAATCGTGACGAATGGGAGAAGGTGGCTAAGGTTTGGTATAAGGCTGTGGATTATATAAAAGATCCTAAAACGACCGACGATGCCGTTTCCATTATGGCTTCTCGTGTTGGTTTGTCTGCCGATGAATATAAGAAATTTATCAACGGAACAAATATCCTGACGTTGGAAGAGGCGAAAAAGCATTTCAAGAAAGCGGACGGCTTCAAGTCACTTTACGGATCAACCAAAATCTCGGATGATTTCAACATCAATAACAAGGTTTACGATGAACCGCAAGATGTTGATTCTTATATCGATCCTTCATTAACAGAAGGTCTGTAATTACTCTCTTGTAAACTATGATTGCTTAGTTGCAGTCAATTTTAATCCAGTCGTCATGGTTCTCATGACGGCTTACTCCTATAAACCCCACAGAACAGTGCATGCCCGAACCTCTCAATTTAAGGTTGGATTGGCTGTGTCCTGATTTTATTGCTCAGTAGGATGAGCGGGGAGAACGCTATGAATCAATGGCATCACATGACTTGGGAGGAGATCGGGCATCTGTCCGGCTCCTCCATGGACGCTGCGTTGTTGCCAGTCGGCGCAACAGAACAGCATGGTCCGCACTTGGGGTGCGGCATGGACTCCGAGATTGCACAACAGCTGGGCTTTCAAGTCGCCCAAAACACTCAAGTCGCTTTATTGCCGACCTTGCCTTACGGCTGCTCACTCGGACATTCTCAACGATGGCCGGGCACCATCGCCTTACAGCCCAAGACATTGATCGATGTGGTCAAGGAAATCGGCGACTGGGTTTATGCGTCCGGTTTCAAACGTTTATTTATCCTCAATAGCCATGTCTCAAATTTTGCGCCATTACGCTGTGCTTTAGAGATGTTGAGGGCCGAACATGACGGCTTTATGGTGGCGATTGTCAATTCGGCGACGATCAGCGAGCGGGTTAAAAAAAGGCATTTTGAGGATGCCGATGACTGGCATGCCAATGAAGCCGAAACATCTTTGATGATGGCGGTTGCGCCTCAGCTGGTCAGGGAGGAGCGTTTGAATGACAGTGACGACCCGGATCGTACACGAGAATGTGTGTTTTCACATCCGGTGAACCGCACCAGTCTCAATGGCGTGACAGGCCTGCCCAGTTTGGCAAGCGCGGAAAAGGGTGAAGAGTTGTTTGCCTGGATGGTTGAGGATTTGAGTGAGTTGGTGAAAAAAGGCCTGCGTGAAGAGGCCCCTTTGTCACATGGTTATTTCGACAAAGTTAATAATGAAAATTAAGAGTGGAAGAGTGATATGAACAGTCAATTTGATGTAGAAGATTTAAAGAGAAAATTGCAAGCCTCAGGAGTAAAGTACTGTATTGGGGCCTATGTGGATATTCATGGGGTGCCTAAAGGTAAGTTTGTACCTATTGAGCATCTGGATCATATGGTGAAGGGATCCGAACTATACACTGGTTATGCCTTGGACGGTTTGGGGCAGAAACCCAATGAGGATGAAATTGCATCGATACCGGACTTGAACAGTCTGATTCAGTTGCCTTGGCAGCCGGAAGTTGCCTGGATGGCGGCGGACAATACCTTGCATGGTGAGCCCTATGAGATTAACACGCGCGTTGCTCTGAAAAAGGTATTGGCACAGGCCGAAGAGATGGGCTTTGGTTTTAACCTGGGGATTGAATGTGAGTTATTCGTTCTCAAAGAGGAGGAAGATGGTTCTCTGTCGGTGCCGGATAAAGACGATAAGTTGATCAAGCCATGCTATGACGTGCGCAGTTTCATGAACCGTTTCACCTGGCTGGACAAAATGGCCACCACGATCAACGATTTGGGCTGGGATCTGTATTCGTTGGATCATGAAGATGCCAACGGGCAGTATGAATTCGACTTCCAGTACAGCGATGCCTTGACCATGTGCGATCGCTTTATCTTCTTCCGCTACATGGCCAAGCATTATGCTCAGGAAGAAGGGTTGCTGGCGACCTTCATGCCGAAACCTTTTGCCGACAAGACCGGTAATGGCGCACATTTCAACATGTCGCTTTTCGATAAAGAAACCGGTGAGAATGTCTTTAAGTGTGATCCTAAAGACGATCCACGCGGTTTGGGCTTGACCGAGTTGGGTTATCAGTTCATCGGTGGGGTTTTAAAGCACGGTCCGGCATTGTGTGCGGTCTTCTCCCCAACGGTCAACAGTTATAAGCGATTGGTCAGGCAGGGAGCCATGGCGACGTTTTCCTGGGCACCGGTGTTTAATTCGTTCGGTTCCAATAACCGAACCAACTCGGTGAGGGTGCCGATGGGCGGCGGACGTTTTGAGTCCCGAAATGCCGACGGTGCGGTCAACCCCTATCTGGCAGCGGCCTTGGTATTGGGGGCAGGACTTCAGGGGATTCGCGAGAAGTTGGATCCGGGCCAGCCTCAGGAAGAGAACTTGTATGAATACAGTGAAGAACAGCTGTCGGAGAAAGGAATTGAATTTCTGCCTCAGAACCTTGCGGAAGCGGTTGAAGCGTTCGACAGCGATCCGTTTGTCGAAGAGGTGCTGGGTAAAGGTCTTAAAGACGAGTTCGTCAAGTACAAAACCATGGAGTGGGAAGAATATCACCGGACGATTTCTGAGTGGGAGATCAAGAGATACAGCCATATGTTCTAAGAGCACTTTAGCTTTCGACTGCTGAAAAGCGGCCTTTATGGCCGCTTTTTTTTGAGTTTTAGTTTCTTATGTCGGTAGGCATTCCGAGTTTGTTTTTAAATGACTGCTTGGATTTTTATTGTTTATTTGTGTTAGAGGCGAGTTTTTAGGTTAAGCTAAGTAAATGAGAATTTCTCTGTCATTCATCACGTTTTTGTCATAAAACTATAAGCAAGTTTGGGGTGAGCTTGAATGATATCTAGTTTACAATATTAGTTACTTTAAGGTTATGCATAATGAATCCGTCTGCTTCTATGGTCAATTTGGTTTCCTCTCTTCAAGCGTTTGTACACAACCCCTCTCTAGCAAAATGGACGACGTATTTCATGCTGGTGCTATTGGCATGGCAGGTTGGTGTACTTGCTACTTCACGATTGAACGTGGTTGAGAAGCCCGCATTGCCTCAGATTTCTGTTGTTTCCCAAAAGGCGGTAAAGGTTCGTGATGAGGAATTTTTGCTTTTCGGTAAGCCTGAAGTGAATTCGGCGCAGCCTGCAGATTTAGCTGATGACGGTTTGTCGCCTTCCGAGGTGGATGCCAGTCGTCTACGCTTGAAACTGGTCGGGGCGATTGCGACGGAAGGCAAGGGTGTGGCAATTATCGAGTCCTCGGGTGAGACGCTGGTGATAGGCGAAGGTGAAGAGGTCCTCAAAGGCGTTGACTTGCTTAAGGTGTATTCGGATCAGGTTATTATCCTTAATCGCGGAAAACGCGAGAAATTGATGATGGAAGAAGGTGGTTCGGATCTGTTCGAGAAAGCGGGGTCGTCGACAAAAGAACCTCAAGGCTCTGCAGATATAAGTCCGGAACATAAGGCAACCTTGAGACAAATCGGTGAGAATCTGCGTAGCAACCCGGTCAGTATTTCCAAATACATCCGTTTCCAACCGATCAATAAAGATGGTAAATGGGTGGCGGTAAAAGTTTGGCCAAAATCAGAGCCAGAACTTTTCAAGACAATTGGTTTTGAGGCAGGAGATTTGCTTAAATCGGTGAACGGGCGATCCATTGAAGAGATGGCGCAGGAACCGAGCCTTTGGCAAGCCTTTTTGAATGAGAGTCAGTTCGACCTCACGGTAGAGCGTGACGGGCGAATGGTTGATCTTTCGGTGGATTTGAATTGATTCGGTTTTTTGCGTCGAGCGATGACGAAATGAATTAAGAATGATCGTGATATCTTTTGGGCATGCTGAGCACGTGTATCCATTGGCCATGATAAATTCAAACTAAGTAAGTGATCCAGGAAGTTCCAGCCAATATGGCAAGGTATTCATTGTTTCTCTCATGTTCTGGCCACAAGTTGGTTGCCTATTCTGTCCTGAAAGATAATCAATGAATCAGTATTGAGATTCCCCTTCCTAATATGAACACATAAGTGTGAAAGCAAAATTCTCTGCCTTATAGGTTTGGATATTGGAGGCAGCTCCTCATTTATACTTTTCCGTTCTTCAATTGAAAGCTGTAGAAAACTCGAAGCACAATGTTTGAAAGTTGAGAACGCAACGGGGATCATGTTTATTATCAACATAACAGCATGCAAAGACGCAAAAAGTATCTAGCATTTTAGCTCTGATACAGGCTCAATGAATTTGGAAATTGCGAGTATATCATTGAGTATTCAGGGTAGAATCCAGGTTGCATTTTCAGTATCTGTGCGACCATCTAAAAGCTCTAGCAGGTAGCCTCCTTTTGTGAGAAACCGTTGATCTGGACCAATGGTGGCTCGTGGGTGGACAGGTACATAGGCCGCGAGTCCTTGAGCGTGGTCCAATGAATCAAGCATATAGTCTCTCAATAGGTAGCGCCGTACATGGTAGAGTGCGTCATTGGTTGCAAAGCAGGCAAAGAAAGCCTCAGATTGAATTCGGGGGTAGCGAATGTCGATGTCACGTGTTCGAGCCCAGACTTTGAAGCGTTCCATTGCGGAGTCAGGTTGACCGGGTAAATAATAGGGGTGAGCTATTAATGTTTTTTTGGATGTTGAAATAGGTAGATTAACTAGATTGCGCTCTAGCAGCGTTGAGGAAAGGTAGAGTCGCTGGGTGGGAAATACATGCTTAAACCTTGCAAGCTGTTCACGATTTAGCCAAAGTATGACAGCGGTCTTCAACGAATCAAACTCCTGCAATTTTAACTTTGTTAAAGGAAGAGGGTCTTTGCAAGAAAAAAGATGGTTTTCTACACTCATTTTTTTTCGTAGGAATGTTGAGCGCAGATTATTTGCTGCTATTTCGGATGCCTCTGTGCAGTATATTTGGACGACTTGTGATATGGGGTGTGTAGCGAGGTGTTCGGCGATTAGACTTGCTTCAAGGTCGAGACCTTGCGAGAAATAATGAGTATAAAAGTCTGTCGGATCAGCATCGGCTAGGTCAGTAGACGGGAATAGGCAGGGTATATTATGTCGTTCGCAGAAGCGGCCAATCGGTCTCCAGGAACCTGAGTTTAATCCGCTCATCATGGCAAAAACGGGGTTGTTTTTATATCTGTTTTCTAGCTGTTTGCTCCAGCTGGAACTTGGTCCCTTAAGGTTCCAGATATCGAGCATCCATTCTCGATATAAAGTAGGTAACTTGCTTGCAGGCGTTTTTCCTCGATTCCAGCGCAGACTCTCCAGACGTGTCTGTCTATTTTTTTCATCAACATAAGTTTGTAGCACTGAGAGAAATGCATCGCGCTTATGTTCATCAACTTCGTCAGTGATTACCGTAGCTAATCGAATCACCTTGTCATCTACCCCTGGAGGAGGTGTGCTGGATAATTTTTGTAAATAAGATGCAAGAGCGGTTACTTCATCGTCGGAAAATTTATAACGAGGCATCAATGGATCAAGTTTGCGACCTGCAGGATTTATTCCAGTGCGAA
This sequence comes from Thiomicrorhabdus chilensis DSM 12352, assembly GCF_000483485.1. Lineage (GTDB taxonomy): Bacteria > Pseudomonadota > Gammaproteobacteria > Thiomicrospirales > Thiomicrospiraceae > Thiomicrorhabdus > Thiomicrorhabdus chilensis. The sequence continues at coordinate 561,297 of NZ_KI519609.1, forward strand.
GGGCTCTTGCAAAGCTTTGCTCATCATAGGCTGGACGCGGAGGTTGAATGGAGTCAGAGAAAAGGAAGCGGCCTGCAATAGGGAGAACTTGGTAGGAGCCTTCGGAAGTTCCCATACCGCTTCGACCATGGCAGTTATGACAGCTAAATTGGCTGCCGGATACACTGACATCTCCAGTAACAATGGCCGTTATGGGATCGCCGGAAGGGCGAATCCCCTGTCTGTAAATGCGCTGCCCATCTTCTATTCGTTCTAGACCTTCAACGGAGGCTGGAAAAGACATATGAAGTAAGCCGCTCCCAAGAAGGGTGACGGCAATGAGTGCACTGAAGCTGACACTCAATGATGAGCGAATATTGATCCTCAATTTAGTAGTCTCGTGGTGATTTCTTTTGCTAAATCCGTACTGCTGGCGAGTCCGTCTATGCGAATCCATTGGGTGCTTGTGGGGTGTTTAAGGAGTGTTAATGGTCTGTGATTCATTTTTGAACCGCTGAGGGCATCAAAATTGTTGAGTACCCGAGAAATATCTTTGCTGTCACCAGTGAGGAAAGTCCAATTCGAGCCCGCATTAAAAAGTTTTGCGTACTTGTTGAGAACCTTGGGCCTGTCATATTCTGGATCGATTGAAATGGAAATTAACTTGAGATTTGATCCGGATTCGCCCAACTGCTTTTGCATTTGAGCAAAGGTTGCGGTCATGACCGGGCAAATCGTATTGCAAGTTGTGAAAATGAAGTTGAGGGCAATTGGGTCGTCCGCGTCAAGTAGGCTATTCAGTGATACATTTGAATTAAATTCGTCGATCAACGTCACTTCAGGCACTTTATATTGTTGTGTTGTGACTGAGTAGCTTGGGTTTTCCATTGCTGCACGGTGTGCTGCATGTTCGTCCATCCCCATATGATTGCTATGATGGTTCATGTGTTGGTGATGTTGCGAGTGTTCACTCACCTCACTGCTCCAGACCGGAATGGTGCTTGTCAATATGAAGATTATGCAAGCTCCCAGGCCTCCATGCCAGCGTGATCTTAATAGGGCTTTACGCTTTGAATTCTGCTTGGTGTATGGGTTATTCATGGACTTATCCTCAAAGCTTATGATTAATTGTCCCATCGACTAACACATCAAAGGTTACTGGCTAGTCGTCACGGACTCGAGTTTGGAATCTTGTCAACACTCTCAATTTGGACTGTCTTCACTACCTTACAGAAGCCATGTTTATGGAGGGCATTGCGAAATGATTATCGTCAAGTTTAGGGTTGACCTGAAGGTTCTCGACAGTCAGGAAGTGAGATTGTTGATCGCCCTCAGTCTGTGTTTCCTGACGGCCTGCGATTAATAATCCCTCCATATCTTTCCAGTCATGGTAAAAGGTCTCAACTCGTAACTTTCTTGTTCCTACCTCACGCAGACCTTCGACTTTAACTTCGAGCGACGTTTCACTATCAAGATAAATCCAACGTACATCACCACTCGATAAGGTAACTTTAAGTTTAAATGTGTCTGTGTCGGCAACCTTTTCTTTACCGAGAAGTTCTATTTTATGTCCACGTGTCTTGTAGTCGTAAAGTAGCCCATAGAGCTCAGAAGTGTCTGCCGCTATGCGCAATTCGTTTTCGCTCATGGGTTCAGGGTTTCTTCGCCCTAAGAAGGGCAATAGTTTCCAACCTGTTGTACCGTCAAAGGCCTGTATGGCTGTTTCGCCATCAAAAACGAATTCAAGACGCATTTTGTCTGGGCGTTTTTGCTCAAGAGTGTAGGGCAGATTCATACCTTGGCCAACATCCATGCGGCCTTGGAGTTGCAGAGAAGATACCGCATCCCATTTTTTTTCACCACCGCGCGCTTCAATGTTTTGGTCGACAAGTTTAGCGACTTCACGATCCGCTTTTTGCTCTGTTGAAAAATAATAGTAGGGAGAGAAATAGAGTGCCGTTAGCCCAAATAGGACGATGATTGTAAGAAAGGGTAATTTTTTTGACATTAGAATTCTCCTCAAGAGTCTTCTTGCACGGTGAGTTGCTTGGCAATAAATTCACCAATTTGAATATTGACGTGTGCACCTGGCTTGATTAACTGGCCAGGGTTGGCAAAGAACATCCAATAGGTGTGGTTAGCCAGTGGTGGATCGGAGTTTCGTAGTGCACCCGTTTTGGCTGGAGTGGGTACGATGAATGTTGAGCCGCTTTCAATGTGCGTCAGTTGTGGTTTAGTTTGGCGTTCAAACAGCGGTTTAGCTTTGTCTGGATCGAGAACCTTGTAACGGAATTCAAGCATGTAACCCGCTGCGGTGGTGCGTACATAAAGGATTTCGACGCCCCATTGACGTTTCATGTAGGTTTTTTCACGAGGGTGGGTTGCTACCTTTTGTGTAGATATGCTTGCCATAATAGAGTCGCTAGTATTTGCAACAGAAAATCCTGACTCTGCAACAGACGTTCCGCAGATGGGGAGCAGAAGAAGACTGCACAATAGCTTTATAAAACGACTTCTTAATAGCGGCTTGTTTTCGTTAAGAGGCCTTTTTGTTATCTTAAAATGTTGTTGCATTCTGCTTACCTCGTTTTCTACTTATTGGGGCTGAAGCATCACGGTTTGCAGAATACTCCGCAAACCGTATGATTGCTTTTAACCTTTTCACTAGATGTTATGGCTCACCTCATTACAACGCTCTCTCGTCGGCACCACGATCAAATCGAGCACCTTGTGGTCTGGTGTCACCGTCAAAGTCGAGTGCTGAACGAGGTTTTGTACCGTTCAAGTTTTGAATTCGTTGGGCGTTATTCAAGCCTGCTGAGGCAGCACCAATGTGGTAATTCCAGATAGTTGGTGTAGATGCCCATGGTGTTGCAGCTTCTTGGGTTAGCGGGCCAAAACGAATATCTAACATATTGCCGCCTTCACCAAAGGCTGGCGTTAAACGTATTGGTCCAGGGGTACTCAAAGTTCTATCTCCATTACAGTATTCAGATATAAAGTCTGGATTTCCTGTAAGGTTTGAACGGTGATAACCTCCCGCAAGCGTGGTTAGGATGGATCTTCTTGGATTAAGTTTTAGGTCACCAGCCAAAGGAACTTGCGGTTCACCCAGAACACCAATATCCCAATAGTTAGCTCCTGTTGGGCAGTTTCCAGCTGAAGTTGGAGTTAGAACTGGTTGTAAAACGGAACCATCAAAAGAGAAGGCTCTGTTGTGCCAGATGATGTTATTAATCAATTGCAATGGGTTTGAGAACCCATTCGTTTCATTGAGTGCCGCTGCTAAGGATAGACTGTAACGTTCAGCAGAAATACCCGCTGGTTGAGGTGCTGTTGCGCCTCCTACAATAAGGCCACCCACCGTTGCTGTACTGTCGTTGTTAGCAATCGTATTGTTATTGATAACGGCTCGTACAGTGTCTTGTAGAGAGATTCCTCCACCCGAGTAACCGGCTACATTGTTGACAATGATGTTGTTGGTAAATCGCAATAACCAAGGTTTCCTAGATTTGTTGTTGGTTTGAGTGAATCCGATTTCGCTACCATTGACAAATTGGGTACGAATACCACCACCGTGCCCACTACCAGCCTGGTTCCCTTGGATTAGGTTGCCGTTGACTTTGACATTCCCCGTTCCGAGTGAAAGTGCTGGCGGTTCTGATGGTTCACCACCAATAAAGATACCACCACCAGATGGATTCGCAGTCGGATCAAACGACTGGTTAAATAGAATCTGGTTGTGCTCAATCATGCCAGAATGACTCTGACCTAAGTGTGCGATACCGGCACCGTCACCACTGGCATAGTTACCACAGATAAAGTTGTTTGCTACCGTATAGTTGTAACTACCCGTTGCGAGCGCAAGCCCACCACCGATACTTTGTTCACCTATAGCACCATTTAGAGTGATTGCGTTATTGTGGATATTCAGATTTCTATTAAACGCAATGATACCGTTGGCATTGGCTTGCTGATCTACATTGGGCAAGAATGGATGGCCGACACGGATACCGCCGTGCAAGAATCCAGAGTTACCGGTTATGTTATTGTTAGAGATCTCTAGTTTGTGGGCATAGCCGTTGACAAATATACCACCACCACTGTCTGCATCTGTGATGGTGAATCCATCAATACGTGCAGGGTGAATAACAAATCGGTTCGGGCCATTACGTTTTGCGAGTACCGTGATACCAGCACCGCGTTCGGTTGGTAGGCCAGCAAGTTGTCCTGGTAATAAGTCAACGATACCACTGTTTACAAGTTCATTAACTTTATCAGACCAGGCCTGTAACTTCTCTGTAGGACGCTGGATTGCATTGATAATCGTATCAGAACCAGAACCTTGCAGGCGAACGGGTTTCGACATAATGACAAACTCATTGTAGTTACCAGGTTCAACCAAAATCAGAGCGCCATTAGTTGCCGAGTCAATCGCTGCTTGTATTGAATCTCCGGCGGCAACACGGATAGGCGTTTCAGTGTCAACCGTAACGGTAACGCTATTGATAGATGCGTTTCCGCTGTCACCGCGAGTAACTAAAAGTTCACCTGTCATGGGTGTTGCAGGTGCAACAGCGCGGATTTCATCAGGTCCCCATGCTTGTATAGATAAAGCGTGTTTGATGCCGTTTGCATCAATAAGTTCTACGCTACCTGTTCCAGAACCGAAGCTTAGATCTCTCAGAACAGTGGGTTCATTGTAAGGAGCTGTGGCAAATGGACCCTCATAGGTTGGATTGGGAACTTCTGCGGCCGTTCCTGCTGAACGAATCGCAATCGTTTCACCTGGAGCGACAAGTGGTCCAAAAGCTCCTGATGTCGCGTTGCTAACTGAAGTAATGACTGGCGTTCCTTTGACAGCCGCACAATCTACAGGGTTGAAACCTCCAGCAAATGCCGCTTTTGGTAATACTGGGGTATCTAGATAGGTTGTTGCCCCAGGCATGAATTGTGCCGTGTAACACGCCGTACCATAGGTGGATAATTTGAGCGGGTCTGATTGACCATCACCACCATCATTCATACAGGCAATTAACATCGCAGGGGAGTAACCACTAGGGATTGGTATGTTTGCGGTGTATGTTGATGGTAAAAGCCCATTGTATCGACCGAAAGAGTCACCATAAGAGCGGTATACTTCACGTCCTGTCCAGTCGCGCAGTGAAACGGGCAGATTAGCAGGGCTCCATTTTTCACCAAAACCTGGCGAAGCTGGATTACTTTCGTTGGAAATATCGTCTGTTATCAGGCCTGTAAACTGCGCTGCAACGGGCGTTGTCGTAAATAGATGGAAGTCTGCCGCCGCTTGACCCTGGTCAGAAAGGGTGACTTTTTTACGGTTACACAATGGTCTTAGTGCCGTGGCAAATGGAGCAGGTTCTGCAGCATTCGGGAATAAGCTCATGATTTCAGGAACCTCGCGCAAATCACCCACACAAGGGGGTTGAGCGATGCCTGGCTCTGGAGCTAATGCCGCTGCAACAGTGGCTGCATCAGGGAAGGTAAATACCCCTGGTCCACCCGCTGGAGGAGAGACTGAAACGGTTGAGAAAATATCACCAAAACCAACGTTGACGTCTTCTTCTTTAATCAGTTCATAACCAGGGGGAGGTACAATTTCTACCACGTAACTACCTGCAGGTATGTCGTTGAAGGCATAGCCACCATCAAATACCCCAGGTCTTGCTTGGTTCCAGTTACGGAAGCCATCGTAGCATTTGTCAATATTTGCAACACCAAGTGTTTGAATGGCGAACTCAGACTGAGGATCTTCACCAGGGCAACCTTCAGGTAGAGATCTATCCCAACTGTCGGTGGTCGTTTCTGCAACTAATGTTAAAGCAGAATCCGTCGTTAATTCCAGGCGTACGTCATCGAACAGTACCCAGGCACTAGATGAAGTATTGGAGGCAACAAGTCTAATGACCAGTGGAAGCCCTAGGCTAGGATCTTCTGCTGTCGCCGTATAAGTCACTGTCGAAGTCAAGTACTCTTGGTCTGGACTCAAGCTGTCATTATCTTCGGCAAGCAACACAAATGTGCTTCCCTGCATAACCCCAAGCTGTACTTGGTAGTCTGCAATTGTAATGGAGTTAGATCCTTGATCACCTACAGCTACACTGAGGTTGTAAGAACCTTCCTTCAATACTTCACCGAGCATTTGTTGAATGCTACCATCGCCTTGGAATTGATACATATTGGTCCCTTCGGCAACATTTGCATTATTGTATGGATTAAAGATTCGACCTGAACCGATTTTAATCCAAGCAGGCAAGGGGTTGCTATTTAAGGAACTACCATTGGTTAAAATGGGCTCTTCAAAGCTTGCGTTTGAAACGGCAATATTGAATGGCGCTTCTCTAGGGACTTCACGATAAAGTCGAACTTTGACACCTGGAATACCAGGTTCCCAAGGATCTCCAACCGTTAGACGAGGATCATTTTCACCACGGGTTGAGCCGTAAAAGACGATTCCCGAAATACCGCCGTTTTCGCCAACCTCATAGGGTTTTTTACCCCAATTGAAGACACTGGTTTGGCCAGGAAAACCTTGGAAAGCCTGAGTTAAAACGGGGCCTGTTTCGGTGCGTGATAATTCACCATTTGCTTGCACTTGTGGATTTAGCAGGCCTGGATATGGATTGTCAGGAAGGTTAACGTCACCACCCCCATCAACAGTGGCAGTCATGCCCGTCGCTTTAAAACGAGTGTAGTCAACCTCTAACACTTGCCATGAAAAGAATGGGAATGTTTGGTCGAAAGACACATATCCTTCTAGATCCGTTGGAAATGACTGGTTGACGGTACCATCACGCCAGCGAAGGTTGATGGCCTGTTCAGACAGTGGTGATTCACCATTATCGAGAATACCGTTTTCATTCATATCCATGAATACATTATGTTCAGTACGGGTGAACCAAGCATTTACTGCAATGGGGGCACTCAGTTCAACATTGCTGTCAACGACATCAACCAATTGATAAGCAATAATCTGGTCTAGATAATCGTCCCAAACAACAAGTTGATAATTACCATTGGGGATGCCATCGAGCATAAAACTGCCGTCTGGTTCAGCATGTACGGTACGAATATTGGCACCGTCGCCTGAATTATCATTTAGTCCAACCCACGCTCGAGTAAATCCAAGCGCATCGTAAGATCCGGTTTCGACAGAGCCTAAAACTCCGGGTGGACGGGGGTCATGAAGAAGAGTAACCTGACCACTGATGCTGTTGCTTCCGGAGACCGGTGGCTGTGTTGTCTCAGGGTCAACGAAACCAATAAATGCATGTTGCATTTGTCCCCCAAACTCTAGAAAAAATTCAGGTTCGTTCGCTTTTACCCAAGCATCGATAACTTTTGAGCCTTCAATGGTTGAGGTCTGTACCCAGTCTGGGCCGCCAGAAGGTTTAACTGCAATTACCCCATATTTTCCAGGAGGTAGGTCTTTAATTAATGCACTACCATCAGGGCAAGTCACAATGATGCCTGTAGCCGCTGCAGGAGCACAAGGCAGCCAGTTTTTTAGCGGAGTGCCAAAGGCATCTTGGCTCATGGTGCCGCCAGACATGCCGTAACGCCCACCTGCATCTTCAAGAATAATCTGAAACCCCTCTAAGCCAGGTTCATTGGCATCTGGAGCACCATTAGTTGGGAAGTTGTCATTAAATACCAATACGCTGATTTGAGCAGTGGGTATGGGTTGTTTATTTACATATACAGTAACGGCACTAGAACCCGGAGGGATTTGTGCACCACCAATTGAGTGCCCATTAACATTGGCTCCATCGTCGGGTAAAACGGATACGTAATAGTGTTTACTTGGGTCAAGTGCGACCTCTGAAAACTCTCCTGCTCCGCTACCTTGTGCCACTATTGGCATATAGCTTTTATGGAAATTAAGCGACTGTTGATTAATAAGAGCATCGGGAGCATTTGGATCGTGGTGGAAGGTTGCATCTTCTTGTACCAACCAGCGGTAATCTGTAAGTGCAACACCATCAGGATCTTGTACACTTAGAGCAATGTTGGCGACAGGATTAAAGTTTAAGGTAACCGTTGTTGGCTGATTTCCAGTCGAGTTTGGATCGCTATCACTTTGTAATGAACCATCAAAAGCAAAGTATGAGAAGGTTGCAGGAGTGCCTTGTGCATTACCCGTGTAGGTAAAGGAACCATCAGCATTGAGTGTGAGCCCGGCAGGTGGTGTGCCATCAAGTACTGCTGTTAGCGTATCTCCATCGGGGTCGGCATCGTTGCCAAGCACGCCTGCAGCAGCTGCAACGGTTATTGTTGTTCCTGTAGAGTTGGTGTAAGGCCCATCTACCGAAGCCATTGGCGCATCATTAACAAAGGACACATTTAGAGTGACTTGGGCTGGATAACTGTTTCCATCACTTGTGCTCGCACTGTAAGTGAAGCCATCTGGCCCTGAGTAATTTTCATTTGGAGTGTAAGTAAAGGTACCATTACTATTTAAATTGATTGTACCGTTGGATGGACTGCTTATCATGGCTACTGTTGCATTAGATAGCATGACATCGTTGCCTAAGACACTCGTCGCATTTAGCGGAGTGTCTTCGACCACATTGTATACATCGTCAACAGCGTAAGTGGTCGCAATAGGTGCAGGAGGAGTACCTGTACCTACCTGTAACTGAACGAGTATTCCGCCAGCAGGTAGCGCGTCAGGATTGTCTTCTGTACCACCAGGTGCACTGATGCCGCTATTGCTCGGTGATGTTCGATCGAAGAGTGAGAAGGTCACGTCTTGGTTAGGCATGGCTACGAGAACGTCAAGCGTTTTACCCGCTGGTAACAGTGCGTGACTTTGCTGTTTTATAAGTCCTGGATAAGGGTTACCGTCTTCCGCGATTAAGCCCATATCTGGCCCAATAATCGCTGGAGTATGTGAGCGCAAGCCTGCATTGAGAAAACGAAACAGTACATTATCACCTGGCCGACCGGCAGCCATTGCAGCCTCGGGAGAAATGGCTCCATTTACGAGTCTATAGATAGGATTGTAATCAACGGTACAAGGATATCCAACAGTAGCATTGGCAATGTAGTCTGCTAACGGAACACACTCCATTCCAGGAGCGCCTAAAGTTGCTGTTAATGCGGCATCGGCACGTAGGTTTTGTATAGGGTCTATTTCGCTTAATAATAATATGGCATCAGTATCGGGGGCTATACCTGGGTAGGCATTACCTGCGCCAGCATCAACTACCAGTGCTCCATAAAGCCCCATTGGTACTTGAATCGATGGATGAGTACCGCTCTGATAGAGATAGGTTCCTGGACGTAAATTAGTGAAATTATAGGTTTGGATATCGCCTCTAGCAGCCACTTCAGTTGTGAATGACTGTACACGACTTCTTCCCAAAGAGTCCATGGCCATTACCGGGTTACCACCGTTGGCTTGGCCAGGAATGATAATAGAGGTTGGCGTGCGTAGAGCGTTTCTGAGGTGAACAGTAAGGTTTGGACCGGTTGAAGGTGCAACTACGGGAACGGCAGTAATTTCTTTAACGCGGAAAGGTGCGCCACTAGTCGTATTTTTGATTGCTAGCGTTGTTCCCGTTGGTGTTCCATCTATCTGATAGGTAATCCAACCATGGGTGCCACCTGCATTTTCGTGTGTTGTGGGTAATGATGGTAGCGGTTCGTGAATGGGTGCGGCTGTAACGAGATTTCCATCAAGGGTCACTTCTAAAGAGGTGTTGGAATTCCCCCCTGCGCTCCATAGTGAAAACCTTTTGGGAATAATCGCGTTATCAAAATCGAAGACGGCAGTCTGGTTGGTGCCTATGTTGGCATTTGCCACACCAATCCCCTGTCTTGTGCGACGAACACTTGCAGCTGGATTACCATTACCTAGCAGGCCTGTAATTGTGACGCCGGGGTTTCCCTGGTCGTAGAGTGTTGCGCCAGATTCGTTTGGTTGAACACCAAAGTTTATTGTGTAAGGGTTAAGTTGAGGTCCGGGTGCGTCTTGCGTGGCTGCAGCTTGGCCGCAGTTAACAAAGCCTTGTCTACACCATTGATACCCCCACATAGGAACAGTTGTGTTGTTCTTCAAGGTCTTCTCGAAGGGTTGTGCCTGCAGATAAACATCAATTGCTGATGAAGTGCCACTAAATCCGGTTGCGATTAAAATCACCGTAGCAAGGATTAACAATTTTACTCTCAGTAGTAGATTATGGCCATTGCTGACATTTGGTTCTAATGTAGAGTCCTGTTTTGAATTTTTGTGCATTGCCTGTTTCATTGCTCTCTCTCCTCAATTGAGAGTTACCTATTCGATTAGGTAGTGCTCAGAATGTGCTTTTGTGACTGATTAAATTGTATTTTTTTATTTCAGTCTTTTATTCGGTTATAACCACGCTAGGCGCTTCTATGATTAGCATGGTCATCATTCCACCTGGAAATACGTCGTTGTTTACCATTTCACGTTCAGTATGTGAGTGCCACATATATGCATAACCAGCATTGGGGTTAAGGCCGCCTTCTCCCGGGGGCAAACTTCCCATTGCGCCAAGGAAAGGACTTCCGCTGTAGAAACCACCGAACGCCATTGAACTTAAGCTGGGTAATTCAACGGGGATCGGTTTGCCGTGGTCTGGGGCCCATTCGTGTTCTTCCATTGGATCGGATGGCTTGTGACCATAAATATCCCAACCAAGATCTTTTCCTGTCCATCCAAAGATGGCATCAACCGTTCCGCCAGGCGCGGCAGGGATAGTAAACAGTAATGGACCTGCAAGCTGGCTTGAATCTGTTGCGCTTAATAGCAAACGACCATCTCGAGCAAGTACTTGGGAGTGGTTTCCGTGGGTGTGGAATGGATGCATGTCTCGTCCAGCTCCGACTACACGCAACAGTATTTTTTCACCAGGATGCATGCGAGTCATCGCATTATAGGGTTGGTTTGGTAGTAAACTCGTGCCAGCAGAAGCCATAGTGTCAGGTGCGGCTCGTCCGTTTAATAGCCAGTATTCTGGATGAAATGGTCCCGATCCAACATCAATTGGCCCTGGTCCTGTTGCCTGCTGTTGGGCTGCTTCATGAATATCTATGTCGATTTCACTCAGAAGGTATAAATATTCACGGTCGTAGCAAGTTTTTGGGTGATCGTAAGCAGAAGCTACACTACACCCCACGGCTGGTGAGGACGGCCGGACGATAATAGCGCCATATAATCCCATCTCAATTTGAAGGTCTGGTCGAGTGCCGCTGTGGTATTGATAGGTTCCTGGCGTATTGGCGACAAAACTGTAGGTAACCGATCCACCAACGGGTGCTTCCTGGGTTATTTGGCCAGCAACACCAGAGCTGGTTGTGACCTGATGACCCGGAAATACAATCGATGTGTTTCCAGCCGCTGCAGGCAAGTTGTTATTGAGAGTAATCGTTACTGTGGTCCCTTGGTCTACGATTAGTGTTGGGCCAGGAAGTTGCATGGTTCCGTTATTGCTGTAACCCCAAGAGTATATTGAACCACCATCTGCAATTGAGATATAACCTTCGCTAGCGGTTAGGTTGAAATGACTTCCGGTTTCACCAATGATCATGGCGCGCACTGTGGCTGGGGCCAATAAGGTTACAGATAGCACCAATACAACAATGGCTGAGAAGAAATCGGGTAATTTCCTATTACTAATGCTTTTCTTGAAAATAGTCATTGCCGTTCTCCTAATTGATCCGTATCTCGGTCATCATGCCGCCGAAATTTTCTGCATCGTTGGCGAGTTGATCAAGATTCTTGGTGTAAAGGAAATAGGTTCCAGCAGTCGCTGGAGTTGTGATGATGACATCTGCAGATTGACCACCGCCAAGGGTTAATGAATTCGTTTGATAATTCATGTTGTTTCCGGCACCATCGCGTAATAATCGAGCATCAAGTCCTACCACGTTCATCGTCAGGCCACTGGTTCCGATTGTGTAGAATTGAGTCACGCTTAGATTTGATATTCTGAGTAGAATGCGCTGACCGGGAGATGCGGAGATCAGGCTAGAGATGGGTTGGGAAACTTGAGTATTGCCAAGGGGGTCTACCGTGCTGAGCGCATTGGGATTTACCGTGTCCGGGTATCCTCGGCCATTCAATAAAAAGTAACGATCACGCATGCCAGCAAAAGGCAGAGGTTGTACATTGAAGCTGGCATCATGGAAGTCGGGGTCAAAAGAACCAATCTGGATAGGGTACTCCACATCGTAACGGGTTGATCCGTCGCCATCATTGTAGGCATAAGTACTGACACCGCTGATGTGCCCATCTGGACAAATGCCACCCGGTATCGAAGAATCGTTAATTGTGTCGCAACGATTCTGGCGAGGTCTTACGAACAAGTTCCCTAACATGCCCATCTGCATGTGTTCAGCCGCTTCCACGTGACAGTGGTACATATAGGTTCCGGCATCCTTGGCCTGGTAGTAGTAAGTTAAGGTTGCCCCCATATTGATTGATATTGAAGCATCCGGTACACCATCAAAAAGTGCAGAAGCTTCAGCAAACCCGTGCCAGTGAATGGTGTGCGGGTCAAATAGGTCGGGTCGCATCGCCATGCCGACATTGGTCATAGACAAAAAGAGCTCGTCATCTTCATCAATCGCAATCGTTGGTGCTGGCGCGTTCGCTGCCAACATCCCTTGATCCATCACCCAGCCTGGGTAGTCACCGCTATTTTCTGTTGGTGCACCGTCTACTCCGGGAAGGGGGAGTTCGGCAAAGCTGAAGACATACATCGGTTTACCAGCACCAGTATTCTGGTAATTGTCGGCCATGGTTACCATTCCGTCGCCGGCGGCAAGATGCATGCATTTAATACCCGGGTTGTTTGCTCCAGGGTGGATGAGAGTTCCTGTCCCTTTAGGGCACTGTACGTTGATGCTGCTTTCCTGTGCACTTACACCGAGTGTTATGAATAGCAGTAAGAAGATTGTCGAGCTCAAGTTGATCACAGAGTTCATCGATATATTTCGTTGAAGTTTCATTTCGATCTCCTTGGCTAGAAATTGATTTGTTTAAATCCCTTACTGCCAGATTGATTGAGGCGAAACTATATAAAATAGATCTGTAAGGGGGGTATGTCTTTTTTGGTATTTGGCATTTGTAGTCGTAATTTTGGTTAATTTAAATTTATTTCGTTATAAAGATGTATCGGTCATTAGGTAGGATAAAGTTTAATTTTCTAATAGAAAAAATCCGCAGTTCAATTAGTCGTAAATTTAGCCAAATTGGATGGAAAATGAACTTTGTAATTTGAAGGACAAAATTCTTTCTAGTTTTTTAAGCTTTGGTTACCATGACTTGCTTTAATCTTGTTAAGTTTGATTCTATCTCTAAGTATTTGATAAACATAATCAAAATAATCTATATTGATTGTTGTAAATTTTAAATATAATCAAAGACTTATCTTCTTTTTTTGGACGTTTCCCCTTTGTTTTAAGGGATTTCTTGAGATATTTAAATAATCCTGTGCACTGAATTTGGGTGATGAATTGTCGTAAGCGATAAGTGTAGATGGTTCAAGAAGAGACAAATGTGTACATATTGAAATTGAGTTTAAACATCAAATCACTGCCGCTTTTTCAGTCGCCGACGAATCAAGTCGCTATGCTGATCGATAGAGTGAGCCAGCAGGAAGAGGTCAAGCTACTTTGTGACTTATTTCTACTGTCCTGAGCCTAGAGAAGAAAATGCAGGCACAATCTAACTGTGGCACCGGATTTATTTGTTCGCCCGTTTGCTGGCTAGATGATGTCGAAAAACTGGGTGCGCAACCTGCGGTTAACCTTTAGGATTACGCTGATGAGAAGTGTGGGAGGCAAAAAAAAGCTTGATGTTCTTCTTTGGCTTGGGAGTACTGGGGGTACAATGCAGTGGTAATCAATATCGCCAACGGGTCTGATGGTGGCGGATTGAGCGGAGCATTTGTCGTCGTAGCAATTGGTTAACGGATTCAGGTTCTTACGTTCATTGCCTGTTTAATTTGGCTGTTTAATACAAATTTGTGGAGTACAAAGAGGGCCGCCATTAAATTCAATTGCCAATACAACGTTAATTGAATCACCCTGGCATTTTATTATCTTTATTCTTTTTTTACATTTATGTTTAATGTTTTGTACAAAATAGGTGGCCTGCTGGAATAATTGTTATTAGGCTATATAATGTCATCAGTTGCTTTGATAGTGGAATACCGAATTTTTTGTAGATTTGAGTGTCAATAACATTCAGAAATTTTCGGCCTCTTGTTTATTTGTTTCTATTAGCATTGTTGATCTAGTATGTGGGATTTCAGCTAGCAAGTGCTTCCGGAAAAAAATTCTGTGCTATTGATCGGATGGCAGGAGTTGTTACACAGAAGTTGCTTAAAATTGATTGTAAAATGTGACGGACAAGAATTCCGTATGTCTGTTCAGATAGATAACTAAGGAAGTTATATGGCGTTTTTTCCACATCTCTCGAAAACAAAAACTGCGCAGGTGAAAGCTTCAAGCTCATTGAGTTGGATAGTGAGTATGGCCTTCTTATTTGCATTAGTGTTCTCTTCGCAGTTGAAAGCAGAGGGAGGGTTGAAGCAAAATTTCAAACAGGCGGATATCACGACAGTGATTGAATCAGTCGCCAAAATCACCGGCAAAAACTTTATTATCGATCCCAGGGTAAAAGGTAAGGTCACCTTTATTGCTCCAGAAGGGATGGAGCCAGAAGCACTATATGATTCCTTGTTGGCGGTATTGAATGTACACGGCTATGTTGCGGTTCCTGGCGATGGCATAATTAAAGTGGTTCCAAGTAATTTGGCACGAGATCAAATACCTTACCGTACCAGCAGTGAACTTTATGAGCAGTGGATTACGGAAGTGATCTCTATTCAACATGTTAATGCCAGTAAGTTGGTAGCCGTCTTGCGACCATTGGTTGCGAGAGAAGGGCATTTAGTCGCCCTGGCGGAAAGCAATAAGTTGATTGTTACGGATACGGTCTCAAATATTAAGCGAATCAAGAGTATCTTAAAACGAGTGGATGTCGACGTGGCCGGTGCCTTTGAAGTCATCCCAGTCAAGCATACTTCTGTTGTGGACTTGTCGAAAACTCTGAAATCTGTAATCCCAAAAGGTCAATCCGGGGTGGATGTTAATGTCGGTTTTGATGAACGTAGCAATCGTCTGATTTTAAGTGGTGATGAACTGAAGCGTATGATGATTCGTGCTTTAGTGGCGGATTTAGACCAGCCGGTTGATGCAGAAGGAGGCGCGCAGGTCGTTTATTTACGTTACGCCAAGGCGGCGGATATGGTTGAGGTTCTAAAAAAAGTAGCAGGGAATAGAATTTTCCAGACTACAGAACCAGAAAAAGGTGGCAATACACCAAGTGCGGTGACTGAAGCCACGCCAAACAACACTGAAAACAATGCTGTCTCTATTGCTGTTCAGGATCAGAAAGAGATCGACAGTCAGATCAGTATTGAAGCGGATGAACGGATGAACGCGCTGATTATTAGTGCGCCAACCAATGTTTTGAACGGATTGAAGCGTGTCATCAAACAGCTCGATATCCGCCGAGCTCAGGTACTGATTGAAGCCATTTTTGTTGAGATTTCAGCGGATAAAGCTGCAGAACTTGGGGTCGAATGGGGTTTGAGCGGCACCGGTGCTGCGGGCATAGTGAATTTTTCTGGTGCAATTCCAGCCCTTATTGGTAATGCTGGTAACGCCCTTGCCCAGTCACAAATTATTGGTCGAGGTATTACTTTGGGTGGCGGTGATATTAGTTCTGATGGAACTGGTTGGGGGGCCTTATTGCGTGCTTTAAACACGAGTTCTTATTCCAATATCTTAGCGACACCGTCTATTTTGACGTTGGACAATGAAGAAGCTGAAATTTTGGTAGGTAGGGAGGTCCCTTTTCAAACAGGCTCTTACGCCAGTACGACTACAACGGTTACGAATCCCTTCACTACCATTGAGCGTAAAAATGTTGGATTGAAACTCAAAGTAAAGCCGCAAATTAATGAGGGGAATGAGGTCTATTTGGAGATTGATCAGGAAGTCTCTGATGTTATTGATAAGGGACAGGCGGTTGATATTCAGACCTCTAAACGACAAATCAAAACCCGGGTAATTGTCGGTGATGGCAATATGGTTGTACTTGGTGGCTTAATAAATGAAAAAGAGTCACGTTCAAGATCCAAAGTGCCGGGGCTTGGCGATTTACCAGGAATTGGCGGTTTGTTTAGTTCTTCAGAGGATACACGTGAAAAAGTGAATTTAATGGTTTTTTTGCGTCCTGTCATTATCAGAAATAATGAAATGAGCGATTACTACAGTAATAAAAAGTACAACTATGTGTATGAGCAACAAGACGAGATGTTGCATAAACCAGAGGGGCAGTTATTGGAAGGTTTGCGTCCCAGATTGCCAACGATAGAGCAGTGGAAAAAACAAGAACAAGCCACGCCTTTTCAACCGAAAGTGGAAACAAAAACGGATGATAAAGCAAAGCTAGACTCGGGTGAAAAACAAACATCGGATTTTGATCCGTTGCTTGAGAGAGATTTATGAATACCGAGCTGGCTTTCGCGTTTGCACGCACCAATGAAGTTGTAATGACGCCCTTGGAAGACGGTAAAGTGGGGGTGTTTTATACTCAGAAAACCCCGACCTCGGCTTTATTGGAGTTGCAGCGTAAAATTGAGCAGGTAGAGAAAGTTGAGCAAAGTGGAATTGTTTTTCAACAGTTAGACGAACAGACGTTCGAGCGTAAAATCCAGACAGCCTATGCCGGTAGCGGCCAGAGTTCTATTGAGACATTCGATGAGTTTGAAAGTGAGGATTTGGCCAGTGTGGTCGCTGAGTTAGGTGAGCCCGAAGATTTGCTTAACAGTGCCGATGACGCTCCCGTGATAAAATTGCTTAATGCGATTTTGGCGGAGGCGATTCGTGCCAATGCTTCTGACATACATATCGAACCGTTTGAGACCCAGCTGCGCATCCGTTTCCGCATCGACGGACGTTTAAGCACGATGTTGGCCCCCAAGCCAGGTATCGGCAGCATGTTGGTGTCTCGTATAAAAGTTATGGCACGTTTGGATATCGCCGAAAAACGCCTGCCGCAAGACGGACGTATTGCCCTAAAGCTAGGGGGGCGTGCGGTCGATTTGCGTGTCTCCACTATACCGTCCAGTTTTGGCGAAAGGGTGGTGTTACGATTGCTTGATAAAAGCGCAGGTCGTCTGAACCTGAATGAATTAGGCCTTGCGGAACCGATTTATGCCGGCATTCAGAAGTTACTGAATAAGCCGCACGGAATTTTTCTAGTAACGGGGCCCACCGGTTCTGGTAAAACCACGACGCTGTATGCAGGTTTAAGTCGTTTGAATGATACCCAGCGTAACATTATGACGGTCGAAGACCCGGTGGAATACAATATTGATGGCATCAGCCAGACACAGGTCAACAGCAAAGCCAATATGACATTTGCGAAGGGACTTAGAGCAATTTTACGTCAAGATCCGGACGTGGTGATGATTGGTGAGATTCGAGATATCGAGACTGCAGAAATCGCGGTTCAGGCGTCATTGACCGGACACTTGGTTTTGTCTACCTTACATACCAATACGGCTGTAGGAGCCATCACCCGTTTGCGTGATATGGGGATTGAGCCATTTTTGCTATCATCAAGCTTGATTGGTGTTCTGGCTCAGCGTTTGGTCAGAAAATTGTGCCCGCACTGCAAGCAGGAGCATCATGCCGATGCGGCGGAATGCGAAACCTTAGGGGTTGATCAGGCCTTGATTTACCAGCATGTCGGTTGCGATTACTGTCAGCACACAGGCTACCAGGGACGTATGGGATTGTATGAGTTGGTCATGGTCGATGAAAAGGTACGTCAGATGATTCATGAGGATGAATCCGAATTGGAGATTGAGCGTTATGTTCATAAGGATTCAAAATCTCTTGTACAGAGTGGATTGCAAAAGGTTCTGGCAGGCGAGACCTCTCTGGAAGAAGTCTTGCGAGTTACCCAGAATTAACTCTTTTTGAAGACAGATAGAGAGATAGAAATCGCCCATGGCTGCATTTGAATACAAAGCGATGACCCCGACGGGGCAGATGAAGAAAGGCCTGATGGAGGGGGATTCTGAGCGTCAGGTTCGTCAAATGCTGCGTGAACAGAATTTGACTCCGGTGGAGCTGAAATCCATTGAGCAGAAAAAGAGCACTTCTAAAGGCGCATCAGTACAGTCCTTCTTCGCGCCGAAAATTCAAACTTCTGATTTGGCCTTAGCGACTCGTCAACTGTTTACCTTGTTGGATGCGGGCACGCCGTTGACGCAGGCGCTGCAATCGATTTCCCAACAGGCCGAATCCAAACTGATGCAGCGCTTTCTAGCGAATTTGCATAGCCGGGTTTCCGAAGGTTACTCTTTGGCGCAAGCTTTGGAAAAATCGAACTACCGTGTCGGTCAGGATTTTGTCGCCACCATTCGTGCCGGTGAGGAAAGTGGCCATTTGGATAAGGTCTTGTCGCGTTTGGCGGATGCGATTGAGCAGCGAGACCAGCTCAATAAAAAGATGAAAACCGCCCTGATCTATCCGATCTTGATGGTGGTGGTGGCGGTCATCATCGTGTTCTTTTTGATGATGTTTGTGGTGCCCAAAGTAGTCGGCGTCTTTGACAATATGAATCAGACCCTGCCGCCGCTGACTCAGGGTTTGCTCAGTGTCAGCGAATTCATTCAGGCTCAATGGGGCTGGTTGCTGGCGCTGTTAGTATTGATTTGGCTGGGGTTCAAAATATTGATGAAACAACCCAAGTGGCGTTATAAAGTGCACCAGTTACTTATGCGCTTGCCTGCGGTCAAACGTTTTGTGATCTATTCGGCCACCGCCCGTTGGTCGCGAACCGTGGGTATGCTCTTGTCCAGCGGGGTCACGGCGACCGATGCTTTGAAGATTTCGGCGGAAGTCATGAATCTCGATCCGATGAAACAGGCGGTCGAAAAGATGGTGGTGCAAGTCAAGGAAGGTAAAAAAATCAGTGTGGCGATGCAACAAGCGGGCTTCTTCCCGCTTTTGCTGCTCAATCTGGTACAGACTGGAGAGGGCGGCGGTGAATTGGACAACATGTTGCTCAAAGGGGCGGTGCATTACGAACAGGCCGTTGAGAACGCCGCCAGTACCCTGGTGAGTGTTCTCGAGCCGATGCTGATTATTATCATGGGGGGCGTGGTGCTGACGATTGTGTTGGCCATCATGATGCCGATCTTTGAAATGAACCAGATGGTAGGTTAGGGCTTGGCAGCTGTTTTTGGGAAATATGCAGCGGCTGACCCGATTTTAAATTTAGAAAGTTAGGAGAGAAATGTGACAAAACAGAATGCAGAAAAAAGCAGAATCGGACGCCAGTCGGGTTTTACCCTGATTGAGTTGATGGTCGTGGTGGTGATCCTTGCGGTATTGGCAGCCTTTGTCGCTCCCAAACTGATGGAACGACCGGATGAGGCCCGAATCGTTAAGGCCAAACAGGACATCAGTGCCATCTCGTCTGCTTTGAAACTGTACAAGCTCGATAACTATGTGTATCCGACCACCGATCAGGGAATTGAAGCGTTGGTGACGGAACCGACCGAAGAGCCTCTACCGAAACATTGGAAAGCCTATTTGGAGCAGATGCCGATGGACCCGTGGGGCAACCCTTATCTTTACATTAGCCCTGGTGAGCATGGAGACTTTGACCTGTATACTTATGGTGCAGATGCACAGGAAGGTGGAGAAGGTGTGAATGCGACCATCGGTAACTGGAATATCCAGTAATCCATTCAAATCACATTGACTTGAATATGCACACTCGAGCCACCGCCCAATCCGGATTCACCTTGATTGAATTGATGGTGGTGGTGGTGATTATGGCGGTGGTGGTATCGGTAGGCATGATGTCGCTGGGTTCGAACGAGCAGGCCACCTTGAGAGCACAGGATCGCAGCGTAAAAAGCCTTTTGATGGCGGTTCGCGATCAAGCCGCACTTAAGCAGCGACTCTATCTGGTTGGAGTCGACGAAACCGGGCTCACCACCTTTTCACAAACGCGCGGCGAATGGCTGGTGGATGAAAAAATAAACCTGCTGAAGTGGCCGGAAAGTTTGCTGGTGGAATGGAAAATCGATAATCAAACCTTTGTTCAGCAGCAGAGTTTGCCGCAGGAAGGTTGGGTGTTTTGGCCAAGTGGAGATGTTTTGGCCGGATCGATTATATTGAGGAATTTGGATAATCAATCCTTCGATCGTGGTCAAGAGACGACCGAGTATATAATTCGATGGAACGGATTGTTGCAATTTGAAAAAGAGTCGGATGATGCCCTTTAAAATGAACAGGCCTGCCGGTTTTTCCCGTAAAAACAAGGCGCAAGCCGGATTTACCTTGATTGAGGTGATGGTGGCACTGGCGGTGGTTTCCATTGCTTTGGCGGCTCTGTCGAGAGCGATGGGATTAACGGTGAGTAACCACAGCGCTTTGGATGAACGCATCATTGCCACCTGGGTGGCGGAAGACGAGTTGGTGAAAATGCAGGTGATGCCTGACAGTCGGGAAGAGGCCAAGCAGGAGGTCATGATGCTTAACCGTAGCTGGACGACCGAATTGAGCACCGAGGATACGATGATACCAGACATCAAAAAAGCCACCCTGTCCGTCATGCCGACCGGCCAGGAAAAACCCGTCGCCAGTTTGGTGACGGTGGTTGGCCCATAGGGTTTGGTGGTGACTATTCAATCGTCGCTTGACCAGTTGGAGTCCTCGGAGCGAGCAGCTCGAATGCTTCAGGTCAGGCCCGATGGTTTGCGCAGCACGCAGTCGGGTTTTACGCTGATCGAACTTTTGATTGCCTTGGCGATTTCTGCGGTGATTGCGGTGCTGGGTTATCAGGCGGTCAGCAGCGTGGTCAGCGTGCAGACTCGCACTGAAGCCCATGCGGCCGAGATGGAGCAGTTGCAGCGTGCGGTCTGGTGGATGGAGCAGGATTTGATACAGCTGGCACCACGCACCATTCAGGATAGTTTGGGAGCCGTTTTGCCGGCTTTTCAGTATCGCGACGATCTGGGCTTGGAGTTTACTCGTATTGCTGAATTTCCAACGCCTTACGGTATGGGAGGATTGCTGCGCGTGGCCTACCAGTTGGACGATGGCATTCTCTATCGTCTGGTGTGGCCGGTACTGGATCGGGCACCGGATACCCAGCCGACACGTTTGCCTGTTCTCGAAGGTGTTCAGGCTTTTGAAATTCAGTTGCTAAATGCACGTAATGAATATGTGACCAGTTGGCCTAACGAACAACAAACCTTGACCGATTTGCCAAGGCTGACGAAAGTTCGCCTGGAGATTGAAGGCATGGGTGAGATGACGCGACTGTTTATGGGAGCTGAAATGGAAACTGTGCCTCAGGCTGCGATGACCGAGACCGGGGATGCTGGAGAAATAGAAGGGGTTCCGGTGCAGTGAAACGAGATAGGCTCAGAGAGCCCGGCTATGATTGTTTAGAGGTTAAAGCACCATCAACACAGGATGGCTTTGCGTTGCTGACGGTGATGTTGATTGTGGCTTTGGTGGCGATTTTGTCCGGGCAATTGATTTACCAGCAACATCTTACCCTGAACCGCAGCGCCAACATGCTTCATCAGGCTCAATCTTTAGCCGTTGCGTGGGGCTTGGAAGGTTGGGTCAAGCAGGGACTGCAGCTGGACGCCAAAAACAATCAGATCGACCATCTACAAGAGATGTGGGCTCAGCCGATGCTCAGTGTGCCTTTTGAAGGGGGAGAGATTTCCGGACAGTTATACGATTTGCAGGGGCGTCTGAATCTCAATAATGTTCAAGATAGCGACCAGGCTAAACGTGAGCTTTGGCAAGCCATTATCGATCGTTGGGCTTTGCTGGTTGGCTTTGAGGTGCCGCTGGCGGAGGTTTTGACCGACTGGGTCGATGCCGATAACGAACGTCTGCCAGGCGGTGCAGAAAGCGATGCTTACTTGCTGATGCAACCGCCTTATCGTGCCGCCAACCAGTCACTGGTGATGCTTGAAGAGTTGAAGAACCTGCAAGGCCTGCAGAAGATCGAATACGAGGTTTGGCAGCGGGTTAAATCTTCGGCAACGGTTTTGCCTGGAGTGACGGCGGTCAATGTCAACACCGCACAAAAAGAGGTGTTGATGGCGCTTGCAGACTGGATGAATGAAAGCCTGGTGGATGCCTGGATTAAGCAGCGTAAGGAAACCCCGGCGGAATCGGTGGAAGCTTTTCGCGTGTTTGTCGGGCAACAGACGGGTATGGAGTCGGCTGAACTCAACGAATCTTTGCCAGAATGGCTGCTGAGCGTCAGCAGTGATTATTTTTTATTGGTCGGCCAAGTCAATTATGGTGAGTCCCTACAGGGTTTGTCGGCGATATTTTATCGTCAGGATCAAAACCAGGTTAACTTAGTACAAAGGTGGTTAAGTGTTGCAGAAACACCCTGAAACAAATGGCTTGCAGTCACAAGGCGAGTCACCCAAACAAGCGGTAGCGCAGACGCTTCACGTTTTGCAGGCCCAATTTGACTTGAGCGGAAAACTGCTGTTCGAAACTCAGCCGGGTATCTGGGATGAGGCCGCTTTATGGCTCCAGTCGCATGACCGGAACGAAGAGCGCGATCAGGTTAAACGTGCTTTGAAAGCGCTTTCGGTGGTGTGGGTGCCGTCCGAGCAAATCACGCTGGTTGAGCGTTTTGTACCGGGCAAACGCCGGGCGGATTGGCAAAGCGCTTTGCCTTTCGCTTTGGAAGAGTCGCTTGCCGAACCGGTTGAAACCTTGCATTTTGTGCCGCTAAACCGCAATGCCGAAGGTCTGGTGTCGGTGGCGATTGTGACGCTTGAACGCATGCGCATGTGGCATGAACAATTGCAGCAGATTGGATTAGTACAGGCATTTTTGGTGGCGGACTGTTTTCGCATTCCGCCTGCGCAACAGGCGACGGATTTGGAGCAGGCACCGGATAATGGCCATGCCGTCGAAAACCAAAACCAGCAGGCCTGGTCTGTTTTTCAGCAAAGTGAGCAGCGTATTTTGGTTCGCAGTGGTGAATATCTTGGATTTGCGGCGAGCCCACAATGGTTCGAACAAATGAAACAGTTGAGCAGTCAGCAACAGGGAGATGTTAAGATCTTGCCCGTTGATGCGAGTCAGCTGTCAGGCACTTGCGTACTCAGTCAGTCGGTTACGCGTAATCCTTGCGCAGCCTTGAACCTGCTGACCGGTGAATTCCAAATCAAATCCCAAAGTTCGGCCTATTGGAAGCTCTGGCAATGGCCGGCTGTGGCTCTGTTGGCCTTGGTCGTGGTGTATCTGTTAGGAACATTTATGCAAACGCAGCAACACCGAGAACAGGCGCTAGCCTATCAGAAACAGACCGAAAGACTTTTTAAAGAGCGCTTTCCGGATGTGAAGCGCATCATCAACATCCGCGCTCAAGCCAAAAGTGGCTTTCAGCAAAGTGGTGGCTTGTCCGCCAGCATCGGGCCGGGGCAATTAGCAAAAAAACTGGAAACGGCGTTTGCTCAATATGACAAAGTGCAGATTCTACGTCTCGATTGGCGCGCATCCAGCCGCCAATTGTCAATTCAGATGCAGGCCCCTCAAGTGAATGATTTACAAAATTTGGCGCAGGCCGTCAGTGCCATTCAAAGCAGTGAGCTCAAAGTCAAAAACGTCTCGCAAACCCAGGCGGAAGGAGTCTTGTATGTGGATGCAAATTAAGCAGGCCTGGTCGCAATTGGCGCAACGTGAACAGCAGATGCTGCTGGCTCTGGGCGTGTTTCTGGTCGGGGTTTTGCTCTATTTGATGATCTGGTCGCCGATTCATTCCGGCTATACACAAGCCAAACAGTTTGAACAAAAAAGCCTTGCGGATTGGCAATGGCTCAGCGAACAAGTGAAGAAATATCCCATGCAACAAAGCGGCCAGCAGACTTTGCAGTTTGCCTCGCAATCGCAGTTGATGGGCAGCATTCAGAAAACCCTGCGCGATGAAAACCTGCTGGGGTTCATGCAAAGTATTACTCCCAGCGCCAAGGCCATCAAAGTCAGTTTTAACGAAGTCCCAGCTCCGCGCTTTTTCCGCTGGTTGTCTTCATTGGAAAAACAAGGGCTGGTGAGCAGTCAGTTGCAGGTGAGTCCGGTTAAGACCGGGATTATTCAAGTCAGTGTCAGTTTTGAGGTGGTTAACTGATGCCAGCGAAACCTCTTTTTATTTCCAAGCTGTGGCTAGCTCTGGCATTTGTAGCCGTTATGTTGATCTCTTTTGTCTATCATCTTCCGGCAAGCTGGGCTTTGCAGCAATTGCCTGCGCAAGCCAAGCAGCAACTTGAACAAAAAATGTTTATCAGTGAAGTCCAAGGCAGTCTCTGGAACGGGCAGTTGTCGCTTGGTCTGAATCAGGCGAAACAGAATGTCCCATTGGGCACTTTTAGTTGGCAACTCAATCCTTGGGCCTTGTTGGCGATGAACCTTAATGCGGACATGCAGATGGTTCCCGTTGAGGGAGCCGGCGGGCTTGACTGGCAGCTGTCGACCGGTTTGCTCAATCAACAGAATGTTGAGTTGACCGATTTGAATGGAGAATTGGATCTGCGCAACTTGCAAGCGCTTTTGCCGGCGGGAATCCAAAACCTGGGTGAGTTGAAAGGCCAGTTGAGTTTCCAGCAAATTAACCTGGCCTGGGACACTCAGTTACGCTGGGCCACTCAATTGTCGGGAGACGTGAAGGTGGCGCAACTGGACGTGATGGGCGCACAGATTCCGCACTTGAGTTTGACCCCTAGCTTGAAAGACAAACAGGTTCAGGTGGCCGCCCAGGGCGGTGATAAAGCATGGCAGCTTAAAGGTTCGAGCCTGTTGAATGCCAAGAGTTTTCAGCATAACTTCACAATCAAGGCAGATGGGGCCAACAATATGCCGCCTTGGGTTGACTTGGTAATGCGCAAAAAGACGCCAACCTTGGCGACGTTCAATCAAAAAGGACGCTGGTAAGATGAAGAGTAGAGTCGGTTTTGTCGTTTTCTTGTTTCTGACAGGCCTGCTCAGCAGTTGCGGCGGCGGAGGTGGAAGCGATCCGGTCAGCAATCCGGTGACTGCGATTGCCCAAGATGATATTTTCAATACCGAGCAAGGCGTTGCCCTCAGCGGGGATGTGAGCTCAAATGATGAAACCAATGGTGACGTGACCTTTACTTGGGAACTGGTAACGCCACCCGCTCATGGTGACTTGTCTTTTGCAGTTGATGGAAGCTTTGATTATGTTCCCGATGCTTCTTTCTTTGGACAAGATGTTTTCTATTACCGAATCCTGGATTCAAACGATAGTCCTTTGACTTCCGCTAAAGTCAGCATCAACGTACTGCCGTCAGAGTTGATTCAAGATACCTTTATGCTGCATCAGTGGTATCTGTACAACTACGGACAGGCTGCACTTACGGTCAGTGAAGAGGGTGGCCAAGTGAATAGCGAAGGGACTTATGCCGATATACGTGTGTTTGACGGCACAAACTCAGTTGATGCTTACGCACAAGGATTTACTGGTAATGGGGTGCAGCTTGCCATTATTGACAATGGGGTGGACATCGGACATGAAGACTTGGCTTCCAATGTGTTGCCCAATGCTTCTTATAATTTTTTCTCGGACATCAATGGCAAGACGCTACTGGATCCCACACCGCCAAGCAGTGTCAGCAATCCCGACGGATATCATGGTGTGGCGGTCGCCGGTTTGGCGGCGGCGAGAGGC
Source organism: Thiomicrorhabdus chilensis DSM 12352 (assembly GCF_000483485.1). Classification (GTDB taxonomy): domain Bacteria; phylum Pseudomonadota; class Gammaproteobacteria; order Thiomicrospirales; family Thiomicrospiraceae; genus Thiomicrorhabdus; species Thiomicrorhabdus chilensis. The sequence goes on from NZ_KI519609.1 coordinate 587,098, forward strand.
GGCAATGAGTTGGGCATTTGGGGAACCGCACCCAGCGCAGAACTGGCGGGTTACAACTTGCTCTATTCCGGTTTTGACCTGGGCATGGAATTGGCGGCATTGGGTGAAGCCGATGCGTTGACCAATCACCCACAATTGTCCAGTGCCGACAGCGATATCTTTAATATGAGTTATGGGCGCAACCCCTACCAGGGAACCAATGAAAATGATTACTATACCTCGGAAATTCTTGCAGGGTTGGAGGCTGGGACGGATAGCCTGAGAGAAGGCAAAGGTGCACTTTACCTGAAAGCAGGCGGTAATGAATACCGAGGCGGCGCGGCTTTTAGTGACGAGTGCCAACAGGCCATTAATTATGGGGTGACCTGCTACAACGTTAATATGGAAGATGAAAACGTCACGCCCTATCTGATGGTGATCGGCGGGTTCAACGCCGATGACAAACGTGCAAGCTATTCCAATACCGGGTCCGCCTTATGGATGGTGGGGCCGGCTGGGGAATATGGGGTCAATGATCCGGCCTTAATCACCACCGACATGAGTGGTTGTACCTACGGTTACAGCCAGAACCAATCCAGCGCCGGGATTTTCGCTTATTTGCCATTCAATTCGGATTTTAATACCGGTGCGATTGGAACCGAAAACGAGAGCTGCCATTATTTCTCGGCCTTCAACGGCACTTCCTCCTCCACGCCGTTGATGAGCGGCATTGTCGCTTTGTTATTGGAGGCCAACCCCAATCTGAGCTGGCGCGACGTCAAGCATATTCTGGCCACGACCGCACGTCAGCTTGATCCGGATTTGGCGAATAATAGCGCTTCAATCGGTGGCCAATCGGTTCTATTGGAGTCCGGCTGGGTTGCCAATCAGGCCGGTTATGCTTTTAGTAACGCCTATGGATTCGGCGCGCCCGATACCATTGCCGCGATTGATATGGCGCTGGATTGGAAAACCAACGGCACGACATTGGATAGCTTGCAGGTGAGTGCGCCTGTATCGGGCAATGTGCCTATTCCGGATGCGATTCCCGATGCCAATTCGACAGGCCTTTCTGCTACGGTGAATGTGGCGGCGGATTTGATCACAGAGAGTGTTGAACTGGTGGTGAGCATCGAAGGTTTGAACGATGCCGTTGATGACGGGGTGGACAATAAAATCGATATGAGCGATTACCAGATTGTATTACGCTCGCCAGCCGGCACCGAAAGCGTCTTGCTGACTCCTTTCAATGCCTACCAGTCCGGTTATGATATGGTGGAGTTGAATCTGATCAGTCACGCTTTCTATGGCGAAGCCAGTCAGGGCAACTGGACTTTGATTGTGCGCGATCTGGATGGATCGACCGATAACCAGATCAATCATGCCGGCGAAGGCAAATTGACCGGCTGGTCTTTGAAGTTTTATGGCCATTGATCCCTAACCCTAATGAATAAAATGAGTGTAAAAATGAAAAAAATAATTTGGGCAGGCCTGGTACTGGGTATTTCTTTCATCACGTCACAGCAAGCGGCGGCGTTTACCGGACCTTGCCAATTGGTGGCCAAAATGGCAGGACCGGCTTATGAGACCAAAGCATTGCGTGTCGCGAGTTTTACCGCAGAATCGGCTATGCCGCAGGCATTTGAACTCTCGTTTTTGGAGCAGAACGGAGGTTGGTTCATTTACCAGACGCAACAGAGCTGGTTTGATAAAGAGAGCTGTGCCCCTTTGGTGAAGTGGCATGAAAACAAAGCCATCGAATTTGCTCCGGTGCTGTTCAATACCTCCACCGGGCGCAATGCGGTTGTCACCCCGAGCTTTCTCATCAAAACCTACAATAAAGACGACATCGACAAGATGGCCGGACGCTATGGGTTTAAGTTATTGACCCATTTGCCCAGAGGCAGTTCGGCGATTTTTGATGTGACGGGGGTAACATCTTACGACCGCATGCTTGAAGAGTTGGATCGCGACAAAGACGTTCAGGTGGCGGCACCGGTATTATCGGAGCCACGTTACCGTTTGCGTTGATGTGAATTGAATCTAAGCAGGCCTGCTCAGATTATTATCGGTTTGTTTATCGGTGCTAGGGCAACTCTGATTCAATCAGGGGGTTCTAGCCCAAATTCATGAAATATTCGGGCTAGAGGCCGTCGCTTTCTTCCACCAGCTTGTAGATGTCCAAACGTTTCGGATTGCCCAGTTTTTCCAACGCCTGGTTGATGCGTTTTTCCAGATTGGCCGGATAGTGTTCTTCCAGCGTCAGGCCGATAATCGGTTCAGCGATCTGTTCGCCCCGGCTGTTGAAAAACAGCGTGGTGGGGGCGACCTTAACGCCCAGTTGCGGGCCGTAGGTTTTCATTTCGATGTCGTTGCCGGCAAAGTCCTTCATCATCCAGTGAGACTTGTCCAACAGCATCTGCTGAAATTGGGCGTATTCCTCAATCGGGGTGGTTTCCAATAAAGGCGTCAGAATGTTCTCTTCGAGTTTCTTACAGTAATTGCACCAGGTGGCGGTGACGAAAATCACCACCGGAACTCGATGCTTTTCTGCAACCTTTCCGGTCTTTTGCAGGTCAACGGCCAGCGGCAGAATCTCACCCGCTTGGCTCGGTAAAGGCATGAGCAGGCTGATAGAAAACAGTAAGGTAAAAATCGATTTCATTGGGTTCTCCAGTTGTCCACAGTCTGTTAAATCTATCGGTAACGACGACTGTGGCAGTTTGAGTTTTGTTCTTGAACAAAAATCTTCAGGTTGTTTAAGGCTTCATAACTTGAAAAGGCAAAGCTTTTGCGGCTGCTGGAACCGCAGGCCCAGTGACCATCTCGTAATACGGCGATGTAATCACGATTATAGTCACTGGGACGTGTCATATAAAGATAAAGACCGGTGCCTTCGACATTATATTTCAGATAGGCGCGTTCTGTATTGGAACGTCGTTTGGCATCGCGCATCACCAGTTCGATCTGTTTGGTTTCGCCTCGCGCAAGCAGGGTCGAAAAGGGTTGAATCGAGTAGCTTTTTTTATGACTCCGATATTCGCCGCCCAACAAATTGACCATGATGACGTTGCCGCCAACCGGATCGCTGTAAAGTTTGTTCAAGCGTTCTTCTTGCTTAAGCTTTAGGGCCATCTCAAGCTCTTGCTGTTTGGCGTTGGCTTTGATCTGCTCGAGTCGCTGGGTCTCGCGGAACTCCTGGTGTTTAACCAAGAGCACTTGGCGTTCTTGCGGGGAGAGCTTTTGCCATTGCTCTTCATTCATGTCGAGCGGATAGGGGCTGCTTGCGCATGAAACCAGCAGGGTTGTGAACAGGCCTGCTGATATTGCTGTGAACAATCTTTTCATGGCCTCTCCTTAGCCTAATAGATATATAGCGTCATAGCTTGAGTTTTGGATGTGTGGACACCTTGTTCGAGTCTCTCAGAGTCATTATTTTCGGATAATAAAATAACTACCGAGAGCCAACAGCCCTAACTGCATCCAGCTGTCATACAAAATCTCAACCGGTAAAAACAACCCCAGCAGTATCAGGCCCAAACCGATGGCACGCTGACGCTGCTGACGGTTTTGGGTGCGGATTTCAGTCTGCAGTGAAATCATCTGTTGAGATTGCACATTGAGGTCGTTATGCGCCAGCTTATTGAGTGTGCTGTGCAACAATCCCGGCATCTGCGGGGCCTGTTCAATCCAAAATGGCAGGTTGGCCTTGATGTTCTTAATCAGGCTCTGCGGGCCGACCCGTTCCTGCATCCACTCTTCCAGGAACGGTTTAGCAGTATCCCACAAATCCAGTTCGTCATCCAGCTGACGCCCCAAACCTTCAATGTTTAGTAAGGTTTTCTGCAACAACACCAATTGTGGCTGCACTTCCATGCCGAAACGACGCGCAGTCTGGAAAAGTCGCATCAGAAAGAGCCCGAATGAGATCTCTTTGAGCGGGCGATCCCAAATCGGTTCGCACACCGCACGGATGGCCGATTCCAGTTCATTGACGCGGGTATCGGAGGGCACCCATTCCGATTCGATGTGCAGTTCCGATACCTTGAGGTAGTCGCGGTTGAAAAACGCCAGGAAGTTTTCCGCCAGGTAGCGCTGGTCTTCCGGAGTCAGGGTGCCCATGATGCCGAAATCGATCGCCGCATAGCGGCCGTCCGGCAGCACGAAGATGTTGCCCGGGTGCATGTCGGCGTGAAAGAAGTTGTGTTTGAACACCTGGGTAAAGAAAATGGTCACGCCTTTGGCGGACAGGTCAGTCAGGTCGATGCCCTGTTCAATCAGTTTTTCGGTTTCACTGATGCGTGTGCCGTAGATGCGTTCCATGGTCATGACATTGTCGTTGGTGTGCGACCAGTAGATTTCCGGCACATAAAGCAGGTCGGAATCCTCGAAATTACGGCGTAGCTGAGTGGCATTGGCGGCCTCGCGCATCATGTCGAGTTCGTCCAAGATGGTTTTCTCGAATTCCGACACCACTTCCACAGGATGCAGACGGCGCGCTTCTTTTACCGCTTTTTCCAGCAGGCCTGCCAGGCTGAACATGATGCCCACATCCTGTTCGATGACCGGCTTGATATTGGGGCGCACCACCTTGACCACCACATCGGTACCGTTATGCAGGGTGGCGGCATGCACCTGAGCGATGGACGCGGAAGCCATCGGTACCGGATCGAAACTGGCAAACGCCTCTTCCACCGGCTGTTTGAGCGCCAGCTCGATAATCTGTTTAGAGTGTGCTTCGTCAAACGGTGGACAGTCGTCTTGCAGTTTGGTCAACTCCACGGAAATATCCTGCGGCAACAGATCCTTACGAGTGGACAAGGCCTGCCCGAGTTTAATGAAAATTGGCCCCAATTCCTCTAGCGCGAAACGGATGCGTTCGCCACGACTGGCCGAAGACTTGCGGCTCCAGTTCCACGGCAGCAGTTGGTTCAGTAAAATCAGCCAGGCGTATTTCGTGTTGGCGAGCACCATGCGGTCAATCTGATAGTGACTGAGCACGCGGTTGATTTTGATCATTCGAAAAAGTTGTTTCAGTAATTTCATTGAGGTTGGCTTCTATTTTGAAGGTGAGGCGGGCTGCTGTGAGAGTTGTTGGCTTAAGGCATCGATGCGATTTTCCAGTGCCTCCACGTCTTTTTGGGTTTGAAGCACCTGCTTGCCGAAGCGTTGAACCTGCGAGTGGGTGGGCAGGGCATTGAGTTCAAATTGCAGGTACTCTTTCAAAGTATCGCCGATCTGCTGCTTGACGGCGGTTTTGCTCTGCATCATAGAGCGCGCCGCGTGGCCGATTTTGAAGGCGATGAGGTCGCCGGTGTAATGCGAAAGATGTTCTTCCCAGTCGATTTCCACAGAACCCAAGGCGTTCACAAACGTTTCCGCCAAGGCTTCGTCCGTTTGATAGGTCGCGTGTTTGAGCAGGCCTGTCTGCGCAAACGCCAGTAGATCGGTCAAGGTGGTTTCGATTTTCGCGTCGGCTTCGCCTTGCAAGGTGTTTTGTACGCTGATGCCATAGTCGGTGAACAATATATACAAGGTGGTGTTCAAGTCATTCAGCTGCAGGGCGATGACCTTGTCGTTTAAAGGCTGGAAGACCTGCCCTTGCTGTTCGTCCAGACGCACCGCTTGATTGAGCGCGAATTCAAAGACTTGGCTTAAGATCATCAGTATTTCCACCCGCGATGCAAGGCGACAATGCCTTCACTCATGTTCAGATAGTCGGCTTTATCGAAACCGGCGTCCAACATCATCTGCTTTAAGGTCTCCTGATCCGGGTGCATGCGGATCGATTCCGCCAGGTACTGGTAACTGGCCTCGTCATCGGCGATCAGTTTGCCCATTTTCGGCAGGATGTTGAACGAGTAGAAGTCATAGGCTTTGGCCAGCAAGGGCTGGGTGACCTTGGAGAATTCCAGCACCATCAGCTGTCCGCCCGGCTTCAAGACCCGATAGAGCTCCTCCAGCGCCTTGTCTTTGTTGGTGACGTTGCGCAAACCGAAAGCGATGGTCGCCAAGTCGAAGGTATTGTCCGGAAAGCCCAAGGCTTCGGCGTTGGTAATAGTGTAATCGACATTTCCAGCGATGCCTTGGTTGATGAGGCGGTCGCGCCCGACGCGCACCATGCTCTCGTTGATGTCTGCGAGCACCACCCGACCGGTTTTGCCGACCCGTTTGGCAAATTCTTTGGTCAAGTCGCCGGTGCCGCCCGCCAGATCCAGTACCGCATTGCCTGGGCGGATGCCGCTGAGTTCGATGGTGTGGCGTTTCCACAGTCGGTGAATACCGAGTGACATGACGTCGTTCATCACATCGTAATTATCGGCTACCGAGTCGAACACGCCTTTGACTTTTTTGACCTTCTCCTCAAGAGGAACTTCGCTGAATCCAAAATCGATGGTTTTTTTGTGCTGACTCATAATGGCTGCCTATGTGGAAATGAGAGAGGGGTTATCAGGTTATCGGTTCTGCGCTTTGAGGCGCTGTAAATCTTCGTGGTCGTGACCGGCGCGCATCAGTCTGCGCAAATAGTCTGTCCAGTAATCCGTTTGGTGTTTGCCCAGGTCGTAGAGACGCTCCCAAGTGTAGAGGCCGGTGTCGTGACCGTCGTCGAAATGCAGTTTGACCGCATAGTTGCCCACCGGTGTGATGTTTTCGATGTTGACGTTCTGCTTATCCACTTGCAAGACTTCCTGTCCGGGCGCGTGCCCGGTTACCTCGGCCGACTGCGAGTATACCCGCAGATATTCACAGGGCAATTCAAAGGTCTCGCCATTGTCGAATGTCACTTCAAGCTTTCTGGAAACTTGATGTAATTTGATGTCGGTCGGGTGCGGCATGTTTTATCCTATGGAGGTATAGATGACATTACAGAATGTACTGCGACAAATCCTGATCCTGAGCCAGTTCGCCAAGGCGTTCCTCAACGAACTCCGGGGTAATCTCGATTTTGCTGCCGGGTTTTTCCGGCGCATCAAAAGAGATTTCTTCCAGTAGACGTTCCAGTACCGTGTGCAGGCGACGTGCGCCGATGTTTTCGGTGGTTTCGTTGACCTGAAAGGCGATCTCGGCCAATCGCTGAATGCCGCCATTGGTGAAACTCAAATCGACCCCTTCGGTTTTCATCAGGGCAATCGCCTGGGTGGTCAAGGCCGCTTTGGGTTCGGTGAGGATGCGCACGAAATCTTCGACCTTTAGCGATTGCAGCTCCACACGAATCGGTAGACGCCCTTGCAGTTCAGGAATCAGGTCAGACGGTTTGGAGAGGTGGAAAGCCCCGGAGGCGATAAACAGAATGTGATCGGTTTTGATCATGCCGTATTTGGTGGACACGGTAGAACCTTCAATCAACGGCAACAAATCGCGCTGAACCCCTTCGCGGGAAACGTCACCGCCACTGGCTTCCTGGCGTTTAGCGACCTTGTCGATTTCATCGATAAACACAATGCCGTCCTGTTCCACAGCGTTGACCGCTTGGGTTTTGATGTCCTCCTCATTCACCAGGCGTTGCGCTTCTTCGTCTGTCAGGGCTTTCAGGGCGTTTTTGATCGGCATCTTACGCTTCTCTTTTTTACCCTGGTTCATGCCTTCGAACATGCTTTGCAGTTGTTGAGTCATGTCTTCCAAACCGGGCGCTCCCATGATTTCCACTTGAGGTTGGACTGCGCTGACATTGACTTCGATTTCCTTGTCGTCCAGCGAACCTTCACGCAGGCGTTTGCGGAACTTCTGACGGGTTTCCGCCATATTGTCATAACTCTCCTCCTCACGTCCGCGGGCGGGCGGTAACAGAATGTCGAGAATGCGTTCTTCGGCGGCGTCCTCGGCTTGACGCTGAACTTTTTGCATGGCCTGTTCGCGTGTCATCTTGATGGCGTTTTCCATCAAATCGCGAATGATCGAATCCACATCACGTCCCACATAGCCCACCTCGGTGAACTTGGTGGCTTCAATCTTGAGAAAAGGCGCGTTGGCCAATTTTGCGAGACGACGTGCAATCTCGGTTTTTCCGACCCCGGTCGGACCAATCATCAGAATATTTTTGGGGGTGACTTCCTGACGCAGTTCTTCAGAAAGCTGCGATCGACGCCAGCGGTTGCGTAAAGCAATGGCGACGGCGCGCTTGGCTTCACTCTGTCCAACAATGTGAGTGTCTAAACTGTGAACAATCTCTTTTGGGGTCATCATCTGTCAAATCTGTCCTTAATCGAATAATGGGAAACATTATAAAGGAAATTCCAAGGGTTTGCGTATTCCCTGTGCGCGTGATAGATTTGAGTTTTAATCACTTTAGCATAGTGACGTAGATTAAGGACGAAGACACGGAATGGGTGTGAAATTCACAAAAATGCACGGTTTGGGGAACGACTTTATGGTGATTGACGCCATTAACCAGTCGGTTGAATTGGGTTCTGAGCAAGTGCGACTCTGGTCGAATCGGAATTTCGGCATCGGTTTTGATCAGCTGTTACTGGTGGAGTCGACCCAGACTCCGGGTGTCGATTTCCGTTATCGGATTTTCAATGCCGACGGCTCAGAGGTTCAACAGTGCGGTAATGGTGCCCGCTGTTTCGCCAAGTTTGTCTATGACAAAGGCTTGACCGACAAGACCGAAATCACGGTGGAGACCGCGTCGGGAATCATTGTGCTTTATGTCGAAGACAATGGCTGGATTCGTGTCAATATGGGGCCGCCAAATTTTCTGCCACATAGTTTGCCTTTGTCTGTCCCGAGTGAGCAGGAGACTTACGAGCTCAAGGTGGATGGCGAATCCTTTGAAGTGGGCGCGGTCTCTATGGGCAATCCGCATGCAGTGTTGCGCGTAACCGATATCCGTCAGGCTCCGGTCAACCAGTATGGCCCCGCGCTGGAATCCCACGCGCTGTTTCCCGAACGTGTTAATGTCGGTTTTGCCGAACGGGTGGACGACACCCATATCAAATTGCGAGTTTATGAACGCGGAGCCGCCGAAACCCTGGCGTGCGGTACCGGAGCCTGTGCGGCCATGGTCGTCTACCGCAACTGGAACGAGGTGGCGGATGAAGTGACGGTCTCCTTGCCCGGAGGTGACTTGATTGTATCGTGGAGTGGAGACCGATCCGAGCCCGTATGGATGACCGGGCCCGCCATCACCGTGTTTGAGGGGGAAACGACCGATGTCTAGTTTGCTCAATGATATCCATGAAGAGGATGTCGCCAATTTCCTGAACCGTAACCGTGAATTCTTCCATGTGTTTCCCAATCTTTTGGATGAGTTGAGCATTCCGCATCCCGAGACCGGCAAGGCGGTTTCCCTGTTGGAGCGCCAGATTTACCAATTGCGCAAACAGCGTGATGAACTGCAGGTGGAAGTCGATACTTTGATTAATATCGCCGGTGAAAACGGCCAGCTGTTTCATAAGGTTAAGGAGTTCACCAAAAGCTTGATGGCGTGCCGGACTGAGCAGGCGGCGGTGAACTGCATCATCCAAGAGATGAACCAGCGCTTTGACGTCGAGGAGGTCGCCTTGGTTTCCTGGGAGGTGCCAAGTCAAAGTTTGCATGGCATCACTCAACTGGGTATCAGTCAGACCTGGGTGGAAACGCTTAAAGCGACTTTGCAGCCCCAAGAGCCTGCTTGCGGATTACTTGAGGACGAATGGCAAAAAGGTTTGTTTCACAGTCATGAACCGATGCAATCGGTATGTTTGCTGCCACTGGGTGAAAAGCGGGTCTGGGGTGTGCTTGCATTGGGCAGCACCACCGATCGCTTTCATCCGAACCTGGGCACCTATTTCTTGAAAATCATGGCAGAGATGGTCACGGCACGCCTATGTCACCTTTTCAATGATTGAAAAGACACGGGGCTCCAAATGCAGGCGTTGAAACAGTTTTTACACAGTTTGTCGGTGCAAAACCGATCTGCGCACACGATTTCAAACTACCGGCGTGATGTGGAGATGTTTTTGGCGTTTTATCTGACCGGAGAAACCGAGGTCAAACGCACAGGAGAACAAGCCGAGCGGTTAAGTCAGTTCAACGGTTGGTCGACGATTCCTTCAGACGCCATACGTTCGTTTTTGGGCGACCGGGTGCAGCAAGGCATCAGCGCGCGTACTTTGGCCCGCCAACTTTCCGCCATCCGCTCGTTTTATGATTTTTTGCTGTTGGAGGACAAGGTCACAAAAAATCCGGCAAAGGGAATCAGAGCCCCCAAACAACCCCAGCCTTTACCTAAAAGTCTTGATGTGGATTGGACCCGTAAACTATTGGAACAGCCATTGAATAGTTGGCAAGATGTGCGCGATCAGGCAATTTTTGAACTGCTCTATTCGGCAGGCCTGCGTGTTTCCGAATGCACTGACCTGGATTTGACGCCCGGCCTGGATCAGCTCGATTCTGGCTGGGTGAGGGTAATGGGGAAAGGCCAGAAGGCGCGATTGGCTCCGGTGGGTTCCAAGGCTCAGGAGGCGATTCATCATTGGTTGGATATCCGCAAAGATTACGCCCAAGCCGACGAGCGGTCGGTATTCGTAAACCGTCAGGGTGAGCGTTTAAGTGTGCGCAGTGTGCAAAAACGCCTCGATCAACGCACACTTCAAGCCGGTCTGCCCACCAAAATGTCGCCGCATCGTTTGCGTCATGCCTGCGCCACCCATGTGTTGGAATCCAGTGGCGACTTGCGCGCTGTACAGGAGATGCTTGGTCACGCCAACCTTTCGACTACACAAATCTACACCAAACTTGACCTACAGCACCTCGCCCAGGTTTACGACCAGGCGCATCCCCGAGCCAAAAAAGGCAAATAGAGAGCTTTGCACGAGGTGAATCCACAGCTAAAAATGGCTAAAATTCGTCTACTCTGCGTTGAAAAACTTGCCAATAGCTGGCTATTGACTGCGTTTTTCGCCTCAATCAACCAATTTTTTCCTCATTTTTCTTTCGCGCCCCACTCGTGCAAAGCTCTCAAATAAGATTTTTAGCTTAAATTTAGTCTTTAAAATTCATTGTCTTAGTTAATTTTTTAGGTTTGATCGGTCTTTTATTGGATTTTTAAATATGTTAAATTGCGTATTAGGTTTATCCAAAGAGAGGGTAGGTTATGCGCAAGACTCAGTCTGGATTCACTCTGGTGGAGTTGGCGATGGTTTTGGTGATTGTGTCGCTGTTGTTGGGGTCGGTTATCAAGGTACGTTCGATGATTGACAACGGCCGCATCAAAGCCGATATCAAGGCGCTTAAGGAATTTTGGGTGATGTCGATGCTCTATCGTGACCGCTATCACCGTTTGCCTGGCGAAGACCTAAATCATCCTGGACGGTTTAAAACCGTTCTGTCTACGGATTCAGCGGCCAGTGAAGGTCTGTTTTACGATTTGCATCAGGCCGGTTTTGCCAAAATGCTGTCGCCGAAACCGGCAATCGGTTCGGCATTCAAAGCCACATGGGGTGGCAGCAGTGGCGCTAACTACGGATTGATTGCCGGTCAAAATCAAGTCTGCATTACCCAGATCGAGGTCGACCTCGCCGAATCGATTGAAAGACAGTTGGACGAAGGCGATCGCTCTCAAGGCGATGTTGAATACACCTTGAACGGCTCACAGCTTTGTATGGCTATGAACTGATTGCTGAAGAAGTAAATCCGTCACGGCGTTGCTTCCTATCAGGTTTTAAACCAGCAGGCCTGTCTATTTTCTGTGATGGCACTTGGGTAAATGTTTTATCTCTTGTCAGGTTTTCATTTAGAATAGCGTGCATTACGCAAGACAAAAGGATTGGACTATGTCATTTAGAGGAACAACGATTTTATGTGCAAAACGCCATGGCGAAATGGTGATTGGTGGTGATGGACAGGTTACCCTGGGTCATGTCGTCATGAAAGGCAATGCGCGTAAGGTTCGCCGTCTCTATAACGGACAGGTTTTGGCGGGTTTCGCCGGAGCGACCGCGGATGCCTTTACCCTGTTTGAACGTTTTGAAGGACGTTTGCAGACACATAATGGTCAGCTGATGCGTGCTGCTGTGGAGATGGCCAAGGATTGGCGCACCGACCGCGCATTGCGCAAACTTGAAGCGATGATGCTGGTGGCGGATGAAGAGAACATGTTGTTGATCTCCGGTACCGGGGATGTCATTGAACCGCAGGACGATTTTATCGCCATCGGCTCGGGTGGCAGTTACGCACACTCGGCCGCCCAGGCGTTGATGGAAAATACTGAACTGTCCGCTCTGGATGTGGTGGAGAAGTCCCTGCATATTGCGGCGGACTTGTGTATCTATACCAATCATAATTTGACCATTGAGTCGCTGGGTTCTAAAAAATAGAACCCAGAAACCATAATACTTTAGGAGTTTAAGCATGGAAAACAAACCTGTGGAACCTTGTTCAACCGAAGAGCACAAGCCGAGTAAGGCGGAAGTCTATTTTGAAGCGGCTTTGTGGAATAGCCGTTTTGTGGTGTTGGTCGCCGTCATCGCCAGCTTGATCACCGCCTTTGGGGTCTTTTACCTGACTTCGGTGGACATCTTCTATACGATTTCGCATCTGACCCATTACCACGAGTTGGACGACGCTGGACGCGCTATGCTAAAAGCGCAAACGGTCGCGCATGTGGTCGGGTCGGTCGACGGCTTCTTGTTGGGCGCAATCCTGTTGATTTTCTCTTTGGGTCTGTACGAACTCTTTATTTCCAAAATCGACATTGCCGGCACCAAACACGGAGCCAGCAATATTTTGTTTATCAACTCGCTGGATGACTTGAAAGACCGTTTGGCCAAAGTGATTGTGCTGATTCTGATCGTAATGTTTTTCGAACAGGCCATTTTCCTCAAGCCGACCGAGCCGCTGGAGTTGTTGTATTACTCCTTGGCAATCATGCTGGTGGCTCTGGCTTTGTACCTTTCTCATAAAGCCTACCACTAACCGGCTCGATTGACCGAGTTTCTATAAGCCCCTTGAATGGGGCTTTTTTAATGCCTGTCGAATAAGACATTGTTGTTCACCAATTATATCGTTTTCGGGTTGTAAATATTCGATGCTAAAGGGAGCGCTTAAACCCAAAATGTTTTATCCATTAAACTTTATGTACAATCTGCTGTACATGTAGGATAATGGCATTTTAATTCAATATTAGGGGTACCCTAATGCAAGTCGTAAGCTATACCGATGCTAGGAACAGTTTAAAAACCGTTTTAGATTCCGTTGTTGAAAATGCCGATTTCACCATTATCACGCGCAGAGATGCCGAAAACGCCGTTGTCATGTCCCAAGATTACTTTGATAGTTTGATGGAGACGGTACACTTACTGAAATCCCCAGCTAATGCTGCCCACCTGAAGGAATCGATTGAACAGTACCGTTCAGGAAAAATGATTCAAAAAGGGCTCATTGATGATTGAGCTACTGGCTTGGACTGAGAAAGCTTGGATTGATTATGAGTATTGGCAAACACAAGATAAAAAGACTTTGAAGCGGATAAATAAACTCATTCGAGACATTATGCGTTCTCCATCTGAGGGAATAGGCAAGCCTGAACCGCTCAAAGAAAACCTTTCTGGGCTTTGGTCAAGGCGTATTGATGAAACTAATCGGTTGGTCTATGCGATAGATAGCAGTCAAATAACCATTATCTCTTGCCGCTATCATTATTAGAATTAGCTGGTTTAATCCAGAATTGATTGGATTTCATGCATTAACTTTGGGAGCACGCCGCTGTTTTTCTCAAAGGCTTGCTGCGCTTTCTTTCCTTGCGAAATTTGTTTTTCTGGATTGTTTGCAAAGTCGATTAAGGTGTCTGCAGGCGTATTGCTATTTTCGACAACGTTCAGGGCATCATCCTGAATGAAGGTCTGCCCCTTTTTTAAACGATTTCTAAGGCACCGATAAGCGGAAGCAGTCTTTGTAACACAGCGTTTAAAACGCCGCTCTCAGATTGGGTGATGAACTTCGCCTTGCGTTCTTTCCAAGACAGTGTTTGCACCAGACTTGAAGCAACCACTGATGGTTTGCCTAAGTTTTTGAGTGGAACCTCGGTTAATCCACCTCGAATGCTTGTACTGATAGGGCAACAAATTAGCAATCCAGTTTGTTGATTATAAGCTTTGCTAGACAGTACAAATGCAGGTCGATATTTGCCTATCTCTTTGCCTTTAGTTGGCTCAAAATCCAGCCAAATAATATCTTCTCTATCAGGAATGTAGTGGTCACTCATTCAGTCCACTCGCTTTCCAAAGTAACGGGTACTAAGTCGCTGTGTGCTGTATTAGGATTCAGACCAACAAGCAATTGCTCTTCGGTAAAAGGCAGTGGATTAATGCTTTGCTGTGCTTTTTTAACGGTAAACCCATCCTCTGAAATTTCTACGGTAACTGGTGTATTTTCCTCAAAATGAGGAATATCTCTCATTAAGCCTGAAACCCTAAGTCCAAGCCCATTACCCCATTTTTGTATTTTAGTGTCTATTGCAATACTCATAACAACGGCCCCTATAATGTCGGCGTACATCTTTGTTTATACATTGTATAAATGTTTAATCTGTTAAACAAGTGCTTCTACCAACTTTTGCACAAAACGGGGCAGCATTAAGATTCGTCAAAACGGTGACCACTCCCCGCCCGTCGCCTAAAGGCTATGGGCGAGGCTTCTTGTTTCAACGTCCATAACAATCAAATTAATGATTGAATTACACAGACTCCGCAAGCGAAAACGACAGTCCAGCCGCTTTAAGTTCAATCATGCCTTGCTTTAAATGGTTGATTGCCGCATTGACATCACGATGATGGCGAGTTGAACAACTCGGACATAACCATTCACGGATATTTAGTGGCATTTCATCCATCTTATGACCACAGCATGAGCAGGTTTTAGAGCCTGCAAACCACTGCGAAAGCTTGTGCAGATAATGACCTTTGGCTTTTGCCTTATATTCCAGTTTGGAAATAAAACTATTCCATGCGGCATCACCGATTGCTTTAGCAAGATGTTTATTTTTCATCATATTCGAGGATTTCAACGTCTCGACAATGACCGCTTGGTTTTCGTCAACCAGTGTGCGAGAGAGTTTATGCTGAAAATCGTTGCGAATATTTCTGAGTTTTTCGTGAGCATTTGCCAGTACTCTTCGTGCTTTTGCACGATTGGCTGACCCCTTTTTCTTGCGTGACAACTGGCGCTGTTTACGCTTTAAGTTTCGTTCTGCACTTCTCAAATGGCGAGGATTTACCTCAACGTGACCATTTGAAGCAGTGAAGAAGTCCGTTAAACCCAAGTCCAGCCCAACGGCTGTTTTGATTGTTTGGACGGGTGCGGGTAGAGCAACACCTTCTTCTATCAAGATTGAAGCGTAATATTTGCCATTGGTTGTTTTTGATAACGTAATGCTTTTGACTTGGCCTTGGATATCACGATGGATTTTTGCTGGAATCGGTTGGCATTTAGGAATCTTAATCCAATCATCACCGACTGAAACATTGGTGCAGTGGTAGCTAGATTGCTTGCCATACTTGGATTTGAACCTTGGATAACGAGACTTTAATTTTGGATTAAAGAAGTTTTGAAACGCTTTATCAAGTTGAATAACTCCTTGCTGCAATGCAATCGAGTCGTACTGCTTGAGCCATTGATATTTACGTGATTTTTTCGCTTTTGACAATAACGGCTTAATGTCCTTTAGTGGTTTTAAGCTAACACCTTTGACCTTATAGAAATGTGACTGAATCGCCAAACCTCGATTAAAAGCAAAACGTACCGCCCCAAACTGAGCATTTAAAAACTCAATCTGTTCTTTGGTTGGGTAAATTCTGACTTTCGTTGCTTTTAACATACGCTTAATTCTATCGTTCACTCATCTGCTCAAGGCCCACCTTAAGAATACCTTGAGCTCTTCTGACCGCTCGAACATATTCAATATCTATAACATCATGATTGCAATTACATACTGCATCTTTTAGTTTTTTTGCTGTTTTTTTCTTAGGGAAAATATCAAAATCACTGCTGTTTATCCTCTCTATAAATTCATTGCAAGCCCCTTGTATATTCTCTCTCGGAGATATTTTAAGGTTTGCAGAATACATATAGCTAGTCAAAGTACCCAAATCAACTCTACCGCAATGCTCGCAAGAGAAAGTAACTCCTGGATTTCCCGTTTCTGTAAAACCTTTAATTTTAAACTGATATTGCATTATTCAGTGTTCCTGCTTAATATTCTTCATCTATAAGCTATTAAAGAGGCATTGTCAAGTGAGTGTACAGGAAAATTATTAAGCGACAATTACCCTGGCCGGTCTAGCGATAATTATCTTAGAAAACATCACAGCGTGTCACATTTAGTCGTGCATTTGGTTTTTACAACAAAATATAGGAGAAAGTTGCTAGAGAGTTATATGTATCCGCAACTTGAAAATGCTTTTAAGTCATCTTGTGAAAAACTAGAGTGTGAATTAATGGAGTTTAACGGTGAATCTGACCACGTTCACTTGTTAGTTTCTTACCCACCAAAACTAGCCATTAGCGTGCTGGTAAACAATCTTAAATCGGTTTCTTCTCGAATGGTACGGCATTTTAACCCACACCTATCTCGCCAAAGCCAATCATCTGCATTATGGTCAAGATCGTACTTTGCGAGTTCAGCAGGTGGCGCAACGATTGAAACTTTGCGTAAATATGTGGAAAATCAGGCTACGCCTGATTAGCCCTTTCATCCCCACCCGCATTAGGCGAGGGTTTTCGGGCAGTTTTGCTAAATTCCAACCTCAGTTTGCAAATAGCCATTTAAATTACAGGATTGTTTTGTCCTTCTTCAAAATCACGATTGTCAATGGTCTCGATTTTACCCGCCACAATTTTAAGGATTTTGTCGCAATAGGTGAGCAGTCGCTCGTCGTGAGTGACCATGATAATCGCGACTTTTTGACTTTTGGCAATATCCCTAAGCAATTTGACCACGCTGTGTGCGCGTTCAATATCCAGTGCCGCAGTCGGCTCATCGGCTAGTATAATTTCTGGATGGGTCGCTAAGGCACGCGCAATCGCGACGCGTTGATTCTGTCCGCCCGATAAATCGCTGGGCATGGCATGTAATTTCTCTTCCAGTCCAAGATAGGTCAAAAATTCCGAACTGATTTGAGTGGCTTGCTCTTCACTCTGCTTATTGGTGAGGGGTAAAAGGCTGACATTTTCAAGTACGTTGAGAAAAGGGATGAGATAGTGTGCCTGAAAAATAAATCCAATTTTTTCTCTGCGTAAAGCGCGTGTGTCTGCTTTGCTCCAGTTATTGTCGTAGACCAGGGTATCGCCTAGCCAGATTTTACCTGAGCTGGGCTCCAGAACGCAGCCAATCATCATTAACAGGGTGCTTTTCCCGGCACCACTGGGTGCAATTAAGGCGGCCAGCTCTCCTTTTTCAACTTCAAAGCTGGCTCCTTTGATGACGCTAACGGCGTTGTCGCCCTCGCCAAACTGTTTCATTAGGTTTTCAACGCGTATCCCACTGTGCTTCATATTACCCTCCAATGGCGGCGGCTGGATCGGCTTTCATGACTTTGTAAACGCCAAACAATGACGCGAGAAAGGAGGCAAACAAAATGACAAAAAACAGCGCAATCGAATCGGGCCACAACAGCACCACGCGCTTGGGAAATTGAATATAGATTAAGTGGGCAAAGACATTGCCAAAAACAAAGGCGATGCTGCCCAGCATTAAGGTCTCCTGCATAATCATTTGCACGACCATGCGGTTGGGAATGCCGATCAGTTTCATAATGGAAATTTCCTTCATTTTTTCCAGCGTCATGGTGTAGATGATCAGGCCAATAATGATGCCGCTGACCAATACTAAAATGGCGGTGAACAGCCCGATTTGTTTAGAGGAACGTTCAATGAGATTTTTACTTAAAATGGTGGTTTGTTGCTCGTGTGTGTAGGTGGTGAGGTGTTTCCATTCATTCATGTGAGCGCCGACTTTTTCCGGCAGATACCCCGGCCTGACCTTGGCCACCACGGTATTAACCAGTTGCGTGGCTTGCGTAGGTTGGCCGCGCGCGCGATCATTGCGAATTCTGGGGTTGGAGTATGAAAACTGCACATTTTGTGCGTCTTTTAAACTGATGTAGACCAATGGGTCTCCACCGGATGAAACGGTGCCTTCGGTCACGCCGACCACCGTATAGGTATCTCGACCCAGAGATAGGCGCTCTCCTAATTGAAAGCCCGTTTTGTCGGTCACCACCATTTCAAAGTGTTGTGCTTGCAGTACACGCCCGGCTTTAAGGCGATGAGGCGGTATGATTTGAAAGTCACCAAGCGGATCAACCCCTACGGCCAACACCCGGATGGCTTGATTTTGTCGGTTGAATAACTGTATGTTCTGAAAGGTCAAGGCCGCGGTTTGAGCGATGCCATCAAAACTTTTAAGCGTATCTTGTAAATCTTGGTGCAGGCGTGAAGACTCGGCAAAGGGCCCTAATGTATGTTGTTGAACCACCCATAAATCCGCCTGAATATCGCTTAAAAGGATGCGGGCATCATCGACCATGCCGCGATAAACCCCAATCATAATTAACACAATTCCCAGTAACATGCCCACGCCCATGGCCGTGACAATGAATTTGCTCAGGGTGTGGCGTATGTCTTTATTGGCTAAATTGATCATTGTAAGGCCCTTGCCCCTTCGAATAAGGGCTTTTTGTCCTTATGGGGCACAATAACCCGGGTGTTGAGATCCAGGTCAGCCTGAAAAGCGAAGTGCGTGGGGTTGCTGGCCAAGACGTCAATCGGCATAAAGTGCGCACGACCCGCTTGATTTAACCAAAGTCCATGTTGGGTTTTGTAGATGCTCAGTGCGGCGTTTGGCAGGTTGAGCGTTTGCTCTAAGGTGTGAGTATGAATTTTTATTTGCGCTTGTTCGTACAAAAACGGTTCAGGCAAGGGGGGATTAAACCCTAGATAAACGACGCGCTCAAGTGTGACGGGATCACTTTGGGCATCAATACGTTTCACGTAGCCGTTAAAGGTATGTTCGGGCTGAGAGCGCAAGCGTATTTCAGCCGGCTGGTTTGGGGCCAATTGCCCGCTGACGCGTTCATCGATATACGCTTTAACCCATAAGGAATCGGGTTGAATCATTTTAAAAACCGGCTGCCCCGGCATCGGACTTTCACCCACTTCGGCCATACGTTCGATAATAATGCCGTCAACCGGGGCATAGAGCTTAAGATTATCGAGTTTAGCCTGAATCACATCACGGCTTTTCTCGATGCGATTGAGTTCGGCACGAATCAATTTAAGACGGGTTTTTGAAGATTCCAAAGCAATATTCGCTTGTAATTTATTGGATTCAGATTCGTCAAATTGGGCTTGTGAAATGGCTTGTTTTTGCAGCATTATTTTGTTTCGGTCATACAGCAATTTGGACAGATTGTAACGTTCCTGATTGAGCTGTATGTCTTGTTGGGTCGCTTGTATTTCTAGTTGGGTTTTTTCTAGAAAGGCCTGTGTCTCTTCAAGCGTGGCCATCAGTTCGGATGCATCCAGTTGCGCCAAGAGCGCGCCGGCTTTGACCCTGTCTCCGTGGTCTGCATGGAGTTCGGTCATGCGACCGCTTACCGGAAACCCCAGATCATAAATAAGCTGGGCATCCAGCTCGCCAATGCCTTGAATCCATACATCAAATGTCCCGCTCTGTGGCGACACACTCTGGTATGTAGATTTGGGTTGATAGATATAGGTGTAAAAGGCTGCAGATCCAATGAGTACAATACCCAGTACGGCCCCCCAACGGATAAAAGATCTTTTCATAACGACTCCTTATAAATCGTCAAAACATTATTCGAGATGCCCATTAGAGAGCTTAGCACGGGTCGTGTTTCAGTTTATCTCACATGGTCTGATTTAGTCGCGTTCCAATCGGTAAGTTGCGTGGCATTGAATGCACAGCGTTTGCAACTTTGCCAAACGATTTAATATTTCATTAGCGTCGCCTAATGTTGCGGCTTCGTTGGCGATTTCTTCAAATTCCTGATGGACTTGCGGACCCCATGCCTTGAATTCCTGCGGCAGCTTGGCGCTGAGTTCAGCCGACATGCCCCTGAGTTGTTTGAGGCCTACTTCACGCGCAGCGGTTTCAACCTTGTCTATGTCCTCATCTAGCGTGCCTTGAAGAATAGCCTGACTGGCAACAAGAAATTGGCGCATTTCTTCAAGTACCGTATTGCGTTCCGTCTCGCTCAACCAGATTGTCGTGCGCTTGTCTTCAGCTTGCACGTTGGAAACCCACAATCCTGTCAGTAATGAATAGATTAGAAAAAATCCGATATAAGTGTTGTGTCTCATGGTAGAGCCTCTTTAAGTTTGATTGTATGTAGAAGGGGAAAGTAATAATGCCGATTCAATGATACGAATCAGTTCGGCAATGGTTTCATCGAGGTTTGGATCTAGCTTGGCCTGAGAGGGGATAGCCAGTCGCATCGGTTCACTGCTGATAAAAAAGCACAGGGTTCCAATCACCATGAACTGAATGGTTAAAGGGTCTGTCCTTTTGAAGAGGTTTTGTTCGTAACCACTTTTCAGGATGACTTTGAGTGCAAACAGCAGACGTTGCATCTGTTCCCGGGCGGAAACTGGCATGTGGATACCGCCAGATGCAAGCTCACGCATCAAGACGGCAGGCATGGCCGGTGTGTGGCTCGCAGTGCGTGCGAACATATCAATAAAAGTGTGCAACTTCTGTTGAGGGGTTTCCCTTTGAGCGACCGCAGATAAAATTGGGTCTGCAACGCGTTTGAACAAATCGGTCAAGGCGGTGTCATAGAGTGTGGCTTTGTCTCCAAAGTGGTAGTAAATGCTGGCCTTGTTAACACCACTGCGTTCACATAGCTCATCCATTATGGTGCCGTCAAAACCTTTTTCGGCAAACATCTGTGTCGCCACCTTGAGAATGTGTTGCGCGGTTTTATTGGGTTTTTTCACTCTCACTCGCGTTGCGATGGTCTCAGGTGATAGGCGGGTTGGTGGCATGGCGTTTCCAAAAATAGATAAATTTGACTAAATAGTTTAACTAATTAGTTAAAATAATCAATGGTCCTGTATACAATTTGGAGTAATCAATGCTCGGAATCAGTCGATGACGAGAGTGCAAAGGAGTCAATCATGTATTTTTTTGAGCGTGCGTTTCGTTCTTTCTTTTTAGGGGGCGCATTGTTTTCAGTGGTGGCCATGTTAACGTGGTGGCAGGCGTATCCGGCTTCCAGTGTCTTTGCTGGTGTAAGCGGTGTCTATTGGCATGCTCATGAGATGGTGTTTGGCTATGCCCTTGCAACGGTCAGTGGTTTTCTTCTCACGGCAGTGATGAACTGGTCGGGTCAGAATTCCGCCTCCGGTTGGAAGCTAGCCTGCCTGTTCTTTCTATGGCTAGGCGCGCGTATTGCATTTTTAGCCGATTTTCCCTTGGTGTGGGTTATGGGGCTCGACATGGCATTTACGTTTGGCTTGTTTGTTCATTTCTTTTGGCCGGTTTGGCGTAGGCGTTTGTGGAATCAGGCTGGGTTAGCCGCAAAGTTTTTACTGATCATTGTGGCTAACGCACTGTTTTATGGCGGTGCTACAGGCCTGTTGGAAAACGGTGAGCAAAACGGTATTTTATTGGGTCTGTTTTTAGTTTTGGCCATTAATCTCACCATGATGCGCCGCCTGATGCCTTTTTTTACCGAAAAGGCGTTACAACTTCGGCCGTTCAAGCAATCTAAGTGGATCGATAGCATTGCACTGGGCGGCTTTTTGTTGCTGATGGTGTTGGCAGTATGGTGGCCGCACAGTTTCCTGATGGCTCTGACCGGTTTGATTCTGGCGGGGGTGCACGGATGGCGTTGGTGGAGCTGGTATCATCCGCGAATTTGGAGCGTGGTGCTCATCTGGCCGCTGTATCTTTCGTATGCATTTATGATTATGGGGATGGCGCTGTACGGTTTGGTTGGGCTGGGCTGGATACCCGCCACGGTGGCAATTCATGCATTGGCCGCTGGTGGCATTGGATTGTTGTGTTCTGCCATCTTGGCGCGTATTGCCTTGGGGCATACCAATCGAAATGTTTTTGAACCGCCCCAAATCGCCGGTTTTGGCGTGGGTTGGGTATTTGCATTGTTGGCTATAAATGGCACAGTGCGGGTTTTTATGCCATGGCTGGACCCTGCAAATTATGTATTTTGGATTGGGGTCAGTCAGTGGGGCTGGGCGCTGGCTTTTATGGGGTTGTTGACGCTTTACGGCAGGATTCTATTGACTCCAGGCCCCAAGCGTAGTCACGGAGTGTTGCTGTAGTACGGATTCAACTACTTATAGTAGGTTTGGATTCGAGTACTGCGTGGATTTCATGCATTAACTTTGGGAGCACGCCGCTGTTTTTCTCAAAGGCTTGCTGCGCTTTCTTTCCTTGCAAAATTTGTTTTTCTGGATAGTTTGCAAAGTCGATTAAGGTGTCTGCAAGCGCCTGACTGTCTTTGACAATGTTCAGCGCATCATCCTGAATGAAGGTCTGGAACAACGCATCTAGATTGGCATAGTATGAACCGGAAATCACCGGTTTTCCAAGAGCGGCCGGTTCAAGGATATTGTGTCCGCCAAACGGCACCAGGCTGCCGCCGATGAAGGCGATGTGGCTGGCGGCAAACCACTGCATCAGTTCGCCGACGCTGTCGGCCAGATAAACTTGAGTGGTTTCGGTGATCTTTTGGTCAAGGCTGCGTTGTGCAAAATTCAAGCCGCTGTGTGCCAGCAGCTCGGCCACGTCACCGAAACGGTCGGCATGTCTGGGAACCAGAATCAGCAAAGCGTTGGGGTGCGTTTTCAAAAGCTGTTTATGCGCTTGCAACAGCAGACTTTCTTCACTGGCTTCGACTTGATTGGGCTGGTGCGGATGGGCGTGAGTACTGGCTCCCACCCAGGTGAAACGTTCTTCAAGCTGGTTGGTTTTTTTCCATTCGTGAGCTTTTTCAAACAGGCCTGCCGAAATTTCCAAATCGAATTTTAAATTCCCCAGCGTTTTGACCTTTTCGGGCCGGGCACCCAGTTTGATAAAGTGCTGCGCATCCACTTCGAATTGTGCGGCAATGAATTGGGTTTGATTCAGAGCCGTTTCGAGCATTTTTCCGCCCCATTTCTGGTAAGCATCAAAAGATTGCTCCTTAAGGCGTGCGTTGGCCAGAATAATTGGGATTTTGCGCTTTGAGCAGGCCTGGTAGAGATTGGGCCAGATTTCGGTTTCGATCATGATCACTAGTTTGGGTCTGATCTGATCCAGAAAACGATTTACCGCAAAGGGGAAGTCGTACGGAATCATTTGATGCTGAATCTCCACCGGGGCAAACTCCAGCGCCTGGATTGCGCCTTGAGTCGAACCATTGGTGACGGTGATCGGCAGGTTTGGATATTGCTGTTTGAGTGCGCTTAGCATCGGGAAAATCGAACGGGTTTCACCGACCGAGACGGCGTGGATCCAGATGCCGCCGGTTCGGTAGGGTTGCGGGTTGCGACCGAAACGCGAGGCGAAACAGTGTGGAATGGCCGGCAAGTCAGGATGGCTTTGTTGCTGTTTCTGGTGTTTTTTGCAGCGCTTCCAGCCAGAATAGGCAATCAGCGGAAGGACCAGAAAGGTCAAGGTGCGGTAAAGGCCAAGTCGCATATCTGCTCGCCGCCGGATGTCTTAGCGGTTCAAATCGTAGATTTGAATGACACCGACGATCTTCCCCGCTTCCTCAACCAGCAAGGAGGTGATTTTGTGCTGATTCATCAGCTCTTCGGCTTCATTGAGACGCGCTTCGCTGGAGATGGTCTTGGGAGTGGTGCCCATCAAATCGGCCGCGGTTTTGTTCATAAAACCTTGTGTGTCCTGTTCCATGTGACGGCGCAGGTCGCCATCGGTGATGATGCCGCGCCCGGCGTCCACGATGCACAGCCCAAGACGCCCTTCGTTCATGGTGTGGATCACTTCCGATACCGATGCGTCGGCTTTGACCATCGGCAAATTGCTTGAGGTCATTTCGTGTTTGACGCGCACCAATAATTTGCGTCCCAAGCTGCCGCCGGGATGAAAACGCGCAAAATCATGCGGCTGGAAGTCACGCGCTTCCATTAAGGCCACCGCCAAAGCGTCGCCCATCACCAGGGTGGCCGTGGTTGAAGAGGTGGGAGCCAGTTGGTGAGGGCAGGCTTCCTGCGGCACAGCAATGTTCAAGTGAAAATCGGCGTTTTTGGCTAACGTTGACTGCGGGCGTCCGGTCATAGAGATGACGACATTGCCATTATCCTTCAGAAACGGCAGTAAACGGATGACCTCCTCGGTTTCGCCTGAGTTGGATAAAGCCAGAAACACATCGTCCGGCGCGACCATGCCCAAGTCTCCATGGAAGGCTTCCCCGGGATGCATGAAGAAGCAGGGGGTACCGGTGCTGGCGAAGGTCGCCATGATTTTCTTGCCGATCAGCCCGGATTTGCCCATGCCGCAGATGACCACACGGCCTTGGGTCTTGAGGATGGCCTCTACGCTGCCGTTGAAGTCTTCGTCCAACAAGGTTTTGAGGTGTTGGATGGCTTGCGCTTCAATGTCAAAAACACGTTTGGCGATGGTTTGATAATCTGTAGACATGTGGATTCCGTTCAGTCAATCGTTGTTATTTATTATGTGAGTCTGGTTGTTAAAAGCGATAACCCAAGTGGAGGTTGTGCAAATCGGTTCCAGGATTAGGCATCTCAATACCGGCATTGGAAATATGCAGATAACGGTAGCCTATTTCAAAATCCTTGTTTTTCATGCCCAAGCCGAAGACGTCACCGAATTGAAACTGGGTCGATTTGAATTCGTTTTCGATGGTGGGGTCATCCAACCACAACAGGCCGGCACCGGTTTCCATATAAAGATCAAATTTTGAAAACTTGTAGCTGTACTGAAACAGCGGGGTGATGCCGAGAATATAGCCTTGCTCATTATCCGGGTTAGCGCGGGTCGAATTCCAGTGGTTGGCGTTGAATTCCCAGCGACCGGCGATCTCGAAGTTTGGGGATTCATAGAATTTTTCTTTCCAATCGGCACCCAGGGCGACGCGGAGGTGTTGGATGGTGTTGTCGGAACCCTGGTCAAAACTCACCGTCAATTTGTCGGTGTCGATGCCCGGTGAAAGCGAACACGGCGCTTTGCCTTGGTAGCAGGCCATGCCGAATGAGAGCAGCGAGCCGGCAATCGCCAGCGTCATCGGGTCGTTATTGGACTTGCCCGCCATCGCGTTTTGAGGGGCGAGCCAACTGAGGCAAACGGTACTCAGTAACGCGAATTGAGCGAACCGTGAAGAAAACTGTTTTTTCCAACTGTGCATTAAAGGGTTTCCTGCTAAACTAATCAATGGGCACCTCGAATAACCCCTGATTCGATTCTGCGGAACTTAAAGGCTACTAACTCTAGGCGTGAATCGCCGTCCTTAGCATTCTAAGGTCAAGATGCACAACAACGAGAAAGTGGCCTTTAAGCTCCGCAGAATCAAACAGGGGGTATTCGAGGTGCCCGATATATTCTAATCGATTTAAACCATTTTATGGGTAATTTAAGGCCCAATAAAAAACGTGGTTTAAAAGCGAATTCGAAGCCTTTTGATTCTACTGATAATGAACCTTTCTATTTGATTTATGCACGATTTTTCACACTCTAAAATACTGGTGGTCGGCGATGTGATGCTCGACCAATACTGGACGGGCCGAGCCGGTCGCATTTCGCCGGAAGCTCCGGTTCCGGTGGTCAAGGTGGCCGACGAAGAGGTGCGTGCCGGTGGGGCCGCCAACGTCGCTTTGAACATAGCCGCACTGGGTGCTAAGGCGCATCTGTTGGGTGTGGTCGGTGAAGATGAATATGCCCGCCAGCTGGAGACATTGCTGAGTGAGTCCGGGGTGAGTTCGGATTGGGCGTATTCATCCAGCGGCACCATCTGCAAATTGCGGGTGTTGAGTCACCATCAACAGCTGATTCGCATGGACTTCGAAAACCCGGTGCCGGCGGAACCGGCGCGGGTGCTGGCGGACAAGGTGGCCCAGCAGGTGGCGGATTATGATGTGTTGGTGATTTCGGATTACGCCAAAGGGGCGTTGCAATGTGTTGAGCCGATGATAGCGTCGGCCAAACAGGCCGGCGTGCCGGTGTTCATCGACCCGAAAGGTACGGATTTTTCACCTTACCGCGGTGCGACTTTGATCAAACCCAATCAGGGTGAGTTTGAGGCCATCGTCGGGGCCTGTGGTCAAACCGAAGCCTTGGTCGAGAAGGCCGAAGAGGCTTTGAATGAACTGGATCTGCAGGCGCTGTTGGTGACCCGCAGCGAACACGGCATGGCGTTGGTGACAAAAACCGAAAAGCCGTATCTGTTGAAATCCCAAGCGCAGGAAGTGTTTGATGTCACCGGGGCGGGTGATACCGTAATGGCGGCGCTGGCCACCGGGTTTGCCAGTGGCATGAGCCTGCAGAATGCGGTGCATTTGGCCAATCAGGCGGCCAGCATCGTGGTGCGCAAGGTCGGAACGTCTACGGTTTCCAAAGCCGAGTTGGATGAGGCTATCAAGGCGTCGATGCGTCATCAGGGCTATGTGGCCATGAATGAGGACGAATTGTTGGAGTTGGTTGAACTGGCGCAGAACAATGGTGAGCGAGTGGTCATCACCAACGGCTGTTTCGATCTGTTGCACAGCGGTCATGTGCGCTATTTGAATGAGGCGGCCAAGCTTGGCGAACGCCTGATTGTGGCGGTCAATTCAGACGAATCGGTACAGATGCTCAAAGGGCCGAGCCGTCCGATTGTGCCGCTTGAAGGGCGTATGGAGTTGTTGTCCGCCTTGAGTTGTGTGGATTGGGTGGTACCCTTTAATGAGCAGACACCGGAACGCCTGATCTGCAAGCTCAAGCCGGACGTATTGGTGAAAGGCGGTGATTATCGACCGGAAGAGATTGCAGGTTCGCAGTGTGTTTGGCAGAATGGAGGGGCGGTTGAGGTCTTATCCTTCTGGCAGGGCTATTCCACCACCAATATTGTTGAACGTATCCATGAAGCGGAACGTCAAGAAAGTTTAGATGAGTAGCCCATTGAAAGAACAGCAGCTGGCCAATAAAACCGTGAACATCGATTTCGAGCACGCCTTGAAGGAACATCAACAAGCCATCGAATCGGTGATGGCTCAGGCAGACAGTATCCGCGCAGTCACCGAGCATATTGTGCAGGCGATCGAGTCCGGCGGAAAGGTCATCTGGTTGGGTAACGGCGGGAGTGCCGCCGATGCGCAGCATATGGCGGCGGAATTGATGGTGCGTTATGTCAAAAACCGTCGTCCAATCGCCTCCATCGCCCTGACCACCGACAGTTCGATCCTGACCGCGCACAGCAACGACTATGAGTTTGCTTCGGTGTTTGCCCGTCAGATTGAAGGTCTGGCCGGGGCGCAGGACGTGGTGATTGCGATGTCCACCTCCGGCAATAGCGAGAATGTGGTGCAGGCCTTGCAGGCCGCCAAAGAAAAAGGTTGTTTCTGTGTGGCGATGACCGGACGTAGCCGCAATCGCGCCGCTGAGTTGGCTGATGTCTGTTTTCAGGTGGATACATTGGAGACGGCGCGGGCGCAAGAGGCGCACAGTGTCATCAGTCATTTGATATGTGAAGGATTGGATTCGGTTTATGCGACAGAATAACCATTGTTGGCTCTTTTGGCCTGAATTTCGGCAGCATAAGGCCATCGCCTATGAATGTCCTTCGCGTTTAAATATTATCGGGCAAGAGGGCATTTAAATGTTATTTCTGGCGGGGGATATCGGGGGAACCAAAGCACTGCTTCAACTGATTGAATTCGAGCCAGACTCTTCTGCAAGGCAAACACTTGCCCAGCAACGTTACCTCTGTGAGCAGTTCGATTCTCTGCAATCGATTATCCAGCATTTTCTTCACTCTTTCTTTTCTGAAACCGATTCGGTTTCCAATCCCATCGATTCCGCCTGTTTTGGTTTGCCTGGTCCGGTCAGCGGATCCCGGGTTCGTTTGACCAATCTTCCATGGGTGGTCGATGCCGGTGAAATTGAACAGGCCTGTTCAATTAACCAAGTTTTTTTCATTAACGATTTTCACGGTGCCGCTTTGGGAGTGGAAGCGCTTTCAAAATCACAACTCGACACCTTGTATAAACCAGAGGGCGGTCAAGAACTGGAGTTCAAATTCGACAGGCCTGTGCTTGAGGGAAATTTTCTGGTGATTGGCGCGGGAACCGGACTGGGTGTGGCTCCGGTTTTTTTCGATGGAACCCATTCGATTCCGGTGGCGCATGAGGGCGGGCATTTTGACTTTGCCCCCATCTCGGAAACCCAGCAGTGTCTGCTCAATTGGCTATGGCAGGAATACGAACACGTCTCTTATGAGCGGGTTTTGTCCGGGCCCGGCCTGGAGACACTCTATCAATTCTTTCTCAATTTCGATTACCCGACCAGTTACGTCAGGGATGCTTCACAAAAGCTTAAAAAAAGTCGAATTAAAAGCCCGCAAAATGATCAATTAGGTTTGTTTATTGCTGAAGACCTGGGTAGGAATGAGAATCAAGGTTCGGTTAGTGCCTCAGAAATCCATAGCAGAGCCGAAGCGGGAGAGCCTGCGGCCGTCAAGGCGATGACCGAGTTCGTCACCATTTACGGGGCGTTTGTTGGTGCAGTCGCACTGCTTTGGAATGCGCCACAGGGGGTGTTTCTCGCCGGTGGGGTGGCCAGCAAGATCGAGGCGTGGATGCGTTTGCCTTATTTTCGTGAAGCCTATTTGGAAAAAGGGCGCATGAAATCGATTGTGGCAAGCCGTCCCGTATATCTGGTGGCCGATGAAACGCTCGGACTGCAAGGAGCGATGCAATATAACTTAAACCAAAGTCAAAGCCTGTGACCCAGCCTCTGATTGAGATTGGGTCGTTGGCCGACGAAGAATGAATACCTGATAAATTCCGTGGAATGCAAGAGGATAACTGCAT
The DNA here is from genome assembly GCF_000483485.1 of Thiomicrorhabdus chilensis DSM 12352. GTDB lineage: Bacteria > Pseudomonadota > Gammaproteobacteria > Thiomicrospirales > Thiomicrospiraceae > Thiomicrorhabdus > Thiomicrorhabdus chilensis. The sequence continues at coordinate 616,066 of NZ_KI519609.1, forward strand.
GAAGTATTATTGTGAAACCAAGTCGGCAACCGATCTAACCCGTAAGACTCTGGCCCTGGTGTTGGCCGGGGGAGAAGGCAGTCGCCTCAAAGACCTGACGCGCTGGCGGGCTAAGCCCGCGGTGCCGTTTGGTGGTAAGTATCGTATTGTCGATTTTGTGTTGTCCAATTGCGTCAATTCCGGTATCCGCAAGATCGGCGTGCTCACCCAGTACAAATCCCACTCCTTGATTCGCCATATTCAACGTGCCTGGAGTTTTATGCGTTACGAAGTGGGTGAGTTTGTCGAACTGCTCCCGGCTCAGCAACGTGTGGATAAAGATTGGTACAAAGGCACCGCCGATGCGCTTTATCAGAATCTGGACATCATGCGCCGCCATACGCCGGAGTATGTGTTGGTGTTGGGCGGTGATCATATCTATTCGATGGATTACAGCAAAATGCTGGTGGATCATGCCAATTCGGGCGCAGATGTGACCATCGGCTGCATTGAAGTGCCGCGCATGGAGGCCACCGGTTTCGGAGTCATGTCGGTGGATGAGAATATGAGAATCACCCAATTCGCCGAAAAGCCCGCCAATCCCGATGCGATGCCCGGCAAGCCGGATATCGCTTTGGCGTCGATGGGTATCTACATCTTTTCTACCGAGTTCCTCTATCAGAAGCTGATTGAAGACAGCGATGACCCGAATTCCTCGCGCGATTTCGGCAAGGACATTATTCCTTCCATCATCGAGGAGTGGAACGCGCGTGCCTTCCCATTTGTGGACGAAGAAGAGAAGCCGCTTTACTGGCGTGATGTGGGTACCATCGAATCCTTCTGGAAAGCCAACCTGGATTTGTGCTCGATTGAGCCGGAATTGAACCTTTACGACCGCGACTGGCCGATCTGGACCTACCAGGCGCAGATGCCGCCGGCCAAATTCACCTTCGATGACGAAGGGCGTCGTGGTGAAGCCATCGATTCCATGGTGGCGGGTGGCTGTATTATTTCCGGCGCACGCATCAAACGTTCGGTCATTTCCAGTGGAGGTCGAGTGCACAGTTATTCTCATATCAAGGATTCGGTCTTGTTGCCTCGCGTTGAAGTCGGGCGCAACTGTCGAATCCAGAATGCCGTCATCGACAAGGGCACCCTGATTCCAGCGGGTACCGTCATCGGTGAAGATCCGGAAGAAGACGCCAAACGTTTTTATGTGGAGGAAAGCTCCGGAATCGTGTTGGTGACACCGGATATGCTCGGACAGAAGCTGCATACGGTCCGTTAAGGAACCTCTGCCAGAATCCAATCTGATTCGTGCAGAGGTTCCTGAATTTAAATCAACAGGTCAAACGGTAGGCAAAATGAAAAACAAAAAAATCAAAGTCGTCTTATGCTGGCACATGCATCAACCCCACTATCGCGATGGGTTGGATGGTGCCTATCGTTTGCCGTGGGTTTATCTGCATGCCATCAAAGACTATACCGACATGGTGTGGCATCTGGAGAATTGTCCGGACGCAAGAGTGGTGGTCAATTTCGCACCGGTGCTGCTGGAACAGTTGAGCGATTACCACCTGCAAATGCAGGCCTGGCTGGAAAAGGGCGAGTCGATGCAGGATCCGTTATTGAATCTGGCCGCCGGCATTACCCCTATTCCGGATGACCTTGCTGAACGTGAGCGTCTGATCGCCGTGTGTCAACGTGCCTACGCACCGACTATGATCAACGTGTTACCGCATTTTCGTGAGCTCATCGACCTGGTGAACTGCAACAGCGCTCCGGAGGGCATTGACCCGACCTGTTTAGGCTATTTGAATCCGCAGTTCTTCACCGACCTTCTGGTGTGGTATCACCTGGCGTGGATGGGCATCAGCCTGCGTCATGAAGATCCGCGAGTCAATCAATTGATGGCCAAGAAACGCCATTTCGATAGTGCCGATCAGCGTGTTCTGGTCGAGATTATGGCCGACGCGGTCGGCTCGATTGTGCCGCGTTATCGTAAATTGATGGAACGCGGCCAGATCGAAATTTCCATGACGCCCTACGGCCATCCGATTGTGCCCTTAATGATCGATTTCGCCAGCATGCGCGATGCTTTGCCGGATGCACCTAAGCCAAAATCACCCGGTTATCCGGATGGCTATGAACGTGCCAAATGGCATATGGAGCATGGCTTCAAGGTCTATGAAGAACATTTCGGTACGCGTCCCAACGGGGTTTGGCTGTCCGAAGGAGCGGTGAGCAGTGCTGCGGTCGGTCTATTGGATGAATACGGCATTAAATGGACGGCATCCGGCGAAGGCGTGTGGCGTCACTCCTGCGAGGCTTCTCATCTTGATCAGCATGATTTGCACAGCAAAAGAGCGCTCTATCAGCCGTTGCAGCACGCTTCGCAAGACTGTTCCTTGTTTTTCCGTGATGACGGCTTGTCCGATTTGATCGGTTTTCAATATAAAGACTGGCACCCAGAGGATGCCGCCAACGATTTCGTGCAACACATGGAAAACATCGCCAACTTCCTGGGTGAAGAGGTGGAAGAGCATGTGGTCAGCGTGATTTTGGACGGTGAAAACGCCTGGGAGTATTACTCGGACAATGCACATCACTTTCTGTCGACTTTGTACTGCAAATTGTCCGAAAGTGAGCGTGTGCAAATGACCACCTTTGCCGATGCGCTGGAGCAGGGTGCGAAGGTGCGCCATCTGCCGATTCTCAAGGCAGGCAGTTGGGTGTACGGTTCCTTTTCCACCTGGATTGGTGAAAAGGACAAAAACCTGGCATGGGATCTGTTGGTGGAAGCCAAACGCTGTTTTGACGAGGTGGTTTCTAGCGGACGCTTGAGTCCGTCGGAGTTGGAGCAGGTCACCGAACAGTTGGCGATTTGCGAAGGTTCCGACTGGTTCTGGTGGTTTGGCGACTACAACCCGTCGGATTCGGTGCAGGATTTCGACAAGCTCTATCGACGCCATTTGACCAAGCTGTATCAGATGCTTGGCGAGGCCGTACCGGACATTTTGCAGACACCGATTTCACAGGGTGGTGGCGATATGGAGAATTCGGGGACGATGCGCCGAAACTGACGGGTGTTTAGGCTTTCAAGTTTTTTTATGCGGTTTTCAGATGAGGTACGATTGTGAATACAAGACAAGCCGGTGTGCTGTTGCATCCCACCTCTTTGCCGAATGAGTCGGGACAACCCGGACAACTCAATGAACAGGCCTGGCGATTTCTGGAATGGATGGAATCGGCAGGGTTGAGCATCTGGCAGATGTTGCCTTTGACCGAACCGCACGAAGACGGTTCGCCCTACCAGGCTGTATCCGCTTTTGCATTGAATCCGGCGCTTTTGCCGGATGGCTGGTTGGACGAATTAGATGAACAGGGTTTTGCCGATTTTCTGAATCATCCACCTCACTGGCTGGAGGATTATGCCTTGTTTATGGCGATTCGCAGGGTGCATCATCTGGCCTCCTGGAGAGACTGGCCGCATGCACTCAAGTCACGTGAAAGCGACGCCTTGAAGGAATTTGCGCAAGACCACCATGCGGCGATACAGCTTTTGAAAAAACAGCAGTATGCTTTGCAGGCAAGATGGCGTAAGCTGAAAGAAAGTGCCAACCGCAAAGGCATTCAGTTGTTTGGCGACATGCCGATTTTTGTGGCCTATGACAGTGCAGACGTGTGGGCCAATCCGCAGTTGTTTAAGCTGGACGAAAATCTGAATCCTACCGTGGTGACCGGTGTGCCGCCCGATTATTTTTCGGAAACCGGCCAGCGCTGGGGCAATCCGCATTACCATTGGCAGGCCATGCGGGTCGACCAGTTCAGTTGGTGGCGACAGCGGGTGGCGGCGGCTTTAGCCGATTTTGATCTGGTACGCATCGATCATTTCAGAGGTCTGCAAGCCGCTTGGGAGATCGACGCCAATGAAGAGACCGCGATTCATGGCCGATGGGTGGAAACTCCGGGGCAGGAATTGCTGGACGCCTTGCAGGCGGATTTCCCGGATTTGCCTTTGGTGGCCGAAGATTTAGGCATCATCACCGACGAGGTGGTGGCACTCAAGAACCGTTATGGCCTGCCTGGAATGTCGGTGTTGCAGTTTGGCTTCAATGGCTTGCCGGATAATCCACATGCTTTGAACGAGCAGGTCGAGAATTCGGTGGTTTACACCGGCACCCACGATAACGACACCAGTTTGGGGTGGTTCGAGAGTTTGGACGAAGGGGCCAGGCAGTGGGTCATGGAACAACTGGCTCCCATTACCTTCGATAAACTCGCGGCGGCTGATCTGCCGCATCAAATGCCCTGGCCATTGATTGCCGGTGCCTTGGATTCGGTTGCCAGGCGGGCGGTGGTGCCGATGCAGGACTGGTTGATGCTGGACGGTGAACATCGCATGAATGTCCCCGGTGTGGCCGGTGGCAATTGGACCTGGCAGTTCGATTGGGCGAATCTTCCCCTTGAGCTGGACACCAAAATACAGGCTTTGTTGGCGCAGACCGGGCGATTGGCGAACTCGCAGTGTGAGTGAATTTTTCAACCGTCCTTATCAGGCCGCTCATGCCTTCGTCTTTAAGTGAGCTTTAACAGAATTAATTGGATAGAAAACAATATGCAGAACACTTCATCGCTCATCCACACGCTGTTTGCAGAAGACATCAAACGTCTGCAGACGGGGTCTCATCACGATCCGTTTGGCATTTTAGGCTGTCATCGATTGGATGCCGTCGCGGTGGCGGGATTGTCGCAAAATGGGGAATCCTTGTCTCCGGCGATTTCAGATTCTGAAAATGGGCAGGCCTGGTGTGTTCGGGTGTGGTTGCCTTCTGCTGAAACGGCGAGTCTGTTGATTCAAGATGATGTGCCGATTGAATTGCACAGGGTTGAAGGCAGCGATCTGTTTGTGACCCTCCTAACGGAAGCACAAAAACAGCTATTGCCGCAACATTATGCGTTGCGTTGGATTGAAGCCGACGGTTCGCAGCATCAGACGGTTTCACCTTACACCTTCCTTCCGCAGCTTGGGGAACTCGACCTGCATCTGTTTGCCGAAGGGCGTCACTGGCATCTCTATGAGGTATTGGGGGCTCATCCGGTCACGGTTGATGGGATTGCGGGTGTGCGTTTTGCAGTGTGGGCCCCGTCGGCCGAACGTGTCTCGGTGGTGGGCGACTTCAACGGTTGGCACGGCTTGCGCCATCCGATGCGGGTTTTGGGCGGGTCCGGCGTGTGGGAGCTGTTTGTTCCGGGATTGCGTTCTGGGGACATTTATAAATTCGAAATCCGCAGTCGCCAAACCGGGCTCAGTTTCACCAAAACCGACCCTTATGCGCAATCCATGGAATATCGTCCGGCCACCGGTTGTATCGTTTACGATTCCAAACACCAGTGGAATGACCAGGCCTGGCAGGAATACCTGTCCGAATTTGACTGGCAGAAGTCGCCCATCAATATTTATGAGGTGCATCTGGGCTCCTGGCAGAAGACCGATGACGGCGGGTTTCTGAACTATCGTGACATCGCGCATCGTCTGGTCGAATACGTGCAGTGGATGGGCTACACGCACATAGAGCTCTTGCCGGTCTCCGAACATCCTCTCGACCAGTCCTGGGGCTATCAGGCCAGCGGTTATTTCGCGCCCACCAGCCGTTTCGGCTCACCCGACGACTTCCGTTATTTTGTGGATTACTGCCATCAGCATAATATCGGCGTGTTTCTGGACTGGGTGCCGGCGCACTTTCCCAAAGACGAATTCGCACTCGGGCGTTATGACGGCACCGCGCTCTATGAACACGAAGACCCACGCAGAGGGGAGCATCAGGACTGGGGAACCTACATCTTCAATTTCGGCCGCAACGAAGTGCGCAACTTTCTGATCAGCAATGCGCTCTATTGGCTCAAGGAGTTGCACATCGATGGCCTGCGGGTGGATGCGGTCGCCTCGATGCTTTATCTGGACTATTCGCGTGAAGCAGGCGAGTGGTTGCCCAACAAACATGGCGGCCGTGAAAATCTGGAAGCCATCGAGTTCTTGCGCGCCTTGAACGAAGAAGTGCACTCGCAATGTCCGGGTGCGGTGGTGATGGCGGAAGAATCGACCTCCTGGCCGATGGTGTCGCGTCCGACCTGGATGGGCGGATTGGGCTTCTCCATGAAGTGGAACATGGGGTGGATGAACGACACCTTGGATTATTTCGAAAAGGAACCGATCTATCGCCCTTACCACCATAATCAGCTGACTTTCAGTCAGATGTACGCCTATTCGGAAAATTTCGTTTTGCCGCTGTCGCATGACGAGGTGGTGCACCTGAAAGGCTCGCTCATCGGTAAAATGCCGGGTGACGACTGGCAAAAAGCCGCCAATCTGCGTTTGTTGCTGGCCTATCAAAGCCTGCACCCAGGTAAGAAATTGCTGTTCATGGGCTGTGAGTTTGCGCAGTGGGACGAGTGGAACGACGCACAATCGCTGGATTGGCATCTGTGTGATGTACCTTTGAACCGTGGGGTGCAGTTGTTGGCCAAAGAGCTCAATCACCTCTACAAAAACCATCCGGCTTTATATGCGCGCGATTTCGACAGCGAAGGATTCGAATGGATTGATTGCCATGACTACCAGCAGTCGATATTGAGTTTCATCCGTCATTCCGATCAGGAGAAACTGGTGTGCGTGTTTAATTTCACGCCGGTACCAAGGGAAAACTACCGGATTGGCTTGCCTGTAGCCGGCAGTTATCAGGAACTCATTAATTCCGATGCCGAGATATATGGAGGCAGTAATGTCGGCAATGCCGGCATGGTGTTCACCCAGGATATTCCGTGGATGAACCAGCCATGCTCCGCCGAAGTCACCTTGCCGCCTTTGTCGGTGTTGGTGTTGGGGATGAGGTAAAAACGGATTTTAAAACGTCGTGCACAAAGTCTGTCATCCTGACCGAAGTGGAGGGATCTCAAACAGGGTTATTGCTGTCACCCTGAGCGAAGTCGAAGGGTCTCAAACCTATGTGCACAGTCTTGGGAGATGCTTCGGC
>NZ_KI519609.1:624071-835144 GCF_000483485.1 Thiomicrorhabdus chilensis DSM 12352
GCTCAGCATGACAAGAGGGGGGCTCAGCATGACAGTTGGTGAGGACTCAGCATGAAAAAAACGGTTAAGAATTTAAACAAATCTTTCACATTATTTGATTTTACAATTGTTATAAAAAACACAATTAAACCTTAAAACGAGAGTGTTCATGAAAATATTGTTTGCCACTTCGGAAGCGCATCCATTGATTAAAACCGGTGGATTGGCGGATGTTTCAGGGAGTTTGCCGGATGCGTTGGCGGCATTGAAGCATAAGGTGCGTCTGGTGTTGCCAGCTTATCGGGATGTGTTGCAAAAAGTACCGGCCAAGAGCGTGCGTAAGGTCGCTGAGTTTGAGGTGGGCGGATGCGGCCGGGAGTTTGTGGCGACCATTTTGCAGGTCAAGGCCGGTGGGGTGGAAGGTATCGATGTGCCGGTTTGGCTGGTGGATATTCCAGAATTGTTCGATCGCTCAGGTAACCCTTATCTGGCCGAGGATGGCACCGATTGGTGGGACAATGGCGAACGTTTTGGAGTGTTTTCCAAGGTGGTGACCGAGCTGGCGATGGACCGAGTCGGTTTGAAGTGGGTGGCCGATGTGGTGCATGTCAATGATTGGCAGACCGGCTTGGTGTCTGCCCTGTTGAGTATGGAAAAGAAACGTCCCAAAACCGTATTTACGGTGCATAACATGGCCTATCCGGGCAACTTTCCGCAGTCGTTGTTTGCGCAGTTGAAACTTCCCCCTTCCCTGTGGGGTATGGAAGGCGTCGAGTTCTGGGGGCATTTCTCCATGCTTAAGGCAGGCCTGCTCAAATCCGATTGGGTGACCACGGTGAGCCCGACCTATGCCAAGGAGATTTGTTTTCCGGAGTTTGCCTACGGTTTCGAAGGGGTGTTACAGAAACGTTTTGAAGAAGGCCGACTGATCGGGATTCTCAATGGCATTGACGAAGAAGTCTGGAACCCGGCAAAAGATGAATTGATCCACAAGAATTACTCGCTGGAAAAAGGTCGGGTGGCCAATAAAAAACGCAATAAGGCCTTTTTGTTAAACGAATTGTCGACCCTTAAAGGGTTGGATGAAAGCGCAATGACCAGCCAGATGGAAAATTGGCTGGAAGCACCGTTGATTGGTCTGGTGGGGCGTCTGGTGGAGCAGAAAGGCATCGATCTGGTGTTGCAAGTATTGCCGGATATGCTCGAACAGACCCAGGCCAATTTCGTGTTTGTCGGAAGTGGAAATAAGGCTTATGAAGCCGAGCTTTCCCGTTATGCCCAACAGTATGCCGATCGCATCTGGACCTATATCGGTTATTCCGAAAGGCTGGCTCATCAAGTGGAAGCGGGAGCGGATCTGTTTTTGATGCCGTCGCGTTTCGAACCTTGTGGGCTCAATCAAATGTATAGCTTGGCGTATGGCACGCCTCCGATTGTCCACCATACCGGCGGACTGGCAGACACCGTTGTCAATGCCACGGATGAACATTTAAAGCAGGGCACCGCTACTGGATTCGTGTTTTACGATCCCAGTCGTTATGCCTTGAAATCGACCTTATTACACGCTTTGCACCTGTTTGGCAAAAAGCGCAGCTGGCAACAGTTGCAGAAAAACGGCATGCAACAGAATTTTGGCTGGAAGGCCAGCGCAAAGCATTATGTGAAACTGTATTCAGAGGAAAAATGAGATGCCAAGTTCAATTGAAGCCAAACGCATGGAGCTGATCGCCGACATGTTGCAACATGTGGGCATGGAGAAAGAGGACATTGAGACCGATTTCCTGAAGTACCTGTGCCACACCCTGGGACGCAACATCAGCTCGGAAGACTATTACCTGTTCAAGGCGCTCTCCTATGCCACACGCGACCGTCTGATGACCCACTGGAAATGCACCTGGGAAGCCTACAACGCCAAGAAACTGAAAAAAGCCTACTATCTGTCGATGGAGTTTCTGATCGGGCGTTCCCTGACCAATAACCTGTTGAACCTAGGAATCGAAAATGAAACCGAACAGGCCATGTATGATCTGGGCTTGAGTCTGGAAGAGATTGAAGAGACCGAACGCGATGCCGGTTTAGGCAATGGTGGTTTGGGGCGTTTGGCGGCCTGCTTCATGGACAGCTGCGCCACCTTGCAGCTGCCGGTGATGGGTTACGGCTTGCGTTACGAGTACGGCATGTTCCGCCAAATCATCAAAAACGGGTATCAGGTTGAGGAACCCGATCACTGGCTGGGCATGGGGCCTTACCCGTGGGAAATTCAACGTGCCGAATACACCCAGGTGGTCAAATTCGGCGGCGAATCGCGCCAGTACATCGACCCGGTGACCGGAGAAAGAACGGCGCACTGGGAGCATGCCGAAGTGGTGCTGGCGGTGCCGTTTGACGTGCCGATTCCCGGTTTTAAAAACAGCACCGTCAACACCTTGCGCTTGTGGTCGGCGATGGCTCAGGAAGGGTTCAATCTTTCCGAATTCAACGCCGGTTCATACGATGAAGCCGTTGCCAGCAAAGCATCTGCCGAGAATATCACCATGGTGCTCTACCCGAACGACAGCAGTGAGAACGGCAAAGAACTGCGCTTGAAACAGCAGTATTTTTTGGTCTCCGCCAGTTTGCAGGATGTGGTTCACCAGTGGAAAAAACGTTACGGCAATTTCGACGATTTTGCCGAATACAATGCCTTTCAGTTAAACGATACTCATCCGAGTTTAGCGGTGGCCGAATTGATGCGTCTGTTGGTGGATAAGGAAAAACTTGGTTGGGAGGAGGCTTGGACGATCACCTCTAAAACCATGGCCTACACCAACCATACCTTGTTGCCCGAGGCGCTTGAAAAGTGGCCGGTGAGTCTGTTTTCAAGACTGTTGCCACGCCCGTTGGAAATCATTTACGAAATCAATCGTCGTTTTCTGATTGAAGTGGCGATGAAGTGGCCGGGCGATACCGATCGTCAGCGTCGTATGTCGATCATCGATGAGCACAATAATGTCAGTATGGCGTATTTGGCGATTATCGGCAGTCACTCCGTCAACGGCGTGGCCGCTTTGCATTCGCAACTGTTAAAAGACGGTTTGTTCAACGATTTTTACCAGTTGTGGCCGGAAAAATTCAACAACAAAACCAACGGCGTCACCCAGCGTCGCTGGTTGGCAGGATGCAATCCGGGCTTGCGTAGCCTTCTGAAAGAGCACATTGGCGAAGGCTGGATCACCCAGCTGACCGAACTCAAGAAGATCGAACCTCTGGCCGAGGATTCCGAATTCCAGAAGGCCTGGTATGAGGTTAAGCAGACCAATAAACAGCGTTTGGCGGATATGGTCAAAAAGGAGACCGGGGTCGAGTTGAATGTCGAGTCGATGTTTGATGTTCAGGTCAAGCGCATCCATGAGTACAAACGCCAGTTGTTGAATGTATTGCATGTGATTCATCTGTATTCGCGCATCAAACGCGGCGATGCCGAGAACTGGACCAATCGCAGCGTGATTTTTGGCGGCAAGGCCGCGCCGGGTTACGCCATGGCAAAACAGATCATCAAACTCATCAATAACGTCGCGGCGGTGGTTAACGCCGATCCGGATGTGGGGGACAAGTTGAAGGTGGTGTTTTTCCCCAATTACCGTGTCTCCGCTATGGAGGTGATCTGCCCGGGAACCGATCTGTCGGAACAGATCTCCACCGCCGGTAAGGAAGCGTCGGGAACCGGGAACATGAAGTTCATGATGAACGGGGCCCTCACTATCGGCACGCTGGACGGAGCCAATGTGGAGATTCACGAAGCGGTCGGCGACGAAAACTTCTTCCTGTTCGGTTTGCATACGCCGGATGTGGAAGCCTTGCGCGGCGAGTACCACCCGCAAAGCTACATTGATCAGAATTACGATTTGCAGGCGGTCATGGGCTTGTTGGAATCCGGGCACTTCAATCAGTTTGAACCGGGAATCTTCAATGAGATTATCCAGTCGATAAAAAGCCCGAGCGATCCGTGGATGACCTTGGCCGATTTCCAGAGTTACGTGACCGTTCAGGATGAGGCCGCACAGGCCTATCAGAATCGTCAAAACTGGGTGAAGAAAAGCATCATCAACTCCGCTCGTAGCGGCATCTTCTCCACCGACCGCACCATGCAGGAATACAATGAGGATATCTGGCATTTAACGCCCTTGACAGAAGAACAGTTGGATTCTTGTATGAGAGTATAAGGGTCAGACATCCAGAGTTTTATTCTATGTCACCCTGAGCTTGTCGAAGGGTCTCCAGCCGCCGTGCACACTATTGGAAGATGCTTCGTGAGGCTCAGAAAGACACGAATATTGTCATCCCGAGCGAAGTCGAGGGATCTCTAACCACCAGCAAGTGCCCTTGGAGTGCTCAGCATGCCGCTACTTTTCACTCTGAATAAATGCGTATTATTTTAATATCCGCCAAAAAACACACTTATGACATGGTATAATTTTCCACTTATATGTTTTAGACGGTTTTTGGAAGAAAGTGTATGTGCGGAATTGTAGGCGGAGTCGCTGAGAGAAACATTGTTCCCATTCTATTGGAAGGACTCAAAAGGCTGGAGTATCGCGGTTACGACTCCTCCGGTATCGCCATTTTGGATACAGAAGAGCAGATTCAGCGCATCCGTTCGCTGGGTAAAATCAAAAACCTCGAGCAAAAGATCAAGACAATAGATGCCAGCAATTTAGTGGCTAGGCGACGTGATGATCAAAACTTTCAAGGCAAGATAGGTATTGCCCACACTCGTTGGGCCACGCACGGTGTGCCTGCCGAAAACAATGCCCATCCTCACATCTGCAATAATCGGGTTGCCGTGGTGCATAACGGCATCATAGAAAACTACCAACAGCTCAAAACCCAACAGCTGGAACAGGGTTACCGCTTTACCTCGGAAACCGATACCGAAGTGGTGGCGCATTGCGTGCATCGTGAATTGGTTAATGTCATCAATAATATCACCCTGAGCAATACTACCTCTGTCAGCCCTAACGTTACCCCAACTGTCATCCCGAGCGAAGCCGAGGGATCTCCAACCGACAATACACAACAGCAAAAGATCCTTCGGCAAGCTCAGGATGACAGTGACCTACTATTACAGGCCGTAACCAATGCCCTAAAACACTTTGAAGGCGCTTATGCATTGGGTGTCGTCGCCACCGATGATCCAGATACCCTGATTGCGGCACGTAAAGGAAGCCCTTTGGTCATCGGAGTCGGAATCGGCGAACATTTCATCGCCTCCGATGTCTCCGCGCTTTTACCGGTGACGCAAAGCTTCATTTTTCTGGAAGAAGGGGATGTCGCCAAAATCACCCGTGAAGTGGTGACGATTTATGATGTCAATGGTGAGCAAGTGGAGCGTCCCGTCAAAATTTCCAACCTCACGGCTCATGCAGTCGAGTTGGGTGAGCACCGCCACTACATGCACAAAGAGATTTTCGAGCAACCGCAGGCGGTGATTGATACCTTGGAAGGGCGCATCACACAAGATCATGTTTTAGTGTCTGCATTCGGCTATGAAGCCGAGGCCATTTTCAAAACCATTCAACAAATCCAAATCATCGCCTGCGGCACCAGTTATCACTCCGGCTTGGTGGCCAAATACTGGTTCGAAGACATCGTTGGTGTACCGTGTCAGGTCGAAGTCGCCAGCGAATACCGCTACCGCAATCCCGTCATTCAAGACAATACCCTGTTTGTCACCATCAGCCAGTCCGGCGAAACGGCCGATACCTTGGCCGCTTTGCAACAGATCAAGCTGCTTAAGAAAGTCAAAAACATCCCAACCCTCACAATCTGCAACGTCCCGGAATCCAGTCTGACCCGTGAAAGCGATTTAACGTTCCTGACCCATGCCGGACCGGAAATCGGCGTGGCCTCCACCAAGGCGTTTACCACCCAGTTGGTAGCCCTATCTTTGTTGCTCACGGCGGTTGGTAAATCAATGAGTCTGATGTCAGAAGAACAAGAGCAGAAAATCGTGCACGGCCTGCAAAAACTACCAGGCCTGATCAGAAAGGCTTTGCAGCATGAAGAGAAGATCATTGAAATCGCCCAGTGTTTTGCTGAAAGGGAAAGTGCGTTGTTTCTAGGGCGCGGCACTATGTACCCCATTGCCATGGAAGGTGCGTTGAAACTCAAAGAAATCAGTTACATTCACGCCGAAGCCTATCCCGCAGGTGAACTCAAACACGGGCCTTTGGCCTTGATTGATGAGCACATCCCGGTGGTGACCATCGCGCCGCATGACGACCTGCTCGAAAAGCTCAAATCCAACCTGCAAGAAGTCAAAGCCCGCGGCGGCCAGATGATTGTGTTTGAGGATGAGCAATCCAATATCAGTTCTGAACCAGGGTTTAGGGTCATTAAGGCTACGACTAACGTAGGGCGTATCACCGCACCGATTACCTTCAACGTTCCATTGCAGCTACTGAGTTATCATGTTGCTTTGATTAAAGGTACAGATGTGGATCAGCCTAGAAATTTAGCGAAATCAGTAACGGTAGAATAAGTAGAGAATAATGAAGATATTAATAACAGGAACAGCAGGGTTCATAGGATTCCATCTTGCCAATAAACTTATCGCACGTGGTGATGAGGTTGTAGGTTTAGATGCGATTAATGATTACTACGATCAAAATGTTAAATATGGTCGCCTTGAGTTTGCAGGGATTGATCAATCTCAAATTGAATATAATAAGTTAGTTAAATCGTCTAAAAACCCAAACTATCGTTTTATTCAGCTTCAGTTAGAAGATAAAGAAAATCTCTATAAACTATTTGAAGCTGAAAAGTTTGACGCAGTATGTAATCTAGCGGCACAAGCTGGTGTGCGCTATTCAATTGAAAACCCAATGGCGTATATTGATGCCAATATTGTCGGTTTTATTAATATATTGGAAGCTTGTCGTCACTATGGTGTAAATAACTTGTCGTACGCATCCAGCTCCTCGGTTTATGGGTTAAATGAATCCTATCCTTTTTCGACATCAAATAATGTTGACCATCCAATGAGTTTGTATGCAGCTTCTAAAAAATCAAATGAGTTGATGGCGCATACCTATTCTCATTTATATGGGATTTCTACAACAGGTCTTCGGTTTTTTACTGTATATGGCCCTTGGGGTCGCCCAGATATGGCGTTGTTTTTATTCACCAAGGCAGCGCTTAAAGGTAAGCCCATTAAAGTTTTCAATAATGGTGAAATGCTTAGGGACTTCACTTATGTGGATGACATTGTAGAAGGCATCACTCGTGTGATTGATAATCCTGCACAGCCTAACACGGAATGGTCAGGCAATAATCCAGACCCTTCGACCTCTTCAGCGCCGTATAAGATATATAACATTGGTAATAATAATCCAGTAAAACTTATGGATTTTATAGAAGCGATTGAAAAGGCCTTAGGTAAAACGATTGAAAAGCAAATGCTCCCTCTTCAAGCCGGTGATGTGCCAGCAACTTATGCTAATGTTGATGATTTAGTTGAGAATTTGGGTTACAAACCAAGTACGCCAGTTCAACAGGGTATTGATAACTTTGTTGCCTGGTACAGAGATTTTTTTAAAGTTTAGTAAAAGTTATTTAAGATTGAATTAAGGAAACAGAATGTCTGACTATAAAATTGCAGTTATTGGTCTAGGTTATGTAGGTTTACCACTTGCCGTTGAATTTGCGAAAAAATATTCGACTATTGGTTTTGATATTGCACAGTGGCGAGTCGATGAGTTAAACCAAGGGCACGATCGAACTTTAGAGGTGGAAGACGATTATTTGGCAAAAGTTAATAAAGAGTGCGGCTTTAAATCTACTGCAAGTCTTGACGAAATCAAAGACTGCAATGTTTATGTTGTAACCGTTCCAACCCCGATTGATAAAAACAAACGACCAGATTTAACGCCTTTAATCAAAGCTTCTGAGTCGGTTGGTAAAGTGCTTAAAAAAGACGATATCGTCATTTACGAATCAACAGTTTACCCAGGCGCGACTGAAGAAGATTGTGTACCAGTATTAGAAGAATTCTCTGGATTAACATTCAATAAAGATTTTTATTGTGGTTATTCACCAGAACGAATCAATCCTGGCGACAAGGTGCACACGGTTACTAAAATCAAAAAAGTCACATCAGGCTCTACACCCGAAATTGGTTTGAAAGTAGACGCACTTTATAAAGAAGTCATTACAGCAGGCACGCATCTAGCACCAACCATGAAGGTTGCTGAGGCGGCTAAAGTCATTGAAAACTCTCAGCGTGATTTGAATATTGCCTTTGTAAATGAGCTGGCGGTTATCTTCAATAAGATGGGCATTGACACCAGTGCAGTTTTGGAAGCGGCGGGCACCAAGTGGAACTTTCTACCATTCAAACCAGGCCTAGTCGGTGGACACTGTATCGGGGTTGATCCATATTACCTGACCCACAAAGCACAAGAAATTGGGTATAACCCAGAGATTATCTTGGCTGGTCGTCGCCTGAACGACAATATGGGTGTTTATGTGGCTAACCAAGTTATTAAGTTGATGATTAAAAAAGGTCAGAAGATTGAAGGGGCTAAAGTCTTAGTGTTAGGGATTACTTTCAAAGAAGATTGTCCAGATATCCGTAACTCAAAAGTAATTGATGTCATTAATGAATTAAAAGATTTTGGTACACAAGTTGACATTTACGACCCTTGGGCTGAGGCAGATGAAGTTAAGGAAGAGTATGGTGTTGATCTCTTGGCCAAAACTGTTCAGCCAAATTATAAAGATTACCAGGCCATTGTTTTAGCCGTATCTCACAAAGAGTTTGAAAATATCTCTTTAACAAAGAATGATCACCAGGTGATTTATGACGTTAAAGGGTTTTTAGAAAGTGCAGATGCAAGGCTTTAATTTAATGGCAAGTAAAAAAGTTTTAGTCACCGGTGGCGCAGGCTTTATTGGTTCTGCCGTTATAAGGCATTTAATCGATGATACAGACCATTCGGTTGTTAATGTCGATAAACTTACCTACGCGGGGAATTTAGAGTCGCTTAACAGTGTTAGCGATAATCCACGGTATGCTTTTGAGCAAGTCGATATTTGTAATGGCGTAGAATTAAAGCGTGTATTTGCAGAATATCAGCCTGATGTGGTAATGCATCTGGCGGCAGAATCACACGTAGACCGTTCTATTGACGGCCCAGGTGAATTTATCCAAACCAATATCGTCGGAACCTACACTTTGTTGGAACAAGCACGAACCTATTGGATTCAACTCGAAGGCGACAAAAAGGCAAGCTTCCGCTTTCATCACATTTCTACCGACGAAGTATATGGTGACCTACCGCACCCGGAAGATGACATCCTGAGCGCTAACCCGGCTGTCATCCCGACCGAAGCGGAGGGATCTCTAGCCGGCAAAAACCTACCGCTTTTTACAGAAAAAACGGCCTATGCCCCTAGCTCACCTTACAGTGCCTCCAAGGCAGGCAGTGATCATTTAGTAAGAGCGTGGCAACGAACTTACGGCCTGCCAACCCTAGTCACCAACTGCTCAAACAACTACGGCCCATATCATTTTCCGGAGAAACTCGTTCCGTTAATGATTTTGAATGCTCTTGAAGGCAAGCCCCTGCCGGTTTATGGCAAAGGCAATCAAATCCGAGATTGGCTTTATGTCGAAGACCATGCCAGGGCACTGGTTCTCGTAGCCACACAAGGCAAAGTAGGCGAAACCTACAATATCGGTGGCCACAACGAAAAACAAAATATTGAAGTGGTCAAAACCATTTGCGATATTTTGGATGAACTGGTTCCACCTCAAAACGTCATCCCGAGCGAAGTCGAGGGATCTTCAAACGGTGCTAAGCCAATTAATTCTTATCAAGAATTGGTTACTTATGTAAGTGATCGCCCTGGCCATGATATGCGCTATGCCATTGATGCCAGCAAAATCCAACGCGAACTCGGCTGGACACCACAAGAGACCTTTGAATCCGGCATCCGTAAAACCGTGCAATGGTATTTAGACAACCAAGCCTGGTGCCAACATGTGCAAGACGGCAGTTATCAAAGACAAAGATTAGGAAGTAAACAATGAAAGGCATCATCCTAGCTGGAGGCAGCGGCACACGACTCTACCCCATTACTAAAGGTGTATCCAAACAGCTCCTGCCTATTTACGATAAACCGATGATCTACTATCCCATCTCGGTACTCATGTTGGCGGGGATTCAAGACATCCTGATTATCACTACACCTGAAGATCAAGCTGGATTCATCCGTATGCTTGGCGATGGTTCAGAATTTGGTATTAACCTAACTTATGCCGTGCAGCCAAGTCCGGATGGATTAGCCCAAGCTTTTACCATTGGCGAAGAGTTTATTGGCAATGACAGCGTATGCCTTGTTTTGGGTGACAACATATTTTGGGGCCAGGGGTTCACTCCAATTCTCAAACGTGCGGCACACCGTCAAACAGGTGCGACTGTTTTTGGGTATCAAGTAAAAGACCCAGAACGTTTTGGTGTAGTGGCTTTTGATGAAAACCAAAAAGCAATCAGCATTGAAGAAAAACCAGAAGAACCAAAATCCAACTTCGCTGTGACTGGACTGTACTTTTATGATAATGATGTCGTCGAAATGGCAAAAAATGTTAAGCCTTCTCACCGTGGTGAGCTAGAAAT
This sequence comes from Thiomicrorhabdus chilensis DSM 12352, assembly GCF_000483485.1. Taxonomy (GTDB): domain Bacteria; phylum Pseudomonadota; class Gammaproteobacteria; order Thiomicrospirales; family Thiomicrospiraceae; genus Thiomicrorhabdus; species Thiomicrorhabdus chilensis. The sequence continues at coordinate 634,709 of NZ_KI519609.1, forward strand.
CACCACCATCAATCAAATGTACATGGAACGTGGTGATTTGAATGTTGAGTTGTTGGGGCGTGGTTTTGCCTGGCTAGATACCGGTACCCACGAAAGCTTGTTAGAAGCGGCCATGTTTGTTGAAACCATAGAAAAACGCCAAGGCTACAAAATCGCCTGTTTAGAGGAGATTGCATGGCGCAATGGATGGTTAAGCGATGAACAAGTTATGCAAACAGCCAAGGCACTTTCCAAAAACAGTTATGGGGAGTATTTAAGTGATTTGCTCAAAGGCGAACTAAAGTGATACCCGTCACTAAGTCTTATTTACCAAATAAAAAAAAATACAAAACTTATGTGGATCGTATTTACGAATCTGCCTGGTTAACCAATAACGGTTCTTTGTTAAGAGAGCTTGAACAGCGGTTGGCTGAATATTTAGGCGTAAAGCATTTGATCTGTGTGGCCAACGGGTCACTAGCCCTGCAATTAGCTTACAAGGCACTCGATTTAAAAGGTGAAGTCATTACCACGCCCTTTAGCTTTGCCGCCACCACCAGCACGCTGGCTTGGGAGGGCTTGACGCCAGTATTTGCTGATATTGACCCTAACACATTTAACCTTGATCCAAACAATATTGAGCCATTGATTACCAAAGACGCCAGCGCAATTGTACCGGTACATGTGTTTGGCAATCCTTGTCAGGTTGAAGTAATCCAAGCCATTGCCGATAAACACAACCTAAAAGTCATTTACGATGCCGCCCACGCCTTTGGCACAGACTATACCGACCAAAACGGCCATACCCAAAGCGTGCTCAACTACGGTGACATCAGCACCATTAGTTTTCACGCCACCAAACTCTTTCACACCATCGAAGGCGGGGCGGTCATTACCAATGACGATGACATCGCCAGAAAAGTCCGACTACTGATTAACTTTGGTATTACCGGTCCCACCACCATTGAATCGGTCGGCACAAATGCCAAAATGAACGAATTTGAAGCGGCAATGGGTTTATGCGTGCTCGATGAAATCGAGACCATCAAAAGCGAACGCCAACGAATATGGCAGACCTATCAACAACAATTATCAGGCTTGGTGCAATTCCAACAATGGAATCCAAAAAGCCAAAACAACCATGCCTATGCGCCCGTTTTATTTGAAAGCGAAGCACAACTGCTTCAAGTCGAAGCCAAGTTGAAAGAAAACAACATTCTCGCAAGACGCTACTTCTACCCAAGCTTAGATACATTAGATTACCTAAAAAATAACCAGGCCTGCTTAAACTCAAGAGATATTGCCAGTCGGATTTTATGTTTGCCTATTTATCCTAGCTTGTTAGTTGAGCAGCAACAAAAAGTCATAGATATTTTAAAGGGTGGGTTATGATCTGTTCAGTAATGCAGCCCTATTTATTCCCGTATATAGGTTATTACCAACTGGTACAGTCGGCAGATGTGTTTATTTTTTATGATGATGTTACATTTATTAAACAGAGTTATATAAATCGTAATTCAATTTTAGTAAATGGCAAACAACAGCGATTTACCCTCCCTGTACCAAAATTATCCTCAAATATTTTGATACAGGACTTACTTTATGGTCAGGATAGAAAAGTATTAAAATCCATTAAACAGTCCTATTCAAAAGCACCATTCTTTAAAGATGTATATCCAATTATTGAATGTGTGTTTAACCAGCAGAACCGGTCAATTAATCACGTAAATCGACTGAGCATAGAGTCGGTTTTTAAGTACTTAGGCGTTGAAAAGCAACTCTTTAATGCAAGTGAACTCGATTACAATAGAGAATTAGATAGGGCTGATAGGCTTATTGAATTGTGTAAGCACTTCGGTTGTAAAGAATATATCAATTCACCTGGTGGTCGTGAATTGTATGAACCTCAATACTTTACTGAACATGGTATTAAACTCGGGTTTATTGAAAATATGCAAACGCAATATCAACAATTAAAGTCTGATGAATTTGTACCTTATCTTTCAATAATTGATGTGTTAATGAATTGCAGTAAAGACCAAGTTATTGAAATGTTAAATAACTATGAAGTCTCACCAATCTAATGAGAAATAATTTAAAAGTGATTGTGGAATGAAAGAGTTAGGCGGTTATTTTGAATTAGAGCTGAATCAAGGCGAGCCTTATCATAAAAATGCGCTTGCCTTAAATAGTGCCCGAAATTGTTTTAAATACATTTTAAAAGCAAAGCAGCCTCCTAAAGTTTACATTCCGGCTTATTGTTGCGATAGTTTGATTGAGTCGCTGCAAGCTGAAAATATCGACTATGCGTTTTATCACATTAATGAACAATTTGAATTGCTTGATTTACCACAACTCAAACCGAACGAAAAACTACTTTATATCAATTACTTTGCGCTGAAATCAGAATACGTTAGAAATCTGCATTCGCAATATGGTGAGGCTTTGATTGTTGATAACACTCAAGCGTTTTTTGAAATGCCAATTCAAGGTGTCGATACCTTTTACAGCCCAAGAAAGTTTTTTGGGGTCGCTGATGGCGGTTATCTCTATACCGATAGGTTACTTGAACAAGACTTGGAGCAAGACCATTCCGCCAGTCGTTTTACCCAACTGCTAGGGCGCTATGAAAACACAGCTAGTGAGTTTTATAACCACTATCAAACATCAGAAAACGCACTCATTAACCAGCCGATTAAATGGATGTCTAAACTCACGCAAGGGATTCTAAAATCACTCGACTATAATAAAATCGCCCTAACTCGGCAACGCAATTTTTGGGCGTTAGAAGCATTTCTTGGTGAAAAAAATCAGTTTAAAGGCATTTGCTTAACTGACTTTGTGCCAATGGTCTATCCTTATTTAACGGACGATTTAAAGTTAAGAAGTCGCTTAATTGAAAATAAAATCTACATTGCAAAATATTGGATGGATGCGATAGAGCGAGTGAATGAACAAGAAAAGCATATGATTGAAAATGTCGTTTACCTACCGATTGATCAGCGCATCAAATTTAACGGGTTAAATAAGATAAAAAAGGTTGTGCAAAATGAAGCCATTTAGTGAATTGAAATCGAGTTATCGAATTTATTTGCGGGCATTTACCGTTGATGACGCTAAAACTACCCATGCTTGGCGTATTGACGATGAAGTGACCGAAACACTTGTTGGGCGGAAGTATTTTGTTTCGCCCGATTACGAAAAAAAATGGGTCAATGATGCCATTTTTTCACCCGGCAACAGTGTCAAACTGGCGGTCTGTTTTAAAGATACACATCAACATATAGGAAACGCCTATTTTGATAATGTTGATACCTTTAATCAAAATGCAATGTTCAGTTTATTGATTGGTGAAAAATCCTTTTGGGGTAAAGGGATAGGCACAGAGCTGACTATGCTGATGCTGAATTACGGTTTTTACGAAATGAACCTAAAGCGAATTTACTCTTATCAGTTGAAAGATAATATGGGTTCCATCAAGGTGCATGATAAATGTGGTTTTGTGCAAGAAGGTGTCTTACGAAAAGCAGTGTTTAAACACGGCGAACTCGTTGACTTAAATGTCATGGGGATTCTAAAAGAAGAGTTTGATCAAAAAGTCATGGCAATGCTCGAAGAGAAAGCTTGAAGTGCAAACTTTATTTCGATTTACTCCGCATAACACAGCTTATAAAGATGAGGTGATAACTCATCTGCGATTATGGTTCTCTAAGCCTGATGCCTTTAATGACCCCTTGGATTCAAGACTAGATTATCGTCAAGTGTATTATAAACAAGAGATTGAAGATTTTTGGCATGGTTTTTTGCAAAGCAAGCCAGATCATCCACAAACAATCGATGAAATATTGCAACGCTGGGCTAGTAATGCCAGTTTTGTTGAACAGCAGAATAAGGTCTTTAATCAGTTCCGAACCCAAATAGGGGTGTGTTGTTTTTCAGCATCACCCTGCAACATCTTGATGTGGTCGCATTACGCTAACAACCATAAAGGGATTGTTTACGAATTTAAGCCAGATTTATTTATGGATTCAACAACAAGCAGCTTTAAAGGTCATCCTCTAAAAGTCGATTATGCAGAAGATAATGAATACGATTTACTTTCTTATACGCTGACAGGCAAGCCCAAGCAAGACCAGTTTGTTACCGAGCAATTAACCAAAGCAAAAGATTGGGAATATGAACAAGAGTTTCGTTTCATTGACCTGAATGGAAATGGTAATAAATCGTTTAGAAAAGAGTCTTTAAAAACGATTGTTTTTGGTGCAAAAACGTCAACAGATGAAATTGCAAGAATACAGAACTTGTGCAGTCAACAAGGTTTAGACCATTTAGCATTTCAGCAAGCTATTTTTAAATCTGGTAAATTTGAACTTGAGTTGATTGACTTATAAAAACCACCAGGCCTGGCGGTTTTTGGATGTAAATGAGAAAAAATTGAAGCCCGTATCCCTAAAGAAAAACATTATTGCCTCTTATATCAGCCAAGCTTATGTGGTGTTAGTGGGTATTTTGGTATTGCCGTTTTACATTACCGAAATGGGCGCAGAGGCCTATGGCTTGGTGGGTTTTTTTGCTATGTTGCAAGCCATGTTTGGCTTGCTGGATTTAGGCTTAACCCCGACTATTGGGCGTGAAACGGCTCGATACCGCGCTGGGGTGCATAGCGATGTCATGTTTAGCCAGCTTTATCGTACGCTGAATTTGATTTTTATCGGCATCGCTCTATTAGGCGGTGGGGTTTTATTTTTATCCGCTGGGACGATTGCTGAAAAATGGCTCAATATCGAAGCGCTAACCTTGCAAGAAGTCGTATTTGCGCTGCAAGTGATGGCGATCAGTGTCGCTTTGCGTTGGATGACAGGGCTTTATCGTGGTGTGGTGACTGGAAGTGAACAGCTGGTATGGTTGAGCGGGTTTAATGTACTTATCGCTACCTTGCGTTTTTTACTGGTGTTTCCAGTCATGTGGTCATGGGGCGCAACCCCAACGGTGTTTTTTAGTTATCAACTGGGCGTGGCGTTATTAGAGTTTGTTGGGTTATGGCTAAAAGCCAATCAACTCAAACCCAAGCTTACCGCAGCACAAAAAGCGCAACTGGTGTGGTCGTTAAAGCCGATAAAACCTTATTTAACGTTTGCATTAAGCATAGCCTTGACCTCGGGCTTGTGGGTGGTCGTCACACAAACCGATAAATTGATTATGTCCAATTTATTAACGCTAGAAAACTACGGCTATTTCACGCTGGCGGTATTAGTAGCTAGTGGCATTATGATGATAGGTGGGCCAATTAGTGGTGCAATAATGCCAAGAATGGCAAAGCTAGAAGCAGAAGGTAAACGTGACGAATTAATAAAAGTGTATCGTAATGCCACCCAGATTATTACCGTCATCGCGGGTAGCGTCAGCATTATGCTTGTGGTTTTTGCAGAGCCGATTTTATATGTTTGGACAGGTGATCAAAAAATCGTTGAAACGGCCGCGCCGATTTTGCAACTCTATGCCGCAGGTTATGGGTTGATCGTTGTGGGAGCGTTTCCTTATTACCTGCAATATGCACTAGGTAAACTCAAGTTGCATATAATAGGAAGCTTGCTATTTATATTAATTCTGCTCCCTGTACTTTGGTATGCAACTGAGAAATATGGAATGGTTGGCGCTGGTTATGCATGGTTAATTGTTAATTTAATTTACTTTGTCATTTGGACAGCCGTTGTGCACATGGCTTATGCGCCAGGCTTGCATTTTAAGTGGCTAATAAACGACATTGCTAAACTTCTCGTCTTGCCAGTTAGTACTGCTTTGATATTAGCGACTATATTTATTGACACTAACCGATTAGTAATGTTGCTTGAACTTGCTGTGATTGGAGGAGTCATATTAATGATAGCAACTGTTTTTTCAGAAGAAATTAAAAGTAGATTTAAATTAAAGAGTTTATATGGAAGATAAAATTAAACTGAAAAAAGAAGCTGGTTGTATTGTCTTTTTAGGAGGCATGAATGCCATGCCTATGATGTATGCTCTTGAGCTAAAAACACTAGGTTATGAAGTTCTTTATATAGTAGACGCCCCCGCCTCGAACACATTAAGTAGACCTGAAAATCATTTTAAAGATATTGCTTACCCTTACCCTAAATGGATAATTGAGTATCAATTAAAATCGCAAATGCTTCTACCCATTTTTAGAGCATTTTTTGCAACTAATTTGAAAAAGAAAATTTTTAAAAAATGTAGCAAAGTGCAAGCAGTTTTTTTTAATGGGTTCTTTACTTCATTAATACCAGCATTCAACGATTGTCAAAATAGAATAGCTTTATCTCATGGTTCTGATTTAGATTCATGGGCCGATTTGGAAGGTCGTGAGAAACTGTCGAATCACTTTTATAAACAATCATTTTTCAAATATCTTCCTAAAAATTTGGCAAAGTATCTAATAAAAAAAGTTGTTAATAATCAATATCAGGGTTTTTTAAATGCCGAAAGAGTTATTTATTTTCCGCAGGGTTTTAATGCAAATGGTGACAGGGTTCTAAACTCGTTAACCAAAAAAGGCGTGAAATGCTTAGAACGGTATGATGCATCTTTTGAACCTTTAAAAGAACAGAAAAGAGGTATTAACGAAAACCCAGGCAAATTAGTCATTTTTTCAGGTGTTCGCTTTACCTTTAAGACCTTTACTGAAGGTAATGACGGTTACAGTAAAGGCAATGACATGATGATCGAGGGGCTTGCTAAATTTTACAAAAACTATCCAAATATAGAAATTCATTTTGTAGAAAAAGGGCCTGATGTAGGAATTGCTAAGAGCTTAATTAATACACTGGGTTTGGAAAAAGCAGTGATTTGGCATAAAGAAATGAAGTTTCTTGATTTGCTAAGGTTGTATAAAAAAAGTGATATTTGTTTTGACCAAGTTGGTAAACACTGGATTGGTGCTATTGGATTTTATGCTCTGTGGCTAGGCAAACCATTAATTGCTAACGACGAACTACCTGTGCAGCTTGGTGTTTGGCCTAAAGATAATCCAATATTATCTGCCAATACAGGTGATGCTGTTTTTAAGGCACTTGTTACCTTAGCTGAAGACGGAGTGAGACAAGAGTATTCAGTGCAATCAATGGATTTTGCAGAGAGATATTTGTCACCTCAGAAATTAATGGATCAACTTTTTGACTATGAGTTTTGAATTCCTTTTAAGTTTAAAGTTAGGATTTATAATTGCCAGTTTTTAATCAAGCAGCCAACTGTAATAAGTTAAGTGTGTATCTCAATTTTTTTGCAGTTTTTGCAATTTCAATTGCTTATGCTTTTGTGTTGGCCAACATTATCCCGATGGACGAATCAATAAAAGATAGGTTGAATTATCTAAATTATGCTGGTTCTTCCGAAATAGTCTTTTTAAGGTATTTATCAACAGGATACCTGCCAGTATTGATGAATGAGCCTTTATGGCTTTCTATTAATATAATTCTAAACCAGTTTTTTGAACCTGAAGCTACAGTTAGATTAATCATATTCTTTTCTGCATTTACAACGTCTTTTTTAATTTTAAAATCTAATCCAAGATACTTTCTATTCTTAATTTTTTTACTAATTTTTCCTCAGGTTATTGGCAAGTTTGTTGTGCATTTACGACAAGGTTTAGCAATAACTATATTTTTGCTTGCTTGGTTTACATTGAATAAGCAATTGCGTTGGTTCTTGCTTGCTATGACACCATTTATACACGCAAGTTTCTTTTTTGTCCTTTTGCTATATGGCTTCACATGGTTTTTAGAGAAGTTAAAGTTAGCACTTGATTTAAGAACTATTGCGGTTGTTATGCTTGGGTGCATGGTTGTTATAAGTCTCGGAGTTTTAGTGAGCTTTCTCGGTGCTAGGCAAGCTGAGATTTATGATTTTAATTCCACGGAAGTTAGTGGTTTAGGTTTTTTATTTTGGCTCGGTATTTTTGCTGTTTATTACAGTCAAGGCCGCAGTTTTGCCAAAAAGCATGTGTTTGCAATGTCAGCAATTGTCTTTTATTTAACTACATATTTTTTTATTGAAGTAACAGCTCGTATTTTTGAAAGTATGGTGATAATTGTTTTGTTAGCCAGTGTTGATCTTACTTCGTGGCGTAGAAAACTGTTTGTTACGACATTAATGGCATTTGTAGGTATAGCTTGGCTATTAAAATTAAGCGAACCCTGGTTAGGTTGGGGGGGAGGACTATAAATGAAATATATTTACACAATAGCCAGCTTAAATACACGGAGAGCTGAAAAAGTTTTATATCGTTTATTAGTTTCTTCAGGTTTTAAGGATGTCATTATTATTTCATTAACAACTAAAAGCGTTATTAGTCAGAAGATAGAAGAACAGAGATTTAAAGCACATGCTTTAAATCTAAAGGTGTCAGGAGATAAATGTCAAATTTTATAATTTCTTTAGATTTTGAAATGTTTTGGGGGGTTGTAGATTCTAAAACGATTAATAATTATTCCAATAATATCCTTGGGGTTAAATGTTCCTTGCCTAAAACCCTTACATTATTTCGTGAGTATCACATTAATGCAACTTGGGCGACGGTGGGTATGCTGATGTGTAATAATTTTAATGAGTGGGTAGATTATAAACCATCAGAACTGCCAAATTACACTAGATCATCATGTTCTACTTATGGTGTTCCAGATTGTTTTATAAAAGAATCTCCCGATCTTTTTTTTGCGCCAGATCTTGTTAACTTAATTTTAGATACAGAGGGGCAGGAACTCGCTAGTCATACTTATAGCCATTTTTTTTGTGGCGAACAAGGGGCTTCTGTTGAGGCGTTTAAAGTGGATTGTCAGATCCAAAGAGATGTTTTTTCAAAATATGATTTAACTCCTGAGTCGATTGTATTCCCTAGAAATCAAGTTACAGATGAATATGTTCAAGCTGCTAGTGAATTTGGATTAAAAACTTTTAGAGGAAATTCGCAGCACTGGGTATATAAAAAGGGCCACTTTGTTCCTTATGGGGGGTTAGGGAAAGTTATTAGGAAATTAGATAGCTATATTCCATTGACTGGCTTTAATAATTTTGTAACCAATACAACAACATATCCTATAAATGTTCCTGCGAGCCTGTTTTTTAGGCCTTCTGCATCATATTTATTGGATACATTACAAATTATGAGGATAAAGCGTTCTATGTTAGCCGCTGCAAAAACAGGTAAAAATTTTCATTTGTGGTGGCATCCCCATAATTTTGGCGTAAATATTGAGAGTAACCTATACAATTTAGAGGAAGTTTTAAAGTTTTATAAAAAACTTGAACATGAATATGGCATGCAATCAAAGTCAATGAAGGATGTTGCCAATGAGGAGTAAAGGGAAGGTTGTTGTCTTGGCTACTGATAGTATAACAACCCGTATGGTATTAAATGAACTTAATAATGAGTTTGAATTTTTATATGTTGCTTTTGAGAAACCAATATCAAGAAAACGGTTACTAAAAAAAAGGTTGGCTAAACTTGGCTTTTTAACTGTTTTAGGTCAATTAATCTTTATGGCCTATACATCGATTATCAAGTTTATTTCAAAGGCTCGAATCAACAGTTTAATTGGAGAGTCTGGTTTTTCCTATCAGCCGATTAATAAGTTTGATATTCAAATCTTTGATTCTGTAAACTCTGAAGCGTGTATTGAATGGGTCAAGCAAATTAAGCCTGATGTCGTAGTGTTGAACGGTACACGTATTGTCAGTTCTGATTTATTAAATTCATGTGATGCAACTTTCATTAATACTCATTGCGGAATAACACCAGCTTATCGTGGTGTTCATGGCGGGTATTGGGCTTTAGTAAATAACGATGCAAAAAATGCAGGCGTCACTATACATGTTGTAGATACAGGAATTGATACAGGAGATATAGTTTTTCAAAAAAATATAAAGGTGAGTAAGAGCGATAATTTTTTGATTTACCCTGTAAAACAATATATTGAAGGAATTCCTCTATTAAAAAAGGCAATAAGGTTGTGTTTGGCGGATCAGTTGAGAACGTTTAAAAGAGATGATTTAATTTCTAATCTTTGGTATCACCCTACCATATGGGAGTATTTTTACAATTTTATAAGGTTTAGGGTTAAGTGATGTTGAATATTTGTCATGTTTTAAGTGGTTTGAAAGTTGGCGGTGCTGAAATGATGCTGCTTAATTTGATTAAGAACTCTAGCAGTAATTTGTCACACTGTGTTTTGGTGCTTAGTCCTGAAGGTGATATGTTATCTCGTTTTGAAGCAATTGGAGTTTCTGTAATTGTTGTAGATTTTAAAAAACGACCAATTCATTCGTTTATACAGTTAGTAAAAATATTTTCAGAGGTAAAGCCTGACATTGTGCAAACTTGGCTTTATCATGCCGATTTATTGGGTGGTTTAGCGGCTAAATTGGCTGGGATTAAGCATATTATTTGGGGTATCCGTACAACCGAATTAAAAAAGGGGTCTTATATCACTGCTAGCATTCGCAAACTGTGCGCTTGGTTGTCTTATACCGTACCTTCTAAAATTGTTGTTGTGGCAGCAAAGTCCAAACGAAAGCATATTGAACTTGGATATGATGCATCTAAAATGTTGGTGATACCGAATGGTTTTAATGTTGAGGCATTTAATGCTTCATCTACAGATGATAATGAATTGAAACAAGCCTTTGGTATTTCAGAAAATGATTTGGTCATAGGTTGTGTGGGACGTTTATCACAAGTTAAAGGGCAGGATGTGTTTATTCAAGCCGCAGGTCTTGTGCTTGAGGGCTTTCCCGAAATTAAGTTCTTAATGGTGGGGCGAGGTTTAGAAAGTAACAATGAATCGGTTGTTTCAATGATTCGCCAATATGCAAATGACGACAACTTTATTCTATTGGGTGAGCGTTCGGATGTGCCGGTGTGTTTAAGTGCAATGAATATATTTTGTTTGCCTTCTCGTAGTGAGGGCTTCCCCAATGCTCTTGGTGAGGCGATGTTGGCGGGAGTTCCTTGTGTATCAACTGATGCAGGTGATGCATCCGTTTTAGGTGGTGCAGACGTGCCTATTGCAGAGGTGGATAATCCTGTGGATTTGGCGAACCAGTTAATTTATATGATAGAAAAAACGCCGCAAGAGCGGTATGAAATTGGGCAAAGATTACGCCAGCGCATTATTGATGAATACTCCATTGAAAAAATGGTTTCTCGCTATAACGAACTTTACAGCGAATTACAAAATCAAGATTTAAAAGGGCAAGCAAACTAATGTGCGGCATAGCAGGATTTTTAGGACAAGTTTCAACGCCGATTGACCGATTAACTTCTATGGCACAAGTCATCAGGCATCGTGGACCGGATGATAAAGGAGTATGGTTTGATGAAGGTATTGACATTGGTTTGGCGCACGCACGTTTGTCGATATTGGATTTGAGCCCGGCTGGTCATCAGCCGATGCAATCGGCATCCGAACGCTATGTGATGGTGTTTAATGGTGAAATTTATAATCATCATGCGCTTCGCTCTGAGCTTGAGTTGATTGCCTCTAGAGCCTGGCGCGGTCATTCAGATACGGAAACCTTACTTTCAGCCATTGAGCAATGGGGGTTAGAAGCGACACTTAAAAAAGCTAAAGGTATGTTTGCAATTGCTTTATGGGATAAACAAACTCAAACCTTGTCTTTAGCGCGTGACCGCATGGGTGAAAAACCGCTTTACTATGGTTGGATAAATGGTGTGTTTGTTTTTGCCTCTGAATTAAAGTCCCTGAAAACCTTGCCTGATTTTAATAACCCTATTAACCGCGATGCTTTGGCGTTGTATTTGCGTTACAGTTCGATACCTGCACCTTACTCTATTTATGAGAATGTTTATAAACTTGAGCCCGGTTGCGTTGTTTCTACCAGGCCAGGTGAAAATGAACTGAATAAAACCGTTTACTGGTCAACGGTTGATGTTGTGCAGAATGGTTGGAGGCAACCCTTTTCAGGTTCAGCGGATGAAGCGGCAAACCAACTAGAAACCAAGCTTAAAGAAGCGGTTGCTTTGCAAATGGAAGCGGATGTGCCTTTGGGTGCGTTTTTGTCTGGTGGTGTTGATTCCAGCACAATTGTCGCATTGATGCAGGCGCAGTCTAGCCAGAAAGTGAAAACCTTTTCCATTGGTTTTGACAATAAAGCCTATAACGAAGCGGAACACGCGCGTGCGGTGGCGAAGCATTTGGGTACAGAGCATTTCGATATGTATGTGTCTGGGCAAGATGCATTGGATGTGATTCCGCTCTTGCCGCAAATCTATGATGAGCCTTTTGCCGATTCGTCACAAATTCCAACCTATTTAGTTTCACAAATTGCTAAACAAAAAGTGACGGTTAGTTTGTCGGGCGATGCGGGCGATGAGTTGTTTGGTGGCTACAGTCGGTATGAGTTAGCCAATAACAGCTGGGGTAAACTGAATAAGATTCCTCACGCCATACGGCATGGTTTGGGGGCTGGTGTTGATCTTTTACCAGACAGTTTTTGGAAAGGGGTGTTTAGTCCGTTAGATGCGCTGAATAGTAAAAAAGCTAAACCCTTTTCTTATGGAGATAAATTTTTAAAAGCCAGTGCTTTATTAAGTTGTAAGAAGCGCCGCGATTTTTATCACAAAGGCTTTATGTCGCATAACTTGAATGTACAAGATTGGGTGTTGGGTGCAAAACTTTTGCCAACGCAGTTTGATGAAGTCGATTTTAGCCAGGCCTCTTTTTTGGAAGAGATGATGGCACTGGATATGGTGCATTATTTGCCTAACGATATTTTAACCAAGGTAGATCGTGCGGCGATGGCAGTTTCGTTAGAAACGCGTGTGCCTTTACTTGACTCGAATGTAATTGAGTTTGCCGCTTCGCTTCCGTTGGAATACAAAATTCGTGATGGTGTGGGTAAGTGGGTATTGAGAGAGGTGCTGTATAAATACGTGCCAAAGGATTTGATAGAGCGCCCCAAAATGGGCTTTGGAGTGCCTTTGGCTGAATGGTTGCGCGGGCCATTACGAGAGTGGGCGGAAACTTTGATTGATGAAAAACGATTGCATGAAGAAGGTTTTTTCAATGTTGCGCTTGTGCGTAAGAAGTGGCATGAACATTTAACTGGTAAGCGAAATTGGCCGTATCAGTTATGGGATGTGTTGATGTTTCAAGCGTGGTTGGAACAAAATAAATGACAACTATGCCAACCGTTTTATTTGTTGTGAATTGTCCAAAGTTTTTTATATCACATCGCTTACCAATTGCAAAGTCTTTGATAGAAAAAGGCCATGATGTTCATGTGGCTGCTTCTGGTGAAACTCTTCCTGTTTTTCAAGAAATGGGTATAAAATTTCATCACGTTAGCTTTTCACGCAAGGGTAAGAATCCTTTAAATGAATTGAGAGTTATTTGGCAGTTATTTCACTTGTTTAGGTCGTTGCACCCCGATCTTGTTCATTTGATTACAATTAAACCTTATTTATACGGAGGTGTTGCAGCTAAGTTGGCAAGAGTTCCAGGCGTGGTTTCTGCTGTTTCCGGGCTTGGGGTTGTTTTTATTTCATCAGGGATAAAAGCAAGGCTTTTAAGACTGGTTTTGTATCCTCTCTATCGATTAGCTTTTAGTCGTAAAAATCAATCGGTTATTTTTCAAAACCAGGATGATGCAAACCTATTAGTTGAATGGGGTGTGGTTCAGCCTGTAAAGGTCAAATTGATTCGTGGTTCTGGTGTGAATTTAAGTGCTTATCCATTTACAACTGAGCCAGCGGGCAAAACAGTTGTAACATTTGCAGCACGTTTGTTAGTAGACAAGGGTATAAGAGAATTTATTGCTGCTTCTCGTATGATTCATGATAGAGGTATACAGGCTGAATTCTGGGTTGTGGGTGACGTGGATGAAGGTAATCCTGCTTCTGTTACACAATTAGAGATGGACTCATGGCGTATGTTGCCTAATGTTAAGGTATTGGGTTTCCAAAGTGATATTGCTAACTTATATCAAAAATCTAATATAGTGTGTTTGCCCTCTTATAGAGAAGGTTTGCCAAAGTCTTTAGTTGAGGCAGCGGCTTGTGGGCGTGCAGTTGTCACGACTGATGTTCCGGGTTGTCGCGATGCCATTGAGCCTGGCGTGACAGGTGTAATTGTGCCTGTTCGTGATGCGGAGGCATTAGCGGATGCGATTCAAGATTTAATTGAAAACCCCGTGAAACGAAAAACTATGGGAAAAGCTGGTCGCGAACTAGCTGAGAAAGAATTTGCGATTGAAAGAGTCGTGGATGCGCATTTACAGATATATGATGAACTCTTAACCAAAGAGGCAGAAGTTTGAAAATTTTTTTGACGGGTGTAACTGGGTTTGTCGGTTCGGCTTTGTTGCAGCGTTTTGTTGCGGATGGTGTTGAGGTTAAGGCCTTGGTTCGCAATGAAGCAGCTGTGTTGTCGAACGGGGTTAAGAGGGTTGTTGGGGATTTGAGCGCCTTATCGTCTGCTGGAGATCCTTCGGCTTTGCCTCAGGATGACAGTAATGATTCGCACGGGATGACACTGCAAGATTGTGATGTGGTGGTGCATGCGGCGGCTCGTGCGCATATTATGCGCGATGAGGTGGCGGATCCTTTGGCGGAGTATCGCAAGGTGAATCGAGATGCGACTTTGGCTTTGGCTCGTTTGGCTGCTGAAGTTGGAGTTAAGCGGTTTGTGTTTGTCAGTTCGGTGAAGGTAAATGGTGAAGTGACCAGGCCTGGTCATTGTTTTTCACATACTGATGAACATGTACCTTCTGACCCCTACGGATTATCTAAGTATGAGGCGGAGCAGGGTTTATTGCAAATTGCACGCGAAACCAGCATGGTGGTAGTGATTATTCGTCCGCCGTTGGTCTATGGGCCGAATGTGAAAGGCAATTTTGCGTCGATGGTGAATTGGGTTAAAAAGGGTATTCCTTTACCGTTAGGTGCGGTTCATAATTTACGCTCTTTGGTGGCGCTGGATAATTTGGTGGACTTTATTGCTTTGTGTGCGGATCGTGAGCGTTCACCTAAAGCAGCGAATGAGGTGTTTTTGATTTCGGATGGAGAGGATGTGTCCACCAGCGATTTGTTACGAAAAGTGGCTAAAGCGTATGGAGTTAAGTCGCGCTTGTTGCCAGTTCCGGTCGGTTTAATGAAAGTTGCGGCTAAATTACTGGATAAAGGTGCGGTTGCAGATCGGTTGTTTGGTAATTTGCAGGTGGATAGTTCTAAAGCACGTGATTTGTTGGGTTGGCAACCCGTTATCACGATGGATGAGCAGTTGGCTAAGATGGCGGCGTTGGATAAGTCAAAGTAGAGAGTCTTAGGGCTGCATAGCGTCTGTCTGGAAGGGATTCTTTAACAAGCCAAGGTTGAAAATAACGCCGGCTGGAGATCCCTCCACTACGTGCCGCGAAGCAAATGCCCTCGGGGTAGTCGGGATGACAGGCTGACAGTGAGCTTTTGGGATGACAGTAATGGTTCGCTTTGAATGACAGAGATAGTTACGTTTGATTGGTGCATCCGTCCAACAAAATACAAAATAATTATAGGTAGATAGGTTGTGATTCGTTTTTTTGATGTGGTTTTTTCATTGTTTGGCCTGGTAGCAGGATTTCCTGTTTTGGTGATTTTGTTTGTAATCGGGTTATTTGACACGGGTTCCCCATTGTTTCGTCAGGAACGGGTTGGGCGTCATCAGAAACCGTTTACATTGGTGAAGTTTCGAACCATGAAAAAAGACACGGCCTCCGTCGCTTCGCATTTAGCAAATACGGCTTCAATCACCAAGTTTGGACATTTCTTGCGCCGCACTAAATTGGATGAATTGCCGCAATTGTGGAATGTGTTGAAAGGGGAAATGAGCCTGGTGGGGCCAAGACCTGGCCTGTTTAATCAGCCAGAGCTTACCGATGCGCGTTCGGCACAAGGAGTGTTTGATGTGCGCCCCGGCATTACCGGCTTGGCTCAAGTGAGTGAGATTGATATGTCTACTCCTGAGTTATTGGCAGAAACGGATGCCAAGATGATTGCCACTTTATCAATCAAGGATTACTTCAAGTATATTTTGATGACGGTTTTAGGCAAGGGTGCTGGGGATAGGGTTAATAACCAATAAAGCATATAGGCGCACATTCTGAGTAAGGTGTGACATTTTACTGGCCGCATTGTTTGAATGTGTATTTTGAAAAGCCGTTAGACTAAATTTTTTTATCATTTTTCATGTAAAATGTATTATCTGATTGTTTTTCATATTATGTAACGGGTTTTCATGAAAATTATTCCTCCCAGCGGTGCAGCACAGTTAGCGGGTTACAGTGAGCTGATTACGCGATATGCGTTGTCGGTTCCCTTGCCGGATCGTTTGTTTGCGATTGGGGGGAAGCATCGTGTGTGTACGGCGGATGAGTGGACGTTGCTTACGCCACGCCATAAACCGGCTGATTCGCTTTTTGGGCATTTGGTGTTTGCCCTGAAGTATGAGGGAATTCACCTTTGGGTTTTAAAAGCGTTGTTTGATGCGCTTGTTGGCCGTGAGGTTGAAGCATTGGTTTTATTGGAGCCAACCGGGGCTTATGCACGACGCATTTGGTTTTTGTATGAGTGGTTGACGGGTAACACTTTATCCCTGCCAGATACAGTGTCAGGCGGTTATGTGAATTTGGTCAATGACAAACTTCAATATGCCGGGCCAACACGTAAATGTAAACGTCAGCGCGTTAATAACAATCTCCCGGGGAATCGCAGGTTTTGTCCCTTAATTCGTAAAACCGATTTTTTGGAAAATTGGCGGCAAAGCGATTTATTGGATGAAACCCGGAAGACGGTTGGGCAATGTCACCCTGACGTATTGATGCGTGCAGCCAGTTTTTTGTTGTTGGCAGATTCCAAGGCGTCGTTTTCGATTGAGGGTGAGCAACCCCCTAAAAACCGTATTGCCCGTTGGGGTCAGGTAATTGGCATGGCTGGCCAACAGCCATTGTCTGTTGAGGAACTTGAGCGCTTACAGGGTTTGGTGCTTGCAGATCATCGGTTTGTAATACCGGGCTTGCGTGTTACAGGTGGCTTTGTAGGTTCGCATGACCGTGTGACGGGAATGCCGCTGCCAGAGCATATTTCAGCCAGACCGGAAGATTTGCCTGAATTGATGAGTGGTTTGCTGGAAACCTATACCCTCTTGAAGAGAGAAGGCTTTCCTCCGGTACTTTTGGCAGCCATGATTGCGTTTGGGTTTGTATTTATTCATCCGTTTGAAGATGGTAACGGGCGTTTGCATCGGTATTTGATTCATCATGTGTTGACGGAAACCGGGTTTGTGCCCAAAGGCTGGGTGTTTCCGGTCTCTGCTGTGATTCTGAAGCGGATAGTGCAATATCGTGAAGCGTTGCAAGCTTATTCCAAGCCACGTTTGGAGTTTGTTGACTGGTTTCCTACGCCTGACAATAATGTTTCTGTCATCAATGAAACCAAAGATCACTATCGCTATTTCGATGCAACCCGGCAGGCGGAGTTTTTAGTGGAGTGTGTGGTTGAGACCATTCGTGATGTGCTCCCTGAGGAAGTGGCTTATTTGCAAAAGTATGATACGTTTGTGGAATATGTGAATGACCGCATAGACATGCCGCAAAGAACGGTGGATCTGTTGTTGCGTTTTTTACAACAAAATCAAGGCGTGCTGTCTAAGCGAGCGTTAAATAATGAGTTTGCACAACTGCGGCCTGATGAAGTAGACGATATTGAAGGAAAGTATCAAATGTTGTTTCAATATACCAGTGAGAAGGGTCAACACTCAATATGAAAATCACACATTCACTATTGGGTTTACCCCGTTTATATAAACGCATGATCTCCATCTCTGTGGATGTGCTTGGTTTGTGCTTTGTGGCGATATTGGCGATTTGGTTGCGCTTTGGGGAATCGGTGTTTCCGGTCACCGATTATGTGCCGGCTATTTTTCTGTTGCCGTTGATTGCGTTGCCTGTCTTTATCACCCAAGGGCTGTACCGTGCGGTGATTCGTTACATTGGCCATAAGTTTGCCATAACCGTTTTGTCGTCCGTCTCATTGGTGTGTGTAATCTGGGCGGCGGCCATTTTTATGCTGGACTTGGCGTATCCTCGTTCTGCCATCGTCATTACTTGGTTGTTGGCGCTGTTTTATATTTCCGCAACGCGGATTTTGGCGCGTTGGTTATTGTCAGAAGGCATGATTAAAAAAGACTTGCTGGCCCGAAAGCGAGTGGTGATTTTTGGTGCGGGGTCTTCCGGCAAGCAGCTGTTAAGTGCCATCAGTAAGATTCCAGATTTGAAAGTCATTGGCTTTATTGATGATGACAAGAGTTTGCATAAACATGATATCGCTTCGGTGAGGGTCTATGCGCGTGATGACTTACAGGGTCTGATTGAGGACAACGCTGTCAGTGAGGTGTTTTTGGCGATTCCGTCCATGTCGGCTTCACGTCGAAAAGCCGTGCTGGAATGGTTGGAGCCTTATCCGGTGAAAGTGTCGACTTTACCGGCGATGGATGAGATTGTGGCTGGAAAGGTGTCGTTTTCCGATATCCGCGAGGTGGATATTGAGGATTTGTTAGGACGTGATCAGGTACCGCCCCAGCCGGAGCTTTTGTCTAAATGCATAACCAATCAGGTGGTGATGATTAGCGGTGCAGGCGGGTCGATCGGTTCGGAGCTGTGTCGTAAGGTGTTGCGACAATCTCCGAAAATTTTGGTGCTGTATGAGATGAGTGAGTTTGCCTTATACAGTATTGAACGAGAGCTAAGGCATTCAAATGAACTGGGTGAAACGCAGCTGGTTGGTGTGTTGGGCAGCGTGTTGGATGCGGCGAAGTTGCGCCGTATTATGGAGTGTTATGGCGTGAACACCATTTACCATGCCGCCGCCTATAAGCATGTGCCGATTGTGGAGCACAATATTCAGGAAGGCTTGATCAATAATGCGTTTGGAACTCATATCGCGGCCAAAACGGCGGGGCAATGTGGTGTGCAAAACTTTGTGTTGATTTCAACCGACAAGGCGGTGCGCCCCACTAATGTGATGGGTGCCAGTAAACGGCTGGCGGAAATGGCGCTGCAGGCGTTGCAGTTGGAATACCCGGATACGCGGTTTGTGATGGTGCGTTTTGGTAATGTGTTGGGCTCTTCCGGGTCGGTGATTCCGTTGTTTAGAAAGCAGATTGCCGACGGCGGGCCGGTGACGGTCACGCATAAGGAGATCACGCGGTATTTCATGACGATTCCCGAGGCGGCTTCTCTGGTAGTGCAGGCCGGTTCCATGGGCGTGGGCGGTGACGTTTTTGTTTTGGATATGGGCGAACCGGTCAAGATTGCCGATTTGGCCAAAAAAGTCATCAAGCTTTCTGGATTGGAGCTGATGGACGAGTCAGGCAATGGCGATATTGAAATTCAATATACTGGCTTGCGTCCCGGAGAAAAACTCTATGAAGAGTTGTTGATTGGGGAGAATGTCGACGGTACGGATCACCCCAGAATCATGAAAGCCCATGAAGAGTATTTGGCGTACGAATCCCTAATGGAAGAGTTCATTCAGCTTGAAGCTTCGTTGAATGACTATGACTATGATGCGGTGTTACAACAGCTGGCTAGAATAGTATCGGGCTTTGAGCATACCTCTGGGGTGGTGGATTATTTACAGTGTGGATTGTTAGAGGGAATCAGCAACCGTGAATAAGGAGGTTAAATGAAAAAGGCATTGCAAGATTGGATAAAGGCGAATCCTGAAAAGGGCGTACGAAGAGGCAAAGCAAGCCAATATGAGCCTTATCAGCAGGAGTTGAAAGTTCTGTTGGAACAAGGTTACTCTACTCAGAAAATAGCCAAATATCTTGAGGAAGTGGAAAAGGTACCTTTTAAAAAGAAAGAGGGTCAGAACGTGGTGACCTCATTAGGGACTTATTTAAGAGAATTGGCCAAACAACATAACATCAAACGCTCAGGGCGCAGACGTTCATAAAATCAATGGCCTGAAATCGTGTTTCAGCCAAGGAGAAATTTCTTTCTGCCCATTGGTAAGTTCGAAGGAACAGATACTTCTATAAGCTCAGCATGGCACTGAGTGGAGGTGCAGAATATGCGGCGAGGTACTTTGCTTATGGTTCAGGCAGTCCGTTCAATTTCTGTTTTGCTTGCATGCATATAAAGGTCTGCATAAAATGGCCCTTTTGGCGTATTTAGGTTTGAAATGTGACGAGTAGCTCAAGACAGCAAGTTAAGATTCTGGATTGTACTTTGCGGGACGGGGGATATTACACCTCTTGGGACTTTGACTCCCAACTCGTTCAAGACTATTTACAGGCAATGGCGGCTTTGAACGTCGGGTATGTGGAGGTTGGGTTTCGTTCTTTACAAAACTCAGGCTTTAAAGGAGCCTTCGCATATAGTACTGATGCCTTTTTACAGAGCTTGACCATTCCTAGTGAGTTAAATCACAAAATCGGCGTGATGGTTAACGGCTATGAACTGAGTGATCCCCCTACTCAACGACATGTATTGGAAAGGCTTTTCTTGCCTAAATCAGAGTCTCCCGTTTCATTGGTTCGAATCGCCTGCCATATTCATGAATTGGAGAGCTGTTTGCCTGCTACTCACTGGCTGCATGAACAGGGTTATCGGGTCGGGGTGAATATTATGCAGGTTTCCGACTGTTCGCCAGAAAAAATCTCCGGTTTGGCCAAGCAGGTGGCGGATTATCCGGTTGATGTGCTGTATTTTGCGGACAGTATGGGATCGCTTCAGGCTGAGCAGACACAAAAGATCGTTGACGCTTTGCGCGAAAACTGGGCTGGAGAACTGGGTATCCACACACACGATAATATGTGTATGGCGCTAGGCAATACGTTGAGCGCGGTAGAAAGTGGTGTGACCTGGGTCGATTGCACCGTGACTGGAATGGGGCGTGGTCCAGGTAATTTGCAAACCGAATATGCAGTGCTGGCTTTAGAAAAACATCTGGATTGCGAAGCCTCAAATCCGACGAAGTTATTGGGTTTGATTCGAGAACACTTTTCTTCTCTTAAAAACCAATATGGCTGGGGAACCAATCCCTATTATTATCTAGCCGGTGAGTATGGAATTCACCCCTCTTATGTGCAGGAAATGTTAGCGGACAGGCGTTATAGTGAAGAGGATATTTTAGCCGTACTTGAGCACTTGAAGATTGAAGGTGGGAAAAAGTTCAATTTGGGAACACTTGAGGCGGCTAGGCATTTTTATTCTGGGCTTCCTCGCGGCCAGTGGAATCCTAAATCGGAGATCGAAAACAGAGAGGTGTTGATTTTAGGGACGGGCCCAGGCGTTTCAAAGTACCGTCAAGCCCTTGAAGCTTTTGTAAGTAAACACCGACCTTTTGTCATCGCTTTGAATACGCAGCAGAATATTGATGAGAATCTCATCGATGTACGAGCGGCGTGTCATCCTGTGCGGCTTTTAGCGGATTGTCAGGAGCACCGCAAGTTGTCACAGCCTTTGGTGACGCCCGCATCGATGTTGCCCGAGGATGTGAAGCAAGAACTGAAAGGCAAAGAGTTGCTGGATTTTGGAATTTCGGTTGATACGGATGTGTTCGAGTTTAATGATTATTTTTGCATTTTGCCCAGTTCATTGGTGTTGGCTTATGCGTTAGCAATTGCCACCAGTGGCCATGCCAGTCGGATTTTATTGGCAGGTTTTGATGGTTATGACGCCGATGATCCGCGAAGAAAGGAAATTGATCGACTCTTTCAGCTTTATGCAATGGCACCGAACTCCCTTGAGGTGTTGGCCATTACCCCCACCCGATATGAGATCCCCGTCCAATCCGTTTATGCCTATGAGATAAAAATATGAGAACAATTGTAGTGATTCCGGCTCGATATGAGTCTTCCCGTTTTCCGGGAAAGCCTCTTGTGCATTTGTTAGGCAAACCTATGATTCTCTGGGTGGCTGAGCTGAGTGCAAAAGCAGTAGGCAAAGAGAATGTGTATGTCGCCACGGATGATGAGAGAATCTCAAATGTGGTGATAGAGGCAGGGTTTCAGTCGGTTATGACCAGTCAGAATGCGTTGACTGGCACGGATCGCTTGTCAGAAGTGGCGCAACAAATTGAAGCCGATATATACATTAATGTACAGGGGGATGAGCCTCTGGTTGATCCCGCAGATATTGTCAGGGTGATCGAGGAAAAGAAGCGCTACCCTGAAGAGGTTATCAATGGCTATAGCCCATTGTCTGAAAATGAAGACCCCATGTCTGTGAACATTCCAAAAGTGGTGTTTACTGAGAATCAACACTTGGTTTATATGTCCAGAATGGCTTTGCCGGGTTATAAAGACCAAAAAAATGCACCCCAACAATATTATAAACAGGTGTGCATATATGGTTTCAGTCGAGAAGAATTGATTCGTTATGGCGCGTTTGGCAGAAAAAGCGTTTTGGAGCAATCAGAGGACATTGAAATTATCCGTTTTCTGGAGTGGAGTCAACCAATTAGATTGGTTCGGACAAAGCCGGGAAGCTTAGCGGTTGATATTCCTGAGGACGTTTCCAAGGTGGAAGAGGCTTTAAGACGGGTTATTATTGATGAGAGTTGATGTTAAAAACTATCACAGTTTGGTGTTTGATTGCGATGGTGTCGTGTTAGATTCCAACCGCATTAAAACTCAAGCTTTTTACGATGCGGCTTTGATTTATGGCCAGGATGCCGCCCAGACACTGAAAGACTATCATGTTAAAAACGGTGGGATTTCACGTTATAAGAAGTTTGAATACTTTCTATCGGAAATTCTTGGTGGCCAGGTCAACCCAGATGATTTGAACCAATTGTTGCAGCGATTTGCGTCCGAGGTTAAAAAAGGGCTGCTGGGGAGTAAAGTCGCGTCCCGTTTGGACGAACTTCGTGACTATACTCAGCATGCGAATTGGTTGATTGTGTCAGGCGGTGACCAGACTGAACTCAGAGAAGCCTTTGTGCAGAAGGGCTTGGATAGTTTTTTTGATGGGGGCATTTTTGGTAGTCCTGATACCAAGGAACTGATTTTAGAGCGGGAGCTTGGGCAATCCAATATTGAAAAACCGGCTTTGTTTTTGGGTGACAGTAAATATGATTATGAGGCTGCCAGGCAGGCTGGTTTGGATTTTGTCTTCATTTCGGGTTGGACTGAAGTCGTTGACTGGGAAGCATGGTGTCAATCCAATCAAATACCGCATTATTCGTCACTTCAGACGCTGATAAGTTGATTCTTTTATGAATTCTGAGATTGATTTATATATTGTGAGCACGCCAAGACAATGGTGGATTGCGTGCGCTTTGGCGCGCCATTTCCAGCGTCCCGCGAGAATGCTGATTGATGATTGTTTTAATGGTGCCGAGGGGTATGCTCGTCTCACATCCAGTTGGAGTCAATGCCCATTTGACTCGGTTGAATTATTGAACGGTAAAAATACGTGGCTTGGTTTAAAAGGCGGAGCCAGGGCTTGGGAAAAGTTTTTGGAACCTGGAAAGCGCAAACATCAGATACGACATTTTCTATTGAATAATGTTGTTAAAACGCTTTTCACCTCCAGTGTGCGTGATTGGATGACGCAACTGGCTGTACATTGTCAGCCAAATATTCAGGTGTCTTATTTAGACGATGGAATACGCACCTACCAACAAGATATTCCCAAAAAACAGTCGTGCTTAAAAACAGTGCAAAAGAAATTGGCTCATGGCTTTTGGTATGGTTCTCCTCAGCCGTATTCTGAAATAGACTATTTAAGCCATGCTTATGTCTTTCATGCTCAGATGGTGAATTCGGATATTCGGGCGCTTCAAGTGGTTGAATTACAAAATAGCTGGTTTGTGGAACCTCAAATGCTTGAGTTGGCGCAGGCCTTACTCAAACAGCATGAGTTTGAAAGTTTTGTGACGGATCGTGACAATCAAAAAAATCTTATTTTGGCTTTTACCAAACTCAGTATTCTTGAACGTGACTGTGAGGATTTTGATTTAGACAGGTTCAAAAAACGCTTGTTGAAAGTGGTCAATAAAGCGGCTTCTGATGGACGGGTGATATGGGTGAAATATCACCCTCGGGAAGTCGCTGATGATATTTATGGCATAGCTAAAGAGGTTCCTCATGTCCATTTTATACCTGCCAGCATACCCTTTGATGTTTTGATTTCATTGCTGAATAAAGGGGATTCAATGATTGGTGAAATTTCGACGGTATTATTTGATGTCGCTTTAAGAAGACCTGATGTTAAGGTTTCTTCAGTTGATTGTTTACTTGGGAATGCCAAGTTATCGGCCCCCTTTCAGAAAGCGGGTGTGAATATGATTGAGTCTTTTTATGACTGAGCGCGCGAATTAATTATTATGTTGATTCCGTTAAATGTTCTGCAGATTATTCTGTTTTTTTCCTTATTCATTACCTTTTTGGGCTACATCCTTAGGTGGGTGTTTCCCGTTAATATCGAAATTTGGCTTGGTGTTCTTTTTTTATTTACACTTTATCTGATTGCAAAACGCGGTTACCAATCAATTTCAGTTCCGGTTCGCTTGTGGTTGGGTTTGATGGCCTTATTTTGGTCGTTTAATGTTTTATCGGCGTTATTTCATGATAGTGATATTGGTTATAGAACGCTGAGTTTGATCAGCACATACAGCACGATTTTGGGGTTTGCATCGGTCGCGGTGGCAATAAGTGTATTAAAGCCAAAAATTGATTTCTTCTGGTACCTGATTGCGGCGGGTGCGATTGGCGTTTTATTAGCATTTGGATTGGAGCTCAAAAATGTTGGCTGGGGTGCGCTTGAACAGGGGCATCGATTTGGCGGATATACCTCTCAACAGATCAGTTTTGGGGTGTTCGCGAATACTTTTTTTATTATTTTATTGGGTTCTTTTGTTTGGGCTTTTAATAAAGGTCATCTTTTCTTTTTGGTTTGGTTACTTTTGATTATTGCTGATTTTTGCATGATTATTGTTTCACAAAGCAGAAATGCCTGGCTTGGTTTGCCTGAAGCGGTGATAGTTTGGTCTGTTTATTATGGGTTTAAGCTGTATCAATCCGATGTGTCTTTCATTAAAAAGCTTATTGTTGCAATTTCTCCTATTGTGGTTGTGATGCTTTTGTTTTCGATGCAGCCACTCAAAAAAATTGTTGAACAAAGAGTGGGATTGGCTGTTACGGGTGTTGAAAATTATGTTTCCAGGGAAAGTTTTTATGGGAGTGTCGGTGCACGTTTAATGATGTATGAAGCCGGCTTTTCAGGTATTAAAGAGCATTTTTGGTTTGGAATGGGGACAGAGAATTTTCCATCTTTTGTTAAGCAAGAAACCAAACAGATAGCCCTTGAGAAGTTTGAAAAAAAATTTGGGGGGTATCAGTTCAGTTCAATTCATAATCAATTTTTGATGAGCTGGTTGATTCATGGTGTCTTTGCATTCATTATTGTATTGAGCTTTTTTGTTTTCATGTTCGTGTATTTTTATAGAGGGTTAAAGCGGTCCCCAGAAGATGATAAGCCGATATGGGTAGCAGGCTTGGTTTACAGTTTAGCGACCTTTATTTCCTTCCTGCCTGAATCAATGCTCCATAGCCTTTATAACTTCAGCCATTTCTTTATGGTTTCATCTATTCTGATCGCCTACACTTCAACGCTCAATAGGTCTTAACTTTAAACCTTTTGTAAATCTAACAATTAATACGCTATTCTAAGTCATCACTGGAGTGGTTCTTTATCACTCAGTACGTAAAACCCGTCCTTCAGGTCGGGGATATAAGTACAACAGGCGTAGCCTGTTTTAGATTGTGTCATTGATTGAATGTTGTTACAATAATCAAATGAAACAAACTATACGAAAAGCCTTTAAATTCCGACTCAATCCCAATTCTGACCAAGTGCAGAAGATGATTGAGTTTGCCGGTGCCAACCGGTTTGTGTGGAATAAGGCTTTAGCGATGAATTTGTTTCGGCTTGAACATAAACAGCCGATACTTTGGTATAGCGAATTCGCATTTTGGCTAAAGCTTTGGAAGTCCTCAGAAGATTATGGATTTCTAAAAACCGTTCACTCTCAGCCGTTACAGCAAGCATTAAAACAGCTTGAGCGTGGATTTAAAGATGGTTTTGATAAAAAACAGCCTTTAAAGCGAATTCCAACCTTTAAGCGTAAAGGTCAAAAAGACTCTTTCACCTATCCGCAAGGTTTTAAGGTGGATTCTGATAAGAATAAAGTATTTTTACCAAAAATTGGCTGGGTCAAATACCGCAATTCTCGACAAGTGATTGGTGATTTGAAAAACTGCACGGTATCAAGGCGCGGAGCGCATTGGTACGTGTCAATCCAGACCGAATATGAAGCGGATATAAAGTATCATGAATCCAGCAGTATGATTGGTATGGATATGGGGATTACCCGCTTTGCAACGCTATCGGATGGTTCGTATATCGAACCGTTAAACAGTTTTCGTAAGTTATCAAAGAAGTTGGCTTTTGAACAGCGTAAGCTGTCTAAGAAAGTTAAATTCTCTGCTAACTGGAAAAAGCAGAAACAAATCATTACACGACTGCATGAGCGTATTGCCAATGCGCGTTTAGACTTCTTGCACAAAACCTCAACCAACATCAGCAAAAGCCACGCAATGATCGTGGTTGAAGATTTAAAAGTAAGAAACATGTCTAAAAGTGCCAAGGGCAGTATTGAAGTTCATGGGAAAAATGTAAAAGCGAAATCCGGTCTTAACAAATCCATCCTTGACCAAGGCTGGGGAATGTTTGTGCAAATGCTTGAGTACAAGCAACAGTGGTCAGGAGGAGATGTCTTGAGGGTAAACCCTCAATACACCTCTCAAACCTGTCCAAACTGCAAACATGTTAGTCGTGACAACCGTAAAAGCCAACGTGCTTTTGCATGTACAGAGTGTGGATTTAAAGCCAATGCCGACTTGGTGGGTGCTTTGAATGTACTTGAGCGAGGACATCGCTTGTTAGCCTGTGGAGTTGAAACATTGGTTTCGACAATGAAGCAGGAACCAGTTGGTAGTAGTGATACACGCCAACTCTTAACAGCCTAGTGCTGTTAGGAATCCCCGTCCTTCAGGGCGGGGAGGATGTCAATGGTCTCCAGTACATTTGGCCTACGTCCCATTGAGTGTGCTCAAATTAAGACGGTCAAGGTTAAAGATGATCTTATTGGCATGAAGATTAAAAATGCAAAGCATACGGATGGTCGCTCTTTTGGTAAATATCGCACGATTCGGTTTCAGATAGTCGATGAAAAATCGGAGGAATTTGAAGCCCTTGGGGCGAGTTATAGATTGACCGCTTTGTTCAGTAATAAATCAAAAGTTGAGGCGGAACGATGGCTGAAGGGTGCGCGCAATTTTCTCAACCAGTTATATGCTAAAAATCGTGATTTGAAGAAACTCGCAAGGAAAAATCGGATTACCTTGTACAGCGGCAGGCATCAGTTCTCAGCCAATGCAAAACAAGCGGGTGTACCAGCGATTGAAATTGCAGCCATGATGGGGCATGGTTCGGATGAAACCCATGTGAAGAGTTATGGTAAAAGACGGGTTGGCAGCGGAAGGTTTACGATTCAAGCCGATCCGTTGGATGTGGAGCGAGTAGAGGAGAGGATGCAGGTTAAGCAAGATAATCAGTTTTCCCAACAATTAGGTCGCTGATGGGCTTGTTTTGTCTGTCATGCCAACCTGTAAGGAAGGAAGGGGGGGAACCCGTCGTGGCAATTCCCTAGGTCTAAGATTACACACCGAGTTTCACATAGGTTAGGAAGGTCAGTGTCACATCAGTGACCTAGTATGACAATTGAGCGAACTAGATTTGCATCTTTCTAAAATTTTGACTAAGATGGGTTTACGTAATTTTACATTGTGTAAAATGCGTACCTTGTTAACTAAGTATAGGAAATGATTATGTTTAGCAGAATGAGTGTGTTAATAGGTGCGATGCTGGTTTCGTTTAGTGTGTTGGCGAGTCCGGTGAATGTGAATAGTGCTGCTCCGGAAGAGATTGCGGCGGCTCTGAAAGGAATTGGGCCTTCTAAATCCATGGCGATTTCTGAGTATTGCAAGCAGAATAAGTGCTCTAAACCGGAAGACCTATTGAATGTGAAGGGCATTGGCGAGAAGACGTTGGAGAAGATCAAGGCGGATTTACGCTTTTAACGGTAAATCTTAACTTCTGGCTGTGAGGGCCGATGACGGACTTTATAAGAAAAGCAAGATGATGAACATTCAAAGATTACTGACCTCCGTTAGGAGATATCAAGGCCTGGTACTGATTCTAGGCCTTTTTTGTTTGTGGATGCTGGCCAGTGGAAGTGTCAAGGCGTTTGACCAAGAAGAAGGCATGGCTTCTAATGCCAATGAAATGGCGGGCGTTGTCCGTAAACCGGATTTGCTGTTGCTGAAATCTTATGATGAAAGCATGGAGGTGAACGGTTGGTTGATGAGTGAAAAACTGGATGGGGTCAGAGCTTACTGGGATGGAAAAAACTTGTGGAGCCGACAGGGTAATTTGTTTGCGGCACCGGAGTGGTTCACCGAGAATTTTCCACCGTTTGAGCTGGATGGCGAATTGTGGCTAGGGCGAGGACAGTTTGAGCAGACGGTTTCCATCGTGAATAAACATAGGCCGCATTCGGGTTGGCAAGCTATAACTTATCAGATTTTTGAGGTTCCTAATCAGGCAGGGGGATTGCTGGAGCGTTTGGCGATTTTACAGAGCTATCTACAGCACTTTCCCGCACCTTATGTGCGAATCATCGAACAGGTTCCGGTAAAGTCAGTCGAGCAGCTGCAGTTGCACCTGAAAGATCTGGTGGGTTTGGGGGCCGAAGGATTGGTGGTCAGAAATCCAAGCGCACCCTATCTGTCCGGTCGGTCTGATCAGGCACTTAAGGTCAAAATTAAACAAGATGCGGAATGTGTTGTGCGCGGCTATACCGAAGGTAAGGGAAAGTATATCGGGCAGGTGGGGGCGTTATTGTGTGAGATTGCACCGGGTCAATTTAAGCACTTAAGCAAGCCAGCTGACAGAGTGCTCAAGATCGGCAGCGGTTTGAGCGATCAGCAACGAGCCAATCCACCGGCAATTGGAACTTTGGTCACCTTTCAGTATATGGGATTGACCAGAAAAGGATTGCCGCGCTTTCCGGTGTTTTTAAGGGTGCGTTCAGATTTGAATTCTAATGAATTGTCCCACTGAGCCACAAGCAAAATGTCACACTGAGTCACCCCAAGGTGACTTCCACCGGCAGATGTCTTCAACTTTTAGCCCCGCATTCGATTCTTTAACAATGGCGATGATTTGGGTTTCGGTAAAAGAAATAGAAGGGTTGATTGGTTAGGTTTAATGTTTCCTTAAAATATGCATAGTAAATTAGATATAATCTAATTATCTTTGTTTATTTGTAGGTTTTTGAGTTATGGATGCGTTGTTATCCCCTTATGCAGGCCTGGTTGTCCAGTATTCGACGCTCTTGTCTGTGCTGTCCGATTACCAAGCGCCCAATTTTAAAATTCATCGGTGGCTGGATGAGGGGCAGTTAATTTCTCTTAAACGCGGACTTTATGCTGTGCCTGGGTCATCTGCGGGTGTGGCGCTTTCTTTGCCCTTGGTGGCGAATCATTTATATGGCCCTTCCTATGTGTCCATGGAGTTCATGTTGTCGCACTATGGGATGATTCCTGAGCGGGTGATGCAGGTGACCAGTGTGACCACGCGGCGTGGTAAGCATTTTGAGAATGGCTTGGGGCGATTTTCTTATCAGCGTGTCCCTCTGGTCTATTATGCCTTGGGTGTGGATTATGTAAAAGCGAATGAGCGCGTGGGTTATATGGTGGCGAGTCGTGAAAAGGCCTTGTGCGACTGGTTAGCGTTGACGCCGAATTTGAAAATTTATTCCACCAAGGGGTTGCGGGTGTTGTTGTTGGACGACATGCGTATGGATGAAGCTATTTTGAGTGACTTGGATGTGGATAAAGTGAAGCGTTTTTCGCAAGCCGGGTTTAAAACCCAACGCTTGCAGTGGCTTGGGCGTTTGTTGGCGGAGGGGGTGTGATGCTAGAGCAAATGTTAGGCCGATATACGACTCTAACCGAAACACAAAAGCAGCACGCCTTGCGTGAGGTGATGCAGGAGGTGGCGCTAGCCGGTTTGTATCGCGGTGGCTTTTTTGAAAAAGCCGCTTTTTATGGTGGAACCTGTTTGCGGATTTTTTACGATTTGCCGCGTTATTCCGAGGATTTGGATTTTTCGCTGCTGAAACCTCAGGCCGATTTTTCTTTGCAGCCGTATTTTGATGCGGTGGTGGCGGAGTTTGCCGCTTTGGGGCTTGATGTTTCGATTTCGCAAAAAAAGAAAACAGCTTCGACAGCGATTGAGTCTGCATTTTTAAAAAATGATACACAGATTGTGGTGCTGGATTTTTCCGGTGTGCAGGTGAAAATTAAATTTGAGGTGGATACACGTCCCCCTCTGGGCTTTAACACCGAAGAGCGTCTGCTGATTGAGCCTTTTTCTTTTTATGTGAAGTGCTTTAGCTTGCCGGATTTGTATGCGGGTAAGATGCATGCTTTGTTATTCCGCCAGTGGAAAAATCGGATCAAAGGGCGTGATTGGTTTGATTTTGAGTGGTATGTTCGCCGGAGTGCGGCCTTGAATTTGGCCCACTTTAATGAGCGGGCGATACAAAGTGGTGATTTAGTTGAGCCGGTTGATGAGCAGGGCTTTTTGCGGTTGCTGAAACAAAGGATTGGTGCAGTTGATTTTGAAAATGCCAAGTTAGATGCAGAGCGTTTTGTGAGCAATCCGCGTGTTCTGGATATTTGGTCACGTGATTATTTTATGGAGTTGGCACAGCGTGTAATCCCCCCGAAAAATAACCGGGATTAAAAGTAGAATTTTCTCGTAAAACAGGCAATTATAGCCAAAGCCGAAAAAGAAGTCGGAAAACTCGAGCCTTATGAGTTTGGTTAAGCACATTCTCCAAGCCCCCAATTTCAAAAAGGCTGTAAGAAAACTTCATCCGAATCAAAAAAAGGATTTAACTCAGATTATGCATGATGCCAAAGCATATTGATTCTTAACACCCAGTAAAAGACATATCGGATTTTTCAGGAACCGGCACTGGTGTATTCAAGGCACCAAAAATCTTTCCGCAAAAGATGTTTCGATTACGATAATAAACCGGAGTTTCGACAAGCATTAACTGTCTGACTCGTGGTGTATTCATCCAAAAAAGCGGCTCATCCAAAACAAGGCTTTCATTTTTCGTCCATTCAGGTGTCTCAACTTCGCAGATCTCAGCGATATGTTCAGCTAATCCTGCATAAAAAGCTGCAGACGCCTTCAGTTTTTCCGAATCAAGTACAGAAAAGTCTGGCGCGTCATTAATCAGCTCACTGGCTGGTCTGGAATATTTTACTGTTTGGAGTTTAAGGCCATCCAGGAATTCCTTGGTGGCCGTGGTAAGCCCTGCTTCATCGGTAATAATGCGCTCAAAAGAGGCTTTCAAGGTACGGATTTGCATGTTTTTTCCTTTTGTCTGAGTCGTCCAGTCTAACTTGTGACTATTTCCCGCCCGTCGCCTAACGGCTATGGGCGAGGCTTCTTGTTTCAACATCCGTAACACTCAAATAAATGATTGGATTACGTTGCATAACCGCCTTGGCTTAAAATCGATACGTTCTACAGACACATTTATTTCTCGGCTTTTATCAGTATGCTCGTCTTTTGAGTGAACATGGCCATGAATATTAAGGTTGCATTGTTCTCGCCTGTAGACTTCTTCCATGGCCTGTTTGGTATCTAAAGCCTTGCCACGCATGTATTCATCATCAGTGATAAGAGGGTAATGAGAAAACATAATTATTTTGCCACTAAACTCACGGATTAAAGCACTCGCCCATTCCGCTTTGCAGTGCAAATCACTCCCGTCCACACCGATAACAATATAAAGTTTTTCAGGATAATCTTGGGCAAACTGCTTGAGCTTATTGATCATGGGAATATCATGATTTCCCAAAAGCAAAATAATGCGTCCATTGAGCCGATTCAGTATATCCAGTCCCTTTTTACTTGAGAAGTCCCCTAAATGAATGACTAACTCACCTTCTTTAACAACGCTGTTCCAGTTTGAGACTAAAAACTCATCTGGGTCATCAAAACCAGCTTTTTGCATTTCTTCTAAACGAACAGGCTCATGCCTGTTGATATTTGCATGCTTGAAGTGTGTATCACTTACAATCCACGTTTCTTCGCTTACTTCACTCAACCAAGTCAATTTTTAATCTCCAAGATTTGTGGCTTATTCACGGGTTTATAATCTTCATTCAGAATCGTGCTCTTCAAAGCAACATATTCATTAGAATCATCTGGTAAGCCCTGATTTTAAAAGACACTTTTTTTAATTCATTTAGATTTGGCAAAGTGCTTAAAAAAAGTTCTTATCAGCTTTTTGTCATTGGATGGCTTTCAACTAGCCGGAAAACTTTAAAGTGCACATTATTTGTAGATGCTTCGACAGGCCCAGCAAAATGTTTGAGTCTTTACATTTCACTTAAGTAAAAGCTTTTTCAATATTAGAAATTGAAATTAGAAGGGTGTTTTCCTGTTCTGGCATTCGCTTAAATCCAAATTTTTCATAAAATTCGACTGCTTCGCTATCAAGGGCATGGACTAATACAGCTTTGACACCAAC
Source organism: Thiomicrorhabdus chilensis DSM 12352 (assembly GCF_000483485.1). GTDB lineage: Bacteria > Pseudomonadota > Gammaproteobacteria > Thiomicrospirales > Thiomicrospiraceae > Thiomicrorhabdus > Thiomicrorhabdus chilensis. The sequence goes on from NZ_KI519609.1 coordinate 667,422, forward strand.
TTCATTAGCAACATTCAAACTCCTAAGTAACGCATCTTTAAGCAATCCTTTTCCTAATGAAAGACCTTTAAAGTTAGTGTCTATTGCCAGTCTCGCAAGAATAACAACAGGTATTGGATTAGGCATATTTCTCGCAATATTGGATGTTGCTTTACTCCGTTCTACTGCTCCCGAAGCAAGTGCATAATATCCTACTACTCTATCATTAGAGGTTATAACAAAGGTTCTTGAGCCACGGTTTGTTTGGTTTTTTAAGGCTTTAGCTTTTAGCCAATGATCAAGAGTTGTCTTCCCACAACTGAACTTCCTGGTATCGTGACGATCTGCTAACAATTCAGGCGGATTTATTACTCCCAAGGAGACTTCTCCGACAAAAGATTTTCTAGTTGAGCACTGTTTGGCAATGGCTTTTCAAGGATTTGTTCAAATTGGTCAAACGCCTTGTCATTGAGTAAAAACACTCTTTGGTTTAATAAAACTTCTTCCGCTTCTCGGCAGACCGTACTTAAAATAAAAGCGGTCCTATCCATTTTGAGAATTTCTGCGGCTTGGGAAATTAACGCCTTTTGCTCTGGAAGAACCCGCATATTAATTGGTAACTTTTGCATCATGATTTTAAGCCTCTAAATATTTTCCCTATATTGTATATCTAATAGATACACAGGGTAAAGTTTTAGCATTGAAATGCTTTGTTGATTAAAGCAGTTAATGGTGGCTATAAGACATAATTAGGTTTTGTTAATTTGTTGGCAGTGTGCGCAAGCCGGATTTGCTGTTGCTGAAACAGTCTAAATACTTTGTATGAGAGATTTCTGCTTTTTAATGAGCACTTTCTTCCTTTTAATGAGCACTTTCTTCCTTTTAATGAGCATTTTCTTCCTTTTAATGAGCATTTTCTTCCTTTTGTTTTATCGACAGTTGGTGTGCATCACAATCTTTGCCCTCTTTCCTGTATAAAAAGAAAAATAGCATTGAACAATCATATCTAAAGTTGTAATTTAGCAATCAAAGGCATTTGGTTTTGCGATGAATTTTATCTGACTGAAGTCATTGTAAAGGTCAGTCATAATCTTGAAGAGGGCAGTTCTTTTTTCCACTAAAGTCATGGAAAAATGGATGTTTTTGAACCTGATTTGAAAAGCGTTATTAAGCCCCTCTAAAGAGTGACTGGTTTTGGGGTTGTGTAACATAGGGAATAGGCCGACTTTTAGTGGTTAAATTTAGGCGCTCTAATTTTCAAAAAAATCACGCATAAATAGCCTAGTTCGATGTCTTCCAGAATGGCAAGGCAGTTCATCCACATCTTCAAAGACAGGGCCAGTCAACCGCTTTATGGTCAAGGTCATATTTTGCAAGTTCTGTAGGGGCTGCAACAATTAAGACATTGCGTAAAAGATTGTCCGTTCAGCATTGGTTTCAGTCAGGTTTGGACAAAAGAGTAGAAGTGTTGATTTTTGATTAATCGACTTGGTTCCGAAAGATGTACCAAGTCGAGTTTCTGAAAGTGGTTGCTAGGGTTAACTTTTCATAAACGCATCGATGCGATCCAGTGCGTTTACCAGATTTTCCATGCTGGTGGCAAACGAGATGCGTAGGTGTTTATCGGCTCCGAATCCGGAACCCGGTACAGCAGCGACTTGTTTCTCTTCCAATAACGCGGTGGCGAAGTCGGCGTCGGTCTCAAAGCCCTTAATATTCATGGCTTCGGAGATGTCCATAAAGGCATAGAATGCGCCGTCGGCATGAATGCAATTGAATCCTGGAATCTGGTTGACTCTTTCGACCACAAAGGTATGACGTTTCTTGAATTCCACCAACATGGTCTGAATGCAGTCTTGCGATCCGTTCAGTGCTTCCACCGAGGCCGCCTGAGAAATCGAACACGGATTGGAGGTGCTTTGCGATTGCACTTTGCGCATGCCGGTGATGATGTCCACCGGCCCGCCGGCATAGCCGATGCGCCAGCCGGTCATGGAATAGGCTTTGGAAACGCCGTTCATGACCACGGTACGATCGGTCAGTTCCGGACACACTTCCAGAATGTTGGTGAAAGGGGTGTTGCCCAGCAGGATGTGTTCGTACATGTCGTCGGACGCGATGATAATATTCGGATGCTGTTTGAGCACTTCCCCCAAGGCTTTCAATTCCTCAACGGTATAGACCGCGCCGGTTGGGTTGGATGGGCTGTTGATGACCACCATTTTGGTTTTTTCGGTAATGGCGTCGCTCAACTGTTGTGCGCTGATTTTAAAACCTTGCTCAATGCCTGCTTCGACAATCACCGGTTCTCCACCGGCCAGCAACGCCATGTCCGGGTAGGAGACCCAGTAAGGGGCAGGGATGACGACTTGGTCACCGTCGTTTAACACCGCTTGGCACAGGTTGAAGAAACTCTGCTTGCCACCGGATGAGACCAGAATCTGGTTGGCTTCGTAGTTCAAGTGGTTGTCGCGTTTGAACTTGGCTTGAATCGCTTCTTTCAATTCCGGTGTGCCATCCACCGCGGTATAGCGGGTTTGTCCGTTTTCAATCGCTCGTATTCCGGCCGCCTTGATGTGCTCCGGCGTATCAAAATCCGGCTCCCCGGCACCCAGACTGATGATGTCTTTGCCTGCACGTTTGAGTTCGGCGGCCTTGGCCGTGATCACTAAGGTTAAGGAAGGTTTTACTCGATTGACGCGATCAGATAGGGTTACCATGTAATGATTCTCTCGAAATAAGGTGGAGCTTGTATAATAGGGTGCTGAATTTTTGGCACTTAAAAGTATCGTGATGAGTCAGTTGGCCATCAATGGATACAATTTCATAAAGTTGTCATTTTACTGGATTTTGTGACGGTTTTTAAAGGATTTAACACGTTTTAATCGGTTTTAAAGGGATTTGTTGTGGCAAAAGCATTTGAATTGGTTTCGCAGTATCAACCGGCCGGGGATCAGCCGACCGCGATTGCCGAGTTGGTGGAGGGATTGGGTGATGGTGAGGCGTTTCAAACGCTGCTGGGGGTGACCGGATCGGGTAAGACCTTTACGGTGGCCAATGTCATCCAAACGGTGCAGCGTCCGACCATTATCTTGGCCCACAACAAAACGCTTGCCGCCCAGTTGTATGGTGAGATGAAAGGGTTTTTTCCGAACAACGCGGTGGAATATTTTGTCTCTTATTACGACTATTATCAGCCCGAAGCCTATGTGCCCGCTTCCGATACCTATATCGCCAAAGATTCTTCGGTCAACGAGCAGATCGAACAACTGCGTTTGTCGGCCACCAAAGCCTTGCTGGAGCGTGAGGATGTGATACTGATCGCCACCGTCTCCGCGATTTACGGTTTGGGGGATCCGGAGATGTACCTGAAAATGATTTTGCAGGTACGTCTGGGGGACAACATTGCCCAACGCGACATTCTGACGCGTTTGACTTCCATGCAATACAACCGCAACGACATCGAGTTGTGGCGCGGGACTTTCCGGGTGCGCGGTGATGTGATCGACGTGTTTCCCGCCGAGGCCGAGGAGTATGCGGTGCGCATCGAACTGTTTGACGATGAGGTAGAAAGCATCGCCTGGTTCGATCCTTTGACCGGTGAGGTGGTGGCGCGGCCGACACGGGTCACGGTTTACCCCAAATCGCATTACGTGACGCCGCGTGAACGCGTCATGGAAGCGGTGGAGCAGATTAAGGTCGAGCTAAAGGACCGCTTGGAACAGTTGCGTTCCATGCACAAGCTGGTCGAGGCGCAGCGTCTGGAAGAACGCACCAAGCTGGACATCGAGATGATGTTGGAGCTGGGTTACTGCACCGGAATCGAAAACTACTCGCGTTATCTGTCCGGTCGCGAGGCGGGATTGCCGCCGCCGACCTTGATGGATTACTTTCCTAAAAATTCCTTGCTGGTCATCGACGAAAGTCACGTCACCATTCCGCAAATCGGCGGTATGTACAAAGGCGACCGTTCGCGTAAAGAAAATCTGGTGGGCTACGGGTTCCGTCTGCCTTCGGCACTGGACAACCGGCCGTTGATGTTCGACGAGTTTGAACGTTTGATGCCGCAGGCGATTTTTGTGTCCGCCACGCCGGGCAAATACGAAGCCGAGCATTGTTCGCAGATGGTCGAACAGGTGGTGCGCCCGACAGGCCTGTTGGATCCCGAGATCGAAGTACGTCCGGCCTTGACGCAGGTGGACGATTTGTTGGGTGAAATCCGTCCGCGGGTCGAACTGAACCAGCGCATTCTGGTGACCACCTTGACCAAACGCATGGCGGAGAACCTGACCGAATACCTGGAAGACCACAATGTACGAGTACGCTATCTGCATTCCGACATCGACACGGTCGAGCGTATCGAGATCATCCGTGATTTGCGCCTGGGCGAGTTCGACGTGCTGGTGGGCATAAACCTGCTTCGAGAAGGGCTGGACATACCAGAGGTGGCATTGGTGGCGATTCTGGATGCCGACAAGGAAGGCTTTTTGCGTTCAGACCGTTCTTTGATTCAGACTATCGGTCGTGCCGCGCGTAATGTTGACGGTAAGGCCATTCTGTATGCCGACAAGATTACCAAATCGATGAAAAAAGCGATTGACGAGACCGAACGCCGTCGCGCCAAACAGATCGAGCATAACGAAAAACTCGGTATCACGCCGCAGGCTTTGAACAAGAAAGTCAGCGACATTCTTGAGGATTCGCCTTACGCCAGCAAATCCAGCCGGCCCGCCTCAGGCAAAAAAGCGGCTGAGGCGGATGGCTATTACAATCCGGAACTCAAACATCTGACACCGGCCGAGCTGGCAAGTCGCATCAAGAAACTGGAAAAAGAGATGTACAAAGCCGCCAAATCGCTGGATTTTGAAGAAGCCGCCTCGTTACGCGACCAGATCAAAACCCTGAAAAGCAGTATGGTCGGGGTGGGGGATTTGCGCTGAAAGGTTTTGCAGGAATGAGCAGGCCTGGTTAGGGGGGAGGCTCGGAGCCGTAAAAAACTGTCTCTCTGAACCGTAAATATTTCATCCCGACCGAAGTGGAGGGATCTCGAGCCGCCGTGCAAAACCTTAAGAGATGCTTCGACTACGCGCCGCGAAGCAAGTACTCTTGGGGTGCTCAGCATAACAGTAAACAGTTGCTTAGCATGACAGGGGGCAAGTCACTATTCTTCCGGGTCTTCCTTGACCTTGAACCCACCTTGGCTTGCGAGGTTGTTGATTTCCTGTTCGATTTTTTCCGGCAGCGGACGTTTGCTTTCCAGTTTGATTTTCAGGCGCAGGTTGTTCATCGAATCGGCATTGCGTAACGCCTCCTCGTAACTGATTTGGCCGTCTTCATAAAGATCAAACAAAGCCTTGTCGAAGGTCTGCATCTCCTGGTCCTCGGAGTCGGTCATCAGTTTTTTGATGCCGCTGATGTCGGCTTTGAAGATCAAATCCTGCATTCTGGGGGTGTTGATCATGATCTCCACTGCCGCGACCCGGCCGCCGTTTAAACTGGGGATCAGGCGTTGAGAGACGATGGCGCGCAGGTTCAAAGACAAGTCCATCAATACATGGTTGCGCTGAATCGGCGGGAAGAAGTTGATGATGCGATCTAAAGCCTGGTTGGTGTTGTTGGCGTGCAGGGTCGACATACACAGGTGACCGGTTTCGGCAAAGGCCACGGCGTGGTTCATGGTGTCGTCGGAGCGGATCTCACCGATGAGGATGACGTCGGGTGCCTGACGCAGGGTGTTTTTCAAGGCAGCATCGTAACTGTCGGTATCCACGCCCACTTCACGCTGGGTGACAATGCATTTTTTGTGGGAGTGCACGAATTCGATCGGGTCTTCAATGGTGATGATGTGGCCGTCAGCCGCTTGGTTGCGCAAATCGATCAGGCTCGCGAGCGTGGTGGATTTACCGGAGCCGGTTCCCCCGACAATCAGAATCAACCCACGTTTGGTCATCACCAGTTCTTTCAGGATTGGAGGCAGGTTCAAATCTTCGAATTTGGGGATTTCGGTATGCACCGAGCGAATCACCATGCCCGGCGTGCCGCGCTGTACGAATACGTTGACACGGTAGCGTGCAGTTCCGTGAATATGGTAAGCGAAGTTGCATTCGTTGGTGTTTTGGAACTGAGCCAGCTGTTCGGAGTTCATAATGGCAAAAGCCAATTCACTGACCATGGCCGGTGTCATCTTCTCCTGCGTCAGCGGCTCGAGTTCACCGTCTTTTTTCATCACGGCCGGAGAGCCGGCGGTAATGAACAGATCCGACCCTCCCTGTTTCGAGAAGTAGGTCAGTAGCTTGTGAAGGTCTTCTTTGATTGCGCTGGACATGGGAGACTCCTGTTAATCCATTAAGCCATGAAACTTTCTTTGTGAACCGCCTTGGTGCGTGCGGTCTCCAACGAGATGGTGTGTTCGCCAACCAGACGTTTCAAATCCTGATCCAGGGTCTGCATGCCGAGTTTATTGGAGGTTTGAATGGTGGAGTACATTTGCGCCACCTTGTCTTCGCGAATCAGGTTGCGGATCGCCGCCGAGCCGAGCATGATTTCATGCGCGGCTACTCGCCCGCCCTCGGTTTTCTTGAGCAGTGTCTGTGAGATGACGGCTTTCAGGGATTCGGACAGCATGGCACGTACCATGGATTTTTCATTGGCCGGAAATACGTCGATGATACGGTCGATGGTTTTAGCGGCTGAACTGGTGTGCAGGGTGCCGAATACCAAGTGTCCGGTTTCGGCAGCGGTCAACGCAAGGCGAATGGTTTCCAGGTCTCGCATTTCCCCCACCAAAATAATGTCCGGATCTTCCCTCAAAGCGGCGCGCAGAGCATTGGTGAAACTGTGGGTGTCGCGGTGCACTTCACGCTGATTCACCAGGCAACGTTTGGACTGATGCACGAATTCGATCGGGTCTTCGATGGTCAGAATGTGGGCGTTTTTGCGTTCGTTGAGGTAGTCGACCATCGCCGCCAGGGTGGTGGATTTACCCGAACCGGTCGGTCCGGTCACCAAGACGATGCCGCGCGGCGTTTCGGAAATTTGTTTGAAAATTTCCGGTGCATTCAAGTCTTCAAGTGTCAAAATCTCACTGGGAATGGTTCGGAAGACCGCGCCCATGCCTCGGTTCTGGATGAATACATTAGTACGGAAACGTGCAATATTGGTCAATTCGAACGAGAAATCCAATTCATGGTGTTCTTCAAAGGTTTTACGTTGCTCGTCATCCATGATGTCATAGATCATTTTGTGGATGGCTTCCGCCTCAAGTGCCGGGGTATCCAGGCGTTTGATGTCGCCGTCCAAGCGAATCATCGGCGGCAGGCCTGCTGAAAGATGTAAGTCAGACGCGCCTTGGGTGGCACTGAATTCGAGAAGCTCGGTAATATCCATTTTGGTGTCCTTGCAACGGTGACAAAGTTAAGCTCGGTAAAAATCATTATAGTGAAGATTGTTCACAAATAGAATGCTAATAAGCCCTTAATGATGAAGGGGTTAATAAAAAGGCTCGAATTGGCTCATTAGGATAGTGCTTTGGGAACCTTAAAAATATAGTAGAATTACGGTCATGAAACATCGTAGCCTTTGATTTAAAGGCATTGCCACATTATCGAGTTTAGGAAAGTTTATGAGTCAACCATCACCCTCCGCCCATTCAGCATCAACAGGCGCTGCACCAATGCAATCTGGACAATCGTTTGAGAATGACGAAATTGACCTGTTTGAACTGTGGAACGGTTTGGTTCAGGAGAAGTGGACGATTGTTTTGAGTTTTGTGGCCGCGGTAATTTTGGCAGGCCTGTATGCCTTTACGGCCACGCCGGTGTATAAATCAACGGCTTACTTTTTGCCTCCGACCGTAGAGGACGTTCAGGAAATGAACGCTTTGAACCTGTTGACAGACAAATCATTTTATCAACCGCCGGAAGTGTATGAGAATTTTATTGAACACCTGAAGTCCCGTGATGTCAGCCAGGCGATTTTCAATCGCTTCAATTTGGTGGAGTTGTATGTTCAGGAGTTGGAACAGGTTGATGAATCTCAGAAGGTTGCGGTGTTGAACCGCGCATTCGATCAGTTTTCGAAAAGCATCGGTGTCAACCTGCCTAAGAAAAACGCCAGCGGCAATCAGGTTTCGGTTGACCTGTCGCTTGAACGCAGCCCGCAGGAGACCGCCGATATTCTCAATGCCTTGATCGCGTTGGCTCAAGAAAAGACTGCCCATCAGTTTTTTAAAGACATTCAATCTGAAATGAGTATTCGTCAGCAACGCCTCCATGATCAGGTCGCCAGCTTGCGCAAGATTGAAAAAGAGCGTCGATTGGATCGCGTGGTACAGCTTCAAGAAGCCGCCAATATCGCACGTTCATTGGATTTGAAGGAGCCGATGATGTCTGCGCCTCAGGTTAATATCGTTAATATGGAAGGGGGCAAGAGCCAAGGGATGCCTCTGTATTACCTAGGTTACCAACTGCTTGAGGCCGAGCTCAGTGCCTTGAAATCCAGAGAGAACGATGACCCTTTCATTGGAGAGTTACGCGGCCTGCAACAAAAGCTTTCCGAGTTGCAGGAGCTTAAGCTGGATATTAAGAAATTCGGAGTGGTCACGGTTGACCAGTTCGCTTTGCCGGCGGCGAAACCGATCAAACCCAAAAAAGCCCTGATTCTGGCAGTCGGCGGTGTACTTGGTTTGATGTTGGGTGTGTTTGTGGCTTTGATTCGTCGCGCAGTCAAGAACCGCAAGATGGAGCAGAAAGCATTGCCAACCGTTTGATTTCTTGGTTTGTAGGCATGAAAAAAACCGGCTCTAAGGCCGGTTTTTTGTTGGAGGATACATGGTTTGTTGTTCTCGACTGTTAAAGGCTCTTCGGATAACGCAGTGCAGAACCTTGTAAGATGCTTCGACAAGCTCAGCATGACAGCGTGTGGGTTCAAGACAGGTGAGGGTTCAGCATAAAAGCGAAGTTTGGATGACAATCGCTTTCAATCAAAACCGATTTTATGAACTTTGGGTTCGATGCCTTTGGCTTTGTAAGCTTTCCAGCGTTCGCGTCCCATCTGCACCAGGTAATCGGTTTGATCGAGAATCTCGATGGTGCGTTGATAGCTTTCAAACGTTTGCGGAAAGAGCGGGTGCAGGTTGATCAATACATCCTTACATGGCCGCTCGATTTGTTCGCCATAAAGCTGAATCGGTGCGGGCAGTTCGCCTTGCACGCTGTGTACGATGAAGCTGTGAGGTTGAAAATCCCACAGGGTCAAATCATAGCGCAGGGCTTCCTGCTCGTTTTCAAAACGCACGTCCGCCTGACGTTTTTCCGATTGGATTTTATTCAGCAGCTTGCTTAAAAAGCGTTCACGCTTTTCCGGCGCGGTGCTGTTCAGAACATAAAACAGCACGTCTTTTGGCGGTGCTTCAGCATCTTGTTGCACATCAGTGTCCAAAGTCATCGAAATCCATTAGCCCGCTTGAGTCAGCAGGTATTGAACCACGGCAGGAACCGGACGTCCGGTGGCTCCTTTATTATCACCGCTGACCCAGGCGGTTCCGGCAATATCCAGGTGCGCCCAAGTGACGTCTTTGGTGAAACGCGCCAGGAACTGACCGGCGGTGATGGTACCGCCGGCGCGTCCGCCGATATTGGCCATGTCCGCGAAATTGGATTTGAGTTGTTCGTCCCACTCTTCACCCAGCGGCATTTGCCAGAAGCGGTCATAGGTTTCCAGGCCGGCCTGCAGAAGATCGTCCGCAATGGTCTGGTCGTTGGCCATGAGTCCGGAAACATGGTTGCCTAAGGCAATGATGCAGGCACCGGTCAAGGTGGCCATATCGATGATTTTGGCCGGTTGGTAAGTTTGCTGAACATAAGTCAGGGCGTCACACAGAATCAAACGACCTTCAGCATCAGTATTGAGAATTTCGATGGTCTGACCGGACAGCGAGGTGACCACATCGCCGGGTTTGATGGCGTTGCCTGAAGGCATGTTTTCGGTTGCCGGAATGACCGCGACCACGTTCATTTTGGGTTTCAGTTCCCCCAAGGCTTTGAATACGCCCAAAACGGTTGCGGCACCGCCCATATCGTATTTCATTTCGTCCATGCCGGCACCCGGTTTAAGGGAGATTCCGCCAGTATCGAAAGTCACGCCTTTGCCCACCAAGGCAATTGGAGCTTCATCGCCTGCACCTTTATAGGATAGACAGATCATTTTAGGCGGGGTGATGCTGCCTTGGGCAACGGCCATGAAGGAGCCCATGCCCATCTCCAGCATCTGCTCGCGTTCAAGAATATTGGCCTCAAATCCGTAGGTTTTGCCCAGTTCAATGGCCGTATCAGCCAGGTGAGCAGGGGTGCAGAAGTTGCTTGGCATGTTTGCCAGATCCTGGGTCAAAGCCATGCCCAAGGCGGTGGCCTGTCCCTGTTCAACAGCGGACCGGTTTTCTGGGGTCTCTTCAGCGGCAAAAATCATGGCGTTCAACTTTGGGTCTTTAGGATGGTGTTCGCCGCGGCTTTCATGAGCGTAGTCGTAAAAACTCTGCTGGAAAACCTGGGCGTTCTGACGAACTGACCAGGCCTGCGGTTTGTCAGCCGGTTGAACCAGAACCAAGGCGTTGTACACGGTTTGCGCACCGCTGTTTTCAATAGCACTGGCCGCCGCCTTGATGGCACTCAAGTAGGATTTGAAAGTCAGTTCTTCAGCTTTGCCCAGACCCACCAGGAAAACGCGTTTGGAGGTCTTGTCAAACGGCTGCATTACCATCAGGGTTTTGCCGGCTTTACCCGTAAAGTCGGCGTTTTCGTTAAGTTCTGAAACCAAGGTGCTCAAGGTCTTGTCTGGATCGATTCCCTGACAGGTCTCGGCCAGTTTGCCGTCTGCAAAGACTGGAAGAACCAAGGTGTCGTAGGAGTTGGTAGAAGCGGCTGGATTGAAGCTAAAAGAAATTCGTTTCATCGTGATAAAAAGCCTTTTTTAAGAGTTATTCATGACTTTGTTTCGTATAATGAGAGCGTTCGTCAAACAACCTTATGGATAAAACAGGCACAATCTTGTTGTGTGAAGCGGTTATTTGAACGATAAGTTCATTCATACGGACGACCAGGCCTGCTGATTTTGAAAGCTTTGCAGTTATGCGCTTTTAAAAAGCCCGGTGTTCACGCAGTCTTTGCGTTTAATTTTAATAATTCTACCATTTTAATGTTTCAGGGGATGGTTTTGCGAATTCTCGATCGATATTTGTTAAAAGAGTTGTTTGCGACCTTTTTTGCGGTGCTGGCGGTGCTGTTGCTGATTACCTTCGGAACGGAAACCACCAAACTTCTGGCGCTGGCGGTGGAAGGCAAGTTACCGTCCTCGGTGGTGTTTCAGGTATTGTTGCTGAAGATTCCACCGGCGCTGGAAATCATTCTGCCTTTGGTGGCGCTGCTGAGTGTGATGCTGGCGGTGGGGCGGCTCTACCAGGATCATGAGATGGTGGTGATGAGCAGTTGCGGCATCTCGCCGCGTTATTTCCAAAAGATTATTTTCTGGTTTTTGTTGCCGTTTGCACTTCTGACCGCGTCCATTACTTTGTATGTCACCCCATTGAGTTATGAGAAAGAGACCCAATTGATCATGGAGGCGCAGACCAGTGCGCCCTTTGCCGGACTGGTCTCCGGAAAGTTCAATGAATTGCCCAACAAGAAGGGCGTATTGTACGCCCGCAAAATAGAGGCGGATGGGCAGATGCTTGATGTGTGGATTCAGTACCGGGGGCAAGAGCGTGATCTGGTGTTGACGGCACCGCAGGGGCGTTTTGAGTGGATCAACGAGCGCTTGGCGTTGGTGTTGTTGAACGGTAAAAGTTATGAAGGTCTGCACGCCAACAAAGAGAGTCTGACGGTGCAGCATTTTGAACGTTTTGAGGGCTATCTCCCCGAACTGGAAGCGGCTACCCGTCAGAAGTCCAAAGGTATTTGGGCTCCGACTTCGGTTTTGCTCCAATCGGATAAGTTGGAGGATCAGGCCTTGTTGCAATGGCGGCTGGTGTTGCCTGTGAGTGTGCTGGTGTTGGGCTTGTTGGGATTGAAGCTAAGTAAAACCGGGCCTCGCCAAGGGCGTTTCGCCAAACTGTTCATCGCGATTGTACTTTATGTGATTTACAACCAGCTGTTGGTGACCGCCAGAGATGGGGTGTCTAGCGGAGGGATTCCGCTTTATGTCGGCTTATGGCCGATTCCGTTGCTGTTTTTATGGTATGCCTTGTTTGCCTCTTCTGGCAGTCTAAGTTTGGGGCGCTTCAAGAGATCGAAGACCGCAAAACTAGGGGGCGAGGCATGAACCGGATTGAACGTTATTTGGGGCAGGTGGTGTTTACCCACACTCTGCTGGTGCTGTTGGTCTTACTGGTAATTCTGGGCTTTTCGGAATTCATGATTCAGGTCGGCAAACTCACCGAAGAATACACCTTGGCCAAAGGCGCTTTATACACACTGTTGAAATTACCGGTGTATGCCTATGAAATTTTTCCGGTGGCTTTGCTGATTGGTACCTTGATGGGCCTAGGCGCGCTGGCGAATCAATCCGAATTGACGGTATTGCGTGTCACCGGCTGGTCGATAGGGCGCATTCTCTGGGCGGTGCTGAAAACCGCCATGCTGATGTGGCTGGTGATGGCCTTGTTGGGCGAGTTTGTGGCCCCTGCAAGCGAAGCCTATTCCAAAAAGGTTCGCGGAGAGGCTTTGCAAAAAGGGTTCTCGATCGGCAGTGGCAGCGGGTTTTGGCTTAAAGACCCCGAGCGTTACATTCATGTCGGCCAGGTGATCTCTCCAGTTGAATTGCGCAATGTATCGATTTACCGCCAGCAGGATGGCGAGATACAGCAGTTTTTGCAGGCAAGAAAGGCATTGTATGAACAGGGACAGTGGGTGTTGTCGGGCATCCGCCAACAATCCATCGCCTTTATCGGCGCGGAGTATGAAAGTTCTGAAAATCGCCCAGAAGGCAATGAACAATCGCTTAAACCGCAAGAGACCAAGTTGCCCTTGCTGGACTGGCAACTGACCAAAATTCAACGTCAGAATGCCGATTTTCCGCTGGAGCCGCAGGTGTTGGAGAGTTTGAGCATTGAAACCCGTTACATGAGTTTGACCGACTTGTATGGTTACATCGGATTTTTGAAGCAAAATGAGCTGGATGCCGAGGAGTACCAACTTGCTTTCTGGCGCAAGCTGGCCATGCCGTTGGTGGTAATGGGCATGATCGCCATAGTGTTTCCGCTGATTTTCGGTTCCCAGCGACAGGTCAGCATGGGGCAACGTGTGTTTGTGGGCATCTTGATCGGCATGGGCTTTCATTTGCTGAACCAGATGTTCGGCAACCTGAGTGTGGTCTATCAATTGCCCGCCGCCTTGGGTGCGTTTTTGCCGGCGGTATTGATGCTGCTGATAGCGACGCTTTGGCTCAAGCGGGTTCGCTGATCCTGACAATAACGTTAGGACGCGAGTTAGGGAAAAGTCAGTTTGAGACGAAAAATTGAGTCCAACTAGGACATGATTTGCGCAAAACGAACAGGCCTGTCCATTTTGCCGCTGGAATTTTCAGAGGCTGTGTTGGCTAGTCGACAGTGAATAACTATTCATCGACCAGTTGTTCGATGCGGTAGACTCCCTGTTTGCCTCCGAGTTTTTGCGCCAGATAAGGCAGGGCGTTTTGCATCTGCGCCATCAATGTCCAGGGCGGGTTCACCAAAATCATACCGCTGGACGTCATGCCCCTTTGTTGGGTGTCCGCCTCCAGTCCCAATTCGAAAACCTGAATGTTGCGAATGCCGCTGTTTTGGATGGCATTGAGCATTTTCGCAATCTGCTGACGCTGCACCACCGGATACCAAATGGCATAGGTGCCAGTGGCGAAGCGTTGATGGCAGGCTTTCAATACCTCCACCACACGGTCGTAGTCGGTTTTAACCTCATAAGGCGGGTCAATCAACACCAGCCCGCGGCGTTCTTTGGGCGGCATGGCTCCAATCGCGGTTTGAAAGCCGTCCTGGTTGAATACCTTGATGCGGCGATCCTGTTTGAAATTGGCCTGTAGGGTCTGCTGTTCGCGCGGATGCAGTTCACACAGCGACAGACGGTCGTGCTCACGTAGCAAGTGGCTGGCAAACCAAGGCGATCCGGGATAGTGGCTCAATCTTGTTTTTGAGTTTGAGCAGGCCTGTTGAAACTGTCTGACATTTTCTACATAGTCCGCCACAATACCCGGCAGATCGGTTTCTTGCCACAGGCGGGCGATGCCGTTTTCAAATTCGCAGTTCTTTTGCGCTTCGGAAGCGTCCAGTTCGAATCCGCCGGGGCCGGAATGGGTGTCCAGATAAAACACCGGTTTGGATTTTTGGGTCAGGTATTGCAGGGTATGAACCAGTACCGTGTGCTTGAGAACGTCGGCGAAATTGCCGGCATGAAAAGAGTGAAGATAACTCAGCATGTTGAATCCAAAGCCCCGTGTGAATGTGCAATAAGCCATTGCAGTGGTTGAAAAACCGTATTATAGCGAGCAAATGAAGGATATCGAAGCAAAAAGACCTGAAGTCAAATAGTTCAGCTGGGTGAGTTTTATTTGGGGTTGGGCATGACAGGCTAGCGTCTTGTCATGCCAAGATTTGCATAAGGTTATTTGAGTTTTGCAATAGCACTGCGGGTGGTTTGGGTTTTAATGTTTTTGGTGCGGTCCACCAAATCCTGCATTTGGCTTTCCATTTCCAGATTGGCCGAACTCATCTGTTCGACCAGTGCGGCATTTTGTTGGGTGTTTTGATCCATGCTTCTGACCGCCTGATTGATCTGGTTGATGCCGGCGGATTGTTCTTGCGAGAGGTTGCGGATTTCGCCCACCATCGAGGTGACCTCATCCACTTGGGTGACGATTTGGTTGAGCATGTGGTTGGATTCGTTTGAGAGTTCGGATCCTTTGCTGATCAAATGGGTGGTTTCGTTGATGAGTCCGCTGATCTCCTTGGCTGCATCCGCCGATTTTTGCGCCAGCGCTCGTACCTCACCCGCCACCACCGCAAAACCGCGGCCATGCTCGCCGGCACGGGCTGCTTCCACTGCGGCATTCAAGGCCAGCAGGTTGGTTTGAAACGCAATGCTGTCGATCAGGCTGACAATCTCGGTGATTTTGGAGCTCGACTGATTGATCTCCTCAATCGCATTACGTGTCTGCTGCATGACGTCAGAACCTTTTTGAGCCACGGTTTTGGTGAGCTGGGATTTTTCATCGGCCAATTGGGCGTTATGCAAGGAGTTCTCGACGGTGGCCGCAATCTCTTCCATGGAGGCGGCGGTTTCTTCGATGGACGCCGCCTGGCTTTGGGTGCGGTGATTCAAATCTGCATTGCCGGTCGAGATCTGGTTGACGTTGGCCAAGGTGGTGTTGGCCTTGTCCTTAATGCCTTCAAATTGCTCCGACAGGTTATTGATGGATTGGTTGATAATGTCTTGCAGGCGTTTCAAGTCACCGTCAAACTGTCCGTTCACCTGAGTGGTCAAATCCCCTTCGAGCAAGGAGGTTAGACTGTCGCTGAATAAGCCCAGCCCCTGATTTAAACTCGACAGCGTTTGGTTTAGGTTGTCTTTCAGCGATTTCAGTTCACCGGCCGCTTCGGACTCTATTTGCGCAGAAAAATCAGAACGCGCCATGTGTTCAACGGCCTGGTTTATCTCGCTGACCACGTTGCTCAGAGTGGCTTTGGTTTCCAATGCATTGTCCAAGGCCTGTTTGAATCCACCCAGAGCGGTGGTGTTGTGCTCGATGTCGCGTTTCAGGTCGCCCGACTTCAACGCATCCAGAGAGTTGTTCAACACGGCCATCACATCCTGCAGATTGCTGGCGGTGGCGTTCACATTCTGTTTTAGGTTTTCCAGGTCGCCGGTAAACTCGCTCTCAATTTGATTGTTGAATTCGCCCTTGGCGATGGATTGCATGATGAGGTTGATTTCGCGAACCGCATTGCCCACGCTTTTAAGCAAATGGTTCAAAGCTTTAACATTGGATTCGTTAGGATGCAATTCTACTTGAATCGAGAAGTCGCCGGTTTGAGCCACTCGGTTGATGGCCTCGGCGGTGGCATCGGCCACCTGTTCGTCTTTTTTCATCAGCAGGCTGTAATAGATCAACACCGCCGATTCGATCACCACAAACAGAGCATGCAAAAAGGTGATGCTCCAGCTGCAGTCGTAGTTGAACAGCATCACCGGCATGCCGCCGATTACCACATCGTTCAACTGCAAATAGGTCAACAACAGGTGATGCACCGCCCCGACCGCGGCTGCGGTGACCACCACCAGCCAATCCTTGAATATCAGTAAAAAGGCCAGCCCCACAAATATGTGGAAGTGCATTTCAATGCGTCCCAGCTGGGTTTGGATCAGCGAGGCCGAAAGCAACATGACCAAAATACCCGCAACGATTCCGAAGCCACGCGTTCCTTTCAGCAGTGAATAGGAGACGAGGGTGAGCACTCCAATCAATCCGGCCGAGGCAAGCGCAAAGTTTTCCGTTCCATATCCGATTGGAGCCACAAAGGCCAAAACCGGAAGATGTGCCAGCAATAGCCAAAACACTTTTTTGTCGACAGACAGTCGGCGATTATTTTGTGCGGTATTCATGATGTTTCTTACCTTATTAATGGTTCGTGTTCAGTTTTCTAAGTTGGGTTAAATCTTCAATGATGTAGTCATAACGCAAATGCATATTGGGGTACATCACTCTAAGTTTCCCGGTGGGATCAATCAAAAACAAAGTTCCCGGGTGTTCAATTTCATAATCCTCGGCGGTGGCGATGTTTCTGTCGGGGAAAAACGCCGCATTGTACAAAGTGGCAATAGACTGAACCTGTTTGATTGAGTCACTTCTCAAGGCGTAAAAGTTGGAACCGAATTGGTTGAAGTAAGCATCTAGCATCTCATCCGAGTCGCGTTGCGGATCCATGGTCACAAAGATGAAGTCGATGTCTTGTTCCGCAGTTTGGTGGTGGATGTTGAACATCACCCCGACTTGGTTGTGACAGACTTCATCGCAATTTAAATAGCCAAAATACAAAAAAACATAGTTTCCCCGGTGCTGTGCCAGCGAATGAGGCTGGCCAGCCGTGTCTTTAAACTCAAAAGGTTTGGCTTCTTGGTTCAGGCTGTGTCCGTACAAGTCGTCATCTTGTATCCAACTGAACACAAAGGGCAGGGACAGCAACAGACTAAGACTCAAGAATACTAGACCGTAGGTTTGGACTTTATTCACCTTTTGTTCGCCTGATCCGTAATTTTTGTATAGCTATTGTACATGTTTTATTTCGTTTTGTATTGGTTTGTCTTTTTTGTACTCTCATCAAATGGGTTTTCAGCACATGGGCGTGAATCTTAGAGTGTTTTTATGGCTTGTCAAAGTACTTTCTTATTAGATTTATGGGGTTCCTTTCATGTTTAATATTATTTTTCTTAAAAAGAATAAATAATTCTTGAAAAGCAATTGACCTTCTGTAAAATGTGAAACAAAGTTGCTTTAAAGGAATAAAGATGAGTGCTTCTTATGTGTTAACCGTTTCCTGTCCTGACCAGATTGGTATTGTGTCTCAGGTCTCTACGTTTTTGGCCGATCATCAGTGCATGATTTCAGAGGCCAACCATCACGCCGACGAAGAGTTGGGCATGTTTTTCATGCGTAATGAGATTTCCAGCCTGAATATGACCGAAGAGCTTTTCAAGCTGAAGTTCTCGGAGATTGCCGAACGTTTTGATATGCAATGGAAACTCTCGTCGGGTACCCAGAAAAAGCGCGTCATCATCATGGTCAGTAAACAGGATCATTGCCTGTATGACCTGCTTTACCGTTGGAAATCAGGGGAGATGGATTACGAGATTCCATGCGTGATTTCCAATCACACCGATTTGAAGGGCTTGGTTGAATGGCACGGGATTCCTTATGTACACATTCCAGTCACACCAGACAATAAAACACAGGCTTTTTCCGAAGTGGTCAAGTGGGTGGAGCATTATGAGGCGGATACGATTGTGTTGGCGCGTTACATGCAAATCATTCCGCCGGACTTATGCCGCAAATATCCCGGGCAGATCATCAATATCCATCACAGCTTTTTGCCTTCTTTTATTGGAGCCAAACCTTATCACCAAGCGTTTGAGCGCGGTGTGAAACTGATTGGTGCCACCTGCCATTATGTCACCGAAGACTTGGACGCGGGACCGATCATCGAGCAGGAGGTGCGACGTGTCTCCCATAGCGAGTCGGCGGATGAAATGGTGGTGCTCGGCAAGGACGTTGAAAAAAACGCGCTGGCGCGCGGTCTTAAATTTCACTTGGAAGACCGTGTGCTTTTGAGTGGCAATAAAACCATCGTATTCGCTTAGGAGATCACCATGCCGTTACGTTTGCTTAAATATGCTTGGAAAAGTCCGGAAGAAGAGTTGCGTTTCTTCCCGCAAGAAAAGCCGTTAGAAAAAGAGTATGACGTCGTCATTATCGGCGGGGGCGGTCATGGAATGGCGTGTGCCTATTATCTGGCCAAAGAACACGGTATCACCAATGTGGCGGTGCTTGAACAGGGCTATATCGGTGGCGGAAATACCGGGCGTAACACCACCATTGTGCGTTCCAACTATCTAACTTCCGAAGGGGTCAAATTCTATGACGAGAGTTTGAAACTGTTTGATGACCTGAGTGAAGATTTTGATTTGAATATTTTTTACTCCACCCGCGGACACTACACTATGGCGCATACCGATAGCGCCATGCGCACCATGCGCTGGCGTGCGGAAGTGAATAAACACCACGGCATCGACAGTGAGGTGGTGGATGTGGAAACGATTCAAAAAGACATTCCCTACATGGATGTGGAGTGTAACGGCCAGCACCCGGTGATGGGCGCTTTATATCATGCACCGGGTTCCGTCGCACGACATGATGCGGTGGCCTGGGGTTACGCTCGTGGCGCGCAGATGCGAGGGGTGGAGATTCATCAGAAAACCCAGGTGACCGACATCAAAACTGCGTCTGGAAAGGTGGTGGGCGTGGAGACCAACCGCGGTTTCATCAAAGCGAAAAAGGTCATCTCCATGGTGGCGGGCTCTTCTCCCCGAATCACTAATATGCTCGACATCAAAACACCGATCGAGGTGTTTCCATTGCAGTCCTGTGTGACCGAACCGGTCAAGCCGTTTATGAATACCATTGTGGTTTCCGGCAGCCTTCATGTCTATGTCAGCCAATCGTCGCGCGGCGAACTGGTAATGGGGGCGTCGGTGGATCCGGCGGAATTGCACTCAACCCGTTCAACGTTGGATTTTGTGGAGGGCTTGACCGACCAGATGATGGATTTGTTTCCGTTCACCAGTCGCCTCAAGATCATGCGTCAGTGGGCCGGAATGAGTGATATCACGCCGGATTTTGCGCCGATTATGGGCAAGACTCAGATTGACGGTTTTTACCTCGACAGCGGTTGGGGAACTTGGGGGTTCAAGGCCACGCCAATCAGCGGCAAGACCATGGCCTATACGGTTGCGACCGACACCACTCATGAACTGATCAAACCGTTCAGCCTGGATCGGTTTGAGAGGTTCAATCTGGTTGGAGAGAAAGGTGCGGCTTCGGTCGGACATTAAGGAGACGTTATGAAATTTATTGATTGTCCACCGATCGGAAGACGGGCCTTAAGCGAGTTTGTCTACGGCGGTCTTGTGAAGCATGAACCCGACCATGAAAACGTTTCGGAAAGCGTTTGGGCGGAACACGTTTTTTACCGACACAGTCATCCGCAAATTCAAAAAGAGTGGTGGTATCACCGACCTACCGGCATGTGGTTTTTCTTTGAGAGAGATACCTTAACGGATGTCATCCATCACGTCAGTGTTGCAACCAAGGGATATGCAAATGAAGCTTAGATTGGAAAAACAGCCTCTGGAATGGATCGATCGGTCACAATCCCTTACCTTTAAAATCGAAGGCGAATCCATCCCCGCTTTTAAGGGGGATGTCATCTCAAGTGCGCTCTGGGCCAAAGGTCTTAAAGTGATGGGAAGAAGCTTTAAATATCATCGTCGTCGCGGTCTGTTGAGCTTGGCCAACCACGATATCAACGCCCTGTTCCAATCGGTCGATTATCCGAATATCCGTGGGGATGTGGTGTCGGCGGAAGACGGTCTCAGCCTGACAGCCGTCAACACCTTTGGCAATCTAACCCGGGATGCGGGCTCCTTGGTCGAATCGATCGCAAAGTTTTTGCCGGTTGGATTTTATTACCGTGCGTTCTATTCACCCAAATTTCTATTCCCCAAATGGGAGTCTCTGATTCGCCATATGGCGGGTTTAGGGAAAGTCGATACGAATTGGACAGAAGAGCGCAAGCACAAGCGTTATCACTACTGCGATGTGGCAGTGATTGGTGCCGGTCCGGCCGGGATGAGTGCGGCGATTGAGGCCGCCAAAAACGGGGTTGATGTGTGTTTGATCGACGAGAACCCTTTCATTGGCGGGTCTTTGGATTATCAATATGTCAACGAGTCCAGTCTTGAAAGCGTTCGCGACAACTTAAATCAGACCATCGAAGAGATGCCCAATATCACGGTGATTTCTTCGGCCTATGTGGCCGGATACTATGGCGACAAGTGGTTGGCGGTGAACACGCAAAGCGGATTGATTAAGCTGTCGGCTTTGTCGGTGGTGGTGGCGACCGGGGTGTTTGAACAACCTGCGGTATTTAGAAATAACGATTTGCCTGGTGTGATGAATGCCAGCGCCGCGCAACGTCTGATAGCTCGCTATGGGGTGGCACCGTGTGGTGAGGCGGTGATTCTGACGTCCAATCCTGAAGGGTATCGCGCCGCTTTGGATCTCCGTAAAGCAGGAATTCAGGTATTGGCGGTATTGGATACGGGGCGTCCCAGTCATGACTGGTATGAGCAGGTCAGCGATTTGGGCATTCCGGTTTATAAAGAGATTCAGTCCATTGAAGCACATGGCAAAAAACAACTCCATGCTGTCACCTTTCAGGTTAATGGCTTGTCGCATACCTTGGACTGCGACGGCTTGTTGATGAGTGTGGGTTGGGCTCCGGCAGGTGCACCGTTATATCAAGCGGGTGGGAAATTCTCTTACGATGAAAAGGTGCAGCAACTTTTGCCTAAAACCCTGCCGCAAGGGGTGTTTGCATGCGGTCGTATCAACGGCGTGTTCGATATTTATGATCAGTTTAAGGATGGAAAACAGACCGGTCTGAATGCAGCAGAATATGCTTTGAATCAGACACTGAGTCCATGTGACGTCCTAAAGTCTCCGACGCCACACTCGCATTCTTATCCGATTTGGGATCACCCCAAAGGCAAGGCCTTTGTCGATTTTGATGAGGACGTTCAGTTGAAAGACCTGAAAGGTGCGATTGCGCAAGGTTTCGACAATATAGAGCTGATGAAACGCTTTTCAACCATCGGCATGGGGCCCAGCCAAGGCAAACACAGCAATATGAACGGCATTCGCATTCTCGCCAAGTTAACCGGAAAAAGCATCGACCAAACCGGGTCGACCACCGCACGACCGATGTTCCATCCAACCCCCGTTTCTCACCTGGGCGGCATGCGTTTCAGGCCTGAGCGTCAAACCGCGCTGCATCATCTGCATGTGGGATCCCAAGCCAAATTCATGGAAGCGGGCAACTGGTTGAGACCCGAATATTATCAAAGCGATCTAAATCGACAGGCCTGTATCGAGGCCGAAGTCTTGGCGGTGCGGGAATCAGCAGGCCTGATCGATGTCTCCACCTTGGGGAAAATGGAAGTATTTGGTCCGGATGCGGCGAATTTGATGGATCGACTCTACACCATGACGATGTCGAATATGAAAGTCGGAGCCAGCCGTTATGCGGTGATGGTGGACGATACCGGCGTGATTATCGACGACGGTGTGGCGGTGCGTTATTCGGAAAATCATTTTTACGTGACCACCACAACCAGCAGTTCGGATTCGGCTTATCGCTTGATGCAGAAAAAAATCGTCGAATGGGGCTTGGATGCCACGGTCTTGAACCGCACCGGGCAACTTGCTGCGATGAACCTGGCCGGCCCCAATAGCCGTAAAATTCTGGCGCAGTTGACGGATTTGGATTTGAGCAATGAGGCTTTCCCTTATCTGGCCATGCGACAAACTCAGGTTTTGGGCTTTGATGCGACCCTGATCCGTGTTGGCTTTGTGGGTGAGCTGGGCTATGAAATCCATTTGAACGCCTCTGATGCCGTGCCAGTCTGGCAAGCGCTGATGGCTGAAGGAGCGGAATTTGGCATTCAACCGTTTGGGGTGGAAGCTCAGCGTCTGCTGCGGCTGGAGAAGGGGCACATTATTGTCGGTCAGGACACCGACGGTTTGATGAATCCGTTCGAGGCCGGCATGCCTTGGTCGGTTCACCTGAAAAAACCGTTTTTCATCGGCAAGCCCAGTTTGGCCAAACTCAAAAGCTTGCAGAAACGCAAACTGGTCGGATTTGAACTGCTGGTTGAACCTTCCAACGGGGATTCTGACGAGTCTCCATTGGAGTCGAACCTGATCATCGAATCCGGAGACATTGCCGGACGCGTGACCAGCGTTGCCTGGAGTCCGAATTTGGATAAAACCATCGGTTTGGCGGATGTCACGATGGAGCATGTAGAGCTGGATAAGCTTATCCATATCAAACTAACCAGCGGTGCTTTGATTGAAGCCAAGGTGGTGCCCTTGCCTTTTTACGATCCGGATGGCAAACGACAGCGTCCTGAGGAACTGCTGGAAGGAGACGTAGCATGAGCATTCAACTGCAAAGCTCTAGTTTAGAACATTTAACCGTTTTAAGAGGCAAGAACCTGTCCGGTCTGGTGCAAAGCCTGACGGGCTCGGTTCCAGCCTTGTTCCACTATCAGAAGTTCGAGAACCGGGGGTTTATTGCCAACCTGGGCAGCGAAGAATTTCTGATCAATTTGGCTGATTTCCATCGAGACCAGCTTGAATCAGATCAATACGCATTCCAACGGGGGGATGTGGTGATTTCCATATCAGGTCAATGGCGTGAATTGATGTCTGAAGTCTGTATTTATGATTTCAGGCAGGCCTGTCCTGGTGAATTTTTAATGGTTTTGGTTGCCGGAGTGTCTGTCTGGATGCTGATTCCGGAAGCGACCGAGACGTTGGTAATGGGATGTGACCCGACTTACGGGCACTACCTGTTTAAAACGCTTGAACACCAAAAAAACACCTCCCCTTTTCTAAATCACGGAGTGCAAAAATGACCTTAGAAGAAGCAAAACAATTCCTCGCCGACAATGACGTGAAATACATCCTGGCGCAGTTTGTTGACATACACGGCGTGGCCAAGACCAAATCCGTTCCGGCGAGTTGTCTGGAAGACATCGTGACCTCCGGTGCCGGGTTTGCCGGGTTTGCGGTTTGGGGGCTGGGTCTGGAACCACATCAAAGCGACTATATGGCCAAAGCGGATCTGAGCACCTTGACTTTGGTTCCGTGGCAACCGGGCTATGCACGCATCGCGTGCACCGGACACGTCAATGGCCAACCTTATGAATACGATTCACGTCACATCATGCTGCAGCAGATCGAGCGTCTGTCGCAAAAGGGCTGGACCTTGAATACTGGCATCGAGCCGGAGTTCAGTCTGTTGAGAAAAGACGACAACGGCCAGATGGTGCCGTTCGACGAAACGGACGTGTTGGATAAACCTTGCTATGACTATAAAGGCATGTCGCGCTCACGTGAGTTTTTGGAAAAGTTCGTTGATTCGTTGCAGCAGGTCGGGTTTGACGTCTATCAGATTGACCATGAGGACGCTAATGGCCAGTTCGAGATCAATTATACCTACAGCGACGCCAAAACCTCCGCCGACCGCATCACTTTCGTGCGCATGGCGGGCAGCGAAATTGCCAATGAAATGGGCATGACCTGTTCGTTCATGCCCAAGCCGAATTCCTCCAGAACCGGCAACGGCTTTCATTATCACCTGTCGGTCACCGATCCGGAGGGGCGTAATTTGTTTGCCGATGATAGTGATGCCAATAACCTGGGTTTGTCTGAAATGGCCTATCACTTTTTGGGCGGCTTGATTCACCACGCCAAAGCCTTGTGCGCCTTTTCCGCACCCACCGTCAACTCCTATAAACGTTTGGTGGTCGGTCGGTCTTTGTCAGGAGCCACCTGGGCTCCGGCATTCATCAGTTACGGCGACAACAACCGCACGGCGATGGTGCGGGTACCCTACGGGCGTTTGGAATTCCGGTTGCCCGATTCCGGATCCAATGCCTACCTGGTGACCGCCGCGATTATCGCGGCGGGATTGGACGGGGTGGAGAAGAAACTCGACCCCGGCACGCCTAAAAACATCAACCATTACAAACTGTCTTTCAAAGAATTGGAGGATTTGGGCATTGAAACCTTGCCGCAGTCTTTATCGGAAGCCATCAACGAATTGGAAAAAAGCAGCCTGTTTCACGAGCAGTTTGGGGAGGCGTTTGTTAAAGAGTTTATCGATATCAAACGTATGGAATGGGTTGAGTACCAACGACATGTTTCGGATTGGGAAATTGACCGTTATGTGGAATTCTTTTAAGGAGAGAAATTATGTGCGGAATAGTCGGACTCTATTTGAAAAATGCCGAGCTTGAAAGCCAGCTTGGTGAACTGTTTGAACCCATGTTGATTGCCATGACGGATCGCGGACCGGATAGCGCCGGCTTTGCCATCTATGGTGATGAAGTGGAAGAGGGCATGGTGAAATTAACCCTGCAACACGAAGATGCCAACTACCACTGGCATCAGCTGGCCGGACAGCTGGAAGAAGAGTTCAACACCCCGGTTTCGGTGTTGCACAATGCCAATGCGGCGGTGTTCAAGCTAAAAGGGGAAGAGTCTGCCGTCAGGGAAGCGATTGTCGATTATGCACCCGATGTCAGCATCATGAGCGTGGGGCGTTCCATTGAGATTCTAAAATCGATTGGATTGCCCAAAGAGATTGCCGCCAAGTTTAATCTTAAAGGCATGAAGGGATCGCACATCATCGGCCATACCCGTATGGCGACCGAAAGCGGCGTATCCATGGAAGGCTCGCACCCTTTTACCACCGGCATGGATTTGTGTCTGGTGCATAACGGTTCCTTGTCCAACCACAACCGCCTGCGTGAAGAGTTGAAAGCCAAAGGAATTGTGTTTGAAACCGAAAACGATTCGGAAGTGGCCGCAGGCTATCTGACCTGGCGCTTGAAAGAGGGAGCCACCGTTAAAGAGGCTTTGGAAGGTGCGATTGAGGACTTGGACGGATTCTTCACCTTTACGGTGGGAACCAAAGACGGTTTTGCCGTGGTGCGTGATCCGATTGCCTGCAAACCGGCGGTGATTGCCGAAACCGACGATTATGTGGCCATGGCCTCCGAGTACCACGCCTTATCCACCTTGCCCGGAATTGAACAGGCCAAACTTTGGGAACCGGATCCCGGCAAAGTGTATTTCTGGGGCAAAGAGTAAACGTTTAAGAATGAATGTGAAGGAATGGTTATGGAATTCGATTTAAAAAAACAGACGGTCAGAGAACTTAATCAGGCGTTGCATGATTTGCCGAAAGATTCGACAGAATCCGTCGTGGTCAATGGCATGAGCGGCGATCATAACGTATGTGTGGGCATGGATCAGCCGGTTGATATTACCCTCAACGGCCATGCCGGTTATTACTGTGCGGGCATGAACAAGTCGGCCAATATTACGGTGCTGGGCAATGTCGGCCAAGGGGTTGCGGAAAACATGATGTCCGGCAAGGTTCATGTGAAGGGAAATGCCAGTCAGTCGGCGGCGGCAACCGCGCATGGCGGATTGTTGGTGGTGGACGGCGATGCTGCGGCCCGTTGCGGCATTTCGATGAAAGGCGTCAATATTGTGGTCAAAGGTTCCGTGGGGCATATGAGTGCGTTCATGGGGCAGTCGGGTTGCATGGTGGTGTGTGGTGACGCCGGCGAGGCACTGGGCGATTCTTTGTACGAAGCGCATCTTTACGTTAAGGGTAAAGTGGCCTCTTTAGGGGCGGATTGCATTGAGAAGGAGATGCGTCCGGAACATATCGAAGAGTTGCAGGCCTTGCTGGATGAAGCCGGTTGTGAAGATAAGCCGGAAGAGTTTACCCGTTATGGTTCGGCTCGCCAGCTGTATACCTTCAAAGTTGATAATGCGTCAGCGTATTAACTCAGCCAATTAAACATTGAGAAAAGGAGTCTATCATGACTGATAAGCAACCAGGATTGATTGAATCGGCGACGTTCAGCCGAGATGTGATTAATGAGATTCAACGCGCTGCAGACACCGGTATTTATGATATCCGCGGCTTTGGGGCCAAAAGAAAGGTGCCACATTTTGACGACTTGCTGTTTTTGGGGGCGAGTATGTCGCGTTATCCTTTGGAGGGTTATCGTGAAAAGTGCGGCACTGACGTGACACTTGGCACCCGTTTTGCGAAAAACCCGATCAAGCTGGATACGGTGGTGACGATTGCAGGCATGAGTTTTGGTGCCTTATCCGCCAACGCCAAAGAGGCTTTGGGACGCGGCGCAAACCTGGCTGGAACCTCTACCACTACCGGAGACGGGGGCATGACGCCTGAAGAGCGTAAAACCTCTAAAACCTTGGTTTATCAGTACCTGCCTTCGCGTTACGGCATGAATCCGGATGATCTTCGCAAGGCCGATGCCATTGAAGTGGTCTTGGGGCAAGGTGCCAAGCCCGGCGGAGGCGGTATGTTGTTGGGTCAGAAGATCTCGGACCGTGTCGCACACATGCGAAACTTGCCAAAAGGAATCGACCAACGCAGTGCCTGCCGTCATCCAGACTGGACAGGACCGGATGATCTGGCGATCAAGATTCAGGAATTGCGCGAGATAACCGACTGGAATGTGCCGATTTACATTAAGATCGGAGCGACCCGTACTTATTACGATGTGAAGTTGGCAGTGAAGGCCGGGGCCGATGTAATCGTATTGGACGGCATGCAGGGCGGTACGGCCGCCACCCAAGATGTATTTATCGAGCATGTGGGCATTCCCACCATGGCAGCTTTGCCTCAAGCAGTGCGTGCGTTGCAGGAGATGGGCATGCACCGTAAGGTTCAGTTGATCGTGTCGGGCGGAATCCGCAGCGGAGCCGATGTGGCCAAGTGTATGGCGCTGGGAGCGGACGCGGTGGCGATAGGAACCGCGGCTTTAGTCGCATTGGGTTGTAACCACCCTAAATGGGACGAGGAATATCAGAAGATCGGTTCGGCAGCCGGTTATTATGACGATTATCATGAAGGTAAATGTCCGGCGGGTATTTCCACTCAGGACGAGGAACTGGCGTCGCGTCTGGATCCTGAGGATGCAGGACGTCGCTTGGCGAACTATTTGCATGTACTGACGCTGGAGGCGCAAACCTTGGCCAGAGCCTGCGGGAAATCGCATCTTCACAATCTGGAACCGGAAGATTTGGTGGCCTTGAATGTGGAAGCGGCTGCCATGGCGGGTGTGCCATTGGCCGGAACGGACTGGATTCCAGGTAAGCAGGGGTATTCATAACGTCATGCACGCTCAAGTTATTGATGGTAAGGCGGTTTCACAAACAGTCAAGGACCAGGTCAGACAGAAAGTGTTGCTGCGCAAATCCCAGGGTCTGAGGGCTCCGGGTCTGGCGGTGATTTTGATTGGTGACGATCCGGCTTCCTCTGTTTATGTCAACAGCAAGAAAAAGGCCTGCGAACAGGCAGGCCTGGTGTCCAAGTCTTGGCATTGGCCCAGCACGGCGACACAACCCGAGCTGTTGGACTTGATCAAGCAACTGAATGAGGATGCGTCAATTGACGGCATTCTGGTTCAGTTACCTTTACCCGAACAGTTCGATGCGGAAACGGTTATAGAAGCGATTCATCCGCATAAGGATGTGGATGGGTTTCATCCCTATAATATCGGGCGTTTGACGGTGCGTATGCCGACTCTAAGACCGTGTACGCCTTACGGCTGCATGAATTTACTGAATCATTACGACCTGTCTGTTAAAGGCAAGCATGCGGTGATTGTCGGGGCCTCGAATATCGTGGGTCGTCCGATGTCGTTGGAGCTTATGTTGGCTGGAGCCACCACCACGGTTTGTCATCGCTTTACCACCGACCTGAAAACCCATGTGGGCATGGCCGATATTTTGGTCAGCGCTGTGGGCAAACCCAACTTCATCCCTGCGGATTGGATTAAGCCGGGAGCCATTGTCATCGATGTCGGAATCAACCGTTTGCCGGATGGTTCCTTGACGGGGGATGTTGATCCCCGTGCCAGAGACGTAGCCGCTTATGTGACCCCGGTTCCCGGAGGAGTCGGGCCCATGACGATTGCGATCTTGTTGCAAAACACCCTGAAAGCCTGTGAGATTCATGACCTGAATTCCGTTTAATTGCATCCGCTTGAGCGGGCAATAAAGCCAGCTAGGTTTCGGTTTAGGATTGAACGTGGGGATATGTTCAAGAACTGGCTTAAGTTATGATTCTGATGGGAAAAAAGCATTTTGAAGTGCCGCTGACTTTGTCGAGCGGCTTTTTTGTTGGGAAGACAAGAGGCTATTAAAGCATTGGTTTTGGCTTTACGGTCAGCGGATTAGCGGGAATTGAACACACTTTAGAGGGTTGAAAATGAAGATTCTGATATTGCAGCATACCGCCACCGAAGGGGCCGGTATGGTTTTGGACTGGTGTGCACAAAAGGGGGCGGAGGTATCCTATATTAACTTGTATGAATCCCATCCACGGTTTGATCTGGATGAACCCGTTCAACTGCTGGTCGTGCTGGGTGGCCCTATGAGCGTCAATGATGAAAACGATTATCCCTGGCTTAAAGCCGAAAAGTGCTTTATCCGCCAGTGTCTTGAAGCATCGATACCTATTTTGGGACTGTGTTTGGGCGCGCAACTGATTGCATCGGCATTGGGCTCTCAGGTCGTGGCGAACTCGGAATCCGAAATTGGCTGGCATGAGATTGAAGGGCTGGCCAATCAAACGGACGTTTTCCCATTGCCCGCTTGCATGCCGGTGTTTCATTGGCACGGTGAGACATTTGAATTACCACCCCATTCGATTCGTCTGGCAAAAAGTGCTGCCTGTGAAAATCAGGGTTTTCAATTGGGTGACAAGGTGATTGGGTTGCAGTTTCATCCCGAAATCACTGTGGACACGATTGAGACGTGGATTGCGGATGCCAGTGAATCGCTTAAGCCTTCAAGCTATGTGCAAACCCCTGATGAGATGCGGGCTCAAGCCCAAACGTATCTTCCTGATTCGAAAGCGCTGTTGTTTGAAGTGTTGGATTATCTAGTGAAGTAGACGCAAAGGTGAATAGGCAAAAGCGTATTCACTGCTTTATCTCTCACACCCTCCCGCGTTTAATTCATTCTTCTGTTCAATTCAATCCCGTCTGGTTTTTCTTTTTTTGAAAATGAACAGGCCTGTTCATTTTGCTTACAATGATTTGGAAAAAACCCCCAGTCGGGTTTGATTGAACGCCTGTTTGCGGTAAAACTCAATCGCCGCCTCATTCTCTAAATCGTAGACCAGTTGCGCGCGGCTGCAGCCGGCCTTTTGACAGCATTCTATGATCTGATTCAGCAGTTGCTGACCAATGCCTTGGCTTCGGTACTTTTGGTCGATGACCAGATCCTCGATCCACGCCGATTTGTTGCCGGTTGCGGTGGAGTAGACCCATTGAGCGGTGCCCATACCAATCACCCGGTCTTGTTCATTGGTTGCCACTTTGCAGACACAATCGACACTCTGGATGATGTGTGCTAATGCCGTCTGGTGTTTTTGGGCATCAAATTCAAAGTCGGCTTCAATGGAAAAGAGCTGTTTCAAGAGGTCGGTCATGGCGTTCAGGTCGGAGGAGTTCGCATCCCGTATGTTCATAAAGTTCTCCTTTTATTATTCTATAGCCAATAAAAAAGGCCGCGAGTGCGGCCTTTTTATCTTAAACGGATCGTGAATTATGACTTGTGGTCAAATTCAGGGTAGGCTTCCATGCCACACTCTTTCATATCCATACCTTCCATCTCTTCTTCCTCAGTAGGACGAAGACCCATTGTCTTATCAATGATGTATAGAACAATGATTGAGGCGATGAACATCCAAGCGAAGGTAGCAACCGTACCGACCAACTGACCGAAGAAAGTTGCATCCGCATTGCTGAATAGTACCGCGAAGATACCCCAGATACCGGCTGTACCGTGTACAGAGATGGCACCCACAGGATCGTCCAGTTTCATTTTGTCCATGAACACGACAGACAATACGACAATCAGACCACCGATGGCACCGATGAACATGGCCAAACCTGGAGTAGGCGCAAGCGGTTCTGCGGTAATGGAAACCAGACCGGCTAGAGCACCGTTGAGCACCATGGTCAAATCGGTTTTACCAAACATGAACTTACTTAATAACGCCGCTGCAATCATACCCGCTGCGGCGGCTGCATTGGTGTTGACGAAAATCGCCGCAACTGCATTGGCTTCATCGACGTTTGAAACCATCAGTTCCGAACCACCGTTGAAACCGAACCAGCCCATCCACAGGATAAACATACCCAATGTCGCCATTGGCAGGTTGGCACCTGGAATCGGGTGAACTTCACCGTTAGGTCCGTATTTACCTTTACGCGCACCAACCATGATGACGGCTGCCAATGCGGCGGCTGCACCTGCCATGTGAACCACAACAGAACCGGCGAAATCCTGGAAGCCAAGCTGGTCTAACCAACCGCCGCCCCATTTCCAGTAACCTTCCATAGGGTAAATCACAGACGTCATGACTACTGCGAAAACAAGGAAAGGCCAAAGCTTCATGCGCTCAGCAATCGCACCCGATACAATCGACATGGTGGCCGCTGCAAATACCGCCTGGAAAATGAAATCAGACATGCCTGAGTAGTAAGGCGCACCTTCACCACCGGCAATCACCGCTTCCACCGTATTGTCCGCACCCAAGAAGAAGCTTAGGTCAGGTAGGTAGGCGCTGATTGGATCGCCCGGATACATCACGTTGTAACCCACAATCAGGTACATCGTACAAGCCACACTGTAGAGCAGTGCGTTTTTAGTTAGTATTTCAACTGTATTTTTACTACGAACAAGGCCCGCTTCCAGCATCGCGAAACCGGCAGCCATCCACATGACAAGTACAGCGCTCATTAAAAAATAAAACGTATCCAAAGCGTAGGATAGTTGTAAAAAATTCCCTTCCATAATCTACTCCATCTTAAAAGTTATAGTGCATCGTCGCCTGTTTCCGAGGTGCGGATACGGATAACTTCTTCTAATGGCAAAATGAAAATTTTGCCATCGCCAATTTTGCCTGTTTTGGCCTGTTCAACAATAAGCGCAACCACTCTATCTACCATCTCGTCAGCTATCGCTATTTCTAACGATACCTTAGGAACAAAAGAAATTTCGTATTCCGCTCCTCTGTAGATTTCATGCTGGCCTTTTTGACGTCCATAACCCTTTACTTCGGAAACAGTCAGACCAAAATCGCCTAGCTCTGAAAGAGATTCTCGAACACTGTCTAGTTTGTAAGGATTAATGACCGCTTTAATTAGTTTCATATCGCGAGCCCCCTCAAAAGAAATTGAAAAGAACCAAACCGCACAAAATTTCAGCAGTTTGGTTCAAAGTTGGTATGGAACAAATACCAGCAAGGGTAAAGATAGTTTAATGCCAGGAATAAAAAGTTAATTCAAATCATTGGCTTAGGTGAAAATGGGAAGGGTTATTTCTTTTTAGGAAATAAAGTTGCACCAATAGTAGTGGAGATGGGAGTTATTCTGGTGCGTTCTGGTCGTAAAAAATGATGTTTAGAAAGCGAATAGGCACTTCGATGAGCTCTTCCGGGCCATGCGAAATTCTGGCGTCATAGGTCAAGGAGTCGCCAGGCTTCATATGATAGGTTTGCTTGCCATGGCGATAAATCAGCTCGCCTTCCAGAAGGTGCATGAACACCTTACCCTCATGGCTGAAGGTTGGAAAGACTTCGCTTTTATTGTCCAGCGAGATTAAAAAAGGTTCAAATAGCTTTTTGGGCCCGTGGTCGTAAGCAAGCAAGTGGTAGGTGTGACCTACCTTGGTGCCTCTGCGAACCACCTCCAGTTTTTCCTCTGATCGTACAAGCTGTGCACCGCCTTCCTCGGAATCGAACTCCCTGAAGAATGACGAGATAGGCACACCTAATGCTCTGGAGATTTTCAGCAATGAATCCAAGCTGGGAGAAACCTGTCCGTTTTCGATCTTGCTCAACATGCCGCGGCTGATGCCTGATTGTTCGGCAATATCCGCAATGGTCAGGCCTTGCTTCTTACGCGCAGTGTTGATGATTTTTCCAATATGCAGATCTAGGGTTTGGTGTTCTTTTATGCTCATAGCTGTCTTGTAAATACCATGTAAGTGAAGTCAATAAAGGACTGAATGAAACCTAAATTACGTGGGTAATTATACAGGGTTAGAGTGTGTTACAGCTAGTGATTCGATAGAAACGGCAGCTTGCCATGAGAAGTGGGAGAGGTATAAATAAAAAACCCCAAGCTTATTGAATAGGCTTGGGGTTTGAATATGGCTCCCGATGCTGGACTCGAACCAGCGACATACGGATTAACAGTCCGGTGTTCTACCAACTGAACTAATCGGGATTAGTAGACCAAGCTTGTCGCTTGATGAGTGCGTATTATAGGGAAAATTTTGGGCTCTGCAACCCCTTTTTATAAAAAGTTTTCATTTTTATGACGCTTTAAAAACAGGCTTGCCCGGTTTTGTCCCAATGTTGAAAAAAATGGCTACATAAACTGTCATTTGTACAGCGATTCAAGCCCTTTTAAGGGCCTTAGACAGGTTTAGACTGAGGCGTCTTTCCATTCAAGGTTACGAAGGCGTTGAATGTGGCCATTCCGATCCCAGTGGAATAAATACAACCATTCATTGTCGATCAGGTTTCTGACCGCTTCATGCTCTTTTGCCACCCGTTCAATGGCTTCTTTGGGGGCGTCGATGTAGACGCTCAGACGCAGAGGTTCGTGCATCCAGTTTTCACCATCGTGCAGGGATTGCATGGGTAAGCCGATTCTTAAATCTCCCCCGTTGCCTTCAAATACGCCGATGCCGCCATCCACTACATTATGCAGAACCTTGTTGCCGCTTCCGTAGATGTGGTTGTCACAAACGGATGCATAATATTGAAGGTTGATCCAGTTGGTGACCACCATTGGGGCGGTCATGATCAGGGTGAGCAGACTGTTGTCTGTATCCTGCTCATAATCGTAATCGTGCAGGAAGGTGCGCCCCTCGAAATCCAGGCCGCGGGTTCGCGATCTGGGAGCCACGATGAATGCGGCGTTATTGGAAAGCCCCCATTCCGGACGTACCTGGGACCAGTCCTTGGCGCGACGCTTGATGGATTGGTGCAGGGCTTGACCGTGCAGATGGGTTAAGCCGAGTCGGGTGGCTCTTTCCTGACGTGCCAAAGTCGTGGCCTGTTCTAACCAGCATTGCAGCTCGTTAGGGACTTGATCTATTCCGTAGCAGGTAAACTCATCGGTGGTGGTGTTGTGCATGGCGGCAATGAACTGGGTGTCTTCCGGGATAGTCATCCCTTGATTCACCAGGCCTTGTCGAACCTGGGGGTCATTGAGCAAGTAGGCCAGTACCCTGACGTTGACTTCACCGGTTTGTCCGCCGCAGGCACCGCAGTCGAGACCGGCAGCATGCGGATTGTTGCAACTGCTGCTGCCGTGACCCACCAGCATGACGTGTTTGGCCAGATTCTTATCCAGCCCCATCGCCTTGAGAATTCCGGCGGCCAGTTCGACTTTCTGCTGCAGGCTGACCGGTTCGCCATCCTGACTCAACTCAAAATCATCCTGCATGGGCAGATTGTTGATCGGATGTGCATGTTCTTCTGGAAACAGGCTGTTGCGTAACAGTTTGAAGGCATACATCAGCCCAACGGATTCGACCATGCTGAAGGTGGCTGGAGGAGCATTCCCCCATTCGATCCAGCGGGCTTTTTTGTTAAGTTTTTGCTCGGTGGCGATCAGCGTGGTCGATTCGGTGATCGGACGAACACGAATTGCAGATTTGAGCAGGCCTGGTAGCTGAGGTCTGGCAACCTCGCTTCCAGTTGGCTGAAATTCGATTGGCAGTCCAAAGAAACCGGCAAAACCTAGGGTTTCAATGTCGGGATGCTGAGCCTCGAGCGCTCGGCGCATGACTTCCGATCGAACATCGATGCAGAAAGCCGCCTGAAGCAGGGGCTGGCTTTCGGTTTGGGTTTTCTTGGCGGAAGAGACGTGTTGCAATTGTTGATGCAATTGCGATTGATAGGCGATTTCCGCCGCACGTTGCCAAACCCATGCCTTGCTTTGTGATTCCTTGTGGGTCTCAATCAACTTGGGCAGGATAGTCAGTTGATGACGCCACATGACTTTGAGTTCGTTGAAAACGGAACGGTCACTGTTTTTTTGATGACGCCACAGCACCCATTCCCAGGCCATGCGAATGGCCAGAAAGTCGAGCATGAGCTGGTTGTCATGTTGCTGAAGACCATCCTGCCATTTCAGATAGGCGACCCAAGAAGCCCAGCCGTTTACGTCCATCAAAAGCGCGTGGCTATAGTCGCCAATCTGGTGTGCGGGCACACCCAAGCCAGCCAAGGCTTCGGCCAGCAAGTCTTCGGCGCTGTCGGGCAAATCAAGAAATTGCTCTGTCAGGCCGTTTTCGGCCATGAGTATTTCGATACCTTTGTCTGAACGAGTCGAGGCCAGCCAGCTGGAATAAAGTCCTTGATAGGTATTGGCATAGGATTCTGAAAGCGGTTTTTCGCGAAAAAAGTCCGCACAGAATTGACTGATCTGATGGGTGATTTCATCGCGCCAGGCCATTTTATACTTGCGGTCACGCCCGCTATCAACGAAGTCGCTGACGTTATGCCAGTGAGTATATTCGTCATCTTCCAGTAGGTAGCGTTCCAAGGATTCCACACTTAGATCGGCATCCACTTCTTGAGCCGCCTGGCTGAGGTGTTGTGGCTGCAGGCTTTCCATCCAGACAGACTGATAATAGGATTTGGGCATCAAGCAGTTGACCTGTGTCAATGCGGTCAGCTTGGCGGACACGTCACTGAAATGGTGATGGCGCATTTCCCACCAAGGGTTGACTGCAATCAACTCGTCCAGCGGCCAGGTGGGAGCGATGCGTTCACACGCTTGTCTAAGCTGTGTTATTTGAGATTCGTTCAAGTGTGGCGCAAGTGCTTGCGCCTGTGAAGCAAGTTGAGCGGATGTCATTTGATTAACTCCTCTTTTGGAATCTGCAATTTTTTGGGCTTGAAACGAACCGGAAGACGTGTGGGGTAGATTCGCAAGTTCAATCGCGTAACCCATTCATCCAGATAGAAGCCGGCATAAAATGCGCGCCAAACTCTGGTCATGGCAGGTCTGTTGGCGTGGTAGCGTAATAAGATATAGCCGATGAAGAAACCGATCAGCAATACCGCGACCCAAAGATCGCCCGCCCAGCCCACACTGGTGGTCATCGAGGAGGCAATCCAGTGAGCGCCGGTTTTTTCGAGGCTGTAAATCACCAGAAGCACCGCGGCAAGACCAAGCATGGAAACAATTGAAGCTTGATTTAAACGACTTTTTCTTTCTGCCAGCAACAGCGTCAGGGCGATGGCGAACAGTAGCCATGGACTGTAAGGTTCAGGCAGGTTCATGACCCAGATCAGGCCAATGACCAAGGCAATTGACAGCAGGCCTGCCAGGATCCAATCAGTGGTTGTTGGGGGTTGAGCTTTGGCCAGGCGACGTTTCATGGTGGATTCCACCTCGGATCCGGAATTTAAGAAGGCGTAGGCTTTGTAGCAGGAGTGGGCCACTAGATGCAGTAGTGCCAATTCAAAGAGTCCTAAAGCACATTCCACCAGCATTAAACCCATTTGCGACATGGTAGACCAAGCCAGCCTGACTTTGACGGTGGCACGAGTCATCATCACCAATGCAGCCAGTACGGTCGTGAGTCCACCTATAACCAGCAATAGCCATTGTGCCGAGTTGGAAAGCATGATTAAAGGGGCGAAGATAATCATCAAAAAACCGCCCAAGTTGATGATCCCCGCATGCAGTAAGGCGGAAACAGGTGTGGGGGCTTCAACGACTTGAATGAGCCAGCCATGCAGGGGCAATTGGGCACATTTTATTAGAGCAGCCATGGCCAAGAGTGTCGCCGCAAACTGGTCAAGATAACTCAGTTCTTTTGCAACGCTTAAGGTTTGGTAGATGTCGCTTATCAACCAGGTTTGATGTTGATAATAGAGCAGAAACATTCCGCCTAATAAACAAGCTTCCGCCAAACGGGCGAAAATGTATTTCTTGTGCGCTGCCAATACCGCTCTTTGACGCTCCGGGTAGAAAATCAGCAAACGGTGAAGGCTGATGCTGATCGAAATCCATGCGAGCATCATGAGAAGCATATGGTTGCTGATGACAACCAGGGTCACACTTCCCAGTGTGAGAAGCAGCCAACGTAAATATCGACGTTCTTCTTCGCGGTTTCCCACCATGTAAGCGCTGGAGTAGCGTATGTTGACAAAGGCAATGAAACTGATTAATCCAAGCATCACCAGGCTGACCGGAGAGTGGGTGATCCAGGTCATGTTTTTGCTTAAGGTAAGGCTGTCCATAACGGTCAGAGTGCCCAGAATGATAGAGATTGCTAAAGCCAGCAAACTGATATTCATGGCTAAACGCCAGTTTGCACGTCGCTCATTGGTTAAAGCCGTAATAAAGAATAACAGTGGAATCGCCAGCAAAAGCAGCGACCCAATCCATTGACTGTCCATAATGTTTTCCCTTTGATCCCTTTATTGCCTGTGGCTCTACCCTATGAAATCGAAATTTCAGGAGTTGGGGTGGCAGTAGGCACTGTGCGCTTAGGCTTAAATTTTCGGTGGATAAAGTAATCGCAACAATAAGGCGATTGCTTGCAAACTTAAACATCATGGTAAGAAATACCCAGGATAAAGAAAAATTGGTAATTCCTATGTGAGCCATAGAGTGGCAGGCATGTGATGGACGACACCCTAAATTACATGCTTTGAATCAGTGGAGATTAATTGACGCGGTCGCAGAATGTTTAACGGCTGTATTAATTCTGATAATTAATTTGTGTTTACGGAATTTTGCCTTTAAAGTTCGTTTTAATTCCATTTTTATTTATGTAGGTATTTACAGTTGTATTGCTCCTCTGCCCTGAAAAAGAAACATAAACCCCAACCTCCTCTTTTACGTCAGTCGGTCATTGCTTTGGCATTGATCTCGATCAGTCAATCACCCATGGCTGAAGACAGGCTTGAGTTCAAGTCTCAAACCGTTTATGGCGCAACCGGCTTATTGACCATTCCAACTGCGGATGTCATGGACTATGGCAATGTTTCAATGAGCTATAACAATTTTTTGAATCCGGAATACCAATCTTTAGATAACCGTGAAGCGCAGAACTTTTTGTTTGGTGTGGGCGTATTTCCTGGGCTGGAATTGTTTGGGCGGTTGGCCGAAGTACATGAGAAGGGTTATCAGACCCATACCTATGGCAATTTTGATAGTCGAGATTTGATTGGTAATGTGAAATATAAATTGCCTTTGCCGTCCAGTTGGCCTTCTTTTGCAGTGGGAATTCAGGATGCGGCAGGTTTGGCTGTAAAAGAAAGGCGTTATTATGCGACTTCAACATTTCATAGCCGATTTGTCGACGCGACTTTAGGTTATGCCCAAAAAGCCTTGGACTCGCGCCATGATGAGATGCTGGATGGTGTATTTGCAGGCCTGGATGTAAAAGTAAGTTCGTTTGCAAAAATTCAAGCAGAGCATGACGGTTTGGAGCAACGTGCCGGAGTCGCCTTTAACTGGGATCAACCTTTTGGTTGGGATATGAACTTGATGGCCTCAAGTGTTTTGTATTCCTCTCTGGAAGATGAAGATCCCAGTTTCTCTATTGGTTTAAATATACCTTTGGGTCGAGCCTCGTCTAGCAAAAATGACTCGCCTGATTATAAAGCCGAACAAGCGAGTCAGACGGAATATATCTCTGATAACTCTAGCCAGAAAACGGCTTATATAGCCCAAATGTCTGGGGCTGAAGTGTCTTCTGTAGAGCGCCAAAATGCAGAAAAAACCGTATTGAATAGATTGGAAAGTGAATTTGCATTGTTTCCCGGAAATGAAGTTATTAATTCTGAAATTTACACTGAACAGGGCAATGTGGATGAACAGCTTATGTCTTGGGCGGAAGGCTTTAAAGCTAAATTGATTGAGGCAGGGTTTGAGCATTTAACCTTCTCTTACGATCCAAACGCTTCGACTTTGTATCTTTCATATCAGAATCGTGCTTATGCACATGGCGAGTTTGCCGCACTTAAAGCTTTAATGACAGAGCTTAAAAACCAGTCCGGAATTGAGCGATTCAAGCATATAGAAATTCTGACCGTTAAAGAAGGGCAGCCGCTTATGGCCTTGTCGGTTGAGGTTGACTGGTTGTTGGAAAATGAAAAAGGTATAAGTAAGTCACCGACGTCAACGCAGTTTAGGGTGCAGTTCGCGAATCAGTTTCATCATAAGGGCCGTATATTGGCCTCATCAGGCAAGCAGGAGTGGCTGGACATAGAAGTTTCGCCTGCGTTTAAGGCTTTCTATGGTCATGAATATGATATTTGGGATTATTCACTGGCTTTAAGAACCAATTTCAAGGTTCCGTTATGGCAAGGTGCTAATGCCAGTCTGGTGCATGAAATGCCGGTTGCCCACAGCTATAATTTCAATGACGGCGAGGTGTTCGACGACAGTCGTCATGAAAGTCGTTGGAGTGAACTGATGTTGCACCAAACAATCCAGCCTCTGCCAAGTCTTTTGAACACCACTTCGGTAGGGCGTTTGCATGTTTATGATCGTCCTTATAATGCCTTGATCAACACCACTCGCTGGTATGGCTGGGGCGGTCAGCATCAGTTTTACGCGCAGTTTGGGAAACTGTACGGCGAACTTTATGGGCCTAATGATTACCGTCTTGCCGATCGTGAGATTGAGGTGTTGGGATATGAGTATTTGTGGAGCTCTTTGAACTTGGCCTTGAACTATGAGTATGGTCAATATTATGAGCAGGATCTTTCCAGCAAGGTGACGCTCAAGTCCTTTTTGGGAGATACCACGGTCAATCTTCAATATGTCCAATCGGACTTAGGCTGGTCTAAAGTCGGCGTAGGCATCAGCTTCCCGTTTTGGGGGCAAAAGAAAATTGAATTGGGGCCGGTGTCGATCTCCGGTGATCAAAATTGGACGCATCAAATCGTCACCACGGTGGATGATCCATCTGGAGAAGGTCGTAACCTAACCAGCGCCAATGCCAACTATGTTAATGTCGGTTTGAATCCTTGGATTTCTCAAACCTTGCATCAGGAAGGAATGCAGCATGGGCGTTTCACGCCGGATTACATTCAAAAACATGTCGATTATTTGCTGAATTGAAGTAATGCATTGCTTAATAAAGAATTTTTGCGTGTGTTTGCGTAAATAGAATTGACAAAATAAATTGTAAAAGGTGTAATTTCATAGAATTTGAATGGTTTTGTGGTTGCAGACAAATGCGGCTATGAACAGACTTAATGAAAGAGGAAAAATCATGAAGGCAAAGAAGATAGTATTGGCCATGTTTGCATCGGCCGCGATTGCGAGTATGACTGGGTGTTTTAGCAGTAGCAGTAGCAGTAGTTCAGATCCGGATACGACTACAGAAAGTGGTTCTGTTGTTGACTGGTACATTGAAGGGGCGTTTGTATTTGCCGATTTCAATGATAATGGCGTTTACGATGCAGCTTCAGATGTGGCCGCAGAGGCTCTAACGGATGCGAATGGTGATTTCACTCTTAATATTCCAAGTTCTATGGGATCGGATTATGTGATCGTTTCCCAGGGTGGTACGGATACGGCAACCGGAACGCCGTTCAATGGTGTGCTTAAGGCTGCCCCAGGCGCAACAGCCGTTACTCCTATCTCAACTCTAGTTCAGACAGTAGGTGATGAAGCGCTGGTACGTTCTTTCTTGGGATTGAGTGCGGATGCGGATCTGTCTGCTGACCCGGCAACCAGCACGGAGCTGTTTGCGGCTTCTCAGCAAATCGTTTACTTGGTGTCTGCGCTTGCGGGACTGGTTGATTTGGCTACGATCGAACCTGCAGGTGTGGATGATCAGTTATTGACCTACTCCAACAGTGTGGTTGAAGCATTGTCAGCTTTGATTGCCGGTGGTGCGACGACTTTAGATGCCACTTTGATTGAAAATACAATTCAGGCCGTAGCCACAGATTTGACAGGGGCAGCAACTGATTTTGATGCACTTTTCAGTAAGACAACCACTATTCTTAATAAAGTTGATGATATTGGCGATGATGCATTGCTACTAACTGAAGTGACGGTTGCCGGAGCTACGTCAATCCAGGATGACGTTGATAATTTTGTTGATAATATCGATGATACTGTGCCAGGCGGTTTGGTACCGGTAGCAGTTGATGCAACAGAGTATTTGGATAACGATGACGTGGACTACATCACAGGTGTAACCGGTACGGAAACAATTTAAGAATTGTTTTACACAAAAAAAAACCTCCTTCGGGAGGTTTTTTTTTGTGTAAAACCAGCTTTTAAGTAGGTTTTTTAATAAAAATATGCTTATATAATTTGCTTATTCTAAATAATAAAAACGAATATTTTGGAGATGGGATTGGTGGTGTGTTTGGCTTTGAAAAAAATAAGGCAATCGAATTGGTTGCTGATGTTGGTTTTTTTAAGTTTGCTGAGTGGGGTGGCGAGTGCTTCTACTCCCGACTTGAAGCAGATTGAACTGTTTCAATCTTTGCCCAAAGCCCAACAGCAAAAATTGCTTGAGTCCCAAGGGCTCAGTCGGGATCTGTTGAATCCCATTGCACCAGAACAAAGCGAATTGGAACCCGTTAAAGATACGGTTCAACCTCTTTCTTTTGATAAAGAAAAGGGCTTGGAGGATTCAGCATGGCAAAGTAAATCAGAAGGTTTTGATGAAACCTCACTAAAACTCAAGCGATTCGGTTCCGAATTGTTTGCAGGTAAGCCCACCACTTTTGCCCCCGTGAATGATATTCCGGTTCCGACCGATTATGTGTTGGGGCCTGGCGATCAGCTGAAGGTTCAATTGTTTGGAGCCAAGAATCATGTTTATGAGTTGGTGATTGACCGTAACGGCCAAGTCAATTTTCCAGAAATTGGCCCGGTCAATTTGGCCGGTTTGAGTTTTTCTGAAGCCAAAGTGGCGTTATCTAAGCGTGTTGAAAACCTAGGTATGGGGGTGAATGCTAGTATCACGATGGGCAATTTGCGCTCATTCCGGATTTTTGTCATGGGAGAGTCCAGAACTCCGGGGTCCTATTTGGTGAGCGGCATGGCGACGATGACTCATGCGCTGTATGTAAGTGGCGGAATATCCG
The DNA here is from genome assembly GCF_000483485.1 of Thiomicrorhabdus chilensis DSM 12352. Lineage (GTDB taxonomy): Bacteria > Pseudomonadota > Gammaproteobacteria > Thiomicrospirales > Thiomicrospiraceae > Thiomicrorhabdus > Thiomicrorhabdus chilensis. The sequence goes on from NZ_KI519609.1 coordinate 709,006, forward strand.
ACATCGGAACCTATCGCAACATTCAATTGAAGCGAAAAGGAAGGCTTATCGCGAGTTTGGATCTGTATGATCTTCTGGTGAAGGGGGATAGTCAGGATGATGTACGGCTGCAACCGGGCGATACCGTTTTTATTCCGACGGCTGGAAGTTTGATTTCCCTTCGAGGAGAAGTGAGCAGGCCTGGTATTTATGAACTGAAAAACGAAAGCCGTCTGGAGAGCCTTCTTGCTCTTGCTGGTGGCCTTAAAGCGACCGCCTACAAGAAAGATGTTTTGGTGACTCGCATTGCAAAGAATGGCTTAGCCAACGTTAAAAGCATCGATTTGAGTACCAAACAAGGAATGCGTTCTCTATTGCACAATGGTGATGAGATTGACGTGAAACGTGTCTCTGAGGATTTGAATAACGCGATAGATGTGGTTGGTGAGGTGACGCACCCTGGAACCTATTCCTGGTCGGAAGGGCTTTCTTTGGGGCGTCTTTTGAATGGTTATCGTGATTTTAAGCGTCAAGCCGACCTGGGTTATCAGATCATTCTCCGTCAGAAACAAATCGGCAGCGCTTATGAAGTCATTACTACTGATTGGTCGAAAATTCATCAGGGGCGTCATGAGGATGTTTTGCTGTGGCCTCAAGATCAGATATTCATATTGAATCGTGACGACAGTGATTTGCGTCGAGAATTCATTGATTTGGTATTGGAAAAACTCCAACAGCAGGCAACCAAAGAAAATGTGTCTAATGTGGTTTCTGTGAGTGGAATGGTGCGTTTTCCGGGTTCCTATCCGTTAGGGAAAGCTGACCGCATTCAAGACCTTATTCGTGCCGCAGGCGGCTTAAGAGAACAGGCAATGCTGAATGGCACGGATTTGGTGCGTTATGAAGTGGCCGAGGGTGAAAAAAGGGAAGTGGAACGTATCCATTTCAATTTGGATTTGGCGATGCAGGGCGATAGCCAGAATAACTTTCTTTTACAGCCTTTTGATCAATTAAGCATCAAGCAGGTGTCGGACTGGTCTGATGCGGCACAGCAGGTCACAATTAAAGGCGAAGTCCGCTATCCCGGTACCTTTACGGTTTCTCCCGGAGAAACGCTGGCCTCAGTGATTGAGCGTGCCGGAGGCTTTACCGAGTGGGCGGCCCCTGAAAACACGGTGTTCACGCGTGAGCAGTTAAAGGTTCAGGAGGAACGTGAGTTAGCTCAGCTGGCCATAGAGCTTGAGAAAAACCTCTTGTTGGCGGCGCGTCGCGATGCCGGAATCATGGAGAAGGATACCGGGCCGGCGATGATAGCCATGGGGCAGGCTTTGATTGATAAGATCAAGCAGACGCCGGCCATCGGACGACTGGTTGTCGGTTTCGATCCTGATAAGTCTAAGCGTTATGCGTCGACCATGGCGGTAGAGATGCGGGATGGTGATGTGCTTTATGTGCCTAAACGTTCCGACGAAGTGGTGATTATGGGTGAGGTGTCGCGAACCATTTCGGTGATACATGAAGAGGGCAAACGTGCGACCGAATACATTGCCATGAGCGGTGGTTTGAGTAAACGTGCTGATGCGAGTTCGATTTACGTTGTACACGGTGACGGGGCCATTGACCGACTTGAGCTGGGTTGGTTCAGCACAGACGAACATCTTAAAATCCTGCCTGGGGACACCATTGTGGTGCCAATGGATGTGGAAAGCATCAATCCGATTATAACTTGGACTAATGTATCCAAAATATTGGCTAACTTCGCGGTTTCCGCCGCTACCTTGAAAACGATTGGGGTGTTTGATTGATGAGTCACCACCAGAATACACATGAGAGAGTCAATCAGTCGGAAGGAGTAAGACTAACTGCTGCTGACATGGATGATGAAATCGATTTGGCTGAATTGTTTTCGGTTTTGGCAAGACGTAAATGGTTCATTTTTCTATTTAGTTTTGCCGCAATGCTTTTTGCAGCTTTGATTGCCTTGCAGCTCCCTAATCAGTATCAGGCTAAGGTGCTTATGGTGCCGGTCAATACCGGGTCATCAGGTGGCCTGTCAGGTCTAGCTTCCAAATACGGTGGTTTAGCAAGCATGGCCGGTATCGATCTGCCTTCTTCACAGGGAGACCTTAGTCAGCAGGCTATCAGTGTGTTGAAGTCCAGAAAATTTATTAATGATTTTATTGTCTCTAATAAACTTAAGCCTGTTCTATTTTATGAAAGCTGGGATCAAGAGCGCCAGGCTTGGAAAGAAAAAAAACCAGGCTTGATTGATGAAGTCAAAGCTTCACTGGGGTTGCCTGATTCCAATCCGGTTAATTATGCTGGGCAAGAGTCGCTTACGCCGGGTGAGCCCTCTTTATGGAAAGCCTATAAGCTGTTTGATAAGGAGGTGATGAGTGTCAGTGAAGACAAGAAAAGTTCGGCTATCACCCTCTCGATTCAGTGGTATGACCCGGTTAAGGCTCGTGATTGGGCAAACCAGATTGTGGATGATTTGAATGAAAGGCTTCGCAATGAAACCATCGAAAGTTCAGAACGTACCATCAAGTATCTTAAAGAGCAGATTCAGCAGACCAATTTATTGGAGTTGCGTGAAATTTTATTTGGCTTGATTGAAGAGCATGTTAAAAACATTACGCTTGCAAAAACTCATGCCGAGTATGTTTTCAAGGTGATTGATCCTGCTGTGGTACCGGAAGAGAAATCTAAACCTAAAAGAGGCTTGATGGTCGCTGTAGCTTTTGTTCTGGGGTTGATGTTATCCATTTTTATTGTGTTGATTCAGAATTGGAGAGCGAATTTAAGCCAGCCTAAATAACTATTCCTCCTAAGTTTCTAACCTCAAAAACCGCAGTGGAAGTAAATTCCCTGCGGTTTTTTCCTTTGTCCGCTCTGGCTTTCTCATCCACGGTTAAAAAAACTGTCATTACTCGGTCATTTTTCTTTCAAACAAGCGCCGTATAGTGGTTTGAATGGATACGAATCGACTCATTCTCGCTTTTCTTCGTCATGGTGAATACCACCAGAGCTTGAGCACGCCCAGTGCTTTTCAACCTTATCCACTGACCGATGGCGGTCGGCTGCAGTCGGTTTCAGCGGCTCAGCAAATAATTGCGTTTGCCGAGCATCAAGCATTGTCAATCCATCCTGTCATTCACAGTTCCAACCTGCTTAGGGCTTGGCAAACCGCCGATGTTATCGCACAAAACCTTGCCTTTAAGGCATTGATTCCAGAACGGAAAGTGGAGTCTGACGCTCAATTGAATGAGCGCTCTGTCGGGGCTTTGGCCAACCTGACCTTGAGTCAGATCGAAACGGTTGTGAAAAACGACCCTCGACATAATCCTTTGCCCGAGGGGTGGAAGTCTGACAGTGCGTTTTGTTTGCCGGTTGATGGCGCTGAATCATTGCTGCAGGCGGGTCAAAGAGTAGCCGATTTTATCGAATCGCAATGCATTTCGTTGTTGTCCGAGCAGGATGAGGATTGTCTTAAAATCATGGTCGGGCATGGCGCGGCCTTTCGTCATGCCGCTTATTTGATGGGACTGTTGTCGTTTGAACAGGTCTCCCGCTATTCGATGCACCACGCTTCTCCGATCTATTTTGAATTGACTCTGGGCGCAAATCATTCCGTTTCTTGGCGGCACTTGGCCGGTGACTGGAAGCTCAGGTATACCGATTCAAACGATTCTCAACCAATCCTTATTGATTAAACAAGGAAAACATGATGCATTCGATGTTACAAAGTTCTATTGAATGGAAGCCTGAATTTGACTTTAAGGTGCCGGTTGATAACTGGATGGCACCCCAAAAAGACACCTACTTCTTTTGCGATTTGCATGCGGATGCTGAGGCTTTTTTGCGTTCCTTGAAACTCAGTGGGTTGGTTGCCGAAACAAGCAGTCTGGAATCCGTCAAATTGACCGCTAACGGTCACAACGGAAAGGTTGTCATCGGTGGCGATTGCTTTGATAAGGGTCCCAGTAATCTTGCGCTTTTTAGGCTGATTGGAGCCCTTAGAGCGTCCGGTCTTGACCTGGTCTTGTTGGCTGGAAATCATGACATTCGAATTTACGCAGGCCTGTTGGCAATGAATTTCATGGATGATGTGCGTCAATGCCATTTTTTTGTCCGCATGGGACGTAAAACTGCCAAATTGTTTGCCGAGATTTTTCAGCAGTATTGTCAAGGAGAGTCCATTCTTGAGAAGTCGGACGAACAGATTGAAGCGGAATTGTTTCCTACTCAGGAATGGTTTGAACATTTTCCGGAGTATGCATCCGGCTTTATGACGGAGAAAAAGATTCGAAAAGAGATTAAGCAGATCCGCAAAAAGCGTGACGATTTTATGCAGGCCTGTCAGGAATACGGATTGAGTTTGCAGCAGGTTTATCTGGCTGCGCGTAAAGCCAAATCTCTGTTTGTCGATAAACAGGGTGAGTTCAGTTGGTTCTTCAATGAATTAGATCTGATGCATGTCTCAGGCAGTTATGTGTTCAGTCATGCCGGTTTGGATGATCGCATGGCTTGTCGATTGGTGAATGAGGGTAGTGAAGCTTTGAATGTGGAGTTCCGCCAGCAACTGTCTCAGGGGCGGATATTCCAAATGTACTACAGCGAATTTGGCAATGTGTTCCGAACCAAATACCGGGAAAACGATTGGCCGCTGACGGAGGCCGGAACCCAGTGTCTGCGTGATCATCACTTATTTGCGATTGTGAACGGGCATCGAAGCCATGAGGCCGGCCAGCAACTGTTTGTGCGATATGGCATGCTGAACTTTGAATGCGATACCCAGCTCAATGCCAATTGTCGTCAAAAAGCGAATATGCCAGTGCCAGGAGAAGCGGTGACCATATTCAGTTCTGATGGTTTAGTTTCCGGGCTGAGTGGCGATTTTCCGGCGATAAAACGTTTTCACCCTAATCAGTTGAAGTCTTGAGCTCTGACACTGGAGTAGCATATAGAAGTGAGGCCTAAAATATTGCAAGGTTTTGCTTTTAATAGCATGATCGGTAGTAATTAGAAAAAAATGGGAGGTATATTCTCAATTCGGAGAGGTATGTATTAAATGGTTTTGAATTGATATATGAGGATTGGTACGACCGAGTGGATTCGAACCACCGACCCCCACCATGTCAAGGTGGTGCTCTAACCAACTGAGCTACGGTCGTACAATAGAAGGGTATTTTTAAGTCGAGAACTTAAAAATGGTACCAGTGGGCGGACTCGAACCGCCACGCTATCACTAGCATCGGATTTTGAATCCGACGTGTCTACCAATTTCACCACACTGGCTTTGTAGTGCGGGGCGGATTATAGATTTAACCGCTTTGCCTGTCAAGTCTCCTGCCGAGAATAAATCACTTTTATTGGATTTAACTATCAAATCGTTGTGCAAACGGGAGTCAGGCCTAAACAAGCTATCGAGTTTATTAGTGGCTTGATAAAAAAATGTGTTTTGACCTTTTGATAAGGTTTCTTAATAATCCACATTCACAAATTTTTATGAGTTAGTCCGCTTTGAAGAGAAATAGTTGATGGCGATATTGAAGAGTCTTGATTACAGGGAAAGGTGGGTCATTTACGTCAGGTCGGTTTTGCTGGCTATGCTGTTGATCATGCCGTTTGCCTATATACAGTTCAGCCAGGTGCAGGCGCACATGGAGTGGTCGTATTTTATTATGCCCGCTTTGGCCTCGTTGTTTGTGGCGCTGCTGCTGATTAAGATCAAGCTGTTGCAGTCGGATATGGAACGTAAGAGTTCGTTGTTCAAAGCTGCAGTGGATTTCAGTCTGGAATTCACCTATGTTCGCTCGGTAAAGGGCGAGTATGAATATGTGTCGCCTGCGGTACTGGAGATGACCGGTTATACACAGGATGAATTTTATGCCAAGCCCAGCTTTATGGATTCTATTATCCATCCGGATGATCGGGATTTGTGGCATGGCCATGTACACCACGTTAACAGTAATGGCGAGGCGGAAAATATTGAGTTACGGATTGTCACCAAAAGTGGGGCGATTCGATGGATACAGCATTTGTGCGGCCCGGTACATAATAAAAAGGGCAAAGTCATCAGTATCCGTTCCACCAATATCGATATTACGGAGCGCCGCCTGACCGACGACAAGCTCAAGAAAATGGGCTTTTATGACCCCTTAACCAATTTGCCAAACCGACGCTATATTTCGGATTATCTGGCCGATTTGATTTTGAACGATCACACCGAAGAGGAGAGCCATGAGTTTGCGGTCATGTTCCTGGATTTGAACCGCTTTAAATACGTGAACGACGCTCACGGCCATACCGTTGGCGATAAGTTGCTCAAACAGGTCGCTCAGCGTTTTCAGAACAGCTGCATGAGCACCAATAACGGAGTGATAAGCCGCTTTGGTGGCGACGAGTTCGTCATTATCAAAACCGGAGATGTGTCGGTAGAGGCGATCCAGGATTGCGTGATGCAGATGAACCAGATGCTGGAAGAGCCTTTTGTTGTCCAAGGACACAACTTGAGTGTCGGCGGCAGTGTTGGGGTGGCCGTCTATCCGCATGACGGCATGGATTCGGAAATCTTGATCAAGAATGCCGATGCGGCGATGTTTCAGGCCAAGAATCAGGGCTTGACGATGAAGTTCTTTTCGCAGGAAATGGCCGAGCACGCCTCTAATATGGTGGGCTTGCAGACCCAGCTGAAAAATGCCTTGCATGATGGCTTGATTCAGCCGCATTATCAGCCTTTGGTGGATATGAAAACCGGGCAGACCATCGGGGTTGAGGTATTGGCCCGTTGGATCAATGTCGACGGCAGTCAGGCTCCTTCGCCCGGTGTGTTTATTCCGGTTTCGGAGGAAACGGGGCTGATATGGTCGCTGAGCGAAGTCATGATTTCACAGGCGGGACGACAGATCAAAAAATGGCAGGAGCAGGGTATTAATATGAAATACTCCATCAATGTCTCCGCCCGGCAGTTCGCGGACGATAACTTCTGTAACCAGGCCATTAACCAATTTAAGCGTTTGGGTGTCGACTCCTCTTCCGTGCAGATAGAGCTGACCGAAACGGTATTGTTGAACAATATTGAGCGCAGTATCGAAAAAATCCACCAGTTGAAGGCCGAAGGTTTTTCCATCGCCTTAGATGATTTTGGAACCGGCTTTGCCTCTTTGCACTATTTAACGCAATTCCCGCTGGATACCTTGAAGGTTGATCGTGCTTTTGTGGTCAATATACTCGAAGACAAACGCCAGTATGCGATCGCACGTTCCATTATCAATCTGGCGCACGATCTTGATTTAGTGGTGGTGGCCGAAGGCATTGAAACCGAAGAGCAGCGCCAATTATTGGCCGACTTGGGGTGTGATATCGGTCAGGGTTATCTGTTCAGTCGCCCGGTCGCGCCTGAAAAAATTTCCTTAAGCCATATTGGTGGTCCCGACAGTTACATCCCTTTTGGTGCGGTCATTCAATAGGCTGTGTTGAATTCGGTTTCGATAAAATGAGCAGGCCTGGTGGCTCGATTTTTCCCTTTTGGCGGCCGATATTGGCTAAGCGCTTGAAAACGGGTGGGAATTGAGCGAAAATACCGGGCTTTATTTATGGACGCCGGTACGCTTTGAGATTCCTTCGAAGTGGCGAATTTCCCTCGTGAAAAGACAAGACTTTTTCTTTGATTTACCTGAAGCATTGATTGCCCAACAGCCGGCCGCCCAGCGCCGAGACAGTCGATTGCTCGTTTTAAACCCCAATGTCGAGCCCGAACAAAGCCTGGTTGATGGCCAGTTCCCCGATCTGCTGAACTATCTAAACGCCGATGATTTGCTGGTGTTCAATAACACCAAAGTGATTCCCGCGCGCCTTTATGGCCAGAAGTCGAGTGGTGGCAAGGTGGAGTTGCTGATTGAGCGAGTGGTAGATCAAAATACCCTTTTGAGCCATGTGCGTTCCAGCAATGCCCCGAAAGCCGGTGCAGTCCTGACCATAGAAGGGTCGTTTGACGTTGAAGTGCTGGGGCGCGAGGGTGCGTTGTTTGTCTTAAAAGTGCTGTCCGAGCAAAGTGCTTTGGATTTGATTGAAGCGCACGGCCATATGCCGTTACCGCCGTACATCGAACGTGAAGATGCGGTCGAAGACAAAGAGCGCTATCAAACAGTTTATTCTGCCAAGCCCGGCGCGGTGGCAGCCCCAACAGCCGGGTTGCATTTTGATGAAGCGTTGTTGGAGGAGATTCAATCCAAAGGCGTGCAGCTTGGTTTTGTGACCCTTCATGTCGGCGCAGGTACTTTTAAGCCGGTTCAGGTGGATGATATTTCCGAACACGTGATGCATTCCGAGTATCTTGAGGTGGATGCGGAATTGGTAGAGAAAATTCGCCAGACTCGTGCTAAAGGCGGGCGGGTGTTTGCTGTGGGGACCACCAGTGTGCGCTGTTTGGAGAGTGCCACCCGTTTCAGTTCCAGTGGTGAAATTGAACCCTACCAGGGTGAAACCGATATTTTTATTACGCCGGGTTATGAGTTCAAACAGGTTGATGGCCTGCTCACCAATTTTCATCTGCCCGAGTCCACTTTGATTATGCTGGTATCGGCTCTGGCTGGTTATGAACATACCATGCACGCTTACGCCCATGCGGTCGAGCAACAATATCGTTTTTTCAGCTATGGTGATGCCATGCTGATTTTACCCAAACAACCGGTCGCTTAGACAGCCTGACCAGTAAGGAAATCCGATGGAATTTGAGTTAGATAATATGGATGGACGGGCTCGTCGAGGCCGATTAAAATTTGAGCGCGGGATCGTTGAAACCCCAGCGTTTATGCCGGTGGGAACCTACGGATCGGTAAAAGGCATGACGCCCGAAGAGGTCAAGGCAACCGGCGCGCAAATCATTTTGGGCAATACCTTCCATCTGGCGTTGCGTCCGGGAACGGATATCATCGAACTGCATGGCGATCTACACGACTTTACTCATTGGGATGGGCCGATTCTAACCGATTCCGGCGGCTTTCAGGTCTTCAGTTTGGGCAAGATGCGCAAAATCAAGGAAGAGGGCGTCACCTTCAATAGTCCGGTTGACGGTGCCAAGATTTTCATGGGGCCGGAAGAATCGATGGAAGTTCAGCGAAAACTCGGTTCCGACATAGTGATGATCTTTGATGAATGTACGCCGTATCCCGCCAGTCATGAGGTGGCAAAAGAGTCGATGCAGCTTTCGATGCGTTGGGCAAAGCGTTCCAAGGAGGCGCATGGCGACAATCCGGCCGCCTTGTTCGGCATCGTTCAGGGGGGGATGTATGAAGATCTGCGCATCGAGTCGATAGATGGTTTGAAACAGATCGGTTTTGATGGTTATGCCATTGGCGGCCTGTCGGTGGGCGAGCCTAAAGAAGAAATGATGGCGACCTTGGATTACACCGAGCCGCATATGCCCAAGGATAAACCGCGTTATTTGATGGGCGTCGGTAAACCTGAAGATATTGTCGAGGCGGTGCGTCGCGGGGTGGATATGTTCGATTGCGTCATTCCGACCCGCAATGCGCGTAACGGCTTTTTGTTCACCTCCGAGGGGGTGGTCAAGATTCGCAACGCCAAGCACAAGATCAGCCTGTTGCCCTTGGATCCGCAGTGTGATTGTTATACTTGCCAGAACTATACACGTTCGTATTTACACCATTTGGACAAGTGTCATGAAATTCAGGGTGCACGTTTGAACACCATTCACAATTTACATTATTACCAGACGTTGATGAGCGGCTTGCGCCAAGCGATTGCCGATAATCAATTGGATGCATTTGTTGAGGACTTTTATGCCGGAATCGGGCAGACGGTTCCTGTCCTATAAAGCCGGCTTTGATAGGGTGTGCGATTTTATTCATAAAAAATGAGCAGGCCTGGTGAATTTTAGCAGATTTTTACTATCAGCTGTGCCACAATATGGCCACAGCAAAGCGCTTTAAGCTTTGAATGTTATTTATTTAGGAGAGGAAGAATATGAGTTTTTTTATTAGTGATGCAATGGCAGAAGGCACGGCAGCGGCTCAAGGTGGCGGCTGGGAAGGATTGATTCCTTTGGTTTTGTTGTTTGTGGTGTTTTATTTCCTATTGATTCGTCCTCAGCAGAAAAAAGTCAAAGAGCATAAGGCTCTGGTTGCGGCCATTAAAAAAGGTGACGAAGTGGTTACTTACGGCGGTTTAGGCGGCAAGGTACGTGAATTGAGCGAAACCTTCTGCGACATCGAAATCGCGGACAATGTCGTGGTTAAAATAGAACGTCAGAATATTTCGCGTTTGTTGCCAAAAGGTACCTTGAAAGGCGAATAATCGTTGCAGTTCAAACAAAGGGGCATCAGGCCCCTTTTGTTGTTTCATAATCCTTAAAAACTGGATTCCAAAAATGTTTCAAACACAGCAGAAAGTGATTGCCAATCGTTATCCGGCGTGGAAATACCTATTGTTGGTATTGGTGACGGTGATCGGTTTAGTTTACGCCATGCCAAACTTGTTTGGCGATGACCCCGCGGTACAGATTTCGCCAGCAAAATCGGTGATTTTCAATGACGAAACCGAGCAGCAGGTTTCACAAATTCTCTCTCAGGCCAATTTGGCGGTGAAAACATCGGTATTCGAAAACGGCAAATTTTTGATTCGTTTTGAAAACACCGAAGATCAGCTTAAGGCCAAATCCTTATTGAAAGAAAGTTTGGGGCGCAGCGCGGTTGTGGCATTGAACCTGGCTCCGGCTACGCCGGACTTTTTGCGTGCCTTGGGTGCCGAGCCCATGTACCTTGGTTTGGACTTGCGCGGCGGGGTTCACTTTTTAATGGATGTGGACATGGATGCGGCTGTTGAGAAAGCCTATCTGCGTTATGAGGATGAAGTAAAGGGCGTATTGCGTGAGAACAAAATCCGCTACCTCAGTGCCGATTACGAAGAGGAGGCGCTGTGGGTCAAGTTCCGCGATCTTGAAACCATGCAGGCCGGCTTGGCTTTGCTTCAGCGTGAATATGCTGATGAGTTGACGGCACTTGAAAAGACCGATACTGCGTCCCCGATGGTCTCATTGAACTTGTCGTCAAGTGCCATCGCCGAGACCAAGAAGTTTGCTCTACAGCAGAACATTACCACTTTGCGTAACCGTATCAACGAACTGGGTGTCGCCGAACCGGTCATCCAGCAGCAGGGCGACCGCCGAATTGTTGTGCAGTTGCCGGGTGTGCAGGATACCGCCCGCGCCAAAGAGATTTTGGGTGCGACAGCGACGCTGGAATTCCGTTTGGTTGAGGAGCGTGGGGATGCGTTCCGAGCGGAAGAAACTGGTTATGCACCGCACGGCTCTAAACTCTATAAGTTCCGCGATGGTACGCCTTTATTGCTGAAGCGCAGTGTCATCGTCAGTGGTGAAAATGTCATCAATGCTCAGTCGGGCATCGATCCTCAGCAAGGCTCTTCAATGGTCAACGTCACCTTGGACGGAGCCGGTGGGCGCAAGATGCTGGCGACCACCAAAGAGAACGTCGGCAATCGCATGGCGGTGGTTTATATCGAAAACCGCGTCGAGACCATCGAGCAAGATGGTGACAAGGTCAAAAAACGTATCACCACCAAAGATGTGATTAATGCGGCGGTGATTCGCGGACAGTTCGCCAACCGCTTCCAGATTACCGGATTGGATTCGCCTCAGGAAGCTCAGGATTTGGCGTTACTGCTGCGTGCCGGTGCTTTGGCGGCTCCTATGGAAATCGTTGAAGAACGTACCGTTGGGCCTAGTTTGGGGCAGGACAATATCAACCAAGGTTTCATGTCGGTCGTTGTCGGTTTCATTTTGGTTCTGATCGTGATGGCCTGGCGTTACAAAACATTCGGCATGGTCGCCAATTTGGCTCTGACCTTGAATTTGGTGGTGATTGTCGCGGTCTTATCGATGCTGCAAGCCACCTTGACCTTGCCCGGGATTGCCGGGATCGTCCTGACCGTGGGGATGGCGGTGGATGCCAATGTGCTGATTTTTGAGCGTATTCGCGAAGAGTTGCGCAACAGCTCCATTCAGACGGCGATTTACTCCGGTTACGAAAAGGCGTTTGTGACCATTGCCGATGCCAACATCACCACCTTGTTGGCGGCGATTGTTCTATTCAGTTTTGGTACCGGACCAATCAAGGGCTTCGCCATTACCTTGTCGATCGGGATTTTGACTTCGATGTTTACCGCCATTTTGGGAACACGCGCCATCATCAATACGATGTACGGCAACAAACGTGTTGAAAAACTCTCTATTTAGGATGCTGGCATGAGTGAAATGACGATGGAAAAACAGATTGATTTTATGGGCAAACGCCAGCTCGCCTTGGTGTTTTCGGCCTTTTTGATTATCGCCTCCTTTGCGGGCTTGTGGGTCAAGGGGTTAAACTTTGGTATCGATTTTACCGGCGGTACCTTGATCGAACTTTCCTATCCGCAATCCGTGGATTTGGCCGAGGTGCGTAACGATTTGGCGGATGCAGGTTACGATGAAGCGGTAGCACAGCATTTTGGTTCGGCAACCGATGTGCTGATCCGTATCGCACCGCGAGAAGGAATGAATTCGGCACAGCTGAGTAACCAAGTGATGGATGCGTTAGAAGCCAGCACGGAGGAGTCGATTACTTTGCGACGCGTTGAGTTTGTCGGTCCGCAGGTAGGCGACGAATTGACCGAAGACGGGGCCCTGGCGGTGCTTTATGCATTGATAGGGGTGCTGATCTATGTGGCTTTACGTTTCGAGTGGCGCTTTTCGGTCGGGTCGGTCGCGGCGCTGGTGCATGATGTGGTCATCACTTTGGGGGTTTTCGCCTGGACGCAGACACAGTTCGACTTGACGGTATTGGCGGCCATCCTCGCGGTCATCGGTTATTCCTTGAACGACACCATTGTGGTGTTTGACCGGGTGCGCGAAAATTTCCGCACCATGCGCGAGGGCGAGCCGGTGGAAGTCACCAATGTGGCGGTCAACCAAATGCTATCGCGTACCATCATGACCTCCTTGACCACCTTGCTGGTGCTGCTGGCGCTGTTTTTTCTGGGGGGTGAAATCATCCACGGATTTGCGTTGGCCTTGATTGTCGGTGTGGTGGTCGGGACCTATTCTTCGACCTATGTGGCCAGTGCCATTGCACTTGTGATGGGTGTGTCCAAAGAAGACTTGATGAAAGCTCCTAAAGAGGGCGTTGATAACGAGCAGGAAGAGGCCGAATTGCAGCGATTATTCCTGGAACAGGAAGCCAAACGCGAAGCACGTGAGCTGGCAAAGGCGCATCGTTCGGGTAAAAAGACAGATACCGAAGACGAACAATAGCAAAATCAGCAGGCCTGGTGATGGGATGTCGCTAGGGATTGGCCAGACAAGGAATTTGTCTGGCTTTTTTATTTGAGAGAAATGAAATGTCGTTACAGTTAGAAACCAGTAAACGCAGAACCTTTGCGATTATTTCCCACCCGGATGCGGGTAAGACCACGGTCACTGAAAAGTTGCTTTTATATGGTGGTGCGATTCAGATGGCCGGAGCGGTCAAAAGCCGAAAGACCGACCGTGCGGCCACGTCGGACTGGATGAAAATGGAGCAGGAACGCGGAATCTCGGTGGCTTCATCGGTGATGCAGTTCCCCTATAAAAATGTCATGATGAACCTGTTGGATACTCCGGGTCACGAAGACTTCTCGGAAGATACCTACCGCACCTTGACGGCAGTGGATTCGGCTTTGATGGTCATTGACGTTGCCAAAGGGGTCGAGGATCGAACCATCAAGTTGATGGAGGTGTGCCGCCTGCGTGATACCCCGATTCTGACCTTTATCAACAAGCTTGACCGTGAAGGGCGTGATCCGATCGATCTGATGGACGAAGTGGAAGACATTTTGAAAATCAACTGTGCTCCGATGACGTGGCCGATTGGCATGGGTAAACGCTTCAAGGGCATCTACCACCTTTATAGCGATACCATTCGTCTGTTTGCGCAAGCAGACGGCCAGCGTGCTGGAGAAGGGGAGTTGATTAAGGGGTTGGAAAACGCCCGACTCGACGAGTTGATTGGTGCTCAGGCCGAGGAACTGCGTGAAGAGATCGAATTGGTGCGCGGTGCCAGCCATGAATTTGAACTGGATGCCTTTCTTAAAGGTGAATTGACTCCGGTGTTTTTCGGATCGGCGGTCAATAACTTTGGTTTGCAGGAGTTGTTGGACGGCTTCGCCCAGTATGCGCCGCCACCGAAAGACCGTGCTACCGAGACGAGGATTGTTAAGGCGGATGAGGATAAACTGACCGGCTTCATTTTCAAGATTCAGGCTAATATGGACCCTCAACACCGCGACCGTGTGGCCTTTATGCGCATCGTTTCCGGAAAATACGAGAAGGGCATGAAGCTCAAACATGTGCGTATCGGCAAGGATGTCAAAATCGCCAAGGCGATCACCTTCTTGGCGAATAAACGCGAGCAGGCGGAAACGGCTTATCCGGGTGACATTATCGGTTTGCATAACCACGGCACCATCAAGATCGGCGACACCTTTACCGAAGGTGAGAGTTTGAAGTTCACCGGCATTCCGAACTTTGCTCCGGAGCTTTTCCGACGTGCTCAACTTAAAGATCCGATGAAGATGAAAGCTTTGCAGAAAGGCTTGACGCAACTATCGGAAGAGGGGGCGACTCAGTTGTTCCGCCCAATCGCCAATAACGATCTGATTCTGGGTGCGGTGGGGATACTGCAGTTTGAAGTAGTAGCGCAGCGTTTGAAGGATGAATATAACGTCAGCTGTATTTTCGAACCGGTCAATGTCAATACCGCACGCTGGGTGGTGGGTGATAAGGCTGAAATCGACAAATTCCTGTCCAAGGTGCGTGACAATGTCGCTTATGATGCGGCCGACCAGCTGGTCTATATCGCTCCGACCCGCGTTAATCTCTCATTGACCGAAGAGCGCTGGCCGAATCTGCAGTTTGTGGCGACCCGCGAACACTGATTGTAAGGGTCAGTGACGTAAAAAGCCCCGTAAGAATTGAATTTCTTACGGGGCTTTTGGTTTGAGGCTTTCTGAAAAATCGATAGGCCTGTTAATGACCAGGCCTGTCGGTTTTGAAAGGCCTAAATTTCGCTAATCAGGAAGGTCACTCGACGGTTTTGGCGTTTGCCTTCCGGGGTGCTGTTGCTGGCGATAGGGCGTTCTTCACCGTAGCCATAAGTTTGAATGCGCTGGCTGGCAATGCCGTTGTTCATCAGGTGTAAAGCCACGCCTTTGGCACGGTTCTCGGACAGCTGTTGATTATAAGCGTTTGATCCGTCTGAGTCGGTGTGCCCTTCAATATGCACACGAGTGTTAGGGTGGTTGTTCATGGTTTTAATGATTGGGCTTAAACGGCTCAGTTCATATGGATCCAACTCGGCAGAACCCGAACGGAAATTGACGTTTTGTACACTGACCTGGATGTATTCCTGATCGCCGATTTTAACCGCATCCACTTGCGTGTTGGGGTCATTGGCGGTGCCTGCATTGACTTCATCATAAACGGCACGTGCGGTGATCCCGGTGATGGCTCCCACCGCAACTTTACCGACGTTATTGTCAACACCCAAAGCATTCGCAGCAAGCATGCCGCCAATCCCGGCGGCCACGGTCAGGATGTTCTTTTCCTGTTCACGCTCTTCAGGAGTTTTGTATGGGCTGCTTGAGCACGCCGATAACAGGCTGATGGCCGTCGTCGCGGCGATGGTGGTTAAGAGTTTGGTGTTCATAATGCCCTCCAAGTTTAGGGTAGTGACCCGATACAGTATCGAGTGTGATTGTTCATACTTCTATTTATAAGGGAATTTTGCAAATATGCAAGTCATAAGAGAGTTTCTCAATTCTGTTTAAAGACTTGTCGATATGGGTGAGCGTAAATCGTAGGTTTTTTGAGAATGAGCAGGCCTGTTCATTTTAGTTGTCGTCATCCCTGCGGGCATTAAAGCAGGACGATGGTGGCGAGTCCAAGGAAAACGAAAAAGCCCAAAGAATCGGTGACGGTGGTGAGCATAAGGCCCGAAGCCAAAGCCGGGTCAATACGCATGCGTTGCAGCATCAAAGGAATGCTTGCGCCAGCCAGAGCCGCCGCAAGTAAGTTGATGAGCATGGCTGAGGCGAAAATAAGACTCAAGGCCAAATCCTGGAACCAGAGCATCACCGCCAAACCGGTCAAACACGCCCAAATGATGCCATTGAGTGCACCGACGCTGGTTTCCTTGATTAATAGGGAGCGACTGTTCTGGCTGCCGAGTTTTCCGGTGGCCAATGCACGAATGACGATGGTTGAGGTTTGGGTTCCGGCGATGCCGCCCATGCTGGCGATGATCGGCATTAACACCGCTAAGGCGACGATTTTTTCAATCGAGGCATCAAACAAGCCAATGACAATCGAAGCGAAAATGGCGGTTAGAAGATTGATACCCAGCCAGAAAGTTCGGCGTTTTGCGGCACGCGTGGCGGGGGCAAAGATATCTTCGTCCTCGTTCAGACCCGCACTGATCATCTGCGCGTGTTCTCCTTCCTCACGAATGATATCGACCACGTCATCGATGGTGATACGCCCCAGGATCTGATTGTGGTCGCTGACCACCGCAATGGAGATCAGATCATGCTTTTCGAAAACTTGCGCCACTTCTTTTTCAGGCGTGAAGGCACGAATCGTCGGTTTGTTGGTGTCCAGTAGCTCGGACACCAGCGTATCCGGATCGTGGGTCAAAAGGTCGTTGATCTTCAGGGTGCCGACATAAAAGTCTTCGCGGTCGCGCACAAATAAGTCAACCGTCGAGGTTGGCAAGGTGCCGAGTTTGCGTAAATAGCGTAATACCACATCCAGAGTGACGTCGGCACGAACCGAGATGAAGTCGGTGCTCATCAAACCACCAGCGGTGTCGTCCGGATAGGAGAGGGCCATTTCAACCGCCGTTCGGTTTTCCTCGTTCAGGGAGTCTAGCAGGGTTTGCTGGTTCTCATCATTGAGCGATTGCGCAATGTCGGCAATGTCATCGGTTTCCAGGTTCTCGGTGATTTCGGTGATTTCGTGCGGTTCAAGCTGTTCCAACAGGCTGGCACGTACTTCGTCATTGGTGTGCGCGAGGATTTCCCCTTGCACTTCGGCACCGACTTCTCCCCATAGGAAATGGCGTCCCTTGGGCGGCATGGATTCCAGCAGCTCGGCGATGTCTTCGGCAACCAGCTGGGAAAGCAGGGGCTGGATCTGAGAAAAGTTTTGATCTTGAACGGCAGCAAGGAGTTGCTCGGTGACTTGAGCTTTATCAATGACAGTATTACTTTGTACCATTGCGCCTCCCTGAATGCGTGAATTAACTTGAAGATTCGATAAAGCCTATTGTAGCAGGCCTGTATAACAAGTTAATGAAAAATTAATGGAGGCAATGTGCAGAATCTAAATAAAAAAAACGCCCGAATATTCGGGCGTTTTGTGACCAGTCTCTGAGAAATCTGGTTTGAGTCGCTCTGGTTGAGAATTAAGCTTCTTCAACCATGTTTTTTACACCACCTGATTTTTGTTTGTGGTCACTCATTTTTTCTTTGTGTTTGATGATTTGGCGATCCAGTTTGTCGATCAAGCCGTCAATTGAGGCATACATGTCATCGGTTTCATTTTGTGCAAATAAATCAGCACCTGAAGCGTGAACGGTTGCTTCGGCTTTCTGCTGCTGTTTCTCAACGGTCAAAATAACATGTACATTGGTCACATGATCAAAATGACGCTCTAATTTTCCCATTTTTTCGGTAACGTAGTCACGAAGTGCATCCGTTACGTCTACGTGGTGACCGGTAATATTAATTTGCATTATATCGCTCCTTTATCTTTGTAATGCGATGTCGATTATTTGTTTAAACTGCCTTATTTATTCTGGCAACTGAGTGCGTTTTGTTAGAAAAGACAATTTATTTTAATCGATTTCAGTATAACACCAACCGCTTTGAAATCCGTATTTATTCATCTAAAAAAGCCATCATCCACTTACAGAAGCGGAAGGGGGGGATTTGGATTTTTCCGTCCTTACGTGAAGTCTTCCCCGAGGTAGACACGTTTGACTTCACTGTGATTGAGCACGTCTTCGGGTTTGCCGGAGGCCAGTATGGTTCCGGCATGCAGGATGTAGGCGTAGTCACATACCCCAAGGGTTTCGCGCACATTGTGATCGGTAATCAAGACGCCAATCCCCTTTTCCTTTAGGTGCAGAATAATGCTTTGGATGTCTTTGACGGAAATGGGATCCACGCCGGCAAAAGGTTCGTCCAGTAAAATGAACTTGGGCTCCATGGCCAAGGCTCGGGCGATTTCAACGCGACGGCGTTCCCCGCCGGAAAGGGCTTGTCCGGGTTGTTCGAGAATATGGCCGATTTGCAAGTCGTCAATCAGGTGTTCAAGGATCAGATTGCGTTCATCCAATGTGAGTTCGGGGCGCATTTCCAGGATGGCGCGGATATTTTCTTCCACGCTGAGCTTACGGAATACCGAGGCCTCTTGGGGCAAATAGCCAATACCGCGACGGGCGCGTTCGTGTATGGGCATCTGGCTGATCTCTTCGTTGCCAAGATAGATTTGGCCACCGTCATTGCTGACCAATCCAGTCATCATGTAAAAGGTGGTGGTTTTGCCCGCGCCATTCGGGCCAAGCAGTCCCACAACCTGACCGTTGTAGACATCCAGGTCCACAGAGGTCACGACCTGACGTTTTTTGTAGCTTTTTGCGAGGTTACGTGCGTAGAAGTGAGACAAGGGTCAAGTTCCTATTTGGGTGAGTTTTCAACTTTTTTTTCAGGCATCAGGGTGACCGAGACGCGTTTTTTCTCTTCAGGCGTGCTGTTAGCCTGTAGGGTTTTATTTTGCATGTCGTAAAACAGTTCCGGGCCGGTGATGAGGTTTTTTCCGGGTTGTTCGACTTTGGCGTCACCGGTCAATAAGACGGTTTTTTCAGCAGCTCGGTAGTCGATTCGGTTGGCTCGGCCTTTGATCCACGACTGTTCTTGAACATCGAATCGTTTGAAGGTGGCGGGCGCTCCGTCGACCTCGATCCATTCCACTTCACGCTGAGGATGGTGGATAGTCATTTTGTCGCCTTTGAGCGTTAAGCTTCCCTGGATCACTTCAACCTTTCCGGTGTAGATGCTGATCCCTTTCAGGTCTTGAATGTCGAGGCTGTCCGCTGTGATGTGGATCGGTTGTTCTTCATCCGGAGTTTGAGCTTGTTGGGCCTGGGTCGAAAGACCGGTCAGCGATAAGCTGATGCACAGCAGAGGTAATAATAATGACTTTAAATGAGGCATAGGGTCTCGCTTTTAGTTTTCCGTAGAGGGCATGTAGTGACCTTTGACATTGGATAACAGTTGAAACTGCCTGGTTTGCAGGTTGGCCTGGAGGCCGGTTCCACTGGTCGTGCCGTTCGCTTGGGTGATCACAACCTCTCGGTGACTGTTGATCTCTTCTGTGTTGGAATTATAAGTGATGAATTCGGTTGTTAAGGTTTTATTTTGGCTGTCTGTTTTGATGGTTAAGTATGGTTGGTCAAATTGAGTGATGATGACCTGACCTGCAAGTTCAAGTACGGAATCCGCACGGGTTTTCCCTTGTTGGCTGCGGATGACAAGCGTCTGTTCCGGCTGGCTGATGACAATGCGTGGTTGGCTCAGTTGACTGGTTTGATTGGCTTCCTGATAAAACACGCTGTCGGCTTGGGTGATGGTGTTTTGTTTGGATTGGGTTTTATCGAACTGCCAGGTGGTGCTGTTGAAGAGCTGCCAGCTGTAGTCGGTCGATTTCAGTGAGGAATCCAGCAGGGCCGATTGCTGGGTGGTTTGTTGGAAACTGATCCATAAAGCGAGGGCCGCCAGAATAAGAGCAAATAAAATGAATCGACCGCTAAACATTGATTCTTCCTGCTGACCGTGAGGTCGGGTGGTTTAAATCATTAGTATATTAGTCAGAGGCTTTCGCGTAAATAAAAATCCATGTGTCCTTGCCAGGTGCCTTGTGCTTTCATAATGAGTTCACACATTTCACGCACGCATCCCTGGCCGCCGTTGAAACTGGAAATGTGGTCGACTCGAGATTTGACTTCCGGATCTCCGTCGGCGGGGGTGGCCGACAGGCCGACTCGAGTCAGGATCGGTAAGTCAAGGATGTCGTCGCCGATATAGGCCACTTCATCAAAACCGATATCCAAGGTTTCCATCAATTGCAAAAAGGTCGGCAACTTGTCCGGCACGCCCTGATACAGGTGTTTGACCTTCAAGTCGCGCATGCGGTTGGCCACCAGTTGGGATTTTCGGCCGGTAATGATGCCGATTTCAACGGAGGATTTTTGCAGCATTACCATGCCGTGGCCATCACGGGTGTAAAAAGATTTGAGCTCTTCGCCACTGTCACTGTAATACAGAAAATTGTTGGTCATGACGCCGTCCACATCCAAGAGCAGTAATTTGATCTTTTTGGCTTTTTCTATGATGGGGCTGGGGACGTTCATGTGATACCTCGGGTTCTAAGTTTGGGTGCTAAAGTTAGGCGCTGGTGGAACGAATGTAAAGCGTAAACAGATAAGTGACAAAAGCCAATGTCAGCAACACCCCTTTGGGTTTGCTGATGACGGCGTGGCCTTTGCGGGGAAGTGCCAGTAATAACATGGCCAGAGTGAAACCGATCATCACCGGTATGTCTTCCTTTAGAACCGAAGGTTCCAAAACCGAAGGCGCGAGCAGGCCAGGCACAGCAAGAACCGCCAGAATGTTGAACAGGTTTGAGCCGACGATATTACCAATCATCAGGTCGGCTTCGTTTTTGCGCGCGGCCGCAATCGCCGCCGCCAGCTCCGGAAGACTGGTGCCGATGGCGATGATGGTCAGGCCGATGATGACTTCCGGCACCTGGAAATGATGGGCGATTTCTACGGCTCCCCATACCATCAATTTGGCACTGATCATCAGAATGATCAGGCCGACAACCAGCATTAACAAAGACTTGTTGAGCGTAAAAGCCGGCATGGAGTCGACCACTTGGCTGGTTTCGCTAACCAATGGATCTTGAGGATCCACAGCTTTGTTTACTTTGATCATCCAGACCATGACCAGGATGAGCGCACTCACCAGAATGAGACCGTCGATAAACCCTAGAGTTCCGTCTAATAGCAGTAGATAGACCCCAACTGAAATAGCTAGCAATACCGGAAGTTCTCGTTTGATGAGGGAGGATTTGATGGCGATGGGGGCAAGTATGGCAGTGAATCCGAGCACCAGGCCGATATTGGCAATGTTGGAACCGATGGCGTTACCGACAGCCAGTCCGGGACTGTTGTCTAAGGAGGCGAGTGTGGCAACCACGACCTCTGGCATGGAGGTTCCAAAGCCCAGCACAACTACCCCGATTACCAGCGGAGAGATGGACAGATGGGTTGCCGTCGAGGCTGAACCATCAATGAACACATCCGAACTCCATACTAAAAAAGCAAGACCGATTATGAGTGCTAATCCGGGGATTAAAAGGGATATTGCCATAGTTACATCTTTCGTTTTTTCTTCAGTAGTAGCAATGTATTATAACCAATGAATCAAATGATGATAAAATTTTTTTATGGATGGTTGAAAGTCTGTTTCAGGTGTTAAAATTCTCCTCCTATTATCTATCGGTACGGAATGGCGAAAGGTTGAGAAGCATGTTGGATAATTTGCAGATTGGAACCTACGGCTGGTCTCATCAGGATTGGCGAGGAAGTTTTTATCCTCAGGATTTGCCAGAAGAGTGGGAGTTGGATTTTTACAACAATGCTTTTCATGTCGTCTTGGTGCCGTTAGACCAGTGGATAGCCTGGCAGGATGATGAGGTGGCTGAGTGCATTGATGCCGTGGATGAGAATTTTCGTTTTTACCTGCAGCTTGAAAGTGAACTGAATGCAGAAGGGCATAAGCAACTTGGCAAACTTAAATCGGGCTTGCAGGGTTTGTTGGGTGGTCTAGTGGTGTTTTCGGAATCCTGGTTGCCGGAAACTTCCATTCAGGGGGTGCCGGTCAGCTTGATCTCAAAGCAGTTGCGACTTCCTGGATGGCAACTTCGACTGGGAGAGAATCAGCTTTCCGGCCATGCTTTTGGCTACATCGACGAATTGAAGCAAGACGGCAAGTGGCAAGCTTCTATGCTTCAGGATTTCATGCAGAGTTTGCCGGGCGATTTGTCAGGTGCCCCCTTTTTTATTGGAGGGGAATCCATTAATATGGCTCAAGTTGCCAATTTGAAGGTGGTGGCTGAGGTTCTGGGTTACTGAGTTTGGACGGGCCTGGATGAGGTTTTCGTCAATTATGTTTTTAGTCAGCGTGGCAAGCATTAAAAAGCCGGTTTTAAAATGAGCAGGCCTGGTGTAGACCGATGATCGGTTTACCAAAAAGGTAGAAATCTTTGGAAAAGGATAGGAAAAGGTTGTGAGTGGAGAAAAGATGCAAGCGGAAACGCTGATTGAGATTCAGAACCTGAGTTTTTCCAGAGGGTCGAGAAAGATTTTCGACGACTTGAATTTGTCGATCCCAAAAGGCAAGGTGACCGCCATAATGGGGCCGAGTGGAACCGGAAAAACAACGCTTTTAAAGTTGATCGCCGGACAGCTTCGACCTGATACGGGTACCATTTTGGTGGAGGGGCAAAATGTCCATAAACTCAGGCGCGCCAAGCTTTATGAGCTGCGTCAGAAAATGGGCATGTTGTTTCAGACCGGCGCTTTGCTGACGGATTTGAATGTGTTTGACAATGTCGCTTTTCCTTTGCGCGAGCATACCCAGTTGCCTGAATCGTTGATCTATCCTCTGGTATTGATGAAATTGCAGGCGGTCGGCCTGCAAGGAGCCCGTCATTTAATGCCTTCGGAGCTTTCTGGTGGTATGTCCAGACGTGTGGCCTTGGCGCGAGGTATTGCCCTGGATCCGGAAATGATTTTTTACGACGAGCCTTTTGTCGGTCAGGATCCGATTACCATGGGGGTTCTAGTGGAATTGATCCGCAAGTTGAACGACAGTCTTGGGCTGACCAGTGTTGTCGTGTCGCATGATGTTAATGAAGTACTCTCCATTGCCGATTTTGTTTGTGTGCTCTCCGAGGGGAAAATCATTGCCCAGGGGGCGCGTGATGAGATTTTGGAAAGCGATTCGGCTTACGTCAGGCAGTTCCTTGACGGTTTGCCGGATGGGCCGGTTCCTTTCCATTACTCGGATGAGACCTATCAGCAGGCTATGGCCAGTGGAGCGTCTAAATGATGCCGCTAATTGATTCCTTCTTTTCGCGACTTGCCCTTTTGGGTGAGCGTTTCATCGCGCTCCTTTCCGGTTTGGGTAGAATGGCGTTTTTTATGGCAGCCGTTTTGCCGGTTATTCCTTATGCGTTCTATCGTTTCGGTTTGTTGATGAAGCAGGTCTATGTGGCCGGGGTTTTGTCATTGCCGATTATTTTGACGGCGGGATTGTTTGTCGGCATGGTGCTGACCTTGCAGGGGTATAATGTCTTGGTCGACTATAACTCTGAAGAGGCGGTGGGAACCATGACCGCTCTTTCATTGTTGAGAGAACTAGGACCGGTGGTCGCGGCTCTGTTGTTTGCCGGGCGTGCCGGGTCGGCGCTGACGGCCGAGATTGGTTTGATGCGCTCTACCGAGCAGCTTTCGGCTTTGGAAATGATGGCTGTGGACCCTCTTAAATTTATCTTCGCGCCGCGATTCGCCGCCGCTTTCATTACCTTGCCAATGCTTTCGTTACTGTTTATCGCGATGGGGATTTTAGGCGGTTATATGGTGGGAGTCGGCTGGCTCGGTGTTGACGAGGGGTCTTTTTGGTCGCAGATGCAAAGCTCAGTTGATTGGCGTGAAGATGTGATGAACGGCGTTATCAAGTCGGTTGCGTTTGCCTTTTTGATTGCGCTGGTGGCGTTGTTTCAGGGATACGATGCCATGCCGACTTCGGAAGGTGTGAGTAACGCAACCACGCGCACCGTGGTGCATTCGTCTTTGGGTGTGCTGGGCTTAGACTTTATTTTAACCACTTTGATGTTCAGTTAAGAACGTGATAGAAAAAGGAATCGTGACATGAAACGGCAACTAAAAGTAGAAATCTGGGTCGGAGCATTTGTATTGATGACTCTGCTTTCATTGGTGGTGATTGCCTTTCAGGTGAGCAATTTCAGTACTTGGAAAGAGAAGCCGAGTTACCAGGTTTCCGGTCTGTTCAATAATATCGGCGGGCTTAAGGTTCGTGCACCGGTTAAAATCAGTGGTGTGGTTGTTGGCCGAGTCGTCGGCATCAGCGTCGATCCAAGAACCTATCAAGCTCGTGTTTCGATGACGGTTTTTAAAGAGTTTGACGATTTGCCCATTGATACTTCCGGTGCGATTTTGACCTCCGGATTGCTTGGGGATCAGTACATCGGCTTGATGCCGGGTGCGGATGAGGAATTTTTAAAGGATGGCGATCAGTTGGATTTGACCCAGTCGGCACTGGTTCTGGAAGATTTGATTGGCCAGTTCTTAGTGAAATTCAGTGAGGGAGAATAAGAAAATGTGTAAGAGTAGAGCGAACGTTCCGGCTCTGTTTGTTCAGGCCTTTTTCAGTGTTGTCTTGATGGCCATGGTGGCATCCATTCAGGCGAACAATTCCATCCCCCAAGATGATCCCGAGAAAATGATTTCACATCTGTCTGAAACCATTATCGAGGCGTTGAATGATCAGAGGGCCGAGTTGGAGGGCAATCCCGCTAAGATTAAGGCATTTGCAAAAACCTATGTATTGCCTTATGTGGATACTCCGAAAATGGCACGATATGTGATGGGGCGCTACTGGAGAACCACCACCCAAGAACAGCAGGAAGCCTTTGTAGATGAGTTTACCACCACCTTGTTGCGTTCCTATTCGCAAAGCCTGTTGAAACTTAAGATTACCAGCGTGTCGGTCCGGCCGAAAATTGAAGAGAAGCCTGGTCGAGTGACGGTTTCATCGGAAGTGGTGCAGGCCGATGGCAATAAAACTGATGTCATTTACCGTGCCTATCTCGACAAGAAAAACCAAAAATGGATGGTTTATGATGTCACAGTGGAAGGGGTGAGCATGTTGTTGAATTATCGAAAAACCTACGATTCTGAATTCTCCAGATCGGGCGTAGACGCGGTGATTGCAGCCATGAAAGAGAAAAACAAAGAATTCAATGGAGTGCCTAATGGCTCTGTTTAAAAAGCCCATCGCCAAGGTGCCTTTGAAATGGAAAGAGGGTGGCGTGCTGGTGTTGCCGGCGGTGGTCAATGTGGAAACCGTTCCGGCAATTTTGCAGCAGGTGCAGCGCGATCAGCGCCAGCCTATGGGCATTGACTTTTCAGAAGTGACTCAGGCGGATAGTGTCGCTCTTGCCATGCTGTTGTCGTGGCAGACGCAGACGGAAAATTCTTTGAAAGTCGAGTCGCTACCCGCTGAATTGAATACCTTGATTCAGCTTTATGATTTGGAAACCGTGCTCCAGTCATAGCCTAATTCTCAAAGCTCTGTTTTATTCACCTTATCGAGCTTTTGGTGGGTCTGGTCCTTTATCCTTTTCCGGAAAATTTACAATAATCATCACGAATTACGGCCGAAATCCAGTTGGAATCGAGTCGTCTCTAAGGGTATGAAATCACTATGTCATCAGCGGTAAGCTTTCAGCAAGTCACCAAACATTACGGGTCGTTCGAGGCTCTGAAAGGCATCAGTTTTGATGTCGAAGAAGGTTCCTTTTTTGGGCTTTTAGGGCCGAATGGTGCCGGCAAGTCGACCTTGATTAATGCCATGTCCGGCCTGTTGGTGCCGACATCCGGCCACATTAAAGTGCATGGAGAGGATGTCGTTCATGACTACCGTAAGACGAGACGGGCTTTGGGTTTGGTGCCGCAAGAGTTAATAGCGGATCCTTTTTTTACCATTAGGCAATTGCTTGAGCTCCAGTCCGGTTACTTTGGAATCAGAGGGCCTGAACAGAGTAAATGGATCAATGAGTTGCTGGAGCGCCTGGCTTTGAGCGATAAAGCCAATTCGATTACCAATGAGTTGTCCGGAGGAATGAAAAGGCGCGTGCTGATCGCCATGGCTCTGGTGCATAAACCGCGGGTTTTGGTCTTGGATGAACCGACAGCTGGGGTGGATGTCGACCTTAGGCACACCTTGTGGGAATTTACCAAGGAGTTGCATCAAAAGGGACATACCATTATTTTGACCACGCATTACCTTGAAGAAGCCGAGGCGTTGTGTGAAAAAGTCGCCATTATGCAACATGGAGAAGTCAAAGCGCTGGATACCACCAGTGAGCTTTTAGCATGTCACCCGTTTCGTTATGTGCGTGTTTCCGTGGAAGATGAAACTCAGCCTTTGAGTGAGGCGTTGAAATCCAAGCTGGTCGAATCCGACGCGAGCGGATATTTGTTCAAACTGGAAAAACAGCAGAGCATGTCGGATATGTTGGGTATGCTGCATCAGAGCGGATTGGATGTGAAAGATATTCGCAGCCGCGATGCGTCATTGGAAGAGGTGTTTATGAATTTAACAGGGGCGGCGCAGTCATGATGGAGTTTAATTTTTCAGGATGTTGGGCACTGTTCGTCAAGGAAGTTAGGCGTTTTTATTCGGTCGCGGTTCAGACGGTTTTTGCGCCGGTGGTCTCGACTTTACTCTATCTATTGGTGTTCGGTCAGGTGATCGATACCCAGATAGAAGTGTTTAGCGGCTTGAGTTACAGTCAGTTCCTGATTCCCGGCTTGGTGATGATGGCTATTTTGCAGAACGCCTTTTCAAATACTTCTTCGAGTTTGATTCAATCGAAAATGCACGGCAATTTGACGTTTGCATTGTTAAGCCCCATTTCACCTTTTGAGTTTTATCTGGCTTTTGTCGGCGCATCCGTCATTCGTGGTTTGGCCGTTGGTTTGGGTATTTTGGTGATAGGGGTGTTTGGATTCGGTTTGACCTTTAACGCGCCTGCCTGGATTTTGCTGTTTGCGGTTCTCAGTGCCGCCATGATGGGGGGGCTGGGCATGTTGGCAGGCATCTTGTCGGACAAGTATGACCATCTAGCGGCGTTCCAGAATTTCATTATCATGCCGCTGACCTTTTTAAGCGGTGTGTTTTATTCGATTCACGCTTTGCCTGAGGTCTGGCAGGATGTGTCGCACTTCAATCCATTCTTCTATATGGTGGATGGGTTCCGTTATGGATTTTTTGAGCAATCCGACGTATCGGTGAATTTGAGTTTATCGGTCACGGTTGCTTTCTTGGTGTTAATCTCGGCGATAAATCTGATTTTATTGAACAAAGGCGTTAAAATACGCAAATAAATTTTTGGAAGAAAGTAATGTCCCCAGACAAGATTAGAGAGATGATACAAGAGGCTATTCCCGGTAGCCAAGTAGAGATGTCAGGCGCAGACTGTAATTTTGCAGTGACGGTGACCAGTGCTGAATTTGAAGGCAAATCCCCGATTCAGAGACATCGAATGGTGAATGATGTGTTTAAAACTCAGTTTGAGACAGGTGAATTGCATGCCTTGTCGATCAAGACTAAGGTTCAATAAGTTCACATTAAATTGAGTTTTTAAGTTAATAGATATGGATAAATTAGTTATAACGAATCGCGGCCAGCTGCATGGCTCGGTTGAAGTGTCAGGCTCTAAGAACGCTGCCTTGCCAATATTGATGGGATGCTTGTTGGCGGAGACACCGGTTTCGTTGTCGAATGTGCCGCATCTCAAGGATGTCACCACGACCATCCAGCTTCTTGCCTCAATGGGGGTGGAAGTGATGTTCGATGAGCATTTGAATATTGAGATCAATGCCGCCAATATTACGGTCAAAGAAGCTGAGTACGATTTGGTTAAAACCATGCGCGCTTCGATTCTGGTGTTGGGGCCTTTGCTGGCGCGTTTTGGTGAAGCCAAGGTGTCCCTCCCGGGTGGCTGTGCCATCGGGTCGCGTCCGGTGAATATTCATATCGAAGGCATGCAGAAAATGGGAGCTGACATTCAGGTTGAACAAGGCTATATCCTTGCCAAGGCGAAACGCCTCCAGGGTGCCGACATTACCATGAATCCCGTGACCGTAACCGGGACTGAAAACTTATTGATGGCCGCCGTGCTCGCGGAAGGGACGACCTACCTGAGAAATGCAGCACGTGAACCCGAAGTGGTTGACTTGGCCGAGTTTTTAAACGCGATGGGTGCCAAAATCTCCGGAATCGGCACGGATGTGCTAGTGGTCGAGGGTGTTGACTCGCTCAAAGGCGTGCCTTATGAAGTGATTCCGGACAGAATTGAGGCGGGTACCTATCTGGCGGCTGCGGCGATCACCCATAGCCGGGTAACCGTGACCAAGGCCAACCCCAAGCATTTGACCGCAGTATTGGAAAAATTCGAGGAAGCCGGGGCGTTGATTGAAAGCACGGAAGATACGATTACACTGGATATGCGCAATCGTGAGCTCAAGCCGGTGAATATCGTGACCGATCCTTATCCGTTATTTCCAACTGATATGCAGGCGCAGTTTTTATTAATGAATGCCTTGGCGGACGGGGAATCCACTATACAGGAAACGATTTTTGAGAACCGTTTCATGCATGTCTCCGAGTTGATCCGTATGGGAGCCGATATCCGTGTGGATGGCAACACCGCTTACATCAAAGGGGTCAAGCAGTTGCATGGTGCACCGGTCATGGCAACCGACCTGAGAGCATCGGCAAGCCTTATTTTGGCAGGCCTGGTGGCGGAAGGGGAGACAGTCGTCAATCGTGTTTATCATATTGATCGCGGTTACGAATTGATTGAAGAAAAATTTCACAAGTTGGGCGCGCATATCTATCGTTTGACCAACTGAAGCCTTACCCATATTTAATACCCGAATTTTAATTTAAAGTGACTGAATACGTTATGAAGCAACCATTAACCATCGCGCTTTCTAAAGGCCGAATTTACCAAGATACCGTTCCATTGCTGGAGGCAGCGGGGATCCGTCCTTTGGAAGATCCAAGCAAAAGCCGTAAGTTAATCATCCCGACCAATCATGATCATGTCAGGTTGTTGATTGTTCGCGCCACCGATGCGCCAACCTATGTGGCCCATGGCGCGGCGGATATCGGGGTGGCTGGTAAAGATGTATTGATGGAGGCTCCCGCCGATAACTTGTATGAACTGTTGGATCTTCAGATTGCCAAATGTAAATTGATGGTGGCCGGTCCCGAAGTTGAAAAACCGCACGGTCACCGACTTAAGATTGCAACTAAATACCTGAAGTCCGCCCAGGCGTATTATGCCCAGAAGGGCGAGCAGGTGGATTTAATCAAACTGTACGGTTCCATGGAGATTGCCCCTTTGATCGACTTGGCGGATCGTATTGTTGATTTGGTGGATACCGGAAATACATTGCGTGCAAACGGGTTGGTGCCGATGGAGCATATTGCGGACATCAGCTCTCGAATGATTGTCAATCAGCATGCGTATAAAACCAAGTTTGAACAGATTAATGAAATAGTAAAACAATTCCAAACAGTGATAGAGAGTCAAAATGCTTAATATTCGTCGTTTATCTGCTAACGCAGCAGGCTTCAGAGAAGAGTTAGATACACTTTTGGCATGGGAGACTGTGTCCAATGATTCGGTTAACGATATTGTCAAGGAAGTGGTGAATAATGTACGCACCCAAGGTGATGCGGCACTGTTGGAATACACAGAGCGTTTCGACCGCTTGGCGCTTAAGAGTGGTGCCGAACTTGAAATTCCAATGGAAAGAATCCAAAAAGCACTTCAGACCATTCCCGCTGAGCAACGTGAGGCACTGGAGTTGTCGGCGGAGCGAGTCAAGGCGTATCACCAGAAACAGGTGACCGAGTCTTGGAATTATACGGAAGCCGATGGCACCATGCTGGGCCAGCAAGTCACTCCTTTGGACAGTGTGGGCCTATATGTTCCCGGCGGTAAAGCGGCCTATCCTTCATCCGTGATCATGAACGCCATTCCAGCCAAGGTGGCAGGTGTGGAAACTTTGATCATGGTGGTGCCGACTCCGGACGGTGAGGTCAACGACATGGTATTGGCCGCCGCCGCGATTTGTGATGTGGATCGCGTCTTTACATTGGGAGGCGCGCAAGCTGTGGCGGCTCTGGCTTATGGTACGCAAACCGTTCCGGCGGTAGATAAGATCGTTGGGCCGGGTAATATTTTTGTCGCGACCGCCAAACGCATGGTGTTTGGTACCGTGGGCATCGATATGATCGCCGGACCGTCCGAGATTCTGGTTTATTGTGACGGCAAGACCAATCCGGATTGGATCGCCGTTGACCTGTTTTCACAAGCCGAGCATGATGAAGATGCTCAGTCCATTCTGGTGACTCAGGATGCCGAGTTTGCGGAAAAAGTCTACGAGAGCATGAACCGTTTATTGCCGACCATGCCACGTCAAGAAATCATCCGCAAGGCGTTGGATGATCGTGGCGCGATTATTGTGGTCAATGACGAATCTCAGGCATTGGAAATGATCAATATCATCGCACCTGAGCACTTGGAATTGTCGGTTGAAGACCCCAAAGCGCTGTTGCCAAAGATTCGCCATGCGGGCGCAATCTTTATGGGGCGTTATACGGCCGAGGCGTTGGGTGATTATTGCGCGGGACCAAACCATGTCCTTCCTACATCACGTACAGCACGTTTTTCTTCACCATTGGGGGTCTATGATTTCCAGAAACGTTCCAGTTTGATTATGTGTTCGGAAGAGGGCGCAAATGTGTTAGGTAAGGTTGCTGGCGTTTTGGCCGATGGTGAAGGGTTGCAGGCACATGCTGCTTCTGCACGTTACCGTGTAAAAGGCTAAGTAATGTTTTTTGAACATTAAGCGTTAAAAACCACCAGGCCTGGTGGTTTTTTTTCGCATTGACGTTTTAATGGCTCTTCATCCAATACGATAAAGGTAAAGTTTATGTTGCGAAGTGAATTATCGGATTACTTACACGGCTTTTTAAAGGTCGCCGATTTTCAGGACTATGCTCCGAATGGATTGCAGGTTGAAGGTCGGACAGAGATTCGTACTATCGTTACTGGCGTGACGGCTTGCCAGGCCTTGATTGATAAGGCGATTGAGCTGAAAGCCGATGCCGTGCTGGTTCATCATGGGTACTTCTGGAAAAGTGAGCCGGTTGAAATTATCGGTTTCAAGCAAAAGCGTATCAAGTCGTTATTGACGCATGACATTAATTTATTTGGTTATCATTTGCCTTTGGATGCCCATCCGCTCCTGGGCAATAATGCCATGCTCGCCAAGTTGTGGGGTCTGCAGGATATCACTCCGCAAGCGGGTCTGGTTAGATTGGGAAGTCTGCCAGAACCCAGCTCGATAACGGACTTTCGCAATCAAGTTTCCGAGTCATTAGGACGTGAGGTTCTGCATTTACCAGGTGGTCCCGATAAGATCAATACTGTTGCCTGGTGCAGTGGCGGCGCTCAGAATTACATTGATATTGCTCTAAAGTGGGAGGCTGATCTATATATCAGTGGAGAGGTTTCGGAGCAGACCACGCATATCGCTAAAGAGGGGGGCATCCATTATTTTGCAGCGGGCCACCATGCCACGGAAAGGCTTGGAATACAGGCGCTGGGCGAACATTTGGCCGAAAAGTTCGGTTTGCAATGCCACTTTGTGGATGTTCCAAATCCGGTGTAAAAGTGTCTCTAACTAGGCACTTTTCCTCTATAGAAAAATTTTATTAACTGACATATAATCAGATAATGATTTGAGTTTGAGGCTCCCTTGGGTAAAATAGGGGGCATTTGCTTGTGAACAATAGGAAGACAAATATGTCGACAAAAGAACATAAGAGTAAAGGTGTTGATTTACAGCGCCGGAAAATCCTAACCGGGGCAACAGGCGTTGTGGGTGCTGCGGGCGCGACCTTCTTGGCAGTGCCATTTGTCAGTTCTTGGCAGCCAAGTGAAAAAGCAAAAGCGGCAGGTGCACCAGTCGATATTGACCTTAGCAAACTTCAGCCGGGACAAATGGTCACCGTATCATGGCGCGGTAAACCGGTATGGGTTGTCAGACGCACGCCTGACATGCTGGAGCGGCTTTCAGCGTCGGATTCTCAGTTAAGGGACCCCGCCTCACAAGAGTCGATACAGCCTGATTATTGCCAGAATCCATCACGAGCTATCAATGAAGAGTATTTAGTTGTGGTCGGAATTTGTACCCACTTGGGGTGCGCCCCTTTATACCGTCCAGCAATCGGCTCTCCGGATGTGGGTGCGGATTGGCAAGGCGGGTTCTTCTGTCCGTGTCATGGTTCGAGATTCGACCTGGCCGGCCGAGTGTTTCAATCGGTTCCGGCTCCAACCAACCTAGAGATTCCCCCACATCATTTCGTGAATGCAAATTTGGTTCGCATTGGTGAAGATCCGAAAAAAGAAGGAGTGGCCTAATGTCGCATAAACATTCCGAAACTCAGGCTTCAGAAAAACAGTCGTCTTTGCTGGGTTGGCTGGATCGTCGTTATCCGTTGGTCAGCACCTGGAACGAGCATGTAGGTGAATACTACGCGCCCAAGAACTTCAATTTCTGGTACTTTTTTGGCTCTTTGGCTTTATTGGTTTTGGTGAATCAGTTCATTACCGGTATTTGGCTGACAATGAGTTATAAGCCAAGTGCCGCCGAGGCGTTTAATTCGATTGAGTACATCATGCGTGATGTCGAATGGGGTTGGTTGATTCGTTATATGCACTCAACCGGTGCCTCTGCCTTCTTTATTGTGATTTATTTGCACATGATGCGAGGCCTGCTCTATGGCTCTTATAAAGAGCCGCGTGAGCTGGTTTGGCTTCTGGGGATGTTGCTGTTCCTGGTGTTGATGGCGGAAGCCTTCATGGGTTATCTATTGCCATGGGGACAGATGTCATACTGGGGTGCTCAGGTTATCATTTCCCTGTTTGGTGCTATCCCAGTGATTGGTCCCGACCTGGCTTTGTGGGTGCGTGGTGACTTTGTCATTTCCGATGTCACATTGAACCGTTTCTTCGCCTTGCATGTAATTGCCTTGCCATTAATTTTGATCATTTTGGTATTCATGCACATTGTGGCCCTGCATAAGGTTGGCTCAAACAATCCGGATGGGGTCGAAATCAAAAAGTATAAAAACGAATCAGGATTGCCGATCGACGGTATTCCATTCCACCCATATTATTCCGTAAAGGATTCCATGGGGGCTGTTTTCTTTATGATTTTGTTCGCTTTTGTGGTTTTCTATTGGCCGGAAGGCGGAGGCTTCTTTATCGAGCCGCCAAACTTTGAGCCTGCGAACCCGCTTAAGACTCCGGATCACATTGCCCCGGTTTGGTACTTCACGCCTTTCTATGCGATCTTAAGAGCGGTACCTGACAAGTTCTTGGGTGTGGTGGCCATGGGGGGTGCGATTGCTGTCCTGTTTGCTATGCCATGGTTGGATCGCTGTAAAGTGAAGTCCATCCGCTACCGCGGTGCTTCATTCAAACTGTTGTTGACCATGTTTGTTGTCAGTTTCATCGCTTTGGGTTACTTGGGTACTCAGCCATCAACCCCTGAACTGACGAAAGCGGCGCAGTTGTTTACCGCGCTCTATTTTGCGTTCTTTTTAATTTTGCCATTTACCTCGGTGAATGAAAAAACCAAGCCAATACCGGAGAGGGTTCACTAATGAAAAAACTAGTATGGATGTTTAGTTTATTGTTGGCGATGCCTTTTGCGGCGCAGTCTGCCGGTGGGCCGGCAATTGAGTTGGAGCCGGCTGAAAACAACCTGCGTGATCAGAATTCCCTGCAGCGCGGAGCGGTACTGTTCTCAAACTACTGCATGGCTTGTCACTCCTTAAAGTATATGCGTTATAACCGTATAGCCCGAGATATCGGCTGGAGTGATGAGGAAGTGGTCGCGAAAATGGCTTATGGTATGAACAGCGTGGTCGATGATGTCGAGACCCGTATGCTGCCAGGTGTCGGTATGGATGTATTGGGTACCGAGCCGCCTGATCTATCGTTGATGGCGCGTTTGAAAGGAACCGATTACATCTACACCTTTTTGCGAAGCTATTACCAGGATGGACAGGGGAAATGGAATAACCATGCTTTAGAGGGAACGTCGATGCCTAACGTGCTCGAAGGCATCGAACGTCATGCCTCTTCTGAAGATTATGCTCAGGCCGCTCGTGATATTTCCAATTTCTTGGAGTATGTCGGTGAACCGGCCAAAATGAAGCGTATGGATCTAGGCTGGAAGGTCATCGCATTCTTATTGGTATTACTGTTGTTAACTTATATTCTGAAAAAAGAGTATTGGAGAGACATTAAGCACTGATCAATGTCTGCTTTTAAAAGCCCGCATGAAGCGGGCTTTTTTGTTTTTGTCGCAGTAAAATGCGGCAAGTGTTTGTGAAGTTGGGATGGGTAGATGGCTAAAATTAAAAATGCTTACGTGTGCACCGATTGCGGAGCCGAACACAGTCAATGGCAGGGTCAATGTATGGCCTGTAAAGCTTGGAATACACTCAAGGAAATTAAGTTGAGTGCGGCAAAAAGCAAATCGGCGAGTCCCGTGGTGGGTTATGCCGGAGCCGCAGACAATCAGGTTAAGGCGGTTCATGAGGTCAATTTGGCAGAAGTGCCCCGCATAGCCTGCGGCATGTCCGAGGTGGATCGGGTGTTGGGAGGCGGGATCGTTCCCGGTTCCGTGGTGTTGGTTGGCGGCGATCCTGGTGTGGGTAAGTCATCCATCCTGCTACAGGTGATGTGTGCTTTGAGTGAGCAGATGAAAGTGCTGTATGTCACCGGGGAAGAATCCTTGCAACAGGTGGCGATGCGTGCCAAACGCATGCAATTGCCCGATGAGCAGCTTCGTCTTTTGACTGAAACCGATGTGGAGTCGATCGCCCACGCCGCCCAGCAGGAAAGCCCTAAAGTGATGGTCATTGATTCGATTCAGACCATGCAGCTGGCTGATGTCGGCAGTGCCGCAGGCGGCGTGTCACAGGTAAGAGAGAGCGCGGCCTTTTTGACCCGCTACGCCAAGCAGAACAATATCGCGATTTTTCTGGTAGGGCATGTGACCAAATCCGGTGAGGTGGCCGGCCCAAGAGTGTTGGAACATATCGTTGATACGGTGGTGTTTCTGGAAGGCCAGTCAGACAGTCGCTTTAGAACATTGCGCGCAATCAAAAACCGTTTTGGGGCTGTGAATGAACTGGGTGTCTTTGCGATGACGGAAAAGGGCATGAAGCAAGTCAAGAACCCTTCGGCGATTTTCCTTTCGAGAGGTGAGGAGCCCGCGCCCGGCTCGGTAGTGATGGTCATCTGGGAAGGTTCACGACCCCTGTTGGTAGAAATTCAAGCTTTGGTGGATGAATCACCTTATGGATCCCCGAGAAGAGTGACGGTGGGCGTGGATCAGAATCGTATCGCCATGTTGCTGGCGGTGATGCACCGTCATGGCGGCATACAGGCGGCGGATCAGGATGTTTATGTCAACGTGGTCGGTGGCGTCAAGGTCAGTGAGACCAGTGCCGATCTGGCGTTGCTGTGCGCGATTCTTTCCAGTATGCGCAATCAACCTCTGTCACAGGAATTGATTGTGTTTGGAGAGATAGGCTTGGCGGGAGAAATCCGGCCGGTTCCGAGTGGTCAGGAACGTATTATCGAAGCGGCAAAACATGGATTTAAACGAGCCATCGTTCCTCTGGCTAATGTGCCTAAAGGAGGCGTGGCCGGCATGGAGATTATCGGTGTGAAGAGTCTTCAGCAAGCCTTGGATATTCTTTAGGCTTTTAAGCTCAACAGGCCTGCCCACTCTTGACAGTTATGGGTTGAGATTGATTTTATTTATTGGCGGGTTTTTATATTCAATTACCTCGATTGGTTTGAGTGATAAAATCTCTTTATTGACTGCCATGATCTAAAGTAATAGGAGTATGAATGACCGTCTCTAAATTGACCCCCGCACTGATTCTTGTATTGACCTCTCCAGCGGTAATGGCTTCAGGCTTTGCCTTAATTGAACAAAGCGCCAGTGGGCAAGGTTTGTCCTATGCCGGTGCCGCAGCCAGTGCTGAAGATGCCAGTGTGATGTGGTTTAACCCGGCGGGCTTGACACAAATTGAAGGCAGTCAGGCGGTGGCCGGGATGCACGTGCTTTTGCCTTCAAATGATTTTACCAATAGTGATTCACGTATTGAAGGCGTGATGCCATTGAGTGGGGATGACAATGCCGCGACCAATGGATTGGTTCCGAACTTATACTGGAAAGGCCAGTACGGTGATTATGCACTCGGGTTTGGTTTGAATGTGCCTTATGGGCAAAAACTGGAATATGCGGATGATTGGGCTGGGCGATATCAGTCGATTGAAACCGATTTGAAGTCGGTTAATTTAAATGCCAATATTGCACGCAAGCTTAACGGCCACACTTCCATTGGTTTTGGCGTGAATGCACAGTATGTGACCTTGAACATGAGTCAAAAGATTTTCACCGGCGGGGCAGACGGCGAAGCGGAAATTGAAGCCGACAGCTGGGGCTATGGATACAATCTCGGGTTGTTGACCCAGGTCTCTCTTTCGACAAAGGTGGGACTGTCTTATCGTTCTGAAATCACCCAAAATGCGAAAGGTGAGGTGGATTACAATGGCTTGGCTCCCGGGCAAACTTTGAAGTCAGATGTGACCTTGCCTGCTACGGCCATGTTTGCAGTGACGCATGATTTAAATGAGCATATTTCGTTGTTGGCGGATGCAACCTGGACGGGATGGAGTGCCTATGATGAGTTGGTGATTGAGTTTGCCAATGGCAGTCGTTCTGAAACCAATCAGAATTTTAAAGACTCCATGCGTTATGCGTTAGGAATGATCTATGATTATAGTGATGACTGGCGCTTTAGAACTGGGATCGCTTTTGACGAAACGCCTGTGCCCAATGCTGAAAGCCGTTCATCCCGAACGCCTGACAGCAATAAAACATGGGTGTCCGTTGGCTTTAATTATCAAGTGACGCCAAGTATCAGCCTGGATGCCGGGTACAGTCATTTGTTTGCAGATAAGGCCAAGATCAACAAACATGAAACACTGAGTCCGAGTGGTTTGGATAACTACGTGGTCGGTGAATATGAGACCCATGTGGATATTGTCAGTCTGCAGATGGTTTGGAATTACTGAGTTTGATCGCCAATATCGAAAACAAACAGGCCTGCTTATAGCAGGCCTGTTTGTTTTTAGGGTATGCGTTTTAATTGGGTGTTACTGTGAAGCCTGTTGCAGGTGGGCGCGCCATTCGTCAAAGAGTGCCGGTGTAGTGGCGGCCAAAGCAGAACGTTTGACAACCTTGGGCACAACCACCGATTCGCCATCCAAAGTACAGCTTTTGCCGCCAGCCTCTTCGAGTATCAACCAGCCCGCGGCATAGTCCCAGATGTTTTGTGCGCCATGCAGATAAACCTGCCCGCGCCCGGCGGCAATCCAGCACCAGTCAAGCGCAACCGAGCCAAAGCTGCGTTGCGAAGCGTAGGGCGGGGTTTGAGCCAGGTTGGTGGATAACGGCGTTTTAAGGCGCTTGAAGTCGACAATGCTGCTGCACTGTTTGAGGGTTTGTTTGGCGGTGGCCGCAACCAGTGGCTGGTCATTCAGCTCCGCGCCCAGGCCTTTTCGAGCAGCGAACATTTCATTGCGACTGGGATCGTAGATCAATCCGACGACCAGTTCGCCTTGAATCATTAGCGCCAAAGAGACTGAGAAAAAAGGGATGCCGCAGGCAAAGTTGCTGGTGCCGTCAACCGGATCCAAGATCCAGCAACCCTGTTCACTTTGCATGGCCGCCTGCTGTTCTTCCAGTGAGGATTCCTCCCCCAGAAAAGCGAATTCCGGCCAGTTCTCGGTCAAGAACTCGGCGGTTTTAATCTGCATCTGGGTGTCGGCTTCTGTCAGCAGCGATCCATCATCTTTAGTTTGTGCGCTCACCTTCTCAAAGCGGCCAAGCACTTCGGTCTTAGCCAGCTGGATGATGCCTTGTTTGAGTTGATTCCAGACGTGAGGCTGGTTGAAGGTGTGGCGCATAGTCTTCTCGCTTAAGTTTGTGACAAATCGATTAATTTCACTTTCTCAATGGCATTGGACGAGGTTTCAACTACCTCCAGAATATAGTCGTCGATACGAATACAGGTGCCGATATTGGGTAGTGATTCAAGCTCTTCCTGAATCAAGCCGTTTAAGGTTTTTGGACCATCAGTCGGAAGGTTGAAATTGTATTCTTTATTGAGGTCGCGCACGAACTCACCGGCTTCAAACGACCAGGAACCATCTTCGTTGATCTCGATCGCTTCGGGAGTTTTGGATTTACTGTCGGTGGAGAGTTTACCGACAATCTCTTCCAGCAAATCTTCCATGGTCAGCAGTCCCTGTATGTCTCCGTATTCATCCACGATGAGCGCCATGCGGCGTTTGTTGTGATTGAATTTTCCCAGCTGAATGTTCAAGGAGGTGGTCTCAGGAACAAAATAAGCGGGTTTGGTGAGCTTGATAAGGTCTTTTAGGCTCACATCACTGCGCATGAGTGCAGGAAGAGCCCGTCGGAGATTGAGAATGCCGATCAGGTCATCATCAATGCTGCCACGATAAATCGGAATGCGTGTATATGGGGATTTCTGAAGCGCTTTCAAAATCCCTTCAATCGGCTGATCGATGTTGACACCGTAGACTTCCTGCTTGGGAATCATGACGTCCTCAACCGTGACACTTTCCAGTTGCAGGATACTGGTCAGCATGGAGCGGTATTCGGAGGGCAATTGGCCTGTTGCTTCATCAATCAAGGTCTGTAATTCTTCCTGGCTCAGTTCGTGATGATCGTGATCCTGAGTCAGTCTGACTCGGAAAAGCTTCAAGAAGCCATTGGCAAAAAAGTTTACAAACCAGACAATCGGCGACAACAGCTTTAGTAAGGGGGTTAAAAAGTAGGCCGCCGGATAGGCGATTTTTTCCGGGTAGAGTGCGGCTAATGTTTTGGGTGCAACCTCTGCGAAAATTAAGATGACAAGTGTTAACAGTCCGGCGGCCAAAGCGATACCGGCTTCTCCCATAAGGCGCATTGCGATGATCGTGGCAATGGAGGAGGCAAAGATATTGACGAAATTGTTACCCAGTAAAATCACGCCAAGCAGGCGGTCGGGCGATTTAAGCAGTTTTTGAGCTCGAATCGCGGCTTTGTTTCCGGACTTTGCATGATGTTTTAGGCGGTATTTATTGAGCGCCATCATGCCAGTTTCAGAGCTTGAGAAAAGAGCCGACAGTACGATAAGCAAAATCAGGATGCCGAACAGAATAGGAAGTTCTAGGGAGTTCAATGCGGTTCAATTACATTATGGATTGGCTAAGAATTATAACGATTAATGATCCCATTAAAAAGAGTTTATCTCTTTTTTTGTTGCCTTCATATTTGCATTGAGTTCGAGCTAACTGACTATTTTTAAATGGAATATTGGGTTTACTGGTAAATTCCGTATAAAATCAGTTCGGTGCCGATATAACTTAAAACCAGAAAAACGTAAGCCCAGATTGTGTATTTGGCGGCTTTCTGTCCACGCCAGCCACGCTGGAAGTGGCCGACCAGAAAGGTGGCATAAACCAACCAGGCCAAGATGGCGAAAAAGGTCTTGTGAATAAGGTGTTGCGCAAAGAGGTTTTCAATGAAAAACACACCACTCAATAAAGCAAAGCTCAAAAACACAAAGCCGATAATGATCAGTTGAATCAGTATCTTTTCCATTGTCTGGAGCGGTGGCAGGGCTTTAAGCAGTGTCGAGAGCTGTTTTTTTCGGAAGCGACGTTCCTGCAAGCTATATAAAATGGCTTGGGCGGTGGCCAGTCCCATGATGCTGTAGGCGGAGATTGAGATCAATACATGGCTTCCTAACTCATAAGGTAAAGGATGCATGTCGTTCAGACCAAGAGGGAGAACGGTGGTAAGGGCGGCCAGAGGAAAAATAAAAATGCCCAGTGTTTCCGTCTGTTTATTGATGTTGGTAATCAGTAAAATCGAACTTCCGAGTAACGCAATTAAAGACAGTCCGTTTCCAAATCCGAATTGAATCTGATAGCCGTCCAATAAGGTTGTGCTCAAAGCGAAGCCATGCAGTAAAACCGCAACTAGGGCAATGCCCAGTATCTTGTGGCGAATAGAATCTTGAGTTTGGTTTTGCACTTTTTGCCACAACAGAAAGCTGGCGTAAAAGTAGAGCAGACTTGCGATCAATGCGCTGAAGCCACTTAGAATCATGAAGTTGCAACCTTAAACAATGAGTTTATGAGTTTGAAGTCTGAATGCGTTCAGGTTCAATGCGATTCAGGGGTTATGCCTAACACTGGAGCAGAGGCTCCACTATTGGGCGGAATATTTAGTTATAATAGCGGAATTACAGTTTGAATAGAAGACTGATGCGTACTTTGCCTAAAGGATTTTTATAAAAGACCGGATGGCAATGGCATGGAGTCGATTTAGGAGAGTGACCGTCATGTTTGACAATCTATCGGAACGTTTAACGAAAACCTTTAAATCCCTGAAAGGGCAAGGCCGTTTGACTGAAAGCAATATTAAGGATGCCTTGCGCGATGTGCGTAGAGCCCTGTTGGAAGCGGACGTTGCGCTGCCGGTGGTGAAGGATTTCATTGCTAAGGTTCAGGATCGCGCCGTCGGTCAGGAGGTTTCGACGAGTTTGAATCCGGGTCAGGCATTCATCAAGATTGTTCGTGAACAATTGACAGAAGTCATGGGCCAGGAAGTGGAGCCTCTGAACTTCAATGTGGAACCGCCCGCCGTGATTATGGTGGCCGGTTTGCAAGGGGCGGGTAAAACCACTTCTGTGGCCAAACTGGCTAAATGGCTGAAGGAACGTGAAAAGAAAAAGGTCATGGTGGTGTCGGCCGACGTATACCGTCCGGCCGCGATTAAGCAGTTGGAGACCTTGGCTGAGCAGGTGGATGTCATCTTTTATCCTTCTACGGCGGATCAGGATCCGGTTACGATCGCCAAGAACGCGCATCAGGAAGCGCGCAAGCAGTTTGCCGACGTATTGATTGTCGATACCGCAGGGCGATTGCACATTGATGATGAGATGATGCAGGAGATCAAACACC
Organism: Thiomicrorhabdus chilensis DSM 12352; assembly: GCF_000483485.1. Classification (GTDB taxonomy): domain Bacteria; phylum Pseudomonadota; class Gammaproteobacteria; order Thiomicrospirales; family Thiomicrospiraceae; genus Thiomicrorhabdus; species Thiomicrorhabdus chilensis. Next base: position 750,188 of record NZ_KI519609.1, read on the forward strand.
TTCACAGTAACATCAATCCTTGTGAAACCCTGTTTGTTGTCGATTCAATGACCGGGCAGGATGCCGCCAATACGGCCAAGGTGTTTAATGATGCCTTGCCGTTGACGGGTGTGATTCTGACCAAAACCGACGGGGATGCACGTGGTGGTGCCGCCCTTTCGATTCGCGAAATTACCGGTAAACCGATCAAGTTCATCGGGGCGGGTGAAAAAACCGATGCGTTGGAAACCTTCCATCCAGATCGTATGGCGGGTCGTATTTTGGGAATGGGCGATGTGCTCAGCCTGATTGACGAGGCCGAAGCCAAGATTGATAAAAAGAAAGCCGAGAAGTTTGCCAAGAAAATCCAGAAGTCCGGACAGTTTGATTTGGAGGATTTTTTAGAACAGTTACAGCAGATTCAAAAAATGGGCGGAGTTGGCGGTCTGATGGGCAAACTGCCGGGCATGGGGCAGCTCAAAGGCCAGTTAGATAATGACAAGGCGGAAGGCGAGTTCAGACGTCTTGAAGCCATTATCAATTCGATGACCAAGCATGAACGTGCGTTTCCCGCTGTGATTAAAGGCTCAAGAAAGCGCCGTATTGCGATGGGTTCAGGTACTTCAGTCCAGGATGTGAACAAATTGCTAAAACAATTCACCCAGATGCAGAAGATGATGAAGAAAGTCTCCAAAGGCGGTATGAAGAATATGATGCGCGGTATGGCCGGTAAGTTGCCGCCAGGCATGGGTGGAATGGGCGGTTTGCCGCCCGGTATGCGCTAAAGTATTTTAAGATCGGCACTTAAAGCGTTGAGCGACGATTGTAAATACAAATAAAATGACATAACTGTTTGAAACGGCAGTTCTTTATCTGTATAATTCCGCTTTTCGCTCATTGTGGGTGAAATTTAACTAGAAGAAATTGTTGGAGAGACTCCTCTTCATCGCCTGATTTAAATATTGGAGAACAAAATGGTAGTAGTTCGTTTAGCCCGTGGTGGTTCAAAAAAGCGTCCTTTTTATAAAATCGTTGTTGCTGATCAGCGTAATTCAACCACTGGCCGTTTCATCGAGCAAGTTGGTTTCTATAACCCTGTAGCAAGTGGAAATGAAGAAAAAATCCGTTTAGATCAGGCGCGCATTGATCACTGGGTTGCACAAGGTGCACAGCTTAGCCCACGTGTGAAAAGCATCGTTAAAAGCGCTTAATCTCACACTGAATTGAGCCGATAATTTATGTCTAACAGTTCTGCTGATGAGAAAATAGTTGTTGGCCAAATCAACGGAATTTTTGGTGTTCAGGGTTGGGTGAAGATTTTTTCCCATACCGATCCGCGCGCCAATATTCTCGACTACTCGCCGTGGTGGATACGCTGCAAAGGTGAGTGGAAACAAGTTAAGGTATTGGACAGCAAGGTACAGCAGGGTGGTAAAACCTTAGTCGCCTTGTTGGAAAATGTCCACGATCGCGATCTGGCCCGTGAATTTATGGGATGTGAGATCGCCATTGAACGCTCCCAGCTGGTGAATCCGGCTGAGGAGCTGTACTGGATAGATTTGATTGGGTGTCAGGTTTCTACTCAAGAGGGCATTGTGCTGGGTGAAGTGACCGGATTGGTCGAAACCGGAGCGCATGATGTACTTAGGGTAGAAGGGCCGCACGGTGATTTGATTCCGTTTGTGATGGACGAGTTCATTCGTTCGGTAGACCTGGACACTAAACAGATTGTTGTCAACTGGGAAGTGGAAGCGGAACAGTGAGGTTTGATGTGATTACCTTATTTCCGGAGATGTTTAGCGCATTGACGGAGTCAGGGGTGAGCCGTCGAGCGTTGCAATCTGAATTATACGATTTAAAGACCTGGAATCCTCGTCAGTTTACAACGGATAAACATAAGACGGTGGATGACCGTCCTTATGGCGGTGGACCGGGCATGGTGATGATGTATCAGCCACTTAAGGATACGATCAGCGCCATTAAGGCAGAGAGTCCGGCCAAGCCTCACGTGGTGTATTTGTCACCACAAGGCAGGCCTTTGACTCAGGCGAAAGTGGCTGAATTGGCCCAATATGACCAAATAACGTTGTTATGTGGTCGTTATGAAGGGGTTGACGAGCGCCTGCTGGTTTCTGAGGTGGACGAAGAGATCAGTATTGGCGATTTTGTTGTCAGTGGCGGAGAGTTGCCTGCAATGATGCTGATGGACGCCGTGATTCGTTTGATTCCCGGAGCCCTAGGTCATCATCAATCTGCTGAACAGGATTCGTTTTCGGACGGCTTGCTGGATTGCCCGCATTATACTCGACCCGAAGTTGTCGATGAAATGGCGGTTCCCAGTGTGTTGTTGGAAGGCAATCACGCTAAAATCGATGCCTGGAGGCAGGCGCAAAAGTTGGAGCGCACGCAGAAGCGACGTCCTGACTTATTAAACAATTAGGGTTCAACCTCTGGCCAGCGAGCCTGGCGAATGTTGGATGAATGCAAGAGAAAATGGACTCAGGTTGCATTTTCGGGTTTGAATCCAAAAAGGGTTCAGACAAAAAATCGGAGAGCTTAAAGATGAGCGATATCATCAAGCGTATTGAAGCGGAACAAATGACTAAGGAAATCCCTACATTTGGTCCGGGTGACACAGTGGTTGTTAAAGTTAAAGTAATCGAAGGTAAAAACGAACGTCTTCAGGCTTATGAAGGTGTGGTTATCGCGAAGAAAAATCGCGGCATCAACTCTAACTTCATCGTGCGTAAGATTTCACATGGTGTAGGTGTTGAGCGTACTTTCCAAACTTACAGCCCGTTGGTTGACAGTATTGAAGTTAAGCGTCGCGGTGATGTTCGTCGTGCCAAACTTTACTACCTACGTGACTTGTCTGGTAAAGCGGCTCGTATCAAAGAAAAAGTATAATTTTTCTCGATCATGCCAAATTCAGAAAACGCCCTTTTTAGGGCGTTTTTTGTATCTGTTTGACGTTTCCGACAACCAGTCGTTTTACATTGGTATTTGGTATACTTCAGTTTATGCATCACTCCGATTATTCAATAGAAGCCTCCCCCCTTGTTACAGAGTTTTTGGACTATCTGAGGATATCCGAAGGCCTGAGTGCCAATACCCTTTCCGCTTATCAAAAAGACCTTCAAATCTACCAGGCCTGGTGGTTTTCAAAAGTTCAAAACACCGCAATCGAAACGGTTAGCAAAAACGAACTGGAAGATTTTATGTTCGGTCTTCATGAACAAGGTCGCAGTCAAAAGAGTAATGCACGTCTGCTGTCGACCTTAAAGCGTTTTTACCGCTGGGGTGTCACTCAGAATCGCTTCGATTCAGATCCGACCACCTTGATGAAGTCCCCCAAAACACCAAAGTCGATTCCGACCGTGATCAGTGAACAGCAGGTTGAAGTTCTTTTAAATACACCGGATGTAACGACGGCTTTAGGATTGCGCGACCGTGCCATTTTGGAGTTGATGTACGCCTCGGGTTTGAGGGTTTCAGAGGTGGTTGAATTGCCGTTTGAACAGTTGAATTTATCGGCGGGCCTGGTGCAGGTGACAGGAAAGGGGAGTAAGGAGCGTATTGTGCCGATTGGTGAGGTGGCAATCGAGTGGGTTGAACGTTATCTGCAGAGTTCCCGTCCGCTTCTGGTGAGACAAAAGTGGGTATCGACTCTGTTTGTCTCTAGACTGGGTCGTCCCATGACCCGGCAGACTTTATGGCACAGAGTCAATAATCTGGCATTTCAGGCGGGCATTCAAGGAAAGCTTTCACCACACGGTTTACGTCATGCCTTTGCAACCCATTTGATCAATCATGGGGCTGACTTGCGGACGGTTCAATTGTTGTTGGGGCACAGCGATTTATCGACCACGCAGATCTATACGCATGTCGCCAAAGAACGCCTGCACCGCATCCATCAACAGCATCATCCTCGTGGTTAGTTCAGTTGAGTTGTAATATAAATATGTTATAGTTCATTAACTAAATTAATGCTGTGAACAGGAATCTTATATCATGCACTTTCTTAAAAAGTCGGCGATCGCTTTAGGCTTGGCAACCATATTTTCGTCCATTGCGATTGCAGACGATAAACAGGTCATACAAGCCCAATTGAATAAAATCATTCCAAATGCTCCTCAGGCACAAATAGAACCCAGTGTGGTTTCAGGCCTGTATGAAGTTTCTGTCGGTCCTATGGTGATCTACATGACGGCGGATGGCCAATATGTTTTCAATGGCAGTTTAATCAATCTGGAAACTCGCGAAAACTTGACCGATACCGCTAAGTCCGAGGCTCGTAAACAGGCTATGAGTAAAGTCGCAATCGATTCAATGATTGTCTATCCGGCCAAAGGTGATGAGAAGCATCATATTACGGTGTTTACCGATATCGATTGTCCATATTGCCATAAAATGCATAAAGAGATTCCCGCTTTGAATGAAGCGGGTATCACGGTGCGTTATTTATCCTATCCTCGTGCGGGCATGGGGTCGCCGTCCTATAAAAAAGCGGTGTCTGTCTGGTGTTCCGACAAGCCGGCAGAGCAAATGAATCTGGCCATGAAAGGGCAGGCGATTGAGCCTAAAAACTGCAAAAACCCGGTTGCCGAGCACATGCAGCAGGCGCAGGTATTTGGTGTGAATGGCACACCGAATATCATTTTGGACAATGGTGCTATGTTGCCAGGTTATGTACCGGCTAAAGAGGTGATTAAGATTTTACAGCGTTAAAGGTCGTGCTTGCCGCTGTAATGGCAAGGATAGTGAAATCCGGTTGGTACAAAAAAGCCCTCTTTCGAGGGCTTTTTGGTTGAAGCGACTGGAGTTTATATTTCACCCCATTTCTGGCGTTTTTTGGGGATTCGGAAGAATCGACCCAGCAATAAGCCTAATAATAGCACTCCACCACCCGTCAGGAACCATTGGCGTTTAATCGCATCATCGGATTGGTCCACCTGCTCACGCATAATGGCATTTTCATCTTCCAATCGTGAAAGACGGGTCTTCATCGCCTGATTTTGCTCATCTAGTTGTACCGCATTACTGGAAATCTCTTTGAGGCGATTGAGTTCCTGGGTAATTTCAAACTTGTCCTGTTTGACCGTTTTAAGTTCGTCGCTGGTTTCGGCATAACGGGTTTGCAAGGTGTCCAATTCTTGTTTGAGGTCATTGAACTTGGCCTCTATAGCCGTTGTTTTCTCAATCTGAACCGCGAGTCGTTCTTTGGCAATCGGTTGGTTTTCAAGCATGCTTGAGGGCATCCAGCCGATGCTGCCGCTGTACTGGATTTTGGCCCAGCCTGATTGGTCGACTTCGAGTAATTTGACCGCCTTGCCGGAAGGAATCATGCGTTTGATGCGGTACTTTGTGCTGGATCCCGAACGCATCGGGACTTCAATCGAATCGGTAATGTAACGCGTACTGCCCGCTGAAGACTCTGCTGCAGCCACAGGATTCGACAGGCCGAAGCCAATGACTAAGACAGGAATGAGGCCAAGCGTTTTAAAGTTGTTGAATCTTTTCATGCTGTTCCTTTAAGTTTTTCAGCGCTGTTTCATAATCACTAAGTTTTTGACGTTCTTTGTTTACCACGGCTTCCGGTGCTTTGGCGACAAAGCTTTCGTTATTCAGTTTGCCGCCAAGACGTTTGATTTCACCATCAAGCTTGCCGATTTCTTTGTCGAGTCGTGCCAGTTCCGCAGTTTTGTCGATGAGACCCGCCATCGGGATCAATACCTTCATCTCTCCAACCAGGCTGACGGCCGATTCCGGTGCATCCGCCTCATTTTCCAGTACGGTAATGTCTTCGAGTTTGGCCAAGGTTTGCAGGAATATTCGGTTGTTATTTAACCAGGCCTGGTCATTTTCATTCAAGCCCGCCAATAACACCGGAAGTACCTTGCTTGGGGCGATGTCCATCTCTGAGCGGATTTTGCGTACGCCAACGATGAATTGTTTGACCCATTCCAGTTCAGCAACCGCTGAGGAGTCGATCTTACTTTCATCGGCCTGAGGGTAAGGCTCCAGCATGATGGTCTCACCCTGCTTGCCAGCGAGGGGAGCGACCGCTTGCCAGGCCTCTTCGGTAATGAATGGAATGATTGGGTGTAGCAATCGCAACAAGGATTCAAGTACACGCACCAAGGTTTTACGGGTGCCGCGTTTGGCGGTATCAGAGCTGTCAGTGCTGTTTAATATCGGTTTGGACAGTTCAAGATACCAGTCACAATATTCGTTCCAGGTGAACTCATAGAGGGTATTGGCCGCCAAATCAAAACGGTAGCTTTCAAAGTGCTTGGCTACTTCTATTTCGACTTCCTGCAGGCGCGAGGTAATCCAGCGGTCCGCCAATGAAAGTTCGGTGGCGGCATTCTCGTCTACACCGGTGTCATAACCCTCGGTGTTCATTAATACGTAACGCGTGGCGTTCCAGAGTTTGTTACAGAAGTTACGGTAACCTTCGGCGCGATTCAGGTCAAAACGGATGTCACGACCAGTCGATGCCAAGGAGGCAAAGGTGAAGCGCATTGCATCCGTGCCGTAAGCGGGAATGCCGTCGGCAAACTGTCTGCGGGTCGCTTTTTCGATTTTTGCGGCCTTTTCTGGCTGCATCATGCCATAGGTACGTTTGGAGACCAGGTCTTCAAGTTCAATGCCGTCAATCAAGTCGATCGGGTCGAGTACGTTGCCTTTTGATTTCGACATCTTCTGACCTTCACCGTCTCTGACCAGTCCGTGAACGTAAACCTGTTTAAAGGGAACTTCACCGGTGAACTTCAAGGTCATCATGATCATGCGGGCGACCCAGAAGAAAATGATGTCGAATCCGGTGACCAATACGGAAGTAGGATGGAATTTTTCCAGCTCAGGAGTTTTTTCAGGCCAGCCCAGAGTTGAGAAAGTCCATAGTGCTGAGCTAAACCAGGTGTCCAGAACATCGTCATCCTGTTTAAGTGGGACGTCAGCCGCAAGATTGTGTTTTTCACGCACTTCCGCTTCTGAGCGACCTACATAAATCTTGCCGTTTTCATCGTACCAGGCCGGGATGCGGTGCCCCCACCAGATTTGGCGAGAAATACACCAGTCCTGAATATTGTTCATCCATTCAAAATAGGTATTTTCCCAGTTTTTGGGTACGAACTCGATGTCGCCGTTCTTGACGGCATCAATGGCTGGTTTCGCCAAGGATTCGACCGCAACATACCATTGGTCGGTAAGCAGAGGTTCAATGACGGCATGGGAGCGGTCGCCGCGAGGCACCATCAAGGTATGAGGTTTGATGTCTTCCATCAAATCCTGGCTTTCCAAATCGGCGATGATCTGTTTACGGGCTTCATAACGGTCCAGGCCTTGGTATTTTTCAGGCGCTTCTTCGTTGATGGTGGCATCAATGGTGAAGATGTTAAGCATGGGCAGGTTATGGCGTTTCCCCATCTCGTAGTCATTGAAATCGTGCGCCGGGGTGATCTTTACACAACCTGTACCGAATTCAAGATCGACATAGTCATCGGCGATAATAGGGATCTCACGGCCGACGAGCGGTAGGGTAATGGTCTTGCCAATCAGGTTCTGGTAACGTTCGTCGTCGGGGTGAACCGCAACGGCCTGATCCCCAAGCATGGTTTCGGGACGGGTGGTGGCCACCACCAGATGTCCTGAACCATCGGTGAGCGGATAGCGCATATGCCAAAGGTTGCCTTGCTCTTCTTCGGAAATAACCTCCAGGTCTGAGACAGCAGTATGCAAAACCGGATCCCAGTTGACCAGACGTTTACCGCGGTAGATGAGGTTTTCTTCATAAAGTTGAACAAAGACTTCCTTGACGGCATTGGAAAGGCCGTCATCCATGGTAAAGCGTTCACGAGACCAGTCTGGAGAGGCTCCCAGGCGACGAAGTTGTTTGGTGATGGTGCCACCGGATTCTTCTTTCCATTCCCAGATTTTTTCAATGAATGCCTCGCGCCCCACATCGTGACGACTTAGTCCCTTGGCGGCCAGCTGGCGTTCCACAACCATCTGTGTGGCGATTCCGGCATGGTCTGTTCCCGGCTGCCAAAGCGTATCATTGCCTTTCATGCGGTGATAACGAACCAAGGTGTCCATGATGGTGTCCTGGAAGGCATGGCCCATATGCAGGCTCCCCGTGACATTCGGCGGGGGGATCATGATCGAATATGGGGCTGCATCATTGTATTGCGGCTTAAAATACCCTTTGTTTTCCCAGGTCTGATACCACTTTGTTTCAATTGTATTGGGGTCGAAATGCTTTTCCATTGGTCTCTTGAATTTGTGAAAGTAATAAGCCCAAAATTATAGCAAAGAGCCGTGGCCCTTGTTGGGCTGTTGAAAGGATTTTTTGAATGAGGACAAAAAAAATCGGCCAGTTTTTGACCGATGAATGCTTCTAGGAGGAAGACATAAAGAAAAGAAAATACAGTCTTGAACTGCGTTAGCTGCCTAGAAGTTGTAATACATTGCCGCGTGATTGATTGTTTTGAGCCTGCATGACCGCGGAGCTTTCATTGAGAATGCTTTGTCTGACCTGTTCAGTAATGGCTCGTGCAAAGTCTGTGTCGCTGATCTGGCTACGTGTGCTGAGGGTGTTAAGGTTCTGGTTTCCAATATTTTCAAGCGCGGCCGTTAATCCGTTTTGTTGTGCTCCGAATTGGCTGCGGCTGTCCATAAGCTGCTGGTTTGCCAGATTCAAACCTTGCAGTGCCAAACTGGCATTGGCCGGGTCGGAGATGTCCAGGCCGGTGAGTCCCAGGCTATCAGGAGTGAGGTTGGGCAGGGATAGGGTATTGTTGGACTCACCCAGCGCAATCTCAATCGAAGCCGTATCGGCATTGAGTAAATTCTGGCCATTGAAGTTTGTGGAATTGGCAAGGTTTCCAATCGTTTCCAAATTTTGCTGGAACTCTTGATTGAGCATGGCTCTTTGTTCAGTCGTGTAGGTGCCGTTTTGCGCTTGAAGGGCCAACTCGTTCATGCGAAGCAGGCTGTCATTGATTCCTTGGCTGCCTGCATCAGCGGTTTGCAGGAGTGATAAGCCGTCATTGGCATTCCTGCTTGCCATGTCTTGCGTGTCAATTTGCGTGTTTAAATTGCTGACAATCGCTTGCCCTGCCGGATCATCCGCACTTTGGTTGATGCGCATTCCCGACGTTAGGCTGGAAGCCGACGTTAGGTTAGATGTGTAGGCACTGGATGGGATTGGGCCGAAAGATTCAATTGCCATAATCCAACTCCTGGTTCTAAAATGGTTACTTATAAATAAATTCTACGCCCAATTGGTGCGAAAGGAAAGTGGAAAATGTCTTGTTGTTCAGGGGGTTACTGTCAGTTCAAGTTTCCGGAGGGCCCACCTTTGGTGGATAACCCCGTGTCGAGCCTGAATGCCAATTATCAATTTTTGCCTTACGGTACCCTTCTGGAAGAGGGGGAGGTGGTTCGTATCTGGATGGAATCCGGTCAGTCTAGATCGGTCATTGTTGAAGAGAAAATCGCTTTATCTTTTTCTGCGGATGGACCCTATTCAGAGGAAAGTGAAGGGCGAGTGTTTCCGTGGCAACTGATTGCGTTGGATTCCGGTATTGATTATGACGAGTTGATGCATTGGACAACCCACCCTTTATATAATCCGAATGAAACGCCGGTTTTATTGAAGTATTGTCATCCAATAGAAGTGAAGCCGAGTTTGAAGATGAAGTTTTTGGGGTGGTTGTATAAATTAAGGAATTTGTGACAGGCCTGTCGGGTTTTTGTTTTGCCCTGTTTTTGAGGCAAAAAAAAGCCCCGATGAATCGGGGCAATAAACTACCGAGGAGTAATTTGTTTTTAGAGTCTAAGTCACTTAGTTTCTCTGAGTAAATTCAGGGTAAGCTTCCATTCCACATTCGGATTGGTCAACACCTTCATACTCTTGTTCTTCCGTTACTCGAACACCCATTACCGCTTTAATGATGCTCCAGGTGATCAGGCTGGCAATGAATACCCAGGCAAAGATCACTGCAGTACCGATTAACTGAGAACCGATGCTTGCATCTGCGTTAGTGAAGGTTACTGCGATCAGACCCCAGATACCGACAATACCGTGAACCGAGATGGCACCCACTGGATCATCGATTTTGAACTTGTTGTCCATTGTAAGGATTGCAAATACAACGATGATACCACCCACAAGACCGATTAAAGTGGCTTCAAGTGGAGTTGGAGTTAAAGGTTCAGCTGTGATTGAAACCAGACCAGCCAAAGCACCGTTTAGGATCATGGTTAGATCGACTTTGCCGAACAGGATTTTTGAGATGATGATCGCACCGATGACACCACCAGCCGCAGCCATATTGGTGTTAACGAAAATCATCGCAACCGCATTTGCTTCTTCGATGTTAGAGATTTTAAGCTCAGAACCACCGTTGAAACCGAACCAACCCAACCATAGGATGAAGGTACCTAAGGCGGCAAGTGGCATGTTCGCACCAGGAATAGCGCGTACTTCACCGTTTGGACCATATTTCCCTTTACGAGCGCCCAATACCATGACACCAGCTAAGGCAGCAGCGGCACCTGTCATGTGAACGATACCTGAACCAGCGAAGTCAAGGAAACCTAGCTCGTCAAGGAAACCGCCACCCCATTTCCAGAAACCTTCTACTGGGTAGATGAAACCGGTCATGACGATTGCGAAGATAAAGAATGACATCAACTTCATGCGTTCGGCCACAGCACCGGAGACCACAGACATGGCCGTTGCTACGAACACAACCTGGAAGAAGAAGTCAGACATGGCTGAGTAGTAGGTATCGCCGTTACTGGCCAATACGTCCGCTACGGCATTGTCGCCACCCAATAGGAAACTGATTCCTGGGATGTAGCTGTTGACGCTGTCGCCATACATGATGTTGTAACCAACCAACATATACATGACAGAGGCAATCGCAAAAAGCCCGACGTTTTTCGCTAGAATTTCAGTGGTGTTCTTGGTGCGTACCAAGCCGGCTTCCAGCATTGCAAAACCGGCAGCCATCCACATAACCAGTGCGCCGGACATCAGGAAGTAGAATGTGTCCAAGGCGTAGCTGAGATGAGTTATTTGTTCCATAATTCCTTTCCTCTCTTGATTTTATAGCGCGATGTCGCCGGTTTCTTCGGTTCGGATGCGAATGGCCTGCTCAACAGGCATGACAAAGATTTTGCCATCTCCAATCTTTCCTGTACGTGCGGCAGAGCCAATGGCTTCCACAACGCTTTCGACCTTATCATCCGACACGGCGATTTCTAGACGCAGTTTTGGTAAAAATTCTATGGCGTATTCAGCACCGCGATAGATCTCTGTATGCCCTTTTTGGCGGCCAAATCCTTTTGACTCTGTTACGGTCATTCCGTGCACGTCGACTTCGTGCAAGGCTTCTCGAACATCATCGAGCTTAAAAGGTTTGATAATTGCAACAACCAGTTTCATACTAACCTCTCTGATTTAATTGATATAAATGTTTCGAGTTTCTATAAACATAATGCATGCCATATTCAAAATATATTCTTTAATATCAGTGTCATAGGGTGTTTATTTTATTTTTTAGTTCTGGTTGCTTGTTGTTTCAGAATGTTATTGTTTTTAAGTGGTGCAATGGTGGTGATAAATGGTGCAAACATGAATCGGATGGGTGAAGCAAGTGTCTAAAGTAATCAAAGCCATCGGTATTCAGTTGCTTGCTTTATTGATTCTAGCGGTAGCGGTGTATGGGTTGCAGTTCTTGGTGAAACCTCCCTATCCGTGGCTGGCAATCGCACTGATGCAGGGCGTTCTAGCGGCATTGCTTACTTGTAAGCTGGGCTTGCCTTGTTGGTGGCGATGGATCCAGTTTTTGATTCCTTTGGGTTTTTATGGCGCGTTTTCTCTGCAGGTCAGTCCATGGCTGGGTCTGGCTGCGTTTATTATCTTGTGGCTGGTTTTTTCCAATGTCAGTAAAGAACGTGTGCCTCTGTATTTAACCAATGCAACAACACGTCACGCGCTTAAGGCATTAATCAAGCGCCGTAAGGCCGTCGACTTTGTGGACTTGGGATGCGGCTTGGGTGGAAACGTTGTGTTTATGAGTCAGCTCGTCAATGTGCGTTCTTCTGTTGGAGTTGAAACCGCGCCTCTGCCTTTTGCCATAGCCAAACTGTTTACTTGGCTCAGAGGTGGCCGGGTTCAAGCTCAAAATCTATGGAATGTCGATTTGTCCGACTATGATTTGGTGTATGCGTTTCTGTCCAGCGAGCCGATGCCGAGACTGTGGCAGAAGGTGGTCGAAGAAATGCGGCCAGGTACTTTATTTGTTTCAAATAGTTTTGCAGTGCCCGGTGTTGAGCCTAGTGAGGTCTGGGAATTGTCCGATTCGAGGAAGACGCGACTCTATATTTACACCCTTTGAATTTTTTGGTCTGCGCCGATTTTAAAGTGAGCAGGCCTGGTCATAAAATTTCAGCCTGTAGTCCACGACCATGAACTTGATTAATTTGCATCAATTCTGCAAACGATTTGTGCCATAGAATGACTTTAAATGGTAGATTTAAAGGTTGAGGGAGTGTTTGCCCGTGCACCACTATAAAACCCACCCTAAGAAAACAATAGAGGAATCAGGATGAAATTCAGTTTGGAGAAGGCTGTCCAATGGAGTCGCTTTTTGGAGATGGTCGCTCGCCGTTATCCCCAGGTGTTGGAGCAGGTCAGTTGGCAGGATAAGTTGGCTGATGGTGATTTGTATCAAATGGTTTATGAGCGGATTATCAACAGCCATGATGAGACTGAACTGAAAAGACATTTACGCCAGCAGCGCAATCAGGTGATGGCCCGTATCGCCATTCGGGATTTGACCGGTTTGGCGGATTTAGAGGAGTCGATGCGTGATATTTCCGATTTGGCGGACGCCTTGGTCTCTTCGGCATTGGACTGGCATTACGGGCGGTTTTGTGAGCGTTATGGTACGCCGATTGGCTCAGAGTCCGGTCTGCCTCAAAAATTGATTGTTCTGGGGATGGGTAAGTTAGGCGGTCAAGAGCTGAATTTTTCATCGGATATCGATTTGATTTTTGTCTATCCGGAATCGGGTGAAACCCAGGGGGCGGCGCGGAGCATTTCAAACGAGCAGTTTTTTGTACGTTTAGGGCAGGCGTTGAATAAGTCGTTGGTGGAAGTGACTGAGGACGGTTTTGTTTATCGTGTCGACATGCGTTTGCGGCCTTTTGGTGATGCCGGGCCTTTAGCCGTTAATTTTGCGGCCATTGAGCATTATTATGAAATTCACGGGCGCGCTTGGGAGCGCTACGCTTTGGTGAAGGCGCGTGCTATGGCCGGTGACAAGCAGGAGGCGCAATACCTGTTCAATATATTGCGGCCGTTTGTGTATCGTCGTTACATTGATTTCAGCGCCATGGAGTCTCTGCGTGAACTCAAGCAGATGATTACGGCCGAGGTTAAAAAGAAAGGCATGCAGGCAAACATCAAGTTGGGTCCTGGTGGGATTCGAGAAATCGAGTTTATTGTGCAGGCCTTTCAGCTGGTGCATGGTGGTCGCGATCGAACCCTGCAGGGGCGGGCGTTGATGCCAATGCTGCAAACTTTGTTCTCTCTTGGGTTTATTGACAAGGAAGCGTTTGATGGGTTGATGCAGGCTTATGTGTTTTTGCGCCGCGCCGAAAACCGTCTGCAGGAATGGGCCGATCAGCAGACCCACGATTTGCCAAAAGAGACCTCTCAGCAAGAAGTTTTAGCCAGTGCGATGGGATTTGAATCCTATGATGCGTTTTTGCTTGAATTAAACCGTCATCGCGACTATGTGCAGGAACAGTTCAGTGCGGTGTTTGCCGAAGAGGAGGTCAGTGAAGAGGCGAATGAACTGTCTGCACTTTGGTTGGGTAGTTTGGACTCTGTGGAAGACTTGGATGGTTTTGAAGTGGAGGATCCCGATTCATTTTTGAGGCATTTGCAGAACTTCAAGCAAAGTCGAGCGGTGGGACACCTGAGTCGAGAGGGTGTCGAGCGTTTAAACGCCTTGATGCCTTTGCTGCTGGAGGAGTTGCTGAAACAGGGTTACGTTGAGCAAACCTTTGTACGTGTATTGAAAGTGATTGAGAGTGTGGTGCAGCGTAGCGTCTACCTGGTGCTTTTGAAAGAGAATCCGGTCGCACTCAAGCATTTAGTGTTGCTGTGTGAGGTCAGCCCTTGGTTGGCTGATATGTTGTTCAAATACCCAGCTTTAATGGATCAGTTGATTGATGAGCGTAACCTCTACGCGCCTTTGGAGCCGGCCGGGCTTAACCGCGAAATTCAACATCTTCTCCTTGAGGTTGGTGAGGATGAAGAGCGTTTTATGGAGCAGATTCGCCAATGGCGACATGCTCAGGTGTTTAAGGTGGCGGCAGCGGACATCACTGGTCATCTTCCGATTATGAAGGTGAGTGATTATCTGACCTGGATCGCTGAAGCGGTTTTGGGTGGTGTGGTTGAATTTGCGTGGCAGTTCATGCAGAGGCGCAATGGCTTGCCGGGTGGTATGACAAAAGACAATTTGCGTAACCCTTTTTTGGTGCTCGGCTACGGTAAGGTGGGCGGCATAGAGTTGGGCTACGGGTCCGATTTGGATATCGTGATGCTCTATCAGGGACTCAATCCTGGGGATTTGGCAGTTAACGAAAGAGGGCGTTCCTTGGAGAATTCCCTGTATTTTGTGCGCATGGGTCAGAAGGTCATCTCTTTGATGACAACACTCATGCCGGCGGGGGTGCTCTACGAGATCGATACGCGTTTGCGCCCCAATGGAGCCTCCGGTTTAATGGTCACCGATCTTGAGGGTTATAAAACCTATATCCTCAATAAGGCCTGGAACTGGGAGCATCAGGCATTCGTCAGGGTGCGCGCGGTAGCGGGTGATGACCAGAGTCGGCAAGCTTTCGATGCCTTTAGGCATGAGTTCTTACAAGCGTCACGCGAACGTGAGAAGGTGAAGTCCGATGTGTTGGAGATGCGCCAGAAAATGCGAGAGTCGTTGGATAAATCCAATGCAGAAGTGTTTGATTTAAAGCATGGTCGCGGCGGCATTGTTGATATTGAGTTTATGGTGCAGTATTTGGTGTTGGCGTTTTCCAGTCAATATCCGGTTTTGTCTGAATTTACCGATAATATTCGTATTCTTGAAACCGTTGAAAGTGTCGGTCTGATGAGTTCTGAAGAAGTGGGGCAGTTGATCGATTCGTATAAGGTGTATCGCTCCAAGTATCACCGGGTTGCATTACAGAATCAGAAGCCTTTGGTTGAGTCCGGCTGTTATCTGGCTGAGCGTGAAGCGGTTGAGCGGGTATGGAGTCGTGTCATGGGGTGAGGAAAAATTGAAAACAGGCAGGCCTGTTGATTTTGACTGTTTCAGACATTAACAGACTGAAGTCCGGATACAAAAAAGCCCGCATTTAGCGGGCTTTTTTTGTAATCACTGCGAATTAAGCAGAGTAGTACATGTCAAACTCAATTGGGTGAGTGGTCGCACGCATACGAGTCACTTCTTCCATTTTCAGATTGATGTATGAATCGATGGCTTCATCAGTGAATACGCCACCCGCTTTCAGGAAGTCACGGTCTTGATCCAGAGCATCCAAAGCTTCTTCCAAAGAGGCACAGACTGTTTTGTAAGTCGCTTCTTCTTCCGGAGGTAGGTCATACAAATCTTTTTCAGCAGGCGCGCCTGGATCGATTTTGTTGATGATACCGTCAAGCCCGGCCATCAAGCTCGCAGAGAAAGCTAGGTATGGGTTGGCAGTCGGATCCGGGAAACGCAACTCAACACGACGTGAACGCTCAGAAGGTGCATACGGGATACGAATCGATGCAGAACGGTTTGAACCGGAATATGCAAGTAGAATCGGTGCTTCAAAACCTGGGACCAGACGCTTGTATGAGTTGGTTCCTGGGTTGGTGAAAGCGTTCAATGCACGGGCATGCTTCATCAGGCCACCAATGTACCAAATCGCTTCCTGAGACAGGCCTGCATAAATGTCACCGGCGAAGATGTTTTTGCCGTCTTTAGATAGAGACTGGTTGATGTGCATACCAGAACCGTTATCACCTACAATTGGCTTAGGCATGAATGTTGCCGTTTTGCCCAGTGCATGACAGGTGTTATGCACCGCGTATTTTAGAACTTGAACTTCATCCGCTTTAGCGGTTAGGGTGTTCCCTGCAACGGCAAGCTCACACTGTCCGCCTGCGGCCACTTCGTGGTGGTGCGCTTCCAGTTCAAGCCCCATTTCTTCAGCCATGGCACAGATGTCGGCACGTACTTCATGAAGCTGGTCAACAGGAGGAACCGGGAAGTAACCACCTTTGACTTTAGGACGGTGACCCATGTTACCGTCGTTGTAGACTTTTTCAGTGTTCCAAGCGGCTTCATTACCGTCGATCTTAACGAAACAGCCAGACATATCCGCACCCCAGCGTACATCGTCAAAGATGAAGAATTCTGGTTCCGGGCCAAAGAAGGCTGAGTCTGCAACACCGGTAGACTTCAAGTAGGCTTCCGCTTTCTTAGAGATACCACGAGGATCTTTTTCATAAGACTCCATAGTAGAAGGCTCTACAATCATACAACGGATAATGATGGTTGGATCATTGGTGAAAGGGTCTAGATAGAAGCCATCTGTTTGCGGCATCAGCAACATGTCTGAATTATGAATTCCTTTCCAACCAGCGATAGAGGAGCCGTCGAAAGTCTCACCGTCGGTAAAGAAGTCCTCATCGACGCTTGAAGAAGGGATGGTAACGTGTTGCTCTTTACCATGCGTGTCGGTAAAGCGTAAGTCGACCCATTTAATGTCGTTCTCTTTGATTGTATCTAAAATAGCTTGTGGCATTGTATCTATGTCCTTTCTAGCATGGTTGTATTGAGAATAAACTGAGTAGATATTAGCTGGAACTGTGCCAAATTTCCAATATTTTTTATTTATAAGACAAACCATTGAAATGGCGCAATTTTTGCCATGAAAAAAAAGCGGGTTTTGGCAGTGGGTCTTGAGTTTGGGTGCTCAAATGTGGTGCTAACGTCTATTTTTGGTGCAAAATAAGTGGGATACTTCATGGTTTTGAAGGTTCATTTCTTTAGAAATTGAAATTTAATTGTCATATTTGGTCTGTATAGTACATGCTAATTCTAAATCAAGACTCCCGGTAGTTTTTATAACAGGTTAGATAAATATGAACAGTCATGCACAGAAGGTGCTGGATAAAGCACTCAAAGGTCCGGTTTTCGAAAGACGTGTCAAACGTCGAAACGCCAAAGATTCAGCCGCCAAGTATGGAATCAGTTTTGGTGGTATCGGGGTGATTTTATCCGTGCTGCTGATTATGTTTTTTTTGCTTTATGTCGTGTTGCCATTGTTTGTGCCGGCGACGGTTGAAAAGCACTCTGAATTCGATCTGCCGGGGGGCAAAACAGAAACGTCTTTGTATTACGGAATGGATGAATATCAGGAAACCGCTTTGCGTTTCACTGAGTCCGGTCAATTGTTTGGTTTTGATGTCAGTAATGGCCAGCCGATATCAAAAGAGGTTCTACCTCTGGGTGAGGCACAAATCACAAGTTTTTCCGTAGTTTCTGAAATGAACAATGTATTGGCATTTGGCTTATCAAGTGGCGGGGTTCTCATTGCAAAATATGCATATGAAGTGAGTTATCCGAACGATGTGCGCACCATTACTCCAAAGGTTCTATTTCCATTCGGTGAAGAGCCGATTAGCCTGGCCGAAACAAGCATTGAAAGATTGTCGGTCAAGCAGAATGATTCGGACTTGGTTTTAGCCTATAAACTTCAGGGCAGTGAGCGCATTGCAATCAAACAATTCGGCATAGTGGAGTCCATGTTGTCCGATAGCCTTATTTTGGAAGAGGGCTATAGCAGCGAGTTTGAAAGCAATACGGCGGTTGATTGGCTGTTGTTGGACGGCAGCATGCGAAACCTCTATGTGATTTCCAAAAACGGTGTGACCGATTATTACGATTTGAGTGATCTGGAATCTCCTCGTTTGGTTCAGCATGTGGCTATGCTGAAAAATGAGGAACGTCTGACTACGGTTCGTTTCCTGTTGGGTGATTATTCATTGATGTTGGGAACCAACCAGGGAAATGTTCTGCAGTGGTTTCCGGTAAGGGACAGTGAAAATAACTTCTCTTTGCAACACATCCGAGATTTCAAAGTCGGTGATGCCGCCATTCAAACCATTGCGATTGAAAAAGCCCGTAAAGGTTTTGTGACCACGGATACTTCCGGTGAATTCAATCTTTACCACTCAACCGCCGAACGTCACTTAAATTCTACTCAGGTGACCGACGGAATGGCCGGATTCGTAACTATGGCCAACCGTGCAAATGGGGCTTTGGTGGAGACGGAAGACGGACGTTTGGTACATTATTTAATTGAAAACCATCACCCGGATGTGTCGGTTTCCAGTTTGTGGGGCAAGGTCTGGTATGAAGGCTACTCCGAGCCGGATTATGTGTGGCAGTCTTCTTCCGCCAGTTCGGATTTTGAGCCTAAATTCTCAATGACTCCGTTAACCTTCGGAACCATCAAGGCCGCGATGTATTCAATGCTGTTTGCTGTTCCGATCGCGGTGCTGGCGGCCATCTTTACTGCTTTCTTTATGGATAAAAAAACCCGTCAGTGGATTAAGCCCTCGGTTGAATTGATTGAGGCTTTGCCTACCGTTATTCTCGGGTTCTTGGCAGGCCTGTGGCTGGCTCCGTTTATGGAGTCTAATCTGCCGGGATTCTTCTCGTTGATTATTATTATTCCATTTGGAATCGTTGCTTTTGGTTTGGCTTGGTCCAAGCTGCCGGAATCGATTCGTTTGATGTTGCCGGTTGGTCGACGAGCGGTATTGATGATTCCAGTCGTGATCTTCTTGGGTTGGTTGTCCATGCAGTTGAGCGACCCGATTGAAAACGCCTTCTTCAATGGCGACATGCGCCACTGGTTGACCTTTACCGCCGGAATCGATTTTGACCAGCGTAATGCGATGGTCATCGGGTTTGCAATGGGCTTTGCCTTGATTCCGACGATTTTCTCGGTGACGGAAGACGCCATCTATAATGTACCAAGTTATTTGGTCAACGGTTCATTGGCACTGGGTGCCAGTGGTTGGCAGACACTAGTCGGTGTGGTTTTGCCAACCGCGAGTCCGGGTATTTTCTCCGCCATCATGCTCGGTTTCGGGCGCGGTGTCGGTGAGACGATGATTGTATTAATGGCATCGGGTAACACCCCATTAATGAACATGAACTTGTTTGAGGGCATGCGCACGCTGTCGGCTAATCTGGCGGTTGAAATGCCCGAAGCGGCGGTGGACAGTTCACATTACCGTGTGTTGTTCCTGTCCGGATTGGTACTCTTTATATTCACATTTATCTTTAACACCTTGGCAGAAGTTGTTCGTCAACGTATGCGCCGCAAATACGGGTCGCTTTAGGAGTTTATGGCATGAAAGATTGGTTTAAAAAAGGCGAACATTGGATTTGGTTCAGCGCTTCGGCAGTGAGCATCAGCTTGGTGCTTGTTTTTGGTCTGTTGGCGATGATTTCCTACAAGGGTTTGATTCACTTCTGGCCGCATGAAGTCTATCACATCGAAATCCAGCACTCTGATGGCCAGAAAGAGGTTGTGGTCGGGGAGTTGCATGACTCTAAAATCAAAGAGGTGGAGGATGCTTCTGCACCCCACGGGAAAGTTGAGGTTCCGCAATACCTGATTAAAACGGGTAACCGTGATGTTTATGGCATCGATTTCAGATGGATCAGCAGCGAAGATGTCATCGGCTCGATGGATACACTTGAAAAGGACGTATTTGTCATTGAGCGTTTTGAGTACGGTAATGTATACGGTTTTATTGATTCTGTCCGGGTCGATGGCCAGGTTTTTAATGATCCGCTTAAACGCGTCGAAGTTTTGAAAACCCAGGTGGAGAAAGGAACGGACTTAAACAGTGAGATTCGCCATATCGAAAAAGTTGAAATTGGTGCCATCAACTACAAGATCGAGGGGTTGCGTTTAGAAGAGAAGAAACTGCGTGCCAATGACGAGTTCACTGCCGAAGAGGAAGCGCGCCTGAATGCGGAACGTGCAGAACTGCAAAAAGCTTTTGAAGTCTACCAGGCCCAGGTGCAGATTCTTTATAAGGATTCCCGAGCTTTGGGCGAGGTGACTTTGAATATTGCGGGTAATCATCAGTTAGTGGTGCCAATCCGTAAAATCGTACATTTTTGGCAACCGAACAACATGAGCTTGGCAGAAGATATCGGCTTTTTCTTCAATGCAGTGGGTAACTTTTTGTTGGATGACCCTCGCGAAGCCAATACCGAAGGTGGGGTTTTCCCGGCTATTATCGGTACGGTCACCATGGTGATGTTGATGGCGGTGTTTGTGACCCCGATGGGGGTCATTGCCGCAATCTACATGAGTGAGTATGCCAGAGAAGGTACGGTTTTGAGAATGGTGCGTATTTCCATCAATAACCTGGCCGGTGTCCCTTCGATTGTGTTCGGTATTTTCGGTTTAGGGTTTTTCGTCTATATCATGGGTTCGTCAATTGACGAGTTGTTTTACAGTTACGCTCTGCCGAGCCCGACTTTCGGTAGTCCTGGGTTATTGTGGGCGTCATTGACCATGGCGCTGTTGACTTTGCCGGTGGTCATCGTTTCCACCCAAGAAGGCTTGTCACGAATTCCACGTGCGCTTCGTGAAGGTGGGTTGGCATTAGGTGCAACCAAGTCCGAAACCATTATGCGTATCGTCCTGCCAATGACTATGCCGGCTATTATGACCGGTTTGATACTGGCGATTGCACGCGCGGCGGGTGAAGTTGCTCCTTTGATGTTGGTAGGGGTCGTTAAGTTGGCTCCGGAGTTGCCTTTGGATATGATTTCTCCATTTGTGCATTTAGACCGTAAGTTTATGCACCTTGGTTTCCATATCTACGATGTCGGTTTCCAAAGTCCAAACGTTGAAGCCTCCCAGCCCTTGGTGTACGCCACCTCGTTGTTGCTGGTCCTGATTATTCTTAGTTTGAATTTTGGGGCGATTATGATTCGAAACAGACTGCGTGAAAAATACAAGTCTTTAGATAATTAACTTTTAATCAATTGAAATTATAATTTTTAAAATAACTTGGTTTTCCAGCGTTGAATCGGGTTAAAAAGGATGAGTAAACATGAGTGAGAAAAATATAAGCGTTGCTTTGGATCGCGATCATCGCAGTCTTTCATTGCAAGATGAAAAGGTGGCAATGGAAGTCAAGGATTGGAACCTTTATTACGGATCAAAGCAAGCCTTGAAAGAGGTCAATATGATTGTCCCGGAACATCGGGTCACGGCATTTATCGGGCCTTCCGGTTGCGGTAAGTCAACCTTGTTGCGCTGTTTCAACCGCATGAATGACTTGATCGATATTGTCAGCGTAGAAGGTGAAATGACGTTGCATGGTGATGACATTTATGCTCGAGAGATGAATGTGGCTTCTTTGCGTCGTCGTGTTGGTATGGTGTTCCAAAAGCCGAACCCTTTTCCGAAAACCATCTATGAGAATGTCGCATACGGTTTGCGTTTACAGGGAATCAACGATAAAAGCGTATTGGATGAGACCGTTGAATGGGCGCTTAAAGGAGCCGGCCTGTGGGATGAAGCGAAAGATCGTTTGAATGAAAACGCATTGGGCATGTCAGGTGGGCAGCAGCAACGTTTGTGTATTGCGCGTGCGATTGCCATAAAACCGGAAGTCTTGTTGTTGGATGAACCGACCTCTGCTTTGGATCCGATCTCAACTTTGGCGATTGAAGAGTTGATTTTCGAGTTGAAGAAAGACTTTACCATTATGATTGTTACGCATAATATGCAGCAAGCTGCGCGTGTTTCCGATTATACTGCCTTTATGTATATGGGTGAATTGATTGAATATACGGATACGGACAGTTTGTTTACCAATCCGAGCCAGAAGCGCACGGAAGACTACATAACAGGGCGTTACGGTTAAGTTAATTCCGCATAAGGATGATGACTGAATCGTACAGTAGAGGATAAAATCATGGAAAGAACAGAATTTAAAAGCCATATTTCCGAGCAGCTAAACCGTAATTTGGAAGATTTATTCAACCAGGTTTTAGAAATGGGTGGCTTGGTTGAACGTCAACTTGAAGATGCGGTCAAGGCCGTACAAAGCGGTGACGTGAATTTGGCGAAAGAGGTGCTGCAACTTGATAAGGTGATCAATAAGGAAGAGATGGAAATCGATCGCTTGTGTGCCCGTGTATTGGCGCGACAGCAACCGACGGCTTCCGATTTGCGTCTGATCATTATCGCGATTCGCATTGCGGTGGATTTGGAGCGCATGGGCGACGAAGTGGTCAAGGCGGCGAAATTGGTTATTAAAATGGCCGACTACGATATTAACTGTTTGGATCTTCCTGGCTATACTAGTCTGATTGAAATCACCACCTGTGCCAACACCATGTTGAAAACGGTACTCAACGCCTTTGCACGTTTGGATTTATCCGACTTGATGAGTGTCATTGAAGACGAAGAGCGAATGGATGATTCTTTGAGTGCCGCTACGGACGAAGTGCTGGCCGGATTTAAGGAAAGCCATTTTGCGCCGGAATGTTTATTGGAAATGGTCTACTCCCTGCGAGCCAGTGAACGTGTCACCGATCATGCCGCCAATATTGCCGAAAGCATTATCTATCTGGTCGAAGGGCGTGACGTGCGTAATATCGACCCGGAAAGGCTGTCTGAGTTCTTATCAAACTTGGATTGATTGCAGATTTCGCAAAAAAGTGGATTTAAAAGGTTATGACAAAACAGACAATTCTGGTCATTGAAGACGAAGCCGCGATCCGCGACATGCTCAAGTTTACCTTGACCTCGGCTGAATATGATGTGCTTGAAGCACCGAACGCCGAACAGGGTTGGCAGGTTGCCAATGACAAAAATCCCGATTTGATTCTGTTGGATTGGATGTTGCCCGGTGTCAGCGGCGTGGCCTTAGCGCAACGCATTCGCCAGAATGAAAAGACCCGTACGATTCCCATTGTGATGCTCACAGCCAAAAGCGAAGAGGATGATCAGGTCCAAGGCTTTGAAGCCGGAGCGGATGATTATGTGGTCAAACCCTTCTCTCCGCGTGCCTTGGTTGCCCGAGTCAAGGCTTTGCTCCGTCGCCAGGACGTGGATTCTATGCAGGATGACAAGGTCAGTGCCGGCAAGATGCAGCTTGACCTGAGCAGTCACCGTTTCTCGGTTGATAATGCCGAGGTCAAGCTAGGACCGACCGAATTCAAACTGATTCAGTTTTTCATGTCACATCCAAACCGTGTCTATTCCAGAATGCAGTTATTGGATCATGTCTGGGGTGAAAATGTTGTGGTGGAAGAGCGCACCGTGGACGTTCATATCAGACGTTTACGCAAACTTCTGGAACCGGTAGGGGTGGCTGACTATATCCAGACCATTCGTGGTTCGGGTTACCGTTTTTCGGTGGTTGAGGAGTAATCTTGCTGTCCAGTGGAGTCTCCAGAGAACTGACCTGGATTGTCGCCACCTTGTGGGGACTGTTGTTTTTCTGCTGGTTAACCGGATGGTGGATCGAAGGGTTTATCGCTTATCTGCTGATTTATATGGGCCGTCAGCTTTGGAGCATGCGCAAATTCGAAAAGTGGATTGAGGGCGGCACCACCAGTGCTTTTCCTCCGGCTTCGGGTTTTTGGAGTGAGCTGACTTATCTGGTTTCCCGTAAACAGCGGGCTTTGGAAAAACACGCCGATTTGCAGCTGTATAAATCGGAACAATTCAAATCCGCATCCATGCTCATTCCCGATGCCATTGTCTCTTTGGACCATGAGAACCACATTGAGTGGTTCAATGCTTCTTCCCGAAAGATTTTAGAGTTGCGCAGTCAGGATGTCGGTCGAAAAATCGAAGGACTCATTCGCCAGCCTGAATTCATTCACTATCTCAAAGAATCCCAGTATCAGAATGTTTTAAGGATTCACTCTCTGCAGGGGGTGCAGCGTACCTTCAGCGTTAAAATCATCCCCTATTTTGACAGCCACAAGCTGTTAATAGTCAAAGACATCACCGATCTTTACAATCTGGCTCAGATTCGCCGCGATTTTATTGCCAATGCATCCCACGAGTTGCGCACCCCCTTGACCGTCTTAAAAGGGTATCTCGAGGCCATGATCGATACGCCGGGCCCGCACCACGATATGTGGCTGCCCGCCCTGCAAAACATGGAAAACCAGTCGGACCGCATGCAGGCGATAATTGAAGATCTGCTGACTTTGTCAAAGATGGAATCGCAGACCATCACCTCCAAAGCCAATAAGGTCGATGTTCCGCGTATGCTGGCGAATTTGAAAACTGAAGCTCAGCAGTTCAGTCAGGGCAAACACCAATTTGTTTTCGAAGTGGATGAGTCATTGACCATTCAAGGCTATGCCGAGCCCCTGAAAAGTGTGTTTATGAACCTGGTGACCAATGCGGTGCGCTATACACCGGATGGCGGGATTATCAAGGTACGTTGGTATGAGGATACCGAGGGCGTGCATTTTGAGGTGGAAGACAACGGCATCGGCATCTCCAAAGAGCATATTCCGCGTCTCACGGAACGTTTTTACCGAGTCGATACCGCCCGGTCACGTGTCACCGGAGGAACCGGGTTGGGATTGGCAATCGTCAAACATGTACTCGAAAGGCACGGTGCAACCCTTCATGTAGACAGTCTGATCGGCAGAGGGTCCACCTTCCGGTGTGATTTCCCGACAGCGATGCCTCCTGCCCAGTCAGATTGAAGTCTGAGTTTTAATCAAAGCAAAATCAGTCTTGATTGAGTTGGGCTTTATGGGGGCGTTTCAAGTGATGTTAGGGCGCTTTTCCTGTTCGTTGATATTTCTGCTGACGTTCATACATAACCTTTCCCAGAAACAAACAGGCCTGTCCAAATTGAATTCAGACAGGCCTGTTTGTTTTTGTCGTTTTGAGAAAGTGGCCGGTTAAGGCATCATCATACCGCGAATGGCAAAATAGATGATTGCCGCCAAAAGAGCCGAGGCGGGAACCGTGATTACCCAAGCGGCGACAATCTTCAGAAAGGCCGAACGTTTGACCAACTCTTTCTGGTAAACCTTATTCAAAGATTTTCGTTCCTTTTTGGAGAGTGCCACTTCCGCATCTTTCTGTTTAAGCTGCGCCAGCATTATTTTCTTGTCGGCCAATGAGGCTTTTTCAAATTTTTGGATGAACAGGTCAATTTCAGCTTGGTCCTGACCTTGATGGTGGTCGCGAATCTCCTGGATGGTTTTAGCGTAGCTGCGTTTCAGATACTCTCTTAAAAAGCCCACGCCAAAGATGCCGCCCACGGCGATATGTGTGGAGCTGACGGGTAATCCAAGCTGTGAGGCGATGATGACGGTGATGGCGGCCGCCATGGCAACCGAATAGGCACGCATCTGATCCAGCTCAGTGATTTCGCTGCCGACAGTGCGAATCAGTTTAGGGCCGAACAACAACAGACCCAAACTGATACCGATGGCACCAATGAGCATTACCCAAAGCGGAATTTCCGCTTTGGTGGAAACACCATGCGTTTGGATGGCGTCATTAATCGCGGCCAAGGGGCCGACAGCGTTGGCGACGTCATTTGCACCGTGGGCGAAACTCAACAAGGCGGCAGCAAAAATCAACGGAATGGTGAATAGGGTGTTGACGCTGTGTTTGTGGTTTTCCAGATTGTCCGCCTGGCGGGCGATCAAGGGTTTGACCAGAAGGTAGATGGCGCTGGCAAAGGCCAGTCCGACCAGTACGGCAGTTATAAAGTCGACTTTCCAGACTTTTTTCAGCCCTTTCATGATCAAGTAAGTCGAAAACGCCCATGCCATGATGGCGATCAGCAGTGGCAGCATTTTTTTGGAGGAGGCGATCATGTCGTCTTTATAGGTGATGCTGCGTTTGATCCAAAACAGGAAAAGTGCGGCGATGGTCCCGCCGATGACCGGAGAGATGATCCAGCTTGCGGCAATGGCACCCATTTTGTCCCAGTTGGCGATGCTCCAGCCTGCGGCGGCAATGCCGGCACCCAAAACCCCGCCGACAATCGAATGGGTAGTTGACACCGGAGCGCCCAGCGCCGTTGCCAGGTTAAGCCAAAGAGCGCCAGCCAGCAGAGCTGCGATCATCAACCAGATAAAGGTGTCGCTGTCGCCGATCAGAGCCGGATCGATAATGCCTTTTTTGATGGTGCTGACGACATCGCCACCGGCAATCAGCGCGCCCGATGACTCAAATATGGCCGCAAGGATAATCGCGCCGGTCAGGGTCAGGGCTTTTGAACCCACCGCCGGGCCGACGTTGTTGGCCACGTCGTTCGCCCCGATGTTAATCGCCATATAGCCACCGATCATGGCGGCGATCACCAACTCGACACTGACCACCCCGGTACCCATTTGCAGGTTGGCGGTAAAAAGCATGATGAGGATGATGAAGAGCAGGGCGGTGCCGAATCGGAACATCTCCTTACGGCTTCTTTGGGTGGCGTTTTCTATATCGTTTATATTGCGGAATTCCATAACTGAATCTCTGCTGTTTGATTGTCGCGGGCATTGTATATAATCTGCAGGCCAATATTCATCAAATTTAGCCATAATTTTAAGTGCATATAGTATGCGTTTTTATCCCGGCTGTCATGAATATGTCATATTTCCTTAAAAATACTGTTATGGTGGCTCCCTATAATTTGCCCCGTTGAACGAAATTTATTTTTGTATTTATTGGAGACTTATCTCATGATCAAACGTCAAATGCTTTTAGCGTTGGGGCTTGCCTCAGCTGTTGCTTCTCAAACTGCTTATGCCGCTGTGGATGCTGACCTTCCTACTTACCAGAAGGTTTCTGGTGTTTCTGGTAACCTGAACTCAGTTGGTTCTGATACCTTGGCTAACCTAATGACTTTGTGGGCTGAAGAGTTCAAGCGTAACTATCCTAACGTGAACATTCAGATCCAGGCAGCGGGTTCTTCTACTGCACCTCCAGCTTTGACTGAAGGGACGTCAAACGTCGGTCCTATGAGCCGTAAAATGAAGTCAAAAGAAGAAGTTGGTTTTGAAAAGAAATGGGGTTACAAGCCTACTCCGGTTGCAGTTGCAATCGATGCGCTAGCGGTTTACGTGAACAAGGACAACCCAATCAAAGGTTTGAGCATTCCTCAGGTTGATGCGATCTTCTCTTCAACTCGTAAGTGTGGTGCTAAAGCAGACATCAGCACTTGGGGTCAAGCGGGTGTTGAAGGTTCTTTAGCCGATAAGTCTATCCAGATTTATGGTCGTAACTCGGTTTCTGGTACTTACGGTTACTACAAGAAAAAAGCACTTTGTAAAGGTGACTACAAGTCTTCTGTGAATGAGCAGCCTGGTTCTGCTTCTGTGGTACAGTCTGTATCTGCTTCTATGAACGCAATCGGTTACTCTGGTATCGGTTACAAGACAGCGGGTGTTAAAGCGGTTCCTCTAACTAAGAAAGAAGGCGGTAAATTTGTTGAAGCGACCAACGAAAACGCTTTGAACGGTACTTACCCTCTATCTCGTCTACTTTACGTTTACGTAAACAAAGCACCTAACAAAGCGGTTGAGCCGGTTGTAGGTGAATTCTTCAAGCTTGTTTTGTCTAAGTCTGGTCAGCAAGTTGTTGAGAAAGACGGATATATCCCACTACCAGCTAAGGTAGCGGCTAAAGAGCTTGCAAAACTTCAGTAAGATTTGAGTTTGCTCTGATATGAAAAGCCCCGCACTGCGGGGCTTTTTTTTGGCCTGATTTTAAGCTAATAAAATGAGCAGGCCTGCCTGTTTTGGCGGGAGTTGAATTCAGATCAGCTCGATTTCCACATCGGTCAGCGGAATCACGCTACAGGTCAGGATTTCCCCGGCAGCGGCTTCATACGCCGGACTTTGAATCTCTTCGACTTCTCCGGAAATCAAACGTACCGCACAAGCGCCACAGTTCCCGCCGCGACAGCTGTAAGGCATGTCAAACCCGTTTTCATCCAAAGCTTCAAGCATTGAAAATTGCCCGTCAAATTCGCATTCACCTTGTCCAACTACATTGATTTTCGCCATTGTGTACCCCTAAGTTTGATTATTCAAAAAATTATTTTATCAATTTTATTTATAGCCCATTCGAGTAGAATATACAAAAAATTTATCAATGGTTAATAAGAGTTTATATGAAATGATGACTTGGCTTGATTTTCAACAAAAATTTCAGGTAATTCGTGACAATAAAGCTTTTGAGATGTTTGTGATTACCGTGATCATCTTCTCGTCGTTGATGATCGGCATCCGCACTTATAATTTGCATCCCTTCGCCGAAAGCGCTTTGGTGTTTTTGGATTATGCGGTGACGCTGTTCTTTTTGATTGAGATTATTATCCGTATGGCGGCCGAGCCGAGAGTACGGGATTTCTTCAAAAAAGGTTGGAATATTTTTGATTTTGTAATCGTCGTCGTCAGTTTGATTCCATTGGATGATTCCGAATACGCCCTGATTGCACGTATGTTGCGTCTGTTCCGTGTCATGCGTTTGATCTCATTTATTCCAGAATTGCGAGTGTTGGTCAGTGCGTTAATTTCCGCTATGCCGCGAATGGGGTATGTGGCACTGCTGATGTTTATTATCTTTTACCTTTATGCGGTCATCGGAAACCTGATGTTTTCGCAGATTAATCCGCAGTTGTGGGGTGATTTGGGCTTGGCGTTGCTGACGCTTTTCCGAGTGGCCACTTTTGAAGACTGGACGGACGTCATGTATGAAACCATGACGGTCTATGGTCTCAGTTGGATTTATTACATCACCTTTATTTTCTTCTCCGCCTTTGTGTTCCTGAATATGATGATCGGGATCGTGGTGGAAGTGCTGGATGAAGAGCACAAGAAAATGGAAGCTGAAAATCTGTCTGAAGAGTTGGCGGAAGAGCAGTCCGCTCAAGCCAGTTATGAAAGTCGCATCGAATCTGAAATTGCCGATTTGCATGCTAAGTTAGATCTGCTGATTGCTCAAAAACAGAAATAGCTTATAGGTTCTGAGTTCACAGGCCTGGTGAAATCAAACAAAAAAGCCCGCTGGAGAACACTCTGCGGGCTAAGTTAATTGATTCAACTTTAAGGAAAAGATCCCTATTTAATTGAAGCTAGGGCCACTTTCCATTAGGCGTTCATTATCGCTCTTGTTGGTTGTTTTCAATAAAGGCTTCAATCTCAGCGCGATAAGGGTCACACTCTTCCGTTGCCAGAATTTCTTCAGCCGCAAAAGAGTAATCGGTTGAGGTATCGCCTAATCCAAAGAAGTCATTACTTACGGCATTCGCATGCGCTTTGGTTGCTTCGAAAGAACAGGCATTGTCTGAATCCTTATGCACTTCTACGATACGCTCATCATTGATTGTCACGCTGACCTCATAGTTGTGGTTCGATGCAAAATAGGCTTCCATCAGGAAGAGTTTATCCCATGCTCGTGGCGTTGCCCCTTGGTGGGTCTTTGAAGCCATAAAGTCGATATGGCGTTTCATATTGGTGGCCTGTTCATCCGTGTTGGCTTGAATGAACCAGGTGACTTTGTAGTTTTCTTCATCAAAAATCGGTGCAGGATGTTCACTGCTTTCTGGATGATAATATTCGGCATGGTTTTCTGTCACATAAGGGATGTACGACCCGTCTTGGTTTTCGACGTTTCCACTTTCTGAGCGATAGCCGTCTTGCCAGTTTTCTACGCTTTCTGCAAAATGGCTTTCCGCCTCTTCTGTTGAGACATCCAGTTCGCCATCGGCGTCACTGTCAATTTTGCTGGTTAAGGTGTTGTCATACGCAAGTAAGTCGGTTTCTGATAACGGTGTTTCCTGCAGATTTAACGGTACCGCTTGATCTAATTTTGCACGCACTGTCTCGCTGATTTTAATTCCGTTGGCTGGGTTTTTATCTTCATCCATGGATTGCATTAGGCGCAACATTAATCGAGATGGTGCGCTTAATCCTCTCTCCAGAGTGACTTGGCGCAGTTCTGAAGAAGTGTAAGAATCCTCTTCTGTTAAATCCACTGGTGTTACCAAACCGTCTTCACCTACTGAGGTAGAGCCTAAAACAAGTTGACCGATACGAAATTCCACGCGGTCTCCTGATTGATAGTTGAATTGACCGTGTTCATTGGTCACGCCGCTTTCACCTGATGAGGTTTGGTATTCAACACCTTCCACGGCCGCATCAATAAAAGACCCCGTTAGTACGGTCGATTCACTTGCCTCGTTTACCTCGCTTGACGCATTGTCAGTGCTTTCTGTGCTGGATCCACCGCAGCCTGATAATAAAAGAGCTGACATTAATACTGATAGCGGAAGGGTTTTATTGTTATTAAATTTTTTCATTTTTTTATCCTGCTTTTCACTTAATGGTAATTTTTTCCATTTGGTCCGGGTGCAGTTTAAGGCTAAAAATACAAACTGTCAAAATTTTTATAAAATTAATTTTATGCAGGGCTAATTTATTTTATGGCTGGGTTTAAACGTCATTAATCAGCAGCCTTTGTGGGGTGGCTAGTTACGAAATGAACAGGCCTGATTTCTTTTTTCAGTGTTTTCCGCTTGAAAAGTCGGCCAGTAAACAAGTGGAGGTTCAGATTCATAAAGAGGTGCGCCGCTGCAAAAACATGAATCCTTAATCCCTTTGCGTAATCTGAACAGTAATCAAGATGAATCGCGCGATTCCATGGCGTGCCCCCATGGTCGGAGATCGGTGATTGTGAAATAGTTAAATCGAAACAGACATTTCAAGCCTCGACTAGGTAAAGCTCTCAAGCAGGCTTAAAAAAGATGGTGTGTCTGGGAATTGGCAGTAAAAACCCGGTTTAAAAGTCTTTAAAAAACGTTAATAATTTCATTGGGTTAAGGTGGCTTAACCAAACCTTAATAAACCAAGTCCTTGATTTTTGTAATTATTTTGGTTATACTTCTTCGCAATATTAATAACCCCAAAGGTTAGTTTTATCTTTTTTTCAGTTGTATTTAATACACTGTCATTTGCGTTTAGGCGCTGTTTTCTTTCAGACCAACGTCGGTCGAGTCTAATCCAAAGGACCAGTCCTGAGGAATCAATCGTATGGCATAAAATTGAGCGCCTTGCTCAAGGCTGCTTCGCTGTTTTGCGTTTTGCCATCACTTCTGTTGTGTCCCGAGTGATACACACTCTTTCGCGGTTGCGATTGGTCGAACTTTTCATCTTTAAACAAAATAGGCAAATACATGGAATCTGATATGAATGATTCGAAGGATTCACTTATCTTCCGCAAACCGTCATTAGAAGATGGGCTGGCGATTTACGAGTTGATTAAAAACTCGCCGCCACTGGATGTGAACTCCTCTTACCTCTATTTTTTACAGGCCTCCCATTTTGCGGATACCTGCATTGTGGTTGAGAGCCAGCAAAAGATTGTCGGGTTTGTGTCCGCTTATTACCGACCTGATCAGCCAGATTCCTTGTTTGTTTGGCAGGTTGCGGTGGACGAGTCGATGCGAGGCGTCGGGCTGGCGAAAAGAATGTTAATGGCTTTGGTTGAAAACCAGAAGGGCCACGCAACGCTAAAAGAGCTGTGTTGCACCATTAGCCCGTCCAACAAAGCCTCGCAAGGGTTGTTTAAATCCTTTAGCAAACAATATGGACTGAGCTTAACGGTTGCCCCTTTTATTACGGAGGCTCATTTTGGCGAACAAGCGCATGAAGCGGAAGAGCTGTACGTATTAAAATCAGATAAACAAGAAAACTTAACTAATTTAATCTTTTAAGGAAAATAAAGATGGCATTACAAACATTTAATAAATATGAATCCGAAGTTCGTGGTTATATCCGATCTTTCCCGGTGATTTTCGAAAGAGCCAAGATGGCTGAAATCTGGGATGAAAGCGGAAAGCGTTATATTGACTTTTTCGCGGGTGCGGGTGCCTTGAACTACGGCCACAACAACCCGGACATTAATGCGGCTCTAATCGAATACCTGCAGCATGACGGAATTGGTCACGCTTTGGATATGGGAACGGTTGCGAAGAAAGAGTTTATTGAGAACTTCGTTCACAACATTCTTGAACCTAGAGATTTGGAATACAAATTGCAGTTTGTGGGACCGACAGGTACCAATGCGATTGAAACCGCTTTGAAAATTGCCCGTAAGGTGAAAGGGCGTAAACAGGTGATGTCCTTCACTAACGGCTTCCACGGGATGTCCATGGGGTCGCTGAGTATCACCGGTAACAGCTATTATCATGATGAAAGTTATGGTGTTCCTGGTTATACCACCCAGGTGCCTTTCCATAAATACCTTGGGGACAAGGTCGATACCATTGCCTATCTTCGTAAGATTTTGGAAGATGCCTCAAGTGGAACGGAATTGCCAGCAGCGATCGTCTTGGAGACCATCCAGGCAGAAGGTGGGATTAACGTTTCCGGCGAACAGTGGTTGAGAGACTTGCGTCAAATCTGTGATGACTTTGATATTTTGATGATCGCCGATGAGATTCAGGTCGGTAACGGACGTTCATCAGACTTCTTCAGTTTTGAAAGAGCGGGCATCCAGCCTGACATCATCACCTTGTCGAAATCGATCGGTGCGGGTCAGCCGATGGCGATGGTGCTGTTGAAACCTGAATTGGACCAATGGAGCCCGGGTGAGCACTCAGGTACTTTCCGTGGAAACAACTTGGCGTTTGTTTCTTCAAGTGTTGCTTTGAAAAAGTACTGGTCGGATGACAGCTTTTCTAAAGAAGTGAAGCAGAAATCTAATCTGGTGCAGGCAAGAATGGAGAAGCTGGCATTACGTTTCCCGCAATATGTTCGTGAAATTCGTGGTCACGGTATGATTTGGGGTGCGGAATTTAAAGATCCGGACATGACCTCTAAAGTGTGTGCTCAAGCCTTTGAAGATGGTTTGGTGATTGAAACAGCCGGTGCCGGCGGTGAAGTGATTAAATTCTTGGGGCCATTGGTGATTACCGAAGAATTAATCAACGAAGGTTTTGATATTTTGGAAGGCGCGGTCGAGAAAGTCGGTAAAAAGCAATAAACACTTAGGAGACGAAAATGATTGTTAAAAACTTATATGACGATGTAATCGGAACCGATGCCGATGTAGACAGCGCACAATGGAACAGTCGCCGTCTGCTGTTGGCGAGTGACGGAATGGGCTTTTCATTGCACGACACTTTAATCAAGGCTGGAGAGGACTTGCACCTTTGGTATAAAAACCATTTGGAAGCGGTCTACTGCATTGAAGGCGAAGGTGAGATTGTCGAGAAAAAAGATGGCACCGTTCACCCGATTCGAGAAGGAACTGTGTACGCCTTGAATGAACACGACCAGCACATTCTGCGTGCCAATAAAGGTGTGCAGATGCGTATGGTCTGCGTGTTCAATCCGCCGGTCACCGGCCGTGAAGTGCACGATGAAGACGGTTCTTACAAGTTGCCCGAATAAACTGGCTTAATCAACTTGAGAAAAAATAAGGCGCTTAGGTTTAGTCGCCAATCCCCAGCAGACCTGGTGACAGGCCTGCTGATTTTGCAAAAGCGCCTGACAAAACTAGTCCAAATAAAAAATAAAAGGAACCATGTCTAATTTAACTGTTGAAAAAATTGGTGGTACTTCAATGAGTAACTACCAAGCGGTACGAGACAATATCATTCTCTATCCGGAAGACCCTTACCACAGAATTTTCGTGGTGTCGGCTTATGGCGGCATCACCGATGATCTTCTAGAGCATAAAAAAACCGGCCAGCCTGGCGTTTATGGATTGTTTGCCAATGATGATGTGGATGATGATTGGCGCATCGCTTTGGATCAGCTCAGTCTTAAACTCAATAAGATCAATGCCGGTCTGTTCGCCGATGATGGTTTACGCACCATGGCCAATCAGTTCATTGATGAGCGCATCGCTGAAACCAAACAGCTTTTGAATCACCTTCAGGACCTGTGTAGCCATGGCCACTTTTCATTGGAAAGCCACCTGTTGACGGTGCGTGAGCTGCTGGCTAGCTTGGGTGAAGCCCACAGTGCCTGGAACCTGGCGCATTTGCTGCAGACCGAAGGGGTCAATGCCCGTTTTGTGGATCTGACCGGTTGGCAGGCGAATGAAACCTTGCCTTTGGATGAGATGATTCAGAAATATCTGGGGCATATTGATTTCAGCCAGGAGCTGCCGATTGTGACCGGTTATGCGCATTGTACGGAAAATCTGATGCACACCTTTGACCGGGGCTACAGTGAGATGACCTTCAGCCGAATTGCGGTCATGACGAATTCTGCTGAAGCGGTGATTCACAAGGAGTACCATTTGAGTAGCGCTGACCCGCGTCTGGTGGGGGAAGACAATGTGGTGCCGATTGGTAAGACCAATTACGATATTGCCGACCAGCTTGCCAATCTGGGCATGGAAGCGATTCATCCGCGTGCAGCCAAAGGCTTGCGTCAGGCGCAAATTCCATTGCGTATCAAGAATACCTTTGAACCGGATCATCACGGTACTCTGATTACTGATGATTATGTGTCGGAAGCGCCGCAGGTCGAGATTATCGCCGGCATGAAAAACCTGATCGCCTTAGAGGTGTTTGACCAGGACATGCTCGGTCAGCAAGCGACCTATGAACGGGCTTTGCTGGATATTATCCAACGTCTTAAATGCCAGGTGGTGACCAAGGATTTCAATGCCAATACCATCACACTGTATGTCAACGCCAGTCTCAAGAAGGTCAAACAGATGACCTCCCAAATTGAGACCGCTTTAAACGGTGCAACCATTAGCACGCGTAAGGTGTCCCTAGTGTCGGCGATGGGAAGTGATATGGCGATTCAAGGCCTGTTGTCCAAAGCGGTGACCACTTTGTATGAAAAGGGCATCAATGTTGAAGCGCTGCATCAGAATACCCGTCAGGTGGAGATGCAATTCATGGTCAACGAAAGTGATTTTGAAACCGCTGTGCAGGCGATGCACGCCAGACTTATTGAGGTTCATGATCACGGAATAGCCATATGCGAACACTGATTCTAGTCTGTTTTTGTATGCTGTTTTCGAGTGTCGCCAATGCAGCGGAAAGGCACGATAAAGAGACTCATGATATCGAAACCCTGCAAGAGCCGATGTATAACCCGTTTATCGAGCGTTATGTAATCGACGAGCTCAAACAGCTGCGGGTGGACATGAATGATCTTCAGGTTAATTTGACCAAGGAAGTCGTCAACCGTGAACTGGAAGCCACCACCTTGGCGGTGCGTTACGCCACAGATACGGTGACCTATTTCTTTTATTTGATTGCCGGGGTGAGTTCTATTTTGGTGTTGGTCGGTTGGAACTCAATCCGCGACATCAAGGAAAAAGTTCATAATGTGGCCGATACCAAGGTCAACGAAGTGATTCTGGAATACGAAAAGCGTCTGGAGCATTTGGAAGATGAATTGAATCGTAAGTCTCGCGGGATCACCAGTGCGCAGAAGCGCATTGCTCAGCATCAGGATATCCACAGTCTGTGGCTTAAAGCCGGACAGGAATCCGTGTTGAGCAATCGCATCGCGATTTACGATCAGATTCTGGAGCTGGATCCTGAGAATACCGAAGCCATGACCTACAAAGCCGATATTGCGCTTGAAATGGATGAGCCTCAGTGGGCGATTAACTTGTGTAATCAGGCCTTGAATATCGATGCCGAGAACAAGCACGCCTTTTATCAATTGGCCGGTGCCTATGCCTCCTTAGGGAAGCCGGGCGAGGCGATCGACAACCTCAGAAAGGCGCTGGAAGATTCTGAAGGCTATAAAGATCAGGTGAAAAATGATCCGGTGTTCAATTCTTTGCACGATAATGAACATTTTATCGAGTTGATCAATGATGCGCCGCAGGCTGGGTGAGTCATCTTTTCATCTTGATTGAGTCTTCGCATCCGCTCAGTTTGTCGAACTTATAAAAAAGCCGCCGGCGAAATTATTTCGCCAGCGGCTTTTTTCGTTAAAGGCGGAAGGTGATTTACCAGACCAGCAGTTTATAACCTTCTTCCTGAAGTTCCATTAAGGCCGCTGCTCCCACTTCTGCGTATTCGGCAAACGGACGCATGTCGGAGTGTGACCAATGGATGGTATTCATGGTATTGCCGCAGGCAACCCAGCGAACCTTATAATCTTTGGCAAAGCTCTCAATCCGTGCGTAAGTCAATTCCTCAACCTCACGTTTGGGCTCTTTAGCCAAAGCGTGCAGCCCTGGGCCAATGGCCACCACCGCAATGTCGACATTGTCGCCATAGCGTTTGATCATCGCCTGGATTGAGTTCAAAATACTGTGTTGATAGGCTGGATCCGCCTTGTTCCACATATAGACCGCTTTGTGCTCAGCTGGGTCTCCTGGAAAGCGGTCGCTGGGTGGGTCTTGCAGTTCGATAACAGGTTTAAGCTGAAAGGTATTTTGAGCTTCAGCCGCCATAGTGATGCCGCTGAGAGAGGCCAGTCCAAGCAGACAGGCACCGATAAAAAGTCGCATTTTAAACTCCTAAAAACGAATCATGGAATCGGTTTCATTATACGTTTATTCGGAATAAAATGTTTTGTGCTGTTTATAGAAAAGTTTTATACTCTGGCGGTTTAGGGTTACTTCAGGAGAGAGAAATGTTGTTACAGCCACAAATAGAAGCAGCGATTCAAAAGCACTTCAGTGTGTTTTTTATGGAGTTGCTCAACGAGAGCCACATGCATGCCGGACCAGCGGCCGAATCTCATTTCAAGCTGACGTTGGTTTCTGATGACTTCAACGGGCTTAGTCAGGTCAAACGACAACAGGCGGTCTATCGAGTCCTTAAAGAGTTGATGCCTCAGTTTCATGCTTTGGCATTACACACCTACAGCCTTGAAGAGTGGGAACAGGTGCAGAAAGCACCCACCTCACCGCGCTGCACCGGTGGACATTAAGGATAAATAACTCAACAAAAGCGGCAAGGCCGTGCGCTCAGGCTTTAAAACTCGTATTCATCCTGTGGTGCGAGTTCAGGGTGATTCAGATGCCAGATTTTGGTGAACTTTTCCGTTTCCAGCTTCCTCTGCAAAAGCAAAATCGCCTGAATGTATTGGTCAATATACATATAACGTCCCTTTGGTAGGGATTGCCACAGATGACGATATTTGACCGGTAAAAAATGCTTAAAGTGGGGCAGTAGGCCATAATCGCCTTCGGTTGCGGCAATGCGCTGCATGACCAGTTTGCGTGCTTTGAGGCGATATTGCTGGTCATACTGGTCGAGAATTTTGGCAATGAAATAGACCAGGCCTGCCGAAAATAAAAAACTGGCGATGAAATAGTCGAATACAAACGTTCCGATCAAGGTCAGCACCACCAATAAAATGGCGCTGACCGGAATGGTGAGGATTGAGATCCACTGTTTATTGCCTTTAAGCTGGTTCGCCACTTCGGAAATGTTAAATTGTTGGATGTCCACAGCGTGCAAGCGTTCCAGCATCTCCTCGGCTGTCGGGTGGGCCGGGGTTTCAAGTGTTTCATTATCGGTTTCTGTCGCCATAGGTTATTTTTTCTTCGTTTTTTTATCTTTGGGTTTGCTGTTCTGAGGACAGGCTAGCGTGTGTCTCTGTTTGCTTTCCAAACAGTAAGCAGTAAGCTTGCCACCCCATAAGCATCCGGTGTCGGTGGCGTGAATGTGATAGGCATCCACTGCCCCCAAAGTGGACCAGTGTCCAAAAAATATCTCGTGGGTCTTGTTTTTACGGCCCGGAAAGACAAACCACGGCTCAAAAGGGGCAGTGGCTTTGCCCGGTGCGGATTTGAGATGGAATTCCAGTTTGCCGTTGGCATCGCAGTAGCGCATGCGCGCAAAGGCATTGACGATATAACGCAAGCGCTCCCAGCCACGCAGGCTGTCTTGCCATTCATCCGGTTCGCTGCCAAAGAGGTGTTCACAGACAAACGTCTGCCAGTCGGCAGACTGCAGTTGAACTTCGACCTCTTTCGCGAGTGCTCTGGCTTGTGTAATCTCCCATTGTGGCGGGATGCCGGCGTGCACCATTACCGCCTCATAGACTGGATGGCACACTATCAAAGGTTGCCGGCGCAGCCAATCGATTAATTCGTCGGCATCTTCAGCCTCAAGAATCGGGGTCAGCGTATCGGATTTGGATTGGAATCGTTTCAAACCGGAGTAGGCCGCCAACAGATGGATGTCGTGGTTGCCGAGTACCATTTGGGCTTTGCCCTGTTGTTGCAATTCTTTCACAAAACGCAGGCATTCCAATGACTTTGGCCCACGATTGACGATATCGCCGACAAACCAGAGTTGGTCTTCATTTTCTTGATATCGAATCTCTTGCAGCAGTAACTGAAGTTCGTCGAAACAGCCTTGTAAATCACCGATTATGTAAGTAGCCATCCGTTTAGAATCCTATTGCTGGCTTGGGCGGATTTGAAAGGCATGAACGATTATCATAGGGCATCCCTTATGCTTCACTGTGCATGGATTGGTTTTGATGGTATAGGTTAGCAAGTTTGACGAATTGTTCAACCGTCAGGTTTTCGGCGCGCACGCTGGGTTCAATGCAGCAGGCTTCAATCTGCTCCGCATCCAGCAAGCCCTTGAGGGTATTGCGCAAGGTTTTGCGTTTTTGGCTGAAGGCCTGTTTGACCAGTTTGGCAAACGCCTGTTCATTGTCCGCCACAAAAGGTTTGTTTTGGTAAGGTAGCAGACGCACAATCGCCGAATCGACCTTGGGCGGCGGGGTGAAGTTCTCAGGCCCGACGGTAAACAGGTATTCGGTTTCACAAGCGTATTGCAGCATGACGCTCAAACGCCCGTAAGCCTTGATGCCCGGTTGTGCGGTAATGCGATCCACCACCTCTTTTTGCAGCATGAAGTGCATGTCGCGGATGTGCTCGGCATACTCCAGAAGATGGAATAGCAACGGGCTGGAGATATTGTAGGGCAGGTTGCCGACTACGCGCAGGGTCTGTTTTTCCGGCGTGAGCAGGCTGGCGTAATCGAATGCCAAGGCATCGGTATGATGCAGGTTAAAAGCCGGGTTGGAACCGAAGCGACGTGACAGAGGTTCGATCAGGTCGGAATCGATTTCGATGATGTCCATATGGTTGACCACTTCCAGCAGAGGTTCTGTCAAGGCGGCTTCTCCCGGACCGATTTCCACGATGAAGTCATCCGGCTTGGGACGGATGGAGGCGACAATTTGCTGAATCACCCTGGGGTTATTCAAGAAATTCTGTCCAAACTGCTTTTTATGTTTGTGTCCTGCCATGGTATTTCCTTGTGTCAGATCGCGAGTGTGTCACATTTTCTGAGTATGTGTCGGAGCCTGAATCATTTCCAGTGCCACTTCAATTGCATAACGGAAGCTGCGGTCATCGGCTTTGCCGCTGCCTGCCAAATCCAGTGCGGTGCCATGGTCTACCGAGGTGCGCACAAAGGGCAATCCCAAGGTGATATTGACCGCATTGCCAAAGCCCATGTGTTTAAGAACCGGCAGTCCCTGATCGTGGTACATCGCCACCACCGCATCGGCCTGTTGCAGATATTTTGGAGTAAACAGGGTGTCGGCAGGCAAAGGGCCGACCAGATCCATCTTGGGTTTAAGCTGGTTCATGACCGGCTCAATCACATCGATCTCTTCTCGACCCATATGACCGTCTTCACCGGCATGCGGGTTCAGGCCGGCCACCAAGATCTTGGGATCGGCAATGCCGAATTGTTGTACCAGCGCCTGATGGGTGATGCTGAATATTTCGTTCAGCAGCTTCTGGGTGATGGCTCGGGGAACCTCAGACAAAGGCAGGTGGGTGGTCGCCAACGCCACTCTCAACCCGGGAGTCGCCAGCATCATCACCACGCGATCGGTGTGACTGTCTTCGGCGAGCAGTTCGGTATGGCCGCTGAAAGGCAGTCCCGCTTCATTGATGATGCCTTTATGAACCGGGCCGGTCACCATAGCGGCGAATTCACGATTCATGCACCCCTGAATGGCGCGTTTGAGCATGGCCACGACCGACATCGCATTGGCCGCATTGAGTTCGCCCGGAACCACGGCTTCATGGACTGGAATCGATTCCAAGGTAAGTTCTCCGGCACGGCTTGGTTTGGGTGTATGATCCGGGGAATAGGCTATGATCTTCACCTTCAAACCCAGTTGGTCTGCCCGTTGGCGGATGACATCTTCATCTCCGAGCACAACGAGTTCGACCGGCCAGTCCGACTGGGCCAGTTGCAATACCAAATCCGGGCCGATTCCGGCCGGTTCGCCAGAGGTAATTACCAATCTTGCGGTCATAAAGTTTCCTAACAGTGTTTTTGGGGGCGCTACCGAGTTTGAAGCAGGATTCGTCCGGCTTGAAAATCGGCAGGCCTGGTGCAATGTCCAAGGACGGGCTTGCCCGCTACCTCAGACAATGTGGGTCAGGCCAGGGCGTTAAAGGCGGATATCGACAAAGGCTTCATCACGCAAGCGCCGCAACCAGATGTCAAAGGTTTCATTGGCTTTACGCATACGAATCGCCTGGATCGCCTGCTGCTGTTCATTGGCCTTGTTGATATCGAAATTGCGCACCTCTTCCAAAAAGAACAGCACCCAACCCTGTTCACTGGCGATCGGCTCGGCAATCTGATTGGGAGCCAGTTCCAGCAAACTCTGTTTTAGGCCAAACGGTAACTCTTCAAGGGTTTTCCAGCCCAGGTCGCTGTTTTGGTTGACTTCGGCCGGAATGTCGGCGAAACGTGTGGCGAGTTGTTTGAATTCATCAAGGCTGCGGGTGTCGGCGACAATCTGTTGGATGTCCATCGGCACTTCGCTCTGTTGGGTTGCATTGTCACTCAAGATAATGAAACGGTGTAAATGATATTGGGTCACCAGTTGTCGGTTGGCATCGCGCTCTTCAACCAGTTTGATCAGGTGAAAACCGCTTGGGCTGCTGATGACCGGGCTGACCTGGCCCGGTTCGAGTCCGTCCAGCGCGTCGGCAAAAAAGGTTGGAATCTGCGACTGCTTCAACCAGCCCAAGTCTCCGCCGGTCAGCGCCTTGCTGCCTTTAGAGTAACGTACCGCCAATTGACTGAAAGATTCGCCGCTATTCAGGCGCTGCGCCAAGTCGTTTATCTGTTCTTTGGCTTCCAGTCGCTGCGTTTCGGTAGCGGATTCCGGCAGGGTGATGAGGATGTGGCGCAGGCGGTATTCAAAACGACTGCTGTCCAGGCGGCTGCGTTGCAGATAGTTGTTGATCTCTTCTTCAGTCACCAGCGTACGGCTGATCACCTCTTGCTGACGCAGTTTCTGAATCAATAGTTTCTGCTGGATTTTGTTGCGTAATGTGACAAATCCGTTAGGCATTTCCGCATTCAGGCGGTTGCGTAATGTCAGCAATGACATCTTGTTCTGGGTGGCGATCTGGATCAGCTGTTCGTTGATCTCCTCATCCGATACCTTTAACCCCAGCTGTTGGGCACGTTGTTTTTGCAAGATTTCCAAAATTATGTTGTCGAGCACTTTGCTCTGCAGCTCTTGCAGATTATTCACCGGAATATTCTGGCTCATTAATTCTTGGGCGGTCTCACGGGTCCGTGTTTCCAGTTCACTTTGCAGGACGATCTGTTCATTGACCACCGCCACCACTCTGTCCAGAAGACGGTCGGCCTGGCTGGGCGAAGAGAAGGCAATCAGCCAAACCAGCAAAGTGAAAATCAGTGTGTTCGAAACCTTTGT
Organism: Thiomicrorhabdus chilensis DSM 12352; assembly: GCF_000483485.1. Lineage (GTDB taxonomy): Bacteria > Pseudomonadota > Gammaproteobacteria > Thiomicrospirales > Thiomicrospiraceae > Thiomicrorhabdus > Thiomicrorhabdus chilensis. The sequence goes on from NZ_KI519609.1 coordinate 792,001, forward strand.
CATTATGAGACCTATTCTATGTTTGAAAGCGATTTTTTAAAAAGTGGGGTACCCGTTAAAAATTCAGCTTGTTATCCAAGTATTGTTTAAATGAAGAGCCGGTTGTGCTCAAGCCTTTAAATTCAATGAAGAACTGAACGCTGTAATTATACAGACCATTTTCCAATTGTGTTTCCTCTACCGAGAATTCTGTTGCCCAGCAGCAATCATCATAACGCAGGGCGTGCTGCACTTCATTGCGAACTTCATTGGTGAAATCGTAGTTCCAATAGGTGCCGACTTCCCAGCGCGGTGACAGCCTGAAGGTGGCACCTGCCGACAGTGTCGCCTTGGCGTCCGGCAAATTGTTGTTGTATAAGGTGTGGTTCAGCAACAGTTTATTGTCTTCGCTTAGCTTCCAACGCAGTCGGCTGTTGGCGTTGACCAATTCGGTATCCTCCTTCGAGAACTGGCTGGTGGAATAGAAATACACATCCGGAGTGGTGAGTCCCAGCTTCATGAAATAGTCGGACTGTTCGGCGGTATCGGGTTCCGTTCCGGTCAGGCTGACCTGGCGGTCTTCAAGGTAAAAAATCTGCCCGATTCCGGCTTCCAGAAAAGGAGCCCCGGCTTGCGTCAGTATCTTGCTGGTCAAGGCGGCCGAAACCTGAGTGGTGTCGCCTATGCGGTCATAGCCGGAGAAACGGTTGCTACTGAACAGGTTGGAAAAGTGCAAACTTTTGTTGGTGGTGTCAAACAGCGGCACAAAAGCCTGGTTGACATAGGGCACATGCAGGTATTGCAGTTCGGGTTCCAAAGTCTGGATGAACGTTTGTTCCCCAAGGTTGAAATTGCGTTCAAACACCAACCCGCCGTTCAGCGCATATTGCATCACCGTGTACTCGAAGTTGTCCTTGCCAGTGGTGTTATTGCCGTTGTCGTGCATCGCATAATTGAGGTGGTTGGCGGCCACGCTGGCCTTGAGGTGGCCATATGACTGGTTAATGGCATAACTCAGCTCGGGGACCAAGCGGGTACGTAAGGCTTCGGGTTTGCTGTGGTTGCTTAAAGGCACATCAAATTCGGTGGCCTCGGTACTGAGGTCAAAACGCAGGTCGCCAAACGATTCATTGTATAACAGACCGATTTCCGGGCGTTTCTCATAGTTGACCGGCGCGTCGCGCAACCGCAGGTAGCTGTACAGCTGGGCATAGGCCTGTAAGTTTTCTTGACGGTAGTTGAGTCGCGCATAGCGCGGCGTGCTGGTGACGGTTCTGTAGCCGTTCTCCACCGGGATGTCGGCGAAAAAGTTCTCGTCTGACGTCTCGTGCCAGAGAATGTTACTGCTGAAGCCGTGCCCCCAGTTCTGGCTGGCCAGGAGTTTGGCGCGCCAGCGCTGTTCGATGGTGTCGCCATAGACCACCTCGTTGCCGTCCAGATAAGCTAATCCGTCCTTTGCGGTCTGTGCATCGTTGAGCGCCGTCAGCGTCAGTTCGGCCTGGTGGCGCACGTTCCCGCTTTTTTCCATATAACGGAATTCATTTTCCAGAACCGGCCCGCGGTTTTGCATATACATGACGGTCAGAGTGTCGTCGTAATTGGGGGCGAGATTGAAATAATAAGGCAGCTTGACGTAAAAGCGATTGGTGTCATCGGTGATGGATTTGTAACTGCCGTATTCGGGAATCAGTAGGCCTGTGGCGCGGTCGTCAAGCGGGAAATCGAAGTAGGGGGTGTAAAAAACCGGCACATCGTGAAAAAACAGGACGGTGTTTTTGCCATAGACCCGGCGGGTCTGGTTGTTGATTTCCAGGTTTTCAAACTCCAGTTCCCAGGCGACCTGGTCGCTTTTGGCTTCTCCTGAAGCCGGAACCGTTCCCTTGCTTAAGTTTTGAATCGGGCAGGTGGTGAAGGTCGCTTGTTGCAGGATGGCGATTTCTTGCTGTTTGTCCAAGTCGATGGTTCTGGCATGCCCATGTGCTCGGCTCGGCTTCATCTGGTAACGGGTTTGAATGAGCTGGGCGGTTTTCTGTTGGTCATCAAAGCTTGCTTGGTCGGCGGTGATGATCAGGTCTTCGCGATGAAATTCAACTTGCCCGAATATTTGCGCTCTCTGGCGGAGTTTTTCATAGAGGATTTCATCGCCCAAGACCACCAGTCCGGGTTGTTTGATGAATGCAGACCCGCTTAATTGATACACGTCGGCTTGCGGTTGGGTCAGTGAATCGGCCTCCAGATCGGTGGGTTGCTCCGAATCGGATTCCGGCGGCACGCTTTGCGGCGATGTAATCCATTGCGGTTGGCAATTCAGCAATTCGGCCGCATGAACCATGTTGGCAGACATAAGCCAGCCGGAAATGACCAGGCCTGCTAAAATGGCAAGTGGGCTCTCTGCGCGCCGGATTGCATGGCGAAATCGGCTTTTTGGCGAAGCGCTGAGTGGCCGAAAACAGGGCTGTGGGCGGTGAATCAAGTTTGACATCAAGCAGAGAATCATTAATTATTCGTAAATTGTTTATTTTAACCGAGTATTTCCTCTATGAATGAAAGATTTCAACAGATGTTGGATTGGCTGGATAAGCTTTCCTTATTGCAGGACCGTGAGTGGTCCACGCCGGTTTCCGCCTCCAGCGATGCCAGTTTTCGACGTTATTATCGTATCCACATTAATGGCCCGCAAAACGATTCTGGAAATGAACAGGCCTGGTCCGGCAGCATCAAACCGTCTGCCCAAAGTTACATCATTATGGACGCGCCCCCTGAACATGAGGATTGCCGCCCGTTCATTGAGGTCTCCAATCAATTGGTGAAAATGGGCTTGCAGGTTCCGCAAGTGATGGCTCAGGATTCGCAGCTGGGGTTTCTGTTGTTGACCGATTTGGGTTCCACCACTTATTTGTCGGTGTTGTCCTCAGCCACAGAATCCGAAGCCGATTCTTTGTATCAGGACGCCTTGAAAGCGTTGGTGACCTTGCAGCAAAAAGGGCAAAAAGCAGCCGCAAGCTTGCCGGCTTATGATGGCAAATTGCTGGATACCGAGATGAATCTGTTTTCAGACTGGTTATTAGACACCCATTTGCAGATGCCGTTGGCCAAGCTGGCAACAAACCAATGGGGCGAGATGAAAAGTCTTCTGCAACAATCCGCGCTAAACCAGCCCAAAACCTACGTGCATCGTGATTATCACAGCCGCAACCTGATGCTGACCCCACAGCAGAACCCCGGCATTCTCGATTTTCAGGATGCCGTGCACGGACCCTTGACGTACGATGCGGTGTCGCTGTTGCGCGACTGCTATATCGCCTGGCCGGCAGAACAGGTGGTGGAGTGGCAGAGAAGCTATTTTCTGCAGTTGTGTCAGGCGGGGCTGTTGAGCAAATCGGAATGGAATGGTTTCCAGAAATCAATGGATTGGATGGGAATTCAGCGCCACCTGAAAGCCTCCGGCATCTTTGCGCGACTCTATCATCGTGACGGCAAGGATGGTTATCTGAACGACATTCCGCTGACCTTGCGCTATATTGTTCAGGTTGGCTCACAGTATCCTGAGTTGAAATTCCTGGTGGACCTGGTGGAAAACCAGATGCTCCCACATGCCAGCTTGCAGAAATCCATTGCCTGAAATGCATGGCAGAAATCCTTTGAAGTCAAACCAAGAGAACCTATGTCTAAACTTCCCGTTAAAGCGATGATTTTGGCCGCCGGACGTGGCAACCGTCTGCGGCCCCTGACCGACACCCTTCCCAAACCGTTGGTTCCGCTGTGCGGCAAACCTTTGATCGAATACCATATCGAAAAGCTGGTTGCGGCGGGAGTGTCTGACATCATCATCAATCACGCTTGGCTCGGCCAGCAGATCGAGCAGACCTTGGGCAATGGTGAACGCTGGGGAGTGACCATTCACTATTCCCCGGAACCTGAAGGCGGGCTGGAGACGGCCGGGGGCATTATCAACGCCTTGCCTCTGTTGGGCTCGGAGCCGTTTGTGGTCATTAATGGCGATGTCTTTACAGAATTTGATTTTGGCGAACTCATTGAGCAGGCCTGCTCATTTTCAGAAAATCAGCTTGCTCATCTGGTTCTCGTGCCCAGTCCTCTATTCAATGCTAAAGGGGATTTTGGACTAAACTCGGCAGGCCTGGTGGAAAGCCAAGGTCAATATACTTTTGCCGGTCTCAGCCTGCTCCATCCTGATCTGTTTAAAGGCATGAATGTTGATTTCATCAAACTTGCGCCGTTATTGCGTGAGGCCATGCTCAAACAGCAAGTCAGCGGGGCGCTTTATTCAGGGCTCTGGTCTGATATCGGCACCCTGCAACGTCTGCAAGAAACCGAACAGTTACTGTGTCCATGAATCCCTGTGCCCTCCGGGCATTCTCAGAGCGATGTTTTTAAGGCGATGGAATGTGCGCAGAACCTAAACGAACTTAAACCGATCCGAATCAATAAGCTTTTAAGTGAAGCCGGCATTTGCTCGCGCAAACAGGCGGACAGGCTCGTTGAGCAGGGGGCGGTTCAGGTAAACGGTGAAACGGCCTTTTTGGGCATGAAGATTCATTACAGCGATTCAGTGCGGGTGCATGGCAGGCCTGTCGAAAGAAAATTCGAGCCGGTTTATCTCTTGTACCACAAACCCGGCGGCATTACCTGTACGCATGACTTAAGTGTTGCCGGCAATATAGTTGAGGCGGTCGACTACCCCGGACGCGTGTTTGCGGTAGGGCGTCTGGACAAGGCCTCCGAAGGGCTGATGTTATTGACCAACGACGGCGAGATCGTCAACCGCATATTACGCGCCGAAAACGCCCATCAAAAAGAATATGTGGTTACGGTGGACAAGCCGATTACCGCCGAATTTGTGCAAGCCATGCAAAATGGCGTGCCGATTCTGGATACCATCACCCGTCCGTGTGAAGTCAGTCGTTTGTCCGACAAGACGTTTCGAATCGTTCTGGTTCAAGGTTTGAACCGGCAGATTCGCAGAATGTGTAAAGCGCTTGGGTATCGGGTGAATCGCCTGCAACGTCAACGCATCATGCACCTGTTATTGGACGATTTGCCGCTCGGTCGATGGCGTTTTTTAAGCCAAGACGAATATTCCATTTTGCAAACTCAGCTGGCTGAATCGAGTAGTTTGGCCATGGCCGAATAAAGGGTTTAATTGGTTGTTTACAGTTCGCTTTGAACATGGCTTTCCGTCGCACGATTAAAACTCTTAATCTAAAATAAGTTTGCTTGCGGTTTTGGTCTGTTCGCGCTGTTTTGTTTTAAAATGAAATTAAAGAAAGGCTTCAATTAAACATTAAACAAAAAAAGGAACTGAGTATGAGCCATAAGCATAAAGTGATGATTGAAAAGGTTTTTGCACACCCGATTGCAACCAATATTGATTGGAAAAAGTTGGAGCATGCATTAGAGCATTTTGGAGCGGAGATTGAAATTTCCAATTCAAATCGTGCCAAAATCGTTTTGCGTGATAAAGAGATTGTGATTGGACTGCCGCATCACGGGCATGAAATCGCGGATAAAGCAGAAGTCACACAATTACGTCACTTTTTGGAAGAGGTGAAGTTGACGCCGGATACGATTTAATTCGCTTAACTTTACGTCAAAAAGGCCTGAAATTTCAGGCCTTTTTTGTATTTGCGTCAGGGTTTAGCGCGTTTTCTGTTTATCACTCAGTGCGTAAAACCCCATCCTTCAGGTTGGGGATATAAGCACAACATGCATAGCCTGTTTGGAACTTTTTTGAAATCTGTTACAATAATTCTATATGAAAAAAACGATACGTAAAGCCTTTAAATTCCGACTCAATCCAAATTCTGACCAAGTACAGAAGATGGTTGAGTTTGCGGGTGCCAATCGGTTTGTTTGGAATAAAGCCTTAGCGATGAATCTGTTTCGATTAGAGCAGAAGCAACCATTGCTTTGGTACAATGAGTTGGCATTTTGGCTAAAGCTTTGGAAATCCTCAGAAGATTATGGATTTCTAAAAACCGTTCATTCTCAGCCGTTGCAACAAACCTTAAAAAACTTAGAAAAAGCGTTCAAAGACGGTTTTGATAAAAAACAGCCTTTAAAACGGATTCCAAAATTCAAGAAAAAAGGTTTGAGTGACAGCTTTCGCTATCCACAAGGATTTAAGCTGGAGCAAGAGTCTAACAAAGTGTTCTTGCCTAAAATAGGTTGGGTGAAATATCGTAATTCACGCCAAGTCATTGGTGACGTTAAAAACATGACGGTTTCCCATAGAGGAGGTTATTGGTACGTGTCGATTCAGACTGAGTACGAGGCCGATATAAAGCGTCATAGCTCAACTAGTATGATTGGTATGGATATGGGGATTACCCGTTTTGTAACGCTATCGGATGGTTCATACATCAAACCGTTAAACAGTTTTAGAAAGTTATCAAAGAAGTTGGCTTTTGAACAGCGCAAGCTGTCTAAGAAAGTTAAATTCTCTGCTAACTGGAAAAAGCAGAAACAAATCATTACACGACTGCATGAGCGTATTGCCAATGCGCGTTTAGACTTCTTACACAAAACCTCAACCAACATCAGCAAAAGCCACGCAATGATTGTTGTTGAAGATTTAAAAGTAAGGAATATGTCTAAAAGTGCCAAGGGCAGTATTGAAGTTCATGGGAAAAATGTAAAAGCGAAATCCGGTCTTAACAAATCCATCCTTGACCAAGGGTGGGGAATGTTCATTTCGTTTTTGGAATATAAACAGGCTTGGTCAGGTGGCGATGTTTTGAGGGTAAACCCTCAATACACCTCTCAAACCTGTCCAAACTGCAAACATGTTAGTCGTGATAACCGCAAAAGCCAACGTGCTTTTGCATGTACAGAGTGTGGATTTAAAGCCAATGCCGACTTGGCAGGAGCTTTAAATGTGCTTGCCCGAGGACATCGGGTGCTAGCCTGTGGAGTTGAAACGTTAGTTTCGACTAAGAAGCAGGAACCAGTTGGTAGTAGTGATACACGCCAACTCTTAACAGCCTAGTGCTGTTAGGAATCCCCGTCCTTTAGGGCGGGGAGGATGTCAAGTTTTTGCCAGACAAATGCACTAAAGGCCGCACCGCTGACAAACATCAGCAACGAATAGGTGACCGCCGGAATCATCATCACCTCACTGCCGATCAGTGTGCCGGCCACCACCAAGGCGAGCGTGCCGTTTTGAATGCCGACCTCAAAGCCGATGGAGACCGCCTGCGGATGCGACAGTCGGCTCAATTTGGCCATTTGATAGCCCAAAATCAATACCAGCGTATTCAGCAACAAGGTTGCCAGACCCGCTTGGGCAAAGAAATTTGCCATATTGTCGGCGTTTTTCAAGACAATCAGGGTGATGATCAACAGTAAAAACAGTATCGAAAACCATTTCAACAGATTCTCAATCTTGGCGGCGGCATTTGGCCAACGGGACAATACCAGCATGCCCAGCGCCACCGGAATGACGGTGATCACCAAAAGCTGCACAATGGTTTTAAGCAATGGCAGACTGAACACGGCTGCATCCCCCATAAAATAAAGCATGCTCCAGGCGGTCACCAGCGGAATGGTGAAAGGCGTGATCAGACTGACCACCGCAGTGAGGCTGATGGAGAGCGAAACATCCCCTTTAGACAGGTAGGTGAATAGGTTCGAAGTCGCCCCCCCGGGTGCCAGGGCGATGATCATCAAACCGACTGCGATCTCGGGAGAGAGGTTCAAAGACACCGCGATGAAAAAGGCGACGACTGGCAACAGCAACATCTGCCCGATCAAACCGATGCCCACCGCCTTGGGAGCCTGCAATACGCTTTTGAAGTCTGCTAAGCGCAGGGAAAGCCCCATGCCGAACATGATCAGAAATAGGGCGGCGGGAAGGATGACTTTTGTGAGCAGGTCTGGAGACATGAGATTTTCCGGTTTTATGAATGATGAGCTTGGGATTGTATAAGACGGGTTTGAAAACACAATCTTAATTCCCTATCGTTAGCGCTGATGTTTTTTATGGCGGGGGAAAAATTTTTCAGGTTTGGGGGTTTGTTTAAGGGCAAGGTTATTTTAGACTGCTCAAAAAGACAGAAGCTCAACGCTAAGAGAGATGGTTTTGTCGTGTTTAGAGCCGCTTATTTAAATGAATGTTTTATAATGTTTCATCTGAACCGAATATTCATTTTTTAAAGGATTGTCATTATGTTGATGCTTGTTTCCCCCGCCAAATCTCTGGACGAAACGACCGCGGTACAAACCGATTTGCATACCGAGTGTGTGTTGTTGGATCAGGCTGCGGAATTGATAGAGGAATTGAAGCAGATCGGGCCGGTGGAGATCGGGCAGTTGATGCACATCAGCGACAAATTGGCCGAATTGAATTATGAGCGTTTTCAGGATTGGCAGTTGCCGTTTCCGGCCGGCCAAGCCAAGCAGGCGGCGTGGCTTTTCAAAGGAGATGTCTATCAAGGGTTGGACGCCTACTCTTTGGATGAAAAGGGCGTTGAGTACATTCAGGCCCATTTGCGTATTTTGTCCGGTCTTTATGGGCTCTTGAAACCGTGTGACGATATGTTGCCTTATCGGTTGGAGATGGGCACCAAGTTTGCCAATGCCAAAGGCAAGGATCTTTATGCTTTTTGGGGCAGCCGCATCACCGAACTATTGAATGCCGAGCTGGCCGATTTGGGCAGCCAAACGCTTGTGAACCTGGCTTCCAATGAGTATTTTAAAGCGGTCAAGAAAAAAGAGTTGAAGGCCCGAATCATCACGCCGATCTTCAAGGACTGGAAAAACGGCCAGTATAAAATCATCAGTTTTTATGCCAAAAAAGCGCGTGGCTTGATGGCGCGTTATGCGGCGGACCAGCAGATTGAAAACGCCGAAGAGTTGAAGTATTTTGATGTGGACGGCTACCGCTTCGAACCGGAACTGTCCTCTGAGACCGATTGGGTGTTTACCCGCAAGGTCGAGGATTGATGCCAGTTTACACAAGCGCTTATGGCTTTTAGAGATAAATATGCTTGCGAAAATGGGGTTGCTGAAAATGAGCAGGCCTGGTCATTCTGGATTTGACCAGGCCTGTTTGTTTTTAGTTGAATGCGCTTGTAAGGATCGATTCCGACGGGATTCGTTTATTGCAGGGTGTCGTTATTTTCCGCAAACAAGGCGTCGATATCGGCTTCATTGAAGCGCATGTGGAAATTGCAGATTTCGTTGTGAATGACGATTTCTCCTTGCTCTTCGAGAATCTTGCGTACTTCCTTTTCACCGAGCGATTTAAGCATTTCCTCAACTCGTTCACGATCTTTAGGGCATTCGTAAACCACTTCCTGAGCCGTGAACAATTCAATCAGCTCTTCGTGGAACAGAAGATGCAATAAGGCTTCTGCCGGAAGGGCGCTGAGTTCTTCATCCTTGACCGTGGTGGTCAGATGAACGACACGTTCCCAGCCATCTTCATCCTGACCGTCGGTATCCGGCATCTTCTGAATCATAACCCCACCCAAATTTTTCTCATTCGCCGTCAGCCAGATTTTAGAAGGCAATTGTTCGGATTGGCTCAAAAACAGTTCGAAACATTCTGCAATGGTCGAGCCTTCGCGTGGTACATAAGACTGAAAGTGGTGTTGGGTCTGGGTGTTTTCAATGGTCACCAGAATCTGGCCATCGCCAAGCAGCTCGTCGATGCTGGATTCGTCGGTGATGGTTTGGTTGGTTTTAGCCACCCCGCGGATTTTCAGGTCATGGGTGACTTCTACCACCAACAGGGTAATCGGGCCGGATCCCTGAACCTGCAAGGTAATACGCCCCCGGTGTTTCATGCCGTTGGCCATCAGTACCGACATGGCAGTCAATTCACCCAGCAAGGAGACAATGGCTTTGGGGTAATGGCGTTCTTCGAGCATCGCCTGCCAGCTCTCTTCAAGGCGAATGTGTTGGCCACGAATATTGAGTTCTTTAAATAAAAAACGTTGTACGCTGTTGTGTGACATGGGCTTGTTTACTCTTTATCTACACGAAGTGGTTGGCGATGGTTCAAGAGGCGGCCAGAACCGACTCTTTGGCTTGCAGGTCGGCATGGTAAGACGATCTGACCATTGGCCCGGAGGCGACATTGGTGAAGCCCATCTGATAGCCGGCTTCCTCGACCTGTTTGAACTCTTCCGGCGTCCAGTATTTTTTGACGGCCAGATGGAAATTACTGGGTTGCAGATATTGGCCGACCGTGAGCATTTCGACATCGTGGGCGCGCAAGTCTTGCATGACCTGCAACAACTCTTCCATGGTTTCACCCAAGCCCACCATCAGTCCGGATTTGGTGATAACCTCCGGGTTCATTTCTTTAAAGCGTTTCAGCAAATCCAGTGAGGCCTGGTAGTCGGCTCCGGGGCGTGCCTCTTCATAAAGGCGTGGCACGGTTTCCAGATTGTGGTTGAGTACATCGGGCGGGACTTGTTGCAGGGTTTCCAGTGCGACACTCAGGCGACCTCTGAAGTCGGGTACCAGGGTTTCGATTCTTAGCGAGGGCAGGCTTTGACGCAGTGCCGAGACACAGTCGTTGAAGTGTTGGGCTCCACCGTCGCGCAGGTCGTCGCGATCCACCGAGGTGATGACCACGTACTTGAGCTGCATGGCTTTGACGGTGTCCGCCAGATGCTGGGGTTCTTCTTTATTCAACGGTTTGGGACGTCCGTGAGTCACGTCGCAGAACGGACATTTTCGGGTGCAGATATCACCCATGATCATGAACGTTGCGGTGCCGTGTCCAAAACATTCGCCCAGATTCGGACAGGACGCTTCCTCGCACACCGAATGCAGACCTTTTTCACGCATGATGGCCTTGAGTTCGGCCACTCGGTGAATGTCTTTGGCTTTAGGCAGCTGGGCTTTGATCCAGCGAGGTTTTTGCAGTTTCTCCGCATTTGGATCCGGGCGATGCTTTAAGGACTTGGTTTTGTATTGTCCTTTGGGCATGGCTTCATTTCGCGCTTTTAGACTCTCTCGGTTGCCAATGGAGTCGATGCTGATTTCTTGAAATTGAGGAGGATTTGACATGCTCTGAAACCGTCCGCTGCTGTTAATTGACCGCCTATTATAAAGGATTCGCGGGTTTTTCGCTGAATTTAAGCTTGGCTTGCGTTGGTGTAGCGTTGTAGCCCGGCTTGCAGAATATCTGACAGCTGTTGTCCCAGATCGGAGATGGGTGGGCAGGCCTGAGATTCCATCAAATCACACAGTTGCGCCATTTGCATGCCTTGCAGTCCACAGGGGTTGATCATCTGAAAAGGGGTGAGATCCATGTTCACATTCAGGGCGAGTCCGTGGTAACTTTTTTGACGCCGGATTTTCAGCCCAAGGGAGGCGATTTTGCGTCCCTGGACATAGACACCCGGAGCATCGGCACGCGCCTTGGAGTCGATGCCGAAGCGCTCAAGCAGTTGGATGATGGATTCTTCCATCAAGGTCACTAAAGCGCGCACCCCGATTTTGGCACGTTTCAAGTCCACCAGTACATAGACGACCAGCTGCCCCGGACCATGGTAGGTGATCTGTCCGCCCCGGTCGGTCTGCACCACAGGAATGTCCGGACAGAGGCTGAGTAGATGTTCGGCTTTGCCGTTCAGGCCTTGGGTGAAAACCGCCGGGTGTTCGACAATCCACAATTCGTCAGGGCTTGAGTCGTCGCGCTGGTTGGTGAAATCCTGCATGGCTTGCCAGGTGGTCTGGTAAGGCTGTATGCCCAATTCTCGGATCAGCATATCAAAGGTGTGCCGTTTAATTCTGTCAGGCGCAAACGCTTAAAGAGACCTTTGCACGAGTGGGGCGCGCTGAAAAAATGAGGAAAAAATTGACTGATTAAGGCAAAAATCGTAGGCAATAGCGAGCTATTGGCAAGGTTTTTAACGAAAAGCAGGCGGTTTTTAACCATTTTTACTCGCGTAACCATCTCGTGCAAAGGTCTCTTATAGTGTCATCAACACTTGGGGGTGCTTTTTCAGGTCGCCATAGATGCCGTGTATCTGCTCAATACATGTGGCGTAAAAGGTGATATTGACCGAAATGAATTTTTTGGCTTTGGAGTCTTTGATATGAATGTTTTCCCGAGTCACACTGGGGGCATACTTTTGTGTGACCTCGAAAACCAAATCAATGAACTCTTCGGTGTTGTGTCCCATCGCCTTTAGGCAGAAGTCGCACGGAAACTCGATCAAACTTTCGTTATCGGGAAGGTGTAAGTCTTTAGTCATGGCATGTACTCTCTGGTTAAAGGGAGGCTCAAGTATATTGCGCGATAAACTCGGCCTTGTAGTCCTGGTAATGCTGATGCAGTTTCTGCCATACCGGCCCGGGTCGGCCATCTCCGACTTCCTTGCCGTCTAGCTGGGTAACCGGAACCGCTTCTTTGGTGGAACTGGTCAACCAGATTTCATCGGCCGTTTGCAAATCCGCCAAACTCAGTTCCCGTTCAATAAAAGGAATATGGTGCTGATTGGCGACTTTTTCAATCACCAAACGGGTCACTCCGGGCAAAATATGCTGACTGTTTGGCGGGGTCAGCAGTTTTCCCTCTTTAACGATGACGACATTGCTGGCCGAGCCTTCGGTGACTTTGCCGTCCCGAGAGATCAGGATGGCGTCGTCGGCACCTTGCTGTTTGGCTGCCAGTTTCATCATAACGTTAGGCAATAGGGTGATTGCTTTGGTGTCACAGCGTAACCAGCGAATGTCTTCAAGGCTCACCACCTTGATGCCGTGGCTCAATATCTTGGCATCCAATGGTTTGAGGGGATTGGTATAGGCGTAAATGGTGGGGTGCAGGCAGTCTGCAGGCATATGGTCGCGTTGCATTTGAATGCCGCGGGTCACTTGCAGGTAGATGAACTGGTTTTCCCATGGGTGTTTTTTGACCAGGCCTGTCAACAGATCTAACCACTCTTCATCGGTCAGAGGGTTGGGGATGCTGACCGCTTGCAAACTGTTTTTAAGACGCTGCAAGTGTTCAGGCCAGGCAAACAGTTTGCGTTGGTAGACCGGAATGACTTCGTAGATGCCGTCCCCAAACAGAAAGCCCCTGTCCTGGGTGGAAATCTTAGAATCGGCCATGGGGAGATATTCTCCGTTCAGATAGACGATCTGTTGCATGACCGGAGATTCATTTTGACTCATTTGTGTGATTTGTCCTAAATGTGACCGAAAGAATAGGCTCTTTCGGTCACTGAGTTAACTTAATCCAGAAAACTGAATAGAGAACTGAAGGTGCGTTTGATTTGGTCCATCAGTTTCTTGAAAAACGAGCCTTCTTCGACATTCGACAGAGCGACAAGCGGCTGTTCACTGATGACTTCACCATTGAGTGAGACATGCAATTGCCCAAGTGGCTGGTTGGTTTCGATCGGGGCGACAATGTCCGGCTCGATGCTGCTTTCAATTTGCAGGTTTTTGTATTGACCGCGTGGAATGGTGACATACAAATCCTGCTGCAGGCCAACCCCAAGAATGTCTTTGCTGCCTTCCCATACTCGTACGTCGTTCAGACGCTGGTTGGCTTTGTACAGCGGGTGGGTCTCGAAAAAGCGGAAACCGTAATTAAGCAGTTTTTGGGTTTCTTGAATGCGTTTTTCCATGCTGTTTGTGCCCAGCACAATACTGATGAGTCGCATATCGTCACGTTTGGCAGAGGATACCAGACAGAATCCGGCACTTTCGGTATGGCCGGTTTTCAGACCGTCAACCGTTGGGTCTTGCCACAACAGTTTATTACGGTTGTATTGGGTGATGCCGTTGAAGGTGAATTTTTTGTCGGAATACCATTTGTACTCTTCTGGAAACTTGGTGATCAGTGCTTTGGTTAAAATCGCCAAGTCGTGTGCGCTTGTATAGTGGTCAGGATGCGGCAAGCCGGTGGCATTCATGAAATGGGTGTTTTCCATGCCCAAGTTTTTGGCGTATTTGTTCATGAGCTGGGCAAATACTTCCTCGCTGCCGGCAATATGTTCGGCCAAGGCGACACTTGCATCATTACCGGACTGGATGACCATACCCTTGATCAGATCACGAACCGAAACCTGTTTGCCGACTTCAATGAACATCTTCGATCCAGGCATTTTCCAGGCTTTTTTGCTGATGGTGACCATTTCGTCCATGCTCATGTTGCCGTTGGTCAGTTCGTTGATGACCACGTAGCCGGTCATGATTTTGGTCAAGCTGGCGGGTTCGATTCGACTGTTAGGTTCCTTTTGCGCCAAAACTTTACCGCTATTGAAGTCAATCAGCAGGTGAGAGGTACCTGAAATCTTGGGTGCGGAAGGCACCACATGCGGGATAGCCGGTGCCGGAAGCGGCTGTTGGTTCGCTTGTGACAGTAATGGCGTCAGTAATAAAAATAGAAGAATCAATCGAGATTTGAGTGTTTGCATAATCATCCACTGTGCTCTGTTAAAAGCGTTTTGGTTAATAAAAGGGTCGGTCTTGGCGCGCCAGCTTCGGCGATTTGTTTAAGTGGGTTAATTTACCATATCCTAAAGCAAATCGAAATGCCCAGAGTGCCCTTAGCGGGATGAAAAGGGCTTAAGTGGGTTTGGTTATTGGGAAAGCAGTTTTTTATGTGTATGGATCGACATTAAGATGCCGAAACTGATCATTAGGGTAACCAGTGCGCTACCGCCATAACTCATCAGGGGTAGGGGGAGGCCGACGACCGGCAGCAGGCCACTGACCATGCCGATATTAACAAACACATAAACAAACAATGTCATCATCAGGCTGGATGCTACCAGACGCGAGAAATTCCCTTGAGCCTGGGATGCGATAAACAGCCCGCGAGCAATGACAAACACATATAAAGTGAGCAAGAGAATGACGCCGATCAGGCCAAATTCTTCCGCCAGTACCGAGAAGATGAAGTCAGTGGTGCTTTCGGGAAGAAAATCCAAATGGGCTTGGGTGCTGCCCATAAAACCCTTGCCTTCAATCCCACCGGAACCGATTGCGATTTTCGACTGGATAATGTGATAACCGCTGCCAAGCGGGTCGGTTTCGGGATCGAGAAAGGTCAATACCCTCTGTTTTTGATAAGCATGCATAAAATGCCAGACAATCGGCAGGCTCACCACCGTAGCGACAATCGCGCCGAAGATGATTTTCCAAGGCAGGCCTGCGAAAAACAGTACGAACAAACCGCTCATGGCGATCAGCAATGAAGTGCCGAGATCGGGTTGAACCACAATCAGTCCTGCTGTAAAAGCAATGAGCAGCGCGCCTACCGCCAGCCGTCGATAGCTTGGGGGCAGGTTGCTATGGGCAAATAACCAGGCGATGGTCATCGGCAGAACCAGTTTCATCAGTTCGGACGGCTGGAATTTCACCGGCCCAAGATCGAGCCAGCGCTGCGCGCCTTTGCCGACATCGCCAAACAGAATCACCGCAATCAGCATGAGGATGCCCGCCAAAAATAGCCACGGAGTAAACAGGTAGAGAATATTGGGCGGAATTTGCGCGAAAATCAACATCAAAGCCAAGGCAAACCCAATCCTCAAGATGTGGCGATAAGTGACGTCAATGTCGCCGCCGGAAGCACTGTAAACCAAAAGTGTACTGGCGCTGAGCAGCATGAGTATTCCTAATAACAGCCAGCCATCAATATGCAGGATGTCGAGAAACCCTTTGTTCCTGCGATAAACATTGTCCGTTTTGGTAAGCGCAATTTTCATAATGTAAACGCGTTCTCTTAAGGGTTGGTCTTTAAATATTCTTTTATGACGTTGACGGCCATGGGCGCGGCGGTACCACTGCCGCTACCGCCGTTTTCGACGATGACCGCGACGGCGATTTTTGGATTTTTCACTGGGGCAAAACCGATAAACAATGCGTGATCATGCAGGGATTTATCCAGGTTTTCGGCTTCATAATCGGCTTCGTTCAAACTGAAAACCTGAGCGGTACCGGTTTTTCCGGCCACTTCGAAGGGCAGGCCTGCGCCGTGACGGCGTGCGGTTCCTTTGGCACCATGCATGACATCGCGCATGGCTTTAATGACACGCTCCCAGTTTTTGATGTCTTTAATCTCGATCTGCTGCGGAGAGGCCAGTTCCTGACCTCTTAACAGGTGAGGCTGTATGATTTTTCCGCCGTTGGCTAGAATCGCAGTGGCTTTGGCCAGCTGCATGGGGGTTGTGAGGTTGTAGCCTTGACCAATCGAGCTGATGATGGTTTCTCCGCGATACCAGGGCAGGCCTTTGGTCTCACGTTTCCATTTTTGTGAGGGCAGGATGCCTTTGGATTCGCCCGGTATGTCCACGCCGGTCACGGCTCCGAAACCGAATGGTGCCATGGCATCATGAATAGCGTCTATCCCCATATCCAGACTGAGTTCATAGAAATAGGTGTCGCAGGATTGGACAATCGCATCGCTCATGTCGACCAATCCATGACCGTAGCGTTTCCAGTCACGGTAGCGATGCCCTTTGTATTCGAAATAACCGGGGTCAAATATTTTTTTGGTTGGGGAGATGTAGTCTTTTTCAATCGCACCCAAAGCGACAAAAGGCTTGATGGTCGAGCCGGGAGGGTATTTGCCGTTGATGCCGCGATTGATGAAAGGTTTGTGCGGATTATTAAGCAGGCCACTGTAGGATTTCTGGTCAATCCCGTCAACAAACAGGTTGGGGTCAAACGTCGGCATGCTGACGTACGTTAGAATTTCGCCGTTTCTGGGATCAATGGCAATGATGGAGCCACGTTTGTGCTTGGTAAACAGGGATTCGGCGTACTGTTGGAGTTTGATGTCGAGTGTCAGCTGGATGTCTTTTCCGGGAACAGCCGGAATGGTTTCCAGTTTACGTAATACGCGACCGCGTGCATTGGTTTCGACTTGCTGAATGCCGGGCTCGCCATGCAGCTTGTCCTCATAGTAACGTTCGATTCCCAGCTTTCCGATGACATCGGTGCCTCGGTAACTGCGTTCGTCCAGTCCGCTCATCTCCTTGGTGTTAATGCGCCCGACATAGCCAATGGCATGGACCCCGCTTGCCCCGAACGGGTAGGTTCGTTTAAGCCTGGCGGTTAAAACCACGCCTGGCATCTTGTGGCTTTGCACGGCAAATTCGGCCGCCTCGGATTCACTTAGGCTGTAGGGCAGTAATAGCGTTTTTGAACGGCTGGTTTTGCGTAACTTATCAAAGAATTTGCTGCGTTGCGACTCTGAGAAATTAGGAAGAAGCTTAGCCAAATGTTGTTCGATTTCGGCTAGGTCCTCAATTTTTTCCCGGGTCAGTTTCAGGGTGAAAACCGGCTGGTTGTCCGCTAATAACAGTCGGTTGCGGTCATAGATTTTTCCTCGGGTAGGTGATAGGGTTTCCACCGAGATTCGGTTGTCTTCCGCAAGCAGGTGATAACGCTCAAAGTCGATCCATTGCAGGTAGGCCATGCGCCCAATCAAAACCGTAAAGAGAGACAGCACAAACAGGAAAGCGAAAATCAGACGATTGCGGAACAGATTTTTTTCTGCCTGAGCTTCTGCGTCACTGTTGAACTCTAAGTGTTCATTCATGATGCTCGCCTAATGGGTATAAAGTTTTTGGGTCAACCACCTGAGGCTGAGCGCCAAAATTGGCCAGATAATTAATCCGGTGAATGGCATGAGCCAGAAACGTATGGACTGTTGTTGGTCAAGAACCGGCGCATAGAGAAGATACGACAGGAATTGGTAAACGAATAGGTAAAACACCATTACGAGCGCTTGCTGAAGCACCGAGTGAGAACGGAACAGTAAACGGTAACGCAGCATAATGAAGGTGATGGTGATGAAGATTAATGCATGGGTGCCGAGTATGGTTTGGTAGAGCGCATCCAACAGCAAACCGAGAATGAAGGCCGCAATCAGGTGAGTGTTTTTTAAAAACTGTGCGCTCCAGTACATTAAAAACAGAAGTGTCATGGGAGGAGCCAACAACTGGGCATCCTGGAGACTCATCATGGTGTCCAGAATCAACCCCAATAGAAGTGTCAACAGTACCAGCCAGCGCGCTTGGGCAAGTTCTAGATTCAGAAAACGGTCAGTCATTTGGATTGACCTTCGGTTTTTGAGTGAGGATCAAGACCTTGTGCGCCTGACGTGAGTTGGCGACTGGGGTGGCGGTGATTTCCAGATAAGGGTCTTCTTCAAGCTCTTTGATTTTGCTGATTCTGGCGACCGGATAGCCCGATGGAAATACTTTACCCAAACCGGAACTTTCGATCAGGTCGCCTACTTGCACTGAGCTGTTTTTGGGGATGAATAACAAGGTAACCGAGTCATGGCCGGTTCCGGTTAAGATGCCTCTTTGTCCGGTGCGTTGGATGCGCACCGGAATCTGATGGTCGGGGTCGGTAATCAGGAGTACGCGAGAGGTGGTGGGGGTGGTGTTGATGATTTGCCCCATGATTCCCTGCTCATCAATGACTACTTGTTGCTCCGCGACCTTGTCGAGATTTCCTTTGTTTAAGGTGATGAATTGCGAGAGTGGATTACTGCTGAAGAAAGTGACTGTGGCAATCTGTACACTTTGATTGTCCATTTTTCCGGTTGTGCCCAGCAGGCCTTCGAGTCGTGCGATCTCGAGTTCCATGTTGTTGAACTGTTGCACTTTTGCCTTTAACAACAAGATTTCGGTTTTGAGTTTTTGATTGGTGAGTTTGAGTTCATCCATCGAGGTGAAATCGGTGGTGACCAAGTCATAGACCTGTTTTGGAAAAGTGGCCGCCTGTTCAAT
Source organism: Thiomicrorhabdus chilensis DSM 12352 (assembly GCF_000483485.1). GTDB lineage: Bacteria > Pseudomonadota > Gammaproteobacteria > Thiomicrospirales > Thiomicrospiraceae > Thiomicrorhabdus > Thiomicrorhabdus chilensis. The sequence continues at coordinate 810,714 of NZ_KI519609.1, forward strand.
CGGATTTAAGGTGGTCAGCAATACACTTCGGAAGCTGCCCATCAGCTTGCCGTAATGATCAGCCGCCATTAACGCAATCGCTAGAATGAATGCAATGACAAACTGCACGCCTTCTTGTTGTGGTGAGGATGCGCTGAGGTTGATGACTTACTCTCCAAGTCGTGTTTTCTCCGGTCCATGCTGGGAATGGTTTTATGAACCGGAAGTGGGTTTGCTTATTCGAATGAAAACAGATCCAAGCCTTTTTCATCCATTAACTCTAGGGCACGTCCGCCGCCACGGGCCACGCAGGTCAGCGGGTCGTCGGCGATAATGACCGGAATGCCGGTTTCTTCGGACAATAAAGTGCTTAGATTGCGCAATAAAGCTCCGCCACCTGTCAGGACGATACCATGTTCTGCGATGTCCGCACCCAGTTCCGGAGGGGTGTTCTCAAGCGCGGTACGGACTGCGCTGACAATCGCTGAAAGCGGTTCCTGAAGCGCTTCCAGAACCTCGTTGCTGTTCAGGGTGAAACGACGCGGAACCGCCTCGGCAATATTGCTGCCGTGCACTTCCATAGTATCGGGCTCCACCTCATGATAAGCGGTACCAATGGTTTTCTTGATTTTTTCCGCAGTACTTTCACCAATGACCATGCCGTAGTTGCGGCGCACATATTTGATGATGGCGTCGTCAAAACGATCCCCACCCACTTTTACCGAGTCAGACCAGACGATGCCGTTTAGAGACAGAGTGGCCACTTCGGTCGTACCGCCACCAATATCCACTACCATGGAACCGGTCGGTTCACTGACCGGCATGCCGGCACCGATAGCGGCGGCCATCGGTTCTTCAATCAAGTAGACTTCACGGGCACCCGCACCTGCAGCCGATTCGCGAATCGCACGACGTTCTACCTGGGTGGAACCACAAGGAACGCAAACCAGAACGCGAGGGCTGGGTTGAAAGAATTTGGCCTCATGTACCTTGCGGATGAAAGCTTGTAGCATTTTTTCGGTCACTTCAAAGTCCGCAATGACTCCGTCCTTCATCGGACGAACGGTTTGGATGTCCTGGTTTTCTTTACCCAGCATGAGCTTGGCGTTCTCACCGACCGCTACAATCGAGCGGCTGTTTGAGCCACGGCGGTTATTGCGGATGGATACCACAGAAGGCTCGTTTAACACCATGCCTTTGCCGCGAACATAGATCAGCGTGTTGGCAGTTCCTAAGTCGATGGATAGGTCGTTGGAAAAAAGTCCCATTAATTTTCGAAACATGTAGTCGAGTCCTTAAAAAACGGTAAAAAATAATCCAGTTATTCTATACCAACTCTTTGGTTTGAGGTGAGAAAAAAAGGGTAGCGGTGTTAAAAATTATTGATATCCACACAAACCCATTTTGCTGGAATGAGGCTTGGTTGAAATAAGTGTGAATTTTACGTTTAAGGTTCGTGTCACATCTTTTAAAAAGGGTGGGGTTAAGCCTATTTAGCTTTAGTGGATGCCTAAAATGTGGTATTTTATTGGGCTAAATTTTAATGATGAATTTTTAGGCTTTAGCGCTAGAGTCCGCTGAAGTCAAACCTTTGGAATTCGATTGGGAGAAAGGCGTGTCTTTAGGAAAAACCGAAGTGGAGTATATTTCTCGCTTATCGGCTATCGCGGTTGAAGAGAATGAAGTAGACCAGGTAGCGGCGAAACTTTCAAATATTTTAGATCTGTTTTCGCAAATGGAAGCAGCCGATACTGACGGAGTGGAGCCGATGGCGCATCCATTGGATCAGGTGCAGCGTCTGCGAGCGGATGTGGTGACCGAACAGGATCAGCACGAGAAGCTTCAGGAGATCGCGCCTTCCGCCGAGGCCGGATTGTATTTAGTGCCACAAGTCATTGAGTGAGTGAATAATTAAAATGCATAACTTAACCATTAAACAGATGAGTGAGAAGTTGCATGCGGGTGAAATCACCAGTGTGCAGCTGACACAACATTACCTGGATCGTATTTCAAAATACGACACTGAACTCAATGCGTATGTGAGCGTTACGCCTGAATTGGCGATGATGATGGCCGAACAGGCCGACAAAAAGTTGGCTTCCGGCGAAGCGGATCTGTTGACCGGGATTCCGGTCGCGCACAAAGACATCTTTTGTACCGATGGTGTGAAGACTTCCTGCAGCTCCAAAATGCTGGATAACTTCATCGCTCCTTATGACGCCCATGTGGTTTCCCAGTTGAAAAAGGTCGGCATGCCGATTCTGGGTAAAACCAATATGGATGAGTTTGCCATGGGCTCTTCGTCGGAGAGCAGTTATTACGGCCCGACTAAAAACCCGTGGAACCATCAAGCGGTTCCGGGCGGCTCTTCAGGCGGTGCGGCGGCGGTAATCGCGGCCGGTCTGGCCCCGATGGCGACCGGTACCGATACCGGTGGTTCGATTCGCCAGCCGGCTTCTTTCTGCGGCATTACCGGAATCAAACCGACTTACGGTTCGGTTTCGCGTTTTGGAATCGTCGCTTATGCGTCGAGTTTCGATCAGGCCGGCCCCATGACACGTTCGGCTCAAGATTCCGCCTGGTTGTTGAATGCCATGGCCGGTTTTGACGAACGTGATTCGACCTCTTTGCAGCGTGAAGCGGTGGACTATGCGGCCGAGTTGGGACAGTCTCTGAAAGGGCTCAAGGTCGGTGTTCCGGCCGAGTATTTCGGCGAAGGTCTTGATGCGGATGTGGAGGCGGTGGTTCGTGACGCGATTGCCGAAGTCGAAAAGTTGGGTGCCGAAGTGGTGGAAGTCCACCTGCCGAACAAGGATTTGGCTGTGCCTTCCTATTATGTGTTGGCACCGGCTGAGGCTTCGTCGAACCTGTCTCGTTTCGACGGGGTGCGTTTCGGTTACCGTTGCGAAAATCCAAAAGACCTGGAAGACCTGTATAAACGTTCCCGTTCAGAAGGGTTGGGTGCCGAGGTTAAGCGCCGTATCATGGTGGGGGCCTATGCGCTTTCCGCCGGTTATTACGATGCCTATTATCTCAAAGCACAGAAGTTACGCCGTATGGTACGTGACGACTTCACCAAAGCGTTTGAATCGTGTGATGTGATCATGGGGCCGGTGGCTCCGACCCCCGCGTTTAATATCGGTGAAAAAACCGATGATCCGACCAGCATGTATCTGGCGGATTTATATACCATTCCGGTAAACCTAGCAGGCCTGCCTGGAATTTCGGTTCCGGCCGGTTTTGTAAACGACCGTCCTGTAGGGCTCCACATTGTGGGTCCATATTTTAGTGAAACCAAATTGTTGAATGTTGCGCATCAATATCAACAAGTGACCGACTGGCATACTCGCATGCCGGCACAATATCAATAAGGCAGGGGGAGTTTACAATATGAGTTGGGAAGTCGTTATTGGTTTGGAAATTCACGCACAGTTGACTACAAACACCAAAATTTTTTCGGGGGCTTCGATCGCTTATGGTGCGCAGCCAAATACTCAGGCCTGTCCGATTGACGTGGGGATGCCGGGGATGTTGCCGGTGTTGAACGAAGCCGTCATCGGCAAGTCGGTCATGTTGGGATTGGCGTTGGATGCAGAAATCGGCCGCAAATCGGTGTTTGACCGTAAAAACTATTTTTATCCGGATTTGCCGAAAGGTTATCAGACCTCGCAGTTTAATTATCCGATTGTCGGCAAGGGAAAGTTGGAGATCGAGGTCGATGGGGTTAAAAAGACCATTGGCGTAACTCGCGCGCACTTGGAAGAGGATGCCGGTAAGTCGATCCACGGTGCGGTAGCCGGACAGACCGGCATCGATTTGAACCGTGCCGGAACGCCGTTGCTGGAAATCGTTTCCGATCCGGATTTGTCTTCGGCCAAAGAAGCGGTGGCCTATGCGCGTAAAATGCATGAACTGGTGCAGTATCTGGGGATTTGTGACGGGAATATGCAGGAAGGGTCTTTCCGTGTGGATTCGAACGTGTCGGTACGCCGTCCCGGAGAGCCGTTGGGGACGCGTGCCGAGTTGAAAAACATCAACTCCTTCCGTTTCATCGAGAAAGCGATCGAATTTGAGATCGAACGCCAGATCGAACTGCTGGAAAGCGGCGGCAAGGTGGTTCAGGAAACCCGTTTGTACGATTCCGAGAATGATGTGACGCGCTCGATGCGTACCAAAGAAGAAGCCAACGACTATCGTTATTTCCCTTGTCCGGATCTGTTGCCGGTGGTGATTACCGAAGAGACCATTGAGCAGATCAACGCTTCCATGCCGGAACTGCCGGATGCCAAGCGTGCACGTTATGTGGCCGACTTTGGTTTAAGTGATTACGACGCTGGCGTGTTGACTGGGTCGCGAGACATGGCGGAATTTTTTGAATCGGTGGTGGAGAAAACCGCTGCCAAGGATATCAAATTATGCGCCAACTGGATGACTTCCGGATTCTCCGGTGCCTTGAACAAGGGTGGATTGACTGTGAAGCAATCGCCGATTGATGCCGATAAGATGGCCGGTATGTTGAATCGCATTATCGACAACACCATTTCCGGAAAAATCGCCAAGCAGGTGTTTGATGCGATGTGGAATGGCGAAGGGTCGGCAGATGAGATCATCGAAAGCAAAGGCTTGAAACAGATTACCGACAGTGGCGCGATTGAGGCCTTGGTGGATGAAGTCTTGGCCAACAACCCGTCTCAGGTCGAAGCCTACAAGGGCGGGCAGGAGAAGATGTTGGGCTATTTTGTCGGACAGATCATGAAAGCCTCCGGTGGGCAAGCGAATCCGGGGCAAGTTAACCAGATATTGAAGGCCAAGTTAAGCGATTAACCAAAACCGGCAGGCCTGTCTATAAGACTGGAGTCGATGATAGACAGGTCTGTTGAAAATAGTTGGAAAATCGTGCCTCTAACACTTGAAAGGTTATAAAAAAACCTTATAGTTAGGATATGCCGATTTAATCATAACGTTTGCTCGTTATAGTCGTTATGACGAGCGGTAACCAAATCACAATCACCTTCATAAGGAGAAAATAATGAAGCGTATTGGTTTATTTATTTTGACGAACATTGCCATCATCGCCGTCATTTCGATTGTGCTGATGATCTTGAATGCAATGGGTGTGAATGTCACCTCGCTGCAGGCTGACGGCCGTAGTTTGGATTATGCCGGCCTGTTCACTTTTGCGATGGTGATCGGTTTTGCCGGTTCTTTCATCTCTTTGGCGATGTCCAAGTGGATGGCGAAAAAGTCTGTGGGTGCCGAAGTGATCACCGTAGCGCGTAACGCTGACGAAGCTTGGTTGTTGGAAACGGTTCAGCGCCAAGCCCAAAAAGCCGGCATTGGTATGCCGGAAGTGGCAATCTACCACTCTCCGGAGCCGAACGCATTCGCCACCGGTATGTCTAAAAACAAGGCTTTGGTTGCCGTATCAACCGGGCTGTTGCGCAATATGCGCCAGAACGAAGTGGAAGCGGTACTCGGGCATGAGGTGGCGCACGTTGCCAATGGTGACATGGTAACCATGGCGTTGTTACAAGGTATTGTGAACACCTTTGTTATCTTCTTCGCACGTATCGCCGGCCACTTTGTGGATCGTGTGATTCTTAAGAATGAAGAAGGTCACGGCATCGGTTATTTTGTGGCGTCATTCATTTTCGAAATCCTGTTTGGTATCTTGGCGAGCATGATCACCATGTGGTTCTCGCGTAAACGTGAGTTTCATGCGGATAACGGCGGTGCTTACCTGGCCGGTAAAGAGAACATGATTGCCGCTCTAGAGCGTTTGCAAACCATGACTCCGGGTCAATTGCCGGATCAGATGGCAGCGTTTGGTATCTCCGACTTCAAGAGCAAGTTTGGTGCGGCTTTCTCATCTCATCCTCCATTGGCGGATCGAATTGCGGCCTTGAAAGCGACACCGCAAGCGGAGTTGCAGATTGCCTAACCGCTTCTGACAGAGACAAAAAAAGCCCCGATATTCGGGGCTTTTTTATGTCCGCAACAAACGTTTGTGCTTAGATTGTTAAGGCTTTCACTTATTGACCGGTGCCGAAGTTGTCGACCACATAATCGATGTCTTTGTCTCCGCGTCCAGACAGATTGATGAGAATCGTCGATCCGGGGTTGGCTTGAGCGTGTTTCATCGCCCAGGCGACAGCGTGGGAACTCTCCAGGGCGGGAATGATGCCTTCCAAACGGCACAGCTGATAAAACGCATCCAGTGTCTCGTCATCGGTAACTGCATGGTAATTGACCTTGCCGATGGTTTTTAAGTAGGAGTGTTCAGGCCCGACACCCGGATAATCCAAACCGGATGCGATGGAGTGAACCGGTGCCGGGTTGCCCTCTGCATCTTCTAACAGCAGGCATTTGAAGCCATGGATCATGCCGGGTTTTCCATAGGTCATGGTGGCAGAGTGCTCACCGAGTTCGGTGCCGCGTCCCAATGGTTCAACGCCGTTCAAGCCAACGCCTTCATCGTCAATGAAACCTGCAAACATGCCCATTGCATTGGAGCCTCCGCCGACACAGGCACCGACTTGATCCGGCAGTTCTCCGGTCATTTCCAGGAATTGTTCGCGCGCTTCATGGCCAACTACTGACTGGAAGTTGCGCACCATTTGCGGGAAAGGGTGCGGGCCGACGACCGAACCAATCGCGAACAGCGCGGTATCCGCTTGGGGAACATAGGATTGGAAAGCCGAGTCGACCGCTTCTTTTAGGCTGCGCCCGCCGAAAGAAACCGGCACGACATTGGCCCCCATCAGTTTCATACGGGTGACATTGGGCGCTTCCTTGGCGATGTCGATTTCACCCATGTGTATTTCACACTCCAATCCAAAATAGGCGGCGGCGGTTGCCAGTGCTACGCCGTGCTGTCCGGCACCGGTTTCGGCGATGAGTTTGGTTTTCCCCATGTGTTTCGCCAACAGGGCCTCTGCCATGCAGTGGTTGAGTTTATGCGCACCGGAATGATTCAGGTCTTCACGTTTTAAGTAGATGTGAGCGCCAAACTTTTTACTCAGGTTGTGGGCGTAATAAACCGGCGTTGGGCGGCCTTGGTAGTGTTTGCGAATGTACTTGAGTTCGTTTAAGAAATCGGCGGACCGGCCCAATTCAAGATAGGCCTGGTTGATTTCTTCGAAATGCGGAATCAGTTCAGGGGGTAAAAAAGCCCCACCAAAATCACCAAAATACCCCTCTTGATTGGGGAAATTCTTCAAATAAGACATTCGTTTCTCTCTCCTTAATAAACGCTCATGATGATGTTATGTTTTTGTGTAGAGATAAGCATACAACGAAAATAACTGAGAAGGTATATAGAAATATCAATGTCGTCAGAAAATGCCTGAATGGGCGACAACGGCCAGCAATTGGCCGTTCGAGGAGATGGGTTGCAGAAGCTTACTCAGCTAGGCGTTTTTGCCCTTCCGACTGGATGCGTTTGATCATGTGATAGAGTCCGGTAGAGCGGTTTGGGCTGAGCTGTTGCAGCAAGCCAATTTTCCCTAAAAATTCCAAAGGAGCATTCGCCACTTCTTGTGGAGTGCGGCCATTGTAGACTCGGAGCAATAGAGCGATGAGACCGGATACGATGGCGGCATCGCTTTTGGCCTGCATGTATAGGCGGCCATCGTGTTCTTCAATATGGATCCAGACTTGAGATTGGCATCCATGGATGCGGTTCTCTTCTGTTTGAAAGCTATCATCCAGCTGCTGCAGTTGTTTACCCATGTCAATCAGGTACTTGTAGCGGTCTTTCGGATTGGCGAAATGGGTGAAACGTTTAATCAGATCCGCTTGCACTTCTTCGATGGTCTGTTTTGGCGGGGTGAATTCCACACTGATTTCCTCGGTTATTTCGTTAGGCGCTCATAATACCATTTTTGGCAAATGATCTAAATGCCGAAAATATTTGAGATATTACTGGGATGATAATGGTTGGGAATCTACTTATTGCGATTTAACAGGGTCATAGGTATATTAGAGCGCTAAAAATATTTAAACCCTAGACATTTAGGAGTCACGTCTATGATGAAACGTAGAGAATTACTGAAATCCGCTTTTGGTTTGACCGCAGGTTTGGTTGGAGCTTCTGCACTGAGCCCACTTTATGCAAACGATTCTATGGAATTCAGGGGCCCGGATGTGCCAGATGTTGAGGCCGTTAAGGTCAACAGTCGTTGTTACTATATTCCTGCCATGGGGCCGCACCCAACGCCGGATAACTTCGGTATGTTCAGTAACCCAGGCTTTATCGTGACTTCCGAAGGGGTTGTGGTTGTGGATACCGGAAGTTCGGTGCAAATCGGTGAGATGGTATTGCGTCAAATCAAAAAAGTCACCGATAAACCGGTCATCAAGGTGATCAACACGCACTATCATGGCGACCACTGGTTGGGCAATCATGCGTTTGTGGCGGCCAACCCGAATGTTGAAATTTATTCGCACCCAACCATGCCTAAAGTGCTGAAGGCTGGACAAGACCAGTTTTGGTTCGATTTCATGCAGTCGCAGACCAACAACAAAATCACTGGAACTGTGATTACTCCGCCAGACAAGCCGTTGAATGGGGGAGAAGAGATCAAGCTGGGTGATACGACCTTGAAGATTCACCATTTTGGTAAAGTGCATACCGAATCGGATATCGCGGTGGAAGTGGTAGAAGAGAAAACCATGTACATGGGGGATATGGTCATGCGTCGTATCGCCAATATGGAAGATGGTTCATTTGTCGGCAGCATCAAGGCTCTGGATACGATTTCCAAAATGCCGTTGGATGTTTTCATTCCGATGCACGGCAAGCATGAGGACGTTCAGTTGATCAAGGACGGCAAGGAATTTATGGATACCATCTACAGCCGTGTGACTGAGTACTATGATGAAGGTTTGTCGGACTTTGAGATGAAACCTAAGATCATGGCCGAACCCTTTATGCAGAATGAAGCCAGCAAATGGTCGGGTTATGAAAGTACCATCGGTAAGTTTATCGTGGTTGCCATCGCCGAAGTGGAAAGAAACATGTTTTAACCCCATTTGAATTCAGTGGGTAATAAAAAACCGGAAGGGTCGAGCCCTCTTCCGGTTTTTTTGTTTTTGAAGCCTGAAAACGGGCAGGCCTGTCAACTGAGTATGATTAGTCGATAAAGTCGAGGATGGCATCCAGTCCGCGATAGTTTAGGGCGGTGTCGGCCTGTTCCTGAACGGCTGGTTTGGCGTGATAGGCGACACTTAACCCCGCTTCCTGCATCATCATCAGATCGTTGGCACCATCGCCCACAGCGATGGTTTGGCTCATCAGGATTTCCATCTGCTCACACAGTTCAATTAGGAAGTCGGCTTTGGCTTGCGGACCCACAATCGCACCTTCCAAGCTACCGGTTAATTGTTCATGCTCAATAGATAAAACATTGGCGCGGGTGAAATCGATTCCCAGTCGTTCTTGCAGTTTTTGGGTGAAGAAAGTGAAGCCGCCTGACACCAAAGCAAATTTGACCTCATTTTGTTTCAAACCGTCGATCCAAGTTTCCGCGCCGGGGTTCAGTCCTAGGCGGTTGTCATAGACATGTTGTAAAGCGGACGTTTCCAGTCCTTTTAACAGAGAGACACGTTCAATCAGAGATTCTTCGAAATTCAGTTCACCACGCATGGCGGCTTCGGTGATGGCCGCAACTTGAGGTTTGACGTTGATAAAGTCGGCAATCTCATCCACACACTCGATATTGATCAGGGTGGAGTCCATGTCGCTGATGAGCAGTCGTACCGACGCGGCATCAAAGTTTTCAGGAATGAGATTGATGTCCAGCTGCAGGGTTTGGCTGAGTTCCGTAAGTTGGCTTTTTTCAGGCGTCACGTCCGGAGTGGCGCGGAAATGGTTGTTGATCAGGGTCAGTTTGCCCAGTTTACGTTCAAGTGTTTTGCTTTGCTCGAAGTTGAGTGTATTGGTGTGGATGATAACGGTTGCCATGAAATGTCCTGTTGCTGGTGGGGCTTTAGAGCCTCAAATTGGAACTTATTGTTCGTAAGTGGGCACTATTTTAGTCTTAGAGAGGATATCCTGCAAAGATTGTTGTTTGCGGCTGGTAAAAAGCGTGATCCAGCCGATCAGACAAAACAGTACCGTCCACAGGAAACGCAAGTTGGCATTGTGGCGAGTGAGCAGATAGCCGTCCTCACGTACGAGCTTGAGTTTCCAGGTGCGTAGCCCTGGAGTTTGTCCCGATTGAGTCCAGAAATAGGTGAGATAGAAATAGGTGATTGCCAATAGATAAAGCTGAAATCCCAAGCTTGCAGCGGGCCGGTTTTGCAGTGTTTCTCCTTGCCAAAGCACATAAGGTAGGGCAGCCATAAACCAGACGGCACATAACAAAATGAAATCATAACCAAGGGCAAATAGAATTTTGAATCGGTTCATGGGACTCTGTCATTTATAATGGATGGCAATATTGTACACTTTCATGTGGTTGGGATGTTTTTTGTCTGTGATTTGCTTGTGGGGTTGAGATGAATTTGTTTGCAGAAGGGTTAAGTTTGTCCTGGATGGTTGGCAGTCTGTTGATTTTGGCAGGCCTGTTGATTTGGGCGGTTCGGACGGCACCCTGGTATAAAATTCAAAATGACAAGGGGGCGCAACATGTCATTTTGGCGGCCTCATTGATTGTGTTTTTGACTTGGCAGTTTGCCGCTAGTTTGGGGGATGGCGTTACCTTTCACTTTTTATTGATGACCACTGTGACGTTGATGTTTGGGCCGCAGTTCGCCATTTTGGCGATGAGCCTTGCCCTGATTGGCGTGACCCTGCAGTCCGGTTTGGGTTTTTTGGGCTTTGGTGTCAATGCACTTTTGATGGGAGCGATACCGGTTTTTATCACCTGGTGGATGGCGCGTTGGGCATTTAATGTATTGGATCGTAATATTTTTGTGTTTGTGTTTTTCAATGCATTTTTATCAGCGGCAGTCGGAGTGGTGGTCTCGTTGGGCATGGCAGCTCTAGTGATGTATGCAGCCGAAATCCAAAGTTACGAAACCCTTAAACAAAGTTTCATTCCGTATATCCCGTTATTGGCCATGCCGGAAGGTTTTGTGAATGGCATGTTGATGATGGCTTTTGTTCTGTTTAAACCCGAATGGGTCAGCTCGTTCAGTGATCGGGATTATTTTAATTAGCCGTGATGGGGTGGTCGCGTGACGAGGATGAAGGAATGGGTGGTCTTTTTGATATTTTGATGTTCATAAAAAAACCGGCGAAAAGCCGGTTTTTAAATCGTAAACTTTAAATGGCGCTTATTTTTCCCAAGCAGCCTTAAGGTTTTCGTTTTCTTTCATTTGTGCAACTTCAGCGTGTGCAGATTTTTGAGCTTCTTTAGCCCATTTCAGTGCAGCGGCGTCATCACCTTTTGCTTTTGCTTTTGCAGCTAAGTCAAGATAGTGTTCGACGTAGCCCATTTTCATTTTCTTTTGTTTCCAAACATTGTCCATGGATTTCGCTTCTGCATGAGTTGCGGTAGCGTCTGCTACGACTGCGTCATAAGAATCGTTAGATTGAGTTGCCATGCTTGAACAGGCAGTTAAGTTTAGAGCTGCTGCGATAGCAAGACCGACTAAAACTTTCTTCATTATTGTTTTCCTCCAGTTGAAAGAGCTCTTTAATTGTAAGCCAAAATTATTGTAATGGGTGTTGGCTGTATGTAAAAGCTAAATAACGAACAGTTTTTTTACTGTTTTCGTCTAGATGCATACGTTATTAAGTTTACCCCAGTCGTGTCAATCTTTATAATGGCTCCTAATAAATGAAAAGTTGGTTATTTTTTGCTTAAAAAACACGATTTTTTCACATAACCTTTTGAAAAACATTGCTTTTTTTGAATGGTCTTTGTGGTGTGGCCCAAGCTAGAAAAATAACTGATTAGCCTATAAGTTTTATATTAAGGTAGAAAAAAGATGCGAATTTTACAAGAAGCTTTAACTTTTGATGATGTTTTATTGGTTCCCGCCCACTCAACGGTATTACCAAAAGACGTTTCGTTGCAAACTAAATTAACGCGCAATATTTCTTTAAATATTCCATTAGTTTCTGCCGCAATGGATACGGTCACCGAAGCTCGTTTGGCCATTTCAATGGCACAAGAGGGTGGCATCGGTATTGTTCATAAGAACATGACGGTTGAACAGCAGGCACATGTGGTTCGTAAAGTTAAAAAATACGAACATGGTGTGATTCTGGATCCTGTCACTGTTCAACATACCGATACGGTTGCTGAAGTCATTAAGAAAACCGAGATGAACCGGGTTTCCAGCGCACCTGTCATGGACGGCAAGGACTTGGTGGGGATTGTGACGAGCCGTGACATCCGCTTTGTCACCGATATGTCTCAACCGGTTTCCAAAATCATGACCACTAAAGAGCGTTTGGTGACGGTTAAAGAAAAAGAGGATCGCAATGTTGTATTGGATCTTCTGCACAGACATCGCATTGAGCGTGTTCTGGTGGTGAACGACAATTTCGAACTTAAAGGGATGATTACGGTTTCGGACATGATGAAGTCTTCGGATCATCCTTATGCCTGTAAAGACGATAATGGGCGTTTACGTGTCGGCGCAGCGGTTGGGACCGGTTCGGAAACCGAGCAGCGTGTGGCGGCCCTGGTGGAAGCAGGAGTCGATGTGATCATTGTTGACACCGCTCACGGTCATTCGCAAGGTGTTTTGGATCGCGTTGCATGGGTGAAGCAAAACTTCCCTGAAATCGATGTCATCGGTGGCAACATTGCGACTGCCGAGGCTGCTTTGGATTTGGTCAAGGCCGGTGCGGACGGTGTTAAGGTCGGGATTGGTCCTGGATCGATTTGTACCACCCGTATTGTTGCCGGTGTTGGGGTTCCGCAGATTACCGCTATCTCGAATGTGGCTAAAGCGTTGCAGGATTCCGGTATTCCGTTGATTGCCGATGGCGGTTTGCGCTTTTCGGGTGATGTTGCCAAAGCCTTGGTCGCAGGTGCTTCATCCTGCATGATCGGCAGTATGTTTGCCGGTACGGAAGAGTCTCCGGGTGAAATCGAATACTATCAAGGTAGGGCTTATAAATCTTATCGGGGTATGGGGTCTTTGGGAGCCATGGCACAACCTTCCGGTTCCAGTGACCGTTATTTCCAGGCTTCCAATGCCGAGGATAAGTTGGTTCCTGAGGGAATTGAAGGTCGAGTGGCTTATAAAGGCCCGCTTGCGCCGATTATTCACCAGTTGATGGGTGGGGTTCGTTCGAGCATGGGGTATACCGGTTGTAAGGATATCCCGACCATGAATAGCAAGCCTTCTTTTGTGCGCGTTACATCGGCCGGTATGACCGAAAGTCATGTGCATGATGTCTCCATGGTGAAAGAAGCGCCAAACTATCGAGTATAACGTCGACCTGACCGTTTAATAATCCTTTTAAAGGCCAGTGCTGTCAGTACTGGCCTATTTAACTTTTGGAAATTGTATGACACAAGCAAACATTCATGAACATCGAATTCTTATTTTGGACTTCGGTTCCCAATATACTCAACTTATCGCACGTCGCATTCGTGAAATCGGGGTGTATTGCGAAGTTGAGCCATGGGATATTGATGCGCAGGATGTGGTGGACTTTGGTGCCCGTGGAATCATCTTGTCAGGCGGACCCGAGACCGTGACCGGAGACGATGCGCCGGCCGCACCTGATGTCGTGTTTAACTTGAATGTTCCGGTTCTGGGTATTTGTTATGGAATGCAGACCATGGCCGAGCAGCTTGGCGGTAAGGTCATCAATGCCAACGAACATGAGTATGGTTATGCCCAGGTTCGTGCGCACGGTCATACCAAATTGTTGACCGATATTGAAGACCATGTCACGCCGGAGGGTTACGGCATGTTGGACGTGTGGATGTCACACGGTGATCGTGTCGATGCATTGCCAGAAGGTTTTAAGCTCATGGCAAGTACGCCTAGCTGTCCGATTGCCGGAATCGCCAATGAAGAGAAAAACTTCTACGGTATTCAATTTCATCCTGAAGTCACGCATACCAAACAAGGTATGCGTATGATCGAGCGATTTGTGATTGATCTATGTGGCTGTGAAAAGCTGTGGACAACTCAAAATATCATCGATGACAGCATAACGCGTATCCGTGAGCAGGTTGGATCGGACCAGGTTATGTTGGGGCTTTCAGGTGGTGTGGATTCCTCGGTGGTAGCGGCTTTATTGCATAAAGCGATCGGCGATCAGCTGACTTGTGTGTTTGTGGATCACGGTCTGCTTCGCTATAAGGAAGGTGATCAGGTTATGGCCATGTTTGCCGAAAACATGGGCATAAAGGTCATTCGTGCGGATGTTGAAGAGCGTTTTATGTCGGCCTTGGCTGGTGAAGTCGATCCCGAGAAAAAACGTAAAATCATTGGACGCGAATTCATTGAGGTGTTTGACGAGGAATCGGCGAAACTTAAAGGGGTAAATTGGCTGGCTCAAGGCACGATTTATCCGGATGTGATTGAATCGGCCGGTTCTAAGACCGGAAAAGCGAAAGTCATCAAGTCTCATCATAATGTGGGCGGTTTGCCGGAAGATATGGAAATGTCTTTGATTGAACCATTGCGTGAACTTTTCAAAGACGAGGTTCGCAAACTGGGTGTGGCTTTAGGTTTGCCATATGACATGGTTTATCGTCATCCTTTCCCGGGGCCGGGTCTCGGGGTTCGCATTCTAGGTGAAGTGAAGAAAGAGTATGCGGATATTCTGCGTCTTGCCGACCATATCTTTATCGAAGAGTTGGTTAAATGGGATCTGTATGAAAAAACCTCTCAAGCGTTCACTGTATTTTTACCTGTGAAGTCGGTGGGTGTGGTTGGCGATGCGCGACGTTATGATTATGTTGTGGCGTTGCGTGCCGTTGAAACCATCGATTTCATGACCGCACGTTGGGCGCATCTGCCTTATGAGTTCCTGGAGCATGTGTCTGGACGAATTATCAACGAAATTCCCAGAATCTCACGCGTGACCTACGATATCTCCAGCAAGCCGCCGGCGACCATTGAGTGGGAGTAATGCTCGAAGTCCTATGCCGTTTGGTAGCAGAACTGGAGTGAATTAGGATCTAAAACAAAGGCTTTCTTACTGAAAGCCTTTTTTGTTTGGGGGAGTGTATGTCAGAGCTAGAACCGATGTGTCCAGAGGGGATGACACAAGAGGAGCAGGATGAGTTCTGGATGGAACAAGCTTACCAATTGGCGCTTCGCTCCCAGGAAGAGGGCGAGGTGCCGGTTGGTGCCGTGGTTGTATTGGATAACCGCCTGATTGCAGAGGGCTGGAATCAGCCGATTCAAAAACATGACCCCACGGCGCACGCAGAAATGATGGCTTTGCAGAAGGCCGGTAAGGTTTTGCAAAACTATCGGTTGGTGGACACCACCTTGTACGTTACGCTTGAACCTTGCCCGATGTGTGCCTCGGCAATGGTTCATGCCCGAGTCAAGAGACTGGTGTATGCGGCTGAAGACTTGAAAACCGGCGCGGCTGATTCGGCTTTTCAATTGTTGAATCACGCCAGAATGAATCATCAGGTAGAGTCGGTTTCAGGGGTGTTGCGCGAAAAGTGTAGCGCTTTGTTGAGTCGTTTTTTTCAACAACGTCGACAGGCGCATAAAGAAGCCAAGCGATTGGCGGCGAAAAAATCCTCCATTTAGTCCTTGATAGGCCTTGAAAACAATGCGAATATAGTCCATTGAAGTGATCTTGAAAAGTGGATTGCAATGGATTTGTTGGGTTTCTCATTGGGGAAACTCTATGTTTGGTTACGGCGTATGGTTGTTTTTAATAGTACGTTGAATAGGTTGTTAAATTATTCGTTATGCAAATAAATGTTGATCCGGCCGAAGGCATTACGACGGTAAAAATTCTGCCGGGTGAGTTTTATGTAACCAGACAGAATGAACGTATTGAAACCGTGTTGGGTTCCTGCATCTCAGCCTGTGTTAGAGATCCCATTGCCGGTATTGGTGGAATGAACCATTTTATGCTTCCCGTCGATAAAAATTCGGGCAGCCCCACGGAACTCTCTGATGCCAACCGTTATGGCAACTATGCCATGGAAAATTTAGTCAATGCCTTGTTGTCGGAAGGTGCAAAAAGGGACCGTCTGGAGTTTAAGCTTTTTGGCGGTGGCCGGATAATGAGTTCGATGACCAATATTGGTTGGTACAATATTGGTTTCGCATTTGATTATATATACACTGAAGGTTTTAAAATCGTTTCTCAGGATATTGGCGATGTCTATCCGAGAAAAATTTTGTATTACCCTTTAAATGGTCGGGTACGTGTAAGAAGACTGAATCCGATGCACAATCAGTCGTTGGCCGATCAAGAAAATCGTTATATTAATAATATTGGATCTAAGCCTGTTGAAGGCGATGTAGAACTTTTCTGAGGAACCCCGCTATGGATATGATGGAAACATTTCGCCAAACCTATCTTGAAGAGAGCTTTGAAGGCTTGGATGTAATGGAGGCAGGCCTGCTGGAATTGCCTCCTGGAACGCCCGACAACGAAAAAATCAATGAAATATTCCGTGCCGCGCATTCCATTAAAGGGGGAAGCGGTACCTTTGGTTTTATTGAAATCGCCGGTTTTACCCATGTGCTGGAAACGCTTTTGGACGAAATGCGTGACGGACGTCGCGATGTCACTCAAGAAGCCATAGATGCGATGCTGGCTGCGGTGGATGTGTTGCGCGATATGTTGACTAAACTTCAGGATCGTCAGCCGATTGATGAAGAGCGAGCCGGTGAAGTGCAAGCGGTGCTGGAACGAATTCTTGGTATGGAAGAGGAAGAGACTTCAGCCGCTCCTCAGCAAGCTGTTGCAGAGTCGGTTGAAGCGGCCAGCGGTGGTTCACAGGATTGGCGTATCACAATCCTGCCGGAAAAGGAGTTGTTGCAGACAGGGAATGAGCCCTTGCGCATTTTCCGAGAGTTGGAGACCTTGGGGAAACTCACCGCCAAAGCCGATCTTAGTGGTTTGCCGGAAAGTGCCCTTTTTCAACCGGAAGAGTTGTACCTTAAGTGGGAATTGATTTTGTCGGGCGAATCGATCAACGAAGACGAAGTAAAAGAAGTCTTTGAATGGATTGACGGAGATGGCGCTCAGATTACCATTGAACCACCAGCCGAATTCTCTGAAAGTGCAGGTGAGCTTGAGGCATCGGCCGAACCTGTCTCTGATGCGGCGGCTGATGCGGTAGCGGCTCATTCTGAAGCAAAATCAGAGCCTTCCAAGGTTACCGATATTCAAGCGGCCAAGCCCGCCGCTAAACCACAAGCCTCTGCAAATAAGGCCGAAGCTGCCAAGTCCGGTTCACCCAAACAAGAAGGTTCGATTCGTGTCGATTTGAGTAAGATCGACCAGATGGTCAACTTGGTAGGGGAGCTGGTGATCACCCAATCGATGTTGAGTCAGTTCGGAGAACAGGCGGAGATGGATCAGGGATCCAGTGGCGACTGGGTGGATAAGCTGAAAGAAGGCTTGACCCATCTGGAAAGGCATACCCGCGAGCTTCAGGAAAGCGTCATGAATATCCGTATGTTGCCGGTCAGTTTTGCTTTTAACCGTATGCCGCGTATTGTGCATGATGTGAGCCAGAAGCTGGGCAAACAGATCGATTTGGTGATGGAAGGGGAGGGCACCGAGCTGGATAAGACCATGCTCGAACAGCTGACCGATCCACTGGTGCATATTGTCAGAAACTCGATTGACCACGGCATTGAGAGCCCTGAAGCACGAGTGGCGGCCGGTAAGCCAGAAAAAGGTACGGTTAAGATGGCCGCATTCCATGAAGGTGGAAATATCTTGATTCAAATTACCGATGACGGTGCCGGAATCAATGCCGACAAAATCGCCGGCAAGGCGATTGAAAAAGGTGTGATTGAAGCCGATCACAACTTGTCCGAAGCGGAAGTCATTGACTTGATCTTCCACCCTGGCTTCTCAACCGCCGATGTGGTCAGTGATATTTCCGGTCGCGGGGTGGGTATGGACGTGGTACGCCGAAATATTAAAGGCCTTGGCGGATCGGTCGAAGTGGAAACCCATTTGGGCACCGGCAGCATTTTCACCATCCGTTTGCCATTAACCCTGGCGATCTTGGACGGTCAGCTGTGTAAGGTAGGCAGTGAAACCTATGTGTTCCCATTGGTGTCCATTATCGAGTCCATTCAGGTTGATAAATCTTTGATCAAAGGAATCGCCGGCCAAGCGGAGCTCTATAAACTCAGAGATTCCTATATCCCGGTGATTCGCCTGCATAAGAAACTCGGCATTCACGACGCTTGCGAAGATCTATCGGAAGGTTTATTGGTGGTGGTTGAAGATGGCGGTAAACGTGCCGGGATTTTTGTGGATGACCTGCTTGGACAGCAGCAAGTTGTCATTAAGAGTCTGGAAAGCAATTTCATGAAGGTCGACGGGATTGCCGGAGCCACGATTCTTGGAGACGGTACCGTCTCCTTGATTCTGGATGTCAAAGAAACCGTCTCCAGCCATAAAGCGGGCGCGGTTCCTCCCCAGATCAATGTGGCCTAAGTACCACGTATGAATAGAATCAATGAATCGAAAACAAAAAAAATAAAAAATGAGGAGTGCGGATGAACGCATCGACAGAAGAGTTCGCTCTGGGCGCTGAAGAGGTTCAGCAAACAATCTTAATTTTAAACTTGTCGGTTGCGCAAATTGACCTCTCCATCACTGAAGGTGACCATTCGGTCAATACGCTGATTGATTCTTTTACCTTTATGTCCCAGCACATTGAGGAGATTCAAGCATCCAGTCAGAATATACTTGATTTGGTCAGTGATAATGAGGCAGCACAGTCTTATAACGCGCTGCTGGCAAGTCACACGACTGAATTGGCGAGCAAGATGCAACAAGCGATTATCGCTTTTCAATTTTATGATAAATTGAGCCAGCGTCTTGAACACGTTTCAAAAGGACTGTCAGGATTGGCCGAGATTGTGTCCCATGAAATGCGTGTCAAAAACCGTGAAGAGTGGGATGCTTTCAAGCAGACGGTTCGTAAAGGCACCACCATGCGTGAAGAGGAAGAGTTGTTTGAGTTGATTTTCGACCAGCATATTCCGACCGATGAAGCGATTGAAATCATGCGCAGTCGAATGTTGACACGCATGAAGGAAAACAAGAACGAGGCAACGGAAGAAGAAGACGAGATTGAACTGTTTTAGACTTCGCGCTTTCCGATTTTATAACCCCCTTTTCAGGGGGTTTTTAGTTTATCCCTGCCGAAAAAGCGACCATGCCAAGACATACTTGAAAATGCTTATTAAGTCATAAAAAAAATAATGTTTTATATTTAAAGAAAATTTATGACAATAGCCGAGCCATTCAGCAAAGACTGAATTTTAAAGTTAACGAGGATACAGAATGAGAAATTTCAAAACAATCTGGGCGAGAGCCTTGATGGCGGCAATGTTATTGTCAGCACCTATGGCAACCTGGGCGGCCAATCACATGCCTTTTATTTTGGGCAGTGTCGAATCCGGTACTTTGATTGATGTGACCGCAAAAACCAAAGCGGCGCTTAAGCAAAATGGCTTTGAAGTGGTGGGTGACTATGCACCCAGCGTCGATACGCATGTGATTGTGGTGACCAATAATGCACTGAAAGCCATGGCAGCTGAGTCCAAAAATGGTGGATTCGGTGCCATGGAACGCGTTTCCGTGGTGAATCGCAATGGTCAAATTCAGGTCAGTTATACCAATCCTGCCTACATGTGGAATGTGTATCGTATGAATGGCGATATCACTCCGGTACAAAATGCTATTAAAGCGGCGTTGGGAGCTACAAAAGAGTTTGGTGCAGATGAACCTTTAAGTGCCGATGAGTTGCGTGAGTATCACTATAAAATGATGATGCCTTACTTTGATGATGAAGATGAGTTGGCCGAGTTCGGTTCTTATGAAGAAGCGTTGAACAGTGTTGAAGCCGGGTTGGCTTCCGGAAAAGCAGGCGCTTCTAAAGTGTATCGCATCGATATTCCCGGTACAAAGATGAGCGTATTCGGCGTCTCGATGACCAACGGTGAAGCCGCCGATACCTATGTTCAGGATAAAATTGACCTTAACAGCGAAAGCCATGCGGCGCATTTCCCATACGAAGTCTTGGTTGTGGATGATGAGGTCATCGCTTTGAACGGTAAATTCAGAATCGCCATCAACTGGCCGAGTTTGTCGATGATGGGCCAAGGCAGTTTCATGAGCATTTCCAATGCGCCAGACGATATCAACATGGCGCTTGAAGCAGTTGCCAATAACCAGCCTCTTGAGAAAGAGAGTTCAGGATTTTAAATTCCGTTGTTTAATTGATCGAGTTTGAATCTCATGAAAAAGCACAGAGTTTTCTGTGCTTTTTTGCGTTATAAACCTTGAAAACAGGCAGGCCTGTCCCCATAAATCCGCCAGTTTTATATTTTTTATTCAACCTTAAACATCATTGGAGATGAGTTCATGAGTGCACAGGAAACCCATGCGTTTCAGACTGAAGTCAACCAACTTTTAAAATTAATGATTCACGCCCTTTATTCCAATAAAGAGATTTTTTTACGTGAGTTGATTTCAAATGCGTCGGATGCTTTGGATAAACTGCGTTTTGAAGCGGTTTCAAATGATGCCTTGAGTGAAGGCGAAGAGGAATTGGCAATCAGCGTAATGTTCGATAAGGACAAGCGTACCGTGACCATTTCCGACAATGGTATCGGCATGACGCGGGATGAGGTGATTGCCAATATCGGAACCATCGCCAATTCCGGAACTAAAAAATTCCTTGAGAGCATGACCGGTGACCAAGCCAAGGATTCCAATCTGATTGGACAGTTTGGGGTCGGGTTTTATTCGTCTTTTATCGTTGCCGATGAAGTGGTTCTGACCACCCGCAAGGCCGGCACACCCGGGAACGACGCCATTCGTTGGACGTCCAAGGGTGAGGGTGAGTTTACCCTGGAGTCGGTGGAAAAAAGCCAAAAAGGAACCGAGATTGTCCTGCATTTGAAAGCGGATATGGATGAGTTTCTGGATGAGAATCGTCTCAAACAGATTGTGACCACCTATTCGGATCACATCAACTTCCCGATCAAGATGATCAAGAGTGAGTGGGACGAAGAAGCCAAAGAGATGAAACAGACCGATGAGATGGAACAGGTCAACAAAGCGACCGCCATCTGGACACAACCGAAATCGGAACTCAGCGATGAGGAATATAAGAACTTCTATCAGACCATTTCGCATGACTTTAACGAACCCTTGGCGCATATCCATAACAAGGTTGAGGGGACGCTCGAATACACCTCATTGCTTTATATTCCCAAACAGGCTCCGTTTGACCTCTATGACCGTGAGCGTCGTTACGGGCTAAAACTCTACGTTAAGCGCGTTTTCATCATGGATGATGCCGAGCAGTTGATGCCGACTTATTTACGCTTTATTCGTGGGGTGATCGATTCGGCCGATTTGCCGCTGAACGTATCGCGTGAGATTCTGCAAAGCAATAAGGTGGTCGATAAGATTCGTTCTGCCTCGGTCAAGCGTGTGCTGGATCAGTTGGCCAAAATGGCCAAGGCGGAAGATCAAAGCGATTACAACACCTTCTGGGATCAGTTCGGTCAGGTGATGAAAGAAGGGATTGTCGAGGACTTTGCCAATAAGGACAAAATCGCCAAACTATTGCGTTTTGCCACCACTGCCAATGAAGCCAGCTCTGAACAACGTGTCTCGCTGGAGCAGTATGTTGACCGCATGAAAGACGGTCAGGAAGCGATCTACTACATCACCGCCGATACGCATGCGGCTGCCAAAGGCAGTCCGCACCTGGAAATGTTCCGCAAAAAGGACATGGAAGTGTTGCTTTTGTCCGACCGTATCGACGAGTGGTTGGTTTCACACTTGACTGAGTTTGAAGGTAAGCCGCTTAAGTCGATTACCTCCGCTGACCTGAAAGAGTTCGAGGACGACGCCGACAAAGACTTGTCTGAAGAAGAGAAACAGGCGCGTGAGGCTTTGACGGAAAAGGTTAAAAAAGCGATTGAAGAGCAGGTTTCCGACGTCAAAATCACCCACCGACTAACCGATTCGCCGGCGTGCGTGGTCAGTGCCGAAGGGGATATGTCGGCGCATATGGCGCGTATGATGGAGCAGATGGGGCAAAGCATTCCCAAGCAGAAGCCGGTGTTGGAGTTGAACCCTGATCATGCCTTGGTCAAGAAATTGGACTCGCTGGCGGACGACGCCAAATTGAAAGAGTGGTCTTTGTTTCTGTTGGAGCAGGCTCAATTGGCTGAAGGCGACCAGTTGGAACAGCCGGCCGAATTCATCAAACGTATGAATGCATTGCTAAGTGACATGATCTGATCCTCGGATCTCGCGTCACTTTTCAAGCCCCGCATTTTGAGCAGGCCTGTTCAATGTGCGGGGCTTTTTTGTTGCAGTTGGCCAGACTCAGGCCGAACTTCTCTGCATAACAAGCGGGTTTATGGCACAATACGCCCCAATTTAAAAATCTTTTATATATCACAGACTTATTTATGCCCAGCGCGTACCTGAAGTGTCCACTGTGTTTTTCGGTAAAATTAGGATAAGACATTGATTTCAACAGCAAATATCACCATGCAGTTTGGTGAAAAACCTCTTTTTGAAGACATTTCCGTTAAATTTGGCGAAGGCAATCGCTACGGTTTGATTGGCGCAAACGGCTGCGGTAAGTCCACCTTTATGAAGATTCTGGGTGGCGACCTGGAACCGACGGCGGGCAGTGTCTCGATTGACGAAAACGAGCGTGTGGGTAAACTTAAGCAGGATCAGTTCGCTTATGAAGAGTACAGCGTCGTGGATACCGTCATTATGGGGCAACCGGAGCTTTGGGAGGTCAAACGCGAGCGTGACCGCATCTATTCCCTGGCGGAAATGTCCGAAGAGGAAGGCATGCTGGTCGCCGATCTGGAAATCAAGTTCGGAGAAATGGACGGTTACACCGCAGAATCCAGAGCCGGAGAGTTGCTGTTGGGTCTGGAGATCCCGGTTGAACAGCATTACGGCCCGATGAGTGAAGTGGCTCCCGGTTGGAAACTGCGTGTCTTGTTGGCGCAAGCGTTGTTTGCCGATCCCGATATCCTGTTGCTGGATGAGCCGACCAACAACCTGGACATCAACACCATTCGTTGGTTGGAAACTGTATTGAACGATCGCAAAAGCACCATGATCATCATCTCCCACGACCGCCACTTTCTGAACAGTGTGTGTACCCATATGGCGGATCTGGACTACGGTGAGTTGCGTGTCTATCCGGGAAATTACGATCAATACATGACTGCGGCCACCCAGGTTCGCGAGCGACTGTTGGCCGACAATGCCAAGAAGCAAGCCCAGATCAATGAGCTCAAAACCTTTGTGAGTCGTTTCTCGGCCAATGCCTCAAAAGCCAAACAGGCCACTTCGCGTGCCAAATTAATCGACAAGATTCAGTTGGATGAGGTCAAACCGTCCAGCCGTGTGAACCCGTTTATTCGTTTTGAGCAGGACAAAAAACTGTTCCGTTTGGCGTTGGAGATTGAGCACCTGAGCAAAACCTATTCTGATAACGAAGGCGAAGCCAACGACGTCATTAAGGATTTCAGCATGATGCTGGAGGTGGAAGAGCGTTTGGCGGTGTTGGGTGGAAACGGGGTTGGTAAAACCACCTTTTTGAAATGTTTGGTCGGCGATACCGACTTGACTGCGGGTGAAGTCAAGTGGTCCGAAAACGTCAAAATCGGTTATTACGCTCAGGATCATGCAGCAGACTTTTCCGAAGATCTCACATTACTGGACTGGATGGCGCAATGGAAACAGGAAGGCGATGATGAGCAGGCGTTGCGTGCGGTATTGGGCCGTTTATTGTTTTCACAAAAAGAGATCGATAAGTCCGTCAAGGTGCTCTCAGGTGGGGAGCAAGGGCGCATGTTGTTCGGCAAGTTGATGTTGCAAAAGCCCAATGTATTGATTATGGATGAACCCACCAACCATTTGGATATGGAGTCAATCGAGTCGCTTAACCAGGCTTTGGAAGACTATCCGGGTACGGTGGTTTTTGTTTCGCATGACCGCGAGTTTGTCTCGTCGATTGCCACGCGCCTTTTGGTCATGAGTGACGACGGTATTCTCGATTACCGAGGTGATTACGAGTCTTATTTGTCGAGTTTGGATGCCTAAAGTGCTGGTCTGCTATTGAGTTTGTTGATACAAAAAAGCCTGCATAAAGCAGGCTTTTTTGTCTTTAACAGATATTTAAATCAGATTTAAAATTCCATTAACAGGTGCGGAGACGAATCTGGAATGTTCGAACCAGCATCTGGATTGGCAGACATGTGGTGGGCTGAAGCCGTGGCAGTGATACCGAAAGTCAGTAGAG
>NZ_KI519609.1:835459-2441997 GCF_000483485.1 Thiomicrorhabdus chilensis DSM 12352
GCAGTGATACCGAAAGTCAGTAGAGCAGCTAAGATAATCTTTTTCATTATTAAATTCCTTTTGTTTTCACTTAAATCAAACCGTTTGGGTTCGAGCTTAAAATTCCATCGTTAAGTGTGCGGATTGATCCGGAATGTTGGAGCCTGCATCAGGGTTAGCCGAAAAATGGTGGGCTGAAGCTGTGGCAGTGATACCGAAAGTTAATAAAGCTGCAAGAATAATCTTTTTCATCTTTTACCTCTTCTTCCTAGAAGTTCAACCCGTCAAGCAGGTTGTGAATTTATGTCCTGGCAATAATCCTAGGTCAGGACCTTTCGACTAAATGTGAAAGTTTTACATTTAATCTATGGGTGCAGTTTATATGGTAAATTTTCCCATGTCAAATGTTTTTTTGATCTTTTTCAATTTGCTTGAATGGGAAAAGCCCGCTTTTATTATTGGACCAATGTTTTAGAATAGGGCGATACGAATTCATTAGTTTATAAAGAGAGGTGCTGTGAAACTTTTGCTTGCAGAAGATGAAGCCTTGCTGGCTGAAAGTTTAAGTCAGCAGTTGATACGGTGTGGTTTTGTTGTGGATTGCGCCGCTGACGGGGAAGAGGCACTGTTTTTGATAAACGAGCATCCTTACGATCTGATCATATTGGATTTAGGCCTGCCGAAACAATCAGGCCTGTCGGTTTTACACAGCATGCGAAGCCAGCAAAATAACACGCCGGTCATTATTTTGACGGCACGTAACGGTTGGCAAGATCGTGTTGAGGGTCTGAAAAAGGGAGCCGATGATTACGTTGGCAAACCTTTCCATTTTGAGGAATTGCTGGCTCGTATTCAGAATTTGATGAAACGAGTTTTGCCGGAAACGGATGGGAGTCACGTGATGGCCATGAACGGTCTGAGGTTGGATTTAAATACCCAACAGGTGGAAACCTCGGAGGGTTCAAAACACAATTTGACCCATACCGAATTCAGGTTGCTGCGTTTTTTAATGAGCCACCCTAACAAGTTGCTTTCCAAATCGGAGATCATGGCCAAGATTGTTGATCAGAACTATGACCGTGACAGCAATGTGCTGGAGGTTTACATTCGAAGATTACGTAAGTTAATCGGAAAAGAGCATATCGAGACACAAAGGGGACAGGGGTATCGTTTTGTGGTGAATTCGTTATGAGATCGCTTGAAAAACAACTCGGATACACCTTAACGCTGACTTTGGCGGGGCTGTTTGTGGTGTTCTGGTGGGTGACAACCTATACCATCCACGAATTGACCGAGCGTTATATTGTCACCCGTCTGGAACATGATTCGGACACCTTGTTACGCCATCTCAAACTTGAAGACGGCCAGTGGCATCTGTCCGAGAACGCGGCAGAAGCGATTTATCTTAGACCCCACTCGGGACACTATTATCTGATCAAGTCCAGACCGCCTTCGCGGATAGCGAATCTTTTATCACCTTCATTGCAGGGGTTTTCCCTGTATACGCCCATCACTGAAAATCAGGCTTCGGTGTATGAAACCAATATGCCGGACAGTTCGCATACCTTGGTCTTAAGGGTGCCGTTTGAGAGAGATGGCGAGCACGGGTATTTATTTGTGGCCGAGGACCATTCACCGATTCAGGATAGCTTGCGCACGTTTGATGTGCTGTTCGCTCTGTTTTCATTGATGGGGTTGTTGGTTTTGTTGTGGACCCAGCGCCGCATTCTAAAACGCGGGTTTGATAGCCTAAATCCGGTGAAACAGGCGTTGAATGAAATTCAATCGGGCAAACAAGTGGCCATTCAGGCCGAGGTGCCTCAGGAAATCGCACCATTAGTGGAGACGCTCAATCAGGTGATGTCCCAGCTTCATGCGCGTTTGGAGCGTTCGCGAATGGCAACCGGCAACCTGGCGCATGCTTTGAAATCTCCGCTGAACTTGATCTATCAGTTTCTTGAAGACGAACGTATTAAGGCGCATCCTCAGTTACAGGGGGCATTGCAGGAGCAGGCGGAACGCATTCTTAATTTGATTGACCGTGAACTCAGCCAGGCACGAATGGCCGGAAGCGGCGTGGCACTGCAAGCCTTTCAGTTTCCACAAGATCTGCAAGACCTGATCAACACGATGCGGCAGCTGTATCGTGACAAGGCCATTGAATTTGAGATGAATTGTCAGATTGAAGATTCGCTACCTTTTGATCGCGAAGATCTGTTTGAACTGTTGGGCAATCTTCTGGATAACGCCTGTAAATGGTGTCAAAGTCGGGTTCGGATTTCGGTTGAAACTGAGCAGGCCTGGTTGGTCATCCATATTGAAGATGACGGCCAAGGCGTCGCGCAAAAAGACATCGATTTGATGAAGAATCGCGGCATCCGTTTGGATGAATCTCAGCCCGGTCACGGTTTGGGGCTGTCAATCGTGCATGAAATCGTCAAGGCTTATGACGGTCAAATCGCCTTCACGCAAAAGCAGCCTTTTCAGACGCATCAGCCGCCATTATCGGGTTTGCAAGTCACCATTCGCTTACCCTTACACACTTCCAAGGGATGAATTAAAAGAGTAAACGCCATTTTCAGCTTCAATTCAGTTTCATTTTTTAAAGTATCGCTTGATGATTCCAAAAAGGATTGAATATGAAATGTTTGACACGACTTTCTCAAAACGCTGAGCGCCTGAATGCTGGCTCTCAAGGTCGCCATCGCTATCGGGTTAATGTGTTTAGAACCGGCTTGTTGCTCTCGCTGCTCCATATCAGCCCGCTTCAGGCTCAGCCTTCAGTAGAGACACACAGCGCTTCGGCACCGGCCGATCTTAAAGCGGTTCTGCAAGCGGTCATCACCAAACAGCCCGAACAATTCGAGGTACCAAACTATACCTCTTTGGCGGCCAGTCACCAGAAGGTTTCTCAATCGTGGTTGCCCAATGGTATGAATATGATGGTGCGTCATGAAAGCGATGCGCTGACCGACGATACCGGATTCCAAAGCTGGGAAACCGGCGTGAGTTTTCCAGTCGCCATTGGCGAT
The DNA here is from genome assembly GCF_000483485.1 of Thiomicrorhabdus chilensis DSM 12352. Taxonomy (GTDB): domain Bacteria; phylum Pseudomonadota; class Gammaproteobacteria; order Thiomicrospirales; family Thiomicrospiraceae; genus Thiomicrorhabdus; species Thiomicrorhabdus chilensis. The sequence continues at coordinate 838,471 of NZ_KI519609.1, forward strand.
CAAGCCAACGCTTATGCCCAACTCGGCGAAGTGTATCAACAACAATCCATTCACTATCCCCAATTGCTCAATTTGCAGGCTTCGGCTTTGACTCGGCAATTGGTTTGGGAATTAAAAATGGCAGAGGTCGAATGGCAGCGTAGTCAACAAAACCTTGGGCTGGTCGCCGCTCTGGCTTCAAAAGTTGAAAGCTTGGTGAAAGCCGGAGACAGCCCGAAAATGGACCTGGTTCTGGTGCAGAAAGAGCGTGTACAGGCCGAAAAATCCAGTCTGGAAGCACAAAACCAATATCAGCAAAAACTGGCCAACTATCAGTTCTGGACAGGCTTTTCACAATTGCCACACGAAATTCAAGAGGTTCAAGCACCAGACTGGACGAATGCCCAGAACCAACTTGAATCCCATCCTCAGGTGCTTTGGGCACAAAGCCAGCTGCAGCAGGTTCAGGCTAGAAAGCAACTTGCAGAGACGCAGTCTGTAGAAAAACCGAATCTGTTTGTGGGAGCCAAATCCGAGCAGGATGATCAGACTTCCGCACGCACCAGTCTGATGCTGGAAATGAGCTTCCCTCTCGGTAAACCAGCCCGCTATTCTGCGCAGATGGCTGAACAGAATCTGGCCGTGAGTGAGTCTCAAGTTCGTTTGCAGAAAACTCAGCAAAACCTCTTTAACCAGGCCCGTCAGGCCTATCAGGTACTTCTCCAATCGCAGCAATTGGCCGACTTGGCGAGACAACAGGTTGGCCTGTCCGAACAAGCTTTAAGCATGGCGGAAAAAGCCTATGAGCTCGGAGAAACCAACATACAGACCTTGCTTCAGGTGCAAACCCAGATGTTGAAGGCGCTGCTGGACTCCGAACGGCAGCAGGTGCTTGTACAGCAGAATTTAGCCCTTTATTGGCAAGCATTGGGGCATGGGGTCGGTCAGGGAATCGATCACGCAGCTTCTATTGCGCAATAGCTAAGATTCAGCAGGCCTGTCCCTTGAAGGCTTAGGGAAGCTTGATTGAAAACGAACAAATAAGAATGTGAATTTAGGAAATGGACATGCAAACAAATCAGTATTTGAACCAGTTGAATCAATCATTCAAAAAGAACCTGGGGTTGACCGCGATGAGTGTCGCTTTATGGTTTGGTGGCACCTTGCCGCTGGCCGCCGCCGAAAACATTGCTCTGGATACCGTCCAACAGGAGGCGATGGGGTTTGAGTTTTCTGCTCTGGAGAAGGCGACGGAAGTCAGAAGTTATGCCTATCCGGCCAAATTGAGTTTGCCAGAACCTCACCAGCAAATGTTGACGGCTCCAATGGACGGTTTGGTTACGCAGGTATTCAGAGTTCATGGTTCCGTGTCTGAAGGTGAGCCGGTGATCGAGCTGTTAAGTTCCGATATGCTCAAGTCACAAAAAGAGTATCTGACGACCCTGTCCGAATTGAAGGTGGTGCAGCAGGAGTTGAAACGTGCACGCAGTCTGGTTCAGTCAGGCGTGGTCTCCAAAAAACAACTTCAGGCGACGGAAAGCCGTATGAATAGCCTGAATCAGCAGGCTCAGCAGCAACAGCAGGATCTTCAACTGATGGGCATGTCAGAGGCCGCCATCGACGAGTTGAAGCGAAGCAATCGTTTGCAGCCGGCCTTATTGACCATTAAAGCGCCCGCTAATGGAGAATTGTTCGATTTGACGGTTAAAAAAGGCATGCGTTTGACGACGAATCAGACCATTGCCAAATTTGCCGAATTGGATAGGTTGGTGGCGGAAGTGTTCGTACCGATAAACGAATCCAGAAAGTTGAAGCTTGGACAAAAAGTGCGCATCCCAATGGCTTCAGCGCAAGGAGAAATCGCCTACATCAGCCATCAGGCGGATCCCATGACACAATCCGTTGAGATTCATTGTGTATTCCCAAACACCGACGGAAAGTTGATTTCTGGTGCATTGCATTCACTGGAGTTTATTTCTGAATTGCCGCAACAAGCCGCCTTTAAGGTACCGCAAACGGCGGTGACTGAGGTGAACGGACAAACGGTGATTTTTTTGCGTAAAAAAGGTGAGAAGGCAAGCTTGATGATGCAAGCGGTGACACGCATCGAACAGCCAGATCAGATGGCAGTGGTTACACCACTTGAGCAAGCCTCTGGGGTACTCAATTTTGATCAATGGCAGGTCATGACTCGCGGAGCGGTGGCCATGCTATCGGTTCTGTCTGCGGGCGAAGGGGAAGAGTAATTATGTTGTCACGTTTAATGACATTCTTTCTAGCGCAAAGAGTCATGGCGCTGTTATTGGCGGTCGGCCTGGTGTCGGCTGGTTGGATGGCGTTCCAGAAAACACCGGTTGACGCTTTTCCGGATGTGTCTCCGACTCAGGTTAAGATCATTATGAAAGCGCCCGGTATGACGCCTTCCGAAGTGGAATCACGTATTATCGTGCCGATTGAAGTGGAGATGCTGGGCGTACCAGGGCAGCAGATGCTGCGTTCCATGGGAAAATACGGCATTGCCGACATCACCATCGATTTTGTTGAAGGCACCGACATCTACTGGGCCAGACAGCAGATTTCGGAACGCTTGTCGGGCGTCAGTCTTCCTGAAGGCATTTCCGGCGGTATCGCGCCTATGACGACCCCATTGGGTGACATCTTCATGTTTACCGTGGAGGGCGACACCCTTGATAATATGGAAAAACGCGATCTGCTGGACTGGGTGATTCGTCCGGCCTTGCGTGCTGTGCCGGGTGTGGCCGACGTCAACGCTCTGGGCGGGAAGGCCAGGGTCTATGCCGTGGTGCCGGATAGCCGCAAAATGTCGGCACTTAAAATTCCTTTTAGCGCCCTAACCGAGGCTCTAAATGCCAATAACCGTAATGACGGGGCCGGTCGTCTCACTCAGGGAGAAGAGGCTTTACTGGTGCGCAGTATCGGTAATCTGGAAGGGGTGGAAGACATTGGTAATATTGTGGTGGCCACCTATGAAGGCCGTGCCATCCATGTCAAAGACATCGCTGACGTCCGTGTTGAAGCGCTGACCCGCTATGGAGCCGTAACCCAGGATGGTCAGGGTGAAGCGGTTCAGGGATTGGTGATCGGTCTACGTGGCGCGAATACCAGTGAAGTGATTAAGGCAGTTCGCGATCAATTAGAATTGCTGAAACCGGCTTTGCCGGACGGCATCAGTGTGGATGTGTTCTATGACCGTGGCGACTTGATTGAAAAAGCGATCTCTACGGTTTCCAAAGCTTTGGTGGAAGCAGTGGTGTTGGTTGTCTTGTTGCTGCTGTTGTTTTTAGGCAATGTCAGAGCCGCGGTCACGGTCGCCTTGGTGCTGCCGTTGGCGGCGTTGATGACCTTTATTTTCATGAATTGGTTTGGCTTGTCGGCCAACTTGATGTCGCTGGGTGGTTTGGCGATTGCCATCGGGATGTTGGTGGATGCTGCCGTGGTGGTGGTTGAAAACATTGTCACCCATCAAGCCAAAGAAGCGCAGGGCTCGCACAGGCGTTTGCCAAAATTGCATATCATTTACCGTGCCATGCAGGAAGTGGCCATGCCGGTGATTTCCGGTATCGGCATCATCATGATCGTCTTCTTGCCGTTACTGACCCTGCAAGGTCTGGAAGGTAAACTGTTTGTGCCGGTAGCTTTGACAATCGTGTTTGCATTGGGCAGCGCCTTGATTCTGTCGCTGACCATTATTCCGGTGATTTCGTCCTATCTGCTGGGAGAGGCTTCGCATGAATTGCCTTGGTTAATGCGTCATCTGAGTCGCGGCTACCGTCCTTTGCTGGAATGGGCTCTGAAGCATGATCGGCTGGTGATGGTTCTAGCGTTGGTCGCCCTGCTGTTTGCCGGCGTTATTTACACCCAAGTCGGCAAGACCTTTATGCCACAGATGGATGAAGGGGATCTGATTGTGCAGCTTGAGAAGGTGCCTTCCATCTCCTTGGAGGAGTCCAAGCGTTTGGATCAGCAGGTGCAGAAGGCTTTATTAGCGCAAGTTCCTGAAATCGAACGTATTGTGGCGCGTCTGGGGGCGGATGAGATTGGTCTGGATCCGATGAGTTTGAATGATACCGACAGCTTTTTGGTACTCAAACCGCGTGATCAGTGGCGCATGGCAAGCAAAGAGGCTCTGATTGAGGAGATTCGACACATCCTGGAAACTCAGTTTCCAGGCATTAACTATGCTTTCACCCAGCCGATTCAGATGCGTGTTGACGAAATGCTGACCGGTGCCCGCGGTGATATTGCCATCAAAATATTCGGGGATAATCCGCAGGAACTGACCGTAACCGCCGAAAAAGTGGCGGCGCTGGTTGAGACCATCGACGGGGCAGAGGATGTATTCACCTCACAGAACGACGGTATGAAATACGTTCAGTTGCAGGTGGATTCCTATCAGGCCGGACGTTTGGGCGTATCTGTAAATGCCTTGCAAGATCGTTTACGCGCTTACCTGGAAGGCATGCCGGCGGGGGTCATCTATCAGGGCAATCGCCAAATTCCGTTGATTATTCGTGCTGACGGTTCCAGTCGCGCGTCTAAAATGGAATTTCTCAACCAGGCCATTGTACTGGACAACGGTCAAAGCGTGCAGTTGAATCAGTTGGTCAAGGTCGTGGAAGTGGACGGGCCGGTTTCGATTCAACGTGAGAAAGGCAAGCGCTTTTCGGTTGTGGTCGCTAACGTCAGCGGGCGCGATTTGGTGAGCTTCGTTGAGGAAGCCAAACTTAAAGCGGCTGAACTGGACGTGCCACCCGGTTATTATTATGTGTGGGGCGGTGAGTTTGAGAACCAGCAGCGTGCCGCTCAACGTCTTATGATTGTGGTGCCAATTGCATTGATCCTGATTTTCATCATACTTTTCAGTACCTTCCGTTCGGCGACCCAAGCTACAATGGTGCTCTCCAATATTCCGTTTGCACTGATTGGCGGGATCGTGGCCTTGTGGCTGACCGGCGAATATCTGTCGGTTCCCGCTTCGGTGGGGTTCATCGCTTTATTGGGGATTGCAGTGCTCAACGGGGTGGTGATGATGACCTACTTCAATCAGTTGATTGCCCAGGGCATGCCGGTGGAGCAAGTGGTTGTGGAAGGGGCAATGCGCCGTCTTCGTCCGGTGTTGATGACCGCCAGTATTGCCGCTTTAGGCTTGATCCCCTTGGTGTTTGCGAGCGGGCCTGGTTCTGAAATTCAACGCCCATTGGCCATTGTGGTGATCGGGGGGTTGATTACCTCAACTATCCTGACTTTGCTGATATTGCCGATTATTTACCGTATGTTCGGTGTTAAGTCGTTGGGCTTGGCGGATCAACCAGTGCAGTCAAGTCAGTCGAAATAAAAGGAACCATCATGACAACACAATTCAATTCCGATTTGCAGGCCGCTGATGAGAGTGTGGTTCTGCATCTTATTTTACCGGCGGACCAGGTTAATGATGTGGTTGATTGCCTGTTGGCCGAGCAGCCGCCACTGTTTTTTTCGGTGGTGGACGTCCAAGGTTATGGTCAGCCTCAGGAACGTTTAAGTGTTCGTGAGCAGGTGGCCGGGTATCAAAAGAAGGTCATGGTGCAGATCGAATGCCATCACAGCCTGAGCCAGCAAATACTCGCCAATATTAAGCACAGCATGCCTACCGCGACCATCAGTTATCGTATCCTGCCATTGATTGAGCATGGCCAGCTCTGAAAATCGTCAAATCTAGAAATGAACAGGCCTGGTTAATCCAGGCCTGTTCATTTTGGTTTGTGTGTTTATTTAATGGGTCTGCAGTATTCCAAGGCAACCGCTTTATGCCTATGCATAAAATGCAGTGCGGAATTCAGGCCAAAAAAAACCTGTCGATCTGACGATGGACAGGTTAAGGATCTGTACTCTGAGGAGACTTAGACTACATGATAAGCAATGATAATTCACTCCTGTGTGAAAAATTACCATTTCTTAAGGATTGGACTTTAGTCTAAATGTAAAAATTTACCATGTCAAATTTATTTTGCTATAATGGCACCATGAATGACATTACCGAAATCCAACAGAAGGCTTTATTCAAAGCCATCAAAAAAATCCTACGCCCTCTGGTGAGTTTATTGCTGCGCCAGGGAATCACCTACACGGCATTGATTGACCTGCTCAAAACCACCTATGTGGAAGTGGCCGATCAACAATTTACTTTGCAGGGCAAGAAACAGACGGACAGCCGTATCAGTGTCTTGACCGGTGTGCACCGCAAGGAAGTCAAGCGCATCCGCCAAGAAGAAACCTCCGAACTCGACGCCAAAGAGCGTAAAGCCAGTTTGGGCGCTCAGTTAATGGCGACGTGGTTGGGTAACCCTGAGTATCTGTGTGAAAAAGGCTTGCCTAAAGCGCTGCCACGCAATTCCGAAGGCTCCGAGGTGTCGTTTGATACCATGGTTCGCAGTCTCACCAAGGATGTGCATCCTCGATCCTTGTTGGACGAATGGTTGCATCAGGGCGTTGTGTTCATGGATGACAACGGATTGGTGGTGTTGGAAGAGTCCGGTTATGTACCTCAAGAGGATTTTGAGGAAAAGCTGTTTTTTGCAGGTAAAAACATTGGCGATCATCTCTCGGTCGTCACTCATAACCTGTCTGGCGAAACCGAAACCATGCTGGATCGAGCGGTTTATTACGAGGCACTTTCACAAGAATCCGTTAAAGCGCTGGAGACCTTTGCCAGAAAACGCTCTTTAGATTTGTTGACTGAGGTCAATCAGATGGCGAGCCGCTTGCAGCATCAGGATAAGAAGGCGCAGGACGGTGAGCACTCAATGCATTTCGGGGCTTATTTTTACCATTGTGAAACGTCTGAAGAATCAGTCGATCAGGCAAGTGAACAGGCCGATCAAGGATTAGAAAAATGAAGCCTTTGATGTGGATTGCCAAACTTTTGGTGTTGACGCTGTTTGTGCAGATGTCGGCGTGCACCACCACCGGTTCCGGAAAACAGGAGACATCTTCTGAAAACCAGATCGTTTTGCTCTCTTCCAATTCAGGATTTGGCGGAACCGGACGTACTCAGCCCGAGCAACAGGTTGCTATGGTTGAACCAGATTCGTCTATTGGGCACACGATGCAGCTGGACAGCGGATTCGGAGGCACGGGCCGGACTTCCAAAGGTTTTGGCGGCACCGGAGTGATTGGCACGATTGAGCAGTTTGGCAGTATTTGGGTGAATGGCATTGAAATCGGCTTGGGTCAGAAAACCCGTATTCACAGTAATGTGCCGGATCAGTCCAAAGAATTGCAAGCCAGCGATCTGCGAATCGGTCAGCAGGTTTGGCTGGAAACCCATCCAGATCCGGATAAGACCACCACGGCCGACATTCATATCTATTATCCTTTGGCGGGTAAGATCGAAGCCATGCAGACCCAAGATATGGCCACCGAGATTCAGGTTAATGGGCAAAGGGTGTATGTGGATGAAAGCACGCGATTGGCCAACAATCTTCAGTTGAAGGTGGGTGAGTTTGTACGCATCAGTGGATTGCCGGTCTATCGTCATGACAGTCAAGAGCGTGAAAACGCTTGGCGGGCGACCTTGGTCGAGCCTGAAGTCTCCGGCAAGACTTGGTTGAAAACCCATCCGGATGTGGTGTTTTCCGATCAGGTTAACCGGGTGGCGATGCAGGGTAATTGGTTGAAGGCCTATCATGCTGGGGAGTTCACACAAATCCCACCTGGTTTGTCGTCGCAACCAAAAATCAAGCTGGAGGGGCCAGACAAACAACGAACCGGGGATGCTTCCGGTGCTCAGGATGATTCAGCATCCCGGGCTCAACCGGATGCCGGAGTGACAGGCGTTGCAAGTTCCAGCCGAACCTCCTGGGGTGGGGTTGACAGTCTCCAGAGAAACAACAGGCCTACTGGTTTTTCTAGCGCCTTGCAAGGTGCTAGTGGACGGGCTTCGCCTGCAAGACGCTGATTGAATATCGATTCTTTTTTAATGAAACGCCTGAAAGGGCGTTTTTTTATGGGATTTTTCAGCTAAGATTATGGCGAAGATGAAGTTGAATTTTTAATCAATCGCCTTAAGCAAGGAGTGTGTTTTATGCTGGAGTCTGTGTCGGTAATGTTGTTAATGGTGGGGTTCGTATTGTTGTCTGGCTGTTCTGCGGAAATAGGCAGTGATGCTTGGTGTGCGGATCTCAAGGAAAAGCCAAAAGGCGAGTGGACGGCCAATGAAGCGACGGATTACGCCAAACACTGTCTGTTGAAGTAAAGGTGGTTAACAAACCTTGATGGGAAAACAACCGGGCTTTCTTTTGAAAGGGTGGGTTGTTTATCTTGCTATAAGATGCAAGCGGTTAAAACGCATCCAGTTTGCTTTGAAACAGGTAATAAAAAAGGCTTTTATCCATCAGGATAAAAGCCTTTTAAGTTTAAGGGCTCCGTCATAAACGGAGCCAGAATGTAACGTTCGGATTAGCGAATCTTATTCGGTGTAATCTTTACGCTGTCCCCAGATGTCACTGCCCAGCAGATAGTCTGCGGCGCTTTCTGAGGCTTCTTCAGGATCCAGCTCTTGCAGCCAGACGGTGTACAAGGTACTGCCATCCGGTGAAGCGATGTTCTGCACCTCTTTTTCTTCCGCCTCGGATTTGACAATGGCCTCATTGGTAGGTGAGCCGTCAACCGTTGCCGGAACGGTATCCCAGTTTTCACCATTGTCGGTAGTGCGAGTTACGAACAGATCAAGCTCCAATCCAGACGCCATCTCCGCAGTACCGTAGGTCACAAAGACCGTATTCGGTGCAGCGGTTTCCAGTCCTGCAATCGGTTCCGATGTTGGAATCAGACGTGGATCCAGCGTGGTAATGATGTTGTTGGAAATGTTGGAGATGTTTTTCGGTTCTTGCCAAGTGCTTCCATTGTCAAACGAACGAATGACATTGAAGTTGTTGGACAGATGACCGACCGACGCGACACGCCAAGACTGGGTGTACTCGTAACCGATAAAGATGGTGTCCCCTCTCAAGAAACCGCGTGGTGAGAACGTGTTCTCCCAGTTGTTTTCCCAGGTGGCATCATCCAGGTTAGTCGCATTCCAGGTACCAATCACGGTTTCTTCCGCATCAGCGGTACGCGAACTCAGGTTCCAGCTGTGGGAACTCCAGGTCTCATCCCCCATGATTGTCTGCATGTCTGCAACCGTATTGAGGTCTTCGACAGAATAACCGCCTTTGGCCAGACGCAAATACATGTCCGATGACGCCCCTTGGGTTTCAATGCCGGACTTGTAGAGGATACCCCATAAGTGATTATCGGCTGTCGCTTCAGAAGAGTCCACCTGGCTGACCATGGTCAAACGACGCACGTTTTCCAGAACAGGCGTGCCGTCTTCTTCATTAGGTCTTAGTTCATTGACGATTGTCCCGGCTGAAATCGGCGTTGGATCGGCCATCTTGAATGAATGCACATAAGCGATTTTACCTTGCGCTTCCAACGGAATGCTGTCCAATGTTTCCGTGTTAGGAACGCCTGGTAGGCTTTCTGCTTCCCCTTTGGTTTCCTCATAACCCAAGATAACGTTGTCACCAAAAATCCCAAGAATCGGACGGGATGCGCCAGTATCGCCGTTCAACAACTGTTTCTCTGTACTTTCCGGATCGTAAATGGCACGAATCGGATCCAGCTCGCTGGTATAACACTTGCCATCGTCATTGCTGGTAGCATCGACCAGATAACCGTTGTCAGTACAGATTGCAGCGCAGTAAAGCGCACTGGTGCCGGAATCAACATTTTCCTGTTTACAGACGGCGTTGTCACTAATGGGTACCGGATAGCTTAGATTGTAAAGCGACTTCGGTTTAACCGAGTCGTCAGTAACTTCTTCTGTGGCTGCAAAATAGTCATTACCCGCTCCATCTTCTAACGGAATATAGCTATACCAGATATCGGTTCTATGGTTGGTGGAAGCACCACTCCAACCTTCACCTGGACCGGCACCGCCACCAGGACGCAGGCCTTCGGTATCTTCTTGCCAGGCCATCACAAACCCTTCTTCACTGGATGAGATGGTGATCTTGTTGGAATCACGGCGTCCGGAAGTTAGCTGCATAGGGGCATGCCAGTCGATTTCATGGGTTTCTTCATTAAAGACACCGCGAGCCGTCCATACACAGCTGAAAGGCACTTCGTGCGCCGGAACCACGTCTTCACCGTAGGTTTCGATGCCTTCATAATTGATGGTGCCTTGCGGACCGTTCACCAGATACAAGTCTTCCGTGTCCGGATCCGCCAATTCAGAAGGATTTCCAGTTGGGCAGTACTTGTCGTTCCAAGCAACTAACACTTTGTTACCTTCGGTTTTGATGGCCGGTTTGAAAGAGTGGCCGTAGTAGTCATGTTTAACACCATCTCCCCAGAAATCGACCTGGATAGAGCTCTTATCTGCCGTATTGGAGATGTTGATCGGTTTCCAGCTCACGCCTTTGTCCAGCGACAGGGCGACAAAGGTATCGGCGACGTGGTCGATGTCCGGAATTTCCGAACTACCGGTTCCCATCTGGAAATCACCGGTGACGATGTCGGTGTAACTGACCAGCAGTGGGCGTGTCAATGCCGTCTCTTCAGAAGCTTCACCGGAAGCGTGGTATTGTGAGGTGTGAAGCATCATGCTGGTGACGCTGTGCCCACCGCTCCCCGCGCCCGGGGTTCTAGAAATGTTTTTATGCAAGGTGATGTCGCCACCGATGGTGGTGAAGGTGAAGTGCTCGACCGCTTCTTCCTCGGTGACCACGCCATCTTCATCGCCTTCTTCAGTCGGAGGTGTACTGGCAACGACGTCGGTCAAAGCAGGGATCAAGGTGGTGTCAATAAAGGTGCGCGCTTCTTCAACCGTCATGGTGGAAAAGTCGACACCATCCAGTAACCCTCGTTCTTCAAGCGCACGTTCCAATTCGGTTATCGCGCGGTTGGAAATATTAATGCCATTTCCTGCATCATTGTCTTCATCCAAAGACTGTAATAGGATGAGAATGGCGACCACTCGAGGATCGTTGACGTCTGCGCCTTCAAAGAAATCCAAAGGGGTGACGTTAAAGGTGCTTCCTTTCAAGCTTCCTAAGATGACTTTGTCACCAACTGAAAACTTGACCATGCCATTCTCTTTGAAACGGTATTTACCGCCATCTGCGGTAGTGCCGCTGACATGGCCGGTGTAGGTCAAACCGTTGACCGGCGAGTCGACAAAGGTACCGGTTTTGATGGTTGGATCGGTGCTGGTGGAAGAGCTGCCGCCGTTACAGCCATACAGGGTGACCCCCATAATGGCTGCCAGGGCGGCCGCTAAAGGTTGTGGGTGAAACTTGATCATGTTCTGCTCCTCATGATACGACTTACGTTATTTAAGCTTATTGCCTTGATTAACGATACTCTTTATTTATGCTACGTAAATCACCCAACTGGGTGAGTTATTATGTTTTTTGTTAAAAGTTATTTAAGATCATGTTTTTTAATAGGGTTTATAAGAAATGGGATGGTTTGTATGAAGGTATTGAGCGTGCAGTTGGACAGCATTTGGCAGGATGCGGAAGGAAACCTCTTGAAATTGAGAAAGCATTTTCAATCATATGAGATGGGGCAGTATGATGTGGTGGTTTTGCCTGAACTGTTTTATTGTGGCTTTTCCATGCAGGTTGATCAGGTATCGCAAACCCGACAAGGTGCGGTTTACAAGACTTTGAGTGAACTGGCCCAGCAATACGGGGTGTACATAATTGCCGGTTTTGCCGAAAGGGTTTCGTCAACTCAGGCGCGTAATTGTGCCTTGGTATTTGACCGAAACGGAAATGAGCAGGCCTGTTATGTGAAGAACCGGGCCTTCCAGTTCGCGGGTGAGGGAAAGCATTATCAAGCGGGAAACGAGTCGGTTCTGTTTGAGGTGGACGGGGTCGTCTGCAGTGTGTTTATCTGTTATGACTTGAGGTTTCCGGAGCTGTTTCGCCAGGTTGTACCGCAAGCCGAAATGGTCTTTGTCATCGCCAACTGGCCTGAGAGTCGTCAGTCCCACTGGGAGGTTTTGCTGCAAGCCCGTGCGATTGAAAACCAGTGTTTCGTCGTGGGGGTCAACCGCATCGGTCAAGACGGCAATGGGCTGATGTATGTCGGTGGCTCCATGGTGATTGACCCTTTGGGCGAGATCCTGTCTTATGCCGATTCCGAGCAGGCCTGCCAAATCACCGAAGTACCTATCAAACAAGTCAAATTGGTGCGCCTACAATATCCTTTTTTGGAGGATATAAAGTCTTAATTCTTTTTGGTGAGAAAACGCAGGCGCAGCTGTTTTTCGGTTTCAATAATGACAAACAGCATGATTCCCACGGCTAGAATTAGCAGTAGGTCTTGACCTGACAGGGCCTGGGTTTCAAATACCGCTTGTAGAGCCGGAATGTAAGTAATCGCAATTTGGGCGATCAACACCAAGGCAATCGCAATCCACACCTCTTTGGTGGCCTTGAGTGCACTCCAATCCAATGAGGTGGTGTTCATATTGCGGATATAAAGCAGCTGAAACACTTCCATGATCACCAGAGTGTTGACCGCCATAGTGCGAGCCTGTTCTATCGAGTAGCCGATATTAATGGCATGACTGTAAACACCAAATACACCGACAATAAAAAGCGAACTGACCAGAAAAATGTACCAGACCAGGGTTTTATCCAGCAGTGGCTGGTTGCGTGGGCGAGGAGGTTGCCGCATGGTATGACTGTTGGTCGGCTCAAAAGCCAGGGCGATGCCTAAGGTGGTCGCGGTAATCAAGTTGATCCACAGGATTTGCACCGGCGTAATCGGTAACGACATGCCCAGAAGAATCGCCAAAATAATGGTGGCGGCTTCCCCCGAGTTCGTAGGTAAAGTCCAGCTGATGACCTTTTTGATATTATCGTATGCGGTGCGACCTTCACGCACGGCGGCAGCGATGGATGCGAAATTGTCATCCGCCAATACGATTTCTGCGGCCTCTTTGGCGGCTTCGCTGCCTTTTTTACCCATGGCGATGCCGGCGTCGGCTCGTTTTAATGCGGGGGCATCATTGACGCCATCACCTGTCATGGCGACGGTCATGCCCTGGGATTGCAATGCCATCACCAATCGCAGTTTGTGTTCCGGACTGGTGCGGGCAAAGATGTCGGTTTCCAGCACTTGCTTGTGTAATGCCGGGTCGTCAAGTTTGTCCAGATCCAGTCCTGTCAGCACGCTATCCGGATTTTGCAAGCCGATCTGTCGGCCGATAGCCGACGCGGTGATGGCATGATCGCCGGTAATCATTTTGACTCGAATGCCTGCGGCATGGCATTCGCTAACGGCTTCAATCGCCTCTTCTCTTGGGGGGTCGATCAAACCGATGATGCCGAGCAGGGTCAAACCGTTTTCTAGATCGGGTCTTTCAAGAACGGTATGGTTCGGTTCAACCTGCTTGGCTGCAACCGCTAATACGCGTTGTCCCTGTGCAGCAAGCTGCTCGGACTGAGCAAGCCAAAAAGGTGCGTTGAGAGGGCAGTCATCACCATTTTCGAGCCGTTGGCTTGAACACAATTCCAGCAGTTTTTCAGGCGCACCCTTAAGGAAGATGAAAGCGTGGTTTTCATGGTCATGATTCAAGGTGGCCATAAAACGATGTTTGGCATCAAAGGGAATCAAGTCGGTGCGTGTCCAGTGTGTGCGTTCATCGTGCGTGTCGATGCCAGTTTTACCGGCAAAGGCCAGCAGAGCGCCTTCCATTGGATCGCCTGCCACAGACCATTCGGTCTCGGACTCACGCAGTTCGGCATCGTTGCAAAGGGCAATGGCGCGGCCAACTTCCTGTAACAAAGAGTAAGTTTGCGGCTCAATGGTTTCGCCGTCTTGTTGGATGTTGCCAATCGGCGCATAGCCGGAAGCATCGACTTCGAAAAACGATTCGGCCGTGAACAGACTGGCAACACTCATCTCATTACGCGTCAAGGTACCGGTTTTATCAGTGCAGATGACCGATACAGAGCCCAGCGTTTCGATGGCGGGCAGACGTCTGACGATGGCGTTGCGGTGCGCCATCGCTTTGACGCCCACCGCAAGAGTAATCGTGAGTACCGCTGGCAAGCCTTCGGGAATGGCGGCGACCGATAACCCGACCACTGCCATGAACAGTTCGCTAAAACTTTGTTCTTGAATGAATATGCCAAATCCGAGAATGAGGACGGCGACGCTGAGTATGACAACGGTGAGCCATTTGGCAAACACATTCATCTGCTCGACCAAGGGGGTGGTGAGGGTTTCTACTTTTGAAAGTAGGCCGCTGATGCGCCCTATCTCCGTCAGAGCACCGGTACCGATGACCACCCCCTTGCCTTGTCCGCTGGTTACGGTGGTGCCGCTGAACGCCATACAGAAACGGTCTCCGAGTGGTGCTCCCGGCTTGACCGCTTGAATGTGTTTGTCGATTGCGGACGATTCGCCCGTGAGGATCGCTTCTTGAATTTGCAGACCGTGGCTTTGCAGCAGTCTCAAGTCCGCCGGCACCTTATCGCCGGCTTCGAGCAAGACGATGTCACCTGGTACCAACTCTTCGCCGGCTATTGAATGCCTTTGGCCATCACGAATCACCGCAGCTTGGGGGGCGAGCATACTGCGAATGGCATCCATGGCTTGTTCGGCCTTGCCTTCCTGTATCAGCCCGATAATGGCATTAATCAATACGACGGCGAGGATGACGGCCGTGTCAATCAAATGTCCCAGTAAAAAGGTGATGCCCGCTGAAACAAGCAGAACATAGATGAGAATATTATGGAACTGTAGCAGAAAACGTTTTAACAGACTGGGTTTGACCGGTTGTGGTAGACGGTTATTTCCGTATTCCAATCGTTTTTGTTTGACTTGTTCGGCACTTAAACCGTTGGAATCGCTGTTAAGCTCAGACAATGCTTGCTGTGGGGGTTTTTCATGCCATTGTGTCGCCATGTTTGCATTCCATTGGATTGAGTCGTGAGTTTGAAAAATACCCTTTAGAGATTACAACAGAAAACACAGTTATGGAAAGTCAAAGATAAAGTTTTTATATGAAGGTTTTATGTGAAGGTTTAGGGGGTGTGTTTTTTGCTATTTTGCTATTTTGCTATTGTTATGTCGCCAATGACCTAACAATTTCAGAACCATTTTCTTTAAGAGACTGGAATTCGTTTCCTCAGTGTGTGAGGTAGGCATGGAAAAATTCGAAGGTTTTACGGTGACGATTCGGTCAATTGCTTTTTGCACCTCAATGGTTTCGGCTTGGTAGGCGTGGATATACACCTCAAACTTATCGTCTCGGTGCCGCTCAAGCCAAAGTCGCGCTTTTTCCTCTAAATCTGATTTCTTTGTTGACTTGGAGCCGAGCGCTTCGTTTTTTAATAGGCCATCGTGTAAAACCAGGTCTATTTCATGAGCCGAAAATTCCAGCAGGGTTCTCAGTCGTGATACGGTTTCCGCAGGCGTTTTGGGTCTTGCTTGGTTTGAAGAACCAGCAGGTTGCACATGCCTTTCCAAGGCGGGAATGGCTTCATAGAGTTCTTCATGATCCAGCTCGGTCAGCAGTTCGGAAAGGGTCAGTTTGAGCTGTATCTCCGATTTCTCGGATACCAGGTTTTCCAGCTCATCCGCCAGGGATTGCAGGCCGAGAAGGCGTTTTCGTTCCAGATCGAACAGTGCATCTTCAAATTGGAGTTTGAATTCAGTGATCCAGAAAGTAATGGCCGGAATCACCTGACGTATGCCTATGGCCGGATTTGTGAGCATGCGCCGCAACTCACTTTCCATCGACTCATCCTGGTTCTCCAGGCGTGTTTGGCCGGTATGTATGCTGCGAGAACCGTGTTTGCGAATAAAATCTTCGGCAACCGTTTCGATAACGTGCAGGTTAAGGTCTGACAGATCATTCAATGCGTTGGCTTGATTGAGCATTTGACCTGGCATCTATCTGTCCTCAAGGTTGATGTCGCATGATTATTTGATCAATATTAAAAAATACGTATCAATAGGTCAATAGAAACCATTTTGTTTTCCGGTTTTTATTTTTAATGGGGGAGTAAAGTAAGCTTGAGGTTAAGGTTTTGAAAGGACTTCTGAAAATCAGCAGGCCTGGTGTTGGGGGGCCGATTCAGAGCACTCAATCAGAAGAGTTAAGGTGAGGGAATAACTGCCGTATTTGGGTTTTTGTTAGGTTGCAAACGGTGTCAATATTGCGTTGAGGAATGGCCTTTGGATTTGGATAGTGTTTTAAAACCTTTTCGATACTGGCTTCGCGAATCATGTGCAATATCGGGTAAGGACTGCGGTTGGTGAGGTTTTCCGCGTCCTCCGGCTGGGTGCCGGAAAATTGGTAAAACGGGTGAAAACTGGCGATCTGATAGAAACCGGTCCAGCCAAGTTGCTCCAGCAGCGCGTCCGCCATATCCAGAAAGGCATTATAGTCATCAAAGTTCTCCAGCATCTGAGGTAACACCAGTAGGGTGGTCTCAAGCTGCTGCGGTTCGTGTTTGTCCAGAAACTGCAATTCTTCCGCCAGTTGCGCCAGCAGGCAGGTTGGCTCTTCGCAGTCGCTGATGACGATGCGTACCTGATTGTCGAGATAAGGTTTGGAGGCGAAAGGGCACAGATTAAGCCCGATTACGACCTGTTCGAGCCACAAGCGAACTTCATGTTCAATGTCGGTGTGCTTCATCGGTTTCGCCTCTGCTCTATTGAGCATAAGATTAATCAAAAAGTGTAGGCCGTTACTCGATTTTTCCTACAGTACCTGCTGTTTCAGAACCGAACTGTTGTGAAGTTCAATTTTTTCTCCAGAAGCGTGTCGCTTGATGCTGTTCAGATCGTTTTGAGTCGCGTCGTAAACATAAACGGCGAGTTCATCTCCAGGTTGTAAAAATTCGTTTTCACCAAAGTGGGTATAGCTGGTGGCCCCCAAACTGATGAGAATCTGTTTTGGGAAACCGGCGTTTGCGATGATTTCAGACAAATCCTCAAGCGGGCCAAAATCTCTTTGTTGATTGAGTTGTTTGAGCATCCAGGTTTTGAGTTTGCCGTAAAAATAATTGTAGGTCAGCACCGCACTGTCTTCGCCGTAAGCATGCAGTTGGCCGTCGCGTTTGACAAAAGAGGCGATATGGAACCCATCCATCTCCCCGCCTTCTTCAAAGCGACTGACGCTCAAGAATTGCTTGGATACGCCTTTGCTGCTGGGTCCCCAGTTTTTCTTTTCGCTGATTTTTTTGGCACCTTCCTTACGGATGGAGCAGTCATTGAAAGCCGCAAACGCTTTGGGAAGCAAGTCGCTGATTTGGCCATCAATGTAGCTGGCTTCAAACAATACACACACCTCGGCCTCAAGATGCAGGTGGGCGTCTTTTTGCAGGTTCTTGGGGTAGTGGATTTCGTCATGGCTCAATGGGTAGGTGCCCAGAGAGGTTTGAGAACCCGGTATGTAATAGGGAAACAAACCTTTGGGGGCACTTTCACATTCGGTGGTGACGTTGACGAAGTCGGCGTTTTCTCCGGCTTGTTCCAGATGGTGGGCAAAGTTGCCGGCAATGCCGAAACACAAGGTGTTGTTTAAATTGAAATTCATAGTCTTTAATAGCGCTTTTTAATTATTTTTTACCCAGCATGCGTTTCAGGGTGTTGTCTTTATAGATCAGGTGATGTTTCAGGGCTCCGGCGATATGCAGTGCAATCACTAGAATCATCAAAGGCCCCATGGTGCCATGAATGCCTTCTGCGATTTCATGCACGGTTTCGTTTTCGCCAACCAGGTTCGGCAAGGTGAACAGATTAAAGAAGGCGACTTCGTGCCCACCGGAATTGGACATGATCCAGCCGGAAATCGGCATCATAATCATCGCCAGATAGAGAATGCCTTTGACGCTGTGTGCAAGGATGTGTTCGAAGCGGTTATGCGAGATTTGTTCCGGATTGGGGCTGATTTTCAACCAAACCAAACGCAACATCATCAAGACGAACAGGCCGATGCCTAAAGATTTATGCAGGTCATACAATTCGAATTTTTCCGGGCTTTTCGGCAGTTCGTGCATGTAGATGCCCAGTGCGATGAGGCCGATGAATAGAAAAGCCGAAATCCAGTGATTAGCACGACTGACCAGTCCGAAAGCGTTTGTATCGTTGTAGAGTTTCATTCTGTTTCCTTACAGTTAAGTGTCAATGGAATTGAAGCGTAAAAATGCTGAGTGGCTTAAGTTTACATCGAATCTATGAAATTTGGATGAATTTATATGGTTGGCTGCACCCGTTATTCACCTTAATAAAGCAGGCTTTGCATTTGTCTGCGACCCGCTGATACCAGTTGTGGATGGCTGTCGGAGAGCATGTCGAACAAACTGATCAGGGCTTTTTGCGGTGCGCCTTCCTGGTAGGTTCGGTCTATTTGAAACAGCTTGAGCAGGGTTTGCATCGCTTTTTGCGGATGATTGTGCAGTGCTAAATAAGCCGCCAGTCCGTATAGTGAATCGGGATCGTTGGGGTCTTGTTGCAGGGTTTGCTGAATGCTTTCAATATCAGCGGAAAAGTCCGCAATCTTCGAAAAACTTAAAATTCCCCTTAGGCGTTTTCCTTCAGCAGATTGGTGCGCTTCCTCAGGCAGTTTGTCGAACAAGTTGGTGGCTTTGTCGAGGTGCCCGGTGAGCAGGTACATCTGCACCAGATCCAAGTGAACCCTGAAGTTATTGGGGTTGGTTTTGGCCGCTTCTGCAATTAATTGTACCGCCTCATCAAACTGGCCATTGGCAAAGGCCGACTGTGCTTGCTCGCGAAGCTGTTCGGATGGGTCTTTTACAAGATGCGGTTCAAGCAGAGTACGGTAGTCGGATTCGCTCTGCACTCCTGCCTGCTCAGCAATGATTTCGCCTTTAAATACTAATTTGTAATAAGGCACTTCACTGACTCCGGAACGGCTCGCCAGTTCCGGGTGTTGTCCGGCATGAATTTTGGCGAGGATGAATTGACCGGCAAATTCTTCCGCCAATTTTTCCAGCAAGGTATTGGCTTGCAGACTGGCTTCATTCAGCGGTTCCCAAAAATGCATCAGCACCGGGAGGGTGCTGGAGTGGCCAAGAATTTCGCTCAAGTTTTCAGTGGTGATGTCGGTAATGTACGCGTCTGACATGGATTGGGTGGCCTTTTAATTAAGCGTCGCTTTGAGTTGGTAGAGGGTCTCGAGTGCCATTTTAGGGGTCATCTCGTCCGGATTGAGGGCTTGCAAAGCCTCTTTAAGCGCCTCCGCTTGCGGGTCGGGTTGGACAGAACCGAACATATCAAACTGTACTTGGTCTAGCGCTGTTGTTTGAGACGTCTCGATGGTCTGGTTTTCCAGTTTGGCCAGATGCTGTTTGGCACTGTGAATCACTGCTTGCGGTACGCCAGCCAGTGCGGCGACCTGAAGCCCGTAGCTTTGCGAGGCCGGGCCTTCCTGAACCTGATGCAGAAATACGATTTTATCCTGATGCTCAATTGCATCCAGATGGACATTGACGGTGTTGCCGAACTGTTCGGCCAGGGTGGTCAGCTCGAAATAGTGGGTGGCGAACAGGCAGAACCCTTGGATGCGGGTGGCCATATGTTCGGCTATCGCCCAAGCTAATGCCAGGCCGTCGAAAGTCGAGGTGCCGCGACCGACCTCGTCCATCAGAATCAACGATTGTTCGCTGGCATGATGCAGGATGTTCGCGGTTTCAGTCATTTCCACCATAAAGGTTGACCGTCCTGAAGTCAGGTCATCGGAGGCACCAATGCGGGTGAAAATGCGATCAATAGGGCCAATCTCAGCAGAATCCGCCGGCACGAAGCTGCCCATGAACGCCATCAGGGTAATCAGTGCGGTTTGGCGCATGTAGGTGGATTTACCGCCCATGTTCGGCCCGGTAATGATTTGTAGCTGTCTTTGTTCGTCAAAGCGGGTGTCATTGGGGATAAAGGGCTCGTTAGAGACCGCTTCCACCGTCAAATGGCGACCTTTGGAAATGAGCAGGCCTGGTTGTTTTGTGAGAGTCGGACGGGTCAGGTTCAAACGCATGGCCTGGGTGGCGAGGTTCACCAAAACGTCCAGTTCAGACAGGGCACGGGCGCTTTGCTGCAAAGCGGAAAGAGACTGGTTAAGGGTTTCCAGTAATTGCTGGTAGAGCCATTTTTCGCGGGCCAGGGCTTTCTCACCGGCACTGAGGATTTTATCCTCAAAGCTTTTCAGTTCGGGAATGATGTAACGTTCCTGCGCCTTTAGGGTTTGGCGGCGCACATATTCGGCGGGAACCTGTGCCGAGTGTAATTTGCTGATTTCAATGTAGTAACCGTGAACCCGATTGTAGCCGACTTTTAAGGTGTTGATGCCGGTGCGTTCGCGTTCGCGTTGTTCAAGTTGCAGCAGATAATCCCCAGCCTCATTCTTGAGATTGCGCAACTCATCGAGTTCGGCATCGTAGCCTTCGGCAATCACGCCGCCGTCGCGGATCAGCATCGGCGGGTTGTCAGTAATCGCTTGATCAAGCAAATCCGCCAGTTGCGGATAGGTGGCGATCTGTTGAGCCAGCGTCTCCAGTTTTTCAACCTGGTGCGAAGCCAATAAGGTTTGCAGGTCCGGCAGGGTGTTGAGCCCGCGACCAAGTTGAAGCAGGTCGCGGGGGCGTGCCGAGTAGAGGGCGACTCGGCTGAGTATGCGTTCCATGTCGCCAATTTTTTTCAAGGATTGGTGCAACAGTTCGTCGTTTTGCAGGGCAATCATCTCTTCAATGGCATCCAGGCGCGCATTGACGGTATCTTGGTTGCGCAACGGCTGGTTGAGCCAGCGCTTCAGCATGCGGCTGCCCATGGCGGTGGCGGAATGGTCCAGAATAGAGGCTAGGGTATGCAGTGTACCGCCGTTCAGGTTGGTGTCGATTTCCAGGTTGCGGCGGCTGATGGCATCGAGCACCAGGGTGTCGTCGGTTCGGTAGGTGTTCAAGCTGTGGATATGTTCCAGAGCGTTTTGCAACATGGTTTTGGCATAGTGTAAGATGCCGCCCGCCGCAGAAGAGACGGCCGGTTTGTCATCACAGCCGAATGCCATCAAGTCTTGGGTGCCGAAGTGTTCGGTCAGGCGTTTTTTGGCGCTTTTGCTTTCAAAATGCCAGGCTGGATAGCGCACCAGGCCTGCGCGTTTTAGAATCGACTCCGGAAGTATCTCGCGCAGCAGGTCATCATCGGGCAACAGAAGTTCGGAAGGTTTGAGGCGTTCGATTTCGGCATTGAGTTGACCGACGCTTTCCAGTTGCGTGGCTTCAAAGCGGCCGCTGGCGACATCCAGATAGGCTAGGCCGTAAAGCTGGTTTTCCTGGGTAATGGCGGCCAGCAGGTTTTCGGAGTGGTCTTCCAGTAGCGCTTCTTCCACCAAAGTGCCCGGTGTGATGATGCGCACGACCTTTCGTTCCACCGGCCCTTTGCTGTTGGCCGGATCGCCGACCTGTTCGCAAATGGCCACCGATTCTCCGAGTTTGACCAGCTTGGCCAGATAACCATCAGCCGAATGGTGGGGAATGCCGGCCATCGGAATTGGCTGGCCGCCCGATTTGCCGCGCGCCGTCAAGGTAATGTCGAGCAATTCTGAGGCTTTTTGGGCATCTTCATAAAACAGCTCGTAAAAATCGCCCATGCGGTAAAACAGCAAGTGAGTCGGGTGCTCGGCTTTGATTGCCAGGTACTGCTGCATCATCGGGGTGTGTTGTGTCGATTTTTCGGCCATATTTTATGTTTGTGTCAATTTGAATAAAAGGTAAAAAAGGGTATGCTAGGGCATATTAAAGTGGATAGCAATAATGGAGTGGGTCTGATGGGGTTTGCAACCTTGGTTTCGGAAGTGGGAAAAATGTTGGTGGACAAGCAGAGCATGGTGGTCACCGCCGAGTCGTGCACGGGCGGGATGATTGCCGAGGCCTTGACCTCCATTGGCGGAAGCACCGCCTGGTTTGACCGTGCTTACGTCACCTACAGCTATGAATCTAAAAAAGAGATGTTGGGTGTTAAAGAAAGTACCATTCAAAAGAAAGGGGCAATCAGCCAGGAGTGTGTGCTGGAAATGGCTTTGAGTGCGCTGCAGCAATCGCATGCTAAAATCAGTGTGGCGTGCAGTGGCATTGCCGGGCCGGGCGGCGGCACACCGGACAAGCCGGTGGGCACGGTTTGGATTGCCTGGGCCAGACAAGGACACGACCAGGTTGAGTCTCAATTATTTCATTTTGACGGCGATCGCCAGTCGATTCGTGAACAGACGACTCAGGCGGCATTGATGGGGATTATGAAAATCCTTCAGGACTGACTTGGAGGCACGCTTGCCGAATCCGATTATTCCCAATCTAAACGCTAGGATTTGATTTTAAATTGTGGGATAATTCGGCGGCTATTTGGGTGACTCAAAAGTTCAGAGTGGCGGCGAATAACGCCGGCCTCTTGGAAGCGTTCTTTAAGAGCGCGCAGAGCCTTTGTTTAAACGATAGGATACGTCGCTTAAACAAGGGCTTTTTAATTACAAAGCCAACCGAAAAGCGGTATAGCCGTTTGCCGTCTGGATCAAGTTTAAGCCAATTAAAGGAACCGTACAGAGATGGATGAAAATAAGCAAAAAGCACTGGCCGCTGCATTAGGTCAAATCGAAAAGCAGTTTGGTAAAGGTTCGATTATGCGCATGGGCGACGAAGGTGTGGCGCGCGACATCGAAGCAATCTCTACCGGTTCTTTGGGCTTGGATATGGCGTTGGGCATAGGCGGTTTGCCTAAGGGGCGTGTTGTTGAAATCTATGGCCCTGAATCTTCCGGTAAAACCACTCTGACGTTACACGCCATTGCCGAAGCGCAAAAAATGGGCGGTACGGCGGCGTTTGTGGATGCCGAACACGCGTTGGACCCGATTTACGCTGAAAAGTTGGGTGTCGACATCGATAACCTGTTGGTCTCTCAACCGGATACCGGGGAGCAGGCGTTGGAAATCACCGATGCCTTGGTGCGTTCCGGTGCGGTGGACATCGTGGTGGTGGATTCGGTTGCGGCCTTGACGCCAAAAGCCGAAATCGAAGGTGATATGGGCGACTCACACATGGGTCTGCAAGCGCGTTTGATGTCGCAGGCGTTGCGTAAACTGACCGCCAATATCAAGCGCACCAATACATTGGTGATTTTCATCAACCAGATTCGTATGAAGATTGGTGTCATGTTCGGTAGTCCGGAAACCACCACCGGTGGTAATGCATTGAAATTCTATGCATCGGTGCGTTTGGACATTCGCCGTATCGGGGCCATCAAGAAAGGTGACGAAATCCTGGGTAACGAAACCCGTGTCAAAGTGGTGAAAAACAAAGTCTCTCCACCATTCAAGCAAGTGGAATTCGATATCCTCTATGGCCAAGGGATTTCGCGTGAAGGTGAGATCATCGACCTGGGCGTTAAAGAAAAATTGATTGAAAAGTCCGGCTCCTGGTACAGCTACAACGACCAGAAAATTGGTCAAGGTAAAGATAATGTTCGTCAATATTTGGTTGAAAATGCCGATATCGCTGAAACGCTGATGGCTCAAATCAAAGAACGATTGATGCCGGCCAAAAAAGTCAAAGATGCGGAAAAAGAAGCGGCGGCTGAAGCCGAGTAAGTGCTGAGCTTTGAAAAGCGCGGAAGAATTCCTACGGCAGTTTTCTGCCGACGATGTTGAGGTGAGTTCAACCACTGAGCGGGACTTGCAGCATGAGAATGCGGAACTGGCCGAACTGGCTCGAAAGATTGAAAACAGAGCTGTGGCTTTATTGGCGATTCGTGAGCATGGTGCCAGAGAATTAAAAGCCAAACTCTTGAGTAAGTTTCCTGAAACCACTGAATTGCTGGCCGAATGCCAGGAACCGGCAGGCCTGGTTGGACGGGTAGTGGAGCAGGTGATTGAACATTGCCAGCAGCGTAATTGGCAGAGTGATGATCGCTATATCGAGCAGGCGGTGCGCAGTCTGATGGAGAAAGGGCAGGGGCCCTTGAAAATCCGTCAGAAATTACAGCAGGCCTGTGAGCGAAGTGACCTGATTGAAGTCCACTTGGAGATGGATCAGGCCGATTGGCTGGATAGGATTCAGACGGTGTTGTTGAAAAAATATGGTGAAACGGCTAGACCACAGAATCGTAACGAGCAGGCCAAACGCATGCGCTTTTTGCAAAGCCGGGGGTTTCCGCCCGAACTGATTTGGAAGGCGTTCCGCTAAGCCGTTGGGCTTGATGATCACCCTGAGAAAGTTATTTAACAGAATTATTTATTATTGAATTAAGGTTTAATCCTATGACCAGTGCAGAACTTAGAAAGGCTTTTATAGACTTTTTTGTTAAGCAAAACCACACGGCCGTGCATTCGAGCCCCGTGGTACCGGCTAACGATCCGACGTTACTGTTTACCAACGCAGGCATGGTGCAGTTTAAAGAGACTTTTTTAGGTCAGGAAAAACGTGATTACAATCGTGCCACTACCGTGCAGCGATGCATTCGCGCTGGTGGAAAGCACAACGATTTGGAAAACGTTGGCTATACCGCTCGCCATCATACCTTCTTCGAAATGTTGGGTAACTTCAGTTTTGGTGATTATTTCAAGCGTGAAGCGATTCAATTTGCCTGGGATTTTCTGACCAAAGAACTGAAGCTGCCGGAAGAGAAGTTGTGGATTACGGTGTTTGAAGAAGATCAGGAAGCCGAAGACATCTGGTTGAAAGAGATGGGGGTGAGTGCCGAACGTTTTTCCCGCTGCGGTGCTAAAGATAATTTCTGGTCAATGGGTGATACCGGGCCGTGCGGGCCTTGCAGTGAAATTTTCTATGACCACGGTTCAGACGTGGCCGGTGGTCCTCCGGGATCGCCGGATGAAGACGGTGACCGTTACATAGAAATCTGGAACCTGGTGTTCATGCAGTTCGACCGTGCTGCGGATGGAACTTTGACGCCGCTTCCAAAACCTTCGGTGGATACCGGGATGGGCTTGGAACGTCTGGCGGCGGTCATGCAGGGTGTGCATAACAACTACAATATCGACCTGTTCCGCGCATTGGTCAAGAAAGCGAGTCAACTGACGGGTGAAAAGGACTTTGCAAACAATTCCTTGCGTGTGATTTCCGACCATATCCGTTCGTGTGCTTTCATGATTACCGACGGCGTTTTGCCTTCCAACGAAGGGCGCGGTTATGTGTTGCGTCGTATTATCCGCCGCGCGATTCGTCATGGCTATAAGTTGGGTCAAAGCCAACCGTTTTTCCATCAATTGGTCGATACGCTGGTTGAGCAGATGGGCGAGGCCTATCCGGAATTAAAAGCCGAAGCGGCCAATGTGGAACGTGCTTTGAAGCTGGAAGAGGAGCGTTTTGCGGAAACCCTTGAAAACGGCATGAAGCAGTTGGAAGACTATGTAGCGCAAATGAAGGGAACGGTGATTGAAGGCGATATGGCCTTTAAACTCTATGACACTTTTGGTTTCCCTCTGGATCTGACCGCTGACGTGGCGCGTGAAAAAGGCCTGACGGTGGATGAAGAAGGCTTTGCCAAGGCGATGGAAGCGCAACGTGAACGCGCACGTTCCGCCAGCAGCTTTTCAGGCAGCGCCCAGAGCCGCGTTGATTTTGAAGGTGAAACCCAGTTTGTCGGTTACGATCGTGATGAGGCGGATGCGACCATTCTGGCTATTTTTGTGGACGGTCAATCTGTCGCATCGGCCGCCGAAGGCACGGATGCCATCGTGATTCTCGGCAGCACGCCTTTTTATGCGGAATCCGGTGGGCAAGTCGGTGACAGCGGAAGTTTGACCGAAGGTATGAACAGTTTCCACGTCAACGATACCCATAAGCAAGGCAAGTTGTTCCTGCATCATGGAACAGTCACGGCGGGCAGCATTCACGTTGATCAGGATATCCATGCCAAGATCAACATCTCCGACCGCCGTGCCTGCGAGAAGAATCATTCGGCCACGCATCTGTTGCACGCGGCTTTGCGCACGGTTCTAGGTACTCATGTCCAGCAGAAAGGTTCTCTGGTGAAGCCGGATCGTCTGCGCTTTGATTTCTCACACTTTGAACCGATTTCAGCGACGCAACTGCGTGAAATCGAAAAAATGGTGAACCATAACATCATGTTGAACGAGCCGGTTGGCATGAATGAGATGGATATCGAATCGGCCAAAGCCAAAGGCGCGATGGCGCTGTTTGGTGAAAAATACGGCGATGTGGTGCGTGTGGTCGATATGGGCGATTTCTCAGTCGAGCTGTGCGGTGGAACTCACGTGAATTCGGTGGGTGATATCGGACCTTTCCGTATTGTCTCGGAGAGCGGTATCGCTTCCGGTGTGCGTCGTATCGAAGCGGCCACGGGTGAACAGGCCTGGTCAATGATCTATGATGAAGACGCGCGTTTGGAGCAGATTGCGGATTCGGTTAAATCTGATAAAAATCTGGTGGCGGAAAAAGTATCGCAGATGGTGGCCGATTATAAAGCGCTTGAAAAAGAGCTGAAACAGCTGCAAGGCAAGTTGGCCGCCTCCCAGGGGGACGATTTGGCGAGCCAGGCGCTTGAGATTTCCGGTGTCAAGGTGTTGGCGGCCAAGATGGAAGGAGCCGACACCAATACCTTGCGTGAAACCTTGGATAAGTTAAAAGATAAGTTGGAACCCGCTGTGGTGATTTTGGCTGCGGTTGATGGTGAAAAAGTGACCTTGGTAGCTGGCGTGAGCAAATCCGTGACCAACCGTTTTAAAGCGGGCGAGCTGGTCAATCATGTAGCCCAACAGGTTGGTGGTAAAGGTGGGGGTCGTCCTGATATGGCGCAAGCCGGCGGAAAAGACCCAAGTAAATTGGCAGAAGCATTGGCCTCGGTGAAAGCCTGGGTCGAGTCAAAATAAGAAGAAAATAGAAAGCAATGGCATTAATTGTTCAAAAATACGGGGGTACCTCGGTAGGCAATATCGAGCGTATCCAGAATGTGGCGAATAAAGTCGCCAAGTTCGTTGATGATGGCCATCAGGTAGTGGTCGCGGTTTCCGCTATGAGTGGAGAAACCAACCGTTTGACGGCGATGGCGCATGAAATTCAGGCGCGTCCGATCAAACGTGAAATGGATGTGTTGCTGACCACGGGTGAGCAGGTCACCATCGCCTTGCTGAGCATGGCGTTACAGGAAAAAGGCTATCCTGCGATTTCTTATACCGGATGGCAGGTGCCCATTAAAACCGATGCGGTACACAGCAAAGCCCGCATTGAGGAAATCGATTCAGAAAAGATTTTTGGGCAGTTGAACCAGGGCAAGGTCGTGGTGGTAGCCGGTTTTCAGGGAGTGACGCCGGATGGCGATATCACCACCTTGGGACGTGGTGGTTCTGATACCACGGCGGTGGCTTTAGCCGCGGCCCTGAATGCCGATGAATGTCAGATTTATACCGATGTGGATGGGGTCTACACGACCGATCCAAGGGTCGTGCCTCAAGCCAAGCGTTTGGATCATATCACCTTTGAAGAGATGCTGGAAATGGCCAGTTTGGGAGCCAAGGTGTTGCAGATTCGTTCGGTTGAATTTGCCAGTAAATACAATGTGCCGCTACGTGTTCTGTCATCCTTGCAGGATGGTGGTGGGACGCTTATTACTTCAGAAGAGAATTTTAAGGAAAACGAGATGGAAAAGCCGCTTATCTCTGGTATCGCGTTCAGCCGCGATGAAGCGAAATTGATGATTTTAGGTGTGCCTGATAAGCCGGGTGTGGCCTACCAGATTTTGGGGCCTATTTCTGATGCCAACATTGAAATTGATATGATTATTCAGAACCAGGGTATTGACGGCACCACCGACTTTACCTTTACGATAGCCAGAGGCGACCTGCCGGTGGCGTTGGATCTTCTTAAAAGTACCGCCAATAAACTGGGTGCGCGCGAAGTCTTGTCTGACGATACGATCGTTAAAATCTCGATGGTCGGCGTAGGCATGAAGTCGCACTCTGGCATTGCCAGTCAAATGTTCAAAACTTTGGCTGACAATGACATCAACATTCAAATGATCGGCACCACAGAAATTAAGATTTCCGTGGTAATTGATGAACAGTATCTGGAACTGGCGGTGCAATCGTTGCACGAAGCGTTTGAGCTGGATAAGTAATCAAGTCATTTCAAATGGATCAAATAAAGCCCGCTTAATGCGGGTTTTTTTATGTCTGAGTGTCATCTTCTCGCGTTTATCGGAAGATCAGCCTCATAACTTTAATTACCATTATTTTATTAATGTAATTTACATTAACAATTTGTTTTATAAGCAATTTTGATTGTGATTGTTCTTGCCAAGCTGTTTAAATGAATGGACTGTTATGGGGTATTAAATGTTTTCACATGGAGGTGAGCATGAAACGTCTGTATATAAAATCAAATGGTGATGCATGGTTCAAGTTTGTGTTTTCTGGCTTGATTCTGAGTGGTCTTCTGTCTTTTTCCGGTTGTAGTAGTAACAATAATGGTGGTGTGCAAGAAACCTGTAATATTCCTCAAGAAGCCTCATTGACGAGTCTAGAGCGAATTGGGGGTGCGATTTCCTCTGTTGAGTTGTTTAGCGAAGAAGGAACCGAATGGACGCTTTTCAATTTGGCTAATGAATTGAAAGCGACACAAGTCGGCACCACAAAAACCACCGAGTACAGCTTTGAAGTGGCAGGTTTCATTCATGACATTGATGTGGTGACTCAAGAAGATGGAAGTCGTTATGCCTTGCTGGCAATGGGGGATGAAGGGATTGCGGTTGTGAATGTGACCGATCCAAGCGCCATGACTTTAGTGACGTCCGTTAAGGTCAATTACGAGCAGACTGGAATTATTTGGACAGAAGGCGGCGGAGATGTCATTGGCGATGATGAAGACCCCAATACCATCGCCAGTACTCGAGCCCCAATTAGTTCTTTGGCAGTTTATGATGATGGTGATGAGAACACGCCCGTTGAGCTGCTGATAGGAGATGAAAATTATGGCTTGCATAAAACTTCCCTGTCGAATCTGTTTAATGAAATTCAAGGTGAAGGACGCGAAGCCGATGGGACACTGACAATCGATTCTGAGATTTATACCTTGCAGTATGCCGGAGAGACTGCATGGGGTGGCCCTAAAAACCTGACACTCTATGGTGACGGAGCCAACCAAAAATTGTTTGTTGCTCAAGGTTTCTTGGGAATGGGGATTTATGATCCAGTTACGCTCGAGAAAATCGGTCAATACAACCTCTACACCGATGCTACTGAAGCCAATGGCGGTGAAGACTGGTTTATTGATATGAATGTTGCAACGGAAGTTCAAGCGGGCAATATTGATGCTTGTACTGGAATGCCGAATTATAATCAGGCCAGTTTTGAGATCCAGGAAGTGTGGCACGGTGATGTGGATGCCCCTACGCCTTGGGCGGACTTTGATCGTTATGGCAAGTTCTATTATGACGCCCGTAAAATTGAAGTCGTCAACTACCCGGATGCAGGTGGGCCGGGTATTGATCAAACCATTGCCTATATCGCTTATGGATTGGCGGGTATGGTCGCCGTGGATGTCACTGGATACGACACAGCAGGGGCGCGCAATGCCGCTTGTGACGCGAATCTGGATGACGCCAATCCGTTTCTTCAAGCCAGTTATTTGGGTTATGCGCCTGCCGTACCCGCTCACGGGCCTGACGATCAGACTGGAGAAGAAGCTAAAAGTTTATATCCGTACTTTGGCGCAGGGATGTTGAAAGAAGCGGGTGTGGTGGATGTGAAAGTGGATGCCGCTAATAACAATGCGTATTTCTCTGACCATTTTGCCGGCATCGTGGTGCTGGGAAATGCCGATGACCCTGCGCAATGGAAAGGCGATAACGCGCCCTATAATAATGACGAGGTTGGGGGAACCTTAGGGGATCACTGGCCGGATTATGAGTTTGTCACTTCTTATGACATGACGCCAATCCCAGAAGGAGAAGAAGAGATTCCCCAATACCTCGAAGAGTCACCGGTATTATTGGCGACGGGTGAGGTCAGTGGCCATGGAAATAACTTTGCCTTATCCAGCGTGTTTGATTCTGCTACGAGCGGTCAGGTGGATTTATTGGCGACTTCTGGCGGCGGCGGTTTAAGTTTCATTGATGTTCAAATCAGTGGTGCTCTAGCCAGCAACACTTTTACTGTGCCGGTGCATTATGCAACTACAACAGAAATTGGCGCGGCGGCAGACGGAAGCGCCACTCAGGAAATCAATATTGGGCACTCCGAAGGGGTAGCGGCTTACGGTAGCTTTGTTTTCTTGGCTGATGGCCCGCATGGCATGTCGGTTTGGCAAGTTGCGGATGAAGACTGTAACCCGATTGATGACGTTCACCTGGTGGCCAATACCCTTCAAAGCGAGTATCCGGTGACCATTGGGACCGAAACCATCAACCCGACTCCGCATGCGTATGACGTGGTGTTGGATGTGGCCAATCAGTCTGCCTTGGTCATGTCTCAAAGCAGGGGGTTGCGACGTGTGAGTACTGTGCAGGAAGGTGCAGTCGGCTCACCTGTATTGCTTTATCCCCAAGACACGGATATTTTTGAGCACAATACCGATTCTGGAAATGTCGTCGACTATTTACATATGCAGGATCATACTTATGGGGTTGCCCTAAAAGGTTCCTTGGCTTTTACCGCCGATGGCAGTAATGGTCTGACCGTGTATGATTTGAGCAAAGACCCGACCGATCCAGCCAGTGGTTATGTAGTCAGTAATCTTGGTGGTGACACCAATTCGCAACCCGATTTGGGGCGTGCCTCGAGCGTGGCGCTGTGGGAGGATGCTGATAACAGCAAAACCTACGCGTTTGTTGCCGCAGGCAGTAACGGTATCGGCGTGGTCGATGTGACCGATGTTGAAAATATGGCTTTAGTGAAGGTGTTCGAGCCCATCAAAATGGAAGATGATCATGTGGGTAAAGCCGACGGTAAAAGTGTTGTGGTCAAGGTGGTGGATAATCACGCCTTTTTCACCTATGACAGTTTTGGTGTGGTTTCCTACAGTATCGCAGACTTGATCGCCCCTTTGGTTGAAGGTACCGATCCTACAAAAATATGGGCCCAAGGAGGAGAGGATCAGCGACCTGTGGCCAAAGCGCGATTTAAACTCCAAGATGAAACGATGTTTGGCAGTGCATCACTTTCTGAGTTAAGCGGCGGTTCATCCGGTATGGATGTAGTGCAAGTTGATGGCAAAAACCTGTTCTATATCGCCTATGGTGATGCTGGGGTCATCAAGGTTGACTGGACGGATCCATCCGCACCAGTTCTGTTAGAACATGCTAATACAGTGGGTTCGGCATTGGATGTGACTGTGATTAACGGACGTGCCTATGTTGCCGACAGCGGTGGCGGCATGGCTTTGCTCAAGTAAACTCTGTGCCCCAGCCGTTCTGTGGTTGGGGCAACCAACACTTTATAAGTGTTTTCTTATATTTTGAAATAAAAATTATGTATTATACGTAGTCTTCTGGTTGGCCTACACTATAGTTGTATTTCAAATGAGTATTTCTTATGTTAGTTTTAACGAGAAGAGAAGGTGAGGCCATGCTTATAGGCGATAATATTCGTTTATCGGTCATTGCCGTTAAAGGCGGTCAGGTACGTATAGGAATCGAGGCACCAAAAGAAGTGGCGGTGCATCGTGAAGAGTTGCTTTCTCAGGATTCGACAGGCCTGTCAGAACTTACCCGATTGAACGAAGACCTTAAGGTTTAGTTGAAAGCTTGAAGCCTGAACAGGCTGCCATTCTGATTTTGGTTCAATACCGTTCTCCGTGCAGGATAAAAAAACGCACAAATAACGCACTTTAGGTTTACAACCCTGCATATAACTTGTATCATACGCGCCTGAAATAGGAGACGTGGCCGAGAGGCTGAAGGCGCTCCCCTGCTAAGGGAGTATGGGGTTTGTAGCTCCATCGAGGGTTCGAATCCCTCCGTCTCCGCCATTTCATAACCAGTAAAAATTAAAGTGAAAAGTTTCTTGACAGTTTTATTAAAACTACCTAGAATACGCCACACTTAATAAGCGCCCGTAGCTCAATTGGATAGAGTACTCGGCTACGAACCGAGCGGTTAGGGGTTCGACTCCCTTCGGGCGCGCCATTATTCTTAAACCCCGTTTAGTCATTCGATTAAACGGGGTTTTTTATTATCTGACGTTTTATTTTCCTTTTTTATTTTCCGAACTGAACCGTTTCCTTGAACTGGTGTTTTCAAGCCATGCTTGCTTTAATACAATGATGCGAATGAATCTAGTTTTAAAGTTTGATTGAATAGGGCGGCGAAGATGTCACGTGAAAAGCAAAATTTGAATTCCGACAGGCCTGGTAGGTTGTTTTATGTGATGGGTCCCTCCGGTGCGGGTAAGGACACTTTGATGGCCTATGCCCGTGAGTCTTTGTGTGAAGCGCCGGTGATCTTTGCGCATCGTTACATTACGCGTCCAGTTGAATTGCACGGCGAAAACCACATCCACCTATCGGAAGCCGAGTTTGCCAATCGATTGCAGCGCGGCTGCTTTAAATTTCATTGGAATAGCCACGGTTGGTCGTATGGGCTGGGAACGGAGGTGGATACCTGGCTGAATCAGGGTTTGAATGTGGTGATGAACGGTTCTCGCGGCTATTTTGAGCAGGCCTGCCAATTGCATGCGGATTTGGTCGCGGTGCTGGTAACGGCCTCAGAGAGCACCTTGAGGGAGAGGCTGCTGGCAAGAGGGCGGGAAAGCGCGGCCGAGATTGAAGAGAGAATTGGCAGAGCGTCGAATTTTGAGCGTCTGGCGGCGGCGAATCTTCACCGAATCACCAATGAAGCTTCGATAGAGGCGGGTGGAGAGGCCTTGATCAACATATTTTCAGAGCAGGAAGGGTGACAAGATGGTTGGGGGCGTGAAACGTTTTTTAAAATCAGCAGGCCTGGTGGCTTTGATGGCCAGCAGCTATACCGTTCAGGCGCAAATGCCTATTTTTGACAGTCATCTGCATTACGGTGGCGAAGATACCAAAGTCTATAATCCTGCCGAGGTGATGGCGATATTTGACCGCAATCATGTAACTCATGCCCTGATTTCGAGCACACCGAATGACGGTACCGAAGCGTTGTATCATTATGCGCCGAAACGCATCATTCCTTTTTTGGGAGTGTATGAGACTTTACAGGACAAACGCGATTGGATGTGGGATGAATCGGTGTTGCCCAAGGTGGAAGCCGCTTTAAAAAAGGGTATTTACCGTGGTATCGGTGAGTTTCATATCTTTGCAAAGGATAAGAAGAGCCCGGTCTTTAAAGGCATCGTCAAATTGGCGCAAAAGCACGGTTTGATGTTACAGGCGCATGGTGATGCAGAAATCATCGACGAGATTTTTTCGATTGCGCCTGATGTCACGGTATTATGGGCACACATGGGCACGCGTCCGGAACCGGATTTTTTACGTTCGGTATTGCAGCGTCATCCCGAAAATTTATATATCGATACCTCGGTACGCGACACACTGTTGTTGGGTACAGACGGCTACTCCGACCATCATGGCCTGACACTGCAATGGAGGCAGTTGTTTATCGATTATCAGGATCGCTTTATGGTGGCGGTGGACACTTTCAGTGTGAACCGCTGGAATACCTTTGATTCGGTGGTGGCGGATATTCGTGAATGGTTGTCGCAACTCCCCGAACCGGTTGCGAGAAAGCTGGCGCATGAAAATGCGCAACGTCTTTTTTTGACTAAAAAGAGTCGTGAATAAGTTTAAAAGAGGTGGCTTGGTGAAATAACGGCCCAGTATTACTGGGCCGTTTGTTTATAAGGCAATATAAGCCGTGTTAGTTAAGATGCAGGTGGCGCTTCAATCGCCGGTGCGTTAATGGTAACTGGAGTAGTTTGGCCTGCCGTGACGGTGACAGTTTGGGTGCCGATGAACTGTAAATCATCACCGCTATTGGCTTGCATAGTAATATTGCCTTGGCCATCATCCGTTTCGGTGTAGCTTTCTGCGTCGGCATTACAGGTAAAGGCAACCTGATATTCTCCCGCTGGAACATAGCCGAATTCAAACTGGTAGACCCCTTCTGTGTTGGCCGTCACTAAAGCTGTGCTTAAAGGCTCACTGCCTGTCTCACTGATGTCTACCAATGGGTCGGTTATGCCTGAGAAAAGATAGGCTGCGTTGTAGCTGTTTACATCATCATCTGAACAGCTCCACTGACTGCCAACGGTATCCGTAGACAAAAGCTCTGTCGCAACGCTACCCGAAATGGTTCCGGTTAACTCGTCCTGAATAAGTTTCAGAACAGGTTTGAGTTTATATTCTCCATTACCTTGAACCACAATTGATTTACGCACATCAAAATCAATGGTAAAAGCGGCTTCGCCGTTTTCTGGAATGGTAATGTCGCCTTTAACTTTCAACCCTGTTTGCAGGCCGCTTGGAATGGTGATTTCGTGCTGGGCTCCCCCTTCAGTCAGGGTGATGTAATTTTCTAGATCCCCATCTTGATCATCTGTGTGAATATGAAGACGGATCTCAGAATAAGTGCCTGTTTCCAATTCTTGTCCGGACAGCAGTTTATAGTTCTGACTGCCTTGCAGGTCTAGCAGGTTAATGGAAACCGGAGCATCGAAAGTGATGTTGACCCACTCTGAAGAGTCAGCTGTATCTTCTTCCGTTGCTTCACTTGTTGTGTTTTCTGGCTGAGTGTCTTCGGTTTGTTTTTTGATTGAAACGCCACTGAATTCTACAATCACTTGACTGGCCTCATCGATCGGTGCATCGGTTAAGCTAAGATTGAGTGTTCCGGTTGTGCTTGTGCTGTCTACAGAGCCAGAACCACCGCCGCAGCCAGTTAATAAAATCGGTAAAGTCAGCAGGCCTGCTGTCAGCACGCTCTTCATGGTTCGCTCCTTATTTTTGCGTTATTTGTAAACCATTATAAACAGAATGCATGGCTGTGTGAAATAATCCCATTTACTTAGTATTTAAGGTCGTCGAATAGTTGAAAATATTTTGAACAGGCTTGGTTGTAAAAAAGCCCCGCTTTGCGAGGCTTTTAGTTGTTGCGAAACTGCTGGAGAATTACGGCAATACAAAACCGATGGTTTCGTGCACGTTTTTAAGGGTTTGTTGAGCCTGTTCACGAGCCTGGTCGGCACCTTTTTTGAGAATGGCGCGCAGTTCGCTTTCTTCACCGCGAATTTCATGGAATCGGGTTTGAATCGGTTCCAGGTAATCCACAACCAATTCGCCTAATTCGACTTTCAAGTGGCCGTACATTTTGCCTTCAAAATGCTGGACCACCTCTTCAATCGGTTTGCCGCTGATGACCGAATAGATGGTCAGCAGGTTGGAGACGCCCGGTTTGTTTTCCACGTCATAGACGATTTCCGATCCGGAATCGGTGACCGCTTTTTTGAATTTTTTGATGATCTTTTTGGGATCGTCCAGCAGGGCGATGAAGTTGTCTTTGTTTTCGTCCGATTTCGACATCTTGGATGTCGGGTCCTGCAGGCTCATGATGCGTCCGCCGGAGGTGGCTGGCGGAATGAATGGCTCAGGAATCTTAAAGACTTCGCGGTCAAAACGGTTGTTATAGCGAGTCGCCAAATCACGAGTCAGTTCCAGGTGTTGTTTCTGGTCGGCACCGACCGGCACCATTTCGGTCTGGTAGAGCAGAATGTCGGAAGCCATCAGCACCGGGTAGTCGAACAGGCCGACATTGATGTTTTGCGAGTGCTTCTGCGATTTATCTTTAAATTGCGTCATGCGATTGAGTTCACCCATGTAGGTCGAACAGTTCAAAACCCAAGCCAGCTCTGCGTGTTCCGGCACGTGCGATTGAATGAAGACCGTGCTTTTATCCGGGTCAATGCCTGACGCAAGGTAAAGGGAGATAAAGTCCAGGCTGCGGTTGTATAGGTCGTTCGGGTCTTGTTCTACGGTGATGGCGTGCATGTTGACTAAGGAGAACAGGCAGTTGTAATCGTCCTGCATGTTTACCCAGTTTTTGATTGAACCGATATAGTTACCGATCATCAGGTCGCCGGAAGGTTGGATGCCGCTAAATAGTGTGGGTTTTGTGTTTGCCATGAAAAGATACTTTTAGTAATTACGTTTAGTTGGCTTTAGTTCGCTGGGATACAGCGCTTTGAGCGTTAAATGGGAGTTATTTTCTCATTTTCTGAGCATAATGACTAGCGATGACTGGTCTGCAGCTTGAAGACTTGGGATTATTGGCCTTAAAACACAAATGGAATGATGCGTTTGCTGATTTCTTGATAGGCTCCATATTCCGGCAGGGCATCGATCAACAGGCTTTCTTCGTAAGTGGCTTTGATGAGCAGTGTGAGAATCAGACTGGCATAGAGGGCGATCGGCAGCCAGCTAAGGTTGAGCACGATCAGTGGCAGAAAAAACAGCAGGATAGAAAAATACATGGGATGACGGATGAAACGATAAGGGCCATGCGTGACCAGTTCAATTTCCGGCATGGGATCGGGTACGATATTGAAATGCCCCAAATGCATAGTTTGTACCGCCCACAGGCCGATGATGATGGCCAAGGCCTGCACGCCCAGGATGATTGAGTTTAGGCTTAAAGGCAGAATGAGTAATAAGATTCCGATTAAGGTGAACTGCAGTGCCACCAATGAAAACGAGATGATCGGATGTTTGATGCGTGTCATGTCTGAACCTCGAATAAAAAGCGAAAACCTAAAAGGGCTGGTTGCCGATAAGTTTATCAGTAAGTAAGCAAAAAAGGCACGACCCATTTCATGGATCATGCCTTGCCTTTATTCTAAACGTTTGGCGACTTTATCGCCTGGTTGTTATTCAGCGCTTCTTATTCAAAGCTTTGCCCCAAATCCCCTCCGGTCATTTCTTTGTAGATGTGTACCGCATTGTTTTCATGGGTTTGTTCATACACCGAGCGATGCTGGTAGGCGGATTGGTCAATTTTGTTCAAATCGATCTCTGTGCCGCCCGCATCGATGATCGTCTGCACCTCTTTGTGCATGAACTTAAGGTAGTCGTAAGTGTCTTGTTTGACTTGTTGCAAGCTGGTCGGGCCGCCGTGACCGGGTATGACAATCACATCTTTGGGCATGGCCTCCATAAACGCCTCAAAGGTTTCGGTCCATTTTTGCGTATCGGTGTAGGAGAACAATGCCAGCATGCGTTGGTTGTAAGCCAAGTCTCCGGGCAAGACGATATTACGCTTCGGCAGATAGACAATGGTTGATCCGGGGGTGTGTCCGGGACCGAAATTCATGATCTCGACCTGTTCGCCGCCGCCGACGTCCACTGTGATTTTGTCGTCAAAGGTCGTGAATAGATCGGAGACATCGCGTGCATTTTCGGTCAGCTGGTGGCCGACACGATCCCCCCAGCTTTTTTTGATATACGGATAGGCATTGTGAAAATCTCGGTTGGCGACACTGTGTGAATAGAGGTGTTTGACTCCTTGGTCAACCCAATAGCTGGCACCAAGGTAGGCATGCCCCTGACTGTTTTCCACCGCCAGCCACTTAACCGGCTTGTCGGTGATTTGTTTGATTTGTTGATGAAACGCATAAGCCACGGCCGGGTTAGGCCCGGCATTGAACACAAAGACACCGTCTTCAAATTCCATAAAAGTCAGGTTGTTGTTTAAGCCGAAATTGCTGGGATTATGCCAGATTAAACTGCCGACCACGGTATAAACGCCATCGGCCACTTTGATTGGTTTAGGCAGAGTCAGTTCTTTGCCGATGTAACCAACCGATTTCTGGGTTCGACTGACGTCTTGTGCATAATCCGAAAAAGAGGCTGCAAGTCCCTCGCCACCCTCATATTTCTTCATCTCTTCGGCGTAATGGCTGAAACTTTCAGTATAGGTATCCGCGGCTATTGCATGATGAGTGCTTGCAAGAATCAAGCTCAGGCTGCCGATTAGTAGATTTTTTTTCATAATGGACTCCATTTTTATGCAGACGGTAACTGTGTTTTTTGAACACTGCCAGAAACCGGTTTTGTAAAGAAGGTTTGCCAAATCATCGACAGGCTGTAGGGTTCAACTTTGTTCCATGGCATGAGCGACATGAAGCGCGCCAGAAAGCAGTAATTGACTAACACCATGGCCGTGGTTCCGATGATTTGCAGGTAGAAGACAAAAAACAGCGGTGGATATATCGCCACAACCAATAAAAGCAGGTAAGCGATTCTGACTTGAACGGCAAAGTTCGACAGTTTAGGGGTCAGCCAATAAAAATGCAGAACCTGAACTGCGTTTAAGATAATCGCCAGTTTGAGTGCCGCCGGCTCCAGTGTCACCCCTACAATGAGAAGAATGTCGGTGATGGCCCAGTAGGTCCAGATGAGATTGAATTTATCCGATTTCATTATGTTTTCCTGTATTGATTGAGTTGATTAAGTGGCCACGCTGCGCCAGCTTGCTTGGGTGATCTCATCCAGGTAGCTCATCAAAGGGCGCTCGAGCATGTTGTCCAGACTCAACTGTATGAGTCTGAGTACACCACCATAGGTACAAGCGGCGGCGACCATTAAATCCATTTGAATGATGACGCCTTCGTCCATGCCTTGTTGTATGGTGTTCCTCAGAGTCGTAAAGGGTTTTGACGAGCAGATAGGGAGCAGGTCAGGCATGAACTCTTTATGTCTGGCATGAAGGACAAACTGAGTGACGTGGGGGTGCCGTTGGGCAGTCAGCATTAACCATTCGGATAAGGCATAAAACCGATCCCAGCTTGTTTTGTGTTGTTCAAGTATCTGGGTTTGTTCGCGTTCAATCTGTTCCAGCAAGGCTTGCATCAAGGATTCTGCAATATCCTGTTTGTCTTTGAAACTGTGGTAAATCGAACCGGTACTCACACCGGAATGTTTGACTAAGTCCGGAATGGAGGTTTTGAAAAAGCCCTGTTCAACAAATAGGTAGAGTGCGCTGTTGAGTACTTTGCGCTTTACTTCTGGGAGTTCCGGCGTGTTGAGGTATGACATGATCGACCTTTTAGAATGTTCTTTCTAGAATGTATATTCTATTTTAAAGGTTGGGGAATTGCACGTTTTATTTGAAAAATTTGAAAGGTCATTATTAGCTTATGGGCTACATAAAAATTAGTAATGCTTGTATCACAAGGAATGATTTCATTTTTGGGGTCGGGTGAGGGTAGAATTCAGCATCAATAATTTTAATATTGACCCGATTAAAAGTAGGTTTTTCAATGATTTATCTGTTTAGAGTTTTTTCAGGTGGAGGCGGTGATTATCTGGAGTTTAATAATCGCCAGTCTTTGATTGAAGCCTATCTTGAGCATCGGGATTCCAGGCTATACGATTGGTCGACGGTTCCAATCAAGCAGGCCATTCAGGAAGAGGGCCGTTTATCCAAAATCTATTCTTTGAGAGCGATGCAAAACCTTGGAGATAAGATGGTGGTTCGGGTACTGGTCAAAGGTCAGCTGGAGTGGTATTCGCCGAGCAATGCGCATGGCATCCCTTCCGAATACAATGTCGCCGTGAAATTCTTTACCCATGCCTGCACACATTATAAGCTTACCACTTGTCATCACGAGGTCTTTGAAATCGCGAAAGAATCGCGCTTTAAAGCTCTTTCACAAGAGGTGATTCAAAGTATTTTAAAGCGAGTTGAAGGGACTCGTTGCGACAGTAAACTTGATCTTTATCTGAATATGAATTTGCGCAAACTGCGCAATTACGGGGTAGAGTCGCTCAAGGTTAAGGGGTCTTATGTGGATATCAAAGATGCCATAGCCCAGCAACCGGTCTCCTGTCCTTTTTTCAGCCAGTTTTTATTGAATTTGATGGATGTCTGTATTACTAAAGAGATTGAGCTCGTTGGCAAGCAACGGGTATACGAAAAAGTCATTTAATTTGCAGATTGAGCGAATAAATCCACTCAAATGGATTTGAAACCATGTAAAGCTTTGAACTCTGGGTAAAAGTCGCTAAAATGGGCTACTAATTTCTGACGCTCAATTATGGCCTTCTATGCAACGCATTATTCGTAAAATCACATCCTATTTTTCCCCCAGCAAAACCCAGACCCATCCGGCAAAGCCATCCATTCCACAAGCCCCTAAAGTCATCCCACGATCGGAACACGGTATCTCGCGTAGAGAGATTGATAAATCCGCCCTGGATGTGCTTTACGGTTTGAAACGTGCCGGCTTTGAAGCCTATTTGGTTGGCGGGTGTGTTCGTGATTTGCTGTTGGGGCTGGAGCCTAAAGACTTCGATGTGGTCACCAATGCCGAACCGGAAGAGGTAAAAGAGGTTTTCAAGAGACGTTGTCAGTTGATTGGTCGTCGTTTCCGATTGGCGCATGTGCGTTTCGGACGAACCGTGATTGAAGTGGCCACTTTCCGTGGCCAAGGCAAGGAACAAGCGCAACGTCAGGACTTTTTTGGGCGTAAAGGCAAGCAGAGCGGCAAAGCGCGAGAAGTGGACGATTCGGGCCGCCTGCTTAGGGACAATGTTTACGGCACCATTGATGAAGACGTGTGGCGTCGCGATTTCACGGTCAATGCGCTTTACTACAATATCAAAGATTTCAGTATCATTGACTATACCGATGGCTTGCAAGACATTAAAAACGGAACCTTGCGCCTGATCGGTGACCCTGAAACCCGTTACCGCGAAGACCCCGTCAGAATGGTACGTGCGGTGCGTTTTGCCGCCAAACTCGGATTTAATATCGATAAGTCCACCGAGGCTCCCATCGAAGAGTTGGGGCATCTTTTGAAAGATGTCTCAAACGCCCGCATGTTTGAGGAGGTGTTGAAACTTTTTCACAGTGGTGCCGGTGTTCAGGTATTTGAAAAGCTCCGTCATTTTGACCTGTTTACCTATCTGTTCCCCATTACAGAACAGCTTTTGCATGAAGAGCTGGAGGGCTTTCCGCGCATGATGGTCATCAAAGCGTTGAAGAGCACCGATTTACGTATCTCTGAAGGTAAATCCGTGAATCCGGCGTTTCTGTTTTCGGCCATGTTGTGGGAGCCGATGCTGCAGAGAAAGCAGGCACACCTTGACAGTGGCATGGTGCATCAAGATGCGTTTTTTGCCGCCGCCAATGATGTGATTGAGCAGCAGATTCGCAGCACGGCCATTCCTAAACGTTTTACCGCGCAGATGCGCGACATCTGGAACCTCCAGAACCGATTGTCTAAACGCCAGGGACCGCGGGCTCAAAAATTGATTGAGCATCCGCGTTTTAGAGCGGCCTATGACTTTTTGGGGGTGCGTGTTGCGGCTGGCGAGAGCGAACTTAAGAAGTTATTTGACTGGTGGACTGAGTATCAGGAAAAAGATCCGGTCGATCAGGTGGCGTTTGCCAATGCAGTCGAGAAAAAACCACAAAAAGGGCGCAGAAGACGTCAGAATCGCAATTTCTATCGCAAGCGAAGTCAAAAGAAATCTGACTCATCCGGCAGCACTAAATCGAGCGATTAAAGGTCATGCCACATCCCGTCTATATTGGTTTGGGCAGTAATCTGCAAGATCCTGCCAGCCAGATTGAGCAGTCGTTTCAGACGCTAGACCAGCTTTCTCAGACACGCTTGGTGAAGCATTCACGGTTATATTCATCTAAACCATTAGGGCCGCAGGATCAGCCGGATTTTGTCAATGCGGTGTGTTTGATCGAAACCGAGCTCGATCCCCAGACCTTGTTGGCTGCCTTGCAGGAAATTGAGCACAATCAGGGGCGTATTAAGAAACGCCGCTGGGGTGAGCGCAATATCGACTTGGATATTCTGTTGTACGCTGACCAAAAGCTGCAAACGCAGACTTTGACGATTCCACATCCTGAAATCGCGCAGCGAGATTTTGTGTTATTGCCCCTGGCTGAAATCACACCAGGCCTGCTGATTCCTGAACTTGGCCCAGTTGAGGATTTAATTTCACAGTTAGAAACCACCTTTGTAATTCCTTTGGCGTTAGAAAGACAATCATGAAATTCACTGAATTAAACAGGGATTGCTATGCGTAAGACAACACTTTCAAAACTGAAAAAACTCTATCGTGAGGGTGAGAAAATTGCAGCTATGACCGCTTACGATGCCAGTTTTGCACACTGGGTGAGTGATGCGGGGATGGATGTGATTCTGGTGGGGGATTCCCTGGGCATGGTAGTGCAAGGGCATGACACCACCTTGCCGGTCAGTCTGGATGAGATGGTGTATCACACAAAAATGGTGCAACGTGGAAACCAGCAGGCCTGGTGTATCGCCGATTTGCCGTTTATGGCGGATGCCACGGTGGACAATGCTCTGGAAGCGTCGGCCCGATTGATGAAGCAAGCCGGTGCCAATATGGTCAAGCTTGAAGGTGGTCGACGTGTTTTGCCTATAGTTGAAGCGCTTTCGGATTTAGGGATTCCGGTGTGTGGCCACTTGGGTTTGTTGCCGCAGTCGGTTGAAAAGTTTGGCTACCATGTCAAAGGAAAAGACCGAAATTCCGCGGACCGTCTTTTAGAAGAGGCCTTGGCTTTGCAGGAGGCCGGCATAGAGATGTTGGTGCTGGAGTGTGTTCCAAGTGTTCTGGCGGCCGAAATCACCTGCAAGCTGTCAATCCCTGTGATTGGGATTGGCTCCGGTCAGCAGGTTTCCGGGCAGGTTTTGGTATTGCATGATGTTTTGGGTCTGACGGTTGGCAAGACGCCCAAATTCTCTAAAAACTTTTTACAAGAGAGCGCTTCGGTGCAAGCCGCGATTAACGCTTATGTAGCCGCCGTTAAGAACGGGTCTTTCCCGGATGCCAGTCACGAGGTTGGATAATGAACAGCTTCGAAACCATAAAAAAACTCAGAATGCAGGTTCGTGATTGGAAGTCGCAGGGTCTGCGTATCGGCTTTGTTCCGACGATGGGGAATTTGCACGATGGGCACTTAAGTTTAGTGGAGTTGGCGAAGGCGCACGCGGATCGGGTCGTAGTCAGTATCTTCGTGAACCCGTTGCAGTTTGGCCCGGATGAAGATTTTGACTCCTACCCGAGAACGTTCGAGAGTGATCAGGCTAAACTTTTAGCAACTGGGGTGGACGCAGTGTTTTATCCTGCCGTGGATGAGATGTATCCTCATGGCGAATTTCAGACTATAGTGAGTGTGCCAGAGACGCTCACAGGCCTGCTTGAAGGGGCGAGCCGGCCTGGGCATTTTGATGGCGTGACGACCGTGGTGGCCAAGCTGTTTAATATGGTGCAGGCGGACGTCGCTGTGTTTGGGCAAAAAGATTTTCAGCAATACTGTGTGATTGAACGCATGGTGTCGGATTTGGCGCTGCCAGTCGAGCTTGTTAAAGCACCGATTGCCAGATCTGAGGATGGCTTGGCGTTAAGTTCTCGCAATCAATATTTGACCGCTTCTCAGCGTGTTATCGCGCCAAAGTTGCATACCGTGTTGACCGATGTGGCGGCAGCTTTAACTTCCGGTAACCGCAATTTTAATGAACTGCAACAGACTGCACAGCAGCAGCTTTTATCGGATGGGTTCGACTCTGTGGATTATGTGCAGATTGTGCACCCTAAGAGTTTACAGCCTTCTGACAGCCAAGATTCCGAGTTTGCCGTATTGGGCGTGGCTCGTTTGGGAAAAACCCGTCTGCTGGACAATATTTTGCTTAATAAAATCTGATTTCACACCGTTACTCCGGAATTGAGTTTATGAGTTTTTCAACCTTGATTGGTTTATTTGCAGGCGTTTCAATCGTGCTTATTGCAATGGCAATGG
The DNA here is from genome assembly GCF_000483485.1 of Thiomicrorhabdus chilensis DSM 12352. Classification (GTDB taxonomy): domain Bacteria; phylum Pseudomonadota; class Gammaproteobacteria; order Thiomicrospirales; family Thiomicrospiraceae; genus Thiomicrorhabdus; species Thiomicrorhabdus chilensis. Next base: position 882,256 of record NZ_KI519609.1, read on the forward strand.
GCTCTTCTATCTCTTTGTTTGTCAATGTTCCTTCCTTGATGATTGTCATTGGCGGCACGATTGCTGCCACCATGATCCGCTTTTCAATGAAAGAGTCCTTCAATGCTATTGGCATGTCATTTTGCGTTTTGAAAGTCGATAATCAGATTAAGGACTTGAATGAACTGGTGGACATTACTGAGGATTTATTGAGGATCAGCCGCCAAAAAGGTGCGTTGGCCATGGAAGGTTATGAGATCAATCACGAGTTTTATCAGGCCGGTATCAGAATGCTGGTGGATGGCTATTCGCCGGAGCTGGTCAAGCAGACCTTAAAAGAGAAAAATCGTTTGCTAGTGGATAAAGCTGAAACCAGTGCCGGGGTGTTCCGTGCAATAGGAGAGGCCGCTCCGGCGTTTGGGATGATGGGAACTCTGGTCGGTTTGATTCAAATGTTGACTAATTTAAGCGATCCCTCCAGTATCGGGCCGGCCATGGCGGTGGCGATGCTGACCACTTTGTATGGGGCGATGATTGCCAACTTGTTTGCCTTGCCGACGGCTGACAAGATTGAATCCTGGGTGCAGGGCGAATCCTATCGTCAAATGATGATTATCGAGGCGATTGACAGCATCGCCCAGAGCCATAATCCGGCAGTGATGCGCGATTTACTTGCGCCTTATCTGCACGGAAATAAACGTCAGGTGGCTAAGGATGCCTAAAAAGCAGGCGGGTTCATCCTGGTTGATGACATTTGCCGACTTGATGTCGCTGCTGATGGCTGTGTTTGTGTTGTTGTTTGCCATGTCAACGCTGGAGATTCCAAAATACCGCTCTGCGGTTGAATCGCTGAGAGAGGCGTTGGATGGTTCACCTTTATCCGCAGATCAGCTCCTGTTTTTCGATTCTGTTGAGCAACAGGAGTTGCTGCAGAAAGAGGGCGTCCCGGTCGTAAATATAGGGCTTGAGCCGCTTTACGAAAAGTTGATTAAACGTTTTCCGGATGGGCAGCAGGGTGCTTCGATCAATGTCGAGTACAATCAAGTTGATGATGAGATTAAGGTTACGTTTCCAGAAGAGATTGCTTTTGACCCGGGCCGCGCCGATTTAAAACCTGAGTTTTCCGATCTACTGTTGAATTTTGATGGTTTTTACCGAGAAGACGTGTTGGTACGCGCCATGGGCCATACCGATAAACTTCCAGTTGTAGGGGGGCGATTCAATTCTAATTGGGAGCTTTCCAGTGCACGTGCGGCCAATGTTATATTGGAGCTGGTCAGCCAGGGGTTGATTCTTCCGGAACAGGCTGAGGCGATTGGTCTGGCGGATACACAACCACTTTCGAACGGTAATTCACCTGCTGATTTGGCTAAAAACCGAAGAGTTGAAGTCCTGATTAAGCCTTTATCTAGGGCTGAAAAGTGATTGGGGCTCAATCATCCCATGCTTGGGATGACTGCCGGTTGAGGTGACAGATGGTTAACGGATTAAACCGCTTTCACCATCTGAACCGGAATTGTGTTTCGCGTGTGGGTGATTTTGTTGTCGCCATCCACATAGACTAATTTGGGTTTGAATTGATCCGCTTCAGCCTCATCCATAGAGGCATAAGCCGCAATAATCAGCAAGTCTTCAGGGTTGGCTTTGTGTGCCGCTGCACCGTTAACGGAGATGATGCCTGAATTCTCTTCGGCGCGAATGGCATAGGTGGTAAAACGTTCACCGTTATTCACGTTGTATATTTGTATCTGTTCGTATTCACGAATTCCGGCCATATCCAACAGGTAGCCGTCAATCGCGCAAGAGCCTTCATAATCTAGCTCTGCATGCGTTGTTGTGACACGGTGTAATTTACATTTTAAAAGTGTTACTTGCATACTTATCTCTATTGTTCGCCGGAATGGGATCACCATTTCTCTCAGACTAAAGAAGATGTTTCGACCTTTAGACTGCGAAATTCAAAAAGTTGAGGTCGGTATTATACTGGCTTTTGGTGAAAAAATCACACAACAAAAAACCCGCTTTATTTAGCGGGCTTTGTTGATATTATTCAGATTTAAGGCATAAAGAAGGATTAACCTGTATTGCGCATCCCGGCGGCAATGGCATTGATGCTGTTAAGCAATGGCGTCAGCCAAACTTCTCTCTCCTCTTCAGTCAAGTTTTCATCCTTATATCGTCTCAATATGGCGACCTGGATATTGTTTAAAGGCTCCAGATAGGGCGTTCTGCGATTAAGTGACAGAGCCAGTGCCGGTGTTTCCGCCATCAGGTACTCGTTACCGGTCAGTTCCAGAATACGTTTAACGCCACGGGTATGTTCCTCGGCAATCATATCGTAGATTTTACGGGCGTTTTCCTGATTTCGTCCAAGTTTGACGTATTCAGCGCCTATTTGCAGATCGGTTTTAAACAAAGCCATCTGGATGTTGCTTAACAGGCCTTTGAAGAAAGGCCAGTTTTCATACATCTCTTTAAGCTCGGTTTCACCGTGCTGCTGAATCCACTTATCTAGTGCATAACCAGTTCCTTGCCAAGCTGGGAAAGTCAGACGAGCTTGTGCCCATCCGAAAATCCATGGAATCGCACGAATCGAAGACTTGGATAGGTTGCCTTTTTTACGGTGCGATGGACGAGAGCCGATGTTGAGTAAGCCGATTTCGGTCACTGGAGTTGCCTCGTAGAAGAACTCAAAGAAACCTTCGGTGTGGTCGGTCAATTCCCTAAAGCAGTCTTCACCATCTTGAGCAAGCTGTTGCATGGCCTGAAGATGTGCCGGGTTGTCCTTTTTAATCGGTTGAATGAGTCCGGTACTGGCCTTCATCAAGCCGGTGACACCCAGTGACAACTCATACATCGCGGTTTCGGCATTACTGTATTTGTAGGAGAGGACTTCACCTTGTTCAGTAAATTTAATTGAACCACGTACCGTTCCGGTTGGCTGTGAAAGAATTGCGTGGTGAGTTGGCCCGCCTCCACGTCCTACCGTACCGCCACGCCCGTGGAACAGTCGGCAATCAATGTGGTATTCGTCGGCAAGTGCCATGATGGATTGTTGAGCTTGGTACAGACTCCACGCCGATGATAAGTTACCGCCATCTTTGGCCGAATCAGAGTAACCGAGCATGATTTCCTGCTGGTTTCCTGAGGCCTTGAGCATAGTGCGGTAAGTTGAGTTTTCAAGCAGGGACTGAGTAACCGGCACAATGTGTTTGAGATCTTCAATGGTTTCAAACAGTGGACTGATTTGAATGTCACAGTAAGGTTTTCCAGCATTATAGCCTGCCAAACCTGCCTGGTGAGCCAGGAACAGCACTTCCATGACGTGACTGGCTTCATGTGTCATGGAAATCACATAGTTGTTGAAAGCCTTTGGGCTAATCTCATGGCGCATGGTGCGGATGACATTAAAGACCTCCAGCACCTCTTTGGTCATTTTGTCGAGTTTGAGGTGTTGGGTGTCGATGATGGTCGCAGAGGCCACATGGCTAGCCAGCAACTCCAGCTTGTCGCCTTCCGATAGCGAGTGGTAATCGATGTTCAGGTGTGAAAGCAGATCCGCGACCGCATCACTGTGCACGTTCGATTCTTGACGGATGTCTAGACGCATCAGGAAGAATCCAAATGTTTGCACTAGGCGAATCAAATCTTGCAGATCAGCGTTGGCCACGTTGGCGTCACCATGTTCACAAAGTGATTGGTGGATCAGTTGCAGGTCGGCAAGCAGTTCGTCTTCTGTCGAGTAGGCAAAGCCCGATTTTTTGATTGGGCTGCCATTCAGTTGCGCTTCGACATAGTTCAAGTTTTGCTGTAAGCGGCCTCGAATCAGGTAAAGGAAACGACGGTAGGGCTCATCCTTAAAGCGTTCAGGACGTTTTTTGAAAACCGCTTCCTGAAGGTCTGAATCCACAATGGTCGCCTTGTTGAGCAGGTCTTGGTTGATGTCGGTAATGTATTTTGAATGTGTCAGTTTGTGACTTAAGTCAAACACACGGTTTTGATATTCATAAAGTACCGAGCGGGTTTGCAATAGCAGTGCCTGTACCGTGGTTTCGTGGGTCACGTAAGGGTTACCATCCCGGTCACCCCCTATCCAAGAACCGAAGGTCAGGAAGTTTGGGGTCTCGATGTTATCGTTTGGATAGAATCGAGCCAGAGCGCGTTCCATGTAGCGATATACTTGTGGCACGGCGGTGAACAGGGATTGGCGGAAATAGTAAATACCGTTGCGAATTTCATCTTGTACGGTCGGTTTTTGACGGCGCACTTCATCGGTTTTCCAGAGCACTTGTATCTGGTACTGGAGCTTTTTGATGACTTCTTCTTGAGCGTAAGGGTTGTTGTAGGCTTCCGCTTCATTGAGTTCGCCCAGTGTTAAGAAGATCTTACGAAGGTTTTCCATGACGGCGCGTCTTTTGGATTCGGTCGGGTGAGCGGTGAAAACCGGAATATAGCAAAGATTGCCGAGCAGTTTTTTAACCTGTTCCGCTGAGAAATCCTGAGCTTTGAACCCTTCAATGGTTTTCAAGACAGAACCTTCCCATAAAGGGCCGTCCGACTTAAGCTGGCTTTGACGTTCGTGGTATTGGTGTTCTTCCTCGGCCAAGTTGACCAAGCTGAAATAGATGTTGAACGCACGGATGATCAAGATGAGATCCTCGGCAGACTGTTTCTCAATAAAGTCAGTCAATTCGGAACGCAGTGCGGGGTCTTCCTTTTCGTCCAGCTTGATGTAACCCGTCCGTAGTTTTTCGATGGCATCCAAAACGGGTTTGCCAACCTGAGTTTCAATGATTTCACCCAGAAGGCTTCCAAGTAGTTTGACCCTTGCTCTAAGTTGCTTATCTCGCTTTTCTGCAGCCATGTTCACTCTCAGTTTTTATAAACACAAATTACCGAAATTATAACAGAATAATTGAGTTTTTTTTGAAACTCTTTCGCTTGATGTCTTAAGTAAATATGGGGTTTTACTCTGTTATGCCCATTAAAAAAGCCCCTGAAAAGGGGCTTTTAGTGTGTCAAGGAAATTAGCGCTTATCCTTGTTGTTTTTGCTGATACTGTTTGGCACCTGCCAGAATTTCCTGACGTGCGACATCCACGTCGCCCCAGCCATCAATGTTGACCCATTTACCAGGCTCCAAGGCCTTGTAATGGCGGAAGAAGTGTTCGATTTGCTCTTTAAGGAGTGGGATTTCTTCAACTGCATTGATGTTTTTATAGATTGGTGTCAGTTTGTCTACCGGTACCGCAATGACTTTGGCGTCTTCACCGCCATCATCGGTCATCTTGAGGATGCCGATTGGACGACAGCGAATAACCGAGCCGATCATCAAAGGGTGAGGGGTGACCACTAATACGTCAACCGGGTCACCGTCGTTTGCCAGAGTGTCATTGATGTACCCGTAGTTGGCAGGGTATTGCATGGTGGCCCCTTGAATTCGGTCCACCCAGACCAAGTCGGTGTCTTTATCGACTTCGTATTTAATTGGTGAAGCAAACGCAGGAATTTCAATTACTACGTTAATGTCATTTGGCAGGTCTTTACCCGCTGGAACAGCTGCATAACCCATGGTGTAATCCTTGATAGTTAATGAGGGGGTTAAACTAAAACACCCGCAAGAGCGGGTGCTGAAATAAACGTTAGCAGGCGGGACTTAACCTTTGTGGTAAGCCACAACTTTTGCCACTTCGTTTTTAGAACCTAGCACAACCGGTACGCGGTCGTGAATGCCTTCAGGTTGAACATCCATGATATCCATACGACCTGTAGAAGAAGCGCCGCCGGCTTGTTCAACAATCATTGACATTGGGTTACCTTCGTACATCAGGCGAAGTTTACCGGCTTTAGAAGGGTCACGGTTATCGTACGGGTACATGAAAATACCGCCACGCATTAAGATACGGTGTACTTCAGCTACCATGGAAGCAACCCAACGCATGTTGTAACGCTTACCAAGAGGGCCTTCTTCACCCAGTAGGCAGTCATCAATGTACTGCTTCATTTCAGGTTCCCAGAAACGCTGGTTTGACATGTTGATTGCAAACTCGGCGGTATCTTCCGGAATGGTGATGTTTTCTTTGGTCAATACGAATTCACCGATGTTGGTATCAAGCGTGAAAACATTGACGCCATGTCCGGTTGTCATCACCAATAGTGATGAAGGGCCGTAAAGAACATAACCGGCAGCCACTTGCTTGCGACCGTTTTGCAGGAATACTTCCTGGTTGTCGCCAGCAGTATCGTCTTGAGCTTCAAGAACTGAGAAGATCGTACCTACGGATAGGTTAACGTCAATGTTAGAAGAACCATCTAGTGGATCAAACGTGACCAGGTATTTCCCCGATGCGTTAGCGGCAATCGTGTAGTCTTCTTCTTCAGAACCAACACCGCGAACATAAGGGTTGGCAACTAAGATGTCTTTAAGAAGATCGTTAGAGATAACGTCAAGCATCTTTTGAGTTTCACCTTGGACGTTTTCATCTTCGGTTGCACCTAGGATACCAGCAAGCTCACCTTGGCTTAGTTTGTACGCGATATCTTTACAGGCGACCATAACGTCTTTGATAACTAACTCTAGTTCAGCGCCTACGCCGTCTTTAGCCAGTACTTGATCTAATCTTTTCATCGAGGTTCTCTCTATGTTTAATTGAAATAAATTGCGGCAATTCTAACATGTTGGGTTCAAAAGGTACAAGTTCAAGCGCCCGAGCAAATCAATAATTCTGCTCGGTTTGTCATCCGTAAGGATGTGCGATTTTCTCTATAAGTGTTTCGGATTCGTTAAAATAAGCGGCTTGAATAGTCAAAAACGGTCAGAAAGTTGTCATGAAATTTATTGTTAAGTTATTCCCGGAAATTATGGTGAAAGGAACCGCCGTCAAGAAAAAGATGGTCAGTCAGTTGCATGATAATTTGCGAACCTTGCTGTTAAGGGTGAATAAGGATATTCAGACCAAGCGTTTCTGGGATAAGATCGAGGTGCAGACAGACGATCAGTATCTTGAAGCAGTGCGCCGGATTTTGACACAGACACCGGGGGTGGAGCAGGTGCTGGAAGTGATTCAGTTGCAGGCCGGCAAAGATCTGGAGGCTATCGCAGATAAGGTGGCGGAAGTCGCCTGCCCTTGGATTGAAGGGAAAACTTTTGTGGTACGCGCCAGGCGCAGTGGCACACATGAGTTTAGTTCTTACGAGGCTGAACGTTTCATTGGTGGCGTTTTATTTGAGAAAGGCAATCCTGCCGGAGTGGATCTGCATAACCCGCAAGTCAAGGTGGAGTTGGAAATCCATCAAAATGAACTGAATATCGTGACCGCAAAACGGGCAGGCCTGGGTGGATACCCTATGGGCACTCAGGGAGCCTTGTTGTCTCTGATGTCCGGAGGTTTTGATTCCACGATTGCGAGTTATCTAACGATGAAACGCGGGCTGAAGACTCATTTTGTTTTTTTCAACTTGGGAGGCGCGGCTCATGAAATTGGGGTCAAGCAGGTGGCCTTATATTTGTGGAGCCAGTTCGGAGCCTCGCACAGGGTTTCTTTTGTTACCGTGCCGTTTGAAGAGGTGGTTGGAGAAATTTTCCGCTCGACTCATGAGAGCTATATGGGTGTGACTTTAAAGAGGTTGATGTTGATGGCCTCCGAGAGAGTCGCCAAGGAAATGGGGATTGATGCACTGGTGACAGGAGAGAGTGTGGCGCAAGTGAGCAGCCAAACACTCAGGAATTTAGCGGTGATTGACAATGTCACCAATATGCTGGTTTTGAGACCACTTGCGACTATGAATAAGCCTGAGATTATGGCCATGGCGGATCAAATCGGTACCCGACATTTTGCCGAAAGCATGCCGGAGTTTTGCGGGGTGATTTCTAAAAATCCTGTGACGAATGCGTCTTTTGAGCGAATGAAGAAAGAGGCGGCCCGTTTTGATTACAGCGTACTTGACCGCGCCGTGGCGGATGCCGTGACCATTCCGGTTGATAAGATTGTTGAAGATGTCGCCGAGTCAGCCTATGTGGAAGTGCTGCAGCAAGTCCCTGAGAATACGGTTGTGATTGACATTCGTTCGGAAGCTGAGCGCAAAGCGCGGCCTCTAGAGGACGTTGAACTGATAACGATGCCATTTCACGAGTTGAATAAACAGTTTTCGAAGTTGGATCAGACGAAAAACTATCTGCTGTATTGTGAGAAAGGAGTGATGAGTCAGTTGCACGCCCAGTATCTCAAAGACAAGGGGTTTGAAAACGTTAAAGTCTATCGACCAGTATAATGTTTGATGCTTTAGGTTAAAGCTTTATTCTGCTTTTTTCAGGGGTGCCGATGTCGGGGAGTCAAGTTTCTCGGCTTCTAATTTGGCTTGTTCTGCTTGTTTGGCTTTTAAAAGTCTTTTGGTGTCCGAAAGGGCTTTGAAACTTTGCAGGGCAATTTTAGTTTTTTGGATGTTGGTGACATAGTTGACGGTTTCATGACCAATGGTGTTACGCGCCACCACTTCTACATTGTAAAACCATTTATTAGGATTGAGTCCCATTTTCTGGGCGGTGCGTTGCATTTTTCTGACTCGTCCCGGACCTGCGTTATAGGCCGCTAAGGAAAAGTTGATACGATCCTCTTCGCTGTATTGTTGGCCGGTGAAGTAATTGTCTCTCAAAAAAGCCAGGTATTTCACGCCTGCATGGATGTTGTTTTCCAGGTTTTTAATGTTTTTGATGGCCACGTTTTTGGAGCTGGCGGTGGAAGGTTTGATTTGCATAATGCCGTAAGCCCCAGCTGAGCTGGTGAGCTTGGTATTGAACCTGGATTCTTGGTAGGCCTGTGCTGCAATTAGGAACCAATCGAATTCATAGTAGTCGGAATAGAGTTGAAGGTAGTAGGACAGACATTCGATTCTGTCCAGTTCCGATAGAAGTTGCGGTTGTTTGATCCAGTAAGCGTTCTCAAAGTATTTTTTGTAAACCGAATTTCCCAATAATCTTCCGGGCTTGGCGTAGGAGTGAATGAAGTCGTTGAGGGATTGTTTGAGTTTCGGGAGATTCTGGTTGAGCGCCCAGGCAATTTTGCCACCTTGGTGAAAAACGATGTTTTCGTAGGCGATGAGTTCAGGAAGAGTTTGTTGGTAGATTTCAGCAATATGGCTGTCTACTACCGTATATTCGTAGATTCCGGCGTTGACCATTTCTAGAATGTCTTCCGCTTCCAGAAGGGGATCGGCTTTGATGATCTCAAAAGGTTCCAGTCCATTGAGCCCCAAAAACTGATTGTAGATTCGCAGGTGAATGATGTAGCTGCTGTTGGCAACGGCGATAATTTGTTTGCCGGACAGGTCTTCAAGTCGATTGATTTTGCTGGCATTCTTATGGCCAACCAGGATTTCACGGATGTCTTCAATGTACGGGTCGGTAAAGTCCATGGCGGCGCTGCGTTCCGGGGTGATGGTCAGCCCGGATGCAATCAAGTCGCCTTTGCCGGCACGCAACTCAGAAAAAAGTTTTTCAAAAGGGCGCACCAAAAAAACAATGTGAGTTTTATAGCGTTCTTTTCTCGGTCCCCTGTTCAGATAGTTTTCGTATGCTTTTAAGAGGTCGTATTCAATGCCTCGTTTGCCTTTTTTGGTTTCAAAAAAATTGGTTCGGCTGTTGTTTACCAATACGCGTAGGATGCGGCGCTGGCGAATTTCGTCTAGATCACCTATAAACGGCTGGTTGATGCGATCGGTCAGTGATGTTGTCTGAGGAGGTTTTTGGGCAGCGGAAGGCAGGCTTGTGGCAAGCAGAATAAGGCTTAGTGAATATACTAATGTCGTCCAGATGGGGTTCAACAACTTGACAGCCTGGGTTGAGGGTTGAGAATTTATTTTAGACAAGTTTTTTGCTGACACAAATTTATTTTACATAAACGCATGTCGCAATGATTTTCAGTCTTTATTATGAATCTTTAATGTCGATGTTGTTCTAAGCTTGCAACCGGTTTGCCGCGGAGTAAAATGAGGTCAAACATTAAAGATAAAAAACATGAGGCTGGATGCAATGCGTAGAGTGAAATATGCCATCTTAGGGGCGGGTACTTCGGGGTTGACTGCTCTAAGTTTGATCCGTAAACAGACTGATGACTTTGTCATCATCAACGGAGGTCACTATGGCACGACGTGCGCTCGAGTGGGTTGCATGCCCTCAAAAGCTATGATTCAGTCGGCTAATATTTACCATAAACGCCATCATTATGATGAGTTTGGATTGGCGGGCAGTGAGTCTGTCACCGTAGACACAGCCAAAGTGATGCAGCGAGTCCGGCGTTTGCGAGATCGTTTCACGACGGGGGTGAAAGCGGGCACCACCGACAGTTTGAAGGAGGGGCAGTTGATTTCTGGATATGCAAAGTTTGTCGGCGAAAACCGCCTGGAAGTAAATGGCGAGGTCATCGAAGCCGAACGCATTATTATTGCCACCGGATCACGTCCAGTGATTCCTGAGCCTTGGAAAGCTATCGGTGATCGATTGCATACCAGTGATACATTATTTGAACTCCCCGTTTTGCCCGAGCGCATCGCAGTGATCGGTTTGGGTATTATTGGACTGGAGTTGGGTCAGGCCATGTCGCGATTAGGCGTTTCCATAACCGGATTTGAGATGCAGGAACGGATTGCCGGATTGTCTGCACCGGAAGTGGCTCAAAAGGCAGTCGAGTTAATTTCAAAAGATTTTCCGCTTCATTTGGGAGAATCGGCTCAACTTGAAAGAACCGATCAGGGGGTGTTGATCAAAACTTCCAACTCCGAAGTGGAAGTGGATGTGGTGCTCGCGTCATTGGGTAGACGCCCCAACTTGGATCTGCTTGATTTGAACGCCGCGGGCATTAAGTTGGATTCTCGCGGCATGCCTACGTTTGATCTGAATACGATGCAGGTTGAAGATAAGCCTATTTTCATCGCAGGCGATGTCAATGCGTTTCGCCCTATCCTGCATGAAGCCGGTTATGAAGGGAAAATGGCGGCCATTAACGCCATCAACTATCCCGATATCACCGCTTATGAGCGCAAAACACCGTTGGGAATCGCTTTTACCGATCCTGATATTGGGATGTTTGGTATGTCTTACTCGTCTTTAAACCAGGATGAAGTAGAGGTGGCGAATTTTAATCTTGAGCGTAATAACGGCCGGGCGATTGTGATGCATGAAGATCATGGCATGATTTGCCTGTACGCTGATAAGTCGACCAAAAAGTTACTGGGAGGGGAATTGATCATGCCGCATGCAGAACATTTCACTCATTTATTGGCCTGGGCGGTTGAGCAGGGCATGACGATTGCGGATTTAGTGAAAATGCCTTTTTATCATCCGGTGCTTGAGGAGGCTCTGCAGTCGGCCATACAGAATCTGTATGATGCACTGTATGTCGATAGTGAAGACCGCATTGCGCCAGAATTAACAGTAATGCAATAAAAATTAACTGTTTTTTGGTATAATACGGCGGATTTTAATTAATATTAGCCCCGATAACGTCTTGTTGTAGAAAATACACAGAGCAAATCGTCTGTCCGCGGGCTTCAACTTAGATGGTATCGAGTGACTAGTCAACAATCAGAAGAACAACGTGATCCATATGCTCAGCGTGAAGCCGAGAAGTATGACAACCCTATCCCCAGCCGAGAATTCATTTCAGAAGTCCTAGAAACTGCACAAAAGCCTTTGCGTTTGTTCCAAATTGCCAAGTTGGTCGATGTGCCAGAAGAAGATGAAGAACGGTTTGAAGCCTTGTCGCGCAGAGTCAAAGCGATGGTCAGAGATGGACAGCTCATCCGCAACCGACGCGGCGCTTTTGGGCTTTTACAGAAAATGGATCTGATCAAAGGCCGTGTATTGGGTCACCCTGACGGCTTTGGATTTGTGGTTCCAGAAGATGGCGGGAAAGACCTGTTTTTATCTGAAAAAGAGATGCACAAGGTCTTGCATGGCGACATCATTATCGCATCGGTTGTCGGTGAAGACCGCAGAGGACGCCGTGAAGGCATGGTGGTTGAGATCGCCGAGCACGCCAATAAGCAGATTTTGGGTAGGCTTGGGTTCGAGGATGGTCTGGCTTGGGTTAGACCTAACAATACCCGCATTACCCAGGACGTATTTATTCCGCAAGATGGTTTGATGGATGCCAAGGAAGAACAGATTGTTTTGGTTGAGGTTATTCATCAGCCTTCGTTGCGTTCAGGTCCGATTGGTAAAGTGGTCGAAGTGCTTGGTGACTATATGGCACCTGGCATGGAAATCGATTCCGCAATTCATGACCACAATATTCCCAATACCTGGTCGGAAGAGTTATTGGCCGAATTGGCGGAGATTCCTGATGAAGTAACCGAGGCCGATTTGGAAGGGCGAAAAGATCTTCGCGGCCTCCAGTTGGTGACGATTGATGGCGCGGATACCAAAGACTTTGACGATGCCGTATTTGCCAAACGCCGTAAAAATGGTTGGCGTTTAGTGGTGGCAATCGCAGATGTTTCGCATTACGTAAAGCCGGGTACGGATTTGGATAAAGAAGCTCTGAAGCGTGGTAACTCAGTGTATTTCCCACAACGTGTGGTGCCAATGCTGCCTTCTAAGCTTTCGGATGGTCTGTGTTCCTTGAATCCTAAGGTGGATCGTCTTTGTATGGTGGCGGATTTAAGCATTACCGAAGACGGAAAGTTGGATCGCAGCCAGTTTTACCAGGCGGTTATGAACTCGAAAGCACGTCTCACCTATACCCAGGTCCATGAGATGTTGACCGATAAAAACAGTGCCTACCGCGAAGAGTTTGCAGAGCAGGTTCCGCATGTGGAAGCCTTGCATGAGCTTTACAAGGTGTTGCAGAAAGCGCGTGAGGAAAGGGGTGCTTTGGAGTTTGATACCACCGAAACACGTATTGTGTTTGATGAAGAGCGGAAGATTGAAGCCATTGTTCCTGTTGTGCGTAACGATGCCCATAAGCTCATAGAAGAGTGCATGCTGATGGCCAATGTGGCGACAGCACGCTATTTGAAATGGCACAAAATCCCTATTGTTTATCGAGTGCATGAATCCCCGTTGGAAGAGCGTCTTAAGAATTTAAGAACCTTTTTGGCCGACTTTGGTCTGGTACTGGGCGGCGGTGACGAGCCGACTGCGCATGATTATGCTGAAGTTTCCGCTAAAGTTGCGGGTGAGCCTTATGAGCATTTAGTGCAAACCGTGTTGCTGCGTAGTATGAATCAGGCTGTTTATACGCCTGATAATAAAGGCCATTTTGGTCTGAACTATGAGCATTACACACATTTCACTTCTCCTATTCGTCGTTATCCGGATCTTCTGGTTCATCGTGCCATTCGTCATGCATGGTTGAAGCAGGGTGTGGAAGGCTTTATGTATGATGATGCCAAAATGGCCGAATTGGGCTCACACTGTTCAGATACTGAGCGACGTGCAGACGAAGCGACACGAGATGCGGTCACGTTTCTTAAATGCGAGTTTTTATCCCACCGTTTGGGTGAAGAGTATGATGCGGTTATTACCGCGGCGACCAATTTTGGCTTATTTGTAGAAATCGATCCATTGTATGTAGAAGGTCTGATTCACATTACCGAACTTGGTGAAGATTACTTCCATTACGACAATGCCCGCCACTGCCTCAAAGGCGAACGTACTGGAAAAGTATATCGTCTTGGGGATCGGGTTCGAGTTCAAGTCGCACAGGTTAATTTGGATGAACGCAAAGTCGATTTACGTTTTATCACGGATGATTCTGCGCAAGAAGAGGTCTCGGCCGAAGATGGTTCTCCATCATCTGAGACCCCAGCGAGTGAAGAGCAGGCTGAACCGAAAAAACGACCTAAAAAACGTTATTACAATAAGAAGAAACGCGGTTCCCGCAACAGCAAAGGCAAGTCGTGAAACAAGAGCTTATTTACGGCCTGCATGCGGTAGAAAAGTTTCTTAAACAGTCTCCTCATTTGGTCTATCGATTGTCGGTTATCAAAGGCCGCTTGAACAATCGTCAGCAATCTTTGGTTGATCAGGCCAAGTCTTTGGGTGTGGCGGCCGAATTCGTGCCGAAATCCGCATTCAATGTGACCGAAGGCAATCATCAGGGGGTCATGGCCCTGGTCGCTCAGAAGCCTCAAATGAATGAATCCGATTTAGAGTCTTTGATTGAGGGGCTGGATAATCCGTTATTTCTGTTTCTGGATGAAGTGCAAGACCCGCATAACTTGGGTGCGATATTAAGAACGGCGGATGCGGTGGGCGTCGATGCGGTGATTATCCCTAAGCATAATTCGGTCGGCATGAACGCTACGGTTCGCAAGGTGGCTTCCGGAGCGGCTGATAATGTGAGGTTGATTGTTGTTTCGAATCTTGTTCGAAGCATCAAAGCAATGCAGCAGTCGGGTATGTGGATGATTGGTATGGCCGGGGAAACCGATGAAACCTTATATGACCATAATCTGACCGGTTCCATCGGGATTGTCATGGGCACTGAAGGGAGTGGTTTGCGTCGGTTGACCAAGGAAGCTTGTGATCATCTGGCAGCCATACCGATGGTTGGAGTAGCCGAAAGTCTGAATGTTTCGGTGGCCACCGGTGTGGCACTATACGAAGTATATCGCCAGCGCCATCAGCTTCGCTAAGATGTTTTGTGGTTAGAGGATGTACCTAAATAAAAAAAACCGGCAGGCCTGCCGGTTTTTTTATGTATATCGCTCATGGAGCTTATGGGACGACTCTTGAAGAATTTCCTTAGAGTAAGAAAATATCACCTTTGTCATCTGTTCTGACTTCCAAAGCTTCAAGCTGTTCATCCCAGCATGGGCCTTCAATGCAGAGTCCGTCCTCAATTCTAAAGAACGCGTCATGAACCGAGCATTTCATGGTTTTTTCAAATGGATTGACATCAATTTTGTAAGCTTCATTCAGCGGAACATTTTGGTGAGGACAGTTATTCAGATAGGCTTTCACAACGTTTTCATATTTAATCAGCACAACCGATTTTCCTGAACTCTTGTCTTCCACAACTAAGGTTTTGGTGGTGCCCAGCTGAGAAAGGTTGGCAATCGCGGAGCTGGGCTCGACAGGAGTCAATAAATTGTCCAGTCCGTGCTTAAGGCACTTTTGTGCAGCCAGTTGGCTGGCAGCCTGTACCGCTTCGACCAACGGCTTTCCGGCAATCAAGTGGTGGATGACGGCGGCATTGAAGGTGTCGCCAGCTCCCAGGGTATCTACAATCGGTGAGACCGTCTCAGCAGGAACGTGTTGGATTGTCCCTTGAGCTGGGCATAGCCAGGCACCCTTTGCACCCCAGGTGCAGATAAGGTGGCTGTTAGGTAACTTAGACTGCATGGCTTTTAATAAACTTTCACCATTGTCATGGCCTTTGGCTGTGGCATAGTGATGAGAGAATAAAATCAGGTTCGCTTGCGGTAGCAGCTCTTCGATCTCTTCTCGTGGTTTTTCAACCTCTAATGAGACGGGTTGATGGGTGAGAAAGGTCTTGGCTATGTTAAACATTCCTTTCAAGTTAGCGATGTTGCGGCCTTCAAAATGGAGCCAATCGTATTCTTCGATTTCAATTTTGGCGAAATGGTCAAAACTCAATTCGGGAAGATCGCGATAGTGAACGATCGCTCGATTGCCATTTTGGGCGTTTAGGTTGATATAGGAGCAGGGGGTGCGTCCTTTGATAAAACGTTGTATGTGGTCAACGTTGATGTTTCGTTCTTTGAGTCCGCTGATCAGTTGCTTGGCTTCGCTATCCCCACCGGTGGTGGTGCAGATGGCGGTATCGTGTCCAAGTTGGGACAATACATAAAGCGTGTTGCTGACATTTCCACCGATTTGAGTGTAACGTTCACTGGCACGCAACTCCTCGTCGTCGTGCGGGGCGTGCGGAACTTTTAATACGGTGTCTAAAACGGCGTTTCCAATTCCTAATATTTTAGCCATGGGGACCTTTATATGATTCAGTATGGATTGTTCGGGTTGGACAAGATTTTAGCATAGCTTGCCTCTGCGCTAGGAATTTCGTTTGTCAAGCAAGGCGCGGTGAATAAATTTATTAAAAAACTTGACATGGCAATATGTCGCTTTATTTTTTTATTCTATAATTTTTATCTACAATTGATTGTAACTTGTTGTTTTATATTGACTATAAGGTGTCCTTTTAAGTCTATTTGATTCCATTAATAAGGTCTGTGTATTATCCACAAAAGCTGTGGATAACTTTGTGAGTAATCTTCTAAAAAACAACTTAAGTGCTTTAAAATAGCCGTAAAATATTAAATTGCTTAAAAATTAAACAGTAAGCTTTTTTAGGTAAATAATCAGAATTATTTATTTACAAATAAGTAAGAAAAAAATAAAAAAATCATCTCAAGGATGAAAAAAAATTAAAAAGCGCTACAATCAACCTTATGCATCTACCTTAGAGCGAAAATTATGGCAGAGATCAAAACCGCATTTAACGCAAGTTGTCAGAACTGCGGATTGCAAAAGATTTGTTTCCCGACTGGATTGACTCAAAATGAGATGAATCAGTTGGATGACATAGTCAATAGAAAAGCGCCATTGCAAAAAAACCAGATGTTGTTTTCAGCAGGTGATAAATTTGTTTCACTTTATGCCATCCGCGCCGGTGGCGTTAAAGTCTATTCTTTTTCCGACGGTGGAGAGGAGATCATTCATGGTTTCTATTTGCCTGGTGATGTAATCGGTATTGATGCTTTGGCTTCCAGGGTGCACATGTTTAATGCCATGGCCTTGGATGTGACCAGTGTTTGTGCCGTGCCGTTCAATGAGTTGAATGATTTGTCCACCAAAATTCCGCATTTGACTCAACAGGTACTCAATATTATGAGTAAGGAGGTCGTGGAAGGGCGACTGCATTCTGAATTGCTGACTAAAAAAAATGCCGATCAACGGATTGCGCAGTTCATTTGGAGCATGGCGGAACGCTTTAAAAGCCGTGGCTATCACTACCTTGAGTTTCGTTTGAGTGTGTTGCATCGCGATGTAGCCACTTATTTGGGATTAACACCTGAAACCGTCTCGCGTATTTTGGCTAAGTTGCACCAAGAGAAGGTGGTGACTTGGAAAAAGAAAGAGGTTCACATTCACGACGAAAATGCATTGAGATCTCTGGCCGGTAATCATTTTTGTGATTCCCACTCGTGCGCAAAAGTTGTATAGTTATTCATAAATGTTGGGCATGCCCTATTTAAATAGTTTTTATAAAGAAATGGAAGGTAATATGAAATTTAGTAATTTGAAGGTTCTTTTTGCAGCTGGCTTCATGAGTTTGATGATGGTGGGGTGTAGCTCAACACCGACAACTGAAGAAGCAGATGAATCCGCGAGCCAAGAAGTCATGGACAAGACGGTAGTGGAAACGGCGGTAACAGAATCTACTTCTGATGCAACTGATTTAACCGAGATGCAGGCAAAGTTGGCAGGCCTGGTTGTGCGTTTTGATTTCGATCGCTCTGAAGTAAAATCTGAATTTTATGATGTGATCAAAGCCAATGCCGATTACATGATGGCGAACAGCTCGGCAAATGTCACCGTCAGTGGACATTGTGATGAGCGCGGTACGCGTGAATATAACCTGGCTTTGGGTGAGCGTCGTGCGAATGCGGTTAAGAGCGCCTTGATTGCTGAAGGCGTGAGCGCAGACCGTATCACTGTCATCAGCTTTGGTGAAGACAAGCCGGTTTCAGAAGCGCATAATGAAGAAGCCTGGTCTGCCAACCGACGCGCTGAATTTTCATATTAATTCATTGCGTTAATTCGGTTTCTAAGAGAGCCTTCCCGGCCTGAAAGTTGGGAAGGCTTTTTTGTTTATAGTGTTTATATCCCAAGAGTAAAAGTGTTTATGAGTTCAGTCACCCCTAGCATCCATTATTTATCCGACTATACACCGCCAGTCTTTGATATAGAGTCTGTGTATTTGGAGTTTGAGTTGAATCCGTCACATACCAAGGTGACGAATACTATGCAGGTGCGTTGTATTCAGTCTGGACAGCCACTGGTTTTGGATGGCGAACAATTGGATTTAAAACAAGTGTTGCTGGATGGAGAAGATGTGACCGAAGACTGCCTGCTAACAGGCGAATCCCTGAGTTTGCACGTATCTAAGCCTCAGTTTGAATTGAAAATCGTAACCCAGATCGCACCGCAGTCAAACACCTCTTTGGAAGGCTTGTACCGTACCAGTGGTAATTATTGCACCCAGTGTGAAGCGGAAGGCTTCAGAAAGATTACCTTTTTCTTGGATAGACCGGATGTTCTGAGTTTTTTTACCACCAAAATCGTGGCAGACAAGCAGGATAATGCGGTTTTGTTGTCTAACGGTAATCTGATTGAAACCGGAGAGCTTGCTGATAACCGTCACTATGCCATTTGGGAAGACCCTTACCGAAAGCCAAGTTACTTGTTTGCACTGGTCGCTGGAAACCTCAAGCACATAGAAGACCATTACATCACGGCAGATGGTCGCAAGGTTGCCTTGCGCATTTATGTTGAGCCTCAGAATCTGGACAAATGCCAGCATGCCATGGATTCCTTGAAGCGTTCGATGAAATGGGATGAAGAGCGTTTCGGTTTGATTTACGACTTGGATATCTACATGATTGTGGCGGTAGACGACTTTAATATGGGGGCTATGGAGAATAAGGGGTTGAATGTGTTCAACTCCAAGTTCGTTTTGGCAAAACCCGACACCGCTACTGATGTTGATTATGAAGGTATTGAAGCGGTCATAGGCCATGAGTATTTTCATAACTGGACCGGTAACCGAGTTACTTGTCGCGATTGGTTTCAGTTGACGTTGAAAGAGGGTTTGACGGTATTTAGGGATCAGGAGTTTACCGCTGACATGTTGTCGCCGGCGGTCAAACGAATTGAAGATGTGAAGCGTTTAAGAAACAATCAATTTCCGGAAGATTCTGGCCCCATGGCGCATCCGATTCAGCCCCAGTCTTATATCGAAATGAACAACTTCTATACCATGACCGTTTATGAGAAAGGGGCGGAGGTCGTGAGGTTGTACCATACCTTACTGGGTGAAACGGGCTTCCAAAAAGGCATGAAGCTCTATTTTGAACGACATGACGGTCAGGCCGTAACGGTCGAGGATTTCAGAAACGCCATGGCCGATGCTAATCAGGTCGATTTGTCACAGATGCATCATTGGTACATTCAGTCCGGTACGCCTACTCTAGAAGTCAAAGGGCATTACGATCCGTTTGCGCAGACTTACACCTTGCACTGTCAGCAGTCGCTGCCTGATCAAGCGGTTGCTTTTCAACCCTTGTTGATTCCGATTAAAGTTGGTTTGTTGTCCAAGGAGGGTAAAGAACTGACTCTAAAGGTGGCTGAATCTACGCAGGTGGAGATGAACACTCAGCAGACGCAGGCGTTGCTGTGGATGCAAGAGGGCTCTCAATCCTTTACCTTTGAAAATGTTCCGGAACCCCCCACGCCTTCTCTTTTACGAGGGTTTTCCGCCCCGGTGCACCTTCAGTATGATTATGCCGACCAGGATTTAAGTTTGTTAAGTCGGGCGGACAGCGATTCCTTTGTGCGCTGGGAGTCATTCCAAACCCTGGCGTTGAATGAGATTAAACGCAATATCAAACGTCATGAGAAAGACCAGCCTTTAGAGCTTTCCACGGCTTTAATTGAGGCGTTTGGCAGTGTTTTATTGGATTCCGAAGCAGATCCTGCTCTCATTGCCTTAACGATTAGCATGCCTGATTTAACCTATATTGGTGAACAGTTTGAGGTGATCAATGTCGATGCCGTATATGAGGTTCAGCGTTGGTTGAGAGCGCAATTGGCTCTAACCTATCAGTCTGAATTGCAGGAAATGTACGGCAAGCTGGCAGGTGTTCAGCAGGCATACCGTTACCATAAAACCGATATCGCGCAACGCATGCTTAAGAATGTCTGTTTGCGCTATTTGATGTTGTTGGAATCGCAGTTTGAACTGGGTCAGCAGCAGTTTCAGTCGCAGCAGAATATGACGGATGTATTGGCCGCATTGGA
This sequence comes from Thiomicrorhabdus chilensis DSM 12352, assembly GCF_000483485.1. Lineage (GTDB taxonomy): Bacteria > Pseudomonadota > Gammaproteobacteria > Thiomicrospirales > Thiomicrospiraceae > Thiomicrorhabdus > Thiomicrorhabdus chilensis. The sequence goes on from NZ_KI519609.1 coordinate 902,278, forward strand.
GACAATCGCTCATACCGATCATGCGCAAAGAGATGGGTGTTTGCAATCCTTTTACGAGACTTGGCAGCATGATCCCTTGGTGTTGGACAAATGGTTCGCGTTGCAGTCGGGTTCTCATCATCTTCACGCACTTGAACATGTTCAGGCATTGGTTGAACATAAGGATTTCAAATATGAAAACCCAAATCGGGTTCGCAGTGTGCTTGGGGTGTTCGGACGTGTAAATTTACTGGGGTTCCATCGTGCAGATGGCAGGGGCTATGAGTTTTTAGCAAACCAGGTGATTAAACTTGATGGCATTAACCCTCAAGTGGCGGCGAGAATTGTGGCTCCATTTACCCATTGGCAACGTTACGATCAACAGCGCCAAGCATTTATGAAATCCGCTTTGCAAAAAATATTGTCGGTAGACAGCCTATCTAAAGATGTCTATGAGATTGTTTCCAAGTCATTGGCAGAGTAAGCTAAATGGCAGGTAACAATTGCTTGAATGGTGAGGGTTGAGATGACGCGAAGGGGCAGATTGGCTTATAAAATTGGCTTTTGTCTATTTTTGGGGAGTTTTTATCCGGTGGCAAGCCTTGCCGTGCAACCCGGCTCCGATCCGGTGGGGTTGGAAAAGCAGATTCAGCAAATCGATCAGGAAATTGTATTGTTGCGTGCCGAACTCGCTAAAAGCAACGGAAATCAGCGCGCGTTATCCCAATACCTAGAGCAATTGCAAGCGATGGATCTATTGCCGGGTTTTCAAGCCCGGTTTGAAAACCTAAAAGCGGCGGCCTCTCAAGAGCAAGCCATGCAGGTGTCGGATTCCTATGAACAGTCTTTTAAGTTGCCGGATGCGCAAAGCAATGTGATTGTGCTGTTGCCCTTAAGTGGTCAATATGCTGCAGCGGGTGAAGCCATTTTGACCGCACTAAAGCTTCACTGGCCTTACCAAAAACCGTTTGTTGTGCTGGACAGTGCTATTTATGAGCAGATGTTCGAGCTCTGGGAGTTGGTCAAACTGTATTCACCGGATTTCATTATCGGTCCTTTGGATAAGCGTAATGCGGTGGCGTGGCAGGCTCTGCATACGGGTATTCCCACTCTTTACCTAAATCAATTGGCACAGTTCAGCGCCTCGGAAAAGGGATTGGCCCCCAATAAAGAGAAAGGCTTGCAACAGTTGGCAAGCTTTATTCAGCAAACCGGTTTGCAGCATCTTTTGATATTGGCTAAAGAGAATGAAGGGGCCAGAAAATTGGCGTTTGAATTTGAGCAGGCCTGGTTGAAATCCGACGCGTTTATGCATTTTCAGGTCGCAGAGGTCGGCGAATCGGTAGACCAATCTTTGCAAGATGCGTTGAATGTGACCCGATCCCGCTCTCGTAAGAACTGGCTGCAAAGAAACCTGCAGAGCGATCTGGAATTTGAGCCGCGTGCCCGGCAAGATATTGATGCGATTGTGCATTTTTTGCAGGTAGACGATGCCGTTCAAATCAAACCTTTAATCAATTTTTATCACCTTAATTCGAGTATGAGCCTGTGGTACCCCTCAGTGTATCCAAGCCGCTCCGAACTCCTGTCCTTGCTGCCTTCCTGGCAACAAACCTATGCGTTTATCCCGCCTTATCTCACCCTTGCCGAAGAAGAAAATGATGTCGAAAACAGTCTCTATGGAAAAAATGGCCTATTTTATGCTTTAGGTCAATTGGTGGCAGAAACTGTGAATAATTCGCTTGTTTTAAAAGCGCGTCAGCATCTTGCCTATTCGCAAGCGGGCGAATTAGTAAGTGATCACCAAGCCGAATTGCAGTTATTGCCCAGTGTGTATTGGTTAGACGACAAACAGTTACAACCAGTCGAAGCCTATCAGTTCTATTTTCAATGAGTGCTCACCTTGTGTAGGCACCGTCCTGAAAGCTGGACTTGATGTGCTGGATAGGGTTTTTCCCATAATGAAATAGAAAAGGAAAAGTTTGTGGCATCAGTGGATGAAACTTTCGATCCTAATGATCTTGACAGTATTGATGCGCTCCTAGATGAAGCGGAACAAGAGGTGAGTGAAGGCCTTGGTGAAGACGCTTTGCCGGACGAAAAGGAGCAGAAGGTTGATGTCGTGGACGAACAGATTGATGAGCCTGAATTAGAGGCTGAGACAAAGTCTGTTGCCGACGATGAACCCCTTATTGATCTTGATGACGTTGTTGACGAACCCGCAAGACCCTCGGTTGCCGAGGAGGCACCAGTTAAAAGGGTACAGGATTCAGATCCCGATCCGGATGATTTCCTTTCAAAAAGATCGGCAGCAAAAAAACAATCTAAAAATGGATTATCGGCGGCAGAAATGGATGCAATAAAGAAACTTATTATTATTTTTGGTTCGACACTCATTGTATTGGCATTGATCGCAATCAGTATCGGAATTTGGGGCGCTATCTCCGCATCCAGTGGTTTGGATGACGAAACTCATACTATGATCGAAGACATCAAGGCGGGCACCGAGCGCAACACCTTGGCAAATAGTTCGAGTAGTAAGACGATGCAGTCGATTGAAAAGAAAATGGATGCATTAAGTTTCCAAATCGAGCAATTGACTGCGGACATTACCGCTTTGGATAAACCAGCCAGTGTTCCATCTGTCGCAGGGACGACTAATTCAGGAAATGTTCCCGGAGGGGCGAATAACACAGCGGCTCCGCAGGCACAAAAGCCCGTGCAACCAGTCGCTGCGCAAGTGGCTCCGGTTGTGCAAGCTCCGGTTGCCACCAATCCGGTGGTTACCGATAAGCTCAATTCGATTTATTCCAAGATGAGCCGGGCCCAAAAACGCATCGATGAGGTGAATAAACGTGTGAAACAGCTTCAGGGACAATACAGCAAGGTATTGCACTCCATCAAGCTGGTTGAAAAGCAGATGATCGATCAACAGGTTAAAGCACCCAAAGCGGAAGACAAGGCCAAACCGGCGGCAAAAGCCCCAGGTTATCAATATTCAGCCCCTTATGGCGAGATGTATGATCAGGCCAATCCTGACTCATATCCTTAAAATTTAAAAGTAAGAGGTCTGTGGGATGAAGTTGTCAAAATACTTGAAAGGATTGTTTCTCGTCGCTTTGTCCCCCGGGTTGGTTGCTTGCAGTATTTTCTCCGGAGGGCAATACCAGCTTCCGGATTATTATGAAACGAGTTTGATACCACAGGATTACACTGTTGGGCAAACTTACAATTTAAAAGATTTACGATGCAGTCAGGTCAGCGGTATCTGTGATCGTCAGGATTATGTACAGCGTCGTCAATATGAAAAACCTTATTATTTGAGTAAGTAATGGAGAAAGTCATGAAAAAACGCACCTTATTAATTGCGAGTATATTGGCATCGGCTTCCTTGGCAGGATGTTCAACACCCTCTTCAATGCAAGGTTCATCTCAAGCCCCTATGGTTGAGAGCAAGCCAAAGCCGACGCCACCGGCTGTGGTCTATAGAAAGCCAGAGCGCATTAAAATAAACGGCATCGGTTATGGTGCGGAAAGCACGTTTGCAGCCTATACTCCGGGTCAGCGACGTTTGATGGCGATTAGAGCCTCAAAGCTGGATGCTTACCGAGCTTTGGCCGAACAGTTATACGGCATTAAAATTGACAGTAATACCGCCATCTCTACTTTGACGGCAAAAAATGACAGTTTTCGTGCCCGTGTGAATGCGGTTGTGCGTGGTGCCCGTGTTGTCAGCGTGACGCCTATGGCCGATCAAAACTATGAGACTGTGCTTGAAGTTTACGTTGATAAGAGCTTTTTTGAAGATGCCTTCATTTACAGTTCATCTTCCGCAGCGGCGATGACACCGAGTGAAGCCTGTGTAAATTGTTATGAAGCTGGCACTTATTGATTCTTGTGCGTTAAGCCCAAAGGAGTCTGATTCGGTTTTATTGGTTGGGAGTGTGGTGCATGACTAAACACAAAATATTGATCTCGGCGTTGCTTGCCTTGTTTGCTTGGGGGGAGGTGGCTCAGGCCGCCAGCATCAGTACCCGGGTAAGGGTGTTGGAAGGCAAGGTCTCCAAGCAGGATAGGCAGATCAAAGCGGAAAGCTCGGCCCGTAAAGCTTATGAGAATCGGGTGAATCAAAAACTCAGTTCGGTTGACGACTTGCAGAGCAAGGTGGAAAAAATTGTCAAGCAAATGGAAGCCGAGAAAAAAGGCAAGGGTGAAGACAAGCGTTACATGTTCCCCTGAACGCTTGCGAACCGAATCATCGTAGCCACAAGCTGGTTTTTTGGGCAGGCCTGTTCATATTACTCAAATAATAAAAAGCCCGGCAGTCTGATTGAGATTGCCGGGCTTTTTTTGTTTCTTAATTTGTATTGATGGTCTTAGGGCTTACAGGCCTGGTGCATTTTCATCACGCTGTTGGCGAGCCGCTTCAATTTCTTTAGACTGGATGAAAAACACCAGCTTTCTACGATCGTCTTCAGATAGGTTCTGGTAACTCAGCGACACGTTAAAACACTCTTCGTCATCGACAACAGGTGAAGCCTGGATGACATCACAGCGCACCAAAATCGGAGACTCATTTTCCAAGGGTTGAATCAACAAGTCGACCTTATCGGTCAGGTTGACCGGTTCGTTGATATTGAAAGAGATGCCGCCGCCGCTTAAATTGACCAGCCTTTGGGGAATGGCGCGTGTCAGTTGACTGGCGTCAATGGTTTGCATCATGAAATTAATTTTACTGTTCATGGCCATTAAGGCGGAAGCCAGTAAACTGCTTTTCTGGTTGATTTGGCCAATGACTTCATTGATTTGTTCATCCAGTTGAGTCAGGTTCTGCATGAAATATTCTTCAATGTATTTGGAGTCCGGATTGTCAGGCAGAACAACTTTTTCCAAATCTTCTTGAGGGATGATGCGGTAGCTACACGGCATCATGACGTCAATTCTAAAAAATAAACGTTGGTCATTTTTCATCTTAATTTCACTTCACTTGTCTGATTTGTTTGGAATCGGTTCACCCAAAACAAATGATTGCAGGTTCTCATGTGGTTATAGAGTGGAACCATCATAAGAGATTGAGTTGAGATTAGCAGAAATTAAGCCAAGTTCAAGTAACCAATAGGTAAACCCCTCAGGTTTTTAGACTATTGCTTGTTGTGGGAGAGGGTAATCGTGTTTTAAGCTTTACCCAAAGTCGATTGGCTTTTGCTGTGAAGCTGCTTTTCGCCGGAAGAGCCGTAAAGCTTCACCTCTGCAGTCGTTTTGCCTGTCAGCAAATCGATTGAAAACTCATTGATATTGCTGAGTATCTGAATCGCAATGCCGTTGGAGATATTCATATCGTGGCAAGCTTGACTCAGTTTCATGATGTCGTCAACTTTCACCTGTAATGAGTCTGAGATGGCTGAAAAGGCGTTGTTTCTTGCCAGATCCATCAAACTAGCTCCGTTGCTGTGGGGCTTTAACAGGGTTTCAAGATCATGCAGTGCGGATTCAAGCTGCTGGGCCGCCGTGGCTTTTTTTTCGAGAGTTGCACTCAACGCCTCGCTGGGAGGCTGTTTGAGCATGGAAGATTCGGTCTGTAAGATTTCGTGAAATTCATGCAATAACGTATTTAAAACATCGATTTGTGAGGAAAATCGCATTTTATCAAAATCCGATATGGCAATCAGGGAGGCCATCTTAACTAAGCTTCAGATCTACAGGCTGGACAATAAAGTATCAGACTGAATCAGTTTTTCAGCCACTTTTTGCGCATTAACCTGATAAGAACCATCGGCAATGGAAGCTTTCAAACTGGCAATGCGATCCGAATTGTCGATATCTACTTTGTCGGCTTTTTGTTCAAGATCTCTGACCTGTGTCAGCATGCCGGTCAAGGTGACTTTGTCTGCCACGCCGTCAGACGTCTTGGCATTTGAATCGTTTGCACCGGTCATTTTTTCCTGAGTTTTCAATTGCTCCGGAGCACGTCCTGATGACACATTTGTATTAAGATTTTTGATATCCATAATGTTTGGCCTCACACCTTTATGGCAGTCATTCTACCAATGATTCTAATATTCTAATAGAGTTATCGGCATCATTTGGAAAGCTTTAATGTTTTTTTACAAAAAATAATTAAGGTACCAGTACCGTGTTTGGAGCAATAACTATGCCTTTCACAACTTTTTTCGAAGCGCTGTTTTCCACCTCGACCTGCTGACGTTCCACTGCGCTTTGCAAAGCAACCCCTTTGGTCTTCACCTCAATCCCCCCGATTTGGGTAATCAAGGTCACGTTATGTTTTTTCAGAACCCAGTAGGGCGGTTGTAAGTCTCGGATAATGAGTACTTCATTTGGGGCAATGGCTTTTTTTGCCCGCATACCAATGGCTTTTTCAGCTGAAATCAGATGGTCATTGGGGACTTTTTTGTAGTGTAAATAAGTCAATTTAACGTCTTCAGGTTTTATAACGGCCTGTTTGAGTATTCCTTGAGTGCTGACAACCACAGGAAGTTTGCCGTCGATTTTGGCGGTCACAAAGGTTTGCCAGCTGGGCGAGTGACATTTAACCCCAAGAGTCACACGGCCGGTGTACTTTCCTTGGGAACGGTCCACAATTTCCAATGCGGACTGGCATTGCGGTAAACGTAAACGTTGGTTGAGTTTTTTGAGTTGGATTTTGGGCTCAATTAATTTTTGGTCAACTTTTTGCTTAAGGAAACTCATCGCTTGTTCATGAATGATTTCAAGCGATTGAGATTCCTCTGTTTGAGGCTGGGTATTGCCAGCAAGCGCAAATGATTGCGCCAGCAATGCAACCCAGAAAAGAATCATGTTAAAGTGTTTATTTCGCATGGATTCAGTCTAACATGACTTTAAACGACTTTTAAGAGCGCTTAGGCTATAGTGAGTGGTTAAGTCAGTGAACAATATTTAATAGATGGATAAGGTAGGAAACAATGTCGAGCTTTTTAAAAGGGGTTGACCAAAGAACATCCTTGGCTGGTATGAACCGTATGGAGCTGCTGTTATTTACCATTAAAGGTGAACAGCTGTTTGGCATTAATGTCTTCAAAGTCAGAGAGGTCATCCGTACTCCGGAGATTTCATGCGTGCCCAAGTCGGATCCAAGAGTGGTGGGTGTGTCGGATATTCGCGGTTTGACCATGCCGATGATCGATCTGGCAAAGGCATTGGATCTGGATGCGATTCATGAAGAAAATTATTCCGAAAGTTTGACCATTGTGACCGAATTTAATAGTTCTGTTCAGGGCTTCCTGGTAAAAGACGTGGATCGAATCGTCCATCTGCGCTGGGAGGACATTTTGCCTCCGCCGGACAGTCTGCAGGGTGTCAATTATTTAACGGGCATTACCCGTGCACGTGATCAGATTGTTGAGATTGTCGATGTCGAGAAGGTCTTGGCTGAAGTGTCCGGGCTGCCAGAAGGCATGTCGGACGAGTTTGTCTCTTCTCAAAAAACCAAAACCAGTGGTCATGGATACTTTGTATTGGGGGCGGACGACTCAACCGTTGCTCGTACCCAGTTAAAAAATACGCTGGATAAACTCGGTATTCAAAATAAAATCCTGAGCAATGGCAAGAAAGCGCTGGATTACTTGAAAAAGTGGGCTGATGAAGCGGATGCAGGGATTGCGCCTAAGATCAGCGACCGGGTACTGATGGTCATTTCGGATATTGAAATGCCAGAAATGGATGGTTATACCTTGACCACCAGTATTCGTAAGGACGAGCGTTTAAAAGACCTTTATGTGGTGTTGAACTCATCCTTGAGCGGTGGTTTCAATGAGTCCCTGACCGAGAAAGTCGGGGCAAACATATTTCTGTCCAAGTGGCATGGTGAGGAGTTGGCAAGAGTGATTGTCAACCGCATTGATGAGGTTTCAAGACAACGTGAAGCCTTACAAGAAGATTAGTCGATATTAAATGGGCTTGGATATGAAACGATGGCAGGGGATTTTATGGGCGGCGTTCATGCTCTGTTCAACCGCGGTGTGCAGCGCACCTTCCGAGGAAGACGTCTTTTTTGATGATCAAAACGGAGCCTGTGTAATTGTCACCGGAACCGCATCGACAGATGGAGTGGATGAGATGTTTGCCCGTCAGATGGCGATCCGCAACGGCCTGAGTTTCGCCAGTTTGAATAATAATGTCACGATCTCTTCGGATCAGTCCCTGGAAAACTATCAACTGACCCGTGATGCCACACGCTTTACCTCCAATAGCAAGGTGGAGAGTTATCAGGTGCTGGACGAAGGCTTGGAAGAGCCTTTTGATGAATACGGCGAAGCGATCAAACGCCCGTTGCATTACCGAGTCAAAATGAAAGTCTGCCTGACGGAAGATCCACAGGCCTGTCAAAATCTTGCAGGCAATCATTATCAGACACGTTTGGCGATTGCCCCGGTGGTGGTCGCAAAAAGTTATCAAGCCCGCGACATCGCCAATATTGTGCCGGGTTACCAAACCGAGTTGCAACGCCGTCTGGCCGGCAGTGGTTATCGCAATTTGACAGTGCTGGATGCGCAAATCGGCTTGATTGAAAACGGCGTCATTTTGCCTAACCTTTCAAAGGAACTGCTGGATCCGATTCGCGATCGTACCGGTGCCCAGTTTGTGATGTTGACGGTGGTGCGTTCGCTGTCATCCCATGCCGAAGACCAGCCTTATTTGAACCAGCTTAAACGCTTCTATAATCTGGAGGTCAAACCCGATACCCGTCATTTGGAAGTGGATTGGTACCTGGTGGATTTGGTTAAACGTACCTTAGTGCATCAGCAGCGTGCAGGCTTCGATGTCAAAGGCGAGGTTCGAGTGGGTCGGGATCGGCCATTTGGCAGTAACGCCTTTTTCGCCACTGACACCGGAACCGCGTTTCATGCTTTACTCCATCAGCAGGTCAATGACGTGGTTTCCGCCTTGCGCTGTGAACCCCTGGAGACGCAGATCATTGATGTGCGCAATGATGAATATGTCATTTATTTGAATGCCGATTCCGGTGCCAAGGTGGGGGACCAGTTGGCGGTGTACCATCGTCAGGGCAGAGCCGTTCAGTTTCAAGGTGTGGATCTGGGAATGGACGAATCTCCGGCGGCTTTTCTGAAGATAAAACGCATCCTGCCACGTTTTGCGGTGGCTGAATTGGTCGCCAAAAAAGGAGTGGTTCAGGTGGGCGATTCAGTTAAAGCCTGGTAATGCCTAAGTTCTAATCTTTTCTTGTGGCCGCAAGTTTTTGCGGCTTTGTGTTTTTTTGGAATCCTAGAAAGCACAGGTTTTGGTTTTTCTAGTGAGTTTGTCATTCCAGTCTGTTTTTTCTTAAGGTTTTCTTTAGCCACACTTTTTTCTGTTTGTGTTTTTTGCGTTGCGCTGTCCCTTAACAGAAAATAGAGTATCGATTCATATCATTTATTTTGCTCATTCCGTTGTGTCAGATGCTCACCCTGGGTTTTTGTTTAAATTGTTTGATTTAATTTAAGGGGTGTCAAAAAAATGACCAGGCCTGCTTGTTTTGCCTTTTAGGCCTTTTGATGGCGGTGCCTGAAAGGGGATTGCCCCCCCTTAAACGATACCTCTCGGCCGATTTCTAAAAAACTTTAGCCTTTTTTCATTTAAAAAAGCATTTTATTTCTTCGTTGGCATTTGAATTGCTAAAGACCAAGCATGAGATTTAATTCGGTTTGGTGGTCATAGGGCGTAAAAAAACGGCCTTATGATGGATCACGAAGGAGTTGAGATGGCAGAATCTATTTTTGGTATTCATGAACGTGCGTTACAGATTCGTACGGCACGTGGTGAAGTGTTGGCGAATAATTTGGCCAATGCCGATACCCCGAATTTTAAGGCAAGGGATATTGATTTTCGTCAGGCGATCACTCAGGCGGAAGAGAGTCAGTCTCAATCCAAGCCAGATTTGGTCAAAACCAATGCCCGTCATATAAGCGGGTTTGCAGAAACCACGACCGAAAGTTTTTTGAAATATCGAATGCCTACTCAGCCTTCGCTGGATGGCAATACGGTGGAAGCGCATGTGGAAAAAGCCAAGTTTATGGAAAACGGCATGCAGCATCAAGCGACGCTTGAGTTTATCGATAGCAAAATTTCAGGGATTCGAGGCGCGTTGCGCGGTGAATAATCTGTTTAAGATTGAAATAACGGAGGGCGTTTCAGATGTCCATGTTTAATATTTTAGATATTTCCGCTTCGGCCATGCATGCGCAGACCGTGCGTTTGAATACGGTGGCTTCCAATATGGCCAATGCCGATAGTGTCAGCTCCAATAAGGAGGAGACGTATCGTTCCAAACAGCCGGTTTTTCAGACCATTATGGATCAAACTACGATGGAACCCAAAGGCGGCGTGCGTATCAAAGAGATTGTTGAGAATCAGGCACCGCTTAAGATGGAATACAACCCGAACCATCCGATGGCAAACGAGGAAGGTTATATCTATCGTCCTAATGTCAATGTGGTGGAAGAGATGGCCAATATGATGTCGGCCTCGCGTTCCTATGAAACCAATATCGAGGTGATGAACACCTCTAAACAGCTTTTGTTAAGAACCATTCAGCTTGGCAAGTAAGGAGATAGGTCATGGCAGACAATTTAACCATTAATACCAGTTCGACGGACTATATGGCTGCAATGCAGCAGAGTTCAAATCCGGCTTCTTCAGCGCCCAGCAATGAAATGGGGCAGGCTGAGTTTCTGATGCTGCTGACCACGCAGATGCAGAATCAGGACCCCTCTAAACCGATGGATCCAACCAGTTTTGTGTCCGATTTGACACAAATGAGTCAGTTGGAATCGACCAACAAGATGACTGAATCCATTATGGCGATGACCATGGGTTTTCAAAACATGCAGACTTTGCAGGGAGCGGCTTTGATCGGTAAAAACGTTCAGGTGAATGGTGAAGACTTCTCGCATACGCAGGGACAGGCCTCCCAATTTAGTTTGTCTAGCGATCAGCCACTGTCTGATGTCAAAGTGGTGATTACCGATGCCAATGGCATTGTCAAAGAAATTGATGCCGGTTCCTTGCAGGAAGGCGAAAAGATTGTCGACTGGGACGGTTTGGATGATGTTGGCGCCGAAAGGGCGGATGGCCTTTACAGCCTAACCGCCTACGGCACTGACGAGAATGGCGACTTGAAATCCATTGATACCGTGGTGGGGTCAAGAGTGAATTCAGTTGGTGTGAATTCGGATGGTTCCATCGCTTTAACCCTGGCAACAGGCGAGCGAGTGAGCATGGATGATGTCAGGGAAATCAGCGGCTGACTTGATGCTGATCATTTAAATAATTTAAACAAATAAAACAGATAACTATTCTTAATTGGATCGGATACTAGGAGAAAATCATGGGTGTATCATACGATTTAAATGCCTTAAGTGGTATTAATGCGGCTTCAACCGGGCTGGGTGTAATTTCCAATAACCTCGCCAATGCGCAGTCTGTCGGTTTTAAGGGCTCACGTGCCGAGTTTGCCGATATGTTTTCAGGTTCCCAGAACTCGGCCGGTAACGGTGCGCGTGTGGAGACCATTACGCAGGATTTTGGACAAGGTACCATCAACGGAACAGGCCGTGAATTGGATATGGCGATTGACGGTGAAGGCTTCTTTGTCCTGGATGATAAAACCGACCGTTACGACAATGTCTATACCCGAAACGGCTCCTTTAAACTCGACAAAGAAGGGTTTTTAACGGATCAAGAGGGCAATCAGGTTCAGGGGTATTTATTGAATCAGGCGCTTTCAACTGAGACGTCTCCAGTTTTTGACACCACATTGAGTTCAATCGATTTGGATGAATTGAATAAAATCCCAAAAGCCACCGATGAGATGAATTTCGACATCAACCTGGACGGCCAGGCGATTCATAATGTGGATCCAACCGGCACCGTGGCGGGCACCGATGTGACGGATGACTCCGTTGGTGCTGGGGACAATTTAAATCGTCTGTTGGATCCGGAGAATAACGGTACTTCAGTCGGTCAATATGAAGGTTTTCCAGATTTCTCAACCAAAAAGACGATTCACGACAGTCTGGGTGGCGAACATACGCTAAACGCCAATTTTTACAAGCGTGATGTTGTGCCGGATACTGTTGCAGCCAGTGGTGAGAAGTACACCTCATGGATTGTGCAATACACCATTACCGATAAGGAAGGCAATATCACCGGACATTTGTCGGATACGGCCGGTAATCCGGTAGATCCAACAACGGGGTTACCGATTGCTGCGGCGGGTGACCCGACTGCAGCAGGCCAGCTTTACGAGTTGAGATTCGACACCAACGGAAATTACATCGGAACCTATGAACCGGATTTGACGGCAGGTATTACAACATTGGGTGTGGCCGATGCCGAAGATACGGTGCCGACGGCTGCGCAAGAGTTGAACTTTACCGCTGTGGCGGGAAGCCCTACGTTAAACTTCATTATCGATAATCCGCTTACCGGTGCAACCGATCCGTTAGGGGGAGAGTTGACAGGAACACCGGATAATTTCCAGATAGAAGTGGATTTTGAAGAGATGACCCAATTCGCCGGTTCATACAATTTGCGTGGTGTGACTCAGAATGGTTATGCCATTGGGGATTTGGTCGGTTTGAATACCGGGTTAGACGGTGTGATTGAAGCGCGTTATTCTAACGGGCGCTCGGTACCGGTAGCTCAGTTAGCCATCGCCAACTTCTCTGATAAAAACGCCATGCAGAAACTTGGGGGTCAAACCTATGCGGAATCTTTTGCATCGGGTGCGGTTCAGTTGGGCACGCCACAAAGCAGCGGGATGGGGGCGATCAATGCCGGTTCATTGGAATATTCGAATGTGGACGTGGCTGCTGAACTGGTCAATATGATTCAAACACAAAGAACATACCAAGCTTCTGCTCAGGTGATCTCAACTTCGCAGACACTGACGCAAACCATTTTGCAGCTTTAATTTAATTAGACAATTTAAAACGATTTTTTTCTGGTCTTAGCCGGCAATTTCTTGCCGGCTCTTTTTTGCCGCCCGGCAACACTCTCCCATAACAAGTTATCGGCTTGTTTCTGAAATCTTTAGTTTTCTTTTTAGAGAAGTTGGCATGGTGCCTGCTAAATACTTTTCGAATAATAAATAAAGTGTCAAAAAAAAGACAATTCGCTAAACACACAAGGGAAATACCGTTTTTTGACGGTTTAAAGATTCCTCTGCTTCAGTCGGGATGACGTCATTTATGTCATTTCACCCCAAGGGTACTTTCTAAGGGCGCGGACAAAGCGAGAAATCTATTAAGGTTTGAGAGATCTCTCCACTACGGTCGAGATGACAGATAAGGAATGAGATTTCCCAGACCAAATAAACGCAACAAAACCGGAAGAGTCGTTATGGATCGGATGCTATACATTTCAATGAGCGGGGCCAAAGAGGTGATGTTGTCGCAAGCCAACAATACCAACAATCTGGCGAACGCGAGCACGGACGGATTCAAGCAGGATTTTAATGAATTCCGTGCTCAGCATATGCAGGGCCCTGGCTGGCATACTCGAACCTATTCTTTGGATGAGCGGCCGGCGACCGATTTTACGCCGGGCGCTTTGAAAGTGACTGGGCGTGAGATGGATGTGATGACTCAGCAGGATGGTTTTTTGGCTATTTTGACGCCGCAGGGCGATGAAGCCTATACACGCACCGCCAGCATGCAATTGACGGCGGAAGGTGATTTGGTCGATGTCAAAGGCAATCCGATTTTGAATGTCGGCGGGGCGCCGATCAATATCCCGCCTTCCAAAAACATTACCATTGGCGATGACGGTACCATTTCGATTGTGCCGGAGGGGTCACCGAGCAACGAATTGGTGGTATTGGACCAATTGCGTTTAGTCCAGCCGGATTTGAAGCAGCTGCAAAAAGGTGAAGATGGCTTTATCCGCCAACTTCCCGGAGCGGAGCCACTTGATCAAGGGATTGTCAAAGTGGTCAGTGGCGCGGTGGAAAGCAGTAATGTGAACACAGCGGAAGCTTTGGTGAACATGATTGAGCTTTCGCGAAAATACGAGATGCAGGTGAAGATGATGTCCACCGCCAAGAGCCATGCTCAAAAATCCGATCAATTGCTGTCGTTGAAATAATAGCTGAAACAGAGAATTAGGAGAGAACCATGAACAGAGCATTATATGTGGCAAAAACCGGTCTGGAAGCTCAGCAGTTTCGATTGGCCGCAATTTCCAATAACTTGGCCAATGCCAATACTTATGCCTACAAGGCCGGCCGTGCCGAATTTGATGACTTGATTTATCAGAATGTGCGTCAGCCAGGAGCTCAGGCCACTCAGGATGAAGCCAATACCTTACCTTCCGGTTTGCAGTTGGGAACCGGGGTCAAAGCAGTGGGGGTTCAGAAAATCCATACCCAGGGTAATATCATGGTGACCGATAACCAATTGGATATCGCTATCGAAGGGAAAGGCTTTTTTCAAGCGTTGGATGCCAACGGTGATCTGATGTATACCCGAGACGGTTCCTTTCAGGTGAATCAGAATGGTGACCTCGTGACCTCGTCGGGCTATCTGGTTGAGCCCAATATCAATATTCCGCAAGATGCCACCGAGATTTCCATTACCCGGGATGGTGCGGTGTTTGTGTCACAGCCGGGCAATGTTCAGCAGAACCAGGTTGGTCAGTTGGAGTTGGCGACCTTCATCAACCCAGCCGGTCTGGAGTCTTTGGGTGGAAACTTCTATGGTGAAACCACTGCAAGCGGTGTACCTAACGTCAATAATCCGCAAACTGCCGAGGCAGGTGGGGTCTTGCAGGGCGCACTTGAAGCTTCAAACGTGAATACGGTCGAAGAGCTGATTGGCATGATCGAAGCGCAGCGCACCTATGAAATGAATTCAAAAGCCATTTCAGCCGCCGATGGCATGATGCAGTATCTAAATAACAATACCTAATGAAAATAACGAATAAAAATACAGTTCGCTAGATGATCAGAATGAATACGAGAGGTGTGAGATGAACACATTTACAAAACGGACGCAGACTTTAGGATGGGTGGCCATTGTCTCGCTTTTGACGTTGAGCGGCTGTAGCTCAACGCCGGAAAGGGTTGAAAATTTCAGCTATGAACCCAGCTACCCGTTAAATATTCCCCAGCAGGCGCAGACCCAGAATGGATCGCTTTATCAAAACGGTGGCATGACGTTGTTTGATGATTCACGTGCCCATCGAATCGGCGACATTATCACCATCAGCCTGACTGAAAAGTTTGATGCCAAAAAGAAAGACGAAGCCAAATACAATAAATCCAACAGTCAAGATTTTGGCGTCAGTACGCCATTGAACGTGTTTGGGCGCAGTGCCGGTCAGATGGCTTCGGAATTTGGAACCCTGGGCGTTGGCTATGGCTCAAACGGTGCCTTTGCCGGCAAGAGTGACGTCAAACAGAATTCCAGCCTAACCGGTTCCATTGCGGTGACGGTCGTGGAGGTCATCTCCAACGGCAACCTCGTGGTACGCGGTGAAAAACGTTTAACCATTCATGAAGGGGATGAGTTGATTCAGTTTGCCGGAATCATCCGTCCACAGGATATCCGTCCGGATAATACCATCGACTCGACCAAAGTCGCCGATGTGCGTCTGGTGTATAAGGACGTGGGTGTATCCGGCGATACCAACCGCCCCAGCGCCTTGACGCAATGGATGAACAAGTATTGGCCAATATAAAACTTTACAGTCTCTAAGTTGCTGTTATAATTTGAATTTATCCGGTCGTCTTTAGTAGGAATGCGCAGAGTCTGTGCAAGGCTAAAGACGCGGAACTCCCTTTACACCGGCCTGTTTTTCTAATCTCCTTTTTGCAGGTCGGTTTTTTCTTTGATACTTTTCCCGTTTTTTCTGATGTTTTCCTGACTGAGTTGCGGGTGAATATGGACCAATCCAAAATGAGCAGGCCTGCTGATTTTTAAAGAAAAACTCCCTATTTAAGTTCCCTTTGGCAGAATGACTGAAGATAAAATGAGACAATCGAGCGTTTTGGCACAGCCTCTGCTAAATAGTTTCTAACAATAAAAATATCCCCCGTTTTACTTATAAATACACTAAAAAACGGCGGTTAATTACCAGAAATTCCGTCACTCAAGGAGAATGACTATGATGACCAGGAAATTTGTCATGATTTTGACACTGCTAATGATCTGGAGCGGTCAAAGTTATGCGGAGCGCGTCAAGGATCTAGCCAATGTCGGTGGGGTTCGAGCGAACCAACTGGTGGGCTACGGATTGGTTGTGGGCTTGAATGGCTCTGGGGACAAGACGCCGTTTGCCGAGCAAAGCTTGCTCAGCATGCTGAATAAATTCGGCATTCATGTGCCGGCCGGCGTCAAAACCAATTCAAAAAACATCGCGGCAGTGGCCGTTCATGCTGAGTTGCCCGCGTTTGCCAAGCAGGGACAGAAAATAGATATCACGGTTTCGTCTTTGGGTAATGCCAAAAGCCTGCGGGGTGGGACATTGTTACTGACTCCGCTTAAAGGGGTGGACGGCAATGTCTATGCCCTGGCGCAAGGGAATCTGGTTGTAGGGGGCTTGGATGCGAGCGGAGCCGACGGTTCACGCATTACCATCAATATCCCCAGTGTAGGGCGAATCCCGGACGGCGCGATGGTGGAGCGAACCGTCAATACCGGGTTCGATTTGGGCAACAGCATTACCTTGAACTTAAAGGATGCCGATTTTACAACGGCTACTAATTTGGTCAATTCCATCAATGAGCTTTTGGGTGAGGGCACCGCCAGTGCCATCGATGCCGAGTCGGTCGAGGTGATGGCGCCGCGTTTGCCGAATCAGCGTGTCGCTTTTTTGTCCGTATTGGAAAACATTGAAGTCACGCCGGGTCAGGAAGCCGCAAAAGTGATTGTCAATTCAAGAACCGGTACCGTGGTCATCGGGCAGCACGTTCGCGTCAGTCCGGCTGCGGTGACTCACGGTGGCTTGGTGGTGCGCATCGGTGAAAATCAGGATGTTTCCCAACCTAATCCGTTTGCAGGTGGCAACACTGCGGTGACACCAGAAAGCGATGTGGCGATTGAATCCACCGGCAGTGGGCGCATGTTTGAGTTTCCGGAAGGGGTTTCATTAAATGATATCGTGCAAGCGGTGAATAAGGTTGGCGCGGCTCCCGGCGATTTGGTTGCCATTTTGGAAGCCTTGAAACAAGCCGGTTCACTTAAAGCCGACTTGATGATTATTTAGAGAGATTGATACGAGTGTGGCGCAAAGCGCCCATTTAAGGAGAAAACCATGAGCGGTGCTGATTTAATCAACTTGTCGCCCAATCAGGCTTCAGGTCCAAAGAACTATAATAACTATACGGACATTGGTGCCCTGAACGACCTGAAGCGGGAAGCACGGGAAGATCAACGTGCAGCCTTGCGTCCGGTAGCCGAGCAGTTCGAGGCGTTGTTTGTGCAACAGATACTCAAGGAAGCGCGTAAAGTCAGTTTTGATGACGGTTGGCTGGACAGCGACAGCGGTGATACTTACAAAGATTGGTACGATAAACAGTTGGCACAAGATCTTTCTGCTAAAGGAACGCTGGGATTTGCCGATAAAATAGTTGAACAACTTGCGCCTCGTGAATCAATGGTGTCAAAATGGCAGGAAAGCGACATGAAACAGACGCCCACCATGCCACAGCCGAAAGAGTCCGAAGGTGTGCAGTCTACCCAAGAGGCCTTGGCCTTGAGAAAATTAAAATAGAAAAAGTGTGGCTGTGTTGAGTTTCAATGTTTGACCAGAATAAGGAATAAATTATGGCGGATATGCTGTCGATTGGTTCGAATGCAGCCAATACCTACAAAACCGCACTGGATGTGACCAGCCATAACGTCGCCAATGTGGGGACGGAGGGCTATAGCCGCCAGAGGGCGGAGATATCCAGCAATTCGGCGGGTATTATCGGGCCGATCTACAATGGCGGCGGTTCGAGTGTCGATACGGTATTGCGTATTCAGGCTGGTTATATTCAAACCCAGTTGAATAGCAGCAATGCGTCGGTTCAGCGTTACGATCAGCAATTGCAACTTTCCAAACAGGTGGAAGGGGTCATTGCCAGTAACGACGAAGGCATTCAGGAATTCATGCAACGCTTTTTCGACAGCATGCAGAATCTGGCGAATAACCCGACTTCGGACACCAGTCGCCAGATGTTATTGGAAGAGTCCGGCAATCTGGAAAGCCATATCGGTAACCTGAACGCCGTTTTGGTTGATACCGAAAAACAGGTGAATACCCAAGTGACCAATTTGGTGGGTGAAGTCAATGATCGTTTGCAGACCATTCACGCCATCAATAAAGAGGTGACCCGGTCATTGGATACCGGCGCACAACCCCCTAACGACCTTTTGGATCAACGCGATCAAGCCATACTGGAATTGAGTGGTTACATTGACATCAAGACGTTTCCGCAAAGTGACGGGCGTATCGACATCCATACCGCAAACGGGCAACTGCCGTTATTGAGCGACAATACCATTACCCCGCTCAAAGCCGATTTAAGCCCTTATACGAATGACAACCGTATGGAAGTTTATATGAACATCGGCGGCACCGATCATGTGATCAGTGACCGAATCTCAGGCGGGCAGTTAGGTGGCGTGTTGGATTTTCGCAGTAACATGCTGGACCAGGCGCAAAATGATTTGGGTCTGACCTTGAATGGCTTGGTTTCATCGGTGAACTGGCAGCATTACCAGGGCTGGGATCTGAATGGCAACCCGGGACAGGAATTTTTTGCCCCTTTGCAGGTCAACGGCGCTTTGGGTGCGGATACCAATGTAGGTTCCGAGGACGGTTCCAATATCTCGGTGAGCTTTAATCCAAATGCCACGGTGTCTGAACCGCCTTATACCAATAATGTGTCTGCCGCCACGCCTCCTACGAATTTGGATGACCAGCCCCAGACTTATGGCGAAAAAGAAGGCTATCTGAATACCGCTTTGAGTGCGGTAGGGGAATTTGTCGCGCGTGAATACATCATTAAATCGGACGGAAATAACCCGGCCAGTTTCAGTTTTTATGATTATAAAACTGGTGAAGACATCAGTGGCACCGCGGTTGAAGTGCCGGCCAATTCAGGACGGTTTCAGCTTGACGGATTGGAGTTCGATTTGAGCACCATTCGTGCCTCTGGAACCACAGGAGCTGGGGATTCGTTTTTGGTGAAACCGCATCAGGCGATGTTGGATCAGTTTGAAACCATGGTGCAGGATACCAATGAGTTGGCCACTCGCGGCCAGAGCTCGATTGATGCCAGTGCTGACGGTTCGATTGATGATGAGCCACCTGCGGCTGCAGCTTATGGTGACAACGTGAATATGGCGAACTTGGCGAATTTGCAGTCGAAAAGTCTGCTGTTTTCAGATGGTAGCGGTCAGCCCACAGAAACCTTGCTGGGCGGTTATTCTAAAATGGCCAGCAATGCCGGTATGTACGTTCGCGGTACCGAAATTCAATTGACGGCGCAAACCAATGTGTACGATCAGATGATGAATCAAAGAGAGTCGATTTCAGGGGTGAGTCTGGATGAAGAGGCGGCCAATTTAATGCGTTTTCAGCAAGCTTATGAGGCCTCGGCGCAAATCATCGCCACCTCGCAAAGTATTTTCCAGACCTTGTTAGGTGCGGTAAGGGGATAAGAGATGAGAATTTCAACCAATATGTTCCATAATCAAGGATTAAGCTCCATACAAAGCCACCAGGAAGGTGTATTGGATACGCAGAATAAACTGAGTTCTGGTAAACGCGTCAATGCACCCAGTGATGACCCGGTGGCGGCAGCCCAAATTCATTCTTTGAACCGGACGATGGACACCATTGATCAATACGCCAAAAACGGTGAGTTTGCCAAATCCCAGCTGGCACAAGAAGAAACAGCGATTGCGGATACGATTGAATCCTTGCAACGTGCCCGTGAACTGGCGATTCAGATGAATAACGGTACTTATAACCCGGAGAACCGGGTGGCCACTGCGGAAGAGATTGGGCAGATTATTAATCAGGTCGCCAGTATGATGAACTACACCAACTCGGAAGGTGAAAAACTGTTTGCCGGCAACAGCGTCAATGTGGATGAAGCCTTTGTGGAAGACGTCAATAATCCGGGTTACTACGCTTACATCGGCAGTCCCAATGCCGGAGCGGATGAAGATCCGCAGGCGAATTTCGGTTCGCGCTTTTTGCAGATCGGTTTCGATGCCGACAATAAACTCAATCCGGACGATTTAGGTGACACCAGCCGTGTGCGTGTGACCGATAATGGCGACAAGGTATTTCAGGTGCTGAATCCGACCACGGTATTTACTGGTGGAGTGGTGGGTGGAGCTCCCTTGGCTAATCAACCGGATGCCAATATCCTGAATGTGTTGGTGGAATTTAAAAAGACCCTGGAAAACGGTGATCCACCACCGGATAGTTTGGTTGATGACATGGACAGCTCGCTGGTGCAATTGTCTCAGGTTCAGGCTGAAATCGGCGGGCGTCAAAACCGAATTCAGTCTCAGTATGACGCTGGCGAATCTTTCAAGATTTCTTTGGAGGAGCGTCGTATGACTTTGGAAGATATGGATTTGGTAAAGGGCATCACTGAATTGACCAAAAACCAAAACGCCTTACAGATGGCACAGCAGGTGTTTACGCGTGTACAGGATATGTCGCTGTTTAACTATTTGCGTTAATTTTTTAAGATTGGCCTTCGTTTTGCTAAAACCTCCTGAATGGAGGTTTTTTTGTGAAAAATTCACTGTCTTGGTTTTCAGCGGTCTTTGCATCCTTGCTGCTTTTATTGGTGGCAGGTGGAGCCTTTTCCGGCTTTCAGGATTGGATGAAATACCGTGTGAAAGCGCCTATGCCGGTCTCTCAGGGGGCATTGCCATTGGGCGGGATTCACGCCACAGGAATCCGCGGCATAGTCAGTTCGGAATCGATGGAGCCTAATGCGTTGGATCAAGAAACCAAACCTGTCAATTTATTGACTGAGCCCCCCGCCTACTCTTTGACAGAGTCCACGCAAGTTGCCATTCGATCAAAAAGTGTGTCACCAAACACTCCTTCAATAGCAAGTTCAGACAGGCCTGCTGGAATTGAAACCTCGAGTTTGAAAGATAATTTTCGTGGAGAGGTGAATGCACCACCAACCGTAATAGTGTACGACGATGAATTGGTGGTGGAGTTTGCAGCCGCAGGGCTGAGCAATCAAATGCTTAAACGTGCCCTGTCACGCCTACTGTTGAGTGATGAGCCTTTTACCGAGGATCTGCTGAGCACAGACACGATTCGCTTCAGGAAACGACCGTATTTCTATAAGCGGGTTTTGGATCAGTCGCAACAACCGATCCGCTACCCGGCTAACGCCTTTGAATACGTGGATTATCTTTTGGCATCGGATCATATTAATAAAGTAACTGATGAAGAGGGGGAGTTTTTGGTGGTGCATATCCCTTTAGTGTCGAGAGATTATCCTCAGCCGGTTCAACGGTATCAGCAATGGGTTGAAACCTATGCCAAACAGTTTGCGATTGAACCGTCTTTGGTGTTTGCGGTCATGGAGACCGAAAGCGGTTTTAAACCCGACGCGGTAAGCCGCTCGCAGGCGTTGGGGCTGATGCAGTTGAAAGCGCATACAGCTGGCAAGGACGTTTATAAACATATCGACTTCAAACAGGGCATGCCCAATAAAACCGATCTGTTTGATGAACAGAACAATATCCGCATGGGAACGGCCTATCTAGGCTTGTTGAATAACGACTACCTGGCAGGGGTGCGCAATCCTGAAAACAAGGAGTTGCTGACGATTGCCTCTTATAACGGTGGACTTTCCACTGTATTGAAACTGTTTGGCGAGGACGCGCAGAGCGCCATCCAGAGAATTAATCGCTTGCACCCCCGTCAGGTTTATCGTAAGTTACGGTTTGAGCATGACTCGGACGAGACACGACGCTATCTGGACAAGGTGCTGCGGGCAAAATCCAAGTATCAGCAGATTTTGGACGTTTGAAAATCAACAGGCCTGTCTGTTTTGACAGGCATTCTGCGCAGTATCGGCAGAACGAACTCGATTAACAACTCAGAGAGTAAAAAGTAAGACATGAATCATTGGCATGGAAAACAAGTTTTAGTCACCGGTGCAGACGGATTCATCGGTTCACACCTAGTGGAGTCGTTGGTGGAGGCGGGCGCTAAGGTTCGTGCTTTATGCCTGTACAACTCTTTTAACGATTGGGGTTGGTTGGAGCAAAGTCCGGTGCTGGCGGAGGTGGAGATCATCAGTGGCGATGTGCGCGATCCGTTTTTGTGTAAAAAGATTACCCAAGATTGCCATACGGTTTTCCACTTGGCGGCCCTGATCGCCATTCCATATTCCTATGTCGCGCCGAATTCTTATGTAGAAACCAATGTCAACGGCACCCTGAACATGGCGCAGGCCTGTCTGGATAATGGTGTGAGCCGTTTTATGCACACCTCCACTTCCGAAGTCTACGGCACTGCGCAATATGTGCCCATCAACGAAAAGCATCCGGTGCAACCGCAATCGCCTTACAGTGCCAGTAAAATCGGTGCGGATGCCATGGCGATGTCTTATTTCAATGCCTTTGAAATGCCGGTGTGCATTGCGCGTCCATTCAATACCTATGGTCCCAGACAGTCAGCCAGGGCGGTGATCCCGACGATCATCACCCAGATTGCCAACGGCAAAAAACGCATTGAACTGGGCGACACCTCGCCGACCCGTGATTTCAATTATGTGACGGACACCTGCCGCGGCATGATGGCCATCGCCGCCTCCGAGAAAACCATCGGGCAGACGGTCAATATCGGCTCCAATTTTGAGATCTCCGTGCAGGACACCTTGGAGCTGATCAAAGAGCTGATGGGCAGTGAGGTCGAATTTGTTCAGGACGAGCAGCGATTGCGCCCCAAGGATTCCGAGGTATTCCGCTTGTGGTGTGACAATAGCCTGATTCATGAATTGACCGGTTTTGAACCGCAAACCGATATTCGAGCAGGCCTGTCCAAAACCATCGACTGGTTTACCCAGGCCGACAACCTAAAACGTTATAAAGCCAATATCTATAATGTCTGAGATCATGCATCCACAGTCCGCAGTCCACAATACGCAAGCCCTGATTGCGATGATTCGCGAACACTACCAGAGTGAAGACTTCATTCCGCTGCATGCGCCTTGTTTGGGCCAGCCTGAAAAACAGACCTTGAACACCTGCATTGATTCCACCTTTGTCTCGTCGGTGGGTCAATTTGTCACCGAGCTTGAACAACGTTTTATCGATTACACCGGTGCGCGACATGCCGTTGCGGTAGTCAACGGAACCATGGGATTGTTTCTGGCGTTGAAGGTGGCCGGAGTGGAAAGCGATGACTTGGTATTGACCCAATCGCTGAGTTTTGTAGCGACCGCCAATGCCATTAAGATGTTGCAGGCCGATCCGCTGTTTCTGGATGTCGATTCAATGTCGTACGGATTGTCGGCCGATACGTTAGAGAATTTCCTAAATGAACAGGCCTGTCAAAAAGACGGGATGTGCGTGCATAAACAAACGGGAAAAGTGATTCGCGCTTGCGTGCCGATGCATACCTTGGGTTTTGTTGCCGAGATGGATAGAATCGTGGAGATCTGCCAGCGACATGGTATCAAGGTAATTGAAGACGCTGCCGAAAGTCTTGGGTCGTTTTATCAAGGCCAGCATAGCGGCACCTTCGGTGAGATGGGGGTGTTCAGTTTCAACGGCAATAAAATTCTGACCACCGGCGGGGGCGGCATGTTGGTGACCGATGACGCAGAACTGGCTAGCCATGCCAAACACTTGAGCACCACCGCCAAAATCCCCCACGCCTGGCTATTTGAGCATGACGAGATCGGCTATAACCTGAGAATGCCCAACTTGAATGCCGCTTTAGGTGTGGCCCAATTTGATCGTCTGCCGGGCTTTCTGCAAGAAAAAGCCACGCTCGCAGCAAGTTACCGTCATTTTCTGTCCCAACAGTCGGATTTGACCATGATGCAGGGGCTTGCATCAGCCCAGCCGAATTACTGGTTGAACGGTTTGATTCTGCCCGATCAGGCGTCGCGCGATGTGTTCCTGCAACAGGCCAATGAGGCCGGAATTCAAACCCGTCCTTTGTGGACACCGATGCATCAGTTGGAAATCTACCGGGACTGCCTGCGGTGCGAATTGCCCCAAACCGAATGGCTGGCAGAACGTGTGGTCAACTTGCCCAGCGGGGTGAAATGTCATGGCTAATACCTTAGATAGTGTCAAAACGCCTTTATTGCTGATTGGCGGGGGCGGCCACTGCGCCTCGGTGATTGATGTGGTTGAAAGTACGGGAAGTTATGAGATCGTTGGCATTGTGGAAGCGCCGGGCGCGGAATACAAAGAATTGATGGGCTATCCGGTTGTCGGAACGGATGACGATTTGGAAAGCTTAATCCAACAAACCCCCAATTGTTTGATTACGGTTGGCCAATTGAAAACCGCGGAATTGAGAAAAAAGTTGTACCAACAAGTCTTGGCGTTGGGTGGACAGATGCCGGTAATTGTTTCGCCGTTTGCCCGCGTGGCCAGACAAGTCGAAATCGGTGCAGGCACGGTGGTGATGCACTTTGCATTGGTCAACAGTCTGGCAAAAATCGGTCACAATTGCATTATTAATAATTACGCATCAATCGAGCATGGTGCTTCTATCGGGGCGCACTGCCATCTTTCAACCCGTTCGACTGTTAATGGCGATTGCCATATTGGCCACAGTTGTTTTCTAGGCTCGTCAGCCACCGTATTGCAGGGTAGGTCGATTGTCCCGGAAACGGTCATTGGCGCAGCGTCCTTAGTCACCCAAGATATTACTCATGCGGGGATCTATGTCGGCGCTCCCGCAAAACAATCTCTGGGCAACCGCCCTGAAGGATCTTGAATGCCCATGTTAGAAAAAGTTAGTTTCCCAACCACCCCAGATTTTGAACTTGGATTTGAACATTGTTCACGCCATACCGACTATCTGATTGCTCAACCAGCCGAGCCAGCCAAAGGTTTGGTGGTTTATGTCCCCGGCTTTGGGGAGGATGCGGGCGATTATCGACAAAAGTTCTGTTTAAGGGTGGCCGAAAAATATGGTTTGGCGGCAATGACCGTGGATTATCACTGTTTTTACAGTCGACCAGATGTGCAGAAATCGACGGTATATGAAGCGGAAGATGTCGCTTTGATCGAGAAATTATTTATGGCCAACAACCTGCCTTTTGCCGGAAATTCCATTGAGGAAGGGGTTGCCATTCTGAATCAGCATTTGGCTAAGAACAACCGCAAGGCTGCCATTACCGCCACCTTAACACCCGGTAAAGATGAATACCAAAATGGCGGCGTATTGCAGGCGCTGGATATTATCAATGCGGTGGGTCATGCCATTGACCAATACGACATTCCTGTGGATAACGTCATCTTGGTAGGCTCTTCTTATGGTGGTTACATTGCAAACTTGGCGACTAAGTTTGCGCCCAATACCTTTAGAGCGGTGTTTGACAACTCGTCCTGGGCGCAGCCGAACTTTATTTATATCGTCGGAAGAGAGTACGGCAAAGAAGAATATCTACACAATACCCATAGCCATATAACGACCAAGTTCTTTTTACGCACGGCCTGGACCTTAAGAAAAGGGTTGCCGAACACCTTTGATGGTAAACGTTTTTATGTGAGAACCTTTTCGGAAGAGCAGATTGGGCAGTTCGCCGGATATCAGCCTGAAACCTATTACTACTTTATTCACGCTGAAAAGGACAGACTGGCCTTGACCGAACATAAAATCCAGATGGCTACGTTTATGATTCAACAACAGATGAATGTACACATGGAAGTCATTGAGGCCAGTGATGTGGACGGTCAATATATTAAAACCATTGAACATGGAATGAACCTGTCGATGCTGACTTTTTTCGACAAGGCCTATGCCCACATCGACGATCATCGCATCGGATCGGAAAATGATTTTATGAATCGTTCTACAATTGGCTATGATTCCGGGGATTGCCGCTATGAGTTCGATTATTCCAGTCTGCCGGTTGTCGGACGGGTAGTGCAAAGGGCATCCGCATGAATACCTTCATCATCGCCGAAGCGGGCGTGAATCATAACGGTTCTCTGGAGAGGGCTAAACGGTTAGTCGATGCGGCACTGGCCGCCGGTGCCGATGCGGTTAAGTTTCAGACTTTTAAAACCGAAAAACTGGTGACGCAAGATGCCGAGCAGGCCGGTTATCAGGTTGAGAATACCGGTGTAAAAGAGAGCCAGTTCGACATGCTCAAACGTCTGGAGTTGAGCGAAGCCGATCATATCGAACTGTTTGATTATTGTCAGCAAATCGGCATTGAGTTCATGTCGACGCCGTTTGATGACGACAGCATTGATTTTTTGCATCAACTGGGCATGAAACGCTGGAAAATTCCTTCCGGTGAGCTGCTTTCCATTCCGTATTTGAGAAAAATCGCCGCCTTCAACCAAACCACGATTCTCTCAACCGGCATGGGCGATCTGCAAGAGGTCGGCTTGGCGATTGAAACCCTGGAACAAGCAGGCCTGTGCAAATCCAATTTAACCGTTTTGCATGCCAATACTGCTTATCCAACGCCTTATGAGGACGTAAACTTGCGGGCGATGCAGACCTTGGCCAACCATTTTGGCGTTTCGGCAGGCCTGTCCGACCACTCTTTGGGCATTGAGGTGCCAATTGCAGCGGTGGCGTTGGGCGCGACTCTCATTGAAAAACATTTTACCCTTGATAACACCTTGCCCGGCCCTGACCATAAAGCCAGCCTTGAGCCCGAACCTTTAAAGCAGATGGTTCAATCAATACGCCATGTCGAATTGGCGTTAGGAAGTGGGGAAAAAACCGCTTCTTCTTCGGAGCAGGGCAATAAGGCCGTGGCCCGCAAGCGCATTGTGGCGGCAAAAGCCATCACCAAAGGGCAAATTCTGACAGAACAAGACTTGACGCTTAAACGCAGTGACAGCGGCTGTTTTGCACAGCAGTGGGATGATTTGATTGGCAGCAAGGCTAAAAGGGATTACGCTTCCGGCGAGGGCATAGATGGCTGAATCGAAACCCAAAAAGATTTGCGTGGTGACCGGAGCGCGGGCCGAATACGGTTTGCTGTCAGGCGTGATGCAAGCGATTCAGGCGCAAGCCGAATTAGAGCTTCAGGTGGTGGCCTGTGCCGCGCACCTGTCGGAAAAACACGGCATGACTCTCAATCAGATTCTGGCCGACGGCTTTGAAGTGGATGCGCAGGTTCCGATGTTGGTCGAAGGCGACGATGAATACGCGATTACCCAGTCGGTGGGTCGAGGAGTCATAGGATTTGCGGACGCTTACCGGAAACTTGAGCCGGATATCCTGCTGATACTGGGGGATCGTTATGAAATTTTGGCCGCTGCGCAGGCGGCCTTGCTGATGCAGATTCCGATTGCTCATATTCATGGCGGAGAAAAGACCGAAGGAGCGGTGGACGAAGCGATTCGGCATGCCATCACCAAAATGGCGAGCCTACATTTTGCCGCCGCCGAATCCTATCGCTTACGAATCATTCAGATGGGCGAGCAGCCGGATAGCGTTTTTAACGTGGGCGCTCCAGGATTGGATCGGATTCGGAAATTGGCCTTACTGTCTGAAACCGAATTGCAACAGGATCTGGGAATCCACATCGATTCCCCGCTGTTTTTGGTGACCTACCATCCGGTAACGTGGGGGCATGTTCAGGGGCAGGTTCTGGAGGCGTTGCAGAACCTGTTTGCCGCCTTGGAGACGTTTGAAGAAGCCACCGTGGTCTGGACCGGCGCCAATGCCGATGCGGACGGCGAGAAAATCAACGCCTGGGTTCAAGAGTGGGCTGCTCAAACCAAACTTAATGTTTTTTTTAAGACAACACTCGGTTCATTGCGTTATCTGAGCTTGATGAAGTTCGCGGATGTCGTGGTCGGAAACTCCTCAAGTGGCATCATTGAAGCCCCGGTCATGGGGACCGCGACCGTCAATATCGGTGACCGCCAAAAAGGCCGATTACGTTCGCCGTCAGTGATTGATTGTGACGAGTCTACCGAATCGATTAAGCAGGCTTTGCAGTTGGCGTTAAGTGAGGAGCATCAGGCTGTCACAATGAAGAAGCAGAGCCTTTACGGGTCGGGAGACAGTGCAAATCAGGTCGCTGAGATTTTATCTGCATGTAATATAAACAAATCAGCAGGCAAAAAGTTTTATGATTTGCCCGATTGGCAACCACAGAGTGTTTAGGAGAAAGTGATGAACCTTTTTGACTGGCGACGAATTTCGGTGGATGAAACAGCTTCTATCAAACAGGCGTTAACCGTTTTGGATAAAGAAGCCTTGCAAATTGTGCTGGTTGTGAATCAAAGCGGGATTTTAATGGGCACACTGACGGATGGCGATGTGCGTCGTGCTTTGTTGCGTGGAGTGGGCTTGGAAGACTGTGTGCTTTTAGCCATGAATGCGACGCCAACGGTGGGTTTGCAAAGCCAGAGTGAAACCGCCTGGAAACGCAAGATACTTGAGAAGTCGATTCGCCACCTGCCGATCGTAGACGCAGAGCAGTATGTGATTGGTCTTTTTTATGACAAAAAAGAGGTGCAAAAACGTCTGAATCCGGTGGTATTAATGTTGGGTGGATTGGGCACGCGCTTGCGCCCTTTGACTGAATCGGTACCCAAGCCGATGTTGCGGGTTGGAGACCGGCCGATTCTGGAAACCATTGTGACGCATATTGCGGAGCAGGGTTTTGTGAACTTCTATTTCTGCATCAATTATCTGGGCGAACAGATTCGAAGTTATTTTGGTGACGGCAGTCAGTGGGGAGTCAATATTGAGTATATTGAAGAGGATGAACGTATGGGTACGGCAGGCGCATTGAGTCTGTTGCCGGAAGTACCGGAATTGCCGTTTATTGTGATGAACGGCGATTTGCTCACTAAGGTGAACCTTTCAGCCCTCTTGGATTTCCATAGCGAACACCATAATATCGCCACAGCATGTGTGCGTGAGTATGCCCAACAGGTGCCCTATGGTGTGGTTGAGATTGAAGGCGCGCGGGTTACCCAGTTGGTTGAAAAACCGGTTTATCGCTATTTTGTGAATGCGGGCATTTATGCCCTGTCTCCGCAAGCGATGGACAAGGTGCCGGAACAAGCCTTTTATGACATGCCGACCCTGATTGATGAGGTCTTGGCCGAAAAAGGGCCGGTGGGTGGTTTTCCGATTACCGAATACTGGATGGACATTGGCCAAATGCCGGACTTTGAACAAGCGCAAGCGGATTATGAAGTACACTTTCAAAAACGCGTAACCAGCAATAATGAACAGGCCTGATTGAAATGACACAGTTACACAGTAAAAAGGTTTTAGCATTGATTCCGGCAAGAGGTGGTTCAAAAGGGATTCCCAAGAAGAACCTGTTTCCCATTATGGCCAAACCTTTGTTGCAATACACCTTTGATGCGGCCAAGGACAGCGGCGCTTTAAGCAATATCATGATCTCATCCGAAGACGATGAGATTTTGCATTTTGCGCAGCTGCATGGCATTGATACGCGTTATCGGCGCCCGGCCAGTCTGGGAACCGATCAAGCTAAAACCGCCGATGTGGTCGAGGATGTTTTAAGGTGGTTGGAGCAGATGGGAGGGTATCCCGATGTATTGGTTTTATTGCAGCCCACTTCGCCATTGCGTTCGGCGGATGATATCAATCGTGCGGTTCAGCGCTTCATTGATTTGGATGCAGATTCTATGGTGAGTGTGCATAAAATGGTGGAACACCCCTATAAGAGCATGCATCTCGGAGGGGGTGGTACATGGCAATATCTGGCCAAGCCTGCCGAGAAAACCCATAGAAGGCAGGATTACGATGAAAATTATTATACGATCAACGGTGCTTTTTATTTAGTGAAACCAGATTGGTTCCGCGAAAAACAGGCTTTTGTGGTAGAGGGCGAGACGGAGTTGTTCGAAATGAGTCCGGTGGCGGGGATTGATGTCGATGAACTGGTGGATGTGTTTAAAGTCGAAGCCTATTTGAAAATGTTAGCGAAATAATAAAGAGAAGAGAAGCAATGACAGAGTTGATGATCGCAAAACAAAACCCTTATGGGGAACGTTACTTTGAAGAGTTAAACGGCAAGACCTTTGCAAACTCTTCCAGCAAAACGGTTTTTGATCGTTACTTCAAAGAGGCTTTTGATGCTGAATATCAGCTCTATCTGATCGTCGGTACCGATTCCGGTTTGCTTCCCGTGTACTTGCTGAATAAGTTTCAAACTGACCGAAAGGGGCGAAAGTTTGTTTTTATAGAGCAGCCGGAAGTCATTGAAAAGCTGGATTTGAGTGAGTTGCCGGAATGGTTGAGTGTGGTCTCGTCAGAGCAGAACTTGAAAGACCTGAGTGCGGATTGGATCGATTATATGATGACCAAACGCCTGGGTCTTTATAAGTCGATTGCGATTATGGATGAGCATTCCGATGCGGCGGTGGAGCTATGGGATGAAGTCAAAGATCAGTACTCAAGATTGCAGTTCTCGGACTTGGCAAATAACCATTCACGCCCGTTTGTTGAGGCGCAATTAAAAAACTATCCACGCAACAACTTTCCCATTAGCAACTTCAAGAAACGTTTGCAAGGTAAACGTGCGATTGTGATTGGCGGTGGCCCGTCTCTTGATAAATTGGTAGGGTGGATTAAGGAGCATCGTGACGAATTCTTCATTTTTGCCGTAGGACGTGTTTCCAAACGTTTGCATAAAGAAGGACTGGAACCGGATTTTATCGTGTCGGTGGACCCGCATGAATTGAGTTATGACAACAGTAAGCAGATGTTCTATTTTGTGGATCACAGTATTTTGTTGTCCTGCTACCACATCGCGCCGCGGTTATTGAGTCAGTGGTCGGGGGCAGCCTGTTATTTCGGAGAACTTTATCCGTGGGAGGAAGCCAGCGGTAACTCAACTTCGCCAGGGCCCACGGTATTGCATGGCGCGCTTGTTCAGGCTGCGTTTGTTGGCTGCCAGGAGATCTACCTGGCCGGTGCGGATTTGTGTTTTTACGAAGGTAAAACACACGTATCAGGGAGTGCCGAAGAGGAAGTGGGCAAACTCAGTATTCAGAATACGTCCAAAGTCATGACTTACAGCGGCGAAGAGGCGGAAACCGATATTCCGTTTGCACAAGGGGTGGTCGCTTTGGGCACGGTCGCCAAGTATTTGAATGAGACGAGAGGTACTCAGGTATACAACTTGAGTCCTCATGCCGCTCAAGCCGATTTTGTCGAGTATAGGTCGGTTGAATCAGTTCAAAGCCAACCGCAAAGCGTCTCCAAGGATGCGATTCTCGAGCAGTTGAAGTCCGAAATAGAGATGTCCGCTGATGAGATGCGCGACACTCTTGAGGAAAAGCTTAAAGTCATGCAGCAGGAACGCAAACTGATGGTCTCAGCTGAGAAGCTGATCAAGGAGGCCATCAAAAGCGTCAAACGTTATCGTGCCGATTTCAACCAAAAAGCTTTAGATAAAGCGCAAAAGCAACGAGCCAAACTGGATAGGCTTTTGGATGAAAAAAATATGATGCTCTTTTATTATGGTTATAACTATTTTACAAAGGTTATGAAACCGGTTGAAGATAATGAACGACTGACCGATGAAGAGATTTCACATACTCTGTCGACCTACTTTGACGGCATGAAAAAATCGATTCGCGATTATTTGAAGTTACTGGATGGGGTGATTGATGAAATTAAATTCATGCAGACCGAATTTAAGGCCGGCTCCTTGCCTTGTGAACTTTTTCCACGCTGGGAGGAGAAAAAGGAGTATGGCCGATCTGAAGTGTGGCGACGTTTTCATGAACCAGTATCAAATCAAATTCAGCTTAACTGTCTTGAAAAAGCCCGCGATGCTTTTTACTTGGACATCTCCGTTGAGCAAACCAAACAGGCGGCCCGTTTATTGGGTAAGGCGTTCAGCGTCAAAAACCTAATAGACAAGATCAAGCAGGCCTTTGAAAAGGGTTCTAAACAGGATCTTGAGGATTTGGTTGCGCCTGTGTCCAAATTGAAGAATTCAATGGATCAGCAAGGCCTTTCAAATTTTATCGAAGGCGCTTTGCTTGCCATCGACGACCCGAATTCGGCGATAGCGGTGCTTGAAAAAAACGAGCACCCCAAATTACAGGTGTATATTAAAAATTATCTGCTGTCTCGTTATATGGAGTCGGATAAGCATGAACACGCACTTCAGACGCTGCAAGATCTGTGTCAATTATCCAATGATTACCTGATTCCGTATGCCGATTATTTGAATATTTTGGGCCGTCCCGACCTGGCTGCCGAAGTGGCATTGGAACTGTTCAAGCAAGAACAGAGTAATTTGCCCGCCCTAATCAAGGTAGTGCATTATTCACATAAAGCCGATATGCAAGAATTGTTTGCCGATGCTTTAGAGGTTGCCCTGTCGATGGATTCTCAACATCCAGAACTTTTAGCTTACGTTAATTCCAACCCTGCTTAACAAGTCATCTCTTTAAAATGCTCGGATGGCCACTGCTTGGTCGTTCGAGCATTTTTTTCTACTTCCTTTCACTCTGCATTCCTGCAATAAAATTTTTGTTATTGCTTGCTTCGCTGTGTTTTTTAAATTGCTTTTATGAGTTCCCAACATCTCTTTAGAGCCTATTTTCCTGGGTTTATTAAGTAATTTCTAATTTTTTTCATTTTTTGTCTAAAGAAATTTTTCACAGGCCGTTACCGTAACTGAAGGCGGGAAACACCGTCTCATTTGGAATACAAAAAAACACAAACATACAAGATATTAAGTACACAAGGAGAAATATCATGGCAATGGTAATCAACACAAATATGGGATCTTTGAACGCCGTTCGTTTGCTGGAAGGTTCAAGTAAAGAACAACAAACTTCAATGGAACGTTTGACTTCGGGTCTACGTATCAACAAAGCAGCCGATGATGCAGCGGGTTTGGCGGTAGTCACGCAGATGAGCACTCAGATTCGAGGCACAGATATGGCGATTCGCAATGCCAACGACGGCATTGCTAAAGTACAGACATTGGATGGCGCTTCTGAAGAGGTGACCAGCATGATGCAGCGTATGCGTGAGTTGGGTGTTCAGGCATTGAACGGAACCTACAGCCAGGCAAACCGTTCTCAGATGGATGAAGAGTTTACCCAGCTGAAAGCAGAAATTGAGCGTATTGCGCAAACCACCAAGTTTAACGGTGTCAACATGATGAACGGAGCGGCTTCGGATGCGTCTAACGCAGCGCTGTTTCATGTGGGTTGGGAAACCGGTGCAAATAACAAGATCTCAATGAGTGTCTTGAACTTCTCGGCGGGGGCTTTCTCTGATGGGGCAGGTTTTGTGGTGTCAGACCTAACTTTGACGAGTACAGCGACAGGAACGACGGCGGCTTCTGCAACGGTTGTGGCTCTGGATGGAATGTTGTCGAGAATCAACACGCAAAGAGCATCATGGGGTGCATTGCAAAACCGTTTGGAATCTACGGTGTCCAACCTAACCAACGTCAATGAGAACATTCAGTCTTCGCGTTCACGTATCCAAGATGCTGACTTCGCAAAAGAATCGGCTAATTTGGCAAGAACCCAAGTACTGCAGCAAGCAGGGATGAGTATGCTGTCTCAATCCAACCAGCAGTCACAGAATGTGTTGCAGCTGTTGCAGTAAAACCAAATTTAAAAACGGGCAGGCCTGCCCGTTTTTAAAGACCTTTTAGGACCTAGTCCTAAAAAAAGATCTGTCGCTCATAAGGCAGGTAATAAAAGTTAGAAACCCACAAGGGTGCAACTAACAACATTAAAAGGAGATTTATCATGGCAATGGTAATCAACACCAATATGGGTGCGATCAATGCAAACCGTACATTGGAACGCACCGCTATTGAACAGCAAACTGCAATGGAACGTTTGACTTCTGGTAAGCGTATCAACGGTGCATCGGATGATGCGGCAGGTCTTGCTATCGCAACTAAAATGACGACTCAGACAATGGGTACGGACATGGCCATTCGTAACGCGAATGACGGTATGGCAAAAGTTCAGACTCTGGATGGTGCGTCAGAAGAAGTCACCAGCATGCTTCAACGTATGCGTGAGTTGGGTGTTCAGTCTTTGAACGGTACCTACAGCCAGGCTAACCGTACTCAGATGGAAGAAGAATTCACTCAGTTGAAATCGGAAATCGAGCGTATTGCGCAAACCACCAAGTTTAACGGTGTAGAGATGATGAACGGTAATGCTTCAGACGCTTCTGATGCGGCCTTGTTCCACGTAGGCTGGGAAACCGGTGCCAACAACAAGATCTCAATGAGTGTCTTGAACTTCTCTGCAGGTGCACTCTCTGATGGTGCAGGTTTTGTTCTGTCTGATGCAACCTTGACGAGTACGGCAACAGGAACGACTGCGGCTTCTGCAACGGTTGTGGCGCTTGACGGTATCCTATCTCGAATCAACACTCAAAGAGCTTCTTGGGGTGCGATCCAAAACCGTTTAGAATCGACCGTGTCTAACTTGTCTAACGTAAACGAAAACATTGCAGCAGCGCGTTCACGTATTGAAGATGCTGACTTTGCCAAGGAAAGTGCTGATCTAGCGCGTACTCAGGTATTGCAGCAAGCTGGTATGAGCATGCTTTCGCAGGCTAACCAGCAATCTCAGAACGTG
This sequence comes from Thiomicrorhabdus chilensis DSM 12352, assembly GCF_000483485.1. Taxonomy (GTDB): domain Bacteria; phylum Pseudomonadota; class Gammaproteobacteria; order Thiomicrospirales; family Thiomicrospiraceae; genus Thiomicrorhabdus; species Thiomicrorhabdus chilensis. Next base: position 937,056 of record NZ_KI519609.1, read on the forward strand.
TTGTCGCTGTTACGTTAATAGTTTCACGTCAGAGTTAAGGAGAGGCAGGTATGGATATCAACAATAACTTACCGCCCGCTGCTGTGAACTCGAATGTGCAGTCGGATTCAAAAACGGCTGCACCGAGAGGTGAATCACAACAGTCTGCAACGTCAGTCGTCTCTCCAGCCATGAAGACTCAGTTAGAAACACCGAAAGCGATTGCCGACCAAGCCGACCAACTCAATCAACAGTTGGCCCAGCTTGGTCAAACCTTGGCTTTCAGCGTGGACGAAAATACTCAGTCTTCGGTGGTGAAAATAGTGGATAAAACGACTGATGAAGTGATTAAACAATTTCCGTCGGAAGGTTCTTTGAAGATTATGCAAAATATCCAAAATTACCTGAATTCGGTACAACAGAGTGGACTGCCAACAAAAGAAGGTTTGACAGGTACCTTGTTCAATGAAATCATATAGATGATTGCTTGATAAGGAGTGGGGTATGGCAGATTTAAATGTTATACAACCAAACAATCTTGAAACCATTGGCATTGGTAGAACACCAAAATCATTGACTTCCAGTGAGGGTCAACAACTTGATAAAAGCCCAACGCCCCAGAAAAATGAGGCGGTTGCAGCGGATATCAAAACGTCAACCTCACCTGAAGTCAACGATCTTAACGACTCCGGATTGAATGACGAGGAGTTGAATGGCTTGATGGAGAACATCAATGTCCAGTTGAAGACCTTAAACAGTTATTTGAGGTTTGAAAAGGATGAAGAGACCGACAGAATGGTGATCTTGATCAAAAACGGCGAGACGGATGAGGTGATACGCCAAATTCCTGGCCAAGAATTTTTAACCATTTCTAAAAACATTACTAATTTTTTAGAAATGAGTAGACAGCTGTCTGAAAAGATGGCGCCTCCACTGGGTTTGATTACACATGAAAAAGCCTAGTTAACCATTTCCCTTGTGTGTTTAGCGGTCGTTGACCGCTTTTTTTATTTATGCAGATTAAAGTATCTTTGAGTTAGGCCGTTATTCTTATTAGAAGTAGGATTGGCATTTATAATGCTTTTTAAATGCAATAGAATCCGTTAACCAATAAAATAAAAAAATAGAATCCTTACCCAGGATGACCAGGAGCCCGATATGGCAAACGAAATCGGTAATACGCTGTTAAATAGCCTGACCAACAGTACATTTGATATTGGCGCTATGTCCAAAGCTTTGGCAGAAGCGGAAGTGGCAGGGCCGCGTTCAATTGTGGAACGTAGTCAAACCAAGACCGGCACCGAACTGGATGCGCTCAAATATTTGAAAACCAATTTAGAAGCCTTTAACAGCTACGTGACGGATCTGACCTCCCCCGCTCTTTTTCAGCAAAAAAGTGTCACCTCTTCAAATGAGAATGTGGTGACGGTGACGACTACCAGTGACGCCTCATTAGCCTCCTATCAGATCGAATCTAAACAGTTGGCGCAAGCCCACACAGTGGTTGCAAACAAAGGGTTCAATTCGACTTCCGATACGATTTCAGCAGGTACCTTGAATATCCAGGTGGGTGGGCAGACTCATGCGATTACCGTGGATGCCTCCAATAACACTCTAGAAGGTCTGCAAAAAGTCATTAACAATGGTGATTACGGCGTATCGGCTTCCATTATCAATAACGGCGGCAGTTATCAGATGATGTTTACCTCCAAGCAGAGTGGAGCGGCGGGTGAGGTATCGATCTCCGGATTGCCCGACTTTGATGTCGACGGAATGACCACCACATCAGAAGCGCAAGATGCCGTGATGGTTTTGAATGGTCTGACGGTAACCAGTGCAACCAACTCGTTTGACAATGTGATCGAGGGGGTCAATTTTCGTTTGAACAGTGCGGCGGCAGGGATTTTCAATACGGTTTCAGTCGCTCAGGACTCGCAGAATGTAACCGATACAATCACCAGTTTTGTAGATGTATACAATCAGTTAGACACCATTTTAGATGAACTGGGCAAGTATGATACCGGAGATCTGACAGAGGCGGAGTTGGAGTCGGAAGAGTACCAATACTATGGTGATTTAGCGGGGAGTGGTTTGTTACGTTCTGTCAAATCCGAGATCCGTGAGTCTTTGTCTGGAGCCATCAGCGAGTTGAGTGGCGGGACTTATCAGTCTCTTGCGGATATAGGGATCAATTTTGACCGAACAGGGGCGTTGGTTTTGGACGAAGCAAAACTTAGTGCGGTTGCCTCGTCTGACATGGAAGCGCTGTCATCATTGTTCTCCAAGGGCGGCAGCAGTGATGACCCATTGGTCAATGTATTGGCGGGCAATGATAATACACAGACTGGCAGTTATACTTTGGATATTACTCAACTGGCTGAGCGTGCTACGACTGCCGGAGCTGCGGCCACATTGAGTGCTGATGAACGTGTGGCCGGTGAACGTATTACGGATATGAACGCAGCTTTGACGATTGATGCTGGGGCCAGTTTTGATTTGAATGTAAATGGTTCTGTCAACACCATTGACTTAAGCGCCCTTGCCGGAACTTACAGCGTTAAAGACGAAGTTGTGAACGCAATTCAAGGGCAGATTGATACGGCTTTTGGTGCGGGAGTCGCTTCGATTTTATTCGATTCGAGCCAATCCAGGTTTGAAATTACGGCCGCGAATGGTCAAGGAAGTGTGGATGTTTCTGCAACTTCAGGTCTTGCAAATCAAGGCTTTTCGGGAGCCAGTTATGCGGGGGAAGCTTTGGTTGATTTGAGCGGGTCTGACGCCACTTTTAATGTGAAGGTGGATGAGTCGGTCAGCTCAGCAGTGACTGTGTTAGCTGGGCGTTACACTCTGGATGAACTGGCCGTGAACATGTCTAATAGCATCAATGCTAATACCGATGTTCAGGCTGCCGGTGCCGAGGTCAGTGTCACCCATGACGGTTCCGCATTTTCGGTGACGTCGAGCCGTTTTGGTGTTTTTTCGGCGATTGAGCTGACAGGGTTTGCCAATTTTGCGAATGCCGGTTTTACCGCTGATTTAAGCGATGTTGGGCAAAATGTCGACGGAACCATCACCACGGCCACCGGTTCGTTGAATATCGGTGCTTATGCCGATACGCAGGATGGCCGTAAAGTGAAAGTGAGCGACTTTGCAGCCATTGCAGGAGAAGCGGCCGAAGTGAGGGGGCTTGAGTTTGAAGTGCTGGGCGGCAATATTGGGGCGCGTGGGACCATCAACTTTTCTCAGGGGTATGCGAGTCAGCTAGAGCAGAGTATTAACAGTTTATTTGAAGACGACACAGGTTTGTTAAGCCAAAGAATCGGAAGTTTGACCGATAAAATGGACGATTACAGCGAAAAATCCAAAGACATTGACGCACGTTATGAGCGATTATTGATGAAATATCAACTTCAGTTTTCGGCACTGCAGTCGATAATGTCTAGTACGGAGCAGACAAGAAATTATTTGTCGGCAGCCTTTAGTGGAAACAATAATAATTAGAATGATATTTAAGCAGTAAGGGATAGCATTATGAATATGGCGATGCGAAATAAATTTGTTCAACAGTATGCTAACAACTACGTTGAAACGGCGGTTTCGGAAGCGTCTCCACACAAGTTGGTGGAAATGCTGTATGAAGGGGCTTTGAAAAACCTGAATTTATCAAAAGTCTTCATTGAACAGAAAGACCATGAAAAAAAGGCCGAGTTCGTGAATAAGGCGTTGGCGATTCTCAACTCATTAAGAGCGGGAGTGGATGTCGATAAGGGTGGTGACGTGGCTGAAAACCTATATGGTTTATACGACTACTGCTACCGACGCACCTTGGAGGCGTCGGCAAAAAATGATGCGGAAATTGTCAGCGAAGTGATTGAGCATATCAAGACCTTAAGCGAAGCCTGGAAAGCCATGCCGGAAAACATCAAGCGCTCATCAAAAGAGCAGATTGAGCAGTTGAGTGCGTGATAGAGTGGCATCGCTTGAAAAAACCAAAATTAAGCTCTTGGCGCATTCCAAAAATATGCTGAACGCCGCCCAGTCGGGTGATTGGGAGCAGTTTTCAGCGCTTGATACTATTTGGTTGCCCATGCTCCAGTCCGCCCTGGAAGAGCATGGGCATCATTTAGAGAATGTGGTTGTCCAAGTGTTGCAGGATAACCAAGGAATTAAGTCATGCATTACTCATGCACAGAAGCACATGGCTTCAGAAATGCAGCAAAATACACACGCCACGGCCTCCCTTAAAAAGTATCTGAAATAAAAACCCTTCAAAAAAGATTGCCAAATTTTTGACATCCTATGAAAACCCGTATATAAAGGGAGCCTAGAGGTCAATTACTAAATGGCGGATAGATGTCTCAAGAACTCTTGTCTTCTCTTGTTGGCGATGGGCCGGCAATGCAAAATGTCAAAAAACTCATTCTTCAAGTCGCACAAACCGATGCTTCCGTTCTCATTTTAGGTGAGTCAGGGACGGGAAAAGAGGTGGTGGCTCAGTCTTTGCATAATGTCTCCTCGCGAGCTTCCAAATCCTTTGTCCCAATCAACTGTGGTGCAATTCCGGGCGAATTACTTGAAAGTGAGTTGTTTGGCCATGAAAAGGGCGCCTTTACCGGAGCCATCACGGCCCGTAAGGGGCGTTTTGAGATGGCGGAAAAAGGCAGTATTTTTCTGGATGAAATCGGGGATATGCCTTTGCCTATGCAAGTAAAGCTATTGAGAGTCTTGCAAGAGCGAACCTATGAACGGGTAGGGGGCAATAAAAGTTTTCAATGTGATGTTCGAGTGATTGCCGCCACGCACCGTAACCTCGAAGATAACATCGCGGATGGCACCTTTAGGGAAGATTTGTTTTATCGTTTGAATGTGTTCCCGATAGAAATGCCGGCCTTAAGAGAGCGCCGTGAAGATATTCCGAGCCTATTTGATTTCATGTTTCAAAACATTCAAGCAAACGGTCGTCAGATCCCAAAGTTGACGGAACGTGCTTTGATTGCGCTTCAACATTATGATTGGCCTGGAAATGTCCGTGAATTAGGTAATTTGGCAGAAAGACTGTCCATCCTGTTTCCTGATCTACCGGTTGATTACGATGATTTGCCGCCCCGTTATCAGATTGATTTGCCTGAAGAGGTGAACTTGATTCAGGTTGAGGCTGCTAGCTCAGAGAAGCCTTCACAAAAGCCCCTTCAGGAAAGCCCTAAAGACATTAAAGTCAGTTTAGTTTCTGAGCCAGAATCCGGCGTTGAATCCTCTGAGAGCCCGTCGCAGTCAGCAAGTGGTTTAGAAGGTGTCCCCAATCTTGATGATGGTCTGGATTTGAAGTCTTATCTTGTGGAAATGGAAGTGCAGCTTATTCAGCGGGCACTTTCTCAAACTGAAGGCAATGTGTCTCAGGCGGCCAAGCTATTGCAGACCAATCGAACCACGCTGGTTGAAAAAATTCGCAAGTACGATCTGAGTTGAAATTATCGTATTGAAGGAGGAGAGTGAATCCGTGCTGAGTCAGGTTGAAAAAAGTCGTTTGGCGGAACTTGAACAAGCGTTTGAATTGTTTAACGAAACCTCCTTGCAGTTAACGCATGCCTACGAAGCCTTGCAGCATCAGGTGGCTGATTTGCAGAGGCAGCTGGCTCAAAGTGACCGGGAAAAGCGCAAGGTGGCCGACCGCTTGAGTCGCTTGCTGAATTTGTTGCCGGCTGGTGTGATCGTGCTCAATCAGGAGGATTGCATTGTTGAAATGAACCCCAGTGCGCAAACGATTCTTGGTGAGGATGCTTTGCACCGCAACTGGGATGTGGTGGTTAAAAATGCGTTTTTGATGAGCAATGATGCCGGAGAACTGATTACCCATGACGATACTGTTTTTCAACTTTCTGAAACCCCGTTGGATGAGGCGCTGGGTAAAATCTTGCTGGTGCAGGATGTCACCGCGGCTCGCCACTTGCAGGATCATGTCAATCGCCATCAGCGGCTGAGTTCGATGGGGGAGATGGCCGCGTCCTTAGCCCATCAGATCCGAACGCCCCTTGCTTCCGCCTTGTTGTATGTGTCGCAGATGAACTCCGAGCACCTGGATGAAACAAAACGTGAAAAGTTCGTTGGCAAAGCTCTGCATAGTTTGCGACATCTCGAAGGGCTGGTAAAAGATATGCTGCAATATGCCAAGGGCGGTAAAGGCAGTGAACAGCAAGTTGAGATCACCCAACTGCTTGAGCTGGTGAAACATGCGGTTGAAAATCAGGTCAAGCACTCCAATAGTCAGGTTCAATTTGATTCTTTTTTGCCCGGAATGGTGGTGCAGGGAGATATGGATGGCCTGGTGACCGCTTTACAGAATTTGATAGGCAATGCCATCGACGTTATTGGTAAAGAAGCTCGCGTGCAGGTAACGGTTAATAAAATATCCGACGATAAAATTGATATTGTGGTCAGTGATAACGGCCCCGGAATCGAAACCGATCAGCTGGAGAAGGTATTTGAGCCTTTTTATACCAGTCGAGCCAAAGGCACCGGGTTGGGCTTGGCTGTGGTTCGAGCCATTGCCGAGGCTCATAATGGGCAGGCCTGGGTGAAATCCATTCCGGGGTATGGATCACGTTTCGGCATTCGCCTTCCGTTGGCTGATGTAAAGGGGATGGAATGAGTATCGCAAAAATTTTGATAGTGGAAGATGATCAGGAGTTGCAGGAAGCTCTGGTGGATACCTTAAGCTTGAACGGTTTTGAGGTAATGAGTGTGAGCTCAGCCGAAGATGCTTTGGTGGCTTTGGATGATGATATCGGTATGGTGTTTAGCGATATTCGTATGGACGGGATGGATGGTTATACCCTGATGAAACGAATTCGTGCAATTAAACCTTACCTTCCCATTGTGCTGATGACCGCTTACGGAACCATTGAACAAGCGGTAGATGCGATGAAATCCGGTGCCGTCGATTACATTGTGAAGCCGTTTGAAGCCAATTTGTTGGTTGAGAAAGCCAAGGTGTACTTTAACCGTGATGCCTCCAGTGAAGATGATTTTGTGGTGGCAGATCCTGCTACCCAGCAACTCAAAGCCATGGCCACTAAGGTGGCCGATAGCGATGCCAGCGTTTTTATTGGCGGTGAAAGCGGTACCGGTAAAGAGGTGTTGGCGCGTTTTATCCACAATCAATCCAGCCGCAACCAGCAACCTTTTGTGGCGATTAATTGCGCGGCTATTCCCGAAAACATGCTTGAAGCGATGCTGTTTGGCTATGAGAAGGGAGCCTTTACCGGTGCGGCGAAGTCGATGCCGGGTAAGTTTGAACAGGCTCAGCATGGCACGATATTTTTGGATGAGATCGGTGAGATGAAGCCGGATTTGCAGGCCAAACTCCTGCGAGTGATTCAGGAACGGGAAGTGGAAAGAATTGGCAGTCATAAGGTGATTCATCTGGATGTTAGGGTGTTAAGTGCCTCGAATGTCGATATGAAAAAAGCGATTCAGGACGGGCAGTTTCGAGAAGATTTATATTACCGCTTGAATGTGTTTCCGATGCGCTTGCCGCCTTTGAGGGAGCGGCCAAGGGATATTGCCGCGATTTCCGAAAAGCTGTTGCAGCGTCATTGCGGTCGAAGCCGAATCGAACCCATGATTTCAGCGCCAGCGATGAAGCAGCTGATTGAATATACCTGGCCCGGAAATATCCGTGAGTTGGACAATGTCATTCAGCGCGCTTTGGTGATGATGTCGGGCGATACCATTCAAATACAGGATATCATGCTAGACATCGAGCATGCACAACCGCGTCAGATGGTTTCTCGAAATGAGACGTCAGCGGTTGCAGAGGAGTTTGACAGCGAGATTGCATTGCCCGGTTCGGAAATCAATAAAGGTCTTAAGGCACGCGAAGAAGCCTTGATTTTGGAAACGCTGCAATTTCATAATGGGCATCGACAAAAAACTGCGGAAACCTTGAATATCAGCCCAAGAACACTGCGCTATAAAATCGCCAAATTGAAAGAGCAGGGAGTGGATGTTCCTTAATGCAGGGAAATCTTTCAAGATTTTGACCTTCGATCAATAAAAGGTTAGCGGCGGCTTACGGGATAAGTTGAGTTTGAAATGAGCAGGCCTGTCGAGAAAATGACTGTTTTTTTGGCATATCAATTGCTGTTAGTCCTGCACGATTCATTATAAAATAAGGCATGGCCTTAAGCCGTCGTCTCCTAAGCAGGGTGAAATTGCCCCTAAAAGGGCGGCGGATTTTCATTGAAATGCAACCGAATAGTTGGAGTTCTGGTTCAAATGAGCACAATTGATACACAAAGCTTAATGTTACAGATGCGTTCCTTAGCAGCTCAAGCGGCATCCAAGCCAAACGAGCCGATGGAAACAGCGGCACAGAGCGGTCAAGAAAAAGCGGATAATTTTGCCGAGCTGTTGACCAATTCTGTCAATGCGGTGAACGCTGAACAGCACAAATCCGGTGACATGAAAAAAGCCTTTGAACGTGGAGATTTGGATGTTGAACTCTCTGAAGTGATGCTGCAGGCGCAAAAGGCCAGTTTGTCGTTTCAAGCCATGACCCAGGTAAGGAATAAATTGACTGAAGCCTATAAAGACATTATGAATATGCCGATTTAAGCGCGTTTCATCATTGAACTATTTATCTTAAACACAAAGAAGACAACCTATGGCAGATCAGCAAGCGTCATTTGACTCCGCTCTCAACCCGCAACCGCCGGTGGGGTTTGGGTCGACGCTTTTAAACAACCTTATGGCCTTGTCGGTCGCCAAGCAGGTCAGCTTAGTGATCGCGCTGGCTGCCAGCATTGCTCTGGTGGTCGGGATTTTGCTGTGGTCGCAAAACACTTCCTATACGTTACTGTTTGGCAGCCTTGATGCCAAGGATGTGAATGAGGTTGTCCAAACCCTTGAGCAGGAACAGGCAGATTATCGAATTGATCAGGCCAGTGGTGGCATCTTGGTTCCATCCGACCAGGTGTATGCTTTAAGGCTGAAACTGGCTGCGGCCGGCTTTCCCAAACAAGCGGCGACGGGTTACCAGCTGTTGGATGTCGAGCAAGGTTTTGGTATTTCCCAGTTTAAGGAAACCACACAATATCACCGTGCCCTTGAGGGGGAGCTTGCAAAGTCCGTGACTTCAATCAATTCGGTGAAGTCGGCTCGCGTTATGCTGGGCATGCCTAAACGATCTGTGTTTGTTCGTAAGCAGCAGAAGCCTTCCGCTTCGGTTGCGGTGAAGCTTTATCCCGGCCGGAGTTTGAATGAAGAGCAGGTGAGTTCGATTGTTTATCTGGTTGCCTCCAGCATTCCTAATATGGATGTGAAGGATGTGACGGTGGTGGACCAGCACGGAAACCTGCTGACCGGTGATGCTCACTCCAGCGGTACGCTCAATATGAGCATCAAGCAGTTGGATTACACGCGAATGGTTGAGGAAACCTTATCGAGCCGCATCATCAAATTGTTGGCTCCCATTGTGGGGGGGGATAATAAAGTACGTGCCCAGGTGACGGCCGAATTGGATTTTACCCAGCAAGAACAAACCCGCGAAAACTATGAACCGGATCCCGAGGCAATTCGCTCAGAGCAGGAAGTCAGGGAGATTAACCGGAACGAGGGGCCAATGGGTATCCCGGGTGCTCTGACCAATCAACCGCCGCGTGCTGGTTTGGCACCAGAAGAAGGTTACACGGCAGAGAATGACCCAAACCTACGGAATTCGTCTGAAAAATCGACAAAAAACTATGAACTTGACCGAACGGTCAGCCACATCAAGAATTCAGTCGGGAACATTCGTCGATTATCGGTTGCGGTCGTTCTTGACGACAAGGTCGCACTGGATGAAGAAAGCAACATTGTCAGAACGGCTTTGACCGATGATGAGTTGCTGCGTTATCGTCGATTGGTCAGCGATACTGTTGGCTTGGATGAAGCGCGTGGTGATACCTTGACGGTTGTCAACGCTTCGTTCGTGGTGGCTCCGGAGGAAGTGGTCGAGTCATCCCCTATTTGGCAAAAAAACTGGTTTTGGGATTTGGTTAAACAGTTGTTGGCTGGTCTAGCGGTGTTGATCATTATTTTTGGCGTCATTCGTCCGATGCTTAGGGATTTGTCTAAGCGAGAAGAACATGTTCTGGATTACCCTGAAAATGTAGCGGAAGAAGAGCAAGAACTTGAAAATGTGGATGAGATATCCAAAGCCTTGGAGCAGATGAACGAAGAGGTCGAGCAGACCGCGGCTCAGGCCGAGGCAGAATCCAATACGGAACGAGAATTGATTGAAAAGGTCAGAACCATGGTCGCAGCCGATCCTAAGATGGCCGCCCATGTAATGAAACAGTGGATGTCGGGGAACAAATAAAATGCCAGATTCAGCCATTGAAGAAGTCGGAGAGTCAAAAGACTTAAGCGGTTTAGACAGCGCCGCTATTTTTTTGCTTGCTTTGGGTAAAGAGAATGCCGCACAGGTTTTAAAACACCTGAATCCCCGTGAGGTGCAGCAGATTGGGACGGCCATGACCTCAATTGAAAATATCGGCCGTCGAGAAATTCACCAGGTCATGCAGGCCTTTATCGATGAACTGGGTGAAGATGTCCTTGGGGTTGACCCTAATGAATACGCGCAGTCACTGATGGCGGATGCCTTGGGTGAAGGCGGCGGGCACTTGATGGATGCCGCATTGCTGGGTGATCAGGTGAAAGGGCTTGAAGCACTCAAATGGATGCATCCTTCGACCATTTCCAATATGTTACGTAACGAACACCCTCAGGTGGTCGCAATCGTACTGTCTTATTTTGATTCCGATCAGGCGGCAGAAGTTCTCAGAGGGATTCCGGAGCGCTTTCAAGCCGAAGTCATTTATCGTATTGCCACCTTGACGACCATTCAGCCCCGTGCTCTGTTTGATTTGAATGATGTCTTGGAGAATGCGTCAAGCGATGGAGAGGGCGGCAAGTTGGCGACCATCGGTGGTGAAAAACGTGCGGCAGAAATATTGAACATGGTCGGCAGCGGGGTAGACTCCCGAATTCTTGACGACATAGCGGTAGAGCATGAGGATGTCAGTAAGGCGATTCAGGACAAAATGTTCGTGTTTGATGACATTGAAGGCATTGATGATCGTGGTATTCAAACCCTTGTCGGAGAAGTGCCTAATGAAGTGCTTATTGTGGCGCTTAAGGGTGCTGAAACCGCACTTAAGGAGAAGTTCCTATCCAATGTTTCCAAACGTCAGGCCGATATTATGCGTGATGACCTCGAGACGGGCGGTCCGGTTAAGTTGAGTGCGGTGGAAGAAGCACAAAGAACCATTATTCAGACCGTTCGTCGATTGGCCGATGAAGAGAAGTTGATGATGCCGGGTGGTGGAGAGGAGTTTGTATAGGTGGTAGACGCTCCCGATTCATTGAAGCAGGAACCGAGCGATGAGGTTGCGCAAGAAGTGGCTTCGCTTATACCAGCCAAGGAAGTGCCGCAACCTGAAGTCCGTGCGTGGAAGTTGAGCAACCTGGAGTTTGAGGCGATCCACAAGGAAGCCTCAACCGAGCAGGCGGTGTATGATGAGATCAAGCAGAAAATGCAGCCTGAAATCAATCGTCAGACTGAGGTTCTTAAAAAAGAAGCTTATGAATTAGCCAAGCAGGAAGGTTTTGATGCGGGTTACGCCGAAGGCAAAGTCTTAGGGGAACAAGAAGCGAAAGAGATTGCACTTGCCGAGGCGCAAACGGCACTTGAAAATAAAATTCAAACCATGGATTCACTGTTGAAGTCTTTCAATGCCCCTTATGAATTTCTGGAGCAGAAAGTGTTCGAGAACCTCGCTGACTTAGCGCTTAACATGGCTGAAGAGGTGATTCAGAAGGAAATTAGCCAACTCTCTTCGGAGTGGGTCGTAAAGATTGTCAATGAGTCGATCTCCGCACTTAATGATACTTCGCAGCCCATTGAGATTTTCTTGCATCCTGAGGATCTTTCACTCATTCAAACCCATGCCGCAGCGTTTTCTGAAAATTGGAACTTCCAACCCAGTGAAGATGTCACCGCAGGTACCTGCCAAATAAAACAGGGATTTTCATCCGTTGAACATGATTGGAAAAACCGTTTTGCAAGCATGTCCGTTAAACTTCAAGCCCAAGCTTTGGGTTCTAACACTGAAGAGAAAACAGCAGATTGATCGTTTGCTTTGAGCGGTTACTCTCTGGTCCATTTTCATTTCGATCGAACGTTAATTTAATCACTTACTTATCGTGTGCTGAGGTCTAGTATGAATGTCAAACAACGCCTAAACCAGTCGGTTTCCCAAAAGCTGGATAGGTTGGCCGATCAAATTCAGTTGCCTCCCTCTACGGTTGTGGCCGGTCGATTGGTACGCATGGTTGGCATGACGCTGGAAGTGGTGGGCACTTTTGCTCCTGTAGGTTCTCGTTGTCATATCGAGAGCGAAAAAAACGCGCCCATAGAAGCCGAGGTGGTCGGTTTTCATGATGACAGGTTGTTTTTGATGCCGATTGGCGATACCCAGGGCTTATCGCCCAATGCCAAGGTCGTACCGGTTCCCGGTGGCGTCAAAGTCAAAGTTGGTAGTGCAATGCTGGGGCGAATTGTCGATGGTTCCGGGCAGCCTTTGGATGAACTTGGTCCAATGGATGTTAAGGATGAGGTTTTGCTCTCCGGCAGAAGAATTAACCCGCTTAATCGCGCCCCGATTGAGGCCCCTCTGGACGTTGGTATTAAGGCAATCAATGGCTTGTTGACTTTGGGAAGAGGTCAGCGTGTCGGCTTGATGGCCGGTACGGGAGTCGGGAAAAGTGTTTTGCTCGGCATGATGACACGTTATACCAATGCCGATGTCGTCGTGGTTGGCTTGGTTGGCGAGCGTGGCAGGGAAGTGAATGATTTTGTCCGTAACAACCTCGGCAAAGAGGGCTTGAAACGTTCAGTGGTGGTGGCCACGCCTGCTGATGATCCACCGTTGATGCGATTGCACGGGGCGATGTTGGCAACGGCTATTGCTGAATACTTCAGGGATCAAGGGTTGAATGTGTTGCTGTTGATGGATTCTTTGACGCGTTTTGCTCAGGCGCAACGGGAGATTGCTTTGGCGGTTGGAGAACCGCCTGCCAGCAAAGGCTATCCGCCATCGGTGTTCTCTAAGTTACCGCAGTTGGTTGAGCGTGCCGGTAATGGTTCGGAAGGCTCAGGTTCGATTACGGCAATTTATACGGTCTTGGCAGAAGGTGACGATCAGGCGGATCCCGTTGTGGATTCCGCACGAGGAGTGCTGGATGGCCATATTGTTCTGTCCCGAGACATTGCAGATAGCGGCCGTTATCCGGCGATTGATATTGAATCCTCGGTGAGCCGCGTTATGGTTGATATTGTCTCCAAGGAACAGCTTTCTTTGGCAAGACGGTTTAAGCAGCTTTACTCGACCTATCAGCAAAATCAGGATTTGATCAATGTGGGAGCTTATCGCCGTGGAACGGACTCTGAAATTGATGCCGCAATACTCAAATATCCCGTTTTGAACCAATTTTTGTCTCAGCAGATTGAGGAACAATTTTCGGTAAAAGACAGCATGACGGAATTGCAGCACACCTTAAGTTAACGTTTTTTATTACATGATGTCTTAGCGGAGTGGTTTTGAAATCACGTATCGATAAAATTCAGACCCTGGTCGAGCTGGCCCGAATTGAAGAAGACAAGTCCGCAAAGACTGTCGCAGAGCTTCAGGGCCAGCATCAGCAACATCTTCAGCAGCTCGATATGCTGCAGTCTTATGTGTCCGAATACTCTCAAGTGACTTTATCCGCTGATCGACCCGTTCAGCCCATTCAAATTTTATCGACGCAGGCCTTTGTTGCTAAGCTGCATAGTGCAATTGATGCAGAGCAGAAGCAGGTTGATTCTCTGGCTGAAATGGTCGAGCAAGCTCGCCAGGCCTGGTTCAGTAAAAGGAGCCGGGTTAAAGCACTGGAAAAGCTATTGCAAAAAATTAAACAAAATAAGCAGGCCTGGTTGGACAAGCAGGAGCAACACTTTCTTGACGAACTTTCCAGTCAAAATTTTAATCGTAAAAGTTAATTCAACTTTAAATGGAAGCATCGGATGGCATTTACGGCATGCATTTTGCTGTAACCTTGACACTTGATATTCAGACGTGGTGATAACGCGATGTTAGAACAGATTTCATCTAAAACGAAACCTTCCGGAGTGATGTTGTCGACTCCAGCAGAACGGCAATCCTTGCCGGAAAAGTCTGGTTTTGCAACTCTTCTGGCATCCAGCTTAGAGTCTCCGGACAAGTCGCCAGTGAGCACGCCGGTAGGCCTTCTTAATAAAAAAAACCTACTTGACTTGGATGTCGGAGTTGCTCAGAGACCAGAGGACTCCAAAGCTTTGCATTCAATGGTTTCTGTCGCGGAAGACGCTGGCATGATTACCCTTGAAACCACGCAATCTGAAAAAGATGAATTTTCGATTTTATCGGCAGTTGCGGAGACAGAATCGCTAGAATCTACATCTGCTAACCCAGCAGAACCGGCGATGATGCCAATAAGCACTTTGAGCCACTCTGAAAACTCAGCACATGCGACTGGGAAGCTAAGTGGAAAGTCGGTTCAGATCGACTCCTTGGACGATGTCACTGCAGCTTTTCAAGCTATAAAGCCGGCTCCTGAACAGCCCGTCGATGGAGCAGTGACGGCACAAGTACAAGGGGCTGTAAAATCGCAAGACATTGTCAATCATGCTGCAGTCGTGATGGATGAAGTAGAATCTGGTCGTGTATTGAATATGACCAGTCTGCCAGTGAGGCAAGACATTCAAAAAATGGATGAAGTAGAGTCTGGTCGTGTATTGAATATGACCAGTCTGCCAGTGAGGCAAGATATTCAAAAAATAGATGAAGTTCCTGCAGAAAGGGATTTAGATTCAATGCCTATGGTGGATTCGTATAAAATGTCGTCGCCTGAAAAACAGGTTGCAACGAATGTTTCTGAAAAGATTGGATTGGAAAATGTCGTCTCTTCGGATTCAGAAGAACTTGAGGTTCAGAGTGGCTTAAAAGACGAGATGGAGCTTGAAATGGGGTTTGATGAATCTAAACCGCATCAAGTGATGCTTGATCAAACGACCGTTTTGAAAGAAGAGCCAGACAATTTGGTTCCCGTCATGGCTCCTTCTGAAGAAACCGAGCATTTGGACAGTCTGGATAGTTTGGGGGCGCATGTTTCTCCGGTGGTCGAACAGGCGGCAAAAGTCACCGCTGCGGATGTGCACGCCGGTAAAACACAGGACATTAAGTTTGACAGCCCGTCTTCAAGAACCATGAATTCTTCTGAACAAGGCCTTTCAGCTTCCATTGGACAGAAAGGCGGGGCGATGGATTTGAGTCAGCAAGGGCAGCAAGGTCAAGGTCAGCATGGATCCGGGCAGCAGAGTCAAGGGCAGGCGGTTCAGCAGCAGTTTATGCAGATGGCGCAAAACGTCTCTCAAAATGTTCAAGCATTGCGTCAGCAAAATATGGAACGCCAGACGCCTTTGATCTTGAATTCTGATTCTAACCTTGGCCAGAGCCAGGTGGCGTCAGAGTCAGAATTATTGAATTCGGCAACTGGAACGACAGATAAGCGTCCCCAGCTGCCGCAAGGTTTACAAACCATCGGTTTGCCGGTGAATCATCAGCGCTGGGGGCAAGCGCTTGGTCAGCGCGTGGTTTATATGGCAAATAACCAGTTGCAGCAAGCACAAATTACATTGAATCCTGAAAAGCTTGGGCCGGTCCAAATAAAATTGCATATTGATAAAGATCAGCAGGTGCATGTTGTGATGAATGCACAACAAGGCGTTACCCGCGAAGCGATGGAAACGGCGATGCCCAGACTCAAAGAGATGATGGAGCAGGCCGGAATTGATTTGGGGTCGGTTGACGTCAGCGACCAGCAAAACACCTCACAGGAACAAGAAGACGAACAGGCAGCCATGGGGTCAGCTAAGGTGAGTACCGAGGATGATGTGACGATGGCCGAAGAGGCCTCTGAAACGGTTGTTTATTCTGCAGATAATATTGTCGATTATTACGCTTAGGAGCATGAAAATGAATTTTCTCAATAAATGGTTGGCCTTATCTCTTTTGATGCCCGCTTCGGCGATGGCTTCCGCCGAGGCTGATATGCCAACCGCAGGTTTTGTTGCCATTGCCGTGGCGGTGACAGCCGTCATTGTTGGGTCTTTGGTCTACTTGTTATGGTGTAGTAAATCTTCTGTGTGTGAGCAGTCAGAGCTTTTAGATGATCTTGACGGGATGCTTAAAAACGAATCTTTAGATACGGCTCTTCAGTCAGCCAATACCAATCCTAAGTTGTTGAAAGCCATTAATCAGCTGTTGACTTTGGCTCAAGATAAAACGACCCATGCTTTGATCGAGAAATCTAGCGCGGAGGCACGTGTTGCTGATTTGGAAGGGCAGGTTGAGCAATTGAATGAGACGCTAGCGGCCTGTTATGCACAGCAAACGCAGATGTCTGCGAGCCAGTCGGAATCTACTGGCTCTCATGGGCAGGAGTTGATGCAGACAAGTGAAAAACTCTCTGAGGTAGTACGTTTGCTTGATTCGGGGTCATCCGTCGGACGTCAATCGGTTGAAAAGGTCATTTCGGAGGTCAGTGGCTTAACCGAAGAGGTAACCCATGCTTCGGGCGTCATCAAACAGCTTGAAGAAGACAGCAGTAATATCGGTACGGTATTGGTGTTGATTCGAGATATTGCCGAACAGACCAACTTATTGGCCTTGAATGCGGCAATTGAAGCCGCACGTGCCGGTGAGCATGGCAGAGGGTTTGCAGTCGTGGCCGATGAAGTCCGAATTCTGGCGGGTAAAACTCAGCAAGCCACAACCGAAATTCAGAAAATAATTGAAGAACTTCAGCAGCGTGCTCGAAATGCCGTGCAGGTTATGGAGAATGGGCAAGAGCGTGTCGGAACCACTCAGGCACAAGCTTCTAAGGTCAGTGAAGCGTTGAATGAGATTGCCCAGAACCTGGTGCAGTTGAATGATGCTCAAGAAGCGCTCTCTTCATTGGTTAGCAAGTATTAACTGAATGCACCATGTCGTTAATGAAAATAAATAATAAAAATAACCAGGTAAATCCAGTATGAAAGCAATAGTCGGTACATTAATTGTCATAGGAACGCTCTTGGGGGGCTATCTGCCTCACGGAAGTTTCGGCATTTTAATACAGCCACTGGAGGTTGTTATCATTTGTGGGGGTGCCTTGGGTGCTTATATTATTGCGAATCCGGGGTGGGTAGTAAAAGCCGGTTTTAGCGGTGGTTTGGGCTTGGCAAAACCCTCTCCTTATACGCAAGAGCTGCATATGGAACTCTTGGGCTTGATGTTTCGCCTGTTTAATAAGGCGCGTCGTGAAGGTTTGATGTCAATTGAAGCCGATGTGGAAGATCCCCATTCAAGTGAATTATTCAATAGCGCACCATTGGTTGCCGCCGATCATCATGCGATTGATTTCATCTGTGACTATTTGCGTCTGATGATCAGTGGTGCCTCAAACCCTTATCAACTGGAAGATTTGATGATTTTGGAACTGGATATTCATCATCATGAGGCATTGATGCCTTCTGAGGCGGTAGGAAAGGTTTCTGAAGGGTTGCCGGCTTTCGGTATCGTTGCTGCGGTATTGGGGATCATTGTTACGATGACTTATCTGGATGCGGGCCCGATGGAAATCGCACACCATATGTCGGTTGCATTAGTCGGAACCTTTTTGGGTATTTTGGTTGCTTACGGTTTTGTGGCACCGATCTCCGCTGACTTGGCTAACCGGGCGAATGCTGGCAGCGCTTTTTATAGTGTGATTAAGACGTGTTTGATGGCTAACTTAAATGGGTACGCCCCTCAAGTAGCCGTCGAGTTTGGTCGTAAAGCGATACCGGGAGCCATTCGTCCGAGTTTTAAAGAAGTGGACGAATATTTGCAGACGCAAAAATAAAGAGTGTTCAATTTTTACTAGAGAATCGCGATGAGTGATGAACAATCCATAATAATCAAACGAATTAATAAGTGCCCTCATGCTGCGCATGGTGGGGCATGGAAGATTGCGTTCGCGGATTTCATGACAGCGGCCATGGCTTTCTTTCTGATGCTCTGGGTCCTTGGTGGGGTGAATGACGAGGAGATGAAAGCGATGGCCGAGTATTTTCGCGATCCCACCGTGATAGAAGCCTCGCCGATGAAATTGATTGAGTCTCAAGAAGCCGGACAGACTTCCGATGCCATGATTGATATGGGTGGATTTCAAGATGCGCCTAAGGGTAAAGAGGGGGATGAGGATGGTTCAGGTAAGGCTCAGGAAATGGCGCAGATGGAAGCCATGAAAGCCGCGCTTGAGAAAAAAATGGACGAGAACCCGACCCTAAGCCAGCTTAAGGAACAGCTGAAAATTGATATTACCCCTAATGGTTTGCAAGTGCAGATATTGGATGATCGCAAAAAACCGATGTTTGGCTCGGGTGTGGATTTACCAAGAGAGTATGCTTCCAGATTATTAAAAGAGGTGGGGTCTGTTTTGGCTAAAACGACCAATAAAATCAGTATTGCCGGTCATACGGATTCATCAGGTTATCACGATGATTCCGAATACACTAACTGGGAATTGTCTGCGGATCGAGCTAATGCTGCGCGTCGTTTGTTGCTTCAGGGTGGCGTCGACAGTAAGCGCATTGCCCAGGCTGTGGGTTTATCAGATACAGTGCCATTTGATAAAGAAAACCCGTATAATCCACGCAATAGACGAATCAGTATTATTGTTTTGTCCAAAGAGGCTGAAAGCCGGTTAAGAAGCTTAAGTGAGGCTCCGGCTATAGAAGATTTAACACAAGAATTGGCTAATCCAAGCTAATCAGTTCATAACGCAATTTTAGAAATCAAACTGGAAACTTAAAGGTAAAAACATGGCAGAAGAAGAAGTAAAAGAAAAAAGTGGTGGTGGTAAAGGGCTTATCATTGCACTTTTGGTCATTATGATTCTGTTGATAATCGGTATTGGTGTACTGGTTTTTCTTTTGATGAGCGGGGGCGATAAGTCTTCCGATGAAGCAAATTCCGAAACCGAAATGCACGCTTCGGCCGAGCACGGTGAAGGTGAGCATGCAGAAGAGAACAGTCGTGCTAAAACCTATTCACCTAAGTTCAAACAGTTTGAGCCACCAGCTCCCGGATCACCGCCGGTATACTTTACCATGGAAAAATTTGTAGTGAATTTCAATGGTGATGGAATGGCCAAGTTTTTGGCAGTGGACTTGAAGTTCATGTCCTATTATCCTCAGCTTGTGGGTGAAGGGGGAGAGATGGAGCATTTTCGTCCCATCCTGAAGAATGATATTCAACGTTTACTGCGCAATCAGCACTACAATGATTTAAATACCGCCGATGGGCCGGATAAACTGAGAGAAGAGATTTTGGCCACGGCTAAGAAGATTCTGGAACAGCATAATATTTATCCGGATCTTTTAGAAGATGTTTACATGACACGTTTTGTCATGCAATAGGCAACGGAATAAGGCACGCGAATGGATGATATTCTAAGTCAAGATGAAGTCGACGCCCTGCTCAAGGGAATGGGTGGCGGCGATGTCGAGACCGAAGGGGATGACTCTGGGGATAGCACCAGTGCCAAGGTCTACGATTTCACAAACCAGGAACGTATCGTTCGTGGGCGTTTGCCTGCTCTGGATATTATCAATGAACGTTTTGCACGTGGATTTCAGCGCCATTTTAATGAAATGATTATGGCCAGCGTTGAAGTCACGCCCGGTGAAGTGAAAATCATTAAGATGATTGACTATCTCAGGAATTTATTTGTCCCGACAAGCCTGAATATTTATCGAATCAATCCTTTGAACGGTGTCTCCCTATTCACTCTAGATTCCAAGTTGATATTTACTGCGGTTGATATTTATTTTGGGGGAACCGGACTTTTGCCTTTCAAAATCGAGGGGCGTGAATACACCCCGGTAGAAATGAGCATGGTCCGCAGTATCTTGGATATCTCATCGGAAAACCTGCGTAAAGCGTGGGGACCGGTTATGGACATCGAAATTGAATATATGCATTCGGAGATGAATCCGAAGTTTGCGGGAATTGTCGACCCGACTGACATGATTGTTGTGAGTCCTATTAACGTCCGTTTCGAAGGAGTGGAAGGGCGAGTCGATATTGTCATGCCTTATGCCATGCTTGAGCCGGTAAGGGATAAACTTGAAGAGGGCATGCAGAACCTTCAAGGTGAAAGTGACAATCGCTGGTCAAGAACGTTGAAAGAGGAGTCTAAAAACATTGAGGTTGACCTCAGTGCTAATCTGTTGGAACTTCAGATGAATATGGATGACCTAATGAAAATGGAAAAAGGCGATATTATCCCTATCGAGATGCCGAAACAGGTCACTGTTAAAGCTGAGGGAATCGCTATTATGCGCGGTAAATTAGGTGAAAGCCAAAATAAGAAAGCCGTTAAAATTGAAGAAATACTGCATCATCCTGCTTATCAAGAGCGAAAGGTTGAAAATGTGAAGGAGTGGTACGATGAGTGATGAAGAGGATTTAAGCGCATGGGGTGATGCGCTGGCGGAACAAGCCGAGTCTGAGGCGGCTGATTCTGGTGATACGGCTGCAGAGGATGATCCATGGGGCGCGGCTTTAAATGAGCAGGCCGAAGCAGAGTCAGCGGCAACGACCTCTGCATTGGATGAGTTGGCTGCCAGTCGAAATGACGGTAAAGAAAAAGTGGATCTTGATGTCCTTCTCGATATCCCAGTCACTTTGCAGTTGGAAATCGGCCGAGCCAAGGTGTCGATCCGCAATTTGCTGTCTTACACCCAAGGCTCGGTTGTTGAAATGGATCGCTTGGCCGGTGAACCGTTGGATTTATTGGTGAATGGAACCTTGATTGCTCACGGTGAAGTTGTGGTCATCAATGACAAGTTTGGGGTGCGCCTCACCGACGTAATCAGTCCGCAAGATCGAATTAAGAAGCTGAAGTAATGCGTATTGCTCAACCTATAATCAGTCTTATCCATGCAAAAAGAGGTTTTTTCAAACCTCTTTTTGCTATGTTGCTTTTAATTGCAACGTCATCGACCTTTGCTGAAGAGTCGTTAATTGGTGAATCCGTAGCTAAACCGAGTGACTATTTTGGCCAAATTATGTTGTCTCTTGTATTGGTATTGCTTATCATCTTTTTAGCGGCGTGGCTATTAAGACGATATGGTCGATTTCCAGGTGTGGCAGACGGTAATTTACGTGTAATAGGAGCTTTGTCAGTTGGTCAGAGAGAGCGCATATTGTTATTGCAGGTAGGAAAAGAGCAAATTTTGGTCGGAGTAACCAGCACTAGAATCAGTACCTTGCATCAGTTGACCGACTTGGTTGATAGCCGTACTTCAGAGCCCATGAAAGGACCTTTTGCTCAACGTCTGCAGGAAGCGTTATCGCAGCGAAAAGGGGCGTCAAAGCAATCCGAACAGAATGATGTGAGCCAAATAAACAGTGAAAATCCATAAATCCCTATTCATAGTCATTCTCTTCATGGTGCCCGCCGTAACTTGGGCGATGCCTGGCATTCCAGCCTTTACCGTTGAAACCGATGCGACCGGAAATCAAGACTACACTTTAACCATGCAGATCCTGTTATTGATGACAGGACTGACCTTATTGCCAGCAGCCTTGATTGCGATGACTTCCTTCTTGAGGATTATTGTAGTTTTAGCCTTGCTGCGACAGGCATTGGGAACGATGCAGACACCCTCCACTAAGGTGTTGATTGCCCTGGCGATGTTTTTAACGCTGTTTATTATGTCGCCTGTATTGGACAAGGTCTATGATACGGCGGTGGCGCCTTATCTGGATGAGCAGATTCAATTCAAGGAAGCGGTCGAAGTCGGTTCAAAACCGATGTATCAATTTATGTTACAACAGACACGGGAAGATGATTTGGGCATGTTTGCTGAAATGGCTGGGGTGACTCTGGAGGACCCGCAATCCATACCTTTCAAGGTGTTGATTCCGGCCTTTATGACCAGTGAACTGAAAACCGCTTTTCAGATAGGGTTTATGTTGTTTATTCCTTTTTTGATCATTGATCTGGTGGTGGCAAGTCTATTAATGTCAATGGGGATGATGATGTTGTCACCGATGATCATTTCCTTGCCATTCAAGCTGATGCTGTTTGTTTTGATAGACGGTTGGGTGTTGGTGGTCGGCACTTTGGCCAATAGTTTTGTTGTACCTGGGGGAATCTGATGCAGCAGGAATTGGTTTTGACATTGGGACAAAGAATGTTGGAGGTCACCGCCATGTTGGCCGCTCCACTGCTGGTTCCTGCCTTGATTGTAGGGTTGTTGATCGGGATGTTTCAGGCCGCTACCCAAATCAATGAAATGACATTGAGTTTTATTCCTAAATTGGCCATTGTTGGAGTCGCTTTAGTGGTGTTTGGCCCTTGGATGCTGACTACGCTGTTATCCTTTACCCGAGAGCTATATGAAAATATTCCAGCTCTGATTGGTTGAGGTTAAGTGATGGCTTTTAGCTATAACGAATTTCTTCAACTGTTAGGTTTGTATTTCTGGCCATTTGTCAGGATTGGTGCGATGTTGTCAGTCTTGCCAATCTATGGCATTAATTCCGTTTCTCCTCAAACTCGCATCATACTGACCTTATTTATAACCTTGGTGGTAGCCCCCAACTTGGCACTGCCTCCAGCGGTTGACCCTTTTACTTGGCAGGGAGTGTTGTTTCTGATTCAGCAAGTGTTGATCGGTCTGGCCATGGGCACGGTATTTTTAATTGTGTTCCAAGCCTTTGTGATGGCGGGGCATTTGATTGCCATGGGGATGGGGTTAGCTTTTGCGCAGATGGTTGATCCTGGAACCGGTGTGAATGCTCCGATCGTTTCCCAATACTTTACGATTATTGTGACCTTGTTATTTTTGGCTATGAATGGCCATTTGTTGATGATTCAAGTCGTTGTCGACAGTTTTGAATATTTGCCGGTCGGCGTGCATTTTCTGACGCAATCCAGTTTACGGGACTTGGTTGAATTTGGCGCTTATATGTTTTCAGCCGGGGTATTGATTGCGTTGCCGGCTATTACTGCGTTATTGTTAATCAACGTGGCCTTTGGGGTGGTGACTCGAGCAGCACCGGCATTGAATATTTTTGCAGTGGGCTTTCCGGTTACGTTGTTAGTCGGTTTGGTCATGTTGGCCTTGACGACTCCGGTTGTTTTGCCTCATCTGCAAGAGTTGGTACATCGTTCCGTTGATTTGATCAGCAGCTTCAGATTGGTAGCAGGTTAGCGGATATGGCTGAAAACCAAGACGGCACAGAAAAATCGGAAGAACCCACCGAGAAGAAATTACGAGAATCCCGTGAGAAAGGGCAAATCCCGAGATCTAGAGAGTTAACAACGGTATTGATGACTTTATCGGCGGGTGTGTTTCTGCTGCTGTATGGAAGCGTCATGTTCAGCAATATTGAGGAGTTGGCGATCAAAGGCATTCAATTTGATCGCGATATAGCGTTTGATGAACTCAAGATGTGGAGTCTGATTCAAGGATTGTTGCTCAGTGCCATATATATGATTATGCCGTTCATGTTGTTGATGGCTTTTATCGCCATCGTATCGCCTATGTTATTGGGTGGGTGGTCTTTTAGCACCAAGGCCATGGCTCCCAAACTCAGCAAGCTAAATCCGGTGTCTGGAATCAAACGCATGTTTTCCGCCAAAGCTCTGTTGGAACTTTTCAAAGCCTTGGCAAAGTTTACTTTAGTCATTTCGATTGCGACATTCTTTCTGTATTCGATTTTTACTGAGGTGCTAGGGTTGGGCTCTGAACCGCTTAAACAAGGGCTTGCCCATGCCGGTACCGTAATCATAGAAGCCTTTATTTTCGTGAGTTTGTCGCTGATTGTGGTGGCATTGATCGATGTGCCGTTTCAGCTTTGGGATCACAACCGCCAGTTGAAAATGACCAAACAGGAAGTGAAAGAAGAGTTCAAGCAGCAAGAGGGGAATCCCGAGGTTAAGGGGCGCATCCGACAGATACAACGGGAAATGTCCCAACAGCGCATGATGCAAAAAGTGCCTGAGGCCGATGTGATCATCACCAACCCAACCCATTTCGCGGTGGCCTTGAAGTATGACCCGCAAAGTATGCAAGAGCCGGTGGTGGTGGCGATGGGAATCGACTTCATGGCATCTCAAATACGGACCATTGCAAAAGAGCATGATATTCCGATTGTAGAAGCCCCACCATTAGCCCGTGCTTTATACTATAATGCGGAAGTCGAGCACGCGATTCCTTATGATTTATTTAAGGCGGTTGCGGCGATATTGGCTTATGTATACCAATTAAAGACAGGCGGGCAAACGGCTCAAACTAATTTTGAAAACCTTCCCATTCCTGAAGAGATGAAAACCGAGTAGTTTCTTCGAGAGAAAGTGAATTAAAGGCAAGATGGATCTTCAACAACTGTTTGCAAATATAAAGCAAAACTTCACTCGTGGATTGGGTGTGCCTATTGCCGTTTTGGCACTGCTGGGCATGGTTACGATTCCACTTCCGCCGATGTTGCTGGATGTGTTTTTTACCTTCAATATTGCCCTGTCTTTGGTTGTATTGATGGTGACTTTATACGCCAAACGTCCATTAGATTTCGCTATTTTCCCAACGATTATTTTATTGGCTACTTTATTTAGACTGGCTTTGAACATTGCCTCTACCCGTGTCATCCTGTTGGAAGGCCACCAAGGCGGAGCCTCTGCAGGCCATGTGATTGAAGCCTTTGGTGAGTTTGTTATTGGCGGGAATTTCGCAGTCGGTTTGGTGGTGTTTGCAATACTGGTGGTCATAAACTTTGTGGTCATCACCAAAGGGGCGGGGCGAGTTGCCGAGGTCAGTGCTCGTTTCACCTTGGATTCCATGCCCGGTAAGCAGATGGCGATTGATGCCGACTTGAATGCGGGCTTGATCACCCAAGAGCAAGCTCAAGAGCGTCGCCGTGAGATCACCTCTGAAGCCGATTTTTACGGTTCTATGGATGGTGCCAGTAAGTTCGTGCGCGGTGACGCCGTCGCCGGAATCATTATTTTGTTTATTAATCTTATTGGCGGTTTTGCGATTGGTATGGGTCAACACGACCTAGCATTCAGTGATGCCATTGAGGTCTATACCATCCTGACCTTAGGGGACGGTCTGGTTGCACAGATTCCGGCTTTATTGCTGTCAACGGCGACGGCGATTATTGTGACCCGAGTGTCAGGAGACCAAGATAATGACATGGGGCAACAGATGCAGATGCAGATGTTTGCCAATCCGCGCTCTTTGGGAATGACGGCTGGTATCGTTGGTGTTTTAGGGTTGATTCCTGGTATGCCGAATTTAGCATTTTTATCGTTTGCCGGGGTTGCCGGAGCAGGCGCCTACCTGATTCATCGTAAGCAACTGGAGGCTCCACCGCCTGAAAGCACCGTCACCCCTGAAGAGGAAGCCGAGGTAAAACCTGCGGAATTGAGTTGGGATGATGTTCAGTCATTGGATGTGTTGGGCTTAGAGGTTGGTTATCGTTTGATTCCAATGGTGGATCAGTCTCAGAATGGACAGCTTTTAGAGCGCGTAAAGGGTGTAAGACGCAAGGTCTCCCAAGAACTAGGCTTTTTAGTGCCGCCCGTTCATATTCGCGATAATTTGGACTTAAAACCAAACCAATATAGAATTATGTTGATGGGGGTTAACTCCGGTGAAGGAGAGGTTTTTCCTGACAAGGAGTTGGCGATCAATCCGGGGCAGGTATTTGGTGAGGTCGCCGGAACGCCGACCAAAGACCCAACTTTTGGCCTAGAAGCGGTTTGGATTGATGTAAAAGACAGGGAGCAGGCCCAGGCTCTGGGTTATACGGTAGTGGATGCGAGTACCGTCGTGGCTACCCATATCAGTCAGTTGCTGCAAGACTATGCTTATGAGTTGCTTGGGCATGAGGAAACGCAACAGCTGTTGGACAAGTTAAAACAGACTTCTCCCAAGTTGGTGGATGAACTGGTTCCGGATCGTCTGTCTTTGGCGGCAATCGTTAAGGTTCTTCAGAATCTGCTCCAAGATAAAGTAGCCATTCGTGATATGCGCACTATTTTAGAGGCTTTGACCGCTAAGGCGTCGCTGACACAAGATGCCAATGAATTGACACAGTTTGTTCGCTCTGCACTCGGTAGGTCGATTGTCCAGGATATATTGGGAGCGGAATCAGAGCTTAAAGTCATTACCCTTGAGCCAGGACTGGAACAGTTGTTGCTACAGGCTACACAAGGTGCGCCGGAAGGCCAGTTGGCCATTGAGCCGGGATTGGCAGAACGTCTGCACAGCACCCTAAAAGAAGAATCGCAGAAAATGGAAATGAGTGGTCAGTCGGCGGTATTGTTGGTGGCTCCACAGATTCGTGCCCAGTTAGCGCGGCTGTTTCGCTATAGCCTTCCAACATTGCATATTCTGGCTTATTCTGAAGTGCCAGAAAACCGACAGATCAGTGTGGTGGCCAACGTAGGACAGGGAGGGTAATTTGAAAATTAAGCGTTACTTCGCTCCTACGATGCGTCAGGCCATGTTGCAGGTAAAAGAATCGCACGGAGACGATGCGGTTATTTTGTCGAGCCGGACCACGGACGAAGGGGTCGAAATTGTGGCGGCTGCCGATCCGGAAGCTCAGGCTTATCAGGAAGAAAAAAACAAGAAGTCGAGCGGCAGCAGCTATGTTTCTCCGGAGCCATCATTGCAATCGGCTATACAGAAAGAAACGCCTTCCCATTCCCCTGAAATCAGTAGCATGGCTCAGGAGTTGAAAATGGTGAGAGCCATGCTGGAAAATCAGCTTTCCGGTTTGGCTTGGGGGCAAAATGAACAGATGAATCCTGAAAAGGTTCAGCTGATTAAGCGTTTGGTTCAGTTGGGAATTGGATGGACACTGAGTCAAGAGCTGGTTGAAAAAGCCGATTTTCAAAATGGGCAGGCCTGGTCAGAGATACTCTATGAAATTGAGCGCCGTATTCCCATTGAAGAGCGTGATGTTCTCGAAAACGGTGGGATTGTGGCTTTAGTTGGGCCTACCGGAGTGGGTAAAACCACCACCATCGCGAAAATGGCCAGTCGCTTCGTGATGCGACATAGTCCCAATGATTTGGCTTTGATCACCACGGACTGCTATAAAATTGGTGCCCAAGCACAGCTTAAAACCTTTGCGGATTTGATCAGTGTCCCGG
This sequence comes from Thiomicrorhabdus chilensis DSM 12352, assembly GCF_000483485.1. Taxonomy (GTDB): domain Bacteria; phylum Pseudomonadota; class Gammaproteobacteria; order Thiomicrospirales; family Thiomicrospiraceae; genus Thiomicrorhabdus; species Thiomicrorhabdus chilensis. The sequence goes on from NZ_KI519609.1 coordinate 964,356, forward strand.
TTCACGTGGTCAAGTCTCAAGGCGAGTTGTATGCTTTGTTGACATCCTTGAACAATAAAAAGTTGATTCTAATTGATACTGCCGGAATGAGTCAGCGTGATTTGCAGTTGTCACAACAATTGACGTCAGCGCACGAAGGGATCCGTACTGTGCGTAATTATTTGGTGATTTCGGCGGCAACGCAGTTGAATGTCATGAAAGACATTGTTAAATCTTTCGGGCAGGTGGGTTTACAGGGCTGTATTTTGACCAAGGTGGACGAAGCATTGCAATTAGGTAATATTTTAACGGTTCTGATTGAAGAACGTCTTTCATTGGCCTATCTGTCTGAAGGACAAAGGGTGCCAGAAGATTTAATGCCTGTTAAAATTCGTGACCTGATAGATCGGGCCATTGTATTGGGGCAACAAAACTCAAATATTCAAAGTGATGAGAGTGCATTCCGTATGGGAATGGGAAAGGAGATATCTGATGCTCAATGATCAAGCAGCAGGCTTGCGAGCAATGCAATCCGGGCAAATGCAAAATGCCAAACCAGCCGGAAATCCGGTTAGAGTCATCGCGGTCGCCAGCGGTAAGGGCGGAGTGGGCAAGACCAATGTATCGGTTAATCTAGGGGTGTCGCTCAGTAAAATGGGCCAGCGTGTTTTGTTGATGGATGCGGATATGGGCTTGGCCAATGTCGATATTATGCTGGGTCTGCAAACCCGATACAATTTGGCCCATGTGCTGGATGGCGAGAAAACTTTGAAAGAAGTCATTGTCGAAGGTCCGGCAGGTTTAAAGATTATTCCCGCCGCTTCGGGCGTCAAACGCATGGCGCAGCTAACGGCTATGGAAAATGCGGGAATCATCAATGCATTTTCGGAATTGAATGGCGAACTGGATGTACTGATCATAGATACCGCAGCCGGGATTGCCGACAGTGTGGTGAGCTTTTGCCGAGCCTCCCAAGAGGTGGTGGTGGTGGTAACGGACGAGCCAGCGTCGATCACGGATGCTTATGCATTGGTTAAGGTGCTTAGCCGGGATTATCAAGTTTCACGTTTTCGGTTATTAGCCAATATGAGTCGTTCCGAGCAACACGGTCGTCAGTTATATGAGAAGTTTTCACGGGTTTGCGAGCAATTTTTGGACGTGAGCCTTGATTATTTGGGTACCGTGCCTTATGACAACGATTTGAGGGAAGCGGTGCAAAGACAGGTTCCGGTTACGATTAGCAAGCCCAACAGTGCGGCGGCAAAATCGTTTAAAGAGATGGCTCATGTCATAGATTCATGGCCGGTACCGCAAGGCGTCACAGGTTACCTGCAGTTTTTCGTTGAAAGTTTGTTTCAATCGGGTCATTAGGAAATTGCCATGAGTGCAACCGAGGTTTATACGTCAGTACAGAAACATGCATGTAATACGCAGGCAGACAGCCTTGAGGAATACTTGCCGCTGGTTAAGCGCATTGCCTATCACCTGAAAGGGCGTTTGCCGGATAGTGTATTTGTGGACGATTTGATTCAATCCGGCATTATCGGATTGATTGAAGCGATGCAGAAGTTTGATGCCACTCAGGGAGCCAGTTTTGAAACCTATGCCGGTATCCGGGTGCGTGGTGCCATGTTGGATGAAATTCGGAAAGGCGATTGGACGCCGAGATCCGTGCATCGTAAATCACGGGAAGTGAGTGATGCGATCAATCGTCTTGAATCTCGCAACGGTCGCGAGGCCAAAGCGGATGAAATTGCTCTGGAAATGGGAATCACGGTGAATGAGTATCACGCGATTTTAAAAGATACCAGCGGGGCACAACTGCTCTCTATCGATCAGCCTGATCACGATGAGTTGTCCGAAGACCGTATGTTGGGTTCTTTTTTATCGCCATTTGCCGAGCTCACAGAGGCTGGATTTCAGCAAGCTTTAGCCGAGCAAATTATGGAATTGCCGGAAAAAGAGAAGTTGGTGATGGCTTTGTATTATGACGAAGAATTGAACCTCAAAGAGATAGGTGAAGTCCTTGAGGTGAGTGAGTCCAGGGTCAGTCAGATTCACAGTCAGGCAATCAAGCGTTTACGGGCGCGGTTGGCTGACTGGATTTAAATTTATGATAAGAATAGACGTTTAAGGAAAGCGAAATGCAAATTAATAGAGATATGAATATTTTGGTTGTCGATGATTTCTCAACCATGCGTCGCATTGTGAAAAACCTTTTAAAAGAGTTGGGGTTCAGTAAGTTTGATGAAGCCGACGATGGCTCGACAGCTTGGCCCATGGTGCAATCTGGAAAATACGATTTCATTGTGAGTGACTGGAATATGCCGCAAATGACCGGAATTGATTTGCTGCGTCACGTCCGTGCAGATGAGAATCTTAAGGATACTCCTTTCTTATTGATTACTGCAGAAGCGAAACGAAGCCAGATTCTTGAAGCCGCACAGGCGGGTGTGGATGGTTATATCGTCAAGCCTTTTACAGCCGCCACTCTGAATGAGAAAATACAAAAAATATTCGCACGTGTTGCTGAAAGACAATCATCTTAAGTCCTTTAATGAACTAAGAATGTAAAAAAACCCTTGAGTGATCCGTTCACTGTTGAGGGTTTTTTTTTGACCAGAGGAAATACCATGACATTTGCCACCCAAATAGATAAACAACAGGTTCAGGCTTTATTGGAGGCTTTGGAGCAGGATGATCGCTCTCAAGCCAGTCATCTATTGGATGAACTCACAAAAATCAGAGAAGGTGAGTTGCATCAACAATTGCGTGTCTTGACGCAAAATTTGCATCAGACACTGGATGACTTGGATTTGGATACGCCGATATTATTACATGCTAAACACGATCTGCCTGATATTACTGAGCGGTTGAGATATGTGATTGATGAAACCCAGACAGCCAGTGAAAAAACCCTGGGTTCGGCTGAAAATGCCCTGAGTTTCTTGGAACAACTTGAGTCAATATTGAGTGAAGGCATGACCGAGGAGTCGCGTAAGGATGGTAAGCCATTAATTGAACAGTGTAGTTCGGAGTTGACCAACATTATGCTGGCTCAATCTTATCAAGATTTGACGGGCCAGGTATTGAATCGGGTGATCTTAATTGTCACGGCGCTCGAAGAGAGCTTAAGAGAATTGATTCAACGCTCCAAGCACGAATTTCACGCCATTCCTGATAAGCATGTGGATGAAATGCAACGAAAGCAGCAAGAGGCTCATGGGGTGGGGCCTAATGTGACGGCCAAATCGAAACAAGATGCGGTCGAGAGTCAGGATGATGTGGATGATCTGCTAGACGATTTGGGTATCTAGAGTGGCCAACGGCGTTAAAGGTGATGGCCTCGCAGATTTATGGCATGACGTTTGCTAACTATTCTTAAGTTATTAAATACAGAGCATAAAGAGTCAGAGATGGCTTAGCGAGAAGAGGTAAAGGTTGTGGATGAAGATATTTTACAAGACTTTTTAGTCGAAGCGACCGAGCTGGTTGATCAACTCAATGAGCAACTGGTTGATCTGGAGCATTCGCCTGATGATCGTGATTTATTAAATGCGGTTTTTAGAGGGTTTCATACCATTAAAGGCGGCGCTGGCTTTTTAGGAATCACTCCCCTTATTGAAGTCTGTCACCGTGCAGAAAACGTGTTTGATAAGATTCGTAATGGAGAAGTTGAATACGATGCCGTGACTGCAGATGTAATTCTGAGAGCGTTTGATATTATTTCTGATGCCATTGTCCAACTCAACGACGGTCAACGTGATCTACCTGAAAATGACCCGGGTTTATTGAGTGAACTGGATGCCCTGACCAAAAAACAACACGCACCGGACGTGGCCGCTGCAGATGAAAACATGACGGACGAACCTAAATTGCAGTTGGCCGAGGGGTTAGATCCAGATGGTGAGATTACCGATGATGAATTCGAAGCACTATTGAATCAGCGAGACAGCTTGGAGGGGGCTGGAGCCGCGTCTGAGTCATCAGAAGCGGGTGATTCAACTCCGAAGGTTGAGCTGACGTTGGATGAGGGTTTGGATCCTGATGGCGAGATTTCGGATGATGAATTTGAGGCATTGTTGAATCAGCGTGACATGTTAGAGATGGCGGCAATGGATAGTGAAATGCCGCCGGAACCTGAACCAAAACCTGTTGAAGAGGCAATACCTGCCGCTGTGGTGCCCAAAAAAGAACCGGAGCCTGCCCCCAAAAAGGTGGCGACAAAAGCCGAGTCCTCACCGGCTAAAGCGCCATCTAAAAATACAGCAGAATCGACGGTCAGGGTCGATACCAAAAGGCTTGACGAGATTATGAATCTCGTGGGTGAGTTGGTGTTGGTCAGAAACCGCTTATTGACACTGAGAACAACCCAGGGAAGCAGTGAAGATTTGTCTAATGCCGTTGCTAACTTGGATCATGTGACCACGGACCTTCAGACATCGGTTATGAAAACGCGTATGCAACCGGTTAAAAAGGTGTTTGGAAGATTTCCTCGAGTGGTCAGGGATTTGGCACGCAAACTCGGAAAAGAGATTGATTTGGAGTTGCGTGGTGAAGAGACCGATTTGGATAAAAACCTGGTAGAGGCATTGGCCGATCCATTGGTGCATTTGGTCCGCAACTCGGTTGATCACGGGATTGAAATGCCAGAGGATAGAGCACAGGCAGGCAAGCCTCGCAAAGGCACGGTTATTTTGGCCGCCGAGCAGGAAGGAGACCATATATTATTGTCGATTACCGACGACGGAAAAGGCATGGATCCTGATGTTCTGCGTCAAAAGGCCGTCGAAAAGGGCATGATGGATGAAATGACGGCCAATCAGCTTGATGACAAGTCTGCATTTGAACTGATCATGTCGGCCGGATTTTCCACAGCGGATCAAATCAGTGATATTTCCGGGCGCGGGGTCGGTATGGATGTGGTCAAAAGTATGATCACCAAATTGAATGGCAGTATTGATATCCATTCCGTGCTTGGTGAAGGTACACGTATGAGTATCCGTGTGCCTCTGACGCTGGCCATTCTGCCTACCTTAATGGTTTCATTTGAGGAAGACAATTATGCGATTCCGTTGACCAGTGTTCAGGAAATCTTTGATTTCGATCCGGAAAAAACCAATAAGATCGACGGCCAAATGATGGTCAGATTGAGAGATAAAAGTATCCCGCTTTACTTTTTGGGCGAATGGCTAACTCCCGGGCAACAAAAGGACAGCTATGCCGAGGATAAGGTGGTCATTGTATCGATTGGAAATCAAAGGGTTGGCTTGGTCGTAGAGCAGGTTAATGGTCAGGAAGAAGTCGTGATCAAACCTTTAGGCATGATGCTTAAGAAAGTACCAGGCTATGCCGGAGCAACCATTACCGGTAACGGAAGCATTGCACTGATTTTGGACTTGCCAGGTGTGATACACCGCTTTCAGTACTAATGGAGTTAGGATATGAATATGGATGGGCAGCAAGAGATGTCAGGTAATCAATTAATAGATGCGGGGATGGATGAGGATGTCAGTTATTTAGGACCCAGTGCCCGTTGTGTTTTGTTTACCCTTGAAGATGAGATCTATGGCATTCATGTCAAGAAAATCAGAGAAGTTCTGAGGGTCGGCAAGATTCGCGAGGTGGCAGGCACACCAGCCAATGTGCTGGGGGTGATTAATGTTCGTGGGGTGATCGTTACGGTGGTGGATACGCGTATTATTTATGGCATGCCACCTAAACCGGTTACCGACCTCTCCAGAATCATTATTGTCGAGATCGATGATGAAAATACCGTGGGAATGATGGTCGACTTTGTGATGGAGGTGAAGGACATACCTGAAAGCAAGTTCGAAGCTCTGTCATCAACCAAAGAAAATGCTTCCCGCTATATTCAAGGTATTGCGCACTATCAAGATAATGTCATTATTCTTGTAGACGTTGATAATATGCTGACCCAACTAGAGTGACCGATGTAGGCGAGTCACTTACTTTTGCTTCCCTGTTTTATTCTGTTTTAGGTCGCAGATTTGGTTTGAGTTAGGCCCTTACATTTTTTGTTGGGGCTTATTATTCAGAGGACTGCCCGGGAATCGGTTTTTCATTGATCTGATAAGCGAAAATCAATACTTGGGCAATGGCTTCGTAGAGCACTTCTGGAATTTCTTGGTTTAATTCGACTTGACTGAGCAGCTCAACCAGTTGTTGATCTTCTTTAATCGGGATATTGTGCTGTTTGGCGATTTCCAAAATCTGTTCGGCAACCAGGCCTGCCCCTTTTGCCGTAACCAGCGGAGCCCCTTTACCTTCATATTCAAGCGCAACCGCTACTTTTTGGTTAAGGGTGGTTGTGGTGGACTTGTCCATGTCTGCCAAGCATTCTACGGCGTGAAGTGGGGCTGATTAATTGAGCTGTAAAGCTTGAGCAAGCCCGATTTTCTCAGCAGAGGTCTTCAGAAGTTCGTTGGCATTTTGCCATTCGATGCTTTTCTGGTTTTTCCTGGCGGATTCAATCAACATCAACAAGGCTTGAAGCCCACTTGTGTCAATGGTCTCAATTGCCTGGGCATTGAGAACGATGTTATCTCCAGTGTTCAAAAAGGCTTGGTTGAGTTCTGTGTAAGTACTGTCAATGGTGTGAATGGTGAGACTCTCTGGAAGGGTGATGGTGTCACTCATCTTGTTACCTCTGAAATCAAATGATTGGAAATCCCGCTAAAGCCACTTTCATGATGTAAATCCTGAAGGTGGCTTTGATAGATTAAAGGACTCGGTTAATAACCGAAAGCAGCTTTTCCGGGCTGAATGGTTTTACAATCCAGCCCGTTGCACCCGCTTCTTTACCTTTGGTTTTCATATCACCGGAAGATTCCGTGGTAAGACACAAAATAGGGGTGAACTTGTAGTTTGGCATGGCACGCAAAGCCGTAATCAGTTCAATACCATTCATGTTTGGCATGTTGATGTCGGTGACAATTAGGTCAAACTGGTTTTGTTTGGCGATATCTAATGCGATTGCACCATCTTCTGCTTCGCTGACGTCATGCCCGGCGGACTTTAACGACATACTCACCATTTGGCGCATTGATTTAGAATCGTCTACAGCTAAGATTTTTGACATTGTAACTCTCTCACGGTCTAATTTTTTTACTAGAAACTAATACGGCTAACTTACTTGGTTTTATTCGGCATTTAAGCTTTTTTTGATGGATGCCAGGATGCCATCGTTAATCAACTGGTTAACGTTCAGTACGACAATCATTTTATCTGCTACTGTGGCTAAGCCGTTGACATATTCGGTATGGATGGTCCCACTCATGTCAGGAGAGGATTGTATCTCTTTAGGGTTTAAAGAATATACATCAGAAACACCATCGACAACCAAACCGATAATCTTTTGGCTGCCATTGGAGTCCACTGCACGAAGAATAATCACTACGGTTGAATCATTGTAGGTGACCTCATTCAATCCAAAACGAACCCTAAGGTCAATGATAGGGACGACGGCACCTCGAAGGTTGATTGCTCCCATGACATATTTTGGCGTGTTTGGAATAGAGGTGGTTTTTTCCCAACCCTTAATTTCTTGGACGGTTAAGATGTCCACACCGTATTCTTCGTTGCCCAAAATAAAACTTAAAACCTGATCATCATGTTCATTTTTATGATCAATCTGCTCTTGAATTGTATCAAGATTCGTATCCATAGTTAGTCTCTCAATTCGTTGAAACTATTGACGGTAAAGTACCCTATTCAAATTCAAACGTCCAGCCCTTTATGGGGTTATTTTGTCTAAACCCGGGATTAAATCGTCCCTCATGGCATCTATTGTTCAAAAAAACAGTAACTTGTTAAACAGGACTAAAGCAATCCTCATACCTTAATATCAATAAGTGTGACTTGAGTCGTAAAATTCGATTGCTGTGGCTTGGTTTCCGTTACGGTTAGGCTAGAGAGCTCTAGCCCCAGTTCTTTCAATTGAGTGGAAAGCTGCTCCAAAGATCTTGCAACTCGTTGCTTCAAGGGGTCGGTTTCGCACCATATCTGACAATTCAGGCTCTGTTGCTCACCGTTTAGGGTCAGTTTGACCACCATTTCATCGTTTTCCACATTCAGCTGCAGGATGACTTCCCAATCGGAGTTCGGCTTGGTGTGTTTGCGAAAAATCTCAATTTGTATGGATTCCAATCGATCTTGGTTGGCCAATGGCAGTTCCAAAGAGAACAACTGAGGGTTTTCAAACAGTTGGAGTTGTTGAATGCTGAGTTTGTTGATTGCTTGACTGATCAGGTTTGAAAGCTGTTTGAGAGGACCGGAAGACGGGGCCTGCTCCAGGGCTTTAAAGGTGTTTTGTTGAAGCTTGAGAAGTTGAGCTTTGGTGTCGGAGCCGAGCTTTTTGTCATCGGATTTAGTGCGAAGTTTGTTTTCTAAAAAAAGTCCACTGTTACTGATACTGGTTTTGAGTTGGGATCCGTTTAAAAGCGGAGTTGGCTTTAAGGTCAGTTCAATCAGTTGATTAATGATGGTTTGAATGTTTTGCGGCAAATTGGGTAGTTGGTTGATGCGTTGCAGGGCTTGATGAATCGCTAATTGACTGCCTAAGGATTGCTTATAGCCAGTTTGTAAACTCAATTGCGTACTTGAATGAAGTGACGGTTCTGGCTTGGGGATGGTTAAGACCAAAGTTGGCTGGGTTTGTTTGACGGTGACTTGAAACGGTCCTTTGGGCACCGGATTCAACTGGTGCTCGGCCAATAACACTTGTTTGCCAACCAGAAGCTGTACCTGATTTCCATTGACCTGTTGCGCACTGACCGTTAAGGTTTGCCCAATTTTGAAATCCGAAATCAATAGAGGCGCATTTGGTTTTATGTGAAGTTGACCAGTTTTTAAGTCGGAGATATTTACCATTTGGGTTAACTTTTAAGTTATTCTTGCAAATTATCCACAATGCCACTGAAACCATTTTGCTTTTTGACGGTAGTAGGGGATAATTTTTACAAATTTTAGAGTTATCTTACTATGAGTGATCGTGAATTTGAGTTTACCGAAAAAGATTTTGCCAGGATTAAAAAACTGGTTTACGACTTTGCGGGTATTGACTTAAATGAATCAAAAAAGAATTTGGTCTATAACCGTTTGTCGAAACGAATTCGATTTTTGGGTTTACAGAGCTTCAGGCGCTACCTGGATTACGTTGAAGAACAAGGGGAAAGTGAGTTTGTTAATCTAATTAACTCGATTACGACCAATTTGACGTTCTTTTTTAGAGAAAACCACCATTTTGAGTATTTGGCCAACACCGTCATCCCGATGTTGTTGCAGCAAAATCAAACAAGTCGCAAGCTTCGTATCTGGTCCGCCGGTTGTTCAACCGGTGAGGAACCTTATTCACTGGCCATTACCTTAAAAGAGACGGTACCCGCGGGTTGGGATGCCAAGGTCATTGCGACCGATCTTGATACTACCGTGGTTGAAACAGCTCTAAATGGGGTTTATCCGATGGAGCGTTTAAAAGGGGTGAGTGAGACCCGTAAAAAAAGATGGTTCTTGAAAGGTAAGGGAGCACAAGACGGCTTGGTAAAAGTAAAGAGCGAATTGCGGGATGTGATTGACTTCGGGCAAATCAATTTGATGAATGAATGGCCCTTAAAAGATAAAATAGATGTCATATTTTGCCGAAATGTTGTGATTTATTTCGATAAGCCGACGCAGTCGAAATTGTTTGGACGTTACGCGGATTTATTGCCTGACCACGGTCACCTGTTTATCGGTCACTCCGAATCCTTGTACAAGGTCTGCGACCGTTTTTCGTTAATTGGTCAGACCATATACAAAAAAGAATATTAAATGCGTTATTTTTCAAAAGAGTGTGAGATTGAGGGAACGGAATGTCTAAAACGAAAGTCTTAATCGTTGACGATTCAGCGCTAGTGCGCAATATGCTTGAGGAAATGTTGTCATCCGATCCGGCGATTGAAGTGGTGGGCACGGCCTCAGACCCTTATATGGCCCGAGATAAAATTAAACAGTTGCATCCGGATGTCTTGACCTTGGATGTTGAAATGCCGCGTATGGATGGTGTGACATTTTTGAAAAACCTGATGCGTTTACACCCCATGCCGGTGGTGATGGTGTCTACATTGACCGAAGTCGGGGCAGATGTCACCTTTGAAGCGCTTGAACTAGGGGCGGTGGATTTTGTCACCAAGCCTAAAATTGACTTAGTGAACACGTTTGAAGATTATACGGCTGAAATTTGTCGAAAGGTTAAGGCTGCGGCTGGAGTCAGTAAGATGGCCTTAGAGCGGAAGTATGCCCGTTACAGTGCCAATCTGCAGAGTAAGGCTCCGGTTGTTAGCTCTAGCCCCGCAAAAAAAGTGGCTGAAAAATATACCGCAGATGCAGTCTTGGCGAAACGTAGCTTCAATAACCGGCATTTTCGCACCACTGATAAAGTTATTGCCTTGGGTGCCTCGACCGGCGGTACCGAAGCGATTAAAGAGGTGTTGATGCGGTTGCCGGCTCGCACTCCCGGGATAGTGATCACACAGCACATTCCGGCCGCGTTCAGTTTGCCTTTTGCGAAAAGAATGGATTCGGTTTCCGAAATGACTGTCATGCAGGCGGAGGATGGGCAGCAAATATTGCCTGGCCATGTCTACATCGCCCCGGGTGGCCGGCACCTTTTGATTGCTCGTGATGGCGCTCGTTATATTTGCCGCTTGAATGATGGGCCTCCGGTGAATCGCCATAAACCTTCGGTTGATGTCATGTTTCGCTCGGTCGTACAGAATGTCGGTCCAAATTCAATCGGCGTATTGTTAACCGGAATGGGGAACGATGGGGCGGAAGGTCTCAAAGAGCTTCAAGGTGTGGGTGCGCCTACTCTGGCCCAGGATGAAAAAACCAGTGTGGTCTGGGGCATGCCTGGAGAAGCGGTGAAACTGGGGGCCGCCGATATGGTTTTGCCTCTGGAGAAAATCGCTCAAAAAATTATAGATTTTGCTGATCAATAGCACTCTCAAATCAATCAAATTCATCATCATGACCAAGTTTGGCATGCACCATGCTAAAATTCCGTTGGTTCAAGCAGGCCTGGCTGCATCGTCAAGAAGCGGTTCAACCTGCTGCAGTTCATATTAAGAGCGCTGAATAAAAGCCTCGTCAATATTCATATAGTTAATTAGAGTTAAGGAAAGGTCGCATGCTTCAAGTCATTAAAAGTTATTGGGCGGCATGGTTGTTCACCGTTTTGGGTGTCGTTTTGAGTTTCTTGGATATCCCTTACATCGCACCGGCCAGTATGGTCATTATTTCGCTTGTTTGGAGCCTTCAGGCGGCAAATTTTGCCAGCACGGCTCAATCAAAGCAAAAGGAGCATGTTGACCTTACCTCTGTAGAGCCGCCCCGTTCTTCAGCAAGCGTTTCCATTTCGACAGTGGACGCGTCGATTCAAACAGTGGTCGGCGATTATGAAGGTGTTATTGAGAGAGAAGTCGAGGTCATCAGCGAAGAGATGGTTCAGGTCAAGGAGTTGATCTCTGAAGCGATTGAAACACTTAATAATAGTTTCTCTGGTTTGCACGAGCAAACCCAAGCCGAATATAAAATGGTATTGTCTCTGTTGGAAAATTTGGGGGGAGATGCCAGTTCTGAGCACATGAGCGTACAGCGTTTCTCTTCTGAGATTAAGGTGGTGTTGCAGTATTTGATTGATCTGTTGACCAATGCCAGTCAACGAAGCACTCAAACCGTTGCTAAAATTGATGATATGGTCGGCCAGATTGAAGCCATCTTCACTCTTTTGGAAGATGTGAAAGGGATTGCCGATCAGACAAACTTACTCGCCTTGAATGCGGCTATTGAGGCGGCGCGTGCCGGTGAAGCAGGGCGCGGATTCGCTGTGGTAGCGGATGAGGTGCGTAAGCTTTCCTTGAACTCCAACTTGCTGAATGAGCAGATTCGTAAACAGGCGGAAAAGGCGCGGGGCACCGTCGATCAAGTTCGCAGCATTGTCAGTGAAACGGCCTCTAAGGATATGGAGCATGCCGTTTCTTCTCAGTCCAAAGTGGATGGCATGCTGAATGACCTTGAGCAAATGAACGTGGGGATTTCCGATAAACTGGGTGATATCTCTTCCGTGATTTCCGAAATTGAGGTCAGTGTATCGAATGCCATGCGTTCCTTGCAGTTTGAAGACATTGTTCGACAGTTGGTTGAGCAGAGCATGAGTCACTTGTCCGGTTTGAATGAGTTTTCAAATAAAATCAGTCAGTTCCTGGCCGAAAGTGTGAATGTGCCGGTGGCGTCTGAAGATGAATTTAAAGAACGCGTTGAACAGCTTAAGTTGATTATGCAGCAGCAGCGACAGCAAATTGAAGACAACCGCATGACTCGAGTGAAAGCGGACAGCATGGATGAAGGCGACGTAGATCTCTTTTAGTAAGGAGTAGGTTCCCACTTCGCGATACTTATAAAAAAAGCCCCAATCGGGGCTTTTTTTATAAGTATCGCGAAGTGGGAACTTATGAAGGAACCATCCCGCCCATTTTATCGTTCCAGAGACTGCCCAAAATTAAACTGAAAAAGATACCGGTTGCAAACACAATATACCAATAGCGTCTTAACTTTATTTGTTGTTGGCTTTCATGTTCTGGGCGATCCTTAAAAAACACCAATAACAAACCGATTGCCGAAATAAAGCCGGCAATATTGGCAAAATAGTGTATTTGTGTGAGTAAGGATGTCACGCCCAGCAGTAGAATGACAGCGTAAGTAATCAGCAGTGGTTTCATCTAGAATCCTTTTAGATTTGATGGGTTGAACAGTCTGTTGTGTTCGTATTGTATTGAATTTATGGATTCGAGTTAAGCGTTTATGTAATCGAAGCGAGGTGAAAGATGTATAAGTTTTGTTTTTTTGTACCGGAAAGCCATCTTGAAGCGGTCAAGAAAGCGGTGTTTGCTGCGGGTGCGGGTAGAATCGGCTCCTACGATCATTGTTGTTGGCAGGCCGAGGGAATGGGACAGTTTAGAGCTCTAGAGGGAAGCCAGCCGTTTATCGGTGAGTTAGGGCAGGTGGAAAAAGTGAAAGAGTATAAAGTTGAAATGGTCTGTGATGAGGCTTTTATTCGGCAGTCGATCGGTGCGTTGCTGGCGGCACACCCATACGAAACTCCAGCTTATGAAGTTTATCAATTAGCCCAATTTCCTGACTAGAAAAATGGTTAAAGAAGGGAATGCTTTTATTTGCACTGTTAATGACCTCTTATAATTTTATTTTATAAGTAGGTAAAAATAAACATATAAGAAAAGTTTGATATGGCTACGTAATTCTATTAACATGAAACCTGTTGTTAAACAACACTCCTCTTGAAGAGCAACTTCATTTAGCCACTTTGGGCCAAACCCAGTTAATTGTTTTAACTGGGTTTTTTTATTTTCGCTTCTTTTGCTTCAGGACTTATTCGGCTTTCTCGAACTTGATTAACTCAATGTTGAAAATCAGGGTTTCATTAGGTCCGATGCGATTCCCAGCCCCTTTTTCGCCATAGGCCAGTTCTGCAGGAATGTAGACTTCCCATTTTGCACCTGCATTCATTAGCTTAAGTGCTTCTCCCCAGCCTTTGATGACATTGCTCATTTGAAATTCCAGTGGAGAGCCGCGTTCATAAGAGCTGTCAAATACGCTGCCGTCAATTAGGCTTCCTTTGTAGTGCGCAGTAATCATATCGTCTTCAGTCGGTGACGGGCCTTTGCCGGCTGTGATGATTTTGTATTGCAAACCACTTGCTGTGGTTTTGACGCCGGTTTTGCTTTTGTTTTCAGCCAAAAAAGCTGCCCCGGCCTGGGCGTTTTCATCGGCCAATTTCTTACGCGTTTCCAACTGCTTTTGCATTAAGGCTTGTTTGACCTCGTTTACCGCGGTCTCCATCTCTTCCTGACTTAATTTTAAAGGTTTATTTTCCAGGCTGTCCTGCATTCCCTGAGCCAAGGCATTGACATCAATCTGCAAGCCTTGCTTGGTGAAGTTTTTAGCCAAATCCACTCCCAGTGTATAACTGGCTTTCTGTTCGACTGTTTTAAGTTGTGTGTCAGCCGCCAAGCTAGCTGCTGAGAATGTAAGGCCGATGGCGACCAATAATGCTTTTTTCATAAATCTTTCCTTATCAATAGCGGAGGTAAGCAAGTAGATGTAATAAAAAAACCACCAGGATGGTGGTTTTTGAAGACGAAATCAGTTGCCTAGATTGTCTAGATATTTTTCAGCATCCAGGGCCGCCATACAACCGGCACCCGCTGAAGTGATGGCCTGTTTGTAATGTTGATCCATCACGTCACCGGCTGCGAAAATTCCCGGGATCGAAGTTTGCGTGGCATTGCCTTGCAAACCACTCTGCACTTTAAGGTAGCCGTTCGTCATTTCCAGTTGATCGGCAAAAATGCCAGTGTTTGGCGTATGCCCAATGGCGATAAAGACACCGGCTACGTCAATCTCTTTGCTCTCTCCAGTTTGGTTGTTTTTCAAACGTAAACCGGTGACGCCCATGTTGTCGCCCAAAACCTCTTCAAGCTGGCTGTTGAATTCGATCTTGATGTTGCCATTGGCGGCTTTTTCATGCAGGTGGTCGGCCAGGATTTTTTCTGAGCTGAATTTATCTCGGCGATGAACAATCGTGACTTCCGCAGCGATGTTAGATAAATACAAAGCTTCCTCGACGGCGGTGTTTCCGCCGCCGATGACCGCCACCTTTTGATTGCGGTAGAAGAATCCGTCACAGGTTGCACAGGCCGAAACGCCTTTGCCTTTGAATGCCTCTTCGGATTCAAGTCCCAAGTATTTGGCGGAAGCCCCGGTGGCGATAATCAACGCATCGCAGGTATACTCGCCTGAATCGCCAATCAGCTTGAAAGGTTTGCTGGTCAATTCAGCCGTATGGATATGATCGAAAAGGATTTCTGTTCCGAAGCGTTCGGCGTGTTTTTGCATGCGCACCATCAGATCCGGGCCGGTCAATCCTTCAGGATCGCCTGGCCAGTTATCCACTTCTGTCGTGGTTGTCAGTTGGCCACCTTGTTGCATTCCTGTCACCATGACCGGTTCTAAGTTAGCACGCGCCGCATAAACCGCAGCCGTATAGCCGGCTGGTCCTGAACCCAAAATGAGTAGTTTGCAATGTTTTGTCGCCATAGTGTATTCCTTATTACATTTATCTAACAGAGTGAGTGTATCGGATTTACGCCATTAAATTCAACTGGCTTTGTTTTCTTCCCGGTCATCTCTGAATTATTCAGAATTATTAATTTACCGATATGCTAAAATTTTAGCAGTTTTTAATGGATAAACCAGACCCACCGGTACGAATATTCACGAATCGCGAGGAACTGGTTTATGTCATTGTCTTCGCCCCAAGGGCAAAATTTTCATGTAGTTGAGTGTAACAGAGAACCCATATTTTCAATGACCTTTAAACCCGTTAAATCACGAGCCGATTCAAATTCAACCTCAAGCGACGAACCTCAAAGCAAAAGTCGTTTCAACTGGGTGCTCAAGGATGCCTTGGTACTCAGTTGCATTGGATTGGCTTTTTTCCTGTTTATTGTGTTGTTCAGTTACGATCCACAAGATCCCGGGTTTGATTCGGCAGGGGGCGTCTATGAACTGAATAATTATGGAGGTAAAACCGGAGCCTGGTTATCCTCGATGATTCTATACGTGTTCGGTATTTTTGGCTTTCTGATCCCATTCGGGATTCTCCTGGCCGGCTGGGTCACCCTCAAAATTCGTTCCGAAAGTGATTTGGATTATGTGCGTTTTGGTCTGAGTCTGGTCGGCTTGCTGCTGCTGATTTCTGCCGGTGCGGGCTTGGCCAATCTGTATCTGCAACCGGACAACGCCATGATACGTTTGCCATACTCCGCAGGGGGCGTCTGGGGCTACGAGCTCAGCAGCTGGTTGGTCAGCAGCATCGATTTGCTAGGAGCGACCTTGTTTCTATTGGTGGTGTTTGCCATCGCCTTAAGCATGCTCAGCAGTTATTCGTGGCTGACGATCATTGAAGTGACTGGGCGCCTTGCTTGGCTATTAAGCCAAAGCATTCAACAAAAATTACAAAAGCAATTGGATCAGAACGAGGGTCTAAAAAAATGGTCTGATAAAGTCCGCTCTAAATCCGGCCGAGCAGAATCGGCAGGCCTGGTCTCGACAAGTAAAACGAGCGAACCTCGGGTAAAGGATAAGGCTCGATCCAAAATTATCGCTGCATTTAAAAAGTCGGACTCGGTCAGTCAAGAATCGGCTATCCAGCCGAACGAACCCACTTTGGAAAGTGCTTCAATCAAAGAGACCGACTTGGAGGATAACAGCCCGCCGTTTGAAATCGATCAGCCTGCCGTATCTAAAGCTGCCTCCGAACCCAAAGTGGGTAACTTATCGCACGTTAAGGTCGGTAGTAAACAAAAAGCCAGTAGCACGGTGCCGATTGTGCAAAGCGGTGACTTGCCGAGTCTGGATCTGCTCGATCCGCCACCTGATTATGAAGAAGGCTTTTCGGAAGAAGATTTGAAATCGCTCTCAAGCTTGTTGGAGCAGCGTTTATTGGAATTTGGCGTGACCGTCAAGGTAGAATCGGTGCAGCCCGGTCCGGTGGTCACTCGTTTTGAGATCCTGCCGGCACCCGGGGTGAAGGTCAGCCAGATCAACAATTTGGCGAAAGATTTGGCTCGTGTTTTATCCGTTAAATCGGTGCGTGTCGTGGACATTATTCCAGGCAAGGCGTTTGTGGGTATCGAGATCCCGAACGAGCAACGTGAATTGGTGAGTTTCAGAGAAGTCCTGTCTTCAGACGAGTTTCAACGTGCTAAGTCGCCGTTGACGGTAGCGTTAGGTAAAGACATTTCCGGCAAGCCGGTGGTCGCCGACATCGGCAAAATGCCGCATCTGTTGGTGGCGGGGACCACCGGTTCGGGTAAATCGGTGGGGGTCAACAGCATGATTCTAAGCTTGCTTTATAAGAGCCGGCCGGATGAAGTGCGTCTGATCATGGTCGACCCTAAAATGTTGGAACTGTCGATTTATGAGGACATTCCACATTTGTTGACGCCGGTTGTCACGGATATGAGCGATGCCGCCAACGCCTTGCGCTGGTGTGTATTTGAAATGGATCGACGTTACCAATTGATGGCCAAAATGGGTGTGCGTAATATCGCCGGTTTCAATCTTAAGGTTCAAGAAGCAATCGATAAGGGAGAACCGATCATCGATCCGATGTATCAACAGGCCGCTAATTACGGCCATGATATGGGAGAAGCGCCGCCAACGCTTGAGACATTGCCTTACATCGTGGTGGTGGTCGATGAATTTGCCGACATGATCATGGTGGTGGGCAAGGAAGTCGAGCAGTTGATTGCACGTATTGCGCAGAAAGCCCGTGCGGCTGGGATTCACTTGATTTTAGCGACTCAGCGTCCGTCGGTGAACGTCATTACCGGTTTGATCAAGGCGAACATTCCCACCCGTATCTCTTTTATGGTCAATACCAAAATCGATTCGCGCACCATTCTTGACCAAGGTGGGGCGGAACAGCTGTTGGGCATGGGGGACATGCTGTTTCTGCCTCCGGGTTCCGGTTCGCCGCGTCGTGTTCACGGTGCCTTTATGACGGACGAAGAGGTGCATAAGGTTGCCGAGTTCATCAAGTCACAAGGGCAGCCGCAGTATCTGGAAACCATTACGCAGGGTCCAACTTCGGATAACGGTGGTGATGGCGGTTATGAAGATGCCGAGCAGGATGCCTTGTATGATGAGGCGGTAGAATTTGTGGTTCAGGGACGACGGGTTTCGATCTCATCGATTCAGCGGCGTTTCAAAATCGGTTATAACCGCGCCGCGCGGATTGTGGAAACCATGGAAGCCGCAGGCGTGGTGTCGTCGATGCAATCCAACGGCAACCGTGAAGTATTGGCGCCTAAACCGCAGGAGTAAGATGGTGGATTGCCCGTGTCATTGCTGTGCACCTGATCAATTAGCTTGAATTTAAACCCCATAAAGAAGAGTCTTCGATGAAAATCAAAAAAAGTGTGAAATGGCTTGCCGCCATCAGTTTATGGGCGGCTTGGCCGGTGTATGCCGAATCGGCTTTACAAACTTACGTGAACCAGCTGAAAACCTTCAGTGCCGATTTTGAGCAGATTCAGCCGGATGAGACCTTATTTGAAACCTATCCTTCCAGTGGCTACTTCAAACTGCAGCGTCCGGGTAAGCTGGTATGGCACTATCTCAAGCCCGAATCGCAGAAGATTGTGGTGGATGGGGTCAACCTTTGGGTGCAGGACGATGACCTGGAACAGGTGACAGTGCGTTCTATTGATGATATCAAGGCTGAGATTCCGTTGAGTTGGTTGCTTTATGACGAGCCGATTGAAGACCGTTTTACCATTATTCCGGCTGGAAACCGTAAAGGCATGGAGTGGTTTAACCTTCAGCCAAAAGCGGCGACTTATTTCCAGAGCATTGAAATCGGTCTGAAAGACGGGCAGATGAAAGAGGTGTGGATGTATCAGAGTGCCGATAACGTCACCCGAGTACGCTTTAAAAACATAAAAATGAACCAGAGTATTCCTGGCAGTGAATTTGTGTTCATTCTTCCGCAGAATTTTGATCAAGTAGGACAGCCTCGATAATGACTGTCTATCAGCCGCTTTCCGACAGACTGCGCCCTCAAAAACTTGAGGACTATGTTGGGCAGACCCATCTGTTGGGCTCCAATCGCGCCTTGTCGAGAATGTTTTCAAGTGGTAATTTGCATTCTATGGTGTTCTGGGGGCCGCCGGGAACTGGAAAAACCACCCTGGCACGCCTGATTGCAAAGCAGTCTGACTTGCAGTTCATCAGCCTGTCCGCCGTGCTGGACGGCGTCAAGGAAGTGCGCGCCGCGGTGGAACAAGCCAAACTGCATCGCCAGCAGTTTCAGCAAGGCACACTGTTGTTTGTGGATGAAGTGCACCGTTTCAATAAAGCGCAGCAGGATGCATTTTTACCGTTTGTGGAAGACGGCACCTTTATTTTTATTGGGGCCACCACTGAAAACCCATCGTTTGAGCTCAATAATGCCTTGTTGTCACGTGCCCGGGTTTACGTGCTGCGCAGTCTAGAAGAGTCGGAATTGGCGCAGGTTTTAGAGCGCGGCATCGACTTACTGTCCGCAGATTTGCAGCAGGCGGCGGGATTGCGTCTGCAGGTTGAGGAATCCGCCTGCCAGTTGCTTTTGGAGGCGGCGGATGGCGATGCCCGGCGTTTGCTGAACCTCTTGGAACAGGCCGCCGATTTTGCCGAACCGGTAAGTGATGACGAGAACTCCGAAAGCGACCCGACAGAATCGGCAGGCCTGGTGGTTTTGAATCAAGATCATTGTAAAGAGGTTATTCAAGGCGGGTTAAGACGTTTTGACAAGGGAGGCGAGGCGTTTTACGATCAGATTTCCGCTTTGCATAAATCGGTGCGCGGTTCCGATCCCAATGCGGCACTCTATTGGTTGGTGCGTATGTTGGACGGTGGCGTCGATCCACGCTATCTGGCAAGACGTCTGGTGCGCATGGCCAGCGAAGAGATCGGCAATGCCGACAATCGCGCCTTGCAGGTGGCCGTCAATGCGGCCGAAGCCTATGAGCGCCTGGGTTCACCGGAAGGCGACCTGGCACTGGCGCATGCCGCCACCTATCTGGCGGTGGCCCCCAAGTCGAATGCAGTTTACATGGCCTATAAAGCCGCTCTGAAAGACGTTCAGCAACATGGCTCTTTTGAGGTGCCCTTGCATTTGCGCAATGCGCCGACCAAACTCATGAGTGAAATGGATTACGGTAAAGGCTATCGTTATGCGCACGACGAACCGGATGCGTTTGCGGCGGGTGAGAGTTATTTTCCGGAAGAGATGCCGGAACGCGATTATTATGAGCCGGTCGAGCGGGGCTTGGAAATTAAAATCGCGGCTAAAATGCAGCATCTGCGCGAGCTCAATGCAAAGGCCATTTACAAACGCAGAAGCTAAAAATTTTTCAGATTGAAATCGGGGAGACATGATGGGGTTAAACATGACGGCATGGGCTTGGTTTGCAATCGCCGCTGGAGGTGCTTTGGGCGCTTTGTCGCGTTTTGCGCTGTCTCACCAGGTGTATCAATGGTTGGGGCGTGATTTTGCCTGGGGAACCCTGTCGGTGAACCTGTTGGGCTCCTTTGTAATGGGGTTGGCCGCCGTTCTGTTGGTCGATAAGCTGGGCGCGTCCAACGAGTGGCGTCTGTTTATCATGGTCGGCTTTCTCGGCGCCTTCACCACCTTCTCCACTTTTTCCTATGAAACCATGCAGTACCTGCAAGTCGGCGAGTTCAATAAAGCTTTTTTCAATATCGCTGTCAGTGTCATCACCTGTCTGCTGGCTGTATGGGTCGGCATGCTCGCCGCAAGGCAAATGTAAATGGGTGTGGGCGTTTGGCTAACATCTGCCTGTTTGGGTTTACATTTGCGCCTTTTTCAAACCTATTCACCTGTGCACGCATTTGACCTTGGAATCGATGTGTAAATTCGCTCTGAATTCGTCGGAGCGCCATCAAATTAGTGTTAAAATAGGGCGCAAATTTTCAGGTGTTTTTGACACTGCAAAACAGAATGAATTAAATACAGAGAGCCATAATGTTAGACGCTAAGCTACTGAGATCAGACCTGGAAACGGTTGCCGAAAAATTGAAAACACGCGGTTTTGAATTGGATACCGCGCAGATTGAGGCTTTGGAAGCGCAACGCAAAGAGTTGCAGGCCAAGACCCAATCCCTTCAAGCGGAACGTAACAGCCGTTCAAAAGGCATCGGTAAAGCCAAAGCCAATGGCGAAGACATTGCGCCTTTGTTGGCGGAAGTGTCCGACTTGGGCGATCAGCTGGAAGCCGCCAAATCCGCTTCGGATGAAGTGCAGTTAGCGCTGGAAGACATTTATGCCAGCATTCCCAATCTTCCGCATGAATCCACGCCAGTCGGTGGCGGAGAAGAGGAGAATGTCGAAGTCCGTAAATGGGGCGAACCCAAACAATTAGATTTTGACGTTCAGGACCATGTGGATCTGATGGAAGCACGCGGCTGGTATGACAACGACGCCGCCGTTAAAATTGCCTCTTCACGTTTCTCTGTATTGAAAGGTGCGGTTGCCAAATTGCAGCGCGCGTTGACTCAGTTCATGTTGGACAGTCACGCGCAGAGCGGTTACAACGAAGTCTATGTGCCTTATATCGTCAACCAGCACAGCTTGCGTGGAACGGGGCAATTGCCTAAGTTTGAAGAAGACCTTTACAAGCTCAGCAAGCACGAAGAACACGACACCAATGACCGCGACCTGTATCTGATTCCGACCGCCGAAGTGCCGATTACCAACCTGTATCGCGATGAAATCATAGACGAAGCCGATTTGCCGATCCGTCTGGCAGGGCATACCCCATGTTTCCGCTCCGAAGCAGGCTCTTATGGGCGCGACACCAAAGGGCTGATTCGTCAGCACCAGTTTGAAAAAGTCGAGATGGTGCAGATCGTGCATCCGGACACCTCCTATCAGGCACTGGAAGAGTTGACCGAGCAGGCTGAATCGATTCTGAAGAAGCTGGGGCTGCCGTACCGGGTCATGGCGTTGTGCAGTGGCGACATCGGCTTCTCATCCGCTAAGACCTATGATCTGGAAGTCTGGTTGCCGGCGCAGAAGGCTTATCGCGAAATTTCGTCCTGCTCCAATTTTGAAGACTTTCAGGCACGTCGTTTGATGGCGCGTTTCCGTTCCGGTCAGGATAAACCGCAACTGGTGCATACTCTAAACGGTTCCGGTTTGGCGGTAGGGCGCACCTTGGTGGCGGTACTGGAAAACTACCAGAATGCCGATGGCAGCATCACCGTTCCCGAAGCCCTGCGTCCCTACATGGGCGGGATTGAGGTACTTTAATCCTTCTTTGCAAATAGCCGCAAATTTAAAAGCATTTTCTGCTGAGCATAAAAACCAGGCCTGCTCATTTTCGGCAGGCCTGGTTTTTTTATGTCTTGAGGTAAAGCAGGCGTAAACACAGTTTACTGCTTAAAGTCATATAACCGCGTTTCAAACTCCACCACCTTATTATTCACTACCTTCACACCTTCCTGTTCCAAAAGTTCGATTTTGGTCGCGCTTCCCAACGCATACTGACCCACTTCGCCATTACTTTTCACCACTCGGTGGCAGGGCACCTTTATTAAATTCGGGTTGTGCGCCATCGCATTGCCCACCGCTCGGTATGCCTTGCTATTCAAAACCTCTGCAATGGCTTTGTAGGTAGTAACTCGCCCCTTGGGAATACGCTTCAGCAACGCGTAACAACATTGGTTAAAGTCGCAAATCTGTGAATCTGATGGGTCAGTGGATTGGGTCATAGAAATGAACAGGCCTGGTTAAAAAATTGATATCTAAGAGTTTAAATCAGCGTGGATAAAATTTTACAAAAATATGACCAAAACGCCTTGCAAAAAACTCTCAGGGCTCTATAATACGCCACATCAAACATTGGTGGACTGGCTGAGCGGTTGAAGGCGGCGGTCTTGAAAACCGTTGTAGGTTTGTAGCCTACCTGGGGTTCGAATCCCTAGTCCACCGCCATATCCTAAAACCTCGTATCGGGTAACTGATACGGGGTTTTTTTATGCCTGTTTACTTACTTCTCAAGCCTTGAAACGCTTATCACCTTAACGTTCCTGAACTAATGTGAACTCAGCGCTCAGCCAGACAAATTTTGTCTTCTTTATTTTGTTTAGCTTGATACATGGCGGCATCGGCCATAGCAATAAGGTGTTCAAGGTTTTCACCATGTTGTGCAGAAAGGGCGATACCGATGCTGCCGCTTAAATGCAGTGTGTGAGGCGCGACTTGAATCGGCGCGCTGATCTGTTCATTCAATTTGTCGGCCAGATGTCTGGCATCTAGGGGACGTTTGATATTTGGGGTGATAATAGCAAACTCATCTCCACCCAGTCTTACCACTATGTCTGAAGTACGAACGCTGTTTTGAATGCGTTTGGCAATGATCTTGAGGACTTCGTCTCCAATGTTGTGGCCATATTGATCGTTAACCGGTTTAAAACCATCCAGGTCTAGAAAGAATACCGCGTAGGGAATGTTGTTGAGGCCGTTTAAAATCTTATTGCGTGTGCTTTTCTGATAGAGCGTGTGGCGATTGTAGAGTCCGGTCAGTTCATCATGATAGGCCATGAAATGGGTTTTGTTTTGAAAGTAGAGTTTATCTTGACGATAGGTGGCAAGAAGATAGGCGAATATGGCAAGTATGATCAGCGACGCGGCCAAAAAGGGGAGCGCTTCTCTGAGCAACGCATCCGTTTGCGGGGAAAAGGAGTCTTTGGGTATGAAACTGACTAATATCCAGCTGTAGTCGTTCAGGTCTTTTTGGGTTGCAAAGGGGTGATTGTCAAAATCATAGCGCCAGCTGTCCGGGAAGGTGTCAGGTTTTAACGGCAGAATGGTTCGGAATGTGTATAAGCCCTCAGGGGTATTGATTTGACCAAGGGATTGTTTTTGAATGCTTTGCCACAGTTCAGGCTCTTGGTAAGCAAATGAGACTTGCTGTTTGTCGGCGAACATGAACCCCCATGCCTGATTGGGTTTCAGGCCTTTCAACCAGTAACCGTCTTGGTCGAGCAACATCATTTTTGCAGGTGAATCCACAATATGTGCTGCATATTCGAGTGCTTCAAAAATGCGGTTACCCAAATAGTTTAAAACCAGAATGCCTTGTGGGTTGCCGGCATCGTCAAAGATATTCATTCCTGCACGGATCATCGGTTTATACGGAATCTCCAGTTGGTTGTTCTCTATGTTCAGATCCATTCTGGATACATAAATTTGCCCGGATTGTAGGTTGCAAATGTCGCTCACATAATAACGGTGTGCTTTGTTTTGCAGTTCGTCTTCGGGCACAATGTTTGGCAGGCCGTCGTTGAAGTTGACGCGAACCAATTCTTGTCCTTGGTGGCTGATGTAGCGAATTTGGTCATAGCGCCCACGTCCTTTGGTAACCGTCAAGTAAGTGTCTGACAGCATTTTTTTGTAGGCCTTAAGCGCTTTCTCAGACTTGGGGGCGGTGTTATGGATTGGCAGAGAGGCAAGGGTTAAGAGGTCAGAAAGCATCTCTTCATACTCTTGCATAATGGCTTTTTCATGAATGCTGAGTACGTGCTGCTCTTGATGTTTTAAAAAATCAAATTCCTGTTGAGATTTCAGTAAATACCAAAAGATGACAACGCTAAGAAGAATGAATGTCAATCCGCTGAAAATGATTGCGAACTGTTTTAAAAGCGAGGTGTTTATTGATTTGTATCTTGCCATTGCCATAGTATAAATCAAACTGCAGTGGCGACTGTTTGAGTTTGACAAAAATCGCAGGGGGCAGACCGATTATAGCTGCCAAGTTGAAGAGGGGAGTTGTGGGTCATGATTCATCGCCAGTTTCTATTGACTAGAATTATAGGTAAAAATAGAGAGTTTTTATAGAGGCGATTGTCTGAAATTGACAGGGTTTGTTGGCCATGTCGGCTTACTTTGGATGTTGATTGCGCAATCGACTGTGTATAGCACGTACGGTTTGAAACAAATGAAAGTGTTGGATTATGAAGTACAGAATGCCTCCAAAAATCACGCCAAGCAGGATATTGCCCAGAAAAAACGGTTGCCATATATGCGGAAACACTTCATTAAACCAAGCTTCGGAAGCGATGGGGATATTAGATGAGATGTCGTAGAGGTCTGGTGTGCCCATCACCAAGACACCGAACTTGTATCCGCCATACCAGATGGGCCACATGGTCAGCGGGTTGGTAATCCAGGCAAGGGCGGTGGCCAGTGGGATATTGGCTCTGATGTAATAGGCGAGTACCGAGCCGAGCACCATTTGAAAAGGAATCGGCAGCATCATACAGAATGCACCAATAAAGCCGGCACGAGCGAACGACTGGCGGTCTCCGGCCCAATACACACGATCTTTGAATCGTGGAAAATATTTTTTCAGAAAAACCGACTGCTTGGTCTTGCGGCCGATCTGATGAATTTTTAAGCGTATGAATCTTAACATTTTTTAATCATATCAAACTTCAGGAGCTAGGGTGTGGATAAGATTCTAAAACCATCTTGGGTTTTGCGCATCATTTGATTGCAATAAACTCACTCAGCTGTTTGGGGACGCAATCGAATTTCAGCGGGTGAATGTCGGGTAGCCCATTTTTAAAGCTCACCGGACGTTCTCCTTGGATCAAGGGTTGCAGATATCCCAAGGCGCTGGGCGTGATGTCCATGCCATCCTCGCTCAGAAAGTCGTCGGGGACCAGATACTCCAGATCCGCAACCGCATTCAGTTCCACGTTTTTATAGTGCCAGCTCAGCGGCTGTTCACTGGTCAGCTTGATGACGGGCAATACTCCATGTTCACCGTCCAGCGCGGCTTGCACGGCAGCTTCGCCCGCTCCATAAGCCATCTCCCAATCGGTTTGGGATACAAGGTGACTGGCGGCGCGTTGCAGATAGTCCGGCACGGCACTGTGCGTTTTGCAGTCAAACGTCTGGCTGACGATTTTGGCAATAGTATGAGCCACACCACCCAGCTGGGTGTAGTCTTTGAGATGGGTGTGCTCGACATTCTCAATGGATATGTATTGGCCGTTCTCATCGGTCAGCCCTTCGGAGACGATGCAGGTGCAGTAACCGTGACTCTTGATGAAAGAATCCACTTTTTCAAGAAACGCCTGACGGTTGAAAGCGCGTTCGGCAGGCAGAATGATGAGGGGGGCGTCGGGAATTTGCTTTTTAATCAGGCCTCCGGCAATCGCCAGCCAGCCCGCATTGCGCCCCATTGCCTCTATGGCAAAAAAACGGGTGGAGGTGTTGCGCATGGAGTATAAGTCCAACGTCGCTTCAAGCAGACTGGTAGCCAGATATTTGGCGGCACTGCCGAATCCCGGGCTGCAATGCGAAAATGCCAAGTCATTGTCAATGGTTTTGGCGACGCCGATGCAGATCACCGGATGACCATGTTCGCAGCAATAATCCGCCACCTTTTGAGCCGTGACCATTGAGCCGTTGCCGCCGTTGTAGAAAAAGTAGCCGATATCGTAGGTTTTAAGAACCTCCAGAACACGCTGATATTGCTGAGGATTGTCTTCGATCGGGTCCAGATCGAATCGGCAAGCCTCAAAAGCCGCTCCAGGCTGGTTCTTGATGCGTTCCATGGTGTTTTCAGGCAGGTTGGTGATGTCCACCAAAGCCTCTTCCAGCACGCCCTTTATGCCGTTAATGGCGGCGTAAATACGATTGAAATGCTTAGGATGGCGTTGACATGTTTCGATGACACCCGCCGCACTGGCGTTGATCACAGCAGTTGGGCCGCCGGCCTGTGCGTAAAGTACGTTTTTTGAAGGAGTGGTTCTTGAAGGTGAAATGCCCATGGTTTTGCCTGTCGTTTTCGATGAATGGCATTATAACGAATTGAGGCAGGCACTAAGTTGCTTTTTAATGACGCTTTAAAAACACTATTCCCTGTTCGATGTGCAGGTCAGCCTGACCCTTCAATAAGCTTTGCAGAGGTTTTAAAACCAGCAGGGCGCGCCATCCGCTCAAGGAATCGCTGCTAGACGTTCGGATCAACTCCTGCAACTCGGATTTGTGGATCAGATTATGCATATTAATGCGGTAATCCAGAGCGATCTGCTGGCAATAACTCAGGCACAGGTTAAGCAACACGTCTTCCTGTGGCGTGACGGGCGCCGGTTTTGGCTCGGGTTGCGGCCAGTTTTCCGGGGAAGTGGCAAACACCTGGTCAATGCATTCAATCCATTGCGTCCCATAGTCTTTTACCGAAGAGGGTTTGACGTGCGGCACTTTATAAAGTGCTTCAACCGTTTGCGGCGGACGTTTGGCAATGCCGACAATGACCTCGTCGCTCATGACCCATTTTTTGGGTTGGTTATGCTCTATCGCAAAACGCTCGCGCCATTCTGCCAATGCGTACACGATGGCCAGTTGCTTGGGTTTGAAATTACGAACCCCTTTGACCTTGCGACCGGCCTGCTTCGTGTCGGGTTTATATAAGCTTTCGTCAAGCAGGGCTTGGCAATCTTGTTGAACTGCATGCAACTGTTGCGGCGTGAGCGCCTGCATGAATTTTTCATATAGGGGAGCTAGATAATGGACGTCATCGATGGCGTATTGAATCTGCTCTTCGCTTAAGGGGCGGGCATGCCAGTTGGTGCGGGTTTGGGTCTTGGGCAGTTTGTGATTGAATTCGGCTTCAACCACCCGCGCAAACCCGGCAATATCACCGTGTTTGAAAAAAATGGCTGCCAATTGGGTGTCGAAAATTGACACCGGCATTTTGTGCGCAAGTTGATACAATACCTCAATGTCCTGACGGGCGGAATGGAACACTTTGAGCAGGCCTGGTTCACAAAGCAGGTCAATCAAGCCGGTAAGTTGACCGTTTTCCTGAATGGCCAGCGGATCGATGATCGCCACTTCACCCTGATTGTCCTGAATTTGCACCAGACTCAATTCGGCAAAGTAAGTGTCGGTTCGGATGAATTCGGTATCGATGGCGATCCAGTTGATATCGGCATCATCAATCAAATGTTGGCTATAACGGTTAAGTTCGTCTTCGGTTTGGATTGAGAGATAGGGTATGGTTTGCATAGCCAAAGTTTAAGAGCAACCTCAGCAGAGAGCAAGGATAATTGTGTGAAAAGGCAAAAGATTCATATTTTGGGCATTGCGGGTACCTTTATGGGAGGCATCGCGCAGATTGCCAAGGCGATGGGTCATGAGGTCAGCGGTTCCGACAAGGCAATCTACCCACCGATGAGCACGCAATTGGAACAAGCTGGTATCGAGGTCAGCAATGAGCAGGATCTGGATTTTTTAAAAGCCGAACCCGATGCGGTGGTTATTGGCAATGCGTTGAGTCGCGGGCATGTTGCGGTCGAGGCCACTTTGAATGCGCAACAGGTCTACACCTCGGGGCCCCAATGGCTGGCGGAAGAGATTTTGAAAGACCGCTGGGTGATTGCGGTGGCGGGCACGCACGGCAAAACCTCAACCGCGTCCATGGTGGCGTGGATATTGGAATACGCCAAACTCAATCCCGGCTTTTTGATCGGTGGCGTGCCGGAAAACTTTGGCGTGTCGGCGCGACTCGGGGATTCTCCATTTTTTGTGGTGGAAGCCGACGAATACGACACCGCCTTTTTCGACAAGCGTTCCAAGTTTGTGCATTACCACCCAAGAACGTGTGTGCTCAATAATCTGGAGTTCGACCACGCCGATATCTTCGATTCCATCAAGGACATTCAAAAACAGTTTCATCATTTGGTACGCACCGTGCCGGGCAATGGTTTGATTGTGATGCCCAGCGATGAATCCAACTTGGAAGAGGTGATCGAACAGGGCTGTTGGACCCCGGTCGAAAAGCAGGGCTCATCTGGAGACTGGAGTTACGCACTCTACGAGCAAGATGGCTCCGAGTTTGAAGTGAGGTATCAAGGCAGCTGTTTGGGACGGGTCAAATGGGATATGAACGGTTTGCACAATGTTCGCAATGCCTTAAGTGCGGTGGCCGCCGCAGTACATTGCGGCGTGCCGGCGCGCATAGCGGTGGAAAGCTTATCAAGCTTTAAAGGTATTCGCCGCAGAATGTCGTTGGTGGGTGAGGTCAATGGTATCCGCATTTATGACGATTTCGCCCATCATCCAACCGCCATCGCCACCACCTTGCAAGGCGCCAAACAGCGGTTGAGCAAAATGAGCAGGCCTGGTTCAAGTTCGTCGGGCCGGCTGGTGGCGGTGTTTGAACCGCGTTCCAATACCATGCGTTTGGGCGTGCATGCGCAAACCTTACCGGCTGCGTTTGATCAAGCCGATGCGGTTTATGCGTTTATCGACCCGGAATGGAACTGGCAATTGCCGCTCGAGGACTTTAAGTCCGAAGTGTTGGTGAGCCACAGTTACGATGACTTGTTGGAGTCTCTGTTGAAGAATCTGGCGAGTGGCGATACGGTGGTGATTATGAGCAATGGCGGATTTGGCGGTCTGCACCAAAAGTTGCTTTATGCCTTGATTGAAGCAAGTTAAGCCGGCTGGTTTGGTATGTGGGCCTTATTGGAAGTTGGCATTTTGCTGTTGGTGGTGTTTTGGATTGTATGGATGATCAAGCCGCCTAAGTCCAAAAATCCGCCAAAAGGAAAGTAGTCTTTAAATGGAAGCAAAGCACAACGGGAGTTCAGCACAGCCACCGATTTCCGATGCGTTTGAAACGCTGATCTGGGAGTGTTTGAAGGGGGGTGGGCGCGTCCGCGAATATGAGTTGATGCAGTACCTGAGTGCCGAAGGCTGGCTTGAGTTTAAACCGAGTTTGGACGAATTGGCGTTGTTTCGCGCACACTTTCTGCTGTTTCATCTGCTTTATCGGCTTCAAGATCGCTGGCAAGTCGAAGGGCGTGGCCGTTTGTCGATTCATACTACCTGCATCCAACTGCAAAAAAGCGCTTTGGATGTTGACGCTGATGGGGATTCTAAAAATTCGGCAGGCCTGTCCAAATCCGATCCGATCAAAGCCTATTACCTTGATTACAACGAGTTTCTGAACACCCAGAAAGAGGAGGTCATCGGCTTGCTGGAAGATTTCTGGCGGCGCTTGGCCGGACACCAGCCGGTTTCTTTGAAAACAAACACCAAAGCAGAGGCTTTGCAGTTACTGGGCATGGTTCATGCGGATGTTACGCCTCAAGCCGTCAAACAGCGATTCCGTACACTGAGTCAACAATATCACCCGGACAAGGGCGGTGACGCACATCAATTTCGGCAGATTTGCGAGGCCAGGGATATTCTGCTGTCGAGTTTAGGATAAGCTGAAAAGAGCGAATGAGATTATTGGGGGCTGTTCAATCAAGCCGTTCCAATGAGAATTCTGCTTTGCAGAGTGGTTTATTTTTACGGTAGTGACTGATTAAAGTCTCGGACCACATTAAGGCACGTTTAGGCAGGCCTGTCTCCAGATAGTCATGGACTTGTTTGAGCACCGCTTGTTTAAAGTTTTCTGAAACTCCGGCTTCGCCATTCAGATTGTCGGCGCTGAAATGGAATCGAAAATCGGCCGATTGCGAAAAAATCCACTCCAATGCCTGAGGTTTGACTTCCACTTTTTCAAATTGGACTTGCTGTTGAGCACTGCGTCCATCCGGTTCATACCAGTAACCGAAATCTTCCAATAAGCGTCTTTCTTTACCGGCAACACACCAATGGGCAATTTCATGGAGAGCGCTGGCAAAAAAACCATGTGCAAAGATAATACGGTGAAAGGGATGTTGGTCATCGGCAGGGCGATAGATCGGTTCCGCTTCGCAGCATACCAGTTGGGTACGGTAGGTGGATGAGAAGGTTTCATTAAACAGGGCTACCGCCTGTTCGGGAGTGTGTTCAGACATTTTGATTAATCGTGTTTGGGATTGCTGATGCAGGGTTGGTCAGACCCAAGGCTCTTTTAGGGAGCCTTGGATCTTGATTTGAAAGCGTTACAGTTTAGCCATCACTTTATGGGCGGCTTCAATGGTGGCGTCAATGTCGGCTTCGGTATGGGCAGCTGAAACAAATCCGGCTTCAAATGCCGAAGGGGCCAGATAAACACCTTCATCCAACATGCCGTGGTAAAAGGCTTTGAAGCGTTCCATGTCACCTTTGGCGACTTGGGCAAAGCGGGAGATGTTTTTGTCTTCACTGAAGAAAAAGCCAAACATGCCGCCAACCTGATTGGTGGTAAAAGGTATGTTGTTGTCATCCGCCGCCGCTTGCAGGCCTTTTACCAAACGGGTGGTTTTCTTTTCCAGTTCTTCGAAGAACCCCGGCGCGCTGATCAGTTCCAGGGTTTTCAGACCGGCGGCCATTGCAATCGGGTTTCCGGACAGGGTGCCCGCTTGATAGACCGGGCCCAAAGGCGCGATGTGCTGCATGACTTCTTGCTTGCCGCCAAACGCGCCCACCGGCATGCCGCCACCGATGACTTTACCGAAAGTCGTCAAATCTGGAGTGACGTTGTAACGTCCTTGCGCACCTTGCAGGCCAACGCGGAAACCGCACATGACTTCGTCAAAAATCAACACCGCACCGGATTCGTCACATACTTGACGCAGGGTTTCAAGAAAGCCTTCTTCCGGCGGAATGCAGTTCATATTGCCCGCTACCGGCTCGACGATGATGCAGGCGATCTGATCACCAATCTCGGCAAACACCTTACGAACCTCATCCGAATCGTTATGGGTTAAGGTCAAGGTCTCTTCCGCCAGTGCCGCTGGAACCCCGGGAGAAGAGGGTACCCCCAAGGTCAAAGCACCGGAACCGGCTTTCACCAACAGGGAATCGGAATGGCCGTGGTAACAGCCTTCGAATTTGACGATTTTGTCGCGACCGGTGTAACCACGCGCCAGACGAATTGCCGTCATAGTGGCTTCGGTTCCGGAACTCACCATGCGCACCATGTCCATGGAGGGGATCAGGTCGCAAACTAGGTCGGCCATGGTGGTTTCGATTTTGGTCGGGGCGCCGAACGACAAGCCGAATTCGGCTTTTTCCTGAACGGTTTTAATTACTTCGGGGTGGGCGTGCCCCAAGATAGCAGGTCCCCAGGAGCCGACGTAATCGATGTAGGTTTTGTCGTCTTCATCGACCAGATAAGCACCTTTTGCCGCTTTAAAGAAGACCGGATCGCCACCGACACTCTTAAAGGCTCGTACAGGTGAGTTTACCCCGCCCGGAATATGTTTTTGGGCGGCTTGAAATAGATCATGTGAGTTGCTCATCGGGTTTCCTTTAATGCTTTAGAGTTGAGGGCTCATTTGTTTGATGCGTTCGCTGACGAGGTCAAATTGGACTTCTCCCACCTGACGGTAAACGATGTTGCCATTGGGGGCGATTAAAAAACTGGTCGGGGTCAGCAGAACTTCGCCAAACGCTTCGGCGATCTTGCCGTCCTTATCCATTACAAAAATAAACGGATAGGGATTGTTCTGAATGAATTTTTCCACCTGTTTGGCGGGGTCGTAGTTCATGGAAACGGCGACGATTTCAAAGCGGTCGCCCAGAGTTTGTTTCATCTTGGCCAGGTGCGGCATCTCTGCAATGCAGCCGGGGCAGGAGGTGGCCCAAAAATTAACCAGTATCGGTTTTTTAGGTTGGCTGAGGTCGATGCTTTGCCCCTGCGAATCCTTAACGGTGACACTGGGCGCTTTGCCCAAACCGTCCGAAAAAACCGTGAAGTAAAGTAGGCTGCCTAATAAGGCCACCACTAAAATCCCGAAAAGTTTACTGCCAATGTTTTGCATAGGAAAAATCACTTCTGTTATGGGTCTTGTTATCTGATGGGGGAAGCGTGGATATGATGCCGATGCAAGCCCCATTCTTTAACCGTACGCCTAAATAAAAAAACGGGTCGGCATTGTTAGACAATGGACCCGCTAATTCCGCCTTGGTTTCCTGAGGAACCTCTGATTCAATCAGAGGTTCCCTAAGGGAGACGCTGCTTATTTGGCTGTTAGGGTTTCAACCCCGTTAGCGGTGCCACATAAGAAAACATCGGCATTGCGAGCCGCAAACAAACCATTGGTGACGACGCCAACAATGCTGTTGAGTTCGTTTTCCATGGCGACTGGATCGGTGATTTCTAGGCCGTGGATGTCAAGAATGACGTTTCCGTTATCGGTAATAAAGCCATCACGCAATACCGGTTCGCCACCAAAACGTTTGACGATTTCGCGTGCCACATAGCTACGCGCCATCGGGATGACTTCAACCGGTAGCGGGAACTTGCCTAGTACATCGACTTTTTTGCTGTCATCGGCAATACAGACGAATTTATCGGCCACCGCCAACACGATTTTTTCACGGGTCAAGGCGCCACCGCCGCCTTTGATCAGGTTGAGCCCAGCATCGGCTTCATCGGCACCGTCAATGTACACGGACATTTCGGCAACAGAGTTCAAATCTAAAACCGGAATACCATGACCTTTAAGACGTTCCGCAGTGGCTTCGGAACTGGCGACGGCGCCTTCAATGGTCCCTTTGATTTTAGCCAGCTCATCAATGAAAAAGTTGGCGGTTGACCCTGTTCCTACACCGATGATGGTGTCGGGTACAACGTATTCAATCGCGGCTTGAGCCACTTTTTGTTTGAGTTCATCTTGTGTCATGATTATCTCTTTTCTAATTATTTATGATTTCAATCTGTTTTTTTGTCGCACAATTGTAATCAATAACGGGGTCGTTGTATAGCGCCTCGGGGTGTGCCCAAAATTGTGACCAGGCCTGCTTGTTTTCAAAAGTGCGCAGGCCGAGTGGCGAGGGCAGTCCTATTTAGGCGCTTGATATAAAACCGGAGGCGGTTCTACAGTCGGTTTCTCCACAACCAGAGACGGGGGCATTTCGCCTTCTTTACGCTCGTAAACTTCGACAATCATGCCCGATTGGGAGACGTAGTACATATCCGGGTAGACATGAACCGATTTGAACGTCATCGGACGAATTTGGCGTGACTGTTCGGCCAGAGGTTTTCCTAAGGCCATGTACATGCCGCACATGGTGGAGGTGGTTCCAACCTGTTTTTTAGGAATGCGTTCATAATCCTTGTGGCTGAGCTGGCCACGAAGATCAAGCTCTTTAAAATAGGATTCGCGTAGGACATCAGACTCCAGGGTTGAGTAGTTGACGCATAGATCAAGGTTGCTCATCTTACTGATGGCACTGTCTTCAGCCATGGCACTGTTAAGGCACAGGCCTGAAATCAGTAATCCGAATAGGTTTCTCTTTAAGTTTATATTCATTTATCTACCTGTTTTTATTAAGGTTTTTGTCGGGTTGAAGGCGATATAGTTTACCGCTTCAACTCGCTTGAATCCAATTCTAATGCATGTTCTTGTTCATATTTTGGTGTTGCATCGGCATATTCATGCCTTTGAGTGATTTGACCGGCATGGAAACAGATTTTTGGCTACCGTCTTCAAAGGTCAGTTCCACCTCAACGGTTTGACCGGTTTTAAGGGGTTTGTGCGGCCCGATCAACATGATGTGCAAGCCACCCGGTTGCAGAACGGCTTGACCGTTGGCAGGTACGGTAATGTTTGGAATCTTGCGCATACGCATGACGCCATTGTCATTGGTGTGGGTATGCAGTTCCACTACTTTGGACACTTCGGAGTCGGCTTGCAGGATTTTGATGTCTTGGTCGCTATTGTTAGTCAGGGTCATGAAGCTGGCACTGGCCGGTGCTCCGGGAGGCACTTCACGTGCGTAAGGCTCGCTGACTTCAATATGTTCGGCTTGGGTGGCCATGGCGGCAACAGACAGTAAAGATGTCAGCGTGCCTAAAGCCAGAGCGGTCAATTTGGTTTTATAGTTGGTTTTGTAAGACATGGTAAAAGTCCTTTTGATAAGTTGCCTGCTCCCGGTATTTTATTGACACCCGGGTAAAGGCTCAGTCTAGATTAATGGGAATTGTAGGTTATTTTTCAAGATATTGGCGTATCGTTTTTATAAATTGTTCAGGATTGGTGGCATGCGGCAGCTGTTGTTGCAACACGCCATCTTGGTCAACGACATAGGTAAAGGCCGAATGGTCCACGGCATAGTTGGTGCCGTTATTGGGGTCATCGACTTTTGCGTAGACCACGCCATATCGTTGTGCAATTTCCGAAATTTTTTGCGGCGAACCGGTCAGACCGATGATGTTGGCTTCAAAATAATCGGCATACTGTTTCAGTCTGGCGGGCGTGTCACGTTCCGGGTCCACCGAAACAAACAGAATCTGCAATTGGTTCTTTTCTGCAGGCGTCAATTGTCGATAAGCCACCGAGAGGTTCCCAAGGTTGGTCGGGCAGATATCCGGGCAGTAGGTGTAACCGAAATAGACCAACACCAGTTTGCCGGTGAAATCGCTTAAGGATTGTTCACCTTGGCTGCTGGTCAAGGTGAAATCCCCGCCATGAGGTCGATCCGAAGAGACCAGGTGAGCCGATTTGGCGCTGCTTTGCTGGCCAGAACCCGGGATGAAAAAGGAACCGATGCCAATCAGTACACCTAAAAAAACAATGATCAAAAGGGGTTTGGTTTTCAAAACAAATTTCCTGTTGTAATGCAAAAAGCCGCCTAAGAGAGACTCCTAATGCGGCTTTTGCAAGGGTTTATCAAGTGATAGCGTTAAAATTTGGCTGCAACTTTAGCCCAGACATTTCGTCCTGGTTCCATGACATTGTAATAGCTACCAGAGTTAGAATCTATGCGATTGATGTGATTGTAGTAGGCATGGTCGAATAGATTGTCGATCCCCGCCGACAAGGTGAAGGTTTTATTCACATTATAACCAGCATACAAATCCACCGTGCTCCAAGCCGGAGTTTCGATTTCACTGACCACTTCATAGACCTCGTTTTGCGCGGTGGCGAAGTTGAAGCGTCCACCGGCGTACATTTGACTGGTCTGGTATTCGGCAAACACATTTCCGGACAGCGGTGTCATGTTGATCAGGTTGTCATTGTCGGTGGTATTTTCGCCCTGCGTCAGTGCCGCATTGAAACCGGCTTTGAAAGCATGGTTGAAATAATAGGTTCCGGCCATTTCCATACCGTATAGCGTCGCGTCCTTATTGACGTAGACGGAAGACCCGGAAGCGTTTTTAGTATTTAGGATGTAATCTTCAACTTGATCATAGAATGCCGAAAGGCTCCAATCGTAGTGTTTTGCGTTTTGGCTGACACCCATGTCCAATTGGTTGTGTTTTTCAGGGCTCAAGTCAGGATTGCCCACCCACCAGTCGGCGGGGTTCATGCCACCCTTATTCATAAATCTTTCAGTCGCATCGGCGGTACGCGTTGTATGACTCAGACCGATATAGCTGTTCCAGCCGTTTTTGTAACCGCGTTCATAACGTGCCAGCGCATTCCAGTTACCTTCTTCAACTTTAGTGTCGCCGGAATAGTCGCTGTTGGCATTGGTATATAGGTTCGTCGACATCATGTTTGTGTTGCGCGCTTCGGCAGTTACTTGATCATAACGTAGGCCTAAGATGACTTTTTGGTTGTCGCGGAACAAGGAGGTGCTTTCAGCAAAGACGCTGTTCTGTTCAGTCAAGACATCAGGCCACATTCTAAATAAAAGCGCATCAGGATCAGGATAACGATTGTATAAGGCTGCTTCCTTGATTTCAGATTGTAAAATCAGACCGTAATCCAGGGTGGTGTGCCCAAGCTGGGTAGTCAGGGTGAT
This sequence comes from Thiomicrorhabdus chilensis DSM 12352, assembly GCF_000483485.1. Lineage (GTDB taxonomy): Bacteria > Pseudomonadota > Gammaproteobacteria > Thiomicrospirales > Thiomicrospiraceae > Thiomicrorhabdus > Thiomicrorhabdus chilensis. The sequence continues at coordinate 1,000,669 of NZ_KI519609.1, forward strand.
TTTGCCCCCGGTGGTTTCGGTGGTGGATGGTGTTTCCATTAGTTTTGTGGAATCCATAGGCATACGCAATTCAAAGTTGTTCATCACGTGATCGACGTTTGATTGGTACACTTCTACCTCCAGCCCCTGAAGGTTTTTTGCCAGGTTTTTGCCTTCATAGCTCAAACGTTTGATTTCACCTTCAGATAATGGAGCATCCATTCCAGCGCCCTCGTAAAGAGCATCGTCGGTACGGCTCTTTTCATAAGAGAATTTGAACTCATTATTGGCATCCGGACGCCATCCTAGATCGATATGGCCTTGTTGACTTTCGTAGCTGGAACGGACCTCATCGCCATTACCGTCTTTATAGTTATCAGCCGATTTTTTGGAGCCTTGCAGTACCACATAAAATTCATCATTGCCGGCTTCGACTTTAGCGTTCAGGTCTTGAGTCAGACCGTTTGAACCGGTTGCCGCGCTGATTTCACCGTTAAAGGGCTTGCCCTCTTCAAAGGTTGGAGAAGTGCGTTCGAAAATAACCGTTCCACCGGTTCCGCCTGCGCCATATTGCACCGATTGAACCCCTTTGATGACGGTTACGTCATCATAACTGGCGATTTCGGCATAAGAAGTGGGAGGATCCATGCGGTTTGGACAGCCGCCGGCGATTTCAGCGCCGTCCAGAATGATGTTCAACTGGGTGTTTTGCTGGCCGCGAATTTGCACATCCAAGCCGTGTCCCCCCATGCGGGTTGCGTCCACGCCGTTGACCTGTCTTAGGATTTGACCGGTTTCGGTATTGCCGGTTTGTGTCAGTTCTTCTTTGGTCAAGATCTCCTGTTGCGAAGCCACCTCTTTATCGACAACATGAATTGGAGAAATTTCCGTGGCCATAGCCAGTCCGGGTGCGGCAACTGCAGACAAAATTGCAATGGAGAGTTTGCTTCTTGAGAACATAAAAGAACCTTTTTTTACGTGGTTAATATAATGTCGGCTATTTTACGCAGTCGACCGTCACAGATCATTGAGATATTCTGACACGATTCCTTTAAAAGGTGGAAAGACTTTGACTGAATGGTTGAGGAATCCTTGAGGAGATTGTGCTGTCTTGGTATGGCATGACTCAGTTAAATCCAAGGCCTGATTTAGGTTGAGCGGATTTAGCATAGTAGGTGATGCTATAATGGCGAAAATTTCAAACGCAAAATTATTATGTGATTCCGAAAGTCGCGAATCTGAGGAAAAGGAATGCCTGAAGAGATATTACGCCGTGTACTGACGGCACCGGTTTACGATGTGGCCTCTGAAACTCCGTTGGAAGTCGCTCCTTTGTTGAGTAAGCGCTTGCAAAATAAAGTGTGGCTAAAACGGGAAGACTTGCAACCGGTGTTTTCGTTTAAGTTGCGGGGTGCTTATAACTGCATGGTGCATTTGACTGATGAGCAGAAAAAAGCGGGAGTCATCGCGGCTTCGGCAGGCAACCATGCACAAGGCGTTGCATTGTCGGCGAGCAAAATGGGCATTGATGCGAAAATTGTCATGCCTCAAACCACTCCTCCGATCAAAGTTAACGCCGTTAGAAACTTGGGCGGCAATGTGATTTTGCACGGCGATACTTATGATGAAGCCTCCAAGTTCGCCAAACAGTTGGTGGCCTCTGAACAACGCACCTATATTCATCCTTATGACGACTTGGATGTTATTGCCGGGCAGGGCACCATCGCGCTGGAAATGCTCAGACAACATAGCGGTGCGTTTGATGTGATATTTGTTTGTGTCGGCGGCGGCGGCTTGATCTCCGGCATCGCTTCGGTGATCAAGCAGGTGTCACCCAAAACACGTATTATCGGAGTCGAGCCCGAGGATGCGGCCAGTATGACCGAAGCCTTGAAAGCGGGCGAGCGTATTGTACTCGATCAGGTTGGCATTTTTGCCGACGGCGTGGCCGTGGCGCAGGTTGGGGAGATACCGTACCGAATCGCACAAACCTGTGTGGACGAAATGATTACCGTTAAAACCGATGAGATTTGCGCCGCGGTGAAAGACATTTTTGAGGATACGCGTGCAATCGCTGAACCGGCTGGTGCTTTGGCCGTGGCGGGCATGAAGAAATTTGTTGAACAGTATTCGGTTTCCGGTTTGGAAATGGCGGCGATTGTCAGTGGTGCGAACATGAATTTTGACCGTTTGCGTCATATTTCGGAACGTACTGAGCTGGGTGAAAAACGTGAAGCCATTTTTGCCGTCACCATTGATGAAGAACCGGGTAGTTTCAAGCGTTTCTGTGAGTTGTTGGGCGGGCGTCGAGCGATTACCGAGTTCAATTACCGATATGCGGATTCCAGTCGGGCAGTGGTGTTTGTTGGTGTTCGAACCGAAGGCGGAAAGCCGGAACGTGAAGCGATTTTGAGCGAATTGGCCAAACAGGGTTACGCGGTGGAAGACATGACCGATAACGAAATGGCCAAGCTGCATTTGCGTTATTTGGTGGGTGGGCATGCCAAAGGCATCGCTAATGAACTTTTGTATCGTTTTGAGTTTCCGGAAAGACCTGGCGCGCTCCTACAGTTTTTGACGCAGATGAGCGAGGAGTGGAATATCAGCCTGTTCCATTACCGTAATCATGGTGCCGCTTACGGCCGGGTTTTGGTCGGGGTTCAGGTGCCGCCGGAGCAAAACCAGGCGTTTGAATGTTATTTGCAGAACTTGGGATACACTTATGTGAATGAACAGGAGAACCCGGGGTATCAACTGTTCTTGAAGCCGACGGCTTAAACTGCGCCAGTGGCTATAAGTTTATTTTAGGTTAAATCAAAACCGGCAGGCCTGGTGAACACTATATGCACACCAGGCCTGTCGGTTTTGAAAAGTCCCAATTGTTTTATTTGAACTCGTCGCAGATATGACCCTGAGGTTGGCCGTTTTCATCGGTCTTTAAGGTTGGAAAGGACGGCATAAAGTCGTTGCTCTGCATTTCCTGAGTGCACTTCTGGATCTGTTGGAAGGCTTTGGATTGATTGATCTGTTTTCCGAATTCCACCGCTTTGCTTTGCGCCTCGTCACGTTTTCCGGCCTGACAAAGCGCTTTTAATTCGGTTTCCAGTTGATTGATTTGAACTTCATAAGCGCGCAGTTCATTTTCATCCACTTGCTGCAGGCACTGTTGCATTTTCTGCATCTGCATCATCATCTGCTGCATGCCCTGATTGTTCATAGAGGACATATTCTCCGCATGAGCGGGCATCAGGGTTGCGGAAAGTGTTGTAAAAATCAGCGTTTTTAATAGGTTAGACATGATTTCTCCAGTTTTGGATTAGGGGAGTGGGGTGTTAAAAGCGCTTGTCCACTTTCAGTGAGGCGCAAGTTATTTATGGATAATCTCAGGCTGATGCCAGGCCAATCCGTTAATTTTCGGACTGCCTGAAGTCGCTCAGACGCTTCAACAGATATTCTAAATCGGCTCGCTTTTCTTCTTTTTCGTGTACCTTGTCTTCAATGAAATCGACCACTTGAATCTGCAGCTTTTTCTTGTCTAGTTTATTAATGTTGCTGATGCCGCCCGGGTTGAGTACATTGACCTCCAAAATTTTATCGCCAATCATGTCCACGCCCACAAAATAAAGACCATCAGCGGCCAGTCGCGGTCCGATTTTACGGCATACCGCCATTTGTGAATCGGTCATTTTGTATTTGTGTGCGGTGCCGCCCACTTGGATGTTGGCTCGCACATCACCTTCTGGTGGTTTGCGGTTGTAGGCCCCCAGGAACTTTCCGTCCAGCATCAGTACACGCACATCGCCGTCTTCGGCACCTTCTATGTACTCCTGGATAATGATGTAGTTGTCGTCTCCCTGGCCGTGAATGTAAAAGTCCAGAATCGAGTTGATGTTCGACTGGGCATTTTTTTCCAGAACGATTACTCCATGTCCACCAGAGCCGACTAGGGGCTTTAGTATCACCTTGTCGCCCGGCATTTCATCAATGGTCTGGCGAATGAATTCTTTGTTTTTGGAGACGTAGGTAATCGGCAGAAAGTTGTTGTTGGGGTCATTAAAGGTTGTGGTGTAGAGTTTGTTATTGGCTTTACGCACGCCGTCGATATCGTTGAGGATGACGCATTCGTCTTTGATGGCATCCAAAAAATTAAACATGATCGGATCGATCGGAGGATCCTTGCGAATCATCAGACTGTCCAAACCATGTAGCGGAGTGAGGGTTTGTTTGAACGTGACTTTTTTGTAGAACTGGGTGATGTTTTCCGGGATTTTTTCCATCTTCTCGATTTTTTTTACGTAGCCATAGGCGATATTGTTTCGCACGGTGAGGTTTCTCGGGTAGAGAATGAAAACATTATGCCCCCGTTTCAAGCATTCGCGAATCACGAGTATGGTGGAGTTTTTGAGCGGTTCGATTTGATCCCAGTCTGCAATAATAAAGCCAATGTTCATAAACGGATTACCTTTTTTAAAGGGCTGAAGAGGGGGCGGGACGAGAAAATATTCAAGTCTTTTCAGGATTATATTGATTAAGGTCGGGTATTTTTTAGATAAAACGGATTATCGGATAATTTGGGAAAATGTAAAGTAAAAATGGCTAAAAGCCATGTGAAGTTTTAAAGGCGGGTGGAATGCAGGGCTGAATGTTAAGATTCAGCCCCAATGTTTTGCATGGCATACAGGGTTAAATGCGTTTAATCACCTAGCAAATCCAGCTGCACTTCTTCGGGTTGATCTTGGTTGATACGGCTTGCGATGGGCCCTTTTTGGTTGCGGTATTTGGCATCCAACCGTTTGTTGTAGGGTTTGACGGAAGCGCTGGACAGGGTTTCGAAGTTGATGGCGCAGATGTCCATGCCAGGGCGTAGAGCCAGAGGGAGTTTTCCGCTATTGAAAATTTCCAGTACGATCTGACCATGCCAGCCCGGGTCGATACGGTGTGCGGTCACATGCACCATCAAGCCAAGGCGTGCCAGACTGGAGCGGCCATCGAGCCAGCCGACCAGGTCGTCGGGAATGGTGACGGACTCAAAGGTCGCCGCTAACGCCAACTCGCCGGGGTGGAGAAAGAAAGCTTCTCCTTCCGGGATTAGAATCTCTTCCCCCATGACGGTATCCATAATCGCCTGCATTTCATCACGCGGGCCGCTTAAATCGATATAAGGCGCAGTATGATCGTTGAATACCCTGAAGCGGTTGTCGAGGCGCAAATCCACACTGATGCCTTTGATTTTTTCTTGTGGAGGTTGCGGCTCAATGGTGATTTTGCCCACTTTAAGGTGTTGGATGATGTCGCGGTCGCTCAGTTTCATAATGGTTTGGGTGGCTCTTCTAGTAACAGGGTAATGGTTTTCTCAGATTCGATATTATAAACGTCAATGCGACCTGGAAAGTAGTCATATCTTGGCAATAACCAGATTTTGACTTTGGCTTTGCTGGTTTCAAAGCGATACTGTTCGGCGTCAATCTTAGTTTTCAGGTCAGCCAATTCAAGGACGTCGTCAGGCTTAACCAGCTTGATGTCCAATGCGGCCTGATAACCGGTATCCTGCAGGTGGAAACCGGTTAAAGGCTGCTGGTTGAGTCGGTAGAACTGCAAGGCATAAGCAATCGAAACCATGTCATAGAGTCTATTCTGCAACGGCCAGAAACGATCCTTTTCGACATAATGTACTTGCGGAGGATTTTCCTGGGTTTTGGCGAAATGCACGGTTTTAACGGAATCGCGGGTGATGGTTTTTTTCAGGTAACTTTGCCAGGTGAGCTGCTGGTCGGTTTGTTTAAGGCGAATGTTTTCTTCGGTGGTCTCTTTGATGAATAGACTTGCCAGGCCGCTCGGTTTGGCAGTGGCGGTTAAAACGCATTCCTGATCGACACATCTGAGGGTTTGGCTGGAGGTGCCCAGCTTGATGTCAAAGGCGTCAACTGCAAATGTTGCGTTAAACTCAGGCAGGGTGGCGGCCTGAATGGAAACAGGTAGAAGCAGCCCAAAGCAAAGTGCCGCACTTTGTTTTGCGGCCTGGGTGTAAGATAGCAGCAAGTTGAAAAAGCGAGTTATGAGATGAAGCATGTGGATAAACTCCTTTAGCGAATCTTGAAAACACCCCTTAAATCGTTTTTTCGGAGGTTTCAGATCGATTCGATTTCTTCATATTGTAACGGTTTTTCAAGCGGGTTTTGGTTGAACCAGGCCTGCCCATTTTGGTATTTCAATTTTCCTTGTGCAAACCACGCAATCACTCGCGGGTAAGCAAGATGCTCCTTGAGGTGAACCTTGTGCTGGAGGCTTTGCGCATTGTCCTTGGGTGATACGTCAACCGTTGCCTGTAGAACCACCGGTCCGCCATCCAGCTCAGGGGTCACGAAGTGAACACTCAGCCCGTGTTTGGAATCGCCGGCATCAATGGCTTTTTGATGAGTGTCCAGTCCCGGGTATTTTGGCAACAGGGAAGGGTGAATGTTGAGCATTCTTCCCAAGTAATGTTCAGTGAAACCGTCAGTCAGGATGCGCATGAAGCCTGCCAGCACAACCAGATCGACTTGTTTGACATCAAGTTCCTTTTGCAAAGCGGCATCGAATGCGGCACGATCCGGATAGTTCCGGTGGTCGATGGCCAGGTGCTCGATGCCGGCGTTTTGCGCACGCACCAAACCATAGGCGTCGGCTTTATTGGATAGAACCAGAACAATCTCGTATAGCTCGGGATGTTGTTTTTGATATTCGATGATTGCTTGAAGATTAGAACCGCTTCCAGAGATGAGAACGGCAATGCGCAGTGGTAGTTTCATAGGTCGGTTTGTTCGGATGGTCATTAAAATGGCCTCTCGTGGATGTGTGTCCAGACTTCAGAGGCCAGATAGTTGGCTGGCGTGTTGCTTTGCCAGCCAGCAGGCTGGCTATCCCTTAAATAGGGAAACGCTTGGTTCTGCTTGATCCGAGGCTTCGATTTGCCCGATCACAGTCACACTTTCACCCATTTTGGTTAGGGCATCAACCGCCTTCTGCTGATCGTTCTCATCCACCACGATGACCAAGCCAATCCCGCAGTTAAGAGTGCGATGCATCTCTTCATATTCAAGATTGCCAGCTTGTTCCAGCCAATCGAATACCGCAGGACGCTTCCAGCTGTTGGTATTGATATTAGCCATGGTGTTTTCAGGCATGACGCGAGGAAGGTTTTCCAGTAAACCGCCACCGGTGATGTGAGAGACGGCATGAATTTCAACCGACTTCATTAATTCCAATAGGGATTTAACATAGATTTTTGTCGGAGCCATCAGGGCGTCGATCAATGGTTGGCCGTCAATATCTTTTTGTAAGTCAACATTGGAAACTTCGATGATTTTACGAATCAAGGAATAACCATTGGAGTGCGGGCCGCTAGAAGCCAAGCCAAGCATGACGTCACCGGCTTTGACTTTGGTGCCATCAATCAGATCGGCTTTTTCGACAATGCCGACACAGAAACCGGCCAAATCATAGTCGCCCTTAGGGTACATGCCCGGCATCTCGGCCGTTTCTCCACCAATCAATGCGCAGCCGGATTGCAAACAGCCTTCACCGATGCCTTTGACCACGTCGGTCGCGACCGTAACATCAAGCTGACCGGTAGCATAGTAATCCAAGAAGAATAGTGGCTCGGCACCCTGTACAATCAAATCATTGACACACATGGCCACCAAGTCGATCCCAACTTGATCATGTTTGCCGCTGTCAATTGCTAGACGCAATTTGGTCCCGACCCCGTCGGTTCCAGAGACCAATACCGGATTTTTGTACTTGTCCATTGGCAGTTCGAATAAGGCTCCAAATCCACCTAAGGAAGCGGAGACCTCCGGACGTGCCGTGGCTTTGGCAATGGGCTTGATGGCATCAACTAATGCATTACCTGCATCAATATCAACACCGGCATCTTTGTAGCTGATCGATTGGTTGTTTGAAGTCATAGCGTTTTTCTAATTTCCAATTAAAAGGCTTTGTTAATGCGGCACATCCGTAAGAAAACCCAAAAGACTTGAGTGGCCGGATAATGGCTGTGCAAAAGTCTCTATAAAAGTCTCTACCGAGTACACTAAAAAATATTATGATATTGTAACGAAAATTTAAGAGTCAGATATGAGAAGTTTTATTCTAATCGCGTTGTTAATGGCATTTATTCCTTTAAATGCGGTTAAGGCCAATTCGGGTTCAAACGGCACACCGAGTTTATTTAATCTGGTGGAGACGTTTGATCCCGAAATCGATGCCTCGGGCAAGGTGGTTAAGTCCCCCGATTTAAACGATAAAATCCGTCAAGGCATGCGACATCTGCTGGTGCGCTTGACCGGTGACCATGCCATTTTGCGTTCGGAGGAAGGTAAAGCCTTTGTGGCGGATGCCAAAGCCTGGTTGACCAGCTATTATTTTGAACCTCGTAAAGAGGAAGGGGTGACGGTTGGGCAGAATCTGGTATTGGTGTTTGATCGACAGAGAATGCTAAAAGCATTTCAGACAGGTCAGATTCTGATTTGGCCGCTTTCAGAAAGGCCTGAAACCCTGGTGTATGGTTCCTTTGTGCAGGCCGGATCGATCTTGAAACTCAATCCGGAAACCCTCAGTTACCGTCCTGACATAGAATTTCGAGCTTATCCTGGTTTGTTGGCTTTGCCTCTGGATTTTCCAGAAGGTAACCAAGGCTGGATTTACCCGCTTGCGGGGGGCGCAGGCTCGTCCGATATTCAGGAGCGTTTGATTGAGAGCGCCAGCCAGTATTTGCTGACTTTTCAGGTAACCAAATCTAATAGCCAGCAGTATGAACTGCAGTGGCGAGTTTATTCGGCCAGCGGCACAGAGTTGTTTTCCGGGCAGCAGCAGGGAGCGCAATTGCCTGCTTTGATGGAGGCTATGTTTGATCGCTTGATGGCTAATTACTCCTATGGTTATCGTCAAAACGCAAGCGTATTGGGCGTCGCAACCCTGGGGATCAACCAGGTTGCCAGTGCCGAACAGTTGATTGAACTCGAATCCTATTTAGTGGCTCAGAAACCCACCATTCATCAAGTCTCATTGAACTCAATCAAGGGACAAAGAGCTGAGTTTGAGGTTGTTTATCAAGGCCGATACGAATCTTTGGTGGCTTTGTTCAGCCGTATAGACAACGCGCGCTTGCTTTCTGAAAGCGCCTTGACAGGCAAGGTGGAATTGAAATTGCGCGGTTTGGCCGAACGGCCGGAGACGCAGTTGATCGATCTGTCCAAAGAATATGAAACCAATTTAAGAGAGGAGCGCTAGATGTTTGTACAGATGCCTCTGAAAATTGGCTTAAGGGATGATGCTTGCTTTGAGACCTTCGTGACCGAGCAAGAGTCGTTGGCGGTGGCTTTAAACGCCTTGCAGTCGGCGCTTAAACAGGCCAAAGGTGGTGCCTTTTATTTGTATGCGGAAAGTGGAGCGGGTAAAACGCATCTGTTGCAGGCCGCATGCCGTTATGTCACCGAAAAAGGGCGCGCCAGTGTGTATTTGCCGATGCAGGACGCGGGTTTGCCTTTGATTCCGGATGTATTGATCGGGCTGGAGCAGACTCCCTTGGTTTGCTTGGATGATATGGATAAGATTATCGGCCAGCCCAAGTGGGAATTGGCTTTGGCCAATCTGTTGACGAAGTCGAGCGTACAGGGCCATAATGTGATTTTGGCCGGCGAACAACCGGTTTTGGACTGGTCTTTGGTGACGCCTGAATTAACCAAAGCATTGATGAATGTTTTGCCTATCAAATTGTCGGTCTTGCATGAGAAAGAGGAGGTCATCATGGCCTTGCAGCGCCACGCTAAACGTCTGGGCTTTGAACTCCCGGTTGAAGTTGGAAATTATCTGGTCAAGCAGTTTTCCAGCGATCTTCAGGAGCTATTGGCGGTGCTTAAGATGTTGGAGCAGGCAACCTTGGTTGAAAAACGTCGTCTGACTCTGCCGTTTGTCAAAAAGGTGTTAGGACACAGTTGATTTAAATCAGTCGTATTTTCTCGGTTTCGTTGTTCAAGTGGCGGGTTTAAGTTGTCATCGACAGGCCTGTTCAAATGGAATCGAATTTTTCAAATTATCTAAAAAGGAACAGCATGCAAGCTATGAGGTATTCACTAAAAAAAGGTCAAATCAATACGCTGAGAATGTTACGTATTTTCTCGGTCTTTGTTATGATGGGCATGGCTTCGTCAGCCTTCGCAGAGCCACCGAGTGAACCCATTGAACTGGTCGATTTGGATGGCAAAGCCTCGTTGTTATCCGACTATAAAGGCAAGTGGGTTATTTTGAACCTTTGGGCCACCTGGTGTCCTCCGTGTTTGGTGGAAATCCCTGATTTGGTGATGTTTCATGAAGCCCATAAGGACAAGGACGCGATTGTCATTGGGGTGAACTACGAAGACAATGACCCGGCTAAAGTCAAAGCCTTCGCCGAGTCGCAAATGATCAATTATCCGATTGTTCGTTTTAAGCAGAAGGTCGATGGTCGAACCACCCCTTTAGGGAAATTACAGGGACTGCCGACCACCTATATGGTGGCACCGGATGGAACGGTGGTGGCAGCGAGAACCGGAATGGTCGATCAGAAAATGCTGGAAGAGTTTATTCAACGTTTCAGCGAAAAACAGAATCAGTAGCGCGGGTTCAATACGCACACTGCAATCAAATAAGGAGCGTAAGGTGAAAAAAGTGTTTAAAGTTTGGTTGTTGGCGGCGGTAACCGTCGGCAGTTTGAGTTTTTCAGCCTGGGTGCAAGCCGCCAGTTTTTTTGATGAATCGTTTGGCAATTATCAAGAAGAACTTGAGGTGGCCAAAGAGAACGGCAAACAAGGCATTTTCATCTTTTTTCACATGGAAGAGTGCCCGTTCTGCCATCGTATGCGCACGACCATCATGACCGAACCCGACGTGATCAAATTGTTTAAAAAACACTTTTTAACGTTTGAAGTGGACATCGAAGGCAGCAATGAGGTCACCGATTTTGATGGCACCGTTTCAACCGCACAAGACATGTCCGAGAAAAAATACCGGGTGCGTGCAACGCCGGTGATGATGATTTTTGATCTGGATGGCAAGCCGATTCTCAAGTACACCGGGCCGACACGCACCAAGGAAGAGTTCAAGTGGTTGGCCGATTACGTCGTGGACGGAGCTTATGAGCAGATGTCGTTCACCAAATACAAACGTCAGCAGAAGCGAGCGGCTCGTGAGTAACGTCTATCCAATGAAGCCTTCCTGGCGCGCGTCTTTAAAAAGTGCACTGCTGCAGGCAGGATTGGTTGTGAGCCTGCCTTTCTGTTCATCATCGGTGGCCAATGCGGCCACTCTGCCAAATCCACTGACTTTGGATTATGTCCTGTCGTTGCCTCTGACAGAGCACCCTCAACTAAGTTCCCAGCAGGCTCTGCTTGACAAGCTTCAAGCACAACGGGCTTCGCAGGATGCCGCAGACAATTTCAAACTCGATCTTGTCGGGCGTCTGGCTTGGCGTGAATATGCCGAAAAGGATGAGGATTACCATCTGGCGGCTTTGCACGTGCAGAAGTCGTTGTACGATTTCGACCGTAATCAGAATCTGGTCGATGCACTCGGTGCCAAGCAGCAGGCACAAACCATTCTTTATGCCGATGCCGAACAAAGAATGAAGCTCGAGATCATGCAGAGTTTTTTCAATGTGCTGTTGGCGGATTTTCAATATCGAATCGACAACGAAGCCATGGCCGTTGCTTACGTGGGTTTGGATAAGGCTAAAGATCGATTGGAGCTCGAGCGCATTTCCGATGTCGAGTACCTGCAGATGGAAAGCGAGTATGAACGTATTATGGTGAAACGCACACGCTCTGAATATAACCAGTTGCAAACACGACTCACCTTGGCGAACCTTCTGGATTTACCTAAGGCCCGACCCGATGAATTGAGCTTTCCAAAGCTGGAAAACTACTCTCAACGCGAAACCGAAGATCTAAAACTGGAAGTCTTACAGCAGCGGGTGTTGGATAATAACAGTCGGTTAACTGCACTCAAACAACGCATGCAAGGCGCGCAGTTGGCTTTGCAAAGTCAACAGGCTGGAAATAAACCCAATCTCTCGTTGGATGCATGGGCCGGAAAGTTGTCGAGTTACCCTGAGATCCGCGAGGGCAATTGGCAGGTGGGCCTCACGTTGGACATTCCTTTATATGATGGTGGTCTGACGGCCGCCAAAGTCAGTGAAGCCAAAGCCGAACTTGAAGAGCTTAAGGCTCAAACTCGACTTTTGCAACAGGCTCTGAGGGATGAAGTCGCCGAACTATATTTCCAAATCAAAATGTTGCAGGCTGAAAAACAGCAGAATTTGGTGTTTGGAGATTACGCAGACTTGTATCTCGATTACAGCCGTGCACTTTATGAAAACGAAACCGCGACCGATATCGGCGACTCTATGGTTCGACTTTCTGAAGCCAATTACAATCAGGTGGCCTGGCAGTTCAAGCAAGCCATGTTATGGGCGAAGCTGGATTATCTGACAGGAGAGAGTCGCCTGACTTCATCTCCATCCGAGGCCGTTTCTGAAGATACTCAACCGGCTGTTTCTAAGCCAAAGCAAGGAAATCCATCATGATCTTAAATCGATTCAGTCACACTTACCGAACCATGCTTGGCGCTTTGACCTTAGGCGTTTGCTTGGGGTTATTGCCACTTCAGGCGCAAGCGCAGACCGCTACTATCGGATCCTTGGTTGCGGGGCAAATCACTCAGATTAATGTGGAAGAGGGACAGAGTGTCAAGCAAGGCAGCGTGCTGCTTAGAGTCGATCAACAGCTGTATCAGGCTAAATTAGACTACCTGAAAGCGGAAGTGGCGCTGAAGCAGGCGCAATACAATGACGCCAAAATCGAGTTGGAACAGGGCTTGGATTTGTATGACCGTACGGTCACTTCCAAACGTACCTTGGACGCGGCGCAATTGCAGCATGATTTGGCTAAATCGAGTTTAGCCAAAGCCAAAGCCGAGTTGAAAATGGCACAGGCCTGGTCAAAATACTATACCGTTCGGGCACCTTATGCCGCTAAGGTGGTGCGAATTCACGCCCCTCTTGGTAGCACGGTTTACAAAGAAAACACGCCGATGATAGAGCTGGAAAAACAGTAAGACTCTGGCAGTGTATTTGATTTGAGATTACACTAGTGTTCAACCAGGGTGTCCATTTTGTTGGGGGCTGAGGAAGACTTTTCATTTAAGCAGGAACAAGATATGTTATCGACCCGTATCCAATATGGTTTCAAGTACTGGCGTTTGGCGCTGCATTTGCTCTTCAAAACCAAGCACTTTGGCGTCAATAACCTTTGGTGGGCAAAGCAGCCTTCTGCAATTGGCTGGCACTGGTATCAAATTCTATGGGGTCTGTTGACGGTGATGCCGATTGTGCGTAATTACCAGTCACTGAAGGTAAGAAGTTGCCTTGGCTGGTTGCCGGAATCGGAATGCATTGCATTGGGCTTTAAATCCAAGTGACCTGAAGGGGAAGACTGTGATTCAGTTAGATTTGGAACAACGACAGTCCTCGCGTTTTTCGCGTGAATTTCTGGTCACTGATTACGAAGACCATCGGTTTGCGGAGCCGTTTGAAGGCCATGACGTCAATCTGACGGGGTTGAGTTTTTGGGTGCAGCAACCCGACCTGTTTTTTCCCCAGCAGTTGTTAAGCCTGCGCATCAAGAATATCCATACCGATGAAACCTACTGCTTGGAAGGGGTTGAAATCGTGCATCAACGTGAAGATGGCGGTGAATATCTTTGTGGCTGCCACATCGCACAGGTGACGAGTTCCCAGTTGCTTGCCCATCATCGTATTGTCATGTCGGATGCCAACAGTGCGTTGATTTCCATGCAGGACAGTCACATTTCCGAATTTAACTTCGTCGAAGACGGTTCGCCTTTGTCGACTGATCAAGCGGATTATCAGGAAGCCGGCATAGCCTTGAATCTGGCGGTGTCGCAGATGCAGTCGGGCCGCCAACTGGGCGAAGCTTTGTTGGATGATATGCAGCAATGCTTGAGCAATTTGCAGGGCGAGTCTCTGAAAAGCGAGCTGGGCCGTCAATTTGAGCGTTTTTCCGAAGCCTATCAAGAGATGACGGAAACCACGGTGGCATTGGGCATGTTGGCGAAATTATTGGCGCATACGCCGGATCAGTCACAAGACCGTCAGGCCTGGAAAACCATGATTGCCGATTTTGAGAACCGCTTCTTAACGGAACAGCAGCAGATCGCTTATGATTTCATGCATCAGGGCATGAATGCCGAAGAAGCGCTAAAGGTTGCAGAACGTTATCTAAAAGAAGGATAGCACACTCAGATTTTGCTTTTACAGAATCGGCAGGCGCCTGTCTGTTAAGTTTCAAGTGCTTCGGCGATTGTATTTCAAACCGCATTTCAGGGCAGACAGTGATTTTCTACAAGTGTTTGATAAACCAAGCTTTTGCGGCTAAGGCGGCCGTCTCTAGTGTGCCTGCTTCCTCAAACAGATGGGTCGCCCCTTCAACCACCTGCAATTCACAATCGGTCGCTTGCATTGCATTTTGGGCAAGTTGATTCAACTCCAAGACCTCCCGGTCAAGTCCTCCAACAATCAGCAATGTCGGTGCCAGAACCTCCGGAAGAGAGGCCATCGCCAAATCGGGACGACCGCCCCGTGACACCACGCATTCAATTTCGTTTGGTCGGGATTTGGCGGTATTCAGTGCAGCGGCGGCTCCGGTACTGGCGCCAAACAAGCCGATTGAGAGTTTGCTCAGTTCCGAGTGTTCACTCAACCAGTCAACAGTGGCAATGGTTCTTTGGGTAAGTAAGTCAATGTCAAAGCGGTATTCACGGGTAAACTCGTCCACCCGGTTTTCTTCTGCAGTCAGCAAGTCAAACAGCAGGGTTGCCAAGCCTGCGGAATTCAGCAATTGGGCAACATATTGGTTTCGCGGGCTGAATCGGCTGCTCCCGCTGCCGTGCACAAATACCACTAGACCGGTTGCGTTTTGCGGCCATGTCAACACACCGTCGAGTACGACATTGCCTGCATTCACAGAGAGGTTTTGAGGGGTTCCGTTTTGAAGCCGATAGGCATTCATGCTGCACTCCATGCTAAATTGAGCAGTTGCGTGACTTCCTCGTCACTGACTTGTGAAAAAGATTGATACCATTGACCAATGGATGAGAATTGGTGTGGCTGAATGGGGCAGACAACTTCGTCTACACTGTCACGTAACGCATCAATGGTTTCAGGTGGGGCTACCGGAACCGCGACAACGATTTTTTGGGGGGATTGCAGGCGTACCGCATCAATCGCGGCGTGCATGGTTGCTCCTGTGGCCAAGCCATCGTCGACAATGACGACTATCTGGTCAGTCAGATTTGGCACAGGCTTTTGTCCTCGGTAGGCGTGTTGACGGCGATGCAGTTCGGCACGCTCCTTGGCTTCGACTTCCTCGACTTGCGTCTGGGTGATCGCATAGGCTTGAATAACCTGAGGATTGAGCACTTTGATGTCTCCACTGGCAATCGCTCCCATGGCCAATTCCGGGAAACTCGGCGTCCCTAATTTTCGAACCAGGAGAAGATCTAAGTTCACTTTTAAAGCGCGGGCTATTTCAAAAGCGACGGGGACGCCACCACGTGGCAACGCAAGTACAATGACATCCTTGCGGTTGCGGTAGTGCAGCAGCTGTTCTGCTAAAGCTTTGCCAGCGGTTTCTCGATTTTCGATTGGAACTTGCATTGCCATAGCGTGACCACCTTTGTTAAATCTAAAATACACAGTTCAAGCTTAAAAATGACCACTAGAATTGTCAATCCAGGCGGTCACCATGTTTGCGCTTTTTGATGAAATGTTGTTTTAAATCAATATTTAATGCGTCTAGATGTTGGACGGGTTGATGATTGCAAGACGATGCAAGCTCACTCATGCCTCAAAGCCACAATCGGGTCAAGCCTTGCGGCTTTGCGAGCAGGGAAATAGCCAAATATCACTCCAATCAGAGCAGAGAACGCAAAAGCCAGCAGAATAATAAGAGGGTTAAACACTAACGGAATCGACATGAGAACGGAGAGTCCATAAGACGCGAATATGGCCAATAAAATTCCAAACAGCCCTCCAAAAGAAGACAATACGATCGATTCCACCAAAAACTGCAACAACACCTCTTTTTCCAAAGCGCCGATTGCCAGTCTAATCCCGATTTCGCGGGTGCGTTCGGTCACCGAAACGAGCATAATGTTCATGATGCCGATTCCCCCAACCAGCAGGCTGACCGCAGCCACCGCTCCCAGCAACATCGTCAGCACTTTGGTGATGTTGCTCAGCATGCTGGCGATCTCTTTCATATCCATAATCGAGAAGTCGTTTTCTTCATTGTCAGATAAATGCCGTCGCTCCCTCATCAAAGATTCGATTTTAGTTTGGTAGTCGGCTGTATCGAGGCCTTCCTGTATCGCGACCTGAATACGACCGACGTCGGTATTGCCGCTGATGCGACGTTGAAAGGTTTTTAACGGCATCAGGATTAAGTCATCTTGATCCGATCCGAAGCTGCTTTGTCCCTTTGATTCGAGCACGCCGATAACCTGGCAAGCCATTTTGTTGAAACGGATTTTGCTGCCAACCGGATTGAGTGTGCCAAACAACTCTTCCTGAATGGTTGTGCCTATGACGCACAGCGCTCTTCCAGCGCGGACTTCTGTCTCGGTAAAGGTTCTGCCTAATTCCGTATCCCATTCGCGCACGGTAAAGTAGTCCGTTGTGGTTCCGTGTAAGGTGGTCGACCAGTTCTCGTTGCTGTAAATGATGGTCGCAGCCGCACTCGACATGGGGGCGACCGCTTTTACGCCACGGATGTCACGTTGAATGGCCAGCGCATCGTCGAGTTTGAAAGCGGCGGCGCTGCTGCGGACCCCCATGCTCATTCGTTGCCCCGGACGGATGCTGAGTAGATTGGAGCCCAGGCTGGCCACATCTTGGGTCACCTGCAAGGTTGCGCCGCTTCCCAATGTGACCATAGTAATGACCGAGGCCACGCCGATGACGATGCCCAGCACCGTCAGGAAGGAACGCATCAGGTTACGGCGTATTTCGCGTATGGCGAGTGTCAGGGCATTCCAGATCATAGGCCGGACTCCTCTTTGGAAACGATTTGCCCGTCCTTAAACAGAATATGGCGGTCCGCGTAGGCGGCCATATCTTCTTCATGGGTGACCATAATAATGGTGATGCCTTTCTGGTTAAGGTTGGAAAGAATCTCCATGATTTCAAGCGAACGCGCAGTGTCGAGGTTCCCGGTAGGTTCATCCGCCAAAAGCACTTTGGGTTGAGTGACAATGGCGCGAGCAATCGCAACACGTTGCTGTTGGCCCCCGGATAGTTCTCCCGGCGTGTGATCGACATAGTCTTCCAAACCGACGGTTTTCAATGCGTCCATGGCCAATTCGTGGCGTTGTTTGCTCGACATGCCCCGGTAGATCAAAGGCAGTTCCACATTCTCCAGTGCCGAGGTGCGGTTAAGCAGGTTGAAGCCCTGAAAGACGAATCCGAGGTAGTAACGGCGTAATAGAGCCCGTTGACCGGTTGTCATGCTTTCAACCTGCATGCCGTCAAACAGGTAATGGCCGGAAGTAGGCGTGTCCAGACAGCCAAGAATATTGAGTGCGGTTGATTTTCCCGAACCGGAGTGACCCATGATGGCGATAAATTCGCCTTCCTGAATCTTTAGGTCAATGCCATTGAGCACGGTGGATTGAGCCAGCCCTGTGCCGTAGGTTTTGACGATCTGCCGGAATTCGATCAGAGGCTGGTTCATCATTTCTTCTCGTTAAAAGTATCAATGATGACGGCCTGTCCGAGCTCAAGGCCACTTAAAATTTGGGTATTCACACCGTCGGTCAGTCCCGTGGTGACCTCAACTATCACTGGCTGGTTGTTTTGCAGAACCCAAACGTGGGGTACATTATGGTTGGCTTTTTTCTTTTTGGCCTGCATCGGTGGTCTAGGCATGAGCTGATTGAGTACACTGCCGGAGCTTTCGCTGGCATCGACTGGGGGTTCGAAACGCAAGGCAGCCTTTGTCACCAAGAGGCTATCTTTGACTCCGACGATGGTAATGTCGGCGGTCGACGTCATGCCGGGGCGCAGTCTGCCGTCCGGATTGTCTACAATCAGACGGGCTTGATATGTGACCACGCCGTCAACCGTTTCCGAAGCCAAATGCACTTTGGTAATGGTGGCGGTAAAGCTTTCGTTGGGATAGGCATCCACGGTAAAGGTTGCCTGCTGACCGGCCTTGACTGATCCGATGTCGGCTTCATCAATGTCCAGCAAGAGTTCCATCTGGGTCAGGTTTCTTGCCAAAGTGAATAGAACCGGTGCCTGCAAAGAGGCGGCTACGGTTTGCCCGGGGTCGATTTCACGTGACAGGACCACGCCATCAAAGGGTGAGTGGATGGTGGCTTTGCGCAGTTTATCCTGTTGCAGGGCCAATGTCGCTTTGACCTGCAAAAGTTGCGCTTGACTGGATTCCAAATCGGCTTCGGCTTTCAGGTAGGCTGATCTGGCGTTGTTCAGTTCCTCTTCGGAAACGAACCGGCTGGGCAGGAGCTTCTCTTTGCGCTCAAAGGTGGTTTTGGCTTCGGATAGCGCGATTTCAGTTTGTTTAACCTGTGCTTTGGAAACTTCGACATTCGCTTTCGCCTGTGCCACCTGCGCTTCCAGTGTGGTGGTGTCCAGTTTAAGCAGAACCTGTCCCATTTTGACCAGATCATTTTCCTCGACAAATACTTGCTTGACCGTTCCGGACGTCTCCGAGCTCATTTCGACACTATCCAGTGGTTGCAAGGTTCCGGTTGCCGTGACTTTCACTGTCAGGTCGCCTTTAAAGGTTTTCTCCGTTTGGTAGTTGAATTCCCCATTATGGCTGGACGGGCCTTGCAGGAAATACCAAAGCGAGCCGCCAAGAAGTGAAAGAATGACTAGAGGAATCCCCCAGCGACGGATTGAAGATTTCTTGGGCTGAGCATTAAGTATTTGAGTTTTAAGGTCTTGATCATTGGACGAAACGGGCATTTTATCAATCCTTGCGATGATAAATTTACGAAGATTCATCATATCACGCAGAGAAAAAACCAGTCTAGATTAAGTGTAATCAATATTACCTTTATTGATTCAAATCAAAAAGAAAAGATAAAAATGAGCAGGCCTGTCCAAAAAAATGAGAGGTAAAGTCTCGAGAACAGAGCGATTAAACAACTTTAAGCATTGCGTTTACGGCGTGCGCGACGCGCTTTCTTATCGGCTTCGCGTGCTTTTTTCTTGTCTTCTTTTTGCTGGCGCAAAAGTTCGACCTGTTTGAGTTCCTGTTGCATCATTTCCGGCGTTTCCAAGGTGATGCCGCCGAGTTTATGGTCGCGGTACTCCATAATCAAAATCCGTGAAATCTTGTCCAGATCGACCTGGCCGCCGGAACGCAAACATCCTCGCTTGCGGCCGATGGCTTCCAGAAACTCGATGTCGCTATGCGGCAGCTCGTCCAATTCAAAGCGGGCTTTGAGTGGTTCCGGATAGGCTTGCATCAGGTATTCCGCCGCGTAAGAGGCGATGTCAGGCAGTTCAAAAGCGGTCTCTTTGATGCCGCCGGTGATGGCCAAGCGGTAACCGCTGTTTTCGTTTTCGATGTTGGGCCATAGCATGCCCGGGGTGTCGATCAGGGTAATGTTGTCTTCCAGCTTGATGCGTTGCTGGTTTTTAGTCACCGCCGGTTCGTTACCGGTTTTGGCGATGGTGCGTCCGGTAATGCTGTTGATCAAGGTGGATTTGCCGACATTGGGAATGCCGATAATCAAGGCGTGAATGGTTTTTACCGTATCGGCTTTTTCAGGCGCCATCTGTTTGATGAGTTTGAGAACCTGCTCGCGTTTGTCGGATTGTTGGGCATTAAACGCCAGAGTCTGCACGCTCTGTTCCCGTTCCCAAAATTCCTGCCAGACCTGTGTTTTTTCAGGATCGGCAAGATCCGTCTTGTTAAGGATTTTGATGGTTGGTTTGTCTTTGCGAATCTCTTCAATCAGCGGGTTTTGACTGCTGAAAGGTATGCGGGCATCCAGTACTTCGATAAATACATCAACCTGGTTGAAGATTTCGCGTACTTCTTTTTGGGCTTTGTGCATGTGCCCCGGATACCATTGAATTCCCATTGTATTTCCCTGATTTTTGGATAGAAGAATTATAGCGCTTCTGAAGGGTTTTATGTTTTTAAATGGTTTTCGATGCTGCCGTTAAATAGCTTAAATGGAGGGGGACTTGAAAGGTTGTGATACCTTATGTATAGGTTTTGATTAATGTGTGTATTCAAATGTTTTATTTCCTAGTAATTTACTTGGTCTTTATACTGTAATTCATAAACAAGGTCTTTAGCACCGTTTTCGTTTTATTACGTTTGATCAGGGAGAAGGCCAATGGCAACGGTATCGAGTTTACAGCCTAAGATGACCAGTGGATTGGAATCCGTAGAGTCCGTTTTGCACACAGTTCCATCCGATTCGGGAAAGGTGGTGGAGTTTCATTCCAGAGAGTTGGATATGATGCCCGGCGATTGGGCGGAATCCGGAAATCCAACGCCCTATGAATTAAGGGTGACCCTGCAAACTTGCAAGCGTCTATGGAAGCTCAATCAGGAGGCTTTGCAGCATCCCGATTGTGATCATCAAATAACACAGCAAAACATTAAAGTCTTGGAAAGGATGTATATCGTTTTGATGGATTATCTGGTGGAGTGAGTTCAGTTGTAAGGTTTTCCAGCCCTGCTGTCCGGCAGGGCGCAACCCGATCCAGTTTATTCTGTCAGCCGCCTTAGCGGGTTTTGGCGGTAGAAAAGGCTTAAGGCTTGGTAAACCTCAGGAAACTTCTTGAATAGTTGATTCGGCGCCCTGAAGAAGTATTCGCTGCACACCGCAAAGAACTCTGCCGCAGAAGTTGCCGCATAGGGATCTATGTCGGGGCGCAAGCCATGCTCGGTCTGAAATTGCAGGTGTGAAAAGGCTGAATTGAAAGCCTCTGTCCACTCTTTTCGAATCATGCCGGAATGCAGTGGAGGCAGGCCGTTGGCCACACCGTTAAGCATGTCCAATTTGTGGGCAAATTCGTGTATCACCACATTGTGTCCTCTTTTCGGTTCAACCAGGTTGGCCTTGACCTGCTCCCATGAAACAATCACCGGCCCGGTTGACCAGGCCTCCCCGCCCAAAAGTTGTTCCTGCTCAGACACCAGACCGATGGCGTCGGTCACTCTACGTTTGACCTTGAATGTCGCAGGATACAGTATGATATCGTGCCAGCCGTCGTAATAATCCAGACCTAATTTAAGAATCGGTAAACAGGCTTGTGCGGCCACGGCCACCTTCATTTCCTCGGTCACCTGCAATTGTTGGGCACCGATGAAATTTTTGTTTTGCAAAAACAGCACGCTGAGTTCGCGCAAATGGGCTTTTTCCACTGAATTCAAGCCCTTGAAAATCCGCGCTTGATGCATCAGCGAATGCCAAATACCACGGGGGATGGGGTGCTGAATCAGGGTGCTACGGATCAGCAGACGCTTCAGCCATTTGAACGGATTGATAGTCACTTTGTAAACTTCATTTAAAATTGATCGGTGGTCTCAAGCGTAGCATAATTTCAATTGTTCGTTCAGTCCGGCTTAGGCCGGCATCAACCCAGATTTTTAATTGCGTTTCAGGCTGCGGGTATGCTGAGGTTGATTGTGGGACTGAAAAGCCTGATGATAACCAGTCATCAAACGTGATAAGGAAAGACGTCATGGCTTCAGGGATTTTTGTCATCCTGGATGATATTGCGACCTTATTCGACGATGCCGCCACCATGTCGAAAGTCGCGGTCAAGAAAACCGCCGGAGTATTGGGAGATGATCTAGCGGTCGGGGCCGAAAGGGCGTCCGGCTTCAAAGCTTCCAGAGAGCTCCCCGTTTTGTGGGCGATTACTCAGGGGTCATTTAAGAACAAGCTGATCATTTTGCCGATTGCGTTTTTATTGAGCGCTTTTGCACCTTGGTTGATAAAGCCGATATTACTGTTGGGGGGCGTCTACTTGAGTTTTGAAGGGGCGCACAAGGTGTATGAGTTTCTGTTTCATCCAAGCAAGTCAAGACCCGTTGCCGAAACCGTTCACAGCAAAACCGAGATTCTTGAACAAGAAAGCGACAAGATAAAATCCGCGATTTTCATGGACTTCATTTTGTCCATTGAGATTGTGATTTTGGCGCTCAGTTCGGTCTCCGAGCAGACGCTGCCGATTCAGATTGTCGCCGTGACTTTTGTGGCTCTGCTGGCTACCGTTGGGGTTTACGGAATCGTCGCTTTGTTGGTGCGAATGGACGATGTCGGCCTAGGACTTTTGCAATTTTCCGAAAAACATCAAGGTTTCAAACGCTTGCTTGCCGAGCAAACCGGTCGTGGATTGATTCTATCCTTGCCCAAAATCATCCGTCTGCTTTCGGTGGTCGGTACCCTGGCGATGTTGCTGGTAGGCGGGGGAATTTTTGTCCACAATCTTGAAGCGGTGCATCATGCCATTGAGTTCATGCCAATACTGCTTGCCGAATTGTTGATCGGCTTGATTGTGGGCCTGGTTGCATTAGGTGTCGAGAGACTGCTTCATCGCTTTTTGAGAAGAAGTGGTAAGGTTTAGGCATTAGCCCAATAAAAAAAGCGGCCGTAAAAGCCGCTTTTTTTATTGGGCAGGCTTCATTCAAATTCTGCTTCTGGTTCAGGCTTGTCTTCTTGGGGTCTTGCCACACGAACTCCTGGCTTAGCGAGAATTTCCAAGTAGAAGCTCTGCAGATTATCCGTTTCGGCCTGATTGATGTGCTGGTCGATTTCGGCCACATGAATCACGACACTGCTTTCCTTGTCGCTCCCGAAGCGGCAGTCGAAATCCCAGAAGTCGGCGCTTTTAGGCAAGGCTTTGTTGCGCTCTCTTTTGATGTATTTCTTAACCTCGTGTTTGATGGCTTCTACCCGTCTGGCCGGGGCGATTTTTTCATGGGTCAAGGTAAAGGTTTTTCTCATAGGGTTCTCAAAGTAAAAGGGAAACGGAAAAGGGCAGAGAGTATAAGCCATTTTATCAAAAGACGTTGATTTTCCTTGTGATAACGACCGGGATTTTTTTAAAGAGTTCTCTGAGATTAACGGCTGGAGTCACCGAAATGTCGTTTTTTAATCCATAGCAAATGGTAGCCGTGCACGCTTTTGATGGGGCCGACGACGCTTTCCATTGGTGCTTCGAAAATCGCTTTTTCCAATTCACTGACGATGACACCGGGTTTGGTCAATCCCAAATCGCCGCCGATTTTGGCAGACGGACACAGAGAATGCTGTTTTGCAAGCGCCATGAAATCTTCCAGGTTATGAATCAGAGGTTTCAAATCCAGGCAGGCCTGTTGATTTTCAAGCAGAATGTGGTGCGCTTTGGCGCGTGAATCGGGATGAAGCATAGTTGGTATTGGTTGTGATGAAATTGTTATGGGATTGTTAATTGTTTTTTTTATTAAAGCACAGTTCGCTTTAAACGCATAATGGCTTTGCGAGTCGTGGCTTCAATCTTAACGCTTTGTTGTTTTGGACTTGGTTGAATGCGGTAGAATAAGACCACATTAAATGAACGGGCACAAGATATGGCAGGAAACCTATTTGACCAGCTTAAAAAAGCCGGCCTGATTAACGAGCAAAAAGCCAAGCAGGCCAAGAAGGCGAAATACCAGCAAACCAAAAAAAGCAAAGGCAAAAGGGGCGATCAGGCCGAGAGTGAGGCCGCCAAGCTTGCAGCCGAAGCCGCCCGTAAGAAAGCAGAACGCGATCGCCAGTTGAATCTGGAGCGTGAACAAGCTCAGCAGCAAAAGGCCGAACAAGCGGCTTTGCGTCAATTGATTGAATCCAATCGCCTGCGCGGATATGAAGGAGAGTTGACTTACCACTTTGCGGATGAGAAAAAAGTCAAAAGCCTTCAGGTCAATAAACAGACCCGTCAAAAACTGGTGAACGGCGAGATACGCATTGTCTCTTTTAATAATGCTTATGTGCTGTTGTCACGAGAAGCCGCTGAAAAAGTCGAACAACGTGATGCTGCCCTGTTGATTCCATTGGCCGAAGCGGAAGAGTCGATGTCTGAGGAAGATCGGGATTTCTATGCTAAGTTTGCCGTGCCTGACGATCTGATCTGGTAGGGGGCAGGAGCGAGCGCTAGCTCGCGTCCTTTGTGTTAGCAATCGTGATTTCACTTAGGGCTGGGCGCAACGTAAAAGATTCGCTAGCCCAGGTTCGAATCGTTATAGCTTAACGTTGTGACGCTTTGATATACTCGCGGGCGCGCTCAACTTTATCGATGCAATTTGGATATTTTCCAAATTGTTGTTGGATTTTTGCAGCGCTTAACAGACTAAGCGCCTTGGTGTATTCGACCGTACCATCAAAACCGTTGGCTTTGGCATAGTCGAGCTCTTTATAGGCAATGTCGAGGCCGTTTTCGCATTGCATTGCCAGCGAACTATTGGGATTGCTGGCACAACCGGCCATTAAAAACATAAACAGGCTTACTATCAGTATGTTTGTTCGCATATTAAATACCTCGATTTAATCTTGAATACATTGATCGGAACAACATTTTCATTTTAACGGATTCTGATAGGCATTACATTAACTTATTCTATGCTAAAAAGTACTTGTGATTGGGTCATGAGTGAACAGGCCTGTCCAGTTTCTACGACATAAAAAAAGCGGCATTAACGCCGCTTGTTATCGTTAGCTCAAAGAGTGATTATTGGCCCAGTTTCTCCATCAGAAAGTCGATGAAACCCTCTTGAGCAACATCCTGGGATTTTTCGTCACGGCGGTTTTTGTATTCCAACATGCCTTTGTCCAAGCCGCGCTCTCCAATGACGATGCGGTGCGGAATACCAATCAGATCCATGTCGGAGAACATGACCCCTGGACGCTCGCTACGGTCATCCAGCAACACTTCAATGCCTTTTTCCGTCAACTCTGTGTAAAGCTGTTCAGCGACTTCGGCCACACGTGGAGACTTGTGCATTTGCATGGGAACAATGCACACTTGGAAAGGTGCGATGCTTTCCGGCCAGATAATGCCTTTGTCGTCGTAGTTCTGTTCGATGGCAGCGGCAACCACGCGGGTGACGCCGATGCCGTAACAGCCCATTTCCAAAATCTGCGAGCGGCTGTTTTCATTCTGTACCGTGGCGTTCAAGGCACGCGAATACTTGTTGCCCAATTGAAAGATATGACCCACTTCGATGCCGCGGCGGATTTCGATTTTGCCGTTGCCGCATGGGCTAGGGTCGCCTTTGACGACGTTACGGAGGTCAGCTACCAAGAATGGCGTGGTATCGCGATCCCAGTTGGCACCGGTGAAGTGGAAACCGTCTTCATTGGCGCCACAGACAAAATCGCTCATGTTGGCCGCGGTACGATCAACAATCACCGGGATTTCCAAACCGACCGGACCGATGGAACCGGCTGAGCAACCCGCCGCGGCTTTGATGGCTTCGTCGCTGGCCATTTCAAACGGCTCGGCTACTAAATCCAATTTCATGGCTTTGATTTCGTTGAGTTCGTGATCGCCGCGCACTACCAGCGCAACCACCGGAGTCTCTTCGTTTGCGCCTTTGACCAAGATGGTTTTGGCGACGACTTTTTTCTTAAGCTGTAAAAAGTCGCAGACCTCTTCGATGGAATGTTTGTTTGGAGTTTCGACTTTAGTCAATTCAGAGCTCGGTGCCGGGCGTTCCCCGCGCGGTGCCAAGGCCTCGGCCAATTCAACGTTGGCAGCGTAATCGGAACCGGTCGAGAAAGCGATGTCGTCTTCGCCCGAATCGGCCAGTACGTGGAATTCGTGTGAACCTTCGCCGCCGATGGACCCAGTGTCGGCCTGCACCGGACGGAAATCCAAGCCCAGACGGGTGAAGATGCGATTATAGGCATCGTACATGTCGTCGTAGGTCTGCTGCAGGCTCTCTTGATTCATATGGAAAGAGTAGGCGTCTTTCATGATGAATTCACGTGAACGCATCACGCCGAAACGCGGACGGATTTCGTCACGGAATTTGGTCTGGATTTGATAGAAGTTGATTGGCAATTGCTTGTAACTGCGAATCTCCTTGCGAACCAAATCGGTGATGATTTCCTCATGCGTTGGCCCCAAAGCGAAATCGCGTTGGTGGCGGTCTTTAAAACGCAGTAGCTCTGGACCGTAATCGGCTAGGCGTCCGGACTCTTCCCATAATTCCAGAGGTTGAACCACCGGCATCAACAACTCTTGCGCGCCTGAACGGTTCATTTCTTCGCGAATGATCGCCTCTACTTTCCGTAATACACGTACACCAAGCGGCAACCAGTTATAAAGTCCGCCGGCTAAAGAACGGATAATGCCGGCGCGGATCATCAGCTGGTGACTGATGACGACCGCATCGGAAGGGGTTTCACGGGTAGTGGATAACAGTAAATTAGAGGTTTTCATTGCAAAGCGGTACCTTAAATCTGAAAAGAAATGTGCGCGTATTTTAACATGCGAAGCGCTCAACGCGTGTTGATATTGTTGCCGGATTGTCGGCTTTCGCCGCGTTTTTTATTGAAGCGGCGTCAAGACACAGCAGGTGTTCTGCTGTAGAAAGTGTTCAAAACTTTCAACCGGAAGTGGCGGGGCACAATAGAAGCCCTGGTAGGCTTCACAGCCGATCGACTGCAGATACTCGAGTTGAGCCTGGTTCTCGACTCCTTCCGCTACGACCGACAAATCAAGGGTTTTGGCGATTTTGACGATGGTTTCGATAAAAATCGCACCGGAATCGGTGTCATAATCATCCATAAAGGATTTGTCGATTTTCAAGGTGTTGATTGGAAAACGTTTCAGGTAGGCCAGCGAAGAGTAGCCTTTACCGAAATCATCCAGTGAAATCGAGACGCCATAGTTGCGTATTTTGTTGAGCAGCCTGAGGTTTTGTGGTGAGTCTTCCATAAACACCGATTCGGTCATCTCGATGTCGAGCTTATTGGGTTTGATTCTGGCCGAGCTGATTAAACTTTGGAATTTATTCTCGAAGTGGGTGTCCAGAAACTGGACGGGAGAGAGGTTGACCGAGATTTTCAGGTCAATGATGCCGGCTTCTTTCCAAGCTGTTTGTTGGCGAACGGCCTCCTGCAGGATCCAGTCGCCCAGATCGACCATTAAGCCGTTTTTTTCTGCGGCGGGAATAAATTCATCGGGCGGAATCAGACCTTTGTGCGGGTCGATCCAGCGAACCAAGGCTTCAGCTCCAATGACTTCCCCGGTACGGGTTGAGATTTTTGGCTGGTAATAGAGTCTGAATTCACCGTTCTTAAGGGCTCTCCGCATATTTTGTTCGAGTTCGATGTCTTGAATGACTTGTTGCTGTAACGCTTCGGTAAAGAATTTGAATTGGTTTTTGCCGGCGCTTTTGGCTTCGTACATGGCGATGTCGGCGTTTTTCATCAATGAGGTGATGTCGACCCCGTCCTTAGGGTAAAAAACCACACCGGCACTGGCGGAGATTTTGATGGGGTGGGATTCGACGAGATGGACACTGGTGATGTGCTCCAAAACTCGTTGAATGATATGGCTGAGTTCAACCATGCTTTTATAGTGACTCAAAACTATGACAAATTCATCACCGCCGACGCGTGCGATGATGTCGTATTTTCTCAGCACTTCCTGCAGAATTCCGGAGATGTTTTTGAGTAATTCATCTCCGATGTCATGGCCAAGGGTGTCGTTGACGGTTTTAAAGTTATCCAAATCCACAAACAACAGCGCAAATTCGGTTTTGTTGCGCGAGGCTTCGTCAATCAGCCAGCCGAGTCTTTCGTTGAGCTGGTTGCGGTTTGCCAACCCGCTTAAGTTGTCGGTTCTGGCAAGCCGGTAGAGTTCATCACGCTCATGCTCCAAACGGTCGAAAGTCTGTACCATGGAGGATCGCACGTATTCCAGCTCGCGGATTTTGAAGTGTTGCGGTGTTTCCGATTGATAGTAGGCATATTGTCTTAGGTGTTCAAGCGGATGAGTGATGTATTTGCGCAGGGCTAGCCATAAGAGCAGAAAAACCAGTAGCGGAGTCAAGCCGAAAACCAATAAGAAATTGAGTTGATTCTCGGCAAAATAATTGCTGACATGATTTTTATCGAGATAGATGAATAACTCGAACTGTGCGGGCTGATCCTGGATGAAAAAACGGATTTTCGTTTCGAAAATCTGACTGTTCATCAATTGTTGTGCCGAAATGTTCTGTAGGTTTGACAGCGTAATCTTATCAGGTGGCGGTTTGGATAGGGAGGTGTCGGTAGACAGCAGGATGTGATTACCGTAAGAAACGGCCATGGCGCGGATTAAAGGGTTGTTGGCGACCTTGCGGTGTAAAAAGGATTTGAAGGATTTTACCGACTCGATGGTGCGCATTTCCGTTGAAATGATATAGGCGGTTTCGGAAAGGTCATGCCGGATGTTTTCAATGATCAGGTTGGTTTTTTGTTGTTGGTCATTGAGGTAGTAATAAGCAAACACCGAATAAAACACTAGGATGATGAATACTAAAGCCGCAATGACGAAACGATGAATGGATAGCATTTACATAAGGTCTCTAATGGGGAATTGAGCTTGATTGAGACGTTTTACCAAGGCATCCGAAAGTTCATGGTTTAACCATTCGATATCCTGCAACCCTGATTGAAATTCTTCAAAGCTGTTGTTTTCAAGGTAGGGTTTGACCTTCGTGTAGTATTCATGAGGATCGTTGTTTAAGGCTTGAAGTGAACGATTCACAATGGTTTTCAAGGCTTTGAACTGATCTTCATGAGCCGCAAAATTTTCTTTGTTGGTGTAAAGGGCATCGACAACCAGAAGATCCAACCCATTTCGAGTCGACCCTAGGGTTTGAAAGCCGAGTGTTTTGAGTTTGTGGTTATAAGGTACATAGGTCACAACGATAGTGGGCCGCTTGATTTTGGGTAGGCTTTCAAGCTCGGACACAATGCGTAATTGATCGTTGTTGATATAGTTGAATGTTTTGTTTTCCAGGCGGTTTCTTTTGATGAAGTCCTTGAAAACTACATGGTTGATCGAGTTGATCTCAAGGTAGACGTCAATGGTCGCTGAACTCTCCTCAAGTGCCTTCAGGCTGTGGTTGCTCATGACCATGTCGCCGCCTTTGGAGCGGTTGAACATAATGATGGGCATCAATGAGCGTTCTTGTCCCAGTACTTGACGGTATTCATATTGGGTACCGGTAAAGGCATGCATGTGGTTGGTTTGATAGATGTGCATGCTCTCACCAAGCGAGACCACGGTGGACAGTTTGATGTTGTGTTCATCCAGCCAGCCACTCTCTTTGGCGTAAAAAAGTGGCGAATAACCAATCCAGGAGTTGGCGATGATTTTGAGTTGAGGTGCCTCTTTGCTGCTGCAGGCCGAGAGCAGGATGAACAGGGAAAGCAGCAATAATTTTAGTTTCATGGTGAGACGGCCTTTGTAAAAGAGTTGTATCAGAAAGCGATCGGTTGTTTTTAAGTTTAATTAAACCAGCGTGAAAAGACTTGTTCAAGTGAAAAAAACAATATTTAAAGTGTTTATGAGTTTGGGGTTGGGTCATGTGTGTGGTCGTGGTTTAGCCTTTTCTTCCTCGATGACTGTGGTGGTTGGACCGCCAGGCGCTTGGTGAATCGACATGAGTTCAATTCGGTTGATGTTGACGTGCGGCGGCTGGCTCAGCACCCAACGAACCGATTCGGCCACGTCTTCCGATTTGAGCGGTTCAAGTCCCTCATAGACACGGCTGGCGCGTTCGGCATCGCCTTTGAAACGTACCAGAGAAAATTCACTCTCATTGAGCAGGCCTGGCTCGATATTGGTAACGCGCACGGCGGTTCCCAGCAGGTCGCTTCTTAGATTGATTGAAAACTGTTCCACAAAGGCTTTGGTTGCACCGTACACATTGGCGCCTTTGTAGTGATAGGTTCCGGCAATGGAACCGATGTTGACGATGTGGCCATGATTCGCCGACACCATTTTGGGCAGAAGCTGTCGGCTTAAGAAGGCCAAGGAAAGACAATTGGTTTCGATCATGGTCTGCCAGTCGTTCCAATCGGTTTCATGCGCGGGTTTGAGACCCAAAGCCAAACCGGCGTTGTTGATCAGAATGTCGATGGATTGAAAGGCTTGCGGCAAATCGTCAAGTGCTTGCCTGAGTTTGGAATGATCATTGATATCGCAGGCGATGATGTGGCATTGAGTCAAAGGTTCCAATTGTGCCTGTAGCTGCTGTAATCGTTCTTCTCTGCGAGCCAGCAGAACCAGTTTCAGGCCTTGCTGCGCCAAGATTTCAGCCGTTGCTTTGCCGATTCCCGATGAGGCGCCGGTAATGAGTGCGGTTTGATAATTCATGATGTGCCAAGTTGATGAGTATATGCGGTTTTTGAGGTCAGTTTTCCTGAATTTTACCTGAATTCTACTAGGTTTTATTATTAGGGTCATTTTAGGCCAGTTCAAAAGGAATGCCAGTCATTTCGACCGCTTTTTCAGCTTTTGATAATGAGCAGGCCTGGTCTGTTGGGCGGCGGTTATAGAGCCTAATGAAAAAAGGCCTCAATAGAGGCCTTTGATAAAACAAAATTGAGGGCGGAGTCTTAGAATTTGAAGCCTTTCAAAATATTGCTTTTGAGTTCATCTTCGAGTTTTTTCTGGACCTCTTCCTTTTTCTCCTCGATTTTCTTTTCGACTTCTTGCTTGGCTTTTTGCTCAAGCAGCGATTCCAGGTCTAACGACACTTTAGGTGATTTTAAAGCCCCTTTGAGTTTGACCGGAATGGTCAGACCATTCAATTCCTTGAGGTCTTCACCGCCTTGACCCTTGTCACTGGCGACAATTTTGGTTTTAACCAGGTAGTCGAGCTCTTCTTTGACCAGATTGACTTTTCCGAGTCCGTTAATGCGCATATAAGGTGCTTGTGCCAACAATTTTTTGGTGTCCACCACGCCGTTGGTGATTTGCACTTCGCTGATCAGTGAACTGAAGTCAGTTTTTAACTCCTCGGTCGGTCCGGCGGCTTTTTCACCGGCGATTTTGGCTTTGGCCTGACGGATTGATTGCGCCAGATTGAAGCCTTTGATGGCGCCGTCCTTAAGGTTGACCGCAGCGCTTCCATTGAGGTTCTGTTTAAAGGCCGATAGACGATCGCCAGCGGTGGTGATGTTGGCGTTGACGGAACCGGTGCCGCTTAAGCGGTCATTGTCGGTAAAGGCCAGCAATACATCGCCGACCGGGACGTTTTTGGTGTCGGTTTTAAAGGCGTATTTAGGCAGTTTGCCACGTACATCCAAGCTCGCCGAGGCCAGCAGTTGAGTTTTGAAGATGTCCATTTTCAACGGATTAAGATTGATCAGACCGCCTTGACCTTTCACCGTGGCCACAATATTTTTGGGATTGAGCTTGTCATAGGTCACGCTTCCGGCCTTGAGGTTGGCATCAATGCTCAGGTTTCTCAAGAGTTCGGTTGGCAGAGTAATCGGGGTATCCGCGGTTTCTGTTTCAGGTGTCGGTTCTGGCGCTTGTTTGGGTTTGGGCGGCAGATAACGGTTTAGGTTGATTTGGTTAAGAGCCAGGTTAAAGCCGATGTCCGGCTTTTCAAAGTTCTGGAAGCTGGCCTGACCTTTGAGTTCGCTGTCGTCCAGTTTGACTGACAGGTTTTTAACTTTTACCGCTTGAGATTGGCTGTCAAAATCCACCGCCAGTGTGGCTGAGGCGCGTGTAAGGGTGGTTTTATCTGACATGCGCTCAACTGCGTCGATTTTTAGTCCCAGTTGAGTCAATAGCCGACGCAGGTTGGTTTCGTTGAGCGCCAGTTGAGAACTTACTTTGGGATGGGTTTTCAGCTGGCTGAGTTGCACTTGTCCCGAGGCTTTAAGGTCCAAAGCTTGCAGCTGGATGTCTTTAAGCGCGGCGGTTTGCGCCTGCATGTTCAGCTCCGGCTGAGTGCTTAAGGAGACGTTAGCCTGGCCGTTTGGCAGAGTGTCTCCTTTGAGTTCTCCGTCCAGGGTGAAACGTCCGGATTTTAAGCTTTGGTTAGCCAGGTTGAATTCCGGGTTTTGGAGATTGATCTCGCCTGTGGCGTGACTCAAAGCAAAATCCTCAGAGCCCTGCATGTCATAAGTGAGTTTCACCGTTTGCGCTCCGGTGGTCTGCTTTTGCACATCGGTTTTAAGCTGGGTTAGACTGAGCTTGCCTTGGATTTCTTTGGCGACAAAATCTTTTCCGCCTTTAACCGAGTAAGTCAGAACCAGTTCAGGTAGATCGATTTGGGTTTGCCCCAGTGCGAATTTCAGAGAGGGGATGTCTAGTTCGGTTGTGAGCTTGGCGACCGGAATGTTTTCCCCTTTAAGTTCATTGCGCTGCACCAGGTTTTGAATTTCGATTTGGCCATTCTGTTCAATCTTGATGTCCACCGATAAGTCGGTTTGGGTCTGCATATCTGGGTTGGTGATCTGGGTGTCGGCTTGCAAAACGACATTGAAAAATTCACCAAAAGTAACGGCATCCGAACTCAGGTTAAAAGGTGTCAATGAAACCGTTTGCTGGTTCAGCTGGTCGTTCCATTGTATGTGACTGTCCTGAATGTCCAAGCCGCCGAAACTCAAGGCGGCGAGTTCTTCAAACGAATCGTTTTGGTGGTGCTCTTCTTCTTTGTGATGTTCCGTTTTTCCAACGGTTTTAGTCACCAGGTCATCCCAGTTGGTCACGCCTTGCGCATTGCGTTCCAGATTGAGGTTGAGTCCATGCAGGGTCAAGGCATCGATTTCAAGTTCCCCTTTCAATAACGGCAAAATGGCGACCCCCACGTTGACTTTATCCACCGTCGCAAAATCGCTGGCCTCAAATCCTTGCGCATTGCTCATTTTTGCATTTTCCAGGCTCAAGCCCAAATGAGGGAAGAGGGAGATTTGCATGTCACCGATGGTGAGCTCGCGTCCGGTCTTGTCACTGATGAATTGGGTGATTTCCTGACGGTGGTCGTTAGGATCGACCGTTGCAATGAGAATGCCGATCGCCAGTACCAGTAAAACAATCAGGCTGACGAAACCGATTAGAATTTTTTTTGCAAGGCTCATGGTGAATCTCCGTGGTGTTGGATTGGCTTGAGCGTTGGGCGTTTTATCGCCCGTTTGATTGATGACTTTAAGACAAGCTTGTGCATGGCGTTGGATGTTAAAGTCTATCCATCATTTAACCATAACTTGTTGCTAAGTGAAAATGCTTGTTCGGCAAGTTTTTGTTTGCCAAACAAAATCGGCAGGCCTGCTTGGTTGGCGCAGGTGATTTGGGCTTAATGCAGGCGTTTTAGTTGTGCGTCGTGCAGACGGTTGAGTGCCATCAGAGCCGTCAGAGCACCGATTAAAGCCCAGAACATGTCCGACTGGGTGTCCCAGACATAGCCCTGCGTTCCCAGGAAAGCCTCAGCGGCTTCTTCTGAAAGCAGAGCCGCACCCCATTCAATCAATTCATAACTGGCGCTGACCGCCAGCACAAAACAAACGATAAAAAAATTACGCCAGAGAATACCATTAAAGACTTGTTGGCGAATCACGATTTCCCGCGCGACCAGAGCCGGAACAAATCCCTGGGCAAA
This sequence comes from Thiomicrorhabdus chilensis DSM 12352, assembly GCF_000483485.1. Lineage (GTDB taxonomy): Bacteria > Pseudomonadota > Gammaproteobacteria > Thiomicrospirales > Thiomicrospiraceae > Thiomicrorhabdus > Thiomicrorhabdus chilensis. The sequence goes on from NZ_KI519609.1 coordinate 1,034,373, forward strand.
GTGGCCGAGTTTGTCGTAATCGTTGCGTTCGCTTCCCAGCCAGGTTTGCAGTTCGCTGAAAAGAGGAACTTGAGCGTAGGTGTAATGCGCACCCACCAATAGGATGATGGCGTGGATCAAAATAAGCTGATAGGCCAGCGGGGTTAAAGGGTAACGTCGGCGGGTGGCAAGCAAAATGATTGCCGCCAGAATCGCTGGCAAAGCTTCCAAAAACCAAGTCAGCGTGTCTTGGGGCTGGTAAGCCGACCAAACGACTATGCATAAGAAAATCAGCCCCCATAACCATGCGTGAATGGGGCGAGGTGGCACGTTTGCGGATTTCAAGATGCGACCCCTTTGAGAAAATCGAATAGCTCATAAAGAACCAAGGTGGAACTCGATAGGAAGCCTAATAACGGCACCCAGCGCGGCACGCTTAGGATGCCGTAGGGTGCGGGTTGGTGATGCTTAATGCGCCACAAGGAGAGATTGACGATGGCAAACACGCTGAGCATGATGATGGAGGTGGTTTCAGCCAGAGTCGACAGGTTGCCCGCAAGCGCGAGCACCAGCACGATAAGACTGGCGGTTAGAGTGGCCAGCAATGGGGTGTGCGTTTTGGCGTTGACCCGGCTGAAAGGTTTGGGAATGAGTCCTCTGCTGCTTAAACCGTATAACACTCTGGAAGCCATAATGGTTTGAATCAGTGCTCCGTTGATGATGGCGAATATGCCGATATAGGTGATGAGGGTCGCATTTTCGCCGCTGTGGAATTCATATAGAAAAGCCAAGGGTGCCTGACTTTGAGCTAGGGTGTCAGGCGGAAAAGAAAGCAATGCGATTAGCATGATGCTGATGTATAACACCGTGGTGATGCCTAAGGTGAAGATGATGGCCAAAGGCAAGGTGCGTTTGACGTCCTTGATCTCCTCAGCGACATCCACCATGTCTTCGAAACCAATGAAGGCGAAAAAGGCCAACAACACCCCCGAATAGACCAGCCCCAAACTGCTCAGGTTCCAATCGGGCGTAAAGTGATGCGACAGCTCAGGCCAATTTTCAAAACTGGGCAAACCGCTATAAATGATGAGCAGCAATCCCCCGACTTCGACCAAGGTGATGGTTGCGGCCACAAATACCGATTCGGCGATGCCCCATGCCGCCAAACCACCAATGATCAACACCATGATAATGATGCCGAGTTGTGCCGGCAGATCGATTAGCTCTGACAGATAGCCGACAAAGCCGTTCATAAGGGCGGAAGCGGAAACCAGTCCGGCCAAGACCACCATGAGGCCAATCAGGGTTGACAGTCGATCGGAGTCGAATCCTTGTTTGACATAAAGTGCTGCACCGGCCGCTTGTGGGAAACGTCCGGAGAGTTCCGCAAACGAGAGGGCGGTCATGCCGGCGAGCAGAGCCGCGACCAAAAAAGCCAGAGGGGCCAAGTAACCCGATACGCCGGCCAGTTCGCCCACCAGGGCATAAATGCCAGCGCCAATGGTTGTGCCCAATCCGTAGAGCACCATTTGCGGAAGAGACAGAGTTCGGTTCAGGGTCGCTGTCATTGCAAAGAGCCGGTCATCCGATCAGTCATACTTGTTTTTGCAGTTTTCCACCGCTTTCCAGTAGGCCCGGTTGGCATTGGGGTCGTTGCTGGAGCTGTCCCATAAACCGCTTTGTTGGTCGATGCAGGTTTTGAGTTCGGCATTCTCACAGCCGCTCAAAATGCTGAAACTTAATAATGACATGATCAAAAGCATGGCTGTCTTCATGTTTTACGACTCCATCTGGTTTGCTCGAAAATCAAGGCTGAAACCAAAACCAGTTTGATTCCAATAATTGGTGTTTGCAATAAGATACTACTTTAAATGGCGTAGGCTGTTCAAACAAATGTATTTTTAGTGCCGATAAGTGATTGTGGATGGCTTTCAGTGTCGAGTTTTGAACAGCAAACTGGGCCGTTGTTTGAAAATGAACAGGCCTGTCTTTGTGAACATTGATGGTTGCAGGCGATTTTTTGCCTTAGCCTTGAGTAATCAAGCTTGCATCCTGAAAGGCTTTTCGTATGATGGTAGCCAAAAGCCGGTCGTTGACCGCGTCATTTAATAGCCCCGTTAATGGAGTCAGCATGAACCTATCGCCCAATGAAGTCTGGACGCAGCGTTATACCGATTTTTTGAAAGATCAAGATGCGAGGGCAGCCAGGATCGTCTATCAGCGCGACCGGGCAAGGGTTATTCATTCGGCTTCCTTTCGTCGTTTGCAGGCTAAAACCCAAATTTTTGGGTTGAGTGAATCCGATTTTTACCGCACGCGCCTGACTCATTCCATGGAGGTGGCTCAAATCGGTTCCGGGCTGGTGGAACAGTTGATTACATTGGGCACCGAACAAGTTGGTAAAGAGGCTGACTATATCCAATGGTTGCCATCGGTCTATTTGATTGAGGCCATTTGTTTGGCGCACGACTTGGGACATCCACCCTTTGGACACGGCGGCGAAGTGGCGCTGAATTATATGATGCGCCATTTTGGCGGGTTTGAAGGCAATGCGCAAACCTTGCGGATTTTGGCCAAGCTGGGGGAGTACACACCTGAAAATGGATTGGATCTGTCGCGTCGTACCACTTTAGGAGTGATGAAATACCCGGCTCTGTATGATGAGGTCGTGGCCAATAACGAGGACTACCAAAGACAGCTTCTGGAACCGGAAGTCAACGATTTTCGAACCCTGCAGATGCATCGCTGGAATCCGCCTAAAAGTTTATATTCGGAAGAAAAAGCGGTGTTCGATTGGGTGCTGGCGCCTTTTTCCGATTCGGACCGTGCCTTGTTCACCGAGTTGTCGCACTGCGAGGGAGCTTGCCATAACCGCACCAAATATAAGGCGCTGGATACCACCATTATGGAATTGGCGGATGACATCGCTTATGGTATTCACGATTTGGAAGACGCGGTGGCCATGAAAATGGTGACGCGCGACCAATGGCAGCAAGAGGTGATGGAACACGCCAGCTTTAAGCAATTTGCTTTGTGGGATGGTGAAATGACTGAGCGTTTATTCAGCGGATCTTCACGCGCACGCAAACACGCCATCAGTAAAATGGTCGGCATTATGGTGGAAAGCATCTATATGGATGAAAATCCGGCGTTCGAGCATCCGTTGTTAAGGTATCAGGCGCGTTTGCAAACGGGCCAGAGTGCCGTTCTGGAGCTTCTAAAGACCTTTGTGTTTAAGAACGTCATCACCATTCCCGAAGTAAAGGGCATGGAATATAAAGGCCAGTTGATCGTGTTGGAGCTGTTTAAATCACTGCGTGCCAACCCAAGTACTTTATTGCCTTCCAGTACCTATCTAAAATACCAATCGGCTTCCAATGAACAGGCACAACAGCGCGTGATTTCCGATTACATTGCCGGTATGACCAATACTTATGCGTCGCGTCTGTACGCCAAGTTGTTCACACCAACCCAGGGATCGGTATTTGATGTATTGTAAGTCCAGCGCTCAGTGAAAGGCAGGCTTTAAGGCTTTGGAAGATAGTATTTCGGGGCTTTGAACGGCTTGATTTTGGGGTTTTTAGACTGTTTTTCCGGTTCTTTTTCAATTCCTTCAAAATCAGCAGGCCTGTTTGTTTGCGATTGTGCTTTGTAGAGAGCAAGGTTCTTTAAAGCCCAGTCGATATGTTCGTCCACCAGAGGGTTGATGGCTCCGGTTTGAGCTCTCAGTGCCGCCTCCGCCTGCGAGAGTGTTGGTGTGTCAGTTTGCATGTTCCCCAGAGCGATAGCCAGGTTGCGTTTCCATTGAGGGTAGCCGATGCGTCTAATCGGAGAGCCTTCAAAGCGTTTCAGAAAGGTTTTTTCATCCCACTTCCAGAGTTCAATCAGGCTGGCCGCATCCAGTTCGTGCCTAGGCTGAAAGGCGAGTTCCTGTGTGTTGTCGGTGAATTTGTTCCACGGACAGACCAGTTGACAGTCGTCACAGCCGTAAATGCGGTTGCCCATTTTGGAACGTAATTCCACCGGAATGGCCCCAGCATGTTCGATGGTCAAATAGGAGATGCATTTTCGGGAGTCGACCACCGCATTGTCGACAATCGCCTGAGTCGGGCACTCATCAATGCAGGCGGTGCAGGGGCCACAACCTTGTTTTTCAAAAGGGGAATCGGATTCAAGCGGCAGATTGGTGTAGAGTTCGCCAAGAAAAAACCAGGAACCGGCCCGTGGGTGGATGATCAAACTGTTTTTGCCAATGAATCCGAGTCCGGCTTTTTGCGCCAAGGGGCGTTCCAAAACCGGTGCGCTGTCGCAAAAGGCACGATAGCTAATTTCGGGGGCGTGTAGACGAATTTTTTCTGCCAGTTGCTGCAGGCGTTTGCGCATCAATTTATGATAGTCTTTGCCCAGCGCATAACGTGATACATAAGCGTTTTCCGAATGGTGTAGCTGGGCAAGCGGCGAATGTGCATTGAGATCCAGATAGTTCAGACGTACGCTGATGATGGAAATGGTACCGGGTTCTAGTTCATTGGGGTGGGTGCGTTTGGTGCCGTGGCGCACCATATAATCCATTTCGCCATGAAAGTTCTCACCTATCCAGTTAAAATACCGGCTTTCATAATCGGTGAGATCGGTGTTGGTAATGCCGACATCGGCAAAACCCAGATCAAGGCCCCATTGTTTGATTTTTTGCGACAGTGAGAAGTTGTTAGGAGTATGAGGTTGCATAATGACGAATTCTAAGACAGATTCAGGCAAACGGCTAATCTTTTTGAAAGACGAAACTGAAAGCACGCGTTTTGCCGAGGCCGTCGCTTGCCTGGTGGAACAACAGAACCTTGATAAGACGGGGCTGATGGTTTACCTGAAAGGCGACCTTGGGGCTGGAAAATCATTCTTTTCAAGGGCCTTCGTGCAACACTTTTTACCCGCGCAAAAAGTCAAAAGTCCAACTTATACACTGGTGGAAAGTTATAAAACTTGTAATTTTGCGATACATCACCTTGATTTATATAGACTTTGCGATCCGGAAGAGTTAGAGTACTTAGCTATTAGGGACGTATTGTCAGGTTCCTACGTCGCATTGGTGGAGTGGCCGCAGAAAGCCTTAGGCCTTTTACCCGCCGCGGATATTGAGTTGAACTTTTGTTATGAGCAGTTGGGTAGGCAGGTTGAGTTAACCGCTTTCAGTGACGCTGGCAGGCGTTTGTTGGAGGGGTTGTTGGAATTTTGACGCTCAAGTTGGCACGCTGTTTGTTTATAAGTTGGTAAATACACTTTTTGTTGTGAGATAAGGTTATGAAATCACTCATTTTTACCAGAAAAACAATGTTGCTATGGTTGGCGATGATCCTGTTAGGAAGCACGTCGGTTGCTTATGCGCAAGCCGAATTGGCGAACTTGCGGGTTGGCCAGAAAACCGACAAAACCCGAATAGTGTTTGATATCAAACAAAACCACAGCTTTAAAGTGTACAAACTCAATAATCCATCGCGAATCGTGGTTGATTTCAAAAAAACCGACAACCGTTTGAACTTCTCCAATAAGCATTTCAATGACAGCCTGTTGTACCGTGTGCGTGTATCCGAAAATTCTCGTCTTTTGCGCATTGTTTTGGATTTGCATAAAAATTTGGATTATCACTATTTTACTTTGGGTAAAAACCGTTCAGGTGCAGAGCGTCTGGTCATTGATCTGCTTAGCCCTCATGCCTCATCCACAAAAGTGGTTAAGGCCGCGCCAGAAAAATCTCAAACTCAATCTTCAAAATCCTTGCTAACCAAGGCGACCAGCAGTCAAAAGGCATTGGTTTCAGTGCAGAAATCCAAGCCTTTGGTTGAAAAGCCTTCACAAGTGAGTCTTAAAGTGGCCCGCGAAGTAAAACGCAATCAAGCCACCCAGTCGTTGTTGGATCAAGGCAGTTCAGTTCTGGTCAAGCAAGATATGTTGGTGGTGGCCATTGACCCTGGGCATGGTGGTAAGGATGTGGGAGCCGTGGGGCATAACCATGTGTATGAAAAGAATGCGACCTTGCAAATGTCGCGTGAACTTAAGCGTTTGATCGATCAGCAACCAGGGATGCGCGCGGTTTTGACTCGTGATCGTGATGTGTTTATTCCTTTGCACGAGCGCGTTAAGATTGCCAAAAAACACGATGCTGACATTTTTATTTCAGTTCATGCCGATGCTTTTCACGATAGGTCTGTCAGGGGAGGTTCGGTTTATGTATTGTCCAATGGCGGCGCCAGCAGTGTGATGGCGCGTTTGTTGGCGAAAAGCGAGAATGCCTCACTTCAGGATATCTCCTTGAAAGGTTATGACCGTGATGTGGCGTTTGCCTTGAGTGATCTGACTCGTGAGGCGAATATTCGTGCGAGCCGCAAACTTGGCAAGCATGTTTTGAAAGAGATGCAAAAGTCGGTCAAGATGCATAAGCACTCATTGCAGTCCGCCGAATTCGCAGTGTTGAAGTCGATTGATATGCCGTCGCTTTTGGTGGAAACCGCATTCATTTCCAATCCGAGCGAGGCGCGTAAACTCATGAATAAGACGTTTCAGTTGAAAATGGCGGCTTCGATTGTGCGTGGCTTGCAGCAGTTTGTAGAAGGTAACGGTCAGAAACCACGCTGGGGAGAGAGTTTGTATGTGCATTACAAAGTCCAACCGGGGGATACGCTTTCTGAAATAGCCAGTAACTACAATGTATCCACCTCCACCTTGAAAAAAATCAATGGCATCAAAAACGCCAATCAGCTTTATGTAGGCAAAAAAATCAAAATCCCACTATCCGAACAAATGGTTGCTGGATTATAAGAAGTGCTTATAAATCAACCGATAAAGCTCATTTTTTTGGTGGATTTCATGCTCTTGGCTATTCGTCATTTGAATGACCGTTTATAATGGTTTTAAATGCGATATTGAATCAGGAAATCCTTTTTTCTGTTCGTTGCAGTCAATTCAAATAGAGTAATGCATGCGATCAATCCCGAAATTCCAAATACTAGAGAATGTCAAAGCCAAGTCATTGGCGATTATTTTGGGGTTGGCCGCACTCTATATCAGCGTTTTTTTTCTGATTCAATATTTACAAAGCAGCGCGTTCGTCAAGCAGGAGCTCCAATCCTTTCGTGAAGAGGTGGTGCGACTGTTTAATCATGAGAATCAAATCCAGGTTTCTTTTTACCAGACCCGTCTTAAATGCCATTTAGCTTCGCCCGGAATTATGAAGGCTTTTGAGGAGCGAGACTCAAAAACCTTGTTTGAAGCCTCCAAGCCGAAATTCGACATACTCAGAACACAAAATCCTAGCGTGACGCGCATGCAGTTTTATGCTCCCGATGGAACCAGTTTACTTAGAGTTCACGAGGAAGGTATGTCCGGAGACGACATTGCTAGCTTGAGACCAATGGTGGATTATGCGGTTAAGAATCAAAGTTCTGTATCGGGTTTTGAAGAAGGTTATTTTGGCCTCGCTTACCGAATCATCGAGCCGGTTTTTAATGAGCAGAATCGTTATATCGGCAGCGTTGAATTCGGTTTGCAGACAAGACACTTTGAAGAGGTGGTCAAAGCGTTGTTCCCGGATATCAGGGTGATGATGGTGGTGCCGCAGAATCGCTTAAAAATGCCCCGCGGTAAAGAGTCTTATGAAGCCTATCAGGGTTATTATCTGGTGGGTGAGGATCCCGACCTGTTCAAGCCTTTCTTCAGTAATGGAAAAGAACGCAAATCTGATGCTTTGGTTGAAGTCGAAAACCGCAAGTATCTGTTGATAAACGATCTTTATCTGAATGACTATGAAAATAAACCGTTTATTCAGCTCTTATTGCTTAAAGATATGCATAAGATGGATAAGGTGTTTTATAAAGAAGTGTCAACCAGTGCTTTGATTGCGTTGTTTTTGCTGCTGATGACCTGGTTGGCGGCCGACTTCAGCTTGCGTTATTTTGTTAAAAATGTCACGCGTTTGAACAAGGAGTTGGCGGAATCCCATGCCAAAATGGATGCAGTCTTTAGAAGTACGCGCGAAGGGATTGCGATATTAAACCTGAATGGCCGGTTTATTTCGGTCAACCCTGCGTTTACCAAGCTGTTGGGTTACAGCGATTTTGAGTTGTTGGGCATGTCGTTTGAGCATTTTACCCACACCAGAGCCTCTGAGCAGACTAACAAACTATTGAAAGCCGTGGTCGAAAAACAGTTCATCGATAATGTCGAGCAGTTGGTTGTTTCCAAATCGGGCAAAAAGACGCTATTGCAAATTTCATTTTCGCTGTTGCCGGATGAACGCCGAATCTTAATGGTCACTCGCGATATTACGCATATCAGGGCCCAGCAAGTTGAACTGGAGCGCTATATGAATGCGCTGGATGAGAATGTGATTACCTCCAAAACCGATCTGGATGGCAACATCACCTTTGCCAGTCAGGCTTTTTGTGATGTTTCCGGCTATTCAAAAGAAGAGTTGATGGGGCAAAAACACTCGATTATTCGTCATCCCGATACGCCGATGCATGTCTATGAAAAGATGTGGGAGACCATCACTTCCGGTCATGTCTGGAAAGGGGAGCTGAAAAACCTGCGTAAGGATGGTTCGGCCTATTGGGTGTTTGCGGCGATTGGTCCTGAATTTAACGAGCTCGGTGAAATTGTCGGGTACACCGCGATCAGGCATGATATTACCGATAAAAAACGGGTTGAGGAATTATCGGTAACGGATGAACTGACGGGTTTGTATAACCGGAGATATTACAATGAAATTTTTGAGCGTGAGCTGAACCGAAGACGGCGTGACCGCTTACCGTTCTTGTTTGTGCTGATGGATATTGACCACTTTAAACGTTATAACGATACTTATGGTCACCAGGCGGGTGATGAAGCCCTGACTAAGGTCGCAGATGCAATCAATCAATGCTTCCAGAGAACGGGGGACTACCTGTTTAGACTGGGCGGTGAAGAGTTTGGTGCTATTTTAAATGTCGATTCCGAAGCGGGAGTCGAACCCGTTCTGGCTCGGATTCACCAATGCATCGCCGCCTTGGAGCTGCCCCATGCCGGCAATCCGCCTTATGGTGTGGTGACGCTGTCAGTGGGCGCTTATCTGGAAACTGAATACCTCAAATCACGCAATGAAACCGCCATTTATCTGATGGCCGATAAAGCCTTATACGAAGCCAAGAATGAAGGAAGAAGCCGTTCGGTTCTGAAAGTGAATCTCTGACCCGCTGACTGACCTTCTAGAGTGTTTGGTTTCTGGCCAGAATCGACAGGCCTGTCTGAAATGGATTTGAGTTTTTATTGCTCGGTAAAAGGGATGAATCCATTTTCTGTGAAAATCCCATCAAGCGGGACATCCCAGGATTCGTTGGGCAGTGTTTCGACCTGCTGGCAGGCGTGTGCCCATCCAATTAATAAAGGCGTTTTGACTTGCGGATTTTTCAGCTTGAATGCAAAAGTTCGATCATAAAATCCCCCCCCCATTCCCAAGCGATGCCCCTTGAGATCAAATCCGACCAAAGGCATTAATACCAAATCCATCTCTTCTCCGCTTTGATGTTCTTCAAGTGGAACATCGGGTTCAGGGATGTTGAAGCGATTGTTTTGCATTTTGCTGTCGCTTCGATAAGGCGAAAACCCCATGTGCCAATCGGGTTGTGTCTCCAAAGCAGGTAAAAAAAGTTCGATTTGCGGTTGTTGCCACAGAGCTTCTATCACCGTATCGGTTCCAAGTTCGCCATCCTGGCTGAGAAACACGGCCACTTTTCTGGCTTCTTTCAGGTAAGGGCTGTTGAGTAAATGTTGGCAGGCTGAAATTTCGTGTTGCTGTTGTTGCTGCAAATTCAATTGTTGGCGTTTTAGCCGCAGTGATTTTCTGAGGGTGTGATGACACGTTTGCTTCATTGAGAAAGGTTCACTGGGTTGAAATGGGGAGCACGGAACCATTGAACTAAAATCCCTGAACCGAACAGTTCAGGTGGCAGCCTCCGCTAAGAGTTTAGGCTTCTCGGGTTAGCAAGCTAACGAGATGCTCACCACTCAAAGTTTCTGGCCCCAATATGGTAATTATCGGAAGGGGGTTTATGCCCAACGACTCCGTGCCGTGGCTTCATTATAGCACCGCATGGGGTGGACTCTAAATAAGAAATATCGCTCATTCCGATGATTTCTTTTAATGGCCGCGAATAAACGGAAGTGATTGGGAAAGTTTATCGGTCTGAGCTTGCGTCGCTGGCCAGCTGCTGAATGGTGTTGTCAATTTGTTCTTCAAGATGCAAGGTGTATTGCACGGTCTGGTCTTTCATCTGTAGATGTTCGTAAGCTAAGTTCAAGGCCACCATCAGTACCTTACTTTCGCCCTTTAGGCTCGGCAACTGTTCAAGTCGGTCTTCAATTAGGGTTGCGGCTTCGATTAAGCCCTCTTTTTCCTCGGGTTCACATGGGATTTCAAATGTGTGATTCATTAAGGTCAGGGTTAGCACGGCAAAGGCTCCTAATTGAGATGAATTTGGGTTTTGCAGAGACCGACGACGAGTCTTTTTCTACCTATAAGTATGGTATTATTCACCAATAAATTGAGTTTAACAAGAGAATGTTGGAAATGGATTTTGATCAAGTAAAAGAGGTGCTGGAACCCTATCCCGAATTAGAGTCTCCGTCCTTTGTGCAGGGCATGTTAATCGGATTGATTTGCGGGGATAACGATATTGAGGAGAGCGTCTGGATTCGAAAGCTTTTGGAAGAAGCTCAGGCAAAGTCGGTTAAAGAGTCGTTTTTAAAAACGTTGCATGAGCTTTTCTTGTCTACCAATAATGGTTTGAACGGTTCAGGTTTTGAGCTGGAACTGTGTTTGCCGGATGATTATCAGGATTTAGTTTTGCGTGCCGCCATGTTGGGTCAATTATGCGAAGGCGTGCTTTATGGTTTGGGCCTGATCGGACGTTTACAAGATTCCGAGGCCGAAATTTCCAAAGAGGTGCGTGAACTGATTCATGATTTTGGGGATATTTCGCGCATTGATATCGATGGGCTGGCACAAGCCAAAGAGTTGGGTGAGACTGAGGAAGGCGACTTGATGGAATTGATTGAGTTCGTTCGGGTCGGCATCCTGACCTTGAATGAAGATTTGAACCCGACTCAGGCGGCTCCGATCATGCCTGAAGAAGCGGATATGTCGGATACAATCCACTAGGCGTAGCGCGTCTGTTAAATTTGAGAGTGTTATGTCAAAAACTGTTTTAAATTCAGCCGATTTGATGATTGAAATGGCGCAACAGCACCGCGAACATCTGTTTTCCAAGTTGCCGGAAAGCAGCGCTGTGCTAGTGGCTTCGGGGAGCGAACAAATTCGTAACCGAGATGTTGAATTTCCATTCCGTGCCGAGAGCGATTTCTTTTATCTGAGTGGTTTTTCGGAGCCGGACAGTGTGCTCTTACTGGTTAAAAACCAGGGAGAGCGGTCAATGTTGTTTGTCCGACCGCGAGACCCGCAGCAAGAGACTTGGCAGGGACGCAGGCTTGGAGTGGAGATGGCTCCGGTTGTGTTGAAAGTTGACCTAGCTCATAGTGTTGAAGAGATCGATGAGCAGGTTGTCGAGCAGTTGCAAAACATTGAGCACTTGTTTTTCAGCTTTGGTCAGCTGGGGCAGTGGATGGAGTCTGTGGAGTCTTGGCTGGCACAGTTAAAGGCACAAGTGCGTAAAGGTATTTCCGCGCCAAGCAAGTTGGTCGATTTGGATGATTTGATGCATGAGATGCGCCTGTTCAAGTCTGATGATGAAATAGAGTTGATGCGTCAAGCCGCACAGATTTCAGTGCAAGGGCATTTGGCTGCCATGCGCCATGTTTTTCCCGGTCAGTATGAGTTTCAGCTTCAGGCGGCTTTAGAGGGCGAGTTCATGCGTCTTGGCTCTCAAAAAGTAGCGTTTAATTCGATTGCCGCCAGTGGCGATAATGCCTGCATTTTGCACTATACCGAAAACAGTGACCAGATGGGCGAACATCAGCTGGTTCTGGTGGACGCTGGAGCGGAATTTCGTGGCTATGCGGGTGACATTACGACGACTTTTCCTGTCAGTGGGCGTTTTACACCGGCTCAGAAACAGCTTTATGAGTTGGTGTTGACGGCTCAGAGGGCGGCAATTGATTGCATTGCACCGGGCGTTAGTTATCAAGCGCCTCATCAGGCGGTTATCAAGATCCTGACAGCGGGGTTGGTCGAGCTTGGGTTGTTGTCCGGAGAAGTCGATGATTTGATTGATGAAGAGGCCTATAAGGACTTTTTTATGCATGGCACGGGCCACTGGTTGGGCATGGATGTACATGACGTCGGTCGCTACAAGCAGCAAGGCGAATGGCGTGAGTTTGAGCCGGGAATGGTGCTGACGGTTGAGCCAGGCCTGTATGTTTCGTCGGACCTGGAAGGGATTGACGAACGTTGGTTGGGAATCGGTATTCGCATCGAAGATGACGTCCTGGTGACCGACAGCGGTTGTGAGGTGTTGACTTACGGATTGCCCAGAACGGTAACCGAGATCGAATCCTGGATGGCGGAGCATAATCCCCATCTTTCTTCAGAGTCAGGCAAAAGCTAAATCACATGAACTCTGTATCGAGTAACAAACTTAAGTAGAAGCAAAATGGTAAAACCGACATTGTATTGTGACGCATTCATTTCCGGTGGAGGGCCGGTTGGCTTAATGCTGGCGTTGGGCTTGGCTCAAAAAGGTTTTGAGGTGGTGTTGGCCGAAGCCTATGAGCCAAACGATGCGTTGCAAAATTCCAAGGGTTCTTTTGACGGGCGGGTTTTGGCGCTTTCTCAAGGTTCGAGGCAAGCCCTTGAGAGGATACAGTTGTGGTATGCGCTGGAACCATTTGTAACCGATATCAAACATGTTCATGTGTCTCAAAAGGGCTACCTTGGGGTGACGAAATTGCATGCCGATGAAGTTGGAGTGCCCGCTTTGGGTTACAGCATTCAGTCGAGTGATTTGGGAAAGGTACTGTGGCAGGCTGTCAGAACACAAGCCCGTGTTCATTTGCTCTGTCCGGCAAAACTTACCGATTTCAAAGAAGGCGACGACAGCGTCTTGGCAAATGTTACGACTGAAGCTGGAGAGACCTTACAAGTTCAGGCTAAGTTGATGGTGGGCGCAGATGGAACCGATTCCAAAGTGCGTCAAATTCTGAATTTAGGTATAGAGCAGAAGTCTTACCATGCTTTTGGGGTGATTGCTCAAATAGAAACCGAGGAGGCGCCTTGCGGATGGTCTTATGAGCGTTTTACCGAAGAAGGTCCGGTTGCCCTATTGCCGATGAAAGAGCGTTTTCACAAGGCGGTTTTGGTGTGTCCGCAAGATCAGGTCGAACAGGTCATGGCATTGGATGATGACGCCTTTATTGATCTGTTTGCCTCCAAAATGGGTGAGCGTTTAGGAGGGTATATACAGGTCAGTCCACGTGTGTGTTATCCGTTGAAGGAAACTTACGTTCCGCAAATGCAAAGTGGACGTGCAGTTCTTATGGGCAACGCCTCGCATACACAACATCCGGTTGCGGCACAAGGGTTAAATTTAGGAATTCGCGACCTAGATGACTTTTTAGTGGGGCTTGAACCTCAGCAGGATTTGGGTTCAGAAACCTACTTGCGGGCTTATGCACAAAAAAGAAAATCCGATCATGAAAGCGTGATGGGATTAACCGACAGTTTGATTCAGGTGTTTCAGCACGCTTCTCCGGTGGTCGGGCATTTACGCGGCATCGGTTTGATGGCGATGCAAGCTATGCCAGCCCTGAAGAAGCGTTTTGCACGGTTTGCGATGGGAGGTTCTCAATCATGAAATCAAGCAAAGATGCGTTGAAGAAGCAGAGCCTTTCAACACAGGAGGCTATTGACAGACAGTGGGATGTCGTGGTCGTTGGAGGCGGAATGGTCGGCGCTGCCACGGCTTTGGCTTTGGGCCAGCAGGGGTTTGATGTCTTATTGCTGGAGCGCCAGGCGATCGGCACCGATTGGAATTCAGAAGAGCCGTATCATACTCGTGTAAGTGCTTTAACCCGTGCCTCTGAAAATATCTTAAAAAATCTGGGGGCGTGGCAAGGAATCGAAAACCGGCGCTGCCATGCATTTACGGCGATGCATGTGTGGGATGAGGTATCGTCGGGAGAAGTGCATTTTTCGGCACTCGAAATGGGAGAACCCAATCTGGGGCATACGGTTGAAAACAGTGTGATTCAAGCCGCTCTTTGGGAGCAGATCGCACAAAATGATCGTGTTCAAATATTGCTGGAAGCCAGAATTGAAAAAATGCAGTTTGAAAATCAGCAGGCCTGTCTATTTTTGGAAGACGATGGAAAAATCGAGACTCAATTGGTGATTGCCGCAGATGGCGCTCACTCTCAGGTCAGACAGCTTGCGCACATTGGTTTGGATACACACGATTATGAACAATGTGCGGTAGTTGGATGTGTGAAAACCGAAAACAGTCATCAAGACACCTGTTGGCAACGTTATCGCAAAGAGGGGCCATTTGCGTTTCTGGCGATGGGCAATAATGTCAGTTCCATTGCCTGGTATTTGCCAAACGAGAAACTGGAATGGGCGCTTTCGTTGTCTGATGAAGAGTTTGCGCATGAAGTCGGAGTGGCGTCCGACTGGAAGCTCGGTCGTGTGGTCGAGGTGGCGCAGCGCAGTGCGTTTCCATTGGTCAGGCGTCATGCACAACATTACGTTAAGTCCAACTTGGCGTTGGTGGGTGACTCGGCTCATACCATTCACCCACAGGCTGGCCAGGGAGTGAACCTGGGCCTGTTGGATGCGGCCGTTTTGGTGGAGGTGTTGTCTGAAGCGCGTCAGCAAGGCAAAGCTATTGGACGCTTGTCGGTGCTGCGTCGTTACGAACGTTGGCGTCGCGGGGATAACGCTTTGGTGCAACGCTCAATGGAAGGGTTTGACTGGCTATTCAAGCAAGATGTCTTGCTCAAAAACGAATTCCGTAAGGCTTTTTTACCGTTGGCGAATCGTTTAAATCCGATAAAAAATTGGCTGATGGGACAGGCTTTGAATGGTCGCGAGGCCTTGCCGGAACTGGCTAAAAAAAGAGCCCTTTAAACCTGAACGAGAAAGCGAAACACAGTTATGGATTTTAAAGTCATTTTAGGGATAGCCGGCGTACATTACCGAGAGAATGCACGTGCCAAAAGGATTGGCGGGCAGTTCGAGGTTTTGGTTTTACTTGCCTTGTTTGCGGTTTTTGTCCAATTGCTGATGTTTTATTCCGGTTCTGATGTGGACACTTCCTGGGTTTCCACTATTATTTGGTTTGTGTTTGCCGCCGAACTGGGGGTGAACTTGTTTAATGTGAATGACCGCTGGCGTTATCTGCGGCAGAACTGGATGAATGTGGTGATTGTGCTGTTGGCCTTTCCTTGGATAAATTGGGGCAGCGATTGGGCGGTGATCGTGCGTTCTTTAAGATTGGTGTTATTCCTGCGCTTCTTTGCCCATTTCTACAAAGATGTTAGCGCCATTTTGAAACGCCACAAACTTGGGCAAATACTTATTGGCGCCGCCTTTTTGATTGTCGCTTCCGGAGGTTTGTTTGCTTATCTGGAAGAGCGGGATCTTGTCGACGGGATCTGGTATGCCATCGTTACCGTCACCACGGTGGGCTATGGTGACGTTGTGCCCATGTCTGAGAATGGCCGTATCTTCGGAACCTTTTTGATACTTTTCGGTGTGGTGTTGTTCTCATTGGTCACAGCGAATATCTCCGCTTTTTTGATTGGTTCTGGTCAAAAGCAGCAAGAGAAGGATATCTTGAATTACGTACGTAAGATGGAAGAACGCCTTGAGCTTCAAACTGTCGAGAACCAAGAGCAAGTTGAGAAAATCATTAAACATATGACAAAAGAAATTCAGGCACTCAAATCCCAGCTACAAGAGGCTGAGATAAAGTGTTCTGATGAAGAGAAGTCCAAATAATCAACGGCTTATGGATCAGTATGGTAGCGTAGAGTGTTTTGTCTACTAACGTATTTTTCAATTCTGAATTGATGATTTCAGGATGGGGTGGATTGATTCCATGATTAAAGTCGGTGAATAAGTAATTCGTCTCAATTTTATATGGCTATCAATAAGTTTGACATTTGCTTATTAAAGTCCTATATTCACTGGGTTTAATAAATTTTATAGACCATAAAGGAAATTTCGGATGGCAGATAGACGTCTTCAAGTCTTCCACACTGTTGCGAAAGTAATGAGTTTTACTAAAGCGGCTGAAACGCTACACATGACACAGCCTGCAGTGACTTTCCAGGTAAAACAACTCGAAGATTTCTTTAACACCCGTCTTTTTGATCGAACCCACAATAAGATTACCTTGACCGATGCCGGCAAGGTGGTCTACGACTATGCCGATCAGATACTGGAACACTATGAGAAGATGAATAGTGAAGTCCGTGAGATGACTGGGGAGGTGACCGGGAGTTTGGTGATTGGGGCCAGTACGACCATTGCGGAATACATGCTGCCAAGTTTGCTTGGCGCCTTCAAAAAACAGTTTGAGGATGTCAATATCCGACTTCAGGTCGGCAATACCGATGCGATTGTTTCTATGGTCGAAAACAATATGATTGACTTGGGTCTGGTTGAGGCTCCTGTCCATAACAAGAACCTTGAAGTAGATGTTTGCCGTCTCGATGAAATGCAGCTGATTTGTCCTTTGGATCACCCTTTGGCTAAACGTGATAAGGTTTCCATCGAGGAGATGAGAAAATATGGCTACATCTCTCGCGAAGAGGGCTCTGGTTCGCGTTCGGTGATAGATAATTACATCCGCGAGCAAGGTTTGAGTTACAGTGATTTGAATGTGGTGATGGAGCTAGGTAGTCCGGAAGCGGTCAAGATGGCGGTTGAGTCTGATGTGGGTGTTGCGATTGTGTCGCGCACCACTATTTCGAAGGAGTTGCGTCTTAATACACTTAAAGCGATTCCGCTTGATCCGCCTATTGTGCGTCCATTCTCCCATGTGCGTCAAAAGCATAAGTTCCGTCACCGTGCGGTAGGCGAACTGCTGGATTTTGCCATTAACTATTGTCGTGATAAGGCGCTTGAGCAAGGATTTGCTTTGCCTGAAGAGGTCTTGAAGGATCGAGGCGACAAGTAAGGCTGTAAAAATCCCAGGTGATTGAAGTGTAAGCTAGAAAAAAGGCCGTTTAATACGGCCTTTTTTATTGGTGCTTTTTAGGTGTGTCAATGTTACAGAGAGTCAGACGCATATAGCGCCAATCTGGATCTTTCCCCTTGTTGCAAGGTGATGTGGGCACCATGTTCCCAAGATTTGAAACGGTCCACGACATAGGTTAAACCGCTGGTCGTTTCGCTGAGGTAGGGAGAGTCGATCTGACCGATGTTACCGATGCAAATGATTTTTGTGCCTTCTCCCGCACGCGTGATGAGAGTTTTCATCTGTTTCGGTGTCAGGTTTTGCGCCTCATCTAAAATAATAAACTTATTCTGGAAGGTGCGGCCGCGCATGAAGTTAAGTGACTTGATTTTAATGCGTTTACTGATAAGTTGTTGGGTACTCTCTTTTTCCCATTCGGTTGAGTTGCTGTTTTCCGCATTGGTAAGCACTTCCAGGTTGTCCATCAATGCCCCCATCCAGGGCGTCATTTTTTCCTCTTCGGTTCCGGGTAAAAAGCCGATGTCCTCTCCAATGGGGATGGTTGCACGCGTCATGATGATTTCGTTGTAAATATTGAGATCTAAAGTTTGTTCCAGAGCGGCTGCCAGAG
Source organism: Thiomicrorhabdus chilensis DSM 12352 (assembly GCF_000483485.1). Taxonomy (GTDB): domain Bacteria; phylum Pseudomonadota; class Gammaproteobacteria; order Thiomicrospirales; family Thiomicrospiraceae; genus Thiomicrorhabdus; species Thiomicrorhabdus chilensis. The sequence continues at coordinate 1,052,145 of NZ_KI519609.1, forward strand.
CCAACAAGGTTTTACCGGTTCCGGCAATCCCGAGTAAAGAAACAAAATCAATTTCAGGGTCCATTAAGAAGTTCATGGCCATGTTCTGTTCAGCATTACGCGCATGGATTCCCCAGACCCCCTGGCTTTCCTTGCCAAAATTCTGCATGTATTCCAGAATCGCTTTGCCGTCATGAATGGAGCGTACTATGGCTTTAAATCCGGCCTCATTGTCACTGATCAAGCACTGATTGGCATGCCAGTTACAGTCTTTGTCCACATCAAGTTCGTAGAAAGTACGGCTGCCGTCCTGCCAGGATTTCATCTGCTTGCCGTGTTCTTCAAAGAAGTTTGCGGGAAGGGTTTCCCAGCCGGTGTAGAGCAGGTCCACATCTTCCAGTACTCGATCGTTGTAATAGTCCTCGGAATGCAGTCCTACCGCAGAGGACTTGATGCGCATATTGATGTCTTTGGTGACTAAGGTGACGCTGCGGTTAGGGAAGCGTGCTATAAGCGCCAGGCCGGTCTGCAGGATGTGGTTGTCAGCTTTGTGGCTGGGCAAAGAAATAGGCAGTTCAACCAAAAGAGGTTCGGTTTCAAAAAACAGTTTACCCAAATGCAATGCATCCTTGTTTGCACTGGGGTGTATTCTTTCCAAGGGCAGGCCTTGTCTAATCTCGTCAAAACTTGCATCGCTGATAATCTGATCGATTAAGCGGTTGGTTTCTCGGACATTGCGAGAGACTTCGGAAATCCCTTTTTTGGCCGAGTCGAGTTCTTCCAGAACAGTCATGGAGATGAATATGTCATGTTCTTCAAAATTGAACATCGCCATGGGGTCATGCATTAAAACATTGGTGTCTAAGATGAATAATCTTCTGTTTTCATTGGTCATGTACGGGCGTCCTGTTTTTATTGAAAACGATATGATCTGTCGAGTTATCTAGTTGCAGTGTTGTTTTAGGCTTTGCAGTACTTGCTGCGCATGTTCTTTGACTTTGACGTTGCGCCATTCTTCGATCAGTTCTCCTTTAGGGTTGATTAGAAAGGTGCTGCGTACAATACCCATGTACTCTTTCCCAAAGTTCTTCTTAAGTTGGTAGGTGCCGAAAAGGTTGCAAAGTAGGGCGTCAGGGTCAGAAATCAAGTCAAAACTAAAATTCTGTTTGGCTTTGAAATTCTCGTGGCGTTTCATGGAGTCCATGGATACACCAAAGATTTGGCAATTGAGTTGCTTGAATTCGGGGTGAAGCAGGGTAAAGTCTAGACCTTCAGTGGTACAGCCGGGCGTGCTGTCTTTGGGGTAAAAGTAAAGGACGGTATATTGTTGGGTCAGGTCTGACTGGGTAATGATTCTGTTTGAGGTGGCTTCAAGGGAGAAATTTGGGACGATTTCACCGGGTTTTATCGACATTTCTGAGGTTTCCATAGTAGTGAATTTGGATTCAGTATGCCGGGTTTTGAATATGCTTTCAATAAATAAAATCCCATTTGTTTGAACAGGTTCCGGACGTAGTTTTGACGGGCGAATTAGCACCTAATTAAGGTTGAAGTGTTGGGGGGGAAAGGGTAATATTACTGTTTTTTGGGCTAGCGCTGATCTATTGGAGAATTTCGCCGTGTTTAGAGGCAGTATGGTGGCATTGGTCACCCCTATGTTAGAAGATGAATCAATCGATTACAAATCGCTTGAGAAGCTGGTGGAATTTCACATTGCATCCGGAACCGATGCCATAGTCGCCGTAGGGACTACGGGTGAGTCGGCAACCTTAGATATGCAAGAGCATTGCGAAGTCGTAAAGTTTGTAGTGGACAAGGTTAATAAAAGAATTCCTGTTATTGCCGGAACGGGAGCCAATTCAACCACTGAAGCGATTGAGCTAACTCAGTGCGCTAAAAAAGCGGGGGCGGATGCCTGTCTGCTGGTCACGCCTTATTACAATAAGCCGACACAAGAAGGGCTTTATCTGCATTATAAAAAAATTGCTGAAACCGTGGATATTCCACAGATCCTATATAATGTCCCCGGGCGAACAGCATGTGACCTGTTGCCGGAAACGGTTATCCGTTTGGCCAAAATTAAAAATATTATCGGTATCAAGGAAGCGACCGGGGACATTGGTCGTATTGCTCAAATTAAAGCGGGTGTCTCCGACGAGTTTGATTTGTATACCGGAGATGATGCGACGGCTGTGGACTTTATTTTGGCTGGTGGCCATGGTGGCATTTCGGTCACTGCGAATGTGACGCCTAAACTGTTGCACGAAGTTTATTTTGCCGCTTTAGAGGGCGATTCTGAAAAGGCCAAACGTTTGGATGCGCCTTTAACGGGTCTGCATCGTGATCTTTTTGTTGAAGCTAATCCGATTCCGGTAAAATGGGCTTTGGCTGAAATGGGTTTGATTGGTCATGCGATTCGTTTACCTATGACGCAGCTTTCCGAAAAGTACCATGCCGTTGTAAGAGCCGCGATGCAGCAAGCGGGTGTCGTTTAGACAATTCACTAAAATTAAAGAGTAACAGTCCTACACATGAACGCACCGACCAAACTTATTCCTATATTTTTAACCTTTTCCATGATTGGCTTGAGCGGGTGTTCCACTGTGTCAAGTTGGATGGGCTCAGACGAGCCAGATTACCGTGAATCCAATGCTCGTTTGGCAAAAAATCTGGAAATGCCGCCTAATTTGTTTCACCCGTCTAAGAAACAAGAAGAAATGGAAATCGTGTTTCAGGAATTGCAGGCTCCTACGGAACAAAATGATTACATTCCAACCTACAAAGCAGCCGGTGTTTCGATTCAATCCAATCTTTCAGAGCGCTGGTTAGAAATTGATAGCTCCAATAGCGATCATGTGTGGAACAGTGTCAAACGCTTTTTAGAAAATTCGGGCATGCAGGTCAAAGAAGAGCGTAAAGATATCGGCATCATCAAAACCGATTTCAGCAAGCGCACCGAACTGGTGCCGTTGGATGATGTGAGTCCGCTGACCCGCATGCTGAACAGTTGGCGTCCTGAGTTGGCAGAAGGGATTTATGACCGTTTTGTGGTCAGGGTGGAGACACTTAAGGAATCAAATAAAACCAGAGTCTATTTTCACCATCATATGGTGGTTTCTCCAGACACTAATGCCGAATTGGGTGGCGATGAGCGTTGGCGCATCAAGCCCTATAATCCTTTGATGGAAGCTGAAGCGCTTTATCGCGCGATGATTTTCTTTGGTTCTACTTCGGACGTGGCTTTGGCACAGTTAAAAGTAACCGGTCAAATGAGTGAAGAATTTAACGGTGAGCAAGAACTTGAGAGTTTAATTTTGCATGCCAATCTGTCCCAAAGTTGGGGCTATTTGCAGGCAATGGTCTATCGTGCCGACTGGCAGGTTGACCAATCCAAACCTGAACTACATAAAATGTGGGTCAAGGTGCCGGAGTCGGCCAGAAAAGATGATTCGCTGATTTCCAAATTGGCATTCTGGAAAACGGACGAAGATAAGATGGCGTTGCCTGAAGTGATTTTGTTGCAACTTGAGAGTGATGAAAAAGATTCGACTAAAACACGTTTAACAGCCAAATCTTTGGAAGGAGATACACCGCTAAATGAAGCTAAGCGAAAATATCTGTTTGAGCGTTTAGGGTTGTTGGGCCAGTAAGTTTATTTTGATTTCAGACCCTCGGAGATCGGGGGTTTTTGTTTTTTTGGAAGGACAAAAGTTATGCAAATTGTTTGGGGAAATCCTGCTCACTCTGATTATCGATTAAATCAGCTTTTAAATAAGCTGCAGGAGGCCGGAACCATTTCTGCGATACGTTCGCAGTTCATCTATTTTGTGGATAACAGTGCCGCTTTATCCTCAGAGGAAACCGCCCACCTAAAGATTTTGCTAAACGACTTTGAGAATGAGGTGGAATCGACTTTGAATGCTCAGAGTTGCATGGTGGTTCCGCGTTTGGGCACTATTTCTCCATGGTCATCTAAAGCAACGGATATTGTACATACCTGTGGCATTGAGTCGATCGAACGTATTGAGCGTGGAATTGTTTATTTTCTTGAAGGCGTGAATGCTGATGAACAAGGAGCCATGGAGGCGCTGTTGCATGACCGTATGATGGAACAGGTTTTGCATACTTTCGATGAACTTGATGGCATGTTTTCTCATCAATCTCCGAAGCCTTATTCCACTGTGGACGTTTTGTCGGGTGGACGCGATGCTTTGGTTCAGGCCAATGCGGAAATGGGGTTGGCGCTCAGTGATGATGAAATCGATTATCTTGTTGAAGCTTTTGTCAATTTAAAGCGCAATCCCGTGGATGCCGAGTTGATGATGTTTGCCCAAGCTAACTCTGAACATTGTCGTCATAAGATCTTCAATGCCGACTGGACGATTGATGGTCAAGATAAACCTAATTCACTATTTGGAATGATTCGCAACACCTATCAGAAAAACCCGCAAGGGGTTTTGTCTGCCTATAGCGACAACGCAGCGGTGGTTGAAGGTTATCAAGCGACTCGTTTTTTTCCTAACCCTGAAACCCGTGAATATGGTTATCATGCCGAACCGGTGCATTTCCAGATCAAGGTCGAGACCCATAACCATCCGACGGCCATATCCCCTTGGCCGGGCGCCGCGACCGGTTCTGGTGGTGAAATACGTGATGAAGGTGCGACAGGTCGAGGCTCAAAGCCGAAAGCCGGTTTGACTGGGTTTACGGTATCCAATTTGAATATCCCGGGTTTCAAGCAACCTTGGGAACGAGACTATGGCAAGCCCGGACGCATTGTGACCCCTTTTGAGATCATGATTGAAGGGCCTTTAGGCGCCGCAGGATTCAATAACGAGTTCGGTCGTCCGGCAATCAACGGTTATTTCCGTACCTATGAAAACACGTTGATCACCCATGATGGTGAAGAGGTACGCGGTTATCACAAGCCGATTATGTTGGCTGGTGGTTTGGGAAGTATCCGTGAACAGCACATTCAAAAAAATGACATTCCCGCTGGTGCAAAGCTGGTTGTACTAGGCGGGCCGGCGATGTTGATTGGACTGGGAGGGGGGGCCGCCTCATCTGTTGACAGCGGGGCGGGTTCCGAGAGTTTGGATTTTGCTTCCGTACAGCGAGAGAATCCGGAGATGGAACGTCGCGCGCAGGAAGTCATTGATCGTTGCACCTATTTGGGTGACAAGTCACCGATCGCTTCAATTCATGATGTAGGCGCCGGTGGTTTGTCGAATGCCTTTCCGGAATTGGTCAATGACGCCGGCAAAGGGGCGATTTTTGATTTAAGAAAAGTCCCTAATGATGAGCCGGGCATGTCGCCGATGGAAATCTGGTGTAACGAGTCTCAAGAGCGTTATGTGATTGCGATCTACCCAGATCAAATCGAGCAGTTTGAAGCAATCTGTAAACGTGAGCGCTGCCTGTATGCCATTGTAGGTGAAGCAACCCAGGAGCAAAAACTGGTCGTCAATGATACGGTATTTGACAATAATCCAGTGGATATGCCTTTGAATGTGTTGCTGGGCAAACCGCCTAAAATGCATCGCACGGTCGAGTCAAAATTGATTCCGCAACCTGGATTTGAAACCGCGGTGATTGATCTTGAAGAGGCGACGGAGCGCTTATTAAAACTTCCGACGATTGCCGATAAATCTTTTTTGATTACCATCGGTGATCGCAGTATTACTGGCATGGTGACACGTGATCAGATGGTGGGGCCTTGGCAGGTTCCAGTTGCCAATGCCGGGGTGACCTGTTCTGACTATCAGGGCTATACGGGTGAGGCGATGGCTTCCGGTGAGCGTCCTCCGGTTGCATTGGTCAATCCAAAAGCTTCCGCGCGTCTTTCGATTGCCGAGGCGATCACCAATATCGCCTGTGCCAAAATTTCTAAAATGAGTGATATCAAGATTTCGGCAAACTGGATGGCCGCTGCCGGTCATGAAGGTGAAGATGCGGCTTTATATGATGCCGTTGAGACCGTTGGAATGGAGTTGTGTCCTGCACTGGGTATTGCGGTTCCTGTCGGAAAGGATTCGATGTCGATGAAAACCGTTTGGCAGGAAGGGGATGTGGCGAAGTCGGTTGTGTCGCCGGTCTCGTTGAATATTACGACCTTTGCGCCGGTGGAAGATGTGCGCAAGACTGTCACCCCTCAGTTACGCACTGATCTAGGCGAAACAGAGTTGTTGGTAATCGATTTGGGTAAAGGTCAGAATCGTATTGGTGCCAGTTGTCTGGCACAGGTTTACAATCAAATTGGGGATGTGTCCGCCGATCTTGACAATGCCCAGGATTTATTGAATTTGTTCAATGCTACTCAGGCTTTGCTGGCCGAAGATTTGGCGCTCGCTTATCATGATCGCGCTGATGGTGGTCTGTTGGTGACCTTGTTGGAGATGGCCTTTGCCGGTCATTGCGGTCTGAATGTAGATGTCTCTGCGTTAGGTTCGGAGCCGGTAGCTGCATTATGTGCGGAAGAGGTGGGTGTCGTCATTCAGGTGCTGTCTTCGCAGAAATCTCGTGTTCAAGCGATTATTGAGAGTCATCAGCTGGCTGCCATGGCGCACTGGATTGGTGGTATCACATCGGATGATCAGGTTGAAATTGCCTCTCAAGGGAAAACTGTCCTGAGTCAACCTCGCAAAAAGTTGCAGGCCTGGTGGTCTGAGACCAGTTATCGCATGCAAGCTCTGCGCGACAATGATGAGTGTGCAAAACAGGCGTTTGATGCGATTGAAAACGATGCCGATACCGAAATTTCGGTTCAGGTGACGTTTGATGTGAATGAGGATATTACGGCCGAGTTTGTCGGTAAACCACGTCCAAAGGTGGCGATCCTTCGCGAACAGGGTGTCAATGGTCAGCAAGAAATGGCGGCCGCTTTTGATCGTGCCGGTTTTGATGCCGTGGATGTGCATATGTCCGATGTCTTATCCGGTAGTGTTCAGTTTGATGGTTTTAAAGGTCTGGTTGCCTGTGGCGGTTTCTCTTATGGGGATGTACTGGGGGCTGGCCGAGGCTGGGCGAATTCTATCCTCTTTAATGAAACTGCTCGCAGCGAATTTGAGACTTTCTTCCAGCGTGAAGACACCTTTACTCTAGGTGTGTGTAATGGCTGTCAGATGCTTTCCAATCTGAAAGAGATCATTCCTGGAGCCGAAAGTTGGCCAAAGTTTGTGCGTAATCAGTCAGAGCAGTTTGAAGCGCGTTTTTCTTTGGTTGAAATTCAGGAGTCGCCTTCGATCCTTCTAAAGGGGATGGAGGGAACACGCATTCCGGTTGCGGTGGCGCATGGTGAAGGGCGTATGGATTTCGGGCAGCGATCCGCTGACGAAGTGGCAGGCCTGGTTGGTTTGCGTTATGTGAATTCATGCGGCCAGCCTACTGAAAACTATCCGTTCAATCCGAACGGAACGGTGGGCGGTATGACCGGGTTAACTACTACGGATGGACGCGTCACTATTATGATGCCGCATCCGGAACGCGTATTTAGAACCGTGCAAAACTCATGGCATCCAGATTCGTGGTTGGAAGACGCTCCTTGGATGCGTTTGTTCCGAAATGCTCGCAAATGGGTCGGTTAACACCGGCTTGAGTTAGAATTGCGTATTTAATATAAGTAAATACTTATAAGGATTTTCTTATGTTGAATAACTTTAGTTTATTTGACTTTATTGTCTATATTCTTTAAATTTGTTGGACTTTTTTTAACGTCGGCCTGTGGCGTAATCGTCACAGGTTGTCGAATCTTAAAACTAAAACGGAGAGAGACCTAATGTCTTTAAATCGTCGTGAATTTTTACATGTAATGTCTATGGCTGCGGCTGCAGGGATGTTACCAGGTACTGCGAGTGCAATGTCTTCAGGTACGGACAAGGCGGCGGCAGCAAAAGCTTCTGCAGAAATCTATAACCAACCTATGAAGGGTAAGGTTCGTCTGCTGCACATTACAGACACGCACGCTCAGTTAAAGCCAATCTATTTCCGTGAACCAAATGTTAACTTGGGTACCGGTCCAGCATTTGGTAAGTTGCCGCACGTTGTGGGTGAGAAGCTGTTGAAAGAGATCGGCGTTCAAGCAAATACGCCTTTGGCTCACGCGTTCACTTACATGAACTTCCAGGATGCGTCTGAACAGTACGGTAAAGTCGGTGGTTTCGCACACGTTAAAACCTTGTTAGACAAGTTGCGCGAGCAAGCTGGTGGACAAGATAATACTCTGACTATGGACGGTGGTGACTTGTGGCACGGTTCCGGTACGGCTCTATGGACCCGTGGTGGAGACATGGTTGAAGCGTCAAACCTTTTGGGGGTTGATATCATGACTGGTCACTGGGAATTTACCTATAAAGAAGACGAAGTTCTTAGAAACTTGAACAACTTCAAAGGTGAATTCTTGGCGCAAAACATCCGTATTAAAGAAGATTCATTGTTTGGTGATGCTTACCTAGAGATGGTTGAAGCACACAATGGTACGGGTCTGTACTCTGAAGATGAAGCGCGTGCGTTCAAGCCATATACAATCAAAGTCGTAAACGGCGAACGTATTGCTGTTGTTGGTCAAGCTTTCCCACGTACTGCAAACGCCAACCCACAAGCAAACTTCCCGGATTGGTCTTTCGGTCTTCGTGAAGATGCTCTTCAAGAAACGGTTGATAAAATCCGTGAACAAGAAAAGCCTGCTGCAATCGTTATGATCTCTCACAACGGTATGGATGTAGACATCAAGATGGCTTCGCGCATCAGCGGTTTGGATGCAATCTTTGGTGGTCACACGCATGACGGTATTCCTAAGACGACTCCAGTTAAAACCCCTGAAGGTGGTGTATGTCATGTAACTAACGCCGGTTCTAACGGTAAGTTTGTTGGTTGCATGGATTTGGATATCCAAAACGGTAAGTTGAAAGGTGTGGATTACAAGCTATTGCCTGTATTCTCAAACATCCTGGATGCAGATCAGGAAGTTCAGACTTTCATTGATCACCTTTATACTCGTAAGTATGACACCAACATCATTGAGTCTCGTGATCCTTCACGCGCTTACAGCAAAGAGCGTCTAGGTAAGACTTACGGTGAAATCCTAAATGAAGAACTAGCGGTTGCTGAAGACACGCTATACCGTCGTGGTAACTTCATGGGTACGTGGGACCAAATCATCGTAAACTCTCTACGTGAAGAGCACGATGCACAAATCGCAATGTCTGCGGGTGTACGTTGGGGTACTTCTGTTCTGGCGGGTGAGATGATCACTATGGAACGCGTAATGGATGAAACTTCTATGACTTATGGTGAAACCTACAAGTCTGAAGTGACCGGTGCTCAAATGAAAGATATCCTAGAAGGTATCTGTGAAAACCTATTCCAAAAAGACCCATACCTACAGTCTGGTGGTGATATGGTTCGTCTGGGTGGTATGGACTACACTTGTGAGCCAAATGCATCTTTGGGTAACCGTATCTCTGACATGCGTTTGGATGACGGTACGCCTCTAGAAGCCAACAAAACTTACTCTGTTGCTGGTTGGGCACAGGTTGAAGCAGTAGGTGATGGTCGCTTAATGTGGGACGTTGCAGCTGACTACCTACGTCGTAACAAGAACGACATGAAGCTTAAGAAGGTGAACCATCCTAAGCTTAAAGGTGTTAAAAACAACCCAGGTATCGAAAACTACCCAGGTGAAATGGCTTAATTTACAATTAAGTTTAATGCCTATTAAAAAGCCGGCTTTATGCCGGTTTTTTTATGTCTGGATGGTTTTTAAAATAGGCAGGCCTGCTTGTTTTGAAAAGGTAACTGTATCACGCGTTTTGTTTCAGGTTTAATGGATAAAGTAATAGTAATTAACGATATTTTTGAGTTTATAGAATAATGGAGTAAATTTTTACCCCGTTATTCGAGCGCTATCGAAGGAAAAATTATGATTGAAAAGCTCTTTTGCGCAAATCAGGAACTGAATGAAGAAGTGGTGAATACCGTTCTTCAAAAGCAATATCAGTTTAATGACAGTGAAGAATCATTGGGGCGATTTGCAGAAATTGTTGTGAAATTGGCGACGCATCAGCAAACCGCCAATCCTCAAATTGCAAAGCCTTGGGTATCTATTTTTGCAGCGGATCATGGCGTGGCAGTGGAAGGGGTTTCAGATTTCTCACAAGAAATGACCGCTCAATGGTCAGAGTCAATTTGCAAGGGGAAGGCCGCTATTAATGGTTTGGCTCAGTATTCAAAACTCGATATTGAAGTGATTGATGTTGGCTTGGCAAGTGACATACCTGACCATGCTGTTTTGGAGGTTGCCAAGGTTGGACAAGCCACACAAAACTTTCTAAAACAGCCTGCGATGACTCAAGAGCAAATGTTGCAAGCGATGGAGGTAGGGATAGCGGCGGTTGAACGGGCTAAAGATTCTGGAGTCGACTTGTTTATCGCGGGTGATTTAGGAGTGGCTAATACGGCTTCTGCGATTGCGATGGTGTCGGTGTTGAGTGGCAAGGCCCCCATCGAACTGATGGCAATGGGGCGTTCTCGCGTTCTGCGCAGTGAGCGAGATAAGGCTGAGCTCATTGAGCGTGCCATAGAATTGCATAAAGAGCATTTGACTTCGCCATTAAGAATTATGCAGCATCTTGGCGGTTTCGAGACGGCAGCTTTGTGTGGTGCCTACATCCGCGCCGCGCAACTTGGTATGACGATTGTAGTGGATGGATTTATGTCTACGGTTGCCGCTTGGTTGGCTGACTTAGTCAGTCGAAATGACCAGTTGCTGCATTGCAAATCCGTGGACATGATGATGGATTTGGGTCAGTTCTCAGTGCCAGAAACCTTGTTCTGTATTTGCGGTACTTGCCCAAGACTGGTGGAATGGTGTTTCTTCTCGCATCAGTCTTCTGTCAATGTTCATGAATGGGTGTTGGAGATTTTAGCGGTTGATCCCCTGTTGAAGTTTGAAATTAAAACAGGTCAGGCCTTTGGGGCCGCTATGGTGGTGCCATTAATACAACAGGCGTGTTTTGTGCACAGTTATTTGGTGAAATTTGATAGCGAAGAGGAAGAGAGTTCGAAACGTGGTTATGAGCTACATGACCAACCCCCGTTTATTCACTAGCGCCAAAAGCTGAACTGGCGGTTAATGGACTGCAGTGAGTCTTTAGGTGGAAGAGTGAGGTTTAATATAATATTGATTTAATGGCCGGTTTTGGCTCACTTAAATGCCAAGCTTGAAAAGGGTAAAGGCCTTGCTTTACCCTGTGATCAACTTACAGTGTTATTGGATTTTGAGGTAAGCAAATCCTTCACTCTGCAATATGGCGATTTTAGCGACGCCGGAAGGGGTCAGTTCAATGCCTTCATAAACTTTGTCTTTAGGTAAACCGACTTCATCGCGGGTTTTATCACATAGGTGGACCTTGACCCCTCTGACTTTAATCAAACTTTGCAGACGCCCTTTGAGTTCGTCACGACGTTCAAGCAAGTCTTTATCGGCTTCATAAGGCGTGCCTTTAAGGTTGTCATTGGTGGTGAAGCGCAAACCATAACCAACAAATACCAGATGTACTTCCGCTTCCATCAGTTCCGATTCATAGAAGTTGAGGATGTTGTTGATTGATGTCAAAGTCGCTGAATAACGGGTCGGATCGTTGAAATCCACATGGTAAACCACCTTGGCACCATCGTCAGCGGCGTGAGCCGGTGTCAAGGAAGCGAGCGCCAAGGTTAAGCCCGCCAGCAAAGTCATAAAACGTTTTGTTAGGTTCTTCATAGGTTGCTTCCTTTGGGTTTTATGGGTTAAAGAATGTTGGTGATGTCTTTTTTGCCTTCAATGGCTGCGATGGCTTCGTTGACGCGGGCAAACAAAGTTTGGCTGTCCTCGTCTGGTTTGCGTAGTTCGGTGACACCGGCATGGCTGGTCAGGCAAGTGGTGGTGCCGTCATCGAGTTTGATTTTTTGCGCGGTGATGGTTTCCTGTGAAAGTTTGGCGATGCGGAAGGCATCCACCGCTTTGACTTCAGGCAGGACGACCATGAATTGATCACAGCTCAGGCGACCGATGTGCCCAAGGTCTTTCACAACGTTTCTGATGGCATGCGCAGCCGTCAAAATCGCCGTGTCGCCTAATTCATGGCCATAACGATCGGTAATGCGTTTAAAGCAGTCCAGGTTGATCTTGAAAAGGGACAAAGGCTTGTTATTCATTTTGGCCTTATTGATCTCCTCATTGACGATGTCCAAGAAGAAGTCGCGGTTGTAGAGGTCGGTCAATGGGTCGTTGGAAGAGAGGTGCTCCAATTGCTCTTCCATGTGTTTGCGGCTGGTGATGTTGATGGCCAGCCAGATCGCTGCCGGTTGATCATAAGTACCTTCCTGCACCGGGTAAACACGGGCTTCATACCATTGACCACCCTTGGTGCTGCTGTCATGAACACCTTCCACTTCGTCATCAGCCAGTTGATATTCAATCTCCTGAAGGCGTCCGCTTTTGATGGCGTTTTGTACGACCAGCAAGAAACGTTCAGCCATTTTTTCCGGCAGAACATCGTGATATTTTTTACCGATCAGTTCCGAGCCATCGGCATACAGCGAGCGTTCCTGTCCACCGATGATGTCGAGGTAAGTGCCGTCCTGACCCATGATGAAAATCGGATCGGGCATGGCTTTGGCAATGGCGTCCAGGTGTGAATGTACTGCAATGTTATCCGTCATGTTAAATCCTGCTTAGTCTTTGCTGATCGGTTTGTATTTGATGCGATGAGGTTGTGCGGCATCTGCACCTTTACGGCGTTTCAGGTCTTCTTCATAATCTGAGAAGTTTCCTTCAAACCATTCCACATGGGAGTCGCCTTCAAAAGCCAGCATGTGAGTTGCGATTCGGTCAAGGAACCAACGATCGTGGGAAATGACCACGGCGCAACCAGCAAATTCCAGCAAGGCTTCTTCCAGTGCACGTAAAGTTTCAACATCCAGGTCATTGGTTGGCTCATCCAGAAGCAATAAATTTCCACCGCTACGTAGGGTTTTGGCTAAATGCACTCGGTTGCGCTCACCACCGGAAAGCGTGCCGATTTTTTTCTGCTGATCGCTGCCTCTGAAATTGAAACGGCTGCAGTAGGCGCGTGAATTGACTTCGGTGTTGCCGACCATAAAGATGTCCTCGCCACCGGAAATCTCTTCCCAGATGGATTTGCTGTCATCCAGTGCATCGCGGCTTTGGTCAACATAAGAGAGCTGCACGGTTTCACCGAAATCAATGCTTCCGGAATCAGGTTGTTCCTGACCGGTGAGCATTTTGAACAGGGTGGATTTACCCGCACCGTTGGCACCGATGATGCCGACGATTCCACCTTGCGGCAGGCGGAAAGTCAAATCGTCGATCAGTAAGCGGTCGCCAAAACCTTTGGAGATGTGGTTGACTTCAATGACTTTTTCACCCAAACGTTCCGCAACAGGGATGAAAATCTCATTGGTTTCGTTGCGTTTCTGATGTTCCTGACTGCTGAGTTCGTCAAAGCGGGCCAGACGGGCTTTTGATTTTGCATGACGTCCTTTGGCATTGGAGCGCACCCACTCGAGTTCGTTTTTGATGGTCTTGATGCGTGCAGCTTCGGATTTGGCCTCTTGCTCCAAACGTTTCTCTTTTTGATCCAGCCAGGAGGAGTAATTTCCTTCAAATGGAATGCCTTCGCCGCGATCCAGTTCAAGAATCCACTGTGCTGCATTGTCTAGGAAGTAGCGATCGTGCGTGATGGCCACAACCGTGCCCGGAAAATCGAGTAAGAAACGTTCCAGCCAGGCGATGGATTCTGCATCCAGGTGGTTGGTCGGTTCGTCCAGAAGTAGCATGTCCGGTTTTTCAAGTAACAGTTTGCACAGGGCGACACGGCGACGTTCCCCGCCGGAAAGTTTACTGACGTCAGCCTCCCAGGGTGGTAGGCGTAGCGCGTCTGCCGCGATGTCCAGAGTTCGGTCGAGGTTGTGGCCATCTTTCGCCTGAATCAAATCTTCGATTTCAGCCTGTTTTTTGGCCAAGGCGTCAAAGTCCGCATCGGGTTCGGCATAGGCGGCATAGACGCCGTCCAGTTCTGCCAAGGCCTGCTTGACATCGGCAACCGCTTCTTCAATGTTGCCGCGCACGTCTTTGCTTTCGTCAAGCTGGGGTTCCTGCGGCAGATAGCCGATCTTGATGCCGGGTTGGGGGCGCGCTTCACCCACAATGTCCGTGTCGATTCCCGCCATGATTTTGAGCAATGTCGACTTACCGGAACCGTTTAGACCCAGTACCCCTATTTTGGCTCCAGGGAAGAATGACAGGGAGATGTCTTTCAAGATGTGACGGTTTGGTGGGACGACTTTCCCAACACGATTCATGGTGTAAACAAATTGTGCCATTTAGCGGTTTCCTAAAAGTTGTTAAATACAAATAATAATGACAGCAACTTTACCTAAAAACCGGTGCTTTATAAAGACAAAGTATAGATTCCTTGCATAAGAATTGTAAATCTATGGATTATCGTGGTTATTTTGTCGGAAAACGGGTAAAATTTCTTTCTTTGAACCAATTAAAACTTGAGACGGAGAGCCTGTTCATGTTCACAAAATCAATGACCATCGCCGGATTCGATGATCTGATTGCAGATGCCATTCAAAACGAAGAGAAACGTCAAGAATCTCACATTGAATTAATCGCTTCTGAAAACTATACCAGCCCACGAGTAATGGAAGCGCAGGGTTCTTGCTTCACGAATAAGTATGCGGAAGGTTATCCCGGAAAACGTTACTACGGTGGTTGTGAATTTGCAGACATCGTTGAGCAAGCGGCGATCGACCGTGCTAAAGAACTGTTTGGTGCCGATTATGCAAACGTACAGCCTCACTCGGGGTCTCAGGCCAATGCGGCGGTGTACATGGCGTTGTTAAAACCAGGTGAAACGGTTTTAGGGATGAGTTTGGCGCATGGTGGACACCTGACGCATGGTTCACATGTCAGTTTCTCGGGTAAGATTTACAATGCTGTTCAGTACGGAATTGATTCCGTGACGGGCAAGATTGATTACGATGAAGTACAGGCCTTGGCCAACGAACATAAACCTAAGATGATCATTGCCGGGTTCTCAGCCTATTCTCAAGTGATTGACTGGCAGCGTTTCCGTGACATTGCCGATTCAGTTGGCGCTTACCTATTTGTGGATATGGCACACGTGGCCGGTTTGGTTGCCGGTGGCAAGTACCCAAACCCTGTGCCGTTTGCCGATGTGGTGACCACGACAACGCATAAAACCTTGCGTGGGCCTCGTGGTGGTTTGATTTTAGCCAAGTCTAACCCGGATCTTGAAAAGAAATTGAATTCTGCGATTTTTCCGGGCGGTCAGGGTGGACCTTTGGTTCATGTGATGGCGGCAAAAGCGGTAGCCTTTAAAGAGTGTCTGGATCCGTCTTGGTCCGAGTACTGTGAAAATGTGGTGAAAAACGCCCAAGCCATGGCCAAGGTGTTTATGCAGCGCGGTTGCGATGTGGTTTCAGGCGGAACCGAAAACCATCTGTTTTTGGTCAGTCTGATCGAAAAAGGTTTGACGGGTAAGTTGGTGGATGCCGCTTTGGATAGCGCGCACATTACCATCAATAAAAACTCAGTGCCTAATGACCCTATGTCTCCATTCGTGACCAGTGGTATCCGTGTCGGAACCGCGGCATCGACCACGCGTGGTTTCACTGAAGAAGATTCCACCAATCTGGCGAGCTGGATGTGTGACGTCATTGATGCTTGTGACCAGGAAAATGAAACCTGGGACGAGAAAGTCATTGCTGAAGTACGTGAGAAAGTACAGCAATTATGCGCGGCTAAACCGGTTTATAAATAAGCGGTTGACTTAAAGCCGGCATTTAGGATGCTAAAAAACCACCAGGCCTGGTGGTTTTTTAGCATCTGTCGGTTTGTTTTTGATTGTAAGATTAACCAAAGTTGAAGTCGATTTTTTATCAAAGCTTGTCGCTTAGAGAGGATTTGATAAAAAGTTTGATTCAGTGAATCATTTTTGAGTGTGGAGTGAATGAATTATGCATTGTCCGTTTTGTAATGCACCGGATACTAAGGTGGTCGACTCACGGCTGGCGACCGAAGGAACCCAGGTGCGTCGCCGTCGCGAGTGTTTGCAATGTGCGGAACGTTTCACTACTTATGAGTCGGCGGAGCTTTCGTTGCCAAGGGTTGTCAAAAGTGACGGCAATCGAGAGCGTTTTGATGAGCAGAAAATCCGTCGAGGTTTGATTAAAGCGCTTGAAAAGCGTCCGGTTGAGAGCGATGCGATCGACCAGATTATCAGTCACATGACCAAGCGTTTGATGTCCGAAGGCGTCAGAGAGATCCCGTCTTCACAATTGGGTGAGTGGCTGATGGAGGCTCTTAGGGAGCTTGACCAAGTTGCTTATGTGCGTTTTGCTTCGGTTTACCGCTCATTCCAGGATGTGAATGCATTCAGAGAAGAGATAGAGCGTCTGGTTCAGGCGACAACCGCAAAAACGGATCTTAATTCTTGATGGATGCCGCTTTTAGTGAATCCGATCGGGCATTCATGTTACAGGCCATAGAGTTGGCCAAAAAAGGGATTTACTCAACCAAACCCAACCCAGCCGTGGGTTGTGTCCTGGTTCAGGATGGGGTTGTTGTTGGAGAAGGCTGGCACCGTAAAGCCGGATTGCCGCACGCCGAACGTATCGCTTTGGCTGAGGCGGGAGATCGATCTAGAGGCGCGACTGCTTATGTGACGCTGGAGCCTTGCTCTCACTATGGCCGCACACCGCCTTGTGCTGACGGTTTGGTTGAAGCGGGCGTCAGTCGAGTGGTGGTGGCGATGCGGGATCCAAATCCATTGGTTGCCGGTCAGGGGTTGGCTAAGATACAGCAGGCGGGCATCGTTGTTGAGGAGGGGCTTCTGGAGCAAGAGGCCCGAGCCTTGAATCCAGGATTTATTCACATGATGGAACAAAAACGTCCTTATGTCAGGCTTAAAATGGCGAGCAGTCTGGATGGCAGAACGGCAATGGCGAATGGGGAAAGTCAATGGATTACCGGCCCGGAAGCACGCCGACAAGTCCATAAATTACGGGCTCGCAGTGGTGCGGTGGTCACTGGGATTGGTACGGTTTTGGCGGATGATCCGAGTTTGACGGTTCGACTGGAACCGGAAACGCTACAAGAAATGAATTTGGATGCCGAATCTTGCCAGCCACTCAGGGTGGTATTGGATCCCGGTTTAAGTATGCCGTTGGACTCGAAAATGCTGACTTTACCCGGACGAGTGCTTCTGATGACTTCACCGGAAAGTGCTGAGCGTGAGGTAGATCTACTGGAAACCATGGCGGCTAAAGGCATAGAGTGGGTGGCACTGGCCTGCGAAGAAGGTCGTTTGGACATCGAAGCCGTACTGAATTATCTGGGGCATGAGGAAAGCGTGCATGATGTCTTGGTTGAATCGGGTGCTGTTTTGGCTGGAGCTTTCATGCAATCGGGTTTTGTTGATGAGTTGCACTGTTTTATTGCACCAGTTTTAATGGGTCATCAAGCCCGACCAATGTTTATGTTGCCGGGCTTGGAGTCGATGCAGGATAAATTAAGTTACTCTTTTGAGTTCATCGATAAAGTTGGCCAAGATGTTCATGTGATTTTAAAACCCGATAATGCGCGTTAATTAACGATACGCTCAAGGAAGAAAGACAAAATGTTTACTGGAATTATTCAGGCAGAGGGCACGATTGAAAAAATCGAGCCGCGCCAAGGCGATTGGCGAATGACCATTCACACGGGCAAGTTGGATATGCAGGATGTCGCCATTGGTGATAGTATTGCAGCCAATGGCATTTGTCTGACTGCAATTGAATTGGGCGACCACAGTTACGTCGCGGATGTCTCCGGAGAAACGTTGACGGTGACGACCGCCAATGACTGGAAAGTCGGGTCGGCGGTCAACCTTGAGAAGGCCTTGCGTTTACAGGATCGCCTGGGAGGGCATCTTGTCAGTGGTCATGTGGACGGTGTGGGAATGGTTAAATCCATCAGCCAGGATGCTCGTTCTTGGCGCTATGAGATTGAGGCCCCGATTGAATTGTGCAAGTATATCGCCGGTAAAGGGTCGATCTGCATTAACGGAATCAGTTTGACCGTCAATCAGGTAGAAGGTTGTGTATTCGGAGTGAACATCGTACCGCATACGCGTCAGGAAACTACCATCAAACATCTTCAGCAAGGGGATCGAGTCAACCTTGAAGTGGATTTGTTAGCACGTTATCTGGAGCGTATGTTGTCTGCTCCACAAGAAGCCAATCAGGCTTCAAACATCACGCCTGAATTTTTAGCTCAAAATGGATTTAAATAAACATGCCGTTGAATACGATCGAAGAGTTGATTGAAGATTATAAGCAAGGAAAAATGGTCATCCTGATGGATGATGAGGATCGCGAAAACGAAGGGGATTTGTTGGTTCCCGCGAGTACGGTTACGGCAGAAGACATTAACTTTATGGCGCGTTACGGGCGTGGATTGATCTGTCTGACGATGACACGCGAACGTTGTAACCAGTTGCATTTGCCGTTGATGGTTCGTGACAATACCGATCCTCACGGTACCAATTTTACGGTGTCGATTGAAGCCGCTAAAGGCGTCACCACCGGGATTTCCGCCGCAGACAGAGCGGTCACCGTACGCACTGCGGTATCGTCAGATGCTGGGCCGGCTGACATAGTAACGCCTGGGCACATTTTCCCGTTGATGGCTCAGCCTGGAGGGGTTTTGACACGTGCAGGCCATACTGAAGCGGGGTGTGATCTGGCACGCTTGGCCGGTTTAGAGCCGGCCTCGGTTATTGTTGAAATCATGAATGAAGACGGTTCTATGGCACGCCGAGATGATTTGGAGACTTATGCCCAGGAGCATGACTTGAAGATCGGTACCATTGCGGATTTGATTGAATACCGTTTAAAAAATGAAAAAACCATCGAGCGAGTTTCAGAATGCCAGTTGCCGACAGAGTTTGGTGAATTCAAATTGATCGGCTATCAGGATGTGGTTGAGCATAAAGCACATTTTGCATTGGTGTACGGCCAGTTGGAATCTCAAAAGCCAACCGCCGTGCGGGTACATATGCTGGATACTTTGTGCGATGTGTTTGCCTCCAAACGTTCAGAGTGCGGGTGGTCATTGCAAAAAGCGATGAAACAGATTGTTCAAGAAGGCAGTGGCGCAATTGTCGTGCTGCGAAAACATGAGGAAGCGGCGGAGCTGTTGGATAAGATTCAGCAATTCCAGATGAAGGATTTGGGCGTCAAATCTCCGGAACGCATTTTGGATGACGATACCAAAACCTATGGTTTGGGCGCGCAGATTTTGGTTGATCTGGGAATCAAAAAACTCAAAATTATTGGGTCGGCGTGGCGTATGAATGCGTTAAGCGGATTTGGTTTGGAGATCAACGAGATTTTACCCAAATTGGAAGATGTCGATTTGAGCGTCTGAAAACAGCGAACTCAAGTCGGATTTGAACCCGAATTTTTCTATTTTGCGACGGCTGTGGCAAAATAATTCAATTAACCTGAATTTTAAAGAGATAGATACATGAAAACAATTGTTGGAAATTTGACCGCAACGGATATGAAAATTGGCTTGGTTGTCGGGCGCTTTAACAGTTTTATCGTCGACCACCTGGTGGATGGGGCGGTGGATACCATTGTCCGACATGGCGGAGATGAGGCCAATATTGAAAAAGTGATGGTTCCGGGTGCGTTTGAGATTCCACTGGTTGCCCAAAAGATGGCTCAATCCGGCAAGTACGATGCGGTGGTGGCTTTAGGTGCGGTCATTCGCGGCGGCACACCGCATTTTGATTATGTAGCGGGCGAATGTGTTAAAGGCTTGGGTCAAGTACAACTGAACAGTGGCATTCCGGTCTCCTTTGGTGTTTTAACCGTAGACAGCATTGAGCAGGCAATTGAACGTGCCGGCACCAAAGCGGGCAACAAGGGCGAAGAGTGTACGCTGGCAGCCATTGAAATGGTTAATGTATTGAAACAACTTTAAGAAGTCACGAATGAAGAATCTGAATCAGTTAAAACCGGGACAAGGCGAAGAAGTGCCTGAAGTCGAGGAAAAGGTTTCGCCGCGCACTCAGTCTCGCCGAGTTGCGTTGCAGGCCCTTTATCAGTGGCAAATAAACGCCGATGAGCCGATGAGCATCACCAGGCAATTCAATGAAGATGGTTTGTTGGCTGGTGCCGATGTTGCCCTGTTCAATGAACTTTTGTCTCAAGTATCGAGTAAAGCCGTGGAGTTGGATGAAATCTACGGAGATCTGCTGGATCGTTCGGTTTCTATGATTGATCCGATTGAAAAAAACATCATGCGCATGGGGGTCTATGAACTTCAGACCAAGCCCGAAATTCCTTATAAAGTCATTATCAATGAGTGTGTGGAGTTGGCTAAACGCTTTGGTGCGGAAGACAGTCATAAGTATGTCAATGGTGTTTTGGATAAGGTGGCTCAACAGTTGAGAGCCTTGGAAGTCAGCGCCAACTAAAACCGAAAATGGAAGCGTTTTTTTGTTACGTTTCCGTTTCAGTGTTACCCAGTCAACCATAAAGCCCCGTAAGTTCGCTTGCGAGGCTTTTTTATTATGAGAGAAACTATGTCCGAAGAATTTAACTTGATTGATCGTTATTTTCTGCCTTTATGCCAGCCTCTGGCTGAGGGTGAGGTTGGAATTGGGGATGATGGTGCGGTGATCACTCCTCCGAGCGGACAGCAGTTGGCAGTGGTGACTGACACCCTGGTCAAAGGAGTGCACTTTCCGAATGAAACCTGTGCGTACGACATCGCCTGGAAAGCTCTGGCCGTCAACCTAAGCGACTTGGCGGCAATGGGCGCTGTTCCCGGATTTTATACTCTGGCTTTGACCTTGCCCGAAAATGAGCAGGCCTGGTTAACTGAATTTGCACGGGGTCTGAAAGACTTGGGGGAGCGTTACCAAGTGGCTTTGATTGGCGGCGATACCACTCGTGGACCATTGACGGTAACCGTCACCGCGCACGGTTGGGTGCCCAATCGGAGTGCCGTTTTACGCAGTGGGGCTCGGGTTGGCGACTTGATTTGTGTGTCCGGAGCCTTGGGCTGTGCCGGACTTGGGTTGAAAGTGGCGTTGAACACGCTGTCGGAAAATGAGCAGGCCTGGTTTACCGATGACATGGTCGAGTCTTGCCTACAGGTATTGAACCGTCCTCAACCGCAGCTTGATTTGGGTCTGGCTTTGCGCGATGTCGCAAGTGCCGCTATCGATGTTTCGGACGGGCTTCTGGCGGATTTGGGGCATATTCTTGAGCAGTCTTCCAAGCGTGCCTTGAGCACCTTGGGAGCGGAACTCTATCTGGATGCCTTGCCATTGTCTGAAGCCGTGGGGCAGTGGGTTTCTAAAACGGGAGACTGGTCTCTGCCGTTGGTGGCGGGGGATGACTATCAGTTGTGTTTTACGTTGCCTGAAGAGTCTTGGCAAGCGCTGCAGCAGGAAGCCGCTAAGTTGGAAATTGAGGTGCACACTGTCGGTCGTGTGATCGACAAAAAGGGCATTGAGATTAAACAGAGCCTGGATTCTGAAACCTGTGTTGAAGCACCCTGGTGTGATGGCCTTAAAGCTGGCTACCAGCACTTCTAAACGAAAGTTTGAAATCGAGTTGAGACCCCTAGGTTTTGTTGAATGGGGTTTAGACGGAATTTTCCTAGTGTGAAGCCCGGGGGGTAAGGGCTCTTGAAAATTCCGTAGATAGACAGGGTCAGGTTTTTAGGTTCACGCTTTGGATTGGCGGCGAGCTTTGACGCCTTGGGCCAAAGTCTGCAATATCTTCTCGCTGTCTTCCCAGCCGATGCATGCATCAGTGATGCTCTGTCCATAGGTCAAGGGTTCACCCGGCTGAACGTCTTGGCGTCCGGCCACTAAATGGCTTTCAATCATCGCACCCATGATGTGCGGCGAACCGTTCGACAACTGCTCGGCAATCGATTCGGCCACCACTAGCTGGCGTTCATGTTGTTTGCTGCTGTTGGCGTGGCTACAGTCCACCATCAGTTTATCTTCGACCCCGGCTGTTTGCAGCATGTCCACCGCCTGTTTAACATGAGCTTCATCGTAATTTGGCCCTTCGTTCCCGCCGCGCAAAATCACGTGACAATCCGGATTGCCATTGGTTTCAAAGATGGCTGAGTGGCCGGCTTTGGTCAACGACATGAAAATATGTGGATTATTGGCTGCACGAATCGCATCCACGGCGATTTGGAAGCTGCCGTCGGTACTGTTTTTAAAGCCCACTGGACAGGATAGGCCGGAAGCCAATTCACGATGTCCCTGGCTTTCGGTGGTACGTGCTCCGATGGCACCCCACGAGATTAAATCGGCAATGTATTGTGGTGAGATCAAATCCAGGAATTCGGTGGCCGCTGGTACACCCATGTCGTTGACGTCCAGCAATAATGAGCGCGCCAATTCTAGCCCGCGGTTGATTTCAAAGGATTCGTTGAGTCCGGGGTCGTTGATTAGTCCTTTCCAACCGACTGTGGTGCGTGGTTTTTCAAAATAAACACGCATGACAATCAGTAAGTCTTCACGATGCTGTTCGATCAAGCCTTTCAGGCGAGTGGCGTAATCGCGTGCCGCTTTAGGGTCGTGGATTGAGCAGGGGCCAATAATGACCAGTAAACGATCATCACGTCCGGATAGGATGTTATGGATTTGCTGACGCGTATCGTAGACCGTTTGCGCAGCCATTTCCGTAATGGGAAATTGCTCGTGCAACTCACATGGTGGACGGACTTCGGTAATGTTTTTAATACGTAAATCATCCGTTTGATACTGCGACATAATCAACCCTATTGTTATGTAAAACTCAAATTCTGTGTAGACGGCCTTAGTGACCAATTTAGAACGAGATATTATGCCATGTTATGCATCGAAATGTTTTAGGATTTGATGAATATGTAAGGCTTGAAAGCAAGAATTTTCAAAAAAAATCTTTTTTGAAAATCCACGGGTCTGGTATGAGAGATTTTTGAGAAAAAATAACTTAAAAACCCGCCTGGAATGCTGGGATAAGGATGGTTATTGGGTGGTTTTATGCTAAACTTACCGGGTTTGAATTTTATAGATTCAACTTTTGATTTGTTAATACCTGGACAGAAAAACGTGCATTGCAGATATATTATTGAAGGCTATACCGAAGATGGCCGTAAATTCAGACCAAGTGATTGGATTGACCGTATTTCGTCAATGATGGCAAGTTATGGTAGCGCCCATCGCCTTGTGTTTTCAGATTTGTTGCACCCTGAATTGTATGAAGGGCAGAAGTGCCTGATCATCGATACCGAATTGGAAATCAAAGATCCGATTATGTTTCAGTATGTGATGAATTTTGTTAAGAGCAATAACTTAAAAATGACTCAAGTATGCGACGCCACTGAGTCAAAACTGGGCTGTTAAGTTAAGCCCACGCTGAAATTTTTGAGAATCACATTTGGATTCGTACTTACAGAGATGCAAGTGTGCTTTGATGCGTTTTAGGGGATTCTGGTTTTCAAAGCGTTTTATATCGTTCAGTTTGTAACCGCCTGGTTACATAATATTGCTTCCCGCCAGCAGGGTTACGGCGCCGCCCAAAGCCAAAAAAGGGCCAAATGCCAGCGGGCTTTGATAATCCCTCAACTTCAGCAATACGCCACCCACTCCAATCAATAAACTGCTTACCGATGCAATCAGGATGATTTGCGGAATCGCCGCCAGTCCGAACCAGGCTCCCAAAGCTGCAAGCAGCTTGAAGTCCCCGTAGCCCATGCCTTCCTTGCCGGTCAGTAGTTTAAAACTGTGAAACAGAATCCATAAGATCATATAGCCCACGGCCGCTCCCCAGATGGCATCCGTAGGCGTAGTGAAGAGGGTTTGGGTGTTAAACAGAAGCCCTAACCACAATAGTGGCAAGCTTAAACTGTCTAAAATTAATTGATGTTCGATATCAATGACGCTGATGGTAATCAGAATCCAGATGAAGGCCAATGCGGCCAGACCTGTTGCCGTGAGACCGAATTGCCATACAATCAACGTGGTGGCTCCGGCGGTTGTTAATTCAATTAAGGGGTAACGCATTGAGATTCGGGTTTTACAGGCGTGGCAACGTCCTTTACTGAACACCCAGCTAAACAGGGGAATCAGACGATACCAGGGAAGGCGAGCATCGCAATTTGGACACTTCGAGCCTCCCAGGCTGATGGTTTTCAGCTGTTCACTTTCCTCCATCATCAGGATTCTGGGCAAACGCCAACTCAACATGGAAATGAAACTTCCAATGATTAAACCGATTAGGGCACTGAAGAGTAAAAGTTGAGTGAGGCTGAGCTGGGTCATGCTAAAAAAACCTATAATTTTATGGATAGGCCGATTTTAGCAGGCCTGTCTAAGAATCATAGGTTTTTTAGGGTGATTTTAAACCGCAGTCCCCAAAGGATTTGGATGACACCTTAAGTGAAATTTGGGTTATTCGCTGTAGGTCACGCAATTGCGGTCATTTTCCCAGACAGTAATGCTGTGCATTCGCACTTCCGGTGACGCGATGCGGGCCTCAATGGCACGAAACAGGTAGACGGCAATGTTTTCGGCGGTTGGGTTAACCTCTTGAAAGTGCGGGTGATCGTTGAGGAAAGTGTGATCCAATTCTTTGACGACCTCTTTGGCGTGTCGCTTAATCTCTTTGAAATCAATCACCATGCCGATGTCATTGAGTTGCGTGCCTGAGACCTGAACTTCGATTTTCCAGTTATGGCCATGTAACTTGGCACAATCACCCGGATAACCGCGCAGGCTATGAGCCGATGCAAAATCTAATAGGGTTTTTAAAACGAATGTCTGTGCCATGGCAAGGTGCCTACTCAACTCTGATAATGAAATGGGGGAAGGAATTATATCGAAAAGCCCCGTTTATTGAAAGCGTAGCATATACGACTTTGCTCGAGTCGATTTCTCCGCTAGGATCTCAGTGATTTCGCTGTGCGATGTACTCAATGAGCTTGTCGAGAAACGGGCTGTGTATTTGTAGTTCGATCAAATCCGCTTTGGCCTGACGGATCAAATCGTCACGGTACGTTTTAGACTGGGTCAGACCAAGTAGTTTCGGGAAGGTGGATTTATTGGCCTGTTGGTCGCTACCTTGAGGTTTGCCTAAGGTTTCTGTGTCCGCTTCGATGTCGAGGATGTCGTCTTGAACCTGAAACGCCAGCCCGATTTTATCCCCTAGGTTTGATAGTGTGCTTTGAAGGCTGGCAAAGCGCTCACTCTGCACCGCCCCCATCATCAACGCCGTTCTGATCAGCGCCCCGGTTTTCATGGAATGCAGGGTTTTCAGTTGCATTAGATCGAGTTGCTGGTCTTCTGATTGCATGTCGATTATTTGCCCGCCGATCATGCCGGACACACCACTGGCCTGACTCAGTAGCTGAATCAATTTGATTTTGTGGTGATCGGAAACGGTTTCATCATGACTGAGCACCTGAAACGCCAAGGTTT
Source organism: Thiomicrorhabdus chilensis DSM 12352 (assembly GCF_000483485.1). Taxonomy (GTDB): domain Bacteria; phylum Pseudomonadota; class Gammaproteobacteria; order Thiomicrospirales; family Thiomicrospiraceae; genus Thiomicrorhabdus; species Thiomicrorhabdus chilensis. Next base: position 1,077,695 of record NZ_KI519609.1, read on the forward strand.
GCTGGGCATCACCGGTCAAGATGGCGGTTGCTTCATCAAATTGGATATGGCAGGTCGGTTGACCTCTGCGTAAGTCGTCATCGTCCATTGCTGGCAGATCGTCATGCACCAGTGAGTAGCTGTGGATTAGCTCAATGGCGCAGGCAGAACTGTCGAGTTGTACCAGCGGAATTTCAAGTGCTTCGCCAATCGCATAGAGTAAGGCAGGTCTTAAGCGTTTGCCATTGTTTAAGGTGGCATACTTAATCGCATCAGCCAGTTTGGCAGGAACCTTTGCATGAAAAGTTAGACTTTCAGATAACAGATCTTGTAATTTTGATTGGATGCGTTGTTGGTAAAGGGTGAGTTGTGTTTGCAAATCCAGCTCCATAAAAAAAGGCCGTCAATTTGACGGCCTTTTTGTGGTCATATTGATGCTGCTTATTTTAATCGCTGAAGGATTCTAAATAAACACCATTGCAATGAAATCACGCTTTTAGAGTTCGTCGGCGTGTTTGCTTAGGTATTCAGCGACACCGTCCGGAGAATCGGTCATCCCTTCATCGCCTTTGTTCCAGCCGGCCGGGCAGACTTCACCAAACTCAGCATGGAACTGCAATGCTTCGACCATACGAACCATTTCATCAACGTTACGTCCTAAAGGCAGGTCGTTGACAACCTGGTGGCGGACCACTCCTTCGTTGTCGATCAAAAATGCTCCGCGCAATGCAACATTTCCTGGGTGTCTTATGCCATAAGCGTCCATGATCGATCCCCCAAGGTCAGCAACCAATGGGAATTTAACCGGTCCAAGACCACCTTGGTTGACCGGAGTGTTGCGCCATGCGTTGTGTGTGAACTGAGAGTCGACGGAGATACCCACGACTTCGGTTCCCAATTCCTTGAATTTTTCGACACGGTGGTCAAACGCCAAGATTTCAGACGGGCAAACAAACGTGAAATCAAGCGGATAGAAAAACACTACGGCATATTTTCCGGCGATGTGGCTTTTCAGGTTGAAATCATCGACGATTGAACCGTCGGCAAGTACCGCCGCTGCGGTGAAATCTGGTGCGGGCTTGGTGACAAGTACTGACATACTAAAACCTCTGACTGATTAAAAATAAAATGAAAAATTAAAGACCTAAATAGTATAGTGGATTTGTAAGGCATGTGCCAGCTGTGCCGCTTTGGGATGTTTTAAACTCAAAGAGTGTGATAAATGGATGGATAAGAGTGGATTTAATAGTTTATTCATCTTGGCCGATAACCTAATACAGTCGCAAATAACAGAAGGTGTGGAATGTTTGTCGTTTATAGTCCAGAAGGCCGAAGTTTCATTGGGGCTGCTCAGAACCTGCCAGTTTTGAAGGTGGATCCGGCCAAGCGCATAAAAGCTTCTCCTAAAGCGAGTCTGGAAGACATGCGGATGGAACCGGATCACTCCAATCCGCATTTTAGAGAACAGGCGGCCTTGAAGCAGTACCAGCATGTTCAGCAGCCAGAAATGCAGCGTCATACGGTCGTGAAGGTGGAGGAAATTATGACTACACCGGTAATAACCATGGATTTGCATACGTCTATTGAAGAGGCGTGGAAGCTAATGGACGAGCGGAATATCCACCATCTCCCGGTAATGGAAGACAATCAATTGATTGGCATGTGTTCGAGAACCGATGTATTGAAACGAGTTATTCTCAATGGGCAGGGTGAATTGGAGCAGGCAATGCCGGAAGGGGTTGATGTCATTATGCAGTCTGAAGTGGTGACGGCAAAGCAAGGAACCGAGATTCGTCAAGTGGCGATGGCTTTGACGCAATACCATATCGGGGCATTACCCATCATTGATGAAGAGGAAAAGTTGGTGGGCATTGTGACACTGTCGGATTTGGTTAAGCGCCTCTCTCAACAACCTCCCGTAGAACTTTATATCTGACTCATTTTCAATTGCTTCGTGAGTGTGTTGTGGAGAGCGGGTATTTCGCGACCGCTCCCCATTAATTTTATTGCTGCTGTTGGGCTTGTTCCAGGTCTTTATGAACCTGCTGCATGTCCAATTCTTTTAGTTGCTTGATGCCTTCTTCAAGCGCGCTCCCCGGAATGGCTCCCGGATTTGAGAAGACCACAATTTTTTCACGCATGAAGACCAGGGTTGGAATCGAACGAACCTGAAACATTCCGGCCAATTCTTGTTCTTCTTCTACGTTGACTTTGGCAAATACAATGTCAGGGTATTTTTCTGAGATTTCTTCAAATACCGGCCCGAATTGTTTACAAGGCCCACACCACTCGGCCCAGAAATCAAAAATGACGATTTCATTGTTGGTGATGGTTTCTTCAAATTGTGCAGTGGTTAGGTTAACGACGGCCATGCTAACGGGCTCCTTTTTGATGATAAGTTTGAATTTTAAACGGTTGGGTTGCCGCCTTGCGTCAATACCGCAGGATTCAGATATTGACGTAAAGTGGCTTCATCCAAGTCGGTCATTTCCAGCGCGACTTCTAAAACCGGGCGGCCACTTTGGTAGGCTTGTTTCGCAATGGCCGCGCCTTTTTCATAGCCTACCACGGTATTGAGTGCGGTGACCAGAATTGGATTGACATCCAGTGCTTGTTTTAGGTTTTCGGTATTGACGGTAAAGTCTTTGATTGCCAGATCAGCAAGCTGGACCGCAGCATTGGATGCGATTTCAATGCTCTGCAAGAGGTTGGCGGCAATCATCGGTAACATAACATTCAGTTGGAAATTACCGGATTGGCCGCCAATCGTAATCGCAGTATGATTGCCGATGATTTGAGCGGCAACCATGCAGACCGCTTCGGGAACGACCGGATTGACTTTTCCAGGCATGATGGAGCTGCCTGGCTGTAATGCGGGTAGCTGTATCTCCCCCAGACCCGCCAAAGGGCCGGAATTCATCCAACGTAGGTCATTGGCTATTTTCATGAAACTGCTTGCAAGGACATTTAACTGGCCGCTAAGCTCTACCGCTGTGTCTTGACTGCTCAAACCGACATAGAGGTTTTCCATCTGTTCAAACGGAATGGCGGTGATGGTCGACAGGTTGGCGGCGACAAGGCGCCCGAATTCGGCTTCAGCATTAATGCCCGTTCCGACTGCAGTGCCTCCTTGCGGGATTTTATGCAGGCGTTTTTGGGTGTCTTTGAGGCGCTGGATATTGTCAGTAATTTGAACCCGCCAACCGGACAGTTCTTGGCTCATTTTGATCGGAGTGGCATCCATTAAATGGGTTCGACCGGTTTTGATGATGTCAGCCAGCGACCTCTCTTTGTCTTCAATGACGTTCGCCAAATGCATTAAGGCCGGTAGAAGTTGCTCTTCAAGGGCAATGGATGCGGCCACATGAATGGTTGTTGGGATGACGTCGTTGGAGCTTTGGCTCATGTTAAGGTCGTCATTCGGATGAACCTCGATGCCGGTCAAGTTTTTGGCAAGTTGCGCCAAAACTTCATTGGCATTCATGTTGGTGCTGGTACCGGAGCCGGTCTGAAAGACATCAACCGGGAATTGATCGAGGTATTCCCCTTTGATAATCTTGTCGGCGGCGGTTTGGATGGCGTGAGCCTTATCTTCGTCAAGTAACTGCAGTTCACGGTTACTGTCTGAACAAGCGAATTTGACGTAGCATAAAGCTTTGATAAAGAGCGCCGGCATCGGTGTGCCACTGATGGGAAAATTATTGATGGCTCTTTGGGTTTGGGCTCCATAAAGAGCGCTTTGAGGTACTTCAAGCGACCCCATGCTGTCTTTTTCGATTCGAAATTGCTTGTTTGACATGTCTTTAGTTTTTGAAAGTTGAATTGAGAAAAAAATTCGCCGTTTTCAGGATGTTTGAAGGCATCGGCTTTTGAATATATTTCCTATTTTAGTCGATTGTGGCATCGCTTTGGCAGCTTAATGTGTAAAACTTATCCCTAAACTGGGTTCTTTTTTGAGATAAGATAAAATTTTTAAGAAAATAGACGGATGTGGGTTTGCGGTGAAAATCATTTTGAAAGCTGATTGTTTCCTACAAATTGTAGTCGGATTGAGAATTGGATTGGTATGAATATCGATAAACAGTCCTTCAACTCCTGGGTCATTGGTGAGGTTTTATGGTGGCGTTGCGAAGTGGGTTCGACTGACTTTGCCATTCAGTGCTCCTCGGCTTTGCAAAACCTGTTCGATCATTCCGTGCTGACCATGGATGACCTGGTAGGGAGCCATGACGCCGCTTTAATTCATCTTAAAATCAATGAAGTGCTGGAGTTTCCACAGCGTGATATTCGTTTTGTCTGCACCTTTGATACCAAACGTGGTGCGCTGTCATACCAGCACCGCTTAAAGGTTTTTGCGGAGCCAGGGAAAAAGTTCATATTTGCCGAGTGTATTGATGTGACTGAAATGGTTGCGCTGAGCAAAGAAATGGTCGATGCGCAGGGTCGTCTTTCCTTGACGCAAGTTTATGAAAGACAATCTTTTTTGGAAGAGCAAAATCGACTGATTCAGGAGTCTTATAACAAACAGTCACGTTTTTTGGCGCTATTGAGTCATGAATTACGATCCCCCTTGTTGGGCATCAACAGTATGGTCACGCATCTCAAACAATACTATGCGCAGGATCAATATCTGGCGGAACGCTTGCGGATAATCAACTTGACGTCAGAGCAAATGATGTTTCTGGTGAATGATATTTTGACTTACTCACAGACCGAGTACGATGCGATCTCTCTGCACCCTAGACGTTTTTCTCTGAATCAGACGTTTGATTACGTGAAGCAGTTAACCAAATCGATCGCCATTGATAAAGGTGTATTTGTCTCGCTGGTCTATCTTGGTGAGCGCGATTGGGTTTATGGAGACAGTATCCGTTTGTCGCAAATCCTGATCAATCTGATCGTGAATGGAATCAAGTTTACCAGACTGGGAGGTGTCTCGGTTGAGGTGCGCCAGGAAAGCGGTGATCGCTTTTCATTTATGGTGATGGATTCCGGTGAAGGAATCGAAGCTGAAAAACTTGAGAAGATATTTGATCCTTTTACGCAGTTCAAGACGGAGGGCGCCACACGTACCTTGGGTTCCGGTTTAGGTTTGTCGGTGGTGAAACAGTTGGTTGATTTGATGGGAGGGGAGATTTCGGTTTCCTCAACGCCAGGAGTTGGAACGACATTTATTTTCACTCTTGAGCTGCCTGCCGCCGAAACGGATTCTGATAAGTCAATGGATGGGAAGCAGCTTAAGGAGCAAACGGCAATTACAAAGCCCGATTATATTCGAGATGAACAGCCTTTAAGGGTTTTAGTGGTGGATGATTCGAAAATCAATCGGATGGTTTTGTCGGGATACCTGAAAGAGTTGGATTGCACCGTGGTTGAAGCCACCGATGGCCTGGAAGCATGGACTGAATTTCAAAAGCAGCCATTTGATTTTGTGTTTCTGGATATTCAAATGCCGCAGATGGACGGGTTTGAGGTGATGCAGCACATTCAACAGTGCAAGCAAGAAGGCAAAGTACCGAATCTTAGAGCGGTGTTTGCCGTGACAGCAGGTGGCGGGGAGGAGTTGATCCCTAAAGGTCAGACATTGCAGTCTCTTGGGTTTAAAAAATGGTTGGTAAAGCCAATCAGTAAATCTCAAGTTATCGAGTTGCTTACCGAGTCGCCTGCAAAATCGTCTCTCACGCAACAGAAAAAAATGGAAAAAAAGGATGAAGTCGATGAGGCTGAACTTAAAGTCGAGTTTGACGATATTCCGACTGCATTCCATGCCTTACTTAAGCCTTTTGTAGAGGAGTTTTCGCAAAATCTGAACGCATTGGAAAGTGCCATTGAGCAAGAGAGCTGGGATGAGGTAAAACTCTTGGCGCATTATATGAAAGGGAATTGTATGGTATTTCAATTGGTTGCTTGGGTTGAGGTGCTCAGAGAGGTTGAAAGCCTTGCTGACAGGGCGTGTCAGTTCGATGAAAGCAAAAAAATATTGCGTTTGAGGTTGAAAACTCTAGAAAAGGCATTAAAACACCTTGAGAATTTGCGGTTAATTCGCGATAATGCTGATTGAAGCGATTGATTCAAAATCGGGGGCGATGTTGTCCTATATACAGAGGTTAAGGTTCCATGACAAAAAAGATTACGATTTTATTGGCTGAAGATCACAGTTTGGTAAGAGCTGGATTCAAATCGATTCTTCAATCCGAAGAAGACTTCAGCATCGTCGGTGAAGCTGAAGATGGATTGGAATGTCTGGAATTGGTCAGAGCCAAGTCGCCAATGGTGGTGCTGTTGGACTTATCCATGCCTAAATTAAGTGGGTTGAATGCGATTTCTCACATTAAAAAGCGCTATGCGGATACCAAAATCATTGTCTTGACGGCAGCAGAAACCCCAAGTGTTTGGACCGAGGTTCTGGATTTAGGTGTGAATGGTATCGCCATGAAATCGGTTTCTCAAAAAGAACTGATCTCAGGGGTGCGCAAGGTGGTCAGTGGAGAAACCTTTATTCATTCGGAAATCCAGCCGATTTTGGATGCGGAACTCGACAAATTGTCAGCCAATAAGAAATTGTCGGTGCGTGAAAAGCAAGTCGTCAAATTGGTGGCGGAAGGTTATAAAACCAAAGAGATTGCCGAGATTCTTGAGATTAGTGATCGTACAGTCTCCAAACACCGTGAAAACCTGATGACCAAAATGGGTGTGACTTCCACAGCGGAAATTACCAATTACGCGAATGAATCCGGTTTAACGAAAGTCGGACTCGAAGAGATCGAATAACGTTCGAGTCAACGATTCAATTGGAAGTTTATAACGCGATTGATTAGGTTGTCGAGTACAGAAAAAGGGCCGAAAGGCCCTTTTTTATTGTATGAGATAATCCCGAGATGGGGCTATTCCATAAGGTTGTCGGTTTCCCTTTCGGCAGCATCGTCTGCAGTCTTGCTTTGAGTTTCACCGTCTGTTTCAGAGGTGTTCGTTGTTTCAGTTCCAGGGATTGAAGAGATGCCTAGAAAATCGTTTTTGAAGCGTTCCAAACCTTCCTGTACTTTCTGATATGTCAGGTCGACGGTCTCTTCAATATCACCTTCCAATACTTTTAAGTCCCCCAATACGTCTTTGGCTTGACTGAAACCTTGGGTGATTCCGCCACCAATCACATCCAGAAAACGGTTGATGAGCTCTTCACCTTCAAGCTCGGGATGAGCTTTCTGAAACCCGGCTAAAAATGCCGTACTGCCGTCAATGATGCGTTGAGCGGTATTTTCTGGCGTCCAGTATTCCATGCCGCCTTGGCTTTTCAACGTCTCTTGGCTGATGGGTTGAAATTCCATTTGTTCGAACTCTGCGCTTAAAATTTCGTTGAGTTTGTCAATCGCTTCCTGGAAGGTGATTTTCAGGGCGTTTTCCGGAGCACTACTTGAATCGCCAAACAGGTGTGCGACGATGCTTGCCTGATGCTGTTGACGAATAAAAGCGTGAGCATTGACAGCTTGCTGTGCCGCTTGCTCGGGCAATTCCGGCTGGCCATGAGTCCGTTTCCCTTGATTGTTAGGATTGGCCTGGTCTGTAACATTGCCACTGTTCTTTTGGTAAGCGTTCAGCATGCCGTTGTTGATTGATTGAATGGCCATCTGAATTTCCTTTATATACGTTTTGCTTTAAACCATAAAGCGCTATATTACGCTTTATAGGAGTTTATGGTTGTTGATCCTCACCAAGCCTAGCGGGCAGACATTCGGTTTCATCGATGTCTAAAAATGGCTTTGGATTTCAGCTTGTAGGAGATTTATCGGCAGACTCTCAGAACTCTTTAGTTGAAACTGCAATCGTTTGTTGATAAGCCCAAGCAAAAAGCGTTAAATTCTGGTATTATCCCGGTTTATTTTTTAACCTTACGAGAAAGGTCTAAATACATGGAATTAAACCCAATTTATAGTCGAATGGAAGACTACCAAGCACGTACCAGTGTGCTGAGGGGGTATCTTTGACTATGAAACCAAATCGGAGCGTTTAGTCGAGGTTTTACGCGAATTGGAAGATCCGGCGATTTGGAATCAGCCGGAAAAGGCGCAATCTTTAGGAAAAGAAAAATCGCAACTAGAGAATATTGTCGCGACCATTGATGAACTTGAAAGCGGTCTGGACTCCTGTAAAGAGCTGGTCGAATTGGCTGAAATGGAAGAAGATCATGAAATGATCGGCGAAGTCGAGACCGAACTTGAGAGTTTGGGAACCAAGCTGGAGAAACTCGAATTTCAGAGAATGTTTTCCGGTGAACTGGACGCCAACAACTGTTATGTTGAGATCCAGTCGGGATCCGGCGGAACCGAAGCCCAGGATTGGGCCAACATGTTATTGAGAATGTATTTGCGTTGGGCGGAATCGCATGGCTTTAAGGCGGAACTGTTGGAAGTGACCGATGGCGACGTAGCCGGTATTAAAGGGGCGACCATCCATGTTCAGGGTGATTACGCCTTTGGCTGGCTAAGAACAGAAACCGGGGTGCACCGTCTGGTTCGTAAATCGCCGTTTGATTCGGGCAATCGACGCCACACTTCCTTTGCTTCGGTATTCATTTCGCCGGAAATCGACGACAGTTTTGAAATTGACATCAATCCGGCAGATTTGCGCATTGATGTGTATCGCGCCAGCGGTGCCGGTGGACAGCATGTAAACAAAACCGAATCTGCGGTGCGTATCACACATTTGCCGACCAATACCGTGACCCAGTGTCAGAACGGCCGTTCGCAGCACCAGAACAAGGCTGAAGCGATGAAACAGCTGCGTGCTAAATTGTATGAACTGGAAATGCTGAGTCGCAATGCAGAAAAGCAGGCGATGGAAGAATCCAAGTCGGATATCGGCTGGGGAAGCCAGATTCGTTCTTATGTGTTGGATTCCGGACGCATCAAAGATTTGCGCACCGGCGTCGAAACCGGAAATACCACGGCGGTATTGGACGGCGATCTGGATCAGTTTATTGTCGCCAGTTTGAAAGCCGGTATTTAAGAGATTTAAGAAATTACAGAAAATTAACCAGGCCTGCTCATTTTGAAATGCGTTAAAAATGAAGCCGGTCGGGTTCCATTCAAGAATTGAAAGAGAGTGATCTAATGTCAGAAACACAAACCAACGTGCCTGAAGTCGATGAGCATAAAATCATTGCAGAGCGCCGTGCCAAACTGGACGCTTTGAGAAAAATCGGGCATTCCTATCCCAATACTTACCGACGTGAAGATAACGCCGTCGATTTGCATGCGCAATATGACGAGTTTAGCAAAGAAGCCTTGGCTGAAGCCGAGCCGGTTCGTGTCAAAGTAGCCGGACGCATGATGTTGCGCCGCATTATGGGGAAAGCCAGTTTCGCGACCTTGCAGGATCACACCGGACGTATTCAGGTCTATGTAACACGCGATGAGCTGCCGGAAGGTTTCTACAACGAGCAGTTCAAAAAGTGGGATCTGGGTGACATTGTCGGTGCAGAAGGCTATCTGTTTAAAACCAATACCGGAGAACTGTCGATTCATGTTGAGCACATCGAATTGATCACCAAATCGATTCGCCCATTGCCAGACAAGTTCCACGGTCTTCAGGACCAGGAAGTCAAATACCGTCAGCGTTACATCGATTTGATCGTCAACCAGGAGAGTCGTGAAACCTTTATGCTGCGTTCAAAGATTGTCCAGCATGTGCGTAACTTCTTGATCGAGAAAGGTTTTATGGAAGTTGAAACGCCGATGATGCATGTGATTCCTGGTGGTGCGACGGCCAAGCCATTCAACACCCATCACAATGCGCTCGACATGCCTCTGTATCTGCGTATTGCGCCGGAGTTGTATTTGAAGCGTTTGGTAGTGGGCGGTTTTGAAAAGGTGTTTGAAATCAACCGTTCTTTTCGTAATGAAGGGCTTTCAACGCGCCATAACCCGGAATTCACGATGGTTGAGTTCTACGCGGCTTACACCGATTATCATCAGTTGATGGATTATACCGAAGAGTTGTTGAAAGAGTTGGCTGAGTTGACCGTTGGTTCGACGCAGGTGCCTTATCAAGGGCAGGTATTTGATTTTGGTAAGCCGTTTGCACGTTTGACCATGAAAGACGCGATTTTGAAATACAACCCGTCCGCCAAAGTGGAGCAGTTGGACGATTTGGAATCGGCCCGCGAACTGGCTAAGTCGTTGAATGTTCATGTGGAAGAATCTTACGGTTTAGGTAAGATCATGACGGAAATTTTTGAAGAGACGGCGGAAGAGAAGTTGATGGATCCGACGTTCATCACCGAATATCCGGCGGAAGTTTCACCTTTGGCGCGCCGTAACGATGAAGACCCGTTCATTACCGACCGTTTCGAGTTGTTTATCGGTGGCCGCGAATTGGCTAACGGTTTCAACGAGTTGAACGATGCCGAAGACCAGGCGGAACGTTTCAAGGCTCAGGTTGAGGCTAAGGATGCCGGTGACGACGAAGCCATGCATTTTGACGAAGACTACATTACCGCACTCGAGCACGGGATGCCGCCGACCGCTGGGGAAGGGATTGGGATTGACCGATTGGTGATGCTCTTTACCGATAAGCCGACCATTCGCGATGTGCTCTTGTTCCCGCACATGCGTCCGGCGTAATCCAATACCGTTGTTTTGATATGAAAAACCCGCTGTAAAGCGGGTTTTTTTATGGGGGAGGGGTTTATGCCTGCAAGCGTTATTGGAAAATCGGCAGGCCTGTGTTCTTAACAGGCCTGCCGGTTTTGAAGTGGCAAAATAGAGTTAAAAACATTATTCGTCAGTCAGGCTGTAAGGCATGGGTTCGATGATGGCGGCTTTCCCAGATTCGGTCATCAAGTTGCCTTCGACGCTTTCCAAAGGCTTCAGGCTGGCCACCGCCAGACAGCGTGTGCCACTGAGCACATCCGGGTTGGCGCTGATCACGTCGAAACTATGGGTTTTGCCGGCGCTGTCCTTTAGCTTAAGCGTTTCACCCGCGGAAAGTGACAGTGCCTCTTCCAAGTGAAGACGCAGCATGCGTTTGGTGACTTTGCCACGGTAGTGAATGCGGGCGATGATTTCCTGTCCGGGAAAGCAACCTTTTTTGAAGTTGATGGCATTGAGTTTGTCCAGGTTCAGAAATTGCGCCATGAGGGTGCCACTGTTGGCACGGGTGATTTCGGGAATGCCTGCGGCGATATTCAATAGGCGCCAATCTTGTGAGTTGGTAAAGTCGCAGTTGTCGCGAAGTTTCAACCAGGCCTGCTGAATCTGATCGGCCGGGCCGAAGAGATCATATTTGTGGTAGGGTCCTGGAACCTTGACCACGCAAACCTGCTCCATGCCTTCCATTTCAACCAGTCCGGTTTCGTAAACTTCTTTGACTTTGGTGTTCAGGCGTCTTTGGATGTCCAAGTCGCCAAACTCGCCACCGTAACCGATGTGGACCAGATGATCATGGGCATCGGTTACTTGAACATCTGAGCGCAATACAAACATGCTCAGGCGTTTTTGAATGGCGGACTGCAGCGAGCCTTCAAAACTCAGATAGAAGTCATTTTGGTATTTGAAAATCAAGAATACCGCCAGTACATTGCCTTTCGGATCGCAGTATGAGGAAAGTTGTGCGTTCTGATCGGTTACTTCGGCTAGGTCGGCGGTCAACTGTCCTTGCAGAAAGTCAAAAGCATCGCTGCCGCTGACCTTTAGTAGCGCCTGCTCATTCAAGCTGGTGAGAACCGGGCCGTGTTTAATCAGATAACGTTCCACCTCGGCATGACCAAAGGTTACAATTTTGCCGTGTTCGTCCAATTGTGCACCTTGTTCCGTTAAAAAGGCCTGCCAGGATGTTTGGGTTGTTTCATTCAGATCGGTCATGGTTTATCCTTGCTATTTCGATGTGCTGAAATGATACCTTAGAGGCACTAATTCACAAAGTCTCAGGGTTAGATTAATGGAATAAGAAGTAATAAATAGACGCATTCAGGGAATTGCATTTGAATTTTATGGGGGAAGACAGTAGTATTTGAATTTTATTGCATTGTGCACATGGGGCGGTGACCGGCCATATTTGGGTGGCGGCATGGTTCCGTAGCTAACTGGAGACAAACTCGTGTCTGAAACGAAAAAAGATTTTTTGACGTTCCGTTTGGGAAAAGAAGAATATGCGGTTGAGATTCTTCGTGTTCAGGAAATAAGAGGTTGGGAGACGCCTTCTCCTTTGCCGAATGTGCCCAAATTTGTTAAAGGCGTGGTCGACTTGCGTGGCAGTGTTGTGCCAATCCTGGATCTGAGGGAGAAGTTTCACCTGAATGTCTCTTATGATGCGACGACCGTGGTCATTGTCGTGCATGTGTTTACCTCACAGGGCGAGCGCGTGGTTGGCCTGGTTGTGGATGCGGTCTCGGATGTGCAACAGTTTGATATGGCTTCTTTGCAACCGGCGCCGGATGTGGCGACTTCGATCGAGAATCAGTTCATTTTAGGCTTAACCACGCTGGTTGAGGAAGCGGATAAAAACCAGAATGAAGCTGGCACCCATGATCAGCAGGGTCGTGTTACCGGCAAAGGCAGCATGGTGATTCTGATTGATATTGATAAGTTGGCTTCCGATGGTTTGATTGAGCAGGTCGCCAACGCTCAAAATCATAATATGCCGACCGGCAATGGTTGAGGCAACTTGCCTTACTTGTCTTTAGTGGAAACCATCGTTTTCTTTGAATGAAGCTCGAATGAGATCAAAAAAGCCGGCGCTTAATGCGCCGGCTTTTTTGCATAGGCGCTATGGGCGTTTATCTTTTTTGGGTTTCAGGATGGTTGGCTTGGCTTTTTTCAGGGTGTTTGGATAATCCAGATTGTAGTGCAGGCCTCGGCTCTCTTTGCGTTTCTGGGCGCTTTTCACCATCAATTCCGATACCTGAGCCAGGTTGCGCAATTCCAGCAGGTCACTGTGCACGGTGTGTTCGTGATAATATTCATTGATTTCTTTCTGCAGGTTTTTAATGCGTTGGCGGGCTCTCTGCAAGCGCTTGTTGGTACGCACTATGCCGACATAGTCCCACATGACGCGGCGTAACTCGTCCCAGTCATGCGCGACCAATATTTTCTCTTGGGGATCGGTAACATGACTGCTGTCCCATGGTTTTGGGGCTTCAGTATTGTTGATCTCTTTGTGGTAGCCATCTTCAATGCTCTGTTTTGCCATCTCCGCAAACACTAAGCCTTCCACTAATGAGTTACTGGCCAGGCGGTTGGCACCGTGCAGCCCGGTGCAGGCCGTTTCACCAATGGCGTATAAGCCTTCAAGATCGGTTTGGCCGTGCAGGTCGGTGGCGACCCCTCCACAGGTATAGTGTGCGGCGGGTACGACCGGAATTTGTTGTTTGCGGATATCAATCCCGACTTTGAGGCAACGTTCATAGATGGTTGGGAAGTGTTCCAGAATGAATTCTGGTGATTTGTGCGTGATATCGAGATAAACGCAATCTAGACCGTGTTTTTTCATCTCCTGGTCGATGGCGCGGGCGACAATGTCCCGGGGAGCCAAATCCTTTCTGGAGTCATATTTTTTCATAAAGGCTGTGCCATTGGGCAGGCGCAAGATGCCGCCTTCGCCGCGCACGGCCTCGCTGATCAGGAAGGAGCGGTCATTGGGATGGAATAGGCAAGTCGGATGGAACTGATTGAATTCCATGTTCTCCACTGAGCAGCCGGCGCGCCAGGCCATGGCGATGCCATCACCGGTTGAGGTGTCCGGATTGCTGGTGTAAAGATAAGCCTTGCTGGCGCCGCCGGTAGCCAGAACCGTAAAGTCTGCCCAGATGTCATACACCGTGTTTTCCAGTTTGTTGAGTACGTAGGCGCCAATGCATCGAGAGCGCTGCCGATTGAGGATCAGGTCAATCGAGATGTGTTCGGGAAGCAGCGTGATATTGGAGTGTTGTTCAACCTTTTTGATGAGTGTTTCAGTAAGGGAAAGACCTGTATGATCGGCGGCATGAATCACTCTGCGGTGGCTGTGACCGCCTTCTTTGGTCAGGTGGAATGGATAGGTGCACTGCTCTCCTTCGCAACGGCTGAAAGGTACACCCATTTCAATCAATTCTTTAATGGAACCGGCGGCGTGGCTGGCTACCAATTCAACCGCCTTGGGATCGCACAGCCCGGCACCGGCTTCATCAGTGTCGTGGATGTGAGATTCAATACTGTCAAAGGGGTCCAGTACGGCGGCAATGCCGCCTTGTGCATAATGGGTGCTGCCTTCAGATAAAGAGGCTTTGGCGAGGACAGTCACATGGTGGTTTTTTGCCAGTTTCAAGGCAATGGACAGTCCGGCTATGCCGCTGCCAATCACTAAAATGTCTGTTTTTAGGCTTTTTGAACTGGTCACTCGATTCCCTTTGGATTGTGGTGGGGCTTGAAGCTAACGGACTCATCGTGAAAGTCGTTTGGCGTTTTAATAAGAGTTTATTGTCCCCATGAACGGATGACTATTATAGAGAAATGCCGGGTTTAAGCGAAAGTTTTGTGTTAGTTTATGAATTTGATTTTATCAGTTTACAGGATGTGTTGAGTGCCATGGAAAACAATTTATTGACGAGTCAGGGTGTGGTGGTGGAACTTGATGGGGCGTTTGCTCTGGTGGATGTTCAGCGCCAAACCGGCTGTGGGGGATGTCAATCGCAAGCGGGGTGTGGAACCGCGACCTTGTCAAAGTTGTTTTCGCCAAACCGGTCGGCCCCGGTTAGGGTGCTGAATACGCTCGACGCACAAGTGGGAGACAGGGTGGTGGTGAGCCTGGATGAGTCACAGGTGGTTAGGCAAGCCTTTATGGCTTATGGCTTGCCATTAATCGGTCTGTTTTTGGTGGCCATTGTCTTGAAATTTATGGCACAAACCCTATTTAGTATGACAGCGCTTCAACTCGATCTGGTTGCGATTTTAGGAGGTGCAGCCGGACTGGTATTGGGGTGGGGCCTTACGAGAAAGCTGTATCAGCCAAGTTTGCCGGTTCTAACCGAGAAACTTTAGTCACGCAGTTAGGCTTCAAGGCTTTTGTCAGGATTTTAAATTGGATTCTTGCTAGGATGAAAACTCCTTGGAATGACGATAAGGTGAAAAAAATGAAAAGAGTGTCTTTTATTGCCTGGGTAATGGCCGGCGTCGTGTTTATGGTTCAGGCGCCTTTTGCCATGTCCAGTAATGTTGAGCCGGCTGATAAAGCCAGTGCCCAGTATTATGGTCTGCCGGATTTCAGTAAGCTGGCTGAAGAGAATAGCCCGGTGGTCGTGAATATCAGTACCACCAAAAAGATCCAACGCGCCAAGCATCCGCAATTTCAGGGGATGCCGGAAGAGTTGTTGCGTTATTTCTTTGGCATTCCCGGGTTTGGAATGAAAGAGCCGCCTTCGGGTGGCCAGCCAGTTCCTGAGCAGGAGGTGCATTCTTTGGGTTCGGGCTTTATCATCAGTGAAGACGGCTATATCCTCACCAATAATCACGTGGTTGATGGGGCCGATGATATTGTGGTTCGCATGCGCGACCGCAAGGAGTTGAAAGCCCAAATTATTGGAACCGATCCACGAACCGATGTGGCGCTGTTGAAGATTGATGCTGAAGACTTGCCTACCGCAAAAATCGGTTCGTCAAAAGACCTTAAAGTCGGTCAGTGGGTATTGGCGATTGGAGAACCTTTTGGCCTTGACTACACCGTGACACATGGAATCGTCAGCGCAATCGGCCGTTCTTTGCCGGATGACACCTATGTTCCGTTTATCCAAACCGATGTGTCGATCAACCCCGGAAATTCCGGCGGTCCTTTGTTTAACCTGGCAGGGGAAGTGGTCGGGGTCAATGCCCAAATTTTCAGTAAGAGTGGTGGCTCCATGGGGCTGTCCTTCTCGATTCCGATCGACATCGCCATGAATGTCGCCGAGCAGTTGAAAGACAGTGGCAAGGTTGCACGCGGCTTTTTAGGTGTCCAAGTTCAAGAGGTCACCAGTGACCTATCCAAATCCTTCGGTTTGGATTCGCCAAAAGGAGCTTTGGTGGGGCAGACCTTCCCGGATACGCCAGCCGAAAAAGCCGGAATTCGTGCCGGTGACATCATTTTGAAATTTAATGGCCAAGCCGTGAATAAGTCGGCAGATTTGCCGCCTTTGGTTGGGGTGGCGAAAATCAACCAGCCGATCAAGGTACTGCTTTTGCGTCAAGGTAAGGAGATTACCTTAACCGTTAAATTGACCGATTTGGATAAGGCAGAACAGTTGAGTTCGGAAGAAGCCGGTGCCAGCAAAAATGATCGTTTGGGTGCAATGGTGGAGGCCTTAAGCAAAGAGGAGCTGGAAGCATTAAACTTGCCGTTTGGTGTCAAGGTGCTGTCGGTTCGCGACGGTGCGGCACGTAAGGCGGGCATCTTGCCGGGGGATATTATCGTCACCATTGACTTCCAACCGGTCAAAAACGTGGATGCGTTGCGTAAGATTCTCCAGCAGGCTCCTGCGGGCAGATCGCTTCCGGTGAGAGTGGTGCGTAATAAACGCTCGCTGTTTTTGCCGTTGGTATTGGGCAAATGATGCAAAAGTCATAAAAGTGCTGCAGGCGGTTCAAATCGGTGATTTATCTCTGCGTTTTGAGTGAAATTATCGTAAAATACCACGCAATTAGATTTTGAACCGTACTCTATGCCGATTTACATTTTTTTAAATACATTTGGCGCATAGGGAATAAGGGGCTATTGGCCCCTTTTTTTGTAGCGAAATAAGGTGCCAAATACTTTAATATTAAGTGGATAGAGCGCGTTGTTACTGTTGGAGCTTAAATGTCAGACGCATTAAAATTGATTCGAAACTTTTCAATTATTGCCCATATCGACCATGGTAAATCGACCATTGCGGATCGGTTTATTCACCTTTGCGGCGGTTTGACCGATCGTGAAATGGCCGCACAGGTACTCGACTCAATGGATCTTGAGCGTGAGCGAGGCATCACCATCAAGGCACAAAGTGTAACCCTGAACTACAAAGCTAAAGACGGCAATACCTATCAGCTTAATTTCATTGATACGCCGGGCCACGTGGATTTTTCCTATGAGGTTTCGCGCTCATTGGCGGCATGTGAGGGTGCGCTATTGGTCGTGGATGCTTCTCAGGGGGTTGAAGCTCAGACGGTTGCCAACTGTTACACGGCAATCGAGCAAGGACTTGAGGTACTGGTGGTGCTTAACAAGATTGACTTGCCCGCAGCCGATCCTGATCGTGTCATTGAAGAGGTCGAAGAGATCATTGGCATCGAAGCCATGGATGCGGTGCGAGCCAGTGCCAAAGCCGGTATCGGCATAGAAGAGACGCTTGAGGACATTGTCAGCAAGATTCCACCGCCGCAAGGTGATCCAGAGGCGCCATTAAAAGCTTTGATCATAGATTCCTGGTTTGATAATTATCTCGGTGTGGTCTCTCTGGTACGTGTAATTGACGGTAAGATCGGCAAGAAAACCAAAATGAAAGTGATGTCCACCAAAGAAGAGTATTTGGTGGATGATGTGGGGATTTTTACGCCTAAACGCACCTCCAAACCGTTTTTGTCGGCTGGTGAAGTGGGCTATGTGATTTCCGGTATCAAGGACATTGATGGCGCACCGGTTGGGGATACCCTGGCGGATGCCGCCAGGCCGAATGTGGAAGCCTTGCCAGGGTTTAAGCCTGTGCAGCCACGGGTATTTGCAGGCCTGTTCCCAATCAGTTCCGAAAATTATGAAGACTTGCGCGAAGCCTTGCGCAAGTTGCGCTTGAATGACGCCGCCTTGCATTTTGAACCGGAAACCTCGGAAGCTTTGGGCTTTGGTTTCCGTTGCGGTTTCTTGGGCATGCTGCACATGGAAATCATCCAGGAACGTCTTGAACGTGAGTACAATCTGGATTTAATCACCACAGCACCGACGGTTGTCTATGAGTTGTTGACCAAAAAAGGCGATATTATCAAGATCGATAATCCATCCGAATTGCCTGATCCGAGTATTATCGATGAAATTCGCGAGCCGATTATTCAGGCCAATATTCTGGTGCCGCAGGAGTATGTTGGGGCGGTGATGAAGCTGTGTATTGAAAAGCGTGGCGTGCAAAAAGACATGCAGTATTCCGGTGGCCAAGTCTCCATTAATTACGAATTGCCTTTGAATGAAGTGGTACTGGATTTCTTTGACCGTCTTAAGTCGTGCAGTCGAGGTTATGCCTCAATGGATTACGAGTTCAAGCGTTTCCAGGCGGATGACTTGGTGAGAATGGACTTCCTGATTAACGGTGAAGCAGTGGACGCTTTGGCGGTGATTGTACACCGTAATTTTGCCGTTCAGCGCGGCAAGGTCATTATTGAAAAGTTACGCGAAGTGATTCCGCGGCAGATGTTTGATGTGGCGATTCAGGCCGCGATTGGCGCCAAAGTGATTGGCCGCACCAATGTGAAAGCGCTGCGTAAAAACGTAACGGCTAAGTGTTACGGTGGTGATGTGTCGCGTAAGAAAAAATTATTGCAAAAACAGAAAGAAGGTAAAAAGCGCATGAAGTCGATCGGCAGCGTGGATCTACCTCAAGAGGCTTTCTTAGCCATCTTGGATACTGGAGGGGAGTCTTAATGAGTTTTGAACTGATATTGGTCATCGTTACGGCGGTGACAGGCGTGATTGCCTATGTGGATCGTTTGGTCTGGCGACCGAAACGTGAAAAGGCTCTGGCAACTGAGAAGGAACCGATTCTGATTGAATATGCGCGCTCGCTTTTTCCAGTTTTCCTGGTGGTTTTAATCCTGCGTTCGTTTGTCATTGAGCCTTTCAGAATCCCTTCCGGTTCTATGTATCCGACTTTGGAAATCGGTGACTTCATTGCCGTCAGCAAGTTCTCTTACGGCATCAAACTGCCGGTGACTCAGACTAAAATTATTCCAGTGGGGGAGCCGGAGCGTGGCGATGTGGTGGTGTTTAGCTATCCTAAAGACCCAGAGGTTGACTACATCAAACGTATCGTCGGCTTACCTGGCGATAAGATTTCCTATATCGGCCGCATTGTATTTGTTAACGATAAGCCGATTGGTCAGCAGGTCAAAGGGGTGTATCTGGGCAATGATTCCGGTGCGGTGATGAACGGTGCCGACCTGGTCAGCGAAACCATGGACAACGACCATCGTTATGATATTTTATTGGATATGGATAAAATCAGCCGGGATATGGATACCATTACCGTGCCGGAAGGTCATTATTTTGTCATGGGCGATAACCGTGACCACAGTAATGACAGTCGTTTCTGGGGCTTTGTGCCTGAAAGAAACCTAAAAGGCAAGGCGTTTGGTATTTGGATGAACTGGGATAACGGCATTCATTTGAATCGACTTGGCAAAGGGATTGAGTAACATGAAAGACCGAGCTGTCTCATTGAGTGTGGAACGTCAGGCAAAACTCAAGCAGTTATCGAAAAAACTGGGGTATGAGTTTAATAATATCCAGTTTCTGCAACGAGCTTTGACCCATCGTAGCATGGGCGCCAAAAACAATGAGCGTTTGGAGTTTCTTGGGGACAGCTTGGTCAACTTTATGATTGCCGATGTCTTGTTCCATCAATTTAGCAAATTGCCGGAAGGCGATATGAGCCGTGTCAGGGCGCATCTGGTCAAGGGTGAAACTCTGGCCGTGATCGGCAAGGAATATGCGCTGAGCGACTATTTGGTGCTGGGGCCAGGAGAGTTGAAAAGTGGCGGTTATCGTCGCAACTCAATCATTGCCGATACGGTGGAAGCCATTATTGCTGCGGTTTATGAAGATGGCGGTTTGGAAAAATGCCGTGAACTGGTAAACCGTTTTTATGAAAAACGTCTGCAGGAATTGGATCCGACCAAGGTCGGGAAAGACCCTAAAACCCGTTTGCAGGAGTGGCTGCAGTCGCGCCAGGAACCGCTACCTGAATACAGCATCATCAGTGTCAATGGGGCTGCGCATGCACAGGATTTTACCGTGTCGTGTTATGTGGCCAAATTAAACACCAAATTTGAAGCCACCGCCTCCAGCCGCCGTAAGGCCGAACAGAAGGCGGCTGAAACCGCTTTAGCTGCGCTGGATGGTTTGTAAAGTTTGATTGCATGGTGTTCAAACCACCAATTTGCACAATGCCGTTTTTACAGACTGTTTGTTGTGCATCCCACTATAGATTTTAAAAAGGCTTTTGAATGGATCTTTCGGACTTAAATCACAATTCAGATCACTCTCAGGAATCTGCCTCAACCGACTTTCAATCGGGCTTTGCTGCGGTTATTGGACGTCCCAATGTCGGCAAATCCACCATCATGAACGAATTGTTGGGCCAAAAATTAAGCATCACCTCGCACAAACCGCAAACCACACGTCACCGCATTCATGGCATTCACACAACCGACCATTATCAGATTGTCTATGTGGACACGCCGGGCATGCATCTGGGAGGCCAGAAAAGCATCAACGAATACATGAACCGCACCGCCAGCAGTGCGTTTGCGGATGTGGATGTAATTCTGTTTGTGGTGGAAGCCGGACGCTGGAGTCAGGAAGACCAGGCCGTGGCGAATAAACTCAAAGGTCTGGATGTTCCGGTCGTCGTCATCGTAAACAAGGTGGATAAGTTCAAAAACAAAGAGGAACTGTTTCCGTTTATTCAGGAGGTGTCGGAAAAGGTTGAGATGACGACGCTGATTCCGGTTTCTGCCTATAAGAAAAGCGGCCTGGATCTGATTGTAAATGAAGTGCTGAAACACATTCCGAAGCAACCGGCGATTTTTCCGGAAGACGAGATTACCGATCGCTCCACGCGCTTTCTGGCCTCGGAAATTATTCGTGAAAAACTCATGCGTACCTTGGGCGAAGAGGTGCCTTACGGCGCGACCGTGGAAATCGAAGAGTTCAAATACGATGAACAGGAAGGCCGTTGGGTGATTCACGCCTTGATTTTGGTGGAGCGTCCCGGGCAGAAGAAAATCGTCATTGGGAATAAAGGCGAACTCATCAAAAAAATGGGCACCCAGGCGCGTAAGGACTTGATTGCGCTGATGGAGGCTCGTGTGCATTTGGAGTTATGGGTCAAGGTCAAGGAAAATTGGTCTGACGATGCACGCGCTTTGGCCAGTTTGGGTTATAACGACGATTACAGTCGTTAAACCATTTGTTTAAAACTCTTGGCGAATAGATGATGGAGATTTCGCAGCCGGCTTATCTGTTGCACAGTCGACCTTATCGGGAAACCAGCATCCTCGCGACCCTATTGACACCTGAATACGGCAAGGTCAATGCGGTGATTCGGGGCGTGCGTAGCTCGTCCCGTAAGGGCAAAACCCAAAAGGGTGCCATTTTGCAGCCGTTTCAAAAAGTGTTGTTTGAATGGCGAGAAAAGCCTAACCGGGCTTCGGATCTGATCTCGATTCGTGCGTTTGAAGCGATGCATCTGCGCTTTCCGCTTGAAGGTGAAAGCAGTTTCTGCGGCCTTTATCTCAACGAGTTGTTATATCGACTGCTCTATGGTGGGGTGTCGGTCGATGCACTGTTTTCAGAATATGAGCAGGCCTTGTTTGCGTTATTAAAAACCCAAACCCGAAATGAACAGGCCTGGGTCTTGCGACAGTTTGAGTTCCAATTATTGGAATCGCTGGGGCTGAATTTGAACTGTGAAATGGATGCCCATAATCAGACGATTATCGCGGAACGTGACTACCATTTTTATCCGGAGATTGGAGCCGTTCCCGCCGAACAAGAGAGTGCCGGGGGGAGTGGGGTATTGATTTCGGGTGCCTGTCTGCAACGGCTGGTGAACAAAGAGTATTGTGAACCTTGCCTTTTGGTTTGGAAACGCCTGTTACGTCAGGTTTTAAGTCTTTATTTGGGGAATAAACCCATTTTGGCACGTCAGCTTTTTAAGTGATCTGAAGCGTGTCTGTTTTCTACGTTATTTTCATGGTTTGACTGTTTTCGGGAGAGTGTTATGTCGCCAATTTTTTTAGGGTTAAATATTGATCATGTCGCCACCTTAAGGCAAGCTCGGGGCACTCGTTACCCGGATCCGATCAAGGCGGCATTGGATGCCGAGATGGCGGGCGCCAATAGCATTACGTTGCATTTGCGCGAAGACCGTCGCCACATTCAGGATGAGGATGTCGCCAAGATTTCGGCCATGCGCCAGACCAAAGTGAACCTGGAAATGGCCGCCACACAAGAGATGGTTGATATCGCTTGCCGTTACGAGCCGGAAGATGTGTGTTTGGTGCCTGAAAAACGTGAAGAGCTGACCACCGAAGGCGGGCTCGATGTGGCCGGACAGAAAGTCTGGTTGACTCAAGTCTGCAGCACACTCGCCGAAGCCGGATGCCGTGTTTCGCTGTTTATCGATCCTGACGAGACTCAGATTGAAGCGGCCAAAGAGGTCGGAGCGCCGGTGATTGAACTGCACACCGGAACCTATGCGGAATTGGAAAAACCGGCCGAGGTGGCGGCGGAACTTGAGCGCATTCGTCACGCGGCCGAATACGCCACCCGACTCGGTTTGGTGGTCAATGCCGGGCATGGCCTGCATTACCACAATGTGCAGGCGATTGCCGCCATTAAAGAGATTGAAGAGCTCAATATCGGCCATGCCATCATCGCACAGGCGGTTTTCTCTGGCTTGCCGAATGCGGTTTCCGAAATGAGACGCTTGATGGTCGAAGCGCGTCAGCAAGCCTACATGAACGATTAGGTTTGGGTATGATTGTCGGCATCGGCACCGATATTGTGGATGTGGATCGCATCGCCAAGGTCTACCAGCGCCAGGGTGAAGCTTTTGCACGGCGTTTGCTGTCCGAGCAGGAGTGGGCACGTTTTTCAGTGCACTCTTTTCCGGAGCGTTATCTGGCAAAACGTTGGGCGCTCAAGGAAGCGGTTTCCAAAGCCTTGGGCACCGGCATTGCTCAAGGGGTCTCTTTTCATGACATGACCATTAAAAACGCCCCAAGCGGCCAACCTTATTTGGAGCTCGACGGGGTCGCGCGGCTCAAGGCCGAACACCTGGGCATCACCCATTGGCAGATCAGTGTCAGTGACGAGAAAACCCATGCGGTGGCGTTTGTGGTTGCGGAAAGTCGCTAGAGTCTAGTAAGCC
Source organism: Thiomicrorhabdus chilensis DSM 12352 (assembly GCF_000483485.1). GTDB lineage: Bacteria > Pseudomonadota > Gammaproteobacteria > Thiomicrospirales > Thiomicrospiraceae > Thiomicrorhabdus > Thiomicrorhabdus chilensis. The sequence goes on from NZ_KI519609.1 coordinate 1,100,793, forward strand.
ACAGGGTTGAAAGTGATGGATTTGAACTTCACATCTCGATATCTTATCCAAGGCTTGATTTACACCTTTTTAATCCCCATTTTTAAACGACCGAATTACTTGATGAATGGAAAGTTAAATGAATAAAAGTCTGATCACCAATATTCTGGCAGGCCTGCTGCTTTTGCTGGGTCTGATTTTGTCAAACAGTATGCTTTTTTGGACAGGCCTGTTCGCTTTGTCTGGGGCTTTGACAAACTGGCTGGCGATTTACATGCTGTTTGAGAAGGTTCCAGGGCTTTATGGTTCCGGTGTCATTCCAAACCGGTTCGAAGCTTTCAAAAGCGCCATTCGTGACTTGATGATGCAGCAGTTTTTCAATCAGCAAAACATTGACCGTTTTGTGAGCGGGCAACCACCGTTGCATACCCAGCTCAAACTGGCTCCGGTGATTGAGAAGGTCGACCTGACGCCGGCCTATGACAAGCTGGTTCAGGTCATTATGGACTCTTCGTTTGGCAGCATGCTGGGTATGTTTGGCGGCGCCAATGCCCTGAATCCTTTGAAAGAGCCGTTTATCAGCAACATGAAAAGCGCTCTGATCGAAATGACCGAGGAGGAAAAGTTCCTCAAGCTGCTTCAGGACGAGATAGACCAACCCAATGTGATGGCGGACATTCAAGCCAAAATCGAAGAGATCATTGAGGCGCGACTGGCGGAATTGACGCCGCAATTGGTGAAGCAGATGGTGCAACAGATGATTCAACAACATCTAGGTTGGCTGGTTGTTTGGGGCGGCATATTTGGCGGTCTGATCGGTTTGCTTTCCGCATGGGGCTCGCTTTATGTGGCCTTTTAAAACGGCTCTGAAAACCAGCAGGCCTGCCTGTTTTTTCACAATGCCTTTCTGGCGCTAATATGACGCAGCGACTGACGATTCTTTTTCCTTTGTGGGCGTTGCTGGCCTCATTGGTGGCGTTTTACTTCCCGGCTTTTTTCATCGACTTGAAAAGCTGGATTGTGCCCTTGCTCATGCTGGTAATGCTTGGCATGGGCTTTGTGCTGCGTTGGCAGGATTTTCAGGGCGTATTGCGCTTAAAAAAGGCGGTGAGCTTAGGCATGCTGATTCAGTTTACGGTGATGCCGCTGGCGGCGTTTGTGCTGGCCCAGTTGTTTGGGTTGTCTGAGGATTTGACCATCGGTCTGATGTTGGTCGGAGCGACGGCAGGCGGCACCGCCTCCAATGTCATGACCTATCTGGCGAACGGCAATGTGGCCTTGTCGGTGAGCATGACCTTGGTTTCCACTCTGGCGGCGGTCGTGGCTCTGCCGTTTTTGACATGGTTGTATTTAGGCCAAACCGTGGAGGTGCCGGTCACCGCGATGATGGGCAATTTAGTTCAGCTAATTGTGGTGCCGGTTGTCTTGGGCATGTTGCTGGGCCATGCTTTGAGTGAAAAACTGTCTTTTCTGGATAAGGTTTTTCCGATTTTTTCGATGATGGCGATCGTATTGATTGTCGCTATCGTTGTGGCGCTTAATCACAGCAACCTAAGCGGTCTGGCTATAAGTCTGATCGTCGTCATTATGTTGCATAATGTGATCGGATTAGGCAGCGCTTATTTTATCAGTCGGCGCTTGGGGTACGATACCGTGATTTCACGCACCTTAGCCATTGAGGTGGGCATGCAGAATTCGGGTTTGAGCGTTGCGCTGGCGTTGCAATATTTTTCCGCACTGAGTGCGCTTCCAGGGGCGTTGTTTAGTGTCTGGCATAACCTGTCCGGCGCGCTTTTTGCCAGTTATTGGCAATATCGCCGGGACAAGGTTTGAGTTTTACCATCAATGTACAAAACAAAACCCTGAACGATAAGTGGTTTTTATGCGTACCCTCTTAGCCTGTATGAGCTTACCCTTTCGTTTTTGTTATGATGTCTAAAAATTACGTAAAAATATGTTATCAATTTGAGTTGATTTGGTGAATTTCGGATTATGAATATAGATTCTAATGTAAACACGGATGATGGTTTTAGCTTATTAAAGCGTATCCTGGAGGCGCTGCCTGATGGTGTGTTTACCTTGAATCATGAACTGACCATCACTTATGTCAACCCTGCCTTTTGCCAACTGATGGGATTCGAGCCGGCGGAGTTGATCGGCCATGAAATCACCGAATATCTGGGCGACCTGAGTATTCTGTCGGCGTGCCATGAAGAGGTGTTTGCGACCGGTTCCTGCCGCGATCAAGAAACCACTTTCAGGCGTAAAGACGGCTCTTTGGTGAATATCTCAAAGAATGTGCAGATGATGACGGATGAGCATGGCCAGCCTTTTATCATCGTCAGTGTGCGTGACTTGACTCAGGTGCATGAACTCAATAAGCAGTTGGCGAAATCCGCCGAGCAACTTGAGCAGTATAATCAAAATTTATCAGACAGAGTATTGCAACGCACCCAGCGTCTTAACGAACAGATGGCGTTTTTGAGCAGTTATAAGAAAGCCTTGGATGCGAGCAGTTTGGTGAGTATCTGCACTCCGGATCAGCAGATGACGCAGGTCAATGAGGCGCTGTGCCAACGTTCCGGCTATTCGGCGGCTGAATTGGTGGGGCAGGACTGTTCGTATCTGTGGACCGAGGAATACAAAGCATTATTGCCAGCCGTTTTGGACTGCGTGCTAAATGGAGATGTCTGGAAAGGGCAGGTTTCGGCCAAAAGCAAACAAGGGGAAGTGTTTTATATCGAGGCCTGCATTGTGCCTATTACCGATGAAGCCGGTTTGGTTCGAGAGTTGGTGAATATCAGTTACGACATCACTCCGTTGATCGAATCCAGAGAGTCCATGCTCCATCGTCTTCATCACGATGCGTTGACCGAACTGCCGAACCGAACCAAGTTGTTGTCCGACACGGAAGAGTCCGTCAATCCTAAATGGATTGCACTGTTCAATATCGACAGCTTCAACGAAATCAATGCCTTTTACGGGGTTGAGGTGGCCGATAAACTTCTACAAGCGATCGCCGTGCGATTGAGTCAATTGATTATCGAGTTGCCCGCTCAGATCTATAAATTGCCGGTGGATGAATATGCGCTGGTCATTCATAAGAACTGGGAACAAAAAGAGTTTGAACAGTTTATTAATTTGTTGATAGAACAGGTTTCCGAACAGGGCGTGTTGGTAGAAGGTGCGAATATTAATGTCACCATGACGGCGGGTCTGGCCTCTTCGGACAAGATTGATGAATTGGCCAAGGATGTCGTCATCGCCGCCGACATGGCGCTTAAAATGGCCAAGAAGCGCCAGAAACCATTTATCTTTTATGACCCGCAGATGAATATCAAACAAGGGTATGAACAGAACCTGAACTGGATACAGCGATTGCGCAGTGCCATGGATGAAGATCGACTGGTGCCTTTTTATCAGCCGATTGTGAATACACAGACTTTGAAAGTCGAACGATACGAATGTCTGGTGCGCATTATTGAAAAAGACGGGAGTGTGATTTCCCCGTTCCATTTCTTGGAGGTGGCCAAAAAGCTCAAGCTTTATCCATCATTGACCAAACGTATGATTGAAAAGTCGTTTGCCAAATTTGCGAATCAACCGTTGCATTTTTCCATCAATCTGTCGATTGAAGACATTGTCGACCCTGCCATGAGTGCGTGGCTGTTGAAGAAAGTACAGGCCTGTGAATTTTCAGAAAGAGTCATTTTTGAAATTGTAGAATCCGAAGGCATACAAAACTATGATGTGGTCAACCGTTTCATCCAAGAAGTGAAACGTTACGGCGTGCAAATTGCCATTGATGATTTTGGCGCCGGTTATTCAAACTTTGCCTATATTATGCGCCTGGATGTCGATTTTATTAAGATTGACGGTTCCATTATTCGTGATATCCATCAAAACTGATCTTCCCAAGTTATTACCGAGACCATTCTCGACTTTTCCAAAAAGCTGAACATTCAAACTGTGGCCGAGTTTGTTGCCGATGAAGCGGTCTATGACTATGTCAAGAATTTGCAAGTAGATTGCCTGCAAGGTTATTTGTTCGGTGAACCCCGATCTGAACTTCTGCCTGACGATCATCAAGTATCAGCCTAGCATTCCGTTTTGACTGATTAGATTTTTTCTGCAAAAAACGTTCTAATTTTTACCTTTTCAGTCAAAACCACCAGGCCTGCCGGTTCATTAAGCAAAACAGCGTTTGATTGATGCTTTATTGCCGTTCTATGGCCAATCGGTACATCAGAACCGCGCTCAGCAAGGTTAAGGGCGTGAAAATCAGGGTCTCCACGGTCGTGTCCGCCAGAAAATTGCCCAGGGCGTTGATCGAAAAGGCGATGACCAGCACCCATAATACGAACTGCATGGCTCGACTGTTCTGCAAAGAGTGCAAAACGTAACCGGCTTTGGTCAGGACAATGCCGATAATGATTAGGTTGATAATGATCGCCTCGGTTTCAAAACGTTGCATCTGCTGCACACTCTCAAGCTTTCCGCCCCAGACGATGGCGTAGGGAATAACCTGTAAAATCACCAGTACATGAAAAAGTAGCAGTCCCGAAAAAATCGCTAACAAGCCGTGCACGGCCCATTTGAAATTGAGGTTTTGTATCATCTATAAAGTCTTTTTTAAACAGAAATGGGAAAGGGAACGAGTGTGCTGCGGCACACAGAATGTCTTCGTTGATTACTTTATACACCACTCCCGGGGTATTTCATAGTCATTAGCAAAATAAGTGGGGGTTGCTTTAGCGCCTTAAATAATGCTTTTAATTCGGGTTTGATTCTGTTTCTCTCTGGTCTTTCCAGAACCACCATTTCAGGCGTTCTGCCTCGGGTTCGGCAGTTTCGCAATAATAGACCGCACAACGGAATACGTACAGCAGACAGCGGTCAACCGGATGTCCCACCAGTTTTTGATAAGAGTCATACAAGTTTTGTGGGTCTTGGCCGCACAAATCCTGAGGGTGATGGATGCCGAGTCTATGTAGCTTTTGGGAGATCTTAGGACCGATTCCCGGAACGCTTTGCAGTGTGTCGTAGCTTTTGTTCATCACAATCCCCCTTTTGCAGCAGGTATTTTCGTTTTAAAAATGCATCATTGAAATCTATTTCAATATTCCACCAATTTGCAATTATAGGCAAAATAAATTGACTTTAATTGCTGTTTTTATAATAGTGGTTAATACTTAATTTGTTGCGGGCTATCGACCGATATGAGCACAAAACCAGATTCTATCCCTCTTTACAGGCTAAGGTTAGACAAGTATTTTGTTTTGCTTTTATGGTTTTTTACCGCTAGCTATTTCAGCCTTTTTAACCTTGCTCACGCCAATGAAGCTAATGAGCAGTCCCCTGATCGAACAGGGGAGTCTTTTGAGTCCGGCTTCCAGCTTTCCCAAACAGAAAAACAATGGCTAGCGGCACATCCGCGAATCAGCGTTGGCCACATGCGTGACTGGGCTCCTTTCAGTTTTGTGAATCAAAATGGGGTTTCGAGCGGCATCAGTGTCGATTATGTAAAGGCATTAAATAAACGTTTGCATGGGGCTTTGGTTTTAGAGCCTGGGAATTGGGCAAATCTGTACGAATCGGTTAAGCGCAAGCGTGTGGATGTGATTCTGGATATTACCGCAAAACCTGAAAGAGAAGCGTTTTTTAATTTTACGGTTCCTTACTTGGATATCCCCCATGTTTTTGTGACTCGGAAAGATCATAGCTCCTTAAATAATGTAGATGCGATGTCGGGAAAAACCGTGGCTTTGGAAAAAGGGTTTGGCAATGTCGAGTATTTTAAACGCCATTATCCCAAGATACTGATTCGCGAATACCCGACACCCATCAAGCCCTGGAAGCGGTTTCCAGAGGTGATGTCGAAGCCTATGCCGGAAACCGCAGTGTTGCGGTGTATTTAATGCGCCAGAAGGTCATGAGCAACCTCAAGGTGAATGGTGTCTTGAATAAAAAAGGCTCCATTTTGTCGATCGGCGTTCGTAAAGACTGGCCGATATTGAGAGAGATACTCAATCGGGCTCTGGCCGATATGACGCAAATGGAAATCCAACAGATTCATCAGAATTGGCTAGAAAGATACTATGATTCCGAGATCGCTTTAACTCCGGCGGAACGCCTTTGGCTAGAACAGCATCCCGTAATTCGTATTGCCTATGATGAGGCCTTTGTTCCCTACAGTTATAGAGGTCACGATCAGAAATTTGTCGGTGTTTCCATTGATATCGTTAAGGAGTTAGGTAAACGTTTGGAAGTTGAGTTTTCCGTTTATCCCAATGGCAACTGGTCTGAGTTATTTAAGGCGGCCAAAAAAGGTGGCGTCGATGTGATTGCCACCCTGGAAGAGCGCCCGGAAAGGATGAAGGATTTCAATTTTTCCCAACCTTATGTGTCTTTAAGCCAATATATGGTCACTCGGAAGTCTGAAATCCAGGCCTTCCAGCAACCTTCATCATTGACAGGTAAGACAGTGGCGCTGGTGCGTGATTATTCGACCGCAGCCCGAGCACTGCAAGAGGTGAAAGAGATACAGCCGTTGTTTGTTGAAAATTTGCAGCAGGCTTTTTATGCCGTCTCAACCGGTCAGGCTGATGCGACGATTGCCGATGCCGGAATGGCGCAACATCTGTTCGCTCAAACGGGTCTGCAAAACCTCGGTCTTGCCGGTCTTTATTCAGCAGATAAGTCATTGCAACGTTTTGGCGTGAGAAAGGATTGGCCCGAGTTGAGCTCCATTTTGGATAAGGCGTTGAACTCTTTAAGTTATCGGGACTACCTGTCGATTTATGCGAAGTGGCAGATTCAAGAACATATAGACACCTTGGAGGAGATGCGACCATTTAAGGATCGGCTGAGCAAGCAAGAAAAAGCGTGGTTGGCGGAACATCCCGTTGTGCGTTTAGGGTCCGATTACGCTTGGCCTCCTTTTGCCCAGGTGACACAGGACGGCAGCTATAAAGGCATCGTGGCTGATTATATGAAGCTTGTTGAAGCCCGTCTGGGCATCAAGTTCGAAAGCTCTCCCATACTGCCATGGTCAGATATTGTTAACAGCGTGAGCGCCAAACGTTTGGATGTTTTGGATGCTGCCCAAGCCACCAAGGAGCGTCAGAAGTCAATTCTATTTACTGAGCCCTATATCACTCAGCCGATTGTGATTTTGACACGCGATAACGTCGGTTATGTCAACGGGCTTTCCGCCTTGGCCGGTAAGACAGTCGCCTATGAACATGGATATGAACCATTTGAGCATGTTTTATCCCTACATCCAGAGATCAAACAACAAACTTATGCAAACAGCCTTCAGGCTTTGAGCGCGGTCTCCAGTGGAGAGGTTTTCGCCTATTTGGGTAACATCGCCACAGTCAGTTACCTGATGCGCAATCAGGCGATTACCAACGTCAAGGTGTCTGGCCAGGTTGAGCAACACTTTGAGCTTTCAGTTGGCGTTCGTAACGATTGGCCGCTTTTATTATCCGCGCTTCAGAAAGCACTGGATTCGGTGACGCTTGAAGAGAAAGATGCGATTTATCAAAAATGGGTCAAAGTGAAGCTCGACTCTGGATTGGGGTTTTGGAAGATCGTGCAATATCTTGCCATTGCCGTGTTGATTTTGTTGTTGTTTTTAGTCTGGAACCTGTTGCTGAAAAGAAAAGTTCGGGCCGTGACCGAGCAATTGCAATATCGCTCCTATCACGATGCCATGACCGACTTGCCTAATCGTTACTTAATCCAAGACCGGTTGAACCAGTTGATTAAGGAAGCGCGAAGAGAGGGTGAGTATGTCGCGGTCTTGACCATCGGACTGGATAACCTCAGTAAGATCAACAGCAGTTTGGGCTTTGCTGCTGGCGATCAATTTATTATTGAATTTTCCAAACGCATTCAAAGTAGCGTACGCACTGGGGATACGGTGGGACGATTCGACGGCGATACCTTCATTGTCTTGATGGGTGGCCTGAAGTCTCCCCGAGAGGTGGACAGGGAAGCGGAAAGCTTACTCAACCAATTTAGATTGACTTATATGGTAAATGGGCGTGAGTTGAACGTCACGGCAAGTGTTGGTATTGCACTTTATCCAACGGATGGTGTCGAGGTGCAAACCATGCTGCATTATTCGGGAGCCGCACTTCAATACGCCAAAAAGAATGGAAAGAATAACTTTTCGTTTTACACCAGAGCCATGAATGAGGTGGTCAATCGGAAGCTGCAACTGGATGAAGCCATGAGCGGCGCACTGGAGCGAGGTGAATTCCAACCCCATTATCAAGCCAAGGTCATTATTAAAACCGGTGAAATCTGTGGGTTTGAAATCTTGTTACGTTGGCACCATCCCGAATTGGGCTGGGTGTCTCCCGACGAATTCATTCCGGTGGCGGAAGAGAATGGATTGATTTTGCCGATTGGAGAATTTGTTCTACAGGAAGCGTTGAGGCAGCTTGCACTGTGGAAATCCGAGTTTGGTAAAAATCTGTCTATGGCGGTCAATTTATCCCCCGTGCAGCTAAGGGATTCGACTCTGGTCAATAAGGTCGAAACCATGCTGCGGCTTTCAGGGCTTGGTGCCGAGTTTTTGGAGCTTGAAATTACAGAAGGGGTCTTGATGGGAGAATGCCAACCGATTCAAACGAGCTTGAATGCATTGAAAGCGTTAGGTCTCAAAATTTCGATGGATGATTTCGGCACAGGCTACTCTTCATTGAGTTACTTACGAAAATACCCGTTCGATCTTATCAAGATCGATCGTGAGTTCATTATGGATCTTGAGGTGGCTCACCATAATAAGGAATTGGTTATCGCAACCATCGCTATGGCTCACGGTCTGGGGTTGCGGGTGGTTGCGGAAGGGGTGGAGACGGCACAGCAGCTTGCTTTCCTTGACGCACATGATTGCGATATCGCGCAAGGGTATTATTTCAGTAAACCGATCCCAGCTAATCAGGTGGGCAAATTATTTAATTGATCGAATGGATACAGTAGGTGGTATATCTTAAATTTTTAAAAGTGGTTTGATTTGCGGCAGGCCTGCCCAATTTGTTTTGAACAGGCCTGTCCAGAATACGGTTTAAGGTTTGCAGATCGTTAGATAGTTTTTATGACTGCCGTTCTTTCAGCCTGACACCATCTTCCACGGCATCACTGGGATGGTTGATGATGCGGTCGCCTTCTTTTAAGCCGCGCAGAATCTGCGCGTTCAGGCCATTACGCTGTCCAAGGGTGACCGTTTGCAGCTTGGCGCGTTCGTTTTTGATGGTGAACACTGCCCAGCCGTTTTGGTAACGGAACAGGGCACTGGAGGGAACTTGCAACACCTCGTCCTGATGCCAGAGCACAAACTTAGCTTCCACCCGATAGCCGTCTCCCAGTCGTTCCCATTCTTCGGACGGTGAGGTGAAATCCGAAATCACCAAGACGCGCTGTTCTTCAACGCCCAAAGCCGAGACTTTGGTAAAACCTACCGGTTCAATGTTGCGTACCAGACCTTCCAGGGGATGGTCACCTCCCCAGCGATCGAACAGCACTCGCATACCAGGTTTGATTTTGACTGCATCGGCCGATAACACATCCACTTCGACTTCTAGGGCGCCGGGATCGCCCACTTCCAGTAATGATTCTCCGGTGGTCACCGGGCCTTCACATTTGCGTGCGACCTTAAGAATTCGGCCGTCGATGGGTGAGGTCACCGGCACACGCTCAACCGTGATGTCGCTGGGCTGGGCTGCAGAGTATTCCAACGTGGTCAGAGCCGCTTGCAGTTCATAATCGGCGACCTCAACTCTGAAATCTGCTGAGCGTTTGGCGGCATTGGCCGTCAAGGATGCGGTTTTGGCCTGATCAAACGTCTCTTGAGACACCAGGCCTTTTTCGATAAGCGGTTGATAACGTTTGTATTTGTCACCGGCCAATTGCGCAGCCGCCTGGGCCGATAGCGCCTGCTGTTTGGCGGCTTGCAGTGCCGAGCGGGCGGCTAAAACTTGAGCTTCGGCTTGGGCGCGACTGCGAGGATCCAGCACTTGGGATTGCAAAGGGGTGATGCCCAGCAAGGTTTGCCCTTGTGTAACTTCGTCTCCCACCTTAAGGTGCATGCGGCAGGTCATGCCATTGACCGGCGAGGAGATGACGTAACGGTCTATCACGCGGGTTCGTCCTTCTTCCTCAATGGTCACCGTTAAGGGGGCGCGCTTAACCTGTGAGGCTTCGATCATTACCGGTTGAGGCCAAAAGCCCCAGGTCAGGAAAGCGATAGTCAGAATTGCGACCGCTAAAATGCCGGGATGGTTTCGTAAAGGTTGAATGAAATGCAGAGGCATGAATTTACTCCTTAGCCTTTAATACGGCGACCATATCAAGGTTTGCCAGATTGCGCCATATCATCATGGCAGAAATAATGGATGAGACAATCACCACCAGTGCCGCAAACGCATAGACGTGGGTGCCCAGTACCAGTGGAATACGGTAGAGATCGGTGGCGAATTCGAAAATCAGATATTGACACAGGGCGTTACCGATTAGAAAGCCGATGGGAATCGCCACCAGGGTCAGCAGGGCCAGTTCCCCCAAGAGGATGTAGGCAACCTCATTACGTTGGAATCCGAGAATTCTAAGGCTTGCCAGTTCACGACTGCGCTCCGATAGGGCGATGCGCATGCTGTTGTAGACCACGCCAAAGGCGATGCTGCCACCGAGCAGGGTATTGATGAAGGTGAAAAACAGGATGGTCTCGTTCATGGTTTCATAAAAACCTTCAATGGAAGATTTTTGCTCGACTACGCCGGCGATGCGGGGCAATTCTTTGAGTTTTCGGTAGACTTGATTTTGATGCAGTTCATCGACCTTAAGCAGGGCGCCGCTGATGGCATCACCTTCTTTGAGTAGGCGGTTTAAGGTGCTGCGTTGCAGGTAGACATTGACCCCCAGGTATTGTTTGGCAGTGCCGATGACCGGTACTTGGAAAGTCGGACGATTACCTTCCAGCACCTCGATGGTCAGCAGGTCTCCGGGTTGGATTTGTAATAACTCTGCCAGGTAATCAGTCATGATGACACCATCTTTGGGAACCTGTATCGTATTTAAATCGGTATCCAGTAAACGCATGAGCTGGCTGTCCGGTTCAATGCCTTGCACGCTGGTTCGGTACGTGCGATGTTCAAATTGGAGTCGGGCATTGACCATGCGAAAGCCTTCCGCCAGTTCGATTCCTTGAAGTCCCTGTAGAGAATAAAGTGATTTATTAGAGGTGGGTTCGGTGAAGATGGCCATCAGATCTTCACGCTGACTGAGGTTGTATTGCACGTCAATCATATGGTCGATGGCGCCTTTTTGAAAGCCTCCGACCATCATGGTGCCGCACGCCAGGCTGATGCCTAGCATGGTCAGAAAAGATTTGAACGGACGTCGTTCGATGTGTCTGAGAATCATCCTGGAAGGTTGAGAAAAACGTTTTTGAAGTCCCAGACGTTCCACGATGGTAGGACGAAATGCCGTGGGCTGTTCAGGGCGCATGCCTTGCGCGGGAGGCAATCTGACTGCTTTTTGAACCGCGAAGAGTGTGCCGCTAACCGCCACCACGATGCTGATGAGTGCAGCGCTGACGATAATCTGAGGTTTCAGTTCATAGAGGATAAAGGGGAGGCTGTAAGAGTTCATGTAAATCTTGCTCACCCCCTTGCCCATCCAGACGCCCACCGCGAGCCCAAGAAGCACGCCGATCAATACAATCATCAGCACCAGCTTGCTGTAATGCACGCCAACGGCCAGATTGCTGTAGCCAAAGGCTTTGAGTACGGCAATTTGTTCGCGTTCCAGACTGATCAGTCGGCTGACGACTACGTTCAGCAAAAAGGCGGCGACGCCAAAAAAAATAATCGGGAACACGGTCGCGGTGGTTTTTTGCTGTTCCAGCTCCTCGGACAGAAATCGATTGGAGAGTTGATCTTTGCGGTCGTAAGCACCGGTTCCGCCATAGGGCTTGAGTATGTCATCGAGTTGGTCAATCACATCCTGAGAATGCGCTCCCTTGCTAAGCGTCAAGGTGACATTATTGAAGGCACCTTCCATGTCGTATGCGCTGGCCAAAGGGTTGCGTGCCATCCACATTACGCCATAGCGCTCAAAGTCTGGAAACATAGCGCCGGGGGCGATTTGGTAAATGTACTCGGGTGAGAGGCCTGTGCCTACCACTGTCAAACTCTTGAGCCGACCGTTGATGGTGGCCTTGATTTTATCGCCGGCTTGCAATTTGTGCGCTTGAGCGAATTCTTTGCTGAGTATGATCTCATCGTCTCGTCCGGATTCGATCAGGCGGCCACTGTTGAGAAAGATCTGATTCAATAAGCCACGGCTGTTATCCGGCAGTGAGATCAAATGGCCGCTGACCGGTTCGTTAAAATCGGGTATGTCCAGATTGATGTAGGTCACCACCCGGGTTTCGACCTTATTGACTCCGGGAATTTCCTGTATGCGCCTCGCCACAGAGATGGGGGCACGTTTCAGGGAGGCAAACACGTCGGCAAAGTGATGCTCGCGGTAGTAGCTTGCCCGGGTTTCGGTCAGCGAATCCATGGTGCTCATAGACATGACGAATATTGACACGCCACCGACAATCACCAACGCGATCGCCAAGGCCTGCATGCGCATGGCCCAGAGTTCCCGCCAGAGTTTTTTATCGAGCGCGCGCATCATAACGTTACCAACTCAATTCATGCGGCGAGAGCCGCGTGTCATTGGTCGTAATCTCACTGATTTTACCATCGGTGATATGGATGACACGGTTCGCCATTTGTGCGATGCCGGCGTTATGGGTAATGATCGCTGTGGTGGTACCCAGTTTCTGATTGACTTGTTGCAGGGCTTCCAACACCATGATGCCAGTTTTGGAATCGAGTGCGCCGGTGGGTTCATCGCAGAGCAACACGTCGGGATTTTTGGCGATGGCGCGGGCAATCGCAACGCGTTGTTGCTCACCGCCGGAAAGCTGGGCGGGAAAATGATCCAGGCGTTCTCCCAAACCCACTAGGCTGAGCGCCTCTTCCGGCGTCATCGGATTCTTGGCGATTTCGGTGACCACGGCCACATTCTCTCGTGCGGTGAGACTGGGAATCAGGTTGTAAAATTGAAACACAAAGCCGACATGGTAACGACGATACTCGGTTAATTCGCTTTCGCTGGCATGGGTCAAATCCTGATCAGCATAGATAACATGGCCGTCGGTCGGCGTATCCAAGCCGCCAAGAATATTGAGCAAGGTCGATTTTCCACTACCGGAAGCGCCCAGCAATACGGTCAGTTCCCCCCGATACAAGTCCAAATCGATACCACGTAACGCCTTGACCTGAACCTCACCCATTTGATAGGTTTTGGTGACACCGTGGATGTGGAATACGACGTTCTCATTGAGCGGTTCGTGGGGAGATGGCGTGGAATTTGATCGTGTTTCGGACATGGCATTACCTCTGCATAAAAGTATAGCAGTTCGGCAAGCCGATGCCAGTGTGATATTCCTTAAATAAACAGGCCTGTTGAGATGAGACAGGCCTGTCGGTTTTGAGTGGGATTAAATAGGGGGCTAGGTTAACACCTTGGCGGATATTGAATGAATCACACCGCCAAGTCGATTTGTTGCACGCTGCCGGCCCCTTTTCCATCCTCATAGAGAAAAACCCCACTGCTGACCACTTGTCCCTGTAGCTGATTGGTTGGATCTTTATGGCTGAAAGGGGTGGTGATGTTTTGTAAAGCGATGGCCCCTATGTTGAGTTCCATCAATCCTTGTAAATGGTCGAGACCGTTGGCATCCTTATGCCAGATCTGCAATTGAGAAAACACCGCATCGTTTTCGTCGATCCAGCCGTTGCCATCGTCATTATAGTGTGCCAGATCGGCAAAGCCGTTGCCGCTTTGGGTGCCAAACAGTTCCTGTCCATCATTGACCTGTCCGTCAAGATTTTTATCCAGTGCCAAAAAACCGGAACCGGGCTGCACAAAGGAGACGGAGTCTTTTTGGCCATCCGCGTCAATATCAAATTGGACTTTCTCCAAGGTCAAACTCGCCGGGCTTCCACCGAAGTTCACGGTAAGTGGATCTTTCAGAACCAGGCCTTTTTCGCGTTCGACTGTGACTTGAGTGGAGAAGCTGCGGCTCATATGCATGTTGAGGTCAAATTTGATGGTTTTTCCATCGGTCGTTTTAACATGACCAAGTGCTTGGAAAGCACTCTGTTCTTGCTCGTGGTAGGTGCTCAATAGCTGCCAACGTTCGCCCAGCACCGAAGTTTGGCTGGCTGGGCGTTGAAAACCGCCAATTTCAGGCTGACTTAAGGCCGGGGCCTCAACCGGAAGCGAATCCGCAGAATCCGTATCACGCGGTTCATAGCCATAGACTTTGAGGTGATAGGGTTTGCCGGTCATCTTTTCCATCAGCGATTCAATCGCCTCGATCATCTTGATCAGGCCGGGCGGCAAGGAGGGTGCGTTAGCCACTCCTTGATTGTCCATCACATTCGTCTGGCCGTTATGCGACGAATTTTGAGGCGTCGATTTAAAATGTTCGCTTAAGCGCGTCAGCTGACGATCGTCTTGTCTATCCGGACGCCCCAGCGTATCGTTTAAAGAGGAAGCGCTTCGTGAGTTTTCCCCCTTGTTGTGTGAAGATCGATGGCTTGCGTGTTGTTCAAACAAGCTCATCGACTCAGTTTTGCTGGTGGCGGTTTCCGTGGTTCGGTTGTTGAGCATTCCGTCCACAAAGGTTTCGTGAATACGTTGGATTCGGCTTTCAGTTCGCGTGTAATGCTGCGCCGAAAGCTGAAGATTCTGGTCTAAAATTTTCATACGACAGTCCCGTTTTTTTAATGGATGTTCCATTTCTTGAGTTCATGGAATCTTGGGTTTTCCCTTGGGCTGTGTTTTTATAGGGTATATTTTTATTAAACAGTTAACGGCTGAAAGTGAAATAACTTGAGATATATGAGGGTTTTTAGAAATGAAACAGAGGTTGAATAGGGTGGGATTGCCAGTTCACATGAGTCTTCTGGCCACACTGTTATTGGTTTTAAGCGGATGTTCGGATCATAAATTGCTGCCTCTGGCGGAAAATGCCCAAATTCTGGCGTTTGGCGACAGTTTGACTTTAGGTGTGGGGGTGCCGTCTGCCCAGAGTTATCCAGCGATTTTGGCGCGTTTGAGTGGGCGTGAGGTGATCAATGCCGGCGTGTCTGGAGAAACCACCGCCCAGGGTCTGGAGCGCTTGCCCGAACTGCTGGAACGCCATCAACCTGCACTGCTGATATTATTGCAAGGAGGCAATGATGTGTTGAAAAACGTGCCAGCTGAAACCGTGGAAGCCAATCTTGGTCGCATGATTGATATGGCTCAGCAGAAGGGCATTGCGGTCTTGCTGGTCGGCGTGCCGGAGAAAGGGGTGTTTGCGGATACCGCAGATTGGTATGAAAATCTGTCGGACGACTACGGCGTGCCCCTTGAAGAAGAAATCGTCGCCGATTTAATGGGGCGTTTATCAATGAAGTCCGATTATGTGCATTTTAACGAGAAAGGTTATCAGGCCTTGGCTGAAGCGATTTATCAAAAATTGCAAGGCTCCGGAGCTTTGTGATTTCAAACAGCCGCTTGATTTTGCTGCGTTTGAATGAATCCGAACGTCATTGATTTAAAACATTGGTTTAAGAATGGACAGGCCTGCTTATTTTAAAGGTTTTCGCTAAAAGCTTGATATTGAATGACATTAATGTACCAAAGTCTTTTTCCTTCCGGCGTCTGTACCACCACTTCATCATCCACGACCTTGCCGATGAGTGCGCGCGCCATAGGTGAATTGACGCTGATGGCGTTTTTTTGTGGGTCGAATTCGTCGGCACCGACAATGCGGTAGCGGGCGATTTGACCCTCGTCGTTTTCCAGTTCCACCCAGGCGCCAAAAAAGACCTTACCGTCCTGTACGGGGGAGTATTCAACCACCTGAAGCACATCCAGGCGTTTGCGCAGGAAGCGAATGCGTCGATCGATTTCACGCAGACGGCGTTTCCCTTCTTTGTACTCGGCGTTTTCCGAACGGTCGCCGTGCGCGGCGGCTTCAGTTACTGCTTGTGTGACCTGTCGTCGTTCAACCCGCCATAGGTAATCCAGTTCTTTTTCGAGGGTGACGCGGCCTTCGCGGGTGATGAGGTTGGCTCTGGAAGGTGTCTTGGATGGAGTGTTTGTACTCATGCTGTGGAAATACCAAATGAATTTGCGATGGGTCGCGGCGCTCAGAGTTCGCTGGGAAACCAAGGCGACAGTTCGGCCTGATTGTAGAGCATTTTCAGCTTTTGCTGGAACTGCTTCAAAAGTCCCTTGTCTTTGGCCAAATCGCAGCCGCCCATTTCAAAGAGCTGTTTATAGAGGTCTTTCTTGAGTGCTTCTTTGTAGGCTCGCGTATCGCGGTCGATATACTGTTTGATGAAGTTGTTGATGGTCATGCCGTATTTTTGCAGAAACAGGCGTTCGACTTGATAGCTTTCGCCTGCAACCGAAATGCCGCGACAACGTTTATTGTAAAAGTCGTATTTCAAAGCGGTTTCCACCAGTTTGATGTGCAAGGCTTCCCCCTCCAGTTTTTGGGGTGCTTGCTGTTCAGCGCTTAGAACAGATTGACTGTAGGTGGCGAGCAGGGCGCTGAAAACGAGAATCAGAAAACGTTTCGAAATTGACATCGTACTCACTGTTTTGATTATTCAAGACTTAAGAGTATAGCTTTTATGAGCTTGAGGGCAAAATTTATCAGCATTTTTATGTTGATTCAGACCGGTGAATACAAAAAAGCCCTCAAAGAGAGGGCTGAATGATAGCGGAGGAGATCCGTTTGGCTTACTTAAGCAAGGATTTCACCCATTCCTGCATGGTGTCTTGTGCCACCGGGTTAGGGGCTTCCATGAAGTTGACGACAAAACTGTCTCCCATATCGGTCACACCGATCGAGCGAGGACGCACCGCAACCGGATCGGCACCCGGTAGTTGGAAACCGAAACAGAAGACGATGTTCTGAGCATCGACAATCGCAGGGTTGATCTCGCCATCGATGTTTTGGGTGTGGGAGAAGTGATCGAAACGCGCAATATTAACGGCTTTTGGGTGCGCTTCGATTTTCGCTTCAAGTTCATCTAAGATTGCCGGAACGCTGTCAAATTTTGAGTCGGCTTTAGCGAACTTAAGTTCAAAAATAGGGTATTTGTCTTGAAACATCTTCTTTTGCATGTTGCGTATTTTCCTGTTTTGTTGGGTTATTTGTATTGACGAATGTAGAGCCATTCAAAAACTCGTTTGGCGACATGTAGTAAACGGCATGGCGGTAACAAGGTGGTGCCTTTTTCGGTTCGTTTGATCAGGATGCCGTGTTTCAAGGTATCCACAATGCAGATCAACTCGTGTTTAAAGGCTTCAAAATCGGTTTGTCCGTTTAAAGACTTGACCAGGTTTTTGGCGGCCGCATTAGCTTGCAAGTCGGCTGCATGCGCTTGTTTGGCTTGCCAGTCTGGGCCTGGGTAACTGCCCGCATCTCCGGCTACGTAGGTGTTTTCATAGCCTTCAACCAAACAGTGCATATCGGCTTTAATCATGCCGCCTTCGGATTTGGGCAGTTCGCTATTAGGTAGCCAGGCCGGGCCGGTCATGCCAGGCATGAACAGAATCAAATCGGCGTGAAATTCACCCCCTTCGGTTTTGACGGTGGTCTCTTCAAATCCGACCATCTTGTTACCCAGGTGGGTTTCAATGCCTTTTTTGGCCATCATGGCCCCCAGCTTTTCGGGGACTTGAGGCCCTAAACGTTTACCGGGTTCGGGGGCTGGATTGAAAAACACCAGTTTGAATTGATCTCGTCGCCCTTGTTTGCGTAAAAGGTTGTCGATTCCAAATAAAAACTCGAACATCGGACCGCCACGCATAGCTGAAGGTTCTTTGGGGTTGCCGCCAAAGCCGATGGCGATTGTGCCTCCGCTCATGCTGTCGAGTCGCGATTTAATTTTCTCTGCCGCGGCAATGCCTTCACAAGGGGTAATGGCATGCTCGATTCCAGGTAGTTTTTTAATGAAGCGTCCACCTGAAGCGATGATCAAACCGTCGTTGCGATATTCACCTTGAGTAGTGATCACGGTACGTCCACCATCGGTGACATTTTCAACCGAGGCTTCGATGAATTCTACTTTTTGACGATTAAAGAAGTTGTGCAGGTTGATTTTAAGGTCACTGCCTTTTCTGAGTCCGGATGGAATCCAGATCAGACTGGGCATGTAGACAAACTCTTCGCGTGGTGCAATCACGGTAATGTTTGCATTGGGTGCTTGTTTACGGGTTTGTTTGATGGCGGTCAGAGCGGCGAAACCCGAACCTAAGATGGTGATGTTCATAATCGACTACTCACTGTATTTAGTCCATTAAATAATTTAATGCATTATAGAAAAAAATTATCACGAAGCTATTCAAAACTTTTTATCCATCTTACCAAAATTAATTTATCCGTTGCGTGCTCTCCGATAAAACTTTACGTATTTAGTCGGTGTGAAAGTTTTATCGGTCATGTTTTTATGAGTTCAGGTAGCGTTGCCTTGCAATCCGCCGGTATGCAGCAGAATAATCTGTGATCCTGAAGGGAAGGCTCCCTGTTCAACCTGCTGGTAAAAGGCATGGATCATTTTTATGGTATAGACAGGGTCAAGCGGAATTTGGTGCTGGCTTTCAAATTGGGATTTTAAGATTTGCAATGGGTTGGAAAGTTTGGCGTAACCCCCGTCATGATACAGGGTAAGCAGTTGCCATTTTACGGCAGATTTATGATTTAACCATTGTCGAATCTGTGGCAGGAGTGCCTCTCCCTGTTTTAAAACGGCCACACCTTGAATGAGTCGGGTGGTTGAGTCGTCTGGATGGTTTTTAGCGTATTTGATCAGGCCTGCCAGTGTTCCGCCGGTTCCGGTCGCCGTCAGTAGATGTGTCCAATTTGGGCTTTGTTGTTCCAGCTCCTGCATCAGGGGTTCAAAGCCTTTTATGGCCAAATCATTGCTACCGCCTTCGGGAAGAACATAGGCGTCAGGTTGCTGTTGTTTTAATTCATCTAAAAAATCCGGTGAAGCTTTGAGACGATAGGATTGTCGACTCAAAAACTTGAGTTGCATGCCGTTTTGATGGGCTGTTTTGAGCGTCGGGCTCCAGCGTTCGGGTTTGCCAGCAAGTTCATCTCCGCGAATCATTCCCACACTTTGAAAGTCAAAACTTTTGGCCGCATAAGCAGTGGCGGCAATGTGGTTGGAGTAGGCTCCGCCAAAGGTCAAAAGGGTGCTTTTTCCCTGTTTTTTTGCGGCCTGAAGATTGTATTTGAGCTTATGCCATTTGTTGCCTTGTATTAAAGGGTGATTCAGGTCGTCGCGTTTGATCCAAACCCGTATTTGTCGGCGTTCAAATAGAGAATCGTGCAACTCGGTCAAGGGGGTGGGTTTTTCAGAAAAATTAGCGGTCATTTTTTGTTAAAATTTGAGTGGATAAAAATAATCATAAACTTTTTTGGAGAATTCTGTGGAGCAGTTGACAACCAGCGTAGATGTTTTGTTCATTCTATTGGGGGCTATTTTAGTTCTGTTTATGCACGCGGGTTTCGCTTTTTTGGAAGTGGGAACCGTGCAACACAAAAATCAGGTAAATGCTCTGGTGAAAATCATGAGTGATCTGGGGGTCTCGACCGTGGCCTATTTCTTTGTCGGCTACGGCATGGCTTATGGCGTTTTCCTTGGATTTAATATGGATGGCGCCTTAACTCAGGCGATGACCGAGCGATCGGGGTATGATTTGGTCAAATTCTTCTTTCTGATGACCTTTGCCGCCGCCATTCCGGCAATCGTATCCGGCGGTATCGCCGAGCGCGCCAGGTTTTACCCGCAATTGGCCGCGACTTTTTTCATTGTCGCTCTGGTTTATCCGATGTTTGAAGGCATCGCCTGGAACGGTAATTTCGGTATTCAGGCGATTCTCGAAGAAAATTACGGGGCGGGTTTCCATGATTTTGCCGGTTCGATTGTCGTGCATGGCGTAGGCGGATGGATCGCATTGATTGCCGTGATTCTGTTAGGTGCGCGTAAAGGCCGCTATACCGCTGATGGTCAAATCAAGCAAAACCATCCGCCGTCCAGCATTCCGTTTTTGGCTTTGGGCGCGTGGATTCTGACAGTCGGCTGGTTTGGTTTCAATGTGATGTCCGCTCAGCAAATCGAAGGTATTCAAGGCTTGGTGGCGGTTAACTCCTTAATGGCGATGGTGGGCGGTATTCTGGCTGCGACTTTTATCGGCGATAAGGATCCGGGGTTTGTACACAATGGTCCTTTAGCCGGTCTGGTGGCGATTTGTGCCGGTTCCGACGTGGTCAGCCCATTGGGTGCTTTGGTCATCGGTTTGATTGCCGGCGCTCTGTTTGTTAAAGCCTTTACGTGGACGCAGAAACACCTCAAGGTGGACGACGTCTTGGGTGTGTGGGCGCTTCACGGCCTTTGCGGAGTGTGGGGTGCCATTGCGGTGGGCATCTTTGGTACTACCGCCCTAGGCGGACTGGGTGGAGTCTCCATTGAGTCACAGTTGGTAGGCACCTTGATGGGGATTTCCATCGCCGTGGTCGGTGCGACCATCGTCTACGGACTGTTGAAAATGTTTGTGGGCTTACGACTGACCGAAGAGCAAGAATACGATGGGGCGGATTTGAGCCTGCACCGCATTCATGCCAATCCACCGCGCGACGATTATTAAGTTTATTTGCCCATGCCGGTGCTTCTGCATGTTGGCCTAGTCGGGTATGATAAAGGGAGTTGTTTGCTTGAAAACAGCTCCCTTTTTATTTTGATGATTGATAACTTATTTTAATAACAATAACTTGGCTGAATCCATGCACAAACTTTCTGCAGATAATCTTTACCGATACACGTCCATTAACGCTCAAGATTTTGACCCATCTAAAATCAAGGTAGAAGAGCGGGATGTGATTGAGTTTATGCAACGTTTTCATCCCAGGGCTTATCAGTCTCTTAATTTCGGTCTGCATCTAAAACGCAACCAGAACCATATTTTCATTATGGGAGAGCCCGGTGTGGGGCGTATCGGCATGACCAAGGCGATGTTGAAACAAGCCGCCAAACTTAAGCCGGAACCCAAGGATGTGGTGTTGGTTTCCGATTTCAGTGAGAGCAACAAGACCCAATATCTGTATTTCAAAGCCGGACATGGGCATGAATTCAAAACCTCGATGGAAGCTCTGATTACCCAGCTTAAATCGCAATTGCCTATTGTGTTTGACGGCCACGCTTACCAGTTGCGCAGTCAACAGCTGGAAAATGATTTGGTCAGTAAGCAGCAAGCCATATTGGAACCGGCTTTTGAACTCGCGGAGAGTCTGGACATAGAAATCACCCAGACTGAAAACAACTTTGTGCTGTCCATCATTATTGAGGATAAACGCTATAAGTTAAGTGAACTCAAACAGTTTGACGAAAAAGTGCAAACGCATTTTGAAGAGGCGCTGGAAAAAGTCGAAGACGCGCTCAACAAGGCCTTGACACACTTTCCGTTTCTACAGCATGAGTATCTGGACGCCGGTAAAAAACTCAATACCGAAGTGGCCAACGACCATATCCATCCGTTAATTGAGACTTTGAAACTCGAATTTGGTGAGACCGAGCAGATCAAGCAGTACCTCGATGCGCTGCAGGACAGCCTGGTGTCGAAACTGCATCTTTTTTGGGACCAGAGTGCCGACCAGGTCACCAGTGGTGGTGCCCAGATCAGCATGGACGAGCTTTTGTCGGAACAACAAGGCCTGTCTATTTTCGAGGTCAATTTGTTGGTTGATCATCGCGGCTTGGAGCATGCTCCAATCATTTACGAGCAGAACGCCAGCATGCCGAAACTGTTTGGTTATGCAATCAATTCCGCTGCCGCCTCGGCGGTCGATACCTTGAGTTTGGCGATGAGCCATCAGGCGGGGTTATTGCAGCAGGCCGACGGAGGTTATCTGATACTCGGGATCCAATCGGTGTTAAAGGATCCCGATATTTGGGCACATCTTAAGGCCGCGCTGATGTCGAAGAAGATTACTTTTGAGATTCCATCTTCCAGAAATGTCGCCCCTTACCACTTGCCTGATTTTCCGTTGAATTTGACTCTGGTGCTGGTCGGGCAGTCGGTGCATTTTTATGCGCTGCAGGAGATTGATCCCGAGTTTAGCCGTTTGTTTAAAGTGCAGGTGGAGTTTGAGGTTGAATTGGAGCGCACCACTGAGCATGAGAGCACATTGGCACGCCAGCTGGCTTACGAAGTCGGCTTTTGGGAGGACTTGCCCATCGAGGTCAGCGCCTATGAATGTTTGATCGAATACGCCTCGCGCATGGCCGAGGATGCCCATCGGCTTTACACCAATAAAGCGATTCTGCGGGATGTATTGGCCGAAGCCAATGCGTTTGCCAGAGCCAACGGCGAAGATCAGGTGACCCGCCAAACGATTGAAGAGACGATTAAACAGAGGGAGTTCCACACCGGACTGATGGAAGACTATTACCATCGCGCCATCATTGAGCAGCAGGTGTTGATCTCCCTGGAGGGTCGCCATATCGGTCAGGTGAACGGTTTGACCGTTCTGACCGTTGGTAAACAGTCGTTTGGTCAGCCGGTGCGCATTACCGCACAGGCTTCCGCCGGTGATGAAGGTGTGGTGGACATTGAGCGCGAGGTGGAAATGGCCGGTCCTATCCATTCCAAAGGGATGTTGATTTTGAGTGGTTACCTGCGTGGGCGTTATATGAAGCAGCGTTCGCTTGGATTCAGTGGCTCCATTGTCATGGAACAGTCCTACAATGGGGTGGAGGGGGATTCCGCTTCTTCAGCCGAATTGTTGGCCTTGCTTTCGTCATTGGCTCAGGTGCCGATGCGTCAAGATCTGGCCATTACCGGTTCCATCAACCAGTTTGGTGAGATTCAGCCGATCGGAGGGGTAAACGAAAAGATTGAAGGTTTCTTCAAGGTCTGTAAGGCGCGGGGTTTGACCGGCACTCAAGGGGTCATTATTCCGGAGGCCAATGCCAAACATTTAATGCTGAACACGATGGTGCGCGATGCAGTCGAGCAGGGGCAGTTCCATGTTTATACAATGAGCCATATCGATGATGCGTTAGGTTTGCTGACCGATATGGCGGTCGGCACGGCAAACGAGGCGGGCGATTTCCCCGAAGGCAGTGTCAATGCCAAGGTGGTGGCTTCTTTGGAAAAAATGAACGAAAAACATGATGACGATCATCATCACTGAGTTGAGCGGTTTGCCATGAAACAGAATTTTTGTGAGGAACTGGCTTCAACGGACGCTTTGATGTAGACCGTGAGAGCCAGTGAAAAGTGGGTGTTTGTACATGACTATAAACGGATACTGTGGATTTCACCCTCTCTGGCTGAGCAATTGGGGTATTCTCAACGAGAGATGGAAGGAACTTTGCTGATTAAGTTTATTCCCGCCAGCGGATATGTCGGCCTGATTCAGGCCATCAGCAAAAATCGCCTGGCTCTGTTGAAAGGGAGTGCAGGCGAATTTAATCCCTCTCCGACCAAAGTAAAGCATAAAAACGGCGGAACGCTACGCCTTCAAGCTAAATGCTCGGCGGATGTGGAACTTGCTGAACTGACTGGCAGTAGTAAAGCCAGGCTGACGCTGGTTGAACATGCAGAGGCGTATTAACCCCTTTATTTTTCGAGGCGTGACTGTTCGCGGAATTTCTTTTGCCACTTTTTACGACGTCGTGCCTTCCAGCTTTTGATGACATGCATGCGCCAAAAGATGTCGATGGTGAAATAACCTATCAGCCCTAGAGCCAGCCCCACCACGGCACTGCCTAAAAAGAGTGGCATCCATAAATCGCCCAAGGTGTGCCACATCCATTGCCAGCTGAGTTCAAAGTGCCAGTCCTCGGTCGCTTTAAGCCCGAGAAGATGGCTGCCGACGACATAATTGAAATAGAAAATCGGCGGCATGGTGAAAGGGTTGCTGATCCAAACCAGGGCAACACTGATCGGCAAGTTGGCACGCATGACAACCGCACTGAAAGCGGCGGCAATCATTTGTGACGGCATGGGCATCGCCATCCAGAAGAGCCCGATCAGAAAAGCCTTGGAAACCGAGTGGCGATGCAGGTGCCAAATGCTGGGATTGTGCAGCCATTTTCCCAAAACACCTAAGCCTTTAATTTTCTTGACTTTATCAGGTGTAGGTAGGTAGCGTTTAAAGAGATGTTTGGGCATGTTTGTTAGTTTTGTAATTGCATTCGTATTAGCGGTTTTTAGCTTTTACCAGCTTAAAACGCTGCCACCCTTGTGGTTGGCCGTGGCGTTATTGCTCGTCTTGCTGAGTATTGTGCTCATGACTAAAAAAAGTGGTGTTTCGCTTAGCACCCGTCCGCTATCTTTACCTGCATCTAGGTTTTCTTGGTTAAAACGTCCTGAACCCAGTTGGGTGCTTAATGTTTTATTGGGGTTCATTATAGGCTGGAGTTGGGTGTTTTGGCAGACTTTTTTTTCGGTTAATGTCGAGCCGCTATGGCTGGATAAACCGGTTGTGATTCAAGGCGAGGTGGTCGGGTTGCCGCAGATGACAACCACTGAAAGAGGGCTGCGCTATCGCTTTTCGATGCGCCTTCATCACATCCGTGATCCAGAATCACTTCAGCCAACGGCAAAAAACAAGTCATTTGAAAACGAGCAGGCCTGGTACGGGCCAAAACCGACGGTTCAACTCAGCTGGTATTTGAGGCCAGAAGCAGAACAATTGAAACCCTTTCTGCCGGAGCCCAAGCAGATCTGGCAATTGCAGGTTAAATTGAAAACCAATCACGGCTCCATGAACCTGGGTGCTCTGGATTATGAGTCCTGGTTATATCAGAACCGCATCGCCGCTAAAGGCTATGTGGTGGACAAGATAGATAAGGCCGATGGCACGCAGGTGAACCGCCTGCTTCCTGGAGAGGTCGATAGCGGTCTGCGCCATCAGCTCGCGCAGAGGTTGCAGAATGTGTTTGCAGACAGTCCGTTTAAGGGCTTGTATCAGGCGCTCAGTTATGGAGACAGAAGCGCGATAACGGATGGCCAATGGCAGGTTTTACAAAATACCGGCACCGTACACCTGATGGCCATTTCAGGGCTGCATATGGGCATGGTGGCGCTCTTGGGCTATTTGCTGTTTAAGGTTTTGTGGTGGCTGGGTCTTTATCGAATCCGGCATTTGAATCTTCCCCTATTCGGAGCAACCGGAGCCTTGCTTTTTGCCAGTGTGTATCTGGTTCTGGCTGGATTCTCCATCCCCACCCAACGCGCCTATCTGATGGTGGTGGCGGTGTTGCTGTTCTTGTTTATGAAACGCACATTCCAACCCTGGTCAGCATTGGCTTTGGCCGCATTATTGGTGGTGTTGTGGGATGTGCGTTCGGTGCTCAGCCTGGGATTTTGGCTGTCTTTTTTGGCGGTGGCGCTGATTTTTGCGGTTTTGCAGATCCCATTGGTCAAAAGGTCACCCAGGTGGCAGCAACTGATCTGGATTCAATTGGTTTTGACCTTCGGTCTGGCGCCTTATTTGATTTGGAGTTTCCATTTCTTACCCACTTTTAGCTTGCTTGCTAATCTGGTCGCGGTTCCTTTTGTCAGTTTTATCGGGTTGCCGATGGTGTTTTTGGCTTCTTTTTTGGCTTTGTTGTCAACTTCCATAGCGTCACAAAGTGTGGTGTGGATGGATGGGCTGTGGGAGCTGGTGTGGTCTTTTTTACAAACTTTGTCCGCATGGCAGAACGCGTCCATCACCTTAGGCAGTTTGAGTTTGTGGCAACTGGGTCTGTGCTATTTTCTGATGTTTACTGTGTTGCTGGCTGGAAATCGTCGTTTACGTTTAGCGGCAATGTTTTTTCTGCTAATCGGTGTGTTGTGGGTCGGGGTGTTTTCAGCAAAAGAGCGGCCTCAAAACGGGCAGGCCTGGTTGAATGTGCTGGATGTCGGCCAAGGGCAGGCGCTGGTGATCGAGACTCAAAATCATGTTTTGGTGTATGACACCGGAGCTAAGTGGGGCACTAAGATGGATGGAGCCAAGCTGGCGGTTTTGCCTTTTTTAAGAGCCAGAAACTGGACTCAGGTGGATAGGGTGATGGTCAGTCACAGTGATATGGATCATGCCGGCGGTTTGCAACGGCTGTTGAATGAGATTGATGCCAAAGAGGTCACCAGTGGCCAACCAGAGGTGCTAATGAAGGCGCTGAGGCCAACTGAATACACTATTGAATCCTGCCGTGCCGGACAGCAATGGCAATGGGACGGTGTGGAGTTTTTTGTTTTGTCCCCGGGCATTGCCGGTTTGGATAAGAGCTTGCGTAGCGACAATGACCGTTCGTGTGTGCTTAAGGTAACTGCCGGAGCGCACTCCATTCTAGTGACCGGCGATCTGAGTGCGCGCGGCGAGAAAAAATTGCTGAAGGCTTATGCGCAAACAGCCGACGGAAATCCGTTATCGGCGGACATTCTGGTTGCAGGCCACCACGGCAGTCGTTATTCAACCGCCCCGGAGTGGCTGGCGCGGGTTCAGCCCAAAGTGGTACTGTTTTCTTCGGGTTATAAAAACCGCTATCACTTTCCGGCACAGCAAACCCTGCAGCGTTTGGACTCAAAGGTGCGGTGGTTCAATACGGCGTGTGCGGGTGGGATCGGTTATCTGATTGACCGCAATCGCGATGAATTCGGGTCTGAGCCTCAATATCAGGCGAGACAATTGCGGCTTAAATGGTATCATCACCGCTGTTCACCGGAAAATAAAGGAATTCTGTTTCAATGAGCTGGCCAGCCTTTTGGGCGAAAACCAATTGGAAAACGACGTTGCTGATGCCCTTGAGCCGACTGGTTTGCCAAGAAGCCGCCCGACGTCTGCATAAATTCAGGTCTGCTTCTGTCTCCAAATCCTCGAAAGCGGTGGTGATTGTCGTCGGCAATATCGTGGTCGGTGGCAGCGGTAAGACGCCGTTTATTCTCTGGCTGGTCAAACGCCTGCAGCAGCAGGGGCTCAAGGTTGGCATCATCAGCCGCGGTTATGGCGGCAAGTCAAAAAAATGGCCTCAGTGGGTCGATGCCCAGAGTTCACCTGAATTGGTCGGGGATGAGCCGGTGTTGCTTGCCAAGCATTTGAAGTGTCCGGTGGTGGTCGCGCCGAAGCGCAATCAGGCGCTGAGCATGCTGCAACAAGAAGCGCAACCCGATGTCATCATCAGCGATGATGGGTTGCAGCATTACGGCTTGGCCAGAGACATTGAAATCGTGATGGTCGATGCAAAGCGTTTGTGGGGTAACCGCTTGTGCCTGCCCGCCGGTCCGTTGCGCGAGCCCTTAACACGGTTGGACGAAGTGGATTTTATTGTCTATAACGGTGTTAAACCCGCTGACGATGGCTTGTCTGGAAGCGGTGTCAATGAGCAGGCCTGTGCGTTGAAAAGTTTTGAGATGGCGTTGCAGCCGGTACGTTTTCGTCAGGTTGCCGATCCGCAGCAAGAGCGCCCATTACCTTTCTTCAAGGCACAAAGCGTGCAAGCCATGGCGGGCATCGGTAATCCCCAACGTTTCTTTGATACTTTAGAAACCTTGCAAATTGAGGTGGATGGGCGTCCGTTTGCAGATCATCAGGCTTATCGTTTGTCCGACTTTGATTGGGTTAAGGATGAAAAACCCTTGTTAATGACCGAGAAAGATGCGGTAAAATGTCTTGAAATCGCGCAAAAGCAACAAAAACATAACTGGTGGTTTTTAGAGGTTGAACCGCAGGCGGATGACGACTTGTTTGATAAACTGTATGCACGTATCCAGTCTGTCAGAAACGCTGTTGGCCTAGCTTCAAACTCTTAGATAACCACGCTAAAAATTGAGAGAGAGATGGATCCTAAACTGTTAGAAATTCTGGTTTGTCCTGTGAGCAAAACCAAACTGATTTACGACAAGAGTCGCGACGAACTGATTTCCACTGCGGCTAACTTGGCCTATCCGGTGCGGGACGGCATTCCTATTTTGCTGGAAGATGAAGCGCGCCAAATCACGGCTGAAGAGGCCGAAAAATACCGTTCTCAGAAAGCCTGAGAACCTGAACTGCAGCCTTAATGTGAGATTCAACTGAATTTATGGCCTTTACCGTTATTATTCCAGCGCGTTTTGAATCCAGTCGTTTGCCGGGCAAACCGCTGATGGAGATTCATGGCAAACCCATGATTGAGTGGACTTGGCGTCAGGCCAAAAAGTCCGGTGCAGAACGCATTATCATCGCGACAGAATCGCTTGAAGTTCAGCACGTTTGTGAAGCCTTTGGTGCCGAGGTGTGCTTGACCGACGACCGACATCAATCGGGTACCGAACGCATTGCCGAGGTGATCGATGTCGCAGGCATTAAGGGGGATGAAATCATCGTCAATGTGCAGGGCGACGAACCCATGTTACCGCCGGAGTTGATCCATCAGGTGGCGGACGGCTTGATGGCGCACCCGGAAATTTCCATGGCGACCTTGTGTGAACCGATTGAAGATGTGGAAACCGTGTTTGACCCCAATGCGGTCAAAGTCAGTCGTGATGTTGCCAATCGCGCGATTAACTTCAGCCGAGCACCTTTGCCGTGGTCTAGAGACAGCTTTTCAGCGGATGCACGGGAGTTGCCCAAAGAGTGGGCTTATAAACGTCATATCGGTTTATACGCTTACCGAGCCGGCTTTGTAAAGCAGTATGTTTCCTGGCCCGAATGTCCGCTGGAACAGGTAGAGAAACTTGAACAGTTGCGGGTGTTATGGCGTGGCGAAAAAATTCTGGTTTTGGATGCCCTGTGTGATGCTGGGGTCGGAGTCGATACCGAAGCCGATCTGATCAAAGTACGCCGATTGTTGGAAAGTCCGACTTCTGAAAACAACAGCGGCGGGTTTTGAGGAAATGCTCAAATATCTAACTCTGGCAGGGATTGTTTACTTTTTTTATTGGTTGATCAAGCATAAGTTGCGGGTTCGCAAACTGGAGCGCCAGGGCATTGTGGTTGAGCAAAAAGGCTTGCGTCCCATCACCTTGCTGAGCATTGTCATGGTCGTGATGTACGGCGGTTATATGCTGTATTATTTGCTTAACCAAGCCGTGGAGTCTTAATAAGCATTATCAACCTCGGTTCAAAGTGAATCTCTCGGACAAGGTTCAGGCAGTGCAACACAAGATGGATCCTATTAACATAAGGTATTGAAAATGCCAGGTACGCATTACGACAACGATCACTCTTTTATTGAAAGCCTGCCTTTTGAATACCGTGCCGTGGCCTATCACATTCTGCGTAGCAGCTCTTTAGAAATCCTGCTGATGGACCTGAGGAGCCAGTACTCCAAACACTTTGAAGATTTCAGAAGCTCCAAGCCCCTTAACGAGCAGGGCATAGACCAAACCCTTTGCGCCTGTATCGTCGCCAAAATCACCTCTTTTTCGCATGACCTTTATATCAGCCAGGTGCATCAGCAGTTTTTGGAGGAGACCCTTTACAAAGTATTGGCTGTGCTTTTGCAAATGCCCGGCGCCGATAGACGCCGTATTCAGAAGGTACTGAAAGAGGATCACCCACGAACCTGGCACTGGTTGAATCAGGATAAGACGCAAAGCCCGCGTGAGAAACAAAGGCTGGCAATCCGTAAACGACACGACAACATTCGTCGTTATTTTCGCTACAAAGCCGATATGAGTTATCACTTTATCCGTATTGGCAGTCACGAAAGTGTCGAGGAGTTGCAGGGGGATATCTACAGTTCAGGCATTAAACACTTCACCAAAATCGTCAATGAAAAACTCGATACGGTGGTGGTGAACTATACCAAAAACATCCACTTGGCGCTGCACGATCAGTACCCGCAAGCCCACCGACTGTTTATGGAGGTGTTGGAGAAACTCGAACACTTGCGTGAAGTGCTCAATGGGGTGTCGGTGGGCGTACTGGATATGCAGGCGGCGCAGGAGCAACTGAACACCAACCTGAACCAGTCGTTGGATTATGCCTCCTTGGACGGCAATATCCGTACGGAAAGCATTCTGCGCGATTTTGAAGAGAAACTGAACCAAATCAATCGCAGTACTTTGATTTTATTAGAGAACTCGACCCCGCATAAGCTCTATGAAGGCCCGGTTCTGGAAAAGCTTAAAATCGATTACGACATTCGGGATTACATCGAAAAAAACAAACAGAATGGTTCCAAGTTATTGAAATCGTTTATTGATTTATATCACTATACGTTGCTGATGGAGAAAATCTACAACAACATTTCCAGCAGCAATTACATCATCATCTTTCCGGAATATTGGTCGCGTGATTATCACGATATTTCGCCAACCGGTTTCGCATTTTTAACCGAATTCCTGGTGGATAAGAACGATATCCTGGAGTTGTTTTTCCGTATCAATGTGTCGACGACCGAGGTTGAAGACTATGAGATTATCCATCAAAGAGCCAAGGTGGTGCGCATTGAGGAAAAATATGATCTGGGCCGATATCTGATCGCCTGCGAGTTCATTATGTGTCCGAAAGCCACCATCGATATCATCACCAAATCCACTCAGGGGCAAGAGGTGATTGATGCCTATAATTCGGCCGGTCTGATGGATGAAGATGAGCCATTTGGGTTTTGATTTGAAGAATGATGTTGTGCTGTTGAGTTCGGGGCAGTCACCTCACTTTATTGATCGCCAAGGCCGGGAGTTCGCTCTTCAGGAGCTTTAAGACTTAAACGTGCTTGTTGGATATTTTCACACAACTGCGGCAAGGCTTCGATCAGGCGAGCCGTCGCCCGATGGAAAAAATCTGCGTTCAGAGTGTAGATCTGTTGGTTTTTCACCGCTGTCAGGCTGTGCCATTTTTGCCACTCTTGCTGCCATTGTTTTTGCATGGCTTCCTCTCCGCCGAGCAAAATGATTTGCGGGTCACGTTGCAATACGCTTTCCATGTTCACCTCTCCGGCCAGCAATGGCAAGTCCGCAAAGATATTACGGGCGCCGCACAGTTGCATGGCCTGGCTGATGAATTGTTGTTGGTTGACGGTCATCAGCGGGTCGTTCCAAATCTGATAAAAAGCCCGAACCGGTAAAGATGATGTATAGCGTTGGCGCAAGGTCTCAATCAGTTTTTCCAGTTTTAAGGCTTGGATTTCGGCGTGATCAGCACTATTGAAAAGTGTCCCGAAACGACGTATTTCCTGAGGAATTTCAGAAAGTTTGCGCGGTTCCGAAAAGATCACGTGGAATCCCAGTTGGTTCAACCGCTCCACATCTTGAGGGCGGGTGCCGGATTGCCAGGCGATGATTAGGTCGGGCTGCAGTTGAATAATGCGCTCTATTGAGAGTGCGGCCGCCGTGCCCACGTTGGCTATGTCAGACACCTGAGGGGGGTAATCGGAGAATGCGACCCGTCCAATCAGTTTGTCGCCGGCTCCAGCACTGAACAGCAGTTCGGTGATATGAGGGGATAGGCTGATAATGCGTTGGTAGTCGGCACGTGAGGTCGGCGTCTCGTTATCCGACCAGGCCTGCTGAATTTGCAAAAGCAGCAGACAGCCTGTAAACAGGGTTTTCATTAGAAAAGAGGGGAGCATAAATTATCCAACCTACGGTTTGTTTGGGATATTGTAGCGATTCACATCGCCTTAAACCAAAAAAGGGCTATGAATCATAGCCCTTTAGGTATTAATCATCATTTTCCGGAAGCGATTAGATATTGCCGCGGATTCCCACAAAAGTCTGCATCCCGCCATTGGAATAGACATTGTTTGAGCTCGCATCGGTGATGGCGCTGGTGTAGTCTTCGCCAAAGACGTTGACGACACGGACATACATGTTTAACCCTTTATTCAGCGCATAGCTGGCCGTCAGATTGGTGGTGAAGTAATCGCCTATCTGTTGGCCTTGCTGATCGTTTTGGTCATACATCTGTCCCACATAACGGCTCTGAATACCTATCTGAGTATTGGCAAAACCATCGTACATCACCTGCAGGCTGACTTGATCCTGTGGACGGCGTCCAAGCCATTGGTTCTCGGCATTTTTGGCCATCAGCGTATCGTACGCTAACTCGAAGTCGGTATTCAGTTGCTTGAAATAGCGCGCGTATCGTACTTCGAATCCGCTGAGAGAACTGGTGCCATCTTCGTTGTAGGCTTCGTAAAGGCTGTTGTAACCGATCAGGTCGGTTACGTCGTTATCGTAGTAACTCACTTCCAGTCCGTAAGCGCCCAAGTTGATTTCATACCCCTCTGTGGTTTCCGGCTGCAATCCGGCTACCGAGTGGGTGTAGTCATACAGCGACGGCGCATTATAGGCGGTGCCGTAATTTGCGCCCAGATAGATGTCCGGCTTGATTCGGTATTTGATGCCGATTCTTCCGGTTAGCTTGTCATCGAAATCGTTGTCGTATTGATCGTTGCGCAATGATTCGCTGATAATCAAGCTGCCGTTATTGAACAGGTTGGTGTTGGTGACAAACAAGCCGGTCGATTGGTATTCGGCTTCGGAGAGACCGTAGTAATCGCTGACGCCTTTATACTCGCTGAGCACGGCTCCGGCCGTTAAGGATTGACCGCTCAGGTATTCGTAATTGACTACGCCGCCTTTTTCGGTGGATTCGCCTTCGTAGTATCCGGTGACAAAAGGTTCGACATAAGTACGCTCAATTTGATAGTTGCTTAAGTAGAGTCGCGCGGAAAGTCCATCTTGTTGATAACGGTACTGCAATTTGCGCAATTCGCTGTCGATTTTTGCATGCGAGACGGCATCTTCCGGATCATAGCCGTTTGGCCAGGCATAGGCGTCGTAATCGAAATCACTTTGGTTTTTCTTGATCGAGGTTTCCAAACGATGCTGCGTGCTCAGGTTCAAGCCGAGTTTAAAATTGATATCGGTTTGTGAATGCCCGTCTCTTTCGGAATCGTCGCTGTCGGCATCCGCCGCAATGACGCTGGAATAGCCGTCGCTGCTGGTATCGGACAAGGAAAATACAAAATCTGCGTGGTCATTGGCCGCACTTAAGGTGGTGGCTAATTTTTGGGTATTCCAAGAACCCCTTTCAATGTTGACTTGAGCGTGCCCACCTTGGGTCGCTTGTTTGGTGATGATGTTCACCACGCCCGCAGCCGCGTTGGCACCCCAGACACCGGCCTGAGGGCCTTTGACGATTTCGATGCGATCTATGTCTTGCAGAGCCACCGTATTCAGGTTTGCGCCAAAGGAAGAAGGATCGTTGATCGAGACACCATCCACCATGATGAGTACTTGACCGTTGCTTGAACCGCGAACTTGCAACAATGTGGTTTGAAGCGGGCCGCCACTATTGTAGAGGTTGATGCCGGGAACCACCTGTAGAGCTTCTTGAATAGTTTGGTAGTGTTTTTCCTCAATTTCTTGAGCTGTAATCACGGTCAGGTTGGAGGTGACACTGCGAATGGACTGTTCGCTGTTGGTTGGCGACATCACCAGAATGTCGTTTAATTCGGTTGTTTCGGAAAGCGCCGGAGAGGTCGCGATCGCCGTCAATACCGCAACGGATAAAGTAGAGGGTTTCATGGAGTTTCCTTCAATTCATAAAATTCATAATGAACGAAGGCAAAACGGGTCGTTAGCTTAACACAACAAATCAGCGCCAACCCTTGGGGGGACGCTAAAAATAAAGAGGTAAATTCACGCCGCATTGCCCACCGCAATCGGTTGTGAGTGATCCGTGAGGGTTCACTCGTTTCTCTGGCCGGTATCCGGGCTTAAGAGCGGTTTCAGATGGCCTTCTCGGAAAGGATTTTCCAATGGCATGTTAATCTGTCTTCTCTATCACCGTTGCGGGGGCAGCGTAGGAATTAAAGCCACACAAAAAAACATGATCGTGTGTCTTTGCACCAAACTTCCCGTTTAACGCAATCCAAGTCATCAAATCAAATAGACAATAATCAAATGGATTGTGCACCAGAAAACGCGCATTGTAAGCCTTTAGGCGCAAGCTTGCAAATCCATCAAGGGCGATTTGAGCAGGCCTGTCCATTTTGCGGTGGCATGTTGTTTTGAATAAGGACTTATAAATTAAGTTTGGATTAAAAATTTTGCACTTGATTGGCCAGCTTGGGAAGTTGGCGATAGACACTGAGCCATAGAAGCAGGCCGATCAACCACATGCTGAGCAGGGCGACCGCCATCTCGATCAAAGAAGCGTGCACTAATGGCACCACCAGTATGGAGATCAAAGCCGCCATTCCCATCTGCAACAGACTTTGCAGTGAAGCCGCCATGCCTCGTTTTTCGGGGAGACAATCCATGGCAAGAATCGAGAGCACAGGCAGGCTTAGCGACACGGCAAATGCGTAGAGGCTGATGGCTGGAATGACGCTCCAAAAATGCGGGTCATTGAAACTCACCAATATTAAATTAAGCATGGTTGCCGAGCCGCCGATTAGAAAAGCCAGATTGGCCATGCGTAAGGGACTCTGCCGATTAGACAGCTGATGGGCCAGGAAAGATCCCAATACCATGCCGCTGACCATTGGCACGAATTGTATCCAAAAGTCTTCTGGCCCCAGTTTGAGGTGATCGAAAATCAAACTGGCAGAACCGGCGATGTAGACAAAAAATCCTCCGAATACAAAGGATTGAGCAAGCACCAGACGAATGAACAGTGGATGTTTCAAGCTGTGACCATAGGAGATCAATAACCTTTTAGGCGCAATCGATTGTATGTGCTCAGGGTTCTGGGTTTCGTCAATGAAAAAGTAAATGAGCGCGAGGGTGAGCAGTCCGTAAGCGCACAAAAACCAGAAAATGCTTTCCCAGTCGAAGTGAAGCTGTAAAAACCCGCCGATAATCGGGGCGATGGCCGGACCTACGGCAAAGACCATCATGACGATGGCCATGGCTTTTTGCGCTTCATTGGCGGGATAACTGTCTCGAATCATAGCGCGCGCGGCAATGATCACGCCTCCGGCCAGAACCCCTTGCAACACCCTGAAGAGCATGAAATGGTCGAAAGTGGCCGCCAGGGCGCAGCCGCCGGAGGAGAATGCAAATCCTAAAAGGGAAATGGTGGCGACTTTTTTTCGGCCAAAGCGGTCAGCAAGCGGCCCCCATATTAAGGTGGTGATGGCAAACGCCGCCAAATAAGCGCCCATTGAGGCCGCCAGCATGTCGCGTGACACCTGATAGTGGCTTTCAATCGCCGGAAAAGACGGCAAGTAGGTGTCGATTGAAAAGGGCGCAATCATATTGCCCAAGGCAGCAAATAGAATCAGCCTGATTTTGGCTTTATGGGACAAGCATCCTCCCTTCAGGTGTGAGCGACAGCACTGAAAACAAGCCACTAATTTTAGCACGACAGACCAGAAACCGTTCGAGCGTTTGCTGCTTCTGAACCCCTCTTTTAGTTTAAAAACGCACCGACAGATAAGGCTTCAGACAAATAAGCACTAAATAAGCAGCTATTTAGGCGATCTACCCATTCGGTTATCTTTATGGGCTTAGCGCATTGATGCTATAATTTTGCCTATTTCACGCGTATCCCTGTCCGGCCCGATATTTAAAGGGCGCTTAAGACAAAGGATTGGGGATACCAAGACCAGGCCTGCTGATTTTCAGGCTTGGATTAATCGGCATTTGAACAGGTTTTAGAATAGATGAGTAAAGCAGGTAAAAGCGAAGCAGTGGAGCGTCCGGTAAATTTCATTCGTAACATAATCGATGAAGATTTGGCTAAG
This sequence comes from Thiomicrorhabdus chilensis DSM 12352, assembly GCF_000483485.1. Classification (GTDB taxonomy): domain Bacteria; phylum Pseudomonadota; class Gammaproteobacteria; order Thiomicrospirales; family Thiomicrospiraceae; genus Thiomicrorhabdus; species Thiomicrorhabdus chilensis. The sequence goes on from NZ_KI519609.1 coordinate 1,136,585, forward strand.
CACAAATATGAGTCGGTGCGAACCCGTTTCCCACCCGAACCGAACGGTTATCTGCATATCGGTCACGCCAAGTCGATCTGCCTGAATTTTGGCATCGCCGAAGACTATGACGGGGCCTGTAATCTACGGTTTGATGACACCAATCCGGCTAAAGAAGATTTGGAGTACGTTGATTCAATTCAGCAAGATGTTTGCTGGCTGGGATTCAAATGGCCGGGTGAACCGTGTTATTCGTCCAATTACTTCGACCAGTTTTACGCTTATGCGGTGGAGTTGATTGAAAAAGGATTGGCTTATGTCTGTTTCTTAAACGCCGAAGAGACACGGGAATATCGCGGTAATCTAAAGGAGCCGGGTAAAGACAGTCCATACCGTGATACCTCGGTGGAAGAGAATCTGGCACTGTTCGAGAAGATGAGAAGTGGTGAGTTCAAAGAAGGTGAGTGTGTTTTAAGAGCCAAAATCGACATGGCGTCTTCATTTATGTGCATGCGCGATCCGACTTTGTATCGTGTGCGTTTTGCCCACCATCACCAGACTGGCGATAAATGGTGCATCTACCCGATGTATGATTTTGCGCACTGCCTTTCCGACGGCATCGAAGGGGTGACACATTCCCTGTGTACCCTTGAGTTTCAGGATAACCGTCGTCTTTACGACTGGGTGTTGGACAACCTCAATGATTTCCAAAAGCCGGATCGCCCGTTCCAGTACGAGTTTTCGCGTTTGAATCTGGAATATACGGTGATGTCCAAACGTAAACTGCATCAGCTGGTGGACGATAAATTAGTGGAGGGTTGGAACGACCCGCGCATGCCGACCATTTCCGGAATGCGCCGCCGCGGTTACACTCCGGCTTCAATCCGTGACTTTGCCGAACGCATTGGTATTTCCAAAGTGGACAGCATGACCGAGATGGGCATTCTGGAAGCGGCGGTACGTGATGACCTAAACAAGGTCGCGCCGCGTTCGATGGCGGTGATTGACCCGATTAAAGTGGTGATTGAGAATTATCAGGACGAGCCACAGACTTTGATGGCGCCGGTACATCCGCAAAACGAGACAATGGGTAAACGTGAAATCTTTTTCGGACGCGAATTGTACATTGACCGTGCCGATTTTACCGAAGTCGCGCCAAACGGCAAATACATGCGTCTGGCGCTGGACAAAGAAGTACGTTTGCGCAATGCCTATGTAATTAAAGGCCTGCGTGCCGATTATGATGCTGATGGCAATGTGACGACCGTGTATTGCAGTTATGATCCGGATACGCATGGTAAAAACCCGGCAGACGGGCGTAAGGTCAAAGGCGTGATTCATTTTGTGGAAGCGAGCCACGCCCTGCCGGCTGAATTCCGTTTGTATGATCGTCTGTTCACGGTGGAGAACCCGGCCAAGGAAGAAGATTTTGAATCCGTCCTCAATCCCGAATCTCTGGTGGTCAAGTACGGTTTTGTGGAGCCAGGCCTGCTCAATTCGGCCGCCGAACAAGCCTACCAGTTTGAGCGTGAAGGGTATTTCTGCCGCGATAATCAGTGCGGAGACAAGCAGGTTTACAACCGCACCGTGGCCTTGCGTGATACCTGGAGCAGTAGATAATGCTGGTATGCGGCGTTGAATTGAGCGGTAACGATGCGGTGATCTGTTTGCTTTCGGAAAACGAAGGCATCTATTACTTGCCGGAATGCCGGGTAAGGCGTATTCAGTGCGCCAACCCGGATCGCGCGGAGGATCTTAAGTATTTCCAGAAAACCTTCGCCAAATTGGTCGAGGATTACAAAATCGATCACGTGGTCATCAAGGAACGCATGAAAAAGGGCAAGTTTGCCGGGGGCGCCAATGGCTTTAAGCTGGAGGCGGCCTTGCAGTTGGCACCGGGATTAGAGGTGTCGCTGTTGTCGGCCACCGAGCAGAAAGCCAATCTAAAACACTGCCCGATTCCATTTTCGTTTGCCGATACCGGCTTAAAAAAGTTTCAGGAAACGGCCTTTAACGTGGCTTTTGCCTATTTCGCGGGCAAACATGAATGGTAGCAAAATATTTAATTTGAGCTCAAATAGAGCTTGAATAACACCCCTTTAAATATCCACTGCCGTTGGTGTGTTTCTGATAACAGGACACTATGCAAAACCGGTGATGGGTTAGCCGAACTTTCATTCTGTATGGATAAATGAGAACACACATGGCTTCAACTTTTGAACATCTGGAACTGCCCACTGCGCAGTTGGAAAACCTCAAGGCCTTAGGCTATGAGTTCATGACTCCGATTCAGGAGCAGGCTTTGCCACTGGCTTTGGGGGGCAAGGATATGATTGCCCAGGCCAAAACCGGAAGTGGCAAAACCGCCGCCTTCGGCATTCCGATGCTGGATAAGATCGATCCCAAGATTTTTGCGGTGCAAGGTCTGGTGATTTGTCCGACGCGCGAGCTCAGCAATCAGGTGGCCGAAGAGTTGCGGCGTCTGGCGCGTTTTCAGCACAATATCAAAGTCGTGGTGCTCTGCGGTGGTGTGCCGATGCGTCCGCAAATCAGTTCGCTGGAGCATGGCGCGCATGTGGTGGTGGGCACGCCGGGTCGTTTGAAGGACCATATTCTAAAGGGGAATCTTGATATCAGCGGTGTTGAGACGCTGGTGCTGGATGAAGCGGATCGTATGCTGGAAATGGGATTCAAAGAAGAGATGGTCGAGATCATCGGCTATACCTCAATGGACCGTCAGACCTTGCTGTTTTCCGCAACCTTCCCGGATGACATCGAATACATCAGTCGTCGTTTTCAAAAGAACCCGATGCAGGTGGTGGTTGAAGCCCATCATGGTATGGACAGCATCGATCAGCAGTTTTTCATTTGTCACCATAAGGATAAGCTCGACAGTCTGGTTAAACTCCTGGCTTTCAACGCTTTCGAACACGGCATGATTTTTTGCAATACCAAAGCACTGGTACAGGAAGTCACCGACTTTCTGAGAGAAAAGGGTTTCAGTGTTGTGGCGTTGCATGGCGATATGGAACAACGCGAGCGTGAACAGATTCTGATTCGTTTCAAACACCACAGTGTGAATCTTCTGGTTGCCACTGATGTGGCGGCGCGTGGACTGGATATTGCCGCCTTGCCCGTGGTCATCAATTTTGAACTGCCGCGCAACCATGAGACCTATACCCACCGCATTGGCCGCACCGGACGAGCCGGACTGGAAGGCACGGCCATCACCCTGTTTACCGAAAAAGAACGTTACAAACTCGATAACCTGAGTGCCTTTCAAGGTCATGCCTTGGCCTATGAGTCCATCGATACGCTACCGAGTGTGCGCGGAAACCGGGTGCAGCCAAAATATGAGACCCTATATATCTCCGGAGGCCGAAAAGACAAGTTGCGTCGCGGCGATGTGCTTGGGGCGATCATCAAGCAGGCGGGCGTGGACGGCCAGTACGTTGGCAAGATCGATGTAGTGGATCATTCCACCTATGTGGCCATTGAACGCGAACAGGTCGCAAAAGTGGTCAAGGAGTTGAATCAAAGCAAAATCAAGGGCCGCAAGTTCAAGGTCGGCCGAATTCAGTAGTATCCTTGAAGAGAACCACCAAAATGAACAGGCCTGTCCATTTTAGTGAAGTGACTCTTTAAAGGAATTGAATGCTTTATAGGGTTTTGACTTTCTCGAGTATGGCCGCTGCATGGCCTTCCGGGCTCACGCCATACTCAGCATATGCGAGCATGCCTTGTTTGTCGATGATAAAGGTGGAACGCACGATGCCCATTTTTTTGACTCCGTTTCTCTCTTTTTCCTGCCATACGGCATAAGCTTCGCAGAGCTCTCCCGAAGTATCCGCCAGCAGCTCCACCTGCAAAGAAAATTTGTCGATAAAGGTCTGATGGCTTGCGCACGAATCTTTGCTGACACCCAGCACGACGGTATCCGCTGTCGCGAACTCATTGGCCATTTGAGTGAATTCATTGGCTTCAATGGTGCAACCCGGTGTGTCGTCTTTTGGATAAAAATAGAGCACCACATTTTTATGTCCGATGAAATCGCTTAAAGTGACCGTCTGCTGATGTTGATTGAGTACGCTGAAATCCGGCGCGGGCTGGTTGCTGTGTAACATAATGGAAGCTCCTTTTTGAAACCCCCATCATACCCAATTCCGCATGACATGCGTAGTTTGAAACAGGGGTTTGTTCATGCGATTCTATGCGATTGTGTGCATTAGGCTGATTTAGAGGTATTGATAAAGCTATTTTAGAGGAAGAAGCGACTCAACTGGCTATTATGTGACCATAAATGAGTTGAATCGCGGCCGTGTCTTTTTGAGCCCTTTTTGAAAGAGGATAGGCTAAAATGAAGCCTGGTCACTTTCAGCCTCAGACCGTTTTATTGACTTAAAAAAAGGGATTTGCGTGCACTGGATTCGCTCCAATAAACAGGTCTATCTGCTCAGTGCTTTGGTGTTTTTACTGGGCTTGGCGCTAACCGGAATGCGTTATAACTTTTTGGTTGAAAAAAACAACGCAGCGCTGGAATCACATTTTACCGATCACGCCCAAAGCTTCTACCAAGCGGTCAGTCGTGCGATGCGCAACGAAGTTGAGCGTTTGGAAAGTTTGGCCGCCGTGTTTAATTTCAGCGAGCAGGTGAGCCGCAATGATTTCAACCATTACGCTCAGGTTCTGACCTCTTCAAGACACGCCATACAGGCGTTGGAATGGCTTCCGGTTATTTCGCATTCACAACGTCACGCCTATGAAAACTCGGTTCGTGACGAAGGCTATGAACAATTTTCCATCATGGCCTGGCAAAACGGAGAACTGATCAGCGCTCCCGAATCAGACACCTATGTGGTGGTGGATTATGTTTATCCGATGGCCGGAAATGAACGCGCATTGGGTCTGGACGTTGCATCGATACCCTCCCAAAAACAGACCATTGAGCAGGCTGCCGTCTTGCGAGAGACGGTCATCAGCCCGCCATTTCAACTGGTTCAGGAGACCGGCGATCAGAAGGCGGCATTGATTTACCAACCGATTTTTTCTGACACGCACCCTGCGGAACTGAAAGGGTATGTTTTGTTAATTTTGCGAATGAATGATTTTCTGAATTTCGTTAAACAGGATTACCTGCTTTCCTCCTATTTGAGTTATTCCATTAAAGACGTCACCGATAGCCTTTCCAAGGCGTTTGTCGATGAGCACAGAGCTCATCCTGTCTCCTCCGGTCATTATCGAGAAGACAGTAGCCTGTTCACTGTCGGCAATCGCGACTGGGAACTGTCCGCCTGCGTCGACCTTCGACAGATCCCCGAATATGAAGTACATCAGTTGTTGCTTAACAAACGTCCCATCCTCAATGGCGTTGCGATCAGCCTGCTGGTGGCTCTGTTTGTATTCGGTTATTTTCGGTTTCGTTTGGTCAGCCAGCAGAACCGACGCCATTTGGAAGAACAAAGAGGCCGTTATCAACAACTGATCGAGCAAAGTTCCGATGGCTTTTATCTGGTGAATTGCGACGGTGACATACTGAATGTCAACCAGGAGGCCTGCAAGATGTTGGGCTACCCGCGATCTCAATGTTTAAGCATGAACCTCAGTCAGATTGAGGCCCGTTATACAAAGCAAGAGCTTGACGCCATGTGTAATGAGCTTAAAGTCGGGCAAAAAGTTTTGGTGCAAAGTATTCATATACGAAAAAGCGGCAGTGAATTTCCGGTGGAGATCAGTGCAACCAAATTTGTCATAGACGGACATGAAGTGGTGGCCTGTTTTGTTCGCGATTTGACCGAACGGCTGACTTATCGTGCCTTATCGCTTGATAACAGTTTGCTGCAAGCGGAATTGAAAAAATACACTCAGGAACTGCAGGAGCAGAAGAACGCCTTTGAAACCGTGTTTGAAAAATCGACTGACGGAATCTTTCTGACCGAGGGGCGTCATATCATAAACTGTAATGAAGCCACTTTGAAGACTTTTGGCTACGCTTCCAAAGAGAGGGTTCTAAAGCTTCCGAGCCATGTTTTTTCGCCCGAGTATCAACCGGATGGCGAGACTTCTTTGCGCAAAGGGAATCGTATGCTCAAGCAGTGTTTGAAGAAAGGTTCCCATGCTTTTGAATGGATGAATGTGCGTGCCGATGGCGAACCTTTTTGGACGGATGTGGTGTTGACCAGACTGGAGTTATATGGGCGTACCATCATCCATATCGCTTTCCGTGATATTTCCAAACGCAAGCAGTTGCAGAGCGAAATCATTTTGGCCAAAGACAATGCCGAGAAAGCCAATCAGGCCAAGTCGGAATTTTTGGCCAATATGTCACATGAAATTAGAACGCCCTTACACGGTATCTTGAGTTATGCAAACCTGGGTGAAAGTCGTTTTGAAACTGCCGACAGACAAAAGCTGGGACGCTATTTCAGTTTAATTAATAGCAGTGCCCAGCGTTTGTTGGTTTTGCTTAATGAATTGCTTGATTCGGCGAAATTGGAAACCGGAAAAATGGACTTTCATTTTGCTTTGCAGGATCTAACCGGGGTGATTGGTCAAGCCCTTGCCGAGCAAGAATCCACTTTGCTCGACAAAGAACTGACGGTGGTGAGTCCGTCTAGCGCTCAGGTCGCCTATTTCGATGCCTTTAGAGTGACGCAGGTTTTAGCCAACCTGCTGTCAAATGCCATTAAGTTTTCCCCGAGAGGAGGGCGCATCAAGATTGACTATCAAGTCGATGGTGGTCAATATTTGCAGGTTAGGGTCATGGATCAAGGTCCCGGCATTGATGAAGAATCGATCGAGGCGGTGTTTGACAAGTTTGTGCAAACCTATCCGAAAAACGGAAAAACACTGGGTACAGGACTTGGGTTGTCGATTTGCCGCGAGATAATCCAAGCCCATCACGGCCAGATATGGGCTGAAAACCTGCCAGAAGGCGGAACCATGCTGGTGTTTACTTTATCCATGCAGACTTTAAGAATTGATCAGCTGGATTGAAAAAAAGGTGAAAAATGACTGCAAAGCCTTATTTGTTGGCGGTTGATGACGAGCCTATTAATCGTTTTGTTCTAGAAGATTTACTTGAAGAACTTTATGATTTGACCCTGTTGGAAAATGGGCAGGCCTGTCTAGACGCGGTGAGTTTACGCAAACCCGACCTAATTCTATTGGATATTACTATGCCGCATATGGACGGTTATGAAGTGTGTCGTCAACTCAAAAGCCGGATTGAAACACGCGATATCCCGATTATTTTCTTGACCGCAAAGGTGGAGGCGGCAGACGAGAAAAAGGGCTTTGATTTGGGGGCGGTGGATTTCATCACCAAGCCTTTTACCGAATCGTTATTGCTTGCCAGAATTGGAACGCACTTGAGTTTGTCGGAATCCCAAAGAAAACTTGCTGAACAGAACTCAGAGCTTAAGAGGGAACGCACCTATATCGAAGACATTATTTTGAAAATGCGCGACGATGCAAAGTTTGTTCATGATTCCCTCAATTTTGTGATGACACCACTGAACCGCACCAATGGCGATTTGGTGTTGTCTTCCAAAACGCAAAGCGGCAAACAGTATCTATTGATTGGCGACTTTACCGGGCACGGATTGCCGGCGGCACTGAGCGCTCCCTTGGTGTCGGCGCTGTTTTATATGCTGACTGAACAAGAACGGTCTCTGCAGGAGATTCTGCTTAAGCTCAACTACGAACTCTGTCATAAAATGTCCGCGGAAATGTTTATGGCTGCACTTTTGGTTGAATGGCAGGTGGATCAGAAGCAAATAACGGTCTGGAATTACGGCATGCCCGATCTGCTGCACTACCGTGGCCACCAGCTTGTCCAACAGGTGCCTTCCAGCAGCTTTGCGTTGGGTATTCAAAAGGATTTGTCTGCGGTTTCTTCAGCTGTTCTTCAGGTTGAGGAGGGCGATCATTTGTTTGCCTATTCCGATGGCGTGGTCGAGTCGCGTTCAGTCGAAGGTGAGCTGTTTGGCTCTCAGCGTTTGCAAAACCTGTTGGCTGAGTGCTTACAGCAACAACGCCAATTGGCAAGTATTCAACAGGCGGTCAATGACTTTGCTGGAGATTCGGGATTAACCGATGACATTACTCTGGTGCATCTTCAGGTTTGATTCCAGGCTGATTTATCTTTCTCAAGGTTTTAAGTGTTTAACTGAATTAAGTTGGCTAGGATATTGCTTTAACCCAGCTAACTTAATTCGCTTTAAAAATACGTCTCTATCATCGATGGGGAATACAGGAAAAACCGGTTATGATTTCATTTGATTTTAGCAAGCCCAGCATTCTTAGAAATATGTTTCTGGCGTTTATGTCTTTCGGTATTGCGATGGGCATCATTTTCCCATTTTTCGCGAACCTGTTCGTGGAATGGAAAGACGGCATGCTGGTTTGGTTTATTCTTTCCTGCATTATTGCCGGAATCAGTATTGGGTTGTTCAACTTCTGGCTGTTGAACAAGATGTTGTTGCAGCGCCTAAAACGTATTGGTGAAGTGGCTAATGCCATCAGTAACAACGACATTTCGCATAAATGTGTGATGCAGAGCAATGACTTTATCGGCGATATGGCCATGAGTTTTAATCTGATGGCGCAAAATCTTCGCACCATGATCAAACGCATTGCCGATGTTTCCGAACACCTCAATCAGGCTTCTTCGCAAATGGTCAGTGTCAGTGAATCCACCCAGGCGGGTCTGGATCAACAGAAACGCGATACGCATAATGTGGCCTTGAGCATGGAGCGTATGAATGAGGCGGTCATCGACATGTCCAAACATGCTTTGGAAGCCTCCAATGCCGCCAATGAGGCCAACGCCGAAACCCGCAAAGGCTCTGATGTCGTACATAACACGGTCGAGGCGATCGGTAAGTTGGCGGAAGAGGTTGAGCAGGCCGCCGAAGTCATCAAAAGTTTAAGACAGGACAGCGAAACCATCGGTACGGTTTTGGATGTGATCAAGGACATTGCAGAGCAGACCAATCTTTTGGCGCTCAATGCGGCTATTGAGGCGGCGCGAGCCGGTGAGCACGGTCGTGGATTTGCTGTGGTGGCCGACGAGGTCAGAATCCTAGCGAGCCGAACTCAGGACTCCACCAAAGAGATTGAAGTGACTATTGAACACTTGCAGCTTGCCGCCCAGCAGGCTGTCGGGGTGATGAACCGAGGCCGTGAACAGGCCAATCAGAGTGTTGAACAAGCGCACCAAGCGGGCACTTCGCTTAAGGCGATCGATTCAGCGGTGAGCACCATTAACCAGATGAACAGTCAGATTGCCAGTGCCTCCGAGAATCAGCGCAGGCAAGCCGAAGAGGCCAATGCCAGCATTGAGAAAATCAGTGATGTGGCGGAAGAGGCTGCAAATGGAGCGGCAAAAACGTTCGATTCTAGTTCTCAGGTAGGCGATTTGGCCAGACAGTTGAGCAAACTCATCAGAGAATTCAAAACCTGAGTTTGACTGAATTCTTGAATTGCAGGTCAGCGTTCGGCATTTTTTGCCGATTGTGACCGTCACTCCTGCCAGAACCAGTGAATTCAACCGGTTGCGACGATGTGTGGCAATCGGTTTTTTTGTGGTGTTCAACCAGGCCTGTTGATTCCTGGCCGAATCTTAAATGTAACCCAGCAAGTCATGAAATATGGTCACAAATACCTCGAAGGTGATCAGCCAGATGATGATCCATTCCAGCAAAGAAGAGTGCTTATGCTTCTGTTCTTCGGACATCATTTCAAAGAGCTCGTGAATGGTTTCCAGTTTTTTACTGAGTACCTCGATTCTCTGCTTTATCTCAAGATAGTCGGACACTGTGCCATACAGGCTATCGAGTTCAGGGTTTTCCCAAAAAAAGTCGGGCACATCCAATAGGTCGTAATTCAGCATGATATTGCTTTTGCTGATAAACAGATGCCCTCGCAGCTTGGAGAGTGCTTTAGCGGACAGTTTGGACTTGCCGGTGTCAGCAATGTTTTTGGGAATATAAGCGGTGTCATTGATGGTGTTCTGAACCTGGAACTCAAAATGCGCTAATTTGGTGGATTGCGCCAGTCCGTGGGAGAGCGCTAAACGGACCAGCGGCTCGTCACGATTGAGTGATATATGGTCATTTTTGATGCTGAGCGCGTGTCCGTCGCTTGAGAAGGTAAACTCATCCTCAATCAGCTGCATGAGGATTTGATTGCTAAACGACGTGAGTTTTTCAAGCAGATCATGGCGATCGTAGGGGTCGACATTCCAAAATACCACCACGCCGTAGTCAAATATATAGACGTCGCCGTGTTTCCATTTGAGTTCTATGACATTGCGGAAACGCTTCGAGTCATAATGCTGATTCAAGTGGGTGTGGAGTTCATTAAATTCAAAGTTGGCGCAATAGCATAGGGTATAGATCAGATTGCTTTGGGGCATGTTGTGTGTCTCTTAGTAGACTCGGCTTGCTGAGCCGCAGGATGTAAAGGAAAATTACAACGCTATTAGATGCCATTTTCAGTCAGAGATAAAGTGTTTTGCAGTGCGCAGGATGATAATTATTTGGCAAGCTTCTGAAAGACCACAGGGGCGAAAAAAATTTGGAAGTCCTGCACGTGGTGTTGATAGGAAGAGCGCACGCCAAAACAGGCAGGCCTGTCTGTTTTGGCTGGAGCTTATTGATTTCCTTTAGAGCCATGCGGGTTATTAGGATCACTAGAATCATTAGAGCCACGCTCTGTTTGCTCTTGTGCTGAGTTTTCGGCCTGTTGTTTGTATTTGTTGAGCAGGTTTTGCGTGTAGCGGAAAGAGAGCCATAAGGCCGGGAAAGTGACGGCAAAAGTAAAGAGAGTCGTCATCAGGCTGTTTAGAAGTGTTTGCCCTTGATAAATGACCAGACCGCCGACCACCAAACTGATGAGCAGACTGTTTCGAAGGGCGCGTTTCATGGGTGAAAGTTCCATTGGAATTTCCTGTTTAAGTTATTGTTTATATGTGGTTATTTTGATTTTTACTTATGGTTGATCGGATGGTTTTAAGTTTGAGTTCTTCATGGCACGTTGATTACTCAGCCAAAATTATTTGATCAGCAAACTCTGCAGGCAGCGCAAATAAGCACTTTCGTCGGGTTCAGTCTGATCACGTTGCGCCTGCCAAAGTGATTCCGCCAGACAATCCATCATCGCATGCTCGGTGGCCATGACGTCTCCAAAACGTTCGCCAAGCTGCTGATAGACGGCCTGAATTCCCTGGGGTCGGTCAAGTGCCACCTGTTCCTGGAGCGCCAAATGCATGCCCATGTGCAAAAACGGATTGGTTTCACCGTCTTCGGGTTTGTATTCATTGCCCAGGTGTTTCTCATTGTTGAGCATGGCATGATATTCGGGATGCATCTCAATGACTCTGGCCACCATCTGTTCCATAGCGTCCATTGGTTGACCGGTGCGTGCCTTATTCCAAGTGTCGGCATAAAATTGGCGAAGTCGATCTCTTTCGGAGGTGTAAAACATAAGGGTTCTATTACTCGGTTTTGTCTTTGTATTCACATAAATCGTAGATGCAACAGGCGCCACATCTTGGTTTGCGCGCGGTACAAGTGTAACGGCCATGCAAAATCAATAGATGATGCGCCGGAATCAAGTATGCCTTGGGAACGAACTTGAGCAGGTTTTTTTCCACTTCCAAGACGGTTTTTCCCGGAGCCAGTTTGGTTCGGTTGGAGACGCGGAATATGTGGGTGTCTACCGCCATGGTCGGCTGCCCAAAAGCGGTGTTGAGCACTACATTGGCGGTTTTACGGCCGACACCGGGCAAGGCTTCGAGATCTTTTCGGTTATCGGGCACCTGAGAATCGTGCAAGTTCACCAACATCTTGCAGGTTTTGATAATGTTCTCGGCTTTGGTATTGAACAGACCGATGGTTTTGATATAGGTTTTTAATCCCTCTACGCCCAAAGCGTAAATGGCCTCAGGGGTGTTGGCGACCGGAAACAATTTGGCCGTGGCGATATTGACGCCTTTATCGGTCGCCTGAGCAGAGAGGATCACGGCAATCAGCAATTCGAAGGGTGTGCTGTAGTTCAGCTCCGTTTCCGGCTCCGGAATGGCGGCGCTCAAGCGTTCAAATATTTCTAGTCGTTTTTGTTTATTCATGGCCGGTTTTTCTGTGAGTTTAAAGCAGATCCTAGTTCAGATGCCGTACTGAATTGACGGCGATTTGAATGTTAAGCTGATTCTGTTGTTTATTGGTTTTTTTGGCATCCACATAGTTTTTGAATGCAATCAATAGACCCAGTCCGATAAAGGCGCCAGGTGGCAGAATGGCAAGCAACACACCTTGATAATGTTCTCCAAAATCGATTGTCCAGCTGCGGGCGTTTTCGCCGAACATCAAATAGGCCTGGTCAAACAATGTGCCGTTGCCGATGATTTCACGCATGGCTCCCAGCAGAACCAGAATGAACAGGAAACCAAGCCCCATGAAGAATGCATCGACAATGGCTTTGTCCACAGTGTTTTTCGAGGCGTAGGCTTCAGCACGACCCAATATCGCACAGTTGGTTACAATCAGCGGGATGAATATCCCCAAAATGCCATGCAATGTATGGAAGTAGGCGTTCATCAGAAGGTCAATGATGGTCACCGCGGTGGCAATGATGGCGATGAATACCGGGATGCGGATCTCGTCGGACACATGGTTTCGGATCAGCGAGACCAAAATATTGGAAGACATTAGAACCAGCAAGGTCGCCAGGCCGAGTCCTAAGCCGTTTACAGTATTATTGGAGACCGCCAGCAGAGGGCACAGCCCAAGCAGTGCAACCAGCGCTTGGTTGTTGTTCCATAAACCGTTCTCGGCGATTTTACGGTAGTCTTGCCAGGCGCTCTGTTGAGAGGAATTTGTGGGAGTTTCAGCGGGAACTTCTTGGCCCTGTGCAATGTCAGTCATAGAGCGTCTCTCCTTGTTGATTGATCCATTTCAGGGTTCGTTTGACGGCTCCGACGACTGCACGCGGCGTGATTGTGGCGCCGGTAAACTGATCAAAATCTCCGCCGTCCTTTTTAACCGCCCAGCGAGGATCGTTATCCTCACGCAGATTGCGACCGTCGAACTCCAGTATCCATGGGTTTTTAGCAATTTCAATTTTGTCCCCCAGCCCCGGGGTCTCTTTGTGTTTAAGTACGCGTACACCTGAAATACGACCATCGGCTAAGACGCCAATCAGTAAATGTATTTGACCACTATAACCGTTTGGTGCGATGGCGGTGAGTATGACCCCTACAGGCTTGCCAGCTTTGCGTGCCCGATAGAGCGTAACGACTTCGTCGCTGCCCAGTTGTTTCAAAGAGCCTGAGTCTTCAATGAGAAGGGTGTCTTGAATTGGATTGTTGTCATATAAATCAACCGGTAAGACTTCATCGAAGGTCGACAGCAGGGTTTGTTTTTCCGCTTTGGCGACCAGCGGATCGGTGAGGGCCTTGACCGCCAATAATAAAATGACGCTGACGACGACAAACAGGCTTAATTTGACCGCCGAACGAAGACTGGTTTTAAGAATATTGGGGTTGTTTGATGATTTCATGGCACCAAGACTCATCGGTTATGACCAAACACACGGGGCTGAGTGTATTGATCGATTAGCGGTACCGCAATGTTCATCAACAGGATTGCGAAGGCGATCCCATCCGGAAAAGCCCCCCAATTACGAATAACGTAGACCAGAATGCCGATGCCGCAGGCGTAGATCAACTTGCCACGAGGCGTGGTGCTGGCAGTGACTGGATCGGTGATGATGAAAAACGCCGCCAACATGGTTCCACCTGTCAGTAAAACAAAATCGACAGGCGGGTAGGTGGCCGGGTCAATCTGGTTGAATAGCAAACTGATTGCAGCAAGGGAGCCAAGGAAGCCGACCGGGTATTGCCAGCTGATGACACCCGAGTAAATCATCCACACCCCACCAAGCAGAAACGCGACATTGATCCATCCCCAGCTACTTAAGCCCCATAGGGAAGAGAGCGCACTGTTATTTAGGGTGTCCTGGACGCTCAAGCCTTGTGACAGACCATTACGCACTTCATTGAGCGGGGTCGCGCCGGTATACATATCCATAGAGAGTCCGGGTATTTGTCCGGTGAAAATCACCTGGGCAGACTGAAGCAGATTCAGGGCTTCACCGGTGTATTCTATTGGCAAGGCCCATTGGGTCATTTGTACAGGGAAGGAAATTAACAGAAACGCATAACCGAGCATCGCCGGATTGAAGGGATTGTATCCAAGTCCACCGTAAAGGTGTTTTCCGAAGGTCAGTGCAAAGGCACTTCCGGTGACAATGACCCACCAAGGGGCTTCAGGTGGAATGCAGAAAACCAGTCCCGTTATGGTGATCAGCGCGCTCATGTCGGAAATGAAAGGGAGAACTGGACGCCCGCGTAATTTAAGCATGACGTACTCCACCACCAAGGCCGTCGCCACCGCCAGCATCCATTGAATGGCAATGCCGAAGCCAAACAGGTAAATATGGGCGATGAGTGCGGGCAGGGCAGCAATCTGTACCTGCAACATCACCTTGCGGACACTTTGATTGTTATGCGTATAGGGGGAGGAAGACAGTATCGATTGACTCACTTAGGTGTTCTCCTGGTTATCCGCAGCTTGATTTTTTTCAGCTTGTCGTTGTTTGGCTCGTTTCCGTGCGGCTTCCATCGCCTTTTGACGTTTGTCGGAGTTTTCATCCTGCTGGTGCGTTTGGTTATCCGAACGCTCTCCAGAAGGTTTGTCTGAAGACACTTGATGGTCACTCGATGATACCTTGCGCTTTTTTGCGGCCGCTCTGGCCGCTTGCATTGCGGCTTTACGGGCCGCTTCTTTTTTGGAGGCCGTCGTCGCTTCGCTTGTCTGGGTCAGGTCTAGGCTAATTGCCTCAGCGGAGGGCTCTTTTGTGGGTGACGAAGACTCGGATTTGAGGTTTGTTTTTGCATCCTTGTTTGCAGGTTCACTTTGGGCTTTGACCTTTTGGGCACGCTTTTGAGCGGCTTTTTGGGCCGCCTGACGTGCTTTGGATTTGGCGTCGCCTGTGCTTGATTTCATGGATGCCGTCGAGCCTGCTTCCAGTTCGGAGTTTTGAGCCGCTTTCTTGGCCGCTTCAATCGCTTTCAAGCGTGCCGAAGGCATGGCTTTGTCAGAACCGGAGGATGGTTTGTTTCCTTTTTGCATCGCGCGTTTTGCTGCGGCTGCTCTGGCGGCGGCGGCCGCACCAGCAGCCTTTTTTGCCGGCGTTTTTTCTGATGAGTCTTCCGTTTTGGCAGCGGCCTGTTTGACCGCCTCTTTTTTGGCTTTCAAACGAGCCTCGCGCTCTTGTTTTTCACGCTCTATCCGTGCGAGTTTGAATTCATGACGCTGTTTGGCTAATTCTACGGCTTTTTCTTCGGCATGAATCGCTTTGATTTCCGATTTGGCGTGACGGTAATATTGCACCAGTGGAATGTGGCTTGGACAAACATAGCTGCAACAGCCACATTCAATGCAATCAAATACCTGAAGTTTTTCAACTTTGTCAAATTCATGCGCCTGACTATACCAATACATCTGCTGGGGTAAGAGGTTGACTGGACAGACATCCATGCACTCGCCACAGCGAATACAAGGCATCTGCATGTCAACTGGTTCAGGCGGGTTAGCTAACACGCAATTTGTGGTTTTCAGTACTGGTACTTCATTGCTTTTTACTTGAAAGCCCATCATAGGCCCACCCATGACCAAGGGATAGTCAAGTTTGACTTTGGGCTTGGCGGCCTGTGCGAGGCTATTGAAAGGCGTGCCGATCATGACATCCATATTGAAGGGTTTTTCAAGCCCTAATCCTGAAACGGTCACCAATCTTGACGTCAGAGGGTCGCCCAGCGAGACGGCTCGGTAGATTGCGGTTAAGGTCGCCACATTCATCATTAATAAACCGATATCAACGGCATGGGAATCATGCGGCGTCTCTATTCCTGTGAGTTCCAGGGTAAGCTGTTTTTGTCCACCCATTGGATAGACTGTTGCCACCTCTTTGATTTCAACGGATGTGGATGCGGCCGCTTTTTTCATGGCTTGAATCGCAGCCGGTTTATTGGTTTCGATGCCGCAAATGATGCGTTCTGCGCCCAAGGCTTCGGCGGTCAGCAAGGCGCCTTTTATGATGGCTTCGGCCTGGGTCTGCATCAAAAGGTCGTCACAGGTTATGAACGGTTCGCACTCGGCGCCGTTAATCAGTAGGGTATGGATGCGACCGCGCTCGTTTGGGAGTTTGGCGTAAGTTGGGAAGCCGGCTCCGCCCATGCCGACAATGCCCGATTTTAATAAAACGGATTTTAGCTCGACCGGGGTTTTGGGTAATGATCCATCGACCTCAAGGGCATTTTCAATGGCCTGGTTGGCCCCGTCCGGTTGTAAGATGATACAGACACCTTCCAGACCCGACGGATGTGCTAGAGTCGCCTCTTCGATAGCGATGATGGTTCCGGAGGTAGGGGCATGAATCGGTACACTCAGAGCCTTTTGAGGGTCTTTTGACGGTTTGGCCAACAGTTGGTTTTTCTTTACCTTGTCGCCAACCTGAACAATGGGGCAAGCGGGCAAGCCTACCTGTTGCTGCAAAGGTAAAATCAACTTTTCCGGTATCAGTTGTGGACGAATGGGTTGGCTGGCTGACAAGGACTTGTTGTAGCGTGGAAACACCCCACCATGGAAGCGATAAGCCCAACGTTTGGCAGACGGATAGATTTTGGACAATTGTTTGACGACAAGCATGAAAAAGTTCATCTGTCGTCCTCATTTAAAAAATTAGGTTCTGGCCATTTCCAGTCATTGGGCGTGACTTTTGGCGGGATCATATCGATGCAATCGACCGGGCAGACCGGAACGCATAATTCACATCCGGTGCACTCTTTCTCTATTACGGTATGCATCATTTTGGTGGCCCCAAGAATGGCATCGACTGGGCATTCTTTAATGCATAAAACGCAACCGATGCACAAATCCTCATTGATAAAGGCGACCTCTTTCTCTTTTGGTTCGGCCGCAGCCTCATCCATCGCCTTGGGTTCCAGTCCGGTGATTTCGGATATTTTAATCATCACCTCATTACCGCCGGGAATGCACTGGTTGATGTCGGCCTCTCGGTTGGCCACCGCCTCGGCATAAGGTTTGCAACCCGGGTAACCGCATTGCCCGCATTGGGTTTGCGGCAAGATTTTATCGATTTGTTCGGCTTCCGGATTGCCTTCCACCTTAAAGCGGATCGAAGCGTAACCAAGCAGTAGCCCAAACAGAACGGCCAGAGCGAGAAAAATGAGAATCGCTTCAATCATTTGACCAAACCACCAAAGCCCATAAAGGCCATTGACATCAATCCTGCAGTGATCAGGGCGATGGGTGCTCCTTTGAAAGGGGTAGGCACGTCGGAAGCATCGACACGTTCACGAATGGACGCGAACAGAATCATCACCAGGGTGAAGCCCATCGCAGCCCCGAAACCGTATACCGCAGATTCGATAAAGTCGTTCTTTTCACCGACATTCAGCAGGGCTACCCCTAATACCGCACAGTTGGTGGTGATCAGTGGCAGGTAGATTCCCAATACTTGGTATAAGGTTGGACTGGTCTTGTGAATGGCCATTTCAGTAAAGCCGACTACTGCGGCAATGGCAAGAATGAAACCAATGGTCTGCAGGTATTCGAGCCCGAAAGGTTGCAACAGATAAGTGAAAATGATGTAACTGAGTACTGATGACAATGTCATCACAAAGGTCGTAGCCAATCCCATGCCCAGAGCCGCATCGGTCTTTTTAGACACGCCCATAAAAGGGCAAAGGCCTAAAAACTTGACCAATACAAAATTATTAACCAGCACGGTGCTGATTAGAATTAGGATGTACTCTTGCATCATGGGCTCACTTTATAGGGTTTGGCTGAGTCAATTTTTGCCTACTTCACTCTCATGCCGGGTTGCGCGCCTTCGTCAGGAGAGAGAACGAACAAATCGCTTCCTCCTGGGCCTGCCGCCAATACCATGCCTTCAGACATACCAAAACGCATCTTGCGAGGTTTTAGATTGGCGACCATGACTGTCATTTTACCAATCAGCTGTTCGGGCTCGTAAGCGGATTTGATGCCGGCGAAAACCTGGCGTTGTTCAAATCCAATATCCAAGGTCAATTTTAGAAGTTTGTTGGCTTCTGGAACGGCCTCGGCATTGAGGATTTTAGCTACGCGCAAATCGATTTTAGCAAAGTCATCAATTGAGATTTCTTCGGCCAAAGGGTCTAAATCCGCTGCGGGTTGTTTGCTTTCAGACGCTGCTGGAGCCTGCGCAGTGAGAGTCTTTTTGGAGTCTTCGAGCATTTTGTCAATCTGGTCCATTTCTAGTCGTGTCAAAAGCGCATTGAACTTATTAATTGAATGCTGTTTAAGTGGTGTGGCCACGTCATTCCATTGCCAGTCATCAATATTTAAAAAGGCTTTCGCTTTTTCCGCCGTTTCGGGTATGACTGGAGCCAAATATGTCATTAGAACACGGAACAGATTGATGCCCAAACTGACCGATTCATGCAGTTCTGCCTCTTTGCCTTCCTGTTTTGCCAATACCCAAGGGGCGGTTTCGGCGATGTATTCATTGGCACGGTCAGCGAGCGCCATGATTTCACGCATGGCTTGACCATAATCACGCTGTTCGTAGAGTTGTGCGATCATTTCGGATTCATTGGCAAAACTCTCATAAAGAGACTGGGCTTCATCGGACCAGTTGCTGCTCAGTTGGCCATCGAATTTTTTGACCACAAAACCAGCACAGCGGCTGGCGATGTTGACCACCTTGCCAACCAGGTCGGAATTGACACGCTGTGCAAAGTCTTCTAGGTTGAGGTCGATGTCGTCAATTCGACTGGAGAGTTTGGCGGCAAAATAGTAACGCAAATACTCCGGATTCAGGTGGTCCAAATAGGTCTTGGCCATAATAAAGGTACCGCGGGATTTGGACATTTTTTGACCGTCTACCGTCAGAAAACCGTGCGCATAGATGGCGTCCGGAGTACGGAATCCGGCACCGGCAAGCATGGCGGGCCAAAACAGGGCGTGAAAGTAGATGATGTCTTTGCCGATGAAATGGTAGAGTTCGGCCTCACTGCCCGCTTGCCAGTATTCATCGAAATTCAGCCCGGATTTGTCGCAATAGGCCTTGAAGCTCGCCATGTAACCTACCGGCGCATCCAGCCAGACGTAAAAGTATTTATCGGTTTCACCGGGAATCTGGAATCCGAAATAGGGCGCATCTCGGGAGATGTCCCAGCCGCGAAGTCCCGCTTCGAACCACTCATCCAGCTTGTTTGCAATTTGCGATTGCAGGTGTCCCTGATGCGTCCAGTTCTTGAGCATCTCTTCAAAGTGAGCGAGTTCAAAAAACAGATGGTCTGTCTCTTTTTCAATCGGGGTCGCACCCGAAACTACGGATTTAGGATCAATCAGTTCGGTTGGGGTATAGGTGGCACCGCATACTTCACAGTTGTCGCCATACTGGTCTTCGGCTTTACATTTGGGGCAGGTTCCTTTAATGAAACGGTCCGGAAGAAACATCTCTTTTTCAGGGTCGTAAAACTGTTTGATGGTTTTACGGCTGATGTGGCCCTTCTCCTTCAATTGGTTATAGATGTAGCAGGCAAAGGCTTCATTTTCAGGCGAGTTGGTACTGTGGTAATGGTCAAACGCAATATTGAAACCGGCAAAGTCGGCTTGATGGTCTTGGGATGATTTGGCAATCAGCTCTTCGGGTGTTATACCTTCTGCTTGAGCGCGCAACATGATTGGTGTGCCGTGTGCATCGTCTGCACAAACGTAGGTACACTGGTGGCCGCGCATTTTCTGAAAACGTGCCCAGATGTCTGTTTGGATGTATTCGACCAAATGTCCCAGATGGATCGGCCCATTGGCATAGGGCAGAGCGCTGGTGATTAAGATTTTTCTTGGTGATGCATTGGTCACGTTGGCATTCGTTTTGTCAGACATCTTAAGGGAATCCATTTTCAATAATTAATGAGTCGGCTTGTCCACACTTTCTTGGTTTGAATGAAGTGTTTTAAATTAACCGAATATTATAGCGATTTTGTGGCTTGGGGTGTGTTTAATGTGAGCTTAAATGTAGGTTAATCTGAGTCGGTTATCCTTTTGTCTATTGGGGTTGCTTGTGTTTGCTACGTGTTTTTGCAGATACTGTTTGAATCCGTGTGGAGAGTCCTTTATCATGGATGAACTTTTAATTTATTGACGGGGCGGCAGGTGGCCATTTTTTGCAAGGTAACCGATCAGGTGGTGACGATTTCCATTGAGGGAAGTTTTGACGTGAGTTGTTATGATGCTTTTAATGAGCTCTATAAGCCCTATTTATCTTCAGTTGACAGTGTGTTTGTCATCGATATGGCGCAAACGACTTATCTGGACAGCTCTGCGTTGGGTATGCTTCTTTTACTGCGTGAACGAACCGGCGGCGTAAAAGGGCGCATACGAATTGTCAATGTCGGTGAGGCGGTGATGGAGATTCTTAAAGTGGCCCATTTTGATCAGCTTTTTAGTGTTGAAGTCAGAAGCTGAATGGAATTTCCCTTACGGAACCATAAAAAGGTTCGGTTGAAAGTAGAGGCAAGCTGATGACCAGGCCTGCTGGTTTTGAAAAAGCACGTTTTTACGTGCTTTTTTACTTTGAGGGGCTTTTAGGAAAGGAAGATTGAGTCTTGTCCTTGATTTGCCAAACGCTCTTTAGGTGTTTTGAATCACAATTTCCGGAAACAGGTTGCCGTAGTTGCGTTTGGTGGTGCCGATTTTAGCGCTGGTCCTGTGAGCGATGTCTCGGTATTTCTGTGCGATTGCGCTGCCGGGTTCAGCGGTGACAGTGGGTTTGCCCATGTCGGCCTCTTCGCGAATACGTTTATCCAGTGGTAAAGAGCCTAGAAAGTCCACTTTGTAGGTTTTGGCAAGCTCCTCCCCTCCATGCTCTCCAAAAATCGCTTCTTCATGTCCGCAGTTGCTGCAAATGTGGGTAGCCATGTTTTCAATCACGCCCAAGATCGGAATTTCAACCTTTTCAAACATTTTTAGGCCTTTTTTGGCGTCAATCAGTGAGACTTGTTGTGGGGTGGTGACGATGATCGCACCGGTGACAGGGATTTGCTGGGCCAAAGTCAGTTGAACGTCACCGGTTCCAGGAGGTAGGTCGATGACGAGATAGTCGAGTTCATCCCAATCGGTCTCTTTGAGTAGTTGCGTCAGCGTTTGGGTGACGATTGGACCGCGCCAGATCATGGGAGAGTCCTCTTCAATTAAAAAGCCGATCGACATGATTTGCAGGCCATAGGCGGTGACCGGCTTCATGGTTTTACCGTCTTCCGATTGTGGTTTGCTGTGGGTACCCAGCATGGTCGGGATGCTGGGGCCGTAAATGTCTGCATCTAGAATGCCAACACGGGCTCCTTCCTGCTGCAGTGCCAATGCAAGGTTGACACTGGTGGTGGACTTGCCGACCCCGCCTTTACCAGAAGCGACGGCAATAATGTTTTTGATGTTTTTCAGGGGCGTGGCGCCTTTTTGTACGTCATGAGCGACCACTTTGGTTTCCCAGTTGACCGTAACCGACTCGATTTCTTCAAGGCTGTCGAGCTGGTGTTTCAGGTTTTGTTTCAGTGCCGGCCAAAGACTTTTGCATGGAAAAGGTAGGCTGATTGTCAGGCTGAGCTGCTTTTTTTTCAGCTGAAGCTCGCTGACTGATTTGAGGCTAAGCAGGTCTTGTTGGCTGACGGGCTCAATGGTTTGTTTAAGCCGATTTTCGATTTCTGTTTGTAACTCTTCAGAAATCCCGTTACCAAAAAGTTTATTGAGTAGTCCCATCGCTTTGCGTCCCTTGGTTGAAGTGTGGTTGGTCATGCTAGAACCAAAGTGCAGATTTTATCAGGTGTTGAGAGGATTAAAAAATCCAATATTGTGGGGTTATTTTTTGAAGTCTAATTTGAATGGGTCTTTCAAATGGCTATACAGAGAGGATTGGAGAAGCTTGTAGGAAAAAAGTCTGCAGGTCGCTACTTGTAAAAACCCCTTCAAAGCCATAAAAACCCAAAGTGGGATGTTATAATTTTTACTATTTTCAGGCTGTCGGTGATTTGTTTGCACTGGCAGAATTTCTTTTTTATCCGTTTGTTTGATTAATTTAAAGACTGTTTACTTTGACTTCTATCGATTCAATCCTTTCTCCCGATGCTACCTCTTTGACGAATGAACGCAGGCAAATCAGCCAGCTTCCTTCCCATTTGGCTGACCAGATTGCGGCCGGTGAGGTGGTTGAACGTCCCGCTTCGGTAGTTAAAGAGTTGCTGGAAAATGCCTTGGATTCGGGGGCCACGCAAGTTGATATTGTGATCGAGCAGGGCGGAGAAAAATTGATTCAGGTAACCGATAACGGTTCGGGGATTCCTCAGTTGGAGCTGTCTTTGGCAGTCAGCCGGCATGCAACCAGTAAAATTCAATCGGTTGATGATTTGTCGGCGGTGAAAACGCTCGGGTTCCGTGGTGAGGCCTTGGCAAGTATCAGTTCGGTGTCACGCTTTCAAATCGTCAGCAAAAGTGAAGAGTCGGGTGCGGCATGGCAGTTGAGTGCCGAAGGTGAGGGGAATTGGAGCGATTTGTCTCCGGTGGCGGGAACCTTGGGTACACAGGTGCGTGTTGAGGATCTGTTTTTCAATACCCCTGCCCGAAAGCGCTTCCTGCGTTCTGCGCAGACGGAGTTTTCGCATATAGATCAGTTGGTTAAACGTGTGATGTTGAGTCGCCCCGAAATCGGCTTTAAGTTGACTCATAATGCCAAGGTCGTCCGTCAGGTATTGCCGGTGGTGGATGAGGCCACACAACAAAAGCGCTTGTCGCAACTGATGGGGCAGCCTTTTGTTGCCCAGAGTCTCAGGGTGGAGTTTGAGTCACAGGAAATAAAGCTTAGCGGCTGGGTGGGTTTGCCAACGTTTAATCGCAGTCAGACGGATATGCAGTACTTGTTTGTGAATGGCCGTATCGTGCGCGATCGTTTACTCTCTTATGCGGTCAAGCAGGCCTATGCAGATGTGCTATACCATGGGCGGCATCCCGCCTATTTGCTGTTTTTGGAGATTCCGCACGATCTAGTGGATGTCAATGTGCATCCGGCCAAGTATGAAGTGCGATTTGCAAACGGACGCTGGGTATATGATTTCTTGAGACGCTCTGTGCGTGATGCGGTGGGTCGTCCATTGAACGCCGAGCAGGGCAGTGGCCGTTCTTTCGGTGATTTTTCAAGCTCCTCCGCGGCGACTGGGGCTAACGGCTTTCAGAATCCTGTGGCTTGGCAGGATAGAGGAGCAGGAATGCAGTCTGCGATGCAGTTTCAATCCCCGGCGGTGAATACCGACAGGTCGGCGTTAGATGCACGTTTATTGCAGTACGGAGCCGAGTCTTTTGCAGAAAAATCGGGCGTGAGTGAAGCGGGTGCTTCTTATGACGGCCAATCTGGCTCTGTTCAATTTAATAAGCTGGGTTTTGCGAAGATGCAGCTTCATGGGGTGTTTATCCTGGCCGAAAATCAGCAGGGTCTGGTTCTGGTGGATATGCATGCGGCACATGAACGGGTAGTTTATGAGCGCCTCAAAAAGCAATGGCAAGAGCATCGTTTGATAAGTCAGCCTTTGCTGGTGCCAATGGTACTGGCGCTTGAGAGTTCCCAGGTTGAAGTGTGGCAGGCCTTTTCAAAATGGTTCGACAAGCTGGGGTTTGAAATCGAACAGATGGGGCCGGAACAATTGAAGGTAACGGCTTTGCCGGCGCTTTTAAGCAAAAGCGATGTGGCCGGGTTGGTGAATGATATGTTGGCGGATCTGGCCGTGGCCGGGCAGACACAGCAGGTTGAAGAGCATATAAACGCAATGCTATCGACCATGGCGTGCCATGGCTCGGTGAGGGCGAACCGTCAGCTGACGATTGAAGAGATGAATGCCTTGCTTAGAGAGATGGAGCGAACCGAGCGTTCCGACCAGTGCAATCATGGTCGCCCGACTTGGGTCCAACTTTCAATGGAACAGCTTGACGCTTTGTTCATGCGCGGTAAATGATGAGATTGAGAAGGTACGGATGTCAATAAAGAGCATGATTCAAAAAAAACAGTGTCTGGCGCTGATGGGGCCGACGGCTTCGGGTAAAAGTCAGCTTTCCATGGATTTGGCAGAATCCTTTCCCATTGAAATTATCAGTGTCGATTCAGCCCTCATCTACCGGGGCATGGATGTTGGTACGGCTAAGCCAAGCCTCGAGGAAATGGAGCAGGTTCCGCATCATTTGATCAATACGCATGATGCTTCCCAGAGCTATTCGGCCTCAGAGTTTGTCGAAGATGTGCACGACCTGGTTGATGCCATTTTTGCGCGCGGAAAACTCCCGGTTTTTGTGGGTGGAACCATGATGTATTTTAATGCGTTGCAGCAGGGCATGTCCGATCTGCCTTCTGCGGATGAGGCGGTTCGCGCCAAACTCCAGGCTTTATGGGAGTCCAATCCACAGGCACTGCACGAGCGACTGCTTGAAGTGGATCCGGAGTCTGCGGCGCGTATACATCCTAATGATCCGCAGAGGCTGATTCGAGCTTTGGAGGTGTTTGAAGTTTCGGGCAAAACGCTGACCGAGCATCGCGCCAAACCCAAATCGGCTCTATCCTCTTTCAGTTTGTTGAAAGTGGCGCTAATCCCCGAAGATCGCTCCCGTCTGCATGCGCAGATTGCGGCACGATTTCAGACGATGCTGGAGCATGGATTTCTTCAGGAAGTTAAAGCACTTATGGCGAGAGGTGATTTGAGTGTAGATATGACCTCTATACGCAGTGTTGGATATCGGCAGGCCTGGTTGTTTTTACAGGGAGAATACGATTACGACACTTTTGTCGATAAAGGCGTGGTCGCCACACGTCAATTGGCCAAGAGACAATTAACCTGGTTACGCAAGGAGTCAGATTTGATAACCTTGGATCCGTTTAAGACATCACGGCAAGAACGTTTGCAGCATGTGAGTAATTTAATTGAATCTGTCTGAAAAGCTTATAGAATAGAAGCCTGAGCGTGAATGTCTCTTATTGATAAATAAAATTGATTGATATAGATAAATAACGGCACTGTGATATGCTTCATGCTTTAGGATAAAAAAGAATTATTTCTGATTCCGCTCTATTAAACACGTATGCAGTCGGATAGGAATGAATATTTAAAAGACAATAATAATAGGAAATAATCATGGAGACTAAAAAGGTGGCTAAAGCTTTACCTATTCAAGATCCTTATTTGAATGCACTGCGTAAAGAAAAAATTAGCGTATCTATTTATTTGGTAAATGGGGTTAAGTTGCAGGGTCGTGTGGACTCTTTTGACCAGTTCGTGGTGCTTTTGAGAAGTAATGTGACGCAAATGGTCTATAAGCATGCGATTTCAACCATTGTGCCTATGCGCGATCCAAAGCCTTATGAGCACGCAGCCGACGACGCTCATACCTCGGATGATTAATTCCGCATTTCAAACAGATTTTTGCAAGTCAATTCTGTAAAAAAACGACAATAATTCAAGGAATTGAACGGATTAAATGGAATTATTTGATCGTCTAGAAAGACGTGATCTGGACCGAGCGGTACTGGTTCACGTCGATTTTCATAATGAAGCAGACCGAGAAGAATTGGACGAATTTTATGAATTGGTCGATTCAGCCGGGGCTGAAATCTGTCAGCTAATCACAACCAAACGTCAATCACCGGACCCCAAGTATTTTGTCGGTAAAGGCAAGGCCGAAGAGGTCAAGGACGCCGTGGCTTTACATGATGCCGATGTGGTGATTGTCAATCATGCTTTATCCCCGGCTCAAGAACGAAACTTGTCCAATTTACTGGATTGTCAGGTGCTGGATCGTGTCGGTTTGATTTTGGATATCTTTGCGCAACGAGCGCGTTCCCATGAGGGTAAATTGCAGGTCGAGCTGGCCCAGCTTAAGCGCATGTCTACGCGTTTGGTCAAAGGCTGGTCTCACCTTGACCGTCAAGGCGGGATTGGCGCGCGCGGACCGGGTGAGACGCAGCTGGAATCCGACAGACGTTTGGTTCAGGGGCGAATCAAACAGCTGGAGGCGCGAATAGATAAGGTGCGCAGGCAGCGTAGTCTTGGGCGACGTGCTCGTAAAAAGTCTGAATTGCCTACTATCACCATTGTCGGCTATACCAATGCTGGTAAATCAACACTCTTTAACCATATGACTTCGGCGGGTGTTTACGCCGAAGACCGTCTTTTCGCCACGCTGGACTCTACTTTGCGCCGGGTTCATTTACCCGGCGCGGGGCCGGTGATATTCGCAGATACAGTGGGCTTTATTCGCCATATCCCTCATGATTTAGTGACTGCATTCCGCTCGACACTTGAAGAGACCAGTGAGGCCAGCCTGTTGATTCACCTTGTGGATGCTTCGGATCCGCACCGTGATGAAAAGATCCAGGATGTGCTGGAAGTGATTGATGAGGTCGGAGCCCGCGATGTGCCGCAATTGCTGGTCTTTAACAAGATTGACAGCTTGGATCCGCCCGTTTCCCCCAAGGTTGATCTGAATGAAGAGGGTGTGCCGGAGCGTGTCTGGATTTCAGCTAAAAACGGTCAGGGTATTGACTTGTTGATGGATGCGGTCGGGGCTTTTTTCAAAGGTGAATTCTTTACCGTAGCGCTGACACTGGATGTTTCGGCCGGTAAAAAAAGAGCGGAACTCTACCAGTTAGGAACGATTCTTGAAGAGGGCTTTGATGAGCAGGGCAATAGCCTATTCAAAATGCATTTAACTCGTCATGAGTGGGAAGAGGTTAAAGAGTGGAAAGAGTTGTTGAAAGCCGAGGTGTTATCTAAGGATAGCCCGGATAAAGGACTTTAAATGAAACTGGAATGGCGAAAACAGGCTGAATAAAAAATTTTAATGGGTGACATTTTAAAGTTAACCCTCTAAAATGATTCCTATTTCGTGTCTCATAAAATGATGCGTCTTGCAGACCCATGAACGGAGAGAAATACATGGCTTGGAACGAACCAGGTAAACCCGGACAAGATCCTTGGGGTAACCCAGGCAATCAAGGTGGCTCAAACAAACCACCAAAAAAATCAGATAAGGATCCTGATATCGATGCTTTGCTTAAAAAGGCACAAAGTCTTTTTGGCGGGGCGGGCGATAAATTCAATAACGGTGGATTCGGCGGCATTGGCGGAGGAATCATCATCGGTGTTATCATCGTCATTTGGTTGTTGTCCGGTATCTATATCGTGGATCCGGCAGAACGGGGTGTGGTTACCCGTTTTGGTGCCTTTGTCGAAGAAACCAAAGCCGGTCCCCATTGGCACATTCCGTATCCGATAGAAACCGTTCGTGTGGTCAATGTCGATCAAATTCGTACCGCCGAAATAGGTTATCGTTCCGACAGTCGTAACCGTTCAGGCAATGTGCCGAACGAGTCTTTGATGTTGACGAAAGATGAAAACATCGTCGACCTTAAAATTGCCGTTCAATACAAAATCGAAAGCGCCAATCAATACCTGTTTGAAGTTTCCGATCCGGACATGACGTTACGTTCGGTGGTTGAGAGTGCGTTACGTGAAGTGGTCGGTCAAAATCGTATGGATTTTGTTCTTACCGAAGGGCGTAATGAAGTGGTTTCAAAAGTTCAGGAGTTGGCGCAGGCCAATCTGAACGATTATCGAACCGGTTTGATGATCACCAGTGTTAACCTTCAGGATGCGCAGCCTCCAGAACAGGTGCAATCAGCCTTCGCTGACGTTGTTAAAGCGCGTGAGGATAGAGAGCGTTTGATCAACGAAGCGGAAGCTTATGCAAATGATATTCTACCGAAAGCGCGTGGTACTGCAGCACGTGAACTTGAAGAAGCGAGCGCTTATCACGATCGTGTGATTGCTCAGGCTACGGGTGAGGCGTCTCGTTTTACCAGTATCGTTACTGAGTACCAAAAGGCACCGGAAGTAACACGTAACCGTCTATACATTGATGCCGTCTCGAATGTTATGGAAAACAGCAGTAAAGTCTTTATGGGCTCAGAAAATAGTAACAATTTGTTGTACTTGCCATTAGATAAAATGCTTGGTGGTCAACAAGCTGTGCCGTTAAAACCAGTGCAATCAAACAGCAATAATTCCGAGCCAGCAGCAAAAACAGCTGGAGGAAATACGTCTACTATCAATCCGCAACGAACCAACATTCGTGATTATTTAAAAAATAGGGAGTTACGTTAATGAAATCAGTACTATCTATTTTAGTTGCGGCGATTCTATTTATAGCCAGCAGCTCAGTTTTTGTTGTCAATCAGTGGGAGACCGCTGTCGTGCTCAGATTGGGTGAAATCGTCAAAACCGATGTTGAACCCGGGCTGCATCTTAAAACGCCATTTATCAACAACGTGCGTAAATTCGATGCTCGAATTCAGACGTTAGACTCCTCACCGGAACGTTTCCTGACCAGTGAGAAGAAAAACTTGGAAGTGGATTCGTTTGTTAAGTGGCGTATTAAGGATGTGGAAAAATTCTACACCACCATGAACGGTGATAACCGTCTTGCGGGCATGCGACTTGGGCAGATCGTGAAAGATGGTTTACGGGCCGAGTTTGGTAATCGTACCGTTAAGGAAGTCATTTCCGGAGAGCGTATCGAAATCGCTCAGAAAATCAAAGATACTACGGCCAATGCCGCAAATGAATTTGGGATTGAGATTGCCGATGTACGCATCAAGCGTATCGATTTGGCCAAGGATGTCAGTGAATCTGTTTACCGCAGGATGGAAGCAGAGCGTAATCGTGTTGCTAAAGACTTGCGTTCGAAGGGGTCTGAAGCTGCGGAAAGAATTCGTGCCGATGCCGACAGACAGCGTGTGGTCATTTTAGCCGATGCTTACAGTGAAGCGGAGATCCTTCGAGGGCAAGGGGATGCGAAAGCGGCTGAGATTTATGCTAAAGCGTACAATAAAGATGCTGAGTTTTATTCGTTCTATCACAGCATTAACGCTTACCAGAAGACCTTTAAAGATAAGTCCGATATTCTGTTGGTTGACCCCAACTCAGACTTCTTCAAGTACTTCAACAATTCTGTGAAGTAGTTGTTTACAAATCCGTTGATTTTAAAGGTGGGGTAACCCACCTTTTTTATGGAAGCATGATGGAAAATACGTTAATAGCTGCGATCGCTCTGGTTTTTATTTTAGAAGGACTTTTGCCTTTTGTCTTTCCCGAGTTCTGGCGCAAAGTGATGACTGAAGCGGTTCAGCTTACGGAGAAACAGATTCGCATCATGGGATTGGTCAGTTTAAGTGCCGGAATGGCCCTGCTGTTATTTTTCAGTTAAACGCAGTGATTTGATTTAAAATAAATCGGTTAAATTAATTCAGATAAAAATTTTCAAGAAAAGAAGTGAAATAATGCAACAATCGACCTGGTTCACGCCTGAAGGCCTCGAAGACCTCTTACCTCCACAAGCTCAAAAGCTGGAATATTATCGTCGTATCTTGATTGACGGTTTCCACCTTTCCGGTTATGACTTGGTTTTACCTCCCATTGCAGAGTTTACCGACTCTCTTTTAACTGGAACCGGGCGCCACAGAGCCACCGACACCTGCCGTTTTACTGATCAGGAGAGCGGCCGCATGATGGGGGTACGCTCTGACATGACGCCTCAGGTTGCCAGGATCGTCAGTAATCGCTTGAAAGCCGCTGAAGGTATTACGCGTTTGAGTTATGTGGGTGAGGTGCTTAAAACCCGTAACAATAAGGCTAAAGGTTCGCGCAGTCCGATTCAGGTTGGAGCCGAATTGTTTGGACATCAAGGTGTCGAGAGTGACATTGAGGTGATTGAATTGATGCTGGACGGTTTGAATGCTTTGTCGTTGCCCCAGTTACAGTTAAGCCTTGGCCATGTAGGTGTGGTCGATGAGTTGATGTCATTAGCTCAATTGAATGAGCAGCAGCGCTCAGACCTGTTGGATATACTCAAGCGCAAAGCCATCCCTGAGTATCAGCAATGGCTGGATAGCGTTGACCTGCCTGGTTCGGTCGGTTCAGCCTATGCCGAAATGATGAATTTGGCGGGTGATGCACAGGCGGTACTTGATCAGGCTGGTAAGGTTCTTTCTGGTTTATCAGCCGCGTTGGATAACGCCTTGCAGCGCCTGCAGTTGATTGTCACACATTTGCAAAACACGCAGTCGGTTCAGATTCACCTGGATTTGGCCGATATTCGTGGTTACCAATATCATACGGGGATCATTTTCGGCTGTTACAGCATGGGAAGACAAATGCAGCTGATTGCCAAAGGTGGGCGTTATGACGGAATCGGCAGCGAATTCGGTTTGTCTTTACCAGCGACCGGCTTCAGTTTGGATTTGAGAACCGCCTTGGATCTTTTAGCGGATGTTGCGGATTCGGTTCAGGGAATCGTTTATGCTCCGGTTGCATCGGATCCGGCACTCAAGCAAGCCGTATCCGAGTTGAAGCAGAAAGGCTATCAGGTGATCAAAGCCTACGATATGGATGCAGTCGATTCTCAGGCGCTTCAGTTAGTCATGCAGGATGGTCAGTGGAAACTGCAGAACAGTTGATCTCTTGTTTTGTTTATTCGTTTTTTAAAATCGTTAACCGTTAAGAAGTAATTTATGTCAAAGCGTAATATTGTTGTTGTGGGTACCCAGTGGGGAGATGAAGGTAAAGGTAAGATTGTTGACCTTTTGACTGACCGGGTAGCTGCAGTTGTTCGTTTCCAAGGTGGGCATAATGCTGGCCATACTCTCGTGATTGACGGGAAGAAGACCGTCTTACACCTGATTCCATCGGGTATCTTGCGTGAAGAGGTAGAGTGCTTTATCGGCAATGGCGTGGTGCTTGCACCAGAAGCCTTAAAGAAAGAGATGGCGCAGCTTGAAGAGACCGGGCTGAAGGTGCAAAATCGCCTTAAGATCAGCGATGCCTGCCCGTTGATTCTGGATTACCATGTTGCTCTGGATCAGGCGCGTGAAATCGCTCGTGGAAACAAGGCGATCGGCACCACCGGTCGAGGAATTGGACCCGCTTATGAAGATAAGGTTGCGCGCCGTGGATTGCGAGCAGGCGATCTTAAAAACATGACGACCTTCAAGCAGAAGTTGCTTGAAACTCTAGCCTACCACAACTACATGTTGGAACATTATTATAAGGTTGAGCCGGTTTCCTTTGATGCCTTGTGGGCCAAGTGTGAAGAGTACAGCCGAATGATTGTGCCCATGCTGGCCGATATTCCGGATCTGATTGATTGCTATAATCGCGATGGCAAGAACCTGATGTTTGAAGGGGCGCAAGGTACCTTATTGGATATCGACCAAGGAACTTATCCTTATGTGACTTCTTCCAACACCACTGCTGGAGGCGCGGCCTCAGGCGCAGGCATTGGTCCAACCCAGATCGACTATGTCTTAGGGATTACCAAAGCCTATGCGACGCGTGTTGGCGGCGGACCTTTTCCAACAGAGTTGGTTTATGATGTAGCTAACGATAGCGGCGATGTTATTGGCAAAGAGCTGGGTACGCGTGGTCGTGAATTTGGTGCGACAACGGGGCGTCAGCGTCGTTGTGGTTGGTTTGATGCGGTCGCTTTGCGTCGTTCCGCTCAAATTAACGGCATGACCGGCATGTGTTTGACCAAGCTGGACGTAATGGACGAGCTTGAGGAAGTTAAAATCTGTGTTTCCTATTCTAAAGAAGGGCAGACTTTGTTGTTGCCTCCAAGCAGCGCCGACGATTATGAATCTTGTGTGCCGAATTACGTTACCATGCCGGGTTGGAAAACTTCCACAGTTGGTATCGAATCTTGGGAAGCCTTACCGCAAGCGGCCAAGGATTATATCCAGTTCCTTGAAAAGGAAGTGGGGGTTCCGGTTTCCATCCTGTCGACCGGACCAGACCGGGCTGAAACCCTGGTGTTGACCGATCCCTTTGCATAATTAAGCACCATTTGAAAACAAAAAAGCCCCGCCAAACATCGTGTTGGCGGGGCTTTTTTATTGCCATTTTAAATGCAAAGAACCAACAGTAAAATAGGCAGGCCTGCTGCGGTTTTGCATTTCTGATTTTATGAGCAAAAATCGTTTTAGTACGTTTAGGTCTGATTGTCAGCCGCTGACACGTTCCAAGACTTTAATCAGTTTTTCGGGATCAAACGGCTTGGTAATCCAGCCAGTTGCACCGAGTTCTTTACCTTTTGCTTTCATCTCTTCATCGGCTTCGGTTGTCATCATCAATACCGGGGTGTAGCGATGTTTCGGGTCCTCTCTTAAAGCCTGAAGAAAATCGAGTCCATTCATATTTGGCATATTGATGTCGGAGACGATGACATCGTAGTCTTGTGTGGAAAGCGCTTCCAGTCCCTCTAAACCGTCGGTGGCCAGGGTAATGTCATAAAGTTTACTCAATACCATTTCGACCAGACGGCGCATGGACTTTGCATCGTCGACATAGAGGATTTTTTTCATGGGGCTCTTTGATTGTATGTATGAGTTAGATTTATTGTATCTGAAAAACCCAATTTAAACGTGATTCTTGTTGTAAAGCCCGGTTTGTTCAAAATTATGCGTAATTTATGATAAAGAAGATGAAACAGCTTGGGTAGATTGGTATCATAGAACGCTATTTTAAGAACGTAATACACTAAAGGAAAAAGCATGTTACAAGCCATTAGAGATAACGCGCAAGGCTGGATTGCCTGGGTGATTGTCGGTCTAATTATCTTAACGTTTGCACTGTTTGGGATTGATCAGTATGCGCGTGGTGATAAGGTTGTTGTGGTTGCGCAGGTAAACGGTGAGGACATCACCGCGCGCGACTTCATGACATTATACAGTCGCCAGAAGTCCCGTTTGGAACAGCAATTTGGTGACATGTACGATCAAGTGGTCAAGGATAACGAACTGCGTGACCAGGTTTTGGACGCCTTGATTGAATCCGAGGCGATCCGTCAATGGGCGAACCGCAATCACATGACCATCAGCGACCAGCAGCTTGCGGCCACGATTCATTCCGCGGATGTGTTTCAGCAGGATGGGCAGTTCTCCGAAAAAGTGTATGAAGATGTATTGCTTCGTAATGGCCTGAACGTCGCACGTTTTGAGTATGAACAGCGCCAGTTCCTATTGGAAAATCAGTATCGTGGATTGACACAGAGTTCCTCTTTTTCCACGCCGTCAGAGGTAGCACAGTTGGCTAAAATTCAAGGTCAACAGCGTCATGTCAATTACCTGAGAATCGATCAGCGTCCTTTTCTGAAAACGGTGGAAATCAGCGAAAAACAGATTGCCGACTACTATGAAAAAAATAAAGTGGCTTATGTTGAGCCCGAAAAGGTCGTGATTCAGTATCTGGAACTGTCACAGGCCGAGTTGGCCAAGCAGGTTCCGGTTGACGATGAGATCTTGCAAGCTTATTACAATGACAATCAGTTGTTGTATACCTTGCCCGAAAAGCGTCAGGCCAAGCATATTTTGATCTCGGTTGAGGCGGAGTCTGAAGCCTCTGAAACACAAGCTCAAGAAAAAATCGCTGAGATTCAGAAGAAATTGGCGGATGGAGAGTCTTTTGAAGCCTTGGCTAAAACTTACTCTCAGGATCCAGGCTCGGCTCAGTCTGGTGGTGATCTGGGAAGTTTTGAACAAGGCATGATGGTTCCTGAATTTGACCAGGCCGTGTTCTCGATGCAGGTTGGAGAGGTCAGTGAACCGGTCAAAACAGACTTTGGTTATCATCTGATCAAATTGGAAAACATTGAACCCAAACAGACCCAGGCTTTCGCCGAAGTGAAAGATCAGGTCACGCAACAGTATCAGGCGCAAGAGGCTGAAAAAGTCTATTTCGATAAGTTGGAACAACTCAATACCATTGCTTATGAGCAATCAGATAGCCTGGAACCGGCTGCTGAGGCAACCGGATTGAAAGTCATGACCTCTGATGCCTTTAGTCGTGACGGTGGTGTAGGCCCGATTTTGTCGAATTCGAAAGTGGTCAATACCGCCTTTTCTGATGAGGTTTTGAAGTCTCGAGTCAACAGTAGCTCAATTGACCTTGCGCCGAATCAGTCTGTTGTATTGCGTGTCAAAGACTTCTTTGAAGCACGTCAGAAGTCTTTGGAGGAAGTCAGTGCGGGCATTAAGGAAACCCTGGTTCGTCAGTCCGCCATTGAAGAAGCCGCTAAGCTGGCCGATACCTTGTTGAAGAAAGTGGAAGCGGGTGAGAATCCAGAGTCTTTGATGGGCAAAGGGGTGGAATGGCATACGGTTGGCTGGATTGATCGCAATAATCAGCGTATCTTGCCGCAGATGACTGCTCAGGTTTTCAAAACGCAAAAGCCTAAAGACGATAAGGCTAGCTGGCGTTCCTATCAGTTGAGTACCGGAGATACCGTTTTGATTCAAGTTACGGAAGTTAAAGACGTCGAAGTCGATGAAGCACAGAAAGCACAATTGACTCAAGCGATCACGGAACTTATGGCAAATACGGAACTGGACGGCCGGCTGAAGGCTGTCATTGCAGATGCCGAAATCGTCAAGAAAGAGAACTATAAAACACTTAAGTAATTTGCTTTTATAGTACTCTTCACAATGTAACCGTCGGTTGCGGTTAATTCTTAACCACCGGTGAAAATAAGCAAGTAGACAGGCCTGCTTATTTTCACCGGTGGTTTTTTTATATGAGTCTGATCAAAATACATTCAGAGTGGCGTTTCTTCGTGGAGATCACTGCTTCTGCTATTCAATAAGCGAAAGCTAAGCTAAGAATTAGCGGAACAAGTAGTGTTTACGAATGTCTTGTGTGATGTGCCAACGACAGTGCATGCCTTTGGGGAAAGTGACCAGATCGCCTGCTTTGATGCGAACCGGCTGACCTTTTTCGGGTGTGACAATGACTTCACCTTGTAAAATCAAGCAGACCTCTTCCATCTCGTAGAACCAAGGAAATTCAGAGACCTCTTTTTCCCATATCGGCCAATTATTGACGGCAAGGGTGTCGAGATATGATTGGGCTGGGTGGCTTTCGATCGTAATTTGCATTAACTAACCAGGCCAGTCTTAATTATCTGGGTTGAAAAAAGAGGGTGGCTGGCTGTCCTGTGGGCCACGGGACAGGGCTTGAGCCGCACGCAAATACTTTTTGCGTGACCAGATTAAACCCCAGCGGCTTCCTCCCACTTGGCGCCATAAGGTGGCCGAGCGGATGCCCGCTAATAAAAGGGCGCGTATCTTATTGGCGACAGCGGGGTTTTGCAGGTGTCCGTGCTGTCCATTGACCATCACCCTGGGGGAGACATCACTGACATTTTTTGAGTAAGTGTTGGCCAAAGAGGCAATCACGTTTTCATGAAAATCGCTGAAGTGTTCACATTGTGCCTTAGCGGTTTCCAGGCCCGAGTAAATGGCTCCCATTTTGCCTTCAATCTGATTGAGTTTCTTTTCCAGAATGATCATGCTGAGCACGTAGCGGGTCACTTCCACATTGCGGTTTTGGATCGCTTGGTCAGAGCTCATTTGCGCCAGTAGAGTATTGACGCCGAGTTGAATGTTTTCAACTTCGCCGCCATACACGGCCAGCGTATTGTCGGGCTGGTCGCAAAACAGCGAGTCGATGCTGGTTTGAAAAGCCTTGTCATTGGTGTTTCCGGTGGTCGCCAAGTCATATACCATCTTGGCGGTTTGGTAAATGCCAATAAGGGCGATGGCGCGATCCTGGTCAGTGTATTCAGACATAAGGTTTCCCGATAAATATAAAAATTTAGAGCTAATCCAATCGTTCAGACAGATCGTGAAGACGTTGTTCGATGATGCCGCCGCCCAGACATTCTTCATCCAGATAAAAAACGATTGACTGTCCGGGCGCGACCGCTGTCTGCGCTTCATCAAAACGGACAATGATTTTGCCGTCTGTAGAGTCGATAATCTGGCAGGGTTGTTCTTGCTGACGGTAGCGAATTTTAGCTTTTAGAGGGGAATTCAAAGTCGGGCATTGCCCTGAAACCCAATCCAAAGTATTGGCGATGACAATTTCATGTTGCAGTAAGGGGTGTTGCTTGCCTTGCACCGCAATGAGCTGGTTAGTGGCCAGGTTTTTGTCTGCGGCAAACCAGGGTGAATTATCCTTGCCGTGACCTCCACCGATGCCCAATCCTTTGCGCTGACCGATGGTGTGGTACATAAGGCCATCGTGACGGCCGATGACATTGCCTTGGTCATCCACAATGTCGCCGGGCCGGGCTGGCAAAAAACGC
Source organism: Thiomicrorhabdus chilensis DSM 12352 (assembly GCF_000483485.1). GTDB lineage: Bacteria > Pseudomonadota > Gammaproteobacteria > Thiomicrospirales > Thiomicrospiraceae > Thiomicrorhabdus > Thiomicrorhabdus chilensis. Next base: position 1,172,923 of record NZ_KI519609.1, read on the forward strand.
TGCAGAAAGTCTTTGAATTTACGTTCACCGATAAAACAGATTCCGGTACTGTCTTTTTTATCATGGGTGATTAAATCCGCCTCTTCGGCTAATTGGCGAACATAGGGTTTTTCCAGTTCACCAATCGGAAACATGGATTTTTTCAACTGCGACTGCTGCAGGGTATAAAGAAAGTAACTTTGATCTTTGTTTTCGTCCAACCCTTTTAAAAGGTGACAGGTGCCGTCCGCATCGCGTTTAATGCGGGCATAGTGACCGGTGGCGATGAAATCCGCCCCCAGTGTCAGGGCATGATCCAGAAACGCTTTGAATTTCACTTCCTTGTTACACAGGATATCCGGATTGGGGGTTCTGCCCAATTTGTATTCGGCCAGAAAGTGTTCGAAAACGCGATCCCAGTATTCATTGGAAAAATTTTCGATATGCAGAGGGATATCGAGTTTTTCACAAATGGCGATGACGTCTTTGAGGTCTTCGGCTGCCGGACAGTAATCTTCGGTATCGTCGCCTTCCCAGTTCTTCATAAACAGCCCTTCGACATCATAGCCTTGCTGTTTGAGTAAAAGAGCGGTAACGGACGAATCGACACCTCCCGAGAGGCCGACAATGACTTTTGTTTGGGAATTTTCTTTCATGCGCCTATTTTAGCAAACAACCCAGCGGGTTTGCATAACTTAACCAGTCAAGTTTAGGTTATAGGGCGAGAGGGTGGCAGCTTTTTTGACGAGCACATCTATGCATGACCGTTGTTTACTAGGCAGGATTCAAGCTGAGCCGGGTTTAGTCGAACTCAATGAGTGTGCTTTCTCCCGGTTTGAGGCGGTTGATTTGAAATTCGCCGATGCTTAAACGTATCAGCCTTAAGGTTGGAAAACCCACAGCAGCGGTCATGCGCCTTACCTGACGGTTTTTGCCTTCGCTAATGGTCAGTTCTACCCAGCTAGTGGGAATGTTTTGACGCTCTCTAATCGGCGGATTTCGTGCCCATAACCATTTGGGGGGATTCACTTTTTTGGCTTTAGCTGGTCGGGTTAATCCGTCTTTGAGTTTGACGCCTTTTTGTAACTGCTTGAGTGCATGGCTATCGATGTCACCTTCAACCTGAACCAGATAGGTTTTGGGTAATTTGTGTTTGGGGTCGCTGATGCGGTGTTGCAGTTTCCCGTCATTGGTCAATAATAGCAAGCCTTCTGAATCACGATCCAGTCTTCCGGCCGCGTAAAAACCGGGCTTTTGAATATAGTCAGCTAAGGTTTCGCGTTGCCCTTTATATTGCTCTTCGTCGGTAAATTGACATAAGACGTTGAAGGGTTTGTTGAATAGCAGGATCTGGCTCATGAGGATTTCATTTAAAATTTAGAAGTTTTTTAGCGGTTCTTTTTGGGACTTATGTGCGCTGTGAGTTAGAATACGCAATATTCTAACATTTTTAATTGATCCCAGTTCTCAACGTCGAGGCGAACAACTTCAGGAATTCAGATGACAGAAAAAGCTAAGATTATTTACACCTTAACGGACGAAGCCCCTGCATTAGCCACTTACTCATTTTTGCCGATCGTGCAAGCCTTTACCAATGCTGCCGGTGTGCAGGTGGAAACTCGCGACATCTCCTTGGCGGGACGTATTATCGCCAATCTATCCGAATACCTTCCAGCGGAACAGCAGATGGGCGATGCCTTGGCTGAGTTGGGCGAATTGGCGAAAACCCCTGAAGCCAATATCATTAAGTTGCCGAATATCAGCGCCTCAATACCGCAGCTGAGCGCTGCCATTAAAGAACTGCAGGCACACGGTTATGACTTGCCGGATTACCCTTCTGATCCTCAAACAGAAGAGGAGAAAAAAATTCAGTCACAATACGCCAAGGTTCTGGGATCGGCGGTCAATCCTGTATTGCGTGAAGGAAATTCCGATCGACGCGCGCCGACTTCGGTTAAGAATTTCGCCAAGAAACACCCTCATTCTATGGGCGCCTGGTCCGCCGATTCGAAATCAAGTGTGGTGCATATGTCAGAAGGCGACTTTTACGGTTCGGAAAAGTCGTTAACTGTTGAGAAAGCCTCGGAGTTTAAAATCGAGTTTGTGAATGAACAGGGTCAAACCCAGGAGTTGAAAGGCTATGCTCCGCTTCAAAAGGGTGAGGTTATTGACGCAGCGGTAATGAGTCAAAAAGCGTTGAGAGATTTTCTGGCAAAATCGATTGCTGAAGCTAAAGAGCAAGGTGTTTTATTCTCTTTGCATTTGAAAGCCACGATGATGAAAGTATCCGACCCGATTATCTTCGGCCAGGCGGTGGCCGTGTTTTTTGAAGAGGTGTTCGCCAAACATGCCGACACTTTCGCCGAGCTGGGGGTTAATCCAAATAATGGTTTAGGCGACGTTTACAGTAAGATCGCTGCACTTCCAGCCGAAAAACAGGCCGAAATTGAATCCGATATCAATGCGGTTTTGGCGGCTAAAGCCGATATGGCTATGGTGGATTCCGACAAAGGGATTACGAACCTACATGTGCCGAGTGATGTGATTGTTGATGCTTCTATGCCGGCTATGATTCGCTCATCAGGGAAGATGTGGAATAAAGATGGAAAGCAGCAAGACACCATGGCGGTGATTCCGGATCGCTGTTATGCGGGCGTTTATCAGGAAACCATCAATTTCTGTAAGCATCATGGCGCTTTTGACCCGACTACCATGGGAACCGTTCCCAATGTGGGTTTGATGGCACAAAAAGCCGAAGAGTATGGTTCCCATGACAAAACCTTCCAGATGACTGGGGACGGCACGGTACGCGTAGTAGATGGCGATGGACAGGTTTTGTTGAAACAATCCGTTGAGAATGGCGACATTTTTCGTATGTGTCAGGTTAAAGACGCCCCGATTCAGGACTGGGTAAAGCTCGCCGTTAATCGTGCCCGCGCAACCCAGACGCCGGCGGTGTTCTGGCTTGATACCGAGCGTGCGCACGATCACCAATTGATCGAGAAGGTTAACAAATACTTGTTGGATCATGACCTGACAGGTTTGGAAATTCACATTATGTCGCCGGAAGAGGCCACACGCTTTACCTTACGACATGTCAAAGAAGGAAAGGATGTGATTTCTGTGACCGGTAATGTGTTGCGTGATTACCTGACCGACTTATTTCCGATTTTGGAATTAGGCACTTCGGCCAAAATGCTTTCGATCGTCCCATTGATGAACGGTGGTGGTTTGTTTGAAACCGGCGCCGGGGGTTCGGCACCGAAACACGTCCAGCAGCTTTTGGCCGAAAACCATTTGCGTTGGGATTCCTTGGGCGAGTTTTTGGCTTTGGCGGTCTCTTTGGAGCATCTGGCCACTCAGTTCAATAATCCAAAAGCGCAAGTGCTGGCCAATACGCTCGATAAGGCAACCGGCCTGTTTTTGGAAAACAACAAGTCGCCGTCGCGCAAGGTTGGTGAGTTGGATAACCGAGGTAGTCATTTTTATTTGGCCATGTATTGGGCGCAGGAGCTGGCTAAACAAAACGATGATGGCGACCTGCAAGCCCGGTTTGAAAAGGTTGCAGCGAATTTACTGGCCAATGAGCAAGTCATTACCGATGAACTCAATTCGGTTCAAGGGCATTCAGTTGATATTGGAGGGTACTACCAACCCAATGCGGAATTGGCCTCACAAGTCATGCGTCCGAGTACGACCCTGAATCAGTTGCTGGGGTCTTTGTAAAAACCAATAGCGAATAAAGCGTTAATCTAACTTTAAAGCCAAAACCAGCAGGCCTGTTGGTTTTGGCTTTTGTATTTTGATAGATAATTTCACTTAGCGAGTACAGTGTGGTGGCCCCATGAATATATTGATTGTCGATCCCTCGACCAGTTATCGAAAATTAGTCAGTGAATTACTGAGTAATGAGGATATCCGTATCACGCAGGCGGCTTCCGGAAAAGAGGCTCTGGAATATCTTGGCAAGCACAAGCCAAGTGCCGTCACTTTGGCGCATGAATTGGGTGACATGAACAGCGTCCACTTTTTAAGGCAGGTCAATGCAATTCAGGGCTTGCAAAGCATTCCTAAATTCCTGATTACCTCTAATGCCTCCAAAGAATTTAAACGTGAAGCCTACGATGCCGGCTTTACCGAGATTTTCATCAAGTCTGATTTCAATACCCTAAAACGTGCCATGCACAGTTTGCTGATCTACGCCACCGTCAATATCTCGGCCAAGGTTCTCTATGTTGAAGATACCCAAAGCACCGCCGATTACACGCGATTTATCATGGAGAGCGCCGGTTGGAGTGTCAATCATGTTAAAAGTGGCGAGGCCGCGGCAGAGTGCTTGGAAAAAGAGCGATTTGACTTGGTTGTCACCGATTTAGTACTGGAAGGTGCGCTCAGTGGAATTGGTTTGATCCATTTGATTCGCCATGGTCGGGAAGAGATTCGCAATACCCCGATACTCGCGGTTTCGGGTTGGAACGATCTGTTACGTCAGGTTTATGTCCTCAAACATGGTGCCGGTGATTTCATTGCCAAGCCTTTCCATGAAACCGACTTTCTGGCACGTGCCATCAATCTGATCTTATCCAAGAAACAGTTGGATGAATCCATGGCCTCGCAGAAGGCTTTGCACAGTAAAGCCCATATTGATCATGTTTCCGGGTTGAATAACCGCCATTATCTGGATGAGTTCGGTCACCGGATGGTGCAGAAATCGGTTAATAACAATGAGGCGATCTCGGTATGCATTATCGATATCGACTATTTTAAAAGCATAAACGACAATCATGGCCATTCAGTAGGGGATGGCGTGCTTATGAAATTAGGTGAGTTGATCAAAAACAGCCGACATCCAAGAGATGTGGCGGTGCGTTATGGCGGCGATGAGGTGGTCATGATTATGCCGGACTGCGGCCAGCAGCAGGCTTTGAGCAAGCTAGAGCAGTTGCGTGTTGAAGTTGAAAAGTTGAAGCCGCATGGGCTCGATATTACCGCGACCTTTGGTGTGGCCAGTGTTGACAGGCATCAAGGTTATGATTTGAATGAGTTGCTTGACAGTGCACTTGAGCAGAACCATGGCGCGCTTGATTTCAATGCCTTGTTTGACAATGCCGATCGCTCGCTTTACATGGCTAAAAACGCGGGACGCAACCAGATTTGCATCAATCAAACACTGCTGGATGAAGCCTTTAGCGGGACAGCACCTCCGTCAATTTGATTGTTTTGCGGAATCGATTTTGGTTTTTCAGCCACATGAAAAGTGGGTTTCTTTTTTATTTTATGAGCGTAGAATGAAAAGGTCCCGTTATTCATGAGACCGGATAACAGTTTGATTAATCAAAGTTTTATGGGGTGTTTATTATGAAGCCAGTATGGATTCTTGTTGCCGATAGTAGCCGTGCGCGAATCTTTTCCGCCGAAAACTCTGCTGCAGAGCTGATTGAAATCGAAACCTTATCGCATCCTCAAGCTCGTTTGCACGAGCAGCAATTGGACAGTGACTTGCCTGGCAAGGCAAACGGTACCATGGGGGCTGGAGGGCACAACTATACGGATGAGGTCAGTCCAAAAGAGCAAGAAGAGATAAATTTCTCAAAAACGGTTGCGACCCTTTTATGCGATGAATTAAATCAGAATAAATTCGATAAGTTGTTCGTTATCGCCGCGCCCTCTTTTTTAGGGGATCTGCGTCGTGCCTTTTCAACACGTTTGAGTAAACACCTTGTTTTCAGTTTAGATAAAAATGTGGTCTCTTTGACCCCGCAAGAAATTCGTTCCCACCTACCGCTTTCGTTATCTGTTTAGCATTAACGAAAACAAAAAAACCGCCTAAAGGCGGTTTTTTTGTTTAACTCTATTAGCAGTATTTTACGGCAGTAGAATCAGGCTTTCTTTAGATAGGCCGCAACCAGTACGATCTGAGTGCCATTGACCTTACCTTCAATATGAAGTGGATTGTCGGTGAGGTGGATGTTTTTTACCAAGGTGCCGCGTTTGGCGGTGAATCCCGCTCCTTTTACATCCAAGTCTTTAATCAGGGTGACGTCATCGCCTTCCTGAAGAAGTGTGCCGTTGCTGTCTTTGGTTGGTGGTGTATCATCCTCTTCCTCGGAAACAATCCCCGATTCGGCCCAAGCTTTGGTGTCATCTTCCAAGTACATCATGTCCAATAAGTCCTGTGGCCAACCCTCACTGCGCAGACGATGCAACTGGCGGTAAGCCATTACCTGAACCGCCGCTATGGGAGACCACATGCTGTCGTTTAGACAGCGCCAGTGGTTGGCATCCATGGTTTCCGGGTTTTCAATCTGTTCCTTGCAAGTTTGGCAAACCAGAATGGCGGTGTCCGCAGTGCCGTCACTTGGTGTCACTTCGTATACACTCAGGTTTTCTTCGTTACCGCAAAGTTCGCATTTTGAACCGCTGCGTTCCATTAAGTTCTGTTCAATACTCATGATGTTGTTCCTTACTTTTTGGGTGCGCATATTATCGCTTATTTGCATACACTTTTTGTGAGAATTGTGAATGTTTTCTATGGATGCGGCCTGTAAATATATTAAAAGTCTGTATCTGCGGAGTTCACGGGCTGAAATAAGGTCTAAATATTGGAGGGATTGAGTTTCTAATTTGAATGTTTAAGGTTTACGTACAAGTGCGGAACTTTAAATTACTTAGTCCTCTCTTTTTTTTTATCAGATGACACGTTAAAATGAATTTAAATGCTGGCCTAAAAGGATTGTTTTTGGCTGATTTATTGTTTGATCCTGAATTTCTGGAGTGAGAACCGTCGCACTGAATGGCTAACTTTAACTGTCCATATAATCCAACTGTTGATTACTTTGCCATTTTGGGGGTGCATCAATTAGCATGCCCTAAAACCGTGAAGTTGGCTTACCGTAAATTGGCACGGCGTTATCATCCCGATGTCTCTAAAATCCATGACGCGCAAAAGAAATTTCAGCAAATCGCTGAAGCCTATGAGATTTTGAGTAAATATCGGGACGCTTATTTACATGATTTTCAGCGTCGAAATCGAGCCGTTAACGGTAACAGCCGAACGTCAAAATCCCAGTCGACAAACACTCACCAATCCAAACGATCCCGCAGTACCTCAGAGCGGGATGATAAAGAAAAAAAATCGACCCAGGGTACGCACTCTTTTTATGAAAAAGCCTACCGAAAGCAAAAGCCAATCGACGGAAAAGATCGGGTGATTACCTACCCGTTGACTTTGCGTTATGCGATTCGGTTATTGCGTTTGGGTTCCTTTTATATTCCCGGCCTTAAAGTGAAAATGAAATTCACCCGAGAAGCCTTGATGGGTAAAACCTTTCGTTTGCAGGGTAAGGGCTATAGCGGGCTTTTCGGGGGGAAACCGGGAGATTTTCTGGTGCGCTTTGAAGTCAAGAATGAAAGCATTAACTGGCAACTCAAAGGTGCCGATATTTATGGCACTTTCCATGTAGCCAGTCAATTATTGACCGAAGGAAAATTAATTAAGCTGGAAGCCCCGAGCGGTTCCTTTTCGGTCGAAGTGCCTTCGGATTACGCGGCCGGCCATTTTATTCTGGTTGAAAACATGGGGTTGCCTTCCGATGACTCCTTACAAGCCGGGCATCTGTATGCACGCCTGATTGCCGCTTGAGTCGGTCTGCCCTGAAAAGCCGTTCACTGTGATCGGTGGTTGCCGACCTCATTCTTCTTTTTCCCGTGATTGCTTTCCTTGACGACCTTGAAAACGCTACAATATGGTCCTATGTAAGCTTATAAACCTAATGCTTGTACCAGTTGTGTTTGTTCAGATCAGGTGATATTTCTCTGAACGATGAATCATAAATTACACTTCAATAAATTTTAAGAGATTGTTTTTTGTTATGCCGCACTCCCATGATCACGATGATGGAAATCTTCTTCTGGATACCGCCCGGCCTAAAGTGAAGCCGCCGAAACGCTATCAGGTGGTGTTGTTGAATGACGACTTTACACCGATGGATTTTGTGGTGGAAGTATTGGTGCGATTTTTTGGTATGGATGAAGCAAAAGCAAATGTGGTGATGCTGGCGGTACATCATGAAGGCAAAGGCATTTGCGGAGTGTACAGCCGTGAGGTGGCGGAAATGAAGGTCAATCAAGTAAACCGATATGCGCGCCAGCATCAATATCCGTTAATGTGTCAGTTAGAGGTGGCTTAAGCATGTTAAGTAAAGAATTACAGATGACGTTAAGTAACGCCTTCAGTGTGGCACATGAGTATGAGCATGAGTTTGTAACCCTGGAGCATCTTTTGCTCGAGTTGCTGGGTCTGCCGGAAGTTCAGGAGGCGATTCGAGCCTGTGGAGTCGAAGTCGGGCAAATCGAGGAAGGTTTGGAGAAATTCCTGGAATCTGAGATGGTTAGCCGTAAACCTGACGAGCTCCAGCCTACGATGAGCTTTCAACGAGTCATTGAACGTGCCATTTATTTGGTACAGTCCAACGGTTATCCAGAAGTGACAGGTCTGCATGTTCTGGCATCGATGTTTTCCGAACAGGATTCGCAGGCAGTGTATCTGCTTGAAAGCAATGGCGTCGATCGGGTTGATGTGCTGAGTTACATTTCTCATGGTGTGACCGCATCCGATTCAGAGGGGTATTTGCCGTCTGAAAACGAATCGAATGACGCTGGGGAATCCGCTGATGGAGAAGATAAAAAATCGCCATTAGAGTCATTTACTACCAATTTAAACCAAGCCGTTGAATCGGGTCGAATCGATCCGATCATTGGGCGCCAGTGGGAATTGAACCGCACTTTGGAGGTCTTGAGTCGACGCCGCAAAAACAATCCTCTTTTAGTCGGGGAGCCGGGTGTCGGGAAAACCGCGGTGGCTGAAGGCCTGGCTTATCAAATTGTGCATCATAAGGTGCCGGAACAGCTTGAAAATGCCGTGGTTTACAGTTTGGATATGGGGGCTTTGTTGGCGGGCACGCGTTATCGAGGAGATTTCGAGAAGCGTTTCAAGGCCTTATTGAAGGCTTTGGAAGAACACGATCACGCCATTCTGTTTATCGATGAAATCCACACCATTGTCGGAGCTGGAGCGGTGCAGGGCGGTGCGATGGATGCGTCCAATTTGATGAAACCGGCGTTGTCTTCAGGCAAGTTGCGTTGCATTGGTGCAACCACCTATGAAGAGCACCGAGGCATTTTCGAAAAGGATCGTGCCCTGGCACGTCGTTTCCAGAAGGTGGATGTCAAGGAGCCAAGCAATCAGGAGACGTTTGAAATCCTCAAGGGACTTAAAGACAAGTATGAGTCTCATCACCATGTGAAGTACACTCTGCCTGCCCTTAAGGAAGCGGTGGCCTTGTCGGCGCGTTACATTACCGATCGGCATCTGCCCGACAAGGCGATTGATGTGATTGATGAAGCTGGGGCCAAACAAGCGCTGTTACCCGCCAGCAAACGCAAAAAACAAATCGGGGTGTCCGAAGTGCAGTCGGTGGTGGCGAGCATCGCGCGCATTCCGGTTTCACAGATCACTCAAAAAGAAAAAGACAAATTGCAGGATCTGGGAGAGAACCTCAAACGAGTGGTGTTTGGTCAGGATCACGCAGTGGAACAATTGGCTTCGGCCATTAAATTGGCGCGTTCCGGTTTGAGTGACCCTGATAAGCCGACCGGATCTTTTTTGTTTGCCGGGCCCACCGGGGTCGGTAAAACCGAATTGACCCAGCAGTTGGCCAACCATCTTGGGGTGGAGATGTTGCGTTTTGATATGTCCGAATACATGGAGCGTCATACGGTATCACGTTTGATCGGCGCGCCTCCGGGTTATGTCGGTTATGACCAGGGCGGTCTGTTGACCGAAGCAATCAATAAGCAACCGCACGCGGTGGTATTGCTGGATGAGATCGAAAAGGCTCACCCTGATGTGTTCAACCTGCTTTTGCAGGTGATGGATCACGGCACCTTGACCGACAACAACGGCCGTAAAGCCGATTTCCGGAATGTGATTTTGATTATGACCTCGAATGTGGGCGCGGAACAGATGGCGCGCAGCAGTATGGGCTTTACTGTGCAGGATCATACAATGGATTTTGAAGCGGAGTTGAAAAAGGTGTTTACGCCTGAATTCCGCAACCGCCTTGACGGTGTGATTCAATTCAATCGTCTATCTGAAGAGTCCATGACTTCGGTCGTGAATAAGTTTATTTATGCTTTGGAGCAAACTTTAGCCGACAAGAAGGTGACTCTGAAAGTGACTGACGCCGCCAGACACTGGTTGGCCAAACATGGATATGACCCTTTGATGGGCGCGCGACCGATGAGTCGTTTGATTCAGGAAAAACTGAAACAGCCTTTGGCCGACAAGTTGCTGTTTGGCGATTTGCAGCACGGTGGTGAAGTCGTGATCGACTGTCAGGATGATGAAATTGTTTTGAATACGCCGGAGTAAATCGCTTCCTTAATATTGTGCGCTGATTGTGCATCAGGATGTAAAAAACCACTTAAGTTTGCAAACTTAAGTGGTTTTTTTATGGCTTGATAGTGTTGGGTTACACTCTGCTTCAGGCGTTTTGTTACGGCAAGTTTCGCTCGCTATCGTGCGCTTTTGACCAGCCGTTAGACTTGCTGACTTAGTTTTACTTACCGCGGTAAGTGATTCGACCTTTGGTCAAGTCGTAAGGAGTTAATTCGACTTTTACAGGGTCTCCTGCAAGAATTCGGATGTAGTTTTTGCGCATGCGTCCGGAGATGTGGGCCAGGATCTGATGCCCGTTTTCCAATTCAACTCGGAACATGGTATTCGGTAAAGTTTCAATCACTACACCATCAAATTCAATAACGTCTTGTTTTGCCATAAGTCTCGGTCAATCCCTAGAATAAAAATTTGCGCGGATTATAACAATTTATTGATTTACAATCAAATAATTGTTGCGAATGGCCTGGATCAGCGCGCGGTATTCTGGTCGTGTAGGGTCTTGTGGATTGTCTGAATCGTGCGGATTTAGAAGCCATGCAAACAAATGTTGGTCGGATTCTTTAAGAAAAAACTCAAAAAGCTGTTTTTGCGAGGCCGGGGCCTGCATCAGAGAAGGCGCATAGGCGCTTAATAGCAGTTCGGTTTCGAGGTTGCCGCGTTTGCACAAAAATAAAATGCGATTTAACCAGGCCTGCTCGTTTTCAAGTGGGCGTTTTTCAGTCATGGCTAAGGATCCTGGCTTTAAGCGATTGGATGGCTCGACTCGGATTAAGGCCTTTAGGACAAGCGGCAGTGCAGTTTTGTATGTGTCGACAACGAAAGGTTTTCATCGGGTCGTCCAGTGATTTGAGGCGCTCGATCGGCATGATGTCTCTGGAATCCACTACAAAACGCTGTGCGGCGAGCAAGGCTGCCGGTCCCAAAAACTGGTCTGGATTCCACCAGAAGGAAGGGCAGCTGGTACTGCAACAGCCGCAAAGAATGCATTCATAGGAGCCGTCGAGCTCGCTTCTTTGTTGAGGTGTTTGCAGATGCTCCCGATCAGGGTTGAGAGAGGTGGCCTGTAAAAAGGGATCGATCTCTTTATAGTGTTGATAGAACAGGCTCATATCAATAATCAGGTCTTTGATAATGGGCAGGCCTGGTAAGGGTTTTATTTTCACCGGAGTGCTCAGGGAAGATAGTGGGGTAATGCAGCTCAAATGGTTTTGACCGTTTACGTTCATGCCGTCCGATCCACAAACACCTTCCTGGCATGACGAACGGAAACTCAATCCGGGGTCCAGCTCGCGTATTTTTTGCAAGGCGTTGAGCAGCATCATGTCTGCGGTGATCTCCGCATCAGGCAGATGGTAATGTTGATCATACGGTTCGCTGTCGGTTTCCGGATTGTAACGACTGATGATGAATTCCATACTGCTCTCCAATGTATCTGGCTGCAAACATTTGTTAAATCGAAGTTTAAAAAGGGTTAATAGACTCGGGCTTTGGGTGTAAAGGGCGCGTGCTGATTGGGTGAAAGATTGACGGATTTGTAAACCAGTCGATCTCCAGCCGAGAAATACAGACTGTGTTTCAGCCAGTGAGTATCATCGCGTTGTTGGAAGTCGATGCGGGAGTGCGCCCCCCGACTTTCGGTTCTTGCCAAGGCGCTATGCACCGTTGCTTTGGCGATCGCCATGAGGTTTTCCAGTTCGTAAGCAGCCAATCTTTCCAGGTTGAAAACCTTACCATGATCCCGAAGGTTCACCTGCTGCAGTGATGTTTCAAGTTGTTCGAGTTCCTGCAATGCGTGTTGCATAGACTGTTGATTGCGGAAGACACCGCAGCCTCTTTCCATGCTGCGTTGCATCTTCTGCTTCAAACTATGTAAGTTTTCTTCTTGATATGACGTTTTGCTTTGCCAGCGCTGGATCCGCTTTCGCACTCCCGATAATTCAAGGTCGTCAAGTGATAGGTTGTTCAAGTTAGGTTGTCCTTGTTCTGTCTGTAGCTGCTGACTGATTGTTTTGGCGGCCTGACGTCCAAATACCAGGATGTCCAGCAGGGAGTTGCCGCCCAGACGGTTCGCGCCATGTACCGATACACAGGCGCATTCACCCACGGCAAATAAGCCTTTCACCGGAGTTTGTTTTCCTTGGGAATCTGGACACACGACTTGTCCGTTGAGGTTGGTGGGAATGCCGCCCATCATATAGTGGCAGGTAGGGAAAGTCGGAATCGGCTGTTCAACAGGGTCGACACCAAGAAAGGTCAGACTGATGTCGCGTATCCCGGGCAGACGTTGTTTAATGGTGTCGGTATCCAGGTGGGTCAAGTCTAATAAGACAAAATCACCTTCCGGTCCGCAACCGCGTCCTTGCTGAACTTCGGTGGCAATCGCCCTGGCGACCACGTCGCGTGAAGCCAAGTCCTTGACCTTGGGCGCATAGTTCTGCATAAACGGCTCGCCAAGCGCGTTGCGCAACACTCCACCTTCTCCGCGAGCCGCCTCGGAGATCAGCATGCCTTTTCCGGCCACGCCTGTGGGATGAAATTGCCAGAACTCCATGTCTTGCAAAGGCAGGCCGGCCCGCAACACCATGCCCAGTCCGTCGCCGGTATTGATGCTGGCGTTGGTGTTGTTGCGGAAAATCTGCCCGGCGCCACCAGTCGCCAAGAGTATGTGCCTGCTCTGTAAAATCGAATACTCGCCGTTGTGGATGTTCATGACCATCAAGCCGGCGACTTCACCCTGTTGGTCAAAGATCAAGTCGAGCGCATAATATTCTTCATAAATGGTTGTGCCTAAGCGAATGTTTTGCTGGTAAAGGGAGTGCAGGATGGCATGGCCGGTACGATCCGCCGCCGCACAGGTTCGATAGGCCTGTTGTTCTCCGAAGTTTTGGCTCTGGCCTCCAAAGGCGCGTTGATAGATTTTGCCGTTTTCAAGGCGTGAAAAAGGCACGCCAAAATGATCCAGTTCGCGTACGATTTCGGAGGCCTGTTGGCACATGAACTCAATTGCGTCTTGATCTCCAAGGTAATCGCTGCCTTTGATGGTGTCGTACATGTGCCAGGACCAGTCGTCACTCGTCACATTGCCAAGGGCGGCATTGATACCGCCTTGTGCCGCTACCGTATGAGAGCGGGTTGGAAACACCTTGGAGATCATCGCCACCCGGTGTCCCTCTTGGGTTAAGGCGAGCGCGGCACGCATGCCGGCTCCACCTGCACCGACCACTAGAACCTCATAGGACTCTGTTTTGAATTTTGGGGCGTCTATATTGGGGGTGGTAGACATGACGACAATTCCTCGGTTTTAAAAGGACTCAAAAGGAGTCATGACCATGACGATCAGCACAACCAGGTCGAAAATGATAAAAATCAACAGCCAGTGTAAGGCTGCCAGCCATAAGGGCGTGTTTGTGAGGGGGGTATAGTCCAGCAAAATGTCGCGCAGGCCGACCCAGCTGTGAATCAACATCAATATTAGGGCGAGCAGATTTGGCAGTAAATAAAATGGCTGCATCAGAGTATCTAAGAGGTCCTGTAGCGATGTGTGAGAGGGTTGGAAAAGGGTCGCTGCAGCTAGAAATGGAATATAGATCAACAAGTAATAGGCGCTGATACGCTGCCAGTTGTGTGCGTGTTTGCCGCTTAATTTATTTGGGTTGAGGAGCCTTGAAAATTTCATAATGACCAGGCCTGCTTGATTATGAATAAAGAAGCCAATCCCCAAATAAGCAGTAAAGCCACACTGACTTTGTGATGATTGATGGTCGAATAAAGTGGATGATCCGCAAAATGTTCGGCCAGTAAGTGACGTAATCCACTGAGCCAGTGGTAGCTCAAGCTGATCCAGAAAATGCTGTTAAGGCAATGAATGATGCAATGTTGTTGTAGGTCGGCCAGACTGACCCTTTCATGAAAAACCAGTAGATTAAACAGGGCAAGGTAGCCGATTAGGCTGATAAACAGAATCAGACCGGTGAGTCGATGTGCCGCGGATAACCAAGCATTCAGAGGGAAGCGGAACTTCCACAGACTTAGAAATACAGGTCGTTTGCCTGGGTGTTGGTACATGAAACCCCTTCCTTATTGAGATTAAGAGAATCACCGTTTGAAATTCTATTCTACTGCAATTTTGGCAAACAATCAGGTAGTGGTTTCGATTAGGTGGAAACGGGTCAATAATGCAAAAAACATTCAGGAATCGCTCAGGGCGTTTTGGAAGTGGCTGTGCTCGATAGCGGCTTGAAACCAGTCGATTTCAAGCTGCCATTTGTGGGGTGGAAAAGGCTGTTGAATCTGTTGTTGCAGCAAGGATTCGAAGACTTGTCGGGAAACCATGCTGGCTCCCATGCTTTTCAAATGGGCGGTTTCCACCTGGGTGTCGATGAGACTGAAACCCCAGACTTTGAGTTGCATTGACAGGGCGACCAGTGCGATCTTGGAGGCGTCATTGATTTTTGAGAACATGGATTCACCAAAAAACATTTTTCCAATGGCCACACCATATAAGCCTCCGACCAGTTCGTCTTGCCACCAAACTTCAACGGAGTGCGCATGACCTGCCTGGTGAAGTTGATTGTAAGCCGAAAGCATGTCGTCAGTGATCCAGGTTCCGGCCTGATCTTTACGTTCAATTTGAGCACAGTGTTGCATCACCTCGATAAAACTTTGATCAAGTGTGACCTTTAACTGGTGGGATTCGCACATTTTACGTAGGCTTTTACGCAGACTGCGACGGATTTTCAGGTCATCGATCAATAAGACGCTACGTGGATTCGGACTCCACCACAGAATTGGTTCATCCGGGTTGAACCAGGGAAAAATCCCTTTCGAATAGGCCTGTAAAAGCCATTCTTGGGTGAGTGCGCCACCGATTGCGAGCAGGCCGTCCGGTTCATCTAAAGCCAGATTGGTGGGAGGGAAAGTAACGGGTTTGGGGTCGAGCCAGAAGGGCGTTTTGTTCATCTTGCAATTATATCGCTGCGTAGTCTTAAACGGTGGTCAAACATTATTTTATAGAATCTTTTTCCCCACCTTATCCGGGGGAACCGTTAGAATAACACAATTCAATTAATTACAATTTGATTCAGTTCACACACTACCTTATGACTTCATTTGTTCACTTGCACGTTCACTCCGAATATTCCGTTATCGACAGCACCCTGGGTGTCAAACCCATGGTGGGCTTTGCAAAAGCGGATGCCCAACCCGCCTTGGCGCTGACTGACCAATCCAATCTGTTTGCTTTGGTTAAGTTCTACAGTGCGGCCATCGGCGCGGGAATCAAACCGATCATTGGCTCGGAAGTCTTGTTGGAAGACGAGGATGGCGCGGTTTTTAAGTGCGTTTTGTTGTGTCAGGATGAACAGGGCTATTTAAATCTTTCCCATTTGATTTCATTGGGTTACTTAAAAAACCAGAAGTTGTTTCAAAACAATATGGTGTCGTTAATTAAACGAGAATGGCTGGCGGAATTCAATGCCGGTTTGATTGTGCTTTCAGGTGGGCGCGAAGGGGATGTAGGCAGCGCCATTCTGGCCGAGAAGCCCAACTTGGTGGCAAGCCGCATGAGTTGGTGGCAAACGTATTTTCCACAACGCTTTTATCTGGAATTGATGCGTACCGGCCGTCCCGGTGAAGAGGCTTATATAGTGGGCGCTGTGGAAGCAGCGCAGAGATACGATGTCCCGGTGGTGGCCACTAATGATGTGCGCTTTGCCAAAGCCGAGGACTTTGAGGCGCATGAAGTGCGTGTCTGTATTCATGACGGTTATGTGCTGGAGGATCCCAATCGCCCTAAACGCTATTCTGATGAACAGTATTTCAGAACGGCTGAAGAGATGGTGGCCTTATTTGACGATTTGCCTGAGGCGATTGAGAACAGCCTTGAGATCGCTAAACGTTGCTCATTGGATTTAACTTTGGGAACCTATTTCCTACCCGATTTTCCGGTTCCGGAAGGCATGACCATGGATGAGTTTTTTGTGCAGGAAAGCCACAAGGGACTGGAAGAACGTCTGCAGTTTCTGTTTGGCCATCTGGACAGCGCAGCCTATGAGCAGAAAAAAAGCGAATACTATGACCGCATTGAGTTTGAACTCAATATCATTTTGCAGATGGGATTTCCTGGCTACTTTCTGATCGTTGCCGACTTTATCCAGTGGGGTAAAAATCAGCAGATTCCGGTTGGGCCGGGACGTGGTTCGGGGGCGGGCTCCTTGGTGGCTTATGCATTGAAAATCACCGATCTGGATCCGATTCAATACGATTTGCTGTTCGAACGATTCCTGAACCCGGAACGTGTTTCCATGCCCGATTTCGATGTCGATTTCTGTATGGATCGACGTGACGAAGTGATTGACTATGTGTCCCGCCATTATGGGCGCGATCATGTGTCGCAGATTGTGACTTTTGGAACCATGGCCGCCAAGGCGGTGGTGCGTGACGTGGGGCGTGTTCTGGGCTTGGGTTACGGGGTGGTCGACGGCATTGCCAAATTGATTCCGAATGAACTCGGCATCAAACTCAAGGATGCGATCGAAAAAGAGGAAGATCTACAAGCCAAACGGGACAACGATGAGGATGCCGCCCAGCTTTTGGAGTTGGCCTTAAAGCTTGAGGGAACCGTGCGTAACACGGGTAAACATGCCGGAGGGGTGGTGATCGGTCCAAAACCTTTGGATCACTTTTGCCCGGTTTTATGCGAGCCCGATGGCAGCAGCGTGGTCACGCAGTTGGACAAAAACGATGTGGAAACGGCAGGCCTGGTCAAATTCGACTTTTTAGGTCTGCGAACCTTGACCATTATCGACTGGGCTTTGCAGTCCATCAATCATAATAAACAACCAGGGGAGACCGGTTTTGTCGATATCTCCCGTATTCCGCTGGATGATGTTCAAACCTTTGATTTGATTAAAACCGGTAAGACGACCGGGGTGTTTCAGCTTGAATCCAACGGCATGCAAAACCTGATTGTCCGTCTGCGTCCCGACTGCTTTGAAGATATTATCGCCTTGGTCGCCTTATTCCGTCCCGGACCACTGGAATCGGGCATGGTCGACAACTTCATCGCCCGTAAGCACGGTAAGGAAAAGGTCTCCTATCCGGATGCGCAATACCAGCATGATTCCTTGCAGCCGATTCTGGAGCCCACGTATGGGGTCATTCTGTATCAGGAACAGGTCATGCAGATTGCTCAGGTATTGGCCGGTTATACACTGGGGGGCGCCGACATGCTGCGCCGAGCCATGGGTAAAAAGAAACCGGAAGAGATGGCCAAACAGCGCTCTATCTTTAAGGACGGGGCGATCAGCATTGGGGTCGACGGCGACTTGGCAATGAAAATCTTTGACTTGGTGGAGAAGTTTGCCGGTTACGGTTTCAACAAATCCCACTCGGCCGCTTATGCTTTGGTTTCCTATCAGTCGGCCTGGTTGAAAACCCACTATCCGGCTGAGTTCATGGCCGCACAGATCTCATCCGATATGGATAACACCGACAAGGTGGTGCACATGGTCAACGAATGTTATGCAATGGGCTTGGAGGTGTTGTCGCCTAATATCAATACCGGGCAAGTGCACTTTAAACCTTATGGTGAACGGACGGTCAATTATGGTCTGGGCGCAATCAAGGGGGTCGGTGAAGCTGCACTGGAAGGCATGATTGAAGAGCGTCAGGCAAACGGAGACTTTAAGGATTTGTTTGATTTCTGCTTGCGGGTTGGAAAAAAAGTCAACCGCCGAATGCTGGAAGCCTTGATCCGTTGCGGCGCCTTGGATTGTTTGCACGACAATCGCCATGCCATGCTTGAGAGTGTTCCGATGGCTTTGAAACAGGCCGAGCAGCAACAGAAGAATGTCGATTTAGGGCAGCACGATCTGTTCGGCGAGGTGCTTTCGGTTGAGGAAACCGGTGGAACCCAATTGCTGGATGTGGCGGAGATGCCTGAAAAGTTGAAATTACGCGGTGAGAAGGAAACTCTGGGATTATATGTCAGTGGTCATCCTATCGATATTTATCGCCAGGAGCTTGATCAGCTGGTAGGGAGTTCTTTAAGCAGTCTGCGACCCGAGAAATGGCAAAAAAAATGGGCCGCCGGATTGGTGGTGAGTTTGCGGGCTAAAATCACCAAACGGGGTGATCGTATGGGCTTTATGGCGATTGACGATAAAACCGCGCGCCTGGAGGTCGTTATGCGTCCTGCTGTCTATGAAACGATCAAGGATCACATCAAAGAAGACATGGTGGTGATGATTTATGGCGAGGTCAGCGAAGACACCTTCAATGGCGGCATCAAGCTCGATGCCGAGCAGGTGGTGAGTCTGGCGGAAGCCCGAGTCGAAAAGGCGCGTGCCTTGAAGTTGCATGTCGATCAAAATAGCGGACACCCTCAAAAAGTCAGCGAGTTGAAGGTGCTTTTAGGGGGCTACCAATCCGAAAAAGGGTTGCCGGTGGTGATTGATTATCACAATGAATTGGCACATGCGCAGATGAAAACCCCGGAAGGCATTCATTATTTCCCGGACGATGAGCTTATTGAAGTGCTTAAGGCTCAAGGGTGGCAGCCGGAAGTGGTGCTCTAACGTATCTGTTTCGAGCTGAGTTTCGCTTAATTTTTTACTGTCTGAGGTGCGGCTATTACTTTTGCTATTCTCCCGATTGAATTTTTTAGTCATAAAGCGCTAAATGATTGCCATAATCAATGGCATAATGCTTTGAAATTATAAGAATTTGCTAATACCAAAAAGCCGAAGGAGGTTTTTTTGATTTCGGCACTGTCCTCCAAGTATCCAAGTAACCATACCTTGTTAAAAACCCCCGTTGTGGTTTCGCTTGCCACTCTATTGATGCTGGTGGTTTTTAGTGTGCCCTTAATTTTGTTTTTGAACCAATACCATGCCGATTTAGTGACCGAAGATTTCATTAAGCAGGAAAGCCGGGTTCTGAATGAGCAGATCAAACAGAAGATGGATATCGGCGATACCATCGCTTTATCCTTCGCCAGAAATTCCCGCATCCGCGACGCTTTACTGTTAGAAGAACGCCTTCCGATTATTCAAGAAGTGTCTGGTGTGAACCGCCTGTTTGCCGAGAACACTCGATTTCAGAATGTGCAGCTTCACGTGATGACGGCGGATGGGCGCTCGCTGGTAAAAACCTTTAATTTGGACAGTTACAGCCAGAACCTGACGATGCATGATTTGGTCAAGAAGGCTGTGATGACCGGTAAGGCGGCATCCGGTATCAATATCGGTGGTGCGGCCAGCCATTTTCGCGTCATTAATATCCAGCCTATATATGCTTTGGATGATCCGGGTGAGGTAATCGGTTTTATTGGTGTTTCCCAAGGACTGCGTTCGATCATCGAGTCCTTTGCTACCCATAAAGTGAATTACGCTTTGTTTTCTCCTTTGCTGAACTCCAGCGAAACGTCCTCCGATCTGGGCAGCAGAACCTTTACGATTGGCAAAGCCCCTTATTTCGCCAACAATTCTCTGTCCAGTATTCAATTTCAGGAAGCCGATGTGCTTGATGAAGTTTTGCACCTGATTGATGGGAAGTTAATTTATACCCAGCCGATTGTGGATCAGGAAAAACAACTTCTGGCGGTACATGCGGTTTCGATTCCGTTAACCACTTTCGATGAAAAAGTCTGGGAACGTAATGTCGAAGCGCTCTACATCCTGTTGGCGATATTGCTCAGTACCTTGACGGTATCAGGCTTGCTCCTGCTGGTCATCAAGCGTAGTGTGATCAAGCCACTGTCGGTTTTTGAGGCGACCATCAGGCAGATTATTTCCAGTAAGCAGTATAAAACACCGGTTGAAATTCATACCGAGGATGAAATCGGACGGCTCTCCCACCAGTTTAATCTATTGCTGCAACAAATCGCGGAACTGATCCACTCGTTAAAATATCAGCAAGAGGCGATTGACAGCTCCTTAATTGTCTCCAAAACCGACTTGGATGGCACCATTACCTATGTGAACCAGCAATTTGAGAAAATCAGTGGTTACTCTGCCAAAGAGCTGGTTGGTCAGCCGCATAGTATTGTTCGTCATCCGGATATGCCTAAAGAGGTATTTGCCGACCTTTGGGGAACCATTAAAAGCAATCGTGTCTGGAAGGGGCAGATCAAAAACTTGAGAAAAGACGGCAAACCTTATTACGTCACCACCCATATTTTACCAATCGTGAATCAGCAGGGGGTTGTGATTGAGTACATGTCCATTCGCGAAGACATCACTGAAATCGTTGAACTCAAAGAGTCGCTTGAAGCGGCCAAGGAGATGGCGGAAAAAGCCAATCAGGCCAAATCTCAATTCCTTTCCAGTATGAGTCACGAATTGAGAACGCCGTTGAATGCGATCATAGGCTTTTCGCAATTGCTTGAGTTTTCGGATTTAACTGACAAACAGTATTCGCAGTTGGGCAATATTTCACGCAGCGGGCGACACCTGCTTCATCTGATCAACGATATTTTGGAACTTTCAAAAGTGGAGTCGGGGAGTCTGGAGATCAGTTTGGAAGAGGTGTATTTGAGCGAGTTGGTGGAAGATGCACTCAATATGGTGGAGGCTTTGGCGCGCCAACGTGGCATTTTGATTCACTGTCCAACTAAAGAGCAATTGGATTGTTGCATTCGAGTAGATTACACCCGCATCAAGCAAGTGTTACTCAACTTTTTGAGCAATGCCATTAAATATAACCGGGATGGCGGGCAGGTGTGGGTCTTTGCCGAAACATACAACTCGGAAGAGTGCTTGTGGATGCGTCTGCATGTCAAGGATACCGGATTCGGAATCAGTCAATCGGACCAAGAGAATCTATTTGAACCCTTTAACCGCTTGGGGCATGAGAATTCCAATATCGAAGGCACCGGGATTGGCTTGAGCATCGCCAAGGATCTGGTCGAAAAAATGGGCGGTCATCTTGGGGTTGAAAGTA
The DNA here is from genome assembly GCF_000483485.1 of Thiomicrorhabdus chilensis DSM 12352. Classification (GTDB taxonomy): domain Bacteria; phylum Pseudomonadota; class Gammaproteobacteria; order Thiomicrospirales; family Thiomicrospiraceae; genus Thiomicrorhabdus; species Thiomicrorhabdus chilensis. Next base: position 1,194,302 of record NZ_KI519609.1, read on the forward strand.
CTGAGGGTGAGGGCTCTGATTTCTGGTTCAGTTTTCCGGTTTGCAAACAGGGTTCGGGTCCGGAATCGACACCAAAGACCCTGGAAGTCGATCACTCTGTGGCGTTGAAGGAAACGCACGGACCGCAAGCTGTGAAGCGTGTTTTGTATATTGAGGACAACCCTTCAAATCGGGGGTTAATGCAAGACATTGTCTCTACCGTAGAGGGGGTGGAGTTGAGTTTGGCACCCGATGCCGAGCAGGGGCTATAGATGGCTGAAACGCTTTTGCCAGACGTGATGTTTATCGACATCAATTTACCGGGTATGAATGGTGACGAATTATTGCCGATCTTAAAGCGTTCGGTCGCGTTGCAGAAAAAGGGAACGGTTTTTTATGCGCTGACGGCCAATGCCATGATGCTGGATGTTGAGAGAGGGAAACGGGTAGGGTTTGATGATTATCTGACCAAGCCGATCAACATTAAAGAGATCATTGCCATTTTGGCCGGTTCTCGTTGATGTGAGCCTAAAATGGACAGGCCTGGCCGTTTTTAGGATGGATTGATGACACCGTCATCATAGCGTTCCAGCCATTTGTGTTGCAATGCCTTATAGACAGGAGCAGCGTCGGTCAATTGGCTTTCATAAAGCGTCAGATGATCAACGGTCAGCCACAGATCTTGAAGGTGTTTCAGTTCGTCCGGGATTTGAATGCGATCGGCCTCAAGTTGTTTGGGGATTCGTCCCAAGCTGATATGGGGGCGAAATGCCTGTTTGGATGTGTGAAGGCCAAACGCTTTCAGCTGGGACTCTATTTCCCGCACCAGGTATTGAAGCAATAGTGTTGAATCCAGGGATGCCACTAGGCTATGAGGGTGTGTGGCGCTTGGAAAAGGGCGAATCGCGAGAATTTCGGCCTCGAAATGACTCATGCCTTCAGAGAACCAGAGTGGCATCGATTGGGCGACCGCTTTTACCTTGTCGGCATCCAGCTTTCCACCCAGAAAATGCAGGGTCAGATGGTAGTTTTCAGGTGGAAACCAGATGATTTGTTGCCCCCAGTCAGTCTGGCGAAGCTGATCAACCTGTTGGCTTAGCACCTGTGTGGTCTGTTGGTCAACGGGAAGAGCGATAAAGGCGCGCATGATTTCAATCCTTGGATAAGTGAGATCTTGCAAGATTGCGATAAACCAGTGGTTCAACAATATTGACCTCAGTCTGTTATAAGGTCAAATTATTTAGCATTGTAAATAGGGCCTTGAATTGTGTTAAAAGACGGCATGCTATAAGTTTTTATTATAATAAAATAATGACCTGATGCTTTAACTTTAGCCTACGGCAAGGTAAACTTCTTCGTCATTAATGCTTTAATAAGCACATCCTGATTCCCAGTGAACAATATCGAGTAAAAATCTACAAAAAGAGAGTGTATCCATGTCAAATATCGAGTCGATCTTAACAGAGAGTCGAGTATTTCAGCCAAGTGACGCGATTAAATCGAGCGTTGCTATTACTGAAGAAAAACTGGTTAAAATGCGCGCCGATGCAGAGGCGGATTTCGAAGGTTTCTGGTCGAATCTGGCCAGAGAGAAATTGACGTGGAGCAAGCCCTTCACTGTTGGCCTAGATGAGAGCAAGGCGCCTCATTACCAGTGGTTTGCCGATGGTGAGTTGAATGTTTCATACAACTGCATCGATCGTCACCTAGACACCAAAAGCGATAAATTAGCGATTATTTTTGAAGGCGATCAAGGGGATGTTGAGCATCACACCTATAAGGAATTGCACGATCAAGTCTGTCGCTTCGCCAACACCTTGACTGCACAGGGGATCACCAAAGGTGATCGTGTGGTCATCTACATGCCGATGATTCCGCAGGCGGTGATTGCCATGCAGGCGTGTGCGCGAATCGGTGCGATCCATTCCGTCGTATTCGGTGGTTTTTCGGCCGAAGCGCTGCGTGACCGTATTGTGGATGCGGGCGCCAAATTGGTGATTACCACCAATGGTAGCCGTCGCGGCGGTAAGTCCATTCCGTTGAAAACGGCGGTAGATAAAGCTTTGGAACACGACTGTGAGCAAGTCAAAAAGGTGATTGTCTATAAGCGTACCGAAGATGACGTTCCTATGCAGGAAGGGCGCGATATCGACTGGTTGGATGCAGAAGCGGGAATGAGCAACTATCACGAGCCTGTTCCTGTTGACTCTGAACACCCGCTGTTCTTGCTATATACGTCCGGCTCCACTGGTAAACCTAAGGGGGTGCAGCACAGTTCCGGTGGTTATTTGCTGAATGCGCATTTGACCAATGAGTGGATGTTTGACCTGAATGATAATGATGTGTTCTGGTGTACGGCCGATGTGGGCTGGATCACCGGTCACAGTTATGTAGCTTATGGGCCTCTTTCAGTCGGTGCCACCATGTTGATGTTTGAAGGGGTGCCGACTTATCCGGATGCCGGACGTTTCTGGCAGGTCTGCCAGGATCACGGTGTCACCGTATTTTATACGGCGCCAACGGCGATTCGTGCCCTGATGAAGTTCGGTGCGGACTTGCCAAAGCAGTACGATCTGTCTAAATTGAGAATTTTAGGAACCGTGGGTGAGCCGATTAACCCGGAAGCCTGGATGTGGTATCACGAGGTTATCGGTGGTGGCAAGTGTCCTATTATTGACACCTGGTGGCAGACCGAAACCGGTGCGCACATGATCGCGCCTTTCCCGGTGACACCGCTTAAACCCGGTTCCTGTACTCAGCCTCTGCCGGGAATTGAAGCGGCGATTTTGGATGAAGAAGGCAATGAACTTGAAAACAACGACGGTGGCTTGTTGGTGATCAAAAAGCCATGGCCGTCAATGATCCGCAATATCTGGGGTGATGATCAGCGTTATCGCGATACCTATTTCCCTCTGAATGGCGATCAAAATAAAAATTATTATGTGGTCGGAGACAGTGCTCATAAGGATGCGGACGGTTACTTCTGGATACTTGGGCGAGTTGATGATGTCTTGAACGTTTCCGGTCACCGTCTTGGGACCATGGAAATCGAATCGGCGTTAGTGTCGCACTCCAAGGTGGCTGAGGCTGCAGTAGTTGGTCGACCACATGATGTCAAGGGTGAGGCGGTCGCCGCCTTTGTGGTCCTTAACATCGATATTCCGGATGGTGAAGAACGTACCGTTTTGATTCAGGAATTGCGTAATTGGGTGGCTCAGGAAATCGGGCCGATTGCCAAACCGGATGACATTCGTTTTGGAACCAATTTGCCTAAAACCCGTTCTGGTAAAATCATGCGTCGCTTGTTAAGAACAATCGCTAAGGGTGAACAGATTACTCAGGATACTTCCACTTTGGAAGATCCGGGTATTTTGGAACAATTTCAGAAAAATAAATAGTGCCTTAGGTTGTTCAGAAAAATGTTTCTGTTTTTTATCTTGTTGATTGGCAAGGTAAAATGCAGAAATTGAATCTCTTTTCGCTTCATACAGCTTTCCTTCGTACGCTCTATTCAAACCTTGAAGATCGGGGTGTCTTAGGGTAGCTGTATTTAGGGGTTGAAAAGAGAAAACTTGACCTGGCTTTAAAGCCAGGTTTTATTACAAAAAGTCTCAATGAGGAGAGGACTTGTGAATAGTAAAGAGAAGTTTTCGGCTATTTTATTAGCTATTTACACAGTGATGTACTTTGGGATTGCACTGATGGTGAGTGCAACGTTCAAAGATGTTGCTGCTACGCAAGTGGCAGGGATGCCACTGGCAATTTGGGGCGGGTTAGTGGTCATCATCAGTGGTGTCATTATTACTCGTATGTATCTAAATAAGATGGATGCTGAGGAGAACGAATAATGGAAAATCTAGTTGCTTTAATTATCGTTGGCCTTGGTATTGCGCTATCGATTTGGATTAGTTTTTATCACCGCGGTTCTACAGCTAGTACGGCTAACTACTATGTTGCCGGCGGCGGGATTTCTCCTCGTGTAAATGGTTTAGCGATGCTTGGTGACTATGCCTCTGCGGCAAGTTTCCTAGGGGTGGCTGGTGCGGTTGCCCTGATGGGGGTTGATGGCTGGTGGCTTGCTATCGGTTTCTTTGCCGCTTGGATCGTGGTTTTGATTGCGATTTCCAGTCCGTTGAAAAATGTAGGTAAGTTCACGGTAGCGGATGTTTTGAATGCCCGTTTCTCTGGGAATGCCAAGAAAATCCGAACAGTTGCGATGCTGTCTACGCTTGTGCTTTGTATCATGTATCTGGTTCCACAGATCGTAGGTGCAGGTCACCTGTTTGGTTTGCTACTAGGTTGGGACTACCTGCCAACTGTATTGGTTACTGGTTCATTGATGGCCTTATTCGTAATCATCGGTGGTATGAAAGGGACTTCTTATAACCAAGCGATTCAAGGTTCAATCCTATTTGGTGCAATGCTGTTCCTTCTAGTGTTTGGTGTGATTCACTTATTTGGTGGTAATCCAGCGGGTGTGATCGAAGCTTCTGAAACGATGGTTCCAGCAAAATTAGCGGCTGGTAATGCAGAAGCGGTTGCAGTGGCAGCCGCCGCAGCTAGTCCAGGCGAAGCGGTTGACGCGGTACGTGCCATTATGGCTGATGCACCATCTGCAGTAACGCCGGGTGTGGGTCTTCGTGACTTTGCTAACCAAGCCTCTCTTGTTGTTGCTTTGTTCTTTGGTGTGTTGGGTCTACCGCATATCTTGATCAAGTTCTACACGGTATCAAATGCTTCTGATGCTCGTAAATCAGCTGAGATTACTATCTGGGGTCTAGCGGTATTCTACGCAGCCATCTTCTTTGTTGGTCTGATCGCTATGTACGCTCTTTATCCTGATCTGCTGAAAATGATTGCAGACGGTGAAATAGGTAAAGCAAAGAATATGACAATGCCTATGTTGGGTGAGATGTTGGGTGGTCAAATCCTAATGGGTGTGATTGCTGCAGGTGCGATGGCAGCGATGTTAAGTACTTCAGCAGGCCTGTTGATTTCTGCAACGTCTTCTTTGGCACACGACCTGTACAAAGGGGTTATCAACCCTGACTCTACCGATGCACAAGAGCTTAAATTTGCAAAAATTGGAGCATTCTTCCTAGCTGTTATTGCGATTGGGATGTCTGTATGGCTGAAAGAAGAAAACGTAGCGATGTTAGTCGGTATGTGTTTCGGTATTGCGGCTTCAACGTTTGCGCCAGCACTTGTATTTGCGGTTTGGTGGAAAGGCCTAACGAGCCAAGCGGTTGTATGGGGTATGGCAACGGGTCTTGTTTTATCTCTACTCTTCACATTCTCTAAGTTCTTTGGACTTGAAACGATGTTAGGTTTAGATGTCTTGGTTAACCCTGCACTTTACTCTGTGCCAGTAGCGGTTCTTGTAACGGTTGTAATCAGCATTATGACGAGTGACCGTGGTGATACTGAAGAGTTTATGGCCAAAGCACACGGAAAATAATATAAATTATTTCATGTTATAAAAAGGGGGCTTTTAGCCCCTTTTTTTTATTTTCAAAAATGTTTTTTATCTGTTTTTTAGCCAATTATTACTGTTGCCCCTGCTGTTTTTCGGAGTATGATTGTAATAATGATTTTTACTGGTTTTAAAAGATATGGCAATCACTCAACAGCGTGAATTTCTTTCACAAATCCCCCCATTTGATCATCTTGAAAAGGCATTGTTAAATAAGCTCGCCGACAGTATGGATGTGGTTTATCTACCTCATAAAACGTTGATAAAGTTTGAAGGGCCCGTAACTGAAAATTCACTCTACCTTTTAATAAAGGGCAAGGTCGCTGAAATCCAGGATGATGAGGTGACATATCGATATAGTGTGCGTGGTTTTTTTGGAGATACGGATATTTTGGGAGAGGGGAATCGCCTTGCTCATTATGAAGTTCAAGAGGAGGCGATTGCTTATAAATTACCTGCCAAACTTTTTTTGCAGGCCTTTGAACAAAATCACGATTTTGCCCATTTTTTTAATTCCTCTATTGTTGAAAAATTAAACCGCATTCACGAAGCGGTGCAGTCCGCTACCTCGACCGAGGTGATGATGGACACGGTTTGTTCCGCACCTCTACAGCCTTATGTTGCCTTAGATAAAGAATCCACACTGCATCACGCCGCTCAGTTAATGGTGGAGCGCCGGACAGATGCTTGTATCGTTGAGTTTAAAGACGCTGAAATCGGCATAGTGACTTCTACGGATATTTTAAAACTTCTTGCAAAAAATGAACCCGAGCTGGCTTCCCTCAGACTGGATGAATTAGCGAACAGGCCTGTTCAAACGGTTCATGAGTTTGATTATCTGTTTAATGCGTTACTGAAGATGACCCGTTTTCAGATCGATCGCTTGGTTGTCAGAGGGGATCAGGGCTATAGAGGTTTTTTACATCAGAAGGATTTGATGAGTCTGTTTGCCAATCAGTCAGGCCTGGTGTTGTTGAAGGTAGAACAGGCACAAAGTGTTGCCGATTTGGTGGTGCTGGGTGAGCAGATTGATGGGTTGATAGCTAACTTGAACCGTAAAGGCATCAAAACTCACTATATCGCCAAGCTGGTGAATGAATTGCATCGTAAGATGATCAGTAAGTTGGTTGATTTTCTATTGCCTGAACACTTAACCGATAAGGTTTGTATTTTTGTTATGGGCAGTGAGGGCCGCTCAGAGCAGGTGATTCGCACCGACCAGGATAACGCACTTATTTATGCGGATGATTTGACCGAGAGCGAACTCCGTGAGCTTGAAGCCTTTGCAACAAGCTTTATCGCCGCCTTGCAGGAGATGGGCTTCCCGCCATGTCCTGGCGATATCATGCTTTCCAATAGTGATTGGCGCATGAATAAGACCACTTTTATGGAGAAGGTCGCCGGGTGGTTTAAAAACCCATCGGATGAGAACTTTATGCATGCCGCCATTTTATTTGATGCAGAAACGGTTTTTGGTCAAGGGTCATGGTTAAACCAGCTCAAGCAGACTCTGCAGCATGAAAAAGAGCGTTACTCAAATTTTTTACGCCTCTTTGCAGTATCGGTTTTACGCTTTAAGACACCTATCGGTTTCTTTGGAGGTTTGGTCGCGGACTCTGAATCGGGTCATGAAGTCATCGATATCAAGAAGGGGGGCATATTCAGTATTGTCCATGGTGTGCGTTGCTATGCATTGGAATCGGGAATTGAAAAGACCAATACACATTGGCGTATCAAGGCGTTGATGGATGCGGGTGTGTTTGATAAAGAGTTTGGTATCGAGCTTGGTGAAACCTTGAACTTCTTAAATACTTTACGTTTGGAATCCATGTTGCATCAACTGGCGGACGGGATTGAGGTGCCGGATAATAAAATCCGATTATCTGAGTTAAGTCATATGCAACAAGACCTGCTGAAACAGAGTTTTACCGTGGTGGATGACTTCAAGAAACGTATTAGCCATCACTTTGCGCTTGATGGGTTATTGTAATGCTAGCGTATATCAAGGCCTGGTTAAAAGGCTCAAAGGTAAACAAACTCAAACGTCAACTGAAAGATCCTTATTACCAATATCTGTTTGATGTCGAACCGGGTGTGTTTGTCTGTTTTGATTGTGAAACGACGGGTTTGGATCGAAAGAAAGACCGAATCATTACGTTAAGTGCGATAAAAATCGTCAACAATGAAGTGCAGACCAGCCAGAGCCTAAATCTTGTGATTCAACAGCCAGAGGATATTTCAGCAGAGAGTATTGCGATTCACCAGATTCGCAATCTCGATGTTGAAAACAGTGAATCTTTATATACGGACGAGTTTGAAGCGATTAAGGTGTTTCTTGAGTTTATCCGTGGCGCGACACTGGTTGGCTACCATCTAGAGTTCGATATCGCTATGGTGGATAGAGTGATCAAACCCCGTCTAGGCATGGGGCTTCCCAATCCTCAAATTGAAGTTTCTGGAATGTATTATGAATACGCAATGCAAAAATATAAGCGCTCGTGTATTGAACCTAATATAGACCTTTCGTTTGATACTATTCTTAAAAACACACAAATCCCAAACTTTGGGCAGCACGATGCTTTTAGCGATGCCTTGATGACCTCGCTGATTTTCCTTAAATTACAACAATCTATAAGTAGATAAAAGGTAAGGTGTTTCTGCTGAAGTGCTTCAGTTTTACTTGACAAAAAGTGTCTTAGGGTGTATCTTTCCCGCAGATTTTTTAAAAAGTATTGATTAAGAGGTGTTTATAATGCGTTTAAATACCTGCTTAAGTTTTTAAAAACCCCGTCTTTACGGGGTTTTTTGTTATTTGAACCTGGCAAACCTAACCAACGGATAACTGCGTGATTTTAGAAAAAAAGTTAGAAAGCTTATTGGAACCAACCATCGAAAGCATGGGTTTCGAGTTATGGGCCGTGGAGTATATGCCCGCAGGAAGACATTCCACCTTAAGGCTTTTCGTTGATAAAGAGTCCGGTATTACGGTTGACGATTGTGCCGATATTAGTCGACAGGTCAGTGCGGTTCTGGATGTGGAAGATCCGATCGATGCGGCCTATAACCTGGAAGTATCCTCTCCAGGCTTAGACAGACCGTTAATCAAGCCAGAACATTTTAAACGTTATCAAGGAAAGACGGTTCGTGTTAGAGCGGCAACAGCGATTCTTGGGCGTAAAAAATTCAAAGGCCCGATGACCCAGGTGAGTGATGAGGGCATTGTGGTCGAAGTGGATGGTGAACTCTATGAGATTCCATTCGATTTAATTGATAAAGCCAATTTAGTGGCTGAGTTTTAATATAACTGACATCCAAATTATTTAGAGCGAGTGAATAATGAGTAAAGAAGTTCTAGCCGTAGTTGAAATCATGGCAAATGAAAAAGGTGTAGATAAAGAAATTATTTTTGATGCAATTGAAACCGCTTTGGCCACTGCAACTCGTAGAAGTCATGATGATGAGTTGGATGCTCGGGTTGAAATTGATCGACACAGTGGAGAGTATGAAACTTTTCGCCGTTGGGAAGTGATTCCGGATGATGCACAGATTGAAGATCACGTTGGCTGGTACATCCGTGAGATGGATGCAGTTGATGTGGAACCGCATATTGAAGTGGGCGAGTTTATCGAAGAGCCGATGGAATCGATCGATTTCGGTCGTATCGGTGCACAGACAGCCAAACAGGTCATTATTCAGAAAGTACGTGAAGCTGAACGTAAGAAGGTGGTAGAAGAGTACAGCAAACGTGTCGGTGAGATTCTAACCGGTCAAGTGAAACGCATTGACCGTGGCGATGTCATCCTGGATATGGGTGATAATGTCGATGCTGTCATCCCACGAAATGAGTTGATCAATCGTGAGACCTTCCGAATCGGTGATCGTGTTCGTGCCTATTTACAAGAGGTGACGTTCCGTCCACGTGGTGCTCAGTTGTTTATGTCCCGCGCTTGTAAAGAGATGTTGATTGAATTGTTCAAGATCGAAGTGCCGGAAATCAGTGATGATTTGATTGATATCATGAGTGCGGCTCGTGATGTCGGTTTCCGTGCCAAGGTGGCGGTACGTGCCAATGACCCGCGTCTTGATCCGATTGGCGCCTGCGTGGGCATGCGTGGCGGTCGTGTTCAGGCGGTGACCAATGAATTGAATGGTGAACGTATCGACATCGTACTTTGGGATGCGAATGACGCACAGTTTGTCATCAATGCCATGGCACCGGCCGAAATCACTTCCATTATGGTGGATGAAGATGGTCATACGATGGATTTGGCGGTCAATGATGAACAGCTTTCACAAGCCATCGGTAAAAACGGCCAGAACATTCGCCTTGCTTCCGAGCTGACACGTTGGGAATTGAACGTGATGAGCGAATCGGACATGGCGGCCAAACATGAGACCGAATCGAAAGACCAGATCGAAACATTTGTCAATGCGCTTGACGTGGACGAAGAATTGGCTGAGGTTCTGGTTTCGGAAGGGTTTACTACCATCGAAGAAGTCGCTTACGTGCCTGCAGCTGAAATGCTTGAAATCGACGGCTTTGATGAAGACATCGTAGCCGAGTTAAAGCAACGTGCCAAAGACGCCTTGCTGACTCAAGAAATTGCTAATGAAGAAAAGGCCGCTATGGCCGAGCCCGCTGATGACCTGCTTGCGTTGGAAGGAATGAATCCTGCCATGGCGAAGCAGTTGGCATCCAATGGCGTGATTACACAAGAAGACCTGGCTGAGCTAGATACCGATGAATTATTAGAGTACGTTGATCTAGATGAAGCCACTGCAGGTGAATTAATCTTAAAAGCACGTGCACCATGGTTTGAATAAGAATAAGAGGGAGAGTTTCAATGGCAGAAGTATCAATAAAACAGTTTTCGGAAACACTCAACCTTTCTGTAGATAAGTTGCTTTCACAGCTTGAAGCCTCAGGTGTAAAGGGGAAAAAAGCGGATGATGCGATCAGCGAAGATGAAAAACGTACTTTGTTGGCGTACCTGAAAAGTTTGCATGGTGACAGCGCTGATGAAGCGCCCAAGAAAGTAACCCTTCGCCGCAAGCAGACATTGAATTTGTCGGCAGGATCCGGTTCAGGTAAGCGTACCGTCAATGTTGAAGTGCGAAAAAAACGCACCTACGTTAAAAAGACAGAAAGCGAACAGCCTGAAGTTCAGGAAGAAGCTCCGGTAGAAGAAGTCGTGAAGGCGTTAGAGTCGGAAGTGGCTGCTAAAACAGCAGAAACCACGGTAGCTCAGGAAGTCGCAGAAGAGAAAGTTTCTAGCACTCCGGCGGAAGAGGTTGTTGCTCCGGTTGAACCTGTTGTGGAAGAGACTCCAATTGAAGTGGTGGCACCGCTTCCAGAGAAGGAAGATCACTCTAAAGCGGCTAAAAAGGGTAAAAAATCCCGTCATGCCGAACCGGAAAAAGATGAGCCAAAAGCGAAGAAGGTTCTGAAAGAGAAGAAATCTTCGATTGGTGAAGACAACTTACGTCGTTTGAAAAAACGAAGAGGCCAGCAGTCTGGTCGCAAGAAGCCGGTTCAATCGGCACAGAATGAGCATGCATTCCAGAAGCCAACCGCTCCGGTCATCAAGGAAGTCAAGATTCCCGAAAGCATCAAACTTTCCGAACTGGCTGATCAGATGTCCGTCAAGGCAGGGGAAGTCATCAAGTTTATGATGATGAATCTGGGCACTATGGCTACCATCAACCAAGTATTGGATCAGGAAACGGCCATGCTTATCGTTGAAGAGATGGGACATAAGCCGGTTGCATTTAATGAAGTGACGATTGAAGATGAAGTCACCAGCCAGGAATATCACGGTGAAACCGTACAGCGTTCTCCGGTCGTGACCATTATGGGTCACGTTGACCATGGTAAGACGTCCTTGCTTGACTATATCCGTAAAGCTAAGGTGGCACATGGAGAAGCCGGGGGAATCACCCAGCATATCGGTGCCTACCATGTCGATACCGATAAAGGCGGGGTGACATTTATCGATACTCCTGGTCACGCGGCCTTTACCGCAATGCGTGCGCGTGGTGCCAAGGTAACCGATGTGGTTGTCATTGTGGTGGCCGCTGACGACGGTGTGATGCCGCAGACTAAAGAAGCCATCCAGCATGCAAAAGCGTCTGGAGTAGGGATTGTGGTTGCCATCAACAAGATGGATAAGGAATCCGCCAATCCTGATCGCGTGATGCAGGAAATGGTTGCTGAGGAAGTGATTCCTGAAGATTGGGGTGGAAGCGTCCAGTTTATTCCAGTTTCCGCTAAAACAGGCATGGGTATCGATGATCTGTTGGATGCCATTTCACTTGAATCGGAAATGTTGGAGCTTGAAGCCCCAACAGAAGGTCACGCCAAAGGCGTGGTGATCGAATCCCGTTTGGATAAAGGACGAGGTCCGGTTGCGACCGTATTGGTTCAGTCCGGTACCTTGAAAAAAGGCGATATCGCTTTGTGTGGTATGGAATATGGCCGTGTCCGCGCATTGGTCAGCGATTCTGGCGAAATGGTGGATTCAGCGGGTCCTTCGATTCCGGTCGAGATTTTGGGGCTTTCAAGTGTTCCGGTCGCCGGGGATGAGATGATTACCGTGGAAAGCGATCGTAAAGCGCGTGAAGCGGCCACCTTCCGTCAAGGCAAGTTCAAGGAACTTAAAATCGCCCGTCAGCAGAAATCTAAATTGGATAATATGTTCAACAAGATGGCCGAAGGCGATATGCAGCACATTAATGTGGTGTTGAAAGCCGACGTGCAAGGTTCGATCGAAGCCATTTCCGATGCCTTGACCAAGTTATCTACCGATGAAGTCAAAGTGACCATCGTATCCAGCGGCGTGGGTGGGGTGTCCGAAACTGATGCCAACTTGGCGATCGCGTCGGATGCCTTGATTGTCGGGTTTAACGTGCGTGCCGACGCCACTGCGAAACGTTTGATCGACAGCGAAGGCATCGGTCTGAAATACTACAGTGTCATTTATGAAATCGTCGATGACGTCAAACGCGCGATCGAAGGTAAGATGGCTCCAGACTTCAGAGAAGATATTGTCGGGGTTGCGGATGTGCGTGAAGTCTTCAAGGCTCCAAAAATCGGCTTGATTGCGGGTTGTATGGTGACAGAAGGCACGGTTAAACGAAACAATCCAATTCGTGTTCTGCGTGATAACATCGTTATCTACGAAGGTGTACTGGAATCTTTACGTCGCTTTAAAGATGACGTTCAAGAGGTTCAGAAAGGCATCGAATGCGGTATCGGCGTGAAAGATTACAATGATGTCAAAGTCGGTGATCAGATCGAGTGTTTCGAGCGTGTTGAGGTCAAACGAACTCTCGACTAAAAGAGTACATTTGATTAATCATCTAGACAAAATTGCGTTCAGCAGAATCGGCAGGCCTGTCGATTCTGCTGAACGCCAGTAAAGAAAATGCTCCAACTGGAGCATTTTCGCTTTATGAGAATTCACAAAATATGAATCAACAGAACTTTAGCCGTCCGACTCGGGTGGCGCAAGAAATCAAGAAAACCCTGGCGGATTTGCTGTTAAGAGAAGCAAAAGACCCACGTTTTCACAAAATCAATTTAACCGATTGCAAAATTTCCAAGGATTTGGCCGTGGCCAAGGTGCATTTTGCCTTGATCGGACACAATCAGGACGATCCGGAAGTGGCCAATGTGTTGCAGGCTCTGGACAAAGCTAAAGGATATTTAAGAAGTGAACTCGGTCGTCGTTTGAAATTACGTATCGTGCCGGACATTCGTTTCTATTATGATTCCGCTCCTGAGCACGCCGCTTATATCGAGGACTTGATTAATAAGGCTTTGAATAAGTAAATGGCTCAGTACAGACGACCGCCGCGCGAGAATATCAACGGCATAGTTTTGCTCAACAAGCCGGTTGGAGTTTCTTCCAACGGTATCCTGCAACAGGTGATGCGGATTTTTAACGCCAAAAAGGGCGGGCACACCGGCGCTTTGGATCCGTTTGCTACAGGATTGCTGCCTATCTGTTTGGGGGAAGCCACCAAGGTGTCAGGCTTGCTTTTGGATTCCGACAAACGCTACACGGCCACCTTGAAGTTGGGTGAACAGAGCGATACCGGGGACACCGAAGGCGAGATCATCCAGCTTCTGCCGGTGCCTGAATTGAATGAGGCGGTTATCGAAGCCGTTTTTGAGCAGTTCAGAGGTGAGATAGAACAGGTTCCGCCGATGTATTCTGCACTCAAACATCAGGGCAAACCCTTGTATTACTATGCGCGAAAAGGCATTGAAATTGACAGGCCTGCCCGTCCTATCCGCATCTTGGCTTTAGATTTGATCGGTTTTTCAGAAAATGAAATCGTGTTTGACGTTTTGTGTTCCAAGGGTACCTATGTGCGTACCTTGGGTGAAGATATTGCCAAAGCCCTGGGAACAGTCGGGCACTTGACCGCGTTGCACCGCACCCAGACCGGGAGTTTGCACGGCGACCAGATGTTGACCCTGGAAGAGATCGAGGCACGCAAGCTTGAGTGCCTGCAACCGTTGGATATTGCGTTGCAGCACTTACAGCGTATTGATTTGGATGCAGAGCAGGCGGCTTTGATCAAGCAGGGGCAAAAGCTGCGCCTGGAACAGCCAAAAACCGATTTGGTGCGTTTTTACGACGATCAGGGTGTTTTTTTTGCGGTGGGTGAATGGCAAGTTGAAAAGCAGCTTTTAAAACCTAAGCGGGTGTTTAATTTGCCTTCCGGTCCTAATACGAACGCTCCCTCGGGTTCTAAGGCTTGATGATGTTGTTTGATTCTGCTGACGGTATTTTGGATTTGCGATCCTTTGAAGAGTTTAAGGTCGCGCATTTGCCTGAGTCCACCTGGATGGCGTGGCAAGATGTTCCGGACCACCTCAATGAGTTACCTGCCGCCCCCGCCAAACTGTTTCTGGTGGGATCGCATCAGGCTATTGAGGAAGTGAGCCTGTATCTGCACGAAAAAAACTATCAGGTCAGCGGTTCGCTTTTAATCAATCATGCTGAGGATTTAGCGCGTTGGCAGCAGCAGCTACCAGGCCTGTTCATTTCCGGTAAAGAGTCCAAAACCTTGTGGTCTCCGAGTGCACTGGTAAAAGAATTTATTGAATCTGTGGTGACTGACTCAAAGTCGCATGCCGGTACAGCCATCGATTTGGGATGTGGAGGGGGCCGGGATGCGGTCTTCTTGGCCAAGCAAGGCTGGAAGGTCACGGCAATCGATCAGGAAAGTCGAGTGATAAAACGCGCTAAACAACTCGCGAGTCGCGCTGGTGCTTCTGTGAAATGGAAATGCTGCGATTTAAAGAAGGCGGGATGTTTGCCGGAAACCGAGTTTGATTTGGTCTTGGTGATGCGTTTTCTCAACCGTAATCTGTATTCAGAGATCGACGCGCGGGTGAAACCCGGTGGATGGCTTGTTTTCCAAACCTTTGTTGAGGGGGTTGAGGTCTTCGGCTCCCCCAAAAATCCTAACTATATCCTGCGAAAGGGCGAGTTAGCGCAAGTTTTTGCAGACTTTAAAGTGATAATTGATAGAATAGACATCTTGCCGGACGGCCGCCCAGTCGCCTGTTTTGTGGGGCAGAAGAGAGGCGGGAACCGTCCTGATTGATAGAGAGTGGAGAGAGTATGATTAGCATGACCAGCAAGGAATTATTTAAATTTTTTCAAACCAATTTTATCTGTGAGTCGTTGACTCGTGAAGATGTCGAAAAACTTATCTCTTTTTTGCAAGAAAAGTGGTATGAATCCGGTGAAGTGATTTCCGACACGGGTGAAGTAGGTGACTCGCTTGGCTTTATTATTGAAGGTAAGGTCAAGTTTACCAGTGGCTCAGGCTCTGAAGAGGCCGAAGTCGGCAAACAGGGTGAAGGCAGTTTGATTGGTGAGATGTCTTTCTTTGACGGTAAACCGCGTAACCTTAAAATGTCGGCCTGTAAAAAGGGCGTGAAGTTGTTTATTTTGACCAAGCCCATGTATGATCGTTTGAAGGTCGAACAGCCTTATATTGCGGTAAACATTCTTGAAAATGCCATCGTCAGCCTGGATACCCTAATTCGTCATATGGGCGATGACATTAACGCCTTGGAAAACTACGTGCACGGCTTTGGAAAACGTTAATTTTTCTGGCATAGTTTATGGGAATGGGATCAAAACACGTCATAATGTTAGCCTGTTCCGATAAATTGACATTTTAGTCAGCGTTAAAGCTTGTATTGCCGGTTTAAATCCGTAAAATACTCGGTTCGACTTCTATCATCGGTTGTGGAAGTTGAATTTTAATTCAAAACCGATCCATTGGAGAAAGACCTATGTTTGATGCTGAAGTTAAAGCACAAATCGTTGCAGAATACGCTACCTCAGAAGGCGATACCGGTTCACCAGAAGTTCAAGTTGCACTTCTTACTCACCGTATCAAGCACTTGACTGAGCACTTTAAAGCGCACAAGCAAGACAACCACTCACGTACCGGTTTGTTACGTTTGGTGAGTCGTCGTCGTAAGCTTTTAGATTACCTTCACAAGAAAGACGGTGAAAGATATCTAAATCTTATCAAGCGTTTGGGTCTACGTAAGTAATTCCAAAGCCTTGAAGAAAAAGCCCTGCATAGCAGGGTTTTTTTTTGCCAATTTTTTAGCTAAATGGGCCAAAAACTCCTGGTTTAGCAGACAATAAAAGGTAGAATGAAATGGTTTTTATCTTGAGGGCCGGATATTCACAGCCTTGGCTTTTGTTAAAGCCTGTCGTTCATGTTTAAGTGCTTGAAAAGACAGTGAAAATGGTGATGTGTTTTGGCGTATAGGCTGTTGTTGCTTCAACGTTTTGCTAAAATAGATGAGCTTGTCTCAAGATGAATGGACTATTTACTATTAATGCATAGTTGGCTGTAAACCAAGAGCCTGAATCCCTAAGCGACTTTTTGTTTAGGGATTCAGGTTTTCAGCCATTTGAATCTAAGAAATTATAAAAGGTGTTTCATGGCTAAAATTAGCAAGTCATTTCAATACGGACAGCATCAAGTTACTTTAGAAACCGGAGAGATCGCTCGTCAGGCAGACGGTGCGGTAATGATCGGCATGGGTGACACACGCGTGCTGGTTACGGTAGTCGCTGCCAAATCGGCGAAAGAGGGGCAGGACTTTTTTCCTCTGACCGTAAACTATCAGGAAAAAGCCTATGCGGCCGGCCGTATTCCAGGCGGTTTCCTTAAACGTGAAGGACGTCCTTCAGAGAAGGAAACCTTAACCTCTCGTCTGATTGACCGTCCGATTCGTCCTTTGTTCCCCAAAGGGTTCTTGAATGAGGTGCAGGTCATCGCTACTGTAGTGGCTTTGGATCCTGAGGTGGGAACCGAAGTGCCGGCCATGCTTGGAACTTCAGCAGCTTTAGCCATTTCCGGCATTCCGTTTAACGGCCCAATTGGTGCCGCTATTGTGGGATATCAGAATGATGAATACCTGCTTAATCCAAGTGCCGAGGCCTTACAGGAATCCGATTTGGAGTTGAGTGTTGCCGGTACTCAAGACGCGGTCTTGATGGTTGAATCGGAAGCGTCCGAGTTGTCAGAAGATATTATGTTGGGCGCGGTGATGTTTGGTCATCAACAGATGCAAGCAGCCATTTCTGCAATTCAGGAATTTGCTCAAGAAGCAGGTAAACCGACTTGGGATTGGCAAGCTCCAGAAGAAAATACCGAACTTAAAAATGCCGTATTCGATCTGATTCGTAGTGATGTTGAAGCCGCCTATTCAATTGCCGACAAAATGGATCGATACGCTGCTTTAGATGCAGCCAAAGAGAAAGCCATGACCCAGTTAGTCGCTTCTGAAATCAATGAAGAAGGCTTTCACGCAAAAGAGATCGAAGGCATGTTCGGCAAATTGCAGAAAGACATCGTACGCGGACGCATCATTGCCGGCGAGCCACGTATTGACGGGCGTGACGGTAAAACTGTTCGTAGCATTGACTGTCAGGTCGGCGTCCTGCCACAGGTTCATGGTTCAGCTTTGTTCACCCGTGGTGAGACTCAGGCTTTGGTTGTGACCACTTTGGGAACCGAAAAGGACGCCAAGATGGTCGATGAACTGACCGGTTCCTATAACGACCGTTTCATGCTGCATTATAACTTCCCTCCGTTTTCGGTAGGGGAGTGTGGACGAGTAGGCAGTCCGGGACGCCGCGAAGTTGGTCACGGAATGTTGGCGCGTCGCGGTGTTGCCGCCTTGTTGCCGACCTCTGAAGAATTTCCATATACCATTCGTGTGGTGTCTGAAATCACCGAATCAAACGGTTCAAGCTCTATGGCGTCGGTTTGCGGTACTTCGATGTCCTTAATGCATGCCGGTGTGCCGATTGCCGCTCCGATTGCGGGTATCGCCATGGGATTGATCAAGGAAGACAGCGGTTTTGCCGTGCTTTCGGATATCTTGGGTGATGAAGATCACCTTGGGGATATGGATTTCAAAGTGGCCGGAACCGATCAAGGGATTACCGCCTTGCAGATGGATATTAAAATCACCGGCATTACCGAAGAGATCATGCAAATTGCACTGGATCAAGCCAAGGCGGGCCGTTTGCACATTTTGGGTGAGATGGCGAAAGCAATCAGCTCGTCCAATGCTGATGTCGCGGGAACCGCGCCGCGTTTCTTTATGGTGAAAGTTAAGCCAGAGAAGGTACGTGAAATCATCGGAAAAGGTGGCGCGACGATTCGTGCCCTGACCGAAGAAACCGGTTGTACCATTGAAATCGACGACGAAGGCAATGTCAAAATCGCCTCGGTGGATGAAGAGTCTGCTAATTTGGCTAAAGCGCGTATTGCGGAAATTACCGCCGAGCCGGAAATTGGCAAAACCTATGATGCCGTGGTCAAAAAGATTGTCGACTTTGGTGCGTTTGTGGCTTACATGCCCGGCCGTGAAGGGTTGGTTCATGTGTCGCAGATTGCCGAAGAGCGTGTTGAAAACGTAGAAGATTACTTGAAAGAAGGTCAGGAAATCCGCGTCAAACTTACTGACATCGACAAGCAAGGACGCGTCAAGCTTTCCATGAAAGAGGCGGATGCTTAATCGTCTATTTCTTGCTTGATTGAAAGCCTTTTTGGTTTTTAATCTGTTTTAAAGGGCCATTTCTAATGGCCTTTTATCGTTTAAAGAATGTCTTTATTTGAAAATGTTTCGGGAAATCCCCATTCATTTCAGACAAAGTCACTAAAAATATAATTTGGGAAAATTTATGTCTAAATCGCATCCTGCTTTTGAATTTATCGGTCGGCACCCTATCGAGACTTTAAATTTGACGGTTGAGCACTACCAGCACAAGGTAACCGGGGCCACCCATTACCATTTGGCGGCTGACGATCCGCAGAATGTATTTTTAGTGGCCTTGCGCACCGTACCGATGGATTCCACCGGTGTGGCGCACATTTTGGAACACACCGTACTCTGCGGCAGCGAGAAGTATCCCGTACGCGATCCCTTTTTTATGATGATCCGTCGCTCTTTGAATACCTTTATGAATGCCTTCACGTCGAGTGATTGGACCGCTTATCCATTCGCCACGGAAAACCGTAAAGATTTCCAGAACCTGTTGCAGGTCTATATGGACGCGGTATTTTTCCCGAATCTGGATGAGCTGGATTTCGCTCAGGAAGGGCACCGTTTTGAATTTGAGGAGATGGATAACCCGGATTCACCCCTGACCTATAAAGGTGTGGTTTTCAATGAGATGAAAGGGGCCATGAGTTCGCCGATTTCACGTCTTTGGCAGAGTTTGACCGAATCCCTGTACCCGACCAATACCTATCACTACAACAGCGGCGGTGAGCCGGTCGATATCCCGGATTTGACGCATCAGCAGTTGGTGGCATTCCATCAGGCACATTACCATCCTTCCAACTCGGTGTTTATGACCTATGGTGACATCAGTGCTTTGCAACACCAGACCGGGTTTGAAGAGCTTGCTTTGAAGCGTTTCGATTCGCCAGTGCCGCAGGTGCATGTTGGCTTGGAAGAGCGTTTTGATAAACCTCAGACGGTTGAAAAATTCTACGCGTTGGATGAGGAGGAGAGTGCCCATAAAACTCATCTTGTATTGGGCTGGTTGTTGGGATTGAATCAGGATCCAAAAGAGGTGTTAAAAGGGCATCTGCTGAGTTCGGTGCTTTTGGACAACAGTGCCTCGCCATTGCGTAAAGTGTTGGAAGAGACTGATTTGGGCACGGCTGCGTCGCCGTTGTGCGGTTTGGAAGAGTCCAATAAAGAGATGGTGTTTTCCGTCGGCTTGCAGGGCTCTGAAGCCGAGCACGCTGAAGCGGTTGAGCATTTGATTATCGATGAATTACAACGCATTGTGAATGTTGGTGTCGATCAGCAACAGGTGGAGGCCATGCTGCACCAATTGGAACTCTCCCAGCGTGAAGTGGGAGGGGACAGCTATCCTTATGGTTTGCAGTTGATTTTACATGCCCTGCCCGGTGCTTTGCACGATGGTGACCCAATTGCTTTATTGGATTTGGACGACGCATTGCAGGAATTGGAAGAGGAAATCAAAAACCCCCGTTTTATCCCGAACTTGATACAGTCGTGGTTGCTGGATAATCCGCACCGTGTACGTTTGTGCATGCGACCGGATAAAGAGTTGGCCAAGCGTGAGGAAGAAACAGAGAAGCAGAAGCTGGCTCAAATTCAAGCAGGCCTGTCCGTTTCTGAAAAACAGCAAATTGTGGACCTGGCGCTAGCGCTGGCGGAACGTCAGGAACAGATTGACGATGCCGATATTCTACCGGAAGTGACCAAGGACGATATCCCGACTGAGATCAAAATTATTCAAGGTGAGCAAGGTGCTGTTGGCGACTTGCCGGTGCATCAATACCAGTGCGGAACCAATGGCCTGGTTTATGAGCAAGTGTTGATTGATCTTCCCGATTTTTCGGAACATGAGAAAGCCATTTTGCCGTTGTTCAACACCTGTTTGACCGAAGTCGGGTGTGGTGGTCGGGATTATATCCAGACCCAAGAATTTCAGGCGGCCATTTCCGGCGGCATTTCCGCTCGTTCTGCCGTTCACTCCAAAATAGGCGATCCAAGCGCGTGTCACAGCCACTATATTCTTTCCTCCAAGGCGCTTAACCGTAATCAGGAAGCTTTGGCTGGTTTGATGGAAGACACGCTTTATAGCGCGCGTTTTGACGAGTTGGCACGCATCAAGGATTTGGTTGGCCAGGTACGAGCCAGTGTTGACCATGGCATCACCGGAAACGGTCATGGTTTGGCGATGATGGCCGCCACGCAAAGTTTCACACCGATGGCGAAATGGAAATTCGAGCGCAGCGGTTTTGCCGGTATCCAATTCATCAAGCAGTTGCATGAACAGCTCAAAGATTCAACCCGAATGGAAAGTTTTGCCGAAGAGCTTAAGGGCATTCAGGACAAGTTAACTCAAGCCCCCAAACAGGGATTGTTGGTGGTGGATGAAGCGGGACATGCTTCGGCACTTAACGGCATGCAGAGTCGCTGGAAAAAGCTCTCTCAGCCTGCTCAAAGGCAAGAAGGCTTTAAGTTGCAAGCATCACACGGCCAAATCAAGCAGGCCTGGGTCACCAGTACACAGGTTAATTTCTGTGCACAGGCCTATCCGGCCGTATTGGCGGATCATGCCGATGCTCCCAAGCTTGCCGTTTTAGGGGCGTGTTTGCGCAACGGCTTTCTACATTCGGCCATTCGTGAAAAGGGCGGGGCCTACGGTGGCGGTGCGACCTACAACGGTGAGGCGGCAGCTTTTGTTTTCTATTCATACCGTGATCCGCGTTTGCTGGAAACTTACGATGATTTCGCCAAGGCCAAGGATTGGTTGATGAGCAATGAGATGACGCAGGCCAAGGTCGACGAAGCCATTCTCAATGTCATCAGTGCAATGGATAGACCGGGATCTCCTGCCGGTGAAGCCAAGAAAGCGTTTTACCAATCATTGTATGGTCGTACGCACGATGTGCGTATGGCTTATCGAGAAGGCGTGATTTCGAGCACCGTCAACGAGTTGCGGGAGGTTGCTGAACGCTACCTGCATCCGGAACGCGCTTCTTCTGCCGTGTTGACCCATAGCGGTATGAAAGAGATTGTCGCTGATGAGGGGTTTGATGTGTTTACACTTTAAAAGCCTTTATGCGCTTTGGACGATCCGAACCGCTTTTAAAAATCGCGTTACCCAGGCCTGTTCATTTTGTTGATTATTAAGAATAACATGAGCAGAAACCCCCTCAAGCTGACGGTGCCTGGCTGATGTAACCTTTTACCTATTGAATATAAATACAAAAAAACAATAAAAGATTAAAACAATAAAAGATTTAGTTATGCCACATATCATTATCGAATACAGTCAGGAATCACTCTCTCGTAAACTCGTTAAGTTCCTGCTTTCAGAAGCGTTTTATGCCGTCAAATCCACCAGGCTTTTTGACGAGCAAAACATCAAAGTACGGGCGCACCCGGTTGAGCATTACCAACTGGGTGAAAGCGATTCCGGTTTCATGCATATCATTTGCCGAATTCATACAGGGAAAACGCAGGATGAGAAACAGCTATTGACGCAAACATTGCTCAAAAGCGTGAAGGGCGTAATGATGTCCTCGATGGTGATTACGGTCGAGGTCGTAGAGATGGACGACTCAAGTTATGCCAAAACTGTCCTCAAGGTGTAGAAAAGAGCAAAACCGGATTAGAGCCGATTAAGAGCCTCTAAGGTCTTTTCGCTCAACTGGCCGTCACAAAATTTGTCTATCGCTTTTTGAAACAGTCTTTTATCTTCTGCGGCCTCTGCAAACAAGGTCATGCAGGCGCAGAATTTTTTATTATCCGGCTTGCCGAAAATCTCCAGCAGGCTGGTGCCCTCAATCGCCACAACCGCTTGAACAGATTCCATTAAACGCGTCCCTAAAACAGGATGGTCTAAATAGGCTTTGGCTTCCTCCAGACTTTTGATCGCATAAAAGATCGTGGTTTGACTGTGGCCCAAACCGTCTATCTGCGGAAACACAAACCACATCCAGTGAGAACGCTTGCGAGCTGCTTGCAATTCGGCAAGGGCTCTCGGGTAGGTGTCTTGTTGGGCTTTGACAAAACGCTCTATATCGAAAGGGTCATTGTTTGTGGATGATTTCATGTGCCTATTCCAAGTTTGTCTGAATCGCAGTTGGCCATCGTGACGGACTGAAAACCCAAGAAAACTGAACAGGCCTGCTCAGTTTTTGAAGACATTTAAATAAACTGAATTTTATTCGATAAACACCAAATACTGCAGTTTCCAAAGATCAAACAAGAGTTCCAGATTGCCGGAATGTGAAATGAGTTTACTCAAATCTTTCTGGGTTAGGAAAGACTGATTGGCGACCTGGCGAATCAAAGCCGGCTGTGCACCGAAGTCGTTCCAGATGGCACCGTTGATATAAAGCAGGGGTTTATCGTCCATTTCCGCATAGGCAAAGCGGCAAACGGGGTCTTTAATCAGGCCGTTTTCGACCATTAAGGCTCCGGAAAAGTCTTCGATGGACGGGGTTTCTTCTTGGGTCAGCGGTTCGGGTAATTGCTGAGCGGCCACTTGATCCAACTGGGTCGCAAATCGTCCAAACCAGGTTTTGAGCAGGCCTCGGTCTTGCAGGATGGATTGCAATAATTCCTGAGCCTGATCGGCTGCAGCATCGGTCACTTCACCCGGATTGAGCTTGTCTGGCCATTGCGGGTCGATGTAGAGGTCTTTGAAAGCACCCATTTCGGAAAGGTGGTCGCCAAAGCTGTCCCACAGCTCCTGGCCGCGATAGGTACGGTAGCCAATAGAGTAGGTCATGCATTCATTGTCCAGAGCAACACCGTGGTGTCCCCATTTGGGCGGCAGATAGAGAATGTCGCCCGTTTCAAATACGTGGTCTTCTTCGACTTTGAAGGTTTTCATCAAACGCAGATCGACGCCCTGGATATAGTTGTCTTCGGTGCAATCCTGAGAGGTCAGCTGCCAGCGTCTTTTTCCGGCGGCTTGCAGAAGAAAGACGTCGTAATGGTCAAAATGCGGGCCGACATTGCCGCCTTGAGTTGCATAGCTGATCATGATGTCGTCGATACGCCAGCACGGCAAAAAATCGAAGTCGTTGAGCAGGTCGGTGACATCGGGAATCAAACGATCCACCCCCTGAATCAACAGTGTCCAATTCTGTTCCGGGAGTTCACTGAAAGCCGATTCGTCAAATGGACCCTTCAATAACTGGTAGTCTTGGTCTCCATGCTGGATTACAATGCGGCTTTCGACTTCCTCCTCTAGGGACAGGCCTGCCAGTTCTTCGGCGGAAAGGGGGGATTCAAAACCGGGCAGGGCGTTACGGATCAGCAAGGGTTTCTTTTGCCAATATTCGGATAGAAACGTTTTTAAATCAATCTCTTGAAACTGAATCATAATGCGATTCCTAATTGTATTCGGGCTGTGTCAACAATAAAAAACCCACCGCATGGGTGGGTTTGAAACGATTTTAGTCAAAAAAATAATAGTGAATTAGATCGTTTCTAGAGTGTGCTAATTCTAGGAAGAACAAGGGAGTGTATTCTTATACACGACCCGTTTCTGACAAAGAAGTAGCACGTTATAGGAGCGAAATAATCACTATTATCGACCTTTGAGTATGGTGATGGCCAGTTCAATGTTGGCCGCTTGCTGCGCCGCATTACCGATGTAGGTTGCAGGCGTCAGGTTGCGCAGATATTCTTTGGCTTCTTCAGGAAGACCGTCCAGGCCGTCCACAAAGTTCTGCATGATCTCTTTGTTGACGCGCTGGCCACGTGTCAGGTCTTTCAGTTTTTCGTACGGCTTTTCAAATCCGAAGCGGCGCATGACGGTTTGAATAGCTTCGGCCAACACTTCCCAGTTGTTGTCCAGATCTTCCGCCATGGCTTCTGCATTCACTTCCAGTTTGCCCAGCCCTTTCATGGTCGCTTGCAAGGAAATGATGGTATGTGCCACACCGACACCCAGGTTACGTAAAACCGTTGAGTCGGTCAGGTCACGTTGCCAGCGGGAGATCGGCAGTTTTTGACCCAGGTGGTCAAAAATCGCATTGGCGATGCCCAAGTTCCCTTCGGAGTTTTCGAAATCGATTGGGTTGACCTTATGCGGCATCGCCGAAGAACCAATTTCACCGGCCACGGTTTTCTGTTTGAAGAAGCCGATGGAGATATAACTCCAGACATCGCGATCGAAGTCGATCAGGATGGTGTTGAAACGCTGCATGGCGTGAAAGTATTCGGCAATATAATCATGCGGTTCGATCTGGATGGTATAAGGATTCCAAGCTAGGCCCAAGCTTTGCACAAACTGTTCTGACAATTCATACCAGTTAACTTGCGGATAGGCGGCCAAATGAGCGTTGTAATTACCGGTCGCGCCGTTAATTTTACCCATGATCTGCACATTCATAAGCTGTTTGGCCTGGCGCTGCAGACGGTAAGCGACGTTGGCCCACTCTTTACCTGCTGTGGTCGGAGATGCTGGCTGGCCATGGGTACGAGACATCATCGGTATGTCCGCCATCTCCTGTGCCATCTCCACGACTTTGGCAATCAACTTGTCCATTTCAGGAATGATGATGTCCTGACGGGCATCTTTAAGCATCAAAGCATAAGATAGGTTGTTGATGTCCTCAGAAGTACAGGCAAAATGCACGAATTCGCTGATAGCGTTCAGTTCTGCATTGTCGCCGAAATGTTCTTTGATCAGGTATTCCACCGCTTTGACGTCATGGTTGGTGGTACGCTCAATCTCCTTGACACGCTGTGCCATTTCCAAGGTGAACTCATCAACCAGTTTGATCAACAGGTTTTCGGCGTCGGCGCTTAAAGGCGGAACTTCCGGAATTCCGGGATGGTTGGCGAGCATGCGCAACCAGAACACTTCCACTTTCACACGGTTTTTGATTAAGCCGTATTCACTGAAGACTTCCTTTAAGTTGTCCAAGCGTGCGCCGTAACGGCCATCAACTGGAGAAATAGCGGTCAATTCTGAAAGTAACATTTATGCTAACCCTTTTTATCTGAAATTAATGGTGTGGTATTATATCGCAATTCACATATTATTCTTAGTTTTTAGGAGACTTCCTCTATGTTAGAAGCCTATCGTAGTCATGTTGCTGAACGTGCTGAACAGGGTATTCCACCACTTCCTCTTGATGCGGAACAAACCGCAAAAGTGGTTGAGTTGATTAAAAATCCGCCAGAAGGTGAAGAAGCGTTTGTGCTAGACCTGTTGAGCAACCGTGTTCCGCCGGGTGTGGATGAGGCTTCTTACGTTAAAGCCGGTTTTTTGGCCGACGTGGCAAAAGGGGAAGTCGCGGTTGATTTGATCACGCCTGAAAAAGCGACCTTCCTTTTGGGAACCATGCTGGGTGGTTACAACGTGCAGCCATTGATTGAGTTGCTGGACAGCCCAAACTCGGCGGTTGCGGAAGAGGCGGTGAAGGCGTTGTCTAAAACCTTGCTGGTTTACGATGCGTATCACGATGTGGTTGAAAAATCCAAAACCAACGATTATGCCATGCAAGTGGTGAAGTCTTGGGCGGATGCGGAATGGTTTACCAATAAGCCTAAGATGCCTGAAAGCATCACCGTTACTGTATTTAAGGTAGAAGGCGAAACCAATACCGATGACCTTTCTCCTGCAACGGCAGCCTGGTCTCGTCCAGATATTCCATTGCATGCCAAAGAGATGTTGGCGTCGAGAATGGATGATGTTGACGGTACGATTGAATCCTTGAAAGCCAAAGGCCACCCGGTCGCTTATGTCGGTGACGTGGTGGGTACCGGTTCTTCACGTAAATCGGCGATGAACTCGGTGATGTGGTTTTTCGGTGACGATATTCCTTATGTCCCTAACAAGCGACAGGGCGGTGTGGTTCTGGGTGGTAAGATCGCCCCGATCTTTTTTAACACAGCGGAAGATTCCGGTTCTTTGCCAATTGAATGTGATGTCGAACAGCTTAATATGGGCGATGTGATCACCATCCATCCTTATGAAGGCAAAATCACCAACGAAGCCGGTGAGACCATTTCAACGTTTGAGTTGGCACCGGACACCATGCCGGATGAAGTGCGTGCAGGCGGTCGTGTACCGTTAATCATCGGACGTGGTTTGACCGATAAAGCTCGTAAAGCTTTGGGCATGGAGCCTTCTGAGGTGTTCATGCGTCCCCAAGACAAGTCTCAGGCGGCTCACGGTTATAGCTTGGCGCAGAAGATGGTCGGTAAAGCCTGTGGTATCGAGGGTGTACGTCCCGGGATGTATTGCGAACCGCACATGACCACCGTGGGCTCTCAGGACACCACCGGTGCGATGACACGTGATGAAATGAAAGAACTGGCGTGTTTAGGTTTCTCTGCGGACTTGGTGATGCAGTCTTTCTGTCATACCGCCGCTTACCCGAAACCGGTGGACATCAAATTGCAGCATACCTTGCCGGACTTCATGACCAGCCGCGGCGGGGTAGCCTTGCGCCCGGGTGATGGGGTCATCCACTCTTGGTTGAACCGACTGTTACTGCCGGATACGGTGGGTACAGGTGGTGACTCGCATACGCGTTTCCCAATCGGGATTTCTTTCCCGGCCGGTTCCGGTTTGGTGGCGTTTGCCGCAACCTTGGGTGTGATGCCTCTGAATATGCCGGAATCGGTTCTGGTTCGCTTTAAAGGCGAGATGCAACCAGGCATCACTCTGCGTGACCTGGTCAACGCAATCCCGTATCAAGCGATTCAGGAAGGCCATTTGACGGTAGAGAAGAAAGGTAAGAAAAACGTTTTCAACGGCCGCGTTTTGGAAATCGAGGGTCTTGAGCACCTTAAGGTCGAACAGGCGTTTGAACTGTCCGATGCATCTGCCGAACGTTCCGCCAACGGCTGTGTGGTGAAACTGGGTGAAGCGCCAATTATCGAATACCTTAAATCGAACATGGCGTTGATTGACTGGATGGTTGAAAACGGTTACCAGGATGCGCGTACTTTGCTTCGCCGCCGTGATGAGATGCAGGCGTGGATTGATAATCCGCAATTGTTGGAAGCCGATGCTGATGCCGACTATGCAGCGGTCATCGAAATCGATTTGAATGAAATCAAAGAGCCGATTGTCGCCTGTCCGAACGATCCGGATGACGTCAAGTTGATGTCAGAAGTCGAAAACACCCAAATTGATGAGGTCTTCATCGGTTCGTGTATGACCAATATCGGCCACTACCGTGCGGCCGGTAAAGTTCTTGAACAGATGGGCAACGTGCCGACTCGCTTGTGGATTGCGCCGCCGACTAAAATGGATGAACGCCAGTTGATCGAAGAAGGTTATTACAGCATTTTCGGCAAGGTAGGCGCCCGTACCGAAATGCCGGGTTGTTCCTTGTGCATGGGTAACCAGGCCCGAGTGGCCGATGGTGCAACCGTGTTCTCGACTTCGACCCGTAACTTCCCGAACCGCTTGGGTAACGGTGCAAACGTTTATCTGGGGTCTGCGGAATTGGCGGCAGTGTGTTCGGTATTGGGCCGCATTCCGACCATTCAGGAATATATGGATGCAGTCGGTATGTTGAATACCATGGGCGACGAAGTGTACCGTTATCTGCAGTTTGACGAGATGGCGGACTATGAAGTTGAGTCTCCCAAAAACCTGGCTGACATCGGAGTGGCGGTCGCCTAACATCGACGCTCGTTAGCCTCAAATAAAAAACCCGCGATGACAATGGTCCATCGCGGGTTTTTTTATGCCTGAAGCTGAGCTCGGAAGCCCCTAGGCTCAGAAAGAGATTGCGATAAGGGGGTATGCTCGCTTGAATGCGATTCAAAATGAGCAGGCCTGTCCATTTTAAAACATTGCCTATTCCGGCTTAACCGCTTGCAAAAGCAGTAAAAGCCGGATGTTTTGTCTAAAAACGTTCAGTGTAGCGTGGTTAGATAAAGCGACAATTTGCTGGCAGTTTCCGAGCTGATGTCACCCATCAACTCCTCAATTAAGGATTTCTCAGATTCGTAAATACGACTGTGTTTGACGCCTACCACGTCACGCACCACTGATCCCATGTCGCCCAAGCCGTCAATCAAGCCGTTCTCAATGGCTTCATCGCCCAGCCAGACCAGGCCGGAGTAGGTCAGTTCGTTTTCCTTGATACGATCGCCACGGCCGGCGCGAACGGTTTCAATAAACTGCTGGTGGGTGCGTTCCAGAATGCGTTCCTGGAAGAACTTACGGCCCTCTTCGTCAACCGGTGCGAAAGGGTTGATGAAGGTTTTGTGTTCACCTGCATGCATGGAGCGGTTCTCGATGCCCATCTTATCCATCAGTTCGGTAAAGCCGAAACTGTCCATGCGAACGCCGATTGAACCGACCATAGAACCTCTGTTGGCGTAAATCTTATCGGCGGCCACCGCAATGTAATAACAGCCGGAGGCACATAAGTCTTCCACAACGACATAGACCGGTTTGTTGTATTTTTTCTTTAGGCGGGTGATTTCATCGTTGATCAAAGCCGACTGAACCGGGCTGCCACCCGGTGAATTGGCCTGAATGACGACCGCCTTACTGGATGGGTTGGCAAAGGCTTTTTGCAAAAGTGGGTTGAGGGTTTCCGCACTGATCTTGGAACCTGGCATGATGGCCCCCTCAAGCTTGATGATGGCTGCGTGTTCTTTACCCTTGGCCATAGATTCGAGTTCGTCCAACTGATTCATGTTCTGAACGGCTACCGTAATAAAGAATATTATGTAGGCGGCAATCGCGAGCTTTAAAAGATTGGCGAAACGTCTTGTCCAACGCTCCTGTTTGACCAATGACTCCACCGCTGAGGCGAGTTTTTTGAATCCCTGCGGGTCTTGCTGGTTGTTTTGAGGGCCTTGTTCCATCCTGAATCCTTTATAATACGGTTTGGTTTATAGCATTTTACAACGTTCACACTTATGTCCTCAAAAAAATCCGACAATTCCGCAAACAACGATCAAGTCGAGCACTCTGACGGTTCTGAAAACTCGGTAAAGGCCGCGGTTCAAAAACCATCAGAGATGAGAACGGAAAATTCAGATCTTGAAAATCCGCATCAATTTGATATAGGTGCCTATCTGAAGCAACTGACACAGCGCCCGGGCGTTTACCGTATGTACAACCAGGACGGTAAAATCATCTATGTGGGCAAAGCCAAGAACCTGCAGCGACGGGTGTCGAGTTACTTTAAGAAATCACACGAAGAGATCAAAACGGCCGCCATGGTGGCGCAGGTGGCTTTCATCGAAGTGACCGTGACCGATACCGAAAGCGAAGCGTTGATTCTGGAAAACACCCTGATCAAACGCCATAAACCCAAATACAATATCCTGTTTCGTGATGACAAGTCTTATCCTTATATCTTTGTTTCTACAGGTAAAAAGTTTCCGTCTTTAAGTTACCATCGTGGTGCCAAACGCAAAGTTGGCAAGTATTTCGGTCCATTCCCAAATGCCTCGGCGGTGCATCAAACCCTGCAAGCCCTGCAGAAGATCTTTCCGGTGCGCCAGTGTGCGGAAAGCGTCTTCAATCATCGTTCACGCCCTTGTTTGCAGTATCAGATCAAACGTTGTTCCGGTCCTTGTGTGGCGGGGTTGGTCAGCAAGCAGGAATACGACGAGGATGTACGCCATACCTTGATGTTTCTGGAAGGCAAGAGCTTTGATGTGATTGACGAGTTGGGACGAAAAATGGAACAGGCTTCCGAACAATTGGAGTTTGAGTTGGCCGCCGATTATCGAGACAAAGTGTCCGCTTTGCGCGCCATTCAGAGCCAGCATCTGATCAACCAGCCCGGTGCCAAGGACATGGATGTACTGGCGATTACGCAACAGGCTAATCAAGTCTGCGTGTGTCTGATGATGTACCGCGGAGGCAACCTATGGGGCAGCGAACACTATTATCCAAAAGCGCTTGAATGGCTGGAGCAAAAAGTCGATGAAGCGGCGGTGCTGTCTGCCTTCATCACCCAGCATTACGAACACCATCCGGTTCCGGCCATCGTATTGCTGCCCACTCAGTTGCCCGAGCAGCCTTTGCTGGAAAACTGGTTGAGTGAGAAACGTCAACATAAAGTCAGGATTCAGCGACCTGTGCAACAGACTGCAAAAGGCTTGATGCAATTGGCGACCACCAATGCCATCACCGGATTGAAACAGCACCTGGGGCAAAAAGCCAGTCAGTATGAGCGTCTGCAGGCGTTGCAGGAAGCGCTGGCATTAGCGCAACCTCCACAGCACATGGAATGTTTTGATATCAGTCATACTCAAGGCAGCCATACCATTGCCAGTTGTGTGGTCTTTAAGGATGGTGTGCCTAATACTCAGTTATACCGTAAGTTCAATATTGAGGGCGTTCAAGCGGGAGACGATTACGCCGCCATGCATCAGGCCTTGGAAAGACGTTACAGCCGTATCAGGAAAGAGGGGACACCTTTGCCGGACTTGATTGTGGTTGACGGCGGAAAAGGCCAGCTTAACCAGGCCATAGAGGTACTCAAGTCGCTGGAGTTGGAGTCGGTGCCGCTGGTGTCGGTTGCCAAAGGTGAGGGGCGTAAGGCCGGTCTGGAAATTCTGTACACGCCCTATAACCCAGAAGGCATTGATTTGGAAGCCGACGATATGGCGTTGCACTTGATTAATTACATTCGAGACGAAGCACACCGTTTTGCGATCACCTCGCACCGCGCAAAACGTACCAAGGCGCAAACCTCTTCCAGTCTGGAAGCCATTGAGGGCATAGGCCCTAAAACCAGAAAGGCTTTGCTGTTACACTTTGGCGGTTTGAATGAAATCAAAAATGCCTCGGTGCAGGAGTTATCAAAAGTGAAAGGTATCAGCAAGGATAAAGCTCAGAATATCTATGACTTTTTTCATGGCAGCCTTTAACCTGCAGTTTTTTAGAAAGGCCTACCTGCTTTGCGTTGATTTAATGGCTTTAAATCACTCAACGTATTGCCGGCATTAAAGCCTTGTTCAGGTGGTTTTAGCACTTATAATCGGTTTAAACATGATAGTATTACTTCTTTATAGAAAGGCCCGTTTCGGTTTTACTCATTACAGTTTTATTCAAGAGAAACATTTAACATGAATGTTCAATCCATTCCCATGATGATGACTTGGTCACGAGTCGTTTTGATCCCTGTGTTTTTAATCTGCTACTATGCGCCCATCGAAGATGCCCGTTTCTGGGCCGGCCTGGCGTTTATGATTGCCGCCATTACCGATTGGTTTGACGGGTTCCTGGCCCGTAAACTCGGGTCTGACAGCAAGCTGGGGGCATTTTTGGACCCGGTGGCCGACAAGCTGATTGTGGCCGCAGCATTGATTGTGGTGGCCGCCGAATATCATGACAATATCTGGGTGATTCTATCGGCCGTGGTTATTATCATGCGTGAAGTGAGTATCTCGGCGCTAAGGGAGTGGATGGCGGAAAACAATGCGCGCGAAGTGGTGGCGGTCTCCAGTTTGGGGAAAATCAAAACCGCTTCGCAGTTGGCCGCCTTGACGTGGTTGATTTATGGCGGCGAGCTGTGGGGCATTGATTGGGGCCAACTCGGTTTCCCGATGCTCTATTTTGCTGCGGTTCTGACGGTGATCACCTGGGCCCAATACACGCGTGCGGCTCTGCCTGAAATCATTCGTTCAACAGAATCAAACAGTTAGTTTGCAAAAGCCTTGATAAAGAGCCGGGAAAACAGCAAGAAAGAGTTTATTATTTAAGAATCTTTTGTTAAAAGTGCTTGACCTTAAGCCGTAAAGCCCTATAATACGGCCTCATCAGCGGGAATAGCTCAGCGGTAGAGCACAACCTTGCCAAGGTTGGGGTCGCGAGTTCGATCCTCGTTTCCCGCTCCAATATGGCGGAATGGCAGAGTGGCTATGCAGCGGATTGCAAATCCGTGGACCTCGGTTCGACTCCGGGTTCCGCCTCCAATTTACCCTTTAGTAGATTGATCAAGAATTGCATTTAACGTACGGCGATGCTTTCGCAGTACTTTATCTATATGCCCAGGTGGCGAAATTGGTAGACGCAGGGGACTTAAAATCCCCCGGTGGAAACACTGTGCCGGTTCGACTCCGGCCCTGGGCACCATCTTTAAGCTTAGTTCAAAGCGTTTTAACACTTCAGAAAATCTAACCAGCAGTAACTCTGAACCTAACCTCACTTATTCTAAAAGCCTAAAGATTCCCATTTCGATTAAATTCATTCCACTTGCACGTTGTTTCGGCTCAATTTTTTAGCTCGATAGAGCGCTTTGTCAGTACGCGAAAAGATCGAATCGGCGCAGTCTCCTTCCATGAAAGCGGTCACGCCGAAACTGCAGGTAATCTTACTGTTTTTGTTAAAGCGTAAATTGGCAATCAATTGACGAAGGCTTTCGGCTTTCTCAATCGCGACCAGTTTGTCTGTTTCCGGGAGGATAATGACAAATTCCTCCCCGCCCCAGCGTGCAACTGTATCTGTTTCACGAAGGTGTTCTTCAAGCAATTTCGCCACTTTTTGCAAAATCAGATCGCCTTGTTTGTGGCCGTAACGGTCATTGAATACTTTGAAGTCATCGATGTCGATCAGGATGATGCAAAGCGGGTGACAATAGCGTTTGGCCCGACTGATCTCTTTTTGCAGGCGTTCCTCAAAGCAGCGGCGATTGTAAACCCCGGTCAAAACATCGTGGGTTGCATTATATTGAACGTTTTCAATCTTTTGATACAGTGTTTGATTTAACTCGGAGAGCTCTTGAGTGCGTTGCTCAACAAGACCTTCCAGGCTGAGATTGTCTTCGGCCAGTAGCCGGTTTTGTTTTTCGAGTTCTTGTTGAGCTAATTTTTGTTGATGGATATTGGTGTGAGAGCCAATCATTCTGGCCACTTTTCCCGATGGAGTGCGTGCCACGATCTTGGCTGAGTCTTCGATCCAGAGATAGCTGCCGTCTTTCTTTTTGCAACGGTATTGGATGCGATAGTTTTCTATTTGTCCTTGAGTGTAGGCTTCAAAGTGTGCCATCACTCCCGGGTAGTCATCGGGGTGAATGATCTCTTCCCAGGTAAAGACATTTTCTTTCAAAGCCTCAATGTCATAGTCAAGCATCCGGTACCAGCCGGGGCTGCGAATCACCTCACCGGTCAAAGCATTCCAATCCCAGACGCCATCTTCAATGATGTCAAGTATGTGGCCAAGCGTTGCTTCGGCTTGCTCAAGATTGGAGTGGTGATAACGTTTATACATGAGTTGGTTCGCCTCATAAAGACTTTAGTATAACTATTTTTTAGTGGAATGAAAGCCGATATCCCGTTTTGAGTGTGTTTTAACCCTATATTATTTAAGGATTTTTCCGGATTTTGTTATTTTTTGTTGGGTATAGAAACCGCCGGATATGGAAGTCTCTTATCAAGAATACAGATATAATTATTGACGTGGGAAAATTTACCATATATGATTGTAATCAAGTCAAAAGCAAAGTCATTATTGCGATCAAGCATGATGATTGAAGCAGGCATGATGGATTATTTATTAAATTTAGAGGTAGATCAGCATGAAAATGTTAAAAGTGATGGGAACGGCAATATTGGGTTATTCTTTAAGCATGTCGTCTGCTTGGGCCGCTGAGGGTGACGCTATTTCCACGCAGTCCCAACAACAGATTCAGCAGCTGCAGCAGAACAATAACATGCGCATGGGGCCGGAAAACCCTGCCGGGAACAAACAGATCCAGCATCAGCACAAAATTCAAAAGCAATATACTTATGAAAAAGAGTACCGTTCAGATTCTACTCAAAACGGATTGAAAAGTGATCGTGGCGTGATTCGCTCCGAGTCTCGTCCTGCAAATAGGACGGGCTCTGGTTCGATGGGGGGCAGTGGTTCTGCCGGCGGTAAACGCTAGAATATCTGAGGGTAGCAACGCTCAGATTCTATCGTTAGATCAATGTAAAAACAAACAGGCCTGGTTATGACCAGGCCTGTTTGTTTGTGTAGGTTTTAGAGTCCACTTTTGTTGATTTTGTTGTAGAGTTCCAATTTGGAATTCACATGATACTTGGCGAAGATATTTTTCATGTGGGTTTTTACCGTATTCAAACTGATGTTGAGTTTTTCGGCTATTTTCGGGTAGGACTTTGCCTCCAACAGGTTTTTGATGATGCGCTTTTCAGTTTCAGTCAACAGCGGCATATCGGTGCAAACGCGGGTGCATTTGGAATAGAAGGTTTGGCTGCCTGTATCGTACAAGGGCTGAATTACTGTCTGGAAGAGTGCGTTAATCTTGCTCAGGTTGCTAATAACCGGGGTTTGATTTTGTTGGAATACAAAAATGGAATAACCGATATGCTCGCCTTCATAGCCCATAATTGGCAACACAAAAGCTTTTTTAAAACGCAACTTTTGTTCAAGTGTCTGGCTTTGCTTTTTAGTTAAGACGCCTTCAAAGAAATCGGTCAGGCCGTCAAGCTGCATGTGTGTATCGGGTTGGCTGATCTCTTTCCGGCAACGTTTAAAAAAAGCGGACAGATTAAGCTGGTGCGGCTTGATTTTAAAGCCTTTCAATCCTTTCAAAATCTGCTTTTTGCCATCCAGCATGAACTCAAACCGTAATCGGCCTTGTTGGTTCAGGCAAATCGCCATCATGTGGCAGTTTGTCATTTCACTGATAAAGGGAATTTCGCTTTGTAAAATCGCCTGCAGACGATGACCGTAGATAAGGCACGACTGAATATGCACCGCTTTCAACAGAACTTCATGATCTTTTAATAGGTGTGTGAAATCACGCACCTTGGAGCAAGGACTGTTGTGCGGTAAAACCTGTAATTGCGTTTGCATTGAAATCGTACTACCCTATAGATTGTCATTTAATCAATTTTATGGGTAAAAAGATAACAGAATTTAATCTCGCTGCCTAGAAAATATCTTCTTCAAGAAGCGACTAAACGGGCAAAAAGCTTTGCTTTCTATCAAATTCACCCATTCAGGTGATAGATATAACTGCGTATTTGATATATAGTCAATGTTAACTGAAGTGTAACTTTTTTATAAAATATAGTTGTGATAAGGTTGTATTAAAAAATAACAAAGAAGTTATAAGTTCAAATAATCGTTAATACTTCTAGGAGAAGGAAAAAATGAAAAAAAACATGTTTAAACTAAGTTTGGTGGCCGCGGCTTGTATGACGGCGATGACCGCCGCTCAAGCAGGTAAAATTGTTGGCACCCAGCAAGCTTTGCCAAGTCCGGTTGTGGATGCCGAAGCGCAGGGTTTTGGTGCTTGGAACCTTGGTAATGTTAATGTCAAAATTGTTGATGTGGATACAGGTGAAGAATTAGCAAAAGCCTTTACAGAGTCGGACGGTAGCTACTCGGCTATGACTTACGGCGATACTTTCGTCAGTGAAGTTGATGACGGGGCAGGCAATGTGATGGGGAATCTTTACGGTAAAGACTGGCCAGTGGGGGAGCCATCAGGTGTCAAGGCGATTAGCGTCACAGACCCAGCCGCTGTTCTGTCGAACAGCAAACCGGCCAGCTGTATTATGAGTACCTCCTATTATAAATTCAGTGACAACCCGAACTATTCAGGTTCAACTCCGGATGACGGTTGGTTGGATTCTGACAACCCGAATCCGACCTTGTGTGACAGCCCGTTCCAGACACACAAACGTTTCAAGGTTAGTGCTCTGCCGACCACTGTGGATGGAGCAGGTAACGAAGGTATTGATTTGGTCTTTAATGTAGAAGATGAAGCAGGTTCACGTCGTTACATGGTGCTTCAGAAACTGAATAACTACACCGACAGCCGTCTGTCCGGTTTCAAGATTGAAGTCGGTTTTGGGGTTGGAGCTGGATTTACACCGGGTGATGCAGGTGGGAACCTGACACTTTCGATTGGTACAGGTGAAGATGTTTCGACTACTCCGGCGGGTGATATTTTTGATGCTGAAGATTTGGCACCGTTCTCTGCGGGTCTGTTCGGGCCGGCTGATCCACCAAAACATCCTAGCGATGGTTTCTTCAGTGATCAGCGTGCTTATTTCCCAGTTAAGTTGACTAACGATTACACGATTGAAAATAGCGGACCTTTGACTGCCAACTATACTGACATTTTCGGTGACTGGATGCCAAGCATCTATGAGCCAGCGGGTATATTCTACGACTTTGATGATAACCCATTAACGGATGACCGTTTGGTGGCTTTTTGGGGAGATGATCCTGCAACCGCCGAAGTGGATTATCAGTGGTTGTCAGGTTTTGCGGATGATTTCGCACCGATATCTGCAGATCAGTTGGAAGCTTGGGCTGAAGATGACAGTGGACTCTATTCTATTGGCTCCATCGAAGATGTCTTGAATCTTGGCTTGTCTTATATCGTTGAAATCGGCGATGTTACTGCTGATGTAGTTGGCGAAAAAGACTTTACAGAAAATGGTACCTTTACAATTCGTCTGACGCCAATCAAGTCTACAACGGATGAATCGGTTCCTGAATATGTGAATGATGACACCCAGGAAGCGCCAGCTGATTTGACTGTCTATGAGAAGAGCAGTAGCAGCAACGGTTTCAGTGCTTACGACAACACCAGCTTGTTGGCGTCTGTGCTAGCCTTCCTTGGTTTGGGTGCGTTGGTTGCACGCAGAAAGCTTTCTAAATAAGCATTAGATTTTGTCTAACTTAATTTAGCTTATTTTAGATTGTGATTAAAAAGAGCGGTCAATTCAGATGGTAGGGTTTGCAATACGCTATCTTCTCTGGGTTGCACTGCTCTTTTTTTTGCTGTTTTTCGAGGGGTTCAGCCCTTTTTTTGTTTTCAATGAATGGCAAACCCAGTTAACCATTTTCATCACCCGTCTTTGGGTGGAATGGCTACATCTTCCGGTTCTGATTCAAGCGGACACCTTGATTCTTTCCAATAAAATGCATCTGCAAATCTTGCATGAATGCAATGGTTTGACGCCTTACCTGCTTTATTTAGCCGCTATTCTGGCTTATCCAACTGACTTCAAAAGCAAAATTGTATGGCTTCTAATCGGTTATGCTGGACTTGTGTTGATCAATACGGTGCGTATGTTAGGCATCACTTTGGTGGTGATTGATTCACCTGAACTGTTTCACTTTGTCCATGATTGGATTGGACGATATGGTGTCGGTTTCCTGACCATTTTAATGTTTTATCTTTTCACCAATAGGGTGAACGTACATAAAAAATCTCCTCTCACTAAATAATAGATATTTTCTGTAATAAGGTTTAACTTCAATTTAACCGCTTTTTCTTGGTTTTCATATGCTTTTTCCATGCTCGGAAAATCTATCTGAAAGACTGAATTGACAGGGCTGGAGCGCTCTAGTAGACTGCTTTCGCTACCCTCGTATATTCCAGAGAACCAAAATAATATTATGAATAAAGTCATTGACCTTAAAGGGTCTATTCTTTCGTTGACGGTGTTAAAACTGTTCAGCAACGATATCGAACAAACCAAACAGGCATTAGAGCAAAAGGTCAGTCAAGCGCCCGATTTTTTTGTAGGCATTCCCGTGGTGTTGGAACCCGAAGTCGGCAATTTGGATCCCACTTTTTTGGCGTTATTGGTTGAGTTGTTGCATCAGAAACAGATGATTCCGATCGGCATTCGTACCGAGGATGAATCCATCAAAGAGCAAGCCAATTATGCAGGCCTGGCGGTTTTCAGTGGAGAGGCTAAAGTCAAAAAACGTCCAAAACCTGAAAAAAGCGATCAAAAAGAAAATTGTAGCGGCCTGAAGAGCGCTATGGTCATCAACCATGCGGTGCGTTCCGGCCAGCAAGTTTACGCCAAAGACCGTGATCTGATTGTCATGGGATCGGTCAATCCGGGAGCGGAGATTATCGCAGACGGCAATGTGCATGTGTACGGCACCGTGCGCGGCAAGGTCTTTGCCGGTTCGCAGGGGGAAACGTCGGCCCGCATCTTTGCACAGAAAATCGATGCGGAACTGGTCTGCATTGCCGGACTCTATCAGTTGTCGGAAGACATTTTGCCGGAATACAAACAAGGCTTTGTCGAAGTGTCGTTATTGAACGAACAATTAAATTTTAAACCACTATAATTAGCATTATTATCCATTTAAGTTGAATCCACGGTATGTTGATTCGTGTATCGGGTTTTAATAACAATTTGAAATATATAAACCATCTCACTGCTAGATGATAAAGGAGTCAGAGTGTCTCGTGTAGTCGTAGTGACCTCCGGTAAGGGAGGCGTGGGTAAAACCACCACAAGTGCAAGTTTTTCAACCGGTTTGGCTTTAAAAGGCTATAAAGTGGCGGTTATCGATTTTGACGTGGGCTTGCGTAACCTGGACTTGATCATGGGCTGTGAACGCCGTGTTGTCTATGATTTTGTGAATGTCGTTCAGGGCGAAGCCTCTTTGCAACAGGCCTTGATCAAGGACAAGCGGGTACCTAATCTTTTTATTTTGGCAGCTTCGCAAACCCGTGATAAAGATGCGTTGACGCTGGAAGGCGTTGAAAAAGTCATTGAAGACCTTAAGGAAGCCGGATTTGATTACATTATCTGTGATTCCCCGGCAGGCATCGAAAAGGGCGCGCAACTGGCGCTGTATTTTGCCGATGAAGCCCTGATAGTCACCAATCCGGAAGTCTCTTCGGTGCGAGATTCCGACCGTATTTTGGGGATTTTACAGGCCAAGTCCAAGCGTGCCGAAAAAGGCGAAGCCCCAATTGTAGAGCATTTGGTATTGACGCGTTACAACCCTAACCGAGTTGAAACCGGTGAGATGCTGTCAGTTGAAGATGTGATTGATCTATTGAGTGTGCCTTTATTGGGTGCGATTCCAGAGTCAGAAGATGTATTAAACGCATCAAACGCCGGTGCGCCGGTTGTGCTGGATGAAAACTCTGCGGCTGCGCAAGCCTATGCGGATGTGGTGGACCGTTTTCTGGGTGAGGAAGTGGAGCATCGTTTTCTGACGGTCGAGAAAAAAGGCCTGTTTAAAAAGCTGTTTGGCAAGTAATAAGGAGTAAAGAATGGCATTACTCGATTATCTTATTGGACAAAGAAGAAAGAAATCGGCGACGGTGGCTAAAGATCGATTGCAGATTCTGCTGGCGCATGAACGTTCGGAACGCAATACGCCGGATTATCTGCCTAAAATGCGTGAAGAAATCCTGGCGGTCATCGCCAAATATGTCGATATCGATCAGGAAAAACTGCAGATTTCAGTGGATGAAGCAGATGGCTTTGAGGTATTGGAATTGAATCTGGTGTTGCCGGAAAATTCCTGATCCTTTTCTGAATCGTCAGTTTAAATCTACAATTAAAGGGGCTTGATCATTTGATCAGCCCCTTTTTTGTTTCTGGCAATTGATTTTGGGTAACGGGGTAAAACCTTTAAGAGCACAAGGGCCAAGTGTTTTTAATCTTTTCAATCTGAGCAGGCCTGCTGGTTTTACTAAAATAAA
Source organism: Thiomicrorhabdus chilensis DSM 12352 (assembly GCF_000483485.1). Classification (GTDB taxonomy): domain Bacteria; phylum Pseudomonadota; class Gammaproteobacteria; order Thiomicrospirales; family Thiomicrospiraceae; genus Thiomicrorhabdus; species Thiomicrorhabdus chilensis. Next base: position 1,234,254 of record NZ_KI519609.1, read on the forward strand.
TCATACGGTTAGCTTAGGGAATCCTTGATTAAATAAGAGGTTCCTTAGCTAAGGTCGGTTCAGCTCGGCACTTCCATACCCCTTTGAAAAACCTCGTTCGCTTGCTTAATGAAATGAGCGTTTAAAATAGTGCACTGTTTGAGCCGCAGGCGAGTTTGCACTATTAAGCGAATGAATTTAGCAAGTTTCGAGGATTTGAGCAGGGTTTGTTTTTTGGTTACTTTTTTGCCAAACCGCAAAAAGTAACGTTCCCAGCATAAGCCATAAAAATAAACGCCACTTGATAAGTTCAATCTGAGCAGGCCCGCGGTTTTACCAAAATAAATAAAACGGTTAGCTTTGTTTAGCTCAGGTTGGTTCAGGTTTGCGATTTGTAAGGGCTGTGCAGCTGGCACTCCTGATAATACTCGTCAATAGCCTGTTTTTCGGCTTTTAGAAAGTGGGCCATGCCTTCCGGAAAAGGGTTGTTGGCCAGCCAGTGCGCCGACCGGGTTTTAACGGGTATGAAACCACGCGCAATTTTATGTTCGCCGCCGGCTCCGGGTTCAAAGCGTTGCAGACCCTGTGCAATGGCGTATTCAATGCCCTGATAATAACAGGCTTCAAAATGCAGGTTTTTGACCTCTTGAATGCACCCCCAGTGGCGTCCGTAAAGAACGGAATCACTGCGATACATCAAAGCGCCGGCGATGCATTGGCCATGGGTATCATCCGCCAAAACCAACAGGGTTTGATCGGGTAACGCCTCTGCCACTTCCTTGAAAAACCCTTTATTCAGAGTCGGCGTACTCCATTTTTCGGTAAAGGTTTTGTAGTAAAAATGGCTGAAATACTCCCAGTCTTCATCCGTGGCGTTGTGGCCGTCCAAGATTCTGATGCGGATTCCCGATTTTTCCAGACTGCTGCGTTCCTGACGGATGTTTTTGCGTTTTTTAGCGGTCAACAAGGCCAGAAAATCATCGAAATTTGCGTAGTTGTGATTGAACCAGTGAAAGTGGCAGTCGTGGCGGGTAAGGATGTCTGACTGGCGAGATAACCAGGCCTGTTCATTGTGGTTGGCGAACAGACAGTGCCATCCGCTGAATCCCTGATCCAAAGCATATTGCTTGAGTTGTTGAAGCATGAAGGCCTGAATGGCTTCCGCTGAATCCTGATGTGGGTGAATTAACATCCTGGGGCCGGTCACTGGACTGTAGGGCACTGCGCTGACCAATTTCGGATAGTAAGGCAAGCCGACTTTTTCCCAAGCCTCTGCCCAGCTGTGGTCAAAGACAAATTCGCCATAATTATTGTGTTTCTCATATAAAGGCAGGGCGGCGATCAATTGGCCATCTTGGCGCAGCGTCATATGATGCGGTATCCAACCGAACCGAGGGCTGACGCAGCGGTGAGTTTCCAAGGCCTGAAGAAACTCATGACGCACAAACGGATTGTTATCGCTGACCAGGGCATTCCATTCAGAAGCCGGAATCGACTGCATGTTGGTATGAAATTCAACTTGATAATCAGTCATGGCTGACTCTCCTGACATCAGTGTGTGACATCGAATGCCTTGAACATAATGGCACTGATGAATCCCATCAGGGTGACAAAGCCAATGATGGAACCGCCTTTGTAGTAGGCTTCGGGCAACATGGTTTCAGCAATGACGGTCAGCATGGCCCCCGCAGCGATACCGCCAATCAGGGCAAACATCGAAGGGGAAGCGCCTTCCAATAAGATGCTGCCCAGTCCGGCACCCAATCCTGTCATCAACATCAGTAGCGTCCAGGCTAACAGTACCTGCTTGAAAGGGATGCCTTGTTCACGCATGCTGGCGGAGCTGGAAAGCGCTTCCGGGTAATTGGACAAAAACAGTCCGGCAATCAAACTCATGCTGATCATGTGACCATCGGTAACATGAGAGCCGATCATTAACGACTCTGGAATTCCATCCAGAAAGATACCCAGCCAGATGGCAGTATAAGCGACCTTGTGGTGATTGAGGTGGTCTGAAAACTGGGCCAAGGAGGGCAACTGTCCGGGAAGCAGGTGTTTGACTGAACGGTTGACCCATTGCTGCGCGCGGTTTTCTGGCAGTTTTTGTTCTTGAATCAGGTATTGATGAATATTGTCTGTTTTGAGATAGGATTTGAGTTTGGCATGCAGGGGATCGACTTGTGCAAGCAGTTCGATAAAGTCGTTTTTTTCAAGCACCCAGAATCCAACGTCTGTTTTGGCGATGGCGGTGGTGGCATGCTGTCCACCAACGACAAAGGCCATGACCCCAAAAAAATCTCCGCTTTGAATGTCCTCATATTCGTCGTGTTTGACTTTGGGGTCAATCAACTCGACCTTTCCTGAATCAAGCAAGTAGAGCCGGTCTGCCTCACTGTGATTGCTGAAAATTGCCTGTCCGGCTTTGAGGGTTCGGTATTTAAGTTTGCTGGCCAGTTGATTGCGTGCCAGCTCGTTGCAATCCTCGAAGAGTCCGAAGCGGTGGGTGTCCTGCAGGCGGCTCAGTGCCATGGCGACAAGATTACGTGGTTCACGCGTATCGGGTAGACGTTGCTCGGTTCGGATCAGACGAAGAATTAATTCCAGGTGGGCTTTGATTTCACTTGAATTCATATGCTGACGTTTTTCAAGATAATGGCGCAATTCGAGATTGTTTTGCAAGTAGTCGATTAGCACATCGGGGAGTACCTGGGTCGATTTGATTAAATCATTGAACGCTTTGCGGCTCATTTTCCATAGGGTTACATCGGTTTTGGCTTGTGCCAGGGTGGCATTAGGCAGACTGGTAAAAAAAGCCATTCGTCCAAATGCGTCTGCTTCATCCAGTTCGTAAAAGGTTTTCAGGTCGTGGTTGGGATCACGCAGCTTGACTTGGCCTTTTTGGATAATGTAAAACTGGTTTTGAATATCACCGTGATGGTGGATGATTTGGTTGGACTTAAAGTGAACCACTTCAAATTTTTGCAACAGTTGCTGGCGTTCACTTTGCGGAATGGCTTGAAAAAACGGCAGACGATTCAATGATTGAGTCAGCTGAAGCCCACGTTTTTTCTGGTGGCTTCGAAAAAATTGGATTGTGGTGGCGGTCTTACGCAAAAAACCGCCTTTTTCATTGAGTTGTTTATTGAGCAACAAGTAAAAAAGGCTGCCTGTCATGGCACCAAGCGAGACTTCAAGCAACAATCCGCTTTCAATCGCGGGAGCAAACAAATCAATGGTGACGGCTGACAGCAAGGCTCCGGCACCAAATGCCATGAGCCAGGCGATGGCCTTTTCGCCGGGGCGCCAAAATAGGGTGGTCAGCGTGCCCAAAGGCAGAGATAAGGCACTGATAATGCCTATGAAAAATGCAAAATAAACGACGCTGTCCAATGACACGAATCTTGATTCCCGAGAGTTTGGATTGATAACTATCGTATTATAGTGGCTTGAATGGCAGGAATAAGCAAAGAATTCCACCAAAAACCGACAGGCCTGTCTATTTTAGTGGAATTCCGGTTTTACCGTAAATTTTGAGTCCCGTGGTTTTTAATGACGGGTTGAATCGTCGAACAACGATGGTTGTCCCATCAGCAGTTCGAACTCCTGTGGATTCAAACAATTCAATTGCTTAGTGCGCTGTTTTGCAAGTGATTCTGGGGTTTCAAACGACAGGGAGTCAATGCTGGTGTGCTGGTTGAGCGTGTCTACAAAGCCCTTCAAGGCGTTAATCACTTCTCCGTTCAGGTCTTGCTCGCTGTGATCCGAAATCATGCCGTGCAATTGATTCACCCAGTTGAGCTGGGTCGTTCGAACCCGTTCAAGGTGCGCTTTAAGTTGTCCTGTGCGAAGGGCGTCAGGATAAGCCCGGGTTAGATTTTTGATATCGCGAATGATCATTTCGGCGATTTGGATGCTTTGATCTGATTTGTTGTCCAGGCGCTCATCGATGAACTCCAGACAGGTTTGTAGGTTTTGCTGTGTCGATGTAATGGCCATAATTCACTCCTTTAGCGGATGGTTAAAGCTGTCATAATTTTGACGGTTTGGTGGATTGAAACTAAGCTTTTTCAGGCATACATCAAAGGTTGTGCCAAAAGCACCAAATTACTTGTTTTCGTTTATTTTTTTGAGGTGAATTAAAAGATGGCTAAGGCCTTAAAATCGGTTTTTAACGTCCAAAGCATTGATGAACTGAGTCGGCAGCTGGCTCAAACGTCGCCCGGTTTCAATCAATCGCTTTTTGTAGAGCGCGTGTTTCAACCGGAGTGGGATGATTTGTCGCTGTTGCAACGCATCGCCCATGTCAGTGAATCTGTACATGAGGTTTTGAATTTGCCTTATGTGAAAGCGTTACCCATATTGAAGCGGGTTGCCCCTCATTTTTGCGGAATTTTTCACTGGGTGTTTCCCGACTATGTGGCCCGTTATGGCTTGAGTCATTATGAATGTTCCATGCAGGCACTGGCAGAATTCACCCGTTTCAGCACTTCGGAATATGCGATTAGGGTTTTTCTGCATGCGAAGCCACAACCGACCTTGGAGCAAATGATAGGGTGGTGTTCAAGTGACGATGCTCATCTGAGGCGCTTGGCGAGTGAAGGCGTCAGGCCACGTTTGCCATGGGCCAAACACCTACCTTGGATTGCCGATCGACCGGAAATTGTTTTGCCTATCATCGAGGCCTTGAAGTCTGATGAGAGTGCCTATGTGCGTAAAAGTGTCGCTAATTTGTTGAACGACTTATCCAAGCAACAGCCGGATTGGGTGTTGGCGTTATGCACTCAATGGCACCATGAAGGCGAGTCTTTGAGCAAACAGACTGAATGGATTATTAGACACGGTCTGCGAACCTTATTAAAAAAGGGTGATTCTCAAGCCCTGTCGTTACTGGGCTATAAACGTCCCCACCCGCTCATGGTAAAAAGCTGGCAATGCGATTCCCGCGTCAAGCGAGGTCAGCGCCTGCATTTTTTTGTGGAGATGCAATCTTTTGACAGCACTCTGGGCAAAATGCGCTTAGAATACGCCCTGACGTTCAAACGCAAACATTTGCAGGGCTATCGCAAGGTGTTTAAACTCGCCGAGGGCGATTATCGACAAAGCTGCAAAAAATTTAACAAACAGCACAGCTTTGAGAAAATCACGACGCGATCTTATTATCCGGGTACGCACGCGATTGAGCTACTGGTCAATGGCGTGATGTTGGCCGCCAGTGAATTTGAATTAATCGACTAACCGACTTGTCTCAATCTGGCAGGTGAATTTAATTAAGAGTTAATCAGGAATAAAAGAGTGTGCTGATCCCCGTCGTTTTTCAAAACAGTGATTTCGTGGTCATAGATAAACCAGCCGATGTCAGTGTGCATTCTGAAGAATCGGCAGGCCTGGTGGTGCAGCTTAAACAGCAGTTGAATGCGCCCAATCTCTATCCGGTGCACCGGCTTGACAAGATGACTTCGGGTTTGATGGTGTTTGCCTTGAATAAACCAACCGCTCAGGCTTTTCAGAAGGCGTTTGAAAATCATGAAGTAGAAAAATTTTACTTGGCGATCTCCGACCAAAAACCCAAAAAGAAACAGGGTTGGGTGAAAGGGGACATGCTAACGGCCCGCAGAGGCAGTTGGAAATTGGCGAAAACTATGCAAAACCCAGCAAGAACCCAGTTTATCAGCACTTTGCTGCAGTCTTCGGAACGCTTGTTTCTGCTCAAACCGCTGACCGGGAAAACCCATCAGATTCGAGTGGCCATGAAAAGTCTTTCGGCACCAATTTGTGGAGACATAAGGTACGCGTTTGCCGATTTGGCCAAACTTGAGGATCGAGGCTATTTGCATGCCTATGCAATGCGTTTTGAACTGTTTTCCCGAAGTTATGAGTTTGTGTCTCTACCAAACACAGGAAAACGATTTGTCACTGAAGATTGCAAACGGGCTCTACAGGCCTGGTCAAAACCTTGGGAATGTTTTAATTCTTAACGACAACTCTATAATGAATGATCGTAACTTTAAAGAAGGTGATTATGTCAACGAAAGCTGAGAATCCGTTCTGGGAAACCAAGACACTGGATGACATGACCCAGTCCGAGTGGGAGTCGTTATGCGACGGCTGCGGTTTATGCTGTTTGAATAAACTGCAGGATGAGGACACCGATGAGATTGTCTATACGCGTGTGGTGTGCCGTTATTCCGACATCAATACGGCGCAATGTACCGACTATGCCAACCGTTCCGTCAATGTGCCCAGTTGCGTGCAGTTGACCAGAGAGCGGGTAGCCGAATTCGACTGGTTACCGGACAGCTGTGCCTATCGCTTAATTTATCGCGGGCAGCCGCTTCCAGAATGGCATCCTTTGGTTTCAGGGCAGGCCGGTTCCGTCAAGGCTGCGGGCGTTGGCATCACCGCAATCCCGGTGGTTGTGGATACGGGTGATTTGGATTTGGAAGAGTTTCTGATGGAAAAACCCTAAGAGGGCTGAATCATACCTTCTCGGCATGGCTATTTCGATTTTCTGAAGTCCAAATGTGGTCAGTGCCTGGCCATCGCAAACGTTGTCATAAAAATTCCAACCCATCCGCCTTCGTATCTCTTATACTGAATTTTGTTATCAATCATGAGTAGGGATACACAAATGAAAGAGTCTACCTGGCTCAACTTACCCAGCCTCTCTTTGGCGGTCAAATCACTGTTTACCGGTTATATCCTGGTCGTCGGTCTCGGCTTGATGATGGCGGGCGGGCAAATCATGCTGACCCATGGCATGGCTGACGGCAAATTTGGCTTGTCGGTCGACGATATCGTTTACAGCTATTATGGCAATCGGGAAGGCTCGAAACTGGAAAGTAAACTGCATGGTTCCATGAAGGATAAAGCCACACCTGAAGAGAATTTGACGATGATCAAGTGGGCACGTTCCGGCGCGCCGGAGGCCGAGTGGAAACCTAGCATCAAGCCGATTATCGAGGCTAAATGCGCCATGTGTCATGCACACATGCCGGCATTGCCGGATGTGAGCGACTTCAAACAGATGCAAGCCATTGCTGCCGTGGATCACGGAGCGGAAATCGATTCCTTGACTCGTGTCTCGCACATCCATCTGTTCGGTATTTCTTTCATTTTCTTTTTTATCGGTTTGATTTTCTCGATGGCAGTCGGTTTTAAACCCTGGGTCAAAGCCACGTTGATTTTCATCCCGTTTGCGTTCCTGATTTTGGACATCGCTTCCTGGTGGCTGACCAAATGGAATCCAGGGTTTGCGTATTTGGTGATAATTGGCGGATTTGGTTACAGTCTGGCGGCGGCGGTGATGTTGTTCACGTCGCTTTATCAGATGTGGATCATGCCTTGGAAGGGGCGCGGTTCGGATGAAAACACTTGGCAAGATGAACCACAATCAAAAAGTTAAGGGATACGGTCTATACACTATAAACGCAAAACCATGCAGGGGTCGACTCCCGAAAGGAATGCTCAAAAGTGGTGATTTATCCTATGGTTAGGGTTTGCTTTAAAACAGAAAGTTGATGAGGGCTTGAAAAGGAAGGATAAAAAAAGGGCGCTGATGATAGCGCCCTTTATTTGGATGCTTAGGGAATCCGCTTAGTGCTGATGACCGCCTTCACCGTGAGCATGTCCGTGTTCCATCTCTTCTTCAGTCGCATCACGCAGTCCCACGACTTCAACGTCAAACGTCAAGGCCATGCCGGCCAATGGGTGGTTGCCGTCAACCGTGACCTGATCACCGTCGATGGCCGTGATTTCAACCGAATGCATGCCTTGTTCGGATTGCGCCTGAAAACGCATGCCGACTTCCAGATTATCGACTCCTTGGAACATGCTGTTAGGCACGGTTTGTACCAATGCGTCAACGCGTTCACCATAAGCGGCTTCGGCAGGAATGGTGGTGGTGAATTTGTCGCCTACGGCTTTGCCTTCCAACTCGTTTTCCAAACCAGGAATCAAATTTCCGTGGCCGTGAAGATAGGCCAAAGGGTTGCCGTTTGAAGCGTCAAGCGTCTCGCCGGCTTCGTTCGTCAGAGTGTATTCGATCAAGCCGACTTTATCGTTTTTGATTGTCATGATTTATTCCTAGTTTGAGAGTTTTAATTCATTTCAAAACGGTTATCATACAGAGTCCGTTTATAAACTGCGAACTTTTAGAGAGTTTTGCACGAGTAGAACGCACAGGAAAAATAGACGTAAGTACCCCTTGAGGGTAGAAAATTTAGCTGATTGAGGCGGAAAACGCAGCTAATAGCTGGTTATTAGCCAGTTGTCGCCCAACGGAAGTGCCCTTGGGGTACAACAAAAATCAGGTGAATTTTGGCCATTTTTACTCGTGTATCTATCTCGTGCAAAGCTCTCTTTTAGATTGATTGGAGAATATTTATGCTTTGGTTAAAAACGTTTCACATTCTGTTCATGATGTCCTGGATGGCGGGGATTTTCTATCTGCCGAGAATTTTTGTGCATTTTGTGGAAGGCAAGGAGGCCGGGCAAGATGTGGCGCGTTTGGCGATCATGGCCAAAAAACTATATGGCTTTATGACCATTATGATGATGTTGGCGATTGGTACCGGCATCTGGTTATGGTTGGCCTATTTCCCGCTTGCGGCAGGCATGGGCTGGTTGCACGCCAAAATTGTGTTTGTGGTTTTGCTATTGGTTTACCACCTTTGGACCAAACGACGCATGAAGGAAATGCAGGAAGGGCATCTGGATCATAGCGGAGTCTATTACCGTTGGGCTAACGAGATTCCTCTGTTACTGGCAACCGTGATTCTGATTCTGGTGGTCGTCAAACCTTTTTAATCCCCCAGCAGGCTAGCCGATGATTCGTCACGATTCAATTCGACTTGGATTTAAATTGGCGCCCAAAACAGAGGCGCCAGTTTACCTGCAAGATCACACACGTGTATTGGATTTTGAAGTCTTGGGGCCTTTTGTGCGCAACCATTGCGGACAAATTGTCGGTGTACATCAAAACCATGCTTATCTTTCCGATGACGAGGGCCAAAACTGGCAGGCCTGTCCAATTTTCGATTCCGAAGCCTTTTCCTTTGACGATTCGCGTTCTTTAATCTGCTTGAGTTCCGGTGTTATGATTCTCTCTTTTTGCAATACCGCAAATCGCCACTTTAACTGGCGCAGAAAAACCAATCGACCCACTCACAACACTTTTTTGTATCACTGGGTGACCCGCAGTTTTGACGGCGGGCGTACCTGGGAGGCACCGCAAAAAGTCCAACAAGGCTATGCGGCGGCGATGACCACAATGATCGAACTGGGCAGTGGTGAAGTGGTGATGTCGGCGCAGAATCTGGACTACCAAAACGGCCGCCATTATGCCTTGAGTTTTGTCTCTAAGGACGAGGGGGAAAGTTGGCAGGCCAGCAATCGTATCGACATTGGTGGTCAAGGTCACCATGCCGGCTGTTACGAAGGCACTCTGGTAGAGCTTAAGGACGGTCGTGTCTGGTATTGTATCCGCACCAATCTAGACTGGTTCTGGCATGCCTTTTCGAATGACGGGGGGAGGAGCTGGATCCATATGGAGCCAGGCCTGCCGGCTTCCAGTTCACCGGCGATGTTGACGCGCCTGCACTCTGGACGACTTATGCTGACTTACAATGCACTTTACAAACAGGGCGAGACTCAGGCACCGAGAAGATCGGGACTTTTCTCAGAAGTCGCCGCTTCCTGGCAGAGAGAAGAGCTTTCGGTTCGTTTTTCTGATAATGACGGCGAAAGCTGGTCCCAGCCTGTTGTGGTGGCCGCTTGCAAAGGTGCCTGGTTATCCTACCCCCTTGTGTTTGAAGTAGAGCCCGGAAGGATTTGGTTGACCACGCTACAGAGCGAATTGAAAATCGAGTTGCTTGAGCAGGATTTAATCGGAAGCGAGTAACTGGAGATAAATAACATAAAGTCAGGTCATGTCACTGGACTTGGGTTTTGTTGATGGTCAGGCGGCTGCCTGCTACAGAGATCTTGCCATTAAATTCTCCCCAGGCGGGGAGAATCAATTCTTATTGAGACGTTTACGGCGTGACGGTGGTCAATCCTAAGGCGTTCCAAGCCTGCATGCCTCCCCGATACCAATGGATTTTGTGAGCAGGATAGCCCATGCTGACCAGGGTTTTGATATTGGTGGGCGATTGTCCGCACCAAGGGCCATTGCAAAATAGAACCAACTCCTTCGCGTCGGAAAAATTCCATATCCCATCTTCGGTTTTGGCACCGAACCGATCGGTCAAAATACTTTCAACCACGATGGGTTCAAAGTTTGAGGCCTCTCGATACAATTGCGTCCAAGGAAGGTTGATGGCGCTGGGAATGGTGCCTTTAGCGACCCAATCCGGTGTGCGTGAGTCGATGATTAACAGGTTTTTATCGCCTGCGGCTTTGCGTTTTAAAAATTCCAGCAGTTCGATTTCACCGATGGTGTTGACTCCCGGTAATAGCGTCATCGGTTGTACACAAAAAGGCGGACAGTTTCTTGAGGTGAGGGCGTAGTCCTCAATGATTTTGTTTTCAGCGCTTTGGTTGCGTTGGATGACAACGGGTTTGCCATTGTGCATCACGGTGATGGCGCTGATCTCTGTGGTGATTTTGACCTTGAGATCGGCTTTGGACGTTTCGCTTGACCAGGCTTCTGCAGAGAATAGGATTAAGAAAGCGGTACACGTTAATATGAGTTTATGTGCCATGATTCCCCCTTTATTGAGATCAATTGGGTGATGGATTCAGTTATCATCTTATCAAAATAAAATAGAAAACGATATTTAAAACAATGGCTTACTATTTAACTCCCGTGTGCTTTCTTCTGGCTACAGAAAAGAATACCGCTGAGTACAGGTATAGGTAACTGGTTGCAAGGTTGGGGCGGAAACGTTATTTGGGGAGTTTGATCTCAATTTCAATGTGCTGAACTTCGGTCTCTTCATCGCCTTTCTTGATGTCACTTTTAATGGTCACATCGCCTTTCTGCACGCCAATCATCACCTTATGATCTTGCTCTTCTTTGCCGCCATAGCCATACAGCAATTTATCTTTTGAAGTATTTTCTTGTAAAGGCAATCCCGGCTGTTCTTCTACCCTAACAGGGTCAAGAGTTTGTAAAGGCTTCACTGGTCCAAGTTCGGATGCGGTGTTTTCATCACCCGTTTTAAGCTGGTCGAGTTCGATTTTTAACGGCGCTGGTGCACGATTTTGGTTTGAAGGAGGTGTGGCGAGTGTGGCTTGTTCTTCAGTGGATGGCCGAACCTCTGACTTACTTTTATTAACTTCAGCGTCATTTTTTGTGGCCACAGGCGTTTGTGCGGGGGGCAGGTGTGCATCCCGCTCGGGTTTGCTAGTGATAAAAATGCTAAACAGAACTGCTAAAGTCAAAATCAGCAGGCCTGTAAGAAGGTAGTAGTATGGTTTCATTTAAGTATCTTGTAGGGATTAAGAGGCTTTTGAAAATAACGCTGCAAGCGCTCATAATTTAGTAGGTTTTAACGCTAAAGTATTTTAAACTTCCGCTATGTATAGTTGACTGAATATTTAATCGTTGCACCTTATTTTACAGGCTTTTAATTCGACTGTTTTAAGGTAGTTGCCTAATATTAAATTTAAAGATTAAATTTAAAGTTTCTTAATTGCTTGAACAAACCCAGCCTATTCAAGGGAAGGTCAGGATTTGAACGTGAGTTGTGCATTTTAAATGGCAATGATGACTGAATTCTATCCGTATAAAATTCTAGCTAAGTTTGCACGCACTCATACAAAAGAGTATGTTTGTAATTAAAAGATTAAAAAGGTGTGGCATGTCCGAATTTGTGGGTTGGCGAGAGTGGATTTCATTACCCGAACTGGGAATTGAGAACTTGAAATGCAAGGTGGATACGGGGGCAAAAAATTCCGCTTTGCATGCCTTTTCGGTTGAGACATTCGAAAAAAAGGGGGATTTATGGGTGCGTTTTTCTATTCACACCGATGAAGACGACCTGACGAAGATCCAGACCTGCGAAGCCAAAGTGCGGGCATTTCGTGCGGTGACCGATTCCGGCGGGAACGTTACGGAACGCTATTTTATTCATACCAGAGTCCAGATAGGCGAACATCGTCTAAAAATCCCGGTTTCCTTAACCTGTCGTGACACCATGGCGTTTAAGATGTTACTGGGACGAACCGCCTTGCGTAAAGGCGGATTTATTGTGAATCCACAAAAGTCATTCTTACAAGGAAACCGATTATGAAAATTGCCATTTTGTCCAGAGGTCCGAACCTGTACTCCACAAAACGTCTGGTAGAAGCGGCAAGGTTACGTGGCCATGAAGTTCAGGTTGTCGATGTGTTGCGCTGTTACATGAACATCAACTCAACCAACCCTGAGATTCACTATAAAGGTCAGATTCTTGAGGGCTTTGATGCGGTCATTCCCCGTATCGGCGCATCAGTGACTTTTTACGGTACGGCGGTATTGCGCCAGTTTGAGATGATGAATGTGTTTCCGTTGAATGAGTCGGTGGCGATCACACGTTCACGCGATAAGTTGCGCAGTTTGCAATTGCTGTCAAGAAAAGGGGTGGGGCTTCCGGTGACTGGTTTTGCGCATTCCCCGGACGACGTAGACGATCTTTTGAAAACCGTTGGCGGAGCACCTGTGGTGATCAAACTGCTGGAAGGCACGCAAGGGGTGGGGGTGGTGTTGGCCGAAACCCATTCTGCGGCGACCAGTGTTATACAGGCCTTCAACGGCTTGAAAGCCAATATTTTGGTGCAGGAGTTCATCAAGGAAGCGGGGGGCGCGGATATCCGTTGTTTTGTGGTTGGCGGTAAGGTCATTGCATCAATGAAACGTCAAGGTAAAGAGGGAGAGTTCCGTTCCAATCTGCATCAAGGCGGTTCGGCTAATTTAATCAAAATTTCGGCGGCAGAACGTGCCACAGCGGTTAACGCCGCCAAAATCATGGGATTGAATGTCTGCGGTGTGGATCTGTTGCGCTCCAATCATGGGCCGGTGGTGATGGAGGTCAACTCTTCGCCTGGGCTCGAAGGTATTGAAGGTGCCACCGGCAAGGACATTGCTGGCATGATCATTGACTTTATCGAAAAAAATTCGGACAAGAGGCACAATCGCACCCGCACCCGAGGGCAGGGATAAATGTCAAAGCGCAACCAGTCGATCACCATTGATGGCGTAACCGTACAGCCAGGTGAGCAAAAAACCATCGATTTAAAAGTGGGTAAACTCTATACCCACAGTGAACTGATTATGCCGGTTCAGGTCTGGTGCGGAAGACAAGACGGACCGGTTCTGTTCATCAGTGCCGCCATTCACGGCGATGAGCTTAATGGCGTGGAAATCATTCGTCGTTTGCTCAAGGTGAAGGCGTTACAGCGTCTTAAAGGCACCTTGATCACGGTACCCATTGTCAATTTGCACGGTTTTATCAACCACAGTCGATACCTACCGGATCGCCGGGATTTGAACCGTAGCTTTCCAGGCTCCAGTTCGGGCTCGATAGCCGGGCGCTTGGCTAGTATATTCATGAATGAAATCGTTAAGAAATCGACTCATGGTATCGACCTGCATACGGGTGCAATCAATCGCAGTAATCTGCCGCAGATCCGGGCGAACCTGGATGATGAGAACACGCGTAAGATGGCGGAAGCTTTTGCTGCACCTTTGATGTTGAATTCTAATTTACGCGATGGCTCGCTGCGAGCTGCGGCGGTCAAGAAAGGTATTCCCATTCTGCTATATGAAGCAGGAGAGGCGTTGCGTTTTGATGAGGTTTCGATTCGCGCAGGTGTCAGAGGCATCCTCAATGTCATGCGTTTTTTGGAAATGCTGCCCAAATCGAGAAGAAAAACGGATCGAAAAAGCCAGTCGGTATTGGCACGATCCAGCTTCTGGGTCAGAGCTCCCCACAGCGGTATTTTCAGGTCACTGGTGTGGGATGGCGAGCGGGTGCACGGCAACAAATCCCTGATCGGCGTAATCTCCGACCCGTTCGGAGAGACGGAAGTTGAAGTCTATTCGCCAAACAGTGGAATCGTGATTGGGCAGATGAAAATGCCATTGGTCAACGAAGGAGAGGCGCTGTTCCATATCGCCAAGTTTGCCAGAAGTGATATCGCAGAAGGTAAAGTGGAAGAGTTTCACGAAGAGATGTCCGATGAATCGACTCTGCCCTATCCGTCGGAAGATATTCCTTCGCTCTAAGCGTCTATTGTAAGGTCTCGGTTAGAGAGGTTATTCTGGTTGTTGGTATGATTTTAGACAGGCCTGCTCATTTTAAGCGGGCTGATTTGATGTCCAATAACCTATAGCGATAAAGATTGAATTTTATAATGAATTTCAATAACCTAAGAGTCAAATCTTAAAACCATTTTATCCTTATTCAACAACTTATTGGTGCGAATCATTGAAGCGATGATGTCTACATATTGTTGCTTCAATGCCGAATAGGGTTCTAAACCCTGTACCAGTGCCAGTCCGGTCGGTGCTTTGTTCTGTTTGCGCGATTTAAGGCGCGCATCCCTTAATGATTTAAAAGCAGGATGGTTGTTCAGCATCAGCATATAACTTTTGATGGAAGCCAGTGGCGAATCAAACTTCTTGACCTCGTGATACTTGCCCTGTGGTCTTCTTAAAGGCACCAGCCCACACCCTTTAGTGAAACACCATTGGCCAAAAAAGTTATTGCCTTGAGTGGCAAAGCGTGAAGTTCCCCAAGAGGATTCGTTGGCCGCCTGGGCAAGCGCTAATGACGGGGGAATGATGTCGATTTTCTTCAATAGGGTTTTTTGGGTCTGCAGGGTGATGTTTTTGTATTTGAGGCGATACTTTTTGACAAGCTGTTTGACCTTGTTTTTGTCTCTTTTCGACAAATTATTGAAATCAAGCGATTCCACATAACGACGTTCTTCTAAAATTTCCTGATTGGCGACATGAACGTAGGGCGTCAGATAATCGAAAAACAGCTGTTTTTTCTGTTTAACATCCGCTATTTTGGAGAAATCCGGGGCTGGGTTTTCCGCCTGCAATAGAAACGGAGTGCCCAGTAAAGCCGTTAAAAATACAGCAATCCAAATAATTTTCATAGTAGGGTAAGACTCATGGTCAATAAGGTGGGTATTATAACGGTGGTTCTCTGTGAGACCAATTTAAATCGATTTTCACCATGCTGAAAACCGGCAGGCCTGTATTGAATGCCTTTAGGTGTTTTGTTTGTTTGACAAGGCATTCAATCATGCTGAAAGGTCAGCGCAATTCATAGCGGATAGGAACCTGTATTTGCCACTGGGTACGCTTGATTTCATCCGGAAAGGGTTGGAAACGTGAATGCATGCGTTCTTTGATGATATCCAGCGCGGCCCGATCAAGAATATCGCGTCGTGATGAGTCAACCACTCTCACCTGGGCAATGCGTCCATTTGGAAAAATGGTAAAGGAGAGTGTCACCGTTCCTTCCCAATGGCGTCTTTTGGCGCGTTTGGGATAGGTGTTCTGGGCCAGTTGGGCCAGTTGTTGCGCCAGCGTGCTGAGATAGGTTTTTTCCGCATTGGCGATTTGTTGAGGCGAAAATGCGGGTTCGAGACTTTTCTCAACAGTCGGCAATGCCGGGGCGGCAGGTTCAATGTCTACCGTTTTTTCAGGCGCAGGGCTAACCGGTTTAGTGGTGGGCTCAAGAACCGCTTTAGGTTTCGGTTTGGGTTCCACCTTTTTTTCCACCGGCTTTGGCTTGGGTTCAGGCTTAGGCTCCGGCTTGGGAACTGGTTTTTTAATGGGTTTGGGTTCTGGTTTTGGTTCCGGTTTAGGTTCCGGTTTAGGCGGTTCAACCTGTGGCGGTGGCGTCACCGGCTCAACCTGCGGTTCAATCTCAGGTTCAACCACCTCTTCAACCGGCATGGGTTCAGGAATGGGAGGGCGCGGTTTGGCCATTTCAAACATCGCTAAAGAGACCGCCACGGCTTGAGTGGCCGGTGTCTTTTCTTCCGGTGTGTTTTGCCATAACAAGTACCCGCTTATGAGCAGGCCTGTGTATATCAAGACGGCGAGTAAAAAACTGATGGTATAACGCATTTTTTATTGGCTTTTAGGGCAGAGTCTTACTCTGCCTGGGTGAGAATGCTCAGGTTATTGAGTTGGTACTGCTTTAGGGCGTCCACCAGTTTTACAAACGATTCGAAATGGGCTTTTCTATCAACCTGGATGACAATTGGCTGGTCACTTTCTAGCGTGCCCAGATGTGCGTCCAGTGACGCATAATCAAAAGCCTTGTCGTCCATGAAAAGTTGGTTGTCGGCATCGACGTTGAATTTCAATGGTGGCTGCTCCTTGGGGGGCACATAGGTCTCGGTGTGCTCGGTTTTGGGCAGGTCGATTTTCAGATTGTCCTTGACGATGAAGCTCGCGGTGGTCAAAACGATGGCCAGCAACACCAGCATGACGTCAATCAATGGGATGACATTAATGGTGTCAAAACGTTTCATTTGCATCGGATCGGTCCAATTATTTATTGATTGTTCGCGGATTTTTGCGCTTTGAACTGTGCGCTGAGTACATCGACCTTACGCATCAACCCGTTGTAAGCCATAATGCTCGGAATCGCCAGTGCAATCCCCGCGGCGGTGGCTTTAAGCGCCAAAGCCAGCCCGGTCATAATAGCCCCGGTGTCGATTGTGTCGAGCTTGCCCAGATCGTAGAAGGTGATTAAAATTCCAAGCACGGTTCCCAATAATCCGATATAGGGAGCATTGGAGCCGATGATGGAGATGGCCGTCAGGTTTTTGGTGAGGTCTACCTGCAGCATTTCCAGGTGCGGATAGTCCGTTACCTGAACCTTGGCATAGAAAAACAAACGTTCAAGCGTAAACCAAAGTGCGATAAACGCCATAATGCCGAGCAGACTGAATACGCTGAGATCAAGATAGGTTTTTAAAATTTCCACAAAACTGTTCCCTTTATATAGTGTGCGTTATTTTATAGGGTTTCTAAATTGTTTTGCAGTGAAACCCTGAATAAAACGTGAAGACCCCGAATGAAAGTGATTCAATTCGGTTTTTTTCAGTTAATGTTACAAGCTTGTTATAAGAGCTTGATTTTAAAAGCTTGCCTTTACGCCTGCATACACCAAGCGGCCACGTAGAGGGCCCCAGATGTGTCCGACATCCCAATCCTCGCTACCAGCACTGGCTCCGTCATAAAACAGTGGAGAATCGCCTTCGGAAGTTTGCGTGTAGTCAAACAGGTTGTTGATGCCGCCGTATACTTCCCAGTTTTTGTTGATTTCCTTGGCAAGGCGGACATCTGCGGTGAAATAGGCAGGAGAGTGGTCGCCTTTACTGTCAACGCCATTAGCGCCATCGTAATGGCTGTCATAGGCCGCTCCGGCATAATCCTCATATTGGCGTTCGCCTACAGCGGTTACCGTAAAGTTAGCTTCCCAACCATGTCCTTCATAGTCGGCCATAAGTTTCAGACGTTCTTCAATCGGAATCACGCCGAAGGTGTCGCGATAGGCTTTATCATACATGAAGCCTTCCAGGCTTGCTCCGATAGACCAGTGTCCAGTCAATTGATGGGTCATCATAATGTCGGCATGTTGCACAGTACCCGTTTCATCTGAGTTAACCAGTGTCGGGCGACTGTAATTATCCATATCGATGTAGGTGAGATTGTCGACAGATGTCCAAGAGTAACTGGTTTCAAACAGCGTGTCCGCACCCGTATAGGTTAAAGCGTATCGTGCCGAGTTGGATTGTTCCAACTTATCGACATCCACCCCAAACCCGTCATCCAGTATGCCGTGGTCGGCCTCAAAAAACTGCAACGGAACGCGATAGCCTTTGCCCGCCGATAAGCGCGACGTCCAATTGAAATTGTGGTCATATTGAACGTGCAGGCGTGGCGCGACCATGGTTTCGTCAAAGGTTTTGTCCTGATCGACAAAATCGACGCTAATCTGGTCCAGGCGCAGTGCGGCGGAAATCTCTAAATTATGCGCCGGTGTCCAGATGTCGCGAAGGTAAAATCCTTGTGTGGTCATGTCATAAGAGTCGTCGGCAGGGTGAAGGCCACCGCTGGATTCCGAACGCATGGTGTCCAATTTATAGTCGCTACCAAACGTCAGAGCGTGTTGGTCGTTGACAAAGTAATCACCTCTCAGGTCAATGTAAAAGATATCTTGATCGGCTTGATAGGTGGTGCCTTCATAGATGGCATCCATGGCTGAATCCACATAAGAAACGGTGGCGCGCGTTTGCAGGTCTGGGTTGACATCATGTCGCCATTTTGCGGTGTAAGACTGCTTGGTGGATTCGATGTTCTCCAAGAAGTCCTTGGCGCTTGAAGTGGCAGAAGGATTGTTATTGACATTGTCGTCAATGAATCCGGGACTGGAACCCGTTTCTTGAGTGCGCGCATCCGACTCGGAGGAGGCCAGATCACTTCCAATCATAGGCCCGCCGAACACTTTTGAAGTTTGATCCTCAATGCGAAAATCTACGTTGTCCCCGTTATCCAATTGGTGCCACACTTGGGCACTGAGTCCTTGATTGCTCAGAGAGGGCGATTCATTGACATCATTATTGTCTTGATCGTACTGGTCGATATAATCCGATTGTGCCGAGATCGCCAGGGCGGTTTTGTTGTCAGAACTGACCTGAGTACCGGAAAGTTGATATTTATGATACTCCTGATTGCCGCGCGAGACATCGACGGTCAGTTTGTTTTGTCTCGGTTTGTCCGTGACCACATTAATGACCCCGCCAATCGCTTCCGAAGCGATCAGCGACGCCCCCGCGCCACGGGAAATCTCAATAGACGTCACGCCCGCCATGGGAATGGCATCGAATCCGTAAAAACTTTCCACAATCGAGCTGTTTGGCACGCCGTTAATCATCAAAGTCGTGTGCTCGCCCTTAAGGCCGTTGAGCATGATGCGTTTGACCCCGCACATAGAGCATTCTGTACTGACCTTGACTCCCGGTTCATCTTCAATCGCTTGGGCTAGATTGGCCGCTTGCTTTTTTTCGATTTTTTTTGAGGTAATCACTTCCGTTTGGATGATGTCATTTTTAACCTGAATCATGCGCGAAGAGGGCGCGTTATTATCAGTATTAGATACATCAATGGTGTCCAGTTGATCGACTTTTTCTTGAGAAAAAGCAGGCGGGATGGCAAGGGTGAATGCCAATGCAAGCGTCAGTGGAGGCAGTGAAAAGGGAGGAAGTCTCATAAGTCCGATAATCCTTTGTACAGGGGTAGATAAAATTTGATGAATAAATGACTCATTATGAAATTTAACCGTTAAATACAAACAAAACGATATTGATAATGATTTTTGTTTACATGATACTTGATGGAGGGCTAAATGCAATGGTAATGATAATAAATCTTATTTATATTTAAGAAAAAGAAAAATTGAATTACAATTGAATCTGAAGAGGTAAAAATCAGGAGTAGACAATGAAACTGCAAATAGAATTATCGCAGGAGCAGTTGGTTGAACTGTTCAACTCAGGCCTCTTGCATCCCAGTGATGTCAAGTGCCTGAACAGCCAAAGCAAAGAGAGCGTCAAGCAGATGTGTTTGCAATTATGCCAGCCCAATCGTTGTTATCAGTGCGATCGACGCGATCAATGCGCACGTGTTTTATTTGATGCCGGTTCTTCAATGACGACAGCAGAGACCGAATCGACTACTTTATCGTAATAAATCAACGCAGAGCTTTGGGCCTGGTTTGATAATCAGTTAAAATAACGCCAATTTTAATGATGAGAGTTGAATTATGTCTAAAGAGCAGCCTACAGTCGGAGTGGTGAGTTTAGGGTGTCCCAAAGCCACCGTGGATACCGAGCGCATTCTGACCCAATTGAGAACCGAAGGCTACCACTTAACCAACTCTTATGAAGATGCGGATACGGTCATCGTCAATACCTGTGGCTTTATCGACAGCGCGGTTCAGGAATCCCTGGATACCATTGGCGAAGCGCTGGAAGAAAACGGCAAGGTGATCGTAACCGGTTGTTTGGGGGCCAAGGAAGACCAGATACTGGATGTGCATCCAAAAGTGATGGCGGTTTCCGGCCCAGCCGCTTACGAGCAAGTCGTTAAAGCGGTGCATCAAGTGATTGCACCTCCACAACATAATCCGTTTACCGATTTGGTGCCGCCGCAAGGGATCAAGTTGACGCCCAAGCATTACGCTTATCTCAAAATTTCCGAAGGTTGCAACCATCGCTGTACCTTTTGCATCATTCCATCCATGCGCGGGGATTTGGTGAGCCGTCCGGTGGCCGACGTCATTGCCGAAGCCAAACGTTTGAAAGAGGCTGGGGTAAAAGAGTTGCTGGTCGTTTCTCAGGACACGGCCGCTTATGGTGTGGACGTTAAATACAAAACCGAATTTGCCGATGGCCGACCCACCAAAACCTCAATGGTCGGATTGTCTGAAGCCTTGGGTGAATTGGGCGGTGTGGAAGAGTTCTGGATACGTTTACATTATGTGTACCCCTATCCGAATGTGGAAGAGGTGATTCCGCTGATGGCCGAAGGCAAGATTTTGCCTTATCTGGATATGCCGCTTCAGCACGCCAATCCACGCGTATTGAAAGCGATGAAACGCCCTGGCAATGTTGAGAAAACACTTGAGCGCATCAAGAAGTGGCGGGAAGCCGTGCCGGAGTTGACGATTCGTTCGACGTTTATCGTCGGTTTTCCGGGGGAGACAGAGGAGGAGTTTCAGGATTTATTGGATTTTCTGGAAGAGGCACAATTGGATCGTGTCGGCTGTTTCCAGTATTCCCCAGTGGAAGGGGCGACCGCCAATGAGATTGCCGAGCAGGTGCCGGATGAAGTCAAGCAGGAGCGTTTCGACCGTTTCATGCAGACGCAACAGCGTATCAGTGCCAATAAGATGCAAGCCAAGATCGGTAAGGTTATGCAGGTGTTGGTTGACGAGGTCGATGACGAAGGCGCCATTGCGCGTTCCATGGCGGATGCGCCGGAAATCGACGGTCTGGTGTTCATTGAAGACGGCTTTCACCTGGAACCGGGGCAGTTCGTTCAGGTGGAGATTGTCGCGGCCGATGAATACGACCTGTGGGCAAGACCGGTTGCGGAGTTTGTGCCGCAAGAGAGTGCCTATATCGAGCTGGGATAAAAGCTTTTCTTTTACAGGTGATCTCGTATCAACAAATATGGGCTAATGTCATTCTCGATTTTTAGTCGCCAATTTCTGTATTCTTTATCTTAATAAGGCCGCTTTGCGGCCTTATTATTTTCTGTCTTGTGTTTCCCTTTTTCAAATTCGACAGGCCTGATTTGTTGTCCATTGCTTGATTTCTAGCGTGTGTATTTCAAGGTTGTTTAACCATCGACTGGAAACCTATATGAAAGATAAATTAAATGTAAATGAAAATTGTTTAGTAATTATTGTCAAAAGAGAAACAGAGGAGTACGATTAAATACCAACTTGTTTCACTTGAATGGAATTTCATCCAAGAGACAAGCCCAATAGAAAAAAACTATTAATTATTTTCAAATAATCAATTGGATTAATTGAACGTGCGTTGCTAAAGTTACACCCAAGCATTAAACATGCTTGTGGATTCAAAAGTAAATTTTATGACCAAGTATTAATCACTCTTAGGAGAATCAAAATGGAAAATCAAGAAACACAAGTTATCTCTTTACCTCGTTTGAATGAAGCGGCTCCAGCATTTGACGCTGTGACAACTCACGGCCGTAAAACTTTGGAAGACTACAAAGGCAAGTGGTTGATTCTTTTCTCTCACCCAGCTGACTTTACGCCAGTTTGTACAACTGAATTTATGGCGTTCCAAGAGCGTAAGCCTCAGTTTGATGCTATGAACTGTGAGCTTTTAGGTCTTTCAATTGACTCTCATCACTCTCACATTGCTTGGGAGCTAAACATTAAACAAAACTGGGGCATGGAAATCGAATTCCCGATTATTGCTGACCTAGACATGAAAGTAGCGTCTGCTTACGGAATGGTTCACCCTGGTGCGGCGGATACTTCAGCGGTACGTGCAACATTCATTATTGATGATAAAGGTGTACTTCGTGCCATGATGTATTACCCAATGAGCAACGGTCGTTCAATGGATGAGTTTGTACGTCTTGTTAAAGCCATGCAGGCTTCTGACGAGCACGGTGTAGCTACGCCTGCGGCTTGGCAGCCAGGTGAAAAAGTGATTGTTCCTCCTGCAGCCACTGCAGAAGAAGCAAAAGCGCGTATGGCTTCTGATGATTATGACTGTGTTGATTTCTACTTCTGTACAAAGTCGCTATAAGATTCCAATCTAAGCGATTGAAATTAAATAAAAAAGCCATTTTTTAATGGCTTTTTTTGTATGCAGCCATTATCAATTTATTGAATAGGATACGATCAGATATGTTTAACAAAATATTGCTAGCGACTCTCGTTTGGGTTGTTTCGTTTGGCGCTCAGGCCAATCAGCCCTCAGTTGAGCTCAGTGCCCATAGCTTCGAAAACCAGTGGGAAAAACCGATGTCATTGGATGACCAGACTGAATGGTTGATTTTTTCGAGCCATAAAGCGGGTGGAGAGTGGGTCAGAAACGCGTTTACAACACTGAATGTGACCGATCCGCAAAGTCTAAAATGGCTTTATGTGGCGGACATTTCAGCCATGCCGAGCCTGATCAGTAAGTTCATTGCGATTCCCAAAATGCAGGATTATCCGTTTGCGATTGCATTGGAAAAAGAAGGTGAATTCACTTCGAGTTGGCCAAAGCAGGAAGAGGCGGTGAGTGTTTACAAATTGAATCGCCTGACGATTGAAAAGGTGGAGTTTTTTGAATCCGAACAGGCTTTGACTGAATTTTTAAAAGGTTTAACTCAGTAACTCAGTAAACCGTATTACAAAATATTGCCAATATATCAATGATGACTCAATGGATCTCTCATTCAAAATGGACAGGCCTGTTCATTTTGAGTGAGCCGTTTTAAACTCTGTTACAGTCTGGCGTGTTATTAAGCCATATCAGGCTTGACGCCCGGCAAGATGTTGCGCTTTATCTAAAATGATCACGCGGTTTTTTCCTGTTTTCTTAGCTTGGTAAAGCGCTTTGTCGGCATTCTGCACGAATTGTTCAATCGATGCCATTCCGGGAAAATATTCGGCCACACCAAAACTACAGCTAATAGAGTCTTGGATGTTTGCAAACCGGGTTTGCTCAATTTCATTGCGTAGCTTCTCACATAAGTGTGACGCGGACTCTGCGCTTTCTTCCGGAAGTACTAAAAAGAACTCCTCACCGCCCCAGCGACCGATGCAGTCGGTTTTACGCACGGTGTGTTTCACAAGACTCGCCAGTTTTTTTAGCACTTCGTCGCCCACCAAATGACCGTATCGGTCGTTCACTTTTTTAAAATCGTCAATATCAAATAGCACGATGGACAATTTTGTATGGTGGCGGTTTGCGCGTTCCATTTCAATTTGCAGAACCTCATTGATTTTTCGGCGGTTGGCAACTTGTGTCAAATCATCGATAAGGGACAGTTTGTGAAGTTTGTTTTGGGCTTTTTTCTCTAAGGTTTCAGCGTTTAGCAAGGTGATTTCAATGATATAAGCCACAAACGTAATCAAAAGTGAGGCGATGATCAGTCGCATCAGACTGGTGCCGTCCCATTCGCCGTGCTGCCAAGTCCCTAAACCTTGATAAGCTAAATAAAACAGGACGGCGTAAAAGGCCGCGGTAAAATAGAGCCCGGATTTACGTTCGTTAATACCAATTGCAAAAATGGGAAAAAACAGACTCCACACCAATCCAAAACTCTGATTCTGGTTGATTTGAAAAAAGGCCAGAAAGAAGATGAACAGACAGAGAGTGCCAATTAAAGCCGCACGTTTATGATTGTGGTTGACCCTTAAGTCCCAAATGGCAAACGCCGTCGCCAATGCGCCTAACAGGTCAATGACTGCAATATTGGCGTTGCCGTTCTTGAGTGTAAAAAAGTGAAGCACCGAAAAAACCAACAACGTCATGGTGGCCAGGTATAGATAGACATTAAGCAGCACCAATTTACGATAATGGTTTGTACCCGTATAGGGCTGATGATTGGTTAACTGCTTTTGAAACACATCGTTAAAAGAGGTTTTCACGGAACATCCTGATTATCTTGCTAAAGATAAGTTAAAGGCAGGCGCTATTATAAGCCTTGGCTTAGTACCCAATAAATTGCATACACATGATTCAAGCTATAATAGCATGTTTTACATTTCTTGCTATTGATGCTAATGCATTGTTTTCTATAGAATTTATTGAGTTGTGGCATTGTGGGTTTTATGACAGGCAATAAACTGTCTTTTATGGTGAAAATGAATGAGCCTCGAATCATTGAACTGGGCCGTCAGTACCAGCCGCGCACCCTTGATAAACGAACGTAGGATTGCGGCAAGAAAAAGTGATTTTCATCGTTATCATCGTCGTTATCATTGTTTTACATAAGGAGTTTTAAATTAAATGGATGTGTGTAACGGGTTTGACCCCATTGTTCCGGATGCTCCGGATAGCGCCAAGCTATTGATTTTGGGCACCATGCCCAGTGTCGAATCATTGAATCAATCTTTTTATTATGCACATCCAAGAAACGCCTTCTGGCCGATTTTATCGGCTCTATTGGGTCAAGAGCTGTTAACGGTGGAACAGAAAATCCACGCACTCAAATCGGCTGGAATTCTGCTATGGGACGTATTAGCCAGTTGCGAGCGTTCAGGCAGCCTTGACAGCGCCATTAAAAAACCTTTGGCCAATGACTTCACTTGGATTTTTAAACATCACCCCCATATAAAAACCATTGTATTTAATGGTAAATCGGCTGAGACGCTGTTCCGGCGCCATGTTTATGGCAAGCAGAATTTGCCGTCGGATTTGACCTTAATGACCTTGCCGTCAACCAGTCCCGCCAATGCCCGATTAACCTTAGAGGATAAACGGTTGTTATGGCAGGAAAAATTATCCGATTTGTTGTAAAATACCTCTCCCTTTTTTCAAACTTATTATTTTAGGAGTTTTGCCTTGGAAGCAGACAACCTTAAGTTACCGGTTACATCGGAACTACTATCGCCCGCGGGCACATTAAAAAACATGGAATACGCCTTTGCATACGGCGCTGATGCAGTCTATGCCGGACAGCCGCGTTACAGCTTGCGTGTGCGTAATAATGAGTTTGACGAAGAGACCTTGGAGAAGGGCATCAACCGCGCCCACGAACTGGGTAAGAAATTCTATGTGGTCAGCAACATCGCCGCGCACAACTCCAAAATCAAAACCTACATGAAAGACATCGCGCCGATTATCGCGATGAAACCGGACGCCTTGATCATGTCCGATCCGGGTCTGATCGCCATGGTGCATGAAGCCTATCCGGAGCAGGAAATCCATCTGTCCGTGCAGTCCAACGCCGTCAACTGGGCAACGGTCAAATTCTGGTACAACCAGGGTGTGAGCCGTGTGGTGCTGTCGCGTGAACTGTCGATGCAGGAAATCCGTGAAATCCGCGAAGCGGTTCCGGAAATGGAAATTGAAGTTTTCGTACACGGCGCTTTATGTATTGCCTATTCGGGCCGCTGTCTGCTTTCCGGTTACATCAACAAACGTGACGCCAACCAGGGAACCTGCACCAACGCCTGCCGTTGGAACTACAACACCTATGAAGGCAAGGAAGACGAAAGCGGCGACATCGTCGGCATTCCGTTAGAGAATGTCTCCAACATCACCGACCTGACTGGCGAACAGGCTGAGGTGGAACCGACCTTGGGCGTTGGGCAAACCACCGACCAGGTTATGTTGCTGGAAGAGGAAGGGCGTCCGGGTGAATATATGCCGGCGTTTGAAGACGAGCACGGCACCTACATCATGAACTCCAAAGATTTGCGTGCGGTGGAATTGATTCCTGAGTTGGTCGGCATGGGCGTGCACTCCCTGAAGATCGAAGGGCGCACCAAATCGCATTATTACGTGGCACGTACCGCACAGGTGTACCGCAAGGCAATCGACGATGCCGTGGCCGGCAAGCCGTTTGACCAGAACTTGTTGGGCGAGTTGGAAAGCTTGGCCAGCCGCGGTTATACCGAAGGTTTCTTGCGCCGCCATGTGCATTCCGAATACCAGAACTACGAGTACGGCGTTTCCAAATCCGATCGCCAGCGTTTTGTCGGCGAGGTGGTGGATGTGGTTGAACGCGACGGTCGCTCAATGCTGGAAATCGACGTCAAAAACAAATTCTGCGTCGGCGATTCCATTGAAATCATGAGTCCGGCCGGAAACGTTACCATGGTGTTGGATCACATGCAGACGCATCATGATGAAGTCGTGGATTGCGCCAAAGGCTCCGGCTGGCTGGTGAGAATCCCCAACCCTTTCAAAGACTTGGATGTCGAAACCTTGAAGTTCGGTTTGCTGATGCGCAATGAGGCTTGGGGCGGAGACGTCAAACGTGATGCCGCAGCCAAAAAGGTCAAACAGCAGCAGGACGCCAAGGACGCTGAAAAGCGTGCGGCGGCCAAACAGGCTTAAGGGTCGGAATCTAGATGGCGCTTAAAATCATCAAAGGTTGCATCAACTGCGACATGTGCGAGCCGGAATGCCCGAACAAGGCGATTTACATGGGTGACAAAATCTATGAAATCAATCCGGATCTGTGCACGGAATGTGTCGGTTTTTATGACCAACCGACCTGCATCAGCGTATGTCCGCTGGACTGCATCATCACCGACCCCGATCGGGTAGAGGACCACGATACGCTTTACCAGAAATTCACCGAACTGGTCAAAGCCGATAAAATATAACTTACCTTTCACTCACTAAGCGGCATTCATAGCCGCTTTTTCCACCCGAATTTGCCTTCAAACATTACCGATTGTTATTTCTGCGCATTTCATCTAGCAAGCCTTAGTTATTTGCTATAGTATTAAAAAGTAAATTTTACGTACCTATACAGCTATTCCGCGTTAATACCGTTTAACACTGTCAAAGTGACAGAAAGGTTAAATTGATATAAAGGCCACAGTGCCTGAATCAGTTTTGAATATCGTATATCAAGGCATTAGTGCCTTATACTAAATGTTATGCCCCTAAGGAAAGATAATGGAAGAGCCAAATTGGATTGATTATGTAACTGCTTTAGGTGCGCTATCTACACCTGTTCTAGTAATTATACTTTCGGCTATTGGGTGGAAACTAAGGAAGGGTATTGAAAGGAAAATTGAGCTAGAAGACAAGCTCCGAGATGACAGGGTAAATATCTATAATCAGATATTAGAGCCTTTCGTAATCCTACTGATGACAGATACAGCCTGGGGGATGGATAAAAAGAACAAGGGTAAAGATAAAAACAATGTAGCTATCTCACAAATGTTATCGCTAGATTACCGTAGGCTAGGCTTTAAAATGTCCCTGATGGGTTCAGACTCTGTTGTTCGTTCATATAACAATCTAATGCAGTATTTTTACTCAAAGGGTGATGATATAGAGAATCCAAATGAAAGCGATCTAAAAGAAATGCTGGGTCTTCTTGGAACATTCCTATTAGAAATTAGAAGAAGCATGGGTAATGAAGCAACTGACCTAGACAATTGGGATATGTTGGAGTGGTGGATGACGGATGCAAGGCGTCTGCGACACACATAGGGCATAATAAATCGTTCCACCCGATTCGTCACCGCTGCGCGGCTCCTCTCGGGTGAACTCAAACGTTAGCCACATATTTAAGGATAAAGAATGGAATTAAAAGAATTCATTACAGAATCTCTTGTACAAATAGCGGAAGGAATTGATGAGGCAAATTCTAAGCTTGGTAGCTCCGAAGCATTTGTAAACCCTAATGCTGTACAAGCATATTCTAAAGAAGCTAAAGCTTACGGCAGAGTTAGTGAAAATTACAAAGAGGACCTTCCTTTGGTTGAGCTTATTGAGTTTGACGTTGCAATCCAAGCTGAATCTGGAGAAAAAACAGGAGGAGGCTTAAAAATATCTATTGCATCAATTGGCTTAGACGCAAATGGAAGTACGACAGATTCTCATAGCAGTGAATCTAGAATCAAATTCAATATTCCCATGGTATATCCTCATGGAAAAATAATTTAAGCCTAACAATTCACTCAACCCGACCGCGTTCACGCGCGGCCGGTTAGCTTAAACATTATGTGAGCAATATCATCAAATAGTCAAAGGAGTCAAAATGCGTATGACGATTGCCGACCGATTCAAAGCTCTATTTGCAAATGATGAATATGACTATTGGTTTAAACATTTTACTGATGAAGAAAAAAAACTTCGCCGCATGGATTCTTGGGAGCTAGCTAAAGTGATCCAGGAGGAGACCGGCTCAACAGGAGATTCTTCAAAAAGAATCGTTGCAGAGCATCTGCTTCAAGTTCGCCTTGTCAAACTACAAAACCGCGCAACATATATAGGCATTGTTTTCGGGTTGCTTGGTATCGTTATTGGTGCATTTTTGAATAAGTTGCTTCAGTGATAATACATAACCAGTGGGAAAAAGGTGTCAAAGCCTTTTTTTGAATAACATTAATTGTTTACCGCGCTAAGCTAGGATTGTTTCATGCCCCGTAAATCTAGATTTTTCTTACTTGGTGCCTAACCATGTTGTTCAACGTGGGCGTAATCGTGCTTCTATTTTTTTAGGGGAAAAGGGGACACTATCCTTAAATTTCGCAAAAATTATAATAAATAGTGCCTCCTTTCCTAAATGGTCAAACTTGACAAAATTTAACCCGCCTTTCCTTGACTAAGCGGCATTCACAGCCGATTTTGTCATTCCAAATCTGCCTATTAAAGATTATAAATCTTTGTTGCTACGTATTTTATTTCTATATCCCTTGTTTTTTGTTGTAGTATTTAACTGTAGTTTTACGTAATATTACAGGGTTGTCATCCAGTGCCTTTTAATGAGGCCGATTTGACAAGGGAATTGATATTCAGGCAAAAGAAATTATCAATTTAGCTTCAGCCAAAATGTTGTAAAAAGCGTGGAATTACTTTTGTAGCCGTTGCACCTGTTATAAAACAGACTGTGCCAATGGTCAGTGAACCATGCTTAACCATGTTCTCATACCGAGTGCGCTATCGCGTAGCGACTTAAACTTAGAGAGTTTTTAATAAAACCCTATGCGGCCATTGATGGCTTCAGGAGGTGAGGTTGTGTGAATATTGAGACAGATTTTCTACATCGGGTGGCTGCATTTCTGATGGTGCATATCCTCTATGAGGTCCCCAGTGTATCGGCTTTGGGGGTAACGCCGGATATATTCGTTGATGAACTGCGATTTGAATCCAACAGCGCCATTGATGATTTGGTTCTGATGACTTCTCATGGACGGTTTTTTATTCAGGCCAAACACACTTTGAGTTTGTCGGATTGTTG
The DNA here is from genome assembly GCF_000483485.1 of Thiomicrorhabdus chilensis DSM 12352. Classification (GTDB taxonomy): domain Bacteria; phylum Pseudomonadota; class Gammaproteobacteria; order Thiomicrospirales; family Thiomicrospiraceae; genus Thiomicrorhabdus; species Thiomicrorhabdus chilensis. The sequence goes on from NZ_KI519609.1 coordinate 1,263,655, forward strand.
TGTTTCAGAGTATTCATCTGTGTTAAGGCAATTCATTGTTCAATTCTGTAGCGAGAACATTAAAGGCGACAGATACATCATCGCCACCAACTCAGAGGCCTCTCTGGAGATCACGAAAGAGCTGAAAAACTTGACTGAGATGAGTCGTATCAATGGCACCCATATTATTGATACTCCTCAAACTGACCTTGAACGGGACGTTATATCAAAAACCCGGAGCCTGTTGGAATTTCACTTTAAAAGCGTAACAGGGGAGGAGCTTCCAAAGAGGGTTTTAGAGGAAATATTCTCAAAAATTCATGTGGCCGTCATTGATATCGAAGCTGGTAAACCGCTTGAAAAGGCTGTGATGTCCTTGTTGGCGGATAAAAGTGGAATGAATTCGGACGAAATTTGGGAGGCGATGATTTCGATGTGTGCGAACGGAAAGGTGATATTGGCCAATTGAAGCGGGGGCAGAAAAATCAACAGGCCTGTTCAGTTTCAACTGAAGTGGTCTGAAACCAGTCAGGTTTTTTAATTCATTCATCTCCAAAACTCACCTTTGCATGATGAATCTTCTGCAGAAGATTAACGCATAAGCATTGCACTTCTTGCTTGACTCAGTATCATGATTGTTCAACTTACTTATGAGGGGAAATCCATGTCTCACAAACTCGAGTTAATCAGTTTCAAGTTGTGTCCATTTGTGCAACGCGCGGTCATTGTGCTCAAGCAAAAGCAGGTGGACTTTGACATCACCTACATCGATTTGAACAATCCGCCGGAGTGGTTCAAGGAGATTTCCCCTCTTGGGCAGGTGCCGGTTCTTAAGGTGGGCGATGATGTGCTGTTTGAGTCGTCGGTGATTCAGGAGTATGTGGATGAGATCACGCCGCCCAGTCTGCAACCCAGCGATCCGTTGCTTAAGGCCAAGAACCGGGCGTGGATCAGTTTCGGCAGCGATATTTTGTTTGCCATGCATGCGCTGATCACCACAAAAGATGAAGCGGTTTTGGAAGAAAAACAGGCACTGATTCAGCAAAAACTCAGTCAGCTGGAAGCGCAGCATTCCGGCGGGTCTTATTTCAACGGCGAAGAATTCAATATGATTGATGCCGCCTATGCGCCGATGTTGATGCGCCTGTGTTTCGTCAAGAACCTGACCGGACTGGATTTGTTGGAAAACTGTCCCAAATTGAGCCGCTGGTCGGAGGTGCTTTTGGCGATGCCTTGCGTTCAGGAATCCGTGGTTGAAGACCTGATGCTGATGTACAAAGGCATGATCAAGAAAATGGATGGTTTGCTTGCGGCGCGCTTAGGTTAAAGCTGTAAGCGGCTTGTTGGAATTCAGAGTGAGTTGGGTGCAAGACCTTAAATTCAGGTCAAGCTGTTTTGGCCTGGTTGCCGTGCTCGTTGTCAGTGTGGCGGTCACCAGTCCCAGTCCTGTTCAAGCGACGGCTGACTCTCTCACCGGGCTAATCACTTCGCCAACCCCACAACCGATATCGGATGCGATCGCTTCATTGACTCCTGAGGATTACCGTTGGATTGGCCAGCGTATTTATGCCAATGAGTGCGCGAGTGATCCACGTTATCTGACCTACTGGGGCAAAGGCGAGGCCTTTCCCTCTTTCGGCATCGGTCATTTCATCTGGTTTCCTGCTGGTATTGACCCTCCCTTTATTGAATCCTTTCCCGACATGCTGGCGTTTGTCTCTAGGCAGGTTGCACCGCCTTTATGGCTTCAGCAACTGCAACCCTTGCACGCGCCTTGGCAAAGCAAATCCCAGTTTGAGCAGGCCTGGTCTGGCCGGGAGTTGACGGAACTCAGGGATTGGTTGTTTAAGACTCAAAGTCAGCAGGCGCAGTTTATCGTTCAGGCATTTGAAACACGTTGGCTGAATAGACTTTCCGCTTTGGCTAGAGAAGAACAAATACGTTTAAGCCATAAGTTGTCGCTGTTGATGGCCAGTAAAGAGGGAACCTTTGCGGCCATTGATTACTTTAATTTCAAAGGCATAGGCGGCAATGCGGAAGAACAATATCAGAATGAGGAGTGGGGCTTGATCTCGGTTTTAAGACAGATGTCAACACCGCAAAAAACAACCCTTTCAAGCAAACACACGGTTCAGGAGTTTGTAAAGGCGGCAAAACAGCGACTCACCTTAAGAACGCAACTGGCACCCAAAGAGCGAAATGAACAGCGCTGGTTAAAGGGTTGGTTTAAACGCCTGGACGGGTATTGGCTTGAAGACCCGGCAGTGAATCCATAAAGACAAAATTTTCATTGTGTGGGTTTTCTGGTTTTGGTGCCTTTTCCAGAAGCTAAAAATCACAATAAAGCCCTGCCAGCGGCTTTAAGGAATGTCATAATAGACAGACAAATCTGGGAATCATTCAAATTATCAAACGGAAATCAGATGCAGTTTAAAAGCTTAATGGATTTTGTGGGACATACCCCTTTGGTGCAATTGCAGCGTATGGTTCATTCTGAAACCAATAGCGTGGTGTTGGCGAAATTAGAGGGCAATAATCCGGCGGGTTCCGTCAAAGACCGTCCGGCGGTGAACATGATCAAACAAGCCGAATTGCGTGGCGAGATAAAGCCCGGCGACACTTTGATAGAGGCGACCAGCGGCAATACTGGTATTGCCCTGGCGATGGCGAGTGCGCTGATGGGGTATAAACTCAAGTTGATTATGCCGGACAATATGAGCATGGAACGTAAGGCTTCCATGGCGGCTTACGGAGCCGAGCTGATCAGTGTGTCGCAACAAGAAGGGATGGAAGGCGCGCGTGATTTGGCGATGAGCCTTCAGCAGAGTGGTAAAGGCATTGTACTTGACCAATTTGCTAACCCGGATAACCCGTTGGCGCATTATCTGTCCACAGGCCCGGAGATATGGCAAGACACCTACGGCAAAGTCACCCACTTTGTCAGCGCCATGGGGACCACGGGCACGATTATGGGCACGTCGATGTATTTGAAGGAACAGAACCCGGATATTCAAATCGTGGGCGTGCAACCCGAAGACGGCGCGTCTATTCCCGGAATCCGCCGCTGGCCGGCCGAATACATGCCTAAAATCTATGAATCTACCCGTGTTGATCGCATTATTGATATGTCGCAACACCGAGCCGAACAGACCATGCGTCAGTTGGCCAAACAGGAAGGGATTTTTGGCGGTGTGTCATCCGGCGGTGCAATGGCCGCTGCGCTTGAGGTGGCGTCGGAAACCGAAAATGCGGTGATTGTCACCATCGTGTGTGACCGCGGTGACCGCTACCTTTCGACCGGCGTCTATGCACATTGACCTTTAAACACTTTCAGTATTAAGTAGAAATAGAACCCTTATGGCAAGAGAAATAGAACGTAAGTTTTTATTGAAGAACCAGGATTGGAAGCCGTTGGCTTTTAAGCAAACCCATTTCGCGCAAGGCTATCTGAACGACATTTCCGACCACAAAGCAAAAAGTTCGGTGAGGGTGCGTATTGAAGGCGAACAGGCGAACATGAACATCAAAAGCCTGGAAATCGGCTTAAGCCGTGACGAATATGAATATTCGATTCCATTGGAAGACGCCCAGAAAATGCTAAACACCCTGACTGTCGGGCCGGTGATTGAGAAAATTCGTTATTTGGTTAAACACGATTCCCATACCTGGGAGATTGACGAGTTTTTGGGAGACAATGCCGGCTTGGTGGTTGCGGAAGTTGAGATGACCTCGGAAGCCGATCAAGTACCCATTCCGGATTGGGCCGGGCGTGAAGTCACCGAGGTGGTTCGTTATTACAATATCAGTTTAAGTAAGTACCCATTCAAGGAGTGGAACGACGATGAAAAGAAATAGTCTTTTATGCAAAAAATCGCTGCCAGCCTGGTTGTTTGCCGGTTTTGTATTGCCATTGCAAGCCGCTCCGAGTGCAGGCCTGCTGGATGTCTATCAGATGGCCGTGATCCATGATGCCAAAATTGCCCAGCAGCGCGCCCAATATCAAGCCGACCAGCAGGTTGTGGAGACCGCTCGTTCGCCACTATTACCTCAAATCAGTGCAGACGGTTCTTATTTTATTAATGAAAGTGATCAGGATTTCGACCGCGGAGACGTGAATACCCGTACCTTATCATTGACATTGAATCAGTCTTTGTACGACCACGCATCCTGGTCGCGATACGAGCAGGCTAAATATTCGCTGCAACAAGCGGAGTTCACGATTCGTGAGGCAGAACAGTCCCTGATTGTGCGTACAGCAGACGCCTTCTTCAAAGTGCTGTTGGCTCAAGAGGACGTGTCTTTGTCCTTGGCACAGGAAGAAGCCGATAAGATTCAGTGGGAACGGGCTCAGGCCTCTGCCGAAGTAGGGCTGGCCAGTCGCACCGATGTGTTGCAGGCCAAATCGAGTTATGACTTGTCTAAATCCAACCGCATCAATTCCGAGAACAGTCTGGATGTGGCTAAAGAAGAGCTTTTGAAGCTGACCGGTCAACCGGTGGATTCTTTAAAGGTGCTGGCATTACAGGTACCGCTTCCCCAAGACGAATTAGACATGGCCTACTGGGAAGATTTGGCGCAAACCAATAACCTGACGGTCAAACAGGTTGAAGCGCAATTGAATGCGGCTGGTGAAGAGGTTGAGGTGCAGAAGTCGGGTTACTGGCCGACCGCTGGGCTTCAGGCCAAGGTGTCGGATACCGCCTACTCTAATTACACTAATTCCGCGACCACTATCTATTCAGATAATCAGAATACTCAAATCGGCGTATCAGTGAGTCTTCCATTGTATTCAGGCGGCGGCACCTCGTCCAAAGTCAGTCAAGCACGTTATCAGTACCAGTCAGCCAACCAGGCGCTACGTGACAGTCGTGAACAGGCGCGTTTGAATGCGCGTGTTCAAGTCAGAACGGTGGAACGCGGCCAGAGTCTGATTGCCGCTTTGCGGGAAGCGGTTAATTCCAACCGTGCGTTTTTGGATGCGGCGGAAGAGAGTTACCGCGTGGGTTTGAAAAGCCTGCTTGAGGTCTTGACGGCACGTTCCAATTTCTTTAATGCCCGACGTAATCTGGTTGAGGCTCTGCATGCACAGGTTCTGAATCGTTTGAACCTGGAAGCGACCGTGGGTGACCTGCAAGCAGAGGACTTGGCGGTGTATGACGAATTGTTGAGCGAACCGAACTAAGTGAATCGGTTTGGTTGTAATCAAGGCGAAAGGCTGGCTTTGCCTTTACGCAGAAGTTTGATTAAAACAGCCCTGACCGCACCCGTACTCGGGATTTTGTCAGGGCTGAACGGATGTGCTTCCACGAATTCTTCCGAAAAAGTGATTCGCATGGGGGTCTCGTCCAGGCCCAGAATGCTCGACCCACGCAAAGCCACCGATGCGCTCTCCAGTCGAGTCAACCGTTTGCTGTATCGCCAATTGATCGATTTTGATGAGCGTTTTGAACCCGTGCCCGATTTGGCGACCTGGCAGTCCATCAGTGCAACCCGTTATCGTTTCACTTTGACGGATCAAAGCGAATTTCACAATGGCGAAACACTTTCCGCCGAAGATGTGGTGGCGACTTATCGCAGTGTCTTGGATCCTCAGTTCGGTTCTGCCCATCGTGGCTCGCTAAAAGGCATCCGCAAAGTGGAGTTGATCAACGCCACTCAGGTGGATTTCGTGCTTTCCGAAGCGGACCCATTGTTTGTCGGCCGTTTGGTGATTGGTATTCTGCCTAAAAGCCTGATCGAAAAAAACCATCCGTTCCACCAGCAACCTGTCGGTTCTGGGCCTTGTGAATTTGTTTCCGTTAATGAACAGAAGTTGGTTGTAAGAAGATTGGCGGATGCCCAGTTATTGCATTTTATTCCGGTCAAAGACGCGACCGTCAGAATTCTAAAGCTGAAAAAGGGCGAGTTGGATATCGTTCAAAATGACCTGTCGCCTGAGCTGGTGAACTACGCCGAAAATCAGGACGAGTTGAAAGTCGATTGGCACAGCGGCACCAATTTTGGTTATATCGGATTCAACTTCGAGGATGCGTTGCTCAAGCAAAAGGCTTTGCGGCAGGCCATCGCCATGGGCATCGACCGTAAGGCGGTGATCAATGCCATTTTTGGCGGCCACGCGCGTCTCGCTGGCGGGTTGCTGGTACCGGAACACTGGTGCGGCGTGCCGGAAATAAACGGCTATCCTTATGATCCGGTACAGGCTAAAGCGCTGCTACAACAAGTAAAGATTCCAGCAGGCCTGCTCAATTCCGAGGGTTTGATTGAACTCAGCTATAAAACCTCTAACGATCCCACGCGGATACGTCTGGCCACCATTTATCAGTCCCAACTCAGGAAAATAGGCATTCAGCTCAAAATACAGAGTTATGACTGGGGAACCTTTTACAGCGATATCAAGCAGGGGCGTTTCCAGCTTTACAGCCTGGCTTGGGTAGGTGTGAAAAGCCCGGATATTTTTCAATATGTGTTTGACAGCGCCGCCATACCGCCTAATGGCGCCAACCGCGGACGTTATCGGGATGAAAGGGCTGACCACTTGATTCGACAGGCCTCTACGCAAACCCAGCAAAACGAACAAGCGCGACTTTACCGTACCTTGCAAATTCATTTGCAGGAGACGCTGGCCACGGTTCCATTATGGTACGAGGATCAATACGCGGTAAGCCGCAAACAGGTATCAGGGTATCAACTTTATTCAGATGGGCGATTAGACGGCTTATTGAATGTGCAGAAACGACAGGTTTGAAATTTGGAGACAGCCCTACCAGAATCGATAGGGCTTAGGCGGATAGAAAAGGTTCAAGTGTAAACTCCTGAACCTCTCCCTTATTTGTTAAGCCTTTATTAGATTAGCGTCTTCCGCCTCTTCCTCTACCACCAGTTTGCGTGTCGGTGGTATTGGTATTACCGGTTTCCATGTCAGAATTAACGATTGCATCAAACTCTTCCTGAGAGATATGCACCGGCGTATAGTCAAATCCACCTTGTAGAATCAAGCTATAAAAACTTCTTAGATGGTTTCTGGAACCCTTCAGTAAGTTACTGTAAACGTTGGTAATATCTGTCTTTTTAATGATGTTCAGCTGTTCTTGCAAGTCGGCAATATCCAACTCTTCAATTTGTGCTCCAACCATCAATGCCGCTTCATAGCTTTGCGAACCGGAATCAACCAGGGCGTGATAAAGTTCGGTGAAAGCCGGGTCGGTATAATCGCCAATCGCATCAGATTTGACCGGATCTTCGATGTTGTATTTCACCAATAACTCGGCCACTTTGTCGGTGTGGGTTTGTTCAGAATTGGCGATATTCTGGAAAATCGGTACACCCCAACGATTGTAAAGCGTCAAATAAACATCACGAGCCAATTTCTCTTCTTCTCGCATGAACTTGAGGCTGGTGCTTTCAAAGGTAGTCAGTTGAGAAGTGGTAGTCGTCGTACTACTGGTGCTGCTTGTGTTGGTTTGGTTGTTCTGCTGCCATTTACCCCCGGCTGCCTGAGCAGAAGTGCTGCCAGCCAAAAGTGCAATAGATAAAACCGTTGTTTTTAAAATAAGATGTTTCATTTAACCTTCCTTTTTAAAGTCGAGTGCAATTCGGTAACCTGTGTTCAGCTAAAGTGAATTGCTATTGTCAAAGTGACCATTTAAAAATTGAAGGCACAAAAATGTGGGAAGAGACAAAAATAAGATCTGTTATCGGAAATCAAACAGCTTATTATTTGGCAACCGGCTATCTTACTGAGTAAGACCCTTGGCTTTCCGTCCTTGCTTCACAACAAGTTTGGCACAACAAATAATGTTTCAGTCAATTCAAAATACGTTTCGAATCAACTTGGTTTGTATTGTAGGCAGCTAAATTCAGAAATACCCTCACCCTAACAGGTGAAATTAGAAGAATTACCGATGGAATTTTTTATAGGGTTCGATAAGAAAATCCGTAAGCTGCATAAAATCATTTAAATCGTCTGTCCTACAGGCAAGACTGGCTCAGTTAAGTTCATTCTTTTGTCAGTTTGATGGGCAGACGTTTATTGCCCCATGTGCCGGGTTGTTCTTCAAATACCCCGGCAATGGGCGTTTGACAGTTGGCGCATTTGCCATGGTCCAGATGCCAATCGTAGATTTCATAGTATTGTCGGCCAATGACCTTTTGCTGACAATTTGGACAGTAGGTGGCTTGTCCATCCGCATGGATCACATTTCCGGTATAGACATATTTCAAACCGGCTTTCATGGCGATATTTCGAGCCATCTCCAAAGTCGATTTGGGAGTCGGTGGATTATCCATCATGCGGTAATCGGGATGATAAGCGGTGAAATGCAACGGCACCTCATCTCCACAGTGTTGAATGATCCATTGGCTCATGGCTTCGATCTCAGACGGCGAATCGTTCTCGCCCGGGATCAGCAACGTAGTGAGCTCCAGCCAGCAATCGGTTTCATTAGCGACATATTCGATGGTATCCAACACAGGCTGCAACTTGGCGCCGGTCAATTTTTCGTAAAACCGTTCATTGAAGGCCTTCAGGTCTATATTGGCCGCGTCCATCCATTCAAAAAACTCTTTACGCGGCGCTTCGCTGATATAACCGGCGGTCACAGCCACATTTTTAATACCATGGGCCCGACAGGCTTTTGCGGTATCGATGGCATACTCATAAAAAATGACTGGATCGTTATAAGTATAGGCGACGGAAGCACATTGGTGCTTTTTAGCAGCCAGTGCCAGGGCTTCGGGATCGGCTTGATCCAGCAGGCGATCCATGTCACGCGCTTTGGACATGTCCCAATTCTGACAGAACTTACAGGCCAGATTGCATCCGGCGGTGCCGAATGACAAAACGGCGGATCCAGGCAGGAAATGGTTGAGCGGTTTCTTTTCAATGGGGTCGATGCAAAAACCGCTGGAACGGCCATAAGAGGTCAGCCACATCTGGTCATTTTTTCTGCCACGGACAAAACAGAATCCACGTTGCCCCTCATGAAGTTTGCACTCCCGGGGACACAAGTCACACTGTATTAATCCGTTTTCTAATGCATGCCAGTGTTCAACCGGAATGACGGAAGGATGTTCTAAATCCACATTTTTCATCTTTGTTACCTTGAAAACTTAAATCAATATAATTATATATGGTTGTAACTTATTAATATTTCAAGGTTTGATTTTGTATGAATGCCAATCCACGCATCAAAGAAGCCGCTGTTTCGGGCTTGTTTTACCCGAATAATTCATTTGAGTTGCACAGCATGTTCGATCAGTGGTTCGTCAATCCAGTTGATTCGTCAGCTGTTGAGGAACCGCCAAGAGCATTGATTTTGCCTCATGCCGGTTATGTATATTCGGGTAAAACGGCAGCGAAAGGCTATGCCTTATGGCAGGGAGCGGCAGATAAAATTAAAACCGTTGTGGTGATGGGGCCTGCCCACAGAGTCGGTTTTCAAGGCATCACCACCGTGGATTTCGATGCCGTGGAGACACCGCTTGGAGCATTGCAAATAGATGCAAAATTACGAGATTCGCTGTTGGCTGAGTTTCCACAGGTGGAAATTTCAAATTATGCTCAGCAGCTGGAACACAGTCTGGAGGTGCATTTTCCATTTATTAAATACCTTTTGCCTGACGTGAAAGTGTTGCCATTATTGAATGGCAGTGTGCAACCTGCTGAGGTTGCCGCTGTGTTAAGAACCTTGTGGCAACAAGAGGGTGTGTATTTTGTCATCAGCAGTGACTTAAGCCACTTCCATTTTTACGAAGAAGCACAGCACATCGACCAACAAACAGCCGAGATGGTCAATCATGGTCAATGGCAGGAGTTGAATGGCGAACGCGCTTGCGGTTATAAAGGCATACAAGGATTACTGGAACTTAAAAATGACAATCCATTTAAAATTCAGATGCTTGAGTTGATTAATTCAGGTGATACGGCGGGTGACAAGTCACGAGTCGTCGGCTATGGGGCTTGGGTGATCAGTGAGGAGAGACCATAAATGACATTATCCGTTAGCGAACAAAATTATCTTTTGGGCGTGGCCAAACAGAGCATCGAACACGGTTTAGAACACGGTGTTCAAAAACCGCCCGGATCCTACAACTTACCTTTGAGTTTTCAGCATTTTGAAAATGAGCAGGCCTGCTTTGTTACCTTAAATAAAGAAGCTCAACTGCGCGGATGCATCGGTACTCTTGAAGCGACAAGGGCATTGATTGAGGATGTTTCCCATAATGCGTTTCATGCCGCTTTTTCAGACCCGAGATTCAGTCCCCTTGATATCCAGGAGTTGGAACGACTGAATATCGGAATATCGTTATTGAGTCCACCACAGGAGATGGAATATTGTCAGACAATGGAGGATTTGCTAGAGCAATTAAAGCCAGAAGAGGACGGCTTAATTATCAGTGACGGGGCTCGACGAGCGACCTTTTTACCTTCCGTTTGGGAGCAACTGCCCGACAAAAGGCAATTTGTACACTATTTGATGCGCAAAGCCGGGATATCGGTTTGGTCGGAAGGCATACGTTGCGAGCGCTACCGTTCTCATTCGTTTGATCTGGGCTGGCATCGCATTGAATCTTATGCAGGGTGATACTGGGTTGAATAAGTAGAGTTTCTAGCAAACAATATGTTTTTAATGGCATGCCGTGAAGTCCACAAAATCGGCGATTTAATTTCCAATCGCCGGTTTTTTCATTTGCTTAATTGGTATACTTTAGAAGACACGCAGTGTCCTCCCTTTTTCTATTCAGCGTATATTCAGCCTTATGGAGTGGTTCATGCAAACCAAAACCAAAACGCGCCTCGGTGTTCTTTTTGTCGGTCTTTTATTCGCCATCGCCCTTTACGGGTTCATCAATTCTCGTCCGGAAAGTGTTCCTGACAACCTGATCAAAGTAAACGGCCGAATTGAAGGTGAGCATCACCTGGCTTCGACTAAAGTAGCCGGCAAGGTCTTTGAGGTGAAAGTGGCCGAAGGCGACCAAGTTCAAAAAGGACAGGTGCTGGCGGTGCTGGATGATGCGCAAATAAGGGCAAAAGTCACTCAGGCCGCCGCGGCATACGGCGCCTCGCTGGCCAATTACAAAGCCTCTAAGACAGGCCTGCTGGTTTTTGAAAAGCAGACACCATTGCAAATTGAGTCCTCACAAGCGCAATTAACCCATGTTCAAGCCGCCTTAAAAGCCGCTCAAGCCAGCGAAGAGCAAGCCAGGGTGGATTTGAAACGGATGCAGAAGCTTTATAAAAAGAAAGCGGTCTCCGAGCACGATGTAGAGAATGCGGCTTTAAACTTGAAAACATTGCACGCCCAAGCAGTGACGGCTGAAACGGCGGTAGACCAGGCACGTAAGGCCTTGGCCTTGGTGGAACTGGGTTGGCAGGAATTAGCGGCTAAACGTGAAGTGACCGAGGCAGTCAAAGCCCAGACATTACAAGCTCAGGCAGGGCTGATGGAGGCCATGAGCGTTTTGGATGACATGAAAATTCGTTCGCCGATCGATGGCGTGGTCACCACCAAACTAGTCAATGAAGGTGAAGTCATCAACAGTGGCACCGGCCTGTTCGACATCGTTAACTTGGATCAGGTTTTTCTTAAAGGCTATATTGCCGAAAACCAGATCGGTAAAATTCATTTGGGGTTAAAGGCCGATCTTTACCTGGACTCATTGCCGGATAGACCGTTTGCTTCCGAAATTCGTTATATTTCTTCTCAAGCTGAATTTACCCCTAAAGAGGTACAGACTCAGGAAGAACGCGTGAAGCTGGTCTATGTAATCAAACTGTATCTGCAAGAAAACCCTCAACATCGAGTGACCCCCGGCTTACCTGCCGATGCTTACATTCATATTGAGTGACGAGCGTAAAATGCCTGCCATTATTGAAGTCAGCCAGCTAACTAAGTGCTACAGAAAACACCCCGCGGTCAAGTCGGTTGATTTAAACGTCAGCCAAGGTGAGATTTATGGTTTGATTGGTCCGGACGGGGCCGGAAAAAGCAGTGTCATGCAGATCCTGGCCGGTGTTTTGCGTTACGATTCGGGGCAGGTCAAGGTTTTTGGCCAATCACTGGCAAGCGATAAGGACGCCGAAACCATCAAATCCAGAATCGGGTTTATGCCGCAAGGGTTGGGGTTGAACCTTTACCCGGAACTCACCATTGAAGAAAACATCAATTTTTTTGCTGATTTACGTAATGTGCCCAAAGATGAAAGGGAGCAACGCAAACAGCAGTTGCTGGATATGACCCAGTTGAATGCATTTCGTGACCGTCCGATGAAAAACCTGTCTGGCGGAATGAAGCAGAAACTGGGATTGGTTTGTACCTTGATTCATAAACCGGAATTGGTGATTCTGGATGAGCCGACCACCGGTGTCGATCCGGTTTCGCGCCGCGATTTCTGGGAGATACTCTCTTATCTGGTTCAGCATGAACAGATGACGGCGTTGGTTTCCACTTCCTACATGGATGAGGCGGAGCGTTTTCAAAACCTATCTTTTTTCTATGAAGGCAAAGTGCTTGCGCAAGGCGAGCCCGATTCCATTCTTGAGGATGTAAAAGGTTGGGTGGCCGAATGTTATTGTGGTGAGGCACTGACATTTTATCAGCACCTTAAAACGCTGTTCTCTCAGGTTGAAATTATTGGGGAGCGCATGCGAATCGTGGCATTGGGCAGCAGCAAAGAGGACTTTGAAATGCAGCTTAATAACCTCTTGAAAGAGTTTGGATTGGTGCATGATTTGTTTATTCGACCGATTGAACTGGAAGACGTGTTTATTGGACTCCTGGCGCGTTGGAGACAGAAGGAAAGCGACAATGATATCCAACAACAGGCAGGGGCGATTGAAGTTTCTGCTATCCAGTTCGAAGAACGCCCTGCTTTTGATCCGAAGGAATTAATGATAGAAGCCAAGTCTTTAAGTCGTTTTTTTGGTGACTTTGTGGCCGTGGATGAAGTCAGTTTTGACGTCAAAGCCGGTGAGATTTTCGGCTTGCTGGGTGCGAATGGAGCCGGTAAAAGTACCGCCATCAAGATGTTGACAGGCCTGCTCAAACCTTCCCAAGGGTATGGGCACATATCGCAAAGCTCATTGAAAGACTCGGGTATCGACATCAAACAGAAAATTGGCTACATGTCACAATCGTTTTCATTGTATGCAGACCTGACAGTACATGAAAACCTCAAACTTTATGGTCAAATCTACGGTGTATCAAGAGGCAAGCTTAAGTCACGAATTGAATGGGCGTTAAAAATGGGCAGCTTGCAAGCCGAAACCGATACGCTGGCCGGACGTTTGCCAATGGGCTTGCGTCAGCGTCTGGCATTGGGGTGCGCCTTATTGCACGAGCCTAAAGTGCTTTTCTTGGACGAACCAACCTCCGGCGTGGATCCGTTAGGACGACAGCAGTTCTGGGAAATCCTAGTTTCACTGGCAAAACTGAACGGCGTGGCCATTTTGGTGACCACACACTACATGAGTGAGGCAGAACATTGCGACAACTTGGCTTTAATGCAGAGTGGCCGAATTGTGGCTCAGGGAAGCCCTCAAAGTTTAAGGCAACAGGTCGCCGATGATTTGGGTCAAGTCATCAGCATTAGAGTTGACCGTCCCTATGATGCCTTGAGCATCCTAAAAAAGGCACAATATGAGCAGGCCTCCTTATTTGGCAAACGGGTGCATTTGTTTTCACTTAATCCGGAACAGACCCTCTCGGAAATAGAGCAAATACTCCATACTCAACAAGTGATGATTCGCGGCATACAGCAATTGTCGCCATCTTTGGAAGACGTGTTCATTCATTTCATCGAAACTGAACACTCTGATGCTGCTCACAGCAAGGAGGTTTCATGAAGTGGTCACGGGTGAAAACGGTTGCCATCAAGGAAATCATCGAGATCTGGCGAGATAAGCTCTATTTGTCGATGGCGTTTATGATTCCAACGATGATGATGGTGGTTCTGGGATTTGGTTTGTCAATGGATGTTGAGAAGATTCCGTTTGTGGCGGTTGATTATGATCAAAGTCAGCAAAGTCGTGATTATCTGCATCGATTTATTGATTCTCGGTATTTTGACTATCGCGGCATGAAAGCCCATGAAAAACTTGCAGAACCTCTGATGATGCAAAATAAAGTCCGTTTTATTCTAGTGATTCCGCCCGGGTTTCAGCGGGATTTATTACAGGGTCAGCGCGTCCAAATTCAACCGGTTATCGATGGTCTGTTCACTTTTCAAGCCAAGGTAGTCAAAGGTTATGTCTCCGCCATCAATGCCAACTACAATCAAGAGTTGATGACGCAGTGGTTAAAAAAGAAGCAGGGCATGAATTCCCATGAGATTGCGGCACTTTTGCAACCGGTCACTCTGGAAACACGCTATTTATACAATGAAAAGCTGAGTAGTTTGTGGTCGACCGGCTCGGGCATGATCATGCTGGTGATGCTGATGGCTCCGGCCATACTCACGGCTTTGGGTGTGGTGCGCGAGAAAGAGAGCGGTTCGATCTTCAATATTTACGCCTCAACGGTCACTCGTTCGGAATTTATTATCGGCAAAATCCTTCCTTACGTACTGATTTCAATGTTAAACCTGTTGATTCTTTCATGGATGGCTCTGGTTCTATTCGGTGTGCCTTTTAAAGGCGATCCGCTGTTGTATCTGACTGCTTCCCTGTTTTATGTAAGTTGCGCCACCGGCATAGGAATGCTGGTGTCGACGATGGTAAAAACACAGGCTTCTGCGGCTCTGATTACGATGTTGGGTACCATGATTCCGGGAATCATGATGTCCGGACTGTTAATGCCGGTTAATTCTATGGAGACCGCCGCCCGAGTGGAAGCGCATTTGTTACCTGCGATGTACCAACTCAATATTGTCTGGGGAAGTTTTCTAAAAGGACAAGGTTGGCCGGAACTGGGCACCAATGTCATGGTGTTGGCAGGCTATGCCATTTTGCTATGGAGTTTGTCCATCTGGCGTTTCCGTAAAAGGGTGAACTCATGAATCGGTTGTGGTGGATTAGAGTCTATGCCTTAACCAAAAAAGAACTGTTGCAGTTCTCGCGGGATATCGTTTTGCTGTTTGCTGTGGCCTGGTTTTTCACGGCAGAAATCTATATTGCTGGATCGGGTGTCAGCATGGAATTGAACAATGCCTCTGTGGTGGTGTTGGACCATGACCGCAGTGAGGCTTCCCGCGAATGGATCAGCCAGCTCAAACAACCTTATTACAATGTACTCGGCCACGCCCAATCCCAGCAGCAAGCCAATGTTATGCTGGACAAGGGGGAAGTAATTGGGGTATTTGAAATTCCGGCGGATTTCCAAAAAAAGCTGTTACTCAATCAACAAACCTCGATTCAACTGCAGCTTGATGCCAGCAATATCATTCTGGGTACGCTGGCCAACAGTTATTCGGGATTGATGAATGCCGAGTACAACCAACAGTGGATGCTGAAAAATTTGAAAGTGGTGGATCCGGATTCCATTCAGGTTCCCATGGTTGAAGAGCGCCAAAAAATCAATTACAACCCGGAAGGAAAAAGCACGTGGTTTATGCCCATCTCGGATATGATGACCGTCATCACGTTGTTGTCTCTGTTTCTGCCTGCCGCGATTGTCGTGCGTGAAAAGGAACGCGGCACCATCGAGCAGCTTTCCGTGGCGCCATTATCGCCGTTTCAGATTCTGTTTCCGAAAATACTGGCCGCTGAAATCATCATTCTGATCGGTGTGGCGGTGTGCATTTTCGGAATCATCGGCAATGTTTTTCAAGTGCCTTTCCGAGGCAGTTTGCTTTCCTTCTTTATGGTGACAATGGTGTTTGTGTATGCGGTTTCCGGACTGGGCTTATTCATTTCCAGTGTCAGTCGCAATTTAGGGCAGGCGCTGATGGTATCCTTCATGTTGTTAATGCCGATGCTGTTGCTTTCCGGTGCCTGGACGCCGCGTGAGTCCATGCCGGATTTTCAGCAATACTTGATGTTTTTATCACCTTTGTCTTATTACATTGACATCGGGTACAGTATTATCCTCAAGGGCGCGACACTGCAACTGATGTGGCAACCATTGCTGCAACTTTTTGGTTTGGGCACGCTGCTGTTTTGGTTTGGTATCTGGCAGTTCAAACGTCAATTCAATTAGCGCCAGTCAGTGCTTGAGTGGAGGGTTTTAGCAGGCCTGTTTGACAGGCCTGCTAAAAATCCATTGAAACCTTTTCAAACCTGGCGCAATCAAGGGTAGAATATTTTTGTTCAGGGCGTTTCGCCGGTTCAAATTCATTTAACTTTAAAGCAGCAGAACTTTTTGTCGTACTCAATCATAATTTCCATAACAGACCAGACCTTAAGACTGCTTGAGGGGTCCAAGACTGTCTTGAGCTTTCCGGTCAGTACCGCTTTGAATGGATCAGGCAGCGAAAAGGACTCTGGCAAGACCCCTCTGGGGAAACATGTGATCCGTGCCAAAATAGGTGCCGGGACGCCAATAAACAGTGTATTCATAGGCAGACGCCTGACCGGTGAAATCTATTCGCCAGCCTTAGCGGCCGATTATCCAGAACGTGATTGGATACTCAGCCGTATTCTGTGGCTTTCCGGCAAGGAGCTGGGGAAAAACCGCCTGGGACAGGTGGATACCATGCAACGTTATATCTATATTCATGGCACCCCGGACAGCGAACCCATGGGCGAACCTAAGTCGCATGGCTGCATACGCATGCGAAACCGGGATATTGTGCAACTGTTTGACTTGGTTAAAACCGGGACAGAGGTGGATATTCAGGCATGATTGCTTACCTTTTACGGCTATTGGGCTCGGTGATATTTGTTTCCTGGATTGTGGGCACCTTGGTGTTTTTCCTGATTCACTTGGTGCCGGGCGACCCGGTGGCCGTGATGCTGGGCGATTGGGCGAATACAGCGGATGAAAACGCTCTCAGAGCACAACTGGGACTCGATCAACCGATTTTGATGCAATATCTGCATTACTTGCAGGGCCTGGTTCAGTTGGATCTGGGGCAGTCGCTGTTTTTTCAGCAGGATGTCTCGTCACTGATTGCCGAGCGCTTTCCAATGACCTTACAACTGGCTTTGATGGCTTTGGCGATTGCGGTTTTGATTGCCTTTCCTTTGGGGATTTGGGCGGCGTTGCGGGCAGGCCTTTGGCCGGATCACCTGTCCATGAGCGTTTCCCTTCTGGGCGTGTCGATTCCAAATTTCTGGCTGGGGCCGATGCTGATTCTGTTTTTCTCTTTATTTTTGGGCTGGTTCCCGGTAAGCGGCGCTGATCAGGATTATTCCTGGGTGCTGCCCGCAATCACCTTGGGCACCGCCTTAGCGGCGATTCTGGCACGTATGCTCAGGGCTTCGCTGCTGGAAGTGATGCACGAAGATTATATTCGAACCGCCAAAGCCAAAGGGTTAAGCGGACGTCTGGTGTATGGCAGACACGCTTTAATGAATGCGCTGCTACCCGTGGTGACGATTTTAGGTTTGCAGTTGGGAACCTTGCTGGGGGGCGCGGTAATTACCGAAGTCGTGTTTGACTGGCCTGGATTGGGTCAACTGTTGGTTGAATCCATTCAACGCCGTGATTATCCGGTGGTGCAGGCGTGTATTCTGGTGATCAGTGTCGCTTACATCACCGTTAACGGCTTGACCGAATTAGTCTATGCGTGGCTAGATCCGCGTATCAGAATCCGTAAATAAGGGACGCATAGATGTTGCGATATGTCAGTTACAGTATCATCTTGATTTGGGTTTTGATGGCGGCGCTTGGTTTCTGGATTGGCGACCAGGCAAATGAGGTGATGCTCACTCAATTTCTGCAGCCTCCTGATACGCAGGCCTTATTGGGAACCGATCAGCTGGGCCGTCCTGTTTTGGAACGCATTGTATTGGGGGCTCAAACCTCTCTTTTTGTGGCGGTGGGCGTGGTGTTCTTTTCGGCCATCATCGGCACAAGCATTGGTGTGTACAGCGCTTACGCCGGGGGTTGGACCGACCGTATAATTACAAAAGTGATTGACGTTTTCTTGGCGTTTCCGGGCTTGTTGCTGGCCATCGCCTTGGCGGCCATTTTGGGGCCGGGAATTGAAAACGTGGTATTTGCTTTGGTGGTGGTGGGCTGGGTCGGCTATGCACGTCTGGCCAGGGCGCAAACACTGAGTTTGCGTAGTCGTGAGCATATATTAGCGGCCAGAACGCTTGCGATTCCGACCTGGTTGATTCTGTTTCGTCATGTGGTTCCTTTACTGTTGGCCCCTTTGGGCGTTGAAGCGACCTTTGGCATTGCCGGAGCTGTCATTTCAGAGGCTGGCCTGTCGTTTTTGGGGTTGGGCGTGCAGGCGCCGGATTCCTCTTGGGGCAATATGATCAAAGAGGGGACACGCTACCTTCTGGTTGCGCCGCACTTGGTATTGGCACCGGGAATCGCATTAATGTTGGTGGTGTTGGCGGTGAATTTGATAGGCGATCAGTGGCGTGATCATCTGGATGTTAAGGCGCGCCATAACCGAGGCTAAAGTTGCTTTGGATGTGTCCACCCAAAAGATTGAGGTGCTGGGTTTAACGCCATCCTCAGAAACGTTTGAGAAGGCTGACTTTGTCGCCAAGCTGAATTTGCCCTTCTCGCAACACCTTGCAGCGTGCGCCGCCATACCAGTTGGGTGTCAAAGCCGCTTTCAGTCCGGGTGCCAAGGCTTCCATTCTGTCGCATGGATCGGTTTCCGCCGTAATTTCCAGGAGAATGCTGCCAATCTGAACCTGTTGGCCGATCATGCTCTCGTCGAATTCTATATCGTCAATCAATAAATTGGCGCGTCGTTCCGACCAGTCGAGCTCTGTTCCTGCGAGCTCGCAAGCTTTATCCCAACTTTTAAGGGACAATAAAGTGACCTGGTTTTTACGTTTCTTGGAACCCTGATAGTCGTTTTCGAGTCCGTTTTCACGACTCACATAGATGCTTTGATGCTGGGTGATTGGCGCTTTTGATTCTGGATGGGTGGCGATGCCGATGAGTTTTGTCATACTTTGAATCCGTTCTTTTCTCTAATGTATCTTTGTTAGCATATAAAAGCTATATGACATTCATTTGAAGATTGCCCATCCCTTTGGTTTTTGGGTATCATAGCCCGAAATGTACTTAATGAGAACTTTGCACGAGTGGGGCGCGAAAGAAAAATGAGGAAAAAATTGGCTGGTTGAGGCGGAAAACGCAGCTAATAGCTGGCTATTAGCAAGTTGTGGCCCAACGGAAGTGCCCTTGGGGTACAACAAAAATCAGACGATTTTTAACCATTTTTATTCGTGCAACCATCTCGTGCAAAGCTCTCTTAATAAAGGATAGATATGAACAACACAACGGGTGAATCCATGTCACTTGGTTCGGTGATGATTGACATTCAAGGCACGGAACTTCAGCCAGATGAAAAAGAACGACTGCTTGACCCGAAAGTGGCGGGCGTTATTTTATTCACCCGTAATTTCGAATCCATTGAACAGTTGCAATCTTTGACGGCCTCTATCCATGCATTGAGGCATCCTCGCTTGTTGATAGCGGTTGATCATGAAGGAGGGCGGGTGCAGCGCTTTAGGGACGGGTTCACACGCCTTCCGCCAATGCGTACTCTGGGGCAATTGCACGCCAAGGATGCCAAACACAGTTTTGCTGTTGCAGAAAAAATTGGCTGGTTGCTTGCCAGCGAACTGCTTTCAGTTGGCGTGGATTTTAGTTTTGCTCCGGTTGTAGACCTTGATTATGGTGGCAGTAAAGTGATTGGGGACCGTGCTTTTGCGATGAACCCGGTGACCGTCGGACAACTCGCTTTTCATTTGATGACCGGGATGCGTAAAGCTGGGATGGCATCGGTGGCCAAACATTTTCCGGGGCATGGTTTTATCGAAGCCGATACCCATACCGAGATAGCCGTCGATGAACGCCCGTTTGCGGAAATTCAACAAAAAGACATACAGCCGTTTTTAAGTCTGATTGAAAACGGGGTGGATGCGGTCATGCCGGCGCATGTGATTTATTCAAAAGTGGATGCGCTACCGGCAGGCTTTTCTACTCATTGGTTGCAGACGGTATTGCGCTCACAATGTCATTTTGAAGGTGCCATTATCAGCGACGATATGAGCATGCAGGCCGCAGCCGAATTTGGTCCGCCTGCTGAACGTGTCTTGAAGGCGCTTCAGGCTGGTTGCGACTTGGTGTTGGTATGCAACGATCCTCTGGCGGCCGATGAAGTATTGTCTAAACTGAATTGGCATGCCGGACCGCTTTCTCATGCGCGTTTGATTCGTTTGCATGCACACGACAAAATCGCGTATTCCAAGTTGCCTTATCATCCTTTATGGCAGGCTGCCGTCACCGAAATCAACCTTCTAAACCAATTAAACGATCAGCAGGAGTTAATTTAATATGGCGTGGGCAACGCAAACCTGGACCGAACTGGTCACGATGTTTGGTGATAATGTCTGGATTCTGATTGTCACCGGGATCTTATTCGTCACTGCGGTTATTGACCTGACACAACGTACGATTCTGAAAATCCTACACTATCGCTTGTTGAAAAAAGAGAAGGTTTGGCTGGACAGTTTTGTGGATGCCGCGCGTTCGCCTGCTTCGTTTTTTATCTGGGTCAATGGTTCGGTATTGACACTGACCACGGTGATCATGCACTTCGATGTGTATGTGGACATGATCCCGTTTATCCAGTCTTTTAAATCGACCATTCTGACTCTGTCATTTGGTTGGTATGTGATTCGTTTGGTGCATCGTCTAGAGTTACACTTAAAAGAATATGCCCGTGAAGACGAACGGCTAGACGCCGTCACCGTAGAAGCGCTGGCTAAAATCATCAAACTGCTTGCTTTCATTCTTACCATTCTGTTCTTCTTGAACGCCTTTGGTGTCAGCCTGGCCGGTTTGCTAGCGTTTGGGGGGGTAGGCGGCATTGCGATCGGTTTTGCGGCTAAAGACCTGCTGGGCAATGTATTTGGCGGACTGATGCTGTATATGGACAAACCTTTCACGGTCGGTGACTGGATTCGTTCTCCCGACAAGGAAGTGGAAGGAACGGTCGAAAAAATCGGTTGGCGTATGACTACGGTGCGTACCTTTGATAAACGGCCTTTGTATATCCCCAATGGGATATTTTCCAATATCTCAATCGAAAACCCGTCGCGGATGACCAACCGGCGCATCAAGGAAACGGTGGGAATTCGTTATGCGGACGTCAAACAGATGAATTCGATTACCGATGCGGTCAAGGTCATGTTAAGACAGCATCCGGAAATCGATTTGAATCAGACTATGATTGTAAACTTCAATCAGTTCGGGCCTTCATCGCTGGATTTCTTCATCTATACATTCACCAAAACCACCGAGTGGATACGTTTTCATGAAATCAAACAGGATATCATGTTAAAGGTCAGCGACATCATTGAAGCGCATGGTGCCGAGATTGCCTTCCCAACACGTACCTTGCATCTGGAAGCGGATAAAGGCGCTTTAAACTTGAATTCGGGAGTTGAAGAGAAGCAAGGCGAGGGCATCAAGAACGAGAGTTCTTAGGTGGTTAAAGCGGCGAGTTCAAGGTGTTTGAAACCAGCAGGCCTGCTGGTTTTGGATAGGTTTTTGCGCCTTTTAGCGGTGAGTTCTAGCCGTTTATCCATACCCGCCTAAAAAGAGGATTAGATAATAATGACTTCCGGCTCTAGATGGATTCCAAACTTATGATCCACCGCATTTTGTACCATCTGCGACAGTTCGACAATATCCTGACCACTGGCGCCGCCCAGGTTTTCCAGGATCAACGCATGTTTGTTCGACACTCTGGCTTTGCCGTGTCGCTGGCCTTTCCAGTTGGCTTGTTCAATTAACCAAGCGGCAGGGATTTTGTATTGTCCGTCCAGGGTCTTATGGTGAGGCAGGTCGGAATAGGTCTCGAGCATTTCTTCAAAGTAGGCGGGGCTAATGACTGGATTCTTAAAGAAACTTCCGGCATTGCCGTATATTTCTGGATCCGGTATTTTTGACTGACGAATCTTAATGACTTCGTCATAGATCATTTTCGGAGTGAGTTCCGATTTGGGTATTTCAGATAAAGCGTTTTTAAGGGGCTCGAACATCAAGTTGGGATGACCCGCATGCAGTTTTCTTAAACGGAAGGTGACCCGGTGAACCAAAACCTTGTCGGCCAACTCCTGTTTGAACACACTGGTGCGATAACCGAAATTACATTCCGCATTACGAAATTCGGTCCGTTGGCCATTGTAGAGGTTCAATGTTTGAACACGGGTGATCGCATCCCGCGCCTCTGCACCATAAGCGCCGATATTCTGAACAGGTGCCGCGCCGACGGTTCCGGGAATCAGAGCAAGATTCTCCAAGCCCCAAAGGTCATGTTCGACCGTATAAGTCACCAAGTCGTGCCATTTCATCCCGGCGCCGACCGAAATCCACACGTTGTCTTCATCGGTTTTCACGACTTTAAGTTTTTTGAATGCACAGTGAACCAAAACCCCTTCAATATCGTTTGTAAGCAACATGTTACTGCCACCGCCTATAATTCGCCAAGGCAGGGAGGAGAGTGTCAGATCGGAGCGCAAGGTCGCAATATCACTTTGTCGGCTGATTTCGACGTAGTATTGGGCTTTCACATCGATCTTAAAAGTGTTGTGTTTTTTAAGTGAATAGTTGGCCTGAATGTGCATTTTACTCTTTGATATAATGATTTCGAGGGGTTAATTATAAAGGAAGATGCATGAGTCAATTGAAACTTTCTGAAGAAGGTTGGTCAAATCAAACCATATTCATTCTAGCTGCGATCGGCTCGGCCGTTGGATTGGGGAATTTATGGAAATTTCCTTATATTACCGGTGAAAATGGCGGAGGGGCGTTTGTACTGGTCTACTTGGCCTGCATCCTGTTGATCGGTATTCCGGTTCTACTTTCAGAACTCGCTTTGGGCCGCGCCGGCCAAGCCAATCCAGTCCAAAGCATGGCCAACCTTTCCCGCCAGAATTCGGCCAGCCCTTTATGGTTTCTACTGGGGCTCAATGGCGTTCTCGCTGCCGCACTCATCCTCTCTTTTTATACGGTCGTTGCCGGATGGGGTGCCGCCTATTTTTTTGAAAGTTTGCAAGGGGCGTTTATTGATATTACGCCGGATCAGGCCGGTACACATTTTGAAGGCCTGCTTCATAACCCCTATGAACTGATGTTTTGGCACAGCGCTTTATCGCTGTTAACCGCCATCGTCGTCGCAAAAGGTGTCAAAAGCGGCATAGAAAGAGCCATCAGTTTTTTAATGCCGGGGCTGTTGCTCATTCTGTTGGTGCTTTTGGGTTATGCGACCACAACCGGTGCGTTTGGCCAGAGTTTCGGTTTCTTATTTTACCCCGATTTCACAAAACTCTCCTGGGCGGCCGTTTTAACCGCCATGGGTCACGCTTTTTTCACGCTCAGCATCGGGTTAGGCACCATGATGGTGTATGGGTCATATTTATCAAGAAAACACTCCATCGTAAAGGCGGGAATGTGGATTGCATTTGCCGATACACTGGTGGCTTTATTGGCCGGGCTTGTTATTTTCTCGATTGTATTTGCCAACGGTTTGCAAGCGGGCTCAGGTCCAGGCTTGCTGTTTCAAACCTTGCCGATCGCCTTCGGTCAAATGACGGGAGGGTGGTTTTTTGGTACCTTGTTTTTTGCGCTGGTTGTCATGGCGGCGCTCAGTTCTTCTATTTCACTGCTAGAGCCGGCGGTGAGTTGGTTTGAACAGAACTGGGATATCAAACGCCTTAAAGCGGCTTGGTTGCTTGGCTTTATAATTTGGGTAGTAGGCATCGGCAGCGTACTTTCTTTTAACGATTGGGCAGACGTACACTTTTTGGGTGAGCGTAATTTTTTTGAAAGCGTGGATTTTCTAACCGCCAATATCATGCTGCCTCTCGGCGGGTTACTGATTTCTGTGTTTGTTGCTTGGGTGATGAAACAAGAGCAACGATATGCTGAGATTGAACTCGAACAAGGGGCCATGAAATGGTTGCTTATGGATTTGCGTTGGATAGCGCCAGTGGCCATTTTGATTGTGTTTGCCACCAATTTGGTCGGTGCGGAAAGCACTTGGGTGATGGTCACGGTCGCCTTGGTGGTTTATGCGGTTTATGTGGTCAACGCCATCCGCAACGGACATTTAAATGGTTAAACACACGGGCTTTAAAGTTCACTAAATGAAAAGGAGGCAAATGCCTCCTTTTTGGTATAACGCTTCAATAATTGATGTTGTAAAAATTAATACTGGGCGGTGTATTGATTCTGAACCATGCGATGCATTTCCAGATATTTGGCGTTCATTTTACGTTGCAAGATATGAGAGTAACGCAAGATAGAACGCATCACATGGAAGGTTACGAGTGGATGGGATTCCACTAAAGCTTCAAAACGGTCACGGCGCAACAACAGAACTTCACTGTCTTTTTTGGCCACCAAACGCATGGAGTGTGGATTGCCGTCAATGAAACTCAATTCACCCGACATGCTGCCCTCCATCAATGTATCAATCGAGATTGAAGTGTCCGCTGACAACATTTTCAACACCTCGATTTTTCCGGTAATCAAAATGTAGAGGGTGTTATCCTGAGAACCTTCTTCAAATAAAATTTCACCTTTGCTGAGTTGACGGGTTTCAACAGCGCTGGCCAGCACCTCACAATCTTCAGTTGTCAGGTCTTGCCCTAAAACAGAATGGGCGATTTTTTGAGCGTCAGACATGAAATTCCTTTCTAAATTTAATGAATCTTCACTTTGATTTTACGCTTAATAAAATCGTAATTCCAGTGCCTTTAAGGCAATCATTCAGAAAGGTCAGAAGAGGCCGTCGGCGCAACTAAATTAGGGGGTTGAGGGAGAGTGATTAGGAAGATCCAAGCGCTCGATGGGAAAAAACAGATCAAAAAACTGACCTATGCCGAACACAAAAACCAAAATCAGCGTAAAGACGATCAGTAATGAAAAGGCCTGTCTGTTTTCAATGAATTTTTCTCGCCACTTTTCACTTTTGAGCTGTGGCCAGATAAAGTATAAAAAGATCCCTAAAGCCAGTATCTGTAAGGCTAAAAGCAAATACTGAATGGAATGAGGCAGTTGCGTTTCGGTCATAATCGATTTTCTTTTAAGAGGCCAGCAAATTGACGAGCGTCTGATAATAAATCTCAGTGAGATGTTCAAGATCCGAAATGCTGACACGCTCATCGATCTGATGAATGGTTGCATTCAACGGACCCAGCTCGATGACCTGAGCACCGGTTGGCGCAATAAAACGTCCGTCGGAAGTGCCGCCTCCAGTAGACAATTCAGGCTCATAACCCATCACCGTTTTTGTCGCTTGAGTGACCGCTTGGATGAGCTCTCCTTGAGCGGGTGTGATAAATGGCAATCCGGAAAGACTCCAGTCGAGATCATAGTTTAGATTATGATGATCCAATACCGCATGGACGCCTTCTTTTAAGGTTTCCGGAGTGTGCTCGGTTGAGAAGCGGAAATTAAACAAAACCTCCACACTGCCCGGTATCACATTGGTGGCACCAGTGCCTGCGTTGATGTTTGAAATCTGGAAGGAGGTTGGCGGGAAGTATTCGTTGCCGTGATCCCACTGCAGATGCACTAGCTGCTCTAATGCTGGCGCCAGGGTATGAATCGGGTTTTCGGCGAGTTCAGGATAAGCGATATGTCCTTGAATGCCTTTAATGGTCAAGTGTCCGCTCAATGAGCCGCGACGCCCGTTTTTAATCGAATCTCCGAGCTTTTTAGAACTTGACGGCTCGCCTACCAGGCAGTAATCGAATTTCTCATTACGAGCCTCAAGCGTTTCGATGACCTTAACCGTGCCATCAATTGCTGGACCTTCTTCGTCACTTGTTATCAGATAACCGATAGACCCGGCGTGTTGCGGAAAGTCACCAATAAAACGTTTGCAAGCCACCATGAAACAGGCGATGCTGCTCTTCATATCCGCCGTCCCGCGTCCATACATCATGTCGCCTTCAATATGAGCGGAAAAGGGTGGGTGGCTCCATGCCGATTCAGGTCCGGTTGGCACCACATCCGTGTGCCCTGCAAAAACGATAAAAGGCCCTTGATCGCCTTTTCTGGCCCAGAGATTAGACACTTCACCAAACGGCATCGCTTCTATATTGAAGCCTAATGGACGCAGATAGTCGGCAATCAAATTTTGGCAACCTTTGTCATCAGGTGTGACGGAATCGATTTGAATCAATTGTTGGGCTAGGGCAATGGTTTCGGACATGGTGTACTCTGCTTTTTATCGTTAAGGAGACTATTTTACGGCCTTCTACGAAGATATGATAAGAAAAATAATTTATACGGGCTTCTTTAAAAGACTTAAGTGTTATCAGGACGCCAGTGCCTGGTATTCATCCAGTTTGAATCCGACTAGAATATGATCGTCGGTTTGTAACACAGGCCGTTTGATTAGGGTTGGCATTTCGCATAAAAGACTTAAATCGCTCTGATTCATTAAGTTGTCTTTCTGATCTTCGTTCAGCTGCTTCCAGCTGGTACTGCGTTTATTGACCAGAACTTCGATTGGTTGAAACTGCAACCAGTTTTGTATGGTCTCCAGCGAGAGTCCGTCTTTTTTAAAATCGTGGAAATGGTAGTTGATTTGTTGATTGTCTAAGAACTTGCGAGCTTTTCGTACGCTGTCGCAATTGGGTATGCCATATAAAATCATAATAATCCTAATTCAGGGTTAATCAGTTTTTTGAGGTAATGGATAATTTTAAAGCATTTTTAAGCAGATTGATGCTTGGAGCATAATTAATCCCTCCTGATTATTTCGAAATAAAAAATGCTGGCATCGAGATAAATCAGCAACTTCATGGTTTTCCGATAATTTGAGCAACATGCCTAAGCGCTTAATTTCACTTTTGAGGTGGATTTTTTTCTCTGTTTGATTCAAGAGCAGGTATACTTCTCGGTTAATTTATTTTTAACAATTAGGTAAGAGAGTAGCATTATGACAATCAAACGAATCGGACACCGTTATAGCGATACTAAAACTGGCGCAACCTTGGATGTGTGGTTTCCACGTTCCAACAAGCAAATAGCCCGCAACTGTTTGGCTTTACAAGCCGGTTTGATTAAAAGTGATTTTGTTACCGTTGAAATCAATTCGGTTGATGACACGCCAGAGTCAGCGGAAGACGCTTACCTTCGTCTGCATTTGTTGTCGGAGTGTGCGGTCAAACCTCATGAAATCAACTTGGACGGTGTTTTTGGCTTGTTGACTAATGTTGCATGGACAAGCGCCGGGCCAGTTCTGCCATCTGAGGTTGAGAATCTGCGTGAAGCGATTGCCGGTGAAGCGCATCAACTTAACGTCACTTCGATTGACAAGTTCCCGCGCATGACCGATTACGTGATTCCTGAAGGGGTACGTATCGGTAATGCCGACCGCATCCGACTAGGAGCGCATTTGGCACCTGGAACTACCGTGATGCACGAAGGGTTTGTGAACTTTAATGCTGGAACCCTTGGTAACTCCATGGTTGAAGGTCGCATCAGTGCCGGCGTGGTGATTGGTGAAAACACCGATATCGGCGGTGGCGCATCGATCATGGGGACGCTTTCAGGTGGCGGCAAGCAGGTGATTTCAATGGGTCAAAGAAACCTGTTGGGTGCCAATGCCGGACTGGGCATCTCGCTGGGTGATGATTGTATTGTCGAGTCAGGCTTGTATTTAACAGCCGGTACCAAGGTCAAAATGCCGGATGGCTCGATTGTGTCTGCGCGTGAATTGTCTGGCCAGTCTAAACTGTTGTTCCGTCGCCATAGCCAGACCGGTGCGGTAGAAGCCATCGTCACAGATGGTTCTTTGTGGGGTGGTTTGAACAGCGCACTACACAGCAACGATTAATAAACACTCATACTCAGGACGGTTGCGGCTTTAGGCAGGTAGCCGTCTCTGATATCTTATGCATTCCTTGGTCTTCCTGACCGGGGAGTGAAGCCTAATATAGAACACTCTCACTTTCACTTCCTTTTCTGTGTTGTTGGCATTTATCCGACGTATTCAGCTCCTCTGCTCGCATCAATCAGCTTTTTAAGTTTTCTTAACAACCTTGAATATGCAGTTTTTATCTATTGGATGGGCAATTCAATAAGCCTAAATAATCCTAAATAGTTCGGGAATCTTTTGCAAAAATGGTAAAGTTTTTTGCTTGCTATCAATCAGAACAACAATCATGCAACGAAGGGGAACTATGGCAAACGTGTTAGGTTTGGATCATGTCAGTATTTTGGTAAAAGATGCAGAACAATCGGCACAATTTTATCGCACTCTATTAGGGTTGGAGATTTTGCCTCGCCCTGACTTGGGATTTCCAGGTTACTGGTTAGACTTAGGAGCGGAACAGAGCCTGCATATCATGCAACTGGACAACCCTAATGCGGGAACAGTACGTCCGCAGCACGGAGGCAGGGACTACCATTTTGCTTTACGTGTCGTTTCGATTGAAAGCTTCAAGACGCGGCTTGAGAATGAGGGCATTCCCTACACCCAAAGTCGTTCAGGAAGAAAGGCTTTGTTTGTTAAAGACCCGGATGAAAACGCCTTTGAACTATTTGAATACCATTCTTGAGCGCTTATTTAAGATAAATAGACAGGCCTGCTTGTTTTGGCAGGCCGTGTTTTTACTCAGGTTTCAATTAAATCCAGCAGAGCCTGGATTAACTTATCCTTTTGTGTCTGTTCGGTGATGGCGCGATCATGCGTATCGCTGATTAAAAATACATCTTCAGCTTTCTCGCCCACGGTGTTGATTTTAGCGTCATGAATACGAATGTTGCAGGTCTTTAAGGCCAGTCCGATTCTGGAAAGCAATCCGGGAATGTCCTTGGTTTGAATGCTAAGTTCGCTCAAGTGCTTGTTGATTTTGTGGAATGAAATTTCAGTGGGTGTTTCAAAACAGCGTACCCGGCGCGAGTTATGGAACGGCTGAACCTCGTGAGGTTCGATTTCAGGTAAGGCCAGTTGCTGTTGGATCTTTTCTACAATCGCTTTATGCATCTGTTTATCCGAAATGCTGTGCAACTCATTATCCAGTATGTAAAGAATGACCAGCATCATCTTTGTTTGCGTGGAGTAAATGCGCGCTTCCATGATATTCAAATGGAGTTTGTCCATGGCCGACGAGATGTGGGCAAACAGATAATCCCGGTCCGGCATGTAAATCATCAACTCCGTCGCACCGCGCTGGGTTTGGTTTTGGAGATGGATATGAATTTGGTCGAGTTCGGCCCGATACAGCAGTTTGGTAATGCGGGCGACATCGTTTGGCGTTTGTCGACTGAAGAACTCGGTTTTGTTCAGACTATCCCAAAACGGTTGATAATCCAAAGACCTTAGGTCACGTTTTGCAAGCAAATCTTTGGCTCGTTCCTGAGTTTGCAGTGCCTTTTTAGCCCGGTTTTTCGGCGTGCTTGAGCGTTCATCCAGAACCTTTGACGTCTCATTGTAGAGTTCCAGAAACAGGGCGTTTTTCCAGTCGTTCCACACATCGTCAGACGTGGCACAAACATCGGCGACCGTCAACAGGTAAAGGTAATCCAAGTGTTGATGGTCTTTGACCAGTTCGGCAAAATGATGGATCACTTCCGGATTGCTCAAATCCTTTTTCTGGGCGATGCCCGAGAACTCCAGGTGATGACGAACCAGCCAACTTAACAGAAGGCCGTCCTTTTCAGAAAGGTTGTGCTGATCGGCAAACTCCAGTGCGTCTTCGGCTCCCAATACTTCGTGCGCACCGCCGCGACCTTTAGCAATGTCGTGGAACAGGCCTGCTAGAAAGAGAATTTCCGGTTTGCAGATGGATTTGGCAATCTGGTGCGCAGTTGGGTATTCATAGGCGAATTCGTCCACAAAAAACCGGCGCAGATTGCGGATCACCAAAATGGTGTGGTCATCGACTGTGTAGGCATGAAAGATATTGAACTGCATGAGTCCGCTGATTTTCTTAAAAACCGGCAAATAGGCACTCAGAATGCCATAGCTGTGCATGCGTTTAATCGCGGCATTGACGCCATGAGGCTGACGGAAAATTTCGATGAACAGGGCGTTATTGATGGTGTCATTGCGAAAATCCTCGTCAATCAAATGTAGGTTGTCGCGGATGGAGCGGATAGTATGCGAACGGATGCCTTCAATTTCCGGGTAGTGCTGCAAAATCAGGAATATCTCCAGCAGAGCCGAAGGAAACTGTTTGAATACCTCCGGGTGTTGGATATCCAGATACTGATCCACCGTCTTGAAACGTGTATTGATTTTTTTGATCTCCGGCTGGCCGGAATTAAAGATCTCTTCCCTGAAGTGCTGCAGCAGAATTTCATTGAGTTTGACTACATTCTGCACATTACGGTAATAGCTGTTCATAAACTGCTCTACCGCCATCTTCTCATCGGTATCCTGATAGCCAAACGTCTCCGCTATATGTTGCTGGTGATCGAACAGCAGACGGTCTTCACGGCGTTTCTTGAAGCGGTGCAGGGCAAAACGTACCCGGTTCAGGTACTTGTAGGCGGCTTCAATTTCACGATACTCCTCAGTGGTCAAGAACTGATGCTGTAACAACTGGTTAATGGATGAGGCCTTGTAGTGACGTTTCGCCACCCAGTAGACGGTCTGGATGTCACGCAAACCACCTGGGCTTTCTTTAACATTGGGTTCCAGTTGATAGGTGGTGTCGTTGAAACGTTTGTGACGAGTTTCCTGTTCGGCGAACTTGGCTTGAAAAAAAGTCTGGCTTGGCCAAAAATCACTGCGGTTCCAAATGTTCATCAAGCCTTCATAGAGCTCGTAATCACCGGTGATCCAGCGCGATTCAAGCAGGTTGGTTGCGGTGGCCACGTCTTCAAGACCAGCGCTAACGCATTCGTCCACGGTGCGCAGTGCGTGACCGACATCGAAGCCCAAATCCCATAGAAAGGTTATAAATTGAGAGAATGCTTCTTGATTGCAGGCCGCTTCATCGGTCAAAATCAGCACGTCGATATCGGAATAGGGGTGCAGTTCACCGCGACCATATCCACCTACGGCCAGCAAGGCGGCCGGTACCTCGGCTGGAATAAAGTGATGCCAGATCTTTTTGAGAATTTGATCAATAAAAGTGGAACGCTCTTTAACCAGCTCAGCTACCGCGGCCCCTTGATCATATTGCGAAAACTGATGTTCGGTAAATTGCTTCAAGGTTTCACGCCCAGCCTGTATGGCTTCAAAAGGGTTGCTACCTTGATCTAACGCCTGCACAAAACTGGGAACCGTAGAGGGGGCTGAGCTCATGTTAAGGTTACTCGCTTAATTGGTTTAAGAGGTGGAAATCTTCATTTTACAATGGTCAGGCAAGAAGCACGGCAATTCAATTAAACGGGCAATACCGGCTTTTCACCTTCTCGCAAAGTAAAGATTTCATAGCCGTCTTCGGTGACCGTCAAAGTATGTTCCCATTGAGCGGACAGTTTGCGGTCTTTGGTGATGACCGTCCAGTTGTCCCCCAATAATTTCACTGCCGCCTTGCCAAGGTTGATCATTGGTTCGATGGTAAATACCATTCCGGGCTTGAGCACAATCTCTTTCAATTCCGGTGCGGCATAATGCAGTACTTGAGGCTCTTCATGAAAATCGGCACCGATGCCGTGGCCGCAATACTCTCTGACTACCGAGAAACCTTGCTGTTCAGCATGGTTTTGAATGGCGAGAGCCACATCATATAACGTCGCCTCCGGTTTGACTTGTTCTATTCCCAGCCACAAACATTCTTGCGCAACTTGGCACAATCGGTGGGCAAAAGGTTTGACATCGCCCACTTCGAACATTCTGCTGGTATCGCCATGGTAACCGTCTTTAATGACGGTGACGTCAATATTGACGATATCGCCTTTTTTAAGTTTTTTGTTGTCGTCGGGAATGCCGTGACAGACTACGTGATTAATGGATATACAACTGGAAGCCGGGAATCCGTGGTAGTTGAGAGTAGCAGGAATAACATTTTGCTGGTTTGTCATATAATCATGCATAATACGGTTTAGCTCACCGGTGGATACACCGGCAACCACATGGGGTTCAATCATTTCCAGAACCTCAGCGGCCAGTCGTCCCGCCAGTCTTAACTTTTGAATTTCTTGTGCTGTTTTGATTTTTATTGCCATAGTGTGATCGCTTTGATGTGAACCGCTAAAAATTAACCGAAATAGTAGGATTTAAATTGTGAAATTGGGCGGAATATGATATAAATGCCGCGCCTTTCGAATGAGAGGAATTCTAACAGAAAATCCGCACGTTTACCGAGACATAAAACGGGGTGCTGGAAAACCTTTACTTAAGGTGTTTCGAGTTCGTTTTATGGGTGAACGGAGGCCTAACCCCAAATTGGAGAAAAAATCATGGCAAAAGTTACAATGCGCCAAATGCTAGAAGCCGGTGTTCACTTCGGACACCAGACCCGTTACTGGAACCCTAAAATGGGTGAGTACATCTTTGGTGCTCGCAATAAGATTCATATCGTTAACCTTGAGAAAACCCTTCCATTATTCAATGATGCATTGAATGTCATGGGCGGTGTTGCTGCAAACAAAGGTAAAGTGTTGTTTGTGGGTACTAAACGTGCAGCCCGTGATATCGTTGCTGAAGAAGCGACCCGTTGTGGCATGCCATATGTAAACCACCGTTGGTTGGGTGGTATGTTGACAAACTTCAAAACCATTAAGCAGTCTATCAAGCGTTTAAAAGAGCTTGAAACCATGGAACAAGATGGTACTTTTGAGAAGATCACCAAGAAAGAAGCACTGATGATGCGTCGCCAGAAAGACAAGCTAGAGCTTTCTTTGGGTGGTATCAAAGATATGCGCGCCATGCCAGATGCTATTTTCGTTATCGATACAGGTAATGAATCTATCGCCATCCAGGAAGCCAAGAATCTAGGCATTCCGGTTATTGGTGTGGTTGATACCAACAACGACCCACGTGCTATCGACTATGTTATTCCTGGTAACGACGATGCTATCCGTGCCATCAAACTTTACCTATCGGCTGCGGCTGACGCTGTCATTGAAGGTAAAAACACCATTACAACTGCGGTTGAAGGTGATGATTTCGTAGAAGCTGAAGAAAAAGCGGCCGAATAAAATTGAACAGGCCTGGTCATAACCGGGCCTTTTTGTTTAACGAATTCACTCAAGATAAGGAATAACATTATGGCGATTACAGCTGGTATGGTAAAAGAACTGCGCGAAATGACCGGCGCAGGTATGATGGATTGTAAAAAGGCATTGGCCGAAACCGATGGTGATATGGATGCTGCGGTTGAATTTCTTCGCAAGAAGGGCATGGCTGGTGCAGATAAAAAAGCAGGACGTGTTGCAGCTGAAGGTGTGGTTGCAATTGCCGTTTCTGACGATAAGAAAAAAGCGGCTATCGCAGAAGTGAACTGTGAAACCGATTTTGTTGCCAAAGGTGACGAGTTCAAAGATTTCGCCAATGAAATCGCACAGATCGCATTGGCAAAAGGCACGACGGATATCGAAGCGTTAATGGGTGAAACCATGGCTAATGGTCAGACGATTGATCTTCGTCGTCGTGAACTCATCGCTAAAATTGGTGAAAATATCGCAGTACGTCGTGTTGAGCTGATTGAAACCAATGGCCAAATCGGTCAATACCAGCACGGCGAGAAGATCGGTGTTGTGGTCGATATGACTGGTGGCAATGAAGACTTGGCACGTGATGTCGCCATGCATGTAGCAGCATTGAAGCCAACAGCCGTTTCTGCGGATGACGTAGACCAAGAAATGGTTGAGAAAGAGCGTAATTTCCAGATCGAACAGGCAAAAGAAAGCGGCAAGCCAATGGAGATTATCGAGAAGATGATTGAAGGGCGTATGCGTAAATTCCTTCAGGAAATCACGTTGTTAGGTCAGCCTTTTGTTAAGGATTCTGATCAGACTGTTGAAAAACTTCTTAAATCAAATGATGCGTCTGTAAGTAGCTTCATTCGTTTGGAAGTGGGTGAAGGTATTGAGATTGAAGAAACCAACTTTGCGGATGAAGTCGCTGCGGCTGCAAAAGCAGTAACCGGTTAATCAAACTTCTTTCTTAAGGCCATGGTCAGCTTTTGGTGGGTAACCACAAAAGCTTTCTGTGGCTTTTTTGTATCCAAAAACGTTTTGTAAGAGGCTTTGTTTACGAGAGTTTCTTACAAAACGCTTAGGCTTAAATTCAGTAAGGAAAAAATCATGGCATTGAAATACAAACGCATTCTTTTAAAGTTTAGTGGTGAAGCACTGATGGGAAAAGGGCAGTTTGGTTTGGACGCCGACACCTTGAAGCAGGTGGTTGGTGAGGTTAAGGCGCTGCATGATTTAGGGGTTGAGATTGGCATCGTCGTAGGAGGAGGCAATATTTTCCGCGGCGCCCAGATCCAAGGTGCTGGCATCCAGCGAACCACCGGGGATCATATGGGAATGATGGCAACCGTCATTAACGCGATTGCACTGCGAGATGTAATTGAAAGCGCCGGACTTTCATCCAGTGTGTATTCAGCGATGACGATTGAAGGCGTTTCCAGCGGGTTTAATGCCAATGAGGTAAAGAAACAGTTGGCAAACGGTAACATCGTTGTATTTGCGGCCGGAACGGGCAGTCCGTTTTTCACAACCGATACCGCAGCGGCTTTGCGAGGCGTGGAAATCGATGCTGATATCGTATTGAAAGCCACTAAGGTGGACGGCATTTATACCGCAGATCCGGTCAAGGATGCTTCCGCAACTCGCTACCAATCCCTTACTTACGATCAAGTGATACAGAAGAATCTGCAGGTAATGGATATGACCGCCTTTGTATTGTGCCGAGACCATAAGATGCCGATTCGTGTTTTTGATATGTTTAAAGACCATGCCGCCATTAGAATTGTTCAGGGTGAAGATGAAGGCACCTTGGTAAGCTCAGGAGAATAAAGATGATAAATGAAATTCGTGAAGATGCTAAAAACAGAATGCAGAAATCTTTCGAGAACTTGGAAAGCAATTTTGCCAAGATTCGTACAGGTCGTGCACACCCAAGTATCCTTGACTCAATATCCGTTGAATATTACGGCTCTGAAGTGCCGATTAGCCAAGTAGCCAATGTCAATATTGAAGACGCGAGAACCCTGACGGTACAACCTTGGGAGCAGCCAATGGTCGCGGTCGTTGAAAAGGCGATCATGACGTCCGACCTGGGCATCAACCCGTCAACCACCGGAAACTTGATCCGCATTCCTATGCCGCCGCTGACGGAAGAACGCCGCCGAGACTTTATCAAGGTGGCGCGCAACGAGGCTGAACAGGCTAGGGTAGCTATCCGTAATATCCGTCGCGATGCCAACAATGACATCAAGACCTTATTAAAGGACAAGGACATTACCGAAGACGAGGCTCGCCAGGCAGAAGACCAGATTCAGAAAATTACCGATGAGATCGTTGGCAAAGTTGACAGCTCTCTTGCGGAAAAAGAAGCGAGCTTAATGGAAATTTAAGTCGATATTTACGCCGTTTTACGGCATAATCTACTGGTTTTTTCAATAAAACGGCCTTTTCATCTATCGGATCTCTCCATGGTGAATGGCCGTTTTTTTCATCTAGGTTATCCGCTCAGGGGCTTGTTTTGCTTAAACCCAAAAACCAACAGCTAAGTATTCCACAACATATCGCCATCATTATGGATGGTAACGGCCGTTGGGCAAAAAAGCGTCTTCTCCCTCGTTTCATCGGTCATCAGAAAGGTTTGAATGCGGTCAAGCGTGTGGTCTCTCACTGTTCGGAACTGGGTGTTCGCTCTCTTACTTTATTTGCCTTCAGCACTGAAAACTGGCGTCGTCCAGAAGATGAGGTCAACAAGCTTATGGGCTTGTTTCTCAAGGCTCTGCAACGTGAAGTGGGAAAATTGGATGAAAACAACGTTAAACTTCAAATTATCGGAGATCGTTCCGCGTTCAGTGAGGAAATTCAAGCCAATATCGAACTGGCAGAGAGCCGAACAGCTGATAACGTAGGCCTTGTACTGAATATCGCGGCCAACTATGGCGGCCGCTGGGATGTGGTGGAAGCGGTCAAGAAATGGCAAGAAAAGAATCCTCATAGCCCAATCTCTGAACTTGACGAGCAGGCGTTGGGCCAACATGTCTGTCTGGCAGGTCTGCCCGAACCCGACCTGCTGATTCGAACCGGTGGAGAGCAACGAATCAGTAATTTTTTAATTTGGCAAATGGCCTACACCGAGTTTTTTTTCACGCCCACTTTATGGCCCGACTTTGATGAATCTTCAATTGATGAGGCCATCCTCTCTTTTTCTCAGAGAGAAAGACGTTTTGGTAAAACCGGTGATCAGGTGAAATCATGCTGAAGCAACGTATTATCACCGCCCTGGTATTGGCAATCGGCTCGATCTTGGCGTTATTTTTTGCATCCGACTCCGTTTGGGTCGGATTGATGCTGGCGCTTTCTGTCATGGCAGCCTGGGAATGGAGCGGATTTGCCGGATTGACTCGCTCGCTACCCCGCATTATTTATGTACTAACGGTATTAGGCTCTAGTGTTTTGGGGATTTGGTTTTCCAACTTCAACTCAGTGCTGCTGTTAACATTGTTTGAGGTAGCGGTGTTGACCGTTTTCGTGGTGCGGTTCCAGCGCGCCAAAGGACAAAAAAGTGCCTCCTCAAACTGGAAAGTCTTGGGATTAGGGCTGTTGTTTATCGATCTATTTTGTGTGGCCATGATCGAGTTAAGGGCGCTGTACTCAGCTGAGTTATTGTTGTTAAGCCTGTTTACCATTTGGGCGGTCGATACCGGCGCCTATTTCAGCGGACGCAAATTTGGCCGTAAAAAGCTGGCACAATACGTCAGCCCTGGTAAAACCTGGGAAGGGGTTTACGGCGGCGTTTTACTGGCTTTCGTGGTTTCTTTTACTGGTTTGTATTTGCTCCAGCCAGATCTTAAGTGGCCTATGCTCGCCGTCTCTGCAGCGGCCGCTTTAATCGCTATGTTCTCAGTGATGGGGGATCTGTTCGAAAGTGTTCTCAAACGTCAGGCGAACCTAAAGGACAGTGGCTCAATTTTGCCCGGGCATGGCGGGGTTTTGGACCGAATTGACAGTCTGCTAATCGCCGTTCCGCTTTTTTTGCTTCTTTGGCAGTTGGTGGTGCGTCAGTGATGAGTTTTCTGCTTTCTTTAATCGGCTTTGTCCTAGTCATTGGCATTCTGGTGACCATTCATGAATGGGGCCACTATCAGGTGGCACGTTGGTTTAACATCAAAGTCGTCACTTTTTCCATCGGTTTTGGGCGGCCTATCTGGAAACGCCAGGGCCCAGAGACGGAATATCAAATTGGTCTGATTCCATTGGGCGGCTATGTTAAATTTGTTGACGAATCGGAAGGAGAGGTGGCCTCCGCCGATTTACCTCGAGCCTTTAACCGCCAAAGTGTTTATCGTCGTTTTGCGGTGGTCGCAGCGGGCCCCTTGGTGAATCTGATTTTTGCCTGGCTCGTTTTCTCCGCCACTTACCTGATTGGTGTCAGCGGGCTCAAACCTATTTTCGATCAACCCGTACCGTCCACTGCACTGGCTGAAGCCTTGCCGCAAAATCAGCAGGCCTGGTTGGTCACAGAGGTCGACGATCAAACGGTCTCCACCTGGCTAAATGTGCGTGAAAAGCTATTGAAGTCACTGGTCAACAATCAGGATTCGATCTCTCTGACACTGCAATCAATGGGTAATGAGACCCAACAACGCATTCTGCAAAATGTTTCGCTGGCATCTTTGGATTTGGACAATCCCTCTCAGAATTGGCTTCAAACACTTGGGTTTCAACCCATCAATATCCCTATGCCAGCCGTTATTGGCGACTTGTCCGAGCAGAGTCCTGCGGGCCAAGCGGGACTACAGCGCGGGGATTTAATTGTTGCCATTAATCAGATTGAAATTCAGGACTGGCAAGACGTGGTGATGGCGGTTCGTGCGCTCCCGGATGAGTCAGTTATCATCCATCTGCTAAGAAATGGACAAGCTACTACACTTCCGGTCACACTCTCACATAAACTGTCTCCAGAAGGTATAAAGCAGGGCTACCTTGGTGTGGGAGTCGAGGTGTCACAAGCGCGCCTGGCCGATTATACAACCACGGTTCGCTACGGCATCATTGAATCTCTCGAACTTGGGTTAGACAAAAGCCTTGAACTGGTTATGATGACCTATAGCATGCTTAAGAAAATGTTATTCGGTGAGGTGGGATTGCAGAATTTATCCGGGCCAGTAAGCATTGCCCAGTTTTCCGGACAGGCGCTTGAGTCAGGCCTGATTGCTTTTCTTGGCCTGCTGGGACTGTTAAGTTTGAGTTTGGGTCTGCTCAATCTTTTACCGATCCCCGTTTTGGACGGTGGGCATTTGGTTTACTATATTATCGAAATGGTTAAAGGCTCGCCGGTGAGTGATGCTTTCATGCAGGCAGGGCAAAAAGTGGGTTTGATATTGATTTTAGGGTTGACGATTCTTGCGTTAACAAATGATATTTTAAGAATTACAAATGGTTGATATGAGAAATAAATATTTTAAACACGCTGCCATGTATGGGCTTTTGTTTGGTCTGATGGGCAGTGCTGGAAGCAGTTACGCATTTATGGTCGACAAAATCGAGGTTGAGGGTGCGCAGAGAATCGGTTACGAAACTATCAATAGCTACCTTCCTGTTTCAGCCGGTCAAAATCTGGATGAGTCCATGATCCAGCAGAGCATTCAGAAACTCTATAAAACCGGTTTTTTTCAGGATGTCTCCTTATATCAGCGTGAACCGGGCATACTGGTTATTAAAGTGGTTGAACGCCCATCCATTGCGGAAATTGAAATCGAAGGCAACTCCTTAATTGAAACCGATGACTTCATGGAAGCGCTAGGAGCCCTGGGAATCAAGAAAGGCCGTATATACAACCAGGTTGAATTGGATCGTGTCATTGTAGACCTTAAGCGCCGCTACCAAAACCAAGGTTACTATGCTGCGGAAGTCAGCATTGTCAGCGACACCCTGCCTCGTAACCGTGTTGGTCTAAAAATTCAAGTAGAGGAAGGGGAACCGGCCACCATTGGCGCGATTCATCTAGTCGGCAATGACACCTATAACGACGACCGTCTGAAGTCTTTGTTAATGCTTTCTGAAACCGCTGGTTTTGGAGATGGGGACAAATATTCAAAACCCAAACTTCAGTCTGACTTGGAAGTCATCAAATCTTATTATATGGACAGAGGGTTCGCCGAATTTCAAGTTCGATCATCCCAAGTGAGCCTTTCACTCGATAAAACAAAGGTGTTCATTACCATCAACCTGACCGAAGGTCCGCAGTACACAGTCGAAAGTGTGAGTTTCACCGGTGAAACGCTTTTATCACCCGAGGAACTTCAATCACTTCAAAGCATTGAAACCGAAAGCCTGTTTTCAAGAAGTGAAGTCATCTCAACCCTTAATGCCATTCGTGATCGTCTCAGTGAAGAAGGTTATGCTTATGCCGAGGTCAAACCCGATACCGAATTGAACAAAGAGAACAGAACGGTGGCGGTTAAGTTTGATATCGAACCTAAAGAACGGGTTTATGTGCGCCGTATTGAAATCGAGGGTAATACTCGA
The DNA here is from genome assembly GCF_000483485.1 of Thiomicrorhabdus chilensis DSM 12352. GTDB lineage: Bacteria > Pseudomonadota > Gammaproteobacteria > Thiomicrospirales > Thiomicrospiraceae > Thiomicrorhabdus > Thiomicrorhabdus chilensis. Next base: position 1,303,353 of record NZ_KI519609.1, read on the forward strand.
ACGCGAGACTATGTAATTCGACGTGAGATGCGCCAGCTTGAAAGTGCGCCTTATTCACTGAAACAGGTCAGACGTTCTACAACGCGACTCAACCGACTTGGCTATTTCACCAAGGTTGATATTGACACCAAACGCATTTCGGCCGATCAAATCGACCTGGTGGTTAAAGTAGAAGAGCAATCTACCGGATCATTTACGGCCGGGGTCGGGTATTCACAGCTTGACGGCGTCAGTTTTAACATCGGGGTCTCAGAGCGTAATTTCATCGGGAGCGGCAATCAACTGGATTTCAAAGTTAACACCTCCAGTGCGCGAAAATCAGCGGACATCGGCATGACTAATCCTTATTTCACTGCCGATGGTGTGAGTTTCGGAACAGGCTTCTATCTGAGTGAAATCGATGCAGAAGAGCTGGGGGTATCGGATTACACCACCAACAATTTTGGGGTTCGTTTCTCTCTGGGTTATCCAATAAGCGAATACAGCCGAATCAATTACGGATTAAAATTTAACGATCAGACTTTGATCTGCACCAATGAGTTTACCGTGTGTTCGGATTTTATTGACGAACAAAGCGATCACTCCACCTCTGCCATTATGAGCATGGGTTGGACTTACGATACTAAAAACGCCTATTACTTCCCCAGCAAGGGCCAGACCTTCAGTATTTCCGGTCAGGTGGTCGCTCCAATTTCCTCCGATATCGCTTTTTACAAGCTATTTATGGATGAAAAGTGGTATTATCCCCTATCAGAAAACTTTACAATGAAACTCAAACTGGGCTTGGCCTATGGTGACGGTTTAGGCAGTTTTGATCGTCTGCCGTTTTACGAACGTTTCTATGCCGGCGGTATTGGATCTGTGCGTGGTTTTGAACCCAACTCATTGGGTGACAAGTATGATTACAACACCCAGGGAAGTGATCGTCCAATCGGCGGATCTTCACGTGCAGTATCAACCGCTGCCTTGGTGTTTCCAATGCCATTTGTTGATGATTCCAGTAATATGCGTGTCAGCTGGTTCTTTGATGCAGGTAATGTATTTGACGATTCGGCCTCCTTTGACGTCGGTGAACTGAGAACTTCAACCGGTATCGGCTTCTCATGGATCACCCCGGTTGGGCCACTGTCTTTTAGTTTGGCCAAGGCGATCAACTACACCGATGAAGACGATTTACAGACATTCCAATTTAATTTAGGTGTGCCTTTGTAAGCCATAAGGCGAGCACAGCATTTAGAAACAATTCAGGAAGGATACATGTTTAAAATTTCACAGTTCGTTTTAGCCGCTTTTTTATTGGCGCTTACTTTAACAGCAAAAGCTGAAAGCTCGGTCAAACTTGGGGTTGTGAATGTCGCGCTATTGCTGGAGCAGGCACCCCAAGCCAAAGATGCCAGTGCGAATCTTGAGAAGGAATTTGCCCCGCAACAGGCCGAACTGAAAGCCTTAGCCAGCAAATTAGAAAAGAAGCAGAACGATTATCAGAAAAATAAAGCCGTTATGAGTGAAAGCCAACAGATGACGAAAGAGCGTGAAATGGCGATGATGACCCGTGAGATCCAACGCCGTCGCAATGATATACAAGAGTTGCTGAACTTGAGAAGAAACGAAGAACTGGCAAAACTTCAAACGTTGGTGAACGACTCTATTAAAGCGATCGGAAAGCAGCAGGCATTTGATCTGATCCTTTATGAAGGCATTGCCTACACCAATAACCGTCTGGACGTGACACAAGATGTACTTAAACACCTGCAGCAAGTCAGCCAAAAACAACGTGCGGACTTTAACAAATAAGCCTAAGCAATGCATTTAAGCACCTTAATTGAACAACTGGAATCCGCAGGCATTAGCATAGACCTAAAGGGGTCGGCTGATGTTGAAATCATGCAGGTTTCAAGCTTGTTAAAAGCCAAAAAAGGAAATATCAGTTTTCTTTCTGACAGCAAACGAATTAAAGAACTAGAATCCTGCCAAGCTTCGGCTGTCATTTTGAAGACACAGTATGCCGCCTCCTGTCGGCAAACTTGCTTGATTGTCGAAAACCCTTATTTTGTTTATGCCATGGTGGCGCAACTTCTAAACCCGGTGCCTCAATATGAACCGGGGGTTGCCCGCAGTGCAATGGTTTCTGCTTCGGCTAAAATCGGGCAGGGCGTCTCCATTGGAGAGCAGGTATTTATTGGTGATGATGTTCATATAGGCGATTCAACGGTCATCAGACCGGGCTGCGTTATTGAAGCCGGTGTGCATATTGGCGAAGGCTGCCATATCGCTCCCAATGTCGTGATTATGCATGACTGCTCGATTGGCAATCAAACTACCATAGAAGCGGGAACTGTAATTGGTGGTGATGGCTTTGGATGGGCCAATCACCAAGGAAAATGGATCAAAATCCCGCAAATAGGAAAGGTTCGGATCGGCAGTGGCGTATCCATCGGAAATAATTGCACCATTGATCGTGGTGCAATTGAGGACACGATCATTGAAGATGGCTGCATCATAGACAACCTAGTACAGATTGCACATAACGTTCAGTTAGGTGAAGCCTGCGCTATTGCCGGACAAGCTGGATTCGCGGGCAGCACGCAACTCGGACAACATTGCACCGTTGCCGGACAAGCCGGGTTCGCGGGCCACCTGAAAGTGGCTGACAATAGCCATGTTCTGGCCAAGGCCGGGGTGACTCATAATTTAACGCAACCTGGCGTCTATGCTGGATTTCCAGCGATTGAGGTAGGGGAGTGGCAAAGAAACAGTGTCCGTTCACGGCAACTGGATAAGATGGCTAAACAAATAAAGGCTCTCCAAAAAGAGCTTAATACATTACAAGAAAAGCAGACTGATTAACAGATTCTGATAATTATGATTGATAACTTTGGATATTAAAAACATGATGGAAGTCAAAGAAATTTTTGAATATTTACCTCATCGTTACCCGTTTTTGTTGGTTGACCGAGTGACGGATTTTGTAAGTGGCGAATCCTTAAAAGCCTATAAAAATGTAACTTTTAACGAACCTCAGTTTACTGGTCACTTTCCCAATAATCCAATTATGCCGGGAGTCATGATCATTGAAGCCATGGCGCAATGCACTGGAATCCTTGCATTTAGAAGCCAAGGGGTCAAACCTGACGGCACATCAATGTATTATTTAGCCGCGGTGGACAATTGCCGTTTTAGACAGCCTGCCGTACCTGGTGACCGTTTGGATTTTGAAGTGAAAACCCTTGGCAACAAACGTGGCATCTGGAAATTCGAATGCGTAACTAAAGTAGACGGAAAAGTCATCGCTTCTGCTGACCTGTTATGTGCTGAAAGAAAGGTTTAAACATTGATTCACTCAACAGCAATTATTGATCCACTTGCCAATATCGCAGAGGGCGTTCAAATCGGTCCTTACTGTGTGATTGAGGGTGAAGTGACCATTGATGAAGGCACCGTTTTAGAATCCCATGTGGTCATTCAGGGACCAACGGTGATTGGAAAAAACAATCATTTTTTCCAATTTGGAAGTATCGGCGCCGCGCCCCAAGACAAAAAATACGCTGGTGAACCCACTTCTTTAGTAATTGGAGACGGCAATACTTTCAGAGAGAATGTAACCATTAACCGTGGAACGGTCCAGGATCGTGGTGAAACCTGTATTGGCGATGACAATTGGATAATGGCAGGTGTGCATATCGCGCACGATTGTGTCATTGGCAGCCATTGTATTTTCGCCAACGCCACGGCTCTGGCGGGACATGTTCTGGTCAATGACTGGGCGATTTTGGGCGGATACACCTTGGTACATCAGTTCTGCCAGATCGGTGCCCACAGTTTCTGCGGCATGGGCAGCGTCATCAACCAGGATGTTCCTAATTTCGTGGTGGTATCCGGCAACCTCGCCAATCCAAGGGGAATCAATCTGGAAGGATTAAAACGTCGCGGTTTTACTTCAGAACAAATTCAGCTCATCAAAAAGGCCTACCGGAATTTATACCGTACGGGGAATAGGTTGTCGACGGCGATTGAAGAGTTGCGCGAGTTGAATGATGAATTAAACACCCTGGGTTCACTGATCCACTTCCTCGAAACATCAAACCGTGGCATCGTCCGTTAAAATCAAAATGGATGCTTCAAGCGCCTTAGAAAAACATCCTGCCCCGGTCATCGCGATGGTGGCAGGAGAAGCGTCTGGAGACACTTTGGGCGCCGATCTGATCATCAGCCTAAAAAAACACTATCCCGATGCACGTTTTGTTGGCATTGGCGGGCCCAAAATGCTCGCACAGGGGTTTGAAAGCTGGGAGCCTATGGAAAAATTATCCGTCATGGGCTTTTTTGAGGTGCTCAAACATCTTCCTGAACTGCTTAGAATCCGTAAGCGATTGATAAAAAAACTGCTTTTGCTCAAGCCTGATGTGTTCATCGGCATTGACGCACCGGATTTCAATTTTAAAATTGAAGCCACTTTAAGACAAAGTTCGATTACCAGTGTTCACTATGTCGGGCCTTCGGTGTGGGGTTGGCGGGAAAAGCGCTTAAAAAAAATCAAGCAGTATGTGGATGGCGTGCTGGTTCTGTTTCCTTTTGAACCCGATTATTATCACCGTTACGGCATTCCCGTTAAATTTGTTGGCCACCCTTTGGCGCATCAGTTCCCACTTGTTCCCGATACAATTTCAGCACGCAAAAAACTCAATCTTCCTGAATCCGGAAAACAAATCACAGCCATATTGCCTGGTTCGCGTCTCAGCGAAATTGAGTCCATGGCTGACCTTTATATGCAGGCTGCCGCCAAATTAGCACTCATTTATCCGGATATGATTTTCATTGTGCCATGTGTTAATGCCGTCGCTAAAACGCGCATTCAGAAATCCGTTCAAGAATATGCTGAAAATGCCCGCGTCTACCTGTTTGACCAACAATCAAGGACTGTGCTGGAGGCTTGCGATCAAGTGATTGTCACATCCGGTACTGCAACACTTGAGTGCGCTTTGATGAAACGTCCCATGGTCATCGCCATTAAAATCCATCCAATCTCGTACTGGATTATGAAGAAGCTGGCGACCACCCAATGGATTGGGCTGCCTAACATCCTTGCAGGTGAATCCATTGTGACTGAACTGATTCAAGAGGAGGCCTCAGCCGACAAAATCGCTTTGCATCTTGGCCGCTTGGTTGTGGACAACGGCTTGCGCGAAAAACAGCTTAAAGCGTTTGAGCAACAGCACAGATCATTAAAGCAAAATGCGTCTGAATTGGCGGCCGCTGCCATTATTGATTGGGCAAATCTGCCATGAATGGTCAACAGACGGACTTGTTCGATTTTCCGGAACAGGATTCCAATGTCCCTCATTCCTTCGTAATCGGTGTGGATGAAGTGGGAAGGGGGCCGCTGATCGGTGACGTGGTTGCCGCAGCCGTGATTTTGCCGGATGGATGCTCCCTTCCTTTGGCCGATTCCAAGAAACTCAGCGAACGCAAACGCATTGAGCTTGACCAAATGATAAGAGAAGAAGCGGTAGCTTACGCCATCGGTTGCGCTTCACCCGAAGAGATCGACGAGCTGAATATTCTTAATGCCACCATGTTGGCAATGAAAAGGGCCATTGAACAAGTTATGTGTCAATCTGAAAACACTTGGCAAGTATTGGTAGACGGAAATCGCTGCCCACCTATAGATTGTCCTTGTCAGGCGATCGTCAAAGGAGACGGTAAAATTGCTGAAATCAGTGCCGCCTCAATTCTGGCTAAGGTTTATCGAGATCAGCAAATGGACAAATTAGATCAGCTGTATCCTCACTACGGTTTTGCGCAGCATAAAGGCTATCCTACCGTTAAACACCTCAAGGCCATAGAGGAACACGGTATGATTGAGGGGTACCGGAAATCCTTCAAGCCAATTAAGAACTTTTTGTCCGTTTAAATAGACAGGCCTGCTAGAATTCCATACAAGTCGCTGTAAATGTTAATTGGCTTATTTACTAAATTTAGAAACCTGTATATCCTTAGGCTTACCGATATACAAGCGTTTGCTTCAATCCTATTACCAGTAAGGTTAAAAACATGAGTACAACACTAGAACAAGTTGAAAAAACAGCGCAACTGAGTAAAAACAACCAGTTGAGCCTGATGATTTTTCAGGTTCAGTTTCCTCGCGGAGATTCACAACCGCCTTATTATGGTATGAACGTCTTCAAGGTTCGCGAGGTGTTGGAAGCCCGGGCTTATGAAGTGTCCGAGATTCCCGATGCCAACTCGCTTGTGGAAGGCATGATCGAACTTCGTGGCGTTTATCTTCCGGTGATTGACCTGCCAAAATGGATGGGGTTTGAAATGACTGAAGAGGAACGAGAAAAATCCATCATCATCGTCGCCGATTTCAGTCATAATTTTGTCGGTTTGCGGGTATCTCATATCCATGGAGTGGAAGAGAAAGATTGGGCCAATATTCATCCTGCCGGCAACTACAAAGTGGACGTCAACACCAATCAAATCATCAACCATACCTATCTGGAAAACAGTGAAACGCTTTGTTTTATTCTGGACATCGAGAAATTGCTCATTGAGGCCATGCCAACCATGGCAGAAAAGATTTTCGCATCGGCCAAAGACATCCAAGAAGACCAACACACCTTCAGTCCGCGCATCTACGAGAAAACCGTCTTGTTTGCCGAAGACAGCCAGGCGATTCAAAAATACATGGGAATGGTTTTCGACCAGCTCAATCTTAAATATAAAAGTTTTGATAATGGCCGTTTGCTACTCGATCATATCAATTCGCTAGAAAACCTGGACGGTATTTCAATGGTTTTCACCGATCTGGAGATGCCGGTCGCTTCTGGACATACTGTCATAAAAGAACTGAAAGCCAACCCAAGAACTCGCCAATTGCCGATTATTGTGCATACCTCTATGACCAGTGAAAATAACAGCCGGGAAGTTTTGGCGATGGGCGCGGATTACTTTATCGGAAAAGTGGATACCGATCTGATTGTCGAGACAATCAATAAAGTGGATCAAGAAAAGTTTGCCGTCAAACAATAAAGATTTCAGACACAAAAAAGGCGCATGATCAGTGCGCCTTTTTATTTCCGTGGTTAAAGTCGTCTTTTAACGCTGACGTGCTTTAAACTTTGGATTAGTTTTGTTGATTACGTAGACTTTACCGCGACGCTTCACAACTTGACAGTCTTTATGACGTGTTTTTGCAGATTTTAATGATGATAAAATTTTCATTTTTACAATCCCATAATTATGGTCAGATAATCAAAACCGATTCGGTTTTAGCTCAAATTTGAAGCGCGTATGTTACTGCTTTCTAATGGTATTGTCCAGTCAAAAGCCTTATAAACATTGAAATAATGACCATTATTTACCGTTCTCAAGCAAAAAATGATGGAATTGACGAGGGAAATTGAACTACGTTCTGTTTTTTTGCGTTTTATGACGGACCAAAACGAAATATATAAACTCCCGTTTTGGCGAATAGAAATTCAAAATACTCAGCGTGATTCAGTATAATCACTTTCCAAATTTCACTCTCAAAGGCCGCTCCCTAAATGGTTGCACACACAAAATCAGAACCTAAAACCATTGAGCACGTTATGGGCGAGTCCGGTGCGCTTTCTGAACTGGTTGAGGGCTATAGTCCCAGACAGTCACAGCTGGACATGGCGCATGAGGTGCAGCAGCTAATTGAGAGCGATGAGACCTTATTAGCTGAAGCCGGAACCGGTACCGGAAAGACCTTCGCTTACTTGGTTCCGGCACTGCTATCCGGTAAACAAATCATTATTTCAACTGCAACCAAAACCCTGCAAGAACAACTCATTCAAAAAGATTTGCCTACCTTGTTGAAAGCCTGCGGAGTCAAAGGCAAAGCCAGACTGCTCAAAGGGCGCGACAATTACCTCTGCCCTCAACGCTTGGAAATCGCCGAAACAACCGAACAGCACAGCCGGGAAGACTGGAAAAAATTGGCATTGATTCGAGATTGGTCGGAAAAGACCCTGCAGGGCGACCGGGCTGAACTCGAGCACGTCCCTGAAAACGATGCCATTTGGCGCAAGGTCACTGCCAGACTTGAGTTTTGCCAAGCCGCTGAGTGTTTGTCAGAATCGGGTTGTTTTTACCCTAAGGTCAAAGAACAGGCCTCTGAAGCTCAGATTCTGGTTGTGAATCATCACCTTTTTTGTGCCGATTTATCCTTGCGTGAGCAAGGGTTTGGTGAGTTGCTTCCCGATGCGGATGTCTACATTTTTGACGAAGCGCACCAATTGCCGGATATCGCCGCACAGTTTTTGGGTTTCACCATCAGCCGTGGACAGCTTGAGGAATTGACCCGGGATATTCGACACGCTCAAAAAACCGAATCACCCGACAGCCAAGAGATTTCTGACCTGTGTTCGGGGTTTGATGAAAAGATCAAAAGCCTCAATGACACTCTTGGAAAGTGGGAAAAGCGCTGGACGTGGGAGCAACTCGAAAAAGAAGCCTTGTTTCAGGCTGAAATGAAAAAACTGATCAACCAAGTCGGTTTTCTGGTTGAAAGCCTGAAAGTGATTGTTGAACGCGGCAAACAGTTAAACGCGGTCTACAAACGCGCCAAGGATATTGAGTCACAGTTAGCCGAATGGAATGCCAGCCAATCTGAAAACAAAATACGTTGGATTGAATCCTCGCAAGCTCGCTTTAAATTGAATTTAACCCCTTTAAGCGTCGCCAATGCGTTCAGCCGCCAAAGAGAGCAAATTGGCGGCGCATGGCTATTCACTTCTGCTACATTGAGTGTGCGTAACAAGTTCGATTACTTTGCCAACCGTTTAGGCTTGGCTGAGGCTAAAACGGCCACGTGGCCCAGCCCATTCGATTACCCCAAACAAGGCCTGATATATCATCCGATTGGGCTGCCCGAACCCCGTAACCCCGACTATATCAAAATCTGCTTACGTGCCGCTTGGCCATTATTGAAAGCCAGCGAAGGGCGGGCATTCATGCTATTTACGAGCCACCGGGCCCTGCAAGAGGCCTATGCGATTTTGAAACAACATTGGGATGGCAAACTGCTGGTTCAGGGTGAGCTGCCCAAATTAACCTTGCTGAATCAATTCAAACTCTGTGATAAGGTGATTCTACTTGGTACAAGCAGCTTTTGGGAAGGTGTCGACGTCAAAGGAGAAGCCTTGAGGCTCGTGGTGATTGACCGAATTCCATTCGCGCCTCCTGACGATCCCATCGTTCAGGCGAGGGAAGCTTATTTGAAAGAAAAAGGCTTGAACGGCTTTATAAACTTTCAATTGCCGGAAGCCGTCATTGCCATGAAACAAGGGGCGGGGCGTTTGATTCGTGATACCGAAGACAGTGGGGTGTTGATGCTTTGCGATCCCCGTCTAAGCAGCAAGCAATATGGAACCGTCATCCGCGACAGTCTGCCGGATTTTCCCTGGGTATACGATGCGAATAAAGCGATTGCTAAATTAAAGACGAACGGCCAGGTTACAGAAGAGATAAAAACAGTTTAATCAATCCCAGCAACATACCTCCGCTTATTTTACGGAATCAGGACCTTAAAAACATGAAGACCATTTTAGCCATAGAGACCTCCACTCAGGCTTGTTCAGTGAGTGTATTGCATCAAGGCAAGACCACTCAGATATTCGAACTCTTGCCACAAAAACATGCGCAACGGGTGTTGCCGATGATTGATGAAGTGCTGAATACCCTAGGCTTATCGTCCGAGCAGATCGACTATTTGGCTTATGGCGAAGGGCCGGGAGCCTTCACCGGAATTCGTATTGCCGCCGGTGTTATTCAAGGATTGGCATTGGGCTGGAACAAACCCGTCATTGGCATTTCGTCCCTTGAAGCCATGGTATATCATAAGCTCATCAAACCCGAAAATGAGCAGGCTTGTAGGCCCATTAAATGGGCTGCCATGATGGATGCGCGCATGCATGAAGTCTACCTTCAGACCGGAGTTTATTATCCTCAGGACGGGCACTGGCAAGCCTCCGAAGTCAGCCTGCTCTCCGAAGAACAGAGTAAAAGTCAGTTACAGGCCCTAACCGATTTAAACGCCTATCGGGGATATGGTGATGTTCGCGAAGCTTATCCTAAACTCAGTGAACTATTCGAAAACTGGCATGACAGTTTGCCAACGGCAGAATCCATCGCATTATTAGCCAGCATGAAGACCGAAACGGCAAAATTTATCGAAGATCAGGTGCCATTGCCTCTTTATTTGCGAAACAATGTGGCTGAGACGATTGAACAGCGCCGACGAAACAAAGCCAGTTAGTCCTGCAAAAGTGTTGAATGCCTATAAAATAGGCAACTAAGCAGAAGTTTAAGACTTTATTGATTTTTTTTGATTTGACCATTGCTTACACACACTTTTATCCACAGTATTTGTGAATAAAAAACATGGAATTTTAAAGGAAGAGGTTGGTTATGCATCATTATCAAAGTATTTTAGTCGCAGTCGATTTTTCAGATCACAGTAGTCAGGCTTTGGCTCGTGCAATCCAACTTGCCGGTTTTTACAATGCAACGTTGGATGTTATTCATGTGGTCGATGTTCCCACTTATCCGGTTCTTGAAGATGTCGCAGTGACCGGCTTGCCGGGTGTCTGGGATCCGGAGCTGACCGAAACGATTATGCAAAATGCCCATCAGAACCTGAATAAGCTTTTAAGCCAGCACGGTCTGTCCGAACATCGGGCCCACTTGGTCAACGGGATTCCAGAGGATGAAATTCTTCGTTTTTCCGATCAGCATGCCATTGAGTTGATAGTGATGGGCAGGCACGGGCTTAGAGGCTGGCAGAGACTGCTGGGGTCGACCACCGATAGCGTGTTGCACAATGCCACATGCGATGTATTAACCGTTAAAACCGACAAAGAACAAAATCGATAAATATTAAGAGGATTCTCTTCGTGCTTCGCAAGATCAAGAATTTTAATTTCAAAGTATTAAAACTGCTTTCCTCAAGTTTGCTCACTTTAAGTTTAGTGCTGACCGCTAGCGGGGCCCATGCCCAGTCGTTCTCGCTTGGCGAAACCGTGTTTGTGGCCTTTCCTCAGGCCAACATCAAAGACGACGCTTTCATTGTCGGTCAAGTCACCGCCATTACTCAAAAAGGGGATTTTCAGATAGCGGTTCAGGATTACGTTGAAGGCCACGACTATGGTTCTTCCTGCGTCCCGATCAGCAAAAATACCCAAGATCAGGGCTTAGGTTCCGGCTGGGAGATCTGGCAAGATACGACCAAATTGGATACCAAGCAACTCGAGTACATCGTTCCCAAAAGTCAGGTGATGAAATTGGATGACGGTAAGCATTATTTTGTTGAACGCAATAATGTTTATATTGTGTTTGGACGATGGAAATCCGATGCGCCTATGCTTACCGTTGAAAGACTGCAAAGAGCCGAAAGGGAAGCACAAAGCGCGGGTTTGAAAGCAATGTTGCCCGCATTTGAATTGGCCATTCTGCACCGTAAAAGCTTTTATGGTGACTACGGAAGGCCATTGATGGCTTTTGAAGCTGTGGCGCCGCTGAACAAGGCCCTTAATGCAGCATTAGAACTGTTCCAAAAAGACCAACTATTGGAATCTTTGTGGCGCGCAAAACCTAGAAATTGGGAAGAAATAGGGCATTCAAGCCGCCACTACTTTGCGATTGAAGCGATTGATAAAATTGTAGAAGATGCGCAGGACCAGCTCTATGAAGAGGGGCTGGAAAAAGCAGAGGCAGACGAGTTGCAACGTTTAAGAGAGAAGTTAACGCAATTCAAACGCTAATTAATATTAAAGTTATAAAAGTAGGCGACAAAATAAGCCATAAAGTTCAAACGATTAAAACAAAATTTTAAAAGCAGCACGCTAGAACGCGCTGCTTTATTTGATGCTCTGGTGATCAGAACGTTTTAGGGCTTTTCAAAATGATAGTATTCCTGGTTGAGGTAGTCGGCTAACTGCTCAACTTCCTCTTCCCAGAAGCCCGTATTTAAGTTGTTATTGCAAAACTCGACGGCTTTAACCAGCTTCGGGTAATCCGTTGTTTTCTGAGGGTCGTAAGGCTTTGCTGCATGACATTTCATGCAGTCTGCTTTATCATGCAAAGCCTTACCCGGATGTGGTTCAGCAAAGACGGTTGATGTAAACAGCATAAGGCTACTGCCAAAAGTAAACATAAAGCGATTTGAAGTGTCTTTCATAATTGTCTCCTTGACGGCATGGCTAGACACTTCCATTCTACTGCTTTCGCGAAACGGAAATATCAAAATAATTTATTGAAATATAAGATATTTCCACCCTTTATAAACCCCATCATTCTTAAGTGATTAAGCTAGAGATTTTATTCAATGAGTGAATTAACCTACATCAAAGGCAAGGACGCCTGCCTGGAAACCTCAATAGAACGGATGCAGTCCATTTTAAAAGACGCGGGCTTTGATATTGTGGAGGCCTCTTGGCTAAACCCCGTTCCTAATGTGTATTCGGTACACATCTATGATCGTAACTGCCCAGGCCTGTTTACAAACGGAAAAGGCACCAGTCGAAAAGCGACCTTAGCCAGCGCCTTAGGCGAATTCATTGAACGTCTGTCTACCAATTACTTTTTTTCCGATTACTGGTTGGAAAACGACCGTCACGAAACCAAGCAGACTTGGCTATATTACCCGAACGAAAAGCAGGTGGATCCGGTCGAATTCAGGAGTTGTTTGCCTGAACACCTATGGACGTTTTATGATGCGGATCAGGCTTATCAGCCCGAGGATCTGCTCAGTTTGAACGACAGCAATCAAGTGGTGCGCGGCCTGCCATTGGTGGCTGAACACAGTCGCCAAACCGCTTATTTCCCCATGAGTTTGTTGAGCAACCTCTATGCAAGCAACGGCCTGTCTGCCGGCAATACCCTGCTGGAAGCGCAAGTTCAGGGGCTCTCCGAAGTATTTGAACGCTGGGTAAAAAATAAAATCATGCGGGAAAATCTCTGCCTGCCGGAGGTGCCGCAAACCATCATCGGTCAATTTAACACTGTTGTACAAGCGATTGAATCCCTGAAGCAAGAGGGCATTGAAGTCTCTGTTCGAGACGCGTCCCTTGGCGGGCACTATCCGGTTATCAATGTCACTCTGTTTGAGCAGAAGAGTGGGCGGTGTTTTGCGTCATTCGGCGCCCACCCAATTTTCGAAGTGGCTCTGGAAAGAACGCTTACAGAATCACTGCAGGGCAGACAACTCGGCCAGCTGGACGGCTTCCAGACACCTGTTTTTGACGAACAGGCGGTGGCTGAGGATGAAAACATCGAAAACCATTTCATTGACTCCAGCGGCTTGATTCATGCCCGTTTCATCAGTCAAGAGGCGGACTTTGAATTCCACCATTGGGATTTTTCAGGCAGCACCCAGCAACAGTGGGAGCAACTGGTCAAGCTAGTGGTTGATCTCGGAAGCGATGTCTATGTGGCAGCCTATGAGCATTATGACTTACCGGCCTGTCGCATCATTGTTCCCGGCCTGTCTGAAATCTATCCATGCCAGGAACTGGTTGAAAGCAATCAAAATATCGGGCGAGAACTCAGGGAGATTGTACTTTCAATCCATCCCGACTGTGACTTCGCAGAACTTTTGGAGTGGTTCGATTCGCTGGGTCTAAGTGAACATCAAGGGATCGCTTCTTTGGTCGGTTTAATGCCCGACCCCGGCAGTTACTGGGGGCAAATGAAAGTCAGTGATTTCAGATTTTGGCTGGCGCTGGCAGCGAAAGACTATGAGACGGCATTGGACTCCATTCAGGAATCTTTATTCTTTATTGACCCGACCAGCGAATGGGGCACGCGTTATAAAGCATTTGAATTCAGCCTGGAAATGCTTATCAATGAACAGGCCTGCTCATTTTCTGCAGAGCAACTCTTCGGTACTGAACTGGCCCAGAAGGTCTGGCTTAACATCCAGGGGGAAGAGCTATTTTTCGGTGAACCCTTGGCATTAGACGTTTTCAAACAGTCCGACAGGCATCAGCAACTATTGAAAATCTATAACAAAGTCAGGGAAGTCAAGCAGGCCTGGTTTAACGACTGAACTGTTTTAGCGACTGAATAAACCCGTACTGACAACTGCAAACAAAAAGCCCTCATTAATCGAGGGCTTTTTTATATCGATACAACAAAGCGGGAGAGGTCTCCCGATCAAATCCAAGACTAGAAGTCGTACATCAAAGTAATGATGGTTTGTGTGTCATCTTTCTTAATGCCCGGTGCCGGATCGCTGTTGCTGCGGTACTGATAGGTTGCTTTCATGCTCAGACTGTCGGCCATTTTGACTTTGATTCCCGTATTGGTTTCAATCTTGGTCTGCTCAGCCCCAGCGTAAAGAATGGCATCTTGGGTGAATTTGACGTGTTCATTGAATTTATAGCTGTAATCACCTTTCAGGCGCCCAATCGCCTGGGAGGTGTCATCCGAAGTAGTGTAATCGGTGGACTGGTAACCGATACCAGCTTCACCTCTTAACAACGTAACCTCATCTTTAATAAAGGTTTTACCTAGACCGATTGAGAACAGGGAATCCAGATCAATGTCCGCGAACTTGTCCTGTTCGAATCGCGCCTGAACAAAACTGTAATAGTTTTTGCTCTCGTTATAAAAGCGGTTGTACTGCAAATCGGCGACATAACGTTCTTGGGTTTGGTCACCATCTTCAGATTTGTTGCTGACCTCAAAGGCCGATTTGAATTCATAGACCTTCTGAATATAGTCCAGTTTAAGCGCACCATAAACGGCTGTGCTCTCGGTGTTACCGGTGGTATTGGTGTAGCCGATCTCACCGGCTCCTTTTAAACCAAACTCGTCGGCAAAGGCGCTGGTGCATAGGGCGCTTGAAAGTAATGCCGTGGTCAGCATGACGGATGATTTCTTCATTTTACTTTTCCTGATTTTATAAAATTATAATTATAAAGACGGGACGTTAAAACAACGCAATCAACCGTCTACTAGAAATTTAAAGCGCCGCATTATATCAAATAAATAATCGGCTTATAACTTAGGCTTAGTTTTTGTATAAATTTCTGGATGTTCGTCCGTAGAAAAAAATAAGACATAAAGCCCAGTCATATAGAGCACTTGAAAACGAAGTTTGTTAGAATATCGTAAATATTCATACAACCAATGATGGAATTTGAGAATGAAATTAGATTTTTTAGATTTTGAGCAGCCTATTGCTGAACTAGAAGCCAAAATTGATGAGCTTCGTCACCTAGATGGCGGCGATATGGATTTATTGCATGAAATTGCCGCCTTGGAAACCAAGAATAAAAATCTAACCGAATCGATTTTCAAAAGCCTGACGGATGTTCAGGTGGCTCAGGTTGCCAGACACTCTCAAAGGCCCTACACACTGGATTACATCAAAGAAATTTTCACCGACTTTAAAGAGTTGCATGGTGATCGTGCTTTTGCCGATGATTACGCAATCGTAGCGGGCCTAGCGAGACTGGATGGTCAGTCGGTGATGGTCATCGGCCAGGAAAAAGGTCGTGACACCAAAGAAAAAATCAAACGAAATTTCGGCATGCCACGCCCGGAAGGTTACCGCAAGGCTCTGCGCCTGATGAAAATGGCAGAACGTTTTAACTTGCCCATTGTGACCTTTATCGACACGCCGGGCGCTTACCCTGGAATCGATGCCGAAGAGCGAGGTCAAAGTGAAGCCATTGCACGCAACTTGATTGAAATGGCCGAGCTTAAGGTTCCAATTGTTTGTACTGTCATTGGAGAGGGCGGTTCTGGTGGTGCCTTGGCGATTGGCGTTGGTGACGTGACCATGATGATGCAGTACAGCACCTACTCGGTTATCTCTCCAGAGGGCTGTGCTTCAATATTATGGAAAAACGCGGCCAACGCCAAGGATGCCGCCGAGGCGCTTGGCATTACCGCTCCGCGCCTTAAGTCTCTTGGTCTGGTCGACCATATTATTCCAGAAC
Organism: Thiomicrorhabdus chilensis DSM 12352; assembly: GCF_000483485.1. Lineage (GTDB taxonomy): Bacteria > Pseudomonadota > Gammaproteobacteria > Thiomicrospirales > Thiomicrospiraceae > Thiomicrorhabdus > Thiomicrorhabdus chilensis. The sequence continues at coordinate 1,319,327 of NZ_KI519609.1, forward strand.
CGCAGGGAGGCGCCCACCGCAACCCTAAAGAAGCGGCCGCAAGCTTGAAACAGGCCTTGAACATTCAACTGTCAAAGCTTGCTGAAGAGTCTATCGAGACGCTTCTTGAAAAACGTTACCAGCGTTATATGGATTACGGAAATTTTGACGTCGCTTAATTCAGCAACTTTTAGCTGATGCTCGATACACGGCCTCGATTCGTTGAGTCGATTCCATACTCTAGACGTTAGTCTTTCTAACCGCTATAGGATTAAAAGGAGTTTGTAAGACTGGCCCATCAAACCCTCATGTCTGAATTCATACGTTTCAAAACGCAATGTCATTCAGACAATCGACTCTATCTTGCCTACAGCGGCGGCCTGGATTCCACAGTATTACTGCATTTGTTGGCAACCGATTCCGATTTGAAGGATCGGGTGTATGCTTTACACGTCAACCACCACCTGCAACCCGAATCTTCTCATTGGGCTGAACACTGTGCAAAAACCTGTCAGCAATTTAAGATCCCGTTTCAATCGTTAAGCGTTGAAATCAACTGTAGCCGCCGACAAGGAATCGAATCAGTCGCAAGAAACCTTCGCTACACAGCCTTGAAGGGGCAACTATCAGAAGGCGATACCTTATTGACCGCACATCATCAGCGTGATCAAGCCGAGACTTTTTTGTTGAATTTGAGCCGCGGAGCCGGTGTTCACGGCTTGTCTGCTATGCCAGAATGTAAAAGGCTCAACTTGCCGGCAGACGCAACAGCTGAACATAAACGTCCCTTACTGAGGGTTCCTTACCCAGAACTACTGGCTTATGCCGAAGCCATGGGGCTAAACTGGATAAGTGACCCAAGCAATGAGAATTGCGACTTCCGCCGAAATTTGATCCGACATAGAATTTTGCCTGAATTTGAGCAGGCCTGGCCAAATATCAGCCAGCAAATTGCCCGCTCGGCAGAATTCATGCAGGAAGCTCAGACCCTAATGGATAAAAATGCCCGCATTCAATTACAACAAGGGGATTTCGATCAATTTTACATTGACCTGAATGACCTAATGGATTTGGATTGGGTTGAACAAAAAAATGTATTGAGATTCTGGGCGAAACAGGTGGCCTGTTTTCAACTCGGTTTTCAGCCACTGCAATGGATAGAGGAACACCTCCATGAAAACAACTGTGTCACCGCCATGCTTCAATTGCCTATGGGGGAATTGAGGCTCTACCGCAAAAAACTCTATTATCTCAATCAAGGGTTCAAGAAATACCAATATAATTTCAATGAGATACTTTATCTTATTGAAAGAGGTTCTAGTAAACTAAAAGAGCAAAAAGAGCGTTGTTTCAAACTCGAACTGCCACACAGTTGGCTGACAAAAAACAAAGATCGTTTGAAGCTTTGCAGCCTCCAGGAAAATGCGGATATCAGCCGAAAGAAACTAAAAAAATGGTTCCAGTCAAAAGGCATTCCGCAATGGCAAAGGGATTATTGGCCAGTCTTAACCCTGGACGGGAAGCCAGTAGCCATTTGGGGTATTCAGGCAAGTTTTGTCGAAACAGACATGGAAACTTCTGAAACTGCTTGCCTCAGACTCACTGAAGAACAGATTCACCAGCTTTCGACCGGCCATTTCATCGAGCAGATAAAGGCGCAGAAAAAGCCCTGATGACAAGCCTAAAAATATTAAATAACATTGATGGCAGGCTGGTTTTACGCTATAATTCGCTTCCATTCTGAAACATCAAAATCTTGATTTCCAACCTTTTCAATAAAGTGTAATTAGATGACTAAATTTATATTCGTGACAGGTGGGGTGGTCTCATCCTTAGGTAAAGGAATTGCGGCGGCTTCACTGGGTGCCTTGCTTGAGGCCCGTGGTCTAAAAGTCAGCATGCTCAAAATGGATCCTTACATCAATGTGGATCCGGGAACCATGAGCCCATTCCAGCATGGTGAAGTATTTGTGACCGATGACGGCGCTGAAACCGACTTGGATTTAGGGCATTATGAACGTTTTGTTCAAAGACACTTTACTAAAGGCAACAGCTTCTCGACCGGCCAGGTTTACGAACGTGTTATCCGCAGAGAACGCCGTGGCGACTATCTTGGGGGAACCGTACAGGTTATTCCGCATATTACCGATGAGATCAAAAACCGTATCCTAAAAGCAGCTGATGGTTATGATGTGACTCTGGTTGAAGTCGGCGGCACGGTAGGGGACATTGAATCCTTGCCGTTTCTGGAAGCGATTCGTCAATTAAGCATCGAAGTCGGCCGTGATCGTGCGATCTTCATGCACCTGACCTTACTGCCCTATATCGCCGTCGCCGGTGAAGTAAAAACCAAACCCACCCAGCACTCGGTCAAGGAATTGCGTTCGATCGGCATTCAACCCGACATTCTGATCTGTCGCTCTGAAATCCCACTGGCCGAAAACGAGAAGCGTAAAATTGCGCTTTTCACCAATGTTGAAGAGAAAGCCGTCATCAACTCGCTGGATGCCAGAACCATTTATGAAGTGCCTAGAATGTTGCACGAGCAAGGTTTGGACAATTTGGTCACCAACCGCTTCCGCCTTGACGTTCCTGCGGCGGATCTGTCTGACTGGGATGCGGTTGTGAATGCGCAACTCAACCCCAAGAAGTCGGTTGAGATTGCGATGGTTGGAAAATACGTTGACCTGACGGAGGCTTATAAATCACTTATCGAAGCCTTGGTGCATGCCGGCATTCACACCAAAACCAAAGTCAATATTCACTATATTGACTCGGAAGAGATCGAAAAGAGCGATACCAGCTGTCTGGAGCAGATGGATGCGATACTGGTTCCCGGCGGTTTCGGCGAACGTGGTGTGGAAGGGAAAATCTCTGCCATCCAATATGCGCGTGAAAACAAGGTTCCTTACTTGGGTATCTGCCTGGGCATGCAAATGGCCGTGGTTGAATACGCCCGTCATGTTGCCGGCATTGAAGATGCCCACAGCAGTGAGTTAAATCCTAATACGCCTAACCCGGTTGTGGCGCTCATTACCGAATGGACCGACGAGCATGGCCACAAGGTGCAACGTGATGAGGAAGCGGATATGGGCGGTACCATGAGACTGGGAAGCCAAAATTGCCGTTTGCAGACTGGCTCGAAGATACGCGAAATTTATGGCCAAGACATCATCAACGAACGTCATCGCCATCGTTATGAGGTCAATGACGGCTACATCTCCAAACTCGAACAGGCCGGTTTGATTTTTGCAGGCCGATCTGAAGATGACACCTTAGTGGAAACCATCGAAATTTCAGACCACCCATGGTTTGTCGCTTGTCAATTCCACCCGGAATTCACCTCGACACCTCGTAATGGTCATCCGCTTTTCACCGCATTCGTGGAAGCCGCCAATCAACATAAAGACTCTTAAGAAGGATTGACTATGGACTTATGTCATTTTAAAGTGGGAATTGATCAGCCTTTGTTTTTAATAGCCGGGCCGTGCGTCATCGAGTCCGAACAGTTGGCGATCGACACCGCTGGACAGCTTAAGGAAATGACGTCTGAACTGGGTATTCCGTTTATTTTCAAATCTTCTTATGACAAGGCCAACCGAACGTCAACCTCAAGTTTTCGTGGATTAGGTATTGAAGAAGGGCTGCGTATCCTGCAAAAGGTTAAGGACGAAATTGGAGTTCCGGTGCTGACCGATGTGCATGAGGACACCCCTTTAGAAGAGGTGGCATCGGTTGTCGATGTCATGCAAACCCCGGCTTTTTTAGTTCGCCAAACCAACTTTATCCAGAAAGTGTGCAGCCAGGGCATTCCGGTCAATATTAAAAAAGGTCAATTCCAAGCCCCGTGGGATATGGATCAAGTGGTCGCCAAGGCTCGTGAAGTCGGTAACGAAAACATCATGGTCTGTGATCGTGGCACCTCGTTTGGCTACAACACTTTGGTTTCGGACATGCGCGGTTTGGCCAGCATGCGTCGCACCGGTTGTCCGGTCGTGTTTGATGCCACCCATTCTGTACAACAACCGGGTGGGCAGGGCGCCTCATCAGGCGGGCAGAGAGAGATGGTTCCGGTCTTGGCTCGAGCTGCGGTTGCCGCAGGTATCTCAGGATTGTTTATGGAAACCCACCCAGACCCTGAAAACGCTTTGAGTGATGGGCCAAACATGTGGCCGCTTGGTAACTTGAAGCCTTTGTTACAGACACTGAAGCACCTCGATGACTTGGTTAAAGCCGAAGGGTTTATTGAAAACTCTCTTTAAAACAAAGTGTCATGCGTTTGTTACATAAACTTTATATAATTGCTTAATTTTAAAATTTTAGTTAAATAGGAAAAAAGATGTCATTAATTAAAGATATTAAAGCGCGCCAGGTGATCGATTCACGTGGCAACCCTACTGTTGAAGCCGACGTTTACCTGGAAGATGGTTCATTTGGTCGTGGTATTTCACCTTCCGGTGCTTCAACCGGTTCACGTGAAGCGATCGAGTTACGAGATGGCGATAAATCCAAGTTTGGCGGTAAGGGCGTTTTAACTGCGGTTAACAACATCAATACAGAAATCAAAGCGGCCTTGGTCGGAAAAGATGCGACCAACCAGGCTGATATCGACCATGCCATGATAGCTTTGGACGGAACCGAGAACAAAGGCCGCTTAGGTGCCAATGCCATTCTTGCAGTCTCCATTGCAACTGCTCAAGCGGCCGCCACGTCAAAAGGCCTGCCTCTGTACGCATACCTAAAAACCGATGATTACAAAATGCCGGTTCCTATGATGAACATCATCAATGGTGGTGAACACGCCGACAACTCTGTAGACTTCCAAGAATTCATGATCATGCCGGTTGGCGCACCAAGCATGTCAGAAGCGATCCGTTACGGCGCCGAAGTTTTCCATGCACTGAAGAAAGTTCTGCATGATAAGGGTTACAACACGGCCGTTGGTGACGAAGGTGGATTTGCACCGGATCTTAAATCAAACGAAGAAGCTTTGACGGTTATTCTTGAAGCCATTGAGATTGCCGGTTATAAGGCGGGTGAAGACATTATGATTGCCATGGATGCGGCGTCTTCAGAATTGTACAAAGATGGTCAATATACACTCGGTTCAGAAAACAAAGTACTGAGCTCTAAGGAGATGGTTGACCTGCTTTCGAGCTGGGTGGACAAATACCCAATCATCTCGATTGAGGACGGCCTGGACGAATCTGATTGGGATGGTTTCAAATACCAGACTGAAAAAGACGGTCATCGTCTACAGATTGTCGGGGATGACTTGTTCGTGACTAACCCTAAAATCCTGAAGGAAGGGATTGAAAAAGGTGTTGCCAACTCAATTCTGATCAAAATCAACCAGATCGGGACCTTGACGGAAACGTTTGAAGCGATTGCCATGGCTAAAAAAGCCGGTTATACCGCGGTCGTTTCTCACCGTTCAGGCGAAACCGAAGATACCGTCATTGCTGACATTGCCGTTGCAACAGGATGTGGCCAAATCAAAACCGGTTCTTTGTCGCGTACAGACCGTATCGCCAAATACAACCAGCTGATTCGCATTGAAGAAGCTTTGGGTGCACAAGCGGTTTACCCTGGTAAAGACGCTTTCTATAACTTGAAGAAATAATAACCGGGGCTGTAAATGCCCTGTGTTCTTTCATCAAGTCATATATATGAAACGTATTTATATCATTCTAGGCTTCATTGTCTTGATACTGTTGGCTCGCTTGCTCTCCTCTGAAGGGGGGCTTAGCGAGCTTTTTGCTTTACAGAACCAATTACAACAACTGGAAGGCGAACTCGATCAACAGCTCTCTATCAATACGACGCTTGCCCAGCAAGTTCAGGATCTTAGCGAGCAGGACAGCGCAGTCGAAACCTTAGCAAGACAAACCCTTGGTATGATTGCCCAAGATGAAGTCTTTATCGAAGTCATTGAGCCCAAAAGCCCGCACACTTCTTCAGAATAAACTACGATCGATAAAAAGCCCACACCCATTTCCATCCCACCATTTCATCTTTAAAAACATCCTGTTATAAATCAGCAGGCCTGTCCAAATCCGTTTAATGTGTCTATTCAATGTATCTGCTTAATGTGCCTTTAACAGTACATAAAGACTTCCTGTACCACCATCTTTGGGCAAACAGCTACTGAATGCAAGCACGGCTTTAAGCTGCCTTAAACGGCGATTGGCGAGGTTTTTTAAGACGGGGCCGCTGGTTTCTGAGTTATATCCTTTGCCATGAATAACCAGTAGGCTACGTTTTTTTGCCCTATACAGGCGCTCAATAAACAACTGCAAAGCTTGGTCTGCGGCTTCTTCCGTCATGCCGTGCAAATCCAGACTGGCTTCAATCGGAAATTCACCTTTTTTCAGTTTGGCCAAGTCCTGCAAACGCATCCCTTTTCTGTGAAAGAGCAAACTATCATAGGCGCCGACACTATCCGCAGGTTCATCAATGTCTATCAAATGCACCTCTTCGCTTTGATGCTGACGGTTTTTATTGCGCACCTGACGCATGGTTTGCTGATAGCGATTTTTCGGCTCAATCGCATCATTCAGCGAAACCTTGGCTTTTTGCTTAAGCGGTTGCACATCCTGCATGGCTGAGTTAAATAGGGATTTCTCTTCTTCTGACAACCTAGACACTATATAATCTTCTTATTCTAAAACCTTAAGATATCGGATATTCTACCTGATGAAAATTCTACTCTCCAATGACGATGGGTACTTGGCACCGGGAATACGTGTATTATTTGAAGCGCTGAAACAGCAAATTGCATTCGAATCCCTGTTAATGCTGGCCCCGGACCGAAACCGCAGTGCCGCCAGTAATTCTTTGACATTGCTTGAACCCTTACGAATTCAGCATCACCCCGATAACTTATCGGATCCAAATTGCCGTATTTATAGCGTAAATGGAACGCCTACCGATTGTGTACACCTCGGCATCAACGGGGCTTTGGATTTCCAGCCTGATATCGTGCTTTCAGGCATTAACGATGGCGCCAATATGGGGGATGATGTTCTTTATTCCGGAACCGTTGCCGCCGCGACAGAAGGGCGGTTTTTAGGCAAACCCTCCATTGCGATCTCATTATGCGGAAATCAGCATTTTGACACCGCCGCGCACGTTTTGGTCACCTTCCTCCAAAATCTACCACCGATCAATCCCGACACCATCATCAATATCAATGTCCCCGATATTCCCTTATCCCAATTAAAAGGCATTAAAATTACCCGCTTAGGCAAGCGCCACTGTTCCGAGCCTGTGGTCAAGCAGCAGGATCCGCGAGGCAAGCCCATTTATTGGATCGGTCCGGCAGGAAACGCGGCAGATGCCGGAGAGGGCACCGACTTTCACGCGGTTGAACAAGGGTATGCATCTATTACTCCTTTGAAAATTGACCTTAGCCACTATGAGATGATGGATACGTTAGAAAAATGGGCACAGAACACTCCCTAGTTTTAAACACACAAACGGCACACCGCATTTTAAGCAGGCCTGTTGATTATCCCACTTCCGTCATCAAACAAAACCAGGGAGTAGGGATGACCTCGCAACGCACCCGTGATCGTTTGATCAGCCGCCTAATCAACTTGGGAATAAACGATGAGCGGGTTTTACAGGTCATGCGCGCCGTTCCTCGTCACTGCTTTTTGGACGAGGCGATGGGCACCCGGTCCTATGAAGACACCGCTTTGCCGATCGGCTATGGTCAAACCATCTCTCAACCCATCGTCGTTGCCAGCATGACGCAGTGGTTACTGGCGGATACACAGCAACAGCCTATGAATAAAGTGCTTGAAATCGGCACCGGTTCGGGCTATCAAACTGCCATCTTGTCCTTACTGGTCTCAAGCTTGTATACGGTTGAACGCATTGAGCCATTGATGAATAAAGCACAATCCATACTCACTCAACTGGAACTCGATAATATTACCTTTGATGTCAGCGACGGTCACTGGGGATGGCCATCCATGGCACCATTTGACGGCATCATCTCGGCCGCGGCACCTGAAAAACTTCCCGAAGAATTGATTTCACAACTGAGAACCGGAGGCCGATTGGTCATGCCCATTGGCGAAGAAGAACAGCTGCTCTATGGTTTTGTCAAAACCTCGACCGGCATCAAAAAAACCTGTTTGGGTGAAGTATTATTTGTGCCAATGAAGCAAGGGATCGAAGCATGAGTCTATTTTCCTCTTTGTATGATAAAACCTTAATGTGGGCACAGCATCCCAAAGCCCCTTGGTATCTTGGCGGTATGAGTTTTGCCGAATCATCATTTTTTCCCATTCCTCCTGACGTCATGCTCATGCCGATGGCACTTGCCAAACCTGAAAAAGCATTCCATTTTGCCTGGATCACCACTGTTTTTTCATTACTTGGGGGGCTTCTTGGTTATGCCATTGGCTACTGGCTGTTGGAGTCGATCTGGCCAATGATCCAATCAGTCGGCTATGAAGCCAAATACCATCAGATCGAAGGCTTTTTTAAGGAATACGGGGTATGGATCGTATTTGCAGCGGGATTCAGCCCGATTCCCTATAAACTCTTTACAGTCACGGCCGGGGCAACTAATATGGCCTTACTGCCTTTTTTACTCGCCTCATTTGTCGGTCGTGGCGCACGTTTCTTCCTTGTCGCCTGGTTAATGAAAATCGGCGGGGAACGTTATGAAGCCAATATCAGAAAATGGATAGATTGGCTGGGTTGGATCGTCGTAATTTTGATTGGACTCTATTTGGGTTTTAAACTGCTGTAATGCAAAGATAAGGAGGAAAAATGATGTTTGACTATGTCTATACGGGGTCGCATCCATCGCCTATAGTCAACAAAACATTTTCCCTATTCCTCCCTTTGGTGCTTGTTTCAATGCTTGTCGGCTGCTCCAGCTCTCCTAACCGGAGTTCCGACTCGCTCCAGCTAGACTCCAAACACCCATCGTCATCCTCACAAAAAACCTTTTCGGTCTGCAGAAGTCCATATAAAGTGGTTTGGGGTGATACCCTGAGCGGGATTGCCGTGAAATGCAAAATCAATATGGATCAATTGGCACAGGCCAACAACCTGTTGCCACCGTACTTCCTCAAAGTAAATCAAAAACTTATTTTGCCTAACAGCGGGAAAGCGGCGCAACGACAGTTTGAAAAACACCGTAAAGCCGCCGGTGCCGAAAAATGGAAATGGCCGATGAATTCCCAGCTGCAACATCGTTTCATTCGAGATTCTGCCGGATTGAATGCACTGGAAATATATGGACTGCCAGGCCTGGAAATCAAATCGGTGCAACAAGGTGAAGTGGTCTATGCCGGAAATGGCATCACACACTATGGCCTAATGGTGATGATCAAACACCCAAGCGGCTATCTGAGCACCTACGCTCACAATAGCCGACTGATGGTAAAATCGGGTCAAACGGTCAAAGCTGGACAAGTCATTGCCACCCTGGGAGCAAGCGGCCAGACGGAGCGTCCAAAACTCTATCTGGAAGCGCGCTACCGTGGTCGAAAAGTCGACGCAAAAAAACTTTTCAGGTAACTCATTACCACTTCATGCCTGCATGATTAGGGCCAAAACGACCTCTCTATCCTCTGTCGTCAGGACATTATAGGTACGGCACGCAGCCAAATTATCCATGACTTCAAGCCCAACGCCATGCTGTGCGCAATAGGCAAACAGTTTTGGCTCGGGAAACACCTGACGCTCTCCAGAACCCAGCAGGATCACTTCAGGTTTAAGAGCAAAAAGTTCATCCAAATGTTTCGTTTCCAAATGTTCGATATGGGAACACGACCAGTTCTCCACCAACTCCTTATGCGTTAAAAAACAACTTTGATTGACAATGCGATCATTGATTTTGACGCATCCAGGGTCATAGCGTTTTACCATAAAAACATTTGAATCCCGATGTTCGGTAAATTTCATAAAATTGCCCCATTTTAGAAGAGTTGAGTGCGTACTAGCAACACCCTGAAAAGCGCTATTAAAGCGGATTTATTGGCGATTTACAATTGACGAAATGAAATGTTTCTGTATCATTAGTCGTTTATAAAAAAATTCTATTTTACCGCTTTTTTGCGTGGCTTACAGAAGGCTCTATTCGTGATGGAAGAATTCCAGAGAATTAAAAGACTCCCTCCCTATGTATTTAATATCGTCGGCGAACTAAAAGCCGAGGCTCGCAGAAGAGGCGAAGATATTATCGATTTCGGCATGGGAAACCCAGATCAGGACACTCCAAAACACATTGTCGATAAACTGATTGAAGTGGTTCAACGCGAGGGTACGCACCGTTATTCTGTATCTCAGGGAATTCCGCGCTTACGCAAGGCCATTTGCAACTGGTATAAAAGCAAATATGACGTTGATCTTGATGCGGATACGGAAGCCGTGGTCACCATCGGTTCAAAAGAAGGGCTGGCTCATCTTGCACTGGCCACCGTTGAAAAAGGGGACACGGTACTGGTTCCAAATCCAGCCTACCCGATCCACCCTTATGGTTTCGTCATCGCCGGAGCAGACATTCGCCATGTACGCATGACCCCGGATGTAGACTTTTTTGACGAACTTGAAAAAGCCATTAAAGAATCCTGGCCAAAACCGAAAATGCTGGTACTGAACTTTCCCGGCAACCCGACCACGCAAACGGTCGATCTGGAATTTTTCGAAAAAGTCATTGCCATTGCTAAAGAGCATAACATCTGGGTGATTCATGACTTGGCTTATGCCGACATTGTGTTTGATGGTTACAAAGCGCCGTCTATTTTGCAGGTTGAAGGTGCCAAAGACATTGCGGTTGAGTTTTATACGCTTTCCAAAAGCTATAACATGCCAGGATGGCGTGTCGGTTTCATGGTCGGTAATCCGGTTCTGGTCAATGCCTTGAAACGCATGAAGTCTTATCTGGATTACGGCACCTTTACGCCCATTCAGGTTGCCGCCATCGCCGCGCTGGAAGGTCCGCAGGATTGCGTGCAAGAGATTTGCGACATGTACAAATCGAGACGCGATGTGCTGTGCCAGGGATTGAACGCCATTGGCTGGAAAGTCGAGCCTCCTAAAGCGACGATGTTTGTTTGGGCGCCCATTCCGGAAGAGTACAAATCCATGGGATCAATCGAGTTTTCCAAGAAACTTCTGACCGAGGCAAAGGTTGCGGTTTCCCCAGGCGTTGGCTTTGGGGATTATGGCGATGACCATGTGCGTTTCGGCCTGATCGAAAATGAACACCGCACCCGGCAAGCGATTCGCGGCATCCGTGACATGTTCCGTAAGGACGGTCTGATTAAACAGGATTAAAAATCCATCACTCTTTGTACAAACACAGAAACAGGAATCAAAGCGCAATGAAAACAGTTAAAGTAGGCCTAATCGGATTCGGTACAGTCGGTGGCGGTACCGTTGATATTCTGAAAAACACCTTACCGGAAATCCAGCGTCGTATTGGCCAAACTGTTGAAATTACGATTATTGCCATGCGTGATCTTCAGCGAACTCGCCCGGTTGATACCGGGGATATTCCGCTGACCGATCAAGCTTCTGATGTGGTCAACCATCCAGATGTTGAGATTGTGGTTGAATTGATGGGGGGAACCAGCGTCGCTAAATCCCTTTTGGAAACCGCAATCCGTAACGGTAAACATGTCGTGACCGCCAACAAAGCCCTGATTGCCGAACACGGCAACGAGCTGTTCGCATTAGCGGAAAAGCATCAGGTCATGATTGCTTATGAAGCTGCTGTAGCCGGCGGCATTCCCATCATCAAAGCTTTAAGAGAAGGCTTGGCGGGCAATCGGATCGAGTGGTTGGCCGGCATCATCAACGGAACAGGAAACTATATTCTCACCGAAATGAAACAGCCAAACGCCGACTTTTATCAAGTGCTTAAAACTGCTCAAGAATTGGGTTATGCGGAAGCGAATCCGACCTTTGATGTCGAAGGGATTGATGCCGCGCATAAATTGACTATTCTCGCCTCCATTGCATTTGGAATCGAACTTCAATTTGATAAGGTCTACACGGAAGGAATCAGCAGAGTGACTGCGGATGACATCCGTTATGCGGAGCAAATGGGCTATGCCGTTAAACATCTAGGTATTGCAAGCCGAACCGCGACCGGTTTTTCACTTAGGGTGCACCCGACCCTGATCCCCGACAATGTCCTGATCGCAAACGTAAATGGCGTGATGAATGCTGTCATGGCGTATGGCAATCATGTTGGTCCAACCATGTATTATGGGCCCGGGGCGGGAGCGGGACCCACTGCTAGCGCGGTCGTAGCCGATATTATCGACGTCATTCGCTGGAAACATCAGCCAACTGAAGACCGAGTCCCGGCTTTAGGCTTTAAAGCCGATCAGATGAAAAATCAGCCGGTTGTCGACATCGATGAAATCGAGACCGCTTATTACATTCGTTGTTTTGCACTGGATCACGCCGGTGTATTGGCTAAAATCACCACCATTCTAGCGGATTACGAAATCAGTGTTGAACACATGCTGCAAGAACCGAGCACCAACAACAGCAAAGACGCCACCTTGGTTATGGTCACGAATACGGTTAAGGAAAACAAACTGAACCAGGCCTTGCAGACTTTGCAGGCACTGGATGAGATTGACGGTGAGATCATGCGCATTCGCGTAGATGCTCTAGGATAACTGCCCCAGGGATATCCACTCGCTCATTAGGCCTGATAATTAAAAAATTTGAAAATATTATGCAGAACAAGATCGCGCTGAGTGCGCGATGAACTGCATCAAACAAACTCAATGCGTTGGACAAATCTATGAACTTTACTGAAACACGTGGCAATGATGGTCAGTTTCCTTTGGAAATGACTTTTTCACAAGCGATTCTCAGCCCCATGTCTTCTTTTGGAGGCTTATATTCACCCAAATCTTTGCCCGATTTAGGCCTGCCGTTTCTTGAAAAACATTTGCAGTCGGATTACAAGACTCTAGCAACTGCGATATTGGCCGAGTTTGAAGTTGATATTGAGCAATCAATCATCGATGAAGCTTTGAGTTTATATGATCAGTTTGATGACCCTCAAAACCCGGTACCGGTGGTTAAAGTCCGGGACGACCTCTATGTCAGTGAGCTTTACCATGGCCCAACACGAGCGTTCAAAGATATGGCTTTGCAGCCTTTTGGTACCGTTTTGTCGGCCATTGCCAAGGCACGAAATGAAAAATACCTGATCCTAGCGGCCACCAGCGGCGACACGGGCCCAGCCGCATTGGACACTTTCAGAAACCGTGAAAATGTCCAGGTAGCCTGTCTGTACCCTGAAGGCGGAACCTCTGACGTACAAAGACTGCAAATGGTCACGGAAAATGCTCCAAACCTTAAGGTCATCGGCATCAAAGGCGATTTTGATGATGCTCAGAGCGCGCTTAAGAAGCTACTGACTTCGGACTCCTTCAAGGCCAAATTGCAGGAAAATCAAATTTCACTATCGGCCGCCAACTCGGTCAACTTCGGCCGCATTATCTTCCAAACCATCTACCACCTGCACAGCTACCTTGAGTTGATTCGCCAGGGTGCCATTCAGATGGGTGAAAAGGTGTACTTGAACGTGCCCAGCGGTAATTTTGGAAATGCACTGGGTGGTTATTATGCCTTCAAGATGGGCTTACCGGTGGAGAAGATCCTGATTGCCTCAAACAGCAACAATGTGTTGACCCAATTCATCCAAACGGGTGTCTATGATTTGAGAGATCTAAACGTCATTCCAACCAGCTCGCCTGCAATGGATATTTTGAAATCCTCCAATATCGAACGCATTTTATTTGATCTGTTTGGCGCACAACGCACCAAAGAGTTGATGCTGGCGTTGGATAAAGAAAAACATTACGCTTTGACCCAAAGTGAATTGGCGGAGATTCAAGCGGTCTTCTCGGCTGACTTCTGTACAGATGACGAAGGGGAAGCCTATATCAAGCAAGCCTTTTCAGAAGGCTACCTGATGGATCCTCATACCGCAACCTGCTTCAAGTCCTACGACACTTGCCGCCAACATCCTGAGCTTAAAACCATTGTTTACTCAACCGCGGAATGGACTAAGTTCTCACCGATCATTGCGAACGCTTTGACTGGAAAGAGCGGATTACATGACATTGAAGCTCTGAAAGTCATCTCTGAGCAGGCTGGAGTCAGCATTCCCGCTAAAATCCAGAAGTTGTTCGAAACCGAAATCAGCCAATCAACCGTCATTGACAAGCGCGATATCGAACAGGAAATTCTGAATTTTCTTGGATAATTCCAAATCAACTTAGACTTAACAAAAACCGGGAATTCCCGGTTTTTTTGTCTTGAACCGACCCCGATATTTTTCAATCACTTAACAAACGAAATCAACTCATGACACATGCCGTAACTTTCTGGCTTCCAGGCCTGCTCGATTCAAAACGACGCCAAGAGGCCGGGGAACAATTCAATCCCAAGGCCTTTCCCATTCTGCAGAACTTACTTAAAAAGGCCGATCTTTATCCGCTGACACAGAACAGGGACTTTTACCAAACGGCCAGCCAACTGTTTCATCAGCCGACTTGTCTGCCAATAGCCGCCACCATGGCATCCATCCTGGTTCCATCTTTTGATGCCGACTGCTTCTGGGTCAAACTCGATCCGGTTCAGTTAATTCCCGACCGGGATACCTTACTGCTGATTCCCGGGAAGGATTTGGGCATTAGAGAAGAGGAGGCCAAGGCACTGATTGAAGTTTTCAACCAACACTTTGAGCAGGATCAGGTTCAAATTGAATACGGCACGCCAACCGATTGGTTCTTGCGCATCAAACAACCCATAGACCTGAAAACTCATACGCTCGATACGGTCAGCTATCGCTCATTAAGTGATCATTATCCCAGCGGTCATGCTGCCCAGTATTGGCGACAACTGCTGAATGAAGCCTCCATGCTGTTCTTTAATCACCCGATCAACGAAGAACGTCGCGAGCAAGGCCTGCCCGAGATCAATGGACTTTGGCTTTGGGGAGAAGGGCAACTGCATGAAAACACCAAACAAAATCGAGAAAAAATGGTGGTCTGGTCAGAAAACACCTATTTGATGGGAATGGGGCATCTCTGCCAAACGCAAATCAGATCCTTTCCTGAAAACCAGCAGGCCTGGTCGCTGGAGGATGCGGATTACCACTTTTTGATGCCGGAAATTTTACGCCAGAAACTCGATTCACTCTCTTTGGAAGAGTGGTTGCAAACTCTAGAATGGCTTGAGCATGAATGGTTACAGCCTTTGTATCACGGCTTACGTGATAAGAAAATCGAATCACTGTTACTGGAGTTTGGAGATGGATTTCGTTACCACCTCCAACCTCAGCATTTAAAACGCTTCTGGCGTTTTAAGAATCGACTTTAATCAGTGATCCGGCGAACAGATCTTATTCTGTTTCGCAGCTATCACGGTTTTATAGAAAAAATATACGATCATCACTGTCAAAGCCGCCATCACCAACCAGCCAATCAACTGATAAGCTTGGCTGTTTGCAATTTGAGCCATCGTCAAGGAGGCAATCGACATTGCCGCCAATGGGAACGTATAAGCCCACCAGGACAAGGCAAAGTTCAAATGCCTGAACTTATTGATGGAAAACACTAAGAATAGCGTGAAGAACAAGGCAAAGAAATACAACACCCTGGCAAACCCATCCAATTGTCCACCGGTCAAAGCAACATAGGAAATGAAACCCACAGCGGGTGGGGCGATGAAAATGAAGAGGGTTGGTAATAAACGTTCCGGCATGGGCGGATGGAAAATCAAACGGTAAAGCAATACCGATTTCAAAATTGGCCAAAACACGATGCCAATCGCGAAAAAGAACCAGTTGATGTCTGCCGGTACGTGATGCACGCCTGCAATGGGAACCACGATATTACCGACAATCGGTATAAACCAAGCCGGATTGGAGTGTTCGATCTTGAAAAAATCATGGTGAATCCAGTTGTACAACACCCACAAGGTCAAAACAAGCTGCAAAGCCGCACCTAAAAGCCAAAGGTTAAACGAGACTTTCACCGCCTCAATCTGCCAGAAGGCAATACTTAACAATAGCAGGCTGATGGCGATGGCCGGCATGAAATTCATTTTTACCGGATGCCGCATCTCTTCCCAGAAAGCCTGCTTGAAGCGGACCATCTTATAAAGATAGCCGGCCAGCAGAACACTGAATAACAAGACAACAAAAAACAGCAGATACTCTCCAGGTTTAATCGCCAAATCAAGCATGCTTTCGGTCTTAAGCAGGCCGATACATAAACCAGTCATGCCCATGATCATGCCAAAAAAACTGGCCGGAAAATACTGAAGTTTACTGAATCCAGAATGTGATTTTTCCATCTTAAGGGTTCCTTAAAATTAATTTTACTTATCTATACATTAACTAAATTAATAGATGTATAAATTATATTAAAACTCAGGCAATCAATCATGAATAAAGCATTAAAGTCTATCACTTAACCT
This sequence comes from Thiomicrorhabdus chilensis DSM 12352, assembly GCF_000483485.1. Lineage (GTDB taxonomy): Bacteria > Pseudomonadota > Gammaproteobacteria > Thiomicrospirales > Thiomicrospiraceae > Thiomicrorhabdus > Thiomicrorhabdus chilensis. The sequence continues at coordinate 1,335,791 of NZ_KI519609.1, forward strand.
TTAGCCAGATAAGTAATTTTAACATTTCAGGAGGAAGTTTAATGCATCCATTGAATGCGCAACTGCAAATTGGTTCGTCCTGCATAATGGTTTAAACTTGGCTGATAAACACAGGTAACCGATTGTCCAGTGCGAACAGGGGTAGGCTCTGACTCGTGGCGCTTGGCGTTAAAATAGATAGCCTGTAACACCTTGCCGCCAGATGTCCTCAACTTACAAGACAGGTGGGTTTTAGTTTGCCCGACCTCTTTCAACTGAATGATCTCAAAACGCCCACTGAAGGAGGGTTGTGGCCATTCACGACCAAAAGGTTCCAATAAAGCGATATGCTCCATTAAAACAGGAACCAAAAGATGGTCTTCAAGTTCACCATCGGTTTCCAACAAGGGAACAGGAGGGCTTTCACCCACCTGATTCTGAATCGCCTGTTCAAATAAATCGGCAAAGACCTCCTGTTTTTCAAACGGAATCATGCATCCGGCCGCTCCTTTGTGGCCGCCCATTGAACGGAACAATTCAGGATCTTGTTCGGACATCCACTGAAAAGCCTCACGCAAATCAATGTCGCTCACGATTGCTCTGCCGCTACCGGCCAAATAACCGTCCTCCAAATCGGTGAGCACAACGGTCGGCAAGCCAAACTGCTCTCCTATTCGGGTCGCGATGATGCCTTGAATTCCGGCATTGCCCTTAAGCGGAATCGCCAAGCTGTATTTATTCGCATGATAAAGCTCCCCAGCCCGGGTTTGAGCGTCTTCCAGCATAGATTGCTGCTGCAGACGACGGTCTTGATTATCCTGGTCGAGTTGATTGAGGTAACGCCTTGCCTGTTCAACACTTTTTGCAGTCAAAAAGTGATAGGCCGTGGTCACATCGCTGACTCGACTCGCCGCATTGATTCGGGTGGCAACCTGAAATGCCAGATATTCAGCATTGAAAGGTTCCCCTTGGTTATCATGTAATTGTTTCATGGCTTGCCAGGCTGGCTGGTCAAACTGGTTGATATACTGCAAACCCGCTTTCACAATCGCCCGGTTATTCGGGCTTTTCAAGCTCACGCTGTCTGCAATGGTGCCCAGAGCCACATTTAAAGCCAGAGCTTTTAAAGAGGGACTGTCTGCTTGAAGATAACCTTGCTGTACCAACTCCTGACGTACCTGTGTCATTACCAAAAAAATCACGAAACAGCCCGCAATGGTTTTATCGTACTCACAGTCCGACTGCTGAGGATTGACAGTACATACGGCACTGGCCGGACTGCCTTCAATCGGCATCTGATGGTGGTCGGTCACGCAAACCGGAATACCGGCCTGCTTCAAGCGTTTGATTCGCGGTTCGTCGCTTGAACCCTGGTCGGCTGAAATCACCAGGGAAATCGGTTTTTCGATGCCCAGAATACGTTCACAGACTTCATCGGTGATGCCATAACCGGTTTTACGGTCACCGATGACATGCACCACACGCTCCTCAGGCACCTTAAAATAATCGACCAGAGCCGTCATCGCCACCCAGGCCGAGGTCACGCCATCGGTATCGTAATCGGTCGCCAGAACAATCACGCCATCCGCACGGACCGCCTCGGCGATCAACCTAGCTGCGTGTTGTGAGTTTTTTAGCGCATCCGGATGCTGGATATGTTTTAATTTGGGAAAAACGATTTCCTCCAACTGTTCGACACAGTCGGTACGCTGGGCCACCAGCCTGGCTTGAAGTGGCGAAAGACCCAGATTCAGGCAGGCCTGGTAAACGGAAGAGGAGAGGGGACGTTGGACAATTTCAGGTGCTTTAATCATGCGGAGATTTTAACAGAATGGGGCAATGCAGTTGCGTCTATCTACACGGCTTTTTAAGCAGCGGAAACAGCCTAAAAGGGCAATGGTTCAAGCAGGCATTCGCAGTTCGGAAGAGTTCGTCCTCGTCAAGCATCCACTGCCGGGTTTTGACACCGACCTATCCAATGCAAGACCCACAAGAAAGCATGCGTTTTCTGCACCAATTCATAAAACAGACAGGCCTGCTCAATTCTGAAAGAAAATGGTTTCTGGCCGGCTCTTCCATGGGCGGGTTTTATGCCCGTTATCTGGCACATTATTACCGCGTTCCGCTGCTTATGATCAATCCGGCGCTCGATCCGATTGCTCTTATGTCGAATTATTATGGTATGCACTACAATCCGCATACCCGTGAAGAACTGTTCATTGACCAGATCTATCGAGACAAGCTGGCTGAATTTTACCCGCAAACTGCTGCCAAACCATTGGATAGTCTGCTTTTGCTGGATAAGGGAGATGAAATCATCCCTTACCAATCCACGCTGAAACACTATAAAAAAGACGACAGGCAGCAATGCCTGATATTTGAAGGGGGAGACCATGCGTTCCAACATCTGGAGGAGGCCAAACCGCAAATTGAACTTTTTTTGAGTGATAGCTTGTTCAAAAGCGACCAGTTTTAGAATCAAACCTCAATTCTATTGAGTTTGTCAAAAAGGGGAAATCTAGGCGATGACGTCAATCAGTGAGCCGATCATTTCATCATAAGTTTTTAAGGCTTTTGCGGAGGCCTGAACTTGTTTCTCGGCCAGGGTATTGTCGACCAAACTCTCGAGTTGCTGTCCACTTTGCGGATCAATGATGTTTTGTGTATTTTCCGCCAGGCGTTGAAAACCCTGATTGATACCGCTCACCGCCATTGCAGAAGGACTGTTTGAAACATTCATTAAATAGCATCCTTGAAAATTGAATTTTGTGCGCTCTGTTTAGCGGTTGAAATCAGGCTCAGTCGTTTTGAGCGACCGCATAGGGCGATTGCGTTTTTACCGTATACCGAACAAAGACATTGCCAAACTGCTCGCCGCCTTCACGATCGACCAATATCTGAATCTTATCATCTTCCCAGCGGTAACTGGAATACGACAAGCTCCCACCCCAACCTTTTCTCGCCATAAAGGGCGTCTCACCCAAACCGGCCAACAACTGCTCAGCGACTTCATCCGTGGTAATCGCCGTCCGTCTATTCTGATGTTCAATCGAGTAGGGGCGATACAGTCGTTTGACGGAGGTCACCTTGCCCAAATTATTATAACGAAACTCCACATAGTAACTGTCACGCATGCGAGACCAGGTGAAAAACTTATCGACATTTCTCTGTCTAACGGTTGAACGCGCCTGCATGAATCCGCCTATCGCCCACAACTGCTCCCGTACCTGGTTGAGATCCGCAGTGACCAGATCAATTCCGAGTAACGTCACCTGATCCAAAGACGGCTTTGTTTCATCTTCTGCTTCAACCGAAAGCACCCACATCTGCAGCACGGCCGCCATTAGACAGACACAGCTTCCTTTCCTGAACAAATCCATACCAACCCCACAACCTTGTCTCAATCAAGGCACCATTAGCCTTTAAAGGAACCTTAATCCATGATTAATTGTTTATCGGCAGGTCCAGAAAATTCTGAAGCTGGGCTAGAGGAAAAATACGACGGATTTCTTTTGCTTTAAGTGTCAGTGACGGCTCTCGAGACGTAGGCGGCTCCAATAAGGTCAACTGACGATGCATCACATCAACATCCGCATCCGAAGGACTGTCGTCCAACTGAATGCGCTGCTCGATTGACTTCTTAGCAAACTCCTCCTCAACATCAATGAAAATCAGCCCAAAATCAAACCCCATGTCCTGTGCCAGTTCCATAAAGGGTCGACGATGATCTTCTTTCAGAAAGGTGGCGTCCACCATCACCGACCGTCCTTGCTGCAAAATTTCAGCCGCCAAATCCCGTAAACGCCGATAGGTCCGACGACTCATTTCAGGCGAGTAGAGCTCCGCTTTAAGTGCTACATCAACTCGAGTTGTCGGGGAGATTCCGTAAAGGCGCTTGCGTTCAATATCCGAGCTGATGATAATCGCATCCACCAGCTCCAGCATCTGTTCGGCAAAATGGCTTTTGCCGGCCCCGGATATGCCTTGCAGCAGAAGCAAACGAGGAGGGGATTGTTCAAAAGCGTAGTCCTCCGCCTGCTCGATGTATTGCAAGGTTGTGTTCCTATACTCTTGATATTCCAGTGTTTGTTTATTAAGCTGATTCAACCTTAATGCCGATATCTTCGCTCGCACCAAGGCCCGATAAACCTGGTAAAAACGCAATAGGGAAAGTGCCTGGTAATCTCCGCTCATCGCCAAATAAGTATTCAGAACATAGCGTTTCAGCATAGTTTGTTTTCTGAAATCCAAATCGATTAACAGAAAAGCCAAATCGCTGATGACATCAATCCAGCGAAATTCGTCATTGAATTCAATCCCATCAAACAGCGTCGGCACCTCCTCAATCAGGGTGATGTTATCCAGATGCAAATCCCCATGACATTCACGCACAAACCCATCAGCCTTGCGCTGTTTCAAGGTGGGATGCAAATCCTTATATTGCTGACGGGTCCAGCTTAATAACTGCCGTAAGCGTATTTGATAGTCCGAACGGCAATTTTCCAACAAGGTCGGAAAGTTATCCAGCATCGGCTGCAAAATGGTTTCTGGCTCTCCCAAATGGGAGGTTTTTTCGACCCGGCAAGCTCCATGGTGCAATTCGTAAATTTTATGCGCCAACTGGAAACGCTGTGTTGCCGTCAATTCATTGCTTCTCAAATAACGTCCCAGTACCCCATTGGGATCGAACTGGTTCATCTTCAAAAGATACTCGACCGGCTTAGAGTCCTCTGCAAGACTCTGCTCAAAGGTAATTTTACCCTGCTCAGTTCGGTATAGTGGCAGCACGTCCAGGTACAAAGTAGGAGCGGTGCGTCGATTCAGGCGAAGTTCCTGTTGACAAAAATATTGGCGATCCGCAAGTTGCGTAAAGTCCAGAAAACCAAAATCCACTGGTTTTTTGAGTTTATAGGCATAAGGCCCTGTCAAGAACACCACCGAGATATGGGTTTCAATTGTGGTGATCAGCTCAACCGGGTGAGGGTAACTTTCTGGTAAACACAACAGGTCTATCAGTGTTTCAGTATCCAAAGGCAGGTCTTTCGTTTATTTAAAAGTGGCATAAAAAAGCCAAGTTAATTTACTTGGCTTTTGAAAAGTGCAGGTGACAGCAACATGCTTTAACCTGAAGATCAGGCGACACCTTGTTTTTCACGAATCTCTTGCTTGCGTTTCATCTCAACCGTCAGGGTTGCGGTTGGACGAGCTTCCATGCGCGCCAAACCGATCTCTTCGCCGCTCATCTTGCAATAACCGTATTCTCCGTTCTCAAGGTCCTTTAGAGACTTATCGATTTTAGAGATCAATTTTCGTTCGCGGTCACGAGTACGTAATTCCAGCGCAAACTCTTCTTCCTGTGAGGCACGATCATTTGGGTCGGCCGGAGTATCGGAATCCTTCTGCAGGTGCGAAACGGTGGTGTTCGCTTCCTCAATCAACTGCTGTTTCCAGGCAATCAGTTTTTGCTTGAAATGTTCCAGCATTCTTGGACTCATGTACTCTTCACCTTTTTCAGGTACGTATGGAGGATAGTCCTCAATAAAATCAGTATGAATATCCATGCTCTTCTCCTACAAAATAAGGGTCTTCTGCCATTAATTTTTGTTGTTATTAATTAAGACCAAAAAAAATGCCGCAATAAGCCTTGCTTCGGCTTTTTGCACCATAGTTGAAAATTCTTAACCGCATTTTATAGCAGGTTTTAATAAGGGCAACAAGCAAAATTTTTTTACCTCAAACACGATTTTTTTTGGGTTTAATGATAAAGGACTTGTATTTCTTGCTATTCATCCCCATTTCTTAGAGAATTCTTTACCAAATTAATCAAGTAATAGGGGATAACCTAATGGCAACTTTACAAGCATTATTGTTTGATGTGGACGGCACTTTAGCCGACACTGAAAAAGACGGACACCGCGTCGCCTTTAATCTGGCATTTGAGAAAGCCGGTTTGGATTGGAACTGGGACGAGGCGCTTTATGGTGAACTGCTGGCGGTAACAGGTGGTAAGGAACGTATCCGTTTTTATCTGGAAAAATTCAATACCGACTTCGAAAAGCCGGAAAATTTTGACGATTTTGTCAAAGGCCTGCATGCTTCAAAAACCGACTTTTATACCAAGTTGCTGGCAGAAGGGGCTATCCCACTGCGCCCAGGTGTTGAGCGTTTAATCAACGAAGCGCGTGCAAACAATATGAGAATGGCTGTTGTCACCACAACCACTCCGGCAAATGTCACGGCACTGCTTGAAAGCACTCTAGGGGCAGATTCGGAAAGCTGGTTTGAAGTGATTGCCGCGGGTGATATTGTTCCAGCCAAAAAACCAGCGCCAGACATCTACGACTGGGCATTGGAACAGATGAACCTGAAGCCGGAAGAGGCCATAGCTTTTGAAGACTCGGCAAACGGCATCAAGTCATCAATTGCCGCCAAGGTTAAAACCATTATCACCATCAACGACTACACTCAGGAAGACGATTTCAGTGACGCCGACCTAGTCTTGGACCATATGGGTGAAGCCGACCAAGCCTTTAATGTGCTGGCGGGTGAAAACCATGGCCATAGCTTTTTAGATCTGGACTTGGTTAAAAAAGTTCACGCCGAATAAAATTCAATTTTCAATTGATATACAGCAAAACCAACAGGCCTGTTGGTTTTGCTGCTTACTTAACATCTCGTTATAGATTTATTACTTTTTAAGTAAAGCCTCACCCTCAAACTGCACACCTTTCCATCCGCTGCGGATGAAATTACGAATATTCAGATGATCTTCTTTCTCAGGGTGTTGCAAAACATCTTTCGTGTAATAGTCACCAAAAGCGTTTAATGTCGCCTGCTCAGTCAAACCATGCATTTTTGCAAAAGCAAAAATCTTACAGGAACCGTTGTTGGTGTTCGCCTCATTAACCGTATCACCGTTCACAAATCGGACTGGACTAAATTCATACTCATTTTCAATAACTTGCATGACGATTTTAAAGTCGACTGGGCCTTGGTTAAGAGCCTTGATCAGTGAATCTGTTGTTAGATATTCCATTCTAGTTCCTTAATATCTTTAAATTATTCTGTATAAAACTCGGAAACCAACCGGGTAACTCCGTAAGCTGCATCGAGCGATTGTGGAGAACGGTGCGTGACCGGAAGATAAGAACGTCTCAGGCACTGCCAAAGTACATTATGACTGCCTCCTCCCACACAGTATAAAGCCTTAAGTCGGCTAGCTCCCAATGTTTGCAGCCGATTATAGCCGAGTTCTTCCACATAGGAGAGCCCCTGTAACAAACTCAACAGAAATTCGGCTTTCTGTTCAACAGTGCTTCCTTTATCCGGAGCAGGCAAAGGGAGCTGCCCCTGAAAATCGGCATCGGCGATAGGAAAGCGTTCACCCGGACTCAACAATGGATAGCAATCTGTCGAATAAAGGTGACCACACTCCTTTTCGGGATGATGGTCAAACCACCAGCGCACCAATTGTTTGATTTCGTCTAAGGAAAAATAATTCAATAACACCGCACCACCGCTATTTGACGCTCCTCCCACCAGCCAGTGGTCCCCGAGTTTATGGCTGTAAATGCCATATTCAGCATTGAAGATAGGCTTATCGGAGATCATCTTGATGGCGATGGTGGAGCCCAACGAGGTGACGGCTTCTCCCGACTCGGAAGCCCCGGACGCCAAGAAGCCGGCAACACTGTCGGTGGTACCGGCATGCACCAGAACGGTTTCAGGCAGCTTGAACTGTTTTGCCGTTTTCTTAGCGATCGTACCCAGCACCGTTCCCGGTTTAACCACTTCGGGCAAATCGATCTGTACACCCTGTTTTTCGGAAGCATCCGCCAATACGGCTCGCACCCACTCCGGCCATTGCTGCAATTGCGAATCGTAACCGAGCTTCAGGGCGTTGTTCTCATCGGTTGACGTGAGGTGACCGAGCAAGATGGCATTGATGAAATCCACCTGATGGCAGATATGCGTTGTCTCCGCCGGCCTTTCAGATTCCGATTCAAGCATAAACAGCACCTTGGCCAGAGTGCTATTCGCCCCCAGGGCACCGCTTTCAACGCCTAACTGTTTGATTTTTTTAGATATAAGCTGAGCTTGGCTTTTCGCCTGCTGATCGTCATACATCAACGCATCGGTAAGCGCATAACCGTTACGGTCGCATAACAACACGGTCGAAGAGGTGGCATCGGCCACGATATGACCAATCTGGCTCCACGATTCACAAACAGAAAGTTCCGACAATAAATCAATTAACGCCTTTTCCCAAACCAAAGAGGATTGGACACTTCGACCACTTGCAAACTCCTTACACGGTGCAGGCATGGGCACCGATGCGCTGTATACAACCTCTGAATAGTCGAGGCTTTCAGCATGATTGTCCCGTGTGGATTCGTCACAGCCTTTGGCACGCACAATGACACCTCGCATACCACTGGTGCCGATATCCAACCCTAGAATAAGAGGCGAGTCACAACCAGATGCATCATACTTGCTCGATTTCATTAACTGATTTCTCCATTTCTGTGCCTCAGCACTATCCCAACAGCCAAAGCATATAAACACAGAAGCTCAGGCGTTTTTCTATAATTTGATTTAAACAAAGACTTGCGGATTCTTTTATTTCAAGGTATTGACCACAATATTTAGCATGATTTTAACTGACTTTAAGTAGAAATTCTGGGGCTATAAAAGGTACAATCTTCTTTATTGACTTTAATTCTCTGTTGAATCAGAGAGAGACCAGGTTTAAGCGCATATTCCGGAGCCGTTTTCATGAATGAGTTACAGCAAGTTTTGCTGGTGTTTGCAGTGATTGTCATTGCGGTGTTGTATTTTTTGAGCAAAAAGCGACAAACAAAACCAAAAGATCAAACCAGTCAAACCAACCCTGTTTCGACTTCAACCCAACCCGATTCAACAAACCAGGACTCTCATTCAAAACTGGAGGCTTCCCTAGCCTTAAATTCACTGGGTGAATCACACGCGGCGCTTTCCGAGCAAACCGAAGCACGTTTGAACATTCAAGAACCCGACGTTCCGGAAAACCAGACTAGCCTGCCGTTTGGTGATGAATTCACGACTGAGGCCGCCTATGAACAGTCTCAGCCTTTAACCGATCAAGCCGATTCCAACCCTGCAGATGAAGAACTTCACAGCAGCGACCAAAAGGGACCGAAACACCACGTTTTGGAAGTGGAAGAGCTTTACACGCTGGATGAAGTCGGCGCAGGCGCTGCAACCGAGCCCAAGGTAAACTTTGGCATTCCTGAGGAAAAAGAAGGGGTATCGCCAGGCGTATCAAAAGGTGAAAAAACCGAACCGCAAATCTTTGCCTTACTGGTTTTGAGCACGGGCGGATCCGGACAGGAGTTTTCGATGGATACGGTTCATCAGGCCTTATTGGGAGTTGGCTTGTCCCTATCCGCTAACCAAATTTATGTCACCACCGACAGCAAAGGCAACGAAATCATCCGCGTGGCCAACATTCTCGAACCCGGTACCTTTCCAAGTGAAAACCTGCAGAGTTATAGCACGCCGGGCATAGCACTGATACTTGAACTTCCTGCCAGCGTTCGTGCACCCGCTGCCATGCATGACCTGATCATGATGGCTCGTAAGGTTTCTCAGCGCCTGAATGGACGACTTTATAATATGGAACGCCATCTTATTAAAGAATCCGACCTGCAAGCAATGCGTGATGCCGCCGTTGAGTACGAATCTGAACCCCTTTAACTTTCCTGCCCCGGACGGCTTTCTCCGGGGAGTTTACACGCCAATTAATACTACTCGCCAATGAACTCAATAGAACAACAAATCCAAGCGTTACGTGACGAGATTGCCCAGCACAATTATGCCTACTATGTGCTGGACGATCCGCAAATCAGTGATCCCCAGTATGATGCCTTGTATCATCAACTGGTAGAATTGGAAAAAGCCAATCCGCAATACATTACGCCAGACTCTCCGACCCAAAGGGTAGGGGATCAGCCTCTGGCGGGATTCAAGTCGGTCAAACATGCGGTACCGATGTTCTCGCTTGACAATGCATTCAGTCAAGATGACCTCGGCAACTTCCACAAACGCCTGCACGAACGTTTGCCGTCTTTGAGCGAAATAGAATACGCCGCCGAACCCAAAATGGATGGTCTTGCCATTAACCTGCGTTATGAACATGGGAAACTGATTCAGGCCACCACACGCGGAGACGGCACCACCGGTGAAGATGTCACGCACAATGTGCGCACCATCCAGTCGATTCCCCTTTGCTTGATTGGACGCGGCTGGCCTGAGGTGTTGGAAGTACGCGGAGAGGTGTTCATGAGCAAGCAAACCTTTGAACAGCTCAATCAAAAACAGCTTGAAAAAGGCGATAAAGCCTTTGCCAATCCACGTAATGCGGCGGCCGGCACCCTTAGGCAATTGGACCCCAAAATCAGCGCACAACGCCATTTGAGCTTTTATCTTTATGGCTGGGGAGAAATCAGTTCCGACTGGCCACTGCCTCAAAAATACAGTGAAGTTATTCAACAGCTTAGAACCTGGGGACTCCCAACCAACCCGGATGCAGAGGTGGTTGTCGGCGACCAGGGCATGCAGCGATACTATGACAAACTGCAAGCCAAACGGGTTGATTTGCCCTATGAAATCGACGGCATCGTCTATAAACTCAATGCCATAGACCATTATCACGAACTCGGTTTTACCGCGAAAGCGCCACGCTGGGCAATCGCCCGTAAATTTCCCGCCGAGGAAGTATGGACTGAACTTCTGGACATTGAGATACAAGTGGGCCGAACCGGCGCACTGACACCGGTCGCAAGATTGCAGCCTGTTGCGGTTGGCGGTGTCACCGTATCGAACGCGACCCTGCACAACCAGGATGAAATCATTCGTAAAGACGTGCGTATTGGCGACACCGTCATCGTCCGCCGCGCTGGAGATGTCATTCCTGAAGTGGTGGGGCCGGTATTGAGCAAGCGCACCGAGCATGTCCGCTGTTTTGCGATGCCGTCTCACTGCCCGGTCTGTCATTCGGAGGTCATCAAGGAACACGACAAAGCTGTCTATCGCTGCAGTGGCGGTTTGTTTTGTCCGGCTCAGCGTAAACGCGCCCTGCAACATTTCGTGTCGCGTAAAGCTCTGGATATCCAAGGGCTGGGAGATAAGTTGATCGAACAACTGATCGATGTCGGCTGGGTCAAACACCCGGACGACCTTTTCAAACTCACCGTTGAGCGACTCAGCCAACTGGAGAGAATGGCTGAAAAATCCGCACAGAATGTGGTCGATGCAATCCAAAACGCTAAGGAAACGACTCTGGCACGCTTCATCTATTGCCTCGGCATTCCGGAAGTGGGAGAAGTCACCGCCAAGAATCTGGCCAACCATTTTCAATCGTTCGAAAAGCTGATGCAAGCTCATGCCGAGCAACTGATTGCAGTCAAGGATGTCGGAGAGATTGTTGCTGAAAACATCGAAACTTTTTTTAAACAAGCCCATAATCTAGAGGTGATCGAGGGCTTGCTGCAAGCCGGCATTCACTGGCCAGTACCGCAAGTGGCTGCCGTTTCAGCGGACTCGCCCTTTACCGGCAAAGTGGTGGTGTTAACAGGCAGCTTACAACAAGGAAGTCGCACTCAAGCCAAACAAAAGCTGGAAGCGCTTGGCGCAACCGTAACCGGAAGTGTCTCCGCCAAGACAGACTTTGTCATCGCCGGAGAGAAAGCTGGCTCTAAACTGACTAAAGCGCAAGCGCTTGGAGTCACGGTATTAACTGAACAAGATTGGCTTACAATGATGGGAGAGAACAATGGTTAGACCACGCAATGTCAACCGCACCAAAGCGGATACAAACATTCCCGATTGGGAGCAAGAGGAATTCGGAAGCCGCACCCAAATCAAGAAAGCCGCGCAAGCGGTCACCGATTTAGGTGAAAAACTCGCAGAAATGACCGAATCAGAAATCAAAAAAATGCAACTGCCCGCCGAGTTTGAGCAAGCAATTTTGATGCTTAAAACAATGGACAAGGGGCCGGCCATCAAACGTCAAAAACTGTTTGTCGGCAAGCTCTTACGTCAAAATGAAGACCTGATTATTGAAATCAAAGAAAAACTGGCTGAAAAAGAAGCGCGCGCCAAACAGCAGAACGCTCATTTCCAGAAACTTGAAAAGTGGCGCGACCGCTTGATTGAAGAAGGCGATGAAGCGCTCAGCGAATTCACTGAGCATTATCCTCAGGTAGATCGTCAGCAATTACGTCAGTGGATTCGCAACGCGCAGAAAGAGCAAAATGAAAATAAGCCGCCCAAGTCCGCACGCCTGCTGTTCAAGTATTTACGTGGCCTGGAATGGTAAGCACCGTCTGAAAGCACATCAGAAATGGGCAGGCCTGCCCATTTTCACCCACTCCCAAAATTCATTTTCTTTTATAATCTCGCTTTGTTACGCAAAAATCCCCTAAAACGCCATTCGAAGATAACCAAGCCAAATACCACCAACGCGGTACCGAACCACACACTTGCATTCAAAACCTCATCATTGAGAAAATGGCCCAATAAAATCGCAAATACCGGAGTAATCACCGGAATCAACGCCACCTTGATGGCTTCAACATTCTTCAACAAATAGAAGTACAGCAAGAAACCGAGCACCGAACCGATGCTCGCGGCATACAAAATTGCTCCGCTCTCTCTAAGTCCCAGTTCCGGCCAGTGAAACAGGGTTTCTGGGGCAATCATAAAATGCCCCAAGACGCTAAACCACAAAGCCCCCACCACCACATGTATGGCCGACAATTGATGGTTCATGCGTTTTACCAATACGGTACCAAAGGAATGGAAAGTAACCGACATCAGGGCTACCAGAATCGCCATTACTTGCAGTTGGGCATGGTGCTGTTTCAAATTTGGTGCAAAAATAATGAATAGGCCAAGCAAACTAATGACTACCCCCAGGGTTTTTTTCAGGGTCAAACGGCTATCTGGCAGACAAAAATGCGCCAGAAGCCCTGTAACCACCGGGGTGAGTGCAAACACGATTGCAATCCATCCGGATGGCAGATATTGGGACGCCCAGTACATGCAAGTCAAGCCTCCTAGAATCGGAATACTGGCTGCGACGTAGACCTTAAGGGCAGCGGGCTTAAATGAAAAACCCGAATTTGACCGCCACAACAAAAACGGCAAAATGAGCAGGGCACCCAAAGCAGTGCGTGAGGCCACGCCAAACAACCAATCGGTCTGCCCACTCCATTTAATCGCCAACGGTGTGGTCGTCCAAATTAAGACAATGCCAATATAAGCAAGGATGATTTTCATTTAAAAACTCAGAGAAGGCTTAAAGAAGCAGGCCGGGTATTAGGGAAAAGATGGATGCAAAGAGCAGGACTCAAAACGCTAAGGCAATCGAGGGTGCCGTCAAAGCGTTTCAAATATTCCGGCGCTTAGGTTTTTCTTAACCTGATCGGCTCGGAACAAACGGCCATTCATGGCGATGAAGACCCCCGATCCAGCGATTTGTGCCGCCATCAGCGCGGATCCCATATTAAAACTGGCATCCGATTGGCTCAGTCGATAAGGCCGCATGGCACCGGTCAACACAATGGTTTTATCAGACAACTTGCTGTTGTGTTGCAGTGCCTTTGCGGTTTCCACCATAGTATCGGTGCCATGCGTAATCACAATATGATTTTCCGGGCAAACTTCGCAGGCCAGGTTAATCTTACGACGATCCTCTTCGGTCATCTGCAAGCTGTCTTTCTCGAACAATACCTCAACCGTCAGAGCCAAGCCGCAGCGCGCTTCTTCCAGAAGAGAGGGAATACAGCTGGCTGGAAAGGTTAATTCACCGCTAATCGGGTCATAATCCTTATCCAGGGTTCCACCGGTTACGAATAGATGAACTGGAAACATCCTGATCCTTTAAGGTGCATGAAGACTCATTACAATGGCTAACTTACGGCTGTCTTAAAATACCGGTGACAATTCCCAATATCTCAATTTCATCATTGGTGAGGATGATTGGTTCCATCTCGGGATTGGCAGGCTGAAGACGCACACCGCTTTTTTCGATATAAATCTTCTTCATGGTGACTTCTTCATTATTGATGCGCACCACAACCGACTCCCCGTTTTCCGCACTGGAACGCCGTTCGATAATGACAATGTCGCCATCCTCGATGTTTTCGTCGCGCATTGAATTGCCTTTGACACGCAACGCAAAGGTTTCTTTTTTGACCATTGAAGAGGGCACAGTGACCGTATCATAGTCCAACTCCATCTGTATCGGATCTCCGGCCGAAGTCCAGCCCAACACCGGAATTTCAACCAATTCCTCTTCGAGCCACTCCAGCGGATCGGCCGACTGAAAAGAGAGTTTTTGATTGCGCTTGGGAACTAAATACGACAGGTTGCTCATGCTTTCACACCTCAAGGTCAAAAATCAAAATCGGATTAGGGCAAAACTTGTTTAAAGGGTTTGACAATGACTTTCTCATAGACGCCCGCCTTAATATAGGGATCGCTGTCTGCCCACTGCTGGGCTTTTTCCAAGGAGTCAAACTCTGCCACAATCAGACTACCAGAAAAACCTTCATCGCCAGGCTTGGGGCAGTCCATTGCCGGGTTGGGCCCGGCCAAAACCAGTTTTCCCGCTTCATTCAATGCCTTTAAGCGTGCCACATGATCAGGCCGTGCTTTCGCTCTTAAAGGCAAGCTGTCGGCAACATCAAAGGCAAAAATAGAATATAACATCATCGGTTCCTTTCAACTCAAGAGGCTTAATTTAGGCTTATTTAAAGATATCTTATCATGGGTGAACAGGGCTTATCGGTCCTGTTTTTTATCTTTGGCAGACTCTGAAGAGTCATGGGGATCCACTCCATCCAGCAGTTCATTGGCTTCCGCTTTTGAATCCGACTCTTGAATGTAACGGCTGATATAAACCCCTTGCAAAATGATAAACACCAGTGTCATTCCCATCAGACCGAATAATTTAAAATCGACCCAGGTATCGGTATCGTAATTGAACGCCACATACAGATTGACCACCCCTGAAAACACGAAAAACACCATCCACATGAAACTCAGTCTAATCCATACCAAATCCGGCAGATGAATCGCTTGATCCATCATCCTGCGGATAATAGGTTTACTGCCAATGAAATGGCTTCCTAAAAAGACCAGCGCGAAGCCCCAGTTGACGATGGTCGGCTTCCATTTTATGAAATCCTCATCTTGCAAAATCAGCGTCAAGCCGCCTAAAACCAAAATCAAGGCAAGCGTAATCAAGTGAATTTTCTCAACACGCTTGTGCTTAAGATAGACATACCCCACTTGCAGGATTGTTGCCACGATAATGACGGCGGTGGCGACATAGATACCTTGTAATTTATAGGCAATGAAAAACAGAACAACGGGGAACAGGTCAAATAATAGTTTCATGAATCACTTTGGTTAACTTAAATTATCGGTTAAAGTGTCTTCCACGCCAGAAAGACAAAGATAATGAGGATTCTAGCCGTGTTTAGGACAGATTAAAAGCGGGCGTCGGTAAAAGAATCATTTTTGTCAGAGATTTTTAATCCAACCTCATTCAAACCCACTTAAAAAATACAAACGAATTCCATGAAAGTTGATTTTCACTGCCATACCACCGCCTCCGATGGGGCCTTAACGCCCAGCCAATTAATCGAACTGGCTGTGCAGCACCAGATTGAACAGCTTGCCATCACCGATCATGACACCACCGCAGGTTATGAGTCAGCCCGAAACCAGCAGGCCTGTCAAGAAAGCCTGAAACTGATCAGCGGAGTGGAAATCTCCTGTCAATGGCAAGGGCACACCATCCACATCGTAGGCCTGGATTTTGACTGCGAAAACAAAACGTTACAAGCAGGTCTTGAACATATTCGCGACTTGCGCCGGACACGAGCCGAAGCCATCTTAAACAAGTTAAGCGCACGCCCCAACTTCAGCCAACACAACCTCCCAAAGCTGCTTGAACAACAAGTTGGGGAAGGCATTGTGGGCCGTGGCCATTTTGCTCAGCTTTTGATTCAACTTGGCTATGTCAAAAACAGCCAGCAGGCCTTCGACCGCTACCTAAAAAGAGGTCGGGTAGGATTTGTAAAAAGCGAATGGCCAGAACTCGAGCAGGTTGTAAACTGGATCACACAAGCCGGAGGAATCGCAATCATTGCGCATCCGGCAATCTATAAATTCACCAGCAACAAACTGAATCGACTCATTCAGGACTTTAAATCGGCCGGCGGCCAGGGCATTGAGGTGATTAATCAGCCACGATCCTCGTCCGACAGCATTGGCATGGCCGAGCGCGCGCAACGTTTTGGGCTACTGGCTTCAAAAGGTTCCGATTTCCATAGACCGGAACATACGTGGCGAGGATTAGGCTGGTTGGCTCCTTTGCCTGCCCAGTGTGATCCAGTCTGGCATCATTTCAACCACGCCTCCACCCCGTCATCTCATCAACCTTCTTAGCGAATCACTTAGTGGTATAATATTGAGTTGAATGACTTAATCCTAAAGGCTTGGATGAGTATGTCATTCAGTTCGAAGTCATCAATGCTTAACCAAATAGAAAGTGCAGAGTAAATAACGTGCGTAAAGAGTGCCAGTATATTTCTGTCCATCCGGACAACCCGCAACCTAGATTGTTAGCGCAAGTCGTTGAAATACTAGACAAAGGGGGAGTGATCGCCTATCCGACCGAGTCAGGGTATGCACTGGGCTGTCTGCTCGACAACAGTGAAGGGGCAAAACGCATCAAAGCCATTCGTGGCCTGGATGACAGCCACAACCTCACACTGGTCTGCCGCGACTTGAGCAATCTCTCTGAATACGCCAAGGTTGGCAACACCCAGTTTCGTTATCTGAAGAGCCATCTACCTGGACCCTATACGTTTATTTTACCGGCTAGCCGAGAAGTCCCGCGCCGTTTGCAGAACCCTAAACGCAAAACCATTGGTTTAAGAGTCACCCCCAATATTGTCGCTAATGCCGTTCTGGCTTATTTCGACAAGCCGCTGCTCAGCTCGACCCTGATCATGCCCGGTGATCAACACCCGATGACAGACGGCTGGAGCATACGAGAAGATTTGGGTCATGCTCTGGATGCGGTACTCGATGGCGGCTTCAGTGGCTATGAACCGACTACGATCATCGACTTCACTGATGATGAACCTGTGTTGATCCGTCAGGGTCAAGGAGTCTATACAGAGTGAACGAACTCACCCTGATACAGAAAATAGCGGTCTGGGCGATACCGGTAATGTTCGCCATCACCGTGCATGAGGTTGCCCATGGCTGGGCGGCTTCGCGCTTGGGTGACCAAACCGCACGAATGCTGGGTCGTTTGACTCTGAATCCGTTCAAACACATAGACCCGATTGGCACCGTGGTTGTGCCTCTGTTACTGCTGACCTTGGGCGGCTTCGTTTTCGGCTGGGCCAAAGCGGTACCGGTGAATGCACAAAATTTCAAACGCCCCCGTCACGATATGGCCTGGGTGGCGATGGCCGGCCCTTCATCCAATTTGATTATGGCCATTTTCTGGGCATTCATTGCCAAACTCGGCATGCTGTTGCAAATCAACGCACCGGATGTGGCGACTTTTATGATATACAGCGGCATGGCCGGAGTGAGCATCAATCTGATTTTGCTTGTTTTGAACCTGCTTCCCATTCCACCACTGGACGGCAGTCATGTAGTGTCGGCTATGCTTCCCCCAAAACTGGCTTGGCAGTACAACCGCATTGCTCCGTTTGGGTTCTTTATTTTACTGGGTCTCATGGTGATGGGTTTATTGTCCCCGATCTTGATTGGCCCTTACACTTTTTTACAGCAATTCATTTACGGCTTAGTGGGGCTCCACTGAGTTTACAATGAGCACTAGAGCATTTTTATGAGTCAAGTACCCGGCGAAAAATTACAGAAAATCTTAGCCAGAGCAGGTTATGGATCGCGTCGATCCGTAGAAAGCATGATCTCTTTAGGCAAGGTCAAAATCAACGGCCGTACCGCCACACTCGGAGATCGGGCAACCGAAGACGACCAGATCAAAGTCAATGAACAGCTTGTCAAACAGACACGATTGGCCAAACAGCCGACCCAGGTGATTTTATACAACAAGCCGGAAGGGCGGGTGTGTACACGTAATGACGAGAAAGGACGCGACACCATATTCACCCAGCTACCCAGAATTTTCAATGGCCGCTGGATCAGCATCGGGCGTCTCGACCTTAACACCAGCGGTCTGCTGATTCTGACCAATAACGGTGAATTGGCCAACCGCCTGGCCCATCCCTCCTACGAAGTCGAACGTGAATACATGGTAAGGGTGTTTGGAGAAGTCGAAGACTCGGTGATCAAAAAGCTCAAAGAAGGTGTTGTTCTTGAGGACGGTCCTGCCAAATTCGAGAAAATCAGCCGACTGAAGTCCGATGACGAATCCATGAACAACTGGTTCAGAGTCACCATCAAAGAAGGCCGAAACCGTGAAGTGCGACGCATGTGGGAATCCCAAGGGGTTCAGGTCAGTCGTCTGCAACGTGTACGTTATGGTGATTTCCAAATGCCTAGAAACCTACGTAAGGGCAAGACCGAGCCGTTGACATGGAAACAGATCAATCAACTGTTGAAAAGTGTGGATCTGCCGGAAGAAGCTCGCCCTGACCAGAGAACCGCCGCTCCGACCAAGAAAACCTTTGTGAAAAATTCACGTTCCGCCAAACGCGCCATCAGCGGTAAAAAACGTACTATTCATGATTTGAGCAAATGAAATCAAGCCTTAAACATCCTTGTAAAGCCTGCGCAAAAACCACATTACCATCAAACCGCCCCAGTCCAAAACTTGGCTACGGCTTAATGTGAATTAATGTGACTAATACCTCAAAAATGGGCAGGCCTGTCGGTCTAGAGTTAAAAGCTAAGCTAGCTTTCGGCTCTAGAGTGTGTCGGTTTCTTCCAGCTTATCCAAGTCTAGGGTTTTGACAATATCCAAATCTTGAACCCAAATAATCTCACTGGAATAGTCTCCCTTGTCATGTCGGGAAATTGAAGTTTTCCAGAACCATCCATCTTTGCCTTGCACATTGACCAACTTACCAACCAAATGAATGATATCGCCGGTTTTAACCTGTTTGATACTTTCCCGCACCTCATCGTTGGCTGGTATCAGATGGGTATTCGCGGTTTGACCGATAATTTCATAGTTGCGCATGCGAGCGGTCTCGGAATGCCAGGAATACCAACGTAAGTTCTGACGGAATTCAAATTGATCAACTATTTCCTGGTCGGACATAGAGCGCCACCCAAGCACAAAATCCACCGGAGAAATTTCTGAAGCACGATCCAGATAATAAGGTTCCTGCCGCAGGACTTTGGCCTGGATCTCAAACTCGGCGACTGGCGTTAAGATGTGCTCTTTATAGGTAAACGGTTCGGCATAAGCTACCGTGTACTGGGTTGGCTCCGAGTAGGCTTCAACACCAGGCTTGAGGTGCACGACTTCAGCAGGCTTGAAATAAGACCACGCAAAATAGGCCAAGATAGCTATTACAATCAGAATTTTCATAATCTTATTCTAGCACTCGTCAATACAGTTTGATTAAAAATGATTTTACTGCTAAACCTAAGCCCAATTCAAAAAAACATGATCCACT
Organism: Thiomicrorhabdus chilensis DSM 12352; assembly: GCF_000483485.1. Classification (GTDB taxonomy): domain Bacteria; phylum Pseudomonadota; class Gammaproteobacteria; order Thiomicrospirales; family Thiomicrospiraceae; genus Thiomicrorhabdus; species Thiomicrorhabdus chilensis. Next base: position 1,355,452 of record NZ_KI519609.1, read on the forward strand.
GCAGCATCCCCAATACAATTGCATAACGTATGCCTTTTCCAATGAACACCAGCGTTACAAACAAAGCAAAATGCACACGCATGATGCCCGCAAGAAAGGTCAGTAAATCTCCAAAAACCGGAGCCCAGGCAAACAACAAGGACCACACGCCATAACGTTGGAACCAATGTTGACCCTTTTGCAGTTTATCACCTTTAAACGGAAACCAACTACGATCCTGAAAATGCAGAAAATAACGACCAAGCGCATAATTGAAAACCGAGCCCAATGTATTTCCCAATGTGGCCACACACCATAAAAGCAAAAGATCATGACCCGAGGCCGCTAATGCGGTCAACAACACTTCAGAGGCTGCCGGTAACAAGGTAGCGGCCAGAAAAGAAACCAAAAATAAGCTAAAATATACGTCCATCATCCCTAAACCATGCTTAAAAGGTCATTTAAAACCCAATTTCGTATGCCACAACTTAACAGCGCCAGCTCAATTTACCAAACCTCAACAGACAGTCTGCGCGTCTATACCGACGGAAGCTACCATGCCCAGCAAAACCTTGGAGGTTGGGGAGTGGTCATCATTGATGCACATCAAAAGGTATGGCAATACTCTGGCTGCAAACGCCACACGTCAAGCCTGGAAATGGAATTGACTGCGGCGGTATTCGCTTTGCAACAGCTTGTCGATGATTCGGTTTCTGCTAAAAACATCAGCTTGTATACCGATTCCAAAATCCTTCTGGAAGGGCTTGAATATAAAATCGAACATTATCGTCGGCAAAACTGGATTCACAAATCCGGCAGGCCTGTTGAATCTCGAGAGTTGTGGTTGCGTCTGCAACATCTCAGCCAGAGCTTGCCGGTTTCAATCAATTGGGTAAAAGGGCATGCCCGAAATCCAGGCAACCTAATGGCAGACGCCTTAGCCAGAAAAGCCTTATTGACTTCGTGCCACACTCGCCAATCAGATAACAACTAAATAGAGCCTGCCTTACTGGTGAGCGATATTTAAAGTGCATACCCACACAGCAGTGCGCTTTTAATAATGGGGTGGCGGTGACTCCTGACCGGGGTCTTTGATCGACTCTTCCCTCAAGGTTTTAAGGTATTCCGACAGAAGCCTTAACTGGGTTTTCAAGGTTTGAATCTCTTGATGCTGTTCCGCAACGGTTTTTTGTAGAGCTTCAAGGGTGTCGTCCTGAAACGCCTGTGTGACTTCTATGGCGTGTAATTTATCCTGCAATTCTTCTGTCATCTGTTTAAAGCCTTTAATCCGATATTCCCATTATTTCACTTGCAACCTAACTCAAATCGTCAGGCCGTCTTATTCTGCTGGCTATCATCCAACAGCAGCCAGGCACTTTGGCTCTCTGCATTGAGCTGCAATTCAACCCGGTCATGGAGCGCAGGCTGAAGTTCAATTTGGGCCTGCCTTAACTCATCCCGTCTAAAATAATGACAACTCCAACTGACCGAGGTGTTTTGCAGGTTGATACGTTTCAACTGTTTTTCAATCACCGAAGACGAAGCGGTCTTAAGGCCGTTAAGGGCAAGAATCTCATCGCCCGCCGCCAAACCCGCTTGATAAGCGGCCTGACCTTGCCAAACATGAGTGACCTTAACCGTTTGGTGTTCAGTGTCCGCCAGATTAGCACCCAAATGAGCCGGTAACAGCGATCCTTGGGCTTCACCGCCTTTATCGGTCAAACTGGTCGGTGCGCGCAAACCGAAGCTCACCCCCTCCAAAGGAAGCCAATCTGCAAAAGGCAGGTCTTGTGTGCCATATAGATAATTCTCAAAAAATTCACTCAAGTCCAATCCGCTGACCTGTGAACAGATAGACTCTATCTCATACTCTTCTAACCCCTGGCCCGTTTGACCGTAGTGATTCCAAAGATGAAGCAAAACATCATCCAGCGATTTACGATTTTGAGTGTGCTGACGAATCGTCAAATCCAATCCCAAAGCGATCAAACTGCCCTTGGTGTAATAGCTGATGATGGCGTTGGGCGCGTTTTCATCTTGCTGATAAAACTTTGTCCAGGTCAACCAACTCGATTCTGCAGCCGATTGCTTGAAACGGCCTGGCATGCGGTAAACCCGGGTCATCTGTTCAGCCAGCACCTTAAGGTACTGTTGAGCATCGATAATGCCGGCGCGCAATAGAATAAGGGCATCGTAATAGGACGTAATGCCCTCAAACCACCATAACTGATTGGTGTAGGCCGGTTCTTTCAGATCCGATTGCTGATAAACTTTCGGCTGAATGCGTTTGACGTTCCATAAATGGAAATATTCATGGCTACACAGCTCCAAAAACTGTAAATAGCCTTCGGTGGCTTCTTCCATGCCAACATAAGGCAAGTCGTCGCGACTGCACATCAACGCGGTAGAGTTACGATGTTCCAAGCCGCCATAATCACTTCCGGTGACCATCACCTGAAACAGGTAACTTTCCATGGGGGCTTCACCCCCAAACAACCTGATTTCCGTTTCACAGATTTTAATCAAATCTTGCTTAAGTCTCTGTGTATCTATATTGAACAGGCCTGTCAAAACCATCCGGTGAGGAATGCCGCAGGCTTCAAAATGAATTTCGGTATAGGTGCCCATTTCAAAGGGGTAATCAATTAAGGCCGCATAATCCTCGGCCTCATACAAACCATAACCCCGATCATCAACCGATAGGGCGGGCATGCCCGTTGCCACACGCCAATCTTGATTGACGCAAAATTCAGTCGACAACAACTCCAAAGTGCACGCTTGCTGCTCCTGACCGTCTACCCCTAAAAATACAGAAGTGCCATTGAAAAAACCGTGTGTCTCATCAAAGTGAGCGCCTCTTACCGACAGATCCCATGCGTACACTTTATATGACAAGACCACCGGCGCTCCGTCACTGGCAAACTGCCAGGTTGATTTATCGAGCGAGACCAATTCCACGTGCTGACCGGATTGTGTGTTGGCGCGCACTTCAATCAAATGTTTGGCAAAATCGCGAATCAAATAACTGCCAGGAATCCAATTGGGCAGTGATACGGTCTGCACCGGAGTGGCGGGCTGGGAAATCGTCAGGGTGACTTCATACAGATGGCCTTTGGGATCGGCTGGGGAGAGGGTATAGTGAATAGGGCTAAGTTTCATGAATGGATTCTCGACTTTTCTGGGTGACATTAACGTTTCGACACTGCTTAGAGTTGGCTTATTTGCACAAAGCATCCTTTCAACGCCGCCACGTTGAAACAGCTCGTGGCTTAGTATAAAGCAGGGGTCACCTTGGGTTAAAGATTCCGCGCGCTTTATTTTTTGAATGGTTTGCCATCAAATCATAAAGGACTGCATCTAGTCGTGAGATTTATACCCTGAAGGTTTATAATGTCGCTTTATTTCAGATTACACCTTAAGGATACCTTGTGATTCGTACTCGATTTGCTCCCAGCCCGACAGGCTACTTACATATTGGTGGGGTGAGAACCGCCCTGTTTTCATGGTTATACGCTAAAAAGCTTGGCGGCGAGTTCATCCTCAGAATTGAAGACACCGATCTGGAACGCTCTACACAGGAATCGGTCAATGCGATTTTAGAGGGCATGAGCTGGCTAGGACTGGACTATGACCAAGGGCCGTTTTACCAAACGCATCGTTTTGAGCGTTACAAAGAAGTCATCGACTTATTATTTGAAAAAGGTCTGGCTTATTATTGTTACGCCACGCCGGAAGAACTGGATGAAATGCGCGAAGCTCAAAAGGCGGCCGGAGAAAAACCACGCTACGATGGCCGTTACCGCAACTTTAACGGAGAAGCACCGGAAGGCATTAAGCCCGTCATCCGCTTTAAAAACCCGGAAGAGGGTGAAGTGGTGATCAACGATCAGGTCAAAGGTAAAGTCGTCATTGCCAATAAGGAACTGGATGATTTGATCATTGCACGTTCCGACGGCACGCCTACCTACAACCTGACGGTTGTCGTTGATGATTGGGATATGGGTGTGACACATGTCATCCGCGGGGATGACCACTTGAACAATACACCCAGACAGATCAACCTCTATGAAGCGATTGGTGCGGAAGTGCCTAAGTTCTCTCACATCCCCATGGTGCTCGGAGAAGACGGTAGCCGGCTGTCGAAACGACACGGTGCAGTCAGTGTATTGCAATACAAGGAGCAAGGCTTCTTGCCTGAAGCTTTGTTGAATTACTTGGTTCGACTAGGCTGGTCATATGGTGACCAAGAAATCTTCACCATCGACCAAATGATCGAGTTCTTTGATCTGGATTCGGTCAATAGCTCGCCTTCGACATTTAACACCGAAAAGCTGACCTGGATCAATGAACAGCACATCAAGATGGCCAAACCAGAGCATCTATCCCGTCATTTGGCACCCTTTGTCACCGAACTGGGCTGCGACTTGAATAACGGGCCGGATTTGGCGGACGTAGCGGACCTTCTTCGTGATCGTGCCAAGACTTTTATCGAAATGGCGAATTCCGCGACCTATTTCTATCAAGATTTTGAGGAATTCGAAGCCGGGGCCGCCAAGAAACACTTGCGTCCGGTGGCTGAAGAGCCTCTGCAATTGCTATTCAATAAATTGCAAAGCTTGGATAATTGGCAGAGCGAAACCATTCACGAAGCCATCCAAGCCGCTGCTGAAGAGCTGGAGCTAGGCATGGGAAAAGTAGGCATGCCTCTGCGAGTAGCCATCACCGGGGGAGGGCAATCGCCTGCTATTGACGCCACAGCACAGCTGATTGGACAAAAACGCTGTCTGGAACGCATTAAAATGGCGTTGGCTTTTATTGAGAAGCGTAAAGAAGGGTAACAGGCTTCTTGCTTCAATGAAGGAGGTTGTGCATTCAACCTCCTTTTTTATGACCAAACTTTTTCACCACACCGAACTTTCACATAGTTCAAAGATCAATTTTAAGCATTTCTCGTCATAAAAAGCGGGACTGTTTACTCGAAACCCACCCCCACAACCTATAAATCAAGCACTTACCAAAGTCCGCATTCTGACAGGCCTGTCAATGACAAAAAAGTGTCATGTTTTTTTAAATAAATGCTTGACCATCGCCGCCAACTCTATATAATACGCATCCATCAGCTCGAGGGGCTATAGCTCAGCTGGGAGAGCGCAACACTGGCAGTGTTGAGGTCAGCGGTTCGATCCCGCTTAGCTCCACCAAAGTTGATAAAATCCATGATTTATTATGGTGATATTAAATCGAAGAAATTCGATTTTGACTTTTACATTTTAAAGTCGCATTTATTAATGCGTCCCGTTCGTCTAGAGGCCTAGGACACGGCCCTTTCACGGCTGTAACAGGGGTTCGACTCCCCTACGGGACGCCACTATGCGGGAATAGCTCAGCGGTAGAGCACAACCTTGCCAAGGTTGGGGTCGCGAGTTCGATCCTCGTTTCCCGCTCCATTTTTAGATTGGTTCATTTGATGTGCTTCTAGGTCAGTACACGAATTCAGTTGAGCAAATCGCTTGTTGAAATACAAGCTGAATGAATTTCATTCAAATCTGTCCCGTTCGTCTAGAGGCCTAGGACACGGCCCTTTCACGGCTGTAACAGGGGTTCGACTCCCCTACGGGACGCCACATTTTAAAGCCCACCTTATGGTGGGTTTTTTTATTTCTGGCGTTTGAATTTTCCCGCTGTTACACTATTTATATCAGCGCAATGTCTGCCTGACTCTCTTTTCTACACCGTCGTAGTCTCAACAATCTCTCTTCTTGATAATTAGTGCTAAAAACGATTTTTGCAATCGTATTTTCACATACATTGGTTACAATGAAGTTTTACTCACATTACTTTTCAGGGGTGCTTATGTCGCAAGCAGATATCGGACTCATTGGCCTTGCAGTCATGGGACAAAACTTGGTTCTTAATATGGCCGATCACGGTTTTTCGGTCTCGGTATTCAATCGTAGCCCCGAAAAAACAAGGGATTTTTTATCGGGCGAGGCGGTTAACAAGTCGATTATCGGCACCTATTCATTAGCAGAATTTGTTGGATCCCTCAAAGCACCCCGCAAAGTCATGCTGATGGTCAAGGCCGGCGAAGTGGTCGATGCTTTCATAGAGCAGCTATTACCCTTGCTCGACAAGGGAGACATCATCATTGACGGCGGCAATTCTCTTTATACTGACTCGACAAGAAGAACTCAGGAGCTTGCAGAAAAAGGCTTCTTGTTCATAGGCACTGGCGTATCAGGTGGAGAAGAGGGCGCACGCAACGGCCCATCCATCATGCCCGGCGGAAATCAGCAGGCCTGGTCAGCGGTCAAGCCTATTTTTCAGGCGATTTCAGCCAAAGCCGATCAACAACCCTGCTGTGACTGGGTAGGAGACGGCGGTGCCGGCCATTATGTCAAAATGGTTCATAACGGCATTGAATACGGCGACATGCAGTTGATTTCAGAAGCCTATCAATTAATGCGCGAAGGCTTGGGCATGAGCGCCGAGGAATGTCATGAAACCTTTGCGCAGTGGAACCAAGGAGTGCTCGATTCATACCTGATTGAAATCACCGCCGACATCCTCACATTCAAGGATACCGATGGGAACCCTCTGATTGACAAAATTCTGGATGCAGCCGGTCAAAAGGGAACTGGTAAATGGACCGGCATCAGCTCACTGGAAATGGGCGTGCCCTTAACGTTGATTACCGAATCGGTATACGCACGCTGCCTGTCTGCCTTAAAAGACGAACGTGTCACCGCTTCCAAAATCTATCCACGTGCTTCTCAGCCAAGCGATGCAAATCGAACCGAGGTTTTACAGGCGATTCATGATGCGCTCTATGCCTCAAAAATCATCTCTTACACACAAGGCTATATGCTCATGAAAGAGGCGGCCAAAGAATTTGGCTGGGATTTGAATTACGGTGGCATCGCACTGATGTGGCGCGGCGGCTGCATTATTCGCAGCACCTTCCTCGGCGAAATTAAACGCGCCTACGATGAAGCTCCTGAACTCCAGAACCTGCTTCAGGACAACTTTTTTGAACAGGCAATCAAAACCAGTGAAGCCAACTGGCGCAAGGCGATTATTTTCGGGATCCAGCAGAGTATCCCAACACCAGCATTAAGCTCAGCTTTGGCCTTTTTTGACGGCTATCGTAGCGAAAAGGTCTCGGCCAATATGTTGCAAGCTCAACGTGATTATTTTGGTGCCCATACTTATGAACGTATCGATGCCCCAAGGGGGGAGCGCTTTCATACGGACTGGATTCAATCGGGCGGCAAGATCAGCTCCACGAGCTATGAGGTTTAATCATGCCAAATAATAACACGCCTTGCACCTATGTCATTTTCGGTGCAACCGGCAACCTTTCGCTCACCAAGCTGATGCCAGCCTTCTACCACCTGGAAACTGAAGGACGATTGGCTGACGATTTAAACATCGTCGCCATTGGCCGTCGCGACCTGACGGATGCCGACTGGCAGAATATGATTGTCGAACACATCAATAAAACCGCGCGAGGTGGGCTTTGCGACGTCACTTTCAAAAAGTTCACAAAACGCCTGACTTATTTCAAAATGGACATCAATGATAAACGTAAGTACCCGAAACTACTGGATTTTATTGTTGACAAGGGCTGGTCTCGCAATATGGCGTTTTATCTGTCGATGAGTCCATCGGATTTCGGCCCGGTTGTCCAGCACCTTGGCGAATCTGACCTTTTGGATCAAACGCAAGGCTGGAAACGCGTGGTGTTAGAGAAACCGTTCGGTTATGACCTGGATTCTGCGAAAGCGCTGCAATACCAGTTGAACCATTACCTGGAAGAAGAGCAGACTTACCGTATTGATCATTATTTAGGGAAAGGCATGGTGCAAAACATCATGGTATTCCGCTTTGCCAACCTGCTGATGGAACCCTTGTGGAACCGCAACTACATCGACCACATTCAGATTACCCACTCTGAAGACCGTCCAGTGGGAAGCCGTGCCGGGTATTACGACACCAGCGGTGCAATGCGCGATATGATCCAAAGCCACTTATTACAATTATTAGCGTTGATTGCGATGGAACCTCCGGCCTCTATGGAAGCCGAAGCTTTACGTGATGAAAAGGTCAAACTTCTAAATTCTATTCGCCCCATTACCAAAAAGAACGTCAATGCCCAAGCCTACCGAGCTCAGTATGGTGAAGGCGTGATTCATGAACAAGCGGTTAAATCCTATCTGCAGGAAGAGGGGGTAAACGAAGACAGCGTGACCGAAACTTACGCCGCACTGAAGCTCTATATCGACAACTGGCGCTGGGAAGGGGTACCTTTTTATCTGCAGACCGGCAAGAATATGCCTAAAAGCCAGACCTTGATCTCAATCTGTTTCAAACATCCGCCACAGCAATTTTTCAAGGCTTCGCAAGTCAAGAAAATGGAACCCAACTGGATTGTGTTCAGCATCCAACCAGAGGAATCCATCAAAATTGAAATGACCGCAAAACAGCCAGGCCTGGAAATCAATACCCGTCAAATCAGCCTAGACGCCAGTTTGTGTCATGCAGAAGGGTACACCATTGATGCCTACGAAGAGCTGTTACTTGATGTCATCAAAGGCGACCGATCCCTCTTCCTGCGCTATGACGAAGTCAAGGCCGCATGGAGTGTTGTCGACCCCATCATTCAAACCTGGGCTTCCAATACCAGCTATATTGACACCTATCCATCCGGATCATGGGGACCCAAGGACTCCAGCAAATTATTTGATCAGCCGGGACAGGAGTGGCGACAAAGTGCCGAACTCGAAGAGTCACTTTGTGAATAAGCTACCTGAAAACTGGAGACTGTTCGACTCAGCGGAAGAAGTCGCTCAGTACACCAGCCACAAAATCATGGAACTGGCAGATGAAGCTATTTCCGAAAGAGGGGCATTTCATCTTGTAACGGCGGGGGGTACAACGCCCCTTTCAATCTACCGAATTCTGGCGGAATTGGACAGGTCACATTCAACTAAAATGAATTGGGACAAATGGCACGTTTATTTGGGCGATGAACGCTGTTTACCGAAAAACGACCCGGAACGCAACAGTGTGTCTCTGAATGAGTGCTGGCTGGGAAAAAGTCGCATCCCCAAATCACAGATTCACATGATCCCAGCCGAACTCGGCGCCAAAGAGGCGGCGGTAATCTATGAAAAAATTGTCAAGGGCGTTTTTTTTGATTGTGTGCTGCTGGGCATGGGAGAGGACGGTCACACGGCCAGCCTGTTTCCCGGCCATTGCCATGAACACGAACAGAAGCATTTGGTTCAAACCGAGTTTCACTCCCCCAAACCGCCGGCTGAGAGAGTCACCCTGTCAAGCAAGTGCCTGAGTCAATCTCGACATCTGTTCAAACTGGTAACAGGGTCGAGCAAACAAGAGGCCGTTGGCAAGTGGCTCGCTGGCGCGGCACTCCCGATAGCCGAAATCCAGGCCACGCACACGCAAGTGTTTATCAGCGATGACAGTCTACCTAAAAAAGTATCCAACCCCACAACCGAATAAGTTAGATTTTAGTAATCGAAGCAGCTTCAACATTTTGAATCTGTTCGATCTGGTCCAATACATCTCCTAAAGGAGTATGGATTTCCATCTCCAGGGTCAACAACATCGTCACAGAACGCTCATTACTGTCGGTATGCGTTTTTGAGTCCAACAGATTGATGTCGAGATCGGTCAATACACTCATGACATCCCGCAACAGTCCTTTACGGTCAAACGCGGTAATTGACAACTCCGCCGTAAAGCCTTCAGAGCTGGCTTCGGTCTGATCACTCCATGAGACCTCAATGATTCGCTGACGCTCATCATGCGTTAGGTTCAGTATATTTGGACAATCACTGCGATGCACGGTAATGCCGCGGCCTCGAGTCACGTAACCGACAATATCGTCCCCTTTTTGCGGGTGACAACAAGGGGCAAGTTGGGTCTTGAGCTGGGTTGCACCTACCACATACACGGGGCGATCATGCGGAATCTCTTCATCGTAAGCGGGGCGCTTAAACCCAAACACTTTTTGCTGAGGTTTCAATTGCTCTTGAATCGAGTTGGCAAGTTGACGTTCGTTGATCTGTCCCTTACCGATCGCTTCATACAACTCCTCTTCAGACTCCACCCTAAAGCGTTTTACAATCAACTTGGCTTTGACTTGAGTGGCATTCAAACGCTTAATTTCCCGATTAAACAGGGATTCTCCAGCATGAATGTTCTGGGTTCTATCTTGCTTGTTAAACCAGTTTTTTACTTTATTACGGGCACTGCTGCTGTTCAGATAACCCAAATTTGGATTCAGCCAATTACGGCTCGGCCCACCATGCTTAACCGAGAGGATTTCAACCTTATCACCGGTTTTCAGCCGAGTGCTCAGCGGCTGGATTCGACCGTTTATTTTGGCTCCTCGACACCCGTGTCCGAGCTCGGTATGAATGCTGTAGGCAAAATCCAGCGGTGTCGCCCCTTGGCGAAGGGTCATGATTTCATTCTGAGGGGTCATCACATAGATGTGCTGGCTTTTCAGCTCAGTACTGATCTCTTTAAAGACATCCGGATCGTTCGGGTTTTCCAGAAGCTGTCTAACATTGGCGATGCTCTTTTCCAGGTTTTTATCAACCCCTTTTCCGCCTTCTTTATAACGCCAGTGCGCTGCCACCCCATATTCAGCGTAGTGGTGCATATCATTGGTACGAATCTGAATCTCAACCGTTTTGCCTTCTGGCCCCAAGATCACCGTATGAATCGACTGATAACCGTTATCCTTTGGACTGGTAATGTAATCGTCAAACTCATCTTTAATATAACTCCAATGACTGTGAATGAGTCCCAAAACCTCATAGCACTCTTTTATGGAATCGACATAAATCCTTACCGCTCTGAGATCAAACAATTCGTCAATCGGCAAGTTCTTGCGTTGCATCTTCTTCCAGATACTGTAGATGTGTTTAGGGCGTCCAGAGATTTTAGCCTCGATATTCTGCGACTTTAACAAGGTCTGTAAAATATCAATCACCGACTGAATGTACTTTTCCCTGCCATGTCGTTTCGAATCAAGTTGACTGGCAATGTCCTTGTACTGTTCGGGATGCAAAAAACGGAAAGAGAGATCTTCCAGCTCCCACTTGAGCTGGGCGATCCCAAGACGGTTCGCCAGCGGCGAAAAAATCAGTTGAGTTTCTTCGGCTATCTGCTTGCGCACCGCCGGTTCTTCAAATTTCAAATGCCTTAGACGTGCAACTCGATAAGCCAGCTTGACAATCATAATGCGAATATCGGTTGTCATGGCCAGAAGCATCTGGCGTAAACGCTCGTTTTGCACATCCGAACGATGACTGATGTCAAAGTCTTTAAACTGATTCAGAAAACGGATACCTTCAACCAATTCTGCAGTTGATTCACCGAAATGCTCGACTATGAAGTCCTGATTATAAATCTCTTCAACATTCGCATCACTTAATAATGTTGCAACCAATGTATCGGCGTCGACCTTAAGATCGGCCAGAATTTTGGCCACATCCATACTGCGAACCACCGACTTCTCGGGCAGGGTTTCAGCCTCCAACGCAATCTTGCAGGCGAGCTGGCATTTTTCAAGCTCAACCCCTGTCAGCTCTTCAGAATGAAAAAGAAGTTTAAAAAGTTGGATGGCATTCTTCATGTCGCTATTTTGAGTTTATTGAGTAATAGCCCATATTATAACCGTCGAGACGCTAAAGTCTGATGCTAATCCCCATTTTTTCAAATTCTACGGTCCTCAATAAATGCCATAGGCATGTATCAGTTTCTATATTAAAAAATAATCTCAAGCATGCAGTTTTCACTTCATGCTCTATAAACCGAGCCTTTCTGAAAATCTAGGTTATCTGAGATATAATCACTTCAATTCAACCTAATCCAGCAGTACAACCTTTATGAAGCAAACCGAATACCACCAAGCCAGTAACAGTGCCCAGAATTTCAGCGTGGCACCTATGCTGGACTGGACGGATAGACATTGCCGTTTTTTTCATCGCCAGCTCTCTCAACAGGCCTGGCTGTATTCAGAAATGGTTACCACCGGAGCGATCATTCACGGGGACAACCTACCGCGTTTTCTGGGACACAATCCTGAGGAAGTTCCAGTCGTGCTTCAACTTGGCGGTAGCGATGCCAAAGACCTGGCCACTTGTGCAAGGCTGGGAGAGGAGTGGGGGTATTCCGAAATCAATCTGAACGTAGGCTGCCCAAGCGACCGCGTACAAAACAATATGATCGGTGCCTGCTTGATGGGCTATCCGCACATCGTGGCTGAAGCGGTCACTGCAATGAAGGCCGTCACTTCAATCCCGGTCACGGTCAAATGTCGAATCGGCATCGACAATCAGGAAGATTTTGAGCTTTTGAGAATATTCATAGCAGGCCTGGTGGAAGCACAAGTCGACGGCGTTGTCATTCACGCGCGAAAAGCTTGGCTGCAAGGACTTTCTCCAAAAGAAAACCGTGAAGTGCCGCCTTTGAATTACGGCTGGGTGCATCGCATCAAAACTGAATTTCCAGAACTTCCAGTCGCCATCAACGGCGGAATCAAGTCACCCCAGCAAGGGCTAATCCACCTAAAACCCTATCAGGCGGATGATATTATTTATCCTGCGGTGGATGGCGTGATGCTTGGACGGGCAGTTTACGAGCAACCATATTTATTAAGTGAGATCGATTCACTTTACTATGGTAGTAGCCAACCGGCTCCCAGCCGCCAACAAGTGCTTGAAAACATGTATCCCTACCTCGAACGGCACCTTTCCGATGGTGGGAAATTGATCCAGGTTACACGACACATGCTGGGGCTGTTTCACGGCCTGCCCGGGGGCCGGATCTGGCGTCGCCATTTATCGCAAAACGCCTTTAAAAAAGAGGCGGGCATCGAGGTCGTGGAGACAGCCTATCAGATGGTCGTCGCTGAAATTGCCCGCATGGATGAAAAACTCCCAAAAGAGGGGACATCATGACATTTCTAGAGGTGCCATTTCGGGAAAAGGATCAGGCCAAATCGCTTGGTGCTCGCTGGGATAATATCAGTAAAAAATGGTATGTGCCCACCGAATTGAAAGACGAGCTCAACAAGTTTGAACGCTGGCTTCCAACGTCTGAACTTGGCGCACAATCCAACTCAAATCAAGTCAATCTGCCCGATTCTCAAAATGATTTGCCGCTTGCAATGGATACCCAATCCCAAAAGGGCGCGCCCCTGTCTCAGGTGCTCAAGAAGGTGCAAATGGCGTTGCGCCAAAAATTCCCCGGCGGCACCTGGGTCATTGCCGAAATTGCCAACCTCAACCGTAACCGCGGGCATATTTACCTTGAACTGTCCGAAACCAATGCACAAGGCCAAACCTTGGCAAGCTGTCGTGCTATGATTTGGCAAAGCCAAGTCGAACGCCTGCTGGGGCGTTTCAGCCTTGAGACGGGCAGTGAGTTGGCGGTCGGACAAAAAATATTGCTACTGGCCGAGATCAACTTCCATGAGCAATATGGATTCTCTTTTGTCATCCAAGACATAGATCCGACCTTTACTCTGGGAGAGCTTGAAGCCAAACTCAATTCAATCCGCAAGCAGTTGATTCAAGAGAAGCTCTATGAGCTGAACAAACGCTACACCTTGCCTAACGACTTTTTCAGAATCGCAGTCATCGCGCCACTAGCCGCGGCTGGCCTGGGAGATTTCAGAGCGGACGCCGACCAACTTCAGCAGGCTGGATTATGCGAGTTTAAATATTTCTACAGCGCTTTTCAGGGAGATCAGGTCGAAACCGAAATGTTGGCGGCGCTGGATGCCATTGAGTCACTGCATGCAACCAATCCATTTGATGCCCTGGTTATCTTACGTGGAGGTGGCGCCAAACTCGATTTGAACCAGCTCAACCTCTACCCTCTGGCCAAACGTATTTGTGAAGCCAAGCTTCCGGTGCTCAGCGGAATAGGGCATGAACGTGACAACACCATTCTCGACGAAGTAGCCCACACTCGTTACGACACACCCAGCAAAGTCATTGCCGACATCCGCAACCGAATTTTTCAGCAGGCGCATACGGCCAGACAAAACTGGCTGCAAATTGAACAAACCAGCCGGTTACAAGTGAAACAACTTCACCATCAACTGGATCAGTTGGACCACACCATTCAGAATAATAGTCAGGCCTGTCTGTTTTTCTGGAAAGACAATTTGGAACCATTAAAATACCAGCTCCAGCGCCAAACGCGGCAAAAGCTCAACACCACCCAAGAAACCCTGGAACAGCTCCAGAACAGAATACTGACCGCCATCAACCAGCAAATCGATCGCAGCAAACTTCATCTTGAGCAAAACCACCAGGCAATCCTGTTAGAGGCCAAACGCAGCCTGGACTATCAGCATAGCCAGATTATCCAGTGGATTGCTTTTATATTGAGTTCGGGCCCAAAAACCCAATTAAACCGCGGGTTTGTGATGGCCAAAAACGAGCAGGGCATGCCCATTAAAACAGCAAAAGAGGCCAAACGGCTTGGACATCTGCAGCTACAATTTATCGATGGCAGCCTGGAGGCGGAAATCCCCAAAAAGGCGACGATCAAACCGCCTGAAAACAACCTCAATGAGGTGGATAAATAATGGATTCCCGTCCAACCAAATCCATCACTTTACCTAACGTTTTACTACCTAAAGGATAACCATGAGCCAAGCATCCGATAGCTTTAAAAACAATTACGCCAAACTTCAAGAGATCGCGCAAAAACTATCCAATACCCAAGAAGTGGATATTGACGAACTGGTGCCCATGGTCGACGAGGCCACTCGCGCTTACCAGCTGTGCAAATCTCGCATCGAAGCGGTCGAAAGCGCACTCAGTAAACGCCTGGAAAAGGATTCCGACTCAGAAGACGACAATCAAGAGTCATAAGGTATGCCAAGCGCCAAAATTTACCACAACCCGCGCTGCTCAAAAAGCCGCAACAGTTTGCAAATCCTGTTGGATCATCAATTTGAAGTCGAAGAGGTGCGCTACCTGGAAACTCCACCGAGCAAAGAGGAGCTCATGGAATTGTGCCAGCTGATGCACACCACACCACTGGAAATCATGCGCACTGGGGAGAGTCTTTTCAAAAAACTCGGGCTCAGCAAACACGATCAGCGAAGCGATGACGAATGGTTTGAAATTCTTGTCAACAATCCAAAACTCATCGAAAGACCCATCGTCAAAATTGGCGGCCGAGCGATTATGGGTCGGCCACCGGAAAACGTTTTGCACTTGATACAATCGATTCAAAACTAGAAAACTGAATCGCAAGAGTTTTAAAAAGCCAACCTTAATTAAACGCAATCATTAAAAACGATGGATTTTTTAAGGCAGGTTTCACTTCATGTATAGGTTGAATCCCAATTCAGCTAAAAATGAGCAGGCCTGTCTATTTTACCAATCCAAAAAACCCCATCCTCATCAGATTAAAATTCGCCAATCCCTAAACGTCATTCGACAACCGATCAAAGCCATCAAATAAAGAATACAAAAGAGAGCATACCCCCAATAATCACACCCCAAATCCAATTTAACATAATATATATTATGCGAACTAATAATCAAGTATCTGACACCACATAAAAACCCGTTCGACCAAGCCTGAACGGACTTTCAACCTGCATAACACACAAACTTCCTCTCATCGTCCCGAGATGAAAAATGCATTATGCGCATTATTATAACGATTACTTTTTGAACGCTTATAAACGTAAACGGAACTCCCGCTCAAATCGTCATATTCACACTGAACGTAAAAAAACAAAACCCGAGAAACAAAAAAGCCGGGATAACCCCGGCTTTCATCAATGGCGTCTATTTTTTACAGGATTCAGGAGCCAACCACCGGCAGTGCCACAAACAGTAAAAGTTCAATCACCCCTACCAACACTGGCAACCAGGCCTTTTCAACACGGTCTTTAACCGCCTTCAATCCCATAACAATCCCGCCGATTGCAAGAACATAAGCCACCGGAGCCAGCAAGATGGAAATAAACAGCAGCGGCGCGAGCGCGACCAGCACCCAACTGGCAGTCACGCTATTGCTCGGATTATAAGTTTTGGTGTTACGCATATCATCCGGGGTTGAGCTGGATGACTGGAGTCGAGCCATGACCGTATTGATATCAGCCTCTGAGATCTCATCCTGAACCACTTCGATGTCGGTCATCCCCAAAGTGATTTTTTTATTTCGGTACAAGGATCTGACCAGATCATCCCAGGTGGCATCTTCGGCCAACTGATCAACTAGGTGATGCGCTTCTTGCTTGATTGTCATAAAACTCCTCCAGACGAGTTACTATTGCTCTAAATGTTTTATAGTATTTTTCAACAACCTCAAAAATGGTTTTTCCACTGATAATACGGCCAATCTCAGCGGTTACCGTTACCTTTTATGCGGTTTTGGATTATTATATCGTCATATTCGAATGATTTACCAGACGGGTTTGCTTATAGATTGATAAATCGCCTAATATAGCTAAATAGCTCACAAAGGCGAATACACTACAATCCAGAATTGAGAGCAAGCATTTTGTTATTTAGGAGTTCTACTGCATGGCACTGATGCCGGGTTTACAAATTAATGTTGGTCAACAGCTAAAACTAACGCCTCAGCTGCAACAATCCATCAAGATTCTTCAATATTCCGCACTTGAAGTGCAGCAGACCATTGAAGCCACGCTTGAAACCAACTACATGCTGGAAGTAGAAGACGATGCCCTTTCCGAAGAGGACTTGCTTGGCGACAGCGATAACCAGAAACAAAATGAAGACAAGCCCGATTCCGAAGCGCCTGGCAGTGACGAGCAGCCTTTGGACATCAATCATGACGAAAAAATATCCGAAGACCTGGAAATAGACTGTAACTGGGAAGAGGTTTATTCCGATTATTCAACCTCTACCACCACATCAAGCCAATCCAATGAGGATTTCGTCAGTGCCGAGAACTATACGGCCGAACATGAAAGTCTGCACGATCACCTTTACTGGCAGTCCGACATCTACCCTTGGAACCCGGGTGAAGACTTGATTGCCGATTTTTTGATCGACGACATCAATGACGAAGGTTACCTGACAACCCCCCTGATGGAACTGCTCGAATCGATTCAGAGCCATTACCCGGAATCCGAGTTTGACCTGGAAAGCCTGGAGAGCGTACTGAAAACCATTCAGCAGTTTGAACCCACCGGCGTCGGGGCTCGTAATGTACAGGAATCATTATTACTGCAACTGGCCAACATGCAACAGACTCCCTATGTGGTTACCGCAAAACAGTTGATTTCAGAACATTTCGACTGGCTGTCGTTTCATGACCATAAACGCATCAAGAAAATGTACGGCCTCAACGACGAAGAATTGACAAGACTTTTTAAACTGATTCAATCGCTCAACCCTAGACCAGGGCGTGACTTCTCATCAACCGATTCCGAAGTCATCATTCCCGATTTACGCCTGAAACGCACCAAAGAAGGTTGGCTAGTGGAACTCAACAGCGATGCTTTCCCGCGTCTCAAGGTCAACAGCATGTACATCGACCTGGCCAACCAACTCGACAACAGCGAACAATCCAAAAAAATCAAAGAGCAGCTGTTTGAAGCCAAAGGGCTTATCAAAAGCATCCATAGTCGCGGTGAGACTCTGCTCAAAGTCGGCACCTTTATCGTTGAGAGACAGCATGCTTTTTTTGAAGAGGGTGAACTGGCAATGCAACCCCTGGTGCTTAGAGATGTAGCCGAACATCTTGGTTTGCACGAATCCACTATATCCCGTGCCACCAACCAGAAATACATCCAAACCCCCAGAGGCACATTTGAACTCAAATACTTTTTCTCATCGGGGGTCAGCCAATATGGCAGTGCCGATCAATCTGCGGTTGCCATCAAAGCACACATCAAAGGCCTGATTGACAAGGAAGACCCCAAGAAACCGTTAAGCGACAACAAGTTGATGGAGTTGTTGGAAACAGAAAAAGAGATCAGTGTAGCACGCAGAACCATCGCCAAATACCGCGAAGCATTAGGCATCCCCTCTTCCAGCGAACGTAAGAAAATCAATAAATATAAACTGTAAACCTTCTTAAAACCTAGTTGGTTTTGGGAAATTAAGTGATTTTTAAGCCATCTCACACTATAATTCTTGTTTATTCTATTTAATCAAAAAACTTAGCAAGGTCGTCGTCACCATGAATCGAATGAATGTAGAACAAGTTCAACAAGTCGCTCAACAACAATGGGAACAACAGGCGGATTTTAAGGAATATATGTCGGCCGTAAACCCGCCTATGCCTAAAATCGAAGTAATCAGCTACCCCAATGAACTTCATGAAACCGGGGAAACCCGTGTTATTCCATTCGACCTTTCGGCAGAACTCAACATTCGTTATCCAGCTACATCGCCTAACTTACTGGCGAATTTCATCCGCATCTGTTCCGGAGAGACCATCAAAACCGACGTCAAAGCGACCTCTCAAATGTTTTATGTGATTCGCGGAGCCGGAAAAACCCAGATGAAACACGGAACCATTGAATGGAAAGCCGGAGACCTTTTCACTCTGCCTTCCGTTCCGGATGCTCTGCACCATGCCAGCGAAGATACCGCAATCTACTGGGTTCACGATTCACCACTATTAAATTACCTGGGAGTGCAGCCCAGTGAAGAAAAGTTCACACCAGTTCTTTATACAAAAGAACGCCTGGATAATGAACTGAACTCCGTGCGCCAGGAAGCGGAAGGCCGCAACCGTACCGGGATTCTATTAGCCAACCCTAATTTCCCGCTAACCATGACATTAACACATACTTTGTGGTCGCTTTATAACGCTCTACCTGCTGGTGTCACTCAAAAACCGCATCGTCACAACTCAATCGCACTCGACTATTGCGTGCATGCCGGCCCGGAAACCTACACCTTAATCGGCAAGGAAATTGATGACGAAGGCAATATCATCGACCCGATCAAAGCGATGTGGACCCCTGGTTCGATGTTCATCACACCTCCTGGTTGGTGGCATTCGCACCATAACGACTCAGATGAAGACGCAATTGTTTTGCCGATTCAGGATGCTGGCCTGATTATGAACATGCAGGTGCTGGACTTTAAATACGTTCGCTAGCGTTTGTCACTTGTCATCGCGGGTAACACCATTTAAAAACGAAGGCTGAGGGCTTTTATGCACAATACAGATTACACGATTGCCGTCATTGAAGATGACCCGATACAACTGGAGACACTTGTCACCGCTCTGCAACAGCAGGGTTTTTCAGTGGAAGCCTTTAGTGATCGAGCCTCTGCGGAAAGTTATTTTGAGCAGACCCTGCCTGACTTGGTGATTTCGGATATCATTCTGGGCCAGGAAGTCGATGGCGGATTTGATCTGGCGAAACGCCTTTTGAGCTACAACCAGCCGATTCCGATTATCTTCCTCTCCGAAAGACAGTCGGAATTTGACATCTATACCGGCCACGCACTGGGTGCGATCGATTACCTTCCGAAACCCATCAGCCTCAATGTCTTGATCGTTAAGGTCAAAAACCTTCTGAGAATAACCGCATCATCAAAAGAGCAGGCCGCTTCCGGCAAAGAGCAGTCGGTAATCGACCACCTTGAAATAGAGCCTTCTCAGTACAAAGCCTTCTGGTACGGTAAACCTTTAGACTTGACTGCAACGGAATTTGAAATGCTGAGACAATTTGCCACCACCGGTGAAGGCGGCGTCGTCACTTACGATAACCTGCAATCCTCAACACAAGGCGTGGTGGAACGAAACACCATCAATACCCACATATGCAGAATCCGCAATGCCTTCAAAAAAATAACCCCAGACTTCAACCTGATTCACAATGAATATGGACGCGGTTACAGCTGGCAACATAAAGACGAGGATTGAACCGGGAACTCTTTCCTCGAAACCCCACTTCTAAAACGAGTCCGCATTTATGTTTTTCAAACCGCTTAACCTTCGCCTTTCGATTCGAACTCGTTTCTTTATCTTATTGTTATTATTGACCATTCTTCCTTTTCTAGCCTACCGGTTCGCCATTGACCTGCACCGACTTCTGTTGAACAATCAAGCGATTGTACAGAAACAAACTGTGGAAAACCTGGCTTTGATTCTGCAAAACCGAACCGATCTCTGGGCACTGCAAATCCAATCGGGCGATCCCAGCAGGCTGAGCCACCTCAATCTAAAGAATTCAGTCTTATGGATTGTCAATGAATACGGGCAAACCACCTACGTGGTTGGCAACTTGCCGGACTCCGATGCAGGCCTGGATGAAAAAGACGTATTTACCGCTATCGGCAAAACCCTGATTAAAACCCTGGCCACGGTAATTCCTTATTCCCTGCCCTATCCTTACCCGCAAAGCCAGACACCCGAAATCAACCTCATCGCCAATGCGCTTAAAGGCAACACCTTTCAGCAGTATCGAATGGATGAAAACCAGCAACCCATATCCCTGATGTCTGCTACCCCTTTGAGTTTCAAAAACAACATTATCGGCGGCCTGGTCCTTGAAGAAAAGATGGAAACCCTCTCCAGCGATACGCTGGATTATTTCTACAGATTGATCGGAATCGGGGCGATGATTTTTCTGATTGTGACCATTGGCGCCATTGTCCATACAGCCTCTTTGTCCAACAGAATCATACGCTTGGACAATGATGTTAAACTTACATTTAACATACAAGGTAAACTCAAAGACCATATTTTTCCCGACCAATTTCAGCAGTTCTATAATGACGAACTGTCCGATCTACGCCACCACATTCACGAAATGCTGGGTCAGCTTGGCGCCTATGAACGTTATCTCAAACAGCTTCCTAGAACCTTGCGACACGAACTTCACAACCCCCTGAATCGGCTTTCAATGGCCTTGCATTTGCTTGAAAACGATACACAAAGCAAACAGTTGGAATACGCTCAACATGCCGTTGCGCAACTCAAACAAATTATCGCTTCACTTTCCGAAGCGACCAGCATCGAAGACAGCCTCACCCAACAGCCACCGGAAATATTCGCCATTGGAGAGATGCTGCAGCACTATCTAGAGAACAGTTTGACACTGCATCCAGAGTACCAGCTGCAATTCGACAACAAAATCTCAAAACAGTGCAAAGTGCTGGGCGACGGCTTTATGATTGAACAAATGCTGGACAAGCTTTTGAGCAACGCCAAAGATTTCAGCGATCACCGCAAACCCATCCGCGTTCAGTGCACACACGATAACCAAAACGTCAGCATTGCCGTCGAAAACAGCGGTCCAGCCCTGCCTAAAGGACATGAAAAACGCATTTTTGACGGCATGACATCGATTCGCGATTTAAATCAGGACAGCCAGACCCATTTAGGGCTCGGGTTATATATTGTTAAACTGATTACCGATTACCATAAAGGGCGCGTCTATGCAGAAAACCTGTATGCCGATGATCAACAGCACGTAGAGGGTGTGCGTTTTACCGTTGAATTGCCGATTGTGACTCAAAAAACAGCCTAGGCAAGGCAAACCCAAAAACAAAAAAACCAGCAGGCCTGCTGGTTTTCAATAAGTACAAAATGCATGCCCTTTCAGGCAGATTGCCTAAGGCAGTTTTGACGTCAAATCTTTAAACTTTCTGACCCAAGCGGAAATCCCATATTCTGCCTTAACGGCTTTCGCACGATTATTGGCGTCGGCCCTACTGGCATAACTGCCTGTCAATAAGACATAACGGCGACTCTCGTTACGAACTTGCTCGACAATGCGCGTATCCGATAAAGCTTTCTGTTTAACCATACTCAATAAAGCCTGCTTGTCCGACATGCTGGCCAACTGCAATACGTAGTGTTGTTCAGGCTGTTGCTGAAGCCATTTCTCATCGGGACTGTAAGCTTTCAAAGATTGTGTCTCAAGCTCAACCGCTTCGGGTTTGGCTATCTCCTCAACCAATTTAACAATAGGTTGCTTAACCAGCGGAGTGGAAACCTTCGGGGCAATCGGCTCAACAGGTTGCGCCACTTGCTGAGCCTGGATCGCGCCGCCCTTCTGATCCTGTGGCTTTTCAATCAAGACTTCATCTTTCAGAGTCGAATCAATCGACTTCACTTCATTTCCGCTTTGCGACAAACGCTCCAAAATCATTTCAAGCTTTTGGTCAATGCGTTTTTCCAACTGCGAGGTATACGTCTTCAACTTCTCTTCCAGAACCGCTTCGGTCACGACTTTTCCGGATTGAACTGGACTTGCCGAAGTGGCGGCGGAATCGACTGAAGCCGCTCCATCAACTCTACTCAGCTCAACAGCCGAGACCGGAGCGCTTTCAAGACGCGCCAGCAAAGCCTTCTGTTGCTGCTGAATGGCGGATAACTGCGCCTCCAGATCCATGACCCTTTTTTCAAGTGCGGTGAAAGCCTCAGGTTTTCCGCCCGTCGCCAGACTCTGCTGCAGTTCGTCCATTGATTTCTGCAAACGCTCGGTTTCAGCCATACCGCTTTCCTTTACGGCGATGACTTCTTGCAACTCTTTATTGATGGTGGTGTAGGCAATATAGAGAACACCCAAAATGGTCAGTAACAAGGTCAACAAAATGATGACACCAAAAAATGAGCTTTTATTGGTAACCGGTTTAGATTTTAAATTGGTCTCTTTGTTGCCAGATGGGTTCTGATTCGATGGATTAGACGTACTGGGCATAACTTCCTCTGCTGCATTCAACCAATCGCTTAAAGAGTGGGCGTTTTGTTGAGTGGCATCCGCTGAACGGGTTGATGACATTTGTTGAGCCTGGCTTTCAATTGCTTTAAGCAATTCTGCGCGCTCTTTTTCCAATTCCGAAATTGTTTGTGCCATAAATTTTTGACAATATCCGAGTGAAAATCAGAATTTATTGTAAAATGCTTTATGCCAAAAAGATACAGCGGTAATGAAAAGGATTGATAAAAAATGCCCGATTTTGATAGTGTAAGCTCCGCATTAATGATTACATTCAGCCTACTTGGGGTTTCCATTCTGGTTGTCGGGCTTGCCATGTGGTGGCTTTACCGAGTTTTCGGCCATCGTGACGACAGCAGATCTCAAGACGATTAACCTTAACAGCTAGCCAAAAATTCGGGATTATTTACTCAAACTCTCCGGTCAGATAAACCCAGCGGCCGTTTTTATCACGCTGAAACTCACTTTTCTCGATCATTTGATGAGTTTCAAACCCTATCTGATATTGGGCAGCAAAGGTCACCCAGCCCTTCTTGTCTTTCGAACGTCCTTTTTGACACTTGAGAATCGTCAATTTTTGCCAACTCAAACCGTTTTCAAATTCAATTTGAGCAGGCCTGCTCTGTGAATCCCAAGTTTTTAGCAGATATTCTTCAAGCCTCAAGGCAAAGGCCACATAACGCGAACGCATCAACTGCTCAGCCTCTTCGGGAAAATGAGTACCAATATGATAGGCTTGGCAACAATTTGCATAGGACTTGCCAGACCCACACAAGCAAAACGCATCTCCCTTATGAAGAGCGTTCAGGTCATCCGCTAAACTTGGCATAATATTGTCCTTTTAGACGCACAAATAACAGGATGGCCGCCAATAACAGTCCCATCACAATGCCCAACCAGAAACCTTGCACTCCCATTGGAGATGGACTCAACCAATCGGTGAACGCCATAATATAGCCCACGCCCAAACCCAGTCCCCAATAGCTGATAAACGTTACCACCATGGTGACCCGAGTGTCGTGAAGACCACGCAAACCACCGGCACAGGCCACCTGAATGGCATCAAACACCTGATAATAGGCCGCATAAACCAGTAAGGTACTGGCCAGAATCAGCACCTCTTGATCCTTAGAGTAAATGGAGACAATCTGCTCCTTTAACCCATAAGTGAGCAAAGATAAAGCGCCTCCCACAAAAAGCGCAAATCCAATCCCCGCATACAAACTAATTAAGACCGCCTGCTGGTCATTTTCTCCAAAGCCCTTGCCGACTCTGACCGTAATTGCCATGGCGATACTTAAAGGCAGCATGAAGGCCAGTGACGTAAAACTGATAGCGACCTGATGGCCAGCAATCACCACCGCACCGAGTTGCGCGATAAACAACGCGATAAAACTGAATAGACTCACCTCAAAAATAAGCGCCATGGCATTGGGAACGCCTAAATTTAAAATATCGGCTATGCCTGCACGCCATTTTGGCCAGGCAAAGCTTTTGAAGCGAACTAATGAACGGGTCAAGGGGGCACGTACCGCGTACAAAATACCCAATATAAACATCAACCACATCACGATGGCACTGGCGATGCCGCAACCGGCTGCACCCATCGGCTCAACCACTCCATAACCGTAGATAAACAAAGCGTTTAGAGGGATATTGACCAGAAGCGCAAGAAAGCTAATCCACATAGTGGGCAAGGTCGTCCCAAGGCCTTCCCAGAAAAAACGCAAAGCCTGGTAAAGTGCCACGCCGGGCATGCCAAAAGCGATGTAAAACAGATAGTCGCTGGTCAGTCGATAAACCGCTTCCGACAGCGACAACCTATCCAGAAGTTGATCAAGATTCATTAGAATCAACAATGAAATCAATCCCAAAGGAATCGCCAGCCAAAGCCCCTGATGAAGATAAAGCGTGACGGCTGCATTGTTTTTAGCACCCGACTGCTTGGAAACCAATGGCGTCAAAGCCAGTAAGACACCAGTTGAAAAGATAAAAACTGGCAACATGATGCTTGAACCCAAGCCGATCGCCGCCAAGTCATCGGTCCCCACCCAGCCTGACATAATCGTATCGATAACTCCCAAGCCCGTTAGAGCCAATTGCGCCAAAAAAATGGGAAGAGCCAGCTTGAAGAGCAACTTGCTTTCTGTCAGAAGCTGCACAAAAAATATACGGTTTGCAGGGTTCACCAGGCGTCATTTATCCTTTTCTTCATCAGTCGTTGCCTTCTTGGGAAGTGGAGACTGGGCCTGCTTTAGGGTTTCCTGAGCACGTTCTTCTGAATCGCTCCAATACTCCTCACCCAACTGCTCTTGCAGAGATTCAAGAGTCTCCTCAGTCATCTCATCGTCCAGGGTTTCAAATTGCTGGGCCGGAACGATCGCTTGAGGCAGAAAATAAACGATCAATAATTTAAAAAACCAGTACACCGTGGCATAGACCACCACCGCCAACATCAAAACCAGAGGAATGCCAAGCAGTAGGTCGACCATAATCGCCTGCCCTTCAAACAACTTGGTCACCAACTCTTTTTCAATGAAAGCGAAATACAGCCAGGCGACCACGCTCAACAAGCTGACAAGCACCACATAAAGGTTGATTCGAGGATGGATGTGGGAATTTTTAAATAAACAAAACATATACTTAAGAGGTTATCCAAGGTTATTTAGAGTTTTATAAAACTCGTTTTTGATAAAAAAGCCACTGCAAAGCAATGATAGTACTCCCCACATTAAATTGGCCCTGTTGCAGTCGGCGTTCAGCCTCTTCATAAGGCAACTGTACAATCTTAATGTCTTCGTGATCTTCGTCCAACCCGGCGTAAGTGGGCAGTAGATCTGCATCAATCTCAGAGGCAAATAAATGCAAAACCTCATCACTTCCCCCCGGGCTGGGATAAAACTGGCAAACATACTCAAGAGATTCTAAACGTGTCCCAGCCTCTTCCAAAGCTTCACGTCTGGCGGCGTCTTCTGGCGTTTCACCTGAATCAATCATACCGGCTACCGGCTCCAGCAACCAGGCCTGCTCATTTTCACCGGACTTTAAAGCATGCTGCAAAGCGCCTGCCCGACATTGCTCCACCAAAACAACCACCCTACTGACGGGATCGTACAACAATACGATAGCAGCTTCGCCGCGACCAAACAGTTCACGCTGAATGGTTTGCGTCCAGCCGCCCTGATAAAGGGTATGCTTAAAGTCAATCAAGTCGATCCTGAAAAAACCGTCATAACCGCTTTCTATCCGCTGGACTTCAATAGCTTTTGTTTCTTGCTTCCCGTTCAAAACATCGCTGTTAATGGTCATATTGAAACTCCACCTGTCTTATTGAACTTCAATAAACGGGACTCGCTGAGTCACACCGCACAAAAGTTCATAGCCGATGGTGCCCGCACAATCTGCAATTTCATCAACGCTCAAAGCTTCGTCTCCCCATAAGACGGCTTCCTCACCAATGCGAACCTGACCGGCCATCTCCGTGAGGTCAACGCACACCATATCCATTGATACTCGGCCAATAATCGGAACCCGCTGGCCCTTGATGAGCACAGGAGTACCACTTGGAGCATGCCGCGGGTAACCGTCACCGTAGCCGATTGCTACCACGCCCACATAGGTATCGCGCGGCGCCTGCCAAGTATTGCCATAGCCGACACTTTCGCCTTTGGAAATTTTTTTCAGGGAAGTAATCTCCGACACCAATCGCATCACGGGCTTTAAATCATACTCTTCAAGAAACGGATGGCCTGCGCCATAGAGCATAATGCCGGGCCGAACCCACTCATATTGCGCTTGTTTAAAACGCTGCAAACCGGCGGAATTGGAAAGGCTTCTTGGGTATGCATAGGGGCGACTGAACTCGTCAAAACAGGCTATCTGCTGCAGAGTGAAGCTCTCGGACTCATCAGCGGAGGCCAAGTGAGAAATTAGGTGAATCTGGAACGGTTTAGGGCTGCGTTCCAACTTAGCGATGACTGAATCGACTTCCCCAGGATTAAAGCCTAAACGATGCATGCCAGTATCAACCTTAACCCACACATGGATTTTACCGTCATAATGCGAAGCCAGAAGCCAATCCAACTGGTGACTTGAATGGATGACAAGATCCAACCGATGTTGATAGACCAATGGAATTTCAGCTTCGGAAAACAAGCCTTCCAACAACAGGATTCGATGCAAAAACCCTTTCTGCCGGAGGATAATCGCCTCTTCAATGCAAGCCACACCAAAGCCATCCGCACAATTGAACTGATGGGCTACGCGTGCGATGCCATGACCGTAACCATTGGCTTTCAATACCGCTAACACCTTGCTGTCGGGCGCCATTTTTTTAACAGTTTGCAAATTATGCCGCAGGGCTGGCAAACTAATGAACGCTTTGGCGGGACGGTACATAAAGCCACTATCCTTTAGTAGTGCGCTTCATCGGAAACATAAGCCGCATGATTTTCAAAACGGGTATATTCACCAATAAAGGTTAAACGCACGGTTCCCAATGCGCCGTTACGATGTTTACCCAGAATGATTTCGGCAATGCCTTTATCCTCACTCTCTTTATTGTAAACCTCATCGCGATAGATAAAGATAATCAAATCGGCATCCTGCTCGATTGCACCCGATTCACGCAAATCCGACATCACCGGACGCTTATTGGGGCGCTGTTCCAAACTTCGGTTTAGCTGAGAAAGTGCAATGACCGGGATCTCCAACTCTTTGGCCAAGGCTTTCAGACCACGGGAAATTTCAGAAATCTCGTTCACTCGGTTTTCCGCACCGGCAGAACCACGCATCAACTGTAGATAATCGACCACAATCAATCCCAGGCCGGTGACTTTTGAATCTGGATTCTCTTCACCCGCCTGAACCGCTTCCTTACGCTGCAAGTCACGGATGTCCTTATCAATCCGTCGTGCTCTCGCTCTCAATTCGGTAATCATCAAAGCCGGAGTATCATCAATATAGACCTTGGCTTGAGACAAGACATTGATCGCCTTATTCAGTTTAGGCCAATCCTCCTGCTGCAATTTACCGGTACGCATGCGTCCGGCATCAATCCGTCCGATTGAACTGATCATACGCATCGCCAAAGACTCACCCGGCATCTCCATACTGAAGACTGCAACAGGCGTATTGTTTTTGGTGGCGATATTTTCCGCCATGTTCATCGAGAAGGTCGTTTTACCCATGGAAGGACGACCTGCGACAATGATCAAATCACCCTTCTGAAGCCCTGAGGTAATTTCATCGAATTCGGTCAAGTGCGTGGCTTGTCCGGTAATGGTACCTTCCGTATTGAAGAGTTCATCGATTTTGTTGATAGCCGATTCAAGCAAGACATCCATGGTTTTGTATTGACGTTCTTTGCCTTCACCGTGCTCCGCAATTGACATAATCTTGGATTCAGCGATATCCAAGATTTCACGAATGTCCTTCCCCTGTGGAAAATAGGCGGTTTCGGTGACGTCATTACTGGCTTGAATCAGACTTCTTAGAATCGATTTATCGCGCACAATTCGCGCATAATAAAGAATATTGGCGGAACCGGGAGTGTTTTTGACCAACTCAGCCAGATAATCCTTATCACCCGCCAAGTCCAATTGCCCCACCGACTTCAAATATTCCACAACTGTAACCAGGTCGAATGGCTTATTATGACGACTCAGCGCCACAATCGAAGAAAAGATCGCCTGATGCTGCTGAGTGTAGAAGTCGCGCTCATTGACAACAACGGCGACATCTTCAAAAACCTCATTGGACAACATCAAGCCCCCTAACACAGACTGCTCGGCTTCAATCGAGTGTGGCGGAACTTTAAACAAGGATTCCGCGGTATTTTGGGTATTTCCTGAAGATTGTCTGGATTGGCTTGAATTCATAAAGGCTTCAAAGGGTACGATAAAAAGTAAGAAGCGATCATTATAGCGGAATGTATCCGATAAGTGTTTAAGCCGCTTTAAAAATTGGCGATCAAATCACTTCTCAACAAGAGAAGAATAGGGAAAAACGTAGGCATAAAAAAAGCGGCAGACCCGAAAGGCATGCCGCTTTTATTGACAGTAAAACCGTAGGATCACTCCTGGATGGCTTTAATCTCAACAGTAATTGAAGCCACAACATCAGAGTGAAGTTGAACATCAATTTCATAGGTACCAACGTGACGCAATACACCTTCTGGCATACGGATGTTACGACGAGGCACATCAAAACCAGCCGCTACAAGCGCGTCTGAAATATCCTGTGTACCCACAGAACCGAAAAGTTTACCTTCATCACCAGCAACAGACTCGATGGTAATTACCTGTCCATTTAGGTTTTCGTAAATACCTTGAGCAACAGCCAATTCAGCCGCAGCCGCTTTTTCTAGCTCGGCACGAATCTTTTCGAACTCTGCAACGTTTTCTTTTGTTGCTGGCTTAGCTTTTCCTTGTGGAATCAGGAAGTTACGCGCATAACCAGCTTTTACTGAAACTTGGTCACCAAGTGAACCTAAGTTTTGTACTTTTTCAAGCAGAATAACATTCATAGCTTAAACCTCTTAAATTATTCTTGTTCCCATCGGCTTCTAAAGTTGGCCCAAATGTCCAACAAACCAATGGTCGCGAGTATCAGCATAGCTTGAGGAAATAGAAATAACAGCACATATAAAGTCACCAGCCATGCAGTGTGGAGTTGTTTTACCGTTACTGCCTGATGCGCAATGGCCAAGCCTTGAAACATCAAACCAGCAACCATCACGCCAGACAAATCATAGACAATTCCAGAATCCGCGCCAGTAATTAAACCGGCCAAAGCCAAAACGATGGCAACATAGGCCGTCGATTTAGGCAAAGACATCTGATAAAAATCAGATTGGAACTGTCCTGGATGGTATAGACTCCCCTGCCACCAACGGCCCACGACCAAAATCGAAAACCACAATACCACTGCAAACATCGCCAACAACATGGTGACCATATTTGCCAGGGTTTGAATCGCTTCCGGCTGATACTCAACCGAAGAGGATTCAAGCAGCGGTTTGACTTGCTGATCGAACAGGGTCATCCACCATTCTGACGGAGAGGGAACGAGTATGTGCAATGCAATCACACCCACGCCCGCCAAAACCATCGCCATCTGCAAGGAAAGAGCCAATGAGTTTGTATTTCGCAATACCAAAGCCATTAACCAAACCGGCACCATGTATTCAGCAACTGAAATAATGGCTGGAACATAAGAACCAGTCATCACCACAGTCAATCCAACATTGGCCAGCACACTCCAAACAAGGACTTTAACTCCCTCACCCACCCCAACTCTCAGGGTAACCAAGGTAATGATCGCACCCACAATCAATCCGACAGGTGCAATCCAAACACTTAACGCTGAAAACAGAACCGCGGCAATCAGAGCCTGCATCGGCCCTTTCATGACATAATTTGCGATTGATAACATGCGCTACCTGTTAATTCTAATTCTTCAAAATTATTTGTGTTGATCAGTATATGGCAACAAAGCAATCATACGCGCACGCTTGATTGCCGTTGCTAATTGGCGCTGATACTTAGCGCTTGTTCCAGTAATACGACTTGGAACAATTTTGCCAGTTTCAGTGATGTATGACTTCAAAGTATCTAAATCTTTGTAATCAATCTCTTTAACGCCTTCTACTGTAAAACGACAGAATTTTTTTCTTCCAAAACCTCTAGCCATCTCTTACTCCTTAGAATCTTTTTTAGCAACCATAACAGAAGGCTCAGTAACCGCCTCTTTACGCTTGATAAACATGCTACGAAGCACTGCATCGTTATAGTAAAAAGCATTTTCAAGCTCATCTAGAGCTTCTTGATTACATTCGATATTCATTAGAATGTAGTGTGCTTTATGAACCTTATTAATAAGGTAAGCAAGTTGACGACGACCCCAATCTTCTAGGCGGTGAATCTGACCACCAGATTGTTCAATAAGGGTACGATAACGTTCTAGCATGGCAGGAACCTGTTCGCTTTGATCAGGGTGCACTAGAAATACGACTTCATAATGACGCATTCATATTCTCCTTATGGATGATATAACAGTCTCCCGCTTCCAACGGACAGCAGTGAGACAAGGAAATTCAAACACTTAGTCTGAAAGGCGCGAATTATAACCGAAGAGACCCCATATTTCAAACACTTATATTCAATCAATAAGGAAGGCGACATATTTAAACTGGTTTTCAAGCAATACTTTGGTTAATGTCCTGCAGAACCTGCAATGGAGTGACTGATTGGGTAATCGGGCGACCTACCACCAAGTAACTGGCACCAGCCTCCATCGCTTCTTTAGGTGTCATAATCCTCTTTTGGTCATTCACATCACTGCCTTGAGGTCGAATACCCGGGGTAACGAGACAAAAAGCCTCCCCCAAAGCCTCCCTAAGGTCTCCGGCTTCCTGAGCAGAACACACTACTCCATCCATACCTGAATCTTGAGCCAACCTGGCGAGACGCATGACATTTTCCTGCGGACTGCCGGACAAGCCAATTTCCTGCAAGTCATCTTGCTCCATACTGGTGAGAATGGTCACCGCTATCAATAACGGCTTTTTAGGTTGATTCAATTCGGCAATTGCTTGCTGTGCGGCCTGCATCATCTTGCGTCCGCCCAAAGCATGGACATTGACCATCCAAACTCCCATTCTAGCAGCCGCCTGTACCGCCTTAGCTACCGTATTAGGTATATCATGGTACTTAAGATCTAAAAAAACCTCAAAATCCTTTTTAATCAGCGATTTAACAAACTCCGGGCCTGCAACGGCAAATAATTCTTTCCCAACTTTCAAACGACATAAAGAAGGATCCAACCCCTCCACAAACAACAAGGCCGACTGTGCATCGGCAAAATCCAGCGCAATCAGCACCTTTGGATCCAGACCTTCTTTTTTAAGAAAACTCATTCAAAAAAACCTATTATTTATTATTAATCAACAGACTACGATTCTTTTCTAATGTCGAGACCGAAGCTGATTGCGTTTTTCTCAACTGCACAATCTGATCAGCCAGCTTCTTATTTTCACGCTGTTTCTGAGTCAAACGCCACCTTAGACGCGTTATCTGCAAAAGCATCACAGCCGAACCTACCAGCATCCCAATAATGAACACAGCGGCCATAATGATACTTAGAGCCGAATCATACTGAAACCAAAATAGGTCGATCTTAACCGTATGTGGATTCAAGACTCCGAGTGAAACTCCGAGAATCAAAAAAAGCACGGTCAATACAAATGAAATAATTTTAAACATGAGAAAGGAGTGTCTCTATCAGGAAGATAGAGAAATTATAGAGGATAAATAAAAAAGGGGCTACCAAATGGCGCCCCTTTTTTAAATTAAACTATGATGTCAGTTGACTCTTTAGACTCGTCGACCCGCTCTCTTAAAGACTTTCCAGGCTTAAAGTGAGGGACTCGTTTGTCTGACAACTTAACCGTCTCCCCAGTTTTTGGGTTACGGCCAATCCTAGCTTTTCTATGATGTAAACTAAAACTCCCAAAACCTCGAATTTCAATACGCTCGCCCTGAGACAAGGTATTGATCATAGAATCGAGAATTTTATTTACCGCAATCTCAACGTCTTTTTGACTGAATTGAGTCTGCTTTCTTGCAATAAGTTCAATAAGTTCTGACTTGGTCATAATGATAATGCTCTTATTATCTTATATTCTCGAAAAAGAGAGTTTTAACGAATCTGTTCGAGTGGACAGGCTAACCGGCCCACACAAACAGAAAGACCAAAAGTGTGGCTGAAAAATCAAGCCACAAACGCAATCGCTGTTTAGGCGATTGCCGTCAGATTACATTTTGTCTTTGAAAAGGTCACCAAGAGTTGTTCCTGCTGCTGCAGGCTGCTGTCCGGTGTAGTCTTTGATAGCTTCTGCTTCTTCGTGCGCTTCTTTTGCTTTAACAGAAAGAGAAACTGAACGGTTTTTACGATCGATATTAGTAATCTTCGCTGAAACCGTATCCCCTTCTTTAAGAACAGAAGATGCGTCGCGAGTATCTTCCAACAACTCAGAAGCACGCAGATAACCTTCAACCTCAGGACCTAGATCAATAACAGCACCTTTCTCATCGACAGATTTAACCGTTCCTTCAACAATGCTGTTTTTACCATGATCGGCTACATATTGACCGAATGGATCCTGCTCAAGCTGCTTAAGGCCTAGAGAAATACGCTCACGATCTGGATCGATCGAAAGGATAACCGTTTCTAGCTCATCACCTTTTTTGAATTCACGAATCGCTTCTTCACCAGACTGATTCCATGAAATATCGGTCAAATGAACCAAACCATCAATACCACCCTCTAAACCGATGAAGATACCGAAGTCAGTAATCGACTTGATGCTACCGGTAATCTTGTCGCCTTTAGCGTGAGTAGCAGAGAAGCTTTCCCAAGGATTAACAGTACACTGCTTGATCGATAGAGAGATACGACGACGCTCTTGATCAACATCAAGAATTTTAACACGTACTTCTTGACCCAAGTGGACCACTTTAGATGGGTGAATGTTACGGTTTGTCCAATCAAGTTCAGAAGTATGAACAAGACCTTCAATACCGTCTTCAATTTCGATGAACGCACCGTAATCAGTAATGTTAGCCACTTTACCAGCCGCTTCCGCACCGATTGGGTAACGAGCCACCATATCTGCCCATGGATCTTCTTCAAGCTGCTTAAGACCTAGAGATACACGGTTACGTTCTTTGTCGAATTTAAGAACCTTAACTTCAATCTCATCGCCAACCTGAACGATTTCAGATGGGTGGTTAACACGACGCCAAGCCATATCTGTAATATGCAGAAGACCGTCAACACCACCAAGGTCGATGAACGCACCGTAGTCAGTAAGGTTCTTGACGATACCTTTAAGAACAGAACCTTCTTCCATATTAGAAAGCAGTGCTTCACGTTCAGCTGAACTTTCCTGCTCAATAACCGCACGACGAGATACAACCACGTTGTTACGCTTACGATCAAGCTTAACAAGTTTAGTTTCAACTTCTTTCCCTTCAAGGAAACCAAAGTCGCGAATCGGACGAATATCCACAAGTGAACCAGGTAAGAAACCACGTACACCATCAACATCAACCGTCAGACCACCTTTAACTTTACCAGTTACATGGGCCATAACGACTTCGCCATCTTCCATAGCCGCTTCAAGACGATCCCAAGTCTTAGCACGCTTAGCTTTCTCACGTGACAGACGAGTTTCACCCATACCGTCTTCTAGAGACTCAAGGAAAACTTCAACTTCGTCACCCACGGCCACTTCAAGTTGACCTTCAGCGTCTAGAAATTGATTCTTAGGAATAGCCGACTCAGACTTCATGCCTGCGTCAACCATGACGGTTTCTTTGTCGATGCCGACAACGGTTCCGATAATTAGAGAACCTGTGTTAAATCTGTCTTCTTGTTGTAAAGACTCTTCAAATAATTCAGCGAAAGATAATTCACTCATGGATAAAGTACCAATAATTGCACATAGCCGACTGTAATTTTCCAATTGGGGTTTTAAAAAACAACCGGGTCAGTTAAAAAAATGTCGATTTCCCAAACAATCAACAGAAAAAACAAAATCCTTGCTTTGGAAAACAAAGCAAGGATCATAAAACTCTTTTATTTCAACCAATTAGGTTAAAATTAATTCATAAAGACACCTTAAGGCAAAAGTCGCTTATCTCGCAATATCTGCTCTGCTCGTTGGCAAACTTGCTCGATATTTAAATCACTGGTATCGATGACAACCGCATCATCCGCAGGTTTTAAAGGCGATGTCGAACGATTGGAGTCCCGCTCGTCCCGTTCTTTGATGTCTTGAATTATCTGGCCAATGTTAGCACTAACCCCTTGGTTTTTCAACTGTTTAACGCGTCTTTCTGCACGAATTTCGGCAGACGCCGTTAAAAACAGCTTCACTTCCGCATCCGGAAATACCACAGTACCCATATCACGGCCATCCGCCACCAATCCCGGCGATTTTGCAAAGGCCTGTTGGCGCTCCAACAAAGCCACTCTCACCTCCGGAATCGCCGCCACCTTTGAGGCGACTGCAGCCACTTCTTCAGTCCGCACACTGGAAGTCACATCTTCACCGTCAAAAAGAATGCTTGTGGCCACAAACTCAACCGGCAGGGATTCGGCTAAGGCTACTAAAGCCGGAACATCCTGAACGTCCAAATTTTGCTTAACAGCCCCGTAAGCCAAAGCCCGATAAATGGCGCCACTGTCCAACAGATGAAATTGGGTTTTACAGGTCAAATATTGGGATAAGGTCCCTTTTCCGACACCACTCGGACCATCAACGGTAATCACCGGACAAGTGTTTATTGACGCCATTGCTCACGCCTCCTGTTTGGATTCAATTTGCATACCAACCTCATTCATCAAACTGACAAAGGTTGGAAAAGAGGTATTCACATTGGCGCAATCATCAATCACCACCTCGGATACCGCATTCAAACCAGCGACAGTCATAGCCATAGAAATTCGATGGTCATGGTGACTCTGAATCTCCGCGGCTTGAGGTGACTGCTGCCCTCCATTTATGACCATACCATCCGGGGTTGGCACAGCATCAATGCCGACTGCCTGCAAGGCATCCGCCATCACTTGAATGCGATCCGACTCCTTAACACGCAACTCTTCCGCACCGCTTAAAACAGTTTGTCCGGTTGCACTGGCCGCGGCCACAAAAAGCACCGGGAATTCATCAATCGCCAAAGGAACCAGTGATTCGGGAATCTCAATACCTTGTAAAGGAGCATAACGGATGTGCACATCAGCTACGGGCTCCCCCCCTACTTCATGAGCATTTTCCAAAACAATATTGGCGCCCATTAATTTTAAAATATCAATCACACCGGTACGGGTAGGATTCATCCCCACATGCTCTATGACAAGGTCAGACCCTTCTGAAACCGCAGCCGCCACCATAAAAAAAGCCGCTGACGAAATATCGGAAGGCACATCGATATGGCGTGCTTTCAAACTCCCACCACCTTGCAGACAAGCCCGGGTGCGGCTGTTATCTAGCCGCGTTGAAACCACTTCATAACCAAAACCGTTGAGCATGCGTTCAGTATGGTCGCGGGTTGGTGCAGGCTCTTCCGCACAGGTTTTGCCTTGTGCATACAGGCCTGCCAACAATACACAGGATTTCACCTGGGCGCTCGCCATGGGCAAAACATAATCAATGGCCTTAAGAGTTTGGCCGTGTCCGCATATCTTCATCGGCAAGGTGCCCCCTTCTGCCGTTTCGATTTTCGCACCCATCATCGCCAAAGGGTCGGTCACACGTTTCATAGGGCGTTTAGACAAAGAAGCATCTCCAACGAGTTCGCAATCAAAATCCTGTCCTGCAAGAATACCCGCCAGTAAACGTGTGGAAGTTCCTGAATTGCCCATATCCATTGGTTTTTCAGGTTTCTTCAAACCACGCAAACCCACACCATGAATGGTCACATTTCCCTTATCCGGCCCCTCTATCTGAACGCCCATATCCTTAAACGCCTGCAGTGTTGCCAAGGCATCGGCACCCTCTAGAAAGCCGGTCACCGTGGTGGTGCCTTCGGAAATGGCTCCCAGCATAATACTGCGATGTGAGATCGACTTATCTCCGGGCACTCGGATACGTCCGTGGATACGTCCACCGGGTTGAACAATAAATTTTACGTTTGCCATAAAGTTTTCTTTAATTTTCTATTTAATTGGAATTGATTCAATGGATTGAACGTCAATCCTGCTTATTCACTATATGCTTGTCGCGAGCCTGCTTGGCTTCATCAAACAGATGATAAAGCCCCTGTGCATCCTTGCCTTCAACCAGTTGAATCAGCTCAGTCAAGGCGTGCTGATAGTTTTTCAACCATTTGGCGATGGCACTGGAGTTGTTAACGGCAATATCACGCCACATGACAGGATCACTGGAAGCGATGCGAGTAAAGTCCCTGAATCCGCCTGCAGTGTACTGAAACACATTGCCCAGTTCAGCGTGCTCATTCAACAATTCGACCAAACTGAAAGCCAGCAAGTGCGGCAGGTGGCTAGTCGCAGCCAGCACTTCATCATGATAGTCCGGGGCCATACTCACAACATTGGCCCCCAAGGCTTTCCACAAATTTTCGACCGTTTTCAAGGCGTTTAAATCGGTTTCTTCTGTAGGTGTTAAAATCACTCGATGATCCACAAACAAATCTGCAGTCGCCGCTTCAACCCCGCTTTTTTCTTTTCCTGCAATCGGGTGTCCGGCAACAAAATGCGGTGGCAGTTCACCAAAAACCTGTTTGACCGCCTCGATCACACTCATCTTGGCGCTGCCCACATCCGAAATAATGACGTTCTCTTTCAAAAACGGGGACATATCCTGCAACACCGACTGCATGGCACCCAAGGGAACACCCAGCATAATCAAATCGCTATCGGATACTGCCTGCTCCATATCGGTTGTATAGGCGTCTATCACGCCCAATTCAACGGCGGTTTTGAGATTGGCCTCATTTTGACCAAACCCGATCACCTGAGGTACCAGGCCTGCTTGTTTTATACCTTTGGCAAAAGAGCCACCAATCAGACCCACGCCAATTATCGTTATCTTCTTCAGTTCCATTCAATTCTTTAATATTAGGGCTTAACTCAGCGCTGTAAAATGGCCTTTAGGGCTTCAATGAAATGTGCATTCTCTTCTTGAGTACCGATCGAAATGCGCAAGGTGTCAGGCATGCCATAATTGGCAACCGGCCGAACAATGACACCCAACTCCAAAAGCGCCTGATTGACTTCTGAAGCCTTACCGGGAAAGTGGGCACATAAAAAGTTACCACTAGACGGAATTCTGTCGATTTGCAACTCATCCAGAGCCGAGCAAATTTGTTGCATTCCATCACGGTTTATCTGAACGCTTTGTTTAACAAACCCCGGATCCTGAATGGCCGCTACCGCCGCTACCTGAGCATAATGATTAACATTAAAAGGCTCGCGCAACTGGTTGATGTATTGAATTATTTCCTCACACCCAACCATGTAGCCAACTCGCAATGAAGCCAAACCATAAGCCTTGGAGAACGTCCTTGATATCAGTAGATTCGGGTAAGATTGCACATAATCTAAGCCGTTTGGATACTCCGGAAAATCACAAAATTCCAGATAAGCTTCGTCCAATACCACCACAACATTATCAGGAACCTGGGAAATAAAGGCCTCCCACTCCTGTCGTGAAAACACCGTGCCGGTCGGATTATTAGGATTGGCAATATAAATCACTTTAGTGTTATCGGTCACCGCCCCAAGCATGGCCTGCAAATCATGCCCCCAATCCACAGAGGGAACTTCAACCGCTGTTGCACCGACTACTTGTGCCGACAACGGATAAACCGCAAAACCGTATTCGGAATAAATCACCTCATCGCCTGGACCTGCAAACACCCGCGCCACCAGTTCCAACAACTCATTAGAACCATTACCAATGGCAATTTGCGCCGGACTGACTTTCAAAAAATCCGCCAACACCTCTTTTAAACGGTAAGCGCTGCCATCCGGATAACGCGAAATTTCGCACAATGCCGTCTGAATGGCGGAAACAACCTTAGGACTGGCGCCCAAGGGATTTTCATTGGAAGCCAGCTTAGATACTTTGCTCAAACCCAGTTCACGCTGCAATTCGCTGACAGGTTTTCCGGGCACATAAGGGTGAATACCCAAAATTTGAGGCTGAACCGTATCACAGAATTGCATGGTCATCTTTTTCATCATTTTTTATTTCTTAATAAGACCCGATTTAAGTCTTGTTTTAATATCGAGAATTCAGAGAGAAGTTGGCTTTCAACAAGACAACTCAAGCCTCCAAAGGGGAAACCGGATAAGAACCCAGAATCTTGAAAAAAGAGGCTTTATCCTTAACCTCTTCCAGAGCCTGTCTGACATTTTCATCCACCTGATGCCCCAATACATCGATGAAAAATAGATAATCCCATTTTTTATCGGTCGATGGACGTGAAATGATTCGCGTCATACTGATATCACGTTTGGAAAAACAAGACAAGAGCTCAAGCAGAGCGCCGGATTTATTTGGAATCGACACAATCATGGCGGTTTTATCTTCACCGCTCGGCTGGGTAGTCTCACGACCAATCACCCAAAACTTGGTGGTATTGTCACGCTGATCTTCAATATTGGATTCCAAGATTCTCAAGCCATAAAGTTGCGCCGCCTGCTCGGAAGCGATGGCCGCTAAAGAACCATCCTCTTGCGCCATCTTAGCCGCCAAAGCATTCGAATCGACCGCCTCAAGTTCCGCCCAGGGCATATTGTTTTTCAACCAATGCTCGCACTGCCCCAAAGCCTGGCTGTGCGCCACCACCTTGCGAATCAACTCAACTTCATCACCTTTGGAGAGCAGACAATGATGAACCGCCAGATCGACTTCGCCAGAAATAGTCAGGCCTGTGTGAATCATCTCCTTTTCGGTATTTTTTACCACACCCTCCGAAGAGTTTTCGACCGGAACAATGCCGTAGTTCGCATCCCCCTTTTCAACCGTAGCGAACACCTCCTCAATAGAGGAAACCGCAATCGGATGTGCCGAAGAACCAAACTGTTTGATGACGCTGGCATGCGAATAACTGCCCTCAGGCCCCAAATAAGCCACTGAAATGGGTTGTTCCAAGGCCAGGCAAGCCGACATGATTTCACGAAAAAGACGCGCCATTTCATTGTCAGGCAACAAGCTGGTATTGCGCTGCTTGACGGCACGCAAAACCTGAGCCTCACGTTCAGGACGGTAAAAAATGGTTTCGACCTTTCCACCCTGGGTTTTGATATCGGCCACTTTCTGAGCACAAGCTGCTCTCTGTCCAATTAACTCCTGAATTTGCTCATCAATGGAGTCGATTCGGTTGCGAATTTCAGTTAATTGTTGCTGTTCTGTCATCTGTTCTGCCATCTTGCCCGACCTGATACTCGATTGTCTGGATTCATTTTTAAATTAAGCGTGTTTAGCTGCGAATTCACGCATAAATTCAATCAGGGCGTCCACTCCGGCTTCCGGCATGGCGTTATAGATACTGGCACGCATACCACCAAACGCTTTGTGCCCTTTCAAACTGAGCAGGCCTGCTGATTTTGACCCTTCCAAAAACTGTCCATCCAATTCACTGTTCTTCAAAGTGAAGGTGACATTCATCCACGAGCGGTTATGCGGCACGATACTATTACTATAAAACTCCGACGCGTCTATAAACTCGTACAGCTTACGTGCTTTAGCTTGGTTGATTTTGGCAATTTCCTTCACGCCTCCGATCTCCTTCAACCATGCAAACACCAATCCGGCCAAATACCATGCAAAGGTGGCCGGTGTGTTAAACATCGACTCATTATCCGCATAAGTTTGCCAGTTAAGCAGCGTTGGGGTTGTTTCACGCGCCTGGCCAAGCAGATCTTCACGTACAATCACAATGGCCAAGCCTGCCGGTCCGATATTTTTCTGCGCGCCGGCATAAATCAAAGCGTATTTACTGACATCAATCGGACGACACATAATATTAGAGGACATATCTGCAATCACCGGCTTGCCTTGAGCGAACACGGCCTCCAAATCATCCTCCTGAAACTCCAAACCGGTAATCGTCTCGTTGGCACACAAATGGATATATTTAGCGTCAGGACTGAAATTCCACTCAGAGCGGGCCGGGATAGCAGTTGGGTTATTTCCATCACCTTCCGCAACCACATTAACGTTTACATAACGGCTGGCTTCTTTAATCGCTTTAGTTGACCAAACTCCCGTATTAAAATAATCAACGGTATCCCCCGGCTGGGTTAGATTCAAAGGAATTCCGGCAAACTGCAATGAAGCACCGCCATGAATGAACAACACCTTATAGTTGTCAGGAATCTCCATCACCTCGCGCAAGTCGGCTTCCATCTGATGGGCGACCTGCATGTATTCTTTGCTGCGGTGACTCATCTCCATCACCGACATTCCAGTCTGATTCCAATCCAAAAACTCATCGGCCGCCTTACGCATTACCGGTTCCGGCAACATCGCTGGGCCTGCGCTAAAATTATAGGCACGGGTCATTCTAAATTCACTTCCTTAGTCACAAAACAGGGCGGCCTCAAAACGAAGCCACCCTGCCTAATTTAAATTCAAGGCTTAATCTGAAAAGGCCAATCAGGCTTTCTCATCGCCGTCGATTGCATCATTCGATTCATCAACAGCAGAATCAGAGGAATCCATTGCATCAGTTGAGGCGACGTCTAATCCGTCAACCCCGTCCTGACCTTCAAGCTCTGCTTCATCTTCTAGATCAACCACGGCCAAACCGACTACTTGCTCACCTTTACCGACATTGATCAGTTTCACGCCCTGGGTGTTACGCCCCACAATCGAGACTTCCGCCACACGGGTTCTCACCAAAGTTCCCTTATTGGTAATCAACACCATCTCCTGGTCCGGAGTAACCGAAACCGCAGAAACCACTTCTCCATTACGGTCGGTTGTCTTGATTGAAATCACCCCTTGTCCACCACGGTTGATGGTGGAGTAATCCTCCACCGGCGTACATTTACCGAAGCCGTTGGCCGTCGCGGTCAAAATCAATGAATCCGGCTTGGCGATCTGCATGCTGATAACATGGGAACCTTCCGGCAACTTCATACCACGAACCCCACGAGCGGTACGTCCCATGATCCTGACGTCACTCTCTTTGAAACGGATCGCCTTTCCGGCATTACTGAACAGCATGACCTCTTGCTCCCCGTCGGTCAAAGCTGTACCCACCAACTCATCGTCGTCCAGCAGATCCACGGCGATAATACCGTTGGCGCGAGGGCGCGAGAAGTCTTTAAGCGCAACACGCTTAACCACCGAATTGCGGGTCGCCATAAACACCGCGCGCTCCTCATCAAACTCATCCACCGGCAGAACCGAGGTAATATACTCACCCTCTTCCAGCGGCAGGATATTCACAATTGGCTTCCCGCGGCTACCACGGCTTGCCAACGGTAACTGCCAGGTCTTCTGCCAGTAAAGCTTGCCGCGGTTTGAGAAACACAACAGCATGTCATGAGTGCTCGCCACGAAAATCTGTCCGACTTCATCCTCTTCTTTCATTGCAGTTGCGGATTTACCGCGTCCACCACGTTTCTGAGCGCGGTAATCGCTTAAAGGCTGGGTTTTGATATAACCATCTTGCGAAAGGGTGACAATACGGTCTTCCACCGCAATTAAGTCTTCCGCATCCAGATCCTGGTAACTGAAGTCAATTTCGGTACGACGGTTGTCGCCAAATGATTCGATTACTTCCAGCAACTCTTCCTTGACCACTTCAGTCAACCGATCTGGATTTCTAAGAATCTCCAGGAACTCGGCGATTTTCTGGATCAGGCCTTTGTACTCTTCAACAATCTTATCTTGTTCCAAACCGGTCAAACGGTGCAGACGCATTTCCAAAATCGCCTGAGCTTGCGCCGGAGACAATTTATAAGCATCACCATTCGCACCAAAACCTTCCGGCAGATCTTCCGGGCGCACATCGCTCATATCGACACGCTCCAGGAAGTCAATCACATTGCCGACCGGCCAAGCCTTCTCCAGCATGCGCTCCTTGGCCACCGCCGGACTCGGCGAAGCCTTGATCAACTCGATCATGTCATCAATGTTATTCAGTGCAATGGTCAAGCCTTCCAAAATATGGGCTTTTTCGCGCGCTTTGCGCAGTTCGAAAATCGTGCGACGCGTCACCACTTCACGACGGTGTTTAACAAAGGCTTCAATCACCTGCTTCAGGTTCAACAACTTAGGCTGACCGTCAATCAAGGCAACCATATTGATACCAAACACCGTTTGCATCGACGTTTGCTTGTAAAGGTTATTGATAATAACTTCCGGCACTTCCCCACGACGCAATTCGATGACGATACGCATACCGTCCTTATCGGATTCGTCTCGCAAAGCGGTTATACCTTCAATTTTCTTCTCTTTGACCAGCTCGGCAATGCGCTCAATCAAACGCGCTTTGTTGACCTGATAAGGAATTTCGTGCACCACAATCTGGCTCTTACCGCTCTTATCGGTCTCCACACTCGTCTTGGCACGAATTTGCACGCGCCCGCGCCCGGTTTCATAGGCTTCACGAATGCCTTTGGTACCGTTGATAATGCCATAGGTCGGGAAATCCGGACCGGGAAGATGCTCCATCAAACCCGCCACGTCGATTTGCGGATCTTCAATGTACGCCAGACAGGCGTTGACGGTTTCGTTCAGGTTGTGCGGCGGAATATTGGTCGCCATCCCAACGGCAATCCCGGAGGAACCGTTTACCAATAGATTGGGGATGCGAGTCGGCAGAACGACCGGCTCGGACTCCGAACCGTCATAGTTTTCTGCAAAGTTAACAGTCTCTTTTTCAAGGTCGGCCAACAAATGATGGGCGATTTTCGACATGCGAATTTCGGTATATCGCATTGCGGCAGGTGAATCACCATCCACGGACCCGAAGTTACCCTGCCCGTCTACCAGCATATAACGCAAGGAGAACGGTTGTGCCATACGAACAATCGTGTCATACACGGCCGTATCACCATGTGGATGATATTTACCAATGACATCACCGACAATACGTGCCGATTTCTTGTAAGGTTTGTTGTAATCGTTACTCAGTTCATTCATGGCGTAAAGCACACGACGGTGAACCGGTTT
Source organism: Thiomicrorhabdus chilensis DSM 12352 (assembly GCF_000483485.1). Classification (GTDB taxonomy): domain Bacteria; phylum Pseudomonadota; class Gammaproteobacteria; order Thiomicrospirales; family Thiomicrospiraceae; genus Thiomicrorhabdus; species Thiomicrorhabdus chilensis. The sequence goes on from NZ_KI519609.1 coordinate 1,398,882, forward strand.
CAAACCATCTCTTACATCGGGAAGCGCGCGCCCTACGATAACACTCATCGCGTAACTCAGGTAGGACTGCTCCATTTCATCTTCGAGCGAAATGGGAATAATTTCACGTGCAAATTCAGACATCAATCATCCAATCTATTTGTTAACCAAATTAAAGCCGTCATTATACCCAAACTCTTCGCTTAAAGCGACATTAATAGCAAGCTTTGGCATGGCCTGCATCCAGTTTACAGAGTTATTTAAAGCATTTATGAGCACCCAAACCAGAGTCCATAATTTAAGCGCACAAAACCTGGCCAAAAAGGTATAATTTTGGACTTATTTTCAGGCTTCACATCGACCCGCCTGAGCAACTCACTCGATTTCAAACCCAGCACATTCCGGCACAAAAGAGAGATTATGAGCGAAAACACTTTTCGTAAAGGCAATGCCGACCAGACGGAACTGGACAACTTCAACCGCCTGTCCAACACCTGGTGGGATACTGAAGGCGAATTCGGCGCCCTGCACAAGATCAACCCGTTCAGACTGGACTTCATTCGCCGCCATCAAACCATTGAAAACCAATCGGTTTTGGACATAGGCTGCGGGGGTGGAATTCTATCCGAATCCCTTGCTCTGGCCGGAGCCGATGTCACCGGCATCGATTTGGCCGACGAGGTACTGACGATCGCCAAACTGCATGGACTGGATTCCGGCGTCACCGTCAACTACCAACTGATCGCGGCGGAAGAATACGCCCAGCAACACCCCGAAAAACACAACATCGTGACCTGCATGGAAATGCTGGAACACGTACCCGATCCCGCCTCCATCGTCCAAGCGGCGGCGGACTGCGTGAAGCCCGGCGGCTGGGTGTTCTTTTCAACCTTGAATCGCAATTACAAAGCTTACCTCTTGGCCATTTTTGCAGCCGAACAGCTTATGAACCTGGTGCCCAAAGGCACCCATACTTACGAAAAGTTCATTACACCAGCTGAAATGGATCAGATGGCCCGCCAATCCGACCTCTACCTACGTGACAGCAGCGGCATTGAATTCAATCCAGTATTGCAACGTTACGGCTTGACAGACAAGGTTGATGTCAACTATTTACTCGCCTACCAAAAAGCAGAATAACTCAATGAAACCCGAATGCATTTTATTTGATTTAGACGGCACCTTGCTGGACACCTCTTTTGATTTCGCCTACGCACTGAATCGCACCTTGAGCGATTTCGACCGTCCTCACTTACGTTATCAGGACATTCGCAAAACCGTTTCCCAAGGCGGGTTGGCCATGACTCAACTTGCTTTCCCAGAACTGCAAGGCGAAGCGTTGGAAGCCAAACGTCAGCACTTCCTCGACATCTATTACCATAACATTGCGCACCACACCCAATTGTTTCCGGGGCTACTGCCAGGCCTGCAATTTCTTGCCGATCACAATATCCCGTGGGGCATCGTCACCAACAAGCCGGGTTGGCTAACCGAGAAACTTCTGTCCCATTTCGACTTTCCAAGTCAACCCCTGACGGTCATCAGTGGCGACACCCTGTCCGTGCGCAAACCCCATCCGGAACCGATGCATCTGGCGGCTCAACAATGCGGCATCGCCCCAGAGAACTGTCTGTACCTGGGTGATCATCCGCGTGACATTGAAGCCGGCATCAATGCAGGCATGAAAACAGGAGCCGCCCTGTTCGGTTACCTGCCCGATTCGGCCGGAGATGACAGCTGGCCTGCTGATTTGTTTTTTGCGACCCCGTTTGATGTCAGCCACTATCTGCAAAGCCTGAAATAATATTTCGGTATAAAATCACAAGAAACCATTAAAGAGTCAAACTATGAGCGTATATTTCATTACCGGAGCCGCACTCGGCCTAGGCCGCGCCTTGAGCACCCAGCTGGTATCTCAAGGCCATGAAGTCATTTTGCTGGACAAGGATTTAGGGGCGCTCAACGCCCTGTACGATGAACTCGATTCTGAAAAGGTCGCGCTCTACCCAATGGATCTGCTGGGTGCCAACATCGACCATTACCAGCAGTTGCAACAAACCCTCGACGAAAACTATGGCAAACTGGATGGCGTATTTTTAAACGCCGCGACTCTGCCGGCCTTTACCCCGATTGCTCAATTTGACTACAAGCAATGGTATGAAGTACTGCACACCAATTTGAATGCCAACTTCCACCTGATCCAAAACACTCTACCGCTTTTGCAGCAGGCAAAAAAAGGTCAGCTGATCGCTATTTCCGACCAAAACATTGAGGACCACCCGGCCTATTACGGTGCCTATGGCGTTGCCAAAGCTGGATTGGAACAATTAATCAAAACCGTGGCGGCGGAAACCCAACAGTTTTCCATCGAATGCTACTTGGCTAAACTGGAGACCTTCGCAACCGAATCTCGCGGCCGCCTGTTTCCAGGAGAAAACCCAACCGAGCTTCCACAAGCAGAAGAAATGGCGAAACATATTCTCGACATCGTATTGCATGGCCTCAATGCCGAATTCGTTCATAAACTTTAAACTCAACAAAACAGCCATGTCATCAACGCCTGCTGTCTACCACACAAAATCCAAAACCAAAAAAACCAGCAGGCCTGCTGGTTTTTTTATTTTTAATTACGCAAAAACTTGCTCATTACTCGACCTGTGTTTTTTCCCGCTTGACCGTTTTTCTTGCTTCCATAGTCGTCACCCCAGCGGTCAGCGTGAATCGCATTGCCTCCTCCATCGTCATATCCAGTGAACTGACGGCACTGCGCGGCACCAACACGGCATAGCCGCCAATCATATAACTTAAAGGCAAATAGACTAAAACACTCTGCTCATCGTTGAAACCTGACGGCAGCTTTTCCGTTTGATTTTGGGTAATGAAACCGATTAATTTCATCTCACCCAATGTCACCGCCACCACCTGATCGAACTCCTGCTCCTTATTAGGCGAGAAATACTCAAAAAAATCTTTCATGGCTCGGTAAACCGGCTTCACCACCGGCAAATAGGAAAACAGCTCCTCAAGTTTGGTGAAGAGACTGCGCACCACATAAGCGTGCATCAACATGCCAATCAAAAACAGTATGACCAATCCGGCAACCACACCCATCCCCGGCCAATAAAGCGCTTGTGGCAAAGCATCACGGATGATGCCGCCCAAAACCGACTCGGCGCTTACGGCGAGCCAATAAAGCAGATAAAAGGTCAGTACTACCGGCAAAATCGTAATCATGCCGGTCAACATATTGCGACTGATAAACCCAAACACGGCATCGCCCTCAATTAATAAACCAATAAATAAAAACAGACAGGCCTGCTGATTCTCAAGACAAATCTGAAATAAGCAGGCCTGTCTGACACTTGGCAAAAAACCGAATCAGACCCCGGCCATCGCCAGCAAAACCTCAAACAGAAAACAGCTACAAAGCGTCCCGCACCAATTTGGGAGCGGAATTCAATAACTGCTGAGTATATTCATGCTGCGGATTGCCCATCACCTCTTCAACCTCGCCCTGCTCGACAATTTTGCCCCGCTGCATTACGGCGACATGATGGGCAATGGCCGGAATGATCGACAGATCATGGGTAATGAACAAGTAAGACATCTGATACTCTTTCTGCAGATCATCCAGCAGAGCCAACACCTGAGCACGCACACTGACGTCCAAGGCACTGGTCGGCTCGTCACAAATAATCAGTTGCGGCTCCACAGCCAAAGCGCGCGCAATGCCGATACGTTGACGTTGGCCGCCCGAAAACTCGTGCGGGTAACGATGTTTATGTTCGGCCAACAAGCCAACTTGCTCAAGCAACTGCGTGATGCGCTGATTCTGCGCCTCCCTGCCCTTAGGACCAACCTGCAGGCTGTTCATGCCTTCGCGAATGATCTCACAGATGGTCATGCGCGGATTCAATGCCGAAAACGGATCCTGAAAAATCACCTGAACCTTTTTTCGGAATGGCTTCATCTGTCTTTCTGAAAGTTGCGTCAAATCCGTTTCCGGCAGTTGCTCATCATGAAATTCCACTGAACCATCGGTGGCGTTGACCAGTTTTAAAATCGCCTGACCAATGGTACTTTTTCCGCTGCCGGACTCTCCCACCAGCGCCAAGGTTTGGCCTTTGCGGATATTCAGGGTGACGCCATCTACCGCCTTCACATAGCCGACAGTCCTTTGAAACAAACCTTTCTTAATCGGAAAGTGCACCTTCAGATTACTCACCTGCAACAGCGTGCGACTCTCTTTAAGCGTACGGTAATCACGTTTGGGTACGGCATCCGCCAGAAGTTTTCGAGTATAAGGGTGTTGTGGAGAATCAAAAAAGTGCGCCTTCTCGGCCTGTTCAACGATCTCGCCCTGTTTCATCACCGCCACGCGATCAGCCATCTCATTGACCACGCCCATATCGTGGGTGATAAATAGAATCGACAGGCCTCTTGCATCGCGAATCTGTTTAAGCAACTGTAAAACCTGGGCCTGAATGGTCACATCCAGCGCCGTCGTCGGCTCGTCGGCAATCAACAGATCGGGCTCACACGCCAAGGCCATGGCAATCATGACGCGTTGCTTTTGCCCTCCTGACAACTGGTGCGGATACCAGTCGTAACGGCTGTCCGCCTCAGGAATGCCCACCTCTTCAAACAGCTCCACCACTCTGGAACGGGCTTTTTTAGGGGATAGATGCAGGTGCACCCGTAACACTTCAGCGACCTGATCGCCAACCTTCATCACCGGATTCAACGAGGTCATCGGCTCCTGGAAAATCATCGCTACCTGTTTGCCGCGCACTTTCTGCATCTGATGTTCCGGCAGGGAAAACAAGTCTTGCTGATTAAGCAAAATGTGTCCATCGGTGACTTGCAGAGCTTCCGGCAACAGGCGCATAATCGCCAGACTGGTCAACGACTTTCCACTACCGGATTCGCCAACCAACGCAAAAATTTCCCCTGCCTGGATTTCAAAACTGATGTTTTGAATCAGAGCCGCTTGCTCTACCTCCACTTGCAGATTTTTGACTTCTAATACCGGTTGGTTGGCTTGCATTATTTATGCCCTCTGGGATCTAACACCTGCTGCACTCTGTCGGAAAACAGATTGGCGGCTAACACTAAAATAAACATGAAAAAGAAGGCCGAGAAAAGAGACCACCACACCATCGGCTCACGCGCCATTTCCAAACGCGCCTGATTGATCATATTGCCCCAGCTGTGCATGGTGGGATCGACCCCGACTCCGACATAAGACAATACCGCCTCGGCCAAGACCAGTCCGCTGAAATCGAGCACCACCGCAATCAATACGATATGCATGACATTGGGCATGATGTGACGGCCGATGATCTTGAAACGGCTCACTCCAAAAGCTCGGGCGGCGGCCACAAATTCAATCTGACTGATTTTCAGCGTCTCGGCACGCAACAGACGGCATAAACCCGTCCAGCTGGTCATGCCCAAAATCAGAATCAAGAACAACAAGCGCACATCGGCACGCTCCTCGGTGGTGCTGAACCAGTCGGGATTATTGTTCATAATCACCTGCATCACCAAGACTGCGGCGGCGATTAACAAAACGCCTGGAATCGAATTCAGGGTCGTGTAGAGATATTGAATCACATCGTCCACCCAGCCTTTGAACAGGCCTGCTGAAATTCCGAGAATCAAAGAAACCGGCAACATCACCAGTGTGGTCAAGACCCCAATCAGAACCCCGGTGCGTATGCTCTTGAGCGATTCATACAAAACATCCCCGCCCACTTTATCCGTGCCCAGCACATGATACGAGAAACTTAACACATACAGCCAGCTGAAAAATAGCACGATCACTAACAACGCGATATAGGCGGTGCGCCAAGGCAAACGCGTCTGATTCCGCCACACCTTGCCCGCATAAACCTTAAAGTCCAATGCATGTTGGCGGCTGCGCCACCAAAGATGCACAGCGATCAGCAACATGCCAATCAAAGCGCCCAGCCCCAAAGCCAATAAAGAGTGATTCAATACGGAGGCGCCCGCATCGACATGGACTAACGGCAGATAGAGCTGCGCCACCTCTCCATTAGGCAAAATCTGCATCGAACGGTTATACTCGACTGTGGCGAAAGGAGCCGAATAGGTTCGCTCAGCACTGTGGGCCAAATGTGAAAACAGTGCATCCAAAAAGCTTTGCGAGGCTTGGCTGTTTTGCGCAAAATGAACCGAATCCAATAAGGCAATCAACACATAAATTAGCAACACCAACGCGGCAACCATCGCCACCTTGGATTCAAACACCTGTAACCACTGCTTTCTGACTTGGGCGGATCGTCCAATCAAACGACCCCATGCCAGCAGCGCAAGGATCAAACCCCAGATCATCATATCTGTCCACAATAGTGAGACTGTCATCACTGCAACCTCACTCTGGGATCAAAATAGGTGTAGGAAATGTCGGTCAGAATCAAACCGATGATGTACAGCACCGAACCCAAAAACACCATCGACTTGACGATTGAAAAATCCTGGGCATTGATGGCGTCGATTGTGTAGCTCCCCAAACCGGGAATGCCAAAAAACGATTCCATAATCAGGCTACCCATAAACAGAGTGGGAATCACCACCACCACGCCGGTCAATATCGGCAAGAGGCCGTTTTGTAGAACATGGGCAAACAACACCTTGATCTCAGACAAGCCTTTGGCACGAGCGGTGCGTACATAATCCTTATTGATCTCTTCAAGGAACAGGCTGCGATACCAACGGATGCCGCTGCCCAAACCGGCAAAGACCCCGATCAAAACCGGCAGAATCAAAAACTTGAGTCCCTCCCAGCCACTCTCGTAACCCGATATCGGCACCCAATGCCAAATCTTGCTGAACAATACTTGACCGGCGATGATGTAAAACAGCCCTGAAATCGACATGATCGCGACCGCCACCATCATGGTGGCCGTATCCAGAACCGAACCACGGAACAGGACAATCAACAACGCCAAAGCGATATTGGTCACCAACCCAATGATGAACGTCGGCAAGGCAATGGCCAGACTGGGCCACATGCGTTCATAGATATCTGCCGAGATCTGCCGTCCCGAATCGGACTGTCCAAAATCGAATACAAACAGCTTTAAAGACTGTTCCACAAACAGGGTTTCGCTGATTTTAGACAGGCCTGCCGATTCCGTATTGAAAAACAATGGCTTATCGTAACCGTGATCGACCTTCCAGGCCTGGATCATTTCCGGCGTGGTCTGTTTGGCGCCAAGTTGGGCACGCGCCATGTCGTCCGGCGTATTCACCATGAAAAACAGCGCAAAGGTAATCAAATTTACACCAATAAGAATCGGAACGGCAAACAACAATCGCCGCACAATATAGGCAAACATCACCCTTCTCCTCGCTGCTTCGAATCCGGTACAATCACCGAACCTTGCCGTGCACGGTAGGCTCTCACCAGAGGGTAAACCGAACCGAGTAAGACTAGAACCAGAATCAACAAAGGCCACACAACCGGTTGATTCCATTGATTTTGCTTGGCATATCGCTGTTCAGCATCAATGCGTTTGTATTTGATGGTGTTGTTCGCCAACGGGTTCGGCCAGACATTATGATACCAACCATGATAAAGCGCCAGCGACTTGGGGTAGAAACCCCATACCCAAGGTGCATCCTGGCGGACAATGTCGAGCATTTGCCGAATCAGACGCAAACGCTCTGCGGAATTTTGCATGGTTTTAATCTGTTCAAACAGCGCATTGAATTGCGGATTATCGTAATTGGCACTGTTGATTCCGGCGCCATTGGTATGAATCGCCGCATTGCCGCCATACAGCAAAAATAGAAAATTTTCCGGATCCGGGTAGTCGGCATTCCAGCCCCACACAAACATCTGAGCTTTGGCACCGCGAACCTTATCCTGAAAACGGTTGTAGTCGGTGGCACGAATCACCAATTCAATGCCTAACTTTTCAAACTGCTTGCGATACCAGCTCAACATTGACTTGCTGTCCGGGCCGGTTGCCGGGGTATCGAAATAGAGGGTCAACGACGTTCCGTCTCGCATTTTTCCGCCGGGATAGCCCGCTTCTGCCAACAATTGCTTGGCCGTTTCCAATGATTGACGCTGCGCGCTGCCATTACGCCACTCATGCACATAAGGATTGATGCCGTCCTTTCCCTCTATAAACCCGGCAATCCCCGGAGGTATTGGCCCTTGCGCCGCGACACCACGGCCATTCAAGAAAATAGAAATATACTCTTCGTAATTAATGGCGATGCTCAATGCCTGACGCAATTTTTGCTGCTTTTCGGAATAGCCGCCCACCACCGGATCGGCCATATTGAAACCCAAATACATAATGGTCGGTTGAATCACATTCAGAAACTGTATGTTCTTTTGCCGCATTTCATCGGTGAGCTGCATGCCGCCACTGGCATTGACCGAAACCGCTTGGTCAAAGCTGTCCGAGCTCACACCCGAGGCGTCATAGTAACCTTGCAAAAATTTGTTCCATAAAGGGACATTCTCTTTCTCCAGCGAATAGACCACCTCTTTAATTAATGGCAAACGTTTACCTGCATCCTTGAGCAAAACAGGATCCGCACCTTCCGCCAAGCCGGAATCGGGATAATAGTCTTCATGAAAATTAGGATTGGCCAACAGACGCATGCGCTTATTAGGGTTGTTTTCGGCCAACATGTAAGGCCCGGTTCCTACTGGAGCAGTGTCCAATGTCAGATTCTTTTCAACCAGGCCTGCTTGATTGTAAAAGCGCTCAACTTCCCACGGAATGGGGGCGAAAAAGTTCATCGCCAACCAATACTGAAATTGCGGGTAACGTCCTTCAATACGAATAATAAAGTTATATTTATCAACAACCTGAACGCCTTTAATGCGATAGTCATTCAAGTCAAAATCAAATGAATCTGCGGATTCGGAACTTTCAGATTGATAGGCAAGGCTGACCTCGTCAGAAAATTCTTGAAGACCGACAATATAGTGATTCATAGTGTCAAGAATCGGAGAATGGTTTTGGCGTAACCCCATGCGTTTGATTGCATACACATAATCTTCTGCAACGAGTTCACGCGAGGCCGTCTCACCGAAGTCGGATAGAGTGTTTATTGGTGCTAATTGAGTCGGGCTTAAATGGAGATATTTCTGCGCCCCATCGGCTTTTTTGACAAAAGCCGGATGCGGTTGATAACGGATACCGGGCTTTAAGCTCAAATGATATTCACTGAAAGCTATGTTGGATGTTTCTGCCTTTTCATCAAGAACCTTGCCCTGTGCATCCAGATAACGTACTTGGGGCATTTGCGTCAAGGTCAGCGGTTCGAGTTCATAGGGTCTTTTCAGGTAATGGTATTGCAGTGGCGGTTCATAAATCTGCCCTAGAATCGCCGCTTCGTTAGAACTGTATGAGACCACCGGATCCAGGTGTTTTGGCGGTTCTGAAAACGAGCTGAACAAGGTCGGGCTCTGAACCTGCTGGGCGCTGTAAGGCTGATTCCAAAGGCCTGATTCACACCCTGACAAAACAAACAGCATAACGAAGATAACAGAATAAAAACCGCGTCTTAGCACACTCTGTAATCCAAATTCGTTAAGCATAATGTTATGAAACCAACCTCTCACAAACAAACCGTTTTAATTCTTGAAGAACTGCCATTATAGCGAATAAATTCAATTAAATTAGCGTTATAATGCCACTATTATTCTTAATAGCAAAACTTAAATCAATCACCAGAACGGCCGTTGATTTACACTGCCATAAGTGCAAACTCAGCCAAGTCGTCATTCATCAAACGGAGAAATCGTGATGGGATTCCTAAGCGGAAAAAAAGCCTTAATCATTGGCGTAGCCAACAACAAATCAATCGCCTACGGCATTGCCAAACAGATGCATGAGCAAGGTGCAGAAATCGCCTTGACGTATCAAAACGAAAAACTCAAAGGGCGAGTCGAAAAGATCGCTGAAGAACTGGGCTCTTCAATCGTATTGCCACTTGATGTCGCCAACGATGCCGAAATTGATAGAGTATTTGCCGAATTAGGCAAAAGCTGGACTGACGGCTTGGATATTCTAGTTCACTCCGTAGCATTCGCACCTCGTGAAGAACTGGAAGGCCGCATGATTGATGCTTCCACACGTGAAGGTTTCAAGATTGCCCACGATATCTCAGCATACAGCCTGACCGCCTGCACAAAAGCGGCCTACAGCATGCTGAAAGCTAAAAACGGTTCAGTCATGACAGTATCCTATCTGGGAGCGGAACGTGCGGTGCCAAACTACAATGTAATGGGCATTGCCAAAGCCTCTCTGGAAGCGACGGTGCGTTACCTGGCGGCCGATCTGGGTCAAGACGGCATCCGCGTCAATGCGGTATCCGCAGGGCCTATTCGCACGCTGGCAGCCGCTGGCATCAAGGATTTCCGTTCCATGCTCGATAAAGCGGCTTCAGCCACGCCGCTACGCCGCAACGTAAGCATTGAAGAAGTCGGCAATACCGCAGCTTTCTTATGCTCCGACCTAGCATCAGGGATCACCGGTGAAATCACTTACGTAGATGGTGGCTACAACGTGACCGCTTCAACCTAAGTTCACACAGTGCGCTTACAGAACCGCATTTTATATGCGGTTTTTTTATACCTGTTGTTTATTAAGCCCAAGACATGACAATACAAACCTATAAAACCTACACCTTATAGAGCTTGATGAGACAGGCTTAAATTGGACAATAATGAACAGAGCCAGACAGGCCTGCTCATTTTAAAAAGCAGCGCAAAACAGAAGCATGAATAAAAAACGGAACTTGGAAATTCATTGTGCTAAAAACGAAAAAAGCAGTGACTGACAAATCAGACACTGCTTTTCTTTTAATGGCGGAGCGGACGGGATTCGAACCCGCGACCTCCTGCGTGACAGGCAAGCATTCTAACCAGCTGAACTACCGCTCCGAATTGTATGGTGGGTGATACTGGGCTCGAACCAGTGACCCTCGCCTTGTAAGGGCGATGCTCTCCCAACTGAGCTAATCACCCAGGATAATACCAAAACGTCTTATGGGTTGCGCTTCGGTTACTTATTGCAAACTCCTGTAGATTTGCAATAAAAAAGGTAGCTACAAACTACCTTATAAATATGGCGGAGCGGACGGGATTCGAACCCGCGACCTCCTGCGTGACAGGCAAGCATTCTAACCAGCTGAACTACCGCTCCGTGGTGGGTGATACTGGGCTCGAACCAGTGACCCTCGCCTTGTAAGGGCGATGCTCTCCCAACTGAGCTAATCACCCAATCAAACCGCCTATTTCAAGCCTTTCGGCTATCAATCTGCTGTGCTTAATTGATGTGGCGTATTATAGGGAGTTGGGAGAAGTTGTCAATTAAATTCGTATGATTTTTTACAAAATTTTGACAGATCTTAGTTTACTGCATCTTTTAGGGCTTTACCGGCAGAGAACTTAGGAACCTTAGCCGCTGGAATCTGCATTTCAGCACCAGTTTGAGGGTTACGACCAGTACGTGCAGAACGCTCACCAACCTTGAAAGTACCGAAACCGATAATGGCTACAGCATCACCTTTACTCAAAGCACCCGTGATAGAAGAAACGGTCGCATCTAATGCACGCGCTGCGTCTGCTTTTGTTAATCCGGCTTCTTCTGCGATTGCACTTACTAATTCTGATTTATTCATTTGTTAATCTCCATGAGTACCATATATTTGTTTAGATTCTAGCGCCAGTCAAGGGCTAGAACCATTTATAGCAATCCTTGCTCAACAGTGTCAAGTAAAAATCCGCTAATTTACGAATTAATGTCGTTTTGAGCCCTTTTCAACAGATTTTGCCTTGTTAGAGCCCGAAATAGCGGCGATCTCATTACTTTCCTTTATAGGTTCCGGCATTGTTTCTAATGCGGCGGAAAACACCTCTTCCACCCACTTAACCGGACGAATATCGAGCTGTTTTTTGACCTCCTCCGGAACATCGGCCAAATCCCTGACATTATCATGCGGAATCAGAACCACCTTAATGCCACCGCGCAAGGCGGCCAGCAACTTCTCTTTGAGCCCTCCAATTGGCAGAACTTCCCCACGTAACGTAATTTCACCGGTCATGGCTACATCCGCCCTGACAGGGATTTTAGTCAATACCGAGGTAATCGCCGTACAGATCGCAATCCCCGCACTCGGCCCATCTTTTTTGATAGCACCTTCCGGAAAATGCAAATCCAACTTCTCGTAAAAGTCCTCACTCAAGCCTAAAGCGGCCGAACGGCTACGAATTACACTCATGGCGGTATCCACAGACTCCTTCATGACACTGCCCAACTGACCGGTGCTTGAATACTTACCTTTACCCGGCATAGCGGTGGCCTCAATGCGAAGCAGATCACCGCCAACACGCGTCCAAGCCAAACCTGCGACCTGCCCTACCCGATTCATTTCATCAGCTAGGCCGATACGGTAACGCGCCACACCCAAGTAGGCCTCCAAATCTTCCGGCGTGACCAGGATAGCTCCTTTCACTTCATCGGTGACGAGCTTTTTAACCGCCTTACGGCAAATCTTAGCCAATTCACGGGCAAGCAGGCGCACACCAGCTTCTCGTGTATAGGTTTGAATAATGGCCTGCAGGGCTTCATCCGTAACTTCAAGTTCACCTTTTTTAAGACCGTGATCCTTTTCCGCACGTGGCAACAGGTGTTTTCGCGCAATATTCAGTTTTTCCGGCTCGGTATAACCTGCCAGATTAATCACTTCCATACGATCTAACAAGGCCTCGGGAATATCCATGGAGTTTGAGGTAGCAACAAACATCACATCCGACAAGTCATAATCGACTTCAAGATAATGATCATTGAAGCTACTGTTCTGCTCCGGATCCAACACCTCAAGGAGCGCACTCGCCGGATCACCGCGCATGTCACTCGACATCTTATCGATCTCATCCAACAAGAACAGCGGATTTTTAGTTCCGGCCGTGCTCATCTTTTGAATGATTTTCCCCGGAAGTGCACCAATATAGGTTTTGCGGTGGCCACGAATCTCGGCTTCATCACGTACACCACCCAAGGACATTCGTACATATTTACGATTGGTCGCTTCGGCAATGGAACGCGCTAAAGAGGTTTTACCCACTCCAGGAGGCCCAACCAAACACAAAATAGGCCCTTTCATCTTGCGAACACGTTTTTGTACCGCCAAATACTCGACAATACGCTCCTTGACCTTTTCTAAGCCATAATGCTGGCTATCCAGAATATCCTCTGCCTTGTGCAGATCCTTAGACACTCGACTGCGCTTCTTCCATGGAATATCCAACAACCAATCGAGATAATTGCGCACCACGGTCGCTTCGGATGATTGAGCGGGCATCATTTTGAGTTTTTTCAGCTCTGTCTGAGCTTTGGTTTTGGCTTCCTCACTCAACCCAACCTGCTCAATTTTTTCGGCGATTTGGTCATATTCACTGACCGCCTCTTCATCGCCACCTGCCAGTTCACTATGAATGGCCTTGATCTTTTCATTCAGATAGTACTCGCGTTGCGTTTTGTCCATCTGTTTCTTGATCTTGGTGGTAATGCGTTTTTCCGACTCCTGCAATTCTCTTTCCGTCTCAACGACCGTCAACATCCGTTCGAGACGTTCATTGACCGCGACCAACTCAAGCAACGCCTGCTTCTCGCTGACTTTTAAATTAACATTAGCCGACACCAGATCCACCAAGCGATCGGGCACCTCTTCTTTTTTAACTGAAGCAATCACTTCGGATGGAATTTTCTTTTTGAGTTCGGCATATTTGACAAAACTCTCTTTCAATGCACGAACCAATACAACCGTGTCTGCTTCGCTGGCTTCTTCTGAAACAAACTCGGCGATGTCACCCATCAATACATTGGTTTCGTGGTTAAGGCTTAAGAGTTTGAATCGCTGAACCCCTTCCACCAAAACCTTCACTGTGCCATCGGGCAATTTCAGCAACTGCAGAATGTTCGCCATGGTTCCGACACTGTACAAATCCTCCAAGCTGGGCACATCCAGCTCGGCACTTTTCTGCGTGACCAAAAAGATCTGCTTATCCCCTTCCATTGCCTCATTCAGTGCCTGGATAGATTTTTCCCTGCCCACAAAAAGGGGCATCACATTACCCGGAAACACCACCACATCTCTCAGTGGCAGTACGAGTACATTCATTTTCATTGTTACTTGGTCGAGTTCCATTTCATTCCTTCTCTATGTAAGGGTAAGGCCAAAAAAATACCCAGACTAGCTGGGTATTTAAAAAGACTGATTTGCCGTCCCTTCAGGACACCTGCCGTAAATAACTATTCACTTGAGGCTTTTTTTGGCTCGTCTTCTTGATACACCATCATCGGTGGCTTCTTACCTTGAATCACTGCTTTATTAATAACGACTTTCTCGACATTTTTCAAGCTTGGCAGGTCATACATCGTATCCAACAATAACTGCTCCATAATCGAACGCAGACCACGGGCACCGGTTTTACGCTCAATTGCCATCCTCGCAATCTCCAAAAGCGCATCTTTTCTGAACTGCAATTCCGCCCCTTCCAATTCGAACATCTTCTGAAACTGCTTGACCAGCGCGTTTTTAGGTTCGGTCAAAATCTTGACCAACGCTGTCTCATCCAACTCTTCCAGAACCGAAATCATCGGCAAACGCCCAACGAATTCGGGAATCAATCCAAATTTGATCAAATCTTCCGGCTCAATGCTTTTAAATTTCTCGGACAAGGTTTTCTTCTTGTCCGCAGACTTCACTTCAGCCGAAAAACCGATCCCCAAATTGGTTTCAACACGTTGATCAATGATTCTGTCGAGTCCTTCAAAAGCTCCCCCAACGATAAACAGAATCTTGGAGGTATCGACCTGGATCATATCCTGATTCGGGTGCTTACGCCCACCTTGAGGAGGAACAGATGCCTGCGTGCCTTCGATCAACTTAAGCAAAGCCTGCTGAACACCTTCACCGGAAACATCTCGGGTAATGGATGGATTTTCAGACTTACGCGTGATCTTGTCGATCTCATCAATATAAATAATGCCGCGCTCCGCTTTTTCAGGATCGTTATCGCAACGCTGTAACAACTTAAGGACAATGCTCTCAACATCTTCCCCAACATAACCCGCTTCCGTCAGAGTAGTGGCATCGGCAATTGCGAATGGCACGTCCAACAATCGAGCAAGAGTTTGTGCCAATAAAGTCTTCCCGGAACCGGTCGGACCGATCAGCAGGATATTACTTTTAGTAAGTTCCACGTCATCTTTGACATGCGCATTCTGCAAACGCTTGTAGTGGTTATAAACCGCAACGGAAAGCACTTTTTTGGCCGACTTTTGACCAATAACATAATCATCCAAAATGGTACTGATTTCGTGCGGTGTCGGCAGATTCTCAAGTTCAAACTGTGACAACTCTTCGCCACCAAACTCTTCTTGCAAAATATCGTTACACAACTCGACGCATTCATCACAAATGTAAACCGATGGACCCGCTATGAGTTTTCTAACTTCATCCTGCCCTTTTCCGCAAAATGAACAATACAGTGTTTTTTCATCACTCATAAAATCTAACCCTATCGTTGCGTCAAGACTTGATCAACTATTCCATATTCGTAAGCTTGCTGGGCGCTCATGAAATTATCGCGATCCGTATCTTGCTCAATGGTTTTAATGTCTTGCCCTGTGTGTTCTGCCAAAGCTTGGTTTAGCGTATCTTTGATTTTCAAAATCTCCTGGGCATGGATCTGAATATCACTGGCCTGCCCCTGAAATCCACCCAACGGCTGGTGAATCATCACTCTTGAATTAGGCAATGCATAACGTTTGCCTTTCGCTCCGGCTGACAATAAAAACGACCCCATACTCGCCGCCTGACCAATACACATTGTGCTCACATCCGGTTTGATGAAACGCATGGTATCGTAAATCGCCATTCCCGCCGTGACGCTTCCACCTGGAGAGTTGATATAAAGATGGATATCTTTATCGGGGTTTTCGGATTCCAAAAACAGCATTTGCGCAACAATCAGGTTAGCCATATGGTCTTCAACCTGGCCTACTAAAAAAATAACACGCTCTTTTAGTAAACGGGAATAGATGTCATAGGAACGTTCCCCTCGACTTGTCTGCTCAATAACCATGGGAACTAAAGCGTTTTGAATCAAATTACTCTCCATCCTGAATACCATTCCTCGTCAATATATACAATTAATCGTTTAACTTAGGTGTATCTTAGCCTTTTCTGTGGCAAAAAAAAACTTAACCCCAAAGACAAATGTAAAATTTCCTTTGGCAGGTTAAGTTTTTGATACAAAAAGCGACTTTCTTACAGAAAATCGCCTTCTAATGTCAGCTCTGACCTAATTAGGCAGCCGGGTTAATCACTTCATCAAATGATTTCTTAACTTCGGTCACCTTGGCTTCTGACAGAATCTTTTCAGCCACTGTGTTTTCAACAATGACCGCTTTGATTTCATTTAGAGCCTGAGGGTTCTTCTTATACCAATCGATGACTTCAGAAGGATCTTCATAAGAAGAAGCCTGTTCTTGAATAAATTCATCCACCTGCTCATCGCTTGCAACAATTTTATTGGCGCGAATAATATCACCCATCACCAAGCCTAACTTGACGCGTTTCTCAGCATCTGCCTGGAAATGTTCAGCGGAAATATTCACATCTTCAGGCTTCATGCCTTGCTGCTGAAGTTTTTGAACCATGTTATTCATTAGGCTTTGCACTTCTTGATCAACCAACGCCTTTGGAAGCTGAACATCAACGATTTCATTCAAGGAGTCCAACACGGCTGTACGATTCTGGTTTTGAACCGCACGCGCCAATTCTTTTTCCATATTGTCTTTGATTTCAGAACGAAGTGCTTCTTCGGTACCCGCTTCAATGCCGAAAGACTTCACAAACTCTTCATCAATTTCAGGCAATGTTTTAGTTGAAATCGAGTGAACCGTAATATCAAAAGTCGCAACCTTACCTTTCAGCTCATCCGACTGATAGTCTTCTGGGAAAGTCACTTCGATGGTTTTCTCTTCACCTTTTTTCATGCCAATGATTCCATCTTCAAAACCTGGGATCATACGACCACTACCAAGCTCCAAAGGAACGTTCTCTGCCGAACCGCCTTCAAACACTTCACCGTCAACTTTACCGACGAAATCAATGATTACTTGCTCGCCTTTCTTGGCTTTCTTGGCTGCGCTTTTTGAAGGCTTCCAAGCCATACGTTGCTCAAGTAGACGATTAATCATGTTATCCACGTCTTTATCGGTGATTTCCGCAGAAATCTTTTCGACTTCGACACCTGAAAATTCAGGAACGGTAATTTCAGGATAGGTTTCGAAACGCGCAGTGAATGTGATGCTGCCATCTTTATCATCCAACTCATCAAACATTGGGTAACCGGCTACCTGCAGTGATTCCTGTGCAACTGCATCGTAGAATGTTTGCTGGATCTTTTCACCCATGATCTCCTGCTTAACCTGCTCACCATGACGTTTTTTAACGACATTTAGAGGCACTTTACCAGGACGAAAACCATCCATTTTGATCGTACGGCGGATTTCGCTCAAACGCTTCTCGACTTGACTGTTTAATTCATCAGATGGGAATGTGACAGTAATTTTATGCTCAAGACCTTGTTCTGGCTTTTCTACAGTTACTTGCATGTTCTATTCTCAAAGTTGGTTATTAAAAGACGCTACCATGCCATAAACACACTAGCTAGAAATAAGGTGCAAAATTATACTTTTTTATTGGGATAAATTAAAGAAAAACAAAGAAAAACAACAAGAAATATTTTTTAAGACTTTGTCAGAACTTTAAAAAATGCTAAAATTTCATAACTTTTTTATATGGCTTTATCAGTTTTTTTGGCTTGAATATCGGTCCCTCGATCAAGATTCCAAAATCACCTCTATCATAAGGATTACAACATGAACATTGAAAGAATTGTATTATTGGTTGCCGGCACCATGGTTCTTGGAAGTGCCATCTTGAGCGTTTACCACGCCCCTGAGTGGATTTACCTAACCGGCTTTGTCGGCGCTAACCTGATATTTTCAGGCTTCACCGGATTCTGTCCAATGGTTAAAATCCTGCGCAAGTTCGGCTTCAAGCACGGCAACGCTTTCACAAAATAAACGCCGCATGCATTACCCATGCTTTAACAAAAAAAGGCCTTCATCCAGAAGGCCTTTTTTATTAGCCGCAGCCAATTGCAAACCATCAGGTCGGAACGCCGCGTTCAATCAAACTGCGAATCCTCAAAACTCTGGGTACAGAGCTCGATTTGCTCTTGTAACTCCAACCATTCCAACTCACTTTCTTCCAAAACTTTCTCACAACTTGCTTGAGTTTTCAGGATTTCAGTCAGTTTCGATTTGTTTTCAGCCTCATACAAAGCACTGTCTTCCATCAATTCATGCAATTGATCCAACTCCGACTGCGCCTTCTCCATTTGCTTTTCGACCTTTTTCATAGCCGACAAATGGGGTTTTAAAAGCTGGTCAAGCTGTTTGCGACGCTGCGCATTCTGCTGACGCAGCTGCTTTTTATTTTGAACAGGCCTGTCCATTTCCAGCCTCTCGGCTTGCTTTTGCGTCTCCTGGCTCTGCTTTAAGGTCTTAAGACGTGTTTGTAGGTAGGATTCCAAATCGCCATGATACAAAGTCACCTTGCCTTCATGCACCCACCAGAACTGATCTGCAATACTGGCCAACAAGTGCTTGTCATGAGTCACCACAATCAAAGCGCCACCAAACTCTTGCAGCGCCATGTCCAGCGCATCACGCGTTTCCATATCCAAATGGTTGGTCGGCTCATCCAAAATGACCAGATTAGGCCTTTGATAGACAATCATCGCCAAAGCGAGTCGCGCCTTCTCCCCTCCCGAAAAGGTGGCCACTGGCGTCAAAGACTGCTCGTTTGTAAATCCGAACTGGCCGAGAAAATCGCGGGCCTGTTGGTCGCTGACTTCCTCTCCCAAAGTCAACATATGTTGTAATGGGGAATGTTCAAGCTGCAAAGCCTCTAGCTGATGCTGTGCAAAATAACCGACGGTCACGCCTTTACTGATTTGTATTTTTCCGGCCTGAGGTTCAACCTCTCCCACAAGCAGCTTAATCAAGGTTGTTTTACCGGAGCCGTTGACCCCAACCAAACCGATACGGTCACCAGCGCGCAACACCAAGCTGGCCTGCTGCAAGATTGGTTTATCATCATACCCAAAATCCACGTTTTCGACTTTAACCATCGGGTCGGGCTGATGCTTTGGCTCAAAAAACTCGAAATGAAACGGATTGGTCGCCTGCACAGCCGCCACCTGCTCCATCCTTTCCAAAGCCTTGACACGACTTTGTGCCTGCTTGGCTTTAGAGGCTTTGGCCTTAAAACGTTCAATAAAGGTTTTTAGGTGCTGCATCTGCTGCTTCTGCTTTTCATGTAAAGCGTGCTGTTGCATCAACTGCTCATTGCGCTGACGCTCAAAAGCGGCAAAGTTACCCGAATAATAGTGAATTTTCTGATGTTGAATGTGCGCGATGCCCTGCACAACCTGATCCAGAAAATCGCGGTCGTGGGAAATCATCAATACGGCACCTTGATAAGACTTCAGCCATTGAATCAGCCAAGCCACCGCCTCAATATCCAAGTGGTTCGTGGGCTCATCCAGCAACAACAAATCCGAACGTTGCATCAGCGCCTTAGCCAGTTTCAGACGCACTTGCCAACCGCCGGAAAAAGACTGAATCGACTTATTCAAGTCCTGAACTGAAAAGCCCAGGCCTGCCAATAACTGCTGGGCTTTTTGCGGCACTTCATAACCCGAAATGCGATCCATTTCATCGTGTGCGCGAACCAATGCATCATGGTCATCGAGTTGTTCAGCGTGTTTGATTTTAGCCTCTAACTCGGCATACTGACTGTCACCGAAACAGACGTAATCCAAAGCGCACAACTTGGAATCACTGACCTCTTGCTCAACATAACCGATGAGCCAGTTAGCGGGGACTGAAATTTGCCCTGCGTCCAAAGGCACTTCGTTCATGATCGCTTTGAACAAGGTGGTTTTCCCTACCCCGTTCTGACCGATTAAACCGACCTTCTGGCCGGGATGAATGCTCAAACTGGCGTTTTCGAACAACGGCTTTACGCCGGCACGAATGCTAACCCCGTGAATCGCTAACATAGATCTCCCGCTTTATTGATTCTGATCGTCAGAAGCGTGTGCAACAGCGTGCAGCTGACCATCAAGCAAGGTAAGCTGTCGGTCCATACGACTCGCCAGCTCCAGATCATGGGTCACAATCAGCAAAGCCGTTTGCAATTCCTGATTCAACTCCAGCATCAGCTCAAAAACCTGCTCGGCCGTTTCATGATCCAAATTACCGGTCGGCTCATCCGCTAAAATCAAAGCCGGACGGGTGATCAAAGCTCGCGCAATCGAAACCCTTTGGCGCTCTCCACCTGACAATTCACTGGGCTTATGCTGCATACGATCCTTCAAACCAACACGCAACAGCAGCGCTTCTGCCTGGGCTTGTGCCGACTGAGCCGGCTCACGGCGAATGCGCAAAGGCAGCATGACGTTTTCAAGCGCGGTCAATTCGGCAAGCAAATGGTGAAACTGATATACAAAGCCCAAATGCTGGTTGCGCATCTTTCCACGCTTCACATCACTCAACTCGGAGAAAGGCTGCCCCATCAGCTCAACTCGCCCCGAACTCGGCTGATCCAACCCTGCAATCAAATGCAACAAGGTACTTTTTCCGGAGCCCGAAGAACCGATGATGGCAATTTTCTCACCCGCTTCCACCGTCAAATTGGCATCGGTCAACACCGGTGTCGGTATGACACCGTCCTGATAGGTCTTTTTCAAAGCACTCGCGCTTAATACCATTTGATTCAGTGTCTCACTCATATCTCAATGCCTCTGCCGGATGAATTTTAGAGGCCTTTCTGGCCGGGTACAATGTCGCAACCAAAGTTAAAAGAAAAGCCAACCCGGTTACATACCACACATCACTCCAAACCAGTTTTGAAGGCACTTCACTAATATAATAAACATCCGCCGGAAAGAATTTGAATCCCAAAAGGTTTTCGATGAATGGAATGATGACATCAATATTCATTGCCAACGCGACACCGCCCAGCAGACCGAAAAAGGCACCACTTAAGCCAATGACCAAGCCCTGAATAATAAACATCGTCTGAATACTCCCGGGCGTCGCTCCCAATGTTCTCAGAACCGCAATATCACTCTGCTTGTCCGTCACCACCATAACCATGGTTGAGACGATATTGAATGCGGCCACCATGATAATCAACGCCAACACAATAAACATCATGCGTTTTTCCATCTCGATGGCTTTAAAGAAATTAGCATGTTGCTGAGTCCAGTCACGCACATAAAAAACCTGCTGAATCTGCTGCGCCAAATCCTGACGAACCGAATAGACATCAAACATGTCACGGATTTTCAACTGCAACGCCCCTACCGCATCCCGATACTTGAACACCTTTTGTGCATCTTGGATATGAATGATCGCCAAACCGCTGTCATACTCATGCATGCCGGCTTTGAAAAGCCCAACAACAGTGAAACGTTTGATGCGCGGTACGATACCAACTGGGGAAAAACTGCCCTGAGGGGCAATCAAAGTGACCTTATCACCCACTGAAACCCCCAGACTGCCGGCCAACTCCGAACCCAAAATGATGCTGTAGGCTTTGGGCTGCAGATCCGCTAAATGACCATAGATCATTTTGCTATCGATATCGGCTACCTGCCCCTCATACTCTGGCAGAATGCCGCGAACCGCAACGCCTTTTACCTGGTCGCCGCTGGTCAACATGCCTTGCTCCATAATATTCGGAGCCGCACCCAGCACTTCTTTGTTCTGCTTGACCTCATGATAAAGAGTCGACCAGTCGTATAAACGCTCATCCCTCTCTGTCAAAGTCATGTGAGCCGTCATACCCAAAATCCTATCCCGCAATTCCTGTTGAAAGCCATTCATAATGGAAAGCACAGTAATCAACGCCATCGCCCCCAAGGCAATACCGATCATCGAGGACAAAGAAATAAAAGAGATGAAACCATTGCGTCTTTTGGCTTTGGTGTAGCGCAAACCTAACTGCAATTCAAACGGGGCTTTAAACATAATTAACCTAAGTTATGATTTGTGAACATCCTGATCGCTGGACTGAGTATCCGGCCCTTTATAGGAGATAAACACTGGCAATTCAACATTGAAGACAATGGCCCAGACACGCATAGTCAGCACCACTAGAATGGACGTCATGACCGCCCAATCCACCGTAACACCGGCCTCTATTAGAACCAATAAAAGACTGGCTCCAACAAATGAAGCCGTGGCATAGATTTCTTTACGGAAGACCAAAGGCACCTCACCCACGAGTACATCACGGATGACTCCGCCAACCACCCCGGTCATGATTCCGGTCATAATTGCGATCGGATCGGAAAAGCCTAACGCCATCGCCTTTTGTGTGCCAATTACGGTAAAAACAGCCAATCCCAGTGCATCTAAAAACAGTAACAACTTGACCGGCAGACGTTTAAATCGTGCCAAAAAGAACAATAGCAGCGCCGCAATGACCACGACATAAATATAGATATCATTCTGAGTCCAGAAAACCGGTACATCAATGATCAGATCGCGCACCGTTCCGCCACCAATCGCCGTAACCATGGCAATGACAATGGCCCCGAATAGGTCAAGCTGTTTACGACGAGCAGCCAAAAGTCCGGTAATGGCGAACACTACCGTGCCCAGTAAATCCAAATATTGCAATATCAGCGCTAAAGTCATAGGCGCATTATATAGGATGGATTAAATAAGGAAACTCCAATATGCACATTGCATGCGTAATTTGTCATAAGCACACAAACAAAAACGCCCTCTATATTGAGGGCGTTTTTGTACATCGTAAATAACCTGAATCAGGTCAGCTTATTTGCTGTCTGATTTCAAACGGTTAATACCTAACATTTTCATAATGTACTTCTGGTAGATCGGTTCAGAGTTACCGGCCTTCATATTGCGAATGAAGTATTTCTCAAACGCGATTTTAGCCAAATGCACCCACTTACCCTTCTTGGCCCAAGTCAGGTTACGCGGCGGAATCTGAGGCAAAGCCACAAACGCCGCACCGGAATCCCCCATATCTGCGAGACACACGGTATTCCAAGTTGGTTCTTCATGAGGCTCTTTGCCTTCCAGATTCGCTTCGATGTTATGACAGATGGCCGTCACCATCGACTCGATCATCAAGCCGGTTTTTGGGGTACCGCATGGAACGGGACATTTAGTGTCCACCGGAGGAATAGCAATCCCCACACCCAGAGCATAAATATTGTGATACGTCGGGTTACGACTGAACTTATCGACTTTAACAAACCCGCGCGGATTGACAAGCGGTCCACCCATTTTTTCCGGATCGGAGTCTACCAAATCAACCAAGAACTTAGACCCTTTGAAAGCCGGCAACATCATCGAATACTTGAACGGCAATTCATGTTTATTGATGACTTCACCCTGATTGTTATATTCATCAACGTACATCATGCCATCTTCGATTTTGGTGGTTTTGGCATTGCAAATCCAATTGATGTGACGGTTACGCATTTCCGATTCCATCAACCCCTTGGAATCACCTACCCCACCTAAACCTAGATGGCCGATGTAAGGTTCAGCTGTCACAAAGGTCATGGGAACCTGGCTACGGATTTTACGTTTACGCAAATCCGTTTCCATGATCATGGCAAATTCATAGGCTGGACCAAAACAGGAAGCACCTTGAACGGCCCCCACAATAATTGGTCCTGGATCCTTGCAAAACTCTTCCCACTGATCATAAGCTTCCACTGCGTGTGGAGTGGTACAAACCGAAACCGTATTACCACCGTGACTCTTAGGTCCAAACCCTTCCACCTCATCAAACGCCAGTGCTGGCCCTGTCGATAAGATCAGGTAGTCGTATTCCATCTCTGTGCCGTCATCCAAAGTAATCTTATTGTTTTCGGCATCCAAACCAGTACAGGTTTGATGATAGAACTCAATCCCTTTACGAGTTAGATAAGGCTCTAACTTGAATGAGATGTCTTCCGGCTTTCTCCAGCCAACTGCAACCCAAGGGTTGGACGGGACGAAATTGAATTCGTCGATGGCATTCACCACCTTGACAGTGTGTCCTTTATCCAAGTGCTTACGAATATCGTAAGACATGGGTAATCCTCCGGTACTAGATCCAACTACAACCACTGTTGCCATGTGTTCATCCTTTTGTTTGTCTTTTATTATTATTTACTTTTTTAATGGTAGTTAATTAAGCTTATTTATTAGTAAACCCTGCTTAACGTAAGTAGAGCCATCATGGACTAAAGCCCTGCAAAATAAAAATAAAATTTACATATCAGGCATTAATTAAATTAATTAATGACTAAAATTTTACCTTATGTAATTCAACGCAATATTTAACCAAAACCTTTACAGTTTTCGCATGATCAAAAACGCAGGCACCACAAACAAAATCATCAAAGTGGCCACTACCAGCGCCAACATAGTCATCAAACTCGCCTGCTGAATCAACCCTTGCCCAGCCAACAACAATACAAACAATCCCAGCATAACCGTCCAGCTAGTCATCCAGATCGGTCGCCCGACACTCGCCATCGCATAACGCACGGCCGATTCCGAATCCGAGAACACCCCTCGTTTAGCGCGAAGGTAACGGGAGAAGAAATGAATGCCGTCATCCACAATCAAACCCAACGGCATCATAATCAATAATACCGACAATGGGTGGGCCGGAACAAAAAGAACAAACACCAGCACCGCCACCGTCAACGCCAAAAAATTCGCCAGGGTATTCAGCAATGCCAAGCTCAGGCTTTGCCAAAAAACCGCAAACAATAACCACATGCCCGCCACCATCCAGACAATTTGGCTGAACCACGGCAACAAATCCCGTTGTAGCCAGCACAAGCCCATCAGCAACAGTGTCAAAACAAACATCAGCATCTTAACCTTATGAGGTGCAGACTGCATCCACTTAACCACAAACGCATAGCCCATGCGATCCGAACTGTGACCAACGCGAAACTCCAACAACCAACTCAACAGAATCATCGGCAAAACAGTTAAAGCCACCAGATAGCTGACAATGGCACCAATGACGACGACCCAACTCATTGGAACCAGCTCGGGTTCATACCACGCAGCCAACATAAAACCCAGCAAGGTGGTAAAGTTAGATAAAAAAACCGGCGTATTGTTCAATTTCAGAGCCTCCGCCAGCGCATCAAACTGAAATAGGCCGCGCGCCATTTCCCGCAATAAACTGCTTAATATATGAATCAGGTTACTTGTCACTAACGTCATCAGAATCACCCAGCCCAGCAGACTGGATTCATTCAACGCCACCCCGGCCCATCCCAGCGCGCCCAAGGTCATGGCACCAACATACAGACTCATCAGCAGTTGCAGGAACGCACTTTTGATCGAATCCATCCAGCGGGCCAGCGCAACACTCATCAACACCACACTTAAAAGCAACCAGCCCCATGCCTGATTGGACACCTGTTGATCCAACAGTGCGATGCCTGAGATCAGCAGCAGACTGATCCCGCTCCAAAGCACACTTAAAAGCACTTTGTTATGCGCCATAACCTGCACCCAACTAAACGCCCAATTACCGTACATACCTTCCCTTTTTATTGATTCATCTGGTTTTTCACATCCGGGCGGAAATTGCGCCCACTCTCCGGATGGGTAGTTTAAAATATTCCGTTTTACTCCATTAACAGAATTGATCAAAACATGAGCGCATTGACAAACCTATTGGCCTTAGACTCCATCAAACTCAAAGGAAACCGCTCTTACTGGGCGAGCCTCAATCCTTCCGAGCAATCTTTAGTCATCGCCAATCAAAGTCAAAAATCAGCAGGCCTGGTCGTCGTCGTCACAGCCGACACTCAGGAAGCCAACCGTTTAATGGATGAATTGCGTTTCTTCACACAAGACCAACAAACCCTATTGTCGTTCCCAGAATGGGAAACCCTGCCTTACGATCAATTCTCGCCACATCAGGATATCATCTCCGAACGATTAAAAACCCTCTATCAATTGCCGGATACCCAAAAAGGCATTCTGGTTGTGCCGGTCTCAACCCTGATTCAGCGTGTTGTCCCGTACGATTACATCCAGAAGTTTACCTTTCTGCTCTCCAACGGCGAACGCATCAAGATCCAGAGTTTTGCACAAAAACTCGAATCTGGCGGTTATCAGCGTGTCAGTCAAGTGATGGAACATGGCGAATTTGCAATTCGTGGTTCCATTATCGACCTCTACCCGATGGGAAGCAAAATACCTTTCCGCATCGACCTGTTTGACGAAGAGATCGAATCGATCCGCAGTTTCGATCCGGAAACCCAACGTTCAATTGAGCAAATCGAACGCATACAGTTGCTGCCGGCCAAAGAGTACGACTTCACCACCGAAGGCATCGATCTATTCCGTCAAAAGTTCCGTCAGTTTTTTGGCGACGACAGCCGCAATTGTCAGCTCTACCGGGCGGTCAGTGACGCCAGCACCACCGGCGGACTTGAATATTACCTACCCCTGTTTCATGAAAGTCTGACTTCTCTGTTTGACTACCTGCCAGACAACACCCTGTTTTTTGATTTCGACCAGACCGAAGAGAGCATTGACAAGGTGCATGAGGCATACCAGGAACGTTATCAGATCGGCCAGCACAACCCCGATTTCCCAATCCTCAAGCCGAACGAGCTGATTCTTTCCAAAACCGATTTCATGGGCGCACTCAAGGCGTTTCACCGCATCAGCCTGCAAAAAGAAAAAACCGCCAAAACCACTACCCTATTCAATACCCAGCAACTGCCGAACTTAAGCGTGCAGAGCGACAGCGAATACCCGCTTGCCAGACTCAACGCTTTTTGCGACCAATATCAAGGACGCATCATTTACAGTGCAGAAAGCACCGGTCGGCGTGAAACCTTATTGTCGCTACTGGGCAAACACAAACAACACCCCGAGATTCTGCATGACTGGAAACAAGCTCTGGAGACTCAAGCCCCCTACAGCATTGTCGTCAGTCCGCTGGAAGACTCTATCCACACCCCTGAACTCAGTCTCATCAGCGAAGCGCAAATTTTCGGACAAACCGTCGTTCAGAAGCGCCGACGCAAACGTAAACACAGCGATTTCGACGCCGCCATCAACAACCTGATTGAGCTCGACATTGGCAGCCCCATCGTGCATATCGACCACGGTGTGGGGCGTTACCAGGGATTGGAAACACTTGAGATTCAAGGGGAATCACGCGAATTCCTGATGATTGAATACGCCGGCGAAGCCAAACTCTATGTGCCGGTCACCTCCCTGCATCTGATCAGCCGTTACACCGGCGCCACGCCTGAAAGTGCCCCCTTACACAAACTCGGTAGCGACAGATGGGAAAAAGCCAAACGCAAAGCGGCTGAAAAAGTGCACGACGTCGCCGCCGAACTGCTTGATATCTACGCCCAGCGTGAAGCGCGTCCCGGCTACGCCTTCAACACGCCCGAAGAAGCCTACCAGCGTTTTGCCTCAAGCTTCCCGTTTGAAGAAACGCCCGATCAGCAACAAGCCATCGAAGCCGTCATCCACGACATGCATGCCAGCCGCCCGATGGACCGTCTGGTTTGTGGTGACGTTGGTTTCGGTAAAACCGAAGTCGCCATGCGTGCCGCCTTCATCGCCGCTTATGACGGCAAACAAGTGGCCATGCTGGTGCCCACCACACTGCTGGCGCAACAACATGTCGAGAACTTCCGCAACCGTTTCGCAGATTGGCCGGTGCGCATCGAAGTATTATCCCGATTCCAGACCGCCAAAGAACAAAAACAGGTACTGGCCGACTTGGAAGAAGGCAAAGTGGATATCATCATCGGAACCCACAAACTGATTCAGAAAGACGTCAAATACGCCAATCTCGGGCTGACCATCATCGACGAAGAACATCGTTTCGGCGTGCGTCAGAAAGAACAATTGAAGAAACTGCGCACCGAGGTCGACGTGCTCACCATGACGGCCACGCCAATCCCCAGAACCCTGAACATGGCGATGAACGACCTTCGCGATCTCTCCATTATCGCCACGGCGCCCGCAAAACGTCTGGCGGTACAGACCTTTGTACAGGAATGGAACGAAGACACAGTACGCGAAGCTTGCTTGCGTGAAATCCGCCGCGGTGGACAAATCTATCTTCTATACAACCAAGTCGACAAGATCGAAAAAATGGTTGAAACCATGCAGAAGCTGATTCCTGAAGCCAAAGTCGATTATGCCCACGGGCAGATGAACGAACGTGAACTGGAAGCGGTCATGGAAAACTTCTACCACCGCCGTTTCAACATATTGGTGTGCACCACCATCATCGAGACCGGGATCGACATTCCCACCGCCAACACCATCCTGATCCACCGGGCCGACAAGTTCGGGCTGGCGCAACTGCACCAGTTACGCGGTCGTGTCGGGCGTTCGCACCACCGAGCCTACGCCTACCTGTTCACCGCCGGTAAAGCCCTGCTTACCGCCGATGCCGAAAAACGTCTCGCCGCCATCGCCAAACACGACACCTTAGGCGCCGGATTTATGCTTGCCAGTCACGACCTGGAAATCCGAGGTGCGGGTGAATTGCTCGGAGACGGACAGTCCGGACAAATCCAGGAGGTGGGCTTCGGACTCTACAGCGAATTGCTGGATCGTGCGGTTAAAGCACTCAAGTCCGGCAAACAACCGGAACTCAACACCACATTGCACACCGGTTCGGAAGTCGACTTGGGCGTACCGGCGCTGATTCCAGAAGACTACCTGCCGGACATTCATACCCGTCTGGTATTTTACAAACGCATTGCCAGCGCCGATTCCGAACACGCCCTGCGTGAATTGGAAGTGGAGATGATTGACCGTTTCGGACTACTGCCTCAAACGGTCAAAAACCTGTTTGCCGTGACCCAGATCAAACTGGTGATTGAACCGATCGGCATCATCAAACTGGACGCCTCGGAGGCGATGGTGCGGGTGCAGTTCAACCAACAGCCCGATATCGACCCGCTCAAACTGATTCAGCTCATACAGGCCTACCCGAAGAACTACCAACTAAAAGGCCAGACCGAGTTGAAGTTTTTCGATACAATGCCCGATATGGAATCAAGAATCGCCGCCATTGAACTGATTATCAAATCCATAAAAAACGACTGAATCGATCATGAATTTCAACTTTTCAAAACCAGCAGGCCTGCTCAGAATGTTTAACTTTTTGCCACTTTTTGCCACTGCGGCCTTGTCGGCCTTTGTATTCTCCGTTGCCAGCCTATTTTCAAGTGCGCAAGCCAACGAGGAAAACCCGAATTACACCATCGAAGTCATCGTGTTTGAAACCTTTGCGCTCAGAAGCTGGACCGAAGAGTATTGGCCGGAAACCTTCGAATTGCCCGATTACGAAACCGCATTACCCTTGCAAGACATTTTGAACGGCAGTCTGACAACGCCAGTGACCCAAACCATGAAACTCAAAGCGCAACCCGATGGACTCACCTCCGAAGCGGCCAAACTCACACCCAAAAAAGGCTATCGAATCCTGTTTCACCAAGCTTGGTCGCAGGATACCGGAGCCGATGAAACCATGCCCAAGTTGCTGATTGATAATGCCGAACAAACCGGCTCGGCTTCGCATGTTTCCGGCACGGTCAAACTCTATAAAAGCCGTTACGCTCACGTCGAGTTTGACCTGGAATTCGAACGCCGTATCCCGGATCGTGTCAAAGCCGATTTCATGCAGCATCAGAAAATCACGGCCGACGAATTGACCCCTGATTACTGGCGTTTTAAACTCAAAGAATCCCGTAAGATCCGCCCCAACCAACTCCACTACATCGACCACCCGATGTTCGGCATACTGGTACAGATTCGCTATAACGGCTAAAACTCAGCCCATAAAAAACACACTAACAAACACTGAAATACCCTCAATAGCACAACACTTTTTAATTAGACATCATTAAGGTTTAAATATTATACAGTGCATGGGTCGCGCCGGTGGAATGGTAGGTGGTTCCGCAGGCAGCATGGCCAGCAATGCTGGAGGACGAGTTGCAGAGGCGGGCGCGCGTAGTGCCGTAGGAGGCTTGGCTGGCGCTGGGTCTGGAGCCAAGGCCGGTTGGAAGGGATCAAGTGGTGGTCTCCTCGGCAAATCTGTCAGTGCAGGCTATGGAGCGATCACCGGTGGAGGAACAGGCATTGGCTCAACCTTCCGTGGAAGGGGTGGAGAGTTTTCTAAAAAACCCCCTGCCATTGGCACAGGAATGCGGCTAGGTGACTCTATGAAGCAAGCCAGAAATGCCGTTTCCCTTAAATCCCAAGGCTCTAAAGGTTCTCAAGGCAAAGACGCATTGTTAAAAGTGCCCTCTAAAAGCGATTTTATGAATAGCGCCCACAGCCAATAGAGCCAGGGCCGCAAATTAGGAACGATGAAAAACCTGTAATCACAGGTTTTTTTATGCCTGGTGAAACCTTATTATGAGTGAACTTTTAAAAACTCAAATTAATTAAAGGAGTATTCAATGGATACTAAAGTGAAACAGAACCAAAAAAGGGATTATGCTGGCCATGGAGCCTTGTCGTTCTTCTTTTTTATACCGGCGGCAGGCATCTTGTATATTTGGCCCGAAGCAATAATTTCTCCTTACATTTTATTGTTTTTTGCGGCGCTCACGGCGCTTGCTTTCAGCCCTTTCCCTGTAAATTGGTGGAGGATTCTGCTTTTTACCATCACTAAGACTGGCATCCTCTGGGCCTCTCTTTACTTTTCATCCGGCATTGTAACGCCCGAAAAAAACCCGATGACTTGGATTTTTGGTGCCTTCCTCTTTAACATAGGTTTATCTCTTTTGTTTGTAAAAATTATAGAGATATCAGTCGAGGGTTATACAGTTTATCCAAAACAAGAAACGTATAGCCAAAAACAACCAATCCCAGCAGGCAATGGTCAACCTTCTCAGGAAGGCGAACTGTTACCGGCCAATGAGTTTCCAGCCAGACTGCCGCGCTTTACTTTTAAAGACGTTCACGGCATGGAGAACATGAAAGGTGAACTTTCTAAAACAGTAAACTTCTTTAAGGAAGAGGGTGGCAATGGTATTTTGTTATTTGGTGCGCCCGGTAATGGAAAAACCTTTGTGGCGGAATCCTTAGCCGGTGAGCTTGGAGTCAAGATCCTGGAAGCCAGAACGCAAGAACTGACTTCTAAATGGATTGGTGACACCACGGAGAAAATCAAACGGATTTTCGAAGCGGCCCAAGCTCAAGCGCCATGTGTTCTTTTCTTGGACGAGATTGATTCGTTTTTGCAAGACCGTGGTGACAGCGGGATGAACCAAGACCAGAATCAATCTGCCAACACCTTGTTGACCGCGATCGCGGAACTCAATAGAGGGTACAAGGAACACGGCATTCTCATCGTGGCGGCCACCAACTTCATCGATAAACTCGATGGAGCCGGTATTCGTGAAGGTCGCTTTGATAAGAAGATTGAAGTTTACTCACCTGATTTCGAGGCGCGTAAGTTCATCTTACTTGATGGCGTACTGGGTTACCCTGTCGATGAAAAAATGGTTGAACAGGTTGTGGCTCGATGGGAAGGTTTTTCGGTTTCTCGTATGCGGGCAATCGCCAAGATTGCGAAACGCTTCGCTCGAGAAGAAAACCGAACCATCGACATTGACTTGCTTAGCCGCGCTTTACGAGAGGTTCAAGGCAGGTTGGGAGACCAACTTTCTGAGAACACAATAGGCCTAAACGACCTATCCTTCAATAAGTTTCAAAAGGAGGCTCTGGATGTCATTCTCGAGATTATGCGAGATCGGCACCGCATCGAGGCTTCTGGTGGTAAGGTTCCTAAAGGTATGCTCATGTTTGGGGCACCCGGTACCGGAAAGACAACCGTGGCTAAGGCTTTGGCTAAGGAATTGGGATGGGCTTTCATTTCCACTTCAGGGCAAGAGCTTTTATCATCACCTTCACAAATCGATGTGGTCATCAAAAAAGCGGCTGACTTAAGGCCTGCCGTGATTTTTATTGATGAGGCTGAGGGGGTGTTGGCAGACCGCCAGCTCAACCCTCACACCAAAGAGATCACCAACAAGTTACTCGTGGCGATCGATGGTGAAAAGCCGTTGCACGACATCTTCATTGTCGCGGCAACCAATCACCCTGACGATATTGATCCGGCGATGGTTAGGTATGGCCGGTTGAGCCAGCACATGGATTTAACGCCAGATGCCGGCACAATCAAGTCAATCGTCCAAAACTTCATGAATGAGTGTGCGGAGCATGTCCAATTTATTGGGGATGTGGATGCATTGTCTGAAAGGTTAATTGAAAGACGTTATTACAACGCTGACACCATTGGCTGTTTAAGCGATAGCGTCACTTACGCCACCGTTAAACAAGGTAACAATACCGAAAAAGTCACCGTTGATTTAAATCGTTTACCCTAAACATGGTATTAAATCGCTTTTTAACTCAATTTGCAGCTTTTTAAAATGTAGGGCGGAGCCAGTGACAATCGGTTAAAAAAATGTCATGCCACCAATCACAAATGGACAGGCCTGTTGGTTTTCAAATACGGCTTCAACAAAACCTAGCGGCTTACGCTTAAGTTTTAACGCAACTGACAGCGATACACATCAAACACCATCTGACCTTGTTTGACCGGAGCGCGCGGCACGATGGTGTCGCCGCCCATCAAAGCGGCTTCGTTTTTAGCCAAGTCGGTCAATTCCTGGGTCATGGTTTCGGCGTCGCGCTCAATAAAACCGATCTTATGCGCCACCAAAGAACGTGTAAAACCCAATTTGCTGCAATGGGCGACTGAATCATAATCACTCACCGCCACCAAAGCTCCCTGCTGACTAACCTTAACCCAGCTGCACCCTGCCAAACTCAAGAGCAGTAACAACCAACCAACACTCCATAACATTTTCATATTCAACTCTCCCAGCAAATCAACACAAACCTCATTGCTTTACATATTTTTAAACACAGCGGCCGTTCAGCCGTACAATAAGGCCAATTAAATTTGAAAACCATTTAAACACGGGTCACCGAAACAATGCAAAACACAGCAGCCAAACCTTATGCCCCTTCCAGCGAAGAAAACAAAGAGGTAATTCTAAAGGTTCTCAGCCCTCTGTTCGCCAATAAGCACAGTGTTTTGGAAATCGGCAGCGGCACCGGCCAACATGCGGTCTATTTGGCGCAACAGATGCCGCATCTGCAATGGCAAACTTCCGACTTACCGGAAAACCATGACGGTATCCGTTTGTGGATAAAGGACTCGGGACTGCAGAATGTCGCGGAACCAATCGAATTGAATGTCTCCGCACGGCAGTGGCCAAACTGCCAATATGACGCCATCTTCACCGCCAACAGTTTCCACATCATGAGCCAGGAGAATGTCAGCGATCTGTTTGCACACATCGCCCAACAACTCAAGCCGCAAGGGCTCTTGGTAGTCTATGGACCTTTTAATTTCAAAGGCGAATTCACCAGTCCGAGCAATCAGCAGTTTGATGCTTTCCTCAAAAACCGCGACCCCAAAAGTGGCATCAAAGATTTTGAGTGGCTCAATGAACTGGCGACTGTGGCAGGACTGATGTTCAAGCAGGACTTCGCCATGCCGCAAAACAATCGTATTTTGTGCTGGCAAAAACTCTAGGGAAAAGAAACTACCCTATCAAAAGCGCCAGTTCATTGTCAGGGAAGCGAAGTGAAAGCTCTCTTCCGGTTGTTTTTTATAAATCTGACCGACCGCATTGCCACTTAAGGTGAGGGCAAACTCACGAAACGTCACTCCCATGCCATATTCCACCAACGGAATCCAATGGTAACGGCTCAACAGACGTTCGTCCTCGCCAAATAGGCGCCCATCCAACAAAGCGGTATAGCCCAGATAGCTCATGCCAAGACTGCCGTAATAGAAATAGCCCAGAGAGGAACCTGTCGGTGCCGCATAATTGATGTCGTTATATAAAAAAACCGGTTCGCTGTTGACCTGCTTGATCAAACCCGCGCCCCAAAATCCCTGCGTGGTTGGGCTGCCCAACTTCAACCAGGCCGATTGGTAGAGAGCCCAATCCTGCCAATATGCCTCGGTTTTTCTCACACTGGCGCCCAGCATCACGGTCGGCTGGTCAGGCAGTTGGTGATCCCAGCCGTCCACCAAGTCGTTACCAATCAACTGATGGAGTTCGTTTTGCAAAGGCTTTCCCGGACTGTTCGGCCCCAGCCAACCGACACTCAGATCCAGCCCCATCTGCACATCCCGATTTACATAGAATCGCCTCAAATCAACATGCGTCCAGGCTTCATTCAGCACCGCCACCGGCTTTTTACGATTGCCTTGAACACGAGTCAAGGTAAAGGCTTCCACCGCCACCTCCAACTGATCGCTGTGCGGTTTCAATTCGGCAATCCTGTACAACATCGCATCCAGGCCGCCAAATACCGCCTCGCCACTGTCCGAAGTGTCTGCCGTGAACTTAAACTTAAAGCCGCCGGTATACTCCCTGTCGGTACCGAAAAGCACATCGTTATCCACGTGCAAGGTGAACACAAGCGGTGCGGCAGAAAGCCTAACCGCAAAAAACATTGCCAGCACACCCAATAGAGCAGACAGTACGCTCGTGCGAATCTTGAGCATTCGCTTAGAACGCCAAACGATCTTCAAATTTTTCCAACGCCTTCACCACACAGGCTTCATCTTTTTCGCCGCCCGGGGCACCGCTCACACCAATCGCACCGATGCGTACCCCTCCGCTGACAATCGGCACCGCACCGACCATCATCAACACACCGTTCACATGGTTCAGTTCCGGACGAATATCCCCGCGCATTTCACGGAATTGCCCGGATTTCAGGCCCGACATGATGGTGGCATTGGCTTTTTCCTCGGCAATCTGCAAGGTGAATTTCGAAGCGAAATCGTTACGCAAGGCCACCCGCTGATTGCCATGCTTGTCGACTACGACCGCACTGACGGAAAACCCAGCTTCGCGACACGCATTTACCGCTTCGCTGGCAATATCCATGGCCAGATCCATGCCGATGTTTTTCTCTTCCAATACATCGGTCGCATTTGCGGACAAGGCCAAACAGCTCAACACCAGCAGACCGGTTTTTTTCAACATCTTCATCTTTGAATTCTCCATGTTTAGGGTCAGCTATCATTTTAGAACAGTGATTCTATTTGTCGAGAAACGATTTTAAATTATGTTTAAAATAGCTTTATTGTCACAGCTCTAGGCATCTCACTATGAACACTCAACTGTACCCTATCTGCCAACTTGGCAATGGCCAGATCTCCGTCATGCCCAAACCCGATCATGAACAGATGCAACGTGATGTCAGTCACTACCGTGCCCGAGGTGTCACCAAGGTCATCAGTTTGCTGTTGCCCAAAGAGATTGAAGAGCTGAAGATGCATCAGGAACCCGCCGTATGCGAAGCGCATCAGATTGAATTCATCAACTTTGCCATCAAGGACATGTCGGTTCCGGAACTGCAGAGCCTGAAGGCCTTGAATGCGCAATTGAAACTAGACCTGGAAAAAGGCCATCATTTGGCGATACACTGCCATGGTGGACGAGGGCGCGCCGGCATTGTCGCCATCAGCCTGATGGTGGAACACGGCATCCCGGCTGAACAGGCCATTGAAATCGCCTCCAAAGCCCGCGGAGACAGAATGCCGGTCAACGATTTTCAGACTGAATTCGTCAAAGCCTATCGACCTTGACGGGCTGGCCATCCAAAACAGACAGGCCTGCCCGTTTTGCCATGACCCTATTTTTTATCCCTGTATTTGACTTGCCTGTGCGTGTTAATATACCTGCTAACTGTAATACACATTACACAAACGACCCCATCACTGTAAGAGGTTTATTATGCAACAGACTTATCCGCATTTGTTTTCCCCCCTCAAACTCGGCACTATTGAGCTGCCTAACCGCATCATCATGGCACCTCTGACCCGCGCAAGATCGGGGGAAGACCATATTCCAACCGACCTGATGGCCGAACATTATGCGCAACGCGCCAGCGGTGGCTTGATTATCGCGGAAGCGACCATGGCCATGGAAGGCTGCAGCGCCTTCTGGAAAGAGCCCGGAATCTATTCCGAAGCACAAATCGCCGGTTGGAAAAAAGTCACCGACGCCGTGCATGCCAAAGGCGGCCGTATTGTTTTGCAGATTTGGCATGGCGGTCGCGCCTGCCATCCCGCGCTCAATAATGGCAAACAGCCGGTTGCACCCAGCGCCATCGCTATAAAAGATGAAGTGCACACGCCGCAAGGCAAACAACCATACACTGTACCTCACGCCCTCACTTTGGCAGAGATTCCTGGCATCATAGAAGGCTTTAAACAAGCGGCCATCAACGCCAAAGCCGCTGGATTTGACGGCGTGGAAGTCCATGGTGCCAACGGCTATCTTCTGGATCAATTTCTGCGCGAAAGCAGCAACCAGCGTACCGACACCTATGGTGGCTCAATCGAAAATCGCGCCCGCCTGTTATTGGAAGTGCTGACTGCCGTATGCGAGGTTTGGGGCAGTGATCGTGTCGGACTGCGCATTTCGCCGGTCAACAGCTTCAACAGCATGAAAGATGGCGATCCGCTGGCTTTGAGCCGCTGGTTGAGCGAAAAACTGAATGACTATAATTTGGCTTACCTGCATGTCATGCGCAGCGACTTTTTCGGGGAGCAGAAAGAGGACGTGCTGTCGGTGTGTGAAGAATTCTATCAAGGCAACCTGATTGCCAATATGGGCTATAGCGCCGAAGAAGCCGAAGCGGCCATTGCCAACGGTGATGTCGAAGCGGTAGCATTTGGCGTGAGTTACCTGGCCAATCCAGATTTGCCGGAACGCTTCAAGGCGGGTGCTGCTTTGAATGATCCAGATCCGGACACTTTCTATACCGAAGGGCCACAAGGTTACACCGACTATCCGTTTATGGAAAAATAACCCCTTCCTGCAAGGCACCTTTCTCAAAATGAACAGGCCTGCTCATTTTGAGAATCTCTCGATCATTAATCATTACCCCACAATGACTAATGATCCCTCACACCCTTAACCAACAAATACAGAGCAAAGGCTAGCTCGGCAAGCAATGGAATCAGATAAAGCGGCTCCATTAGCCCCGCATAATCCGGAAACACAAATCGCGTAAAACTGCCCGCCAAATACACCAATGCCGCCGCAATCAGCCCATAACCGAAAAACGTGGGAAAATAATCGGCACGAATCAAAAGATAACCCAGAATCAAATTGGAAAGCCCAAAGAAAATCAAGCCCAGATCGTAACCGTGGCTGTGCAGATCCAGAAACAAAGACGCCAAAACCTGCAATTGATTCAATTCCAAACCATTCAGATAGACTGTGCCGTTCATCAGCAAGGCGGCCGCATAATAATTGAGCAGGTTAAAGCCCAGAATCGAGGCCTGTGTCAGCCTGAACGCCGCCGCAATCAAAGCCAACGTTTGGTTGACCGGTTTAAGCAACACATAAAAAAGCACCGCAATCGCCACGTCACTTAACAGCATGATTGCATCGGCCACAAACCCCAGTCGAAACAGCCCGTCCGATTCCAGAATATTTGCCGCAGTGGCCGCGGCATCCCCATCAACGATCAAGCCGGAACGGATAAAGACTTCGCTGCCGATACCACAGACGATGATCACCAGATACAGAAACCCCGCCAATCGGGCCTGTCCCAAGGAAGGGATAATTGCATGGTTAGCTGACATTTCAATTCCCTCCAAATGCTTGGCCGTTGTACTAAAATAGAATTTACTCCGGTTCGAACGAACAAATCCAAAACCGCCAAACCACACCAACAATTATATAAAAAATTATTTAAAAACAACAAACTATATATCGCTCAGGAAAACCGGCACAATTTTTACAAAAGGCATGAGCATGAACCACCTTGCACCAGACGTTACACTTGCAAACATCAAAGCCCTCCTGCTTGACCTGAGTGGTGTCTTATACGAGGGAGAACAACGCCTTCCCGGAGCCGACAGCACTTTGCAATGGTTGCGAAACCAGGGTTACACCCTTCGATTCGTTACCAATACGGCCAGCGAATCACGGCGCCAAATACTTTCCAAACTAAAACAAATGGGATTGAGAGTCGAGGCATCCGAACTTTTTAGCGCTCCGCAGGCGGCCAAAAACTATCTGCTTAACCACCAAATGCGGCCCTTTTGCATTCTCCATCCAAACCTCAAAGAGGAGTTTCTTGAGCTCTGCAGCGACAGCCCAAATTGCGTATTGCTCGGCGACGCCCAGGACGACTTGAACTACGCCAACCTCAACCAGGCCTTTCGCCTGCTGGAACAAGGCATGCCGTTTTTCGGCATCGGCAAAAACAAATACTTCATGAACCACGACGGCCTCAAATTAGACGCCGGGGCTTTCATTCATGCTCTCGAATGGGCGAGTGGAACCGAAGCGGTGATTTTAGGCAAACCCGATGCCCACTTTTTTGCCGAAGCCGTGCGCTCCACCGGCCTGCAGAAGCATCAATGCCTCATGGTCGGTGACGACGTCGAAAGCGATGTGCAAGGTGCCATCCAAGCCGGTCTTCAAGCTTGCCTGGTCAAGACTGGAAAGTTCAAAAACACAGACCTGCAGAAGTTGCCTCAACAAGCACGGTTAATCGAAACGATCAAGGCTCTGCCAGACCTGCTTTCGGATTCATGACTCTCTATTCTTAATACTTCAAAATGGGCAGGCCTGACCATTTTTTACAA
This sequence comes from Thiomicrorhabdus chilensis DSM 12352, assembly GCF_000483485.1. Lineage (GTDB taxonomy): Bacteria > Pseudomonadota > Gammaproteobacteria > Thiomicrospirales > Thiomicrospiraceae > Thiomicrorhabdus > Thiomicrorhabdus chilensis. Next base: position 1,437,780 of record NZ_KI519609.1, read on the forward strand.
AAAGCAAAAAGCTTCCTACCCCTTAACCAGTGCGGTGACGGTCAAACACAGCCACAATTATGCTAAGATTGCCTTTTTCACTAAAAAGGACGACAGCAATGTCACAAAACTATACCACCACGCCAGACATCGTCAGTTATGGCTTAGGTCGTCAAGTAGGCGATCAATTTGCCTCAGACCCGTTTGACGGCATCAATGCCGAGGCCATTGCCGCCGGTGTCATGGATGCTTTGGGAGGCAAGCCCAGCCCGATCGACCAGGAAACCTTTACCAAAGCCTTTCAGGAAATCAACGACATCATGCAGGTCAAGGCCGCTGAGAAAGCTCAGAAAGCCGCCGAAGCAGGCGAAGCCTTTTTAGCCGAAAACGCTAAAAAAGAAGGCGTTATCGTGACCGAATCCGGTCTGCAGTATGAAATCCTGACCGAAGGCAGCGGTGACAAGCCTGGTGCCGAATCAGTCGTCTCGACACACTACCACGGCACCCTGGTCGACGGCACGGTTTTCGACAGTTCAGTCGAACGCGGCCAACCGGCACAATTTCCGGTCAATCGTGTGATTGCTGGCTGGACCGAAGCCCTGCAAATGATGCCGACCGGCTCAAAATGGCGCCTCTATGTGCCGCAAGAACTGGCCTATGGTGCACAAGGTTCCGGCGGTAAAATCGCCCCCTATTCCGCTTTAATCTTTGATGTGGAACTGCTGGAAATTCTTTCTTAAAAAAACAAAACCCGCTTAAGGCGGGTTTTTTATGACTTGCGCATTTTAGCCCTCGCCACAATAGAGCAGGCCTGCTCTTTTTAAGATTTCATGGCTTTGATATTCGGCGTGTTTTTCTGCTAACCGGTAAAGGCTTCCTTTGAAGTTAGATACGCCTTTTCCTCGGCACGGCTTGTCCTGCCCAAAAGCGCATTGCGATGCGGAAATCGACCAAAACGGCGAATAATCTCGCGATGATGGCGGGCAAAACGCGCATTACCTTCCAGTCCAGTGGCCTCGAACAAATGCACTGACTCATCCTGATCCGCCAGTTTTTCACTGTGCATCAACGGCATATACAAAAAAGCGCGCCGCTCTACAGGCAACTGCTCATCTAATCCATTGCTCACAGCATATCGACACACCTCTACTGCTTTTTGTTCAGTGGCAAAACTTTTAGCCTCACCGCGAAACATATTCAACGGAAACTGATCAAGCACAATACACAAAGCCAAACAGCCTTCCGCCGTCCGTTGCCAGGCATCCAACTCACCTTGTAAGGCTTGTTCCCACAGCCTTTCAAAACGATTGCGAATCAATCCGTCAATCTCGGGCGTTGAACTAAACCAATGTTCCGACATCGGTGGCGTGTACCAAAATTCGATGATTTCACTGACACGGGTCATGATGCCTCCTTCAAGCCGGGGACTTGAAATTTGCCGGCAGGCCACAATCTAACAGTCTGATCCAGGACTTTTCCGTTATGCCGATCTGCTCGGCAGCCTCATAAAATTCGCGGCACTGGCTGGCATCAGGCTGGTCGGATCGCGCTAAAATCCACGCGTAATCCAGGCTCGGGCCAATCACCAGCACCATGCTGTAATCCTCTGCCAATTTTGCGATGTTATAACCACCATAAAAAGGCCCAAAAAACGAGACCTTCAAACGTCCAACGGTTTCGTCCTCCACAAAATAGGCTTTGCCTTCGGCTTGCTTGACTTTACCGCTCTGGGCGTCGATGCCACGGTTTATGACGCGTACACCGCCGTCTTCACGCATCGAATAGGTAGCCGTCACCTGAAGCAGATTGCGCTCGAAACTGTGGTCCAAACGCGCCACTTCATGCCACTGACCCAAATAACGCGGCAATTCAAACCCGCTCACCGGCTCTACTTTATCCGGCACATTCGTACAGCCCAGCTGCATCATCAACACACTGAACAGGCCTGCCCATTTTATAATTCGCATCACGCTTCCTTTTAATTCATCTTGCATTGGTTCACGCGGACTTAATCAAACCCAAGTGTTTCAACTTTTCCTAAGATCTATCAAATGCACTCTTTTGCTGACACTTCACCCACGCTTGACTGGGTTGTCGCCAACAGCTGACTGCCCGCAATAGAGAACAGGCAATAACCCAAAAAGTAGTAAAACCCCACTTCAAAAGCAATACTGGTTTCCACTAACGGTGAACTTCCGGCGCTGGCTTTAATGGCTAAGAACGAGATAATCAAGGCCATTACAAATACATCCGCCATTGACCATTTGCTTAACCCCGAACTGATTTTTCCGGCCATCTGCCCCCAGAAATATCGCTGAAAACCTAAATGCACAATCAGCAGACCTGCCTTAATGACCGGCACCACCACACTAAAAAACAGAATCAAGGCCGCAACGGTGCGATTCCCCTGGTTCCACAAGAGTTCCGATGTGTCTAAAATGCTTTTAGCGGTATCTTGAATCACCACAGTGCCTTCAACCGTGACATTATTAAACAACTCAGTCGCCATCGACTTTATGAACGAAGGAATCTCTGGGCTCGCCAATAACGCTTCTTGACCCATATTGGCCAACTCCGATTTATCCAGAGTAGTAACCACATGCAAGACGGGTTCGCTGATGCCGGGAATCAGCAGGCCATACGCTAAGGCCAACAGCACAAGCCCCACATATTGTCGATATATCATTATTTTTTCTACCGTTAAAAAGTTGCAAAATTATACGTTTGATTCGTTCGATCGACGCTGTAAACAGGGTTTAGCTTTGTCAATCATCCACAAAGTGATTAGCCCGCCCCATAAAGATAGCGATGACAGGCAACGCCTTTGACGCAAACAGCAATGAACATCACTCTAGAAAAGTATCGAAAACGTTTTCCGATCATGCAATGACAATCTGGTTTTTACCATTTTTCTTGGCCGAGTACAAAGCGTCATCTACGCGCTTCAAGGTATCTTGATAAGAGGTATCCGTCGGCATGAAGGTTGTCACGCCAAGACTGACGGACACATCGGCACCATCAGCACGAAAACGCTCCAAACCTTGTTTAAAAAACTCTTTCAGCCTCTCGGAAAATTGAACCGCATGTTCCAATTCAATGCCCGGCAAAACAATAATGAATTCATCCCCACCAAAACGGCATGCAATATCGGTTTTTCTTAAGTGAGATTGGCAAATGCCGGTAACCATCAGAATGGCCTCGTCTCCAACGTGATGACCGAATCGGTCGTTGAGCTGTTTTAGATTATCTAAATCGTACATCACCACAGAAGTGGGTGTCGAATGCCGGGAAAACGCTTCGAAATGCAATGCTAGGTCTTGCTCAAGCCTTCTGCGATTGAAAAGTCCGGTCAGTTGATCGGTGTCACTTAGCTCACGAAGTTTAACTTCCAATTGGTGTCGCTTAGAAATATTACTCGCCACCCATAATACAACTTCTTCACCTTCGACAAGAAACTCCAGTGCCTGAATACGCCCCTCAAACCAAATGGGTTGTTGCGGCCCGTCATCTGGTAAGCCTTTCACATCTTTGTTACTTAGTTCGTATTCCTCAATCAATAATTTTCTAGATTGCAAAGCCTCATCGATTTTTTCAAGAAACCAGTCCGCTTTTTCGGCTTCAATCAAATCCGCAATAGACAAACCGACAAGACCACTACCGTCGTGATAGTAACGATTATCGCGCCCGCCGAAAATCGCTACATATTTGCCGCTTCTTGAAAACAAAAAAGCCGGATCCGGCAACGCATCAAGAATGGCTGGCATTTGTTCAAGATTAATCATGGATGATTTCTATGAAATTCAATTTCGGAGCTTTAAAAAACATAACGTTACACCTCATTCTAATTCTTGAAAAATAAATGCGTCTACTTTAAGAAAGTAAACAATTCTGCTTGCGGCAATCTGGATTTTGGCAAATCAGCGTTAAAATCGCCCTCATCACGATAACCTAAAGCGATCATCGCGACAGCGGTGTAGCCTTGACGGATCAAGTCGAACTCCTCATTCAGCACCTTCACATCCACCCCCTCTATCGGTACGGCATCCACGCCCAAAACGCCGGCCGCCAACAAGATTGTGCCCATATTCAAATACACCTGTTTTTCCATCCAACATTGGGTGTCCTGAAGCTCTTTTCGGTGCAAATCGGCATAAAATCCACGGACTTTCTTCACCATTTCCTTGCTTTCAGGCTTCGGAAAACGACCGTCTTTGTCTTCATTTTCCAGCAAGTGCTGTAGATAATCATCGTCCATGTCGGTTTTAGCACAAAAAAGAATTACATGGGAAGCGTCCAGCACCTTGGCTTCGTTGGCACTGTACACCCCCTGAGTGCCACGGCTCAAACGCTTTTTACCGGCTTCACTGTCCGCAATAATAAAGTGCCAAGGCTGCGAATTTACGCTTGAAGGGCTCAGTTGCAACAGACCCTTGATCTGTTTAAACACTTCTTGTGGAATGGATCGACCGCTGTCAAATTTCTTGGTGGCGTAACGCTTTTTGGCAACCTCAATTAAATTCATTTTTACACTCCCTTTTGGATAAAACAGGTTTTAACCACCATCATAATAAATTGCAATGAATCCGAGAAGACGGCATCAACTCATTTAAACATTTAAACCCAATAAAACGGCCAATAAAAAACCCGCTTAACAAAATCATTAAGCGGGTTATTCAGCCTCAATATGAACAGGCCTGATGGTTTTGCAATGAACCGCAGACCAGACCGATCCAATGCATTAGACCAGATGTTCCGTAATTAAATGCTGTACAAAATTAGCGTCAAAATCATAGTTAAAAAGGTCTTCTATCCACGAAGGGCTTTTCACGGCACCGTATTCGTCCGGTTCATAAAAAGCAAAACCCACTTTATATTCATCGCCATACTTGGCAAACATCAACACAAACTTTTTACGGTTCTGCTTATTGATCATCGAACAAGAGTGATTGTCGTTTTTCTCAAAGGCAATCTCAACGGCATCCTCTTGTTCCATATAATTTTCAATGGCGGATTGCACCACCTCATATAAATCATCGTAACCTTGAACCACAAAAAATCCTCCGCGCTATGGCAAAATCGCCTTCTTATTAAGAGAAGACATGATTATAAAACCTGTTAATAAAAAACTAAAAGTCACTGCCCTCCACGGCTCAACTGCCTGCTAGTCAGGACTTTTAGATGAATTAGTTGACTGACAATTTGACGATTGTGTCCAACCCCTTTTGCATTTTGGATAAGGTGGTATCACACCCTTCAATCTGATGCCTATGCTGCAAATAAGAAAAGGCGTTGTATGAGACCCAGACCTTCTCATGGGCGTCTTTCCAAATCAGCACTTTCAAGGGCAAATCAATCGCAACACTTTGCTGACATTGCATGAGGCGACTGCCTATTTTGGGGTTGCCGAACATCAGCAAAACCGTGTCTCTAAGCTCCATGCCCACGCCATGTGCGGCATCGGAATGATTAACACGAGCAAAAACCGTGATGCCCTTGTCTTGCAACACCTGTTCCATCCGTGCCGCCGTTTCCTCAACGTTGAAATGACTTTCAAGCTGAATCAAACTGTCCTCGGCCATCGCTGAAGTCGAGAAAACCAGTGTCGATAAAATTGCAAAAATCCATCTTCTCATTGCCTGTCCTTTGACAAAAGCTCTTTTCGATTCCAACAAGCCGGCAGCCTGCATATAAACATAGCGTTTTTCAGAAACGATGCTCTAGCCCACTTGGCTGTAGTATTGTTTTAAACTCAGGTAAAGTTCATCACCGGAAAACACCGACATCTTGGCGATGATTTCAAACATCACTACATTATCTTCCCGGCCATTCCAGAGTTTGCTGTAGGTGCCCTCTTTATAGCCGTGGTCCTGTCTGAACTTGTTCAACACATTCTTCGCCATGTAGATTTGATACAACTGCTCAAAACTTAAAGCCGCCACCTGGCAGGAATTGAAGAAAGCGCTTGCCAAAGCCGTTAAATACGCCTGAGACACCTCTGATTTTTGCAACGCCAACCGCATCATCTCTTCATGAATGGCGACCTGATCGATCACGGAGCTTTCATTGTCCGTTTTTTTCGACTCTTGCGATTTTTGACTGACCTGCATGGCTTTTTCCAACAGGCCTGCCGATTCTTCAAGATCAAAATGTTCCAACGCCAAACTCAGCAGAAAGTGCCAGATATCCACCAATTCGACTTGAACATTCTCAATATCGGTTTTCGCCTCCACACTTTTCCAATGCTTCCACGGATAACTGTCAATCAACTCCGCCGTTTCCATATAGATGCATCGCCGCCAATCAATCACCTTGCCCAACTGAGTCAGACCCGAACGCCAATTTTCACCATTGGTCATCTCATTCAGGGTGTTTTGCATGGAAAGCATTTCATGAATTGCATTGTGGTTTGGCATCAGTTTCTCTCAAGCGGTCTTTAATCATTAAAACGACTCATAATCATAGCATATCTCAATCCACTTCTTGGGGCTCTGGCCTAATCTACTGTCCTTTGACTGACAAGAGATTTACCCTCAATCCGCAATGCATTTCAGTGCTAGAATATTCGTCTTTACCCTGTTTTTAAACGGATTGGCTCAATGAGTTTGGAATTGTATTCGCTGTTTTTCATCACCACCGTATTGCTGATCATGGTGCCTGGACCTTCGGCGATGGTCGCCTCGTCACAGGGCGCTTCGCAACAGTCCTCCAAAGCCTTTCTGGGCATTCTGGGCATCGCCTCGGCCGATGTGATCTTCTTCGCCCTTTCAGCCACCGGCATCGCCACCTTGATCATTGCATCCAGCCTGCTGTTTAACCTGATTAAATGGGTCGGCGTGATCTTTCTGCTCTACCTTGGGTTAAGCGTACTTTTCAGCAAAACCTCAGCCATCCGGCTCAATTCGGCGCAAACCGACTCCCACCCTTTCAAACTATTCAGCCAAGGTTTGGTAGTGCAGTTCGCCAACCCCAAGGCGCTGATGTATTTTTCGGCGCTATTGCCGCAATTCATCAACCCAAACGAGCCACTGTTATCGCAAATTCTAATTATGGGTTTGACCTGTTTCATTGCCGATATTCTGGTGTACAGCCTCTATGCTTTCCTGGGGGCGCACCTTGCCAAACAACAACTCAAGGCCTGGGTGATCAACCTCATCAACAAAGTGGCCGGCACCGCCTTAATCTACACCGGCATTAAAATGGCACTGATCGAAAACCATCAAGCCGCCCCGACCAATCTGTAAAAGCCCAAGCGTCCCTCTCAATGGAGGTTCGCATTGCTCAGCCGATAAATATGGCCGGTATCCGTACCCACATAAATCCGCCCGGAAGCATCCACGGCGAGGCTGCGAATACGTTCATTCAGGTCTTGCAAATAGCGGCGTTCCCTGATTGGCTGAAGCGAGTCATTGAAGCGGATACGGTTAAGGTGTTGCAACTTGAGCGCACCGGTTAGGAGATCACCCTGCCAGGCCGAAAATTCCTGACCTCGATAGAGAATCAAATCGCTGGGGGCAATCGAGGGAACATAGATTTTTACCGGTTCCTGCATGCCCGGCTTATGTTTGACCCCCACCTGTGTATTGGAAAAATACTCCTTGCCTTGGGAGACAATCGGCCAGCCGTAATTTTTGCCTTTCTCTATCAGATTGATTTCATCACCGCCCCTTGGACCGTGTTCAATCTCCCAGAGCTGACTGGTTGCAGAATCGTAATACAGACCTTGGGGGTTGCGATGACCAAAACTCCATATCTCGTCACGGACATTGGGGTCGCCCACAAACGGATTGTCCTCAGGCACACTGCCGTCGCGATTCAGGCGCAGGATGCTTCCGGCATGGTTGCTCAGGTCTTGCGCATTGGCGCGCTCCCCACGGTCACCAATCGAGAAAAACAGATGTCCTGCGTCATCAAAGGCAATCCGGCTACCGAAATGAATGTTTCTGAAACTCTTCGAATCCGTGACCAATAAATCCTGCCAATCCACCAGCGACGTCTTTTCCAACCTGGCTCTAGCCAAAGTGGTTTGCGCCTGAAGCAAATCCGGCTTGCTGTAGGTGAAATAAATCCAGCCGTGTGTCGCATAGTCCGCTGGAATTTTCACATCCAACAAGCCGCCCTGGTTGTGCGCATGCACCTCCGGCAAACCCGACAGCCAAGTAACTTGATTGTTGCGTAAATCCAGCAGGCCTGCCTTTCCCGACCGTTGGGTGAAAAGAATGCGTTTGGAATCGATCAACTCCATGCCCCAAACCACACCCAATTGCGAAGCAACTTTCTCTATATGAAAAGGCTGGTCCGCAGCGCTTACGCTTTGGTAAACCAAGGTCATCAAAACTACGGCTGAAACAGCAGATCGAATCCAACGCATAAAACGCATAAGTCACTCCCGTCAAATAAACAGAATTTTATTTTAATACTTAAAAACACCGGTCAAAACACCAATAAAAAAACCCGCCTTTGCAGAAGCGGGTTTTTTCATCAAAACAGACAGGCCTGCTGATTTTTAAATGACGTTCAAAAGACGGCTTAATCCGGCCAAACTCGGCGGTTGGACGGCATAGGCGCGACCGATTCCTCTCGCGGCTTTTCCTGTTCCACAGCCTTCTTTGCCGGAGCCTTTCTGGTAGCCGGTGTTTTTCTCGCTGCCGGCTTTTTCGTTGCAGCAGGCGTTTTTCTCGTTGCCGCGGGCTTAGACGAGGTGCTTTCAGCTTTTGCAGATTCAACTTCGAGCGTCTTTTCTTCTGTCGGTGAAGTCTTGGCTCGGCGTACACTACTGGCTAGTTTTGAACCCGTGGTAGTTTTTGGTTTTGTGTCTGTCATAGTAACTCCTCGATAATTTCATCTATTTCTTGTGCCGCGGTTTGCCCGCGCTTTCCAATACAATAAACGCTCAGTCCTTCTATGGCGGCATTGCGATATATGGCACGGCGACGAACGCCAGACTGCAAAGCCGGAATATCAAACTCTTCCAGAGCCTCTTTCATAGCCGTGGATAAAGCACTGCGTGGCTCCAATTGATTCACCACAATGTACGGTTTGAGTTTTCGATTACGGAGTTTGGCGTGCTCAATCGCTTCGGCAATGCGAATGCTGGCCCACAAATCCACCGGCGACGGCAATACCGGAATTAAAACCGACTCCGACACCCCCAAAGCAGACTGCATCACCCCGGTTTCCAAAGTGGGTGGACAGTCAATTACGATAAAATCGTAATCCTCGGCAAAACGTGTCACTTCTCGTGACAACTGCCCCCCCACCGAAATCACTGAAACCGGAAACGGCTTATCATCCGAAGAACTTCTGCTCCACTGGCTGGCTGACCCCTGCGGATCGGCATCAACCAGCAAGACTCGCCCCCGCTGTGCCAAACCGGCCGCAAAGTTCATACTAAGGGTCGTCTTGCCCGTGCCACCCTTCTGATTCGCAATTGAAAAAATACGTGCCGTCATAAACGCTTCCAAATTTCATATTAAACATTGGCTTTTCAGCCGCATTTCATCATCTTATCAATAAGACAAAATCATTATACTGTGATTAATTGCGTAATAACCAATCTAAAAATACCATGCAAAAGCGCAAAAACCAGTGAGGCTACCTATTCCAGAGACGCTTTTACAGAATATCATCTAAATCGTGCTTACAGAGGCCAGTGCTCAACTCCATAATGGATAGTCAGACAAATCAATCCGCTAATGTCAGCGCTAGTGAAAAACCACAGATTTATACAACATTTGCTTTAAAGACTTTTCTGGTTCTCATGTTAAACAATTCAAGTTCAGCAAACGGTTTTTCAATCTTGCGCTGTGTTGAACTCATAATAGGGTCTGAGCTGACCTTCAAACGAATACGCGAATCGATAGGAACCACCGCTTGAAGCAGACTCCTTTGCTTTTGGGTTGATAGGAGTATGTTTGACCAGGACGGCCCTGATTTTATTGAGTTCAATGATTTCTTCAACAATCATCGGATAATAACCGTCAAGGAACTTACGCATGTAAGGGCCACGTTGAATATAAAAACCCGACTCCAGTAACGTCAAGGTACGACTCTCACCCTGAATGCAAACCTGGGCACCCCGCGTGACATTCGTCAAAACAACCCGGTGATGTGTCGCGTGGGCCCGTTCAATGCCCTGGTAAGCCACCACCTTGAGATTACGCGTATTTTCCGGATGGTAAGCCACTTCTATTTTGGGCACCGGGTCGAGTTGAAAATGGCATTGCGAGAACTGAACCCAGCCGGTTTTGAGACTGTCCGTATTAATTTTAAGTTCATTTTTTAACCAATAACTCTGTTTATTGGCTTTGTCGCTCCAAACCAATTGCTCGGAGGCAACGGTCATCGCATCCAGGTTAGAATCGTCTAATAACCACGCTTTTTCTTGTGGCGTTAACCCGTCCAGACTCTGACTGATTTCGATTTCAGCCGTCACATTAGAGAAACAACCAATCAGAACAAAACATAAAAGAGATCTAAAAAGCGTTTGCATAAGCTTCAAACTCAATCAATACATTCAGCATTCACTTTAGCATAGAAACCAATAATCAATGAATGACATACAAATTTTGGAAAAGGGTCAATCTTCTGACTTGTGACATGCAGAAGAACCGAAAGAAATGGAAATGGATTCTTTATGATCGGGTTTTACGGGATAAGAAAAATGGAAACAAGGTAGAAAAATAGGAAATTGCCCACCCGAATGGTGGGCAATGAATGCTTTATAGCGAGGCGCTAGTCAAAGCGACGGATACCGAACTTAAGAAAGCAACAGGTAAGATTGCAGAAATAAAGGCAACTTCAAAAATGCCGTCATAAAAAGAACCTTTTTTAGCAATAGACTGTAATTGACTGCGATTTTTTTTCATGGAATATCTCCTGACAAAATGACTCAATAATAAAATTATTTAATAATGGATCAACTTTATTTATGATTATAATCAGAAGAAGAGCGCTGTCAACAATAAATAGAATAATTTTATAGGCATATATATTATGCTAATGGTTTATTAAGACTCTATCGTGAATTGACAATGAAAACGCTTAAATCCGTGAATCTTTCATCTATCAAAAAGGATAGTGGCAATAATCGAATCCCTTGATACAACAACAAAAATAGGATGAAAGCGGACACTCAAACAAAAACCAGCAGGCCTGCTGATTATTCCGTTATTCAAAGGCATTAGTTTGATGGATGCGGTCTAGACTCTCTGCCTAAAAATACTGAAAGTAGGTAAAGCCGACTTGATGAAATGATTAAACTCATGATTCAGACTTTTTGATAAAATAATGCCTAAATATTACAAGGCATGAAGATGGACAATAAAAGTTATCAAATCTCAGGTACTAAAGGGATCAATCAAAGCCTTGAAGGCAACATCAGTTTTGGTCACTACCATCGCAACAAAACTGAACAAACCATTACCGGACGGGCCGCCTATAACTCGCCGATAGATACCGCAAGCACATCTGAAACGGTCGTTTGTCAGCCTGCCACCAAAAAGTTGGCTGATGAGTTATTCACTAAATGGAATACTGCCTTGCAAAGCGGCGATGCTAAAAAAGTCGCTGACTTATATGCTGAAGATGCAGTATTACTGCCTACGGTTTCCAATCTACCGCGCACTACCCCGGCCGAAATTGAAGACTACTTCAAACATTTTCTACAAAAAAAACCTTTCGGAATCATCAAACAACGCAATATCAAGCAAGGTTGCAATAAATTGACCGATGCAGGGGTTTATGATTTTGAAGTGACCACCAACGGCAAAAAAGAGATTGTTCCAGCACGTTATACCTTTGTATACGAATACCGCAACAACACCTGGAAGATTATTCATCATCACTCCTCGATGATGCCCGAAGCGAAATAATCTGGTTTAACCCAAAAGGCTCCAAGATAGGAGCCTTTTTAAAATTGCTTTGAAAAGCCTATTTATCACATCCCTCTGGGATGCATGGTTAAAAGCTCCTTAACCTCTTCTTGACTGCAACCTTGATCAAAAGCACATTTAGCCAGCTTCTTGGCACGAGACTGGAGTTCTTCTACGCCAACCCCTTGTGCAAGCGCATCCTCTAACCACTTTGAAAGCACATCTAATGTTTTTAACGGATTTTCATCCTCTTTGCGACCATGGTCATAATCATCGGCACTGATTCGCTCAATATTCAAATCAAAACGTTCGAGCAGTTGCTCGACTGAAATATTGGTATCTTTAACTAAATCAACATATTTTTGATTCATTGGATTCATCGGACCCATAACTTTTTCCTATTTAATGTTTTTGTATTACGCACATTTAAAAATCCCATCCTTACATCTGGATAATGTGCATTATCCGCTATATCACTCTTGAGAACTGAGGCTTTTTATAAATGAGTATGTAAATTTTGTGATTGTTTTATGGTTTTGTAAGAGGATAAATAAGGCTTAGCCGACTGCAAGCTACTCCCCTTTGAATTAAGTTTTAGACCAACTTAACGAAAGACTCTGAAAGCGATGAGTTGTTTGAGCAAACTTTAGTTTGCGAGTTCGAAGTCGCCAGAGGCTAAGCTTTAGTTGGTCTTAACGAAATGAGCAGGGGCTGTTTTCTTTGGTTCGTTTCTTTGTCAGCACAAAGAAATGAACAAGCGAAAGAGACCTCAAAAATGAATCTCCTAAGACAAAATAAAGAAGCTTGCTAATATCCGATAACAATCACAAAATTTACATACCCTTATAAATCTACCACTCAATTAACATAGACCCCTTGTTTACCCTACGGCCTCTAATTTAAATTAATTACAGGCTCAACATTAAAACCAACAGGCCTGCTGATTTTTTTAACTGTCTGTTTATTTGCTACACACAAACGACTAATCAATCAGTCTTTGGATAATGGATTGGATTTGCGGATCATCCCATTCAATGGCCGCATTCACCGAATAGCGCAGCTGCCCCTTTGAATCAATGATGAAAGAGCTGGGAAATGAGAATATCTCATAGCGGGCGGAAACCCGGCCGTCCAAATCGATTAACACCGGAAAATCCACCTGCACCTGCTTTAAGAACGCTTCAATGGTTGCTGGCGTCTCCTTAAAATTAACCGAAACAATTTCAAACTGATCGGCATTGAAAGACTGTGCCAACCGATTCATAGACGGAATTTCTTTAACACAGGGCGGACACCAACTGGCCCAAAAGTTAAGCAATATGACTTTACCGCGTTTATCTTTTAAATCGATCGATTTGCCATTGATATCTTTCAATATAAACTCAGGAGCAAGTCGGCTTGAAATGGGCACCAAACCCTTAAGGCTTGTCGTAGCGTCTTGAGAAATCAGCTCCTCAACCGGTTTGAATGTCGCTTGAGCGGAGACTCTGCTGGCCTTTAGCCAAAGCTCAAGTTGTGACGGAATGGCCTCTCCCGATTTTTTCTCTAACTCATTGGGATCACGGCGCAGAAAGTACCAATCCCTTACATCCGGCACAGCAACAATCATGACCTGGCTTTGATTCTTTTCCAAAGCCTCAATGATTTCCGGTAGCTTCCATTTATAGGTACCTTCAGTCGGTTGCACCAGCGTAATCGGCAGACTGGTTGCAGAAACAATCGGAAACAACTGTGGGGCATCCCCCGCTTTTTTGGGCGCATCGAATACATTCGGAAAAAACGTGATCACTTGTTGCAAGCTACCGATACCCTGCTTGGATGTATGAGCAAGCTGCCACAGGCGCGCACCCCGCAACAGCACCAAACTCATACGACCGGTACTGATCGGCACAAAAGCACGGCCTTGTTGACTGGCCTGCTTGAGTACCGCCTCCACACCTTCACCGGTTAAGCCCCGAACATTGATGGGCGTACGTTCCATAAAATAGGACTCCAACAAATCCACTTGCCAGAACGTATAACCCGCATCATTGAGTTGGGTAATCAACTGCTTAAACGGCTTTCTAGAGGCATAGCCCTCGGTAAACCAAATCAATATCGGTTTTTCAGACTCTCCAAAAGTCGCCGGATAAACATTGACCGTGACCTCCTCGCCGGACTCAAGTGGCAAGTGGATACTTTCGCTTGCCATTGACGGCATGGAAAAGAGAAAAAGACAGAAAAAAGAAAACCAATAATGCACTTGATAACCCCTTAGGTAAAAAGAGAAGCAATGCCAATCAGAATAAATGGATGAAAGATTTTATTTTGACCGCAAAAGGCCGTTTTGTGAACTAAAACCGGTTTGTCTCGAACCGAAAAGTGTCAGGAAAACTTCGTTATTCAGCAGCAGCACATCACAAGCGTCACCATTAGCTTTGATACAGTTGCAACAAACGTTGATGGTATGGGCCATCACTCATCAGATCCAAGCTTCTTGATAGCCTGATCCGATCCTCCCGGTTTTCAACCTTATTCAAGGCTTCAAACAATCGCTCAACCTCTACAGCTGTGACTCGCCCTAAAATAGGCTGTCCCAACCCCATTAGATACTTTGCGCGCTGCAAGTCAGCAAAATGCTCCGGATCATCCTGCATGGCTGAGAACAGTGGGGTCACTGCTTTTTGTGCGCGTTCCAACTCAGCCCAATTTCCGGCTTGCGCCTGTTGAAGCATATAATCATACTGATAGAGTGCCAGAGACATCATGCCTGACGTAATGCCCACTCGCTGACGTGCCAGCTTGTCAAAGCGCGGTCCATCTTGTAAAGCGCGACTCAAAAAAGGGTCCCAACCCTGAACGATCTTTAAGTTTTTCAACCTTGTATGGGATAAAAAACCAGCCGTGCTCGCTTCATAGTCGGCTTCGGTCACCTTAACAGCAACAATATGATCCCCTCCAGGGCGTTGCATCAGTTCAGCCACCGCTTCAGGTGTCAACGCCAGACCACTGACATCCGAAATGGAATAAAGTCCGATTGCCAGTCCGCGCTTGGCTGCGGCCTCAACGAATGGAGACAGGCTATCGGCCACCTGCGTCGTATCGGCATCGGCCGACAAATCATTTCCCGGCCGGAAAAAAACAATCGGATAACCGCTCCCGTAAAGCACGTCCATTAAATTTTCACAGGCATCCACGCCGTCTTCTGGGCGCAACAATCCGATCAAACGCATGGAACCGGTCTCAGCCGCAGCCGCACAAAGGAACCAGCTTTCTAATTCCGCGACCGTACGAAGATGCCCTTGTCCGGTGGAAGAAGCAATAAGCGCCGCTTGTGTTCCTGCTTGAGCCAAGCGTTCAAGAAACAATTGGGTGCGTCTTTCATCCAATTGACGGCGTGGCAGATTTCCGCAAGTGGGGTCAAACGCGGCTACCGTTGCCTGCGGATAAAAGTCGATTGGATTATTGAGCAACTTTTTAATCCACAACAAATCCTGCTTGGACATTTAGCCCCCTTGTGATGATAACCATAACAGCGTTAAGATGAATGCTATGCAACCTAAGTTCTTATACTAAATCGCTTTTCCGGAGGAGACAACATGCAAAATCTAGAACAGGTGCTCGAAGAACTCGGGCTACCTACTCAGGACAACCTCCACCTGCCTTCGTCGGAACTGCGCTTTCCCGACGGCGGTCACTACCGAATCGAAATCTCCGGTGTGGAGCGTGTGTCAGCTCTGGAAACCTTGATTCGTGAAGCCGAAAAACAGCAGGTTCCGGTACACAGAATCATCGCCACCGTCGGCGGCGCAACCTACCTGACCCAATCCGAACTCAACGACTTCGCCCAAATCGCCAAGGAACAGCGTATAGAAGTCGTCATGACACCCGGACCACGCAGGGCCTGGGATAACGGCCGCCAGATGCTGACGGACGAAGGATTGGTTTCAGGAATGCGCATGCGCGGCATGACAGGCGTGCGTCACTGGTTAAAAGATATAGATCGCTGCATTCAAGCCGGCATTCGAGGATTTTTAGTCGCCGATGAAGGCCTGCTCTGGCTCGTAACCCAACTCAAACAAAAAGGCGTCATCCCCGCCGACGTGATATTTAAACTTTCCGTATTCGCCGGCCAAGCCAATCCGGCCGGCGCCAAAGTGGCGCAATCGCTTGGCGCCAACACCTTTAACCCTTTAGCCGATTTAGACCTGCCGATGCTCTCGGCTATTCGCAGCAGCATTGACATTCCGATGGATGTCTATCTTTGCCTGGTCAACTCAATGGGAGGGTTTGTGCGTTTTTACGAGGCCGCGGAAATTGCCCGCATTGCCGCGCCGTGCTACTTCAAAATTGAACCCGGCCCTTCCGAAGCCCAGATCTACGCGCCTTGGAACCCACCCGAATACCACGACAATATGATCAAAGAACGGGTTCGTAATGCCGCCGTAGCATTGGAATTAATCCAACAAGAAAACCCTGAACTCAGGTGCTCGCCAACAGGAGGGCCAGACTTGGCCATACCGGTTTGAAGAGGATGCCATCAACACCAACCGCGCATCTTAATCGCCTCTTCCATACGTTTAAGGGCATTGATCCAGGCTCCGATGCGAGCCGATGTCACCTGGTAGCGTGCTGCAGTATTCAAAGCCGCATGAAATCCGCCCGATAATCGCTCACGACGAAACTGGTTTATGGTGGCCTCGTCCCAATAATTATCATATAACCCTTGTGTTCTTTCCATCTGACACAGGTGCACGCTACCGGCGTTAGCGAGTACATCCGGCACCACCGTCACGCCCTTTTCGGCCAGAATCCTATCCGCCTCCATCGTGGTCGGCGCATTCGCGGCCTCAACCACCAAACGTGCTTTGACGTGCACGGCGTTATCTGAGGTAATCACTCCTTGCAAGGCGGCAGGCACCAATACATCGCAGTCACAAGCGATCAATTCTTCATTGGTCACACCGTGTGTTCCCTCAAGCCCCAAAACCTGGCCGGTTGTCTGTTTATGCTCAATCAACGTGGGGACGTCTATGCCATTTTCACTAAAGACACCACCACGGCTGTCGCTGATGGCAATGACTTTACAACCTGCTGTAAAAAAACATTGTGCGGCCACGGCTCCAACCTGTCCGAAGCCTTGAATGGCAACACGGGCACCTTCGATTTCGAGGCCGATTTCACGAGCGGCCTCCTCAAAAACCTCAAAAACGCCACTTCCGGTCGCTTCATACCCCCCTAAAGTCCCCCCTAAGATCGGAGGTTTGTCATTCACGGCCGTTGGCTCGTGTCGATTATGAATAGATTCAAATTCATCCAACATCCAAGACATCGTCTGCAGGTTGGTACCCACATCGGCTCCGGGAACATCATAAGCAGAACCGCTGGAATGTAGGTGGCGCATATAACCACGGCACAACGCCTCAAACTCTCGACCACTCAATGCCTTGGGATCGGCAGCGATTCCGCCCTTTCCGCCCCCGGCGGGAATTTTACCGGCCGCATGCTTGACAGACATAATCAACGCTAATGCCTTAACCTCGTCCAAATCAAGTTCGGGTGAAATCCGCGTACCGTCACGCGTGGGTCCAAGGGCGTCGTTATAACGAACCCGGTGCGCATCGAAAACCCGAAACGAACCATCGTCCATTTTAAGCGGGATACGAAAAGAAATGACTCTCTGCGGTGCCTCTAACAGCTGCATCACATTCGGGTCAATTTGGCCAACCTTGCCGGCCTCTTGTAGAATCAAAGAACTCTGTTCCAGAAAGCTATACATAGTCATCCCCCGTTGGCTGAACAATAAGACCGGAGGCGTCTGAAAATCACCTCCGAGGTCATTCACCATAGCATTTTTTAATAACTTGAAAAAGACACCACCCGAGAACCTGCCGAACTGAATGCCTATCAGGATGACACGCGCATCTACTCTGAAAACCGGGTTAAACGCATTGAGAAATATAACCCGCTATGAAAGACCACTCTATATAAGCCAATGAAACCAAACTAAAAGCCTATGAAATTTTATAATTAACATCTAAAAAGGGGCTCATTCCTTTTCTGACCAGAGCCTTGCTCATCGTCCTTTGGCTTTATACATATTCACATCAGCGGTTGTGAACAAGCTATCCGTGGTTGTGCCATCTTCAGGGTAGAATGCAAAACCAATACTACAATTGATTTCAATTCTTTCATTATTAATGATAAATTCTCGGTTCAATGCCTTGTTTATGGTTTGGATCATTTTTGAGACATTGTTTTTGTCAGCCACATTTTCCAATAAGAGAACAAATTCATCCCCCCCGATTCTTGCAACCGTATCCGAATGACGAAGCGTTTTCTTTAAACGCGTAGCGGCTTCAATCAACACTAGATCGCCAAATACGTGGCCTTTTGTGTCATTGATAACCTTAAAGTCATCCAAATCAATGAAAAGCAGAGCGAAATGACTTTTACTCCTTTCCGACTGTGAAATTAAGTGCTTAAGACGTTCAAGCAACAAAAAACGATTCGGGACTTTGGTGAGATAGTCATAATGAGCCAATTGCTCGAGACGTTCGGTTTCTTTAATACGGTTAGTGATATCGCGGTTGATCCCTAATGCGCCAACCATCTGTTCATCTGAACCATAAATGGGCACGCACATGGACTCAATCCAGCCAATATCCCCATTTTTATGTAACATCCTGATTTCACCAGACCATTTGCCAAATTTTTCAACCGCTGATATCACCTCAAAGGTAATCCGCTCTGAGTCCTCGGGCACATGTAGGATATTAACGCATTGACCAATGGCCTCGTCTTTTGAGTAACCGTACAAATCTTCGGAACCTTTGTTCCAATCGGTAATGATGCCCTGCAGATCCGTCACGACCACGGCATCGAACAGGTAATCAAACGCCTTCGCGCGTTGTTTAAGGATATCCAAATTCATAATATTATATGCATCGGAAGAGATTCGTTTGATTATAACCCTTAAGAAAAAATAAACCTGTTATATAAGTTATTGGGGCATAACTTTTATTAAAGCCCAAAAATAAACTGTCGTTCAGTCAACGCTACGCAAGTTCATTAAAATCATAAAAACAAAGATCAATCCAAAATAGACAGGCCTGCTCATTTTCAAAGCGGGTTTCATTATGTTCAAACCTTGGTTTTTGAAATACTCAAAAAGAAGATGAAAACACACAAAACCAAAAACATGCGGCTTATTCAGTGCGTTGCTTTATAATTCCGCCTAACACAACTCCCCCAATTTTCACTCAATTTGCCTGCACCGCACGTTGAATACACCCAACCCGAGGTTTTATATGTCATTTTCAAAGCTTGGATTATGCAATCCCATTTTAAAAGCCGTGTCCGAGCTAGGCTATCAAACCCCAACTGAGATTCAAAAACAGGCCATCCCCATTATTCTATCGGGCAAAGATTTAATCGCCGCCGCACAGACCGGAACCGGAAAAACCGCCAGCTTTGTTTTACCATTGTTGGAAAAAATCAGCACCTACGACAAACCACGCGGTCGCTCTGTTCACGCCCTGATTCTAACGCCCACGCGCGAATTGGCGGTGCAAGTGGAGGCCAATGTGGCCGAATATGCAAAGTACCTGGATACCAGCTCACTGGCGGTCTATGGCGGTGTAGACTTGGAGCCGCAAATACAGCATCTAAAACAGGGCATCGACATTCTGGTCGCCACGCCGGGAAGACTGTTGGATTTGGCTTATCAACGCGCCCTGTTCTTTGATGACCTGGAGTTTTTGGTATTGGACGAAGCCGACAGAATGCTGGACATGGGCTTTATTGGCGACCTCAATAAAATCATCGAACGCCTGCCCAGAGACCGTCAGAGTTTGCTGTTTTCCGCCACCTTGACGGACGACGTGCGCTATTTGGCCGATACCGTGTACGACGATGCCGCCGAAATTTCCGTTTCGCCCAAAAAGAAAGCCAAGCCCAAAATCGAACAGTGGTTGATTACCGTCGATAAAGACACCAAATCGGCACTCCTGAGCCATTTGATTAAAGAACAACAGTGGGATCAGGCGCTGATTTTCGTCGAGAAAAAACACTCCGCCGCCAAATTGGTGGAGCAGCTCGGCAAGCGCGGCATCGAAGCCGACTCCATTCACGCAGGCCGCAGCCAGGCCAGTCGTGAAAAAGTGCTCGCCGCCTTCAAATCCGGTAAATTGAAATTTTTAGTGGCCACCGGCGTGGCGGCAAGAGGGATTGATATCGAAAACCTGAGCCGAGTCGTCAATTACGACCTGCCCTATCCTGCCGAAGATTACATTCACCGAATCGGCCGTACAGGGCGAGCAGGCAAAACCGGGGAGGCCATCTCCTTTGTCTCCAAAGACGACTTTAAAAACCTCTGCGCAATCGAAAGCCTGCTCGGGCATTTAATTGAACGCCGAGAAATCGAAGGCTTTCCGGTCAGAAAAGTGGTGCCGATTTCAATCCTGAACTATCAGCGTCGATAATTTTTTGATAAAGCCCGTGTAATTTGAGCTTTAACCGTTATCCAAAATGGATTATCGCAAAATTGCTTTAGAAGGCCTGAGTGTGACGATTTAAGCTCGCTTTTTGCGATCTCATTATCATAGTTACGCTCATCTTCTTTTAGCAGAATGTTTCAAAATCATATAATTCTAGATCCAGATAGCATTCAACCGCACCATCAAACCAATACTCTGTTGTCGAACTACCCACCAAGGACATGTATGTGGCTATGAATCCTTATTCAAGCTGTGATTATGCTGCGCCTTGCGTTGGTATTTATTTTCGTACATTCGTATATCGGCCAGATGTTTCAAATCCGAGGTATTTTCCACCTCATTCATAAAGGCCGTACCGGCACTGACACCCGCTTGTTCAAAGCCAGCTTGATGCATTTTCTCAATGACATCGTCTATAAGTGCCTGCACCCTGTGTACATTGCCGTCAGGGCAGGTCACCGCAAATTCATCTCCGCCTACGCGGTAAATGCAACCGTCATCTCCCAAGTCTTGCTTCATTAGCTGGGCAAACTGTACGAGCATCTCGTCGCCCTTTGCATGTCCAAACTGGTCGTTGTAAAACTTGAGATTGTCCATGTCGATATAGGTCAAAGATGAGTTTTGTCCGAATGTGGCCAATTCAACTTCCAGTGCATAACGGTTTGGGATTTGGGTAGCCGCATCGGTATGCGCCAATTTAGTGCTGTGATCGAGACGAAGCAGTATTTTCATGCGTTCACGGTAAAGTTGGCCAACCTGATAGGTGAGCACCAACGCAAGCAGAATCACCTCTATGGCAATAGCGGCCAGTCCATAGTGTTCAACGTAGATGGTATTTGAGCTTAATGTCGTTGGCAGCGTGGCCATACTCGCAAGCACGATAAAACTGAACAGAGCAATCAAATATAAACGCGCCACAATGCTACCCTGCATTGAACGTGCAACGCCCGCTACCAACCCGTATAACAGAAAAGCCCATACGCCAAAACGCGCCATCTCGTTAATCCAATGGGGCCAGAGCATGGCAAACAGCGCAAACGCCACCAGTATCAAAAGAGTCACAACTCCGATAGTGTGCAGTTTTGAGTTTTTTTCCGGATGTATTTCCAAAAGCTTCATTACAAAAAGGACATAAATAAAGTTGGAAATCAGGATAGGAAAGGAAATTAGATAAAAGTTATGCAGGTTAAACAGCTGCGCTAGAACCTGGTGTGCGCCGGCATTAAACAGCAAATTAGAAAATATGAAGATGGCATAAAGGATCTCTGTATTACGAGAGCGAGCAAAAGAAAGCGCACCGTAATAAATCCCCATGGAAAGGAAAATACCCAGACCAACCAACACGATGGCATTACCAATCCTGATCTCCTGCTGGTAATTGGCAAGCCTGTTGACATAGGGAACAGGCTGGGCAATAAAGTAAGGAGAAGACACTTCCGCAAGCAACTTATAGTGCCCGGATTTCAATTCAAACAATCGCCCATGGCGAAGAAAAAACGGATTGGCTTCATGACTTCCTATGCCACCGGAGGCACTGGCAATCAGTTTGTCTTGTTGGTCATAAATATAAAATGAAAAACGGTCTATCGCGGAGGTGTTTTTAAAGTCGACCACATAAGAACCGTCCTGATCTATATGCATCTCCCCAGAATAGAGGTAATGACCGCCCACCAAAGAAATGCCACCCACTTTTTGAAGGTTGTTTTGCAACTCCGGCCGATCAGGATCGAATTGTTGGTTTTCATCAAGGCTATACAACTGCCAAACATCATGATCGGCTTGTGCAGAAACGAGTCCAGAAAAAACAACACCCATTAACAGGATGGTCAACAGCAATGCCTTGTTCATCCGGACATGTCTAGAATCGTACATTCTTATCCTTTAAGAATATTAGAAACAAGGAACAATTAAATCCCGTTCCCATACTCAAACTGTTTAGGTCTGAATATGGCATTCGCTTGAATTCACTATAAAAGCCACGTTTTTAAGCGTGGGTTTTATTTAAGCAAAAACAACTAGGGATTACTATTTTTATAGCGAACAATCTTTGCGCTAAGCCCCCAAGTTCTAAGCCAATATTAAGCACGGACTTTAGGCTTCAAACTGAACAGGCCTGCTTATTCTTAAGAGTTGATGGGGAGTGAATTTGATCCTGATAGTGATTAACCGAGCCCAGGGTTGTCCGTATTCGTTTTGATCAGTTTCGCAGGGATGCAATGATCCGTTTGGGCTGCAACAGCGCGGTCAGTAGCTCGTAGATCGAACCGAACAGCAAATCGCTGGTCATCAGGGTTTGGGTAGCGCAACCCTCTTCCTGCATAATGGCAATGCCCAATGCCGCCTCTTTGAGCATCAACGCATCATTAAGACCGTTGCCGACAGCCACACAGTTTTGCGCGCCCAGCTGATTGATATACTGCTGTTTCTGCTTGTCCTGATGCTCTTTTCCAATCACATGAACGGTGATAAAGTCCTCAGAGCAAGCTTCATGAACCGAACCGTGGGTATCCGCCGTAATCACATGAACTTGCAAGCTGTTCGAAAGCTCTTGCAGCTTGGACATCACCCCCGCTTTCATTGTTCCGTCGCAAGCGATTGTACCGTTATAGTCCAACACCAGGTGTTGTAACGCCAAAGATTCGTGACCGGGTATTTCAATTTGCAGCATCTTCATCCCTATTCATTTTTCCATGTCGGTTGATGATCATACCCTATAAAAAGGCTTAAGAAGCAGACCCGTCGGTTAATTCACCTGATTTTGAAACCATGCCAGCCAAATTGTTTCCAGAACCAATTAAAATTAAAATTTTAAACAAAAAATGAGTTCTTTTTAGAGTTTGAGATTAGGAAGTCGGTCAAATTTTCACACTGGACTTATCCACGAAAAATGGCTTTGCCCCTTTTGTGACTACTGTACTATCGATAAAACAGTTATCCCGCCGAAATACAGCACCAGCAATATCACACTTTCCAAACCTATATTCCCTGGCCCGTGACGCTCACGATAGATCAACCCCATGGCAAGTACCGCTGTCATCAGCATTGAATTGGCGAGCCAGAACTGCTCTGTGCTCGAAATGGCCGCGTAGATTGAACCCTCACTATAGGCGATATCCGATGCGGCTACGAAAAGCGTGTCAAAAGCATTCCCCCCGATAATATCACCAACCGCTAGGTTTGGCGCCCCCATCCGAACAGCGGTAATCGCGACAACGAGCTCAGGAATTGACGTAGAGACGGCTGTGAAAACGCCTCCAACAACACCGTGTGATAAACCAGTTTTGTCTCCAAAAGGTATTGCAAGTTGAGCCAGTGCCCAACCAGCCAAAGCAACAATAGCAGCGTAGCTGCTAAAGTACAGCCAGAGCCTCCAAAGTTGATGGTGCCGTTTATGGCTGTGGTTCGCGGGTTCTGGAACGGTGTCAGCCGTCCTTCTCGGGATCCACATTGGCATATCGTGCGTTCGGGCTAGCAGATGAATACCAAAAACATACACAACAAGCAAAATCAGCGTCGCCGGATGGAAGGAGAAGATGCTGATATCTGGGAACGATAATGCAAGTGCGTGGATGCTCAACAAAATCAGAAGTAAGACTGACATAAATAAATTTTCAGCGGATGCGGCGGCATGCTCCAGATTTGCGCGACGGTAAGCAATGTCCGCTAAAGCAAGAAAGGCGGTCTGAGCAGCGATGCCGCCCAAACCATTACTGACTGCCAATTCTGCATGCCCGGCAGCCGCTGCTGAGACGGACGTCGTGATTCCTGACAGTGATGTTGAAGCACCAATGAATAGCGCTCCCATAAGCGCTTCCCCTAAACCTGTAGCTTGGGCAAGGTCACGAGCGGTTTTAGTCATCTTGATACCAAACCATCCAATTATCAATGCAACACCCGCGAAGGCTATCACAACTAATGTCAGCGACCAGCTGGCCGGATCTGTCATGCGATTACTCCAAACACCCATCAGACCTAAATGTACAAAGGATCTAAAAAAGGTAGCGCCCTTTTTTAGGTCTACCTACTGGCTTAAATTAAAGGGCATCATCCCTTTTCCTAACTGGTTAAATTACCAGACGCCTTTATCTCCTATTGCGAGCGCGACCACTCTGCCTCAAATGAGAAGGCCTGTTGATTTTAAAAAATCAATTTAAAAAACGAGAACTGTCTGTTTACTGTTACCCTGCCTTACCCCTTAACATTTTCGGGGGTCAGCACATCTAATCCTGTTTTTTCACGTATGTCTTCATGTAAGGCTTGCGTTTTAAGTTCCTCTTTAAGGGTGGCTTTCCCCCCTACCCAGCGATCCATCAGCTTAGCCGCAACGAGATCCCCTGTTACATTAATGGCCGTACGGCTCATATCCAAAATTCGGTCTACCCCCATAATCAAAGCAATCCCCGCCGCAGGAATACCCACCGATGCAAGCACCATCGATAGGATAACAATGCCGACTCCCGGTGTGGCAGGCGCACCGATCGAAGCGCCCACAGACGTTAATATAATCAGAGCCATACCCCCAAGGCCAATTTCAATACCAAACACTTGTGCTAGAAAAATCGCGGCCACTCCTTGATACAAAGCTGTACCGTTCATATTGATTGTGGCGCCCAACGGAATCACAAATTGGGAAATAGAAGGACGGACGTTCAATTTTTCTTCGGCTGTTTTGATCGAAAGCGGCATCACCGCTGCCGAACTGGACGTTGAAAAGGCCAGCAGCAATACATCACGGATAGAACGAATAAAGTTGAAAGGATGTTCTCTAGCAATGAAAAAAATCATGACCAAATAGGTGATGAACAATAACAGCAAAGCCAGCAACACCGTACCCACATACACGGCCATCCCAAATAAAGCGTCCATTCCAAGCTTGGCGGTTAACTGCGCCAGTAAGCCAAACACCGCTATTGGTGCCAGTACCATCGCCCAGCGTACTACGGTCATGCAAACCTCCTGCAAGGAGCCTAACAATTCCAGCATAGGTTTAGCTTGTGCGGGTGCCATCATAACCAGGGCAACCCCGACCACCATCGCAAAAATGACCACTTGCAACATATTGCTTTCCACCATTGAGTTCAACGGGTTAGAGGGCAATAACGAAACCACTTTTTGGGGCAATTCGGAAATATTGAGATCCTGGGAAGACGCTTGTTCAACCACCACCGGAGCCATTGACATGCTTGCCTGCAAAGATTGGCTATCAATGTAGGTGCCGGGTTTGATGATGGTTGCCACCGTCAAGCCGATAATAATCGCCATGGCGGTAGTCGCAATAAAAAACAAAACCACACGGAGACCTATATCGCGCAATTGCTCAAGGTCTTCCGTGGCTGCCAGACCGCGTATAATGGAAGCAAATATCAGTGGAATCACAATCATCTGGATTAAGGCCAGAAACAGCTTGCCCGGAAAGGCCAACCAATCCCCCACCACATTGGCGGTTGCAGGCTCAATGAGTCCTACGGAAGGACCAATAAGAATGCCCGTAAAAATCCCCAGAACCATCCCTATAATGACTTTTAGCCACAAGCGGCCTCGTACCAGTGATTGCAGATAACTCGTCAGGTACTTAAGAGATCGCGGGTACAATAAATCAATCGAAAAATCCTGCTTTGAATCTTGCTGCATGACGGGAATCCTGTATAAACGCACTTTTTATACGTTAATTAAACATATTTCATCACAGAAATACAGTCGCTGAGTTCAATCCAAAAAACCACATAAACCGGGCTTGTTAAATATCAAATGTACAGGCCTGGCCATTTCATTTTTTCTATATAAATCGGGGCTAATTCAATTGTTTTTTAATTCTGACTTAAGAAAAAACCTAAAAAACGGCATAATATGTTCACTTTAAATATCTTATAAGGCGTTGCTATGAAAAAATTAACCATCACTCGTCCAGATGACTGGCACCTACATCTGCGTGATGGTGCGGTTCTTAAAGATCTAGTACCTGCAACAGCTCGAATTTTCGGACGTGCGATTATCATGCCTAACCTGGTACCACCGGTGACCACTACCGCATTAGCATTAAGCTACCGTGAGCGTATTCTGGCTGCAAAACCAGAAGGCAGTCATTTCAAACCATTAATGACACTTTATCTTACTGACAACACCACCCCTGAAGAGATTCGAGCGGCAAAAGCCAGTGGTCACATTTACGCCTGTAAACTCTACCCTGCTGGCGCAACCACCAACTCGGATAGCGGCGTAACGGATATAGCCAACCTCTACCCTGCGTTGGAAGCCATGCAAGAAGTTGGACTACCACTGCTTGTACACGGAGAAGTCACGGCATCACACATTGATATCTTTGACCGTGAAGCCGAATTCATCAAAACCGTTCTTGAGCCGTTACTGCAACGCATGCCAGACCTGCGTGTTGTGTTTGAACACATTACCACCGCCCAAGCCGCTGAATTTGTTCGTAATGCCGGTGACAATGTCGCGGCGACCATTACAGTTCAGCATCTCATGTTAAACCGTAACGATATGTTAGTTGGCGGAATACGTCCTCATCACTACTGCCTACCGGTTTTAAAGCGTGAAACCCACCGTCAAGCGTTGGTAGAAGCGGCCATTAGCGACAGCGGTAAATTCTTTCTGGGTACGGACAGCGCGCCGCATACCAAAAACAATAAAGAAAATGCATGCGGCTGTGCAGGTATCTATACGGCTCCAGCCGCCATTGAATGGTATGCAGAGATTTTTGAACAAGCCGGTGCTTTAGATAAACTAGAAGGGTTTGCCAGTCATTACGGGCCAGACTTCTATGGTCTACCGCGAAATACTGACACCATTACACTGGTGAAAGAGCCTTGGCAGATGGCAACAGAGCTACCCTTAGCTGACGATACCATCGTACCCTTCCAAGCAGGTAACACCGTTCAGTGGCGTGCAGAATAAACACCTGTTAATTTGAATTGCCATGCTCATTTTAAGCAATGGATTGAGCCAATAAAAAACCACCCTCACGGTGGTTTTTTATTGGTCTGAACAAGCTAAAGTCAAAGAGATCGACTCCCTTTCTTCATCCTCTTTTTTGCTGAGCCGACACCATCACTTCCTCTAGGGCTAATCCGGTCATACTATTGATCGTGCGCCACAAATAATAAACAATCGCCATCATCATTAAGGTCGAAGGAATCGCAATCACCGGATAACTCAACAGTGTCATCTGCCCTAACTCTTCATTAAAAGCGACACTGCCTGCCGGGCTCGTGACCACCCATTTGGCCAATAGATAATTCATCGCAGCAGAAAACCCGAAGGTGCCGCTTAAAAAATAAGTGGCCTTCAAAAGGCGACTTTCAAATTCAGCCAAATTGCCGCTCTCTTGCAGTTTCTGCTCGATTTTTTCCACATTCAAAATCAGCGGGTTGTAAATCAAGGTTTTGATTAATGGATAACGCGTAAAGGTTGAAATCAAAACAGCCAAACCAATCACCGCAGGAATCGCCGCCTCTTTAATCGCCAACCACTTTACATCCAACGCCAACAAACCGATGCCACCGGTCAGCAAAACACTCACTAAACCCAAAATGGCAATGAAGTTAACTTTTCGGTATTTAACCAGCTCAAACAGCCCCCAGCCAATTGGGAAAGCCAGCGCCAAAATCAGCGCATTCGCCGCACCCAAATCATGGTCGCCACTGAATTTCATCAGAATGACCGAAGGAATCACAATACTCACCAACAGATCAACCATTGGGCGAGGTTTATGGGTAGGAATGTTTTTGGAATCCGTTTTTTTCATTTTTACCGCAAGCTTTTTTAATTAATTCGTTCAATAAATAAGAATAAAAGGATAACGTCTCTTGCCCCCAATTATTTAAGGCTTTTTCGCAAGGAAAATAGTATGCCGGCTACCTTTACCCGGTCTTGCTCTCACCATTTTGTCGGTCACTTTGAACCCGGCTTTTTTGAGTTGAGTAATGAACATCGAATCTGGCCCCGCAGACCACACGGCCAGCATGCCTTCAGGGCGCAGGCTATTATATAAGGCCTGTAAACCTGCGGTGGAATAAAGCCAATTGTTATCACTATTCGTCATGCCTTCCGGCCCATTATCAACATCGAGCAAAATGGCGTCAAAATCTGGCTTTTGTTGTTTGATTAAATCCGCGATATCGCCTAATCGTACATGACTACGCTCATCTGCCAAAGGGTTGCCCGCACATTCACCGAGCGGGCCCTGGTTCCATTCAACCACTTGTGGAATAAGCTCTGCCACAGTCACCCTTGAGCTAGCCGTCACACACTCTAACGCGGTTGCCAAGGTATAGCCCATACCCAAACCGCCCACTAAAACCTCTGCGCACTCTTTGTTTTTAATATGCGCACAGCCAAGCTTAGCCAACTCCTGCTCGGAGTTATAAACCCGGCTATTCATCAATACCCCGCGCGCGCCAGAAAGCTTGATAGAAAATTCATCTTCACGCTGTAATAAAACCAACTCGCCGCCGTTGTTGGGAATCATCGCTGTCGCGAGTTTATTTAATTGCTTCATATTATCTCGTCGTGGTTGTTGTGGGGGTTGATTGAGCTGCAGTGTGCTTTTTTTAGAAAAAATATTAGAACAGAAAATAAGCAGAAAGTGTTTTAAAAAAAGAATGGTTTAGACTTTGTGGCTTCAAAGTCATAGTAAAAAAGCCAGGTTAAACCTACCAGGCCTGGTGATCTTAAAAACATTCATGAGGAAATCAATCGAGCCTGATACCTTTGAATAACAACTGCAATAAAAGAGCAGCGTCTCTTTTTCCCTTTTTCTCTTTTTCAATTATTCCAATAAAAAACCCGCTTTTAAGCGGGTTTCTTCAAGATAAACTGACCAGGCCTGGTCAGTTTAATTATGCACGAATCAATCGAGTCTTATCCCGTTGATTATAAACATTTTTTGATAGTCAATTAAGCATTAACCATTGGCAATACCATTTGACTAATCAATGTCACTGGCGCTAGCAAAAGTAATGCACCAATAATGCTATATTTAAACCATGAAGCCGCTTTAATTTTATTTTGATTTGTATTAGACATTTTTTCACCTGTTTTTATTTCGGGCGAAATCATATAACATTTTCTTATCGAGATTAATCAGAATGATTTATAGTCGAACAAAAACCACCTATACCTTTGATTACCCACTTTTGTTTCTTTTCAGACATAAAAAAACCGCTTAACAAAAATGCTAAACGGTTTCACTATTTACCTAATTGATTTTAAAGCCCCACATTTTCTAATTAAAAGCCTATTTCCTTAACGGATCAAGAAGGTGCTTTAAACCATTGTGATCCAACTCCTGCATTAAAGCTAATAACTGCCCTAAATGACCAGGCGGGAAGCCCTTACGCGCAAACCAATTAAGGTAATTGCCTGGCAAATCAGCAATAATTCGACCCTTGTATTTTCCATAAGGCATTGTGACTTCAACGAGTTTCTTTAAGTTCTCAGGATCCATAAGTTAAAGTATACAGAAGCTGTAAACCTCCCTCTTGTAGTAGAGTTTAAGGATAGCGTATCCAATAATCTGCTTAATGAATACACTTTTAACAAAAAAACCGCTTAACAAAACGCTAAACGGTTTTTATGGATTACTACCAGGCCTGGTGATTTTTAATTGGGATCAGAGTAAAATTATTTTTAAGTCACTAATTATCAATAGGTTATAAATTTAATTTTACTCTGACCCAATTGTTTTATGTGTTTTGTTTGAATTTTGGCCATTGGTTGTAGCCAATTTCAGGGTTGTTAGATTCGTACTCTTTAATCAATTCAGCTTCTTTTTTATTAATTTCGTCAGCATTATCTGAAATTAAAAGTATTTCTCGCCGAATTGTCATATCCATTCTTTCTTCAGGCGAATAGTCTTTTGCAATTAATTCACTATTAGCACTTCCCCAATAGTTAATGCTATTGGTTAGATCTTTGCCAACGTATATCTTTCCGTTTGGGTAGGTGATTTTGTAAATTATTTTGCTTTTTTCATTCATGAGATTAGATTACACATAACGCAGTTTTCAGCGTGCCGGGCGGCGAACCGAGAAAGCCGACCAGAAGGATGAAATGGTTGAAAAACAACAGTGGTTAGCACAGGCACACTCCCGCCCGGTCCGCTACAAAAAATTGTTATGTCTCTTTTCTAACGGTTAGATAATGCGTTAGGAGAGTTCAGGAACAACCCCTAGCTGTTGAAAAAAGCTCAAGTTATCGAGAATCTCCCAATCCTCAAAGATCTTGTTGTCTTTAAATCGGCTCATTACCATTCCTCGGACTTCCACAGACTTTTTAGTTGCCGGAATCCCCATGAAATCGTCCTCGTGAGTGCCTCTAAGGGTGAAGGCAGTACAAGAGCGGTCATTTGACACAAACAGATCATCTATCAGAAGATTAAGATCAGGAAAGGCTTTGCGGAACGCCTGTATAAATTCTGTCAATTGACCTATACCTTTTAGTTGGCTGTTGTCAGGACTCAAATATTGGTACTCAGTATGAATGACATCCTCGAGTATCGAAAGATTCCCTTTGTTGAATGCTTCATCAATGAAGGTACGAATTAAGACTTCTGGTTGCATACTTTTCTCCTTTAGTGAGCAGGTTCATAGCAACATAACGGGGTGACGATAACCTGCGTGGCTTCGCCGAAAACATTTTAATTTTTTGGGTGAAACACATCAGGTTATTGGCTTGTTATGAGGCGCGAAGGCACGTCATGGCAAAGCAATTTTAATCGCCACCCCGTTAGGAGCGCCTTCGGGCGCTCCTAACATTTCGCATAAGGCACTCTTGCCTTGTTATTTGGTATTGCATTGATTTTTATGATTATTTTCCTGCCTAATGAACAGGCCTGTTGTTTTGACAGGTTATGCGGCATTACCTGTATTCACCTGATCAAATCAAAATGCTTTAATAAATAATACGTGAACAATACCACAATTACTAGAATAAATACGTAACTAGATACATCTTAAAATAGCTTTTGAATAAAATTCATGGCGGTGTAGATAGTGAAACATACATAATAAAAAACCCGCTAAAAAGCGGGTTTCTTAAAAGTGAAAATAGGCAGGCCTGCTTATTTTTTCTTTTTAGGTGGCATCAAGTCCGTAATCGTTCCTTCCGCCATCTCGGCTGCGAAACAGATGGTTTCACTTAGCGTTGGATGTGGATGGATGGTCAGGCCGATGTCTTGCATATCCGCGCCCATTTCAATCGCCAGCATGGCTTCGGCGATTAATTCACCGGCGTTTGGCCCGACGATGCCGCAACCCAATAAGCGATGCGTTTCGGCACAGAACAAGGCTTTGGTCATGCCTTCGTCACGACCTAAACTCAAGCTACGTCCGGAAGCGGCCCATGGGAAAGCGCCCTTCTCGTATTCAA
This sequence comes from Thiomicrorhabdus chilensis DSM 12352, assembly GCF_000483485.1. GTDB lineage: Bacteria > Pseudomonadota > Gammaproteobacteria > Thiomicrospirales > Thiomicrospiraceae > Thiomicrorhabdus > Thiomicrorhabdus chilensis. The sequence continues at coordinate 1,469,491 of NZ_KI519609.1, forward strand.
TGCCTTCGTCTTTAAGTTCTTGTTCGGTTTTACCCGCCCAAGCCACTTCCGGATCGGTATAGGCGACCGAGGGAATGCTCATTGGCGTAAAGGCCGATGGCATGCCGTTAATGACTTCTGCCGCCACTTTACCTTCGTGCACCGCTTTGTGTGCCAGCATTGGCTGACCGACGATATCACCGATGGCGTAAATGTGGTCTACATTGGTTTTTTGACGTTCGTCGACTTCGATGAAGCCCCAATCGTTAACCGCAACCCCCGCCTTGTCGGCGTCGATCAGTTTACCGTTCGGCGCACGACCGACGGCCACCAGAATACGGTCGAAGGTATCGGTTTCAGGACAATCCTTACCTTCAAACGTGACCACCAAGCCTTCTTCTTTGGCTTCGACGTTAGTCACTTTCGATTTCAGGTAAATGTTTTCGTACTGCTTTTTGATTTTCTTAAGCAGCGGTTTGGAGATGTCTTTGTCCGCACCCGGGATAATGGTGTCACCCAGTTCAACCACGGTGATGTTGGCACCCAGTGAATCGTAAACCTGCGCCATTTCCAGACCGATGATGCCGCCACCGATGACCAGCATGCGGTTTGGCACTTCTTCCAGTTCCAAGGCGTCGGTGGAATCCATGACACGAGGATCGTCATGCGGAATGAACGGCAGCTTCACCACACGCGAACCGGCCGCGATAATGGCGTTTTCAAATGCGATGGTTTTGCTGGAACCGTCCGCCATTTCAACCGTCACGGTATTGGCGGAGCTGAACTTACCATAGCCCTGAACCACTTCCACCTTACGCGCTTTGGCCAGGCCTGCCAAACCGCCAGTCAACTTACCGATTACGCTATCTTTATATTCACGCATCTTGTTGGTGTCGATTTTCGGTTCGGCAAAGGTGATACCATGCGCACCCATTTCACGGGTTTCGTTCAACACGACCGACATGTGCAACAAGGCTTTGGACGGAATACAACCGACGTTCAAACACACACCACCGATGTTGTCGTAACGTTCGATCATCACCACTTTCTTGCCAAGGTCGGCGGCACGGAAAGCGGCCGTGTAACCGCCAGGGCCGGACCCCAGAACCAGGACTTCGCACTGCATGTCAGCAGGCGGAAGGTCGGCGGCGGAAACGGCTTGCGGTGCAGGCTGTTCGGTTTTCGGCTCTTCTGCCGGAGCCGCACTAGCGGCCACGCTGGTTTCAACATTAGCGGCCACCGACTCGCTGTCAGCGATTTCGATGGTACCGAGAATAGACCCCTCTTTCACCTTATCGCCCACGGCGGCCGTAAACGTCACCACTTTACCGGCAAACGGTGCTGGGATTTCCATGGTGGCTTTATCGGATTCTAGCGTAACCAGCGAATCATCCTGCGCCACTTCTTCACCGGCCGCAACCAAGACTTCGATAATATCGACTTCTGCAAAGTCACCAATGTCTGGAACGACGATGTCTACAATTTTACTCATCAGTTAGCTCCTAAAGAATCAATTGGCGTAGGTCAGACAGGTATTGGCCAACCGTGGTCGTGAAACGTACCCCTTCGGCACCGTCAATGGCGCGATGGTCGTAAGAGACGCTAAATGGCATGATCAGACGCGGTACAAATTCGTTACCGTTCCAAACCGGCTGCATCTTGGCTTTTGAAAGCCCCATGATGGCCACTTCAGGCGCATTGACGATCGGCGTGAACTGGGTACCGCCGATACCGCCCAAACTTGAGATGGTGAAGGTTCCGCCGGACATGTCCTTAGGCCCCAATTTACCGTCACGCGCTTTAGCGGAGATTTCCATCAAATCACGAGACAACTCGTAAATGCCTTTCTTGTCGACGTCTTTGACGACCGGCACCATCAAGCCATTTGGCGTATCCACCGCGATACCGATGTTGTAATAGCCTTTCTTGATGATTGATTGCGCGTCTTCCGACAAGGAAGCGTTGAAACTTGGGTAATCCTGCAAGGCTTTGACCACGGCTTTCATCACAAAAACCAGCGGTGTCAGTTTGATGCCCTGCTTCTCGGCCACGGCTTTTTGATCTTTACGGAACTGATCCATCTCGGTGATGTCACACTCGTCAAACTGGGTGACGTGAGGCACGTTCAGCCAGCTGGCGTGCAGGAACTTACCGGAAATCTTCTTGATACGACCCAGCTCTTCGGTTTCGGTTTCGCCAAACTGGCTGAAATCGACCGCCGGAATCGGAGGAATGCCCGCGCCACCGGTCGCTTGTCCCGGTGCCGCTTTCTGGCCGGACATGACCGCTTTGATTGCCGCTTCCACATCGTTCTGTTGAATACGGCCTTTAGGGCCCGTTCCAGACACATTCGATAGATCCACACCCAATTTACGTGCGAAAGCACGTACCGATGGCGAGGCGTGAGATTTGGCGCCCATGGATTGCGCATTCACCAATTTATTGGCAACGGGCGCAACCGGAACCGGAGGTGCGGCTTGCGGAACCGGTTCCGGTTTTGGTGTTTCTGCGGCCGGAGCAGATGCTGGCTTAGCGGGTTCAGGTGCTTTTTCAGCCGGCTTTTCTTCGGCAGGCGCCGCCGCGTCACCGGACACTTCGATATCTAAAACGTAATCGCCTTCGGAAACCGAATCGCCAATTGATACCGCCACTTTTTTGACCGTTCCGGCTACCGGAGACGGAATTTCCATGGTGGCTTTATCGGATTCCAAGGTTAAAAGAGAATCGTCTACGGCAACCGTATCGCCCGCAGACACAAGGATTTCGATGATTTCAACCGAATCAAAATCACCGATATCAGGAATAGTAATTTGCTGTATAGCCATTGTTCGAACTTCCTTTGTAAATTCTATGTATCGGATATTCTTAAATATTTACCGATTTAATGTCGACCTAAGTCAGATTAAAACCTGTGTAAAAAAGCCGCTGACTCTGCAATGAGACAACGGCTTAGGACATTAAGCGTGAACCGGATAAGGTTTCGCGCTATCGATACCATATTTCTCGATAGCTTGAGCCACCACGTCTGCTTTGATGCTGCCGGCATCGGCCAGCGCTTTCAGCGCTTGCACGACCACATAGTAGCGATTCACTTCAAAGAACTTACGCAGTTGTTCACGGGTATCGGAACGACCAAAGCCGTCCGTACCCAATACATAAAATTCACCCGGAACGTATTGACGAATACGCTCTGGATAGTCACGGATATAATCCGTTGCCGCAATAAACGGACCTTCTGCGCCTGAAAGGGTTTCAGTCACATAAGGCTGTTTTGGCGCTTCCGTCGGGTTCAACATATTCCAACGTGTGGTTTCAACACCGTCACGACGCAACATATTGAAACTTGGCGCACCCCAGATATCGGCCGCGACATCCCATTCGTTTTCAAGCATTTCAGCCGCAGCGATGACTTCACGGAAAATGGTTCCCGAGCCCATCAGCTGAACTTTATTCTTATGCTTGGCTTCCGATTTCTTGAACGAATACAGACCTTTCAGAATGCCTTCTTCGGAACCTTCCGGCATTTCAGGGTGCGAGTAGTTTTCGTTCATGGCGGTGATGTAGTAGAACACGTCCTCTTTTTCATGGAACATGCGCTTGATACCGTCACGAATGATCACCGCCATTTCATATGCGAAAGTCGGGTCGTAAGACATGCAGTTAGGAATGTGGTCAAACTGTACCAAGTTGTGACCATCCTGATGCTGAAGACCTTCACCTTCAAGGGTGGTACGACCTGCCGTACCCCCCATTAGGAAACCGCGTGCACGGGAATCACCTGCTGCCCAAGCCAAGTCACCGATACGTTGGAAACCGAACATGGAGTAGTAAATATAGAACGGAATCATGCTCACGCCGTAGTTGGCATAAGCGGTAGAAGCCGCGACCCAGTTAGCCATCGCACCGGCTTCATTGATCCCTTCTTCAAATACTTGTCCGCTGGCAGATTCTTTGTACCACATCAGCTGATCGGCATCCATCGGCTCATAAAGCTGACCGGCCGGATCGTAAATACCCACCTGACGGAACAGACCTTCCATACCGAAAGTACGCGCCTCATCCGGAATGATCGGCACGACACGCGGGCCAAGTGTTTTGTCACGCAATAGAATCGAGATGATACGAACGAATGCCATAGTCGTGGACATTTCACGTTCGCCGGTACCGTCCGTCAACATTTTGAAGACATCCAACGCGGGAACCGGTAAAGCTTCGGCGTTGTCTTGACGGGACGGTAAAGAACCGCCCATTTCTTCACGGCGCTCACGCATATACTTCATGACGTCGGAATCTTCGTCCGGACGATAGAAAGGCACCGGCCCGTTTTCCAATTCGTCATCGGAAATCGGGATCGCAAAACGGTCACGGAAGTATTTGTAACCTTCCACGTCCAATTTTTTCTGCTGGTGGGCGGTATTGGCCGCTTCACCATAAGGCCCCATGCCGTAACCTTTGATTGTTTTGGCCAGGATCACGGTCGGCTTGCCGACGATTTCCGAAGCGCGTTTGTAAGCGTTGTAGATTTTACGCGGTGAATGACCACCACGGCTTAACTTGAAGATTTCGTCATCGGTCATATCTTCAACCAACGCCGCGGTTTCCGGATACTTGCCGAAGAAGTGTTTACGCACAAAGGCACCGTCTTTGGCTTTGTAGGACTGGTATTCACCGTCAACCACTTCACCCATGCGTTCAATCAGCTTACCGGTTTTGTCTTTGGCCAACAGGCGATCCCAGCCGGAGCCCCAAATCACTTTAGTCACAGACCAACCCGCACCGCGGAACAGGCCTTCAAGTTCGTCGATGATGCTGTCGTTACCACGAACCGGCCCATCTAGACGCTGCAAGTTACAGTTGATGACAAATACCAGGTTGTCCAGTTTTTCACGTTTGGCCAATTGAATGGCACCACGAGATTCCGGCTCATCCATCTCACCGTCGCCCAAAAACGCCCAGACTTTACGACCTGTGGTTTCAGCCAAACCACGTGCCTGCATATATTTCATGAAACGTGCCTGGTAGATCGCCATGAGTGGTCCAAGCCCCATAGAAACCGTCGGGAACTGCCAGTAATCGTTCATCAACCAAGGGTGCGGATAGGAAGACAGGCCGTTACCGTCCACTTCCTGGCGGTAGTTCCTCAACTGCTCTTCATTTAAACGTCCCTCAAGGAAAGAACGCGCATACATGCCCGGAGCGGTATGCCCCTGGAAGAAAACCATATCGGCACCCTGCTCATGCTTAGGACCTTTGAAGAAGTGGTTCATTCCCACTTCATACAAGGTACAACTAGAAGCATACGAGGCGATGTGACCACCCACACTAGTATTCTTATTGGCTCCCGACACGGTGGCCATCGCATTCCAGCGTAAAATCGCACGCAACTTCTGCTCAAGGCTCATATCGCCTGGGTAGTTGACCTGCTCTTCTTCGGAAATGGTATTGATATAAGGCGTGTTAGCCGAATAAGGAATGTCGATGCCGTGAACACGGGCTTTTTCGATTAGGCTTGCGATAATGTGTTGCGCCTTGTCCGTGCCTTCAAAATCGACAACGGCTTCTAAGGCATCAATCCACTCTTGTGTTTCTTGTGGATCTTGGTCTACAAAATTTTCGCTCATGATGTGCGTACCTCATGGGTTGGATCATTAATCTCCAGGTGCTGGGTGGGCCTGAAGCAAAGTCAGTACAGATAGGTCGTATCCATACCGCCAACAAAAATTAAACGTCTAGGGTTCCAGCTACTTAGTATTGCCAAGACGTTGAACAAAGGATTTGGTTTACTTATTTAACAGCGTTCGGCGTTTCCGCCGTGAGGTCTTTTATAAACTCAACAACCGCCAAAAAAGACGAATATTACCGCATCACTGGGTTCAATAAAGTTGTGGCATAATAACATTTTTTACGCCATTTTTACATTTAAAGCGGAACCGGCAGGCCTGCCTATTCTGCATGGTTTCGCTAAGCAATTGAATATTTTGTATTTCCATCCTTAAAACACCCTGAAAACCGATACAAAAAAGCCCCGAAATCGGGGCTTTCACGAACGATGCCAGGTCGGTTTTAAACACAAAAACGTGCCGCATACCGAGTCAAACACTTGTTAAGTACTTATTTAGGCAGCCAAAACTTGTCAAGTACGTCTTCAAGTTCCGTCAGAGCCTGATGATAGACCGCCTGTTTGAAACACACCACTTCCTGAACCGGGCGCCAATAATCCACCCATGTCCAGTCTTCAAACTCCGGGCTTTCGTGCAATCCGAGATCGATACGGTCCGAATTGCCCTCCAAACCCAACATGAACCAGATCTGCTTTTGACCAATACACACCGGCTGACTGTAGTGACGAATCAGGTGTTTGGGCAAGTCATAAGTCAACCAGTCCTGAGTGCGTCCCAAAACACGAACATCGGATGGTTCCAGCCCCACCTCTTCTTTCAGCTCTCTAAACACGGCCTGTTGAGGGGTTTCATGTTCACGAATCCCGCCTTGGGGAAACTGCCAAGCATCCTGCTGGATGCGCTTGCCCCAAAAGAGCTTGCCTTCTTTATTGACAATAATAATACCGACATTCGGTCGATACCCATCTTGATCTATCACAAATAGCCTTAAAAACTTTTAATACAAATATCCCGTATTATTGCCCATATTTCGCTCAATATTCAATCCAAATTTTGTTAATGTCGCCATTATCCCCGATTCAAGCCAAAATAAATGGCGCAATTGCCAGGGCGTGACTTGTGGCTACCCAATCAATGGTTTAGGATTGTCGCACCCAGAATAATTAGGAACAGGCAAAAGATGGCACTCGCAATTTTTGATCTCGACAACACCCTTATCGCCGGTGACAGCGATTATTTATGGGGGGAGTTTTTAGTTAAAAACGGTTACGTTGATGGTGAAGACTTCGCCAAACAAAACGATCGCTTTTATCAAGATTACCAATCGGGGTCTCTTGACATCATGGCCTACCAACGTTTTGCCCTCAAACCTTTGAGTGAGCAGAGCATGGATACCCTGGCCGATTGGCACAAGCAATTCATGCAGACTTTTATCGATCCCATATTGCTGCCGAAAGCCCAGCAACTGGTTAATAAACACAAAAAACAAGGGGATCGCCTGCTCATTATCACCGCCACTAACACCTTCATTACCCGACCCATTGGCAAACGTTACGGCATTACCGAATTGCTGGGGACCGAAGGCGAGATCATTGACAACCGTTATACTGGAGAAGTCTCCGGCACCCCTACTTTCCAACAGGGCAAGGTAACACGCCTCAATGAGTGGCTGGAAGAACAGGGCGAAACCTTGGAAGGCAGTTATTTCTATTCCGATTCACACAACGATTTGCCGCTTTTAGAAATTGTCGATTTTCCGGTGGTGGTGGATGCCGACGATACCCTAAGCGCCATCGCTAAACAAAAAGGCTGGCCAGCCATCAGTTTGCGTTAAAACCTGAAAACAGGCAGGCCTGTCCATTTTCAAACAGCCTTGACAGAATCTATAAAAAAACCGCCATAAAGGCGGTTTTTATCTTTTTATCTTTTTATCTTTTTATCTTTTTATCTTTTTATCTTTTCGATTAGGCCAGAAACCCTTAAAGACCCCCTTAACCTAAAGTCAAACTGAAAAAATCAGATTTCGAACTCTTCTTTAATCTGATCGACCCAGTCGTCCACTCGACTGGCTGTCAACTCAGGTTGCTGGTCTTCATCAATGCCCAAGCCGACAAAAAACTCTTCATCTTCGGTAACGGCTTTTGACTCGTCAAACTCAAACCCGTCGGTTGAGGTATAACCCGCCGGGATGGCGCCGTTTTCGACCGCGATGTCATGCATCATGCCCATGGCGTCCAAAAAGTACTCTGAATAATCCGCCTGGTCGCCCAAACCGAAACACGCTACGGTTTTACCAGTGAAATCGATGCCTTTGAAGTCTTCCCAGAAATCATCCCAGCTACTTTGCAATTCACCGTAGTACCAAGTTGGTTGGCCCAGAATAATCTTATCGTATTTGGCAAAATCCTCTGCGCTGGCGGTTGCGATATCGTGAACATCAACCAGGTCAGCACCGATTTTATCCTTAATCATATCTGCAACGCGTTCTGTGTTACCTGTATCCGTTCCGTAGAATAGGCCAACTTTGCTCATGTTTGTACCCTTTTAAGTCAAAATGAAAGTAAAATGAAATCCAAATCCGTTTATAGGATTCGCTTGCCGTACACTACAAAACCGTCGTACGACAAACGTATTTATGCGCTATAACTCATATTTATCACGAATAATAGCATAACCCCCCGGTTAATTAATTCACTAAATTTTATCGTGCTTTATGAATAAAACTAATTCGATTGATTGCTTTAAATGTCAACATTTTTACATCACCTGGGATGCGAATCAACCGCGAGGTTGCAAGGCTTTTAACTTTAAAAGCCGACAAATGCCAAGCCAAGTGGTTCAGGAAAGCTCCGGAGCTCCGTGCCTTAAATTCAACCCCAAACCGGAACCTCAAAAAAAACCGCCTAAAAAAGGCTGGATCGCTTAAGTCATTCTTTATGCTGCCAAGTCAGCGGCACATCCAACAGCCGTGCCAAAGAGACCCACTGAAAATACTGGCCCGGATCGGTTTTTCTGCCCGGAGCGATATGCTGATGTCCCACGACCTTATGCCCGGCCAAACTGGGATAGGCCTGCCACAAGCCCTGAATCAACTCCGCCAAGGCATGGTACTGGCTGGCGGTATAACAACACTGATCGGTGCCTTCCAACTCAATCCCAATCGAAAAATCATTACAACGCTCACGCCCTTCAAACTGGGAAACCCCGGCATGCCAAGCCCGACAATGAAAAGGCACATACTGAATCAGCCTGCCATCACGGCGAATCAATACATGCGCCGACACTTTCAGATCCTTGATGCTTTCAAAATAGGGATCCTCAGCCGGATCCAACTGATTGGTAAACAGCTGCGTCACCGCATGGCCGCCAAATTGATCGGGCGGCAGACTGATACCGTGCACGACAATCAGATCGACGTCCACCCCAGGCGGCCGTTCATCATAATTCGGACTTTTGATAAATTCCGCCTGCTCACACAGGCCTGATTTAAAATCCACATAGTACATGTCAATGCTCCCATTCAAATCCGCACCCAGCCTTAGCCCTTTAGGCTAAACGGATAAGGTATAATACCGAAATTTGGCGTATTTTATAGATTTCTACTTGAATAGGCCATAAAGAGAGATTTGCACGAGTCAATGGCACGACTAAAAAAGTTAAAATGCACGGCTTCTGTGTTAAAAAATTGGGCAATAGCACGTTATTACCTGCATTTTTTGCCTTGAATCCGCACATTTTTACGCCTTTTTATCTCGCGCCCTGACTTGTACAAAGCTCTCATAAAGACTTTTAAATTGGCACTAACGGCAAAGACCTTGAGTACACAGATTATGCGAAACATCGATTACTTTCAAACACTCACCCAGACAGTTGAAAACGCCCTGGCGGAAGATATCCAAAATGCCGACCTGACCGCGGATTTGATTCCTGAAGAGAAAAACGCCACGGCGCGTATCATCTGTCGTGAAGCGGCGGTGATCTGCGGCCGACCTTGGTTTAACGAAGTATTCCGGCAAATCGACGACAGCATTGTCATCAACTGGTTCGTGGACGAAGGTGAACAGGTAACACCCGATCAACTGCTGTGCACCTTGAAGGGATCCGCTCGGCATATCCTGACGGCAGAACGTACCGCATTGAATTTTTTACAGACCTTGTCGGCCACTGCCACGGTCACGGCTCAGTATGTCAGCAAACTCAAAGGCGGTAAAACCCAACTTTTAGACACACGCAAAACCTTGCCGGGCTTGAGAATGGCACAAAAATATGCGGTCGCCTGCGGCGGCGGCACCAATCATCGCATCGGTCTGTTTGATGCCATCCTCATCAAGGAAAACCACATCATGGCGGCTGGCAGCATTGCTCAAGCGGTACAAACGGCCAAACAGCGCCATCCCGGGATCAGCGTCGAGGTCGAAACCGAAAACCTGGACGAAGTGCAGCAAGCGGTCGATGCCGGCGCCGACATCATCATGCTGGACAACTTCACCCTCGAAATGATGCATCGAGCGGTTAAGCTGGTTGAAGGACGTGCCAAACTTGAGGTGTCCGGCAATGTTGAAATCGAGCAACTGGAAAAACTGGCAAGCACACAGGTGGATTTCATCTCCACCGGAGCCATCACCAAACACATCCGGGCAATCGATCTCTCAATGCGCTTTGAAAGTCATTGATTTTTAATCTGAAGTCTTCTGCGAACAGGTAAAATACTTTATAGTTGATGTAAGACTGGATGGTTCAGGTCTTTGGTCTGACCTCCACTCTATAGACAACTGAAACGCAGAAGTTTAAGACAACCGCTAACACCCAAGGCACAGAGTGAACGACCACCTTCTTCTACACATAGTTTTATTGCTCGGCATCGCCGTCATTACCGTTTCCATATCCCGCAGACTGCACTTTCCGCCCATTCTGAGTTATATCATCGTCGGGATCATTGTCGGTCCGTTTGGGTTTGGCTGGATTGAAAAAGAAGAAAACATCTCCCTGTTAGCGGAATTCGGCATCGTCTTTTTGCTGTTCTCAATCGGTCTCGAGTTTTCACTTTCGCAAATGGTCGCCATGCGCAAACTGGTGTTTGGCCTGGGCAGCGCACAGGTACTGGGAACCGGCGTGGCCTTCTTCACCATCGGCTGGCTGGCCGGATTGGACACCAACACCAACATTGTGGTGGCCTGCGCCTTTGCCCTCTCCTCCACCGCCATTGTCATTAAACAGTTGACGGAACAGGCTGAAATCCAGTCACGCCATGGCCGCTCAGCGGTGGGCATTCTGATTTTCCAGGACATTATGGCGATTCCGCTGCTGATCCTGATTCCCGCTTTAGCGATGAGCGGCGGCAGCGAAAATGCTTTGACCATGTCATTAGCCACCGCTTTTGTCAAAGGGATCGTGATTGTGGTCATCATGCATGCCATCGGCCGTTACCTGTTGCGGCCTCTGTTCCATGAAGTGGCTTCGGCCAAATCTTCGGAACTGTTTACCTTGACCGTTTTATTGGTGGCGCTGAGTTCAGCCGCGCTGACCGAAGAGATGGGCTTATCGATGACTCTGGGGGCGTTCTTAGCCGGCATGATGCTGGGTGAAACCGAATACCGTCACCAGATCGAATCTGATATCCGTCCTTTCCAGGACATTTTGCTCGGCCTGTTCTTCGTCACCGTCGGGATGTTGATTTCGGTGGAACGCCTTATCGAACATTTCTGGTCGATTGTTGCCTTGACGATTGGCATCATCCTCATCAAAGGCTTCATCATCTATGGGATTGCCCGCGTGTTTGGAAAAAAACCGGGCGTGGCCACCCGAACCGCCGTCTCTCTGGCACAGGTCGGGGAGTTTGGTCTGGTTCTGATGACCCTTGCCTTTACCTACAAACTCTTGCCGGAAGACACCGGCAACATCCTGCTGACTTCCGCAGTCATCAGCATGGCGATTTCGCCGTTCATTGTTAAATTCAACGGAAAAATCGCACGTTACCTGCATAAATCCAGCTATTCGCAAAATCATGCCGACATTGAGCACAGCATTGCGGAAGACAATGTACACCTGTCCAAACACGTGATTCTGTGTGGTTTCGGGCGTGTCGGCCAGACTGTAAGCCGATTTTTACATAATGCCAATGAAACCTTTATCGCGTTGGACATGGACATCAAACGTGTCAATGAAGCCCACAACGCCGGGGAACGTGTGTATTACGGCGATGCCGCCAAAGAACGTATTCTGCATGCCGCAGGACTGGATAAGGCCAAGGCCGTCATCATCACTTTCAGCGATTATCACGCCTCTTTAAAGATTTTGCACGCGATCCGCCACATCAATAAAGATATTCCGATCTTGGTTCGAACCATCGACGATTCACGCCTCAATGAATTATTGGAGGCCGGCGCCTCAGAAGTGGTGCCCGATACCTTTGAATCGAGCATCATGCTCTCCTCTCACCTATTGCTGATGATCGGCCAGCCGCCCAGCAAAGTGCTGCGTGAAACCCGTTCGGTGCGCAAAGACCGCTACAAGATTTTGGAAAATTTCTACCCAGGCCAGGACGACAATCCACTTGACGAACACCACATCATGAACCGCATCATCCATACGGTATTTGTCGAGGAGACCGCATTCGCGGTTGGAAAGACATTGAAGGAGATCCCCTTTGAGGAGATGAATGTGCAGGTCGATGCCATTGCACGCGGTCATGTTCGCGGCGAAAACCCCGATGAAGACACCGTGATCCGCGCGCATGACCGCATTGTCATTTCAGGCTTGGTGGAAGATGTCGAACGGGTCGAATATTATCTGATTACCGGCAAGTAAGCCGTATGCTGTATCGGGCTTTGGGGGCTCCCAGACTTAGCAGACTCAGTTAGCCGAGTCTGACGGATCTAGCCAGATTAAAGAGGCCATACGCCCAGTTTGGCCATCTCGACGATAAGAGTAAAAACGTGATGAATCCTCATATGAGCAGAGTTCACTGTCGTATATCTGCTCCACTCCCAAAGTCTTCAACTCCAATATGAGCAGGCCTGCCAGATCCGCCAGATATTTGTTTTTTGAGGGAACAGAACCGACTGTTTGTATTTGGAAATAAGGCTCGCTCTGCGGTGAGTCTTTGGCAAAAACCTCAAACACATCCTGCCCGACTTCAAAATGCGGTTGGCGTATCGACGGTCCAATCCAAACTAACAGATTTTCAGGGTTTTCCGGGAGCGCCAGAAGGCTTTTCCTGACAATGCCATTGGCAAGCCCTTTCCATCCGGCATGAATCGCACACACCAGACTGCCGGCACGATTCGTCACCAACAGTGGCAAGCAATCGGCCGTCATCACGACCGCCACTTTTCGCGCCTCGTCACTCCAGGCGGCATCCGCTTTGGGCGCGACCCAAGTAGACGAATCCTGTCCGTTGAGACACACTAGTCGGTCGGTATGCATCTGTTCAAGCCACATAGGGGCATCCGGCAGCTGCGCCATATCATTGAGTCTTTGACGATTCTGCCTGACCAGAGAAGGCGCATCTCCAACATGTGTGGCCAGGTTGAAACTGTCATAAGGCGGCAGGCTGACACCGCCCAAACGAGTCGTACACAAAGCTCGAATGGATTTTGGAGCCGGCCAGTCAGGTCGAATAACATCCATCATTTTCGACAACCGTTTTCATTCAAACTGCAAACGCTTTGGAGCGGAAGAAAAACGAACGCCATACTCTGTTCAATTGGGAATGTCATCATCCGTCACCCACTCCACTTCGACGCCATAATCGTAATCAAACTCATCATAACCGGCGTGCTTGGATTCAAATTCTTCCATATCGTCACGCAAAGTATCAATCAGATCGAGCATGTCTTCGGGCATATCCACTTTCCACTTCATGGTTTTTCCGGTGACCGGGTGGGTCAAACTTAAAGCCCCGGCATGCAGCGCTTGACGTTTAAAGTTTCTAAGGGTTTCAACAAAGTCTTCCAGCATCTGTTTGGGGATGCGCATGCGCTTGCCATAAACCGGGTCGCCGATCAGCGGAAAACCGATCGAGGCCATGTGCACTCGAATCTGGTGGGTTCTGCCGGTTTCCAGCTTAACGCGGATTCGGGTATGTTCTCTAAAGTGTTCCAGGACGCGATAATGACTGACGGCATGTTTCCCTCCCATTAACCTGATCGCCATTTTTTTGCGATCCTGCGGACTGCGTCCAATGGGTTTGTCAACCGTCCCTCCGGAGATCATGTGCCCGACCACCACTGCATCATAAATACGCTCTACCGCATGGCGCTGCAACTGATCAACCAGATGGGTTTGTGCCGGTACGGTCTTGGCGACCACCATTAAACCCGAGGTTTCTTTATCGAGACGATGCACGATTCCGGCACGTGGCACTTCACGCAGACGCTTGTCATGAAACAGCAAGGCATTCAACAGGGTTTTATCCGGGTTGCCCGCTCCGGGGTGCACAACCAGGCCTGCCGGTTTATTGATAACCAGAATGGCGTCGTCTTCGTATACAATATCCAACGGAATATTCTGGGCTTCAAGCGACACTTCCTCTTCAAGTTCGGCAATCAGTTCGACCTTTTCTCCACCCAAAACGGCTTGGCGAGGTTTGCTCCAAACCTCGCCATCGACCTTAAGGTTGCCCTCTTTGATCCACTGCTGGATACGGCTTCTGGAATAATCGGGAAACAGCGGCGCAATCGCCACATCCAGGCGCTGTCCCAAACAGGACTGCGGAATTTCTGCGTTTAAAATCTGTGTACTCAATTGAAGGCCTTAAAATACTGTGAACGGGTGAATTTGTGATACAATTTTGATCTTATTCATTTTATGTATTGTACCTAAGAAACATGAAAAAATCGCTGTTATCCATTGTGCTGGCCTTAACATTTTCTTTGCACGGTTGTTCGTCACTGATCGAGAAACCCGACTCTGAAATGACTGTCGAAGAATTTTACACCGAAGCCACGACAGCGTTCGAAGAAGGCAACTGGGATACCGCCATACAGTACTATGAAAAACTCAAGGCCTACTTCCCTTACGGGAGTTACGCCGAACAGTCCTATCTGGAACTGGCCTACGCCTATTACCGTTATGACGAACCGGAATCGGCGATCCGCGAACTGGAAGAGTTCATCAAACTGTACCCCAAACACAAGCAACTGGCTTATGCCTATTACCTTAAAGCGGTCGCGGCGGATTCCATCATCAAAAGCTGGCTGGACCGTTTCATCACCGATCCGGCTCACCGCGACATCAAGTCCACGGATCGCGCCTTCAACTACTACCAGGAACTGCTGACGCGCTTCCCCGACACGGACTATGCTAGAAGTGCCAGTGAGCGCCTGATCATCATTCGTAACCGCATGGCCAGACACGAATTTCAAGTGGCCAAGTTTTACTATTCCAAAAAAGCCTATCTGGCCGCTGCCAACCGTTGCCGCTACCTGATTGAAGAATACCCAAGAGCGGTCATAAACTTGCAAGCTCTGGAGTTAATGAAAGACAGTTATGCCGCACTTGGCATGCAGCAAAACTATGTGGATACACTAAAGGTTTACGAACTCAACCTGAATGTTCAGCAACAAGCCGAAGAGCAAGCCCTTGAAGAAGCCCCCGCGCCAGGCTCTGCAAATAAAAAACAGCCATCTTGGTGGGACAAAATGTCCACTACCCTTGATGAAATCTTCGATTAATATTCTAGCCCCGATAACGTCTTAATTTTCAAACAGTGCTTGAAGCTAAAAAGGCCAGTTCGATTCAATTCGAACTGGCCTTTTTTAATTCTATCTGTCTAGGCTAGGGGTTTAAACCTTGATCAGCTTTCATTCCGAATAACGGCTGGTAATCGGATAACGGCGATCCCGACCGAAAGCTCGATGGGTGATTTTAACGCCTGGGGCGGCCTGTCTGCGTTTGTATTCACTTCGGTCAATCAAGCGAATCACGCGGCGCACCTCTTGCTCATCGTAACCCAATGCTACTATTTCAGCGGGCGTTTTGTCTTCTTTCACATAACCTTTGATGATGGCATCGAGCACATCATAATCCGGCAAAGAATCCTGGTCTTTTTGATCCGGTCTCAATTCGGCCGATGGCGGACGTGTGATGACCCTTTCAGGAATCACCGGCGACAAGGTATTGCGATAGGATGCCAGACGGTAAACCAAGGTTTTAGGCACGTCTTTCAAAGGTGAAAAACCGCCGACCATGTCCCCGTAAAGCGTCGAATAACCTACCGCCACCTCGCTTTTATTACTGGTGGCCAGCACCATCTTCCCGGTCTTATTGGATAAAGCCATCAACAGGGTACCGCGAATACGCGCCTGCAAGTTCTCTTCGGTCACATCCTCATCGTAACCCTTGAACGCATCCGCCAGCGTTGCCTCAAAGGCATTGTACATCGGCTCAATCGGCAAAACACTGTACTTCACTCCCATGGTGTTGGCCTGCTTTTCGGCATCTTCCATACTGATGGCGGCGGTATAGCGGAACGGCATCATCACCGCCTCAACCTTGTCGGCGCCCAAAGCATCAACGGCCACGGCTAAAGTCAAAGCCGAATCAATCCCACCCGACAGTCCCAGCAAAACGCCTGGAAAACCGTTTTTATTGACATAGTCGCCGACCCCCTGGATGATCGCCTGGTAGATGCGCGCCTCATCCTCATAAAGTTCGGCCTGTTCACCTTTCAAAAGCACCACAGAATCCGCCTGCTTTATGACTTTGACTGGCGTGAGTTGCTCTTTGAATTCCGGTGACTGCACCATGACCTCACCGTCGGCACACATCGCAAAGGATCCACCATCGAATACCAGCTCATCCTGCCCACCAACTTGGTTGACATAAATCACTGGTTTCTTGATTTCGTCCACCCGACGCCTCACTACCTCTAAACGGTCTTGGTGCTTTTCATTGGAAAACGGCGACGCATTCAAATTAAGAATAATGTCCGCGCCTGCATCCACCGCTTGGGTAGCCGGCGTGATTTTCCAGATATCTTCACAGACCAACACCCCAAATCGGATGCCTTTAAATTCCACCACACAGGGCTGCTTGCCCGCAGAAAAATAACGCTGTTCGTCGAAGACGCTGTAATTGGGCAGGTTCTGTTTCATGTAGCTGGCCTGAATCAAGCCACCTTCAATCCACGCCGCCATATTGAAACGTTCTCCTAATTCATCCATCATTGGATAACCCACTAGCAGTACCACGTCTTCTACCCGTTCACACAGGTCGGACAAGGCTTGATTGATCTGGGCATAAAGGCCATCACGCAACAACAGATCTTCAGGTGGGTAGCCGGTCAGTGTCATCTCTGGAAACACCACGATATCGGCTTGATGTGTGTTTTTTGCCGTGTGTGCTGCATTCAATATCTTTTCGACATTGCCTGAGATATCCCCTACAACCGGATTAATCTGCGCCATTACGATGGTAACATTCTGTGTCATTGCGTCTTTCTCAAACTGTTTTGGATCCCGAGTGAATTTTACCGGTCGCCCATAAGGCAACCACCTTTAGCCAATTTGCTCAAGCTGTTTACGCATGACCTGACCCAAGTCCGCCGGAGAACGCACCACTGTGACACCGGCCGATTCCAAGGCTGCAAATTTGGCTTCTGCCGTGCCTTTACCGCCACTGACAATGGCACCCGCATGTCCCATGCGTTTACCCGCTGGGGCGGTCACACCGGCAATATAGGCTACCACCGGCTTGGTCACATGGGCCTTGATGAATTCGGCTGCGTCTTCTTCCGCCTGCCCACCGATTTCGCCGACCATGATAATGCCTTCGGTCTGTGGATCCTCTTGGAACAGACGTAAACAATCAATAAAGTTCATCCCTTGAATCGGGTCGCCGCCAATGCCCACACAGGTCGATTGGCCTAAACCGTTTTGAGTGGTCTGATGTACCGCTTCATAGGTAAGGGTTCCAGAGCGCGACACCACCCCAATCTTGCCCGGCAAGTGAATATGGCCCGGCATTATGCCGATTTTACAGCCTTCACCGTCATTTCCTGGGGTAATCAGTCCCGGACAGTTCGGTCCAATCAAATAAGCGTCGGACTTTTCCAACACCGCTCGCACTTTCAGCATATCGGCGACCGGAATGCCTTCGGTGATACAAGTAATCACTTTGATTCCTGCGGCAATAGCCTCAATAATCGAATCCGCAGCAAACGCAGGCGGCACATAAATCATCGAGGCTTCCGCACCCGTCTGTTCCACCGCTTCACGAACCGTATTGAAGACCGGCAGTCCAAGGTGGGTTTGCCCTCCCTTACCTGGGGTCACACCGCCGACCATTTTGGTGCCGTAAGCCAAAGCCTGTTCGGAGTGAAAAGAGCCTTGCTTACCGGTAAACCCCTGACAAATCACTTTTGTGTCTTTATTGATCAAAATACTCATTATGCCGATACTCCTGCCGCTTCCACCACTTTTTTAGCGGCATCCGCCAATCCATCTGCGGTAATAATACTCACATCACTGTTTGCCAAAATCTCTTTCCCTAATTCCACATTAGTGCCTTCCAGACGCACCACCACCGGAATGCTCAAGCCCACTTCCTTAACCGCTTGAATGATTCCATCGGCAATCAAATCGCAGCGCACAATGCCACCAAAAATATTCACCAAAATCGACTTCACTTCCGAAGAAGACAGAATCAGCTTAAAGGCTTCCGCAACACGTTCCGGTGTGGCACCGCCGCCCACATCCAAGAAGTTGGCCGGCTCTCCGCCATTGAGTTTAATCAAGTCCATGGTCGCCATCGCCAAGCCGGCGCCATTCACCATACAACCGATATCGCCGTCCAGGGCGATATAGTTCAACTGGTGTTCTGACGCCTTGGCTTCACGCTCATCTTCCTGCGTGAAGTCACGCATCTCTACCAATCCGGGCTGACGGTAAAGCGCATTGGAATCGATATTCACCTTAGCGTCCAACGCGACCAGTTCGTTGTCGGCGGTACGAATCAACGGGTTAATTTCGATTTGCGACACATCCTTGTCCAACGCCAGCTTGTAAAAAGCCATCATCAACTGTCCCAGCTGCTTAAAGGCACTGCCGGTCAAACCCAAGGCGAAAGCCACTTCACGGCATTGGTAAGGCATCACCCCCACCGTCGGATCAATATGCACACTCAAAATCTTTTCCGGACTCTGGGCCGCGACCTCTTCAATATCCATGCCGCCGGCGGCTGAGATCACAAAGGTGTGCGTGCGGGTGACACGATCCACCACCAGACTCAAATACAACTCTTCCTCAATCGCCAAGGTCTCTTCAATCAATAAGCTGTTGATCGGCAAAGCCTTACCCGCAGTTTGAATGGTCGCCAATGAGCTGCCCAACAAATCGGCTGCAGCGGAATGCGCTTCTTCACGGCTTTTAACCAGACGCACGCCACCGGCTTTGCCGCGTGCACCCGCATGGATTTGAGCTTTTACCACCCAAGCCTCGCCCCCTAAGGTGTCCATAGCGGACTGCAATGCATCCAATTGGGTGATGAGCTGGCCTTCGGGTACAGCAATGCCGTATTTTTTAAATAAAGACTTGGATTGATATTCATGTAAATTCATGTGAAAAAACGTCTCCGATTTCCTGCCCGGATTCTCACACAAAGGCAGGATGATGTTGCGATGGATTTTTTGTAGATATAAATTGCTTTTATTTTATGTTTTTTAGACAATGATTGCACCAACAAATCATTGCGAGAGCCCCGTGAGAGCCATTGTTTTTCTGTTATTCGTCATTTTAGTCTTCCTGATTTTGCGCTTTACCCTAAACCGCGTGATCGAGATCCGAGCCAAAAACCGGGAAAAAGCGATGATGAAAGATCAGCCAGCCTCTGCCAAAGAGAGTCAGCCGATGGTGCGTTGCGCTTTGTGCGGGATTCACCTGCCGCAATCGGAGGCGTATTTCGATGGCCAACACACCTTTTGCAGTGAAGGCCACATGCGTGAATTTCATGAGAATGGCGGTGTGCCAACAAAGACCGGGAAATCGTCGCAGTCAGACGAAGCAAACAACCATAACCCGGATGATACCAAGAACGAGAATTAGACTCTAAGCCTGAAAACCGACAGGCCTGTCGGTTTATGAATGAATCGCTTTGTAGTCGCTTTGAATACAATCATCTGTCCGGCAAGAGGATGGTTGAAATCGATCACCACTTCCTCCCCTTTTAATTCATGCACCTTGCCGGGCACCTCTTCTCCGGTGGGCGTATTAAAGCCAATCACATAGCCCTCTTCCATTTCCATATCTGCCGGAAAGTCCGAACGAGACATGCTCTGCAAGTTTGCCGGATCAATTTGACCAAAAGCCTGCTCGGGCGGCAAGGTGAAGGTTCCGGTGGTGCCGACTTCCAGACCAATCAACAACTCATCCAGTTTGTTGATAAAGGTGTTATCACCAATGGTAAACCGGAAGGTCTCATCACCTTCGGTCTCTTCCACCACCGTGCCGTCGATTAGCGTGAGTTTAAAACCGATTTCAACCTCACTGTTCTCGCCTACCGTCAATGGTGGAGCTGGATTCTGATCAACTTTTTCGTTTGCGGATTCTTGCACTTTTCTGTCCTCTTTTAATCACTTTCTCAGCCGGATCGCCGGAAACCACCACCCGGTTACGCCCCATCTCTTTGGCTTGATAGAGCGCCTGATCTGCCGCTTTAACGACCTCTTCCGGCGACTTAATATCCGCAGTTTTCTCGGCCACGCCGATACTCACGGTCACCTTGGTGGAGGTGTCCTGATTCTTGTGTTTAAAGCGTAGATCGGTGGCTTCAACCTGCTTGCGTAACTCATCCAGAATCGGACGAGCTTGTTCCGGAGTTTTATTGGTGAACACCACGGTAAATTCCTCACCGCCAAAACGATAGGCTTTACCACCCGATCCAACCTGGTTGAGCACCTTGCTGACGGTGCGCAACACCAAATCGCCGATATCGTGTCCATAGGTATCGTTGAACTTCTTGAAATGATCGATGTCGATCATGGCGATCGAATAACGCCGCCCCAACCCCATAAAGGATTCAAACAGCGCGCGACGTCCGGCCATACCGGTTAATTCATCGGTATAGGCAATCTGATGGGTGTCAAACACAACCGACAATACAATCATCAAGGCGGCAATCGTAATCAGCCAGTTCAACAGGCCATATTGCGCCGCATTGTTGAGCCCGACGGCCACCAGAATCAACACAAACAACGCCACCTGATCCAGCACTCTAGCCTTACGCATCATCGCCAAACGAATAATCATCAGATTGGCCACCACCAGCATCACCACCGTGCTAAGCATCGGCATTTTAAACGGCGAGTCCAAATCAGTGCTCACCGGCTTGGCAAGAAACTGAACCGTCTCAAACGATAAATTCTGCATCATCCAGTAAATGCCGACACCTTGTAAAACCAACAGGCCTGTCAGAAATAGATTGTAAGCGTGATGTTTGACGCCGCGCTCAGGCAGCAGAATCCACAGCAGGATATTGATTGGAATCAGCAGACTCACCAAAGGAAAACGCAGTGCTTGCGCGGTACTGTTCAAAGGCAATGGAACCAGGTCGCTCATCAAAAACACGACCAATAACAGATTCACCAGTAAAAATACCGGCTGCATGCGGTTGAGAAGCAGACTGACAAACACACCAATCGCGGCCACCGCATAAGGGGCATAATCCAATAAAGCCTGCCAGCCTAAGGGCCAACTGGGGATTTGATAAGCTTGCCAAACGGCAAATCCACTTAGTAACAACAACCAGAAGTAATGCCGTGCCAATTCAAAACCCTTATTGATTCAATTTTACGATTTGTCTTCATGTTTTGGCGGCTGGCCTGTCGCCATGCGCCCTTCGCTTTGCCCGTCACGGGGCAATTAGCTTTTCCCGAAGAGGGAGAATTTCTCTTCCGGCTTGTCGCTGCATTGAATGCGCCATTCCATTGCGTATTCGCAATTCTTGCCGCCAACACATTCAAAGTGCTGCTTGGCGAATTCCGAAGACTTGCCCGCCTTGCGCAACAGATACACATAGCCTTTCGGGCAACTCTCTTTGGCTTGGCGGCGCAATGACCAACTGTCAAAGCCGGTAACCGGCTCACTGTAGAATTCGGTCAGATAAAACGTCTCTTCATCCACCTGCTGGCTTTGCACCGTGGAACATGCGGATAAACTCAAGACCGTAACGCCAAAAACGAACAGGCCTGCTAATTTCAGAATGGGTTTCATGATTAAATAAATCTACTTATTAAGTTAAACAACGCCTCAAAGCCTATTGCTTGACGACCCCTAGCGAATCCATCGGCAAAGGCTCCTCTTTAAGGCCTTTTTCGGAAATAATATAACACAGATTAGTGTGCAGCTTTTTACCGTTGACCAACAAAGAAGCGCCGTACTGATCTTCGGGGTTCAAGCGCACATGCCCTTGATAAACTTTCAACAATTTACCGGTCATGCAACTGTACACTTCAACGGTTCGATCCAGGCCAATCCAGTCAGACTGAATATTTTTCGCACTATTGGTGACCTTTTCACACCCCGAACCCGCAAGTACGATCAGCATCGCACCCAACATCAGGCTCCAACTTTTAAAATTCCAGTTGAACTTCATTTTCTTCCCCTAAATGGTAGTAAATAACTTATTGTGGAATCCCGGCTTCATCAGTTTCAGGCGATTCCGGGTCGGCCGCGGAAGCTTTGATGCCTTCCCAGGTATCGACGTAGGTTTGCTTTTCGCCCAGTTTCTTGGCTTTTTCAATGCCCACTTGCGTGCTTTCCACCACATCATCGGCCAGCTCGCTGGATGTCTCTTTGGTGGCTTCCCAAGCGTTTGCAGCATCCGACTTGATGTTCTCCCACACACCGGCACTCGCCAGCGGCGAAACACTTAAGGCTTGTAAAGCAATCAGACCGATCAATCCGGTCTTAAGGTTTGTTTTTTTCAACATATGAATTCCTTGAATGAACAAAGGGGGTAATCCAATCTATATAATAGCTGGACAGGCGATTTTCAATGTTTACATCTCAATTCCGTTCTGCGCCTTAATACCGTTTTCAAAAGCATGCTTAACCAGCCCCATTTCGGTCACGGTATCAGCCAGTTCAATCAACTCAGCCGGCGCACCGCGGCCGGTGATCACCACATGCTGGTGTTGTGGACGCTTCAGGATATCCTCTTCAATATCCGACCATTGCAGATAACCGTAACTCAGCGCGATGTTCAACTCATCCAGCACCACCAACTCAAAATTCGGATCTTGCAGGTATTTTCTGGCTTCATCCCAGGCGATGCGGCAAATTTCAATATCACGACTGCGATCCTGGGTATCCCAGGTAAAGCCTTCGCCCATCGCCTTGAACACCACCTCTTCAGGAAAGCGTTTGAAAAACTGCTCTTCACCGGTACTCATGGCACCCTTAATGAATTGAATCACCGCCACCTTCATGCCGTGTCCTAATGCACGCGCTACCATGCCGAAAGCCGAACTGCTCTTGCCTTTGCCATCTCCGGTATTAACCAGCACAATCCCGCACTCTTCGTTTGATTCCTGAATTCTTCGATCCATGTAGGCTTTACGACGTTTCATGATCTGGTTGTGTTTTTGATCGCTGATGGTGACTGCCATTGTTTAATCCGTTGCTGATTTTAGTATTGATTCCATTTCTGTCCAAAGCGATGGTTGCTGTTTTTTAACCCCATCCGAACGACTCGCCAATTTGCACAATCGCACAGTGTAACATGCCTCAAAACCCGTCAAAACGCTTTATACTATGCACACACCCGCAACCTTTCAGTTTTTAAAGTACTTACCCCTATGAAACAAACACTCTTAATCATCGGTTATGTTTGGCCGGAACCCAACTCGTCGGCCGCGGGCACCCGCATGATGCAACTGATTCAATTGTTTCTAAAGCACGGCTTCAACATCACCTTCGCCAGCCCGGCCAAACTCGGTGAACACGCTCAAGACCTGAGCCAACTTGGCGTCATTTCACAAGCCATCCAACTCAACCACGCCAGCTTTGATGACTTCGTTCAACAACTCAGTCCCGATATCGTTCTATTTGACCGCTTCATGATGGAAGAACAATTCGGTTGGCGGGTCGAAAAACACTGCCCTAACGCCCTGAGAATCCTCAACACCGAAGATTTACACAGTTTGCGTGAAGCACGCCAAACCAACCTGAAAGCGCTTTTAAAAAAAACAACGTCCTCTTTGGAGGCGCTTTGGGAGCAGAACCCTCAGAAATTATTTGAAGACATGGCGAGCAGCGATGCCGCACAGCGTGAAATAGCATCAATTTTTCGTAGCGACCTGACCTTGATGATCTCCAAGTTCGAGAGCCAACTCCTGCAGCAGGCCTTTCAGGTCAATGCGAATCTGCTTTTCACCCTGCCATTTCTCTACCCGACTCCTGACAAATTGGAAACTCCCGACTTCGAACAACGCCAGAACTTCGTATTCATCGGCAACTTCCGCCATGCGCCCAACTGGGATTCGGTGATATGGCTCAAACAGAACCTATGGCCAAAAATAAGAGAGGCATTGCCACACACGGAACTGCATATTTACGGCGCTTATCCAGCCAAAAAAGTCACCGACTTTCACAACCCCAAACAAGGCTTTCATGTGCAAGGCTGGGCGGAATCGGTCTGGCCGGTGATGCAGCAGGCACGAGTTTGCCTCGCACCCTTGCGTTTTGGCGCGGGCATCAAAGGCAAATTGGCCGAGGCCATGTTATGCGGCACCCCCAGCATCACCACGCCCATCGGCAGTGAAGGCATGCTGCCCGCAGAAAGCTCCGTGCAAGACTGGCCGGGATTCATCGGCCGCACAGAAACCGAACTGGTAGAACAGGCGATCAATCTCTATCAAAATGAACAGGCCTGGTATGAAGCGCAACAAAACGCCATCAAGCTGGGTCAAACCCAATACTGCGAAACTTCAACCGGCTCTGCCATGTTGCAGGTCATCGAAACCATACAAGCCAACCTGACCACACATCGCCAACATAACTTCATCGGAGCCATGCTACGTCATCACCACCATAAAAGCACTCAATATATGGCACAATGGATCGAAGCCAAAAACAAATGAAATTTGCCGAGAAAAAATGACCAAGACCCAAACCCCAAAAACCGCCCCAAAACCCGATCTTGCCCACACCAAAAAGCAACCCAATAATCCGCTTCACGGCCTGAGCCTCAAGGAGATCGTCTCCCAACTGCATGCACATTACGGTTGGGAAGAATTGGCGGAACGCATTCCAATCCGCTGCTTTCAATACGATCCCAGCCTAAAATCCAGTCTGACGTTTTTACGTAAAACCCCATGGGCACGGGAAAAAGTCGAACAGCTATATATTGAGGCCAGCCAGAATTGGGGAAAATACAAACGCCCTGCTTCTACGGAGGCCAAAAAATAACCACTCAAGTGGCCGACAGGCCGTTTTCTAGACGGGTCAAAGCCAACAAAAAAAGGGAGCCTAAGCTCCCTTTTAAGATTAAAATCGATTAATTCAGCCTGTTTTCACTGTTTAACCGATATTTAAAAACCGGCGATATATTCCGATACCGTCTGAATATCTTCATCACTTAATCCGGTTGCCATTGGCGCCATCATCGCCGTCATGGCACCCAACTGTTCACCGGCTTTGTATTTAGCCAGTTTGGAAGCGATGTCCTCTTTTGACTGCCCGGCCAGTTTAGGGCCTACGCCACCCTCACCGCTGGCACCATGGCAACCGATACAGGTCGCATACAGATTGGAACCGGACTTGGCAGGTGCCGCCGCTTCTTCTACGGTTTCAACCACCTCTTCAACTTCTTGCGTCACCGCCTGCTCCACTTTCTCAACCACTTCTTCCGCTTTTTCAGTGGTGGCCTCAACGGCTTTTTCCACTTCCGGAACCACAACCGGCTCAGGTTGCTTCACATCCGCAGCGCTCGGCTGAGCCGAAGAAGGCTGGCTCACACCCGCTCCGCTCTCGGAAGTATGTTCGGTTTTATCATCATCTGAACAACCCGCCATCCCCAACATCATTAAGGAAGCCAAACTCGCGGCCACCAAATTCCGTTTGAATCCATTCTGCATGTCTTTCATTGATCTCTCCAAAGTGTTACATGACAAATAAACCGGCTTAAGAATCTTAACGGCTTATTCGATTATCCAATTTACTTACGCTTTCATTATGCAGAAATCTTAAGGCAATTGGAAATAAATAGGCGCCAATCAATTGGTTCCCATGGATTGACTGGCATCTTTACCAGAGCAACCGTTAATATCGGCAGTTACAGCAGTAGATCCCCAAAGCCCCAAATCAGGGTTCCCAAAATAACCGTGAGATGCGATAACCAAACTTTTTTGCGATGCCATTTGGAGGGCGTCAAATCCGGCATGTCGTCTTCAGCCTGCACCTTTTCCAAACGCTGATACAAAAGATCCAATTCACCGTGCAGCAATGCATATTCACTCATCACCGCAAACAACACCATCAAGCTACCGAAACGTGCAAACCAAATGGGTTCCAGTACCAAACCAAATACCAAACCCGCCAGACCCATCACCCAGGCCAGTAACAGTAACAAGCCATTTTTATTTCGTAACATATCCTTCCCTTAATGCTCTAATACGCTTCTAAATTAACAGGCCTGCCGGTTTATGCCAGCACCTAGGCAAAAAACAATTCAAGCACTTCAAAATTCAACACACCTAATCATACACTTAAAGGCCGAATACAAAAAAGGCCAACAGAGCGTTGGCCTTTAAATTGATCAAAGCAAGTGATTCGCTTTAAAAATCTTCCCACTCTTCATCGCTCTTGCTGAACGATGCAGTCGGAACCGAGTCACTTTTTTCAGCTTTAGGCGCAGGTTGACTAACCGGTTTCGCAGCCGGTTTCGCTTCTACAGCCTTTGCTTCCGACGCACTTTTTAACTGACTGGAATCGGGTTTCTGGAGAGCCACTTTTTTGTTCTCAGCCTTTTTGTTGGGCAACGCCTGGGCGCTTTGACCGATATTAAAGAACGACATGTCTTTCGCCAAAATGCCCGCCTGCTCACTCATACTTTCCGAAGCCGCCGAAGTCTGCTCCACCAGCGCCGCATTTTGCTGGGTCACTTCATCAATCTGGCTGACGGCTTTATGAACCTGCTCAATCCCTTCCATCTGCTGGACGGAAGCCTGCGCGATTTGCTCAATCATATTCGCCACGTCTCTGACCGACGCGTTAATATCAACCAGCATCTCACCCGATTCGGAAGCCAACTTGGTTCCTTGGTCAATACGTGTCACACTCTCATTGATGAGTGCGGTGATGTCTTTGGCCGCCTCGGCAGACTTCTGCGCCAAAGCGCGTACCTCACCGGCGACCACCGCAAAACCACGCCCGTGATCACCGGCCCTGGCCGCTTCAACGGCGGCATTTAATGCCAACAGGTTGGTCTGGAAGGCAATGCTATCGATCAAAGTCACAATATCGGAAATCTTGTGACTGGATTCTTGAATCGCATTCATCGCCTGAATTGTCTGCTGCATGACCTCCGTGCCTTCAGTAGTTTTATTCTGCACAGCGTGAGCCACTCCGGAAGCCTCTTTGGAATGCTCGGTGTTGTTTTGCACGGCAGAATTCATCTCTTCCATGGTGGAAGAAGTTTCTTCCAAGGCCGCAGCCTGCTCCTGAACACGCTGACTCAGATCCAATGCACCTTGGGAAACTTCACTGGAGGCCATATTCACAACTTGGGTCGCGTTCACCGCTTGTGTCACCACATTCAACAAACGCTCCGTGGTGGCGTTGACTGCCTCTTTCAATACACGCAATTCACCATGGTATTCACCCTCGATATTTTGCGTCAAATCCCCCTCTGACTGTGACACTACAACACGGGTCACGTCTTTGATGGCGTTTTCCAGCGCATCCATGGAAACATTGATTCCATCTTTCAGCGTCAACAAATCCCCTCGAGCTTCAACATCTACACGATGCTCGAACTTACCTTGCTGCATGTAATTCATGACATCGATAATGGCACCAATGGTGGCATTCAGAGAGTTCATCGTCGAGGAGACATTATTGACCATCTTCAAGAAGTCACCCTGTACATCGGCATCGACCTTGACATTAAAGTCGCCGTTATTCATCGACTCCATAACCTTGCCAAGCTCGCCCATGGTTTCATTGACTGAATCCGCAGAATCGTTGATGCCGCGTTTCAAGGTGTCCAGATCTCCTCTCAAATCCAATTCAATGCGCTGGTCGAACTCCCCACGCGCAATCGCCGTCACCACCTTATTGGATTCCTCAATCGCATTCTGCATATTGGTCAACAATTCGTTGACCGAACGCCCCATATCTCCAATTTCATCTTCTCTCTGTTGATCGGCTCGAATCGAGAAATCACCGCTATCACTAACCTGGGCAAGCTTAGTCTGAATACTGCCCAGCCCGCGACTGATACTACGAGGAATGAAAATGGCGATTAAAATCGAGAACAGTGTAATCACCACTGCCACGATTGACATGACCTGAATGATGCTGTCATTCAATGCCTGAACCATCGGCCCGATTCGATCCTGATCGTCTTTAATCGACAGCTTGATGTCTTCCGACCATGTGGCGATATCAGGCCCGATCACATTCAATTTTTCTTCAACAATCTGATTACGGTCGTTAATCACCTGGTTAAGTTGTTTGACACCCTTAGTGTAGGTTTCGATCAAGCTATCCAGCTCGGCAAGCTGCTGGATACGATTCGGATTTTCAACGTTTAGAGCAAGTTTCTTCATCTGCTTAGAAAGCTCCGTGAATTCAGACAAGGTGCGATCCATGTCCTTAACGGCGTTGCTCTCAATGAACTTGACTGCATAGAGTCTCGCCAACAACAGGTTTCTTAAACCATCCGACGCAGCAAACGCGACCGCCAAATCAGCATCTTCTCTAGCAGAGTGTTTAATGGCTGTCAGCAACTGCTCCATGGATTTACCGTTTACATTCATGTTATTGAACACGATATCATTGCGTTGCTTCATCAGCGCCTGAACTTTCTCAAATTCAGCCTTATAGGTCAACAGACCTTCATCCACCTGATCCACTAACTTGGCTCGTTCAGGGTTTTCAATGCTCACTTGAGCTTCCTGAATAAATCCATACGTGCGGTCAAAATATTTGGTGAACTCTTCCACTTCCTTATCAACCGGGTTAATCAAATAATCCTTGACGTTCATGCGCACCATCAGCATATTGGCCTGAACACGTCCCGCCAAAACCGCATCTTTGGCGATTTCACGGTATTGTTTAAAACCGCTGGCGGATTCGTTAATTTTGGTGACACTGAAGATTGACATGGCAATTACCAGCACAGTCAGCAATATGAAACTGGCCAGCAATTTAGCGCGAATGGTCTTAAGCATGGAAACCCCTATTTATTGTAAAAATATGTTGTGATAAGTGTCTGGTTAATCTATTAGCCCTAAACACTCAGTAATGCTCTTATGTTGATATATTTTATTTATTAACGGCAATTACACTTATTGATTGAATGGTAATTGAAAGCCTACAACAGTGCAATAACATAAAAAATGACATTTTGAATAATTCATGACCATCTTCCATGCCCTAAACAACCATAGACTTCATCGTTTTGATTGAAGCGAGCGCCCCGCTTTTTCTAGCAAGGGTTCTTCCGGCCAACGGTGCTTCGGATAACGGCCGCGCATCTCTTTGGCAATCTCGAAATAGGAGTTTTGCCAGAAATTTGCCAAGTCGGCGGTGACCTGTATGGGCCGACGGGCCGGAGACAAGAGTTCAAATGTCAGAGGCACGGAACCCCAAGCCAACCGGGGCGATTGCAATTCACCAAACAGTTCTTGCAAAGGCACGGACACCGTCGGGTTCTGGCCGAGTGCATAACGAATCCTGACTTTTTTACCCGATGGAGTCACATAAAACAGTGGCGCCTCACACTCCAAAGCCTGTTGCAATTCATATGGTAACAGCGCCTGCAAAATTCCCATCAAATCAATTTTCTGCAAGACTTTGACGCTGTCCACCCCAGCTAAATAAGGCGCCAACCAGGCCTGCAGGTTTTCAACCAACCAAGTTTCCGATAAATCCGTCAAGCCTCTCTCAGCGGCCCCTTCTTGAGCGGCCAGCCAACGCACACGGTTCAACCAGGCCTGGTTAGTTTCGTTCCACGGCAATAAACTCAGTTTCTTGGCTTTCAGCGTCTCCAGCAAACAGCCATGCAATTGTGCTTCATCCATTTTTTTCAACGGGGCTTGCGCCAATACCAAGGCCTGATATTGGGTCTGAAAAGTTCCGATCACTTCATTGCGACTTTCGTCATAGCGGTACACCGCCTGTTTTTCGATCTGTCCTGCAAACAGACTCTCAATCTCGCTCCTGTCCAACGGAGCGGCCAGAAATATCCGCCCTTCGCGGGCTTGACCGTCGATATTGGCCACCGCCAGAGCAGACTCGCGGCTTAAGGGATCGGCTTCATCCAGTAACGCTCCTTTGCCGTTGGACAATAAATATCGAAACTGTCCGTTACGCTGCAACGCCACCCTGTCCGGAAACGCCTGCGCCACCAGCTTGCCGCTTTGCGACTGCAAAAACATCAGGTCGTATTCACATTTATTCATCTTGCCATTTAGACCCAACTGTCTTTGCCAGTTGCGGCTGTTCAACAAGGCCTGTTCCATTGCCGAAACCGAAATCTGATACTCGCTTTTAGCACGGTTTCGGTCTTGGCGGTAAGCTTTAAGCGCCAATAAACGGCTGGTCAAATCCGCCCCCGAATCGCGGCCCTGCAACACATCACGTTCCGCCAACAAAGCAGCCACATCACAGGCCAGCTGCTGTAACTTTTCGTCAGCAGAGACCTTGGCGACCAATAACAATTTCGCCAATCGCGGCGAACAGGCAAACTGCATCGCCTGCTGACCCAAATCGGTGATTTGCCCTTTATTATTTAGCAAACCTAACTGTTGCAGCAATCGTTGCGCTTGCTGAAAGTGCGCCGCAGGTGGTTCCGTCAACCAGCGTAGTGAGCGCACATCCTGCACACCCCATAAAGCCAGTTCCAAACATAGATCGGACAGGTCGGTGACACAAATCTCTTCGGCTTCAAACGGTGCCAACTGTGCCTGCTGGGATTCACTCCACAAACGATAACAAACACCGGCATAAAGACGACCGGCACGACCTTTTCGCTGCTCCGCCGAAGCCGCCGAAATGCGCTGGGTGTGCAAACGGCTCATGCCGCTGTTGACGTCATAAAACAGCTTACGCGCGAAACCCGAATCAATCACGCAATCAATGCCTTCAATCGTCAAACTGGTTTCGGCGATATTGGTGGTCAGCACGATTTTTCGCCGCCCTTGATTATCCGGCTGAATCGCCCGATCCTGCTGTTCGGGTTTCAATCCGCCATAAAGCGGCAAAACGGCAAACTCGTTTTCGTCCACACATTCCTGCAAGGCCTGCTGCGCCTGTTTGATTTCCCCCTGGCCGGCCAAAAATACCAATAGGTCTTTTTCGGATTGCTTGATGGCCTGCAAGACCGAATTCTTCAACAACGGCAACAGATCCCATTTAAATTTAGCATTGCTTGGCAAAGCTTGTGGCAAATAGTGTGTCGCCACCGGATAAGCTCGACCTTGTGAACGGATGACCGGCGCATTGTCCAAAAACTGACTGACCTCCTCAGTATCGATGGTGGCCGACATCACCAATAGCTTCAAGTTTTCGTTCAGGGCCGATTGCGTGTCCAGGCATAAGGTCAACGCCAGATCGGCGTGGATGGAACGTTCATGAAATTCGTCGAATATCACCAGAGCAACGTCGCTGAGTTCCGGATCTGACTGAATGCGTCGGGTCAGAATTCCTTCGGTGACAATCTCCAGACGCGTCTGCTTAGAACTGAGTTTTTCATTACGAATCTGATAACCGATGGACTGGCCGACTGGCTCGCCCAACTGCTTGGCCAAATAACGGGCGATGGAACGCACCGCCAAACGACGCGGTTCCAACATGATGATTTTCTTGCCTTGGTTCGGCTCGGATTGAAACCACTCCGACAGCAAAATCGCAATGGGCACTGCCGTGGATTTACCCGCTCCCGGATCGGCCTGCAACACCGCATTGCTTGACGTGGTCAAAGTGGAGACAATCTCCGACAACAAGGTATAAATAGGTAAATTAGTCATTTAAACCAAACACTTGAAACAACTTATTAAAGTTAATCATAATGCCTTCAGCTGTTTTTCCAAACGCTGGATCGACACCGGCTTCAGGGTTTTCAACGGCTGCGCAAACATCGAAATACGCAGTTCCTCAATCAGCCAGCGGATTTCAATCAGGCCTGGGTGATGAAGGTAAGCGGGGTTATCCGCCAGCTCGGCATACTGATTCAACAACGGCTGAATTTGGCGAATCGCCAGCTGATCCTTGCTCGGGTCCTGGTCGATTTTTTCAAGACGTTTTTGCAACGCCGTCAAATATCTCGGCAATTGCGACAACCATTGCGGCGGCGTTTCCGATACGAAATCCGGAGTGATCAATTCGTTCAACTGGGTTTTGATGTCGCTGATCGACGCCAACCAACGCGGATTGAGCTTGCCATTGACCTGTTTGGCGATTTTCTGATGGGCCGTCAGTATCTCATTAACCAGCTTGGATAGTTTCTGCGCCTCAGCCACCCACTCTGATTTCAGAACTGCCTCGGCCTCTTCATAATCCTGTTGGCTGCGGATTCGTTGCGGTTCCGGCAGCAACTGGCTCAGCGCCCGGTCGATAATCTGCTCTTTCAGATGCTCGCAAGTGCCATAGGGCGCGTAAATCAGGCAGGCTTTTTGCAACGGCAACTGCTTCTTAAGGTATTTGACCTTATCCTGCAACGCCTGCTTGAGCAAAAACACCACCCCTTGCGCGTGACTCCGATTAGCCTGTTCGGGATCGGACATCAACGTCAAAAACAGCAAGCCATCATTTTGTAATTCCAGGCACGGATAAGCCACCAGCTGATTGCCGTTGGCTTTTAACGACTCTTGATCCGGCAAGTCGCCAAAATCCCATTGCGTCACCCGGCGTTTTTCAAAACCGCTCGCCTGCTGGCGACTCTGTTGCTGAATTTTCTCATCCACCAAATGCTGGTATTCGGCTTTCAGGCTTTCCAGTTGATCGCTTTCGGCGATTTTGCGCCCCTTCTCATCCAACAGAATAAAATAAGGCAGCAGATAAGACGGCAAATTCACCTCGCCGAAATCGGTCTCACTCACTTTCTGGCTGGCACGACGGTTCAACGCCAACACCAATTGCGATTCAAAGCGACCTTTATCCCGACTTTGGTTGCTCTCCATCCAGGCCACCACCGCTTCTGCCACCGGCGGGGTCGGCACAAACTGCTTTCTAAGTTGTTTTGGTAACGCTTTGATATAAAAAGCAACTTTCTCTTTCAAAAACCCCGGAGTCAGCCACTCGAACTGCTCTGTCTCCAACAG
Organism: Thiomicrorhabdus chilensis DSM 12352; assembly: GCF_000483485.1. Lineage (GTDB taxonomy): Bacteria > Pseudomonadota > Gammaproteobacteria > Thiomicrospirales > Thiomicrospiraceae > Thiomicrorhabdus > Thiomicrorhabdus chilensis. The sequence goes on from NZ_KI519609.1 coordinate 1,502,575, forward strand.
GTTCAAGCCGTGCAGCGGAATCTTGAACACCACCCCGTCCTGCGCTTTGCCGGGTTCAAACTGATAATCGACCTTAAGCGGCAATTGGTTTTTTAACTGCACCTGATCGGGAAAAGCCTGACTCAAATCTTCGTCCACCGACTGTTTCAACAGTTGTGCTTTCGTCAGATAAAGCGACTTCTCGCTTTCAGCATCCAGTTTCTTCAACCAGGTTTCAAACGCCGGCTGGTTATAGATATGCGCCGGAATCTTCTCATCATAAAAGCGGTACAGCACTTCATCGTCCACCAGGTAATCGGGACGGCGCAGTTTGCTCTCCAATTTCTCGATGTCGGCAATCAACTTCTGATTGTGTCTGAAAAATTTGGCGCGGGTATTCAGTTCCCCCTGCACCAGAGCGTGACGAATGAAAATCTTGTGCGCTTCTTTGGGATTGATCGGGCCATAATTGCAGCGGCGATTATTGACGATAGGCAAACCATATAAGGTGATCGATTCGTACGCACCCACCTGTCCCGACTTCTTCTGCCAGTGCGGATCATTGTAATTGTGTTTGATCAGGTGTTTCGCCAAAGGTTCAACCCAACGGATGTCGATGGTCGCGTTATTGCGCGCATATAATTTAGTGGTTTCCACCAGTTCACCGGACAGCATCCACTTGGGTTTCTGCTTAAACAGGCTGGAACTCGGATGAATATAGAGTTTGGTGTTACGTGCGCCTAAATAGGATTTATCGTCTTGGCGCATGGAGACATTTCCCAACAGGCCTGCCAATAATGACTGATGCACGGCCATGCTGTGCATATCGCTCAAACGCTCCTTGACCTCCTTGCCCTGTTTGACTTCTTCAAACAGGTGCAACGGCGACACCTTAATGCCGGTGCGTTTCAGACTCTGTTCCAACTGTACATAGAGTTCGTGCCACTCTTTCATGCGCATATACGACAAAAAATTGGTTTTACAGAGTTTACGCAATTTGTTTTGCGTCAGATGGCGGCGCTGAAACTCATAGAAGTGCCACAGGTTAAGGAAAAACAGAAAATCGGAACGTTCGTCCTCAAACGGCTTGTGTGCGGTACGCGCCGCCTGCATGGTGGATTCGTTGATGTCGCGCGGGTCTTGAATACTCAAGGCGGCGGCAATCACCAGCACTTCTGCCAGCACACCGTTCTTGTCAGCCTGAATCACCATTTTGGCGATGCTCGGATCAACTGGCAGTTTGGCGATCTGCCTTCCCTCTTCGGTCAAGCGGCGCTTGTCGTTCAAAGCCCCCAGTTCGTGCAGCTGGCGGAAACCGTCGTTGACCGATTTGTAGCTTGGCGCTTCAATAAACGGAAAGTGTTTGACCTCACCCAGTTTCAACTGCGCCATGGTCAGGATGATCGAGGCCAACGAGGTACGATGGATTTCCGGATCGGTGAATTCCGGGCGCGCCTTGAAATCCTCCTCCGAATAGAGGCGAATGCAAATCCCTTCACTGACACGCCCGCAGCGCCCCTTTCGCTGATTGGCCGAGGCCTGCGAAATCTTCTCCACCGGCAGGCGCTGTACCTTGTTGCGCACACTGTAACGGCTCATGCGCACCAGACCTGGGTCAATCACATATTTGATGCCGGGCACCGTCAAAGAGGTTTCGGCCACGTTGGTGCTGAGAATGACACGCCGCTTCTGCGAAGTCTGAAACACCTTATTCTGCTCGGCCATCGACAAGCGTGCATACAAAGGCACCACTTCGGTATTCTTCAAATTGCGCTTGCGGATCGCCTCGGCGGTTTCCTTGATGTCACGTTCGCCCACCTGAAACACCAACACATCGCCAAACGGGTCTTCGTGCGACAGTTCCTCCAACGCATCCAGAATCGCGGTCGGTATATCCTGCTCGATCTCGTTGCCCGCATCATCCTCGTAAGTCACCAACGGGTTGTAACGCACCTCCACCGGATAGGTACGGCCGGAGACTTCCACCACCGGCGGTTTGACCCCGTTCATGGTGAAGTGATTGGCAAAACGCTGGGTGTCGATGGTCGCCGAGGTAATAATGACTTTCAAATCCGGACGTTTGGGCAACAGCTGTTTGAGAATGCCCAATAGAAAATCGATATTAACACTCCGTTCATGCGCTTCGTCGATGATGATGGTGTCGTATTGACTCAGAAAGCGGTCGTTCTGGACTTCGGCTAACAGAATCCCATCGGTCATCACCTTGATCAGACTTTGCTGATGCACGTGATCCTGAAAACGCACCTGATACCCCACCAACTGGCCAACACTCGAACCCAATTCCTCGGCGATACGTTCGGCCACACTTCTGGCGGCCAAACGTCTTGGCTGGGTACAGCCGATGCGCCCGAACACGCCTTGCCCGGCTTCCAGGCAGATTTTAGGAATCTGCGTGGTTTTACCCGAACCGGTCTCCCCGGCAATCACCACCACCTGATTGTGTTTAACCAGCTCGATCAGCTCATCTTTTTTGGATGCCACCGGCAAAGCCGAGTCAAACTGAATCTGCTTGGGCACGGCAAGCGCATTTTGTTGCGCCGAATTCATCGATTTTTGCAACTTATCACACCATTTCAACCAGGCCTGCTGGTTTTTAGAAAGCGAATCGATCTGCGTTTTTTCACTTACTTCAGTCGTCATTTCCTTAATATTTTCAGCCACTTCCTGCAAATTGATCGCTTTCAACTCTCGATGCAAACGATGCCGATCTTTGATCAAACACCCTTCTATCAATGAGGTTAACTGTTTATTATTTATAGGAAAGTTCATATTGACGCGACAACTCAAATCTGGATAATGACTCTAACATTAGAAAAAGCTTATATAATTATAAATATATTTTATAGTCTATAAAGCACACCTATTATAACAAACTACGCGAAAGGTCTTTGCATATGAAAATCCGCCAGCTATTCGATTACGACACTTGGACTTATACCTATTTAGTGTGGGATGAAACCACCAAGGAAGCCGCAGTCATCGATTCGGTACTGGAACAGGTGGATCGCGACATGCAACACATCGAAGAATTGGGGCTCAAAGTCAAATACCTTCTGGAAACGCACATTCACGCCGACCACATCACCGGTGCCGGGCCGATTCGCAAACGCACCAACGGTCAGATCGTAGTTCACACCAATTCAGGTTCGGAATGTGCCGACATTCTGGCCGAAGAAGGCGACGTCTTCAAGCTGGGCGAACAGGAAATCCGCGTGATGCACACCCCAGGGCACACCAATAACGACATCACTTATTTGATCGACGGCGCGGCTTTTACCGGTGACACCCTGTTTGTGCGTGACTGCGGACGAACCGATTTTCAATTAGGCAGCAACGAACAGATGTACCACTCCTTGACCGAAAAACTGTTCAAATTGCCGGAAGACACCATGGTTTTCCCCGCGCACGACTACAAAGGGCTGACGCAATCCACCATCGGTGAAGAAAAACAGTTCAACACCCGTGTCGGTTCTGGAAAAACCTTCGAGGACTTCAGCACCATCATGGACGGCATGAATCTGCCCAACCCGAAACGTTTGGACGTCTCCGTCCCAGGTAACCTGAAATGCGGAAACCTGGACGACTGATCAAAAGATTCATCAAAACGTCCAACACCAAATATATCTAATAAAAAAGCGCCCAAGTCTGCTGGAGGCGCTTTTTTATTGTCCTGATTTTAGCGTGGGTTTTAGGTCAACCTGACACCGCCTGACGGCTTGCCACAAAAATGGGGCAATGCAGGTCGAAGCGTTGCATAAAGACCGACTCTAAGTTAGTCTGAATTTTCAAATTTTTTTTTACACAAGCCAATGACCCCGCACGCAAAAACATACAAACAATTCAAGGAAGCGTAAAAATGATTTACAACCCTTTAGGCCATTCTGATATTAAAATCAGCCGCATCTGTCTCGGCACCATGACCTGGGGCGAGCAGAACACCCAGCAAGAAGCCTTTGCGCAAATGGAAATGGCGTTGGATTACGGCGTCAACTTCTGGGACACCGCCGAACTCTATGCGGTGCCGCCACGTGCCGAAACCTATGGCGCCACCGAAACCATCATCGGCAACTGGCTCAACAAAAGCGGACGCCGGGACGAGATTGTGCTTGCCTCCAAAATCGCCGGGCCGGGGGAATTTGTACGCCATATCCGCGGCGGTTCAAGCCGATTTAACCGCGAACAGATCCATCAGGCGCTGGAAGGTTCGCTTAAACGCCTGCAAACCGATTACCTCGACCTCTACCAACTGCACTGGCCCGAACGCAGCACCAATTACTTCGGCCAACTCGGGTTTACCCCGCCGTCACAGCCCGAAGACACCACCGATTTTGAAGAGACGCTGGAAGTGCTCAGCGAGCTGGTTAAAGAAGGCAAAATCCGCCAGATTGGGATTTCCAACGAAACCCCGTGGGCCACCATGAAGTACCTGCAAATCGCCGAAGCCAAAGGACTGCAAAAAATCGTCAGCGTGCAGAACCCATACAGCCTGCTCAACCGCAGCTATGAAGTCGGCATGGCGGAGATCGCCTATCAGGAAAACGTGCAACTGCTGGCCTATTCACCTCTTGGCTTCGGGGTGCTTTCCGGCAAATACCTCAACGGACAACGCCCGGCTAATGCGCGCATTACCCTCTACCCGCATTACGACCGCTACCTGAATGAAAACGCCGTCAAAGCCACCCAAGCCTATGCCGACCTGGCGCATGATCACAACTTAAGCCCAACACAGCTTGCGCTGGCGTTTGTTAACAGCCGCCCGTTTGTGGCCGCCAACATCATCGGTGCCACCACTTTGGAACAGCTTAAGGAAAATATCGAATCGATTGATGTAACACTCAGCGAAACCGTTTTGCAGGAAATCGAACAGATTCACAGCCAATATCCCATTCCCGCCCCTTAGCAGGTAACTGAAAAGGGAAGTTCGTTTTAAAGAAATTGACCCAATAAAAAAGCCTCTGTTGAGAGGCTTTTCACGATTACATCACACTTGCAATCAGTAAGGTCTAATAACCAATGCTGGTGTGGTGTGATTGTGGAATGTCTTCTGATCCAGGCAACAGATACCACATCAAATAATCGACGACCATTGGCACGACCACACTGTGATGATTATCCGTATCTTGCAGTTTCTGACGAATCGCCTGTTTGATCTCAGAGCGGTTTGACGTATCCATGATAATGTCAATCTGGTCTCCAAATTGATCAATGGCGTCTTCAAACGCTACAAAATTCGGAATGCCACGTTGCTCGGCATCCTTTACCAGTGGATTATTCTCATTAGGCTCACTGATACCGATAATTTCTACACGCTCGGGATTCATGCTGTTAAATTGCTCGTAAAACTTACCGCCAATACGGCCAAGACCGATCATCAAAATGGTAATTTTCCTCACTTGTAAACTCCTTAATTTATTTTTATGCGCCAGCTAGGACTATTTACGTAGCTGGCACCCACTGAGTATAAGTGAAAGTCATTGATGGACGTCGATTTAGATCCCTTTCTTGCTATGAATTTTTCTATATGGTGCTCAGTGATTTTGATTAGCTTTGCGATCAACGTGCAAAAACCAAACTCTTGTACCAAAAAGGCAAAGAAAATAAAAGAAGCATCGCTCTTTGATACAGCATGACCTGACTCACTCGATTTTACTTTGCTGTACTCATCACTAAATGGCCATGGTGCGTCATCAAAACCTAAACACCCAATAAAATCATCACTTATCAAACACCTAACGGAACTGGGTCAGATAAACCCATAATCAGCGGATTGAGAAAAACAGATTCACTTTTACCACCAAATTGAACAGCATGATTGGGAACATTGGTAAGAAAAACGTGGTTGACGCCACATCAATAGATGCAAAGACACCCAAGCGTGCCTGCCGACTTGCCTTAATCACTTTTTAGCAATTCGTAATTTAAACCCGAATCTGGTAGGGTAACGCTAATTTTGTCAAAAAAAGATACCTATGTCTGTCTCCACACCGCGTTTACAATCCACATTATTGCTTCCCGTCTTTATTCCGGCAATTGCCGTTATCTTCTTAATCATTATTGGCACACTCAGTAACCCAGAGCTAGCCGGGAACTTCTTTGCAAGCACCCAGTCGAGCATCACTGAAAACTTCAGCTGGTTCTACATGTTGACCGTCGCCACTTTTTTAATATTTGTGGTATCGATTGCGATCTCGCCTTGGGGGAAAATCAAACTCGGACCCGACCATGCCGAACCTGAATATTCGTTTATCGCGTGGTTTGCCATGCTGTTTTCGGCCGGCTATGGCATTGCCCTGTTATTCTTTGGCGTCGCCGAGCCCGTCTTGCACTATGCCACGCCACCGGAAGGTGCGGCGGAGACTGTCGGCGCGGCCAAAGGCGCAATGCAAATTGCCTTCTTTCATTGGGGATTTCATATTTGGGCCATTTATGGCTTCGTAGGCCTTGTCTTAGCCTACTTCTCGTTTAGACATAACTTACCGCTTTCGATGCGCTCCACACTTTACCCTTTAATTGGCGAACGTATTTATGGCCACATTGGCCACAGCGTGGATACCTTTGCAATTTTAGGCACCGTGTTTGGTCTGGCGACCACCTTAGGACTGTCGGTCACCCAAATTAACGCTGGCGTTCATTACCTTTTACCATCGATACCGAATAACACAACAATACAAATCGTAGCGATAACCATCATTACAGGCTTGGCGATTTTTTCAGTGGTGGCCGGCATGGATAAAGGCATTAAGCGACTCTCGTTGCTGAACATTGGGTTAGCCATCGTTTTAATGTTATTTGTCTTTGTAACCGGGCCGTCCGTCTTTATTCTAGAGACCTTTTTGCAGAATACCGGCAGTTACCTGGGCAATATCGTTGAACGTACTTTCAATTTACAAGCCTACTCTTCGGGTGATTGGATTGGGGACTGGACCATATTCATCTTTGCCTGGACCATTGCCTGGGCACCTTTTGTGGGGCTCTTTATCGCCAAAATCAGCAAAGGTCGCACCATTCGTCAGTTTGTTCTAGGCGTCATGATCGTGCCCACCTTTTTTACGTTTTTTTGGTTTTCCGTGTTTGGCGATACCGCCTTGCATCTAATTATGCAAGAGGGCTACCACAGCTTTATTCAGGCGGTACAAAATGATCACGCCATCGCCCTGTTTCAACTGTTTGAACACCTACCTTTAAGCAGTATCATGTCTGCTTTAGCCGTCTTTTTGATCATCACCTTCTTTGTCACCTCGGCCGATTCCGGGGCCTTGGTGTTGGACTCATTAGCCTCTAACAGCAGTTCTGCGCCCCCAGTTTGGCAACGTATCTTCTGGGCCGCTTTACTCGGCACAGTGGCCGCCGTTCTGCTACTGGCCGGTGGCCTTAAAGCCCTGCAAACCGCCTCAATCGTCAGCGCCCTGCCTTTTGCCTTTATTATGTTGATTGCAATGGTCGGCATCTGGCGTGCGCTGGTTATTGAAAGCCAGCGAGAAGTCAGTCTACAAAGCGCTGTGCGCAATAGCGGTAAAATCCTGGAACAAGATGGCGACAACTGGAAAGATCGTCTAGCAAAACTGGTGGAATACCCCAGCAAAGAAGAGGTGTCAGACTTTATTAACGGCGTCGCCTATAAAAGCATGCAAACCGTACAACTCGAACTCAAACGTCGTGGTTGGGAATCCAACGTGTATATTGATAACGACCCACTCAGAACCCGCATCGAGGTCGTTAAGTCCGAACAGGTGCCTTTTATCTATGAAGTGCGCTTATGCGAACGCATTATTCCGGGATTTGCTTTCTCAGAAGTTCTGCTGGAGCCAGAATCCAACGCAAAAGAAGAGGAATCATTCTATTACCGTGCCGAAGTCTTCTTAAGAGAAGGCGCAGAAGCTTATGACGTATATGGTTACAGTCGCCACAACATGATTACCGACATACTCAACCACTTTGAACACTACCTACACAAACTGCACCACACCGCCGAGTTGTTGCCGTGGGATGTTGAGCAACACGAACAGCAACTGCAACCCAACTTAAACCTAAACGAAAAACCGTAAACAGAACCAATCAATCACATTGTAATAAAGGGCTTTGAGCCATTTTTTATTGAAAAATCTCACGTCGCCAATAACTGGGCAAAATAAGTGCCGCGAGTCTTTTTTCGCGGTGCTTATTTTGATCCACGTTGATTGGCCTTGTTAGATTATTTGTTATCAAGTTCATAACCAATTTCCCAAAAGTACATATCTACCAACTTCATTGGTGGGTAGCTAACACTGCTTCTTTTTAAGACTTCACTGTGAGCGCATAGAAAACTATTACGGTTTTCTTTGTAAAAATTCACAACAGAAGAAAAGTTTTTGGGCTTTAAACCGGAATAACTCAGACCTTTACTTCGTATACCATCAATAAAATAACGATCATATGCTGGAATACACCCTAAAGCCCCTAATATTATTTTAGTTGCTAAGGTATCTGTAACATTAACCTTCTTCTTTTCTCCATTCACAAAATCTATATTATTTTGATACCAATTTTTCACCCAAGATATTAACTCAAATATTTCTTTAATTTCTTTTTCTGTTGTATCAATAAAATTTAGTTTTTGAAGGTGTTTGTGTTGTATTAGGTGCGCTACTACCTCTTTATGAATGAGATAATCTTTCCATAATAAAAAGCTAGAGCCACGATACATTCCCCAGCTAGCCAAATAAAACGCCATTTGTAAGCAAGCAGTATCTATAACTGTTTTGTCTTGAATAAAATATGAATAACAATGCTCCCATGATTTATACCTATGATTGTCATTACCATCAAGCTGAGAGTGGAACCTTAATATTTTAGTGCTGATATCATCCATATTTTTCATCTAACGCCTCAATAACCGGCGCAGCTTTGCTGCGTCCGGCGCCGAAGACACGTAGTCAATTGACTTGTTATATTTTTAAACGATCTCATCTAATTCACAGGCCAGTATCTTTGGTTGTTGGACGTCAAGAATATCTCGCAATTTAGCTTGGTATTCATTCTGATTATTGAAATGGAAGAATCGCCCCTTAGTGCTACTTTTATTTTTTGGCCTTGGATTCCAATGTGTATAAATATGATATTTTCCGGCTGCAGTATATCCGCTAACTTTGCACAATCTTTCAGTGTTTGACTCTTCGGATTCGTGCAGTTTCTCATTATGCACTTCTAGTTCAAGCATTTTAGAAGAAGGCCATTTAACTTTCCATTTAGTACCTGATTGATCATGAACTTCGACTTTGACAATATCGAGAATACTTAAACCATCCGGCATTGAAATGCCAATTTCCTCTTTCTTCCCTTCAGTAATTTGCATTATGGATTTTGGCTGGTAATCGTATTTCCATCGGTTTTGATGCCATGCTCTGTGTCGAAATAATGATTGCCAGAAGCCTTTGGGCTTTATGAAATACCGGACATAATCAACGGTTACAGGTCGTTTTCCAACGGATCTAAGAGTCAATTTATGCTTTGGATGAGCGGAGCCAGTGGAATGCTCAAAGGAAAAATTAGACGAACACAAAAGTCTAGGTTGATCTTTTTTATGCTGCTTAAACCTAAGGGTCAGATTAGCTATCCCCGCAATGGTTCCTATGGTGCCAGTTACCGCACCCCATAGCGCTAAAGTTTGTGTTAGTGATTCTGCTTCCATGCTTTCTCGAAAATATAACGCTCCGCTCACCCGCACATACTGCGGAGAGCGTTTTTGTGTAAGTGGCGCGCAGCGACACACAAAAACGAGCGTAGCAGTATGTGTCGGTGTGAAGCGGCTTGTTATGTTCGATTCAGCCGATTTGTGACTGGCAACAGTAAATTTCGAAGCATTGTTAATGACTCTTCAGAATCTATTAGCATTTTTCGCACTGCTTGCTCATACTTCTCACGTGAAGGAAACAATGACTTCCTAGCAATAGATTCAAAAGCTGGGGTTTCCCGTAATGGATACCGAGAAATTAGTTTTTCAACATCTTTGTTATCAATTAACGCTGATATTAAATCATTTTCCTCTTGGAGAATCTGGGCTGTTGAAAAGGACACTTCAACATTGCCACCGAGTATTTGTCTCCAATCTGGGCATTCTCTATATGCGTGCTCTTTCACGCTCCTTTCAACTAACCGCGCGGCCATGCGATCTTTATGCTCGGTAACAGCTTGTATGACGGAATCAGTGATTTCAGTTATCGTGGCATCGATATCAATATCATTTACTATCGCCACACGTTGTAGAACAGCCTTAGTGACCGAGGGATGGTAATACAGTGACTCCACTGAATATTGATCCAGTGGAATGATTCCAGTCTCATGAAGTTGTTCACATTCTTCATCGGATCTGTTGTCCCTGTCGATTATGCCAAAAGCAGAAATCCAGTGATTATGTTCGGAAGCTCTAATTCCTGATACGACACGCTCGACATCTACGCAACTACCCAGCGGCTTAATACTTACTTGAGGGTACAAGATTTGGTAAAGCTGAAGGTCTAGGCTCGAACTGTTACCCTCGACAAATAGCAATATTCTTCGTGATCCAAGGATCGCTAGAGCCGTGTCCTCGTCCATTTCCTCTACGCGCTCAATATGGTCTGCTTTCCACTGCCGAGGCTGATGTGAATACTCTCTAAGTAAAATTGCACCAGACTTTTCTTGGTCATGTGGAAGAGTAATATCGTGAGTAGAAACAACCAAGGCACAATCGCTGCGATAGGAAAGTAAAGTGCTAATGAGAGGTGATACAATCGAGCGATGGAGGTGCCTTTCAGGTTCATCAAGTAATATCAAAGTGTTTTCTGGAGCTGTCAGAACATTGGCGATTATGAGTAGCGCGTTTCTCTCTCCGTCAGAAAGCTGCGCAATGCTATATGGGGCATAGCCATCCCTAACAGCAATCAATTTGCTGCCCTGATCCACGTCAACCTGAAAATGAAGGTTAGATATTCTAAGAATGTCATTCATTTTCGATATTGGTGCTTGTTCTCTGGCTAATGCTGCAACATCATCAGTCCTTCCAGCTCTAACAGCGTCGGCAATTTTTCGTGCATCAACATTTTCATAATCGATTAAGTCGAATATTGTCGCCTGCGACCTTTGGTGCGCGTAATCGTCTTTGTACCTGGATTGTTCATGGCGATCTTGGTTGTTGATATTCGTTTCCATCTGCTGCCGTGAGGCAGGCGTCAGATCAACAGAATCGGAATTCAGCCAAATCTGTCTGTGTGCTGTAATTCTCCGAACCTTCCCAGAATTCTGCGTGTTGAATTGATGCATCAAAGTAGACTTGCCAGTTCCATTTGGCCCAACCATAAAGATTATTTCACCTGACTTGATAGTAAGCTGCTTCTGCTCACCATTATTAGTCGGGAAATTTAAATTAAATTCGGTCATTTCTTTCCATACTCTCTAAGGAACATAACGATTAAGCTAAGCAGCTGCGCTTTAGCACAGTCGGCTTGAGTGTTTTGTTATGTGTTGGTGACATAATTTGACACTATATAGTTGATGAAGAAGCTTTAGGCTGAGCGAGGAATACACCATACAAACCTAGTGGCAAAGACAATGAAACCAAAGCAACCTTTTTGATTTTAACTTTAATTTTAATTTTCAGATTAACAATGATTTTAGTCATGTTGCACCTCCGTTACACAAAATTGAGTTTGGTTAATTATTACATTTGCTTTACCAGAGGGATTTGAACCCTCTGAACGTTTACTACTTACTACCATGATGCTACTTTGAGTTACACAATAGCTTTGGATCACGTCCCGCTCACTCTAAAACTCCCTCTCTTACTATTTATACATAACAACCAAGCTAAGCGGCTGCGCGTTAGCGCAGTCCGCTTGAGTGTTTTGTTAGCCAAATAACTTTATTTCTATTTTCGATCTTTATATTTTCCTTCTCTTCTTAAGGCGTCTAAATTATCTTGACCTTGTCTCATAGCTTTTTTAATAAACCAATATACTGGGTATAGAAAAAGTCCAATAACGAAAAACCCTGCCAATGTGCTTATGATAGATTCTAAAAATTCCATAATATTTCCTTTGCTACATTAGATATTTTTTTCAAGAGCTAACATTTAGTATAAGGCATTATTGCCCTGTTATCCGGTATTGCAAATGTTTTAAGTATCATTTTCACTACCATCTCTAAACATTGTTGATTTGACAGGTTATACAGTATTATTTGAATTTCCTATCATTATCCGAATAATTTGTTGTATGAATACTATCTCAAAAAAGCCTACTCTGCTAGAACAAATGCGTAATTCATTGCGTAGTGAGGGGTATGCCTATTCCACTGAAAATAGTTACTGTGATTGGGTAAAGCGATTTGTGAAATTTCATGGATTTTTAGAGCGTGAATCTATGCTGATTGATTCCAACTAAAGGGTCGAGCAGTTTTTAACCCATTTAGCAGTTGACAAAAATGTGGCACCATCCACGCAAAACCAGGCTTTAAATGCTTTAGTTTATTGCTATGACAAGGTTTTGCATGCGCCATTTTCAGAGGTCAAAGCCAGCCATTCTCGCAAAGAGCCAAGAATTCCAGTGGTGTTAACCAAGGAAGAGGTGGCTCAGGTTTTATCGGTTATGCAAGGTACAGCGGGGTTAATTACCAAGCTGTTATATGCAGGTGGTTTGCGCATTACTGAAGCAGCACGTTTGAGGGTTCAGGATATTGATTTTGGGTTTAAACAAATTACCGTGCGAGACGGCAAGGGCAAAAAAGACCGGGGAACGCCACTTTCTGTCAATTTGATTCCCTTACTTGAAAACCAATTAAAAAAAGTGAGGACGCTTCATCAGCAAGATTTGAGTAAAGGCTTCGGCTCGGTTTATTTGCCCTATGCCTTGGCGAAAAAATATCCCAAAGCCGATCAGGAGTTGAACTGGCAGTATGTTTTTCCAAGCCGTAATTTGGCGATGGATCCGCGTTCTGGTGTCACGCGCCGACATCATGTCGATCAATCAGTGGTGAATAAGGCCATTAAACGCGCAGTTAAACTGTGCGACATTACAAAAAAAGTCAGCGCACATACCTTTAGGCACTCTTTTGCCACGCATTTGTTGCAAACCGGCACCGACATTCGCACCATTCAAGCTTTATTAGGCCATGCTGATTTGCAAACTACGATGATTTATACCCATGTGTTAAAGCAAGGTGGTCAAGGCGTGGTCAGTCCGTTTGATAATTTGTAGCGTTATTATTGAGTTGTTCTGCTGGAGATCCTTCGGCTGCGCGCTGCGAAGCAAGCACTCCTGGGGTGCTCAGGATGACAGTTTTTTCGTTCAGAATGACAAGTGGTTTCACTCAAGATGGCAGGTGTTTTTGCTCAAGAAGATTGCTATTTTGAAGGCTTCCACAGCTTCACAGTATTCATGTAAAGCCAGAAACCAGCTAGGCTCTTAAAACACAAAAGCCCCAATCAGAATACTGACTGGGGCTTTATCAAGCAGGTGAAGCGGTGTGCGTTTAATCTACCGCAACCACTTCCACTTTGTAGTCCAACGTCTTGCCGGCCAATGGGTGGTTGCCGTCCAGATAGACTTTGTCTTCGGTGACTTCGATGATTTTGAAGGTGACGGTATTGCCTTCCGGGTCTTCGGTTTCGACGCTTGAGCCGATTTCAATCTCAACGTCTTCATCAAAGTTTTCTGGTCCGGCAAACACCACCAAGTCTTCATTGACCGGGCCGTAGGCTTTTTCGGGCTCCAAAGTGACTTTAGCCTCAAAGCCCGGCTCTTCGCCTTGCATCAACTCTTCCAATCCGGGAATGATTTCGCCTTCGCCCTGGATGTAAATCACCGGCTCGCCGCCGAAAGTGGTGTCAATGACTTCGCCCGAATCGTCACGCAATTCATAATGGAAGGTGACGCGACTGCCCTTTTTAATTTTCATATCTGTCCTTTCGATCAAATTTTGCTTTAAAATAAGTTGCAAACATTTTACCGTAAAGAGAAGTGGAATGCGTCAGATTATATTGGATACGGAAACCACCGGGGTGGAACCGCATAACGGGGATCGCATCATTGAAATTGGTGCGGTGGAACTGGTTAAGCGCCGCCTGACCCACAACAACTATCACCAATACATTCAGCCGGAACGCGAGGTGCCGCAAGAGGTCATCGAGGTTCACGGTATCACCAACGAGTTCTTGGTGGGCAAACCGGTGTTTGCCGAGGTGGTGGATGCGTTTATGGAGTATGTGGCCGGTGCGGAACTGATTATCCACAACGCGCCGTTTGATGTGGGCTTTATCAACAACGAGCTGTCGTTGCTGGCAAACAACAAATGGGGCAAACTGGAAGACCACTGCACCATCACCGACACCTTGAAAATGGCGCGCAAGGCCTATCCGGGGCAACGCAACTCGTTGGATGCATTGTGCAAACGCCTGATGGTGGACAACTCCAACCGAACCTTGCACGGCGCCCTGCTCGATTCCGAGATTCTGGCGGATGTGTATCTGACCATGACCGGCGGGCAAACCAAGTTGTCGCTGAACGCCGACGATAACGAAGGCGGTGAGCGCGATGCTTCGCTGCACAAAATCAGTCGTGATCGCTTGCCGTTGAAAGTGCTTTACGCCAATGATGAAGAACTCACCCGCCACCAGACCAAACTGGGTGAAATCAGCAAAAAAAGCGGCTTGGAACTCAACTGGTAAGCCCGTAATTTAGCGTTCTTTTTTTGATTTAGCCTCATTTAAAAACCAGCAGGCCTGGTATGGAAGCTTCCTACCAGGCCTGTTCATTTTCAAAAAGCGTTTACTTTTTACCATCCGACAACGCGTTTAAGCGCGGTACGAAAATTCGATTAAACCCTTTTTTCAGGCTTTTCCGGCCAGAAGTTCATCAATCGCCTCGTTCGCCAATTCATCGACACGTTCATTTTCCGGATGCCCGGAATGGCCTTTGACCCAAAACCAATCGACCGTATGCGGGGCGATGGCTTGATCCAAGCGCTGCCACAGCTCTTTGTTTTTAACCGGCTTGTTGGCGGCGGTTTTCCAGCCTTTCTTTTTCCAGCCGTCCATCCATTGGGTAATGCCGTTTTTAACGTATTGCGAATCGGTGGTGATCTTGACGTGACACGGACGGGTCAGCGCCTCAAACGCCTGGATGGCGGCCATCAATTCCATCTGGTTATTGGTGGTCTCGGCTTGCGAACCTTTCATTTCCTTGATGTGCTCGTTAAAACGCAACAAGGCGCCCCAGCCGCCCGGCCCCGGATTGCCGCGGCAGCCGCCGTCGGTAAAGATTTCGATTACTTGCAATTGAGACTCTCTTTTAATTTCATCTTGGTTTGTTTGTTTGGCTGAGTCACCGACTCAGCCTGTTTTTTGTGCGCGTTTCGTGAAGCCAGCTGCGGGGCTTTGCCCCAATTAAACCAGCGCGTGCGCCGCCAGCTCAGCCCCACCATACGCGGGGCGTCCACGCGTTTGCGCGCCACAATACAATAGACATTACCAAACTGCAATCCCATGCGGCTCAAGGCGCGTTCCAGCCTTTCCAGCAGGCGCCAGCCGAGTTTACCCGAATCGGATGTGGTTCCGGCAAAACAGGAGATGGTGCTGTACTTGACCTTTTCGATGTCATAACCCAACACCTCCAGCCACTCTATCACACGCTGGCTGCGCACCAGATTGGCCTCACGAAACGCCTTGCCCTGCTTGCTGAAACGGTTTTTAAGAATGCCGCAGGCATAGGGGTTGAACCCGGTGAGCACCAGATGCCCTTCCGGCATCAGCATCGAATCGACCTGGCGCAGAATGTAGTAAGGATCCTGCACGGTTTCCAATGTATGTGGCAAAAGCATTACATCCACCGACTCCTTGTCAATCGGCAGGTAATCCAAATCGGCTTTGATCCAATGAACGCTGTGGGGTTCGTTTTTGTCTGTCGATAAAGATTTCACCAAAGCGGGATCAATCCGGTCATCCAGAATGAGTTTTTCGGAGACCCGACTGAACTCGATCCAGTCCATCTGCGAGGTGCAGCCCAATTGAACGAAAAAATAGCCGAAGAGATTGGCAATGGCGGATTCAAGCAGACGCGACTCTTGTTCATGCAAAAGCCGCCCGCCCGGATTACGATACCAATGTTTTAGAAACTGCTGAAATCCCTGATTCACCGCGATTTCTCCCCGGTTTTCCTATAGAGAGAGCTTAGCAGGAGATGGATGCACAATCAAAAATGGTTAAAATCTACCTGCTTTGCGTTGAAAAACTTGCCAATAGCCGGCTATTAGCTACATTTTTCGCCTTAATCAGGCAAATTTTTCCTCATTTTTGTTTTGCGCCCCACTCATGCAAAGCTCTCTAATAAACAGAAAACAAATTTGTTAAAATGGCCTCAATTATATCAACTCCGTTACCCAAAAAAGACAAGCTTCTATGAATATCATTGGCATACCGGCACTGGTGGGCACTTACGACAACTACATCTGGGTGTTGCACCAGTCACAAAACGCCTGGGTCGTCGACCCCGGAGAATCAGATCAAGTCATTGATTTTCTATATAAAAATTCGCTGACACTGAAGGGTATCCTAATCACCCACGCGCATCATGACCATGTCAATGGCATTGCGGCTTTAAAAACCGCTTTTGCGGATGCCATCGTTTACGGGCCGGCCGATGCACAAACAGCCGGCGTTGAAATCGGCCTTAAAGAAGGCGATCAGCTTGAGCTGACCCCAAACTTTGAACTCAAAGTTTTGGAAACACCGGGGCATACTCTGGATCACCTAGCCTACTACAACGACAATGCGCTGTTCTGCGGCGACACCTTGTTTACAGCCGGTTGCGGACGCAAGTTCACCGGAAGCTATGCGCAGTTTGCAGATTCCATCCTCAAACTGCGCCAGCTGGATGAGACCACCGGATTCTATTGCGCTCATGAATACACCTTGACCAATTTAAAATTCGCCTACCTGGTGGAACCGGAAAACCCGGCGTTGATCGAACGCATCCGCACCACCCGGATTGATTACCCGCAAATCCATCAAGGGGCGCAGTCGACCATAGCCGAAGAAAACGCCACCAACCCGTTTTTGCGTTTTGACACGCCCGCCATCAAAGCCAAGCTGTTACAACGCGGTGCCGTGGATACATCGGAAAGCCTGTTCAAAACCTTACGTCTATGGAAAGACGAACTCGACCAGTCCGGTGAGCTCGACCACATTGATTTAACCTCCCTCTCGGTTTCTTAAGGATGAGAAGCTTGATATCCCTCAAAGAGAACAATACGACCATCATGAACATCCTAGATTCCACCCGTAGATCGAATTCTGAAGAAACCACTCCCCTGCTGCTAAAACCCTTATTGGCAGGACTCTGTGCGCTGGGACTATTGTCCGGTTGCGCCCAGTTGCCCTCTGCAAGTAAGTCTGACACCAGCACGCACTTGAGCGCCTTGCAAGGAAGCTTGGCTCCGTCTCTTGACTCTTCCGACAAGCCAACCGATTTGACGACACAAACCGCCAAGGTGAGCGTCACCAATGACCATCCTTGGCTCGAAGAATCCAAGCTCACGGCATTACAGCATGACAACCTGTGGGATGATATCGCTTCAAAACTCGTAATGGGCGACCAGCACCTTGAGGATTTTGAGAGCTACTTGGCGTTTTATCTGAGAAACCATCGCCACCTCGAACGCGTATCCGAACGCGCCAAACCCTATCTGCATTACATCGTTTCCGAAGTCAAAAAGCGCAACATGCCTTATGAAATCGCGCTCTTGCCAATCATCGAAAGCGGATTCAAACCGGAAGCGCGTTCCCATCAACGGGCCGTGGGATTATGGCAATTCATTCCACAGACCGGGCACCTTTATGGCTTGGATCAAAACTGGTGGTACGACGGTCGTCAAGATGTGGTGCAAAGCACCGAAGCGGCACTAAATTACCTGCAAAAACTTTATGAGCTGAACGACAATGATTGGCTGTTGGCGCTGGCCTCCTATAACGGCGGCATCGGTAACGTCTGGAAAGCGGTCAAACGCTACCAGAGAAAACACCCCGAAAACAAAACGCCTGATTTTTGGCAAATTCGCCGCTACCTGCCCAAAGAGACTCAACATTACGTGCCGCAGCTGCTGGCGGTCTCACATCTTGTAAAAAATCGAGGCCAATACGAAGTTCAATTGGAACCCATTGATAACAAACCTTATTTTGAGGTTGTTGAGCTGGAAAAACAGGTGGCGCTCAATACGGTGGCTTCGCTTTCGGACACGCCGCGCGAGTTGTTTTCAAAACTCAATCCCGGCTATTTAAGACCGGCCACCCCGCCAAACGGCCCTTTTCACATTGTATTGCCGCTTGAGAACCATCAGCAGTTCCAAAGCAAACTGAATGACAAAGCCTTGTTTGACATTCATTGGAAAAAACACAAAATCAAATCGGGTGACACCTTGAGTGAGATCGCCCAGCAATACCAGACTTCCACTCGAGCCATCCAGAAGCTCAACCATATGAAAGACCACAATATCCGTATCGGCAAAACGTTGTTGATTCCGGTGCCTCAGCAGTTTGTTCCGCAACTGGCCCAAAACGAGCAAAAGAGCCAATACACCGGACCGAAGTTTTACCACAGCGTAAAATCCGGCGAATCCTTATGGACCATTGCCCGCTACTACAATACCGATACCAAAACTCTTTGCGACTGGAACCGGATACGTGCCGACCAGCCTCTGCGCAAAGGCCAAAAACTGGCCATCCATTCCGATCAATACGGTTACCAAACACACTATGTTCTGAAAAAGAACGAGAGTTTGTGGGTGGTGGCGCAAAAATTTGGCGTGACCACACAAGAATTGAGCCGCTGGAACAAGATCAAACGAAATCAGGTACTTCAACCTGGCATTAAACTAACGATCTGGCAACCGCGTGGCAAACAGGCCGCCGGCTATAGACAGTATGTGGTTAAATCCGGCGACAGCCTTTGGAACATCGCACGCGCCAATAACCTCTCCACCAAAACCATTGCGCGTTATAATCAAATGACCGAAAAAGAATACCTTAAACCCGGCCAGGTTCTAAAAATACCTTATGACCAAGAAACTTAAATACGGCGCGCCGACTTTATTGGTTCGCGTCTTATCGAGATTGAAGTCACCTCCAAAGTCGGCCTCTGCATTTACAAAATGGGGGCTTGGTCTGATGCTGTTAATGGGATCCGCGCAACTGATGGCGGCCACCCAACTCACGACCAACCAGCAAGCCTATCTTGACGCTTATCAGGCCGTCAAAAGCAACGACCGGCCCAGCATCGCCAAATACAAAGCCCAACTGCAAGACTATGCGCTTTACCCCTACGTTCTTTATCACGACTATCGCTTGCATTTCGACACCACGCCCACGCAGCTGGTCTTGAAGTTTATTGAAGATAACCGCAACAATTATCTGGGCGACCGCCTCTATACCAAATGGCTGAGACATCTGGGTAAAAAGCGCCACTGGAAAACCTATCTTAAACACTACAAACCGCAAAAAAGCCGAGACCTTCAGTGTTTTGCGGTTCGGGCACAAGCCCAGCATAACCAACTCAAAACCGCTCTAACCAGCGCCAAGCAGTTATGGCAGACCGGTCAGGAGTTGAGTCAGGCTTGCCAACCGGTAGACGCTCTGCTGAAAAAACACAAAGCCCTCACCGGCTCGATGATCTGGCAGCGGATTGATTTGGCCATGCAAAAGAACCGCACATCTTTGGCCAAAAAGCTCTCAAAACTGCTCTCCCGTAAAGAGCGAGCCATGCTCGAAACCTGGCTGGACATTTACCGTCATCCGCACAAAATAGAAAAACCGCTGCCGAGCAGCCTGAATGCTGTGGTCAGAAAACAGATTTTCACCCAAGGCGTCAAACGCCTGGCGAGTCGTAAACCTGAACAAGCCGAGCAGAGCCTGAAGCGATTCCACAAACAATACGGCCTTTCCACGGCGCAGTATCAAACCCTGTTGCGATCCATTGCGTTACGCAGCGCTTACCGTTATGACCCAACTGCGGAGACCTTTCTGCAAGAAGTCAACGGCAATGGTGAGTCTTCCGAAGACAGTTTACGCTGGCAGGCACAAATTGCGCTGAAGCAGTCTAACTGGCCTTTGCTTCTGGAAACGATCGGTTTGATGGATGCAGAACAGCAATCCGAAAAACAGTGGCAATATTGGAAAGCCCGAGGCTTAGCGGCTACCGGCCTGACAAAGCAGGCTAACGCAATTTATCGAAACTTGGCTAAAGAACGCCATTTCTACGCTTTCTTGTCGGCCGATATTTTGAGAAGTCCATACCAATTCAATCCTGATCCGGTTAAGCCGGTGGACAGCCAGGCCTTGATCAAGAAATACCCGCAACTGCAGCGCATGCAGGAGTTGCTGGCAATTGACTGGATGATCAGCGCCAAACGCGAATGGTATAGTTTATTGAACCGTCTGGATTCGAGCGAACTGCATGCGGTGGCCATACTCACCAACCAGTGGCAACAGCACTCCATGGCGATCACCACCGCCGCGAGAGCCAACAAATGGAACGATCTGGCGATTCGTTTTCCGACCCCACACAAAACCCCGGTGATGCAAAGTGCCGATAAACACGGGGTCGATCCCGCTTGGGTCTATGGCGTCATCCGCCGGGAAAGCGCATTTTCCGATTCGATTCGATCGTCTGCCGGGGCGATCGGCCTGATGCAACTGATGCCCAAAACCGCTCAGTACATCGGCAGAAAAATCGGCATTCGCAAAACCTCATATCGGGTATTGACCGAACCGAAATCGAACATTGAATTGGGCAGCGCCTATTTGAGTTATCTCTATAAAAAATATGATGGCAACAGAGTGCTGGCCACCGCCGCCTACAACGCCGGCCCCAACCGCGTGGATGCCTGGATGCCCAAGGATCGATTTCTTCCGGCCGACCAATGGATCGATTCCATCCCCTTTTCAGAAACCCGCGCTTACGTCAAAGCGGTATTGGAATACACCACCATCTTCAAATCCATCCTCAATAAAAAATACGACCGCCTGGAGGATGTGATGCCGCCTATTGGGCTCTCCGCTTCATAAACACGGTTTTAGACACTCACAAAAAAAGAAATTTTGGACAAAAAAAACCCCGAAACGAGTCGGGGTTTAAATATTATCTCATATAGAAATAATCAGAGGAGGATACTCATGAAGAAACATGATTGAGGCTAATTATATTAGTAGTTTCTAATTTCGTCAACCTCTAATATGAATTTAATTCACAAAATTCTTTTTTGCCATCAATCACTTACAAAGAATACGGAAATTTAACCGGGCTTAAATGCGAATCCTCTACGTTTATCCAAGCAGCATAAAAACGACTGATTTTACAGGTATTTTTCGCTAATCTGATTACGTTCTGCGCCAGCTGGTACCCTCTGCCGTATCCAGCAATTCAATGCCTTGTTCCAGCAACAAATCGCGAATCTCATCGGAACGCGCAAAGTTTTTATCGGCTCGTGCCTGTTTACGTTCTTCAATCAAGGCTTCGATCTGGGTTTCGTCAAATTCCGAATCGGACGGCTGGGATTTAAAGAACATTTCCGGGCTTTGCGTTAACAGACCAATCTGATTGGCCAGCTTGACCAACAAACCGCACAGGCCTGCGTCTTTCTGTTTATTGACCTCTTTGGCCAATTCAAACAGCACCGCCATGGCTTTAGGCGTGTTGAAATCGTCGTTCATGACATCCATGAAATCTTTTTCAAACTGAGAGTCTTGCATCGCTTCTCCCGGCTCAACGGCCTCTAAAGCCGAATAGAGTCTTCCTACGCTGGCTTTGGCCGCTTCCAAATTCTCCTGTGAATAATTCACCGGACTACGGTAGTGGCTGGCCAATAGGAAGTAACGAATCACTTCCGGGTGGTACATCTTCAAGACTTCGCGAATGGTGAAGAAGTTATTCAGGGATTTGGACATCTTCTCGTCGTCGATGCGCACAAAACCACAGTGCATCCAGGTGTTCACATAATGCTCGCCGGTGGCGCATTCGGACTGGGCAATTTCGTTTTCATGATGCGGAAACGATAAATCCATGCCGCCGCCGTGGATGTCGAAATGGTTGCCCAGACATTTGGTGGACATGGCCGAACATTCGATATGCCAACCGGGACGACCGTCACCCCAATTGGAATCCCAAGCCGGCTCGTTTTCCTTGGAGGCTTTCCACAATACAAAATCCATCGGATCTTGTTTGATTTCATTGACCTCAACACGCGAACCGGCTTCAAGCTCTTCCAGGTTCTTACCGGATAAACGGCCGTACTCTTTAAACGATTTCACCTTGAAATAGACATCGCCATTGGTCGCCGGATAGGCATAACCTTTGTCGATCAGAGTCTGGATCATCTGCTGGATCTCATCCATATATTCGGTCGCTTTGGGCTCCATGTCCGGACGCAACACATTCATGGCCGCTTCATCGGCATGCATCTCTTCAATCATGCGGGTGGTCAGAGCCTGGATCGATTCGCCGTTTTCAAGCGCGCGTTTGATGATTTTGTCGTCGATATCGGTGATGTTACGCACGTAATTGACGTCATATCCCAAGCTGCGTAAATGGCGCACCACGGTATCGAACACCACCATCACTCGGGCATGGCCGATATGACAGAAATCATAGACCGTCACTCCGCACACATAAATGCCGACCTGGCCGGGGTGAATCGGGGTAAACAGCTCTTTCTGACGAGTTTCGGTGTTATAGATATGCAATGCCATCATTATTTCCATGCCTATTCTTGATGATTGAATAAAAAGGTTAAAAACTAAATCGAACCCGGCTGACCAGGCCTGCTGATTTTCGCAGAGCGTTTTTTTGAAGCACTCTGCACATTCATGCGCAAAACCTGCAGAAACGTTTCAGGTCGACTGAGCCTAATGTTAGAATGTTGCCTATTGTACCTTATGAGGCCTTTGTTAAGAGTCGCAGACGTTAAATTTTGTTTAGCCTGACACTTTTTACAAGGCATTGTGAACTCAAGGTGCCCCCAACCCATTTTCCGGAGTGAATCAATATGAGAAGAAGACTTTTTTTGGCTCTGCCGTTTGCGTTAATCGGGCTGTTTTTCAGCGCCGTCGGTCACGCCCAATCCGAAACCGATAAATCCGACAACGCCCTGCCGCAGGTTTTGCTTGAAACCAATATGGGCAATATTGTCATCGAACTCTACCCTGAAAAAGCGCCAAAAACAGTGGAAAACTTTCTGGCTTACGTTCACGAAGGGTTTTATGACGGCACCATTTTTCACCGTGTGATTCCAAACTTCATGATTCAAGGCGGCGGCTTCACCGAGAGCATGAACAAGAAAATCACCCGTGCCCCGATTCTTAACGAAGCCGATAACGGATTGCGCAACCGCATCGGAACCGTGGCAATGGCACGCACCAACGATCCACATTCCGCCACCGCACAGTTCTTCATCAACGTGGCGCAAAACAGCTTTTTGGATTTTCGTGAAAAGACCGCCCGTGCTTATGGCTACACCGTTTTCGGACGTGTCATCAAAGGCATGAAAACGGTCAACCAAATCCGCATGGTCAAAACCGGCTTCAAAAACGGCCATGGCGATGTACCGCTGCAAACCGTGGTGATCGAGAAAGTCCGCCAGATCAAATAATTGTTTGATAACCGCAATACATTAACAATAACAGTAAACGCAACATAAGGAATTTTCATGCCTAAAGTGATCATTGAAACCACCATGGGAAACATCACCGTTGAACTGGATGCCGACAAAGCACCGGTTGGAACCGAGAACTTCATCCACTACGTGATGGATGGCTTTTTCAACGGCACATTGTTCCACCGCATCATCCCCAACTTCATGGTGCAAGGTGGCGGCATGCTACCGGGAATGGAAGACAAACCTTCCGGTGAACCGATTGAAAACGAAGCCGACAACGGCTTGAAAAACGAACGCGGCACCTTGGCTTATGCACGTACCATGGACCCGCACTCGGCCACCACGCAGTTCTTTATCAACCTGAAAGACAACAGCTTTCTGGACCATACCGGTAAAGATACACAAGGCTGGGGTTATGCGGTATTCGGCAAGGTGGTCGACGGCATGGATGTAGTGGATGCGATGGCTAAGGTTGAAACCACCAGCCGCCGTGGACACCAAGACGTTCCGGTAGAGGACATCCTCATCACCAAAACCACCTTGATTGAAGACTGAGTTTTCAAAACTTGGAAACAATCAAGCCTCAGCGTTTGTTGTTTAAAAGCCTTTAGAACTCCTTTAGAACTTTAAAAAACACACGTCATTCAAAACCAGCAGGCCTGCTGGTTTTTTTATGCCTGTCGACAATGACACCGCCTATTCAACAAAAAACGCTTGCAAAGCCTTACCTTGTCCAACAGCTCTGGTAAAATCGTGCTATGAGCAAACACACCCTCTTCATCGCTGACGTACACCTGCAACCGGACGACAATCACCCGATCAATTTGGCGTTTTCCGATTTTTTGGCCACTCAGGTGCCTCAGGCGGACGCGCTTTACATTCTGGGCGACCTGTTCGAGATGTGGGTCGGCGACGACATCGGTCTGCCGCTTTATAAAACGGTGATTGAACAATTCAAATCCCTGACCGACACAGGCCTGCCCATTTACCTGCTGTTTGGAAACCGTGATTTCCTAATGCGTCGCAAGTTTTGGCAAGAAACCGGCATCCAGCCCCTATCCGATCCCAAGGAGGTTGAACTTTACGGTTTGCCGGTGCTGCTGATGCACGGCGACAGTTTATGCACCGATGATCGAGAGTATCAAAAAATGCGCAAAATCCTGCGTTTTCCGTTGGTGACGTGGCTGTTTTTAAAACTGCCTAAACGCCGACGTTTGAAAATTGGGGAATCAATGCGTGAAAAATCCAAGCGTTTCAGCCAAAATAAGCCGGAAAACATCATGGACGTGAATCCAAAAGCGGTGACGCAAGTGTTGCAGCAACACCCCAAGGTTCGACACCTGATTCACGGCCACACCCATCGCCCCGGGCATCACGCCGTAAAGGTCGGCGGCGAAAGCAAACATCGCTGGGTATTGGGCGATTGGCGGCCACAAACGCAGGTTTTAAGAATCGATCATGATCAGACGGTGCAGCTGGTTGTCTACCCAAACCCTGAACACTCGCCGCTTATTCTACCTCAAACAACAGAGGCCAATACTGAGAAACCCAACTAGGCCTCCAGCTTAAGAAACTTGAATTCAATCTCGGCATCATCACTCAAGGTGAAACGCACTTTTTCCGAAACCCTTCCCGCTTCCTGAGTGCCCGAACAGGTCCAGGCGATGTGCCAGCCATAAGAATAGTCGCATCGGTAAAGATTGTCTTTCAGGAACTTTACCTGATCGACCTTCATGTCCCCCGAAAAAACCGCGGCCTGGCTGATGTGAGAGAGATCCTGCACAAAGGCCTCCTGAAGTTCTGTGTCTTCAAGCTGTTTTTCAATGACCTGCTTCAAATCCGTAACCAATTCATCGCCATGTTGCAGATCGCGACCGATCCATTCCGTCAAAACCCGTTTCATTCTTTCCTTCTCAAAACCAGCAGGCCTGGTTAAAAGCATGCTTAGACAAACTGACCAGGCCTGTTCAAATTATTAATGGATTGCAAAACTTAAAAGTGCTTGGAAACCAATACATCCTTTTCGCCTTCGGACTTGGCGATGACCACCGCACCGACTGAATCGCTGAAAATATTCACTGCGGTTCGCATCATATCCAGAAGTCGATCCACCACCAATAGCAAACCGATCGCTTCGGCCGGCAAGCCGACCGCCACCAAAATAATACTGATGGCCACCAGGCTCGCAGATGGAATCCCGGCCACCCCAATCGAAGTCGTCAGGGCAATGACCACAATCAACAACTGGGTGGCGAAGTCCAAAGGCACGCCGAACAGTTGCGCGATAAAGACCGCCGCCACACACTCATATAAAGCCGTACCGTCCATATTCACCGTCGCCCCCAACGGTAACACGAAACTGGCGACCCTGTTGGAGACGCCGGCGCGTTTTTCCAGCGCGTTCATCGAGATCGGCAAGGTGGACGAAGACGAGCTGGTTGAAAACGCGGTCAACAAGGCCGGAGCCATGGCCTGAAAATGCAGCCATGGGTTTTTGACCCCACCGAAAAAACGTAAAATCAACGGCATCACCACCAACAGGTGAATCGCCAAAGCCAATACGACCGTGACAAAAAACAGCGCCAGATTGCCAAACTGGTCAAACCCGGTTTTGGCGACCGAAGCCGCCACCAAACCAAACACCCCCAAAGGCGCGAACTTCATAATCCAGGCGGTGATCAACATCATCACGTCAAACACCCCCTGCCAGAAATCCATCAAGGTCTCTCGCGGGGAGCCTTCAATCAATGTCATGAAATACCCGAACAGCAAACTGAAGAAGATCAAGCCCAGCATCTGTCCCTGAGCGGCGGCATCGACAATGTTGGTCGGCACCATGCGAAGGAACACATCCACCACGTCACCGGCGGATTTTCCCGCCACGGCTTGAGTGACCTGTTCATTGGCCTCAATGACCGGTGCCGGATTATCGGAAACGCCCGGCTGAATCACATTGACCAGTACCAACCCGATGAGAATGGCGATAAAACTGGTGGCCACATAATAAGTCAGCGTCTTGCCTCCCAAACGACCGAATCCACCTTGTGTGCCGATATTACCGATACCGGTGATGATGGCCGAGACCACCAACGGCACCACAATCATCTTCAAGGCGTTTAAAAACAGGGTTCCAATAAAGGTGTAAACCGCCAACCAGTGAATACCCAGAACCGTGCCTTCCGTGCCGGTCAGACTTCCCATGATCGCCGCCAAAGCCAGCGCAATTAAAATTTGCCAATGCAAAGCCATTTTCATATCGTTTCTTCTCTGTTAGTTCGACAAACGTTTTCTTATGCCGCCAGTCTATACAAAAAAAGCGCCTTAGGCGCTTTTAGTTACTATCACAATCCAGTCTAGATATCCGGGCATTGCTGCCAGGCCATAAAGGAGCCCAAGTTGTAGACTTCATCAAAACTCTGCGACAACAAAATCTGCATGGCCATGTGTGAACGCTGACCGGAACGACAGAACACGATTACAGGACGGTCTTTATCCAACATACTTTCGCCAACACGGTCAATGTCTTGCAATGGAATGTTGACGGCCCCTGGTAGCTTGCTCATGGCAAATTCTTCTGGGGTACGCACGTCAACCAACTGTGCATTTTTTTCTTTAATTAGACGCTTGGCGTCATCGCAAGGAATAAACATTTTCTACTCAAACTCCACTTGTTCTGTTTTTTATTATGGTGCGTAATATACCGCAAGGGTTTCAAAACAACCAATTCAAACTGATTGTCGTTGCCCAAATAAATCCTATGGCCATAATCGCGGCAAGGACATCGTCAAGCATGATGCCGAAACCGCTTGATACTTTCTCGTCCGCCCAACCAATCGGCCAGGGTTTGGCGATATCGAAAACCCGGAAAGCCACAAAGGCAAACAGCCAATAATGAAATGTCTGTTCAGGCAAACACAACAATACCAGCCAAATTCCGACAAACTCATCCCAAACAATCCCGCCATGGTCATGAACACCAAGAAGTTCGGATGCTCGCCCGCAAATCCACACACCCGCAATGGTCGAGACTGCTAACAGCGCCCATGCCAAGGGTTGACTCCACAGCAAAAGAGGCAAAAAGAGCAATAAACCAACCAGGGTGCCTGCGGTGCCCGGCCCTTTTGGAGCAAGACCCGAGCCAAAACCAAAACCCAGCAACAAGGCTGGGTTTTGGAAAAGCGCTCTGAACGTTGGCCGGGATTGTCCCATAAAACGGTTATTTAGACTGTGAACGTTTTTTTGCAGCCGTTCTTAGACGCAACGCATTCAGCTTGATAAAGCCTTCAGCATCCTTATGGTCATAGGCTCCACCGTCTTCTTCAAAGGTTGCGATGGCTTCGTCAAACAAACTGTTTTCAGACGTACGGCCCACCACAATGACATTGCCTTTATACAATTTAAGACGCACATTACCAGAAACATTGGCTTGCGACTGGTCAATCAAAGCCTGCAACATTTCCCTTTCTGGTGCAAACCAGAACCCGTTATAGATCATTTCTGCATATTTCGGCATCAATTCATCTTTAAGATGGGCCGCATTGCGATCCAAAGTCAAAGACTCCATCGCGCGGTGTGCTTTCAACATAATGGTTCCGGCCGGGGTTTCATAACAACCACGTGCTTTCATGCCGACAAAACGGTTTTCAACGATGTCATCACGCCCGATACCGTTTTCACCGCCCACTTTGTTCAAAAACTCCATTACGGTTGCCGGAGACATGGCTTCACCATTAATGGAGACGATGTCACCTTTTTCGTAGCCGATATCCAAGTAAGTCGGCTCATCCGGTGCGTTTTCCGGTGAAACGCTCCACAACCACATATCTTCTTCCGGTTCATTGGCCGGATCTTCGATAATGCCACCTTCATAGGAGATGTGCAGTAAGTTGGCATCCATTGAATAAGGTGACTTCTTGCCTTTTTTCTTCTCGATCGCAATGCCATGCTCTTCGGCGTAGGCCATCAGCTTTTCACGCGAAAGCAGATCCCACTCACGCCATGGCGCGATCACCTTGACATCCGGCATCAATGCATAGGCGTTCAATTCAAAACGAACCTGGTCATTGCCCTTACCGGTGGCGCCGTGAGAGATGGCATCGGCACCAGTTTCCTGGGCGATTTCTACCAAACGTTTGGAAATCAACGGACGGGCAATAGAGGTTCCAAGACGGTACTCGCCTTCATAGATGGCATTGGCGCGCATCATCGGAAAAACAAAATCACGTGCGAATTCTTCACGCAGGTCTTCGATATAGATCTCTTTAATGCCCATGGCTTCGGCTTTGGCGCGAGCCGGTTCAACTTCTTCACCCTGTCCGATATCAGCGGTAAAGGTCACCACTTCACACTGATATTCATCCTGTAACCACTTAGCAATAATTGAGGTATCCAAACCACCCGAATAAGCCAATACGACCTTTTTTACTTCAGACATAATTGTTTTCCTTAATGCGTTCTATTATTTGCGCGGATTATACATTAAAATCACCTTTTAAGATTAATAAAAAGATGGTTCATCATGAAGTTATTCGACTTTTTCAAGGTCGCTCCGCAATACCTGCTCCCTAAACATATGCTATCAGAAGGCATGCACTGGTTTATGCAGGTGGAAACCCCTTGGATCAAAAACAACACCATCAAACTGCTCAGCAAAGTCTATAAAATTGACGTCAGCGAAGCACTTGAAGAAGACATCACCGCCTACCCACATTTCAACGCTTTTTTCACCCGCGCATTAAAAGCCGACGCCCGACCGATTGACGAAGAAGCCAATAGCTGGGTGAGCCCGGCGGATGGCTTGATCAGCCAATCCAGCAGCATTGAAAACAACCGCATCATTCAGGCAAAATGCCATGACTATACGGTGGAGGCCTTGGTGGGCGGAGACATCGAATACGCCAAAAAATTCCATAACGGCGAAACCGCCGTCATTTACCTGTCTCCCAAAGATTATCACCGCGTTCACATGCCGGTTGATGCCAAACTGCTTTCGATGACTTATGTGCCCGGTGACCTGTTTGCCGTCAACCCGGCGACGGTGCGCAATATCGACGGTTTGTTTGCCCGCAACGAGCGTGTGGTGATCCGTTTTGAAAATGAACACGGCCCCTTCTGCCTGATTTTGGTTGGAGCGATTTTTGTGGGCAGTATGGAAACCGTCTGGGAAGGAAAAATCACCCCCGATTACGAGCCGTTGATCAAACATTGGGACTATGCCGAAAAAAATCTCACTTTCGACAAAGGCGATGAGATTGGGCGCTTTAACATGGGCTCAACCGTGGTATTATTAACCCCAAATGGTCAAGTGCCCGAACTCGGTCAGATTCGTCAAAACACGCCAATCAAGATGGGAGAGAGAATCGCATCCTACCCGTCTGACATGGTGTCTGCCGACTCTGCTGACAGTAACGACTTCAATTTTTCAACTGAGGAATAAATATGAAACAGATTACCGCAATCATTAAACCGTTTAAGTTAGACGATGTCCGTGATGCCCTGCACGAAATCGGCATCCACGGGATGACTGTAACCGAAGTAAAAGGCTACGGCCGTCAGAAAGGCCACACTGAGATGTACCGTGGTGCGGAATACGTGGTCGACTTTCTTCCTAAGTTGAAATTGGAAATTGCGATAGCGGAAAATGTGGTTGAACCGGCGATTGAAGCCATTATCAATGCGGCCCAAACCGGTAAAATCGGTGATGGTAAAATCTTTGTGACCAACATTGAACAGACCATCCGTATCCGTACTGGCGAAACGGGTGAGGAAGCGCTTTAATCTCAAGCGTCAAGATAATCCGTTATCGATATCAACGCCGCTTAAGCGGCGTTTTTTATGCTCGAAATCAATATTTCCCGACATTGAAACTTGCGAAAAATTCTCAGTGTTTTTTTCTTGAACGGCTCTTGTCCGAATTTTTCGACGCGGCATACTCTTCCTGCAACTGCGTCAACTTCTCCACTCTTTGCGCCACCTTGGCATTAAACGTATCTTGCGGATAATGACCTTTTTCATCGGCGACTCCAGCCTCTATGCCGCTTAACAGCGCCAGAACCTCATCAATGCGAGTGACCGCATAAACCGCGAACTCACCGCGCTCCACGGCCTGAACCACCGATGCCTTCAACATCAGGTGTTTAACATTCGAAGAAGGAATAATCACCCCCTGCTCGCCAGTCAATCCACGTGCTGAACAGATATCGAAAAACCCTTCGATCTTCTCATTCACTCCGCCAATCGCCTGAATCTCACCGTGCTGGTTTACCGAACCAGTTACCGCCAAACTCTGTTTCAAGGGCACCTCTGCCAAGGCGGAAAGCAAGGCACACAATTCAGCCGCCGATGCACTGTCTCCCTCGATCATGCCGTAGGACTGTTCAAACACCAAACTGGCTGACAGAGCCAAAGGACGCTCCTTAGCGTAACGATAAGCCAAGTAAGAGGAGAGAATCATCACCCCTTTGGAATGGGTGGGGCCGCCCAACTCCACTTCCCGCTCGATATCAATCACCTTACCACTTCCCAATCGAGCGGTGGCGGTGATTCGAGAGGGGCGCCCAAATGCATAATCATCGAGCTGAATGACACTCAAACCATTAACCTGCGCGACTTCTTCTCCGCTGGTGTTGACCAAATAGGTGCCACGCAAAATCGCTTCCTGAACCCTGTCTCGAATTTGATCCATGCGTTCAAGTCGGCTATCAATGACTTTTTGTACGTCCTCTCGTTGTACCTGGCTACGCCCCACTTCACGCGCCCAATAGTCGGCCTCTTTCAGCAAGTCTGCCAGATGTCCCATATGCAACGAGAGTTTTTCGGAGTCCTGAGCCATACGCGATGAGTGCTCAATCACTCGTTCAACCGCACTTTTGTCCAGCGACAACAAGTTGTTCTGTTTCTGCAGCGTGGCGATTAAACGCACATAAAGTCCCATTGACGAATCGTCACGCTCCATGTCTTCCGAGAAATCGACCGCCACCTTAAACAATAAATCAAATTCTTGGTCGTACTGTTTCAATAAATAGTAAAGCAGGCGACTTCCGGTCAGCACCACCTTGACATCCACCGGGATCGGTTCGGGCTGCAACGAGGTCGTGCTGGCCAGGCTCAACACTTGTTCAAGAGATTCGATTTTCACTTCTCGCGAACGCAATATACGCTTCAACCCTTCCCAAGCGTAAGGAGAAGTGAGCACTTTACGGGCATCCAAGACCAGATAACCGCCATTGGCGAGATGCACCGCACCGGGTTTGATCAGCGAGAAGTCGGTAATCAGGGTACCAAACTGGGCGATGTGCTCAATACGTCCAATCAAATTCTGATAAGTGGGGTTATCTTCGAAGATGACCGGCGCCCCTTCGGTCTGGCCATTGTCGACCAAGACATTTACCTGATAACCGGTAAACTCCTCCGGAAAATTGCTGGGAGTCTGGTTGCCCGCCTTTTTTTCCGCTCCGTATTTACGGAAGAGTTCAACGTTGTCGATAATATCTTGTTTGGATTTTTCTATGTAGGCCTTAACACTTTCAAGTTCCGCATAGTTGGCCTGCAGCTCTTCCGAAAAATGCGTGACCGTCGTGTGAGTGACTTCCCGGTTGAGTTGTTTGACTTTCTGACGGGTCTCTTTCTGCCAAACCGGAATCTTCAGCAGCAAACGCTTCAAATCGTCTTGCATCTCTTCCACGACTTGGGTGATTGCCTGCTTTTCCTCATCTGGGAGCTTTTGGAACTCTTCCGGCTGCATCGCTTTGCCGTCTTTGTTTTTAGGCCCAAGATTCCACCCGGTCGAGGTACGCAGCATGACAATATTATTGCTTTCGGCCTTTGCTGCAATCTCTTCAAGAGCGGAATCTTCACGGCGCACGTATTCGTCGTGAAGTGCCTGAAAGGCCGAATGGTACTCATCACTTTCAAACGCCGCCGGTATCGCGGCCAGGATATCCAGCACAAACTGTTGCATGTCTTGCTGTAATTTTCGGCCAATTCCCTTAGGCAATTTTAAAACCATGGGTTTATGCGGGTGCTCAAAGTTATTGACGTAACACCAGTCAAACGCGGCTTCGGCGTGTTTGGCTTGCTCCTCCAAGTGCTCTTTAACGGTGGTGTGCTTTCCCAGTCCGGTCGAGCCTAATGCAAATAGGTTATAACCTTCATGTTTTATGTCGACACCGAACTTCAAAGCCTTCATGGCGCGTGACTGCCCGATGTGTTCGGAAATTCCCTCAATTTCATCAGTGCTCGTAAACTTCAAGCCCGAAAGTTCACAGACATGATACAAATCGGCTGCAGTCACTGAAAGTTCATGCGTCTTTACTGTCTTGTTGTTTTTCATAACACTCCGGTTTCAGGCACAATTTTCAAAATTTGATGTCTCATGAATACAATTTAAACCGCTTTGACTGGCTTGTAAACACATCCAACCAAGCGTCTGTATTTAAGGGTTTATTGCAAAACCAACAGGCCTGTTAAAAACGCAGGAATAACGGCTTTGCAAATTCATGCAACCTACATTCAACCTAAGCGCTCTTAGAAAGTACGGCCAAAGAATAGAATAATCGCAACCGTGATGACTGCAATGACCAAGGTTTTCAACCCAGACCACAACCAGAAGGTCTGACTGATTTTCCCCAAGAAAACGCCCAGAACAAAAATACACATCAGCGCAACGGCAATTGAACTCAAAAACGGATTCATCGACCAGGCATAGAGAGAGTCGGCAAAGAACAACGGCATCAAAATAAGCAACGACAGTACAAAAGGCGAAAAGCCATTCACCAAAGCTACCAACACGGGTAAATAACGGCTCGCCTGGCCGTAATCACTCTGTTTAAGGTCCGTGACCAATGCTTGTTCCAAACCGTGTAATTCTTTTTCGCGCTCGGCTTTCTCACTCAAATAAGCACTGCTGATGCCGCTGATAAATAGGGCAATCGTCGCGCCCATGCATGCGCTCAAAGCCACCTCCAGATCCGTCATGCCGCTGATGAAGAACCCCGTCACCATCCCAAGAATCGTCAAGGCGCCGTCGAAACCATTAGTCACCATATAACGCCGTGCAATGCTTGTTGCACGTAGCAGATGCATTTTAAAATGGGGCTGTTTGGGGGCTTTCATAGACTTAAAACTCAATCATATTGAGAGCAAAAAAACTAGCCCTGTTCAGAACCGGTCACTTCGACTTCATCGATACTGTGGATGGAGCCCCCCATCCTTTCGATCGCCGCCGCCAGTTCTTCAAAACGGATGTCATCGCCTTCTATGGTGATGACAGTGGTCTCTGTTTTCTCGTCCATTTCGGTTACATCCAGGCTGACCCAGTAATCGGCAGAAAAATCCGCCAAGGTGGATGCAAACACGATAGCACTGGGTTGGTGGGGTTTGAGTACATCCAGTACTAATCTGCGAATGGTTGCCATGCTGTTCTCCTCGATTATTAAAAGCTGAGCCTGATAGACAGTCATTCAGCCTCTATCGGCAGTGCTCTATCAGCAATACTTTATCTGCAACAGGATCATCCGTCATTATACATAGCCCTCCACAAAAAAAACCGCGATTCAAAAATATTGAACAGGCCTGTTTATTTTGCTGGCGGAGCCTGGTGTGAATGGTTATGATGAATCAGCGGTAATAAATCAACCTTCCACCGACAAGTGAGCAGAGATGCACAAAACGCAAGATTTGATTGCAGAAATCAAACGACTCGAAGCCGAGTTACTTCTGGAAATTCAAAAACAGGAAGAGACGTTTTTTTATAAAACAAAAGGCCGCAAGATCGTGTTTGACGAGGCCACCGTAACAAAACAAAAGTCCGAAGCCACGGGGATGATCGCGTATCTCCTCGACGTGCCGATATTGAATTTTCTGACCTTTCCAATCATCTGGTTCGGCATTTTCCCAGCGATGTTTATGGATTTGGTCGTGAGCCTCTATCACTCGATCTGCTTTCGGGTTTATGGCATTCCGCTGGTCAAACGCAGCGACTATATCGTGATCGATCGCCATAGCTTGCGTTATCTTAACGTCATCGAGCGCCTTAACTGCATCTACTGCGGCTATTTCAACGGTTTAATGGCTTATGTGCAGGAAATTTCGGCCAGAACCGAACAGTACTGGTGCCCGATTAAACACGCCAGAAAACTCACAAGCATGCACAAGCATTATCATAAGTTTGTGGCATTTGGCGATTATGAGAACTACCAGAACAAACTGGTAAAAATTCGCAAGGATTTCGAGGGACTCCAAGCCAAACCCGAAAAGAAAAAGCATAAACCGACATAATTTATCAACTATGAAAGCTTGTTATTGACCTGAAGGAGGCTGACATGGCAACAAAACGCATTGTAATCATTCAGGGCCACCCCGACCCACAGAAATCCCATTACGGCCACGCCTTGGCCAAGGCTTATGCCACAGGCGCAGAAGCCGCCGGGCATAGTGTTGAATGGATATCCGTAGCGGAATTGGATTTTCCGCTACTACGCAGCGATGAGGAATTCAACCACGGTGAGACCCCAGAGGCAATTCGCGGAGCACAGGAAAAAATACATAAAGCGGACCATCTGGTTCTGTTCTATCCGCTTTGGCTGGGCACTATGCCGGCGCTGCTCAAAGGCTTTATCGAGCAGGTCTTTCGGCCCGGCTTTGCGTTCAGCTATGAGGGCAAACAAGGCTTTCCCAAAAAACAGCTCAAAGGGAAAAGCGCCCGAGTGGTCATCACCATGGGCATGCCGGGATTCTTCTATCGCTGGTTTTATTGCGCGCACAGTCTGAAAAACCTCAAACGCAACATTCTCGGGTTCTGCGGCATCGCACCGGTAAGAAATAGTTTAATTGGCATGGTTGAAGACATGAAACAGCCCCAACGCGAAAAATGGCTAAAAAAACTGCACGACTTGGGAAAAAAAGGGCTTTGAGGGATGGTCTTTACACACCGGCTTTGAGAAGAGTCTGAATCAAAGGATGGTGACACCGACCCGATGGATTTGACTGTAACGGTTCGAGGCTTCTCCGAGCGGCATTACCTGCCAATCCCATTCCTGTTGAATCACTGGTTGCGGCACATCCCACCAAGGATCAAATTCTTTGATTAGCTGACCCTCGCAATCAAATCGTTGCACCCAACGGTCAGCAATCAGGCACACCACCGTGTCTTTTTTGGCTTTGAATTTTTGCAGATATTGAAGATGCGAATTGATCAAATCCTGTCCCAACTTCTCGGTTTGATGTTCATTGAAGTTGCCATGGGACTCCAGCCATTTGACCGGCATCAATGGCAGTTGCGTAAGCAAGTTAAGCGAAACGACCAAATCAATTTCCGGGTCATCCAACCAATGCACGGGATCGCAAACTTTCAACGTACCGGCGTTAATATCGACTAGGGATTCACTGACATCGCGCTCCCTCAAACACACATTCGGATACAATGCCGCCTTGGATCGAGCAGCACTCAAAAAAACCAGGTCAACCAAGGTAATCCGCTCGAAGCGCTTGCTTAAGATATCCAGTGGGATATCTTGCAGGGAACCCGCCCCGAAGATCAGCAGATGGCGATGCCGAGGACACGCGTCTGCAGCCCGTAAAATCGAATTTCGGCAGGCCTGGTAATGCGGCGACCAGTGTTTTTGACAACGTTTGCCACGCGCGGCGGTAGCAATGACCTCTTTTAAGAATCCCATCGACTTCACATAAGGCAACGCAACAGGGGTGGTGGCATATTGCCAAACTTCCCAAATCATCTCTTACTCAATCAGGTTTGAGATTATGGGCAGGCCTGCCCAAATCAGTCATCCAATCCCAAAGCCTGGGTTTTTCGAGTCAGCGTATTGCGACCCCAGCCAAGCAGAATGGCGGCTTTTTGGCGATGATTGTGACTCATTTTCAAAGCTTCTTCAATCAACACCTTTTC
Source organism: Thiomicrorhabdus chilensis DSM 12352 (assembly GCF_000483485.1). Lineage (GTDB taxonomy): Bacteria > Pseudomonadota > Gammaproteobacteria > Thiomicrospirales > Thiomicrospiraceae > Thiomicrorhabdus > Thiomicrorhabdus chilensis. The sequence continues at coordinate 1,539,128 of NZ_KI519609.1, forward strand.
AAACATCGGCTCGGCTACGGTGTGTAGCCCCTCTTTTCCGGTCAGCAAAAAAGCTTCCGCCCAACGGCGCAAAGGGGTTTGCCAGTCGTCACCTTCGCAACTCTCATCGCCAGCACTCAAGTTCGGTTCGCGCAGTTCCAAGGGCAGGTCTTCCATATGCACGACTTTATCGGGCGCCATAATGGTTAACCAGGCGCACAAACTTCTAAGCTGACGCACGTTACCGGGCCACGGCAAACTGCTCAGGAAACGTTCAACTTCCTTGCTGAGTTGTTTTTCTTCCAGATTGAGGATTTTGGATTCCTTGTCCAGATAAAAACGCAACAGCAATGGAATGTCTTCGCGACGCTCTCGCAGAGCTGGTACCTTGATGCGAATAATGTTCAAACGATACAGCAAATCCTCACGAAAACTTCCTTCACGAACCAGCTGCTCCATGTTCTGGTGGGTCGCTGCGACAATGCGCACATCGGTTTTAATGGGGTTCTTGCCCCCTACCCGATAAAAACTGCCGTCATTTAACACACGCAATAAGCGGGTCTGTAAATCCACCGGCATGTCGCCGATTTCGTCCAAAAACAAGGTTCCGCCGTTGGCTTGCTCAAAACGCCCGATCCGCTGGGAATGCGCACCGGTAAAGGCACCTTTTTCATGTCCAAACAGTTCCGATTCCAACAGTTCGCGCGGAATGGCGGCGGTGTTCAACGCCACAAATGGGCGATCGGCTCGCGGGCTGAGTTCATGCAGTGCTTGAGCCACTAACTCCTTACCTGTACCGGTTTCCCCATTGATGAGTACGGTCACGTCAAGTTGGGATACACGCCCCAAGACGCGAAACACTTCCTGCATGGCTGGCGCCACACCGATGATGTTCAAAGGCTGTTTATCAGCACTGCGTTTTCTGCGGCTTTTCTGCACGCCACCGGAGAGTTTGCGTTTGATGGCGCGTTCGATCAGAGTGGTGGCTTCATCGATATCAAACGGCTTTGGCAGATACTCAAACGCCTTGCTTTGATAGGATTTCACCGCCGTATCCAAGTCAGCATGGGCAGTCATAATAATGACCGGTACGTTCTTGTCTTTCTCATGAATCGCTTCCATAAAGGTCAAGCCATCCATATCCGGCATACGCACATCGCTGACAATCACCGATGGCGAATCCTCATCAAAAGATTTCAGTGCAAGCAGAGGCGAATCAAATGCCTTGACGACATAAGGTTTATCTTCCAAAGCGGTTTCCAACACCCATCGAATCGAAGCATCGTCATCGACAATCCAAACAATAGGGACTATTTCTTCTTCATTCTGCACTAATCTAATCCTCTGTATTTAAAGGCAAATACATATTGAATACGGTTTTGCCCGGCTCGCTCTCGGCCACAATCAAACCGCCATGCTGACGCAACACATTTTGCGCAACCGGCAAGCCCAATCCGGATCCCTCTTTCTTACTGCTGACCATCGGATAAAAAATAGAATCGAACACCTCTTCCGGAATGCCCTCACCTTCATCCATAATGCTGATGACCGCCACCAGCGGAAAGGTTTTGGTACCCAGGGTAAACTTACGTTCGACACGCGTTTTGATGGTCAGGATGCCACCATGTTTTTCCATCGCCTGTATGGCGTTTTTCACCAGGTTGAGCACCGCTTGAACCATGGCTTCAAAATCGATCTCGACTTCCGGAATACTGGGGTCGTAATCGAGTTTGATAAACACATTTTCAGGCTTTTCACCTTCGACAATCTGCAGTACATAACGGATCAATTCGTGGATGTTATGCGCTTCCTTATGTGCGGTTTGCTTGGGACCCAGCATACGATCCACCAAATTCTTCAGACGCGACACCTCTTTGGCGATAATGTCTAAAAACTCTTGTTCCTTATCGCCTTGCGCATAACGTCTCTGCAAAAGCTGGGTGGCGCCCAAAATGCCCGCCAAGGGGTTTTTGACCTCATGAGCCAGTGTTCTGACCAGCAGGTTCCCGGCTTCATATTGATGCCAGCGTTCATCCTCTTCCACAATACGGTGGTGGCGTTCGGTATTAAAAATCTCCATCAACCATCCCTGCTCATGGTCAATCTCATAAGGCGATAGAGTACAACTCACGCGAACTTTGGTAAAATCGGGCAGAACTAAAGAATATTCGTGAATGGTCAATCTCTGCTCATCGGCCTTATGCAAATCGTCCACCAGGTTCGGCATAATAACCGACCAATTCATCCCGATGATGCGGCTGGTGCTGGTCTGAAACAACTCGCCGGCGGCGATATTCATATAGCGGATTGTTTCATCACCTCTAATCCAAACGACTGCTGTGGTCAAACCCTCCAACAGTTCTTGAAACTTTTGACAATTCATTAAGACTCACTCACCATTAAAGCCAAGGCCAAGCGGTAATCAATCGCATGGCGCTCGTCACCATTTATTTCAACCAAAAGCGGCCCGTTCAACGGAGCCATATTTTTAATCGCTACGGAAACGCCTGTGGTCAGACCAATCGAAGCCAAATAACGCAACTCTTCCGGACTGCGATTTTTGATTCTTTTGACCTTGACTGCCTGATGAGGTGGAATGTCGGTCAAAGGCACCCAATCGTGCGTCGCCACCACTCCCTCAGCGGAAGGAATCGGAGATCCGTGCGGGTCATGCGTAGGCCGCCCTAAATCTTCCCACATGCGATCGACTAACTTGTCGGAGATGGAGTGCTCCAAGACTTCGGCCTCCTCATCCACCTCGTCCCACGAATAACCGAGCCGCTCCACCAAATACTGTTCCAAAACCCGATGTTTGCGCACCATATTCAACGCAATCTTGCGGCCGGACTCGGTCAGACTCACACCATAATAGGGTGCATACTCAATAAACCCTTGCTCGGCCAATTTCTTGATCATATTGGAAACCGACGCCTGTGAAATCGACAAACGTTCGGCAATCACCGAAGTCTGCACCCCTTTATCTTCGGCAGACTGGCCCTCTAATTTGTAAATGATCTTCAGATAATCTTCCAGCGCTTTTGAAACCATAAAACTCAACTTATTCCGCCATCATTTGACGAATCACGTCAGCTTCGGGAAAAGCAAATACATACAGAATCGTAAACAGGATCAAAAACACAAAACGCCCGACCCCCTGAAACTTCAGAACCGGGTGGCACAAAATCGCAAACGCCAAGGCCGACACCACCCCACCAATAGAACCGACGGTACCCGCCAGCATCGCCATCAAAGCACCAAAGGCCATGCCATAGTAATGCCATGTAAACTTTGCTTTTTGCTGATTCACTGCTAATATCCTGTGCTATCGAATTTAACGTATTTTATCAACAAATCGGCAGCAAAAGGAGCCTCTTTCCATTTTGGTGCAATAATTATTAAACGAGGTCAAACAGATGAACGATCCTATTATCGTAGTGGGTTTAGGTGAACTGGGCAGCGTCTTCGCCAGAGGTTTTTTAAAGACTGGGCATCCTGTCTACCCGGTAACACGCGACATGGACATCCACTCTTCGGCGCAGGCTTACCCTAACCCAAAAGCGGTGGTGATTGCGGTAGGCGAAGCGGACATTCACAGCGTGCTCGAAAATTGTCCGCAAAAGTGGAAAGACAAACTGGTTTTACTGCAAAACGAGCTGTTGCCGCGCGATTGGCAAAACGCCGGCATTTTAGAACCAACAGTGATCTCCGTCTGGTTTGAAAAGAAAAAAGGCATGGACAGCAAAGTGGTGCTGCCCTCCCCGATTTACGGCCCGAATGCACGCCAGGTCTTCAACGCCCTGGCGAGTTTGGACATTCCAAGCTATCTGGTCGATTCTGAAGAAGAGTTGGCCTATGAACTGGTACGCAAAAACCTATACATTCTCACCACCAATATCGCAGGGCTAGAAGTGGGCGGTAACGTCGAAAATTTAATGAAAAACCATTCTGCCATCATGCAAGCGGTTGCCGAGAATGTACTCGATATCCAGGACTGGCTCACAGGTCGGAAAAACAACCGTGATCGACTGATGGAAGGCTTGATTGAAGCGATTAACGGTGATTTGCAGCACGGCTGCATGGGACGTTCGGCTCCGGCACGTTTGACCCGGGCCTTGGGTTTTGCCGAACAGGCGAATCTGCCAGTGAGCACCTTAAAAGAGATCGCATCCAAGCACTTGAAAAGCTGAAACAACCTAAACGCTTAACAAAACAGGCAGGCCTGACGGGTTTGCCGGTTAAGCACGAATCCCTGAAAAACAAAAAAGCCCCGCAATGAGATGTCATTGCGGGGCTTTAAATGTAATGGTGGGTCGTGAGCGATTCGAACGCTCGACCAATTGGTTAAAAGCCAACTGCTCTACCAGCTGAGCTAACGACCCGAAACAGTTTTTGCCTCACCGTTTGGTGAAGCGAGTTTATGCGCCACTGGAATCTGGCATAAACGGGTTATTTGAAATGGATTAAATCCTTCAAACAACCGGGAATATGGTGGGTCGTGAGCGATTCGAACGCTCGACCAATTGGTTAAAAGCCAACTGCTCTACCGGCTGAGCTAACGACCCTTTCGGAATGGGGCGTATTATACAAGGCTGGCCAATCTGTGCAAGCCTTTTTTATCGACTTTTTACAGATTTCTTACATTCTATCTTTATTTCATTCGCTTACGACTGGTAGCGAGTTGGATCTTCAATCCCGGCCGCTTCAAAACCTTGCTTTCTTAGGCGACACGAATCGCACACACCACAAGCCCGGCCCTGACTGTCGGCCTGATAACAGGAAACCGTCAAACTGTAATCCACACCCAATTCGCTTCCGGTCTGAATGATCTGCGCCTTGGTCAAATCGATCAGAGGAGTACGCACATGCAGAACCTGCCCTTCCACCCCGACTTTGGTCGCCAGATTGGCCATTTTTTCAAAGGCATCAATAAACTCTGGACGGCAATCCGGGTAGCCCGAATAATCCACCGCATTGACCCCGATGAAAATATCGTTGGCCTGCAGCACCTCCGCCAGGGCCAGAGCATAAGACAAAAAAACCGTATTGCGTGCCGGCACATAAGTCACTGGAATCTGTCCACTCTCAACTCCGGAAATCGGGACATCAATACGTGTATCGGTCAAGGCAGAACCGCCAATCTGACTCATATCGACGCTAACCACTCGGTGAGAAGCCGCTTGTTGCTGCTTGGACAGTTTCTCCGCAAATTCCAGTTCGGCACGGTGACGTTGCCCATAGTCAAAACTGATCGTGTGACACTCATAGCCTTCGGATTGGGCAATGGCGAGAACGGTGGCCGAATCCAGACCACCGGAAAGTAAAATGACCGCTTTTTTGCGGTCTACTGTATTTTGCATGACGAAAAAACTTTATCGTTATTTTGTAGTTATAGAAGGTAGGGATGCTTTCGTTTTTATGGATTAAGGCGTTTGGCCGCGCTCTCGGCCGCCCTCGAATCCGGATAAGACTCAATCAACTTTTTATAGAGCTGGGTCGCCTTTTCATTCTTTTTCAACTGAATCAAACTGTCCGCCGCCCGCAACATGGCATCCGGCTCTTTGGACGAACCCGGGTATTGCAGCATAATGCGTTCAAAAGCGTTCAATGCCTTGTCATAATCCTTGAGAATCAAATAACCTTCCCCCGCCCAATAGCTGGCGTTACTCGCCAGACTGCTAGCGGGAGATTGCTTGATGAAAGCTTCAAATGCGGCAATCGATTCACGATATTGAGCCGCACGCATCAACGCAAAGGCTTTTTGATACTGTGCATTTTCATCAGCAGTAGCGGGATAGGTTGCAATGACTTGACTGACTTCTGAATCTGTAGCATGGCCTGAAGCGGGCGTGGTTACCGACTGAGCCGGTAGCGAGGGCGTGAGCGCGGGAACCGTGGCGCTCGAAACACCCGATTCATAAGATTTGAGTTTCGTTTCCAACGCACTGATACGCTGGTCGGTTTCCGCCTCACGTCCCTTGGCGCGTTCCAGAAAGTTGCTCTGTGCACGTTTCAGGCGATCAATCTCGTCATGCAGACGCTGAATTTCGCGCTGTTGCTCGCCCAGTCGTTGACTGAGTTGCAACAACACCGGATTGTCCGCCATGCGTTCCAACCTTAGAATCCTGTCTTCGATAGAACCGGCCGGTGCCGCATGGGCACTGCTGAATGACAACACGAGTGAACTGATGACGGCCAATTGAATTCGCTTTTTCATGCTCCAACCTGTTTGAATTAAACGTTTTTTAAAAGGTTTTGACGGACACCTATTGCGTCTCGCCATGACACCTGACAATTAATGGATCTTGATTTCAACCCGACGGTTTTTCAACCAGGCCTGCTCATTATGTTCGAAGGCTTGGGGTTGCTCTTCTCCAAAGCTGATCAACTCAATGCGGGATTCCTGAACACCAAACAACATCATCACCTGGGCAACCGATTTGGCGCGTCGCTCACCTAAAGCCAGGTTGTATTCCGGTGAACCTCTTTCATCGGTATGCCCGACCAAAGTCACGTTTTTCTCCGGTGCATCCACCAACACTTGGGCGTAATGTTTGACCAGTTCGGTATTGGCTTCACTCAAATCCGCCTGATCAAATTCAAAATAGACAATCGGCTCGTACAGTTTGACACCATCCGCCATACTGTCCTCCCCCAAGGCGCTTCCCGGGTAACGACCCTCTTCAACCTCAACCCCCATGATTTCGACGCCCAAATCCAGATCCTCACCGTTCTCCGTGGCACGCGGAGCGCCTTCCGGGCCATACTGCGGCTCTGCAAGCGGATCCAGATCCGTGTTCTGTGAACGATCGATTTCAGAGGTGGTGCTACAGGCTCCCAGCCCCAACAACATGACTAAGGCAAATACAGAAGTTAAACGTGTCATCAAAACTATCCTTTTTCTTAACTAAAAGAGAAAAATCGTGTTATTCATTTTACCGCAATCAGCGATTCAGGTAAGGCCCCCAGGCCGGTTCTCTAACTTGTCCATCACGCACACTCAAAGTTTGTGAGGTGGTGCCGTCCACCGATACCACTGCCAGCTTTCCAATCGATCCCTGGTTCATCGCATACAGGATCATCTCACCATTCGGGGAAAAAGTCGGCGACTCGTCCAGGAAGCTCTGAGTCAAAACATTAAACTGATTGGTCATCAAATCCAACAAGCCGATATGGAAGCCGCCCTGCCCATGCACCATTGCCAGATAGCGGCCATCCGGAGAAATTTCGGGATTGGCATTGTAGCGCCCCTCAAAGCTGACACGCTGAATCTCTCCTGTATCCAAAAATACCTGAAAAATTTGCGGCTGACCACGACGGTCGGAGTTGAAGAACAACGAACGGCCGTCTGCCGCCCAAGCCGCTTCAGTTTCAATCGACCAGTGGCGCGTCAAACGCTTGAGGCTACGATTTGCCATATCCATCACGTAGATGTCGGCACTGCCGTCTTTGGATAGCGTCAAGGCCATCTTCTGGCCATCCGGCGACCAGGCCGGCGCACCGTTGATGCCTTTGTAACTGGCAATGGTTTCGCGATATTTTCCATCCAAACTCTGCACGATAATGTGCGAGCGCCCTTTTTCAAAGGAGACATAAGCCAGTTTTTTACCATCCGGCGACCAGGATGGCGACATGATCGGTTGTGGTGAACGCAAAATCGGTTGAGGATTGAAGCCATCCGCATCGGCGACTTCTAGAGTGTATTTGCGTTTACCATCCCGTGTTTTCAAAGTCACATAGGCGATCTGGGTATTAAAAGCACCTTTAATTCCAGTCAGCTCCTGGTAAATCAAGTCGCTCATGATGTGTGCGATCTGGCGCAGCTGTTTGCCTGGAATATTGCTCCAACGTTTGCCAATGACCTGAACCTTACGCAACACATCCAAAAAACGCATTTCGATCATATAACGGTCATTACCTTGGTCGGTGATTTTTCCGATCAATAGATTATCCACATCCAACTGTCGCCATTGATCGAAGTTGACCTCTTCCACCAACGTCGGTCGAGCCGGCAATTGTGACAACTCCACCGGCTTGAATTTACCGCTGCGGCGCAGGTTATTGCGGATAATCTCAGAGAGGTCTTGCGGGGGCTGTTGCGTCTGTCCCTTCCAATCCAATGGCACAATCGCAATCGGCAAGGCATTCTCGTAACTCTCATTGATTTCGATCGTCAACTGAGCCTGAGCTGAAAACGGCATAACGAACAACACCGAAACCAGCAGGCCTGTCCAAAATGGAGCTTTATTGACGCACATCGCTGTTAGCTTTTTAAACATAAATCATCTCTAGGTGTTAGGGTTTGAATACAAACTTGATATTTCGTTCAAACAATTCTGGAACCGGCGGTTTCGGCAAAGGTTCTGAACGATACACCGCCTTTTCCGCAGCCTGCTTGAACTGCTCATTAGCAAATTGGTTGCAATTAAGCACCTTGACGCTGGTAACACTGCCATTTGGTGATTGAGTAATGTCCAATTCACACTGCGCCTGATCGGATATCCGCGCCGGCGTGCGCCAGTTATCCTTGACCTTGGCCGCTATTGAGGAAATATAGGTCTCTTTCAGAGTCAGCAACTGCTGACGTTTCTGACGCTCACGACGCGCGGCCTCTTCGGCCGCCATTTGTTTTTCCAAAGCCGCTTTCTGTTGTGCTTGTTCGCGTTCCAATTGAGCCTGCAAGGTGGCTTCCTGCAACTGTTGTTTTTCCACGGCCTTGCTGGCGATTTCCGCCTCCAAAGCTTTCTTGGCCTGCTCCTGCTCCTTACGCTGCGCTTCAGCCTTGGCTATCTGCGCTTTGGCTTCCTGTTTTTTCTTCTCGGCCAGCAAGGCTTCTTTCTGAGCTTTTTCTGCTTTAGCCTTTTCGGCGGCGGCGCGTTTCTTTTCCGCTTCCACGCGCTGCTTTTGAATGTCCGCTAAACGTTTGGCTTCTGCCGCCTTACGTTTTTCAGCATCCGCTTTGCGTTTTTGCTGTTCGGCCTGACGTTTTGCTTCCAGTGTTTTTTTCTGTTCCAGCTCTTGCTGTTTTTTAAGTTCGGCCAATTTACGGCGTTCTTTTTCGGAAAGCGCCGCCAAACGCTGCTGTTCTTTTTTCTTGGCCTCCTCCTCGGCTTTGATACGAGCAATCTTCTCCTGCACGCTTGCCGCATCCACCGCAAAGGTTTTCATCGGCTCCATCTGCCGAACCGCCTGGGTAGTCTCTGGCTGATTATCCGTACCGCTGATCTGAATGGCGTGCGGTGTCGACTGCCACTGCATGACGACAGCGGCCACCACTCCGATGTGAATAAACACCGCAATCAAAACCGAATAGGGATGTCTGAGTATGAACGCGATCATTGATCGACCTCCTGTTCCGGTTCGGTCATCAAGGAAACATTGCCCACTCCGTTGGCCTTGAGCAATGTAAACAGGTGCACGACCTTGCCATAAGGTGCGGCGCGGTCGCCCTGAATGTAAATGAGCTGGGCCTGATTCAGCTGGGTGCGCGCCACCACTTCGGCAACCAAATCGGCCAGGTCTTTATTGCTCAATACCAGATTGGGTTGTTCGGAAGTTTTATAGCGCCCTTCCTTGGTCACGGTAATCACAAACGGAGTGGGTTCATCCGCCTGCGAGGCCGTCGCTTTTTTATCGACTATCTCCGGGGTCTGAGGCAATTCTACGCTGACCGCCTGTTGCACAATCGGAGCTGTGACCATAAAAATGATCAACAACACCAAGGTGACATCAATGTAGGGCACCACATTGATTTCCGCCATTAAACGTTTTTTCTGTCGCTGACTTCTAAAACCGTTGTTCATGCTTGCAATCCACTCATATTTACGCGTTGTTTTGCCCGCTGGCTCCGGTTTCCAGGCTGTGCGCCTGTCTTTGCATAATGGTCAAAAAACCTTCTGCAAAATTTTCATATTCACCCAATAAACGATCCACCTGGTTGGTCAGACGGTTATAAGCGATGACGGCTGGAATAGCGGCAAATAGACCGATGGCGGTGGCGATCAAGGCCTCCGAAATCCCGGGGGCAACCGCCGCCAGAGTGGCATTTTGAACATTGCCCAAAGACTGAAAGGCGTGCATCACCCCCCAAACCGTTCCGAACAGTCCGATATAAGGTGCGGAAGAACCCACCGTGGCCAGCAGAGCCAGGCGGTTTTCCAATTGCTCGGACTCTTTTGAGTAAGCCACCTTCATCGCACGTTGCGTTCCGGCCATCAGATCCGAGGTGTGAGCCACGCCCTGCTTTTTGAGGCGTACAAACTCGCGAAAACCAGCTTCGAAAATCGAGGCCATGCCTTTGGGTTTCTCGCCACTTTGCACGACTTGATTGAACAATGAGGTCAACTCCTGCGTCTGCCAAAAGGTCTGGTCAAACTGTTTGGCCACTTTGCCGGCTTGACGAACCTGATAGGATTTTGAGATCGCCACCGACCAGGCCGCAATCGACATCAGCGCCAGAATCACCATCACAGCCTGTACGACCGGACTTGCCATTAATACCAGATCAATCAGTTCACTATTCATACTTAATTACCCTTTTGCGGATAGATTCTTCCTAAATGTTCATAAGCACGGCGCGAAGCCATACGCCCCCTGGGACTTCTAATCAAAAAGCCCTGCTGAACCAAAAATGGTTCAATCACATCCTCGATGGTGCCACGTTCTTCACCCAACGCAGTCGCCAAACTGTCAATGCCCACCGGACCGCCGTCAAACTTATCTATCAAGGTTTCAAGGTAGCGGCCGTCCATTTTATCCAATCCCAAGGGATCCACCTCAAGCAAATTCAGTGCGGCATCGGCAATGGTTGCGGTGATGATACCATCTCCTTTCACTTGGGCATAGTCACGCACCCGGCGCAACAAACGGTTGGCAATTCTGGGTGTACCGCGTGACCGTTTGGCGATTTCCAGGGCACCCGATAATTCAGAATGCATGCCCAGAATGTTCGACGAGCGACTGACGATTTGCGTCAACTCCTCATCGGTATAGAATTCCAGTCTTTGCACCAGGCCGAAACGATCTCGCAATGGCGAAGTCAGCAGGCCTGCCCGTGTTGTCGCTCCGACCAATGTAAAAGGCGGAATGTCGATTTTCACGCTCTGTGCAGCCGGACCGTCGCCGATGACAATGTCAATCTGGAAATCTTCCATCGCCGGATAAAGCACCTCTTCAACAATCGGGCTTAAACGGTGGATTTCATCCACAAACAAAACATCATGCGGCTCCAAACGAGTCAGAATCGCGGCCAAGTCACCGGGTTTTTCCAATACTGGCCCTGAAGTCTGTCTGAGCGTAACCCCCATTTCATGGGCGATGATATTCGACAAGGTGGTTTTTCCCAAGCCTGGTGGTCCATACAACAGGACATGGTCCAACTGCTCGGATCGCATTTTGGCGGCGTCCATCGACAGCTGCAACTGATCGCGCACCGCCTGTTGCCCGATATAGTCCCGAATCTGACTTGGACGCACGGACGGCGGTATATAGATGTCGTCCTCTTGTTCCTGATTGCCGATAATACGATCTGTTTCAATCATTTAGAGCTTAATTCCTTGAAGGGCGCGCTTAATCACTTCCTCGAGAGAAAGACTTTCATCAAACACGGATTGCACCATCTTTTCTGCCTGAGGCGGCTTGTAACCTAACGCCATCAGGGCATCACACGCCGATTGCTGAACTGTGCTCAATATCGGCGCGGCTTTTTGACCGGTCGCCGTCTGCCCACCTGAAACCGGTTCGTACTGCAACAACCCGGATTCCATAATCGGTTTTAAACGATCTCGCATCTCAATCTGAAGGCGTTCCGCCGTTTTTTTGCCCACACCGGGAATACGTGTCAAGGCCGTCACATCGGCCGCGTCCACATAAGAACAAAACTCGTTGACCGACATGGCCGATAAAATACCCAGCGCCATTTTTGCGCCCACACCGTTGACCTTAATCAAGGTCTTAAAGAGGATGCGTTCTGATTCCGAGGCAAACCCAAACAACAACATGGCGTCTTCGCGAACATGCATGTGCGTCAGGATGGTCACACTATCATCAGAGTTTTCCAGCTGGTAAAAAGTGGACATCGGCGCTTCGATTTCATAACCGACACCGTTTACGTCCAACACCAACATCGGCGGTTGCTTCTGGACCAGTGAACCTCTTAAAAATCCGATCATTCAGTTTCCTTAAAATTTGGTGCCCTTTGACAGGGTTTCCGGATCAATTCCCAGCGTCATATAACGGTCATGACATAAAGCGCACGCCAAGGCATCGGCGGCATCTTCTTGCGGCGATTCAGTCAGTTTGAGAAGGTTTTGAACCATGTACTGAACCTGCGATTTTCCAGCATGACCTTTACCGACGATGGTACTTTTAATCTGTGTAGGAGTATATTCCATTATAGGAACATTTTTAATGGCCGCAGCACATAATATCACGCCGCGCGCTTGACCCAGCTTAATCGCTGAATTGGGATTTTTGTAAACAAAGACCTTTTCGATCGCCATTACACTGGGCTGGTACTGATCGATGATCTGACAAACCGATTCAAAAATCATCTTGAGGCGTTCCGCTCCGGAATATTTCTCAACGCGAATCACCCCGCTGACCAGATAATTAGGGTAATAACGGCCCGATTCAATTAAGCCGAAACCGGTTTTTCGAGAACCCGGATCAATCCCTAATACACGTTTAATGGCGGTCAAAACACACCTCATTTTTAAAACCAGCAGGCCTGGTCATTTTATGCCTCAATCAACTGAACAGAGGCCCATTAAAATCAACTTTCAATCAGTCCGAGGCATCCTGATGTTTGCCAGACACCAGGCCATGTTCTCTTGAAAAGGTCAGCATGCGCTCCACCGATTGCAACGCTTTTTTCTGAACCGCAGGGTCGATGAGGATTTCTCCGCTCTGCTTTTCCAAACAATCGGCCAAGTTCTGCAAATTGTTCATAGCCATCCACGGACAATGCGCACAGCTGACGCATTGATGCTCACGGTCAGAGGTCGGCGCGACAATCAACTGCTTCTTGGGCGCGGCCTGCTGCATTTTGTAAAATAGCCCATAATCGGTCGCCACAATAAAAGTATCGTCCGGCAGACTGGTTATGGCGTTCAACATCACCTTGGTCGATCCCACGACATCAGCCAGGGCCACCACTTCAGCGGGGGACTCTGGGTGCACCAACACTTTCGCATCCGGGTGTTGCTTGATCAGCTGCTCAAGTTCATAGGCTTTGAACTCGTCATGTACAATGCAATGACCCTGCCAACGAATCATCTCGATACCGGTCTGTTTTTCAATCCAGTCGCCCAGATGACGGTCTGGTGCCCAAATGATCTTTTCGCCTTTTTCTTTAAGGTGGCTGACAATCTGCAATGCATTGCCGGACGTCACCACCCAATCGGCCACCGCTTTGACTTCAGCACTGGTATTAGCATAGACCACCACAGTGTGATCAGGATGCTGCGCACAAAACTCCGCAAACTCCTTGGCGGGACAGCCCACATCCAAAGAACAGGTCGCGTCCAGATCCGGCATCAGCACGGTTTTTTCAGGGCTCAACAACTTAGCCGTCTCCCCCATAAAACGCACTCCGCAGACCACCAATTCATCGGCATCCGAATGCGCGCCAAAATTGGCCATCTCCAAAGAGTCTGCAACAACCCCACCGGTCTCTTCAGCCAACGCCTGCAAATCATCGTCCACATAATAATGCGCAACCAATTGTGCATTATGCTGCTTCAAGAGTTGTTTGATTTTAGCTTTTAACGCTTCCTTCTCGGCTTGTTCAAGAGGCGGCAATATCGTCGCCTCTTGGGCAAGCGTGTTGATCCGGTTAACCAAACCAACGGGAATATCATAAGATTGTTCAGACATAGACAGGACTCTTAAGTTTTGTTTAAAAGAGTCCTCATCACAAAGACTCTTCCCAAAAGGCTTTCCAAATTTGGTTTATTGAGCGTTAGGATTTTTCTTCGGCAAACTTTCTGAAACGCAACGCCAGCTCGGCTAACTGCGCATCGTCAACCATTCCCGGTGCTTCCGTCAACGGACAGGCCGCAGATTGGGTTTTCGGGAAAGCGATAACGTCACGAATCGAATCGATTTTGCCCAGTATCATCACCAAACGATCCAAACCAAAAGCCATACCTGCATGCGGAGGGCAACCGTACTTTAAGGCATCCAACAAGAAACCGAACTTGTCTTGCGCTTCTTCATCGGAAATGCCCAATAATTTAAACACCGCCGCCTGCATATGCGTATCGTGGATACGCACCGAACCGCCACCGACTTCCAAACCATTGATGACCAAATCATAAGCCTTTGAAAGCATCTGATGCGGCTCATCATGGTTTAGAATTTCTTCCGTGCTCGCTTTCGGCTGAGTAAACGGATGGTGAATCGCAGTCATGCGAGCGGTCTTCTCATCTTCCTCGAACATTGGAAAATCAACGATCCAGACCGGCTTCCATTCGCCGTTCAACATGCCCAAATCTTCACCAATCTTGACACGCAAGGCGCCCAAAGCTTCATTAACGACTTTAGCACTATCAGCACCAAAGAAAACGATATCACCGTCTTGCGCACCGACTCGTTGCATGATCTCCATCACCTGATCGGGGAAGAACTTGACGATCGGCGACTGCAAACCATCGATACCGGCTGACAAGTCATTGACCTTGATGTACGCTAAACCTTTGGCCCCATAGATGCCAACAAATTTGGTGTATTCGTCGATCTCTTTACGACTCATGGAGCCCGCTCCCGGCACCTTCAACGCAGCAACGCGCCCTTTAGGGTCTTTAGCAGGTCCGGCAAACACCTTAAAGTCGATGTTTTGCAGAAGATCGGCAACGTCAACAAGTTGCATGTCGATACGCAGATCCGGACGGTCGATACCGTACTTTTGAATCGCTTCGGAATATGGCATGCGAGGGAAATCGTAATCAAACTCAACACCTATGGTTTCTTTGAACAGGGTTTTGGTCAATCCTTCCATCAGGTTCATTACCGCATCCTCTTCCATAAAAGAGGTCTCGATATCCAGCTGAGTGAATTCAGGCTGACGGTCGGCACGCAAATCTTCGTCACGGAAACAGCGGGTAATCTGATAATAACGGTCAAAACCGGACATCATCAGCAACTGCTTGAACAGCTGCGGTGACTGCGGCAAAGCGAAAAACTTGTTCTGATGGGTACGACTGGGCACCAGATAATCACGTGCACCTTCTGGAGTGGATTTGGTCAGAATTGGAGTTTCGATGTCCATGAACATATTGTCGTCAAGGTAACGACGCATGCTGCGCGTCACTTGATAACGAAGCATCAAAGTTTTCTGCATCTCTTCACGACGCAGGTCAATGTAACGATATTTCAAGCGTGTCTCTTCACCGACATTTTTCTCATCCAACTGAAACGGAATCGGCTCCGCCATGCTCAACACATCCAAATCGGTGGCGACCACTTCGATTTTACCGGTGGCCATATTCGGGTTGACGGTTGCTTCGGTTCGGGGAATCACTTTTCCGGTGATTTTCAGCACACATTCGGCACGCAAACGTTCCGCTTTGGCAAAAATCTCAGCGGTATCCGGATTGACCACAATCTGCACCAGCCCCTCACGGTCACGCAAATCGATGAAAATCACCCCACCGTGGTCACGACGGCGATGCACCCAGCCGGCTACCGTGACTTGCTGATCAATCAATGCTTCTGTTACCTGCCCACAATAATGTGTACGCATAATCTTTATTACCCTTTACTCTAAAATAACGTTTAACTGTCGGAAAACCAGGTTTTACCCTAGCCTCCCTTTAATTCTGTTTTGATTCGGTTTTGCCCTGATTCTCTGATGGTATATGCTCAAGGCCCTGTTCAGCCTCATGCGCTTTTTGTTGCTCTCTCAACTTATCCCAGGGCGGCACCACCACCCCGCCGGAAATGACCATCTTCAAAGCGTCGTCCACATTCAGGTCAAGTTCGATAATCTCGTTTCTGGAGGCCATAATAAAAAAACCAGACGTCGGATTGGGCGTGGTCGGCACAAACAAATTCACCACTTCATTGAGGCCGGTCCTGGCTTGCGCCTCACCCATCTGTGTGCTGGTCTGAAAGGCGATGGTCCACAATCCCACACGCGGGTACTGGACCATATAAGCTTTCTGAAAGGTCTGATCTCCGGAACCGAATACCGCCTCGGCAATCTGTTTAACCGCCAGATAAATCGATCTGACCAACGGAATTCTCGCCAAAAACGACTCCCATATGCGGATCATCTTAGACCCGAGGAAGTTGGCGACCAGCATCCCGGTCAACAGAATCATCGCTAATGAGAGCAAGATACCCAACCCAGGGATATTGAAACCCAACAGCGCCTCCGGACGATAATCCGCTGGCAACAATAACAAGCTCCGGTCAAAAAAGTTCACCAGAAAAATCAGCGCTGCAATCGTCACACCCAGAGGTAACCAGAGCAACAGCCCCGCAATCAGATACCGCTTAAAAATCGCCATTTGTCTTACCCATC
Organism: Thiomicrorhabdus chilensis DSM 12352; assembly: GCF_000483485.1. Classification (GTDB taxonomy): domain Bacteria; phylum Pseudomonadota; class Gammaproteobacteria; order Thiomicrospirales; family Thiomicrospiraceae; genus Thiomicrorhabdus; species Thiomicrorhabdus chilensis. Next base: position 1,555,629 of record NZ_KI519609.1, read on the forward strand.
CATAATCGCTTGCGCAGAACAACAAGACCAAACGCACTATTATAAATGAATTTAAAGGGAATTTGACAACGAAAGTAACGGAAAAAGGAAGAGATTCAAAAAGCAAACAGAGACATCAAAACCGGCAGGCCTGCCGGTTTTGATGAAGTTTGTATAAACAGGCGGGATGTCTAAGTAACGTTTACCAAACGAGCGATAAGGTGCTCATTACCCAAGGTATCGATCACCTTAAGGCGAATCAAATAGGTGCCGCTGACCGCAATCGGCAAAACGGTGGTGGCCGATTCGACCGTCAAACGGTAGATAGCCTCTTCCGCAACCTCTCCGCTAGTGCCGTCAAGCGGATAGACCTCCCAAATATAGTGGTCAGCCCCGGCAGCAATCGTGCTCGAGGAAGCGTCCACATCAATATTAACGGGGGCAGCACCCGAAACGGCGACGGAAAAATCGGCCACCAAAGCGGATCCCGTCCCTACCGAAAACATCTTTTCAGTGACGGCGGTATTATCTCCTTCATCCACGATGGTCAGACGCGCCACATAAATACCGTCCTGATTGACCGTCACATTAGTCGTCGGACTATTTGTAGGCCCTACGGTATCGACTAATGTTTCATCATTATCATCCTGCTTAAGTCGTATCTGCCAGGTATAAGTAGAGATATCCCCTGCCTCTCCCTTGGTAGAGGGGGTGGCGTCCAAAAATACATCAAACGAATTGGCCACGTCGCTTGAGGTGGTGAAGTTGAAATCCGCACTCAAGTACACACTATTGGCAAGCAACTGAGGAACTGCAATCAAAAACTTCTGATCTTCCGCCACCAAGGAGTTGGCATCAGTCGCGGTCAGCTTAATGCGATAGGCTCCCGCCCCACTAGCCAGCTGAAACTGCTTGGTACCGCAGCCCAGAATGGTATCCACCACTGCATCGTTATAAGACAAAGTGGTTGAGCAGGTGACACTGCTTCCCAATGAACCGACCGCACTGGCGTTGACCGTGACGATGGCGTCCTCTTCGTAATAACCTTGTGAATCGGCCACCGGCAAGGCACTCTGGATACTGACCGAAGCGGTGGGTTCCATCAAGTTGGTTGGCGCGCTGTCGCTGCCGCCGTCTGCACTGTTGGCCATATTACACCCAGACAAAAAAGCCGCAGCACTTAAACCCAGGACTACCCCACTTAAAAGCATTTTGTATTTCATTTTTATCCCAATCAACCTCACTGAATTCGATATAGATGCCAAGCAACATATATGCCGTTAAAATGCGAAACCTTATAAAATCGAACATTGGAGTTCAGCCTAATTTTAATTTAGACTAACCGCCAACCCAAACAAGCCCTAAAAGACAGCCTAACGACTATGAAATGTACACTTTTGCCACCCAGCCGCATCCTCATCACCGGCTGCTCAAGCGGAATCGGTCACCATACCGCACACACCCTAAACAAACTGGGCTATCAAGTCATTGCCACCTGCCGAAAAGCCGAAGACGTTGAGAAATTGCAGCAAGAGGGTCTAAGCTGTTTTCAACTGGATTTGGCCGACAGCGACTCGATTCGCATAGGCTTGGAAGCGATATTGCAGGCCACCGACGGTAAAATCGATGCTTTGTTCAATAACGGCGCCTTCGGATTGCCAGGGGCCGTGGAGGACTTGAGCCGGGAAGCCATGCTCCATCAATTCCAAACCAATGTCTTTGGCACCCAGGAGTTGACTAATGCGGTAGTCAAAATCATGCGCCAACAGGGGTACGGCAAAATCCTCTATAACAGTTCGATCCTAGGCTTTGCCGCCATGCAATATCGGGGAGCTTATAATGCCAGCAAATTTGCCATAGAAGGCTTTGCCGACACCTTAAGGCTGGAGGTGAAACAGGACAATATTCAGGTGAGTTTGATTGAACCGGGGCCGATCCTGTCCGATTTTAGAAAAAACGCCTATGCCCAGTTCAAAGATTGGATTACGGTAGAAGGCAGCGCCCATCAGGCCAACTACCAGGCAATGATTGAACGTCTTGAAACGGTTGGCCCAAGCGCGCCCTTCACCTTAGGGCCGGAAGCGGTCAGCGACTGCGTAATCCATGCCCTGCAAAAACCGCACGCTAAGATTCGTTATCGGGTCACTGTGCCAACCAAGGTGTTTGCGGTATTGAAACGGCTGCTGCCCAACCGCTGGCTGGACAGCCTTTTAATTAAAGCCGGAGGCGACGGCAAACGTTAAAAGTATCGTTCCTTTCAGTCAGAAAACACCATTGAATAGGGACGCGCCAAATCCTGCATGACTTTTTGCAGACTGAAGCTGCGCACTTCCTCAATAAAACGCTGGCCGGTAAAAAATACCTGCAACGTCGGCAAAGTAAACACCCCGTTTTGCGAACAGATGTCTGTGACCACATGGCAATCGACATACACCATTTTTACTTTCGGATAGTTTTCCTCAATCAATTCAATAAGTTTGGGTTTGATGGAGTGACACACATTGCACTCCTTGCCTCCAAACAAAACCAACAAAGCGTCTTGCGACTGTTTTAACTGATCCAACTCTTCAAGCGTTTCGATATTCTGCATCACACGGGTTCCAATCATTTATCTGTACGGGCTTAGAAAAGCGCCAAGCATACTGCGCTTGCAGGCTTTACACAAGCCTATTAATCATCGGTAATGGTGTCAGTTGGTTGGCATTTTTTTCGGCGGATATTGCGCCAACACCTTACCGACCACCGCATTCACCAAAGCGGTGGTTTTTTCGGGTGTCTCCTGCTCGACCAAATAGGTATTACTGGAACCACGCCACAGCAAATTACCTTGCCGATCAATGATGTCAATAATCAAGGTGCCGTCTTCATATTCGTAAATTTCGTGTGGAGTATGGAACATCACCCCGGTATGACGCCCCCAAAACCCGAAACCAACACTGGGACTGACGGGCTCGGAACGCAGCATGGTTTTCACCACCACATGATAGGTGATAAACGCGTCTGCCTGAGAGGGCAATAACTGCATGCCTTTGGCTCCCAGGCTGGAAGCGATGGCCTGATTGATTCGTTTGGCGATCAAGGGCTGCTGCTTGGCGAAATCACTGGCTTTAGGCGTCACCTGCTTAGTCTCCGGCAACCATTGGAGCGTTCGAATATGGGTAAAATCGGCATTAACATCATAATCCTGCTTTACCGGTATGCCGCTACAGCCACTCAGAACAAAACTGAACACCACTATGGAAAACCCCATAGCCCATTGATAAATAGCCCGCATAATTTTCCCCCAGCTAAAGAATTTTAATGCTTTAAGTGAATCTTTCATTTCATTTTAGACTTTTTGTGCGCGCTTGTACAAACCGTTGCCTGACTAAGTACTGGAAACACTTCTGTATGATGGTTTCAAAAAGCACATAAGCGGGCATTCAAATTAATAAAACCGTTGCCTGAATTTCAAATCTGATAGCATCAGATAAACCGTGCACAACTTGGTAACAATGACTAAAATGTGAATTGCAAACAATGTGATTGGCTTGGGCGAAAACAAATTTATCCTCCATCTCAACAGGCCTGCTCATTTTCAAAAGCGAGTTTTATTTATGCATCAGCCAAATACACCAGCGGGACTGATCCACGCTTTTCTACTTGACGGTCAAGGCAGTGGACGCTATTTAAATTGGGACGAAGTTCAACAATGGACTGCGGATTCGGGTCGGCTCTGGTTGCACTTTGACTATACCGAAGCCTTTGCCATAAACTGGATAAACAACCAAAGCGGCTTGGATGATTTGATTACCGAAGCGCTTCTGACCGAAGAGACGCGACCACGTGCGGTCAGTATTGGTGACGGCTTATTGATGGCTTTGCGTGGGGTCAACAAAAACCCGGACTCCGACCCGGAGGACATGGTTTCCTTACGCATCTGGGTCGATGACAACCGGATTATCAGCACCCGCAAGCGCACGCTTATTTCAGTTCAGGATCTCTTGAATCAATTGCAGGCAGGAAAAGGGCCGGTCAATTCTGCGGAATTCGTGGTCAACCTGGCTGATAGACTGGTTTGGCGTATGGGCGATACCGTCGACCAGTTTGAGGATCGTATCGGCGAACTGGAAGACAACGCCCTCTCTGAGGATCGTTCCACCCTGCGTTTTGATCTGGCTACCCTGCGTCGCCAAACCATTACCTTAAGGCGCTATCTAGCGCCGCAACGCGAGGCGTTTTCACGGTTAATGGTCGAAAAAGTCAGCTGGTTCGATGATAATGACCGCATGCGTATGCGCGAAGTCAGCGATCGTCTAATTCGGCACATCGAAGACATCGATGCGGTCCGGGAACGTGCGGCCGTCACCCATGAAGAGCTCATCAGTCGAATGTCGGAACAACTCAATGAACGCATGTATGTGTTGTCTATCGTCGCGGCCGTTTTTCTACCGCTTGGATTTTTTACCGGGCTGCTCGGCATCAATGTGGGCGGCATCCCCGGAGCGGAAAACCCCCAAGCCTTCCTGGTTTTCAGTGCTATCCTGATTATCGTGGTAATCATGCAGATTGCCTTTTTCAAATGGAAAAAGTGGCTATAACCGTGCTCTCGAAAGATGTATTTTCAGCTCCTGCAACCATTGGCAGTAATCGGCTTCCAATCCCACCTCCTTTTCATCGTAGGCTTTCATCGTGCTAAACACGGATTTCATTGATTTACTCAAGGCACTGGTACGACAGCCTAGTGTGGTCGGTGCCGAGCACTCCTTTTTCAGGGTTCTTCAGCGAGAACTGGAAGAACGCGGCGCTAAAGTCACTTGGTATGAAGGATTGTTGGTTGCTCAGGGCAGCGATCCCTTCAGCACCATGTTTTCAGCCCACATTGATCGCCACGGCCTGGTGTGCACCGGACCCAATGAATTTCAATATGCGGCCTTCATCTCCGCCAACCGAACCGACCTGCTGGACAGTGCCGTATCGGAGGAACTGATGTCCAAAATCACCGAACGTTTTCAATCGGTTCCGGTATTTGCCTACGAGCCTTGGTCAGGCAGTTATCGCGGTAAAGGCTTCATCAAGAACTCTTACATTTGTGAATTCCGCAACAACCTGATTTTTGAAATCGATGGCCTTGACAGCGTTGTCGCGGGAACTCCGGTCGCGTTTGAAGACAAACTCAAAATCAACGGCGACCGACTGGAAGGTCAACTTGATAATGTGCTGACGGCCGCGGCCATTGTGCACCTATTCAGTCAGGGCTTTCAGGGCACCGCCTTTTTCACAGCCCAGGAGGAAGCGGGCAAAAGCTGGCGTTACCTACTGGAATGGTTCCGTCGTTTTGGAGGTTCCACCAATAAGCTGTTTGTGGTCGATACCAGCCCTTTTCCGACAGTCGAAGCCGCCAATAATCAGTTGATTATTCTGCGTGAAAAAGACGCCAATGCGGCTTTTAATGCACAATCGACTCAATTGGTTGCCGAACTCTGCCAGCAGCATGATTTGAGTTATCTCTACAAAGACCATTATGTTGAAAAGCAAAATGCCCAACTGATGCAAACCGGTAAAACACCCCGCTCACTGGGAAGTACGGAGATGGGTCGTATCATCGCAGCATCCAATGGTTTGGTCGATGGCACCACCATACAGGTTCCAACCACCGGCTACCACACCATGGCCGAATCGGCTTCCATCGAATCAGTTGAGGCGTTTCTTAAGTTACTGAGAATTCTGGCCGATGAGTTTGCATAATTAAGCATCGGCCCTTTATTAGGAGTCACTTCCGATAAAAATCTCGTGTTTGCACCCCAGACTGGGGTAAATTGAACACTTAGGCGCAAAATCACATTAAAAGGAGCTTTTCATGTCACACTTCACCCAAGAAATGCTTGACGAGCATTTAATCAGCGATCATTACAGCCATCGCATGGGCTGGTTACGAGCGGCGGTGCTGGGCGCCAATGATGGCATCATTTCAGTCGTCAGTTTGCTGGTTGGGGTCATCGCCTCAGGTGCCGGAAAAGAAGATATCCTGCTGGTCGCGGTGGCCGCCCTCGTGGCCGGTGCCCTATCGATGGCGGCCGGAGAATATGTATCCGTGAGCTCTCAGGCCGACACCGAAGCGGCTGACCTGGCGCTTGAGAAAAAAGCGCTGGAAGAAGACTGGGACACCGAACATGCTGAATTGGCTCGTATCTATATCCAGCGCGGCGTGAGCGAGGAAACCGCACATCAAGTGGCTTTGGAATTGATGGAGCATGACGCCTTAGGTGCACATGCGCATGACGAACTTGGTTTGACCGAAGTGCACTCGGCCCGCCCGTTGCAAGCCGCTTTCGCCTCGGCAGCCTCATTCGTGTCCGGCGCTTCGATTCCGGTGATCTTGGTGGCGGTTCTGCCAATGGAGAACCTTGGTTATATTGTGGCAGCAAGTTCCTTGTTATTACTGGCAATTCTCGGCGCGTTGGCGGCCAGAACGGGGGGTGCCAATATGTTCAAGGGGGCTATGCGCATGCTTTTATGGGGCTTCATCGCCATGGCCTTAACCACTTATGTGGGATTGATGTTCGGCACACACGCATAGTTAACTGGGTGCCGTCCGATTTGGCGCCCTTCACATCCGACCGCCCAGACCATGCCCACTTCCTTGCAAGCATAACAAATTCCATTAAAAATCAATCAATTAAAACCATTTAAAAACCGACTTTCCTTGCAAACACTCACCCAACAGTGCTTTACTACTGAGTAACAGTCTTGTTTTACAAGACTCCAGCATGGAGGTCTTATGCCAAGCTTATCTGAGCATTCCAGCCCAGCTCATACACACCAGAGCACGAGTGCAAAACACTCGCACACACACTCGGAACATCACCAGATGATGATTCATGATTTCCGAAGACGCTTCCGAATATCTGTGTTGATCAGCCTTCCCATTTTGCTTTTATCCCCTATGATCCAAGAATTATTGGGATTCAGCATTCGCTTCCCTGGTGATCAATACGTTTTGCTCGGGTTTTCCAGCCTGATTTATTTCTACGGCGGCTGGCCATTTTTAACAGGCCTGGTAAGCGAATTGTACAATCGGCAACCGGGCATGATGACCTTGATTTCGGTGGCGATCAGTGTTGCTTTCGGCTACAGCGTTGCCACTACCCTAGGACTGGACGGTAAAACCTTTTTCTGGGAACTGGCGACACTGATCGACATTATGTTGTTGGGGCACTGGATCGAAATGAAATCCGTGCTCAAGGCTTCTGATTCATTGCAAAAACTGGCGGAAATGATGCCTACCGAGGCCAACCGACTGCATCACGGAAAAGCCCAGAAGGTGGGCATAGACGAACTCAACAAGGGTGACCAAGTTTTGGTGCATCCCGGGGAAAAAGTTCCGGTTGACGGTAAGATTATTGACGGAGTGAGCACTCTTAACGAAGCGATGGTAACCGGCGAGTCCAAACCGGTTAAGAAGTCCACGGGAGATCCCGTCATCGGCGGCACCCTCAACGGCAATGGTTCCATCACCATCCGCGTTGAACAGCTTGGCGAAAACGCCTATCTGAATAAAGTCATTCACATGGTTGAGCAGGCTCAATCTGAAAAATCCAAAACTCAGAACCTGGCAGATCGGATCGCCTTCTGGCTGACACTCACCGCTCTCACTGTCGGCTTTTCCACCCTGTTCACATGGTTGATTTTAGGCACCCCCTTTGTATTTGCTCTGGAGCGCATGGTCAGTGTAATGGTCATCACCTGCCCGCATGCGCTGGGACTCGCCGTTCCTTTAGTGGTGGCGATCTCCACCTCCAGCTCTGCTCAAAGAGGCTTGTTGATTCGCAACCGTAGCGCTTTTGAAAATGCCCGTAAAGTCACTTCGGTGGTCTTTGACAAAACCGGAACCCTAACCCTGGGAAACTTCGGTGTCACGCATGTTGTCTCATTTGACAAGCGTTTTTCAGATCAACAGATATTAAGCATGGCCGCATCCTTAGAAGCACATTCCGAACATCCTCTGGCTCAGGGGATTCTGCAAAAGGCCGACACCGAACATATAGAAATTCAGATGGTGCAGGATTTCAAAGCAATGACCGGAAAAGGTATCCGCGCCCAGCTCGGCAAACATCAAATAAAAATAGTCGGTGGAGGTTATCTACTGGCACATGATTTTCACCCTCCCGAAACAGCCGTTAATGACAAGGAGGCAACACTGGTGTATCTGCTTGTCGATGACAAACTTGCCGGCTATATAACACTCGCCGATGAAATACGGCCGGAGTCTTATGAAGCCGTCCAGACTTTGCAAGCTTTGGGGCTTAAAGTCTACATGATGACCGGCGATAATGAATCGGTTTCCCAAAGTGTTGCCCAAAAACTTGGTTTAGATGGCTATTATGCGAACCTGTTGCCCGAACATAAATGCGAGAAGATAAGACAATTACAACACCAAGGTGAAATAGTCGCCATGGTGGGTGACGGGATCAATGATGCACCGGCACTGGCGACTGCCGAGGTGGGAATTGCAATAGGTTCAGGAACCGATGTCGCCGCCGAAACCGCCGACATCATATTGGTCAACAGCAATCCAAAGGACATCGTCTATCTAATGAGGGCGGGACGACAAACCTATCGAAAGATGATTCAGAATTTCGTTTGGGCTAGCGGCTACAATGTGGTTGCCATACCGCTGGCAACCGGCATTTTCCTACCTTGGGGTTGGGTCATCAACCCCGCGATGGGGGCGGTGCTGATGAGTCTCAGCACAGTGATCGTGGCCATTAACGCGCAACTGTTGAAATACACACTGCGCCACTAGTCCGTCACCACCATCTGCTGTTTAATCTGCTTGGCCGCCATCGCGTAACCGCCTTCGGCGCTGTCGACAAAATGCACATGTTCCACACCGGTTTTGGAGACCAAACAGGTAATCACCGCCGAATGGGTCTGATGGCAGCCGTAATACCAGCGTCCTTGCTGGTAACCTTCCTCCAACCATTGCAGAAGTTGCGTTACCGCGTTGCGATCACCCGCCATGACCGTTCGATACATATCATCCAGTTTCAGGTAATCCGAGTTTTCCACCAAATCCGCTTTGTAACGCCCCCAGTCCACATTGATTGCACGCTTGCCAAAAGCCATCCAATAGCTTCCAATCACATTCTGCAATCGAATCACTTGCCGGGTTCGCCAACGCCGAAACCGACCAAGATGCAGACTTTTTGTCGCGACTTCGGCCTGAAGTTTGTCAGCGTTAAAAGAGAGCGATAAGCCCCCCATATTCAACGGATGATGCTGCTGTACATCGCCCATCAGGCTGAGCAGACGTTGCTGTACACTCCGGTATAGCTCCAGACAGGCCTGCTGATTTTGCTCACGCGCCTTCACCAGCAAACTGAAGGTGACCTCCCTACCGCTGGGAACCTGGTTCCAGCGGCACTCAAAACCGGAAAAATCCGCCTCAGCGTCGACCTGTTCAGACAAATGATAGCGGCTATCCAGCTTGACCAGCTGATCCGCCTCTTCCATGCCGCCGCCCATAAAAAAATACTGCACCAAATTGGGAGCGCCTTGATAACGACAGACTTTAATCGGCCTAGAGAGTTCAGCATAAGGCACTAACCCCACCCGCAAATCAAAACCCAAACCCTCACTGGCAAGTTCCTGACAACCACCAAGCGCTTTCTTGACCGCAGGCAAAGCATCCGGCGGGACGCAAAACGAAGCGCCGTCTCCACCAAACACATAAGGTACCTGCCGAGGTTTTAGGGCATTCAACACGGCGGCGATGGTACCACCGCCAACCGCATTAATATCTCGATAACGGCCTTGCTGAATGGCTTGCGTAGAGTCTCTGACATCGGCAATCACCACCCACCAGTCGGCCGGCAGCTCGGTATAGACCGCAGAATTAAAGGTTTCTTGCAGATCCTCAAAACAAGGTATATTATCTTCAAAAGCGACTGACACCCTCTCTCCCCATAAAAAGCTGGTTAATAATGTTTACAGGCAATTCACACTCTTACCTAACCCTAAAGTACCGCCTAAACCCTGACAAATAAAACCAAAAGCCGTCTTACGACGGCTTTTTCTGATTTAAAAGATTTTAAAGGCGTTTCAAGCGATTAAAACTCGGCCCACTCTTCTTCGCTCTGAACAGGCTTAGTAGCCTCTTTCGACTTGGCAGTCTGAGTGGGGGTCGAATGTGATTTCGACCCGGCACGAGCTGATTCAACCCTGGATTCACGCGAATCGGCTTGTTCATTTTTATGCGCTTTTGTCACCGCTTTCAGCTGAGTTCTTTTAAAAACTTCTTGTTCATCCGCCTTGGAAGTAGCCGTTGGTTTCTGCTCAGGTGTTGGCAGCGCCACTTTATTCTGCTGGGCCTGCGCCTTAACTTGATCAACAAAACGTTCGGAAATTCGGAACTGCTGAATACGATCAACCAAATGTTCGGATTGATTGGAGATTGACTCCACTGTTGCCGCAGACAGTTCAACCAAATGGGCATTTTCTTGAGTGTTTTTATCCAATGACACCATAGCCTGATTAAGTTGCTCTATGCCTTGTGACTGTTGCAAAGAAGACGCCGCAATCTCACTGACCATTTCGGTGACTTGGCTGATAGATTGGCTGATTTCACTCAAAGAAGCGCCCGATTCTTCAGCCAGTTTGGTTCCCTCTTCTACTTGGGTGACAGAACGGTCAATCAGACCTTTAATCTCTTTGGCCGCATCCGCCGACTTACCGGCGAGATTGCGCACTTCACCAGCCACTACGGCAAAACCGCGTCCATGTTCGCCCGCTCTAGCCGCTTCCACCGCCGCGTTCAAAGCCAATAAGTTGGTCTGGAAAGCAATTGAATCGATCAAACCGATAATCTGCTCAATCTGATCACTGGATTCTTTAATCCCTTGCATCGCCTGAATGGTCTGCTTCATGATCTCAGCACCCTGACGGGTGGTCTGGCTTGCCTGAACCGTCAGATCGTTAGCCTGTTGGGCATTGTCGGCATTGTTGCGCACCGCAGCGGTCATCTGCTCCATCGTCGCCGCCGTCTCTTCGATAGACGCCGCCTGTTGCTGAATGCGGCTGGAAAGGTTAGCGTTGCGTTCGGTCGTGGCATGAATATCGACCGCAATATCCTGAATGGCGACATTCACCTCCGCCATGATGGCAGACAAGTTATCCATAGAACTGTTGATGGCGTCTTTCATCGCCCCCAAATCGGCTTCGTAATCGCCTTCAACCCGATGGGTCAAATCCCCTTTTGCCAGCGACTGAATCACATTGGAAATCTTATCATTGGCCTCATGAATGGCTCTTGACATAAAATTGATTTGTTCGCCTAGGTCATGCACAAAGCCATCCAGCTGTGACACATCGATTTGCGCTCCGATATGGCCTTTAGCGGCCTTTTCGACCATCACTTTCAGATTTTCCTCAACCGCAATCTGCATCTCCTCGAGTTTGGCGCTCTGGGTCACGTCTTTCCATTCGGTCACAAAGCCGGTGCGTTTTCCCGCTTTATCCCAAACTGGATTGACGATGATCTGCAAATGCAATTCACCCAGTTTCAAATTAGCGGTATAAGTATCCGTCAATTCAGCCAACAGCTTGCGCTGGTGTTCGGGATGAACGTGGAAAATATCGATATTCTTACCAATCAATTCTTGGGTCGAAAAATGCGGCAACATTTTTTGAATGTCTTTTTCCACGGATTTCAGGGTTTGAATAATCGCTTCATTCATATAAGTGATGTTCAAGTCGTCATCCGCCAGCATCACATTTGAGCTGCTTTGGTCGACCACGGTTTTCACCGAATTCAGCTGGTCGACCTGATCATGGATTCGACACAACATTCTTTGTAGCAAAAGTTCCAGTTGCTTGATTTCACGAGCGCCTTCAATCGGCACCTCCGTACTCCAATCGATATTGTTCGGATCGGTACAGATGCGATTCAACCAGGATTGCAGATGGATGACCGGTTTGATCACTGCCCGGCGAATGAAAAATTCAAAGGCCAGCAAACTCACCATCAAAGCAACCAAAAACACCACCAACACATTGATGATCTCTGCCTGAAAAAGCTCCTCGTTCAATTGCCGGGTTTTTTCCGTCGAACTGACTGTTAAATAGTCATACCATTTTACAAAAGCATCCATTGCGGCGCGGTCATCCACCACCACGGCAGCGTCCATTTCAGGAACGCTCACGCCAGACATTCTAAGCTGGGTCACCTTATCAAGCATCGTAAGATATTGATTGACGACATTCTGAATGGTATTCAAGCCTTCTGTTTCAATCGGATTGAGCTGTTCAAACTGACGATAACGCTCAATATTACTGAGGATATTTTCACCATTCTTTTTCAATTTGGCCGAATAACTTTGGGTTCGATAGTCGCTTTCACCGCGAATGACATAGTTTTTGAAATTATGAATGAAATGCCCGTAACCCATTTCAAATTGGATGTCATTGAGTAAGCGCTCTTTTTCATCAAGTTGCATTTTCAATGTATTAAACTTGGCTTCGTATTCCGACTCCAAATTCAGATAAGTGGCAAAGCCAATCCCACTGATAACAATCAAAGACAGAAAATAAATACCGATATTCTGCATCAGCGTTCTGCCGACAACCAATTCACTGTTCACTCCAGTACCCTCAACACTCATTATTTTTATATTTAAAAAAGCAAAATGTAATTCAACCGTGCGGCCATTTGGATAAACCACATTATTAAAATGGTTAATGGCACCTGGTTAATTACTTATGGCTCAAGTATATCCCACCTAAATAAAGGCGCTATCAAATTATTATGTTCACCCCAAAAGAAACCGAATATTCTCCGCTCACAGCCAGCGACTTTAAAAACAAATAAACATGCAACAATAACAGGAATGCGTCGAGTTTTAATGAACGTTAAAAGTCAGAGCGCCAAGGAGGCACTGATACAGAATAAGATTTAAAGCCCGCCAAGAATCAGCAGGCCTGTATGACCGCTCAAAAGAGTAAGAACAGTCTGGAGTTATTCCCAAGATAGGGATAGTAAAAGCCAGAATAAAAAAACCATGGTATCGAGCAATGTCGATTATTTTTGGTTGCCGCCCTCACTGTTGCGTCGGCTTCGATTGCCTGCTCGCCCGCCTGAACGCCAAGGACCCGCACCCGTTGGCCTTTTAGTGCCACCCGCTTTATGACCTTGGGCATTTTCACCGGATCTTTGTCCGTCCTTATGCTCAACGCGAGGTTTTTTAGGCTTCTTCGGCTTTTTCGGTTTAATTGGTCGGGTATCCAGACGTGAAGCCGGAACATCATGATCCGGTTCAAATCCATCCATGACCTTGCGCGGCAACAGGTTGCCGATCAAACGCTCGATATCAAATAACAGTTTGGCTTCATCGGCACTGACCAATGAGATCGCTTCACCGGTGGCACCGGCTCTTCCGGTTCTGCCGATACGGTGCACATAATCTTCGGCGACATTCGGCAAATCAAAGTTGACGACATGCGGTAATTGATCGATATCCAATCCGCGTGCCGCGATATCGGTTGCCACCAACACTCTCACTGCGCCTTTTTTGAACTCCGCCAAGGCACGGGTACGCGCACCCTGACTTTTATTGCCGTGAATGGCGGCGGCTTTAATGCCGGATTTTTCCAGCTGCTGAGTCAGGCGGTTGGCGCCATGTTTGGTTTTGGTAAACACCAGCACCTGCTCCCAGCGGTTGTCGGCAATCAACTGCGTCAATAAGGCCGATTTCTGTTTTTTATCGACCGGACAAATCCACTGTTCTACCGATTTTGCGGTGGTGTTGCGCGGCGCGACTGAAATCTCCACCGGGTCATTGACCAGACCTTTGGCCAGTCTGCGAATGTCTTCGGAGAAGGTTGCTGAGAACAATAGGTTCTGACGATTCTTGGGCAGCAACGCCATGATTTTTTTCAAATCGTGGATGAAGCCCATGTCCAGCATGCGATCGGCTTCATCCAATACCAACACTTCCAGTTGATTGAATTTCACGGCGTTCTGGTTGTATAAATCCAATAAACGCCCCGGTGTGGCGACCAGGACATCCACACCTTGACGCAAACGCATCATCTGCGGGTTGATCTTAACGCCGCCGAATACCACTGTGGATTTCAGTGGCAATTTTTTACCATAAAGTTCCACACTTTCCGCCACCTGTGCCGCCAGTTCGCGGGTAGGGGTTAAAATCAAAGCACGCGCCTGATTGGCTTTGGGGCGTTCGCCTTTGGAAAGCCGTTCTAAAATCGGCAAGGTAAAACCGGCGGTCTTACCTGTTCCAGTCTGGGCGGCAGCCATCACATCTTTGCCTTGAATGATCGCCGGAATGGCTTGGGTTTGAATCGGGGATGGGGTTTCGTAGCCCTGCTCGGCTACAGCTTCAAGAATCGGGGCGGATAACCCCAGGGAGGCAAAGCTCATAAATGTGGTGTCTCTTAATAAAAAATAGGATCGTGATCGTGTTTTGCTTTAGGACTCGGAACGCCTAGGCGGCATTCGAACAAAATGGGGTATAGCTTACAGTAAGTGGTTGTAAATTACTATCATTTGCGCATCTAATTGGCAAACAGTCAGCCTACATTCATGATTAATGGTCATTCCTCGCTTTTTTATTGTTAAGATTGCTTATACCAGTCTATTTTGTAAAATTGGGCAAGAAAAACCTCTGACGTATTGCCCGCGTTGATTTTCTAAATTGTTGATATACAAAGGCATAAATTCCCTTATGAAACTTCCACTTCAGCCCACACCCTCAGTTCATCGAGCACGCAATAAGACATTAGGGGTGCCTGAGCTCATCGCCATTGCGCTCGGCGGAATGGTCGGCGGCGGAATTTTCACCATTCTGGGCATCTCGGTCGCCATGATCGGTGTCTACACACCACTTGCCATCGCCTTGGGAGGGCTGGTCGCGGCTATGGCTGCGTATTCCTACATCAAACTCGGCGTCTACTATAAGGATGAAGGCGCAACCTACGCCTTTTATAAAAAAACCTTTCCAAAATCCCCCTTTGCGGCCTCTTTGATCGGCTGGTGTGTGGTGTTTGGATACATCAGCACCCTGGCACTCTATTCTTACACCTTCGCATCCTATGCCATCAGTGGGTTCGCCTTTGCCGACAGCGACTGGATCCGCAAACTGGTAGCCGGTTCCATCATCGGCCTATTCACCTTAATCAATGTTCTGAGCGTCAAAGGGATGGGAAAAATCGAGGACCTGATGGTCTACACCAAGCTCGTCATATTGGTGGTTATCTCATTTGTTTTGATCAACCACAGCAACACCACCTTGCCGACTTTACTGGAAAGCAATGGCGACACCACCGTTCTGGACATCTTAATCGTAGCCTCAATTACCTTTGTCGCCTATGAGGGGTTTCAATTGGTCATCAATGCAGTCAATGAAATGGAACAACCGGAAAAAAACATCCCACGCGCCATCTACTCGGCCATCTTCCTGGCGGTTCTGATTTATCTGGTCATTTCCTTAGGCGCGATCCTGTCCATACCGTTTGATGACATTATTCAAAACAAAGAGTACGCCCTGGCTTCAGGAGCCGACAAAGTATTAGGGCATCTGGGGACCGAATTGGTCATTATTGGAGCACTATTGGCGACCAGCAGCGCAATCAGTGGAACCGTTTTCGGTGCCTCCCGACAGATGGCGGCCATTGCCGATGACCATTATCTGCCGGCCTTTTTAAGCAATCGCTCCGAACGCATTCCGGTCAACGCCATACTGGTCATGTCCTCCTTGGCCTTTTTACTGGTGCTCTCAGGCAGTCTGGAAGTGATTCTTAAGTTCGGCAGTGTCACCTTCCTGATTGTCTCACTGCTGATGGCTTATGCCAACTTTACAATCCGCGATAAAACCCACTCTTCGCCCTTGATTACGCTCGGCTCATTGTTTGGTCTTGGCATGGCAACCTTAATGATTTTCTACTATGAAATTTCCGAACAACCTGATCAGATGGTTTTCATTGTGGTCATTTACATTTTATTAACCCTGGGAGCCTGGTTATATGCAAGGAATCAACATCGCAAAAAGCGACTGTCTTTATTAAATTAAGCGGCACTCTCAAGTGGCTTCCGCCCCACTCAACTTAGATAGTAAAATGAACAGGCCTGCTCATTTTCGATTTTGAATGCCAAGCCGATATAACGCAAAAATGCTATGCTGTAGCCAATTTTAAAATGTAAAGAACTCTGAAATGAAAATATGGGTAGACGCCGACGCTTGTCCGGTAGTGATTAAGGAAATTCTATTCCGAGCGGCCAACCGCTCACAGGTAAGCACCACGCTCGTAGCCAATCACAACTTGCGCATTCCGCCCTCGAAGTTTATTCACTTTCTGCAAGTCAACCACGGATTTGATGTCGCCGACAATGCCATTGTGCAACGTTTAACCCCCGGCGACCTGGTGATTACCGCCGACATTCCATTGGCTGCGGAAGTCATTGAAAAAGGTGGGATCGCCCTGAACCCGCGCGGAGATTTATATACGTCAAGCAATATCCGCGCGCGCCTCAATATGCGTGATTTCATGGAGAGCTTGCGTTCCAGTGGAGTCGAGACCGGCGGCCCAGCCTCATTGAACCAAGGAGATCGCCAGGCTTTTGCCAACCAACTGGACCGTTTATTGACCGAACAGGTCAAAAATTCAAGTCACGCGGAATTGAATGGTAAGACGGAATGAAACAGAGCCCTCAAGAAAAACTGGAACACGAACACCGGCCCGAAGTCATTGCCGAACGTTTGAGCCAACCACCCAAATCGCAAAACGTTTCGGATGCGGTATTGGGCGGAATAGATGGCTGCGTCACCACCTTTGCGGTGGTGTCCGGTGCCTTTGGCGCCGGATTTTCACCAACGGTTGCTTTGGTATTGGGCTTTGCCAATCTCTTCGCGGACGGTTTTAGCATGGGAGTCAGCAACTATGAGGCGAACAAAGCCCAACAGGAATTTACCGACAACCTTCGCCGTATTGAAAAAGAGCATATCGAACAGATTCCACAAGGCGAACGTGAAGAGATTCGACAGATTTTCCAGAATAAAGGCTTTAGCGGAACCGTGCTTGAGGAAATTGTAGACACCATCAGCCAAGACAAAAACTTATGGATTGATACCATGCTGACTGAAGAGCATGGCCTTCAAAAAGGATCACCCAATGCGGTTCGAGCAGCCCTGACCACCTTTATTGCATTTGTATTGGTCGGTGCGATCCCTTTAATACCCTTTTTGGTACCGGCTATGGAAATGAACACTCAATTCCTGTTCAGTGCCATTTTGGCCGGTATCATGTTCTTTTTGATCGGCAGCCTGAAAAGCCTGTTTCTATTCAAACCCATTTTACGCTCTGGTTTCAGCACGCTTTTAACCGGAGGGGCTGCTGCCAGTCTGGCCTTTTTAACGGGTTACATTCTACGCGAACTGTTTGGCATCGCTTGAGACATGGCAAAGCTTTACCAGTGAAGCGCGCGCATATGGGTATGGCTTTTGAACTGATGCGCTTCCATGCGTTGCAGAACGCCACTTAATATCTCAACGGCCGTTGCAATATAAGGCCCCTTATTCAGCATCACGCATTCGGCTCTTTGTGCCATGGCCGCATCGCTGATTTCAGGCCGGGAAATGGTGCCCCTCTTCGCCAAGGATTCCAATACTTGGGTAGCCCAAACCACGGGTACATGAGCCGCCTCGCATAATCTTAAAATTTCATCCTGAATCTCGGCCATCCGCACGCTGCCCAATTCCACCGCCAGATCTCCCCGGGCAATCATGATGCCGATATCGATATTATGAGCCAGCGCCTGAACAATGATTTGCGGCAGTTGGCGCACCGCATCTGCAGTCTCTATTTTCGCTACAATCGGGAGTTCTTTCCTGCCCAAAAAAGAAAGTTTCTCTCTTAAATTCAAGACATCTTCTGGACTTTCGGTAAAGGACAGTCCCACCAGATCGGCATACTGACTGACAAACTGCACATCCTGAAGGTCTTTTTCACTCAAGGTTGGAAGATTCAAAACTGTTTCCGGAAAATTCAGGCCTTTTTCTTCTTTGAGGCGCACCCCTTTAGGTCCGACTTGGGTCACTTGCAACAATAACGCCTGTTCTGATTTTTGTTTAATGATGGTTCCGATTTTTCCATCATCAATCCATAGGCTCTGCCCTACCTCTACCAAGTCAATCACATCGGGATAGGTACAAGTAGCAGCCACCCCAACCGGCACATCAAACTCCTCAAAAAAGCGTTTCGGATTATCGGTTTCCTTGCACAAAACCAGCCAATCCAGATCATGCAATCGCGGAAACTTTTTGGCTGATTGCGCTTTTTTCACGTTTTTTTTACCCGGCATGTAAACCTGACCAGTGCGTATTTTATGCCCGGCCAAATCCATTAGGATTGGGCACTTTCTGTTGTGTTTTTCAGCTACTTGGCGGATGTTGGCGATCATCTGCGTCCACACGGTTTCGTCATCATGCGCACAGTTAATGCGGGCCGCGTCCATGCCCGCCTCCATTAAACTTTCAACCAGGCTGATATCCTCGGCGGCTTCTGTCGGCATGGTCACCATAATGTATTCAGAACGCAGGGAATGAGGCGGGCCGAATAATCTTTGTGCCCGCTGTTTAAGCATGCGATAACCACCATCATAGTCGACACATTGAGAGGCTTCCAAGCTCTCATAATCCGTACAGGAAACCGCTTTAGAAAGGACATCCAACACCGCATCGATATTGTTCATCACATGGGGTTCAACCCGCCCCAAAGAAGAAAGGCCGGCTTGCGCCAAACGCGATTGCAAAGAGTGCAACGCCTCTCGACGCATCACCACATAGTTCAGGACATTCATGATGCTGTACAGTGCATCCTGATGGGTTGATTCTAACGACAGATTTTGAAGTTCACTTTCGGTCCCAGCAATGATCCGTTGCTTCATTTGCATCAAGTCTCGGAACAGCTCGGGAAGAGAGTGACAGCGATAAGGTATATTTTCAGACATGACAACAACCGACTCTAATAAGAATAGAATTCGATTATAGAACCCATAACTCAAGGCTAGTTTGACGCTTTTGTGAAAGACTCATTCAGCTTAGTCACATTTTCCGACAACCCATTAATTTGAATCGCCTTAGAGCCAGGCAGCACCTCGCACGCCACTTGAATCTCCGTATTTTGGAGGAAGCAGTCGGGTACTGACCTCATCACTGAATACCCAGTCCCCCCATAATTCGGGCACCTCGGAATATAGCCGTTTGATGTTCGACATACCGCCACCCAGGACGATCACATCTGGATCCAGCAGGTTGATGACACTCGCCAGCCCTTTCGCCAGCCATAACGAATAATCCCGCATCAGCTTTTCGGCCACCGCATCTCCTTGCTGGCTCAACGCCTCAATTTGCTGTACGGTTTTGGACAGGCCTGTGCGTTTTTGATAATGTGCCTGAACACCGCTGCCGGACAAAAAGGTTTCATTGCAGCCTTTAAGACCGCAATAACACTCCATGAGTTCATCTTCGGCTCTGGTCCACGGTAGCGGATTATGCCCCCACTCGCCGCCTATGGCGTTGATGCCGTTCACAACTTGGCGATTGACGACCACACCGCCGCCGCAACCGGTTCCGATGATCACGCCAAATACCACTTCCGCACCTTTTGCAGCCCCATCAACGGCTTCGGACAAGGCAAAACAGTTGGCGTCATTCGCCAGCCTGACTTCCCGCCTTAAGGCGGTTTGCAAATCGCCCTGCAAATCCTGCCCAATCAACCAGGTGGAATTGGCATTTTTGATTTTCCCCGTCTTATGCGAAACCGAACCGGGAATGCCGACCCCTAGCGATCCTTGTTGCCCCAAAACCTGCTCGGCTTTCTCCACCAGTCGGCAGATGGCGGCGACGGTCGCCGGATAATCACCTCTGGGAGTCGGAACCCGTTTCTGCAATAAGACCTGTCCAGTCTCATCCATAGCGATAATCTCAATTTTAGTTCCGCCTAAATCGATTCCGATACGCATCGGCTTTTCGCCCTCTATCACGACTTGTATAAATACACCGTAAAATCATTGTCCAAATAACCGTCGACCCAGCTGACCCTGTGCGCAAACGACTGACAGTACTCAACTATCTCATTGGGCAAAAAACTTTGCAAATCAGGCCGACTTTGCACCCAAGGATGGCGGCCATCCAATAGATTAAACGCCACACCTTGTCGGCATGCTCTATACATTTGGGCGATCACCGCTTTGGCATAACGCCCTTTATGCTCAGCGGTTCCTTCAATGTCGGTTTCCACCACTTCATTAAGCGCACCGGATAAAAACACATAGTCATAGGCATTTTCAGCGGGATTCAAATCAAATAGGTCACCGGTCTGAACCTGAATGCCCGGATGCTGAAAACGCGCACTCTGCACCATGTCCTCGCTCAAATCGATGCCAAGATAGTCGACATCAAAGCCCTGCTGTTGCAAATAGGTGTTTAAATCGCCAAAGCCGCAACCCACATCCAAAACCGAACAGGCCTGCTGGTTTTGTTTTGAGGATAAAATCTCACACAACTTATGAAAACGGATTTGCTGAATTTCGCGGCTGCTCCAAAACAACGCCTGAGGCTGATAACCGTATTGCTCAATGGAGGCCTTATGACGGGTCTGGATTCTTAAACGTTGTTTGGCGGTTAAATATGGTTCCATCAGACAGTCCATTACAGGGTTTTAAGCCAGGCGATCTCTTCGTCGGAAAAGCCGGCTTCAGATCGCGCCTCGTAATTGAAAGGGCCACGCAGATCGCCGTGAAAATAATGCTCGACGATATGCTGAAATTGGGCAAACGGATTCAAGTCTTGTTGCGCGCACAAATAACGGAACCAGCGTGTCCCCACTTCTACATGACCAATTTCATCACGCAGCAGGATTTTTAGAATTTCAACACCGCGTTTATCGCCGATTGCACGCAACTTCTGAATCATCGGCGGCGTCACATCCAACCCTCTGGCCTCAAGCGTTCTCGGCACCAACGCCATACGAATCAACGGATCATGATCGGTTTCATAAGTGGTCAACCACAAGCCATTATGCGCGGGCATATCGCCGTACTCAAAGCCAAGGTGATTCAGGTGCTCACGGATCATCTGGAAGTGATAGGACTCCTCTCCGGCCACGCCCAACCAGTCGCGGTAGTATTCATAAGGCAAATCTTGAAATCGATAGAGTGCGTCCAAAGCCAGATTGACGGCATTGAATTCAATATGGGCAATGGAATGCATCAAGGAAGCATGCCCTTCTAAAGTTCCCAAACCTCGGCGCGGGAGTTCCTTAGGGGAAACCAAATCAGGCTTCTCGGGACGGCCTGGATCCGGGATACGAACCACCTCATCAGTCGGCGTGAAATCAAATCGGTCTTCGGACCAATCAACCTGCAACTGAGCCAATTTCTGAACTTTCTGATTAAGGTCTTTTTCCATCAGGCAGTCAAAGGCCGCTTCAAATAAATTTTTTTTCATATCGGTATCCAGGGAGAGACGCAGCATTAGCCAAAATGAGGGGCATAAAACTAAAAAAGCCGGTAAAAACCGGCTTTTTATAACTGTACTGGCTGTACAAAATTAACGGTAATAAGCCGCCATGTTGTAACGAGTACCAGTGAATTTTTTAGCATCGATCGCATCAAACAATTTTGCCCATTTTGCACGATCTTCTGGAGTCATCACTGAAGAAGGGTTTAGCCCTTTAGTTTTGTCACCATATTTAGCTTCGATTGCTGCCAACTCTGCCTTACATTCGTCAACAGTTGTCTTTTGCTCGATTTCGCGAGCAGCAGGACCACCGTCTTTCTTAGCTGTAGCAATAACATTTTCTGCATCTGCAACGCACTGGCCATAGGTGTCAGCTGCTTGAACGTTCAAAGATAGTGCTGCGAAAGCAGAAATAAATAAAGCTTTAAGTGTTAAGTTTTTCATTAATAAACTCCGGATTGGTTTGTCTCTATAACGGGTTAATTCTGACGGCATTTAGACTAAATTGCAACCTAAAAAGAGTTAGAAAATAATTAAATGCTTATAAACTTTTTTTATCATTTGATTAAGTTCGATCAAGCAAGCTATTGAGGTTACGTATCGACCAAACAACAAGCAGGAGTATCAGGCTTAAAAACAGCAGTTGGTACAGGCCATGCCACATCATGAACTCTCGCCACTGGGCGCTGGAATGAACCAGTTCGTAGCCAACCGACTCCTTAATCGACTGCATCTTTGGACTCAGGCCAAAATGACTGATCGCCGTGAACATAAACGCCACAACCAGCATCCACAGAGAGTGCAGCCCTCGATACCCGATCCATTTGATCACGAGCAAAACCAGCAGGCCTGTCAACACCACCCAGTTTGCCGAGTGCAATAGCTGCCCAACCAATTTACCGGCTTCCTGATCAGACAGGGTATCAAACAGAAGTGGCGCAACCACATAACCGATCACCGCCAAATAAACCGATAATAGCAAACCCACCGAACAAACTAACAGGCTCAGGCTTCGTTTGAAACGGTATGTGATTGTCATGCCCACTCTCCATAAAACAAAAGCCTGCAAATAAATCATTTACAGGCTTTAGAAACGGCTTAATGTTTATTGAAAACGCAAAACCAGATACCTAGATATATTCAATCTCGACGATTTCATAATCAATATTTCCGCTGGGCGCGGCAACGATGACTTCATCGCCCTCTTCCTTGCCAATCAAGGCACGAGCGATCGGAGAGTTGATTGAAATCTTGTTGGCCGACACGTCCGCCTCTTCATGGCCGACAATCTTATAGGTCACCTCAGCCTCGGTATCCAAATTAAGCACCGTGACGGTGGCACCAAAAACGATTTTTCCATTTGGATTCAACTTGGTCACATCAATGACTTGTGCATGTGCCAGCGTTGCTTCAATCTGCTTGATGCGCGCTTCAACCAAACCCTGCTGTTCACGTGCCGCATGGTATTCGGCATTTTCTTTCAAATCCCCATGTTCACGCGCATCGGCAATGGCTTCCGTAATACGCGGACGTTCTTCTTTTTTCAGTCGGTTTAATTCAACCTGAAGCGCTTCTGCGCCTTCTTTTGTCATGGGATGCTTATCCATACATCTTCTTCCTTAAATAACCTATCTCTAAAAGATCTTTGCATGAACCAAGTTCTTGAACAAAAACCCCTCAAAATAAAACACAAACGCCAAAGCCCATTCTATCCGGACTTTGGCGTCATAAAAAGTTGAAAAGACTTTATTGCAGATCTTGCAGGCGCGTCACCGGCTGATCTTCAAGGAAATCCATGGCCGCCACCATCGCAAACGCACCCGCCATGGTGGTGGTGTAACAGGTTTTGTGCATCAATGCTTCACGACGGATGCTCGATGAATCCTGAATGCTCACGGATCCGTCCGAGGTGTTGACGATCAAAGCGATCTCTTCGTTGACGATGGAATCGACAATGTTAGGACGCCCTTCCGTTACCTTATTGACCACTTCACACTCGACACCCGCTTCTTTGAGCGAACTTGCAGTTCCGCGAGTCGCAACCACCTTGAAACCTTTTGCATTCAAAATCTTGGCTAACTCGATCACGCGCTGTCGATCCGCCTTACGCACACTCAAGAAGGCTGTACCGGACTGAGGCAAGACCGTACCGGCAGCCAATTGGGCTTTTGAATAGGCCTGTGCAAAACTGGCTCCAATCCCCATCACCTCACCGGTCGACTTCATCTCAGGCCCAAGAATCGGATCCACACCCAAGAACTTGATAAACGGGAACACCGCTTCTTTGACCGAATAGTAGCTTGGCGTGACTTCGCTGGTAAAGTCTTGGTCTTCCAGTTTTTGACCGACCATGCAACGTGCAGCAATCTTGGCTAGAGGCTTGCCAATGGCTTTGGATACAAACGGCACGGTACGCGAGGCACGCGGATTGACTTCCAAAACGTAAATCTCATCGCCTTTGATAGCAAACTGGGTATTCATCAAACCGACCACACCCAAGGCTTTGGCCATCTTCTCGACCTGAACGCGAATCTGATCCTGGATCTCTTTGGAGATGCTGTATGGCGGCAAGGAACAAGCCGAATCACCGGAGTGGATACCGGCTTGCTCGATGTGCTCCATAATGCCACCAATGACCACGGATTCGCCGTCGCAAATCGCATCCACATCCAACTCAACCGCGTCGTCCAAGAAACGATCCAGTAGAACCGGTGAGTCGTTGGAAACTTTCACCGCTTCGGTCATATAACGCGACAAGTCGGCATCAGAATAGACGATTTCCATCGCACGTCCACCCAATACGTAAGAAGGGCGCACTACCAACGGATAACCGATCTCGTTCGCCAAAACCAAAGCCTGATCTTCACTGCGTGCAGTACGGTTAGGCGGCTGCTGTAAATCCAGGTTTTGCAGCAACTGCTGGAAACGCTCACGGTCTTCCGCCAAATCAATTGACTCAGGTGATGTCCCCACAATCGGCACCCCGGCCTCTTCCAAAGCTTCGGCCAATTTCAGAGGCGTTTGGCCACCGTACTGAACAATCACCCCTTTAGGTTTCTCGACTTCGACAATCTCCAACACATCTTCCAGCGTCAAAGGCTCAAAATACAGACGATCCGAAGTGTCGTAGTCGGTCGATACGGTTTCCGGATTACAGTTGACCATAATGGTTTCATAACCGTCATCATGCATGGCCATCGCCGCATGCACACAACAATAATCGAATTCGATCCCTTGTCCGATACGGTTCGGTCCGCCACCCAAAACCATGATCTTATCGCGATCGGTCGGGTTGGCTTCGCACTCTTCATCATAGGTCGAATACATATAGGCCGTTGATGTCTCGAATTCAGCGGCACAAGTATCCACACGTTTATAAACCGGGCGGATGTTCAAAGTATGGCGGAATTTGCGAATGAAAGCCGCGTCGGTATTCAGTAGCTGGGCGATACGGTTGTCTGAGAAGCCTTTACGTTTCAACTGACGTAAAGACACCTCATCCAACGCATCCAGACCGCGCTGTTTGACATCGTCTTCCATATCAATCAATTCTTTGATCTGAGCCAGGAACCAAGGGTCGATTTTGGAGCTGTCGAACACATCTTCCAAACTCCAGCCCGCACGGAATGCATCGGCCACATACCACAAACGTTCCGGACCCGGGTTGCGTAATTCTTGACGCAACACATCCTTAACCTCTTTTTCATCCATGGTCGCCAACGGCATGATTTCATCAAAACCGTTCTTGTCGGTTTCCAAACCACGCAAGGCTTTCTGAATCGACTCCTGGAAGTTACGGCCCATTGCCATCACCTCACCCACCGATTTCATTTGGGTGGAGAGACGTTGCTGGGCTTGCGGGAATTTCTCGAACGTAAAACGCGGGATTTTGGTGACCACGTAATCGATGGTCGGCTCAAAAGACGCCGGAGTCGCACCGTTGGTGATGTCGTTCTGCAACTCATCCAGCGTATAACCGACCGCCAGTTTCGCCGCCACCTTAGCGATTGGGAAACCGGTTGCTTTGGAAGCCAAAGCCGAAGAGCGCGACACACGAGGATTCATCTCGATAATGATCATGCGTCCCGTTTCCGGGTTGATGGAGAACTGCACATTGGAACCGCCAGTTTCCACCCCGATTTCACGCAACACCGCCAAAGAGGCGTTACGCATGATCTGATACTCTTTATCGGTTAAGGTTTGCGCCGGCGCAACAGTGATCGAATCACCGGTATGCACCCCCATTGGATCCAGGTTTTCAATGGAACAGACAATAATGGAATTATCATTTTTGTCACGTACCACTTCCATTTCATACTCTTTCCAACCCAGAATCGATTCTTCAATCAACAACTCTTTGGTTGGGGAAAGGTCCAAACCGAATTTACAGATCTGCTCGAATTCATCTTTGTTGTAAGCAATCCCGCCACCTGAGCCTCCGAGAGTAAAGGAAGGACGGATGACCGTCGGGTATCCAACTTGTTTCTGAATTTCCCAAGCCTCTTCCATATTATGCGCGACGGCGGAAACCGGCATGTCCAAACCGATTTTATTCATCGCCTGACGGAAACGGTCACGGTTTTCGGCTTTGTCGATGGCATCAGCATCGGCACCGATCAACTCGACGTTGTATTTCTCAAGAATCCCTTTGTCATGCAGATCCAACGCACAGTTCAATGCGGTCTGCCCGCCCATGGTCGGTAGAATCGCATCCGGACGTTCTTTGGCGATGATGGTTTCAACCGTTTTCCACTCGATGGGTTCGATGTAGGTGGCGTCTGCCAATTCCGGATCGGTCATAATAGTCGCCGGATTGGAGTTCACCAGAATAACGCGGTAACCTTCTTCTTTCAGAGCCTTACAAGCCTGCACCCCAGAATAATCGAATTCGCAGGCCTGACCGATAATAATAGGGCCGGCACCAATGATGAGAATACTTTGAATATCACTTCTTTTTGGCATTTCTAACTTCTTCCTATCTATTATCGTTAAGCTTTTTTATAAGCTTGAATATTGGCTATAAACTGATCAAACAATGGAGCCACGTCATGCGGCCCTGGGCTCGCTTCCGGATGTCCCTGGAAGCTGAATGCCGCTTTATCGGTACGTTGAATCCCTTGCAGAGATCCGTCAAACAAAGATTTGTGGGTTGCACTCAAGTTGGCCGGCAGACTCGATTCGTCAACCGCAAACCCGTGGTTCTGGGAAGTGATCATCACCTTCTTGCTGTCCATATCCTGAACCGGGTGGTTGGCTCCATGATGTCCGAATTTCATTTTCACCGTCTGTGCGCCACTGGCCAAAGCCAACAACTGATGCCCCAGACAAATTCCAAACACTGGGATGTCGGTCTTCAGAATCTCCTGAATGGCTTCGATGGCATAGTCACAGGGTTGCGGATCTCCAGGGCCATTAGACAGAAAAACACCATCTGGATTCAGTGCCAACACCTCTTGGGCTGAGGTTTTGGCAGGCACGACCGTCAGTTTACAACCACGGTCGGCGAGCATGCGCAGGATATTGCGTTTGACGCCATAGTCGAAAGCCACTACATGATAATCCTGGTTTGAGGAGCAATCCTTATGGCCTTCGCCTAATGCCCAGGTACCTTCGGTCCATACATAGGTTTCCGAAGTGGTCACCTCTTTAGCCAGATCCAATCCCTTCAGTCCGCTGAACGCCTTGGCTTTGGCAACCGCATCATCGGCATCGATGTTCTCACCGGCCACGATGACACCCGACTGAGCCCCTTTGTCACGCAGAATGCGCGTCAACTTTCGGGTATCGATGTCGGCGATCGCCACCACGTTCTGTTCTTTCAGGTATTCGGGCAAGCTCTTTTGCGCTCTGAAGTTACTCATCAGTGCCGGACAATCTTTCACCACCAAGCCTTGCGCCATAATGCTCGGCGACTCTTCATCTTCAGCATTAACCCCGACATTACCGATATGCGGGTAAGTCAAAGTCACAATCTGTTTGAAATAGGAAGGATCGGTGAGAATTTCCTGATAACCGGTCAAAGAGGTGTTAAACACCACTTCCCCAACGGTCTCCCCTTCTGCACCCAGTGATGTCCCCCAAAATAGGGTTCCGTCTTCTAAAGCCAGTAAAGCCTGTGTCATGTAATGTGTCCGCCCAAGATAGAATGTCTGTTTTCAAAACCAAAATTCGAAGTAGCTAGCCGCCAGGTAAAAATCGCACATAAAAAAACGGAGCCAGCCCCCTTGCAGGGACTCACTCCGTTTTCTAGTTTGCTAAATGACTTTCAGTCATCTCTGCGAAATACCTCGTAAACAACCACTAAACCGTTAATTTTAGTCGTAGATTTGAATTAGGCGGATTTTACTCGATTAGCGCTTTAATGTCTAGGCTGAAATCAGTCTAAATTCGAACTCTTGAGCCGGATTTGCGTTCTGCCTTTCGAGCACGCCTGCACGTTATTCAAAATTCGATTCATATCGCATGACAAGCATGAGTGATGCCCTCTTTTAGAAGCAAATAGAGAAACTTACCGATTTACACGTTTTTTAGATTCCAAACCGACTTCTATATTAAAAAGTGCTGTCTCTGAGGCAATGAGTTCTTGAACGGATTGACGCATTCCCCTAAAACCAAAAAGCGCCCACATTGGGCGCCTTTTGTATAACAAAAGTATCGAACTTAACGCAGGTTCAATACATCCTGCATATCAAAAAGACCTTTTTTCTTATCTTGAATCCACAAACAGGATCGCGCCGCACCTTTGGCAAACGTCATGCGACTGGACGCTTTGTGGGTGATCTCAACACGTTCTCCTTCCGTGGCAAACAATACCGTATGATCTCCAACAATATCACCGGCACGTACGGTGGCAAACCCGATGGTATTTGGGTCACGTTCGCCGGTAATGCCTTCTCGACCGTAAACCGCACACTCTTTCAAGTTGCGTCCCAAGGTATCGGCGACCACTTCTCCCATTCTCAACGCAGTTCCAGATGGTGCATCCACCTTATGACGATGATGCCCTTCGATCACTTCGATATCGTAACCGTCATTCAGCACTTCAGCCGCTTGCTTCAAAAGCTTCAAACAAAGATTCACGCCCACACTGAAATTGGCTGCAAAAATCACAGCAATTTTTTCTGCCGCTTGATCAATGGCCGCCAATCCGGACTCATCAAAACCGGTTGTACCAATGACAATTTTTTTAGCATTGCGTGCGCACACATCCAAGTTACGGACAGTGGTGGCCGGGGTGGTGAAATCGATCAACACATCAAACTCATCCACCACCGATTCCAAATCACCGACAATGGCCACGCCCAGCTTACCTATTCCCGCCAGTTCCCCTGCATCCGCACCAATCAAGCTGCTCTCGGGACGTTCAATTGCAGCGCTCACCGTCAAACCTTCGACCTGCTCAACTGCAGCAATCAAGTTTTTTCCCATACGTCCGGATGCACCGATAATGGCCACTCTGTATTCACTTTTCACTCTATCATCCTTTCTCTTTTAGTCGGGCAATTAACCGTTCCAAGGGCCATTATCATCTTTTTTGGAAGATTTATCACCCTCGTCATCACCCGTGAAAAAAGATTTCACCGAATCAAAGAAAGAGTGCGATTTGGGGCTGTGCTGTTTGTAATGCTTGCCTTGCAGACTTTCATCAAACTCCTGCAACAACTCTTTCTGGCGTGCCGTCAGCTTCACCGGCGTTTCGATATTCACCTGAACGATCAAATCGCCCACATAAGAGGAACGAACCGACTTCACCCCTTTGCCGCTCAGTTTAAAACGTTGTCCAGATTGCGTCCCTGCCGGCACCTTAAGGCTGGCCTTGCCGCCTAGCGTCGGAACCTCGACCGAACCACCCAATGCCGCGGTAGCGAAACTCAATGGCAACTCGCAGTATAAGCTGTTTCCGTCGCGTTCGAAAATAGGATGCTTTTTAACTCGAATCCGTACATACAAATCGCCACGCGGAGCACCCGGCTCACCAGCCTCACCTTCTCCCTGAAGACGAATACGGTCACCGGTATCGACGCCAGCCGGTATCTTGACCGACAAGGTCTTATTACTATGGGTAAAGCCTTCACCATGACATTTCTTACAAGGCGACTTGATGATATTCCCTTGGCCATGACAAGTCGGACAGGTGCGATTGACCGCAAAAAAGCCCTGCTGCATGCGCACTTGCCCGGCACCATGACAGGTTGGGCAGGTCTCCACATCCGAGCCGGGTTCGGCACCCGTACCATCACAAGCTTCACAGACATCTTTGGTCGGGATACGAATATCCACCGTGGTGCCGGCTACCGCATCTTCCAAAGAAACTTCCAACTCATACTGCAAATCGTTTCCAGGCTGGGGGCCACGTTGTCCACCAAAGCCGCCACCGAACATTTCGCTGAAGATATCACCGAAGGCATCACCAAAACCGCCTCCGCCGAAGCCGCCGCCATGACCGCCCTGACCATCCAGGCCGGCGTGGCCAAACTGGTCATAGGTCGCACGTTTCTGAGAGTCGGATAAAACCTCATAAGCCTCGGAAGCTTCCTTGAAATTATCTTCGGCGCTTTTGTCGTCCGGATTTCGGTCAGGGTGATATTTCATCGCCAATTTGCGATAAGCTTTTTTGATCTCACCTTCGGATGCGGTCTTAGCGACCCCCAGAACTTCGTAATAATCTCTTTTGCTCATAGTATCTTCGTGTTTATACAACTTAAATTGAAATTAACATTCAAAAAGCGCTTCTTGAAAACCGACAGGCCTGCTGATTTTGTCGTGAGGCCACAACGTCTTTTTGAATGTTAACTTGGTTAAAAAAATCTCGCCCAGTTTCAGGCGGCGAATAGAAAAACGGGCCACTCAAGTGAGTCGCCCGCCTATTAATCACGACGCATTATAACGAGATACGTCGTTTAATGATTACTTTTTAGAATCATCCACTTCTTCAAACTCGGCATCAACGATGTCGTCATCAGTGTCCTTTGCAGACCCCTGCTGTTCCGCTTCGGCACCACCGGCTTGTTGCTGAGCTTGCGCTTTCTGAGCGATGGATTGACTCGCTTCCATCAATTTCTGAGTTTTCTCTTCGATAACCGCTTTGTCATCGCCTTTGATCGCTTCTTCAAGCTCGGTAATGGCCGCTTCAACCGCTTCTTTTTCAGCCGCGTCCACAGAATCACCTGCATCCGTTACCATCTTGCGAGTGGCATGAACCATCGCATCCGCCTGGTTGCGTGCTTCAACCAACTCTTTCATTTTGGCATCTTCCGCCGCATGCGCTTCGGCATCCTTGATCATCGCTTCCACTTCATCTTCTGAAAGACCAGAAGAGGCTTGAATAGTGATGTGCTGTTCTTTACCAGAGTTCTTGTCTTTTGCAGACACATTCAAGATACCGTTGGCATCGATGTCGAAGGTCACTTCGATCTGAGGCATGCCGCGAGGAGCCGGTGGAATCTCATCCAGGTTGAACTGACCTAGAGACTTGTTGCCAGAAGACATTTCTCGCTCACCTTGAAGCACGTGAATGGTCACCGCAGACTGGTTGTCTTCAGCCGTTGAGAACACCTGAGACTTACGAGTCGGAATCGTGGTGTTTTTCTCAATCAACTTGGTCATCACGCCACCCATGGTCTCGATCCCTAGAGACAGAGGAGTCACGTCAAGAAGCAATACATCGTTTACATCACCAGACAAGACACCACCTTGAATCGCCGCACCCATCGCAACCGCTTCATCCGGGTTGACGTCTTTACGAGGTTCTTTACCGAAAAACTCTTTAACCGCAGCCTGAACCATCGGCACACGCGTTGAACCACCGACCAAAATCACATCGTCGATTTCAGAAGCGGAAAGACCCGCATCTTTAAGCGCTGTTTTACATGGATCGATTGAACGCTTAACCAAGGCTTCGATCAATGATTCAAACTTGGCGCGGGTAATTTTCATATTCAAGTGCTTAGGACCGGTTGCATCTGCCGTGACATATGGCAAATTGATATCGGTCTGTTCACGAGAAGACAGTTCAATTTTGGCTTTTTCAGCCGCTTCACGCACACGCTGTAAAGCCAACTTGTCCAATTTAAGATCCACGTTCTGATCTTTTTTGAACTCTTCCGCGATATAGTCGACGATGACGTTATCGAAGTCTTCACCACCCAGGAAGGTGTCACCATTGGTTGAAAGCACTTCAACCTGCTTCTCACCGTCCAGGTCGGCCACTTCGATGATCGAGATATCAAATGTACCCCCACCCAAGTCATAGACCGCGATTTTGCTGTCTGCAGTAACTTTATCCATGCCGTAAGCCAAGGCGGCCGCAGTCGGTTCATTGATGATACGCTTCACTTCAAGCCCGGCGATCTTACCGGCATCTTTGGTCGCCTGACGCTGTGCATCATTGAAGTAAGCCGGAACGGTGATGACCGCTTCCGTCACTTCATGACCCAGATAATCTTCCGCCGTCTTTTTCATTTTCATCAAAGTGCGTGCCGATACTTCCTGAGGGGACAATTTCTTATCACCTACCTGAACCCAAGCGTCACCGTTATCCGCTGCGACGATTTCATAAGGCACCATACCTTTGTCTTTGGCCACAACCGCATCATCGGCACGACGACCGATCAAACGTTTGATTGCGAACAAGGTGTTGGTCGGATTGGTCACCGCCTGGCGTTTGGCCGAATCCCCAACCAAAACTTCTCCATCAGCCGTGTAAGCTACGATTGAAGGGGTCGTACGTGCACCTTCCGCATTAGGAATGACCTTGACTTCTTTGCCTTCCATGACCGCCACACAAGAGTTGGTGGTTCCTAAATCAATACCGATAATTTTTGCCATTTGCATTTTCTCCAGAATATTTCTTTAAAACTTTTTAACCGTTGTTTCGTTTATGGGGCTGGGGTTTTGCTTTTCAAGCCTAATCGTAATTTTTTTAGACGAACTTGAGTTTATGAGCAATAACCCGTTTCCATTGAATACTTACTGAGCGACAATCACGCGCGCCGGACGCACCAAACGTTCATTCAAGGTGTAACCCTTCTGAATCACGTCCATCACCGTATTCGACTCATGATCCGGTGACGGCACCATGGTCATTGCCTCGTGCAGCTGTGGATCGAATTTTTCATTGATGGGATCGACACGCTCCACATTGAACGACTGCAAAATATCCAGCATCTGCTTGAAGGTCACTTCCACGCCCTCACGGATACTTTCAACCGTCGCTTCCTCTTTCATCGACGCATCCATTCCCAGCTCCATGGAATCAATCGCCGGAATCAAGGCATTGACGAATTTTTCCAACGCATACTTGTGCGCACTCTCAACATCCAAACGCGTACGTCGACGCAAGTTTTCCATATCCGCCTGCAGACGCAGCGCCAGCTCCTTATGCGTAGCCGCTTCTTGACGCGCTTCTTCCAACAAGGCCTCAATATCGTCTTGCACCGCCTCTTGAACGTCCTCAAGGGTTTCTTCGGCATTGTTCTCGTCTACAGTAGGGATTTGCTCTTCTTGCTGATTTTCCGTTGCTTTATTTTCTGCCACGTCACTTTTCCTATTAGATGAATCTTTAAATGAATTTTTAGTAAAACCGCAACTGGTGCGTCACTGATTAATTAGGTTGAATTCCCATTACCTAAGAACGCCAAGCTACTTTTTCAAGAGCGAGCTCAAAATTTTTGCGGTTACATCGACTTTCGGCACTACTTTTTCATAATGCATACGACTGGGACCGACCACGCCCAGCACGCCCAATACCTCGCCTTCCACTTCATAAGGTGTGGTGACGATGCTGCAATCCTGATAGATCTGACTGCCACACTCGTTTCCGATGAACACCTGAACCCCTTTCGCTTTCAGACTTTTGTCCAACAGACTGAGCATGTCCGAATGTTTCTCAAACGAGTCGAACAAGGCGCGCAACTTGTCGGAATTGGCCAGCTCCTGATAATTCAACAAATTGGTCTTACCCGACACCAAATACGGCAGCTTCTGATCGAGCTGCTGAGTCAACACTGAATCGGTCGCCTCGACCACCGACATCATCAAGTTGTTCATATTCTGACGGATCGACTGCATGCGTTCGACCAATAACGACTTGGCTTCCGCCAAATTCCTGCCGACAAACTGCTCGTTGAGAAAATTAGCGGTCTGTTGCAATTCCGAGGCCGTTACCGGCTCTTCCAGCTCGATAATACGGTTCTGCACGTCTTGGTCGTTGAACAGCAACACCACCAGCACACGCTTATTGCTCAGGCTCACAAAGTCTATATGCTTGAGAATTTCGCGTTCTTTGTTCGGCATCAGCACCATGCTGGTCATTCCGGTAATGCCCGACAGCACCTTCGAGGCATGCGTCAACAACTCATCCTGACTAAAAGCCGGCGACAGCTGCTGCTGAATGGTGGCGATATTCTTTTTTGAAATGGGCTGATAGGTTACCATCGAATCGACAAAAAACCGGTAGCCCATTTCCGTCGGCACCCTTCCGGCCGAGGTATGTGGCGCCTGGATCAGGCCCATGCCTTCAAGCTCTGCTAGCACATGTCTGACCGTGGCCGAACTTAATCCGATCTCGGGCAGCTTCGCGAGCGTGGTAGAACCTACCGGTTTACCTTCATTCAGGTATAATCCCATTAAGTTTTTAAACAAAAGTTGTGAACGGTCGTTTAACATTCCAGCACTCTCATGGTTAGAGTGCTAAATTATAGGATGCCAAACAGGTTATTCAAGGCCTGCTTGGTTTTTTATAAGTTTTTTATAGGTTTTTAGCGGCTTTTTTCAGCTCTTTCTGCAAAGGACAATCGAAACAATGTTCCAGAAAATCGGTATTTTTGGCAAATACGCGGGGGAGCAATGCTGGGAGAATATTGAAACCCTGCTTCAATACCTGCAATCCAAATCCAAATCCGTATATTTAGACGACACCTCGTGCCACTGCTTTCCCGCCGAACGCTACCAAATCGAAATCGTCGCTCGTGACCAGCTATCCAAGAGAATCGATTTGGCAATCGTAGTGGGCGGCGACGGAACGTTTTTAGATGTGGCACGCGCCATCGTCGATGACGATGTCCCCATTCTGGGTATCAACCTCGGACGTCTCGGCTTTTTGACCGACATTTCTCCGGACGACATGATCACCACGCTCGAGGAGGTGTTTTCCGGCGTCTACGAAGAAGAACAGCGAAACCTGCTTAAAGTCAGCATTTACGAAGGCGAAAACAAAGTCTTTGAGCAGCGTGCCTTCAACGACGTAGTCATCCACAAAACCGATTCGCCGCGCATGATCGAATTTGAAACCTTTGTGGACGGCCGCTTTCTCAACAGCCAGCGTTCCGACGGAATGATCATTGCAACCCCGACCGGCTCAACCGCTTATGCCCTGTCCGCCGGCGGCCCGATTCTGGACCCTAACCTGGATGCAATTTCACTGGTTTCGATCAACCCACATACCATGAGCACCCGTCCGTACGTAATCTCCGGCGAAAGTGAGGTGGAATTGCGCCCGCACGAAAACTGTGACGGTGTGGCGCAAATCATTTGTGACGGCCAATTGACCCACAACATTGCAGCCCAGCACCGGACTTTTGTAACCCGAAATCCAAAATTCATTAAAATGCTGCATCCCAAGGGACATGATCATTTTGAGTTGCTCCGCGCCAAGCTGCGCTGGGGCGACAAATTATAGGAAGCGACACTCGACTATGCTGCAAGAACTCTCTATTCAGAATTTAGCCCTGATTGAAAACCTGACCCTGAACTTCAAAAACGGCTTCAGCACCCTGACGGGCGAAACCGGAGCGGGGAAATCCATTTTGCTGGACGCTTTGGGACTGGCTTTAGGTGAACGCGCCGACAGTGCCTTGGTACGTCACAACACCGCAAGAGCGGATGTCAGCGCCCTGTTCGACTTGGAACAACTGCCTCACGTGCAGGACTGGCTGATAGAGCAGGAACTTGACGACGACCGGCAGTGCTATCTGCGCCGCACCGTCACCTCCGAAGGTCGCTCCAAAGCTTATATCAACGGCCGACCGATTCCGGCCAGCCAGTTGAAAAGCATCGGTAACCTGTTGATTGACATTCACGGCCAACATGAACATCAATCACTGCTTAGCGGTCATCAACAGCTCACCCTGCTGGACGCCTACGCCAACCACCCGAAATTGCTCGATTCGAGCAAAAACTATTTTAAGCACTGGCAAGGTCTAAAACACAAGCTGGATCACTTACTGAGCGATCAGGCCGACTTTCATAGTAAATTGGAACTTCTGCAGTTCCAGCACAATGAATTTGAAGAGACCGCCCCGCTGCCAGGGGAGTTTGCAGAACTCTCGGAAGAACAGAGCAAACTGTCCCACGCCAGCGAAATCAAGCAGGCCTGTCAGAATGCCTATGAGGCTATTGAAGGCGAACGAGGCGCATCCGACCAACTTAATCAGGCGATTCACGAACTGGAAAGTATCATCGACTTTAGTCCTGCACTGGAAAGCAGCCTGAAACAACTCAACAGCGCCCTGATCGAAGCGCAGGAAGCCGCCAGCGAAATCCAAAGCCAGGCCGAATCGGTCGAGATCGATCCGCTTTATCTGCAAACCATCGATGAGCGCCTTACCCAACTGTTCGGACTGGCCAAAAAATACCACATCGATCCGGAAGAGCTGATCGAAAAACAGCAACAAATCGAACAGTCGTTACAAGAACTGGAGGCCTCAGATCAATCGGTGGATGAACTCAAAACGGAAATCGAGCAGGCCTGGTCGGATTACCAGACAGCCGCCAAGGCGTTGAGCCAATCGCGTCACAAAGCAGCCAAAAAACTCGCCAAAATCGTCACCGACGGCATGCAGCAATTGGGCATGCCCAACGGCCAATTTGAAGTGCGATTGGACGAGAGTGCTACAGCCAGTGCAACAGGCCTAGACAAGGTCGAATTCCGGGTCACCGCCAACAAAGGTCAGCCTTTACAAGCGCTCGCCAAGGTCGCCTCCGGCGGAGAACTGTCGCGCATCAGCCTGGCGATTCAGGTCGCAACCGCCGAGGTGGCCAGCTTGCCGACGCTGATTTTCGACGAGGTCGATGTCGGCATCGGCGGCGGCATTGCCGAAGTGGTCGGACAGAAAATGCGCCAGCTGGGTCAGCACAAACAGATTCTATCCATCACCCACTTGGCTCAGGTGGCCTCCCACGGGCATTGTCATCTGCATATCAGCAAACAGACCGAAGCAGATCAAACCTTTACTCATGTCATGGAACTGGATGAAAACGGACGCATTGAAGAATTGGCGCGCATGATGGGCGGGTTGAAAATCACCGAGCAAACCCGCAACCATGCCCAGGAGATGCTCAAGGTCGCGCAACAGAAAACGACTTGAGACTTATTTAAATTTACATAACGGCTAAAGGCGACTCAAAACCGTTGAATGAAACTGAACAGGCCTGTTCAGTTTCAAAAGCCGATAACCGGTTTAGCAATCTGTTTAGAACAAACCGGTAATCACGCCCTCATCGGAAATGTCGATTTTCTCGGCCGTCGGTACTTTGGGCAGGCCTGGCATGGTCATCATATTGCCGGCAATTGCCACGATAAAGCCCGCTCCATTTTCCAATTTAATGTCGCTGATTTCAACCGTATGACCGCTCGGCGCGCCTTTGGCGTTCGGATCGGTGGAGAATGACATCTGTGTTTTGGCCATGCAGACCGGCAGATCACCATACTTCTGCTGCAAACGCTCAATTTCATTGCGTACCTTCACGCTGGCGACGATCTCTCTGGCGCCATAGAGTTTGGTGGCAATGGTCTCGATCTTCTCCCAGATCGGCAGCGCATCTTCATACAGATATTCAAAACCAGGCTCGCGATTGTCGACGATCTGAATCACTTCACGAGCCAACTCTTCGGCTCCGGCGCCACCTTGCGCCCAATGCTTGGAGACCACACACTTCACCCCAAGCGCTTCACATTTCTGAATCAACAGATCGGTCTCGGCGTCGGAATCGTAAGTGAAATGGTTGATGCACACCACTGCGGGCAAGCCATAATTAACGGTCACATTATGCAAGTGGCGTTCCAAATTGGCAAAACCGACCTCCAAAGCCGGCAGATTCTCCTGGTTCAGATGATCTTTTTCCACCCCGCCGTGATATTTTAGGGCACGAACGGTCGCCACCAACACCACGGCGGAAGGCTTCAACTTGGCAGAACGACACTTGATGTTAAGGAACTTCTCCGCTCCCAAATCGGCGCCAAATCCAGCTTCAGTCACCGCATAATCGGCCAATTTCAAGGCCGTCTGGGTAGCAGTAACGGAGTTGCATCCGTGCGCGATATTGGCAAAGGGGCCGCCGTGCACAATTGCCAGATTGTTTTCCAAAGTCTGCACCAAGTTGGGTTTAATGGCATCTTTCAAGAGCGCGGCCATGGCCCCGTCGGCCTTCAAATCGCTGGCGTAAACTGGCGTGCTGCCATCACTTTTATAGGCCACTACAATGCGCCCCAAGCGTTCTTTAAGATCGGCACGATTGGTAGCCAGGCACAGAATCGCCATGACCTCGGAAGCCACCACAATATCAAAGCCATCTTCGCGCAGGTAGCCGTTGGCCGGGCCGCCCTGACCAACGGTAATGTCACGCAAGGCGCGGTCGTTCATGTCCACCACACGTTTCCATTTGACGCGTCGCGCGTCGATGCCCAGCGCATTGCCGTGATGGATATGATTGTCGATCATCGCCGCCAACAGGTTATGCGCCACGCCGATTGCGTGGAAATCACCGGTAAAGTGAAGGTTGATGTCCTCCATCGGCACCACCTGCGCATAACCGCCGCCGGCCGCGCCCCCTTTCATACCAAAGCATGGCCCTAAAGAGGGTTCGCGCAGGCACATAATGGTCTTTTTGCCGATGCGATTCAAAGCGTCACCCAGCCCCACCGTCGTGGTCGTTTTACCTTCACCGGCCGGTGTGGGGCTGATGGCGGTCACCAAAATCAGCTTGCCCTCTTCTTTGCGGTGTGACAAATTGTCCACATAATCCAAAGAAAGTTTGGCTTTGTAATGCCCATAAGGATCCAAATGCTCGGCAGGAATTCCAAACGCCTCTTCGGCCAACTCGATAATGGGTTTCATTTTGGCATTTTGTGCAATTTCAATATCCGACATTACGTTTTCCTTTGTAGTCTATGCGTTGTGCCTCAGCCCCCCGATGACCGAGTTGTGTTTTAATTTCTGTCACAGGTTGAAAAATCAGAGCTTACCAAACTCCGAACAGATTTTTCAGCTGCCAACGGAAATCCCTTATAAAAGTTCTATCCAGTGTTTGACCGGTGTCTTAGTGCCGTTTTGCAGATGCATCAGACAACCGATATTGGCGGTGACAATCACCTCCGGTTCATCCTTTAGCAGGTTCTTCAATTTGTTGTCACGCAATTGATGGGACAATGTTTTCTGAAAAATCGAATAGGTTCCGGCCGATCCGCAACACAGGTGCGCGTCGGCCACTGGGTTCAGTCTAAACCCGAGATCGACCAAGGTTTTTTCAACCAGGCCTGCCAGTTTCTGGCCATGCTGCAAGGTGCAAGGAGACTGGAATACCACATTCTGATTGGTCTCACGCTTGAAGGCGCTAAGGTCTTGCTGTAGCAGATATTCGGAAATATCCATGGTGTGTTCGACGATGCGTTGCGCTTTTGGAGCATATTCACGATCTTCTTTGAGCAGGTGGGCGTAATCCTTAATCATCACCCCGCAGCCGCTGGCATTGGAAATGATCGCTTCGGCTCCATGATCCAATTCGGACAACCAGGCATCGATATTGCGTTTGACCTTAACCAAGGCATCCTCGGATCCTGACAGATGGTGATCCACCGCTCCGCAGCATTGCTGTTGCGGGGTTTCAATCACCCCAACTCCCAACTTGTGCAGGACATTGCGTGTCGCCAGATTGATATTGGGGGCCAATGACGGCTGCACACAACCTGAAATCAACAGTACCTGTTTCGGGAAAGGTTGAGTCTGCGCGGCCTCAACCAGTTTTTTGAGTTTGGAGTCGGCCCTGGAATGACGCGCAAACGGCCACAAGGTGGTTAATAAATTAAACAAACCGGGAGAGGTCAAGGTTTTACGCACACTCCAGCGCATCACTCTCTGAGGCAAGGGCCTTGGACTTTTTTGTTCGATAAACTCGCGTCCGATGTCCAGCAAGTGTCCATATTCTACCCCCGAAGGACAGGTGGTTTCACAGGAACGGCAAGTAAGAC
Source organism: Thiomicrorhabdus chilensis DSM 12352 (assembly GCF_000483485.1). GTDB lineage: Bacteria > Pseudomonadota > Gammaproteobacteria > Thiomicrospirales > Thiomicrospiraceae > Thiomicrorhabdus > Thiomicrorhabdus chilensis. Next base: position 1,595,364 of record NZ_KI519609.1, read on the forward strand.
AGCGATCCAAATGCACCAAAGAGCCGTCACTTACCTCTTTACCCTCCAGAGCATTTTTGATCAGATAGATGCGCCCACGTGGAGAATCCAGCTCGTCGCCCAGCAGTCCGTAAGTCGGACAGGCCGACAGACAGAAGCCGCAATGCACGCACGAGCGCAGAATCTTATCGGCTGTTTTGCCGGTTTCGGTTTTTAATAGGTCAACGGGGATTTGAGTTTGCATAAAATGGACGGATTATAGATTCTTAAACACATTATGAGGATCAAACACCTGCTTCAATCCCGTTTTGATGTTAGAGATTGGATCGGTGTCATTATGACGCGGGGCAAAGTAGCTCTGCCACAAAGTCGAATAGGGAGCCGGCGCTTCGTCACTGAGCACCCAACGGCGCTGCCCGCACATTCCGACGGCCAGGGTATTGGGAATCGACGGAGCCGGGCCTTCGGTATCGACACGCCACAATTTCTGATTTGGCTGCAGCTTGGGTTGAAACGGATTCAAGGTCAGCCAAACGTCATTACTGCAAGGAGTAGCATCCTGTTTGGGATGCTCGCCAAACACACGATAATAAAAACGCCCTTCATAATAAGCACAACCGGATAAAGGCAAAGTCGTGCCGGCCATCTGGTTCATCAGCACAATCGCTTCGGCTTCCGGCATGGCTCGGCAATAGGTCACCTCCTCCACCAATGGCATGACTTTAAGACTCAATTCGGTAATCACCGCCATCGACCCTTTGGAACCGGCCATCATTCTGGAGACATCGTAACCGGCGACGTTCTTGATCATCTGCCCACCAAAAGTCAGCGACTGGCCTCGGCCATCCATCATTTTGGTACCCAGTACAAAATCGCGCAATACCCCACGAAAAGGTCGAGACGGCCCGGTCAACGCGCAGGCATAGGTACCACCAATGGTGGAATCGCCATAATCCGGCGGCTCAAATGCCAGCATCTGTTTGCGTTCCGCCAACGCCGCACTCAAGTCGGTCAACTTGGTGCCGGATTTGACCGTCACCACTAATTCAGAGGGCTCATAAGAGACAATCCCGCTGTTTTTAGACAACTCGACCGTTTCGACACCCTCGGAAAGCGGCACCTTACTGTTATTGCCGACCACCTGCAAGGTGCGTTTTTCGGACACCGCCTGCTGGATTTGTTCAGACAACTGTTGGGTAAACACATCGGCCATTAAAAACGCTCCAATTCTGGAAAAGGCAACTGATTGTTGTGCACATGCATCTGCCCGACCTCGGCACAGCGGTGCAAGGTCGGCACCGCTTTCCCGGGATTGAGCAGGCCTGTGTCGTCAAACACCTGTTTGATTGCATGGAAAATCTCCAACTCGGCCGTATCGAACTGATGACACATCGAATCCAATTTTTCCACGCCAACACCGTGTTCGCCGGTAATGGTGCCGCCCACGTCCAAGCACAACTTCAAGATTTCGGCGCCAAATTTTTCGGTCTGTTCCAGCTGACCGGGTTGGTTTGCATCATACAGAATCAACGGGTGCAAGTTGCCGTCTCCGGCGTGAAACACATTGGCGACTTCCAGCTGATATTTCTGCGAGAGTTTCTCGATCTCCTGCAAAACATAAGCCAAGCGTTTGCGCGGAATGGTGCCGTCCATACAGTAATAGTCCGGCGAGAAACGCCCCACCGCCGGAAAGGCGTTTTTACGGCCTTGCCACAAGGCGATGCGTTCGGCTTCGTTTTGCGAAACGGTAATGGTGGTAGCACCACTTTGAGTAAGGATGTCGGCAATGCGTCGGGTATCGACCTTGACCTGGTCGAAACTGCCGTCCACTTCACACAACAGCAAAGCCTCGGCTTCCAAAGGATAACCGACCTTGGCGTACTCCTCGGCCGCCATAATCGAGAATTTATCCATCATCTCCAGCCCTGCCGGAATAATCCCCTGTTCCAGCACCGTAGTGACGGCATCGGCGCAGGCGCCGACCGAATCGAATCCGGCCATCACCAATTGCGCCGTATCCGGCTTGGGAAGCAATTTGACCTTAACCTCGACAATCACGCCCAGCAAGCCTTCGGAACCGTTCAAAAGCGCCAGCAGATCGACACCGTCGTCCTTTTCGTCCAACACCAAAATGTCGCCATTCATATTGATGACGGTGATCGACAACACATTATGCACGGTCAAACCGTATTTCAGACAGTGAACTCCGCCGGAATTCTCGGCGACGTTGCCGCCAATCGAACAGGCAACTTGCGAGGAAGGATCGGGCGCATAGTACAGCCCATAAGGTTCCACAGCCTGGGTCACGGAGATATTGCGAACGCCCGGCTGGAGCACGGCGGTGCGAGCCAGCGGATCGACATGCAGAATCTGGTTCATTTTCGACAACCCAAGCACGATGCCGTCCGCCAACGGCAAAGCGCCTCCTGCCAAACCGGTTCCGGAGCCACGGGTAATCACCGGAACCTGATGTTCCTTGCAGATCCTCAATGCGGTCTTCACCTCTTCCACATTGGCGGGCAGTACTACCGCCATCGGCTTTTCCCGATAAGCGGAAAGGCCATCACATTCATAAGGAGAACACTGCTCTGTGTCGAAGATCACCCGGTCCTGCGGCAGGGCTTTGATCAATTGTTGTATAACGCTCATGATTACGATTATAATTGATTTAAATCAAGTTTCATCCAGTTTTTTTATAACCCTACTGAAAAAGTAGGAACCTTAAGTAAGGGAAGTTGAACGCTATGCAATCATTCAATCCACCAATCCGTACTTTGATGGGCCCCGGCCCTTCAGATGTTCATCCACGAATCCTGTCGGCGATGGCACGTCCGACCATCGGCCACTTGGACCCTGAGTTTGTCCGCATGATGGATGAATTGAAGCAGCTTTTAAAATACGCGTTCCAGACCGAAAATGAAATGACCATGCCGGTATCCGCTCCTGGATCGGCGGGCATGGAAACCTGTTTCGCCAACTTGGTCGAGCCGGGCGACAAAGTCATTGTCTGCATCAACGGCGTGTTTGGCATGCGCATGAAAGAGAATGTTGAACGCACCGGCGGAATCTGTGTGGAAGTGCATGACGACTGGGGAAGCGCCGTTTCTCCTGCAAAAGTTGAGTCTGCATTGAAAGAACACAGCGACGCGAAAATCGTCGCTTTCGTGCATGCCGAAACTTCGACCGGTGCCTGTTCCGATGTGAAAGCCATCTGTGACATTGCCCACCAACATGACTGCTTGACCATTGTCGATGCGGTGACCTCGCTGGGCGGCGTGGAACTTAAGGTTGACGAATGGGGCGTGGACGCCATCTACTCCGGAACCCAGAAGTGTCTGTCGTGTACTCCTGGGCTTTCTCCGGTCAGCTTCAATGAAGCGGCTTTGCAAAAAGTTCGTAACCGCAAGACTAAAGTTCAGAGCTGGTTCCTGGACTTGAACCTGGTCATGGGTTATTGGGGACAAGGGGCCAAACGCGCCTACCATCATACCGCACCGGTGAACGCACTCTATGCCCTGCATGAATCCTTGGTGATGCTTAAAAATGAAGGCCTGGAAAACTCTTGGGCTCGCCACGCTGCCATGCACGAAAAATTAAAGGCCGGACTGGAAGAGATGGGCATCACATTCGTAGTGGAAGAATCGGTACGTCTGCCTCAGCTGAACTCGGTATGGATTCCGGAAGGTTTTGATGATGCGACTGTGCGTTCGGAACTGCTGAACACCTACAACCTGGAAATCGGTGCCGGACTGGGTGACTTTGCCGGCAAGGTATGGCGTATCGGCCTAATGGGCTTCTCCGCCAAAGAAGAGAACGTTTTGTTCTGTCTGGCCGCACTTAAAAAGGTTTTAGGCAAGTAATTCGCCCAGCCTAAAACGAATCGGCATGACACCAATAAACCAGGCCTGCTTAAAATGAGCAGGCCTGGTTTTTTTATGCTCATACTTTACGGGCATCTATCTTTTTGACTTGATTTTAAAGGCGGGTCAGGAAAACCAGACAAAATTAGAATAAAAAAGCCACCTAACGGACGTTCCGTTAGGTGGCTTTCAATCAGTTCTTATGTGGTGCGTTTCAATCCCGACTAACTTACGTTAGACAGGTTATGAAACGCTCAAGGGCTTATTCACTGGTCTTTCAAGGTGCCGTAAATCACCAGATTATGACCGGAAAGCTCATAACCGTTTTCTTTGGCGATTTCCTGAATGCGCTCTTCGATAACCGGGTCAACAAACTCGCGTACTTTACTGCTTTTCAAACACACCAAATGGTCATGGTTATCGCCCGTGTCCAGCTCGAAAATAGAGATATTATTCTCAAAGTTCAAACGGCGTACAATGCCGGCCTGCTCAAACTGGGTCAACACTCGATAAACGGTCGCCAGCCCGACTTCTTCGCCCTGCTCTAATAAAATTTTATAAACGTCTTCCGCTGTTAAATGGTGATCTTCCCCTGCGCTTTCAAGAATCTCCAAAATCTTCAATCTTGGCAAGGTAACTTTCAAGCCTTTCTTCTTCAGTTCTGCACCGCTCATTTGAACCTCAATTTTTTATGTAGATCTTTGCAGCCATTAAGCAAACTTAATCAGCCGACTCCCGTCGACACGTGTCATAGCCGAATGGATGCAAAGGTCTCTTTTATACGTTATTATTGTAGTTGTGACGCATAGACATCGTTGAATACGGTGTATAATAAACCATTTTCAGCCCAACTAGAATATTAATAGAAATGATTCCAATCTTTAACTCGGTTTTTAATGCAATTTCCAACCCTCTCCGCAAATGCGTCAAGCCACTGCTTGTGGCTGGCTTAACAACCAGCTTGCTGAGTGGCTGTTCCTTTTTGGAACCTTATAAACCGACTTTGACCCAGGGCACGGTGATCTCTCATGAAGCGGTCAGTTTGCTACAGGAAGGTTTGACCAAAGACCAGACCCGTCAATTATGCGGCCCGCCTTTAGGGGAAAGCCCGTTCAATCCAAACCATTGGGAATATGCTTTCTACACCACCGATGACAGCTTTCATCCCGACGCCATCAAGCGTTTGACGGTCGAGTTTGACGCCGATGGCATGATCAAGACTTGGAAAACGTCTGAAGAACCGATTGAGCTCAAACTGGACTAATACACCCCGCGGAAGACCGTTTCTGACCTGAAACACGCACGAAATCAAGCTTTGGGCTGGCGGCGTTCATCCTCGACTTGCTGGCGTCTGCGCTCACGAGGATCAACCTTCAATGGGCGATAAACTTCGATACGATCGCCTTCACGCAATGGCGTATCCACCGGCATCAAACGCCCGAAGATTCCAACCTTGTCGATATTCAGATCCGGAAACTCTTCTAACAGTTTCGACGTCTTCAAAGCCTGCTCAATAGTGCAGCCCTCTTCTACTTCTTGCTCAAACAAAAACTGCTCATCCGGCAATGCATAAGCGACTTCAATGCGCATAATGTCTCCCCATCCCTGACATATTCATACCCCTGTATTTTTAATCACTTGTAGACCTGTTTGGCGCGTTCGCAAAAGGCGTCCACCAAGGTATTGGATATCTGCTCAAAAATGGGGCCAATCGCGGCATTCAACAAACCGCTGCTGACCTCGAATTCGACCTCAAACTGGATTTTACAGGCATTCACATCCAGCACCTTAAACTCCCACTCACCGCGCAAGGCTTTAAAAGGCCCGTCAATCAAATGCATCTCGATACGCTCGCCGGGCACCAAATGATTGCGCGTCTCAAACGTCTGGCGAATCCCAGCTTTAGAGATGGTAACCTGGGCCTGCATCTCCAGCGGAGTTTGTGACAAGACTTGCGCCCCACCACACCAGGGTAAAAAATCCGGGTAAGAAGCCACGTCATTGACTAAATCATACACTTGCCGTGCAGAGTAAGGCAGCAAGGCGGTTCGGGTAATTTTCTTCATAAACTCTCTGAGTATTCAATATTTGTGAAAAGGTACATCCATTTACACGTCACCAATCTGGCATTAACGCTTTTCAAAGCCGCCAAAAAAACAGGCAGAGGCGATCATTCGAAACGTTTGACAAACGGACCGATACTATTCGTTGGCGAATTATACCAAAGCTCAAGCCCGGGCTTCAGCGGAGTCCGAGAAATCTCTTGAAAATGCGTTATAATCGAACTCCTGGTGTCATAAAAACGGAGTCCAAACCGATGAAAAATCTGGCTAAAATCGGCTTAATGAGCCTGAGTTTTGCGGCAACCGCCGGCGACTATCAAGTGATCGAAAACCCACCTGCCAACGGGCTGGTCAAAGACAGTTTTGTGGTGACCTACAGCGCCAATGACTTCACTGATAAGATTGATGAGGCCAAGATATTATTCATTCCGGAGAACTTCCGTACCCAGCCGGCTTTCCTGCTTCGCTGCCGCCCTTACTACACCAATTTTAGTGTGCAATTTCTGGAGACCGAAAAAAACCTCCAGGATTCGGACGGCACTCTCACCAACGAAGCCGCCTCCTTTGCCAAACACGGCTATATCTACAATGCCGATCATGACCTGACAATTAGTGTCGGTGATCAAGACGAAAGCATGGATATTCTGGTGGGCGGCCAGAACAAGCATCTGACCCAGCTGTTTAAAACCGACCTCCCTAAACCAGCAGGCCTGTTAGGCATGAGTTTCTACTTTACCTTTAACTATAAAGAGATGCCCAGCTTTCGTAACGCTAAAAACAATTCCGACACCCGCGATGCCTACCGCCTGCTGAAAACCGCCGTACAAAATCAACAACCGCTTATTCTGGAACTGGATGGCCGCAATGCACCGGACCGCCGTTTTACACTGGATAGCAAACGCCTGAATCAAGCCGTGCCACCGGAAGTGATTGAATTCTGCCTGACCGGCCGCGAGTTGATCGACTGAAGAAATGATTCCACTTGAAAACCACGCATTCATCCTTATGATTCCAGCATTAATCGCCGACCACACACATTGGTGAAGTCCGGCGAGGCTGGTATAATGGCTCACTTATTTACGATCAGACCACGGTATTGCATTTCCAATGGCGAAAAAAACAGCAAAGAAAAAGGACGCCTCGCGTCAGATTGCGCAGAACAAAAAAGCGCGCCATGACTATTTCATTGAAGAGACCTTCGAAGCCGGGCTCTCTTTGGAAGGCTGGGAGATCAAAAGCATTCGCGCCGGAAAGGTCAACATCAAGGAAAGCTATGTGTTACTTAAAAACAACGAAGCTTACCTGTTTGGCGCTCAGATCACGCCACTGATTACCGCCTCCAGTCACAGCGTGCACGACCCGCTTCGCCTACGCAAGTTATTGATGCACCGTCGTGAACTCGACCGTCTGATGGGACAGGTTGACCGCGGTGGTTATACGGTCGTGCCGCTGGACATGCACTGGAGCAAAAACGGCAAGGTCAAATGTGAAATCGGATTGGCTAAAGGTAAGAAACTGCACGATAAACGCGCCACGGAAAAAGAGCGCGAATGGAACCGCGACAAGCAAAGAATCATGAAAATGACACGCTGAAACTTGAAAACCGCACCATCAAACCCTATATAATACCCGAACCGGCAAAAAGGCCTTTAACAAAGCCCTTAGCCGATTCACGTTCTTTTACAATTAGGAAACCTAAAACAGGTTTCTCTTTTTCAGAACCGCCTGGCGAAAATTGGCTGATCAAAACATCAACCCATCTGCTGACAAATCAGCAGGCCTGCCGATTCTGAATAACGTCAACTTTGACGATTCCCAATTAAGGGGATGTACTGGTTTCGACGGGGAGACTGAAGTTTAAGATGCATGTCGTGCCTGAGCAATGCACGTAAATCTTAGTTCAAACAGTTATAGTTGCAAACGACGATAACTACGCTCTAGCGGCTTAATTCCCGCTGGTGCAGCGCGGGCCCGTTGCCTATGGCCCCTGCCGCTGTATCGACTTACATAGGATCGTGTCAAGTACGTGTTTGGGTGCTTGATGCTAAACTTAACAAACTCGCTTTGTGTGATCCCTGCTGGTCGGGCAGCATTGAAGTTAAATCAATAGACCAAATAAACATGTAGAGTTTTAAATGGATGCTTTCCGGACGGCGGTTCGATTCCGCCCATCTCCACCAAATTTCAGGCCAGACGCCACATAAACCATGTGGCGTCTGATCATTCCAAACACCTTTCCATACAATCAGTTACAAACGCTGAAGACTCAGCCACACAAGCCCCACTCTCATTTCACCCCCACTCTTCTGACAGAGACATTTTTAACGTTTAATCAAAACCCAACGATTGACCTTACAGCCACCTCACGTGCACTTTGCTCTCTTCGCCCGCTTTATAAACACCCAACCACCCCAGCTCACTCAATTTATTTATGGTGAATGATAAATAAATTCACTATCTCGGCTCATTACGTTTGACCCTTAATATGTAATTGTGTATTATTCTCATTCGTAATTAGATTAACGCTTTAAATTTCTTTAGCTAACCGCATGAGGTTTTATGAAAACAACAAAGCCAGATTCCACGCCCGAGACGGTTAAAGTGATCGACAGCCGCGAATTGCTTGGTGAGCACAACCAAATACAAATACAGCACGGCCAATCACTCTACCAATTGCGCATCACACGTGAAAATAAACTGATTTTGACTAAATAAATCTAAAAGCGAAAACTGAAAAGCGAAAAGCACTTTTACTCTCCTAAAGTCACTGATAGTCGCTTTTAACTTCTAACTCAGCCAGCCATCCCAATCAAAGGGCCAGCCAGCCAAGTGTGTATTCAATTAAAAAAAGGAAAACACCATGGCACATCCGAACTTTGCCCTTAAAACACTAGTGATCAGTCTCAGCGCAGTCATCAGCGGACAGGCGATGGCTCAAAACCAAGACACGCCACAAAAAACCAAAATACCGCGCATTGATGTGGTTGGCAGCGATTCCAGCAGCATTTCCAAACAACCCGGTTCCGTCTCAATCGTCACAGAAGAACAGTTGCAACTCCTGCAACCCTTATCAACCGAAGATGCGTTGCGAAAAGTGCCCGGAATCAATATTAAAGGCGAAGAGGAAACTGCCGTGGTTGCCAATATTGGGTTGCGGGGTTTGAGTTCGGCCGAACAAAAAACTTTGATTCTGGAAGACGGTGTCCCGGTGGCTCCCGGCCTATTCATTGGTAACGGCCGTTATTACAACCCGCGCATTCAGCACATTGGAAGCATTGAGGTGCTTAAAGGTGCCGCCTCCCTTCGTTATGGGCCTTCGACCATCGGCGGCGTCATCAATTACCAGTCCAAAACCCCACAAGACGGTGTGACCATTTCAGGACGCGCAGGATCATTCGGTCTCAGGGAGGCGACGCTTGAAGCAGGAGGCAGCTCTCCTTCCGGGGACGCTCAGGCAGGCTTAATCTATACCAAAGCAGAAAGCGACGGATTTCAGAATAAAGACTATAAAATGGACGATTTGATGGTCAAGGCCGGGATGGAAATTGGCAACAACCAGTGGGTTGGCATCAAATTCAGCCACTATGAGAATCAGGCCAATATTTCCTACCGCGGGCTTTTCCTGGAAGATTATCAGGATCGAAAAACCTACAATCCGGCCCCGGATGATTACTTTTTGACCGAACGCGATGCGTTTGATATCAACCACGAATGGGACATCAATGACAGCACCACTTTGAAAACCGTGCTTTATTGGAGCGAAGTCAGCCGAGACTACTGGCGTTACAGTGTGGACAGTGCCGCATCCGCACAAGCCGGTCGCTGGGTATACACCGACGACCTGACCGGAAACAACCGATCCTTTGAACGCATCGGACTGGATTCGCGCCTGAGCTTTGTCCATAACACCTTCGACATTCAAAACGAAGCTGAAATCGGTTTACGGCTGTTACACGAACAATCCAATGACACCCGTATTCGCGCCACGCGGGACCAAGACCGCACGGGCATCAACGATCGTCACCGACAAGACTCGGCCGATAGTCTGGCCGTGTTTGCCGAAAACCGTTTTATTGTCAACGAACGCTTAACGGTCACGCCCGGATTGCGAATCGAAACCTACGAGCAGACCCGTAAGGTGCTTACCGACAATAATGCCGAAGAATCCACTTCCAATACTGAAGTGCTTCCCGGCATTGGCGCAACCTATCAAATTTCACCCGAGGCGCAGATGTTTGCCGGTATTTACAAAGCCTTTTCTCCCGCTGAAAACGGCGTCGCACTGGATGGCCTGACCAATCAGGACTTGGAGGCGGAGCGTTCCGTCAATATGGAGATTGGTGTTCGAGGCCGCAACAAACGCCTAAGCTATGAAGCCGCCGCCTTTCAAATGGATTTTTCCAACCAAGTCGTAGATGGCAATAGCGATCCGAACCTTTCCAAATCCAACGGTGGCAAAACTCTTCATCAGGGAATGGAAGCCGCTGTCGGTTACGATTTGGGCGGAGGATTTACCTTGGATACCAACCTAACCTACATTCCAACTTCTGAGTTTGTAGGCGGTGAATACGACGGCAACCGCATCAGTTACTCTCCCGAGTGGCTCGCGAATATGGAATTGGGCTATCGCCACGGTGATTTGAAAACCGCCCTCTCGATACATCACACTGGTTCACAGTTTGGCGACAGCGCCAACACCGAAGCGATCCCCGCCGATGCCTCCGGCGGAATCTGGGGCGGGAAACTGGACGCTTACACCACTTTTGATGTGCATGCACACTATCAATTTAACAAACAACTTGCGGTGTTCGGTTCGGTCAAGAATCTAACGGATGAACGCTACATCGCCGGCCTAAGGCAGGGTATTTATGCCGGACCATCACGCAGCTTTGAACTGGGCGCAAGCTATCAATTTTAACAACGTCTAAACTTCACCCGGGATAACCAACTCATTTTGAGGCTTACCACCTTATCCCGGGGCACCTTGCCTTTCCTGACAGGCCTGCTCATTTTCAGGTCCGCTCACTCAATCCAATCAACTGTCTAAAAAAACTGCTCCAAACCGATGCATTTACGCTTATTTTTTTATTTGACACAAGCTATACAATAAATATACAATTTACCTGAACAAAACGCTCAGGATGTTCAAAGTGCATAAGGTCAAGCCTTACACTCTTGACTGGAATTTGGTTTACAGCCAACATTCACACTCCTTCAAACTCTCTTTACTCCCCCTGAAGAGAGTTTGCTTTTTATCCCAAGGTTCCACTCATGCATGCTGAATCTAACTCATTTAGAACTCATGATTTAAGCCCAGCCCGGCTGTCTATTTTTGTGCGTCACTTAGACCTTTTGGATATTCTCAAACAGCCATTCTGCCCGCTTACGAATTGCGGCCTGTTGCTGCTCCGGTTTATTACGCCAATTGACCGCTTGCATTCCTAAACGCGGATGCCCTTGCAACCTCTCAAAATGACGGTCCACAAAATGCCAATAAAAAGTGGTAAATGGGCAGGCCTGCTCGGTTTCGGCCTGCTTGGGGTGATAGACACACCCTTGGCAGTAATTGGACATTCGATCGATATAAGCACCACTGGCAATATAGGGTTTTGACCCCACTATCCCACCGTCGGCAAATTGGCTCATCCCCAGGGTATTGGGCACCTCCACCCAAGATACCGCATCCACATACATGGCCAAGTACCAAGCCTCAACCTCTGAAGGGCGCACCCCATATAACAAACTGAACAGGCCTGTCACCATCAACCGTTGGATGTGATGTCCATAGCCGTATTCAAGTACCTGGCCTATGGACTCCTTCATACAACGCATCCGCGTTTTGCCGGTCCAATAGAAATCCGGCAAGTTGCGGTCGGCTTGCAAGGCATTCATCTCGGACCATTGGTCGCGATACCGCCAATAAAGTCCGCGAACATATTCACGCCAGCCTAGTATTTGACGCACAAACCCTTCAATGCTATTCAATGCAACCTCACCCTGATCATAAACCTCAATGGCAGACTCAATCACCTCACGGGGGTTTAATAGTTTAAGGTTCAATGCCGTCGAAAGGCGCGAATGAAACAACCATGGCTCGCCAATCCACATGGCATCCTGATAGTCTCCGAAGGACTTTAAACGGTGACGAATAAAATCCTGAAAAACGGCTTTGGCCTGCTCAGATGTGACCGGCCATACCAAAGTTTCAGTTTCGGCGGCCAAACCGGGAAGGTGCTCTGCCAAGTCCTGGCGAACCTGGCGAGTGACAGCATCCATCGGCAAATCAATAGGCGTCTGGAGATCAACCGGCCCCTGCTTCGAAAAACTCTGACGATTGGCCTGATCGTAATTCCATTTTCCGCCAATAGGCCGCCCCTCTGAATCCATCAACCAGCCGGTGCGTTTACGCAAAAAACGATACCAATACTCCATTCTTGGCTGCTTCTTGTTTTTGATCCAAGTCGAAAATTCACCCGGCAAACTGATGAAATGCCGATCTTCCATCCACTCTAACGGCAACTGACGTGTTTCGCAGAACTTGGAGATTGCCTGATGAACCCGCCAATCTCCCGGCAAAACCGCTTTGATTCCCCGAAACGAATAGGTTTTAAGATCCTCATCCAGAGCCGATTCAAATGAAGCGTGTTTTTCCTGAATTGAGTGGTACAGCACGCTCCTGCCAAGCTGAATACAGTCCTCTGCGAAATGCCGCATCGCTGAGAAAAACAGCCAAGTGCGTTGCATCGAAGACACAACGTCTATTGACTCATGCCTGACTTCAGCCATCCACACACAATCCTGCTGCACATCGAAATTTTGCCACAAGGCGCTGTCTTGATTGAGCTGGTCGCCGAACACCAAACACAGATAACGCCACTTTTTCTGATCACACTTTTTAGACACTTGTTCCACTTTCATCAGCTCTGCGAATAAAACCCAAAACTGCGGACGCAGACCTGAGCTTCAAATTCCCGGCCAATCGCCACAACGCCGATTCGCTTCAACTTGGAGACATTTAAACGCACAAAGGTGCGATAGGACTGAAAGTCAGAGAAGGAAAACAACAGGCGCTGCCAGCCTGGTTCAGCCCGAAAACCCGAACGAAAAGATTGCCAGGGCAGCCATAACTGACTGGTTCGCAAGTGCAGATTGTAACCCTCACCATTGCCGAACACATCCAAATAAAGACCGTCAAACTGCGAACCGTAAGCGGCCTGTTCCTCAGAAAAGTCCCAAGCCATCTGAATGAACCCGCCATTATTCGCCAGGCTCACATTGCCGCTAAGACACACACATTCGACCCCATCAACCGTGATTGGACCAATCAGACCGGATGACAAACCGCCCATCACCTGATCACCCACAAACCTCCACGGATGATCAGAGGCGGAGTCTCCGACTTTCGCTTGATCAAACAACTCATAAAAAACCTGGCTCATGACCACCCTCCAATAAACAGACTCAACGCGGCCACCCAGCTTAAATCACGGCGCAGGCGCACGAAAAAAAACGGAAAGGTCTTCGCCATTGCACGTGTCTCGTAGAACCACAACAACAAGAAAGAGACACTGGCCAACCACAAGAAATTGAAATCCGGCCATTCGAAGGCCCCTAAGAGCCAACCCCAAGCCCATAACATGCTAACGACAGAGATCCATAACACCCCTATACGGGGCTCTTCATCGCGTGCCGAAACCACAGAAGCACCCCATAAAACACCTCCCAGGAAACTGAAGATCATCGCCGCATAACTCAACAAAACCAACTGGGCATCCCATTCAAACAAAGCAACATGACTCAATCCGGCCAAACCCAAAAATGGAATCAGTCCCGCATATCCTAAAATTTTATATAGCACTCACCTCTCCCCTTTCCTTGGAAATTCAAAAATAGAATTAAAAATCTAAACCTGTGCCTTACAGGCTTACAAACATAGACGGAAAAAAGGGAAAGTCTTAACGTCAAATGAACAGATAATGTGAAATCCATTACATCCAACGTCTTTCTTTCTAAGCTCCTGTCTACACAACATATACATCTATTATACATTGTACAATTTTAAGTAAAGGGATGGCATTAGATTTAAGCGATAACAGGCTTTTAAACAGGCCTGCCCTCTTTAGGCAGTCACCCCCCACCTTCAAAATGGGATTTCCTTATCTAAAAACGCTTTAAATCTCGCTGATTGCAATTAAAATCAAGGCCGTAGAATGTTAAAATAAGCATTAAATCAAACAATTAGGAAACAATATGGCCGTTTTAGTGGAAGGGTATTCTGTCATTATCAATAAAGCGCGTGCGCTTGAAAATCAGGAGGCGTTGAATGCCTTGGCAGCGGTGGAGGAAACGTTGCACCCAATGGCGGTCTGTTCAGATGAACATCTGCTTAGAGTCGGCTTCATGACACTGGTACAAGCCAATGAGTTTTTGGACGCACTTGAAAAAGCTGGCTTACAATACAAGGCGATTGAAAGCGGCACTGAAACCGCTCAAGATGTGGTGAAGCTCACCCAGTTTGGTGAATTGGAAGTGCCTTGCCCATGGCTGACCGTCAAGTTTACAAAATTAAAAGACGACACTTTGATCTGCCTGGCTTCACTAAAATCAGAACAGCAGACCAAATCGGTGGCGCTTCCTAAACACTGGTCTCTGGACATTTCAATACTCAAGCGTTTTCATGATGAACGCACGCATTATATGCAGGAAACTTACGAGCACTTGCGCAGCGAACCCATGCAAGACATCTACTGGGATAAACAAAACCAGAAAGAAATTCGACTGTTGAAATTGAAAATGAGCAGCACTCCTAAAGAACAACTGCAATAGAGCGTTTTCATTTTTCAAAACCAACTTATAAAAACGCAAAAGCCACCTTATGGTGGCTTTTGCGTTTTGCTTTGAATAAAAATAAACGCGATGTAGATCAAGCGCTATTTCATCATTCCATGGCACTGAAACGGCATACGTTCACACTGATATAGTCATCATAAGCACTACCGGATTGAACCCAATTCTTTACCTTATTGCTCACCGCTTGCGGCAACATCTTCTCCGCTAAGGTTAGATGAAACCCATACTTAAACCTTGGGCTGTCACTGCCTTCAACCACCACCTTGCCATTATCCACAAAGACTTTAAGTTCTGCTTGTTTTCCAGGCATGGAAATGAACTTCTCTTCGCCGTGTTCACGAATTAAATCGTTCACGGAGCGATTGAAAAATTCTTTACTCATGGGATTGAATTGATAATACTCTTGAAGCATTCCTTGCGCACTGGCTATCAAATGAGCCTTCAAATCGGCGGCATTTTCAAACTGTTCTTCGCCCAATTCATAAATCACGTACGCATCTTCAGCCCGGCCTACAGTCAGGCCCTTATCCTGAAATACCACCAATCCGGCACCTTCGAGAATGGCTTGAAGCGTATCGTCTGATAAAGCGTTTAAGGCTTCAATAAATTGTTCTGTGTTCATTGTTTTTCCTGTTAAATTCAAACGGCCAATCTAAAACGGCACTAAGAATCGATGTTTTGAAATGCATTATAAAAAATCCCCGGACAGATATCATAACCTGACCGGGGATTATTGAGTGAAACGGCTTGTAACGTAAAGTCGTTATGTCGTCAGGTTTGCGAACAATGTCGGCAACTTTTCAGGCAAACGCATGACATCGTCAACGATCGCATAACGGTTCTGACCGAAAATCTGCTGCACATATTTATCGGCATACTGGTCGATTGTCAGACAGTAGGAGTAAACCCCTTTAGTCTGCAACTCTTCCACCGCTTTTTTCGCATCCTGCTTAAGATACTGACCATCTTTCTCGTCAATATCAGCCGGTTCGCCATCGGTAATCACCAACAACAGTTTCTGTTTACTGGATTGTTTCTCCAAATAAGAACCCGCATGACGCATGGCCGCTCCCATTCGGGTCGACAAGCCACCTTGCATTCCGGCCAACTTGGCATGCACATCGGCATCAAACGGTTCTTCAAACTGTTTGAAACGCACATACTGCACATCATGTCGCCCATCGGAAGAGAAGCCGTGAACCGCAAATTGGTCACCAATTCCGTTAATGGCATGTGAAACCAAAATGGCCGCTTCCTGGGTGACTTCCAAGATCGTCTTATCGGCACCGGTCACCATTTCATTGGTCGATTCCGACAAATCCAGAAGAATAACCACCGACACTTCACGCGAACGAATGACATTTTTCATGGTGATACGTGGATCCGGCTCTTGCCCCATGCGAATCGAGGTAATGGCTTCGACACAGGCGTTCAAATCCAATTCATCCCCGTCTTCAATGCGGCGAATACGCTGCAAGCCCACGGCTTGAAGTTTATCAACGATTTGCTTGATACGGTGTGCAATGCCTTTATTGGCATCCAAAATCCGATCATACAGTTCCGGATCGCCCTTCTTGGCACGATGCTCGTATAAAGTCACCCAGTTCGGGCGGTTCAACTGTACACGGTAATCCCACTCGTGATAATGGTGTGGATCGGAAATTGGTTCCACCCCTTCCATTTCGTTATAGGAAATACCGTTATCTTCATATGGGAAAAACTCGGAACCCAGAACCCACACTTCATCATGATCGACATCCAACAGTTCGGAATCGATCTCATTGATCATCTCCATGACCGAGACGTGCTTGCGTACGGTTTCTTTATAACCGCTTCCGCCGCCTTCCATCTCCGACCACTCTTCGCTGGCCCAAACCAGACGGTTGTCATCGCGATAGGCAAAACGTAAACGACTGATGTCCGTCAACGACTCCCACTTGGTGGTCGCCTGGTTCAGTACATTGTAAAGCAAGATACCCACATCCCAAGACCACTTTTCATTGTCCAGGTTGTCTTCAATCTGCTCGTGGAAACGCTCGGCCACCACCTGCATCTGAGTGTCTTCAAGCGTATAATCCTTATCCATCAGCGCTAACGCCAACTGCTCCAGACGGGCGGCCGTAGAACGCGGATCCAATTCGCTCTCTTCCATACTGGCGCGAATCACCTTCATCCACAGGTTTTTCAACCCAGGGAAGTGTTTGATGGCGTTGTATTCAACGCGCGCATCTTCAATCAACTCGATGAAAAACATCTGCTGCGGATTGAGCTGCTCCATTGAAATAGCCTCTTTAGTATAAGCGATATGCGAGGCCAAATGAGCCGCCATGGCACGATACAGATCCACACCTTTGATGTCGCCCAAATCGTTCAAGGCATCCGGCAGGTGCAAAGCCATTTTCTCAAAATAAGGCTTAAAATCTTCAAAGTCGGCGGCTGCTGGACGAATGAAGAAATCGCGCGCCCAAAAAGCACGCAAATAGAAATTGATGGAACGGTGATGATCAATGAACAACGAGCCTTTACGCTGCTGCTGGAAAACCGCTTTGGAATCTTCCGAAATCAGGCCGAAATAGTCCATCTGAGCTTTGAAGTTACGGGCATGAGCCTGCGCACCCCACTGAGCCCAGCGACGCAAACCGGAGACGGTCAATTTGGACATCAAGTCATCGATCAGATTCAACATCGGTCTCAAGCCACGCGGGGTTTTAGATCCGATTTGATAAATCAACGCCAAATATTGTCTGAGAAGGTCGATGTCACCGGTTCTTTCCGCCACTAACGGCAGTGAATCCAAAACCAGGGAAACCACTTCACCGGAGGTCACCGATGATAGTTTCATGACGGTTTCCAGAATATCATCCAGAATCTCGTCTTCGACCTTAGCGATGACCTGCGGAACCGCTTCAAGGTAACTGACCACCACTTGCTGGCCTTTACCTAAATACGCAATCCCCTGAGCATTCTGCAACCAGGTCTCACGAGAAGCCTCATTCATGTAATGTGAGGCTTCCTGAATCAGAGAATCGAGCATTTCCTCAAGCTGGGGAACACTTTCGATTAACGATTCTTTGACTTCTACAATATCAAAACTCATAGTTCTTTCTCACATTGATTAGCAATAATTCACGCGACCAACGCCAACCGGAATCGCAACAGGATACCGACTTGGCGGGCTGGAGGATTATTACTCGAAGAAAGTATCCACAGTCGTCAACAGAGTATCCAAGATATCGTCATCATCCGTAAGCGGAGTGATCAACGCCATCGTACAAGCTTTCTTAGGATCAACCCCTTTGTTGATCAACTGCGCTGCGTAAACCAATAGACGGGTTGAAATCCCTTCATCCAGACCGTGACCTTTCAAGTTACGCGAACGCTGTGCGATCTGCACCAATTTCTCGGCCGTAGCCAAATCGATTCCCGCTTCTTTGGCGACGATATCGGCTTCGATTGACTCTTCAGGATAATCGAACTTGAATCCACCAAAGCGCTGTTTGGTCGATTGCTTCAAGTCTTTCATCATGGACTGGTAGCCTGGGTTGTATGAAATCACCAACTGGAAATCAGGGTGCGCTTCAACCAATTCACCTTTCTTATCCAAAGGCAATACACGACGGTGATCCGTTAGCGGGTGGATAACAACCGTTGTATCTTGACGTGCTTCAACCACCTCATCCAAATAACAGATGGCACCGATACGTGCGGCCACAGTCAAAGGCCCATCCTGCCAGCGGGTTCCGTTGATATCGATCAGGTAGCGCCCCACCAAATCCGAT
Source organism: Thiomicrorhabdus chilensis DSM 12352 (assembly GCF_000483485.1). Classification (GTDB taxonomy): domain Bacteria; phylum Pseudomonadota; class Gammaproteobacteria; order Thiomicrospirales; family Thiomicrospiraceae; genus Thiomicrorhabdus; species Thiomicrorhabdus chilensis. The sequence goes on from NZ_KI519609.1 coordinate 1,613,895, forward strand.
GCTGTCATATCTTCGTTACAGGCAACGGTGATCAGCGGTTTACCAAGCTTCCATGCCATGTACTCTACAAAACGCGATTTACCACATCCTGTCGGCCCTTTAAGCATGATTGGCATACGTGAATCATAACCCGATTCAAATAGTTCAATCTCATCCGCTACAGGACGGTAAAAAGGTTCATCTTTAATAACATATTGTTGTGGATCAATAGCGTTGATTTCAGACATCAGACTTCTCCATTTATCAAATCACTTAGATTTACCGACTCCGACACTCAGGTCAAATCAGCAAGTCTAAATAGTTGAGTAGAAAAAAGGCCAATCGGTTTCGGGGCCGATTGACCGTTTTTATCCGAACAGGAGGTAAGAGTCTGTCCGGATAAACCGGCTTAAAACAAGGGGAAGCCCAATGGCACCCTCATTTAATAAATTCTGTGGGTTGCATGGCCGGTTATCAAACCGCCACACAACCAGATAGTAAACTTTCTTAGAAAGCCCAGGCCTTATTCAGGCCTGAAGCTTGCAAGAAATCTCTTACATATCACCACGCTTGATCAGCATGTTTGCACCTTGAGACTGTGCATAGTTATCATAACCAATCAAACGAACGTGGTTGTTTGGGTTGGCTTTGATACAAGCGTTTACTTCGTCAATAACCGCATCTGCAGAAGTTTCACCAAACATTGGCAGCTTCCACATATACCAGAAGTAATCGAATGCACGCTCTGGCTCAGAGTGTTCAATCGCCGGGTTCCAACCCTGGTCAATGATGTACTGAACTTGCGCCTTGATTTGATCTTCAGTCATTTTTGGAAGGTAAGAGAACGTCTCTGCCTTACGTGACTTAGGATCTGAAATACGTGATGGGTAATCTTGTACTTGACTCATTATTTATCTCCTTAATTCATCAATTACTTATGCTTAACGTCAAGCTTATCTACAGTATCGAATTCGAACTTGATTTCTTTCCAAGTTTCCATAGCGATCTTAAGCTCTGGGCTGTGTTTAGCCGCTTCTGTCAGCACTTCTTTACCAACTTTCTCTACTTCTTTACCTTCGTTACGTGCTTGTACACACGCTTCCAAAGCAACACGGTTAGCCGCGGCACCCGCTGCGTTACCCCATGGGTGACCTAGCGTACCACCACCGAACTGAAGAACAGAATCATCACCAAAGATAGAGACAAGAGCAGGCATGTGCCATACGTGGATACCACCAGAAGCAACTGGGATAACACCAGGCATTGCGCCGAAGTCTTGGTCGAACATGATGCCGCGTCCACGATCTTCTGCGATGAAGCTGTCACGCATAAGGTCGATCCAACCTAGCGTTGCATCACGGTCACCTTCCAGCTTACCAACAACGGTACCAGAGTGTAGGTGATCACCACCAGATAGACGTAGAGCCTTAGCCAGTACGCGGAAGTGGATACCGTGATGAGGGTTACGGTCAATTACACCGTGCATTGCGCGGTGGATGTGCAACAACAGACCGTTCTTACGACAGTAGTTAGCCAAACCAGTGTTAGCGGTGAAACCACCTGTTAGGAAGTCGTGCATGATGATCGGAGTACCGATCTCTTTAGCGAATTCCGCACGCTCGTACATTTCTTCTGGAGTACCAGCAGTCACGTTTAGGTAGTGACCTTTACGCTCACCGGTTTCAGCTTGTGCTTTTTCGATTGCATCCTGACAGAATAGGAAACGGTCTCTCCAGCGCATGAACGGCTGAGAAGTAACGTTTTCATCATCCTTAGTGAAGTCAAGACCACCACGAAGACATTCATATACTGCACGACCGTAGTTCTTAGCAGATAGACCTAGCTTAGGCTTGATAGTACAACCTAGCATTGGACGACCGTACTTATCCATTTTGTCACGCTCAACCTGAATACCGTGTGGAGGCCCACCACAAGTCATAACGTAAGCAAGTGGGAAACGGATATCTTCAAGACGACAAGAACGTAATGCCTTGAACCCGAATACGTTACCAACCAATGAAGTCATAACCGATACAACCGAACCTTCTTCGAATAGGTCGATTGGGTATGCGATGAACGCGTAGAATGCGTTGTCGTCACCAGGAACGTCTTCAATTCTGTACGCACGACCTTTATAATAATCAAGGTCTGTCAACAAGTCAGTCCATACAGTTGTCCAAGTACCTGTTGAAGATTCAGCTGCTACCGCCGCTGCGATCTCTTCACGAGGAACACCTTCCTGTGGAACTACTTTAAAACATGCCAAAAAGTCTGAATCTTTAGGCTCGTATTCTGGCATCCAATAAGTTTCGCGGTATTCTTTAACACCGGCATTATAAGTCTTAGCCATCTTTTACCTCTTTGTATTTTGATAGTAAAAATGAGTCTGAACGTGCAAGTGTTTTTTCACACTCTGCTTGTTTCAGTGGTGAGTATCTTAGTTAAAAAAAAACATTTGCATACTGAGTGTTTGTTATAAAATTCATAAACAAATGTATATGCATCCTGTTTTTTTGGGATACAAACATCACACAATTACCAACCAAAATAAGTGGACAACCATGACACCAAACCTCCACATCACATCACAACAAATTCGTATTTTTGAAGCTGTTGCGCGCAATCTAAGTTATACAAAAGCGGCTGAAGAACTAGGACTTTCCCAACCGGCGGTTTCTATTCAAATGAAACGCCTAGAAGAAAATAACGACGTAAAATTTATTGAAGTTATTGGAAAAAAGCTCTATTTGACGCGTCCAGGCGAACGCATGCTAAAAAGTTGTCAACGTATTTTGGACGAACTTCATGACCTCAACGGCCACATCAAATCGGCACAACAGAAAATTGAAGGTGAATTAAAAATCGCTGTGGTCACGCCGGCCAAATACTTTATGCCTTATATATTAAAAGCGTTCCTGAATCGCTACCCGGACGTTCGCCCCGCCATTACCGTCATCAATCGACGCCGAATTCTGGATGAGTTGAAACAAAACCAGTACGACTTATCCATCATGGGGCGCGTACCCGAAGAACTCAAACTCGACTCCTTCCCTTTCTTTCAGAACGAACTGGTGGTCGCGGCCCCCGCCAAACATCGCCTCTCTAAAGAGAAACGCATTCCCATTTCCGAAATTGCGACCGAACGTTTCCTGATGCGCGAAAAAGGCTCGGGAATTCGCATGTCGGTGGAAGACCGTTTTGCTGAAAACGGGATTATCATTGAGCCCTACATGGAACTCGGCAGCACCGAATCGATCAAACAGGCGGTGATGGCAGGGCTGGGCATATCGGTTTTGCCTAAACAGGCGATTCGAATTGAGGCCAAACACGGCCATCTAGATATTCTGGATGTGGAAGGCTTTCCGGTCATTCGTGATTGGTATGTGGCCAAAATGAAAGATAAGAACCTGCACCCTGCGGCGCAAGCGTTTGTCGATTTTCTCAACAGCATCGACATTGAACGTTTATTGGCGATGTCCGATACCCGTTAAAAACAGCTAAACTGGTTTTTTATCTATATAAAAGCCAATAAAGTCGCCTTAAAGCATTCGCTGATAAGCATTGATTAACACGGTTTCAAGAATGAGCAGGCCTGTCAGAAACCAACAGGCCTGCTTAAAATGACTACTTGGATGAATTGAACAGTTTACTGTTGCCGCGTTGGTCAATCGCCCCCGCCAGACGCTCCACGCCGTGAATATAGGCGGCCGTCCTTAAAGAACATTGATAACGCTGAGCAAGATCAAAAATCAGGTTAGCCTCACGGCGCATGATCTTCTGGAGTTTTTCCACCACTTCTTTCTCTTCCCAATAAAAGCCCGCTTTATTCTGCACCCATTCGAAATAACTGACCGTCACCCCTCCCGAGTTCGCCAATACATCGGGAATCACCGCAATACCATTGGATTCCAAAACTTCATCCGCTTGTGGCGTCACCGGTCCATTGGCGATCTCCAGCACCGTACCAGCCTGAATCTTATCGGCATTCAACTGGGTAATCTGGTTTTCCATCGCGGCCAATACCAACACATCCACATCCAATGTCAGCAGCTCTTCATTGGTGATGGTTTGATAATCCAATGGATTGCAAACCGACCCTTCACAATACACCGAAGCCAGTTCACTGTTTTCGGTTTTATAACGAAACACGTCTTTGACATTTAACCCCTTGGGGTCATAGATCGCGCCTTGGGAATCCGAGACGGCCACAACACGATAACCCAAAGTCTGTGCCAGACGAGCAAAATGATAACCTGCATTACCGAACCCCTGAATCGCAACGGTCTTTTGACTGACTTCCCAGCCTCTGTGACGTGCGTATTCATTCAATACAAACAACGCCCCCTGGCCGGTTGCGCACTCGCGCCCCTGAGACCCGTTGAGATGAAGGGGCTTACCGGTAATGATGCTGGGCTCCTGCCTGCGGGCAATCACCGAATACTCATCCGCCATCCACCCCATAATGGTCGAATTGGTGTAAACATCCGGTGCCGGCACGTCGCGATTCTCCCCCAAAACATCCGCAAACGCACGGATATAACCACGGGAAAGGCGTTCGACTTCAAGCAAAGAAAGTTCTTTCGGGTTTACCGTCACCCCACCTTTAGCTCCACCAAACGGCAAACCGGCCACCGCACATTTCACCGTCATCCAAAAACTTAGGGAGGTCACCTCATCGAGGTTCACTTTAGGGTGATAACGAATCCCGCCTTTGGTCGGCCCGCGGGTATCGTCATATTGCACTCGATAACCGGTAAACACCCGCAAACTTCCATCGTCCATACGCACCGGAATATTCGCTATAATCGACCGCTTGGGAACCGATAAACGGGAAATCACTTCTTCATTGATATCAATGTGGTTAAACACCGGCTCAAGGCGCTGCTTCGCTATCTCAAACATAAAACCAACCTAAGTAAAAAAACCAACTTGATTGTAACATGGATGAGAATATTGAAAATATCCCCCCCTCAACTATGGATAAACTCCCCTTTGGCTAAGAAGTGTCGAGTAAACTGGTAGCGATTCAAATCATATTTTTCACACAACCCCTGAATTTCTTCAAACATATTATGATTAGTCCAATAGGCTAAAGACATACTTAAACGACTTCCAGCTGGCAAAGCATCGTTAGAACAACAGATGGTAGATAATAGGTTTGCAACATTCCCGTCACTTTAACATTTTGATAAAACAGGTAAAATCAAAATCACGGACTCTACCGGATAAATTCATATCCACATAATTCTTGCTGAGCTTTATTCAACGAGCCTAAAAACAACTCTTATAGAACTATTCCAGCAGAAACTCTATAATGGCCGGAACTTATTTTATTGGAGTGCAGTCATGCATACGCAAGCCAAGCAAACAAAAACCCACCTGATTTTTGGCCTTATATTTGCAAGTCTTATTGCACTCGTTCCTACTTATGTTTTTTCTGATACGCTCCGAATCGCTACTGATGAATGGTGCCCTTACGATTGCATCGCAAGTCAAAACCAAGGCAAGGTCGGATATTTGGGTGATTTACTGGTGGAAACCATGAAAGAAAGAGGACATAAGGTCGAGTTCGTTGAAGTCTCTTACTCTCGTGGATTGCAACTGGTCAGAGAAGGCAAACTTGACGGTACCATGGCCTGCTTTCGCGAAGAAGCTCCAGATTTCGTTTTTCCTGATTTTGCCTTAGGCAAAAGCAACAGTACCTTTTTCAGCCGTAAAGATTCAGACTGGCGCTACACAGGAAAAGACTCGCTTGAACAGGCTAAAATGATTGGCATTATTAAAGGCTATGACTATGTTGATCCGACCGTGATGGATTATATTAATCAAAATCCTAAAAACGTCCTTGCCATTACCGGAGAAAAACCTTTGGAAAGGTTGCTTGAAATGCTTATCAATGGTCGCCTAACTGCGGTCATCGAAGACAAAATCGTATTGGAATACAAGGCCAAACAAATGGGCCAATCTGACCAAGTGAAAGTCTCGGGCATCACCAGTGTGGTCATTGATGTTTACAGCAGTTTTTCGCCTAAAAACCCCAAATCCGCAGAATATGCCAAAATCCTGTCTGAAGAAACTCTAAAAATGCGTAAAGATGGTCGTTTAAACAAATTGCTAGAACGCTATGGCATTCAAGATTGGCAAACCCAATAAACTATGACTTGTTAAATGCGTACTTTATTAAACCGTTATCGCCAATCTATCGCGCTGCATCTATTGCTCGTTATCTTCGGCTTTTATTTTTTGGTGGCGATTCTGGTCACGGTGGTTCAGCTATACAAAGAATACGAAAACACCAAAAAAGAATTTTATGAAGAAATTCAAACCTTGCCTGCCACCTTTGGCAAGGGAATTTCAGATTCGGTTTGGACCTATAATCAAGAGTTGCTGCAATCGATTCTACAAGGCATGTACAACCTTCCCATCGTGGTGGGGGTCAAAATCGAATCGCTTGACCACAAAATGGATATGCAAATCGGTGCGGTGCTTAATGAGCAAAATCAGGTCGATTATTATGACTCGAAAGGCCAACCCTCAGAACAAAAACTCTTCGGCTTGGGCGCTAAATCACTTTTCGATCACGAATTCCCTATTCATTATCAAGGGCCAGCGTTTAAAGATGATATTCCCTTGGGGAAGGTAACCCTTTATTCAAATGACCGACTGGTCTTTGAGCGAGTCAAATACGGCTTCTTTCTCATATTGATAAACTCCTTAATCAAAACTTTCGCGCTTTGGTTTATCATTTATTTCTTTATCAAAAAATACTTAGGGCGACCTCTAGAAGAATTTACCCACAAAATTCGCCAGCAAAACACACAATCCCCACAACCGATCGACTTGGCTATTCACTGGACAGATAAAAATGAACTGCTCATTTTAAAAGACAGTTACAACCAAATGATTCAGCGATTAAACGAGCACCAGCACGAATTGTTAGAACTTAACCAAGCGCTGGATGAAAAGGTTAAAGCTCGGACACATGACTTGGAGCTTGCCAAAGAAAGCGCTGAGAAATTAGCTTATAGCGATCCACTCACTCAACTCAATAACCGCCGTGCTTTTTTTGATTATGGCCAACGGTTACTGAATCTCGCTTTCCGACAACAAAATCCGCTGAGTTTGATTATGCTCGATATAGATAATTTTAAAAAACTCAATGACACTTATGGCCATGCTTTGGGAGACCAGGCTCTGAAAGCTTTTGCAGATACACTTAAAAACAACCTTCGCGCAACTGACATCATTGGTCGGTTAGGAGGAGAAGAATTTGCTGTACTTTTGCCCAATACTGAAGAAGCCAATGCAATTAACATTGCCCAAACCCTTCGCCAAAAAATTAGCCAAATCGAGCTAAAACACGAACATTCATCAATTCAGTTTACCGCCAGCTTAGGAGTAGTTGAAAGTAAACCGGAAGACTCGAATATAGACTCGTTGCTTGCGCAAGCCGACAAAGCTCTTTATGTTTCAAAAGATCAAGGGCGTAATCAAGTCACTCCGTATTCAGAAATCTCAGCCAGCACCGCAATGAATGAAATTGGCTAATCTGCCTAAAAAATCCAATCTTATAGAAAGCAAAAATTCTAAGAATTATTTAGATACTTAAACTAATCAGAAATGAGTTAATGTTTTTTAACAGAAGAACAAAAGGAAATAGTCTTTTAAAAGACAGGAAAGTAGAAAAATGGGGCGAATGACGGGGATCGAACCCGCGACAACAGGAATCACAATCCGAAATTCTCATATTTAACGCATCTTAATAAAGTTTAATAAAATATAATTAACCTTTACTTATCATAAACTTATAAAAACAAAACCATTGACACAGCTTAATCAAAATTTGTAATATTTAACCTATCCGGGGGCACAGTGGGGGCACGGAAATTAATAAGGGTTAAATTATGCAAAAGAAAATCACAAAAACAGAACTTAAAAAGTTTGACCAAAACTCAAATATAGGGGATAGATTTAACGACACTGAACAAAAAGGGTTTCACGCTAGAAAAGGGAAAACAGGTACCCACCTTTACTATCGTTACCGATTAGATGGAATACGAAAAACCATATCTTTAGGTCGATTCCCTGAACTCCCCCTTGAAAAAGCCAGAACTATCATATCAGACTATATTGGTCGTATCGCTTCTGGAGAAGATATTTCTGAAGCTGCCGCTCAAAAAAAACAACTTACTCAAAACACTGGACTTTCTTATATTCAAGAAATTTATGACTCTGAGTTAGCTAAGAAAGGCGATGGTACAAATATTCGAGCAGACCTTTTTAATCACTTTGGTGAGCTTTTAAAAAAGCCGATGCACTCATTAACAAAACGACAGTTAAAAAACTGGCAGGCTAAAAAAGAAGCCGGTGGTTTAAAACCTAAAACAATCAAAAAGTTGTTTGCATACTTTAACGCCATGCTAAATCACGCTGTTAAAATTGGTGGAGCATTAGAATCTAATCCATTAGATGGTTACTCTCTTAATTTAAGAAAGACCACCCCAGAAGAAGAAAGGCTGCTTAGACAAAAAAGAACATATCTCACAGAAGAACAAACACGACAATTCTTCCTGGGGCTAGATTTATATCAAGACGAAAAGCGTAGACAAAACCAGAATAGCCGAGCTCACGGTAAGGGATACTTACCTGACTTATCTAAAGTTGAATATGTCGATTATGTAAAGCCTATAATGCTATTTCTGTACTACACTGGCTTAAGACCTGGAGATGCCAGAACTATGCAGTGGGATGAGATTAACTTCAACTTTAAAGTATTAAACAAAGTCATTAATAAAACTAAGAATAAAATAGAGCACTCTACCCAAATCCCGCTTTCAGACCAGTGCATACAAGTATTACAAATCTGGCATAAACAACACGGTTCTCCTAAACATGGTTATGTATTTCCAAGCCCAAGAACAGGAAAACCCTTTCATGGACTATTTAAACCATGGGAAAAAATAAAAGAACTTGGAGACCTACCACCAGAACTGGGAAATTACACTTTAAGGCATAACTTCATAAGCCAACTTGTTATGAACGGTGTTAACCTTTTAAGCATTGCTAAACTCGCAACTACTAGTGTAGAAATGATAGAAAAACACTACGGTCATCTACAGCCTGATTTACAAAATCGATTTATTAACGAATTTGCACAGCAATCTCAAAGAATAATTAAAAAGGCTTCAAGCAAGAAAAAAACATTTCAGATATGAATTGAAAAAGCTTAAATAATCATCTTAGTGTCCATATAATTTTTAGCCATTTACTTAAGCTTTTTTTTGAAACGGAATACCAACTACTCTCAGCTAAATCTGATTCTATAAAAGCAAAGCTTTCTCAGCTTAAAACTGAAAAAACTGAAATATTAGAAAAAGTAGCAGAAACTAATTCCCTTATTCTTAACGAAGAAAAGTGGTTCTTAGAAAACTCTATTGAAGACTTTGAACGCATAGAGTCTGAAGCTAAAGAAAAAGTTTATTTATCTTGGACCCATATCGAAGAAATTAGAACAAAGTTACAGCATAACAAAAAAGAAGGCGATAGAATCAAAAGCAATATCGGCTCATTACTTAATCCTTTAAATTGGTTCAGTCAAGAAAGAAAGTCTTGGCTTATCAAAGCCGAAAACAACCGGCAAGAACTCGAATGTATTCGTTCTAAATTAAAGCTAGCAGAGCGCCAACATAAGGTAGCTGAACAATATCTATCATCAACAACAGCTCAAATTAAACGATATAAGAACTACCAGACAAAACTTCAAAGCCTTATATCCAAACTATCTACTCTAAACTCTAAAACTGATGTACTTAATTCATAAACATCAGAACTAGAGTCGGAAAAAAACACCTTAGTTCAGAGCTTTTCGAAGTAAAAAGGACAAAAATAGCTGTCGATGCGGCTATAGAACCTCTGGTAGATAAGCTTCGTAAACGGTATAAAGAAATCGAAGAAGCTAACCGCAATGCGAGAACGGCTCAAGATTTTGCAAACCTTCTCAATCAGGCTCAATCAAAAAATGAAAGACGACGAATACATACTGAATGTGAACGGCTATTTGAGAATGGGAAACCTCAACAAATCATAGATAGGTCAATTAAGGATTGAATCGTTCAATCATAAAGCTAAATGACAGGATAACAAGGTTAGCTCAAGTTGCTTCCATTGATATTCAAAAAATCATTTTAGATGGAAGCAATTTATTAAATAGCCAAGATGACTTCATCGCTCTAAAAGCACTAATCCCTGTAACAAATCATCTGATTAAAGACTACTCTGTTAAAGTGATTTTCGATCCAGGAGCCTCTACTATCCTCAAAATAAACCCCGCTAAACTCAAAAACGCTTTCGATGAAAGAGTTGAAGTTATTATTGCGACATCTGAAGCTGATGAATTAATACTAGATTTGGCTGAAGATGAAAAATCTATTGTACTATCAAAAGATGGCTTTGCTGAATTTCCTGATAAAGATGCCGTTATATGTAAAAGTTCGTATCTTAAACTTAACCTGACAGGACACGGATTCAAAATGAGGAACTGTCAGATTAAGTCTGAACTTCTACAATTAATACCCCAAAGAGTGAAAAACCACCCAAAAGGTAAATTTTGGCGAGACCATTGATTCAATAGCCTCACCGTTGTTTTAATCAATTAAATCTGAAAATCACTGTTCTCTTTTAGGGACTGCTGGATTTTTTCCATCGCTTGTTTCTCGTCCTTGTCATAAGACGCATATCCAGTATAGTAACTAAGTACCCTACCACTCAAAAATCTAAATAAATTCGCATCGTCTTCATCACCGAAGAACTGTTTCCAAACCAACATTTCTTCAATACCATTTTCCAAAGTAAAGTGGCGCTGTTTTAAAGCCGCTATATCAGCATCAACATTGCTTGAGTTCATCAACGCTCTCTGGTCAAATAGTTCGCCAAAATATAACTCGATAGTATCCTTCTCCTTACTCCTATCTGATGAGTAATCTGCCGCCCAATCCTTGATATAACTGAAAGGATCAATACCGCTAAAATCATTAGGTACCATATAAACTTTAGCGAAATCAGACCCTGAGATATCAATCGGTTCATTCACCTGCTCAGTAACGATATCAATATCACCCTCAAACTCATCCATTAAGTGCTTAAGCATATTGACCTTGTTTCTAAGCTGGATTCGAGTTGAAAGATATAAGTTATCAGCTTTGTTAAACTCGTAATAAGCTTCCCTGTAATAGCTATCTCTATTTCTGACATTCTCGTCTTTAATGGATAAAGCCTGGTTGATTCTTTTAATCTCAGTTTGCAGATTGCTAATTTGTCGTAAATAGCTGCCCTTATAACCACGAGCATCATATAAGAATTTAACCACGTCGTTATATTCTTTGTTGGTCGGCTGCACTTCGTTAATATCTTTAAGGATATAATCCTTGTAAGCAGGCATTAATTCAGTAAGCACTTTCTCTTTAACACCTTCAGATTCAAAACCATCCGGATTATTGGCATAAAACGACGTTAAAACAATCTCGAGCAAATTGGCATCCAACACTCGGTAACACTTATCATTTAGCCATACTGGTGCACCAGTTTGCTCCCAATATCTGCTATAACCTTCGGTACCGTAATCGTTAAGAGTAAAAGCACAAGCAATCTGATCCTGGTTAACTTCCTTATACTTCATGTCAGTTTTACTTCTTGACATAAGATCGGCGGGGCGTACATTATTGTCAGCAAGTAATTTCTGAGCCTGTTTATTCAGGTTTTTATAGACTGTGTAGCCACTTTGAAAACTGTTTTTCTTTTCAATCAACTCAGCTTTTTTTGCAGTCAGCTCAACCACTTTTTTGTCGTGATTGGCAATCTTTTGTTTCAATGCTTCAATCTCTTTCTGCTTCAGATTCACGCTCTGATTAAAAGAGGTTTCCCAGCGTTGTGGCTTTGATTCAAAGTATGCAATATATCTTTCTTTATCATCATCCGCTAATGCAGGAAAGCCATCCAACTGTCTTTTAAACTCATCAAGATTACGATCCGCAGAAACCTCTCGATCACTTCTATTCTTGGAAATATAGTCACCAATTGCATCAACAGTTTCTTTACTCATCAACAGAGCGACATTTTGCCCCTTATCAGAAACATCCCCTGTAGGAATATCTTTAAATACCAATTCATCAGGGCCTGACGAACACCCTGTTAGGGCTAATGAAGCTGCTATAACAGCTGCTACCAAGTTCAATTTAAATTTCATATTGCTTATCTATCCTCAATTAATTCATCTGTTTTTCTACAATTTTTCAGTTATGTTTAACTTTTCATTTTCCAATCGCCATCTACCTTTAGCATCTTTTGTATAATTGTGCTTCCGTCTTTAGTAGTCATCTCAATTTTGGCTTCATTCTCACTTTCTGATAATAATTTCAACTCAGCCCCATCAAACTTGCTGCAAACTTCCAACATCGCATCAGCCATCTTCTTTCTCTCTGATTCAGGGAGTTCAAGATACATTTTTGAAATCTTTGACATATCTTCTGGCACTCCAGCATCAAACATAACTTGAATGTCACCTTTACTACAAAGTTCCGACATAGTGTTCTCTAACACATCTACTGGCCCATCACTACAACCACCTAAAATTAATGAAGAGCCCAAAAGAGCTGACAACAACAAAGATTTTTTCATTTTCTTACACCTTGTTTTTACTTAGCAACCAAGTTAATTCACCAAAATAATGCTGTTTCAAACAGCATGCGTGAAATTAAGTACAAGTAAACTAATACCTTTTCCATACTTTAAAAAGGGCATTTCTGAAAAACACTTTCATCAAAAATGCCTAGTTAGAAAACTCTAATATTAAAACCACAACTAAACTAAAGTTTATTTACCTAATATACTTACACACCCCCAAACCAATGTCAATAGTTTATTTTTTATATAGACTTATAAATCATGATGAATTGAATAAAACACTTCAGCCGACTGAAGGAAAAGAGCAATGTCTATCAAACAAGCAATAAAACAAGAATTCTGGTGGGCATAAATCTTAAAAAAAAAATTTTTTTTTGCCGTTCCAATAAAAAACGTTTTGAAGAATAATCCTATCTCATTACTGCAATTACCTAAATCGTTCTTGCGCTAAACACTCACAAAACAACCTTACAAATTCATATAGTTAACAACCTTAAAAGCATCTTTTTAAATGTGGAAATCTCATTCGCCGAATACTTAATTTAAAGCACTCTACATTCCTAACCCCAAATAAAATATAAAGTATTTATTTAAAATAGACTGTTTAACTTATCTAGATATTTGTATAAGATAGCAATATAAAAGTATATAACCTCAATAAACTATATTAAATCAACATGAAAGATAGAAGAATTTTAATGGTTTCAAACAATCATATAGAGCTTACAAAGAATATGGCGAGAGAACAGTTTCTGCTTTTAGGGATTTGTTGATGATAAGTTTTAATGAATACATCAAATGCTGTAGACAGAAGCTGGGGCTCACCCAAACCAGGATAGTTGAAGAACTTATAAAGCATAATGCATCTTTTACAGGCTTAGATATCACGACCTATAGCCGCTGGGAAAGAGGGGTTACCACGCCAAAATATCAACGAAAGAAATCAATTTTAAGTTACTTTTTTTCTAGAACGCTGACATTTTATCCATACATAGATTTTGAAAATAATAGCAATTTGCATCAATCTGCTCAAAGGTTGCCTTTGCCAAATTCATTGCATAATCACCTCTTAGTGATGAATTTACCAATGTGCCACTTCCCCGATAAACAAATAGAAAGCATCCCAATCCAGGAAAGCAATCAATCTTCTCTAGCTACGAGCTTCAATCATTTGATCATCAAAGCTCTATACGACTTTAATATAAACACAATACGTCATAAACACTTAATCTCTAACCCAGGCAACTTCAGTATGGTTTGCCTATTCAATGACAACTATATGGGTCATTTATTTTGTTTAAAAATCAAAACAAGTGTTTATCACAAATTAATTCGATTTAAGATGAGCGTCTCAGAACTAAACACAGAACATCTTGCCGATGACTCAGAAGATGGCGGGTTACTTTTTTTCGGACTTTTCAGCCTAAGTAATGAAGTACTAAAAAATCTATGGGCACAGCTTTATAACTGGCTGGCAATAAATCAAAAGAAAATCCAGTTTATTGGCGCTATCACCTCTGACAAGGAAAGCTTTCACACCCTACTGGAATTAGAAATAGAACACATTGGAACTACAAAAAGAAAAACCAAAATCTATCACAGTCTTAGCTCACCTTTAAAAAAAGTAATGCTTTCCGAACCGGTGATAAACACCATGTTTTACCCTGTAAAGAATTAAATACAGATTACTCTTAATTCCGAGAAAGTTTCCAACGCCCACCACATGACTAGAAATACTACTGAATGGCTAGATTCAAATATTCATTTATTTGAGGGTTTCTATAGAATGTAGCAAAGCGTTTTTCTTCTCAATAAGAATTTTAATATCTTGAAAGTTATTAAGGGATTCATAGCTCAAAATCAGTCTATCTAAACGCTCTAAATACACATTTTCCCAGCGCTTAGGATTTTGTTCATACAACTTCTCCGTTACTAGCACCGCTTCCTGATAATATTCAGATGCCTGCTCATTTTCCATCAATCCTTCCTGATATGACACCTTATAGATAGCTGCAAGATAATCTAACCAACCAGCATACTCCCCACCCCAACGCTGAGGATCACTTTCAAACAACTCATTCATAATTGCAATTGCTTGACCAAAAGTTTCTACTCCCTTCTCAAATCGACCTGGAGTCGTCAAATAAGCCAGAGCCAAGTTAGCAAGACGATCAGAATAATGCTCTTTCCAACGAGCAGGGTCTTGTTCATACCCCCTTTTTACAATCTCCAGTGCATACTCTAACATCATAACACTTTGATTTTCTTCTAAATTATTCCTTTGATAAGCATCAGATAACTTACCTAATAGCAAAGAATATTCCTCCGTCCAACGTATAGGTTCCTGTTCATACACACCTTTTATAATTCTTAGCGCTTGTTCAAGAAACTGGATCTCCTTATCCTGTTGAACCGAAGCACTAATTGTTAAACAGCCAACATACTCTTTAGTCCAACGAACAGAGTCGTTCTGATACAATTTCTCCGTAATTTTTAACGCTTTCTTGATGTACTGAACAACCTGTTCTGACAAATGATTCTGAAGCATGTGATGAATAGCTAAACGCATTAATCTATCAGCATACATCGATTCCCAGCCTTTCTGATCCTTCGTATACAATAGCTCAACGACTTGTAAGGATTTATCAGCAAGGCTTATCGCTTGCTTACCCAAATTATGATGTGAATAGATCGCAGCGAGATTCGCTAGCCCATCAGAATATCCTCGTCCCCAGTACTTCGGATCTTCTTGATACAAGAATTCAGAAACTTTCAAAGCTTGCTCTGCATACTTCATCTGCTGATCTTTTAGCTTCTTATATCCATAAAATACGGACATTTGAATTAACAGCGTGATATAAACCTTTCCCCAAAGCATTTGGTTCGATTCATACAACTCCTGTACAACTGTTTGTACTTGCTTAAAAATCTTATATGCTTGTTCTGACTGGTTTAGATTAAGATAAGCCGCACCAAGTTCAATTGATATTTCGACATAGTGCTCGGTATAACACACCGAATCAGAATCAGATTCATATAACACAAGTGCAATCGCCTGCGCTTGCTCTTCAAAATCCACCAACTGTTCTAAGCGGTTTTGATCTCCACAAAGGATAGCAAGCTGATACAACAGTTTGCTATAAACATAAGGAGCTTCATTACATATTTGTTTATTTGCCTTTGATTCAACTTCACATTTAACCACTTCGAGTAACTCAAGGGCCTTCAAAGCATAGTTTTCATTTCGTAACGCTTTCGCAACGTGAAGAGCGTTATTAATATAGTCAACAGCCCAGATTTCTGGCTCTTTACCGAATCCCCATTCAGCAATATTAAATAGGGCTTGAGCCTTGCTAAAATCATCAAATAAGGGACAAAGTTCTTCATCTTTCAATGCCTGCTCAACCGTATCATATACTTGCTCAGCCAATTTACTAATAGCTTTTTGATTCCCCTCTAACAAACGATAAAGCGTATTTTCAAGCTGCTGCTTTAGAAATACATCGAACAAGTTATGACGGTATTCAAAACCATCTACACGTTTTTGTAAACGTCTTAATATCTCGTAAGATTCCTCTAGCACCTCATAATCTTGCTCACGCAGACAGATCCCCGGCTGCGCTTTCAACAAAGTAATCAAAGCAGTCAATTCAGGAATCTCTTCTAGCTTTAACTCAGTTAGTTTGGTCACAAGATGGTTAATAAGTTTCGAGCTGAATGGGCTGCCTAACAAGCTTGAAAATAGCAAGCTAAACAGAGCGGCATCACCATACTCATTGAAATACTGTTTAATGAGCTCTAAACGCTCTTCCATAATCGCATAGGACGCTAAGTTAAAATGCTGTTTTCCATCCTTGATAACATCTATTTGATAAGAGCTTTGGTATGCTTCTTTTAATGCAAAAAACGTCATGTCGATTACATTGAGCAATTGCGTGCTTGATAAATCAATTCGTGCTTGAATTGGATTCTCACTGACACGCATGAAAACTGGCTGAAGCCCTTGAATTTGAGCATTACCTCTTTTGAAAAATTTTGGATCTCCCAAAACGTTAAGCGTTTCTATGGCAAATAGGGTTACGACCTCTTTCTCATCGGCTTTGCCTTCTTGAAGATGCTGGATAACACTTTGAGCAATTGATTCAACCTTTTTCTGTATTTGACCTTGCTCTGTTTCATTTGAATGAGGAACTATACTGGTGTGAATCAATTCGGCCAGTGTCGACTTATTCATCCCCTTTAAACCTTTCTCAGGGATTAGCTCTGTAGCAATATTATATCGGTTAACTAGATATGTCTGATATCCTGATAAAGTATCCACACCAAGCGGCAAGTGCTTTTTTTTCAATTTCTGATTAAGATTGCAACCCTGACATGAAATACCAAGCAAAGATAAAAGGCTTATGGTGTAAAAATGCTCAATTGAACTTTGAGCTTCTCGAGCCAACAATTTTAACTTTGTCACACTGTCTGAACCTCGCGCCGTGACTAGGAACTCAATCGAATATTTTGGCATGAGATGATTCAGGATAAATTCTGCCACTGATTCATCAATCCATTGCAGGTCATCGATATACAACAGCAACGGTAGTTTTTTACCTGCGATTTTTTCCGACAACATTGAAAGCGCATCAATACTACTCATCAAACGTGAGAATAGCAGCGTGGATTTATATCCAGTTGTAGAGCCTCTTTGGCTTACTTTCTCAGCATTCAGACTTTCACTAATATATCGAGCCATTTCTGGAAGCTGAATCTTATCATTGTCTAGTTCAACAATATTTTTGAGTGTTCTATAACCCGTTAAGGCAATTAAAACATTCTTTGATCGCTTACCAATCCCCTCGTATTGCTGTTTTTTGAGTGCATCAGAAATATCTTTCCAAGTTGCATCAATACCTGTTTTGATATCATCAAAAATTCGCCCTGAAAATCCCTGATGAACGGCCGCATAAGACTCTAGACGATGCGTTTCACTGACAATGGATTCAATCAATGAATCCAATCCCGTGGTAGCTGAACTCAATGTAGGGCTATTGAAAACCTGTAAACTCACCTGAGATTCGTTCAGGTGAAGCAAAGCCTCAAGCTTTTCTTGTTCTTTTTCACTAAGCTGTTTTAATTGATTTGTTTGGGTTCTTGCCTGCAAAAATCGACGAGCTAAAGCACTTTTTCCTGTTCCCGGCTCGCCTTTTATAAGGCTAATATGTAATGTATTACACGCTACGTTATTACCATATTGTTTAACATCTTTCTTATCATCATTAAGCACGCCAACGTTTTGCAAAATCTTTTCATGCTTTGAACGTAAACATAAAAGCTCCTCCTTTCTACCTACAAAGGCGTGTCGATTGATAAATGGCTTGGGTATATCTGAATCTAAACGTTCTAGTAACTCATAACGCTGACAAAAGCGACGAAATCCGATTAACGATTTCTGCCTGCTCTGATTGATGGGATCTTCAAATTTTGAATTCAGTTGATATTGAGGATTGCTATAAAGCAATACAAAGCTAATACCTGAATGAATACTTTCCGCTCCATTCTCCCATTTTTGGTATTTTAATTCTTTACTCAGGGCTGCAATTAGCATAAGCATCCGGAAAGAAATTTCATCTAATGAATATGGGTCATCAATAACAATGATTTTAGGCACCCTCAACCCTATAGCCATCATCATAGCTAACAATGCATTGGTCGCTTCGTTCGCATTGTTAGCATTTTTAATTTTTTCAAGTATCTGATTCAATGATTGTCTGGCAAGGTCTGCTAAATAAAGCTCAGCGCTTGAACGCCAAGTATCATTAATATAAGAACCTGATGTGTCAACAATATCTTCAATACTATTTTCAATTTGGTTTGTCACCGCGTTGTGTATCTCTTCAACACCGCGTTCTTTGAGCCAATGACTGACTCCAAACATTACCTGATTTAGATTTAGGCTAGCTCCAATTTCTTCAATCAACTCCCCAGCACTACCAATTAAGTCATTAGCCTGTTCATAAACTGATTCAAGTCCACTCGCAACATAATCTGCAGCAGCTCCAGCACCAAATTTTGAAATGGTAAATGCAGCTGCCTTAAAAAACTGTGAACGAGTCAAACGTTGTTTGATACTAGCTTCTAGGTGATCATAAAGTAAATCGAATAAAGTTTTTCCTTTGGATAATAACAAGACATTGGTGAAATCACCATCTAAGCGTTTACTATCTTGATCAAAGCCATAAACTGAGCTGGCAACCCCTGCAATTGCCACTGAAATTTCTGTCTTTTTGAAATGTGTCTCATCTTCATTCTGAAGCTTTGTAACATCCGAAGAGTTTATTTCAATAAACAGTGGAGTTTTAAGTGAATCAACCAGATCAGACTTGAAATTATCAACTAATAATTTTGATTTCATGATTGAATTTTATCCTTTAGTTAAGCCTTTATTTAATCGGTAACCTTTAATGCTGGGGAAAACCCTTTTCTGAGGAACGCGGTGTTCTTCACGAAAGTCGTTAAATGTTGATGAGATAAATAAACGGAAGGTTTTATTTTTAAGCACTAGTTAATTCCTAAATTGATTAGCCTTGGTTGAAAGCATTAAACACCCAAAAGATCATCTGTAATAAAAAGCTTTTTAAAAATCACAAAACGCTCTAACGCTAATGGAGATCCACCTTTAATTATTGAATTCCACCTGATCTCTGCGGGTTCAGAACGCAATTTATTGATTTGCTCGACGTAATTCTCTTCTCCCAAACGGGATTTAAAATGCTTGATATAGGGTTTAACCTGAGCACTTAGGGCTTGTTCAATATCCACCACTTCTGACTTAACACCACTTTGATAAAAGCTGATAAATGCCTCAGTAAATTCAGACAGTTCTTTGAATTGCTTTGGTTTAAGAGCTGTAAAATATTTTTGATACTGGCTAAACGCGCGATTAAATAGCCCCGCTTCCATATAAAGACAGGCAAAATGGGTCAGCGCATTAAAATAGATCCTGGACTGTTCTGCAGGCACCTGATCTTTGAAAACCTCGGCCTTATCCATATGCCGCTCATACAGCTCAATGATTCGGCATGGCTTTTTATCTGAGCCATTCAAGTCAATAAGATGCTCTAAAACTTTATAAAAACTTTCTGGATTACCTAAATCAGAAGCCAAAATTTCTAAACATGTGTCAAGACGATCATATTTTTCAAAATCATCTAAATTGTTATCAGGATCTAATGAGGTTTCCAACAAAGAAAGACAGTATTTGATTGCCCACTTTTCAGGTAACTGCTGATAAAGCAACTCCAAAACAATTAATTTGTTCTCGACCAAATCGTTAACAGCTTCGCTATCTTCTATTTTTTTTAGCTCAGCAATTTTCTTCGACAATATCAGGTAACTGTCTTCATTACGCTCATAATCAGTTTGATTTACTACATCTTCTGCCACTTAATTACCCTAACTGAAACGCCAACCCGCTCTTTCAACTTCGCCTATGCAAATAATGTTGAAAAGCACTACATCTTTCCTAACCGCGTAAAAAATAAACTCTTTGGGATGACGACCAAAAAACCTTTATTTTTAAAATAAACTAGATTAAACTCCATGTTAAGCATAATCTCAAGCAGTTTTTACTTATTAACCAATTAATAATAACTAGGAAGTACCGAATGAAGACTTACATCTTATTTATTCTATTGCAGTCCGGGAATATGCACTCCATGGAGTTTGCCACCTATAATGACTGCGCCACGGCTCAATCCCAATTGCAAACAGTGATTGAAAAACAACAGGGTCACGCCCAATGTTTATTGAAAGGCTCAGTTGTCTCAGACAGTTTAGACAAAACCAAACAGGCATTGGCTGACTGGCTAACCCAACAATCCGACAAATAATCACCATCGTACATCTACGTTAAAAACTGGCAGATAAAAATGAAAACACTGTTATTAACCGCTAAATTCATGGCTTTACAAGAACAATCCGATAAAGTTTACTTGGTTCACCTTAAAGCCGCGTTTTATTGCTTAGAACCAATAAAATCAATCAGCGCCAAAACTAAAAAGCAGGTTCAAATAATAACGGAAGCCATGCAAAAACTGGATGTACACCATGATAAGCTTTACCAAAACTATGCCAAAAAACTCAGTAACAAGACGCTCAGTCAAATGGCTACTAAAGACATTGTTTTATTTGCCGAAGAAACCAAAAACTTTATTAAGGATGAGCTTCTGAGCCAGAACATAGAGTTGGATTCTGATAAAGCCGAAAAATTATTCCAACTCAAAACATTCTCACAAAGCTATACCTCTTTATTTCAAGAGTTTGAAATTATTAAAGAGAAATTATCTAATGATGTATTTGGCCAAGACCAAGCCATTGAAGATTTAACCGACCTTCTCGTTAAAAGTAGTTGGAATGAGAACGAGAGCCAACCTAAAGGTATCTTTCTATTTTTAGGCCCTCCAGCCACAGGCAAAACATTCCTTGCCGAACGTTTCGCTTATTACAATAAACCTGATTACGAATATAAATATTTTGATATGACCCAGTTCACTAATGCAAACGAAGCATTTGGCTTATTTGGTGGTCGAGAAGGCTATTCGGATGCGACCTCTGGTGAACTTACCCAATTTGTCAAAAAACACCCTAAATCAATTATTCTGTTTGATGAGTTTGAAAAAGCCCATACTCAAGTTTTGTTAGGTTTGCTTAAATTGCTTTCTTCTGGCTTTGTAAAAGATGAACACACTCACGAAGAAATAGACTGTAGAGATTGTATTATCATATTTACCTCTAATCTTGGTAAGTCCATCTATAGCAATGCAAGCTACCTCAATTTATTAAAAAACTCCCCGCAACAGGCTCGTGCCAGCATTATTGCTAATATCGCGAAAGAGACCAAAATTGAACGCGATGCAGTCGTATCCGCCATTCCAGCCCCACTACTTTCTCGCCTTTCACAAGGTGGCGTTCTACTGTTTAATAAACTGGAATTTAACCACTTAATAAAGATTACAAAAAAACAATTAACGAAAGATCAAAAACTATTTAGTAAGAAAACAGGTCTTGATATCACTCTGCCTAAAAAGCACATCAATGAGTTACTGACACTTAGCTTTGCGCCAATGTTTGACATTCGAGAAATTAAATCTCATGTCGGCTCGTTAATTATTGACCCTATTACCGATTTGCTAAGAACGCAAACAGAAGCCTCTGTTCAAAAAATAGAATGCAAACTTAGCTCTGCAGCGTCTAAAAAACTAGCGCAATTTGATTTTGACCAGCTACATAGAACATTGGCAATAAAAAACCAAACGCTCAACTTTACTATCGACCTAAAAATTATTGATGACACTTTGGTTTTAACTCTAGACAATCTAGAAGAAAAACAGATTGTCTTAAGTGATGATATTGGTTCTAGCGGTGGCATTACCGTTGATATTCCAAACATCAAATTTAGTGATATTGCCGGTCATGAATTTATTAAAGAGCGATTGCAAGAGACGTTATCTTTACTCAAGAATCGCACTCAAATTAAAGCTCTTGGCGTTACCCCTCCTAATGGTATGTTGTTGTACGGACCACCAGGCACAGGAAAAACCATGTTGGCTAAAGCCTTTTCCAATGAGGCTGGCTTGCCGTTTATTGCTTGTTCAGGCCATGACTTATTGTCAGAAAAATTCATTAACGACCTGTTTCAGCGTGCCAGGGACTATGCGCCTAGCATAATCTTTATTGATGAAATTGATGCCTTGCCAAAACGCGGCAGCGCCGGTGCTCTGGCCGATGCCCTGTTAAATAAGCTTCTGACTGAAATTGATGGCTTTCATAACAGCGAACAAGAGATTTTTATTATCGGTGCCACCAACCTTAAAGAAAAACTCGATTCAGCTCTAATTCGCTCTGGTCGTATCGACTTGCACTTTAAGGTACCGCACCTCGATAAAGCCGCTCGCCAGTGGTTTATCGAAAAACAACTCAAACACGAACTTTATTCTCATGATATGGATATTGACCAGTTACTTCTTGTCACGGCTGGTTTAAGTGGTGCTGATTTGCTAAAGGTTCACCGAGAATCTGTCTTACGTGCAATGCGCAACAACCTATCGGAAATCAACCAAGAACTCTTGATTGAAGAAATCAATATTTTAAAATACGGCGCGAAGCGTAGCCGAAAAAGCTGTGAAGAATTATTACAAGAAACCGCTTACCATGAAGCTGCGCATGCGGTTATTTCAAAAGCCCTTCTTCCCGAAAGAGGTATTGAACAAATTACAGTAGTCGCTCATGAAAACACCTTGGGAATGGTTGCTTACAACAGAGAGCAAGAACTTGATCACACCAAAGATTTTTTATTTTCTTTAACCTGTATTGCGTTGGCAGGCCGTGCCGCCCAAGTCAAACAATTTGGCGCTAAAGGACTTGATACCGGAGCCAGTAGCGATCTCAAACAAGCCATGCACTATGCCTGGTTAGCAACCGTTAATTACGGCATGGATGAGAACAGCTACAACATGGATTTGGCGAGTTTACAAGAAATCTCACAATTACAGCTATTTCAACCGCGCATAGAACAACTAATCCAAAATTGGATTGAAGCAGCAAACAATGCCATAGACGAGCTTATCGAGAAACACTGGCAACAGATTGAAGCGGTCGCCAATGAGCTGCTTAATAAAGAGATATTAAGTGAAAAAGACTTATGCCATATAATGGAGTCTCAAACACAACAAACAGCCAAACAGACTAAGTGAGGTTGAACATGTCTACCAATAGAGAACGATTCTTACGCTTATCCGAAGCTCGATTAGAAAAGACCATCAAACAAATTGAGCTTATAGGCAATCTGTCCGATAAAACCAATTACAGCTATCATCCAGATGAAGTTGATGATCTTTTTGCGCAAATTGATGATGCTTTAAAACAGGCTAAACAAAAGTTTAAAGACAAGCAAAAAGCCAAAAAACTTAGTATGCCACGAGGCATTTAATTAAATCGCAACAATTACACTGGATTCAGGCATTCTAGATATTAAGCCTTAGAATCATTTTTTGGATTAAATGTTAAATAACAGACTTATTAATATGTCGAAAAAATCAATTATCAAACTCATCACTTTTGCCGTACTTTTCATTCTTCTTTTATGGTCCGTTGCCTGGGTTTTGGGCTTATTTGGGCTAATGCCAACAGGAGATGCCGACAAACCACTCTCCATTGCATTCAGTAGCTTTGATGTGCTTTTTGCCGGTCTCGCCTTTGGCGGTATTATCATCACGACCTATATGCAGATCTCTGAACTCGAAGAAAGTAGAGAAGATCACAAAAAAACGATTGAATCCACTGTGCAAATCGCAAAAACAAATGAAAAGCTCGCACAACGAGCCGATGAAAAGTATGTATTAGATCTTTTTCAAACCTACTGCAGTGACTACTTTCAAAAGGTCAAAAACGATTCGCAAAAAGTGCTTTTCAGCTGCATTGGCTCTCGCCCATATTGCAATTTTGTCGTAAGCCGTCTTTTTGCGGCTTACCCATTAGACTTTCCTGATCAAAGCCTCCCTAAATTAAGACAAATACAAGGACTCAACGAACAACAAGCTAATGATGAAAAAATTAAACAGATTGACCAGCGTTGTCGTTACAAATTTGATGAACTTATCAACTTTTTCACCCTGCTCACCAGTGCGGGCAATACCAAAGAAATAATCAGTCGCTGTGATTTTTCCTATGCTTTTTGGCGCCCTTATTTTTGGATGATTGCCATCGAACAGCATAACCGCTATGAAAACACACCTGAAATGAAACCCTATGTTACAAAACCTTATTTTAAAGAAGTGGTTATCAAGCTCGATGAAATCTATGGTTTCACGCCATTAACAAACGATGAAGATGTATGGGACTTTATTAAAAACCACCCGAAAATTTCACCGTTTATAGATGAAAACTTTTAAAAGCAGCATCAATGAACAACCAATTTTTTCAGCTCATTAAAGCACAGGCAAAGTTTTACACCAGCCCTATTCACGGTATTGCCCATTGGCAGCGCGTCGAGAACTATGGTCTCTATCTCGCCGACTTTTCCAATGCCGACAAAGTGGTAGTATCATATTTTGCTTATTTACATGACTTACAAAGAGAAAATGAAAACAAAGATCCCGAACACGGATTAAGAGCGGCTCAATTTATTGATAAACATGCAGATCAAATTGATTTGTCAGAAAGCCAATTATCGACCTTAATTTATGCCTGCCAACACCATACCAAAGGCAGAGAAACCAACTGCGCTACCGTTGCTACATGCTGGGATGCGGACCGGTTGGATTTAACTAGACTGGGAATCGAGCCCAATGAAAATTATCTGCTTACTACAGAGGCGAAACGTATAGCGATCGAAAAGGATTTTAAGCTACTAAGGTCATTGTTTTAAAAAAATTGAACACCACCATTATCACTTTTCCAATTCGGTGAATATTTTAGGTACTCTGTCTTAATTAAGTTGGATAGCCATTTTACGGCTGTGTGAATCTTATTGTTCAATATATGGATGGAGTTCAGCTTTCAAAGCCCTCTTAGGTGAGTTGTTTGATTAATAGAGTGGGCATATAATCTTTGATAGTTAAGCCTTGACCAGATTGCAGCTGTTAAGAGCTTTATTGAAATCGAAATCAGCGTCATTTCTTTTATGGTTATCGTAAAAAATGACGCTGATTTCTTAACACTATTGATTTGCTAAGAAAAAACCAACAACCAATAAACCCGTAAGCACTAATGGCAATAGGCCCCAGAAAAGCTTAGTCAAAAATTCACGAATCATGACACCTAAAAAAGATATAAAATCTACAGGCAAAAAAAAGGCAAGTATCATTGCAATAAACCTATCTTCGGGAGCTTCTCTTTTTACCCATGTTTGATAAACATTTGCTTGTCGATCTCTATAATCAGAAATATAGCTATCCAACTTTGGTTGATATGACTCATCACTTTCATATACATTATGTGTGGTTTCAATAATTTCATCAGGCCCAATCATGTTCCTTTTCTTTTCTGTCGTAGTGTAAGTATCCAATTGCTGTCGACTAGGTGCTGCATATATTTCTCGTCCACATGTTAACAAAGACACAAAAGCAATAATTGCCATTCCACCAGCATAAAAGACCCACTCATCATCACTGAGATGATCCTGAAAAATCGCATAAACACCGAAAGGAATGCTAAAAAAGAATCCTCCCCATATGAGAATTCTCCCCCAGAAACGTAAACTAAAATCTTGGTAATAGTTAAAAAGTGCCCTATTTATCATCTCAAAAACCTAACTTAATATATTTCGAAACAGGCCTAATAGTAATAGTAGGCGCAATAACGACTTTAGACAAAATTTCTTGTGCATATTTTAAATATACTGAAATATTAAATAACAAAATTCAATCAGATACAATTAATATACGTATTTTTATCAAATAAATGAACACGCAGATCTTCTCTAAAGGTTTGACAGTAAACATCCATAAACCTCATTTTAATTTGCTGTCCTTTAGCAAGGTTGATATAAATTATCGGATTATTTTTTTTGGAGAATATCAACGCCTTTAACTACCATTCTTCTAAAATTTGTATCCTTCATCTTATCGTTGATAGATTTTCTTAGAATTGCATTATTAGGCATACTCGAACTCCAATTGAATCGACACTATAATTGATTGTTGATTTTTCAAAATTAAATTGAGATAACATTAATAACCGTAGCAGCATTGGAAAACAAAACCCCGTTACGCTTATGCATTCCATGCGCCTGATGAATATGGCCTGCCAAATGCATCTTAAGGTTATCTAGCTCATCAATACGCTCTTTAAGTGTTTTACAGCCTAGAGAATCATCACAGATGCCGTAAACAGGCGTATGCGTTATTAGAATCTCTGTGTTATCAGGAATATGACTCCAGTTCGCTTCATTAGGAAGATATGTGAACGGCATATTAAATTCAGAGGGCGAAGCGCCCGAACCATAAAACTTAATACCTTCTAGCTCTACGCTTGAGTTATTTAAGTAGTTAATGCCTGTGAAGTCGAATTGCTTTGGATTATTAGCTAAGTCTTCATCGTGATTACCGCCAATAAAGATGCGGTGCTTGAAAGGCTGTACTCTAAACCAGTTCAGAAAAGCATGAGTTTCAACATCAATTCCGTATTCACTAAAGTCACCGCTATGCACAAGAAACTCTCCGCCAGGTAACGATAACTCTCTGTGTTTGCCATGTGTATCACTAATATGCACTAATCTCATTTTCTTTCCTGATTTAGTAAAGCCCTTGTTAAACTACTTTTGCAGATCAATTAACACTTCTCTTAATGCGGTTAGAGTCAGTGTTTATAAGGCTTTCAACGTTCAATTGTTTCTCACAAGCATCATTTGACTGCTTTTCGCTAAAAACCTTTGATTCACGCCACTCTTTACCTTTATCTAATCGTTTCCCAGGTCATCTACTTTTAAGATTGTGAGTCTGTCTGATTTATCAAAAGTATCAATACAAGCACTGAAAGTTGTAAAAACAGGCTGTTCAAAGCAACTGTGTCCATGCACTGTATAGTCAATATCAATCAAGACTCTCTCAATTTTTGTGAACTCCTCGACCTCGCTAGACACTGAAAATTTTAACCTACATTCTTTGTTGTAGCTTATCCTAGAGGGTATTTAATTGATAAGTTCTGATTTACAGACTAAATTGCTCTAAAGATGTGGCCACTTTTACTTGACCACTACAATAATTGTGAAGAAGGAACATACAAGACCTCTCTGCAAAATCGACTGACTAGATAATGTGTACTAGCCCAGACTCTACTTCCATCTAGTCAGAAACCAATAAACTAAACACTTTTTCATAAAGCGTTTTTTTAACTCCGCTATGGCTACTAGAAGAGTTTACATCGGAACCTAGGGCTACAATCAATGGATAAATAGATTTTTCATTTATGTACCCATTAGAAGTTAATGGTTCTGTGCCATAAACTTGTTCATAAGACGATTGCCGAATTTTGTTATTCTTATGCCCTGGATTTGAGACCTTACGTGGGATATATAAGCAGTTACCAATGCTATAGACCTCGTAAGCTTCACTTCCTTTATCACGAAACCCAAGACGTACCTTTGATTCCATTTTTTTCTTAGAAAAAGTCCCTTTCATCAACCCTTTTCTAATTTCATCTCGGATATTTCTTGAAATATCTAGTTCAAGGTCACAGTATTCATAAGCTTCATTTGCAGCATTTCCAATAAAAATTTGGGTTATTTGACCGCCCCTTTCAATAAAGATAAACGAAATACCATTGTTTTTATAAAGAGCATCGAGGCTTTGTTGTGTTTTCTCTTCAGCTTGTGCAAGAATATCAAGGAAATCATCAACGTTATCAGAAAGTTCGAAGTCTTCAATAAAGTCAATAAACCTATCTCCAAAACGATTAACACCTATTTGCCCAAAGGTGTTGATTTCTACTAGGCTAATATTCTCACCTTTAACCAGGAATGAAGCTAAGGCTCCAAAAAAATTGAACCTTTTAGCGTTTTCACTCTGCTTAACTCTGCGACAAGAATAATAATGAACATTGAAGTCATTATCTAAGCTCACATTTTGAATACTTGAAGAAATGGGGGCTTTCTTGCCAAGAAGCTCTCGCTTTTGAATTACCTCAAATAGAGTCCGCTTGAATACCTCTTTGCTAGGGTTATTGATATCCCCCTTCAAAAAAAGGGTTTCATAAAAAACTGACTGCATAGGGCTAAACGAGTTATTGATAATACTGTTTAAACGAATCTGTCCATAAGTGTCCAAGTTCTCATTTCTTGAACTTGATATCCAAGGTTCTTCTGATGTGAACTGCGTTATATAAATATCCGCAAGTTCTGGAGACTTACTAACTGTTAAAACAACATCTACATCGTCAGACAACCTCTCCACGGATAACTTTTGAAGTGCTTCAAGTGCTACTTGTTCATCAAATGACTCAAGTTCGTAAAGGCTATCATCAAAATAGATAGCAAAATTTTGCGTATTAGAAAGTGATAACCCACCAAAATTTTTCGAGATGTATCCAAATGAGTCATTTTCAGGGTTTGTATATACGGAATACGAATTCTGTATTTCTGGTCTTATGAATTCTATATTGCACTCTTCTAAAAGATTCTCTAGATGTTTTGACCAATAATATTCATGCAGAACCCTAGTGTTAGCCTGTTCATCAATGTATTTTTCAGCCTCGCCTTCATCAGTTTGCTTGGTCCTATGCTGAATGTATGGGAAGTTTGGCTTTTTTAATGTACTTTTTCTTAAACAATCATAATCAAAAATGTATATACCTTGTTTATAGGCAATAACTCCTTGGCTATCCTTTGGGAGATATCTCTTTGGACTAACTACACTTAAGTTAACCTCATTGGGTCGCAGAGTGCTTCGTTGAACACTCACAGAGAAAATATGGTCTTGGTCGGAAAAAGAATATGCAAATGACTGACGACCCAGAGTCAGTTCAATATCATTTTCAAGTTCAAGCTTTTCAGTTAAAACAGGTTCAAAACCTTTAAATGCTAAACATAATCGAATAAGTGATAGCGTAAACCATGAAATCTCTTCCGTAGAACTGAAAGCCTTTTGATAAAGGTCTCTTAACTCAATATCAAATGAAAGCTTATTTTCATTCCCAAAAACTAGGCAAACTCCAAAGTATGTATCCTTGTTTTTAAAAGATGCTATACCTTTAATGTTCTTTTTTTTCTCATATGATGGATTATTTGAAGATAAACGAGAATTCACATCTTCTACTAGAGCCTTATATGCTATTTCAGGCTTATCAGCTTTAGTCATGCATGGAATAAGGGTCATATTTTCATACTGTTTGGTTTTATCAATCAACCATTCAATTAACTGCTCATTTACACGACTACAGTCTTTTATTGCCAGAGAATTAAGCTTCATAATTAGCCTCCTTTTCTTCATGTTCAAGAACCCTTAGCAGGTCCAATGACAATGCCTTTACAGATGAGTTAAGAGACAAAGTAAAGACTCCATTTTCATGACGTTTCATTTGAGGAACCGCATTCTCATTCACTCTTGTGTTCAGAATGACATACTTAACTGTATAGCCCGGTAAGCTCTCTTTAATCGTTTCAAACTTCGACTCTGATGACTCGAATAGCCTCTGGTTTAAACCGATTGAAGGATTGATACCAAAATACTCAGAATTAGATAAGCTTTTAGCATCAATAGCGAGTACAACATTTTCTTTAACGATATAAAAATCAGCTAATTCATAAATACTATTTAATGTTTTTGACTGAATAGAAGATAATTCACGGACATCTATAGAAGCCAAAACCAAAGTTCTAATAACTCTACTTACAACTAATTCACCTAAGTTCCCAATCAAATCAAATAGAGCCCATGGCTGAACAAATGTATAAAGGCCATTTTCATTAGAAGAGAGAGCGTTGGTAACACTTTGACCATTTTCACTTAAAGCGTTCACAAGCTCTGAATGGTTTTCAAGGTAATTAACAACATCCACTTCAAAGCCATTGTTATCAAAGAAAAAACTTGTCTGATTATTGTTAATGTGAGTCTCTCTAATACGATACGAATCTATCGGGATATTTTTTTGAACCACAATCAAATCAATAAAAGCTTTAAAACGAAGCTGCTGCCTTTTAGGAAGTTTATGCAAGGCCACATTCAAACCTTCCAAATAAGCTTTTATTCCATGGGTCCAGCAAACTGGGCTGCGGTAAGCCTTGTAGAACTCAACAAACGCTAAAACTGTTTGCGTTTCAGTACCAGAACGATAACTCGCCAACTTGCTAAGAAGCGTTGATTTACAGTCTTCGAAAACTTCTAGCTCTGGAGATAACTGTTTTTTAGACGTGAGAGGTTCATTATTCTTAAGACTTAAATAACCATTAGACAACCTTGAATTGACTAAAGACATACAGTTGATTTGTTGATGAATTTTCTCATCATTCTGATGTTGAAAAATAGCCTCAAATCCTTTGTTAAAAATCTCATCGACTTCATTACATAGATATATTTCTTGCTCTTGCCTTGCATTAGTCCTTTCTACCCTTCCTATGCCCTGCATCAGCATAGAAATCAGTGAAATTCTATGTTGTTGTTCAAAGAACTTCTGCATTACAGGGTCAGTTTCAGCAGTATTCAAGTCAATTTCAGTATTATAAGTTGCATGTTCATTTTGAAGTACATTTTGCCTAGAGTATTCCTCTAACATATATATGTATTTCTGAGCACTCAAAAAAAACCTTTTCTCTGCTGACTGCTTATTGAGAGAGTTCGTTATCGGAGGCTTTATAGAACTATAAAATGGAGGGGCACAAACATATAACGCATCTAAATCCCTTTTCTTAGCTTGTAAAACTCTACTTTCTTTTATATTTGAATCGTTAAAAAAGTCTGCTTGCTTTTTCTCTTCACTATTTCTTGAAGACTTGAGTTGTGGATGCTTAAAACCATCAACAATCAAGTTTAGCCCCCTAGCAGCAGATTGGTAGGCACTAACAATACAAACTGAGTTTCCATGGCCAGAAGATAGAATTAGCTCCATAGGGTTGAAGCCCGGATCTTGTGCTTGCTGATACACCCTAGAAGGGTAAGGCAATTTCAAAAGCTCTTTTAATTTATAGCTAACTGAGTTTGGATTAGAGTTCGCCTCCTTTAAAAGTTTGACTAATTTCTTTTCCAATGACGCCGAGTAAAAAACAATAAGAAGTGGTAATGCCTTAGATGAATTACTGTAACGATTTGCAGACTTTTCTTTCAAAATTACAAGCCCATAACCTGCACTAATTTCTTCTGCATCCCCTGCCGAACCAAATAATATTTCGAACGAATAAACCTTATCGCCAATAAAAATAGCTTTATCTCTTAAAGCACCTGAAATAGCTGACAATGCAAAGTTATGCGTTTGTGCTAATGCTAGAGAAAACCTTGGTTTATTTTCATTTAAAGAGCTTCTTTGAGTATTTTCAATTGCCGAAAATACATTTCTGAATTCAGTTTTTTTATGACGGTTAAAGCGCCCTTTTATAAACTTTCCAACCAGTACTGTATCGCTACCAAGCTTCTCTTCTTCTTTAGCTTTTATATACGTCATACTTAAGACTTTATCTGCTAGTTCAAAAGAGCCATCAAAGGATTTGTTCTTAATAATTTTCTTCTGGGCTCGCTCATCTTGCTTCAACTTTGTAAGAGCAAAATCATCATCAGTCATATCCTGATAAACAACCTTTGCTTCTTTACACAGGATAGAAAGCGACCCAGTTGAAAAGGCTGAGATATGTGCATTGTGAAAACCACCAGTAGCACTCATTAAAAATACTTTATTGCGTTTTAAAGGAGCATTAACCAAAGATACAATGAATCTCTCTGGCGACATCCTTCTCATATAGACGGGAAATGAGACACTATTTACACCACCACAAGGAGACAACTGATATCGTTCATGCTTGCTTTGCACAATGCCGTAAATGGTGTGTCCTCGCCTAAAGGCATAATCGCTATCAATTAATGTCTTTTGATGACATTGATTGGAATGAATCCCATCTTCAAGGATTTCATCAAACTCTCGGCCATCAGAAAAAGCCTTAATAAACTTCTCCCTACTGACATTACGAACCATCCTTAGCAAGTCTTTAGAAGTAGCAGTATGCAGTTCATCTTCTAAAGAATTCCTTTTATCAATATTGAACGGAACACTGACACCTGACAAACTTTTTACACTTTTTTCTAAAGCCTCCCAGTCATTACCAAGAATAGATTCCTCTACAAGATTAATCTCCTTCTCTAACCCCTCAAGACTACCCTGCTCTTTACTAAAATGGCGCAGATGTAAATATGTTTCAGTAATTAATAGAAAGAAGTAATAAAGAGGTACTGTTTTGAAGTTTGCATACTTCTGGAGACTATCACTCCTCACAATCCGGAAAGAGCTAGGCATTATTACAATGTAATAATCATCTAAATGTCGGCTGGGAGTGAACCCAAAAAATTCTCCCCCAAAAGCACTTGTAGTATTAAAGACTTCACTATCAACTTTACTTTCTACAGTACAGTATGGAGCATTTAAAGACCCTGCCCCTAAGTCAGATAGCTTTTCAAAAGTCTCTTCTGAATCCAAGTCATTAGCTTCAGACACAGCTTTAAAGAGACTATTTCTAATTTTTAGGCAACGTTCTTTTGCGATAATTCTAGGAATAGAGTCATCTGTTACATGATTATCTAAAAAAGGAAGAAGCCGTTGTCCGGAGTCATCATAAAGTGACTTTAAGTTTTTATATGACTTGTCACACAAGACATCCCCCATTTCTTTGAACAAAGAACCGATAGACTGAAGCAAATTAAAATCACGAAAGTTTTCATCTAGACTATCTTTTATAACTTCTTTAGCTGCATCCGACTCATCTAAGAAAAAGGTAAAATCAGCCATGAAAATTGAAGATTTAATGTCGTCTTCAGCCTCTTCATGCTCCAATGACATTTGTGCTAGTTCATCAATACTTCTAATGTCCTTGGTCCAGTTTAATCGCCCATTCTTTAGTAGTCGTGGCTTGAAAAAATAGTGTTTTGTCATCAATTTTGCCGTTGTCATCCCCAATAGGAAAAACTTGGAACTTGATACTTGAACATGAAAAAAAGGAAAGAAAGAGGCCGTAATCGCTCGAAACTGCTCATAGGATTTTGGATGTTTTGACCTAAACACCACCTCTAGCAAATCTGAAAATGTCTTATTTTTGTACGAGTCTTCACATAATTTTGTTAAAGTGCCAGATAGAGTTTTTGCCAGGTTACGAATACGTTCTTTTTTACTCGCCTCTTCCTGTTCTCGATAAATATTAATAACTTCTTCATCACCATTAATCTCGCCCTGCTTCTCATCAATTAAATAACTTAAAGCTCTGGCTTGTGATTCAATTATTTCTAAACGTTTAAACTGTTCATCAAGACCATAACTGTTGTCTAATTTTTTAATTATCTCTGTGATACTGCTTTTTAATGTTTTAAATAAAGTGTTTGTCGAATTTCCAGCTACAAAGAAGAGGTCCTTGACGATGTCTAAAACATTACCTTCTACTTCCATATTGGATAAGGCAATAGCAGAAACTGGCCTAACCTTTATTACTTCACATCCGTAATCACCTAATTCCTTAACAATTTTGGCATCAAATTGAATTTGGTTATGTTGCGGTGCAGTAAAAATATAAATTTCATTCGCACTCTGACTATTAATTTTCGATTTGACATCATCGAGAACAGCCACTTGAGCAGAGTAACTTTTTCCTAACCCTGTTCCTGATGTAATTGATTTAACAAAGCCATTTACTGTATCTGCATATGCAAACGGATAGAGTGGTGCAAGGCTTATTTGAGCCATAACTAAATCTCCTATGCTGCCCAAACGATAGGTACAAACTCCCCTTACCCTTAGGGCAAAATAACAAAAAGCGCTAATTGACCTTAAACCGTCAAAAAGTTACTTTTACTAAATCTAACTTTCTATTCATTTGCAGAAAGTCGCACAGGAGCAGACTACAAATCTTTCGTAAATTACATTTAAACATTACTTCAAGTACTTGTAAACAAATAAGTACAAAGACTTATAAATATAATTCTAAAAATTAAAATTCAAATTGTTATTACCTTATTTTAGAAATTCTTAATTAGAAATTAAACACGTCATCTCGTTTAGACTCTATAAAGATTACGAAATCATACCCATACGGAAACCTTGCAACACATCGTCTTGTTCTAAGATGAAATTCCATTTGGTCCGGCATGCAATAACCGACTTCCAATGGAAAATTGGAACAAACTCCGTCGACAACATCGCTTGCTTCAGTCCTATCACCCTCCGCATCGTAGCCAACCGCGGAAAAACTCTCAATAAATGGTTTTTTGAACTCTATAAACCCATCTTCCCCCTGATTCCCACCCCAAAAATCAGCATCAAGAATGTCATACAGGTTCCGTTTCTGATATTGTTTAACCATATCTTTTAGTATGTCTTGATTTGCGTCAATCTGTTTATCAGGATACGGATTTTCTCTAACTTGTAAAAATCGGTAAATCAAATTCCCACTTAGAACGTTTTGCCAAGCCATTGCTGTCAGCACTAAATCTTCAAATGCTATAAGGTGTTCTCTATAGGCTTGACAGTAAACATCCATAAACCTCATTTCTATTTGTTGTCTATCATCAAGGTTGATATAAATTATCGGATTATTTTTTTGGAAAATATCAACAGCTTTAACTGCCATCGTTCTAAACTTAAAATCCCTCATCTTTTTGTTGATGGATTTTCTTAGAATTTGTTTATTAGGCATACTTGTACTCCAAAAAATCGCTACTAAAAAGAATTGTCTATTTTTCTGAAATTAAATAAAGATGACATTAATAACCGTAGCAGCGTTAGAAAACCAAACTCCATCTCGCTTACGCATACCATGTGCTTGGTGAATGTGACCACAAAGATGCATTTTAAGATGCTCTAGCCTGACTATTTCATTCTTTAATGCCTTACATCCTGATTTGTCATCACAAATACCGTAAACAGGTGTATGAGTGATTAAAACCTCTGTGTCGCTAGGTATATGACTCCAATCCGCTTCGCTCGGCAAAGTATGTGAACGGCATAGTAAACTCTGAGGGTGAAGCGCCTAAGCCGTAGAACTTGATGCCATCAAGCTCAACAGCAGAGTTATTTAGATAGTGAACCCCTGTAAAGTCGAACAATTCGGGGGTTCTTGGAAGGTCCTCATCGTGATTTCCACCAATCAATATGCGATGCTTGAACGGCTGGACACGAAACCAATTAAGAAATGCGTAATTTTCAATATCAATGCCATATTTTGAAAAATCGCCACTACATATAAGAAAATCACCGTTGGGTAGCGTTCTATCTCGATGATTACCGTGCGTATCACTTTCATTTTTATTATTGAAGCCCTTTATAAGTCCTTCTAAAGGGCTTGCTTATCACCATTCTCACGTTTTAACCTTCTAGCCTCACGCCACTCTTTATTAGCATCCAATCTCTTAACTAAGTCATCGACGCTTAATAAAGTTAAATTGCCGGCCTTGTCAAAAGTATCAATAAACGCACTAAAAGTAGTAAAAACAGGTTTCTCAAAACAGCTATGACCATGGACTGTGTAATCGACATCAGATAGCACTCGCTCAACCCCCTCTTGATGCATCTCAGCATGTCTTCGAGTACG
This sequence comes from Thiomicrorhabdus chilensis DSM 12352, assembly GCF_000483485.1. Taxonomy (GTDB): domain Bacteria; phylum Pseudomonadota; class Gammaproteobacteria; order Thiomicrospirales; family Thiomicrospiraceae; genus Thiomicrorhabdus; species Thiomicrorhabdus chilensis. Next base: position 1,649,806 of record NZ_KI519609.1, read on the forward strand.
CAAACACAACTCACGAGTATCACGTTGCTCCAAATCATTTACAAACTCATTCCATGAGCTACCGTATCTAGTCGGAACGCCTGCGTGACTAATACCAATCTTGTAACCATGCGTTTCCAGTTCAATGACGTATGGCAGTGCCATCAATAGCTTTGCTAAATAAGCTCTGCATTGCTCATCAAGCTTGAAAAACCATCTACCCTCAATCTTTCTGTGAAGTTCCGCAGGTTCATAATACTTGTATCGGTTATAAAGTTGGATTCGCTCTGGTTCATACTGGTCTAGAATAAACTGGTCGTGATTTCCACGGACTGAGTAAAACCAAGGTTCTTCTAGCAATTTAATCACCTTCTCACTTTCATCCCCTCTGTCGCCTAAATCCCCGACCGCTATCAAACGGTCTTTTTTAAAGTCAAAACCAATCTTTTTAAGCTCGCTCATCAACTCAAAATAACGACCATGTAAATCGCCAACTATATAGTCTTTACCGAGCTTATTTTCTCCAAGTGTATGCTTGTAAAGTTCGATATTCTCTAGCGTTTTGCGACCACAGTAGTAATCCAGCGATGCTTTTGCATCATCGCTTAGCGACTCATAACTAGAACCTAATTTTTCCAGCATAAGCTTTCGGTAATATTTAATTTTCATTTACATAATCCAAACTTCTTAGTTAACAAACTTGTTAATCAAATCGCATAATTTCTGAGGTTTAAAGTCGATACGTTCAACAGACACGTTTATCTCTTTAGATTTATCCGTTTTTGCATCATTAGTGTGAACATGACCGTGAATATTTAAGTCACAGTCTTCATGTTTAAACACTTCGGCCATAGAATCTCTAGTTTCTTTTGCTTTGCCACGCATATAAGGGTTATCACTCACTAATGGATAGTGAGAAAACATGATTTTTAAACCGCACACTTCCCTGATTAAACCACTTACCCACTGTGGTTTTAACAGCCAAGGCTGACAGTCCTTGATGCCGTAAACGACTTCTAGCTTCCCTGGAAAATCTTCTACAAACCTTTTAAACTTATTAATCATCGAAATATCGTGATTACCCAAAACCAGGATGATTCTGCCATTAAGCATGGGTAATACATCAGTGGCTTTTTTAAATGCAAAATCACCCAGGTGAAGCACCAGGTCATCTTCGCCAACAGTCGAATTCCAGTTATGAATTAACCATTCGTCAGGGTTATCAAACCCATCAGATTTCATGCCTTCTAATCGGCTTGGCTCGTACTTATTGATGTTATTGTGATAAAAGTGTGTATCACTAACTAACCAAGTCTCTTTATTGATTTCGTTTAACCAACTCATAATTTATCCTTACTCTTAACTGACACTACTTGAGGTTGATTTTTAAGAGAGTAATCTTCATTCATCAATGAACTGTTTAATGCGACATAACCGTGAGAATCATCTCGTCCATACCCACCGTGAATGTGACCAAATAAATGTGCTTGCAACTTATTCAATTCTTTAATTCTTTCGGCTAAAAATGGACAGCCCAATGCAGACTCATAAAATTCGCTTGATTCTTTTCTTCTCTTACGCCCAATCGAGAATTCAGCATACTTATCATCTAAAATGAATTTAGCTGGGCCATGTGTAATCAACACATCAGCATCAACAGGAATCTTATTCCAATGCTCAAGCTCTTCACCTTTATCTAACTGAAAGCCCCAATTGTGGAATTCAGGTGTATAAGGGCTTCCCCAGAATTTAACACCATTGATTTCAATCGATTCATTGATTAATAAATGAACTTCATCAGGTATAACCATGTATCTGAAATCTTTATCAGTTTCAAACTGTTCGCAAAATCTGTCGTGATTACCTGGCACTAAGATTTTATGTTCAAATGGTAGCTCTTCAAACCAATCTAAAAAGTCGTTCAAATCTCTCGAACTCATTGAATGACGCATAAAATCGCCTGAATGAATAACAACTTGAGGCTGATGTTCTTTTGCAATTTCCTCTAGCCACTCTTCACACTTGCTGTCTTTATGCCAACCATGTGTATCAGATAAATGTACAATTTTCATATTGAAGCCCTTTATAAGCCCTTCATGAGTTCTTGAACCGCTTCCCAAGTCCAAATGTGTTTAAGTGTGTCTGCATCTGCTTTATGAGCAGTTAAGCCTTTTTCTCTAAATTTTTCACTCGCAACAATCTGTGCTTTGTAAGCAATTTCGTTTGGAATCTTCTGCTCATGGATTAATGTATGAATCAATTTAAATTTAGGCTCAGGATAGGTTTCACCTGTCATTTCACTAACATCATCGAGAAGCATCAAAAGCCAATTCAAATCTGCGCCATTATCAGCGTAAACCGTTTTGCCTTTTAAGTCGCTAGACAGCTCACGAGCAACTGTTTCAGCGTTGATGCCATATTGATTAATATAATTCTTGGAAAAACCATGCATATCTTGAGCGTTGTAATCCCAAAGATAATCAGCGTCATTCCAAACTGGCAAAGGCTTAATTAAAAAGCACTTCAAATCCTCTTCAGACGTACCGTAGGCTATTTCGATTGGAAATCCATTAATCGCTGAAGCTTCAAAATCAATGAAGATTGGCTTTTCCATACCTATTCTTCCATTCTTTTGGAGAAAGTAGATTCATTCTAAAGTTTCCGTGTTTTGACTGACTCTTAAAGTCTGCAATCACATCATTCATATCTCGACTTTCATCAGTTAAACCACTTTTAGCAAGAATGTACTCACGCCCCGATTCAGTAATTGCCTTATAGACGTCCTTGCCATCGTGTTTCACTTTTTCAAGCGCAACGATTGGAGTCGTTCTTCGAGCACCACCATCTGGCTTCAAACCCACAATACATGCAAAGCTTTCGTCCTCAAAGATAACTTCCATAACACGCCAAACGTGGAGATAAATAGATGGCTGCTTATCCACTGGTGTAGCAGTTCTGTATATGTAATTAAGCATTTATGTTCTCCTCAACTAACTTAAATAACTCACCAACTTCTAAAATATGGTAATTCTGAGAGCCCGCTCCAGCATCAATAAACACTGAATTACAGTGGACAGCAGGCTTTGCACCCACACCTGTATGACCATGAACGGTTACTCCTATTCCATCGAGCCACCTGTTTTCGACAGGCACTTCTGCTTCCCATTTTCTGTGGCGATGATAATCGTAAAACTCAGCAATGACATCACGAGTCCACAAAGCCTCTTCTCGCACCATTTCGTCCTGTTCTAGAGATTCGAGAAAATCTGACCAAGCTTTGAACTCAAGTGGTACACCTGCATGAACAAGACCTACATCACCCCGTTCAGTCTCAATAGTCATTGCAAGAGGAAGTTTCTTCAAAAGCGTGTAAATACGATGCTTTGCATTATCGTTCCACAATCTGTCAAACCACTTGCCTCCGTTATATCTATGCAATTCCGCAGCGTCCCATTTCGTCTTTTTAACCGCTTCGGAAGGCGTACAACATGGAATGTCACCAGGAAAGTCATAACGATTAATTAGCAACTGCTCATGGTTACCACGAATCGAGTAAAACCACTCTTTTTGATACAGCATATCAAGCACTTTTACATTGTCTTTACCACCATCTATGAGGTCCCCAACGGCAAACAATCGGTCTATTGACTCATTAAACGTGACGTTATCAAGTGCGTTTAATAATCGTTTTTTATTGGCATGAATATCACCAATGACAAAATCACGACCATTTTCATTAAGGCAGATTTCTTTGTGATAACCCTGTTTCTGTCCTCTACCATATTGCACCATATTATTTCCGCATATTTTTAAATAGACATCTAAATGATAAACAAACTAAGCAAAAAACGCCAATAAATTTTGCATCATTTTTTTTCTGTTCTTTTTCTTTATATTCCGGTTTTTTATGTCATAATCGCTTTAACTAAAATCAACTTGGTGATTTATGACCAAACAGATATCGAACAAAAAACAAATATACAAACTCAAAGATGTTGCTGAAATAAAAGCTGGCTACCCCTTTCGAGGAAAAATACAAGAAAGTCCAAACGGGCCTGCACGAGCTGTTCAGCCAAAAGACATTTCCGAATTAGGCGAACTTATTGAAGAGGATTTAATTTGCACGGAACTAACAGGAAAAAGAACTGCAGATTGGCTTAAACGCGGAGACGTAATCCTTATCAATAAAGGCTGGAGAAATACAGCTACTTACATTGAGCAAGACTATGAAGACATCACTTTGGCTCCCACCCTATTTTTGATTAGACCTAAAAAGGATTGGGCTTCTAAATTAAATATGCAATTTATTGCCTGGCAGATTAACCAAACCCCCATACAAAATTATTTCAAACGCTCAGCAGAAGGTTCTCTTCAAGTCAGCTTAAGACGACAAATCATTGAAGACGCTGTTATTGGCATCCCTCCACTTGAAGAACAAAACACTCTGGCAAATATTTACGAAAACAGCATTCAACAACAAAAAGTTTTGGCTACAATGGTACGCAATATTCATAACCAAATGACAGTGCTTGCTCAAAACCTTGTTCAGACAGAAGAAAAACAATAGGAACCACCATGGCACATACACCAATTAACCAAGATGAAATCAACAAAGCCGTTTGGGGCGCGTGCGATACTTTCCGCGGCACAGTAGACCCATCCATTTACAAAGACTTTGTTCTTACCATGCTGTTCTTAAAATATATCTCTGATGTGCATCGCGATAAACACGAAGAACTATCAAAGCAGTTCGATGGCAATGAACAGATGATTACCGCCATGATGGCAAGTCAGTCTTTCAAAATTCCAGCATGCGCTACCTTTTGGGATTTATATGAAAAACGTCATGAAGCAGGCAACGGAACCCGTATTGATACCGCACTACATGCCATCGAAGAAGCCAATGGCAGCAAACTTAAAAACGTTTTCCAAGACATTAGCTTTAACACAGACAAGCTTGGAGATGAAAAACAAAAAAATGAAATCCTGCGCCACCTATTAGAAGACTTTGGTAAAGAAAAACTCGATCTTCGTCCGAGCCGCGTAGGCACATTGGATGTCATTGGTAACGCTTACGAATTCTTAATTAAAAACTTTGCCACAGGCTCAGGAAAATCAGCCGGTGAATTCTATACACCTCCAGAGGTGTCAGACCTACTTGCAGTTCTTTTAGACCCACAAGAAAATGACCAAATCTGTGACCCCGCCTGTGGTTCCGGTTCGCTATTAATGAAGTGCGGTAAGCAAATTCAAAAGAAATTTAACGGTTCAAAGCAATACGCTCTATTTGGGCAAGAAGCGATTGGTTCAACTTGGTCACTGGCCAAAATGAATATGTTCCTGCATGGCGAAGACAACCACCGCATTGAATGGGGTGACACCATTCGCAACCCAAAACTACAAGACAGCAACGGCGGTCTATTGCACTTTGATGTAGTTACCGCCAACCCACCATTCTCGTTAGATAAGTGGGGCCATGAAAACGCAGCAGATGATACTTGGGGACGTTTTGAGCGTGGTGTACCACCGAAAACCAAAGGCGACTATGCGTTTATCTTGCATATGATTGAAACCCTTAAACCGCAAACAGGTCGCATGGGCGTGGTTGTGCCGCATGGCGTGCTATTTCGCGGCGCGGCAGAAGGCAAAATCCGCACCAAACTTATTGAAGAAAACCTACTCGATGCGGTGATAGGTTTACCTGAAAAACTATTTTTCGGCACTGGGATTCCAGCGGCAATTTTGATTTTCAAAAAACACAAAACCACCAATGATGTCCTGTTTATTGATGCCAGTCGAGAGTTCCAGTCAGGCAAAAACCAAAACAAACTCACCGAAGAGCACCTCACCAAAATCGTTGATACCTACGGTAATCGTGAAACGGTGGATAAATACGCCTACCTTGCCACCCTCGATGAAATCAAAGAAAACGACTACAACCTCAATATCCCGCGCTATGTCGATACCTTTGAAGAAGAAGCCGAAATTGACCTAATGGCGGTGCGCTCCGAGCGTCTTGCCCTGCAAAACCAATTGTCAGAGCTAGAAACCCAAATGGAAGGCTATCTAAAGGAGTTGGGTTATGACTCGTGATTCTTATTCTCAGCTTGAATTAATGCAAGCTAGGGTAAAAAGCGTACCTAGCAATTGGCTTTTCTCTTATGTTGGCAAAGTGTTTGATATAAAAAACACATTTAGAAAACCTATCAGCGATGAAATTCGTCAAAAGAATCCAGGTCAATACCCATATTACGGTCCAACTAAAATACAAGGCTTCATTGATACATATGAACAAGATGGTGAATTTGCCCTAATTGGAGAGGACGGCGACCATTTTTTAAAGTTCAGAAATCTGCCTATGACTCAACTTATAGAGGGCAAGTGTACCGTTAATAATCATGCTCATATTGTTGCTGGAACCAATAGTGCGACAAGGGAATGGTTTTATTACTACTTTATGCATAGGGACATTTTTAGCTTCTTGACACGACAAGGTGCTGGTCGCTTTAAATTAAATAAAGCAGCACTTGAACATATACCTTTACTTGTCCCACCTCTCCCCGAACAAAAGAAAATCGCGGAGATTTTATCGACTTGGGATAAGGCGATTACCACCACCGAGCAACTGCTGGCCAATAGCCAACAGCACAAAAAAGCCCTTATGCAACAACTACTCACAGGCAAAAAACGCCTCCACGACCACACAGGCCAACCGTTTACTGGGGAGTGGCATAATTGCCATATCGGAAAATTGTTGAAAGAAAGCCGAATACCGTCAAGCTTGAATAACCCTGATAATCGTTTAACTGTTCGGTTAAATTTAAAAGGAATTGAAAAACGGGAGTTTCGTGGAACTGAGTCAATTGATGCGACAGCTCATTTTATTCGAAAATCTGGTCAATTTATTTATGGCAAACAAAATATCCACAAAGGCTCATTTGGGTTAATTCCAAACGAATTTGATGGTTTTGAAACATCTCAAGATTTACCAGCTTTTGATTTCATTGGAATATGTGAACCAAGCTGGTTCTTTTACTACGTTTCTCAAAGCTGGTTCCATCAATCGCTTGAAAACCGTATGAGCGGAACAGGCTCAAAACGCTTAAGTCCTTCGGAGTTTTTTAAAGTCAGAGTTTTGCTTCCTGAACTTAAAGAACAACAAAAAATCGCAGCCGTCTTAACCGCCGCCGACCAAGAAATCGACACCCTAAAACAAAAACTCGACCATCTAAAACAAGAGAAAAAAGCCCTCATGCAACAGCTTTTAACCGGTAAGAAAAGAGTCTTAAGTTAATTAAACTCAAAAGGAACTTCATGCAAATTGTTAAGCTTGATATCAATAACTTTAGAGGAATAAAGTCAGCCTCTATTTTATTACCTAAACACGGCGTATTGATTGGAGACAACAATACTGGGAAAACGACAATTCTAGAAGCTCTTGACCTAGTACTTGGGCCAGATAGGCTAAACAGATACCCTCCTATTGACGAACATGACTTCTATTCTGGAATCTATTTAAATGAAGAGCCTAGCGAAGGAGGAGGTGATTCCCCAAAGATTGAAATCCATACCGTTATAACCGAACTCAGTACAGAGCAGAGAATCGAGTTTGGTAATTATATCGAATTCTGGGATTCAACGTCCTCACAGCTATATGACATACCTGACCCTGAAGGGGTAGATGCTACACATATTAAGCCAGCTATAAGAGTTACTTTCCATGGTTGGTATGACCCAGAAGAAGACGATTTTCAAGCTAAAACTTTCTTTTCTAGGTCTATTACAGAAGATGACCCTCCAAGACAGTTTACAAAAAAGCACAAGCAAATTTGCGGCTTCCTTTACCTTAGAACAGTGAGAACAGGAAGAAGAGCACTTAGCTTAGAAAAAGGCAGCCTTTTAGATATTATCCTGCGATTAAATGAGGTAAGGCCTCAAATGTGGGAAAAAACTCTTAAAGAGGTATCTACTATATCCATTGCTGAAGACCCTGAATTAGGTATATCTTCAATTCTCGAAAGCATCAATTCTTCTCTAAAAAAATATGTTCCTAAAGAGTGGGGAGTTGAGCCTCAACTCAAACTTTCAAACTTAACGAGAGAGAATCTTAGGCAAGTTATAACCGCTTTTATTGCTTCTGGCGACGGAACTCATATAGCCCCCTATTATCGTCAAGGAACAGGGACAATAAATATGCTGGTTTTAGCAATGCTATCGCAAATCGCCGAAGCAAAGCAAAACGTTATTTTTGCAATGGAAGAGCCCGAAACTGCAATTCCTCCTTATGCTCAAAAAAGAATTATTCATGAAGTTCAAAGCTTGTCCTCCCAAACTCTATTCACATCTCACTCCCCTTTCGTTTTAGAAGAGTTTGAAATAAAAGATACATTAGTGCTCACTAGAGGAAGTGAAGGAACCTTAGAACGAAAAAGTATTACTCTTCCATCTGGGGTTAAGCTAAAAAGCTATAGGCAGAATTTTAGAACTAGATTTTGTGAAGGCTTATTAGCTCGAAAAGTCCTTGTTGCAGAAGGGGCTACAGAGGCATCAGCATTTCCAGCTGCCTGTAGAAGGCTCTATGAATTAGAACCGGATAAATATCTACCTCTTGAGGCCTTAGGCATCAGTATTATTGATGCTGGAGGAGAAAAACATATTCCAAATATTGCATCTATTTATAAAGGGCTTGATAAGCAAACATTCTCAATTTGCGATGCTCAAACAGAAGAGAATCAACAACGAATTGAAGAACAAGTCGAATTAAACTTGATGCACGAGGAAAAGGGTTTTGAAAAACTAGTCGTAAATGGAACTACTGAAGATGCATTAAATGCATATGCAGACTCTATAGATTGGCCACCCCATTTAAGGGAGAAATTCTTCCCATTAAACAATGAAAATACCAGAACAGCCATTTTAGAGTTCTTTAAGAGTACAAAAGCAGAAGGTACAGTAGCTGATTTTTTATCAGACCTACCTATTGAAGCCATCCCAGAATGGATCAAATCTGCCGCAGAAGAATTGAAAACTAAATGTCTTAAAGAAATTGAACCAATAACTGAGGAAGATGCTTCTCCTTCTTCAGTTCTAGAAGTGAGTTTTTTGTGAACTTAACTGCTGAACAGAACCTTGTAATGTCATCTAGTAATCACCTACTTGTTACTGGAGGTCCTGGCTCCGGAAAAACGACTATATCCATTTTAAAAGCTGCTCATATCTCAGAACACGAGTTAAATAAAGGTCAAAAAGTTCTTTTTTTAAGCTTTGCCAGGGCAACCATCTCTCGTGTTATCGAAGCCATTGAGCATGAACAGAGTATTTCTCCTGAAATAAAAAAAAGAATTGACGTTGATACCTACCATGCTTTTTTCTGGAGAGTGTTGAAAACCCACGGTTATCTTTTAGGGTTACCAAGAAAACTACAAATCTTAGCTCCACATGAGGAAGCTGTAGCTTTATCGGAAATACGCTCAAGATATGCCGGGAAAAAGCTTTCTCAGCAAGATAAAATTGAAAAGCGAGACCTTGAAGAAAGAGAAAGGTACCGCTTGGCAAGAGAAGAAGGAAAAATCTGTTTTGATTTTTTTGCCAAATTTACTTTAGATATTATTCAACCTAGCTCACAAATAACTGAACTAATATCTGAAGCATTTCCAGTTATTATCGTTGATGAGTTTCAAGACACTAACCAAACACAATGGAACGTAATAAAAGCGCTTGGTTCAGCCTGTCGAATTATCTCTCTTGCAGATCAAGAGCAAAGAATCTTCGAGTGGATTGGAGCAGACCCCAAGCGTTTAGACCATTTTAAAAGCGCGTTTCAACCCGATGTAGTTGATCTAAGTGATGTCAATCACAGAAGTGCAGGAACAGACATAGCAGTTTTTGGAAATGATGTTCTAACTGGAAACTACAGAGAAGAAGCCTATAAAGGAGTTAGTATAGAGTTATTTGATGCATTGAAAGCACCCGCTTTCACTAAACTTATAACCACAGTATACACTGCTAGAAAACGGTTAATTGCTTCAGGCAAGCCAGATTGGTCTTTAGCAGTTTTAGTTCCAACCAAAAAAATGACTAGACTTGTATCTGATGCATTTCGGAGTCCTCCTAGCTCACTAACACCAATAAGCCACAATGCAGTTATTGATGTTTCTGGAGCGATACTTGCAGCTGAAACCATAGCTCATTTGCTAAATTCTTTTCAAAGCAAAAAAGAGCACTTCTTTATATTTGTTGAGTTAGTTTGTAATTTTTTTGAAGGCAAAGGCGGTGAAAAACCTAGTCTTTCAAACCTGAAAGAGGCACAAAAAATTAGAGAATCATACTCTCTGATGCAAGAGAAACTAAAATCAGGAAAAAAATTATCTAAGGGCAGTGTCATATTCAAAATTGTACAGACATATCAACAAGTATTAATGATTGAGTATACTGGTGACCCTGAAAAAGACTGGCTAACAGTTCGTCAAACCCTTGAAAATGGATCATGTACCCGCCTCAAAAAATTAGCTATTGAAGCTAAAAATGTTCGCATATTAGATAGGGGTACAGAACTTCGATCGCGGCTTGCTTTAAGCTGGAACAACAGCCATTATCTCGATGCATTGAACATAGTTAAAGACGCCTTTACACAGGAACACTTCGCAACTAAATCTAAACCGGAGTCAGGGGTTGTTGTTATGAATATGCACAAGTCAAAAGGAAAACAGTTTGATGAAGTTATTATCTTTGAAGGCTGGCCAACGATTGTAAGAAGGAAAATAGTCGCTAATAATGACCGAATTGTGCGACTTAACGATAAAGAAAATATTGACACTCAGTCAAGACAAAACTTGAGAGTTAGTATTACAAGAGGTAAACAACACACGACTCTGCTGACACCAAAAGTTGATCCATGTGTAATTTTAACCCAAAGACCTTAGAGAGAACCATGTACAAGCTAATCGCAAAATTCCACGAAGAAGTCAGTGCTAAGATTCCAGCTTTAACTTTGCTGGCAAATCTTGACTATCAATACCTATCGCCAGAACAAGCGAATGATATGCGTGATAGTTTGTCCTCAGTGGTGTTGACGGATATTTTGCGTGAAACGATGAAAGACCAATCTTTTGAGTTCCAAGGAAAGTCACACCCTTTATCCGAAGCTGCGATAGATAAAATAGTTCAAGAGTTAGCTACCCCAGCAATGAATGAGGGGTTACGTGCTGCCAATGAAAAGCTCTATAACGCTCTAACCTATGGAGTTGGTATTACCGAGTTTATTGATGGTAAAAAAGTGAGTCCAACAATTCAAATAATCGATTGGGAAAACCCTGATAATAATGAATACCATTTTACGGAAGAGTTTGAGGTTTTAAATGCTCATGGCACAGGCAAACGTATTCCTGACATTGTTTGCTTTGTTAATGGCTTACCTTGGGTAGTGATTGAAGCCAAGCGCCCAGATTCTTCTCATACTGGTAAACCTACCGTTGAAGAAGGTATTTCTCAAAACATTCGTAACCAAAAAGTGGATGAAATACCCCACTTGTTTGCCTATTCTCAATTACTTCTCTCCATTAATGGTCATCAAGGGCTTTATGGCACTTGCGGCACGCCTGCGAAGTTCTGGGCAAAGTGGAAAGAAGAAGACATTTCAGAAAACACTTTTTCTAAAATTAAAAACCTAGCATTAAAGCCTGAACAACTTGCAGCCATTTTTGAACACAGACCTCAATATACCAAACAAGACTATCTTTCTTTAATTAGCGGTGGCGATTTAATTGTCACCGACCAAGACCGATTATTAATCTCTTTACTTAAACCTGAACGTCTTTTAGAAATGACTCGCCTATTTGTGTTGTTCGATACTAAGGTGGGTAAAGTGGTTGCTCGTTATCAACAGGTATTTGGCATTAAAGCCTTGGTGGAGCGCATTACCACCTTTGATGATAAAGGAGCTCGAAACGGTGGTGTAATTTGGCATACCACAGGGTCTGGTAAATCTTTTACCATGGTGTTTTTAGCCAAAGCACTCATCTGGTTAAAAGAGTTGGCTAAATGCCGTGTGGTCGTGGTCACTGACCGTGTGGATTTGGAAGACCAGTTAGCCCGAACTTTTGCGACAGGCGGTGCGCTATCGGATAAAGATAAAAAATCCGCCATGGCCACCACAGGTAAACGTCTTGCAGAACAAATAGGTAAAGGTAACGAACGTATTATTTTTTCTATCATCAATAAGTTCGGCACCGCCATTAATCTACCAGAATGCTATAACGATAGTCCTGACATGATTGTACTTGTTGATGAGGGTCACCGCAGCCAAAATGGTGAAAACAATGTACGCATGAAACAGGCTTTACCTAAAGCCGCCTACATTGCGTTTACTGGAACGCCTTTACTAAAAGATGATAAAACCGAAAATAAGTTTGGCAAAATCATTCACTCTTACACCATGCAACAGGCCGTTGAAGACCAAACGGTCACTCCCCTACTTTATGAAGAACGAATTCCTGAACTGAGTACTAATGACAGTGCTATTGATGCCTGGTTTGAACGCATTACCTCTGACTTAAGTAGTAAACAAAAAAGTGACTTAAAGAAAAAGTTCTCACAAAAAGGCCAAATCTATCAAACCGAAGGTCGTCTTGAACTGATTGCTTATGATATTTCAGACCACTTTCAGAACTTTAAAGATTTGGGGTTAAAAGGTCAGCTAGCTTGTGACTCTAAAGCCTCTGCTATTCGCTATAAACAATTACTCGACAAGATAGGTAAAGTCTCCTCAGTGGTCGCCATGTCTCCTCCTGACACCCGTGAAGGTCATATAGACATTGATAGTGAAAGCACCGATTTAGTTCAGAACTGGTGGAAAGAAAACGTTGGCTCACAAGATGAAAAAGCCTACACCAAATATATTATCAGTGAGTTTGCTAAAGAATCTGGGCCAGATATCATGATTGTCGTAGATAAACTCCTAACTGGATTTGATGAGCCAAAAAACACGGTTCTCTACATCGACAAACCTCTTAAACAACATAACCTGATTCAAGCCATTGCACGCGTTAACCGCCTACATAGTAAAAAGCAGTTTGGTTATCTAATTGATTATCGTGGGATTCTAAAAGAACTCGACACCACGATTGAACAGTACCAAGATTTAGCAAAACGTACTCAAGGTGGATTTGATATTGATGACCTGAAAGGCCTATATCATCAAATGGAAACGGAGTATAAAAAGTTACCACGCTTGTATTCAGAGCTTTGGGCTATTTTTGATGATGTTAAAAACAAACAAGATGGTCCGGCTTTAAGAGCCTTCTTAGCACCTAAGATTGAAAATATTGAAGGTAACTTGACCGATACCAACCTGAAAAAACGTGATGATTTCTACGCCGCTTTAACACAGTATACAAACTGCTTAAAAGTAGCTCTTCAATCATCTAGTTATTTTGAAGATAAGAGTTTTGATAATAAGCGACAGCTCTATAAAGACACTTTAAAAATGATGGTTCAACTTCGTCAACAAGTTCGTCAAGATGCAGAAGAAACGGTTGCTTATGATGAGTATGCAGATGACATTAAAGCCTTGCTTGATAAGCACATTGGCGGTGTAAATATTGAAGAGCCTGAAGGCGCTTATTTAGTTGGTGAAATGGGCGTTGACTCAAAACCACATGAAATGAGTGATGAAGAGGCTCGAAATAAAAAAGATGTGATTACGGGCCGTGTTACCAAACGCATTGAACAAGACTTAGCCGATGACCCTTATGCCCAAGAGTACTTTTCTAAATTGCTAAAAGAAGCCATTGAGCAAGCTAAAGAAATGTTTGATGCTCCTGTTAAACAATATCTATTGTTTGCGGACTTTGAAGAAAAGGTTAAAAATCGAGAAGTTGAAGGATTGCCAGCTGACAAACTCAACGGGCTTGACCCAAAAAACAAACGCCATGTCCAAGCTTACTTTGGCCTATTCCTAAAACAGTTTGATGGTGCATTACCTTTTACCAATGACTCTTGTTTTGATTATGCTGTGCAAATAGACGAAATTGTTAGAAAAGCAGTGTCTGAATACTCTATTAATCCCCAAGAAATCGAGAATCAAATCACGACTGGTTTGCTTCCACTCTTGTTCCAAGATATTGGTATAGAAAAAGCACAAGCAATTATCTCGGAAGTCATTAAAATCACCCGTCTAGGTTTGTCAGGTTATAAATCTTAATGTGTACTCAGCAAGACCAATTCAGCTTTGTCTATGGAGATGAAGCCATCGCATATTATGTTATTTGGAAACCAGACTGCAAAGCTGAAAAGATACTCATAAAAGTCCACCCTACTTCTGAAGTCATTGTTACTGCACTTGAAGGCACTAATCCAGATGAAATCCATCAAGCCATTCTGAAACGAGCACGCTGGATATGGCAGTCATTACAGGAATTTAAGTCTCATCAGGAGTTAGTCCAACCTAAACATTACCAAAGTGGCGATATGATGTTTTATCTCGGACGACGTTACATGCTCAAGCTATTAGAATCTGAAGAGCAGAAACCGAGCGTAAAATTAATACGCGGACAACTTCAGGTAAACCTAAAACCTCAAGATAGACATAATACCGCTTTAATAAAAAAGCTAATTAATGCCTGGTACCGCTCGCAGTCAGACAGAATCTTTAAAGACAGATTAAAACAGTTAGTTCCTCAAACTCAATGGGTAAAAACCATACCTGAAATTCAAACTCTCGCCATGCAAAAACAGTGGGGAAGCTGTTCCATTAAAGGTAAGATTTTATTAAACCCTCACCTAATTAAAGCTTCTAAAGAATGTATTGACTATGTCATTCTGCATGAGCTATGTCACTTACAAGAACACAACCACTCAGAACGTTTTTGGCGCTTATTGTCTCGAGTTATGCCGAATTACTCAGAAGTTAAAGCCAAACTCGATAGCATGGCTGAACTTTATCTCAGCGAATAAAAAAATATTACATCCTCTTTACCTGTAGAACTTCGGTTTCATAAACTCTTATATACTCCTGCATCCGTCACCAAAGAGTTTTACAAATTGTTATATAGTTCTTGATTCGTCATTAAATAGTTTTACAAAATATATAAGAGTTCTTCATTTATCACGAAAGAGTTTTACAAATTTCCCTTCCTATCAACCAGCTTCCAACCTACATAACAAGCACAACTTTTCAAAAATTGAATTGATTGCCAAAATTTTCAAATCAAATCCCCACTTAGTTCTCAAAATCTTATAGATTGAATTAAAAGGCCGTGAGGCGAGGTTTCGAAAGGAGTTTACTCCTTCGCCGAATAGTAGTTGTCGAAGACAGCTGCTAGTAGGTTATAGACTAACCCTACGGTCATTCGATTTATTTAATTTGGAGAGCGGAATATGACTGGAACGGTAATTGTAAGGTTGGAAGCCATAAAGACTACAGGGAATCTCACACATGATTTAGATAATTCACGTAGACCAAACTATGTAGACCATTCAAGGTCACACCTAAACAAGATTGTCATGGGTCAAAAGTTTAAAGAGTCTAAGTCTTTATTTAAACATCAAAAGAAAAACGTTATTCAACATTTCAATACTGAAAAAGCACGGCTAAGAGAATTAATAACACCTGAAAATTTAGATGAGAAGGAATATTTAAAAGAACGAAGACGTATCCGTAATTGGCAATCACATATGAAAAATCACTTGGCAGGTTTTATTGGCTTTGGGCGTAATGCCCAAGCCAATGACTTAAACCATGACGAGATGGATGCGTGTGCCAAAGATTACGTAAACTCATTTTGTAAACGACGCAATGTAGAAGTCTTATACTTAGTTCGACACATGGATGAAACCACCGTTCATTATCACTTTGTCACTACCAACTATAATCCAGAGCTTAAACAGACTATTCGCTTAACCCGTGACAATTTAAGAAAAGAACAAGACATGATTGGTCACGCATTTTCTTCGATGGGATTAACCCGTGGATTAGATAAACAAGAACGTTTGAAACAAGTGGCACAAAAGCTAAATCAACCAATGCAAAATGGAAACTACAGCCCAGAGGTATGGAAAGAATCTAATGTAATTCATCGCTCAGTTAAACAATTGCATGAAGGTTTACCACTTGAAATTGAAGAAAAACAAAAAGAAGCTGAAAAAATCCAATCTGAAATAAACGCTCAGCAAAAAAAGTTAGAGAAGAATGTGCGTCTTATTACACAGAATGAAACTAAGTTAAAAGAGCTTTCAAATCAAGAAGCAAGTCATCAAGTCCAAATCGAAAAAATTGAGAAGCGTTTACAGCATTATGAAGAACGTGTTATAGACGCACAAGCCGAAATAGAACGATTATCTCTTGAACTTCAACCTATCAAAGCGACAAGGATTGACTATGTAAAAGGCTATGAAGAAAAATGGTTTGGTTCACCTAAACCCATTATAAAAAAAGCCAAGGTAGTGTCGCCTAAACTCGCCAATGAACAATTCAAAGCTTTAAAGGCAAAAGAAATAAAACTAGAGCAAGAACAACGACGTTTAAAACAACAAAGACAACAAGCTCAGGCAGAACAATTAAAAGCAGAAGCAGAACTTCAGGCGTTCTTTGCCCGACAGTCCCATAAACATATGATGGTGTTTGGCAAACCCGTAGATTCAAATGAAGAGTTTTTGGACTTTATTAAATGGTTTGACCAAAAGTCTGGTTGGGTAACCACCAATATAGGAACACGTTTTAAAGTTCAAGAACAAAACGGACAAGTTATTAGAGTAGTTGTTGAAAATACCGAAAGTAAAACAGCTTATGAAAAAGCCTATACCCTTCTATTGGCGACTCATAAATCAAAATTAGACCAAGGCTTCTTTGAAGGCTCAGATGAAGTGTTTATCGAGTTTTATAAATTAATAACTAAAAAGCCTGAGAAATATGATTTTGAACTTATGCTCACTCCTGAACAAGAAGCATTACTTATTAACAAAAAACTTTTAAGCGTTTATGAAAACGAGCCTTTAGACGAGCTGAATCGATAGAAATGTGGTTATTGATTAACAGTATCCATATTCCAGTGCCATTTTTTAAAAAGTTGTCTGAAAAAAAGAAAAAACTATATCTACAAACAAATATTAAAAATATGATTAAAGAGAATTAAAGAAAAAACAAAATAAATAAATTTTAAAAAGGAGTCTCTTACATGAGAAAACTATTATCACCATCAGAAACAGCTCAATTACTTGGAGTAACAGTTGGAACTCTAGCGGTATGGAGAACTACTGGGAGACATGACCTGCCGTTTACAAAAGTAGGAGGAAGAGTATTCTATTTAAATGAAGATGTTGACCTGTGGCTAGAATCTAGAAAAAGAACTTGCACGTAAAAATTTTAGTCAGATTCTATTGGGGGCACAGCGGGGGCACGGCAAAAAAGCAAGAAATACTTAAAAACTATTGAGTGCGTAACATACTGAAATATAAAAGAAAAATGGGGCGAATGACGGGGATCGAACCCGCGACAACAGGAATCACAATCCTGGGCTCTACCAACTGAGCTACATCCGCCATAGATGGCGTGATCGACACGCCGGAAATGGCGCGCCCATCAGGATTCGAACCTGAAACCCTCGCCTTAGAAGGGCGATGCTCTATCCAGTTGAGCTATGGGCGCTCTTTCGAACCTTGTTACTGAGACCCGAAAGAAATCAGGCCCTCAAGAATATGGTCGGAGTGGAGGGATTTGAACCCCCGACCACCTGTACCCAAAACAGGTGCGCTACCAAGCTGCGCTACACTCCGTAAGATGGGGCGTATTGTATAGACGACCCCCACTACTGTCAACCAGTAATTATGAAATTTTGGTTATTTTTTTAGGGCGTATCAGCGCGGTTTATGGGTATCTTTAGCTAAGTATTTGATTCCTTTTTTGAATCCTGTCGCTTCGCCCAATAAAAACCATGTAATCCAAGCAGAAATGCGACAAAATCGGGTATCATATTGGTTTTTAATTGATACATCATTTGGGAGATGTTATGTCTGCTAAGATCCTTGACGGTAAAGCCATTGCAGAAGAGTTACGCGAGTCCATTAAAGAAGAGGTTAACCAACAGGTTGCTCAAGGCAAAAAACCGCCGGGGTTAGCGGTCATTATGGTGGGGGAAGATCCGGCCTCTCAAGTGTATGTGCGCAACAAGAAAATCGCTTGCCAAAAAGCCGGTTTTAATGACGTCTCAGAAGTGTTGCCTGCGGAAACCTCCCAAGAAGAGGTTTTGGCGCTGATCGACAAACTCAATGCGGACGATACGGTGCACGGGATTATTGTGCAATTGCCGGTTCCGAAACATATTGACCCGGAAACCATTATCGAGCGTATTTCCCCTTGTAAAGACGTGGACGGATTTCACCCATATAATGTAGGTCGTTTGGCCACCCGCATGACTCAGCTTGCCCCCTGCACCCCGCATGGCGTCATGACCATGTTGGCCAAAACCGGAATTCCATTGCGTGGTTTGAATGCGGTTGTGGTGGGAGCCTCCAACATTGTTGGGGTTCCGATGGCTCTGGAACTACTGAATGAGCGTGCTACCGTCACCATCTGCCACAGTGCCACCAAAGATCTGCCTCAAAAAGTCTCGGAAGCAGACTTGGTAGTGGTCGGCGTGGGCATTCCCAACATGGTCAAAGGCGATTGGATTAAAGACGGGGCGATTGTCATCGATGTGGGCATCAACCGTCTTGACGACGGTACTTTGTGCGGCGACGTGGAATACGATGTCGCCAAGGAAAAAGCCAGCTGGATTACGCCGGTTCCGGGTGGTGTCGGACCCATGACCATCGCCACCCTGTTACAGAACACCCTGCAAGTGGCCTATCACCTGGATTGCAAAGCCTAGAATATTTGAAAATGGACAGGCCTGTTCATTTTCGATCTTGCCCATAAAAAAGCCCGTTGCAGAGTCATTCTGCAACGGGCTTTTTTGTTGACGCCAAACCGTGCTCAACCGGTTATCAACGATACAATTTGTGATAGGTGCCCTGCTGGGCAATCAACTCGTCATGGCTGCCGCTTTCAATGATATGGCCGTCCTCAAACACCAGAATACGGTCAGCCTGTTTGATCGAACTCAAACGGTGAGCCACAATCAAGGTGGTGCGATTTTCCAGAAACGGTGCCAAATCCTGATACAACTTACGTTCGGTTTCCATGTCCAAGGCCGAGGTCGCTTCGTCCATAATCACCACTTTAGGATCCTGAAGAATCATGCGCGCAATCGCCAGACGCTGGCGTTGACCTCCGGAGAGTTTAATGCCGTTTCGACCAACAACGGCATCCAATCCCTTTTCCAGGGACTTGACCACATCGTCGAGCTGCGCCTGTTGCAACGCCTGCCATAATTTGGATTCGTCTATTTCCTGCCCCAAAGTCAGATTGAAACGGATGCTTTGATGAAACAAAACCGGCTGCTGCAAAACCGTCGCCACATGCTCACGCACGGTCGATTGACCAATTTCATCAATAGGTTGCCCGCCGTACAGAACCTGGCCGGATAACGTTTCATAAAAGCCCAATAGAATTTGCACCAGAGTGGTTTTTCCTCCCCCGCTCGCCCCCACCAGCGCCAGTTTTTCGCCTGGCTGAATGGTGAAATTAAGATTATGCAACACCTGTTCGCTTTTCCCGGGATAGGCGAAACTGACATCCTTAACCGCCACTGAAATGGGTTTTGGATCAACAAACGGATTGACCCGGCACACATAAACCGGTTCCTGCTTCAAATCCAGCACTTCGTTGATGCGCTGTAAGGCCCCGCTGGCCGCACTGTAACCGTATTGAATCGCCAGCATCTCCTGCACTGGCCCCAACATATACCAAAGGTAACCGAACACGGCGATCATCTGCCCGATACTCAGATCCGAAAACACCACCATAAGCATGCCCACACCGCGGAACACGTCAAACCCAACCAGGAAGATCATGAAGGAAAAACGGCTGGCGGCGTCACTTTTCCAAGTAAAGGCTTCGGAATGCTGCTTGATGGAGTAGGCGCTTTGACGAACCCGGTCAAAGAAATTGCTGTCCTGATTGGCGGCGCGCACCTGTTGAAGCGCATCCAATGTTTCGGTCAGCGACTGTTGAAACACATCGACCGCACTGTTTTCCTGTTTTTTAAGGGTCTTGACCTTACGCCCGAACACCATGGTGAAATAGACCACCACCGGATTCAGAAAGATAATGAACAGCGCCAACTGCCAGTTCAGCCACAACAACACCAAGCTGACGCCCACCAAGGAGAACACTGCGATAATCAACTTGCTGACGGTGGTGCCTAAAAAGGTGTCGATGCTGTTGACGTCATTCAACAAGGTCGCAGAGACACTGCCGCTGCCAAGCGTCTCATACTGTGCCATGGAAACACCCTGCACGCGTGCCAACAAATCCTTGCGGATTTTAAAGGTCACGTCCTTGGCGATGACGGTGAACTGCTGCATCTGCCAGACGCCAAAGCCCAAGCCGAAAATTCGCAACAGTATGGTGATGATCGTGATGGCGGTAATGTAATAGACCGGGCCGTACCAATCCGGACTGACGAAGGATTGCAGAAACGCCACAATCGGCCCCGGCTTATCCAACAGCACCTCGTCCACCAGAATCGGCAGCAATAGCGGCAAAGGCACGGTGGCCAGCATCGCCAAAAAGGCGATGATGTGCGCTTTCACCAGTTGCGGCTTATGCTGTTTGACCAGCTCAAAGATACGCGTCCAGGTATAGGATCGTTCAGACAAAGCCCTGACTTTGACTTTTTGGGGTATTTCGGCAGCCATGCCTCTCATAAAAATCCTAAACCAGCTTAAACAGACGGTTGAAATTGTAGGTGGTGGCCTGCGCGACTTCATCAAACGTCAAACCTTTGAGTTTGGCGATCTCTTCAACCACATAGCGTGTATAACCCGGCTGATTGGTCTTGCCCCGGTAAGGCACCGGTGCCAGATAGGGCGAATCGGTTTCCACCAATAAACGTTCCAGCGGGATTTGCGTGGCGACTTCCTTGAGTTCAACGGCATTTTTAAAGGTGACGATGCCTGAGAAAGAGATGTAGAAACCGATTTGCATGGCGCGTTGCGCCGTGGCCATGTCTTCAACAAAACAGTGCATGATGCCGCCGATTTCATCCGCCCCTTCTTGCTCCAGAATGCTGAGGCAATCCGGTGTGGAGTTGCGGGTGTGGATGATCAAGGGTTTATCCAACTGTTTGGCAATGCGGATGTGCTGCCTGAAACGTTCGTGCTGCCATTCCATCGATTCGGCTTCGGCATCGAAATGGAAATAATCCAGCCCGACTTCACCGATGGCGATCACCTTGGGGTGGGAAGCCGCTTCAATCAGCGCCTCGTCAGACACCACCACATCGGGGTCTTCACAAGGGTGCACGCCAATCGCGGCATAGACTTCATCAAATTGTTCAGCCAATTTTAATACTTCTGGCCACTGCTGCGGGTTAATCGCCACACATAGAATACGTTTCACGCCTAATTCCGCGGCACGTTCGATGACTTCTTCCACCGAACCGACTTTGTCTTCCGGCAGGATATTCAAATGACAATGTGAATCGACTATCACGCTAAACTTCCTTTTATCAAATTTCCGGCAAACACGCTCTGTAAAGGTGTCTGCGATTGTTGAATCTGTAACCATTCCAGACACAAGGCTTCCATAACCAATTGTTTATTGGCATTGGCATGCCAGCTGTTTTTGGCCTGTAGACAGGCCTGTTGAAATCGTAGCCAGTTCTGAATCTGCTCATCGCTGTAATCCGAATCGGCTTTATACAAAGCCGCCCGTAACGCCGACACCGACCACTGGTAGAAGTAATCAAACACTTGCTGAGGTTGCTCCCACTTCAGCCATTTCTCAACCACTTTCGGCACCGTTTTTTGAACGTTTTGCATCTGTTTGAGTGCCGTTTTCCATTCATTATCCTGGTCAAACAGCCCCAACTCAATCCACTGGTGCGCCGCAATGGGTGCGCCCCAATTCAAACGTAATGCCCGTTTCAACAAGGTGATATCGGCTTGCGGGTTGGCTTCTTGCAACCAGACCAATGCATCTTCAATCGGCGGCGTAGTGAAGTTCAATTTTTGGCATCGGCTG
Organism: Thiomicrorhabdus chilensis DSM 12352; assembly: GCF_000483485.1. Classification (GTDB taxonomy): domain Bacteria; phylum Pseudomonadota; class Gammaproteobacteria; order Thiomicrospirales; family Thiomicrospiraceae; genus Thiomicrorhabdus; species Thiomicrorhabdus chilensis. Next base: position 1,671,905 of record NZ_KI519609.1, read on the forward strand.
ATGATGGTGGCAGGTAAGCTTCCCACCTTGTGCGTCGTGAGAATGAACAAGGTCTGTGCAGCGGGTTCTTCCAGCGTTTTCAACAAAGCATTGAAAGCCGACTGGTTGAGATGTTCCGGCCCTTCCACCCAAGCCACTTTATCCCCCCCCTGGTGGGAGGTCTCATTGAGTTTGTAGACCAGTTCGCGAACCTGATCCACGGAAATCTCTTTTTTGTCCTCCTGAATCTTCAGATGGAAAAAGTCAGGATGTTGCTGGGTGACGAACAGATGACAGCCAGAACAGTGACCACAGGCGTTATGTTGCTCACAAAAGATAGACTGAGCCAGCTGCTGAACAAAGGTTTCAATACCGATCCCATGAGGGCCGGATAACAGATAAGCATGCCCTAACCGGCTCTGCAGCGTCTGCCAGTGTTGCCACTGTGTTTCCATCCAGGGATAAATCATGCCGTCTCCAACAATGTTTGCAACCTGGCCTCAATCTGCGCCTGCACACTCTCAAGCGGTTGACTGGCATCCAGCACCTGATAACGCTCCGGAGTCTGAGCCGCGCGTTTCAGATAAGCATTACGCACCTTCTCGAAAAAATCGTGGCGTTCCTGCTCAAAACGGTCTGTCTGTCCACCACGTGAAGCCACGCGTGCCATACCGACCTCAATCGGTAGATCAAACACAAAAGTGGTATCCGGAAAGGTTCCTTTCTGAACCCAGTTTTCAATCTCGGCAATACGTTCAAACGCAATGCCCCGCGCCGCGCCTTGGTAAGCATAGGTGGCATCGGTAAACCGATCCGACACCACCCATTTACCCTGCGCCAGTGCCGGTAGAATTTTCTCCTGCAAATGCTGGGCGCGTGCGGCGAACATCAGCAGCAGTTCGGTATCTTCGTGCATTTGCGTGTAGGCCTTGTCCAACAGTATCTCACGCACCGCTTCGCCAATCTCGGTCCCACCGGGCTCGCGTGTGGTGATGACTTCAATCCCACGCTGTTTCAGCCAGGTTTCTATAAACGCCAGATTGGTTGACTTTCCAGCGCCTTCGGTGCCTTCCAAAGTCAGAAATTTACCTTTCATACAATTGAGTGTCCTTGTTTTGTATTCAGCGCTTAAGACTCATTTAAGCAATTGATATTTACGCACCGCGCGGTTGTGTTCGTTCAGGGTTTCCGAAAAATAGTGTTCGCCATTGCCTTTGGAAACAAAATACAATGCCTTGGTTTGATCGGGATGCATCACCGCCTCAATTGCCTCGCGGCTCGGCAGGGCAATCGGCGTAGGCGGCAAACCATTGATACGATAGGTGTTGTAAGGGGTGGTTGTCAATAAATCTCGTTTGCGGATATTGCCGTCATAACTCGGACCTATGCCATAGATGACGGTGGGATCGGTTTGCAGACGCATACGCTTGTTCAAACGGTTAATGAACACGCCGGCAATCAACGTACGCTCTTGCGCAACGGCGGTCTCTTTTTCAACCAACGACGCCATAATGAGAGCCTCATAAGGACTTTTGAACGGCAACCCCTGCTGTCGATTCTGCCAGGCCTGTTGCAAAACCGCTTGCAAGTCGGTCTGGGCACGCAACAGAATATCCTTGTCGGAATCTCCGGCCTGATAAAAATAGGTTTCCGGCAGGAATTGTCCTTCCAGTCCGGCAAAAGGATAAGCGGACGAGTTCGCGTTCGACAGAGCAAACACCTCATACAACTCCGACAACCGCTCCGTCGACAATTGCTTGTCGATTTTGGGCAATGCCTGAACTTGCTGCAAAGTCTCCTTAAAAGTGTGCCCGGCAATCAACGTCACCGGATATTTGACGGTTTCACCTTTAATCAAGGCCTCGGTTAGCTCTTGAACCGTCCAGCTTGGCTCAATCATCATCTCGCCAGTTTTGATCAAGCCATGCCGGTCAAAATAACGTAAATACCAGACATACCACTTAGGGGAATTCAACAGGCCTGCCTGATGCAGCTGACTGGCGACACTCGCTGCTGAAGCACCCGGTTGAATCTCAACCACGGCTGGCTGCGTTTGGGTTGAGATGGGTTCAATCAAAAACTGGCGAACCTGATAACCCAAAACCAATGCGGCTACTATAAGCAGTAGGCCCATCCACTTGAACAATTTTAAGAAAATACGTTTCACTAAACTACCTGTTTCGCGTTATTCTGTTGCCACTCATACCAGGCCTGCTGAATTTCAAATGTACGTTCAACCGCAAAAACCTGCTCTTCAAATTTCGCAACCGGCATGATGCCGCGTAGCGCATTGCTCAAGAAAACCTCATCGGCCTGAGCCAAGTCCTCCAGACGAACGATGCGCTCACACCACGTCAAACCCAAGTTCTTTATGATCTGAGGCAGCGTATGACGGGTTGTCCCGGCGACTCCGCTCTGGCTCAAATCGGGCGTAATCACTTCCTTTCCCTGAATCAGAAACAGGTTGGATTGAGTGGCGCAAATCACCTGCTGATTGGCGTTCAGCATCAACCCTTCTGCAAATCCGGTGTCCGCCAATTCGGCTCTGGCGAGAACGTTTTCCAAACGGTTAAGATGTTTCAGCCCCGCCAACTGTGGATTGATGCCACAAACGGAATCACAGCGTTTCAATTGCAATGGCTCCGGCTGTTTGGCCATCTCTTCGCTCGTGGCATACACAGGGTGTGGCGACAACTGCACCACCAGATTGATCGAAGGGTCGCTTGGCGGTTGGTAGCCAACTCCTCCCTGCCCCCTGGAAACAATTAATTTGAGCACTTGAGGTTGAGGCAAATCCTGCTCGGATAGTACCCCTGCAAGCTGTTCAAGAGTTTGAGCCTGATCGAGCTTTGGAAAACCCAAACGCAACGCACTTTGCTCAATCCTGAACCAATGTCCAGACCAGTTGTAGATTTTGCCCTGACACACCAACATGGTCGTGAAAAAACCGTCGCCATACTGAAACGCCCGTTCCAATAAACTGATTGTTGAACAGGCCTGCCCATTTACCCAAGTTCGCGTTGTCGGCTTGCTCAATCCAAAGCCTCCTGGCTTCTGAGGGCTCGAATCAAGCCTTTAGCCTTATGGCGGGTTTCAGTCAATTCATGTTGCGGATCCGAATCCGCAACGATGCCGGCTCCGGCTCGAAACTGAACAATTGACTGTTCACCCTGCTGGCTATGCACCATGGTGCGAATCAGAATATTTAAATCCAGGGAACCATCACGATTGATGTATCCCAAAGAACCGGTGTAGGCTTCTCTGGGCATCTGTTCGAGTTCGGCGATGATCTCCATGCAACGAACTTTCGGACAACCGGTAATAGTGCCTCCCGGAAACAGGGCATGTACAATGTCCAGCGGATCATAGCCGTCTTGCAACTGGCCGCGCACATTGGAGACGATGTGATGCACATGCTCATAGGTCTCCACCACCATCAACTCATTGACTTCAACCGTACCGGGCTGACAAATTCGCCCCAAATCATTGCGTTCCAGGTCAATCAACATGATGTGTTCGGCGCGCTCTTTGGGGTGCGAAATCAATTCATCAATCAATGCCTGATCGGTCGCCAAATCATCACTGCGTTTGCGGGTTCCGGCTATCGGGCGGGTTTCTACCCAGGGGGGCTGATACTTGACCAATCGCTCGGGTGAAGAGCTGATGATGCTCCACGGTTGCTGTTCATCAAAATAAGCCAAAGCCGCAAACGGAGCCGGGTTATGAGTACGCAAGGCACGATAAACATCCACATAATTAGACTTCTCCGCCAGTTCGACCTGCCAGAGACGCGACAGATTGACCTGAAAAATGTCCCCGGAAAGAATATATTCTTTTATGGCTTTGACGCCCTCCAGATACTTCTGTTCCGGTTCTTCCTGAGCATTTTGGATTTGAATCGCGCGCTCGTTCACCGGTGTCGTCAAGGCTGATTCGATATCCGCTTGAATCTGCGGTATCAGGTGCGCAAATTCAGGTTCGGCAACAATTTGAACCTCTGCGGTTTGATGATTCACCACCACAGCAGTCGGAACTCGGGTCAGGTTGGCGAGTGGAAATTGCGAGCTTGGCAAGTCCAAACTGGGTTCAATCGCCTGAGCATAATCGTAACTGAAATACGCAAACCAGCCCCCGTAAAACGGCAAATGACAATCCGTTTCCGTCAATTTCATGTCTGAAAACGTCTGTTTGACCTCGGATTGGAAGCGCACGATATCCGCCACATCCTCTAAGCGGATCACCTCTTGTGGAAATGCAAATAGAATATCGTACTGGCCCAACACCCCCTGAGCGACGCTTTCCAGTAAAAACGGATAACGCTGAGGGTGCAACTGATGCAATGTGGCAAGATCCAAATGCTGGTTCTCAGAAACGCAAACAGGCTGTATGTGTACAGCCTGCTGGGTTTTGATAGATTGGCTTCTATCCATGCTTACGCTTCTCAATTAACTGTGTCGGGTGAAAAGTAACGATTATACTTTACCCAACACCAAACTGGCGTTGGTTCCACCAAAACCGAATGAGTTTGAAAGCGCAAAATCGACCTTGGCATCACGTGCTTCGTTGGCCACATAATCCAAATCACACCCCTCTTCGGGGTTTTCCAGATTGATGGTTGGCGGCAACTTCTGCTCTTTGATTGCCAAAGCGGTAAAGACCGCCTCCATCGCCCCGGCCGCACCTAAAGCGTGACCAGTCATGGACTTGGTCGAACTCATCGCCAAATTGTATGCATGCTCGCCAAAAGTCGATTTAACCGCCATGGTTTCGCATACATCGCCAGCCGGCGTCGAAGTGCCATGTGCGTTGATGTAATTGATTTTGGAGACATCCAGTTTGGCATTGTTCAAGGCGGTAGCCATACAACGCGCTGCACCTTCTCCGCCTTTGGCCGGTAAGGTCATGTGGTAAGCGTCACCACTCATTCCAAAGCCCAAGACTTCGGCGTAGATTTTGGCACCACGTGCCTTGGCGTGCTCATACTCTTCCAGCATCACCGCTCCGGCTCCGTCACTCAACACAAAACCGTCACGGTCTTTGTCCCAAGGACGACTCGCTGCCTGAGGATTGTCATTACGCGTGGATAAAGCTCTTGCCGCCGCAAACCCACCCAAGCCGAGTTCGGTGGTCGCATATTCGGCACCGCCGGCCACCATCATATCGACATCGCCGTATTCGATCATGCGGGCGGCATCACCAATGCTGTGCGTTCCAGTGGCACACGCAGTACCAATCGCCATATTCGGGCCTTTCAAACCAAACATGATAGACAGGTTACCTGAAATCATATTAATGATGGCACTGGGTACAAAAAAAGGTGAAATACGACGCGGGCCAGACTTCTGAGCGATTGCATGCTGATTTTCGATTGAACCGATTCCGCCGATTCCGGAACCGATGGACACACCGATTCGAGTGGCATTCTCTTCTGTGACTTCAATTCCCGAATCACGAATCGCCTGCACGCCTGCAGCAATGCCGTAATGAATAAAAGGGTCCATCTTTTTCGCTTCTTTGGCAGAGATATAATCGGTGACTTCAAAGCCTTTGATCACTCCGCCAAACTTGACTGAAAAAGGTTCAGTATCAAACTTGGTCAGGTAATCGATACCGCTTTTGCCTGCCAACAGACTTTCCCAAGTTTCTGAAACCGTTAATCCTACAGGCGTCAAAGCCCCCAAACCGGTAATCACAACACGACGCTTAGACAAAATGCATCCTCATTTTTAAAGTCCATATATAAAAAAAGCCGTAAAAATACGGCTTTCTCGTCAACAAACGCAGGTTCGAGACCCTGGAATTAATCCAAGTTTGCTTCGATGTACGCTTTAGCTTGCGCCAAAGTTGCGATTTTCTCTGCTTCTTCATCAGGAATTTCGCAATCAAATTCTTCTTCTAGAGCCATTACTAGCTCAACAGTGTCTAGAGAATCCGCACCTAAGTCATCTACAAATGATGCATCAGCCGTTACCTGATCTTCTTCTACACCTAATTGCTCAACAACAATTTTCTTTACGCGTTCTTCAATACTGCTCATGGAATTCTCCAGTCTTCTTATAGTGTTTAAAAATAGGGTTAAATAATTTTTCGTATTTTCGCTTTATCTGCTTAGATTATCAAGTTTTTAATTACGCTTTTCTTGATTTGAATCATAAATCGAACGGCAATCGATGCCACTCGGCATTAAATCATGTACATTCCGCCGTTGACGTTCAAGGTCTGTCCGGTAATGTAAGAGCCACCTTCGCCAGCCAAAAAAGTGACCGATTTGGCAATGTCTTCAGGTTCGCCCAAACGACTCAACGGAATCTGATTGGTCAAGGCGGCACGCTGTTCTTCAGGCAAAGCACGTGTCATATCGGTATCGATAAACCCAGGGGCAATGGTGTTCACAGTAATGTTTCTGGCCCCCACTTCACGTGCCAAAGATTTACTGAAACCAATGATGCCCGCTTTAGCTGCGGCATAGTTGGTCTGCCCGGCATTACCCATAACCCCAACCACGGAAGCGATATTGATAATGCGTCCACCTTTGGCTTTCATCATGCCACGCAAACAGGCTTTGCTCATACGATAAACCGAACTCAGGTTGGTCTGGATGATGTCATCCCACTCCTCATCCTTCATGCGCATCAATAGATTGTCACGGGTAATGCCGGCGTTATTCACGAGAATGGTCGGTACGCCAAACTCTTTGGTGATTTCAGCCAATACATCCGTGATCATCTGCGCATCCGTGACATTCAGACATTTACCCGCACCCTGCGCACCCGCTTCGGACAAGTAAGCACTGATTTTTTCAGCACCGCCTTCGGAAGTGGCTGTACCAATTACGGTTGCACCCTGTGCCGCTAAATCTAAAGCGATCGCTTTACCAATTCCGCGACTGGCTCCGGTCACCAATGCAACTTTACCTGTTAACATACTTTGTTCCTTACTAAAATGATTCGAATAGCGACTATTCTATAAACTTGAAATGGCTTTTTCCAGTGTGGCATTGTCATAAACTGCGACCATGCCCATTTTACGGTCAATCCTGCGATTCAAGCCCATCAAAACCTTTCCTGGTCCCAGCTCAAACAACTGATCAACACCATTGGCTTTCATTGCTTCAACCGTCTTAACCCATTGCACCGGACGGTAAAGCTGTTGAACCAAGGCCTGCTTGATCTGCTCGGCAGATTGCGACACTTCGACATTAACGTTATGCAAGACCGGCGTGCTCGCTTCGGAAAAAGTCATGCCCGCCAGTTTTTCCTGCAAGGCATCGGCGGCCGGCTTCATCAACGAACAGTGCGATGGCACACTCACCGGAAGCGGAACAACACGGCTTGCTCCGGCCTCTGTGGCAGCCTCCATAGCGGCTTCAACTGCGACTTTTTCGCCGGCAATCACGACCTGGCCGGGCGAATTGAAATTGACAGCCTCAACCACACCTGACACCTGCTCGCACACAGCCACCACCTGAGCGTCTTCCAGCCCAAGTACCGCAGCCATAGCACCTTGCCCTTCCGGCACGGCCGACTGCATCAAACGGCCACGCTCTGCAACCAACTCAATCCCTTGAGCCAAAGTCATCACGCCACTGGCCACCAAAGCGCTGTACTCACCCAAAGAATGCCCTGCCATATAAGCAGGAGACACAGCTTTCTGTTCAGCCAGTGTACGGTAAACAGCAATTCCGGCGGCCAACATCGCCGGCTGGGTCACGTCGGTTTGGTTCAGCTTACCCTCTGGATCATTTTGGACAAGATTCCACAGGTCATAACCCAATGCATCAGACGCTTCAGTAAAGACCTCTTTTACCGAAGAATGTGTTTCAGCCAGTTCGGCCAACATTCCAACAGACTGCGAACCCTGCCCAGGGAAAACAAATGCATATGACATAAACAATTCCTAACTCAATTCATTTTGATTGATGACTTCCAATCTACCAGAAACCAAAAACCACTTTCACTTCTTATTCTACTCAAATGTTCTTAATACTTGATCAGTGCGGAACCCCAAGTGAAACCACCGCCAAACGCTTCAATCAAAATCGTCTGTCCTCGCTGAATACGTCCATCCCGTACAGCCTCGTCCAGAGCAAGCGGCACTGAAGCGCTCGAAGTATTCGCGTGTTTATGCACGGTGACCACCGTCTGATCATCAGCCAACTTCAGTTTTTTGGCGGTCGCTTTAATAATTCTCAAGTTCGCTTGATGCGGCACCAACCAATCAATGTCCTCTTTGTGCATGTCATTGGCCTCTAAGGTTTCTGTGGCAATGCGGCTCAAGGTGTTAACGGCCACCTTAAAGACTTCATTGCCTTTCATTGACATGGTTCTTTCCGCAATTTCATCGGTTTTCGGCAATTTGGATGGGCCGGACGGGACGTGCAGCAACTCTTCGTACTGGCCGTCGGCATGGATATGGGTGGATAAAATTCCAGGCTCCGAAGACGCCTCTAAAATCACCGCGCCAGCTCCATCCCCAAACAAAACACAAGTATTACGATCACTCCAATTCGTGATACGCGACAGAGTTTCCGCCCCGACCACTAAGGCGCGTTTCGACATACCGGTTTTGATAAATTGATCCGCCACACTCAAGGCATAAACAAAACCTGAACAAACGGCCTGAACATCAAATGCTGGTGAGCCTTTGATATTCAGTTTCTGCTGCAACAAACAGGCGGTGCTTGGAAAAATTTTATCCGGGGTGGTGGTTGCGACGATGATCAGATCGATCGACTGGGCATCGATGCCAGCCATCTCAATCGCTTTTAGGGAAGCTTGCTCGGCTAGATCACAGGTCGTTTCACCGTCGGCGGCAATATGTCTTTGCTGAATACCGGTTCGCTCTTGAATCCATTCGTCGCTGGTTTCCACCATTTTTTCAAGATCCAGGTTCGTGAGGACCTTTTCCGGCAGATAGCCACCTGTTCCAATAATACGACTGTAGATTTTTTGATTCATGAGACTATTCTTTTTATTTTTGTAGTTTCCAACAGGCCTGTCCGAAAAACGTCGGTCTTTAACCGACCTTCTCAGAGGTTTGACGTTTAATCAGGCTGGACACTTCTGCAGAAATAAGCGCTGGAACATTTTTACTGACTTCCAGTCGCGCTTCGGCAATGGCATGCAAAAACGAAAACTGATCGGCACCGCCATGGCTTTTGATGACAATCTTCTTCAACCCCAATAAGGACGCTCCGTTATACCGACGCGGATCGACCTTATCTTTAAAGGACTTTAACACAGGGTAAGCCAAAAGCGCGACCAGCTTCGTCAACAGATTTTTCTTAAAGGCATCCTTCAGGTAGAAGGAGATCATTTTGGCCACCCCTTCACTGGACTTCAGAGCGATATTACCGTCAAAACCGTCACAAGCGACGACGTCGGTATCGCCCTTATAGATGTCATCCCCTTCAACATAACCGACATAGTTGATATTGGTTCCTTGCAGAATCTGGTGTGCATCCTTGATACGCTGATGCCCTTTGATTTCTTCCTCACCGATGTTCAACAAGCCGACTTTAGGATGCGGATTATCATCCACCGCCTTGGCCAGCACCGAACCCATGATCGCAAATTGCGCCAGGGTATCACCGTCAATTCCGACATTGGCACCCAAATCAAGTACGTGGACATGCCCTTTCATGGTCGGCATAGACGTGCAGATGGCTGGACGATCAATATCGGGCAGGGTCTTTAACACAAACTTGGCAACGGCCATCAAAGCTCCGGTATTGCCGGCACTGACGCAGGCTTGGGCCTCATCTTCCTTAACCAAATTAAGGGCGATTCGCATGGAGGATTGGCGTTTATTTCTTAGGGCTTTTGAAGGCAGGTCATCCATTTCAACCACTTGTTCGGCATGCTGAACGGTTACCCGGGAGACATCGTATTGATATTTGGACAACTCAGCGTGGATCAGGTCTTCTTTACCGACCAGAACAACGTGAATATCAGAAAACTTAGACAGTGCATCTAGTGAAGCTGGAACGGTGACCGAGATGCCGTGGTCACCGCCCATTGCGTCGATGGCAATTTTAATACTCAAGACAACTTAGCCTTTATCTTGAACGACTTTTTTACCTTTGTAGTAACCATCAGCGGTAACGTGGTGACGACGGTGAACTTCACCTGTTGTTTCGTCAACCGTCAAAGTCGGTGCAGATAACGCATCGTGAGAACGACGCATACCACGTCTTGATGGGGTTTTACGACTCTTTTGAACAGCCATGTCAATCTCCTAAAAATTAATCAATCTATTTCTTTAACCCTTGCAACACTGCAAACGGATTAGGTTTTTGAGAGTCCTGATCATCAGAACCGCTCTCTAATTCAATCTCTTCGTCCAATGCGGAATCCGATCTATTTTCATAGTCCATTGAACTTCCTTCTTTCATGGGCGCAAGGGGCACACATAAAAGCAGTTCATCCTCCACCCATTCCGGCAGAGAAACTCTCTCTTCAAGAAGTTCAAAGATTTCCACATCGTCCGGAACCTCATCAACCACGGCTGATGATTCCGCCAACACGCCCTTAACGGCCGTCTTTACTGGATAGTCAAATGCCTCTAAAGAACGTTGGCATTCTAAATTTAAAGTGGTTTCCAACTTCATGCTATAGGCTGGCATTTTCAGCGCCTTATCATAAAAGAAGTCCATTTCAACCATCACATCACGATCATGATCCAAAACCAGCTCAGCAAGGCGCTTTAAACGCCCCTGATTGACTCGTGCCACAATATGTTTATTATGGTTAGCCATGTAAAGCGGATCAATCAATTCGGGAAGCTTCTCAAACATAGCGGCGAATAATACCTGTATCAGTTAATTAAGTCAAAAAAAAGGCGGCTTTTTTACAAAAAATGTTTACGACCTAGATATTTCATAAACATTCTTTAAAACAAAGACATACTTTCAGTTTAAATCTGGAGAAACCCTCTCGATTTCAACCACATAAACGGCCCGGAACCCAAGCCTCATATTCTAACTCAAATAGTCCAATACTTTTATGCAAAAAATCACACACAAGAATCAATTGCCACCAATCATTCTCGGCTCTTCCTCCCCTTTCAGGAAGGCATTGCTGGAAAAGCTACAATTGCCCTTTGCACAAAACGCGCCGCAGGTGGATGAAACCCCACTTGAAAACGAGTCACCACTGGACATGGTACAACGCCTGTCACGACTCAAGGCCAAAACTATTGCCGAGCAGTTTCCCGACCACATCACTATTGCCTCGGATCAGTGCGCAACCTTTAACAACCAAGCAATCGGCAAACCGCACACTCACGAAAACGCTGTCAAACAATTGCAGGACTTCAGCGGCCAGTCAATCACCTTCTATACAGGCCTGGTGGTATTTGATCCACGCACTCAAAGCTACCACCAACGGCATGACGAAACCATTGTGCACTTCAGGCCCCTGAACGAGACAACCATTCAGAATTACCTACTGGCCGAAACACCCTATCAATGCGCAGGAAGTTTTAAATCGGAAGGACTTGGCATCACACTCTTCTCAAGCATACAAAGTCGCGACCCCAATGCTTTGATTGGATTGCCGCTCATTGAGCTGACCACCATCTTTCAAGAAATGGGCATCACCCTCCCACTAGCGGAATAAAAAACTCACCTCAATAAAAAACAGGCCATACAGGCCTGTTCATTTCTATTTGCCGTTACTCATTAATATAATGAGCGTGCCATTACACCCTTTGAATTATTAAATAAGATCAAATCCGCGTCATCAGCCACGCATGCAGGGCATGCAAATCTTCAAAATGTGCCAAGGGTTCGTGCACATCCAACTCATGCGATTCATGCACTCCATGCGCCAGGGCCACACGATCCATATTAATATTGCGCGCCATCTGCAGATCGAAAGTCGTATCTCCCACCATCAACGCCGACTCCAGCGGAACATCCAACTCGGCCAATATCTGTTCCAACATTAAAGGGTCCGGCTTGGAAGCCGACTCTACCGGCGTGCGTGTCATGTCAAAATAGACTCCAAACCCACACTCCTGCAGAACCTGATCCAGCCCTTTACGGCTTTTGCCTGTGGCAATCGCCAGCTTGACCCCCTGATTCTTCAAACTGAAAAGCATGGCTTCGGCACCGTCAAACGCTTCCATGGCCACTTCACTTTCGTGCAAAAAACACTGGGTATAAGCTTGCGCCATCGCTTCAATCTGGTCGACACCGACCTCGGGATACAGACCCAAAATCGCCTTCTCCAAACTCAAGCCGATAATCTGCTTAGACTCATGATCCGATAATACTGGCAAACCGCAGCGCTCGGCCGCCGCTTGAATCGACGCCACAATACGCGCTTCAGAATTCATCAAGGTGCCATCCCAATCAAAAATCACTAACTCATATTTTTTCACTTCACCCACCACCTAACTCTTACTCAACGTTTCCCGGCAACGCCAAGGTCTCAATAATCTTTTTAAAATCGGGCCACAAAGGCGCTTCAATACACATCCACTGCTTGGTGACCGGATGAGTAAACCCAAGAAACTGGGCATGCAAACCCAAGCGTTTCAGACCTAAAGGACGAAACCGTTTATTTACATCACGGTCACCGTACTTATCATCCCCAATCAACGCACAACCTTGCGACAAGGCATGCACACGAATCTGATGCGTGCGACCGGTTTCCAACTTGACCGACACCAAATCACACTCACGCAAATGCCGTTCCACCGTGAAAAAACTCACCGAAGGCTTGCCATCCGCAGCCACCACCACATGCCAGCCACCCTCTTTGGGGCGGTCCTTACGCAAAGGCAAATCCACCTTATGTTTGCGTTTTGGCCAGCGCCCCTCGACAATCGCCAAATAACGTTTATCCAATTTATTGTCGCGAATCTGTTGTTGCAGGTCTTTCAAAACCGAAGCTTTTTTGGCAATCAACAGGCAGCCCGATGTATCACGGTCAATCCGGTGCACCAATTCCAACCTTTTGGCCAAGGGGCGCAACAACCTCACCACTTCAATCAAACCCCAGTTAACTCCGCTGCCACCATGCACCGCCACCCCGGAAGGCTTGTTGACCACCATGAGGTCTTTGTCTTCGAAAAGAATATTGTCTTCAATACGCTGCATCTGGCTGCGCGGGATATCACTTTCCACAACGGTTTTGGCCTCTGGAACACTTACCGGCGGAATGCGCACCACATCCCCTGAAACCAAACGGGTTTGCGCCTTGACACGCCCCTTATTGACCCTGACCTCGCCCTTGCGAATAATCCGATAAACCAAAGTCTTAGGTGCCTTTCTTAAAAAACGCATTAAAAAATTATCGACCCTTTGTCCTTCATCTTCTTCGGTGACTGTTACAAACTGAACTTTTGGCGATTGCGCCGTCATAGCCTTACCATTCCTTGCCTAATCCTTCTCACACCCAATATACACAACCCCGCGAGAAACTGGGGGAATGGGCGACTCTCTGTTAATTTGGCGTCAGTTTACCCGGTGTTTGATAATATGTCATTGCATAGCGACAAAATGAGTGCTATATTTGCGTGGCTTAATTTGTAAGCGTATGTTAGAGATGGCACAACTCAAAACTGTGCAGGAATTTTGAAAATCGGTTCACAGCACTTTATATATAAGGCTTTGAACCTTTTAAATCACCCATCAAAAACACACTTACAGACGATACTGTGACAAACTCCGTTTAAATCGATAGCCAATTGCTCGAATTTAAACGAGTGGACCCCAAATTAACGGGCGCGACTTTCAAAACATCGAGTTATAAGACGCCTGATTAATGATACGGGACAAAGACCAATATCGTAAGAATTGCACGACTCTCAAGCAAAATTCATTTGCTTGAGCCTGGCTAGAGCTTAATGCCAAATCCCAATAAAAAAACCATTAAGCTCGATAAAAATGTTGTAACAAACGTCGGTGATTTAAATGCCGACTGGTAAACAAATAAGATTATTGTGAATCGACTCCTTAAACACCTATTTAATTTAAGATGAGTCACGGTTAAAAAACCAACCTGTTAGTCCTTGAAAAAACGACACAATCGTAATCCACTAACAATTTTCATTCACATCCAAAACGCTGTTTACCCACCATAAAGCAGACAACAATTCGCCAGAATTGAATTTTTACGACCTTAGTAGGCCTATCCGGCTACTAAGCCTTCCGAGCAATCGGCTTTGTTCCCGTCGAAGTCCCCCGTATCTCTTGTAGTTAACGTGTTTTTGAAACAACTAAAGAGAACAGCATGAAAAGAATGCTCATAAATGCGACCCAGCCCGAAGAGCTGCGCATTGCACTTGTCGATGGACAAACCCTATATGATCTAGACGTAGAAACCCCACTTCACCAAAAGAAAAAAGCCAATATCTACAAAGGCCGCATCACTCGCATCGAACCAAGCTTGGAAGCGGCATTTGTGGACTACGGTTCAGACCGACACGGCTTTTTGCCTTTCAAGGAAATCGCTGAACAATACTATCCTGACAGCAAACCGGAATCCGGACGCTACAGCATCAAAGACATTCTCAGCGAAGGCCAAGAAGTCATTGTTCAAGTTCAAAAAGAAGAACGCGGCAATAAAGGTGCGGCACTGACCACACAAATCACCTTGGCGGGCCCTTACATCGTCATGATGCCAAACAACCCGAAAGCCGGTGGAATTTCACGCCGCATCGAAGGGGATGATCGATCTGAAATCCGCGATTCACTGCGCGATCTCGACATTCCGGAAGGCATGGGTTTAATCATTCGCACCGCCGGTGTCGGAAAAAGTTCTGAAGAACTGCAATGGGGCGTCAGCTACCTAGTGCAACTCTGGGATGCCATTCTAAAAGCGGCCGACTCCAAACCGGCTCCGTTTTTGATTCACCAGGAGTCCGATATGGTCATTCTGGCGATTCGCGACTACCTGCGTCAGGATATCGGTGAAATCATCATTGATGACATGGAGACCTTCCACAAGGCACGTGACTTTATTCAGCACGTGATGCCGCAGCAGGTCTACAAGGTCAAACCCTATCAAGACACCATTCCGCTGTTTACGCGTTTTCAGATTGAATCTCAAATCGAATCCGCCTACCAGCGCGAAGTCACCCTACCCTCAGGTGGTGCCATTGTCATTGACATCACCGAGGCCTTGACCGCCATCGACATCAACTCAAGCCGCTCCACTAAAGGTGGCGACATTGAAGAGACCGCCTTCCATACCAACATGGAAGCGGCTTGCGAAATCGCACGCCAGTTACGTCTGCGCGACATTGGCGGACTGGTGGTTATCGACTTCATCGACATGCATTCCAACCGCCACCAACGTGAAGTGGAAAACAAAATCAAAGAAGCGGTCAAATCAGATCGTGCCCGTGTACAGATTGGCAAGATCTCTCGCTTTGGCCTGCTCGAAATGTCACGCCAACGTCTGCGCCCTTCGATCGATGAATCCACACAGATCGTCTGCCCACGCTGTAAAGGCGTTGGGGTGATTCGTGGTGTTGAGTCACTTGCGCTGTCCATTCTTCGTCTGCTTGAAGAAGAATCCATGAAGGAAAACACCCGTCGCGTCACCGTGCAACTGCCGGTTGATGTGGCAACGTTCCTTTTAAACGAAAAGCGTAATCAAATCACTAAAATTGAAGATCGTCACAATCTGCATGTTCTGATTGTGCCGAACGAGCATTTGGAAACCCCGCAATACAGCATGGAACGAACTCGCAACGGTGAAGATTCCTCCTCCAATGCCAGCTATGAAATCAAAGAGATGATTCTGCCGGAAGACCACCTGGTAATTGAACCGGCAAAACCAGCGGCTCCGGAAGAACCGGCGATTAAGAATGTTCAGCCAAGTGCGCCACCGCCAAGTGCCACGGCACCAAAGGCTGCATCCTCTGCCGAATCCAAGCCGGGACTATTGGCTCGAGTCTGGAAAGCTTTATTCAGCACAGCTGAAGAAGCCCCGGAAGAAACCTCTAAAAAAAGCGATGCTTCACAACAGGGTCGTCAACGCAAAGATAACCGTAGAAGCGGTGGCAACCGTCCGTCCAACCGCCGCAACAACCGTCGTCGCAATGCGGATGACCAGGATAAGGATCAAGCCAATAAACGTGGCAACGAACCTCGTGAAAAACGCGAAGAAAGTGGAGACCAGAACGCAGAACAAGGCAAGCCTCGCAGACCACAACGTGACCGTCGCCCACGCAAGGATCGCGAACCTAAAGCGACGGATCAAGGTGACCTTAAAGCCAAGCAGGAGACTTCAACCGATAATCGCTCCGAAAAGGCAGGCGACAGACCGAGAAGAGCACCTAAAGGAAATGAGGCCAAAGTCGATTCCGATCAGACTGATAGCCGCTCTACTGGGCCGGAATCTTCTCAGAAAGAGGAAGACAACAAAGGTCGTCGTACCGGTCAACGTCGCCGTAGCCGCTACAACAGTCGAAACTATAATCGCCGTCGTCGCGCACCGGCCGGAGCCGAAACTATGTCGATCGATTCTCCTCACCCTGAGCACGCGGCAGCCAAGACACTGCCGACTCCAACGCCTGAAATTGCACCACAAGCTCAGGCCGAACCAAAAGTCGAATCTAAGGGTGAACCTCAGGCCGAAAAACCAACTGAAACCGTGGTCAGCCAGCCTGAAGTAAAAAACGAGACTGCTGACAAGGTGGAAAACGTCACCGAACCGTCAAGTGAACAGCCGACAGAACAAGAGAAGAAATCAAGACCTTCTCGCAGTCGCCCAAGAAGAAGAGACCGCTCTCGTTCAAAACCGGATTCCAAAAAATCCGCTAACGAAAGTGAATCTCAAACAGAAAACCAACAACCGGAAAAGGTCAACGAGCCGACCGAGTGATTGGCTAAACATTTGACTTTTATAGTCAGTGGACAATAAAAAAGGCGCTATGAAATAGCGCCTTTTTTATTTGATATGTCCCGTCCTGAAATAGGTTGACACATTGGAGACCTATCCATGGACATTCCGCATAGAAAAAGAACCCAACGTGATTACACTCTAGGCTTTAAATTATCCGTTGTAGAACAAGTAGAAAAAGGCACGTTTACCTACAAGCAAGCTCAAAAACATTACGGCATCCAAGGCCGTAGTACTGTATTAACCTGGTTGAGAAAACATGGTAATCTGGACTGGACAAAACTCCATAAGGAACCGACCGTGTCAAAACCCCAATCCAAGACTGCCCCCGAAACCCCAGCACAAGCCATCAAACGTCTAGAGCGCCAGCTATCAGACGAACAGCTCAAAAATAGCATTCTAAATGAAATGGTCGATCTTCTGGATAGTCAGTACGGAACGCAGCTCAGAAAAAAGCACTTAGCCAAACAATTGAAAAAAGACGGCAACAAAAAAGAGTCAGTCTAACGCACCTGTGCCAATTGTTTGGCTTATCAAGACAAGCCTATTACCAAGCTAAGACTCGAGATGAAAAGCGCTATGAGCAATGGCAACGCATAGAAAGTATTGTGCTGGATATTAGAAGAAAACTACCACGACTCGGCACGAGAAAGCTTTATCATCTTATTAAAGACACACTGGAATCACTCGATATTAAAATAGGCCGAGACGGCCTATTTAGCTGCTTACGCAGCTTGGGTCTGTTAGTGAAACCCACAAAGAGTTACATCAAAACAACCTATAGTAAACACTGGATGAAAAAGCATCCCAACCTTTACGTTGAGCCAAACTTAACGCAACCTGAACAAGTGTTTGTCAGCGACATCACCTATGTAGAAAGTGAACAAGGCATTCACTACCTGTCATTAGTAACGGATGCCTACTCACGCAAGATCGTTGGACATAAGCTCAGCCACGATATGAAAGCTGGCAATATGGTTCAAGCCTTTGAACAATCCGTAAAAGGTAAAGACTATAAAAACCAGCTCATCCACCACTCAGACAGAGGCTCACAATACTGCTCAGAGCGTTATCAATCGAGCTTAAGAAAACATGGTGTCAGGCCATCGATGACCGATGGCTATGACTGCTATCAAAATGCACTTGCCGAGCGAGTGAACGGAATTTTAAAGCAAGAGTTTTTACTGTATAAATGTAAAACCTTTAACGAACTTAAAATCCTGATTGACGAATCAGTAAGGCTTTATAATGAATACAGACCGCACCTGAGTCTTGGAATGAAAACGCCAGAAGAAGTGCACAAAAAAGGCCAGTTACTTACGTAACTGACCTTATTTAAAACCGTCAACGTATTTTAGGACGGGACAATATCCCTGTAAAACGGAATCAAGTTCCCTATTGCACTCTAACCAGGCCTGCTTATTTTAAATTCAGCTTCTCCTGCTTGATATGCCTCAACAAACCTTCCGACGCATCGGTCACCATATCAAACACCAGGTCAAAACCCTGCGGGCCACCGTAATATGGATCAGGCACTTCGGTTTGAGCAAACTGTTCGGCAAATTCAAGAAACATAGTTATTTTGGAAAAATGCTCGGGCAATGCCTGCTCTTTCAACAAGCTGTAATTCGCCTCATCCATGGCCAGAATATAGTCATACTCGATAAAGTCTCCAAAATCGACTTTTCTCGCCCTCAAATCCTGCATCTCAATGCCGCGATCGCGTGCCACTTCCATAGAACGTGAATCCGGAGGATTACCAACATGGTAGGCATGGGTACCGGCCGAGTCGATTTCAATTAACGCATCCAGCGCTTCATCTCTGACCAACTTACGAAATACCGCATGAGCGGTAGGAGAACGGCAAATATTGCCCATGCAGACAAATAAGACTTTTACTTTTTCAGACATAATCCGATCAACCTTCGTTAAAATAGGCCCATTAGTTTACAGGCCAATCAATCAAAATGCACTCCTCTGCCGCAACCACAACTGCCACTCAACCTTTATTTGACTATTCAGATGACTGGATACTTTATGTGGACGACAGCATCATTGTCGCAAACAAACCTTCCGGCCTATTATCCGTTCCCGGACGCGGCCCGGATAAACAGGAGTGCCTGATTTCACACCTACAAATCCACTTTCCTGATGCACTGGTGGTGCACCGCCTGGACATGGACACCAGCGGCATCATGCTGTTTGCACGAAACCCGCAAGCCCATAAAGACTTAAGCCGTCAATTCCAGGACCGCCTTACACAGAAGTCCTACCGAGCTCTGTGCGCGGGCAAACCCACTCAAACTTCGGGCAACGTCAGACTGCCAATGCGGTGTGACTGGGAACGGCGTCCATTGCAGATGATTGACTGTATACATGGCAAATACGCGGAAACACACTGGCAATTACTGCAACAATATCCCGAGTTTTTTGAGGTCGAACTGACTCCGGTCACAGGTCGGTCCCATCAATTGCGTTTGCATATGAAAGCCCTTGGCCACCCTATTTTAGGCGACAACCTGTATGCCGACCCATACAGCTTGGAGTTGATGCCGAGACTGATGTTGCACGCCCAAGCGTTACATTTCACCCATCCAGTGAGCCTACAAGCTATGAGCATCACCTGCCCGGCCGACTTTACGGCATTCATTGAAGGTCGAACAAAAAACATGGCATAAATAATGCTTAAACTCTGCAACAACGTACCACTTTTTGCAAAGGGCCAATCAGAATGTCAGACATCGATTTACAACAGGACGATAAAGCAACCTTGGAAATGCTCGAAATGATGGGCGAACTGCCATCCGAACAGCTAGACCAAGACAACAACGAAACCGATGTGGACGAACTTCTGATGGCCGTTCAACAGGCCAACGCCGGCGAAGATGAAACCTCGATTGAAGTTGAGGATAAGCCTGCTGTTGAGCCAACGGTTGAACCCGATGCCACCGATGACGAAACCCTCGATCTGGATGACATCGACTCCATTCTGGCCGCAGCCGGTGAAGCGGAGACAGTCACAACAAGTGATACTGATGTGACGGATATTGAGACGGAACCTTCGGAGCCCGCACCACAAAACTTGGATGAGATGGAATCGATGCTCAACGAGCTTGCAAGCGAGCCCCCTAAAAACGCCGAACTCGAAGTCACGGGAACTGATTCTCAAGAAGAGATAATCAAAGACAATGCCTCAGACAAAGAGAATAGCGAAGACCTGGAAGAAGAAGCCATTGCAGAGCCATCGGAACCCCTTGCAGAATCGTTTGATGACAGCCTGACAGAAGAATCCGCTACCGAGACTTCAGAGACTGAAATAAGCGACACAGAAATAGACGACCTGATGAACCCGGCTGACGAAGTCGAAGCTTTAAACTCGGATGAGATGGTGCTTGAGGAAGCCGAATCCAGCGAATCCGAAGAATCCAATGACCCATCCCTTGAAAATGACAAGGAAAACGATGAAATCGACGAGCCAAGCGACGAAAGCATGGACGAGGTCATGATGGAAAACGAAATCTCGGAAATTACCGAAACTCCAGATATTTCGAATTCTGAAGCACTGCAGGATCAAATGGAAGAAAATGGACTGGATGAATTCGAAGAAGTCGAAGCGATTCAGACCGCCATGTCCGATTCAGATCGCAACACGGAAGAATCAACCGAAGCAGATGACGCCCACATGATCAATCAGGCCACCGACTCCATCGAAAACATGGAGCAAGCGATTTCCATCGACCAGGAAGTTCAAGCCATCGCTTCTGAGGTAAAGGATACGGCTCAGGAGGCCACTTTATTGGCCATCGCCACTACCCGCAAGGCACATGAGTCTGCCGAAAGGACTCAAAAAGCCATTGAAGCGACCTTTGCCGCGGCAGAAAGAGCATTTGAAGCCGCGAAAAACGCCGGTTATACTTTGGAACTGGAAGGTTTGGATGGCACACTTTCCATGGATGAAATCGACCAACAGCTAGCGGAAATAAAAGAGAAAAACCAGCAATTGAAATCGATTAACTTGAGCCTGAAAACTCGCATCGCAGAATTGAAACCTGAATAAGCACATAGGCCCATGCCATGAATGACAACCAAATTACCGACGATCTACTTGAAGAACTGGAACAGCTGGAAAACTCGGCTGAAGCCCTCGAAAAACAAGTGAATCACAGCCAGGAAAAACAAAAGGCTTTCGAGAAATTGGATTCGGCCTCAAACATTGATGCCACCTCCCTGGCCCTAGAGGCGGCAAAAACCTCTCAAGAAGCCGCATTTCAAAGCCAAAAAGCGGCCGAAACTTCCATCAAACACGCCAACCGCCAAAAAGCGCAAATCATTGAATTGACCGATGCCAATTTTTCTTGGCGTCAAGCGGTTAAAACGGCCAACCACGAGTTGAAAGCGGCAAGATCAAGCTTTACCATCATGTTGATCATCAGCATCGTCATGGGCGCTGTCTCCATGTCGGTTGTAGGCTGGTTGCTTTACAGCATGAACAAAAAAGAAAACCAGTTCAAAGGTGAAGTGCTTGATATTATCCAAACTGAAAATGCCTTGCACAACAAACAGATCACCATCAAAGTGGATGAGATTTCTTCACTACTGGAGCTGCTGACCGCTGAAATCAAACGCATCAGCCCGACACACAAACAGCACACCCAAGTTGAACCAACCTCCCCCACTCCTGTGGAGAATGACTCGATGCAGGCCGAAGACAGTCCTTCTGAAAACGTCATCGACTTACAGCAAGAAGCGGTTTCCGCAGCGCCACAAGAAACGCCTACGGAAGAAGTCGCCATCAAACCTGCTGTTGTTAGCGAGAACAAGCCTGCGACATTAGTCATGGATGAGACCCAGTACAAGGAGTTGAAGTCTTTGATCGAGCGCATTCTGTCCGAACAGCAAGCCCTGCAAGCCAAAGCCATGGTGACCGGTGAAGTCACTTCCAGCGCCTTGTCGGCCAGCCAGGCACAACAGCTTAAAGACATTATCTATTTGGTCAAAAGTCAGTCTAAAACACTGAAAAAAATTCAAACCGACCTCTCCAAACAACCGTTGGCAAGCCAAACAAACCAACAAGTGGAGACCTCCGTCAAACAGGCACAGCAAAATTATCAACAGATTCAAAAAAGCCTAAGCGAATTAAAAGCACAGCTGAACACCCTAAAAAACCAGCAAAACAGCTTGCAAGAGCAAGTGAAAACCTTACAGGCGGAAACCGAAAAACTGGCGGCTGAACCTAAACCTTACAGCTACCGTATTCCCAAGTAATCTTTCCTGAAAACCGGTTCAAACCATTTGGCTTTTCAAGTGCACACATTTGCCTTGAAGAGCCGTTTTACTCTTAGCCGCCGTCTGCTTTTTAATCCAACCTTTATCTTTCATCGGCATTTCTGAAAAACCGGCAGGCCTGGTTATCAAGCCAACCCGGGATGCACAGATATTTACAAAATTACCGCAATTTGACTTTTGCCAAGTCCGAAAATAGCATTAGAATGGACACCTAACTGACAAGCATTCCATCGGACCGAATCCATGCCGTTCTTAACCGTCATCACCCTACTTCTAATCTATCAACTGATTGGTGAGCTTATTGTACTCGGCTTTTCTTGGCCCATACCCGGCCCGGTGGTAGGCATGCTTTTGTTGCTCATGACATTACTCCTCCGCGCTTCGTTTGCGACCGAGATGCGCGCCTCAACCGATAAAATACTCACCCACTTGTCTTTACTGTTTGTGCCCGCCGGTGTCGGGTTGATGGTTCATTTATCCAGATTGGAGCAGGAATGGCTGGCGATTACTCTGGCGCTGTTCATCAGCACCGTGCTAGGTTTGTTGGTCACCGCCTGGAGCATGATGCTGTTCTCCAAATGGTTCCAATCGGAGCGCGGCTATGACAAATGATTCAGCCATCTGGGTCTACCTCTCGGCCAGCCCGCTGTTTGGGTTGACCTTAACCCTGGTGAGCTACTTACTGGCGGTAAAACTCTACCAAACCGGGCGCGGCAACCCACTTTTGAATCCGGTTGCGCTTTCCATTCTGCTGATTATGGGCGTACTGTACGCTTTCAACCTCACTTATGAAGCTTATTTTTCAGGCGCGCAGTTCATCCATTTCCTGCTTGGACCGGCAACGGTGGCCTTGGCCATACCGCTTTTTGACCAATTCGGTAAACTCAAGAAAGTCTGGTTGCCTTTAACGGCCGCTCTGGTATTGGGAATCACGGTCTCCGGTTTCAGCGCCTACTTCATCGCCCTGCAACTGGGTGCCAGCGAACAGACCCTGCTGTCCCTAATCCCCAAATCAGTGACAGCCCCCATCGCCATGGGGATTTCTGAAAAAACCGGAGGGCTGCCTACACTGACCGCGGTATTCGTCGTCATTACCGGAATTCTGGGTGCTATTCTGGGCAGCACCCTCTTCAAACTCTTGAAAATTCGCGATGACAGCGTCAAAGGTGTGGCCATGGGCGTCACAGCACATGGATTGGGCACGGCAAGATCGTTTCAACTCAGCCCGGAAATGGGGGCTTTTGCCGGTTTGGCCATGGCATTGTCAGCCTCAATCTCGCCGTTTCTATTACCGTTGGTACTCTCCTTTGTGCAACGTTTTCAATAAACGGCGAGCCGTGACAAGCGATATTTCACAGGACTTACAAGTGCCCGGTCTTGACCCAAATCAGGGTCTCCTCTTCTACCCAAGGATCGTGCAGGCTCAAATGTGGACTCCTAATCCAAGTACCCTTGGGATATCGACCGTGCTCATCGATAAACTCCCCTTGCAATACCAGAATCTCTTCGCCTCCCCAATGATGATGGGGCTGAAACTTTTCGCCTTCCGGCCATAAAACCAACGCCGTGTGCTCGGTTTTGAAACTGTGCAAACCCATTACCTGCAAATGACCGATGCCTGCTTGCCAGGGCGTTTGCAGAGTATTGATGACCACTTTGTTCTGATCCTCAGGATCAAACTGTTCCAGCTTCACAAACAGTTTGCAACGCTCTTTGGAGTGCGGGGAATGCATTGATCCAGGCGGGTTTCGCAGATAAGTTCCCGCAGGGTAATCTCCTTTTTCATCAGAAAACACCCCTTCTAATACGAAGATCTCCTCTCCCAAATCATGGCGGTGAGCCGGAAATGACGCCCCCGGCAAAAACTCGACAATGCTAGTGGCTCGACCTGCCTCACTGTATTCTCTCTCCAAAGGCTTTCTCAACACGTGGTCGGCACGACTGCCTTGCCACTCCATGCTTTCGGTTTCAATCACCACCTTCCGGGAAAGATCCATATTCAAAAAGTCCGCTTGGCGTGCAGTCATATAGTGTCATCCTGTTAAATTAGCCTGTCATAATCCCATATTTTACGCAGGACTGCCATGATACAATAATTGGATTGAACTTAATTTCAGGATTATCAATGGATTATCAAACCTTGCTCATCCCTGCTCTGGAAGAAGCGGAATTGGGATTTTCAGAAGGCGGGGTACCTGTTAGAGCGGCCTTGTTCGATGCTCAGGGGCATCTTCTGAGCCGAGGTCGAAACCGACGCGTTCAAGACAATGATCCATCCATTCATGGTGAAACGGATGCTTTCCGCAAAGCCGGTAGGCAAACAAACTATCGCGACAAAATCCTGGTGACCACCCTCGCCCCGTGCTGGTACTGTTCCGGATTGATTCGTCAATTCAACATCGGCACCCTGGTAGTGGGGGAATCCCAAGATTTTTCAGGGCACCTCGACTGGCTAAGTGAAGCCGGTGTCAAAATCATAGAACTTAACGATTCCAAATGCATTCATCTGATGCAGTCTTTTATCGCACAATGCCCAGATATATGGAACGAAGATATTGGCGAATGCAACTGTGACTAAAATTCAACAGCGACTCATCATTTTTCTCTTCTCGATTATCAGTCCCCTGCTGCAGGCAGAAGACTTAACACTCGACCCCATAAAGGTTCAATTCAAATGGCAACACCAATTTCAATTCGCCGGTTACTATGCGGCTAAAGAACAAGGCTTTTATCGAGAGGCCGGGTTGGACGTCCGTTTTCTGGAAGCACAGCCTGGCGAGGATCCAGTCGATTCGGTACTCAATGGAAAAGCTCAATTTGGCGTAGGTACCAGTGAGCTGCTGCTTCACCGTTATCATGGCAAACCCGTGGTGGTGCTCGGAGTCATTTTTCAGCATTCCCCTTTAAGTCTTATCACCTTGAAAAACCAAGGCTTGGACAACATTCACCAACTTGGCGGACGTAAACTGATGATCGAGCCGAGCTCTGCGGAACTATTTGCCTATCTGCAGCAGGAAGGGTTCACCCCTAAAGCCTATGACATCATCGAACACAGCGCCAATATAAACGACCTCATCAGCGGCAAGGTGGATGCGATGTCCGTCTATATGACTGACGAGCCGTTTCTGCTTCAACAAAGAGGAATTGAATTCAATAGTTTCACCCCACGCATGAGTGCGATTGACTTCTACGGGGATAATTTCTTCACGCTAGAATCCCAAATCGAACAAAACCCAGGGCGTGTCGACGCTTTTTACCAAGCCACCATAAAAGGCTGGCGATACGCCATGCAACATCCACATGAAATCATACAGCTCATCCATGAAACATACAGTCAACGCCACTCCATCGCGCACCTCCAGTTCGAAGCGCAGGTAATGCAGGAACTGATGCGCCCGATGTTGATTGAACCCGGCTACATGAATATAGGGCGCTGGCATCACATCGCCCAGACTTACCACAGCCTTGGCCTGCTGCCGGAAAAGGTCGATGTTGCAGAAATGCTGTATTTCCCCAACGATCAAAAAGCCTTGGCGAAACTGCACCGACAACTTCTTATGGCCCTGTTTGGCTTAATTCTGCTGAGCGGATTGAGTCTGTTTATATGGCGTCACCACAAGCGCACCTTGGCCAATAAAGAACGGTTCGATACCATCTTCATGAACGCGCCGCTGGGCATGATTGTAATTGACCAAGATTTTTCGGTTCGCCAATGGAACAGCCGAGCGTCGCAAATATTCAATCTAAACAGTGGGGAAGCCTTCGGTCAGAACCTGATTGAGTTGATTGTGCCTGAACATCAACAAGCCAGCGTTGAACAGAATTTGAACTCGGTATTTGAACAGAACATGATTGTCCGTGCAGAGAACAACAATCTTAAAAAAGGACACGAGGATATCCTCTGCGAATGGCTTAATGCCCCTTTTAAAGACCAATCATTGAAGTCAACACATATCATATGCATGGTTCGAGACATCACCCAACAAAAACAGATGGAAAACCAACTCCGTCATGCGGCTCATTACGACAACTTGACCGCACTTCCCAACCGCGCCTTGACCCTTGAATTGCTCAAAACCGCTTTATCGAACAGCCAGCGCCATAAAACCAAAGTGGCCGTTTTATTCATCGACCTCAATGATTTCAAACCGATCAATGACTCGCTGGGCCATCAAATGGGTGATTTACTGCTCCAGAAAATCGCCAACAGGCTGACTAAGTCATTACGCACAAACGATCATGTTGGTCGCTTGGCCGGAGATGAGTTCATTGTGATCTTGCAAGATATCCACAGTCTGTCAGAAGCGAAAAAAGTCGCCGACAACCTGAAAAGTTTGATCAAGCAGCCATGCGAAATTGATGGACAGAACCTCAGCGTGCATGCCAGCATTGGAATCAGCCTGGCTCCGGACGACAGCCTGAATCTCGACAAACTGATTCAGTTAGCCGACCAATCCATGTATGAAGACAAACAATCCATCAAACGATAGACCAGGCCTGCTGATTCTTAAAAAAATTATGTCTGCGCCGTGACCGTCTGGTTTCTACCCTGCTGCTTAGCGCGATAAAGCGCATCATCAGCGGCTTTAATCAACTTCTCGGGATCCACTTCCTGACTTGCCGATGAAACCGCCAGACCGATACTCAGAGTCACATGCTCCGCCACGGGGGATTGCGCATGCGGGAGCTGCAATCTCTGTAAATGTTGATGAATCGAGGCTGCAATTTTCAGCGCTTCCTGCTCGCAAGTGTCCGGCAACACAATCACAAACTCTTCCCCCCCATAACGTGCAACCAAATCGGTAGAACGCATCACACACGCGGTTAAAACCCCAGTTACTTGTTTCAGACAGGCATCGCCTTGAGGATGTCCATAATGATCGTTATAGGCCTTGAAGCCGTCAATATCGCATAGTATCAATGATAAGCTGCTTTGCGAGCGTGCTTGACGCACCAATTCCCGCTGAATAAATTCGTCGAAATAACGTCGGTTATACAGGCCGGTCAAGCCGTCCGTTGTCGCCAAATGATTCAACTTTTCAATCGCTTGCTGCAACTGTTTCTCAACCTTTTTGCGCTCCTCATTCTCTTTCACCACCAAAGAATTCAACTCTAAAATCGTATCATTCTGCTTTCTCAACTCGATGTTTTGTGATTTAAGCGCTTCATTCTTAATGTCGATGGCGTGGGTACGATCCACCACCTTCTGTTCAAGCTGCTCATAAATTACAGCATTGTCGATGGCAATGGCGATATGACCGCTCAAGTGTTTAAGCAGTTCGATACGCTCCAGCGTAAACACCTCCGACACCACATTATTCTCAAGGTAAATAGCTCCCTTCACCTGACCATGGAGGTTAAGCGGAGCGCAAAGCGCCGATTTCACGTGGCGTCGCCTTACTTCCTCATCACGACCGAAAAGGGGACTTTGCTGGGCATCGCCCAGTACAATCGCCTCCCCGCTTCGAAGTACATAATTGACAATGGAATGAACCATATCCTCATGTTCCAAATATGGGGTTCTTTGCATCACTTTAACGCTATCGGTCTGTACAGACGCTTCCGCCTGAACCAGCAACTTGCCATTTTCCTGCAATAACAACAGGCCGTGCTGTGCCCCGGCATTTTCAATCATGATGCCGATCAATCTCTCCAACAATTCGGGCAGCTTTTTCTCGCTTGCAATGATCTCCGTTGCTTTTTTCAATGCAGACACATCAAAAACCGACGTCTCGATCCCGGTATTGTCCTGCGCCCCCGTTTGTACTTTTGTGGCTCCCCACCGTTGAAAACAACGATTGGCCTCTTGGCGATAGAGCGTTGAAGCCTTGGCTTGATCGAGTTCCTGATACACGTCGGCGGCCAAGGTACTGGCTATCGCCTGCATATTCATCTGCCCAAAAATGCCGGCCGCCTCAATGGCCGAATCGTAACAGCGAATCGCTTGCGGATACGCCTTTGCAATCCGATAGCGCTCACCTTCCAAAATTCGCAAACGTACCAAAAAATTCTCGGGACAGGCTTCCGCCCAAAGTCGGAAGCGTTTGATCGTGCCTTGGATAACCAAACGAAAATGGTGACGTTTAATATGCCCTAAAGGTGCGAGTTTGGCTTGAATCAAGGCCGTCAAAAAATAATGTTCCGCAGAATGCAACATCCCCTTTGAATCAGCCAAATACATTTGGCTTTGCCGACTGGCCTCCAAAGCCGGTTCATATTGTCTATGTAAATAAAGCGTCAGCATTTTATTCACATAGTAATAATGAGCGAAGTGGCGGGAACCATAACCTTCAAGGGAATCCACATAGTCGGCTTCATCAAAATCCGCACTGCTGAAAGACAAGTGGCTGGGCGTTTCGCCGCGTAAATTCTGAATCGCCTGTTTAACCCCGACAATCGCCCCCAACTGTTCCTCGGCACCAATGCGTTTTAAACTGGTCTGAAAGCGTTCGATCTCCTTCAAAATGGCATCAAATGACTTACCCCGCATAAACAGGCTTTGAACGATTCCCGCCGCTGCACACCCGGTATGAAACCAGTCTCCAACTTCCAAGCCATGATGATATGCCCCATACCAGTTCTGCTCGGTAACGGCCGCCGCCTTTTGCCAACTCATCGCAAAATAACCAAATACAAACTGCGCTTCGGCTTTTTGCAAAGTATTACCGTAACGCTCCAATAGAGCCATCGACAGCTGGCCATATTCATAACCGATATTATGCTTTCCTAAGACCCCACCCTGAAAAATAATGCCAAACACAACATAGCCAATCACCGCCTCTCGACTGTTTCCGTGCTTGAGGCACAAAGCGACGACTTTAAGGGAAATGGCAACGCACAACTCAGGTTTAATCTGGTAGGCGGCTTTTAAAATCGAAGACAGCAAGCGTATCGCCATCCTGATATGTTCATCCTCCACTTCCGGCAAATCAAGAAGCGCGGTGATATCTAACCTTCTTAACTTTACCTGCAAAGCTAAAAAGTCCTTGGCAAACCAAGCGGGGTTAAAGCTGGCGGGCAAACTGACGTCCAATAGCCGCATGGCGCTGCGTCCCACCTCATAGGCCTGATTGAACTCCGAGATATCGGTATAGAATTTGATGATTAATTCATAGATACGGGTCTTTTCCAGAACATCATCGCTAAGCGCCAACGCCTGATTATAAAAAGTGATGGCTTGATCGGCCCGATTGCAAAGATGTTCACATTCCGCGCGGTTCCTGAATATTAACGCCGCTTGGGGATGCCCGGACAGATCCGGCATCCACTCCATCGTGTTTTGAATGTAACGCAACGCCAACTCAAAATCACCGCTTGCCTTTGCCTCCTGTGAAGCCTGATGATTGAGTTCTGCGAGCGTCTGCCTCTCATGGGGTTTGGTCAACTGGGCGCACGCCTCATTCAAATGATAAACGCACTCAAACAAAGCCTCTTTTTCGGGATTCGTATGGGCATCAAGCAGATAACGTCCGATCAATTCATGTACTTTTTGACGTTCAGAAGAGGAGAATAACGACCATACAGCCTGCTGGATTCTGTCGTGCGTGAACAGGTAGTGAGAAGGGGGTTCTTGCGGTCCGCTCATCTCGGGTTTTATCCAGCCTTCAGTCAATGCAATTTGCAACGAGTCCTCAAAGTTTTCCCGATTCGCCACGTCCGTATAGATTTCTCTGACGGTTCGACAATCAAAACGATTGCCAATGCACGATGCAATTTTCAGCAACG
Organism: Thiomicrorhabdus chilensis DSM 12352; assembly: GCF_000483485.1. Lineage (GTDB taxonomy): Bacteria > Pseudomonadota > Gammaproteobacteria > Thiomicrospirales > Thiomicrospiraceae > Thiomicrorhabdus > Thiomicrorhabdus chilensis. The sequence continues at coordinate 1,701,754 of NZ_KI519609.1, forward strand.
ACCTGACGTTTTCCGGGAACCTCACAATTCGCTGCGATAGAAACTCCACCACATTGTCACTGACAGGCAGGCGACTCATGTGTTGCAAATCACACTCCCAACGGGATTCGTCGGCATTGTAAACAAGCACGCCATCTTTATGCAGCTGCTTCAAATATTCGGTAACAAAAAAAGCGTTTCCACGGGTCTTCTCAAAAATAATCTCGCAAACCCGGTCAACTTCAGGAATAGGCAAATAATCCAAAACCAGCTGGCGCACCGCATCTTGTGAAATTTCCGCCAGCTCTATGTTCTCAACCCCGATGCCTAAAGCGCTTATTTTTTGCAACAACTGAGAAAGCGCATGTGATGAATCGACCTCATTATCACGATAGATTCCAATGACCAGCAAATGCGAAATGTCCTGCAAAGCAATTTCAAGCCATTCTAAAGTCGAATCATCGGCCCATTGCAAATCGTCCAATACCAAAACAAATGGACGCTCGGGAGTGGCAAAAGCCTGCACAAGGCGGCACAGAAGAGCATTAAAACGGGCTTTTTCATCACTGGGAGGCAAAGCTTCAATATTAGGCTGCCCACCCAAAACCCACTGCAATTCGGGAAGCGCCTCAACCACAATGCCGGCCTGATCACCCAAAGCGTCCTGGAGCCTCTTTTTCCAGAATTGCAACGCCTCTTCTTCATCGGCCACCACCTGGCGGATTAAGTCACGCAAGGCCGCATACAACATTTCAAAAGGCGTGTTCTGCCGATACTGGTCAAATTTCGCGATTATTCGATAACCACCATCATCACCAAACTCATCCAAGGCACTCGTCACCAAACTGGACTTACCCACTCCGGAAGCACCACTTACGGCCACCATAGACGCATGGCCACGGTGCAACTGCTCATGCAGAGCCTTCACCAGCCTCTCCAATTCATACTCGCGGCCATAAAGCTGATCACTAAAACCTCGAGGAGAGAAGCCTCCCATGCCATCGGGACTGAAATCAGCTATGTGACCTTCCTTTTTGAAAGCTTTGAAACAGCGTGTCAGATCCGCCTTGAGCGACGAGGCGCTTGAGTAACGGTCGCCCGGCATCTTCTCAAGCAACTTGCTGACAATGTGCGAGACGGCAGGTGGAATATTCGCTACAAACTCGACAAGTTCCGGGGCGGTCTTGGCAATGTGGCTATGTAAAAGACTCGCGGCATCTTTAGACACGAAAGGAAGCCGACCACTCAGCATCTGAAAGAAAATCACCCCTAACGAATAAAGATCGGCTGAAAGTCCTATCCGCTGATTCAGTCTGTCGCTCTGCTCCGGCGCACGATAAGGCTGAACAGCCTGTGGAACCGACCAAGACTCTTCTGCCTCAAGATGAAAACGCCTTGAAGCGGCACCAAAGCCAGTCAACATGATTTGTGTACCGGAAGGTTTAACAAGAATGCAGGAGGATGACAGGTTCCCGTGCAACACGCCCTGCTGGTGCATCGAGTCCACGGCATCGGTCAATTGAATGGCCAATACAAAAAACTTTTCAAGCGGACACGGATTTTGTTGCAGAAAATGCTCCAAGGGAATGCCTTCAAAATACTCCCGCACCAAAATATTCTGACCTTGGATAGATTCCAAACCATGGGCTTTTATAATCGCCGGATGGTCAAAACGTTGCAGCAGCTGATATTCTTGATTCAGGTTCTCGGAACTAAGATTGCTCGAATAAGCCGCTTTAGTTTTTTTACACACCAAACTCCCAGCATAGCTGGAATGAGTCGCTAAAAAAAGTTCCGAATTCTGGGTTTTGGCAAGGTTTTTATCTATCTTGTAGCCGATTGTTTCCAACGTTGAAACCTTTAGACAATGTGATGCGTAATTAGGAAATGAATCTTAAGATTCTACCTAAATGTATCTAATACGTAAACGTAAATCCCCTATTAACATCCTGTAAAATCAAGAGCTTCGAATATCTTAAGTGTCCATTAAATAACTTTGGTACGCCGCCATCTCCATAAAAATTTTGAGCTTTCTCAAAGTTTAAGACTGGCCATTACCGCCTGCAGTTCTTTCGCACTGATGGACATAGCGCCACTCAACTGGGCTGACTGATCGGCCAAAGCCGCATTTTCCTGGGTGAACTGGTCAAGCTGGGACACCGCTTGGTTCACCTGTTCTGTGGCGCTCATTTCCTGATCGGCCGCCGAACTTATCTGCTTAACAATCACAACCAGACTATCGATATTCTCATTGATTTGCTGCAAGGCACGAGCGGAATCACTGGAAAGGCTCTGTCCATGATCGACCATCGACAGGTTTTGCTCCACCAGATCCTTGATTTCATTGGATGCCTGCGAAGCACGCAGCGCCAAATTGCGCACTTCTCCGGCCACCACTGCAAATCCGCGACCATGCTCACCTGCTCGCGCCGCTTCCACCGCGGCATTCAGTGCCAATAAATTGGTCTGGAAAGAGATGCCGTCGATCATTTTCACGATATCCGCAATCTTTTGACTGGCCTGATGGATCTGCCCCATTGATTCCTGAGTCTGGTTGACCACCATGGCCCCCTGCTGTACGTGCTTTCTGACCTCACCGACCAGTTCAGAGGCATTGCCGGATTCTTGGGCGGTATTGCGAATGGTTTGAGTCAGTTCTTCCATGCTGGCGGCCGTCTCTTCCAACGAAGCGGCTTGCTGTTGCGTACGCGCATTGAGGTTTTGATTGTCTTTTTCCAGAGAGCGGGTGTTTGCCACCACCGTTTCGGCGGTAGCGGCCGTTTGAGCAAGAATGGAATGCAGGTTTTCAATGGCGCTGTTAATGCCTGACTTCAACCGTTTCAGATTGCCCTGGTAGTCCCCCTCAATCTGTTTACTCAGGTCGCCCTTGGAAAAGTCCAGCATCACGCCATTGATTTCCAGCATCGCCGATTCCAAGGCCGAAACCGAATCATTCACCGCTTGCTTAAGTCCCTGCAAATCGCCTGGCAAGGGTTTATCGATTCGCTGAGTGAACTCACCGTTCGCCATAAAAAACATGACACGGGTCACTTCGGCAATGGCACTTTTCAAATTCAGCATCGCCTCCACACTGCTTTGCACCGTCAACCGGTTTCTGGGAAGCAGATTTTCCGATAAGGCATTCAAATGACGTGATAGCGAAATATCGATTCCGGCCACTCCCAGCACCTTGCCGTTATCAATGATTGGCATCACCACACTGGTAATTAGGAACTCCTCATCCCCCACCGGATACATATAAGGATCCACCACCTGCGGCTGTTTGGTGTGCAACGGCTTTAAATAAAAATCCCCCAATCCCGGCACGTCATAATCCACTAAAGGCTCCAAGCCAAGCTGGTTACCGGAACGCCCCCAAAAAGGCATAAATCGCCCGGTTTGGTCATACCAATCAAGGTCACGACACTGATCATCCTGGGAATCATAAGCATTGGGTTCCCAGCCACTCCAACAAGCCAAAAAGTTTGGGTGTCCTTCAAGGTGTGCTTTAATCACCCCCAATGCCTTCTCTCTTGAAGCCCCATTACGTTGCAGCTCTAACAACTCCTGCGCCATGGCCTTAACCGTTTGCTGTGCCAAGGAGATGTCTTCTTGAGCCTTGCCAAGTGTCAACTGCCCGCCAAAATCGGCATTTTTTATCGATTCAATCACCTCACCCAATACTTCACCCGCTTGCTGATGTTGACTTAAAAAGGCGGTGAGACGCTCCAAGATTTCATCCGAAAATTTCGACTCCAAAGCTTTAACCGAATTCAGATCCCCACTTTCCACAATAGACATCAACTCATCGAGTGGTTCAGCGGGCTTCTCGGTTTGCTGCGGCACCGCAGCCGAAGTAACTTGAGCCGTTAAGCGTTTATACAACAGGCCTGCTGAAATCAATCCGCCAAACACCATAAATGGCAAGGCTAGCCACTTGGCATGCGGCCATTCCAAAGGCTCCATAATCGCGATAAACAGTCCACCCAACGCCAAATTCAACAGAATAATCAGTGACCAAGTCAACGGCATGTCTTACTTCCTTTAAGTTAATTTATTTTATTAAAAAGAAACAAAGCAAACCATGTTCTTTTCAGGAAAAAATCTTAGAAATTAATTAGATAGTACCGTATCGACACAAGAGATTAACGTCGAAAAAGGCGACTGCACCACAATGAAACGAATCGTGTGACTCATCTGGAAAAATGCAGGAACAAACGAATCTTAAAAATGAGCAGGCCTGCTCATTTTTGGGTAATCAAATATCCGCCCAATAAGATTGGTGCCATGCCCAGAAGCTGATAAAGGCTGGGCACATCATTAAGAATCCAATAAGACCATCCCATGGTCATCATCGGAGCCAAAGCAAACAGCGCGTTGACCTTGGCGATGGGCAAGAGGTGAATCGCTTCCACCCACAGCATCTTGGCGACAAAAAACACCAAAAATCCGGTCAATCCCAACCACAGCCACTGCTGCTGAATGGCTTGCCAACTCGGTGTGGCTTCAAATGTCCAAGCCAAAAGGTAAATGAAAGGCAAGGCAATCACGCTTCTGACCAGAAGAATGGTTTCACTGGAAACCTGAGAACGGGCTCTTTTCTGATAAAGGTTGGCAATCGGAGCGATCATCGCCGCCATCAGAACCAGCGCATCGCCCAAATTGAGGTTGAATTCACCGGGAAACAATACCAGCAAAGCTCCCACCGTCATCAACAGCGCACCCAATGTATGACGCGCACTGAGCTTCTCTTCATGACGTCGCCCCAAAAACAGATAGGTGAACAGAATTTGCAAAAACAGAATAATCGCCACATTGGTGGCCGAAGTGTACTGCAAACCCAGAAACGTCAGTCCGAAAAGCGCGGTGATAAAAAAGCTGGTGAGCCCCAAATCCTTGTAAGCCGACGTTTTCAGAATTTCAGCAGGCCTGTTACGCAGCCACCACCAGCCGCTCAAAAACACCACGGACACCAACAGACTGAAAAAATAAGCGTGCAATCCGCCCAAAGCGGCGACACTGAAAAAGGCAAAAATCGGAAACCAGGATTCGATGAGCGTAAGAGAAACCGCAAACAGTTCGCCCTTACGGACTTCAGGTGTGTTTAATTTTTCTGGCATAAAGAGTGATAAATCTTTTTGTGAACTTCTATGAACTGATTGAACGAATCCACAATATTATACTGCTCTATATGCTGTCGGCTATTGTTTTTGAAATCTTGTCGGCTCTGCGGATTCGACAGAACCTGAAACAGCGCCTCAACCCATTCAGAAGGTTTCTCTTCCGGCAGAACCTGACCTGTTTGATTATCCACAATCAAACTTTGCGGCCCGCCTACATTCGACACCAGACAGCCCAATCCGCTGGCTTGCGCCTCCATGACCACCTGCCCCAAGGTATCGGTGGTGGATGGAAACACAAACAAATCGGCCGAAGCGTAAACTTCAGACAATCTTTCGCCTTCCAAGGGCCCAAGAAAATAAGCATGGTAAGGACGGACTTTATCGGCCCATTTTCGGTAACGCCCCTCTCCGACCATGACTAAATCGGCCTCGATTTCAGGGTGAGATTCGCGGAACGCTTTCCATATCTCAATCAGAAACGGAATGTTTTTCTCGACATTAATGCGTCCGACATAAAGCACTTTCAAACGCTCTTTTGACAAACCGTATTGTGACCAGGCCTGCTCATTCTTGTGTTTTGGATGAAACTTGCTCAAATCTGTGCCCGGAAACAGCACGGAAGCGCGTTGGTAATCAATGCCGATATCACTGGCCATGACCTCCAAATAGACCTGAGAGCGTGAAAATACATGCTCAAACGGTCGATAAAATCGACGCATCACCCTATCGGTTTCACGCTTGACCCATTGCGAACCGGTCAAATCATGAAGATAGGCCGGAAAGTCGGTGTGGTAAGTGCCCACCAACGGATAACCCATTTTTTCAGCAATGCGCTTGGCCCGCCAGCCAAACGGCCCTGGCGTGGAGATGTGGACGATGTCAGGTTTAAGTGCATTCAGTATGGAACGAATCTCTTTGGAACTCGGCCAGACCAGATCCATTTCCTGATAGAACGGCATCGGCATCTTGAATAGGCAAGATAGATTATGCACATAAGCATGCTGGGGCAATGGTTTGCCGGTGGAGGTAATGATCTGCAAATCAATCTGTTGATGCTGCGCCTGCTCGCCCATGTCCTGAATAAAGCGCGAAACTCCGTTCAAATCACCAAGCGTATCCGTAAAAAGACAAATTCTCATAACCAAGTCCATAATGGATTGCGAAACCGCTATCTTATACACCGGCTCATCATGCTTGATGACAACTGAATGAAGAATAGATGGCCTCTTAATGACAGTTTGGTCGTTTGGTCGTTTATTGAACAAGCCAACGCGCCGCAGTAATGTAGAGCGTTTAAGTAAGGTTCTTACTGCTCTCAAATAACCATTAATAATTTTTTTTGTAAATAAACATACATTGATGGCAGACTCTCTTTACTTTGCTATACTGACTTTATACACACTATTAACAGGGATAAGCATGGCGCAGTCGATCGGCTCTCTTTTTTCCACCGACACCTTAATTCAAGGCTTGACCAATGCCGGTTATGCCGTGAGCATCGCCGATGCCCAGCAGCCTGATCTTCCTCTGATTTTCGTGAATCAAGTTTTCTCAAACCTGACCGGCTATACCCCTGAAGAAGTCATTGGAAAAAACTGCCGATTCTTACAGGACGAAACCACCAGCCAAACCGCTCTGAAAACCATTCGCGAGGCAATCCAAAGCCATTCCACTTGTCAGGTTCAATTAACCAACACCACCAAATCCGGACGTCGTTATCTCAGTCAGCTGACCCTGTTTCCGGTATTTGATGACAACCATAAATTAACCTATTATTTGGGCTTTCAGCGCGACCTTTCGGCACAGGACAACCTATCCAGATCATTGGAGACCCTGCATGAAAACCTGCAGGCCATCTTTTCGAGCATGTCCGAAGGCGTGGTCATCCAAAACCACGCTGGCGAAATTATTGAAGCCAATGCCGCCGCACAAAGTATTCTCGGGCTCGATTTAGAGCAATTAATGGGTAAAACCTCCATCGACCCTTCATGGCGTACCGTTCATGAAGACGGTAGCCCTTACCCCGGTGAATTCCACCCTTCAATGCGGGTGCTTAAAACCGGTAAACCGATTTTAAAAGAGATTATGGGGGTCTATAAACCCGACGGCTCCATACGCTGGATTCAAATCAATTCACAACCGATTATCCACCACTCAGATTCCGACAATTCCAATGCGGTGGTGACCACCTTTTCCGACATCACCCACCTCCGAGAAATTGAATCCTCTTTACGACATGTCAACTTTGAACTGCTGCAAAAAATTGAATCGCTCAATGTTTTGTCCAAAAGCTTTGAACAAGCTCAGCAAATCGCCAGTCTGGGTCACTGGATTCTGGAATCCGCCAGTAACAGACTGGTCTGGTCAGATGAAGTCTATCGAATATTTGGCGTTGAACCACAAAGTTTTGAAGCCACTTTTGAAGGCTTCATGAAATATGTCCATCCAGAAGATAGAGACGCGCTGAATCATGAGTACCTCGAATCGATTGAACAAAAACGCACCTACAATCTGACCCACCGCATCATACGTGAAGATGGCCGTGTTGGTTTTGTGCAAGAACGCGGGTTCCATGATTTTGATGCAAAGGGTGAGATTGTGCGTTCGGTCGGCACCGTGACTGACATCACCGAACAACACCGTAAAGATTTTGAAATCGATAACTTCGTTAACCTGGTCAACAATCAGGTCATCATGTCCAGAACCGACTTGACCGGCAAGATTATCGAAGTCAGTGATTTCTTCTGCCAGGTATCCGGATACAGTCGGGAAGAACTGATCGGCCAAAACCAGAATATTGTGCGCCATCCCGACTCACCCAAAAGACTGTTTAAAGAGCTTTGGAACACCATCCAAAGTGGAAAAACCTGGCAAGGTGAAATTAAAAACCTACGCAAGGACGGAAGTTTTTACTGGGTTGAAAGTCGCGTTTCGCCGGATTATGACCACCTTGGAAACCATACTGGCTACATCTCATTGAGACTTGATATCACCGCGCAAAAGGCGCTTGAGGAAGTGGCGATTAAGGACGAAATGACCGGCCTATATAACCGACGCCACTATAATCACATGCTGCATAAAGAGATTCAACGAGCTAAACGTCAGGGCTTATGGCTCTGCTTTATCATGATTGATGCCGACAACTTCAAAAAATACAACGACACCTACGGCCACCAAGCCGGTGACGAGGTTCTAAAACAAATTGCCCACACCATGCAACGCACCTTCAAGCGAGCTGGTGATTTGTCTTTTAGGTTGGGCGGGGAAGAATTTGCCGTTTTGTTTGAAGTGGAACATAAAGAAGACGGGCTGAACATGTCTGAAAAGATTCGCCAAGCCATGTTTGACCTGAACATTGAACATTCAGGCAACTTACCTTGGCTGCGCGTTACCCTGTCAATTGGGGCGTTACTGATGAATCCAAAACAAACCTACGTGGAAGAAGAGATCTACAAGTATGCGGATGAGGCGCTTTACAAAGCCAAAGCCAATGGTCGCAATCGGGTCGAACTGGTGAACGAGCACGATGTGGAGCTGTTTTAGAACAGCCTCACCTCAAACATCCATCGCTAAAACCTTGCTTCAAAAAATCATTGGCTTTTCGCCATGAACAGGGCGCTTTCCAAACTTTTGCATACCGACATAAATCCGGATTTATGACAAAAGACCGCATCGGTCAATCCCGAAACGGCATTGAGATCTTCGCCGTTCAAGCCACGAAATCTCTGCGGAAGATGGTTTTGAGCACCATTACAAAACACCCCATAGCCTTCCGAGCCTTTAGGATAAACCACACGGGTGATTTCAGGGTGCGAACGAATGAAGTCTTTAAAAGGCAGGTTTTCTGCCAACACCAACACGCCCTCATCCACATTCTTGGCGCACTCCTCAAGCTGCACCACCACTTCAGCCTCTTTAATGGCTGTCTTGATGAAGTTGTTCAAAATACCGCTGGTGAATTCGATCGCTTGATTAAAGGCCGCTTGTTGCTGCTCCACGTCATCGGTTGACGACGCGTTCATCATGCCAATCAACATCGACACCGATGGCCTGGGATCTTCCGAGTAGACCCCGTTATCCACCGCATCGATATCCTTGATGATTTTCTGATCCACCCAATTCAAAGCAAACTGACGTTCATAGTCCCCTTCAAGCCCTTTGGCCGCCAGAACCTCAATGCCGTAATGCTCCCACACCAAACCTGCGGTGGCATAAGGTGTGCCATCGCTACGTTCACGGGTAAAGCTATTCTGATGATGGTCAAAGCGCAAACTCTGTGGATCATACTCACCGCCCACATCCAGAACAATTTCGGCCTGCTCGATTACCTGCTGATCTCTGGAACGGACAACTTCCTTCTCTCCAAGCATCAAAATCATCGCAATGGCAAAAACTTCATCGGCGTGAAAACGACCTGAGTGGGTGACTATCATTCAATTTCCTTAATTTAAAACTTTATAACATTCAAGTTGAGGAGGATATGTTAGTGCATTTTGTCTATGAATTGAGACGAATGACTAAAAAATAGAAATCTTGAAAATTGGGCAAAAAACGTTACTGAACCAAAGACCTTATCGTTACCAAGCCACAAATCTCGTGTGTTTATGACTCTTTTTCAGATTTAACATCTGACCATAAGTTGAAAAAATAAAATACCAAACCAACAGCCAACACCCACCAACCGGTTGAAACCAATGTATTTGAAAAATTTACAGCCATTTCTTTTTCAACAAAGTCATCAGCCCAATAGGGTGAATAGGCCATTACAATACCGATTAAGATCAATATGCGTGCTATACGCTTTCTTATCACTGGATTAATTTGCATCATAGATTCAATTAAACGTTTCCCTAAATGATCACTCACTCATTTCACCTCATACAAATTCTTCTTTAATGAAAAAGTATAAAAGACATTGACTCAATTGGTTGTTTTATTGCAAGTTATTAATGCCCTGTTTTTTCATACTGAATTTTTGACAGTAAATTTGGACAATAAAAAAGCCAGGCTTCAAAACACTGTAAGTGTATGAAATACCTGGCTTTCGAATGTGGTAGCGGGGGCTGGATTTGAACCAACGACCTTCGGGTTATGAGCCCGACGAGCTACCAAGCTGCTCCACCCCGCGACAATTTTTAAACCGTAACGTTTCCGTTTCGATGGGGCGTATTATAGGGGGTTACAGGAATATTACAACCCCCTTTTATAAATAAGTTTAAACAACCATTAATTTTTTTTGGTTTGTAAAAACTTTTTGAGGTTGTAACGGTATATAAAGCCGGGGAAAGCGAAGATTACGAACATAAAGAAGGTAATCGCATAAAACTCCCAGTCTTGCTCTTGTACATGCCCCATGCTCTTCTGTTCTAGCAGATAAGCGAGTATGCCGGTTAGGATGAAGTACAGTAGCCATTCAAGCAGATTGATCACAAAGGACTTATTAGGCACTTTGATGAACATAAACAATCGATTGGATAAAACCCAAGGAATATTGGCTAAGATGATAGCGGTTATTAACAATAACCATACGGATTGGTCTAAGGTCATAAATTATTCTCTTATTGACAAAAAAAGCCCGCTTAACGGGCTTTTATAATATTCCTGGTGAAGCCTATTGCATACCGATGCTTTGGTAACACAGCTCAATCAAGGATGAAGGCATTAGCCCTAACACTAATAAAGCAATTGAAACAAAACTTACTGCCCAATTCAACTGAGAACTAATAGGGTTAAGTGGAGATTCATCATTCGGTTTATCAAAGTAAATGGCTTTCAATACACGCAAGTAATAGAAGGCACTGATTACCGCAGTAATGACCGCAATCACGGCAATCCAGGTAAATCCGGCCTTGACAACCTCTTCAATGACCAGAATCTTGGCGAAGAACCCGATGAACGGAGGAATACCCGCCATTGAGAACATGATAATCAACATCATCAGAGCCAACCATGGATTACGCGCATTCAGCCCTTTGAAATCGGCGATTTTATCGAACTCATGCCCGGTTCTGGACAGTGCAATAATCATCCCAAACCCGGCAACCCCCGTCAGTGCATAAACAATGACATAGAACATCGCACTGGCGTATCCGTCCGGGTTAGCGGCCAAAATACCTAAGAGTAGGAAACCGACATGCCCGATACCAGAATAAGCCAGCATGCGCTTGAGGTTTTCTTGCACGATGGCAACAATCGCCCCAACAATCATCGACAGAATAGACATAATGATGATCAATGTTTGCCAGTCGGCAACCAAGCCTGGCATACCTTCTACCAGAAGACGGTATAGGATCGCAAATGCGGCGATCTTAGGAGCCGTACCCAAATATAAGGTCACAGCAGTCGGTGCACCGTGGTAGACATCAGGAGCCCACATATGGAAAGGCACTGCACCAAGTTTAAAGGCCAGACCGATAACCACAAACACTACACCAAAAGAAAGCACGACTGCATCGGCTTTACCGCTTTCTATAATCTGCGCCACTTCTGGAAGCGTAATCGAACCGGTGGCACCGTATAGCATTGAGAAACCATACAACAACATACCCGTGGCCAAAGCACCCAACACGAAGTACTTCATACTGGATTCAACCGCATCGGATGAGTCACGACGTAAGGCGATCATGGCATACATGGCCAAAGACATAATTTCCAGCCCTAGATATAGGGTAATGAAATTATGCGCCGAAACCATGACAAACATCCCCAAGACCCCAAACAAACCGAGGACGAAGTATTCTCCGCTGTAGAATTTATGCTGTAGCAGGTATTCTTTTGAAAACAGGAAAATACCCAGTGAAACTAAGATGATAAACAACTTGAGGATATCGGCGAAACTATCACGCACAAAGCTGCCATCAAAGGTGATGACTTGAGTGGTAGCAAAGCTTGTCATAATGAAATAAGCCGCAACAATCAAAGCAATTTGTGTCGCGTAGTAAGTCGCAAACTGATAACGCTTAGACCAGAAGGTATCCGCGACCAAAATGAACGACGCCATTGCCAATAGAACCATTTCTGGGATGGCGGGTGCAAAAGCAGGTATTACAAAATTCATACTGTTAATTCACCTATATCCAATTAAAGTTTTGAAGTTGTTGCTTGAACAAGCAAGTTTTCCACAGAAGTGTGCATCACTTCCATCAGTGGACCTGGATAAACCCCAAGAACAACAACTGCAACGGCCAAGGTTGCCATAATGGCAAACTCGCGCTTGTTAAGATCCGTTAGATTTTCTACGTTTTCATTGGTAATCGGACCAAAGAACACACGCTTAACCATCCATAAGGTATAAGCCGCACCAATTATGAGGGTCAGAGCGGCAATCGTACCAAACCATAAATTGGCTTTGAAGGCGCTCAAGATAACCATGAATTCACCTACGAACCCTGAGGTACCCGGAAGACCGACATTCGCCATGGAAAACAATACGGCAAACATGACAAACCAAGGCATTTTGTTGACCACACCACTGTAGGCGGAAATTTCACGGGTATGCATGCGATCATAAAGCACACCGATGGCCAGGAACATGGCTCCAGAAATGAACCCGTGAGAGATCATTTGCACCATCGCACCTTCCATACCTAACTGAGCACCTTGCAGTGAACCGGTATTTTGGACGATGTCGTACAAGACAAACATACCTAAAGTCACAAAGCCCATATGTGAAATGGAGGAGTAAGCCACCAGTTTTTTCATATCACTTTGCACCAGAGCGACAATCCCGATATAGACAATCGCAATCAGTGACAGACCAATGACCAACCAATCCAATGCCATGGACGCATCCGGCGTGATTGGCAAACTGAAACGCACAAAACCATAGCCCCCCATCTTAAGCATGATGGCGGCTAGCACGACAGAACCTGCCGTAGGCGCTTCAACGTGAGCATCCGGCAACCAGGTATGTACCGGGAACATTGGAATCTTGACAGCAAAGGCGATCAGGAAGGCCAGGAAAATCAAAGTTTGAGCCGTCATTCCCAACTGCATGGTGTGCATATCCAGAATTGAGAAACTGCCTGACAGATAGAACATGTACAGGAAGCTGACCAGCATGAAGACCGAACCAAAGAAAGTATAAAGGAAGAACTTCAAGGTCGCATAAACTCGACGTGGACCACCCCATTTACCGATGACGATAAACATTGGGATCAACAAGGCTTCCCAGAATACATAAAACAGAATCGAATCCAATGCAACGAAAACACCGGTCATCAAACCGCCCATGATCAGGAAAGCCCCCATATACTGCTCGACTCGATCCTTAATCACATCCCAAGCGGAAGCAATCACTAACACTTGGGTAAAGGTGGTCAAGAGTACAAGAGGCATGGAAAGACCATCAACACCCAGATGATAATAGATATTGAAAGCTGGGATCCATTCAACCTTTTCTACAAACTGCATAGAAGCCGTGGTCGTGTCAAAACCGGCCCACAACGGCAAAGACAAAATAAAGGTTGCCATAGCCGTTGCTAAAGACAGCCATTTAGCAGCAGCATCGTTGTTACGGCCCGCAAAAAGAACTAACAAGCCACCGATAATCGGCAGCCAAATTAGAGTACTTAATATAGGATAGCTTGATAACATGTAGTCTATTCCCTTCTCTTCTTATTCTTCTAAATTACCAAAGTACCCAAACCAGCATCGCTAGCAGGCCAAAAATCATTACAAACGCATAGTGATACAAGTACCCCGTTTGCGTTTCACGCAGGCTGGTTGCCGAATGCAAAATGGTTTTGCAGGTGTTCATAACCATGCCGGTATCAATCAGCTTGTTATCGACAGACTTGCTGAAGAACTGACCTAACTTGCGAGTACCGTCAACGAATACAATTTCATTTAAGCGATCGAAACCATAAGCGTTATCCAACACATAGAAACCGCGAGGGCAAAGTGCCTTGAGTTTTCCAGGGATATTAGGCTGCTTGATGTACATAAACCAAGCAAGCAGAACACCCGACAAGGCAAGGATAACCGGCAAGGTCACAAACGAATGCAGAATCATATCCAGCACACCGTTATAGTAATTATTGTAAACCGCCAGCATGGTATCGTTCTGGGCCGAGATAAATACAGAGCTACCGAAGTAGGTACCGTCCAGCATGGATTCGATCATCGGCAGACCCATCAACACGGCTGGGATTGACAACAAAATCAAGGGAAGCGTCACCACCCAAGGCGACTCTTTCATCTCATGCGTGCGGACATATTCACTCTCTTCTCCATGGAAGACCAAGAAGAACATACGGAAGCTGTAGAAAGCGGTAACAAACACACCCGCCATCAGAAGCACATAGGCAAAGGTCGCACCATAACGCTCACTTTCGTTTAGAGAAAGCAGGATACTGTCTTTGGAGAAGAATCCTGAGAATCCTGGGAAACCAATCAAGGCAAGTGATCCGACCAACATGGCCACATAGGTAATCGGCATGTACTTCTTAAGCCCACCCATATCACGGATGTCTTGTTTGTGATGCATGGCGATAATGACTGAACCTGCCGCCAAGAACAACAAGGCTTTGAAAAAAGCGTGCGTCAATACGTGGAACATACCGGCAGCATAGGCTGATGCCCCCAAAGCAGCCGTCATGTAACCCAATTGGGAAAGCGTGGAATAGGCTACCACTCGTTTAATATCGTTTTGGATCAAGCCCAACAGCCCCATCATGAAGGCGGTCAAAGCCCCGACAATCAAGACAAAGCTTAATGCCGCTTCAGACAACTCGAACGCAGGAGATAGACGCGCCACCATAAAGATACCCGCTGTAACCATGGTAGCCGCGTGAATCAAAGCGGAAATCGGAGTTGGACCTTCCATGGATTCCGGTAACCAAACATGCAATGGCATCTGTGCCGATTTACCCATAGCCCCGATAAACAACAAGATCAGCATCAAGGTGATCATTGACCATTCCACACCCGGAATGATTTCAATCATCACATCACGTTGAGTGGTTAACTGTGCAAAAAACTCTTTGTAATCCATAGTATTGAAATAAACGAATACCATGGCGATACCGAGGATAAAACCGAAATCACCAACACGGTTAACCAAGAAGGCTTTCAAGTTAGCCTGAATTGCCGATTCACGTTTCATATAGAAACCGATCAACAGGTACGAGACCAGACCCACTGCTTCCCAACCGAAGAAAAGCTGCAGGAAGTTGTTGGCCATAACCAGTGACAACATAGAAAAAGTGAATAACGAAATATAGCTGAAGAATCGCTGATAGTAAGGATTATGGTGGTCGTAATCTTCATCGTGATCCATATAGCCAATGGTATAGATATGCACCATCAACGAAACAAAGGTTACCACCAACATCATCGTTGCAGACAGTTCATCGATCATAAAGCCGATTTCAAAACGAATGCCGTCACTCACCATCCAAGTATACAAACTGGCGTTATACGCTTCGTGCCCGTTCAATACGAACAAGCTAAATACATAGGCTGACAGGACAGTTGAAATGGCTACGCCGATAATGGTTACAGTATGCGCACCTTTGCGCCCTACTTGTCGCCCGAATAAACCAGCAATCATTGAGCCCAAAAGAGGCGACAATAAAATTACGGTAAGAATAAAGTGTAACATCAACAACTACCCCTTAAGTGATCCAAGATCATCGACATTGATGCTCTTACGGTTACGGAACACAAGTACAATAATGGCCAAACCTATGGCTGCTTCAGCGGCGGCCACCGTTAAAATAAAGAAAACGAAAATCTGTCCGGTCACATCGTTTAAATAATGTGAAAAGGCAACCAGATTCGTGTTGACCGCTAAAAGTAGTAATTCAATCGACATCAATAAGACAATGATATTTTTCCGGTTGAGGAAAATACCCGCCATACTGATCGTAAACAGAACAGCACCAAAAATAAGATAATCCGATAAAGCAATCACTTGCTGTCCTCCTCGTTAACCGGCAGCGATTTCTCGACCACCGAATCCATTTTCACCATTCTCAAACGATCCGCAGCTTGGGTCTTCACCTGCTTATCAATATTCTGATAGAGCACTTCTTTCGGTGCACGTCGGCGCAAAGTCAATGCAATGGCTGCCACGATTCCCACTAAAAGCAGTACCGCAGCTAAAACAAAGGCATAGGCATGAGTGGTGTAGAGAGGAACACCGATAGACTTGGTGTTGCTATAGTCGGCATCATGCACCACTGGCGCTCCAGTAACTTCTAACCCGAAATGGTCCGGTCCAAGCACCATGTACATCATGCCAAACGTGGCGGCGGCTGCAATCGCTCCCAAAGGCAGATAACGTGTAAAGCCCTCTTTAAGCTGAGCCAGGTTGATATCCAGCATCATGACCACAAACAGGAACAACACCATGACGGCTCCCACATATACCAATATGAGCACCAGTCCTAAAAATTCAGCTTGGGCAATGATCCAAATCGCTGCGGTCGTAATAAAGGTTAAAACCAACCACAAAGCCGCCTTAACCGGGTTTTTTACTGTAATCACCATCAAACCAGAGACGACGGCCATTGCAGCAAGTAGATAAAAAATAAATTGCTCGAATGTCATGTTGAAATCTCTTTAATTAACGATATTTAGCATCTGCGGCGCGGTCTGCAGCAATTTGCTCTTCATGTTTATCCCCAAAAGCCAATAATTTGTCTTTGGTCATAATATGAGGGCCACGCTCATGGAATTCATATTCAAATACTCGGGTTTCAACAATCGCATCAACCGGACAGGCCTCTTCACAAAAACCACAGTAGATGCACTTGAACATATCAATGTCATACTGCGTGGTTCTTCTCGAGCCATCATCACGTTCTTCAGATTCGATGGTAATCGCATTAGCCGGACAAACCGCTTCACACAACTTACAAGCGATGCAACGCTCTTCTCCATTCTCATAACGACGTAAGGCGTGATGCCCCCTGAAACGAGGTGATAATGGTGTTTTTTCCTCTGGATAACGAACGGTGATCTTCTTTTTAAAAAGGTACTTACCGGTTAATGCAAGCCCCTTAAAGAGTTCGAGTAAACCAAAGGTCTTAACTTGATGTTTAATAAATTTAACCATGTCTACCTCTAATTAATTAAACCAAGGACCAAATTGGAAATATTGCATGGCACCCACAACAAATACCCAAACAATGGTCACAGGAATTAACACTTTCCAACCTAAACGCATCAGCTGGTCATAACGGTATCTTGGGAAAGTCGCACGAAGCCAAAGGAATACAAACAGTAAGAAACTGACTTTAAATGCCAACCAGCCAAATGCTGGCACCCATGCAAATAGAGTTTCCAAAACTGGCACGCCTTCAAATGGCGATAACCAGCCACCCAAGAACATGATAGCCGTCATGAAAGAGATCAAAATCATCATCGCGTACTCGGCCAGCATAAAGACACCAAACGTCATACCAGAGTACTCAACATGGAAACCAGCGACGATTTCAGCTTCACCCTCAATGATATCGAACGGGGTTCGGTTGGTTTCGGCCAAACCGGAAAGCAAGTAGACCACAAACATGGGCAATAACGGCAACAAATACCAGTTAAGAATGCCACCTTGCTGACCTTCAACAATTTCCTGCAGGTTCATACTACCGGCAATCATCAAGACCGTCACCAAAGCGAATCCCATGGCGATCTCATAAGAAATCTTTTGGGCGGAGCCACGCAAGGCTCCTAAAAACGCATACTTGGAGTTAGAAGCCCAACCGGCAATGATGGTTCCGTACACCAAAATCGAAGATACGGCCAAGACATACAAAATACCGGCGTTGATATCCGACACCACCACTTCCGGTGAAAATGGAATCACGGCCCAGACAGCAACCGCAGGAGCAATGGCCAGTACCGGCGCAATGATGAATAAGAACTTATTGGACTGCTGAGGGAAAATAACCTCTTTGGTCATCAACTTCAAAGCATCGGCAATCGGCTGCAACCAACCACCCGGCCCTACTCGGTTTGGTCCCATTCGAACCTGCATATAACCGATCACTTTACGTTCAGCATAGGTCAACCAGGCAACAGTCAGCATAATAGGCAATATCACCATAACCGCCTGAATGACTAAAGTAATGACTATTGCCAGCCAATCATATAAAAAGCTAGATAAAAAGGCTTGGATCGCATCAAACATCTAAATTATCCTCTTAATGTCAGCTGAGCGTTGGCATCTGGGGTAGCCTGTAGAGACGGAGAACGTCTGACTATTCCATCAATCGCATAAGGTGAAATCATGTGATAAGACTCATCGGCATTATCAAGTTCGACTTGCACGGCGTTAAAGTCGATTTGAGGCTGATCATTATCCAACACCTCTGCTAGAACCTCATTGGAGTGAGTCTGTTCGAATCCTTGTAAATCGAACAGATTTCCAAGCACACGCAACACCTTCCATCCGGCTTTAGCCTCACCCTTAGGTTCAACCGCCATCTTAAAAGATTGCTTGAGCCCATTGGCATTCACATAAGTTCCAGCTGTTTCTGCAAAACTAGCAATCGGGAGCAAGACATCGGCATACTCACGTTGACTTGCACTATCGAAAAGCGCAAAGTTGACCACAAAGTCGGCTTGTTTCATAGCATTCAGTGCGGCCTGTGATTCAACGCAATCAAATTCAGGTTCAATGCCATAATTGATGAAAACGGAGAGTTTGTCATTCAACATTTGTGACACGTTTTTACCTTTTTGAGGCAAACAATTCACCACATGAGCACCTAAATCATTGGCGGCCATAGGTAGGATATTCAAAGTAGCACCGGTTTCTTGGGCGATGACCGAAGCGATTTTTTGCAATCTGGCAAAACTCGCGTGGCTTTGGGCAATTTGTCCGAGCATAATTTCAGCTTTATCTGCCGCTTTCAAAGATTGTACGATTTGACGGTGTACATCACTGACTTCGATATCGTCTAACCAGGCCTGCTCATTTTCACTGGTAATTTCAACCGCCGCTTTTGCAACCGCCGCCAGCTGTGAAACCAGGTTGTCTTGATCGGCAATGATCTCATTAGCCAACTTATAGTTGAAATCAAACGACATCGGGTTAACAACATGAACCTGAGCGTTATCTAATGCTGCTTTACGGATACGGTGGTTCAAAATGGGTAATTCTTTGCGTAGATAAGAGCCAATCAATAAAACTGAATCGGATTTTTCGATGGCGTCAATTGAAGTTTGCAGGCTCGGAGTTTGATACCCGTTTACATCCATCGAAAAATCGGTTTGACGAAGTCGATGATCGATATTTTCAACACCCAAACCACGCGCGAGTTTTTGCAACAGATGTAACTCTTCCAACGTAGCGCTCGGTGAAGCCAGAACGCCCACTTTTTCGGAATTAGTGAGCTTGGCTTTAAGGCCATCCACAACGAATTGCAATGCAGTTTCCCAGTCAACCGTGATCCAGTGTCCATTCTGCTTGATTTGCGGGGCAGTCAAACGCTCCGAAGAGTTAATGCCTTCGTAGGCAAAACGATCACGATCGGACAGCCATACTTCGTTGATTGATTCATTTTCTCGAGGAACAACTCGTTTTACTTCATCGTCCTTAGAATGAACGATAATATTGGAACCCATGCTGTCGTGTGGGGCGATGCCATTATGAGACTTCAATTCCCAGGCACGCGCGGAATAGCGGAAAGGTTTTGATGTCAAAGCACCCACCGGGCACAAATCGATCATGTTCCCTGACATTTCGGAGGTGATGGATTTTTCAATATAGGTACCGATCTCCATCCACTCACTGCGACCGGTCGCGCCCAACTCCATCATTCCGGCCACTTCTTGGCCAAAACGCACACAACGTGTACAGTGGATGCAGCGTGTCATATCCGTTTGGATCAAGGAGCCGGCATCACGATCGCCGACGATGCGTTTGGCTTCTGTGTATCGCGATACGTCGTCACCATAATCCATGGCCACGTCTTGCAATTCACACTCACCACCTTGGTCACAAATTGGGCAGTCCAACGGGTGGTTGATCAGCAAGAACTCCATCACCGACTTTTGCGCTGCAATGGCTTTAGCTGATTTAGTATGGACTTTCATGCCATCGGTAACTGGGGTGGCACAAGCAGGCAGTGGTTTCCACGCACCTTCCACTTCAACCAAACACATACGGCAGTTGGCAGCAATTGAAAGCTTCTTGTGGTAACAAAAACGGGGAATTGAAATCTGCGCTTCATCAGCGACATCTATCAACATGTCCCCCTCACGCGCTTCGACAATTTGTCCGTTAATTTCTACTTTTACCATAATTCTTTAACCTAATTAAACTTAGCTGAGATCTATAGATTCTCTAAGAGATTCGATTATTGACGGTCGTAAATGCTGCAACCGTGCTCAATGTAATGTCTGAATTCATGTTCATAATGCTCAAGAGCACTGGTCATCGCGATAGTAGCGGCATCCCCAAGACCACAGATAACATTCCCCATGATCTTGCCAGACACATTTTTCAAGCTTTCAATATCTTCTGGACGGCCCTTGCCTTCACGAATACGTTTGACAACTCGGTACAGCCAGCCTGTTCCTTCACGACAAGGAGTGCACTGACCGCAAGATTCATCCCAGTAGAAATGGCTCAGGTTTTCAATCACCTTAACGATATCGGTTTGATCATCCATAATGATGACCGAGCCTGCCCCAAGAAAAGAACCCGCCTTAGCAATGGAATCGTAATCCATATTCATCGCCATGGCTTTTTCAGCCGGCAAGATAGCCGTAGATGCACCACCAGGGATCACGCACTTCAATTCACGACCTTTCCAGATACCGCCTGCGGCATCCAAAAGGTCTTTAAACGGCGTCCCCATGCGAACCTCAAAGTTGCCAGGTTTTTCAACATGGCCAGAAACGGCATAACACTTTGTTCCGCCGGCATTTTCAACACCCAAGTCGGCAAACCATTTACCGCCTTTAGCCAAAATCATAGGAATGGAAGCCAGGGTTTCCGTGTTGTTGATGGTAGTGGGCTTACCATAAAGACCGTAACTGGCAGGAAACGGCGGCTTGAAACGTGGCTGACCTTTTTTACCTTCAATCGACTCGACTAAAGCGGTTTCTTCACCACAAATATAAGCCCCTGCACCTAAATGCGTATATAAATCAAAGTCAAAGCCAGATCCTAGAATGTTCTTTCCTAACAGGCCTGCTTCACGTGCTTGATTGATGGCGTTGTCAAAACGCTTGTATGGTTCCCAGAACTCACCGCGAATGTAGTTGTACCCTGCGGTTGCACCAATCACGTAACCGGCGATCATCATACCCTCAACCAACTGATGCGGGTTATAGCGCATGATATCGCGATCTTTAAAGGTACCGGGTTCGCCTTCATCAGAATTACAGAGTATGTACTTATCGCCTGGAGCCAAACGATTCATAAAACTCCACTTAAGACCAGTCGGGAATCCGGCACCACCACGGCCACGGATACCTGACGTTTTCACTTCTTCGATGATCTCTTGCGGGTCCAGTTCTCCGGCAAGGACTTTTTTCCAAATTTCATAACCACCGTTGGCCATGTAGACATCAATGTCCCATGAACGGTCCAAGTGGTTTAAACGGTAACAGCATTCATTTTGCGGCATCATAACGTTTACTCCAACTCAGTAATCAGTTTATCTAGATATTCTTCAGTCAGGTTTTCGTGGTAATCCTTACCTAACTGCATCATTGGAGCTCCGCCACACGCGCCCAAACACTCGACTTTCTTGATGGAGAATTTACCATCCGGCGTGACTTCACCTACTTTGACGCCCAAGCGCTTTTCAAGATAGGCGATGATGTCGTCCTTACCGCGTAACATGCAAGAGATGCTGTTACAAACACAGAACTTAAACTCGCCGACAGGCTGATGTTCATAGTTACCGTAAAAGGTCGCCACTTCATAAACCGCAATCGGAGGCATTTCAAGATAATCTGCTATCTCGTCCATCAACTCCGTTGTCAAGTAACCGCCACTGACTTCCTGCACAATGCGTAAAGCCGGCATAACGGCAGACTGTCTTTGATCGGCAGGATAATTGGAAATCCAACGGTCAATACGAGACTTAACGTCTCCAGTGATTATTTTGGTGTTTTTAGCGGTTGAACTCATCGGTCAACTTCTCCAAATACAATATCTTGCGTTCCAATTATGGAAACAACATCGGCGATCATATGCCCTTTTGTCATCTCCTCTAACGACGCTAAATGCGCAAATCCTGGTGCTCTGACTTTCATGCGGTAGGGTTTGTTCGCACCATCAGATACCATATAAATGCCAAATTCACCTTTTGGGTGTTCAACGGCAGAGTAAGCTTCATTCGTAGGAATCGTGTAACCCTCAGTAAACAGCTTGAAGTGATGAATCAACGCTTCCATGTTGGACTTTGCATCTTCACGTGATGGCGGTGTCACCTTATGGTCATCCGCAATCACCGGCCCCGGGTTTTCCTTAAGCCACTTGACACACTGCTTAATAATTTTGTTGGACTCGCGCATCTCTGCGACACGTACCAGATAGCGGTCATAAGTATCCCCAGTTGAACCAACCGGAATATCGAAATCCAGTTTGTCATACACTTCATAAGGTTGCTTTTTACGCAAATCCCACTCGATGCCGGAACCGCGCAACATCGGCCCAGTAAAGCCAAGCTGCAAGGCTCTTTCAGGAGAGACAATACCGATATCAACGGTACGCTGCTTCCAGATTCGGTTGTCTGTCAACAGGGTCTCATATTCATCGACATAACCTGGAAAACGCTCAGTGAAGGCTTCAATGAAATCCAACAAAGAACCTTCACGGGTCTCATTCAACTTGTCTAGTTTCTTACCTGAGTGCCACTTTGATTCTGAGTACTTAGCCATGGTTTCCGGCAAATCACGGTAAACCCCACCTGGACGGTAATAAGTGGCGTGCATACGTGCGCCGGATACGGCTTCATAACAATCCATTAAATCTTCACGTTCACGGAATGCATACAAAAAGACTGTCATAGCACCAATATCGAGCGCGTGAGCACCTAGCCACATCAAGTGGTTCAGAATTCGCGTGATTTCGTCAAACATCACACGAATATACTGGGCACGTTCAGGCACTTCTAGATCCAACATTTTTTCGATCGCCATGACATAAGCGTGCTCGTTGGCCATCATGGAGACGTAATCCAAGCGATCCATATAACCAATAGACTGGTTGTAGGGCTTGAATTCAGCCAATTTTTCAGTACCGCGATGCAATAACCCTATGTGCGGATCGGCACGGACAATCGTTTCACCGTCCAGTTCCAGCACCAGACGAAGTACACCATGTGCGGAAGGATGCTGAGGTCCAAAGTTAAGCGTATAGTTACGAATTTCAGGCATAATAATTCTCCTACTTAAACCTTGGGGGAAGCATCTTCACGGATCACGCGAGGAACATTCACACGGTTCTCGATTGATACAGGTTCATAGACAACACGACCTTTTTCAGCGTCATAACGCATTTCAACATGGCCGGTCAGCGGAAAATCTTTTCTTAAAGGATGACCAACGAAACCGTAATCGGTCAAAATTCTGCGTAAGTCCGGATGGTTGTTAAACAAAATCCCAAATAGGTCAAAAGCTTCACGCTCAAACCAGTTGGCACAACTCCAGATTTGAATCACGGAATCTACCGTTGGAAGTTGTGTTGATTCGGGAAAAACCTTAACGCGTAGTCTTATATTGTTCTGAATGGAAAGCAAGTGATAGACAACAGCAAAACGACGTTCTTGATTTTTTGCTTCCTCATCCTCTTCAACGGCAAAATCAAAAACTCCTCGACTGAAACCAGTATTGGCGGCTTTCATGGTTTCCCAGTTTGCCTGCCCAAAATCCAGGTAGTCGATACCACACAGGTCAATCAACTGTTCAAATCCAAGATCATCTCTGAGCATGGTGAAGGCGTCGATTGCATCATCCGGTTTGAGTTCGATAGTCAGTTCATCCAAAGCAATGTTGGAGCTGACAACCCGACCACCTAAGACATCGTTAATTTTGTTTTGTAAATCTAATACAGACTGTTTCATAACTTACTTCTTATCGTGATTAACGTGCAATCGTATTGGTACGTTTGATTTTATTCTGAAGCTGGATAATACCGTACAGCAAAGCTTCTGCAGTCGGGGGACAACCTGGAACATAAACATCCACGGGAACGATGCGATCACACCCTCTGACAACGGAATAAGAATAATGGTAGTAGCCGCCGCCGTTAGCGCAGGAACCCATGGAGATAACCCAACGAGGCTCTGCCATCTGGTCATAGACTTTACGCAATGCCGGAGCCATTTTATTGACTAAGGTGCCTGCAACGATCATCACATCGGATTGACGCGGACTCGGTCTGAAAATAATCCCAAAGCGATCCAAGTCATAACGTGACGCACCGGCGTGCATCATTTCAACAGCACAACAAGCCAAACCGAAAGTCATAGGCCATAATGAACCGGTACGCGCCCAGTTAATTAATTTATCCGCGGAAGTGGTGACCACCCCTTCTTTCAAAACGCCTTCTATTCCCATTCTAATGCACCTTTTTTCCACTCATAGATAAACCCAACCACAAGCAGTGACAGGAAAACACCCATAGCAAGCAAACCAAACGTTCCTACCTCATCAAGCACGACAGCCCAAGGAAACAGGAATGCGATTTCCAGATCGAAAATAATGAAAAGAATAGCTACCAGATAGAAGCGCACGTCGAACTTCATACGCGCATCTTCAAAGGCTTCAAAACCACACTCGTAAGGAGAGTTTTTTTCTGAATCTGGTTTTTGGGGACCCAACAAGTACCCGACCAAAATAGGACCGACTCCGAAGAGCACTCCCAGTATTACAAAGACCAGGACAGGAAGATAACTTTCTAGCATTGGTTCTAAACCTCTTCTAGCGTTTTTAATAAAAGGCCTTTGCAACCCTGCAAAGGCTTGTTAAATGGTGCCGATGGCCGGACTCGAACCGGCACAGCTTGCGCTACCACCCCCTCAAGATGGCGTGTCTACCAATTTCACCACATCGGCTTTGTTTGTTTTAATTTGGAACAACCGGTGCATCTGTAGCAGGCTGTTCTTCAGCCGCTTTTTCTACCTGTTGTTTGGCCACACTTTGATATCCCTTAGCCTGCTGACTGCCGATATAGGCTAGCGTCAAACTGGTCACAAAGAACAAGGTGGCGACAATCGCCGTCAATCTTGACAAAAAGGTTGCAGAACCACCACTGCCAAATACGGACTGGGACGAACTCCCTCCCCCGAAATTAGCACCGGCATCTGCACCCTTTCCTTGCTGCAAAAGCACCAAGACGATCAAGATGACTGCGATGAGAATATGAATACCTAAAATAATTTGAAACATAATTAGCCTGCTGCTTTACAAATAGCAATAAAATCATTCGCATTCAGTGAGGCACCGCCAATTAGTCCGCCGTCGATATCAGGCTGACCAAACAGTTCAACTGCATTATCTGGCTTAACGCTCCCACCATACTGAATAACAACCTTTGACGCCACATCCGCATTCAAACCTGACAGCTTGCCGCGAATAAAAGCGTGTACTTCTTGTGCTTGTTGTGGAGAGGCCGTCTTACCGGTGCCAATGGCCCATACCGGCTCATATGCAATCACGACCTTGTCAAACGATTCAATCCCAACAACATCAAGCACCGCATCCAACTGAGTTGCAATGACAGATTCCATCACACCCGATTCACGCTCTTCCAGAGTCTCACCCACACATAGAATTGGAGTCACACCTGCTTTTAAGGCCACATCCACTTTTGTGGCAATTTGCGAATCGGTTTCACCATAAAGTGCGCGTCTCTCGGAATGACCTAAAATCACATAATTACAATCCATGTCTTTTAACATGGCTACAGACTGCTCACCGGTAAAAGCCCCTTGATTAGCTTCTTCGGCCATATTTTGAGCGCCTACGGCAATCCGGTTTCCAGCTAAAACACGATTGACATAATCGATGTAAATAGCAGGCGGACAGATAGCAACATCAACGTCTCCAATCTCTGCTATCTTTGAATTCAAATCCGACACCAATGTCAGAATGGATGCCTTAGATCCGTGCATTTTCCAGTTACCTGCAACAAACGGCTTTCTCATCTGCTATTCTCCAACACAAAATTTCAACAATATTAGCGTTTTCTTTTGGGAATTACAATATTGCAATTTCATGAAAATTCTGATTCAACGGCCTCTGCAAGCTGATTAGCGCACGCTTCCACCAAGCTCAAATCTTTACCTTCCACCATCACCCGAATCAAAGGCTCAGTCCCCGACGGGCGAATCAGAACTCGTCCATCTTCGCCCAGCTTTGCCTCTACTTTTTCAATTTCGGCTTGAATGGTTAAATTGGCCTGCAGGTCTTTTACCTGATTTTCAATTTTGATATTTTTAAGCACGTTTGGAAACTTAGTCATTCCGCGCTTCATTTCGTGGAGGTTGCGCCCAGAATCAACCAAAACTCTCATCACCTGTAATGCGGCTACAATACCATCACCCGTTGTAGTCTTATCCAGGCACAATACATGCCCAGACGCCTCGGCTCCCAAACTCCAGCCAGCTTTAGTGAGCTTTTCCATTACATAACGATCACCAACGGCTGCCCGCTGCAACTGGATTCCCTGATTTTTCAAAGCCAACTCCAACCCCAAGTTGGACATAACCGTTCCAACCACTCCCGCTACGGGAGTTTTTGAACCCACCGCAAGGATATAGAGAATTTCATCACCGTCAACCACCTCTCCTTTGTGGTCAACCATCATGACGCGGTCACCATCACCATCAAAGGCAATACCCAGATCAGCGCCCAACTCTAAAACCTTAAGCTGCAGCGCTTTGAGAGAAGTCGCACCACACGCCTGATTGATATTAATACCGTCCGGCTTGTCACCTATGGTTGAAACATTCGCTCCCAATTCCTCAAACACACTGGGAGCAATATGATAGGTCGCGCCATTTGCGCAATCCAACACAATATTAAGCCCATCCAGTTTTTGTTTTGCATCATAGGTACTTTTACAAAACTCAATATAACGACCCGCCGCATCCTCAATTCGTTTCGCTTTGCCCAATAATTCAGAAGGCGCTACCTCGAGATCACCTTCGAATAGCGCCTCTATTTCAAGCTCCACCTCATCGGAAATTTTCCTTCCCTTGGAAGAAAAAAACTTAATCCCATTATCATGATGTGGGTTATGTGAGGCACTGATCACAATCCCGGCATCCGCATGAAATGTCTGAGTCAGATAAGCAATGGCGGGGGTCGGCATCGGACCCAGCAGCATCACATCCACTCCCGCTGAAATAAATCCAGCCTCAAGAGCGGATTCAAACATATAGCCGGAAATGCGGGTATCCTTGCCAATCATGACTTTGGACTCACCGCGCGCCTTCAAAACTTTTCCAGTCGCCCAGCCAAGCTTTAAAATTTGATCCGGACGAATCATGCCACTTCCAACACGATTACGAATCCCGTCGGTACCGAAATATTTTTTTTGCATTCTATTTTAACGCCTTTAACACACTAGCTATCCTTACCCCAAAGGTTTTGAGCCACCAACAAAGCCTGTTTTGTTTCGAGAACATCATGAACACGCAATATCGATGCGCCCTTTTTGGCCGCAACAATCGCGGCGGCCACACTGCCCACCATGCGCTGCTCAACCGCTACATCGCCAGCCAAACTGCCAATCATTCCTTTTCGAGAAACTCCGACAAGCAGTGGGTAAGACAGAGCAACAATCTGCTCCAATTGATGAAACAGGCCAACATTATCCTTTAAACTCTTACCAAAGCCAAACCCTGGATCCAGGATAATTCTATCTTCGGTCATCCCGACAGCTTTACAGGCGGCCACTCTGCGCTGCAAAAATGTCAAAACAGAAGGCACAACCCCCTCTTCATAAACAGGATTCTCCTGCATGGTCCGAGGCTCGCCTTGTTTATGCATTAAACAGACACTGACGTCTGAATTCGCGACCACTTCCAGCGCACCCGGGCATTGTAACGCATTAACGTCATTGATTAGGTCGACATTTTTTGCGATTGCCGCGGACATGACCTCCGGCTTATAGGTATCAACCGAAATGGCAACATCGGATTCCGACCTTACCCAGTCAATAGCCGGCAGAACCCGGCTTAATTCCTCATCAAGTGAGACCGGCAAGGCTCCAGGCCTAGTCGATTCACCTCCGATATCAATAATATCGACTCCAGCCTTAACCATTTCTCTGACCTGATTCCTAACCGCTTCATCGGTTTGCAAACGCCCCCCGTCAGAGAATGAATCCGGCGTCACATTAAGAATCCCCATCACCAATGGAACAGGAATTTGCTGACCTGCCTGAGCCAGCATTAAAGCCCGCAACTTATTCATTATTTACCTCATTGCATAAAAAAACCCCATTAAAGGGGCTTTAAAGGGTGATTAAGAAACTTAATGCAACTTAGGCTCACCATCATCCGGCGCGGCAACTTCGCCGCTCAGATCATCTGAAACCTCATCGGTTTTGTCACCAGATTGGCTTTGAGCGGAAACATCGCCAGAAGAACTGTCGGCTCCATCATCACTCGAAGTCCAACCCTTCGGTTCGCCCGGTGGCAAACCTTCCATGATGTTTTTGATTTGATCGGAATCGATGGTCTCATACTGCATCAATGCCTCAGTCATCACTTCAAGCTTATCGGCATTATCTTTCAATATCTGCTCAGCACGCTGATAGTTTCGGTCAATGATGGCACGAATCTCCATATCAATCTCTTTCGATATCTCACCTGACACATTGGCGTTTCGAGACGTACCCATAAAACTGCCATTATCGTCCTCTTCATACATAAGAGGCCCCAGCTTGTCGGACAAGCCCCACTTGGTGACCATATTACGAGCCAACATAGTCGCTCTTTCAATATCGTTACTCGCCCCTGTCGTTACAGAGTCAGGACCATATATCTGCTCTTCGGCGATACGCCCACCGTATAAACTGGACAGCTGGCTTTCTAATTTACGCTTGCTGTAGCTGTAACTGTCCTCTTCTGGCAGATACATAGTCACACCCAATGCACGTCCGCGCGGCATAATGCTGACCTTATAAACAGGGTCGTGCTCAGGTACCAAATAGCCGACAATGGCATGTCCAGCTTCATGGTAGGCCGTCATTCTGCGCTCTTTTTCGCTCATGACCATGCTTTTACGCTCAACACCCATAATGATTTTGTCTTTGGCTTTCTCGAAATCCGCCTGGGTAACCAGCTTCTCGTTATTACGAGCCGCAAACAATGCTGCTTCGTTTACCAGATTGGCCAAGTCGGCACCTGAAAAACCAGGCGTACCGCGGGCAATCACAGCAGGATTGACATCATCCGCAACGGGCACTTTACGGATATGCACCTTTAAAATCTGCTCGCGGCCACGAATATCAGGCAAACCAACCGTCACCTGACGGTCAAATCGACCCGGACGCAACAACGCAGGGTCCAAGACATCCGCACGGTTTGTCGCGGCAATGACAATCACCCCTTCATTGCCCTCAAAGCCGTCCATCTCGACCAACATCTGGTTAAGTGTCTGTTCACGCTCGTCGTTTCCGCCACCCATACCAGCACCACGACTGCGACCGACCGCATCAATCTCATCGATAAAGATAATGCAGGGTGCATGCGCTTTAGCTTGCTCGAACATATCTCGTACTCGGGAAGCCCCGACCCCGACAAACATCTCTACAAAGTCTGAACCGGAAATAGTGAAGAACGGAACTTGAGCTTCACCGGCAATCGCCTTCGCCAAGAGGGTTTTACCCGTACCCGGAGGACCGACCATCAACACACCGCGCGGAATATTTCCTCCCAGGTTTTGATATTTTGTCGGATCTTTCAGGAAATCGACAATCTCACCCACTTCTTGCTTGGCTTCATCAGCACCAGCGACATCATCCAAAGTCACTTTAACTTGGTCACTGGTGAGCATTCGGGCCTTGCTTTTACCGAATGACATAGGGCCACCTTTGCCGCCCATGCCACCGCCGACAGAGCGCATAAAGAAAATCCACACCGCGATCAACAACAACATCGGGAACCAGGAGATGAAAATTTGCATCAATACACTTTGCTCTTCCGGCGGTTGAGCGGTGATTTTAACCTGGTTATCCAACAGGTCTCCCATCAAACCTGGGTCGCCCGGATTATAGGTGGTAAAGCTGTCACCGCTGACGTAGACACCACGAATCGTAGAGCCTTCGATAGAAACCTTACTGATCTGTCCTTGGTGTACCTGATTAATGAAATCCGAATAATCCAAACGCGTTGCACTGGATTGTGACTTACCACCAAAGTGATTAAATACGGACATCATGATCATGGCCACAACCGTCCATATCAATACATTTTTTAACATATCATTCTTCATGGGTTACCCTTGGTACTCATAAAATTTACAGTTTTGTTACTTTAACACAAATCTTCATAAACCATATTTATGAATGATTGATTTAATTAATCAAGATGATTACTTTTTCCCTCTGGCAAGCAGATAAATTTCCTTGCTTCTGGGTCTGGATGCCTTGGGTTTTCGGGTGATCACTTTCTGGTACTTTTGTCGCAGCGTTTGCAATAACTGATCATAACCTTCACCCTGGAAAACCTTCATCAACAAATCCCCTCCGGGCTTTAAAACCTGATCGGCCAGCTCCACACTTAGCTCTACCAAGTACATGGATCGCGGGATGTCCATCGCCTTGTTGCCACTCATATTCGGAGCCATGTCGGACATCACCACATCCACTTCACGTCCACCTAAGGCATTCAACAATGCCTCATAAACGGCCTCTTCCTGAAAATCACCCTGTATAAAGGTGACGCCGGCAAAAGGTTCGACAGGAAGAATATCAAGCGCAAACACTTCTCCTGTTGCCCCGACCTTATGGGTAGTCCATTGCGACCAACCACCCGGAGCGGCCCCCAAATCGACCACACACATACCCGGCTTGAAAAGCTGATCTTTATCATCAATTTCTTGCAGCTTATAAACTGCACGGGAACGCCAGCCTTCCTGCTTCGCTTTGAGCACATAATGGTCATCAAAATGTTCTTTTAACCAGCCGGAACTCGATTTACTTCTCGCCATCTATTAATTTCTACTACAATACGTGAATAATTTAAATAATAACAAATCTTGGAACTTTCAATGAGCCAACCAGAAAAACTATCCGTCAACCAAAAAAAATACCTGCGCGGAATCGCCCACGGATTAAACCCGATGATCATTATCGGTGCCAATGGGGTGACCGAAAGCCTTATGGCTGAACTGGACAGCACCTTAAGTCACCATGAGATCCTGAAAATCAAAATCGCCAGTGCCGAAAGAGAAGATCGAAAAACCATTATCGACCATGTGATTCAAGAGACAGGAGCCTTACTGGTTCAAAGTATCGGTAAAATATTTGTCATTTACCGACAAAATGAAGAAACCCAACTGCCTTTACCTAAAAAGTAAAAATCAGACCAGGTCACTCCCTAACAGGCCTGCTGATTTTGCCCGTTCGACTCTTTAGCGAACGGGCAAACGTCAAATCAACCTATCCAAGCCTCTTGC
Source organism: Thiomicrorhabdus chilensis DSM 12352 (assembly GCF_000483485.1). Lineage (GTDB taxonomy): Bacteria > Pseudomonadota > Gammaproteobacteria > Thiomicrospirales > Thiomicrospiraceae > Thiomicrorhabdus > Thiomicrorhabdus chilensis. The sequence goes on from NZ_KI519609.1 coordinate 1,733,457, forward strand.
CAAGTCTTTTTTAATATCTTCAATCGATTCCAATCCAACCGAAATGCGAATCAGATTATCGGTAATGCCGGCTTGCAATCGTTCCTGAGGGTCGACACGACTATGGGTTGTGGTGGCCGGATGGGTGATACTGGTTTTCACATCCCCCAAGTTAGCGGTAATGGAAAGCATTTTCGTACTGTCGATCACACTCCATGCCTGATCTTGAAAGCCTTTAACCCGGAAACTCACCAGACCTCCTCCCGCACTTTGCTGCTTGGCAGCGAGTTCATACTGAGGATGACTCTCCAACCCGGGATAAAACACCTGCTCAACGGCGGGATGATCAGTCAGCCAGCTAGCCAACTCAAACGCTCTTTGGCAATGCGCTTCCATCCTTACGGACAAGGTTTCCAATCCCTTTAAAAATATCCACGCATTGAAAGGACTCATCGTCGGGCCGGCAGTGCGCATGAAACCGCGTACCGGCTCCTCTATCAATTCGCTTGAACCGATTACCGCCCCGCCTATGGCGCGCCCCTGCCCGTCCAAAAACTTGGTGGCGGAATGAATGACAATGTCAGCCCCTTGTTCCAGCGGTCTTTGTAAAATCGGAGTGCAAAAACAGTTATCCACAATTAATACACAGTCGTTGTCTTTGGCAATTTTTGAAATCGCTTCCAAGTCAGCCACCTCGGTCAAAGGATTTGACGGAGTTTCCAAAAACAACGCTTTGGTATTCGGCTGAATGGCCTCGGCCCATTCAGAAGATTGGGTTTGCGAAACAAAGGTCACTTCAACGCCAAATTTGGATAGGTACTTGTTGAAAAGGACTTTGGTAGTGCCAAAAATACTCTGCGATGAAACGACATGATCACCGGACTGCAACAGCCCCATAAAGGTGGACAGAATAGCCGACATGCCGGAAGCGGTGGCGACACAAGCTTCTCCACCTTCCATCAGCGCCAAGCGATTTTCGAAAGCGCGCACGGTTGGATTAGTGAAGCGAGAATAGACATTACCTTTCTCTTCTCCACTGAATCGTGCCGCAGCTTGTGCAGCAGAGTGATAACGGAAACTGGAAGTAGGGAAAATCGCCTCGCTGTTCTCCTGCTCACCGGTCTGATCGTAGCCGGCTCTTACTGCCAGGGTTTCAATGTCAAATTCTTGCATGTAAATTCTCTAATTCAATAATAAACCGGTTTAACTTCCGTTGTAGATTCCAACCGGTTCTTGCCCCGTCGCTTGTTTGGCTGACTGGGCGGAGTCATTGCGGGCACTATCAATCGAGGCCAAATATTCAGGTGTGATGTCCCCGGTGACGTACTCGCCACTGAAACAGGAAGTATCAAACAACTTGATCTGTTCATTCCCGGCACCCACCGCTTCAATCAAGTCTTCCAGGTCTTGATAAATCAATCTGTCCGCGCCGATAAATTCGCAAATCTCTTCTGTGGTACGGTTATTGGCCACCAATTCAGAAGCGGATGGCATGTCGATCCCGTAAACATACGGAAAACGCACTGCGGGAGCGGCGGAGGCAAAATAGACTTTTTTGGCTCCCGCTTCACGCGCCATTTCAACAATCTGTCCGGAGGTGGTGCCTCGAACAATGGAGTCATCCACCAACAACACATTCTTGCCTTCAAACTCCAGGTCAATCGGGTTCAATTTCTGACGAACCGATTTCTTACGTTTCTGTTGTCCCGGCATAATAAAGGTGCGACCAATATAACGGTTTTTAATAAAGCCTTCGCGATAGGGTTTACCCAATTTAGCTGCCAACTCTATAGCGGAAGTACGGCTGGTGTCCGGAATCGGCATAACCACATCGATGTCATGATCCGTCCACTCTCTTAAAATTTTATCCGCCAACTTCTCACCCATGCGCAAACGCGACTTATAAACCGAGACATCATCGATCATGGAATCCGGACGGGCAAAATACACAAACTCGAAAATACAGGGAGAATACTGTGGATTTTCAGCACATTGCTCGTAAAAAATCTGACCATCTTCCGTGATGACCACGGCTTCCCCAGGTGCCAAATCTTTTTCCAAGGTAAAGCCAGAACCGTCTAGCGCAACCGATTCCGAAGCGATCATGTAATCTGTACCAAATTCCGTTACGCGCTTACCGACGACCACCGGACGCAATGCAAACGGATCCCTGAAAGCGAACACACCAATTGTCGAAATCATACCTACCGCAGCATAGCCTCCGCGTGCACGTTTATGGACGTTGCGAATCGCATTGAAGATATCGTTCTGGTCGATGAAGAGTTTCTTCTGCTGCATCAATTCGTGAGCAAATACATTCAGCAGCACTTCGGAGTCGGAATTGGTATTCAAATGACGCAGGTCTTGACGGTAAATTTCCTGACCCAGCTGTTCGGCATTGGTCAGATTGCCGTTGTGGCCCATTGCAATACCATAAGGAGAGTTTACATAAAAAGGCTGGGCTTCAGCACTTGAAGAAGACCCCGCGGTTGGATAACGTACGTGCCCGATTCCCATTTTTCCATGCAGGTCGCGCATGTGTCGAGTGCGGAACACATCCTTAACCATTCCGTTGTCTTTTCGCTGGTAAAAACGCCCGTTTTCACAGGTCACAATACCGGCGGCATCCTGTCCACGATGCTGCAAAATGGTTAAGGCGTCATATATCTCTTGGCAAACGGCGCTGTCACCAACAGAAACTATCCCAACAATACCACACATAGGGTCACTCTCTTTATAATCAATTAAACGTTCAAAACTTAAATAATCGCGGTTTGAGACGACTATTTTACCTGTACTATTTGCGATTGGGTATGCAAAGCCCGATCTATTTTCTGTTTATCTCTTAATGCGGCCTCTCTGGAGTCATAGGGCCCGGTTCGAACCGAAAAGGTTTTGCTCACCGGAAATTCCTTTATCCAAACCTCATAGTCGCGATCCAGCATCCCCAGTACCTTATTGGCGTTGCTGAGTTTTTTATAAGCCGCCACCTTAAGCAGCCATTGCGATTTTGGCTCGGATTCACCGGATTGAACCGCAGCGGCCTGCTGACCCTTCTCAATCGTGGCCATTCCCTCTGCCTGCTCCGATTCCGTCTTCACAGCCGGGGCAACAGCCGAGGCTTGTGGCGACTGGATTGGCTCGGCTGCTTTTTCTTCCCGGCCCTTGCCTGGAAGCACATACGCCTGCTGCACAAGCGGCACCGACTGTTCTACCGTATCTGAGCGAGCCCCTTCCGGCTGAAAATTGACCGGATTGCTGTACCACCCGGGCACAATTAAAATCAATAAAGACAACCAGATCGCCGCACCAATTAATCGAAACTTGCTTACTTCGTCCATAGTCTCTCTAACAATCTAAGTCCTGTTGAACCTTAAGTGCCTCCATGGCTTGGGACACCGTGAAAAACGACCCCCAAACCAGAGCAGGCATAGAATCCATTCCGCTCGCTTCAGAAACCGCCTCCGCAATGGATGACATTTTTTTGATGTGCGACTCTGCAACCCCACATTCCATCAGCAACGCGTGTAAATCCGACAGCGAGCTCGATCTGGGAATATTCAGGTCGGCAATCAACCACGTCTCAATCCAGGGGGCCATCAACTGTATCATCGGCTTGCTGTCTTTATCATTCAATACCGAAAACACCGCGCAAAATTTTGATCTGTCGGGAGAAGAGGCCAAATAGTCGGCCAAAGCCTTAGCCGACTGAGGATTGTGCGCCACATCCACCAGCCAGGACTGCGCTCCACAAAAGAACGCCTGCAAACGTCCGGGATTAGACACTTGGGTCAAACCCTGCTCGACCGAACTTCGGCTGACGGGTAAACGATCATACACCTCAGACAATAAGGCGAGCACCCCAGAGGCGTTCTGCAACTGGAAGCCGCCTTTTAAAGCCGGTAAAGGCCATGTAGCGGATAGAACATCATTGCCTGCAAACGAAAATGACCAGGCCTGCTCATTTTGGGAAAAGACAAAATCGACTCCCAAACACTTCAAAGGCACTTGATGTTTTTTGGCGTAATCGAACAAACTGGCAGGCGCTAGCGGGTCAGAACACACCGCCGGGCAATTCGGCCGAGTGATTCCGGCTTTCTCGATGGCGATTTGCTCGCGATCATCGCCTAGCCACTCTATATGATCCACGTCAATCGCCGTAATCAGCGCGGCATCGGCATCCACCAGATTGACCGCATCCAAACGCCCGCCCAAGCCCACTTCAAGCACCGCCACGCCAACATCAGCCTGTTTGAAAATCAACAGCGCGGCCAGTGTGGAAAACTCAAAATAGGTCAATTTGGTCTGACCACGAGCCGCTTCTATTTCAACAAAGGCATCCACAATCTGCTGATCCGACACCATTTCGCCATTCACTTGAATACGCTCATTAAAACGTAAAATATGAGGCGAAGTGTAGGTGCCGACCCGATACCCCTGTTGCTTGAGTATGGCTGACAACATGGCCACACTTGAACCCTTGCCATTGGTACCGGCCACACTGATAACAAAAGGGGCAGGCCTGTCCACTTTGAGCTGGCGTGCGACCTGTGAAACACGTTCAAGCCCGAGATCGATCTCCTGAGCATGCAAAGCCAACAGCCAGTCGATCCAAGTCTGCAAAGTGTCCTGTCGGGACGGGGTTTTCATACGAAAAATTTTCCGGTAGACAACAACATCAAGCGGATTTATTCATCAGCATCTTACAGATGCTCGACAACTCGTCTCTTAAGTCATGTCGGTGGATGATTCGATCGATGGCACCATGTTCCAATAAGAATTCACTGCGCTGGAAGCCTTCCGGCAATTTTTCACCTACCGTCTGTGCAATGACGCGCGGGCCGGCGAAACCGATCAAAGCCTTGGGTTCAGCCACATTGAGGTCACCCAGCATGGCAAAACTCGCCGAAACGCCCCCCATAGTCGGATCGGTCAGCACCGAAATATAAGGCAGACCTTTGGCACGCAACCGACCCAAAGCGGCACTGGTTTTTGCCATCTGCATTAAAGAAAACAAGGCTTCCTGCATGCGTGCGCCGCCACTGGCGGAGAAACAGATAAACGGACATTCACGCTCAATCGCCTCATTGACGGCACGTACAAACTTCTCACCCACAACCGAGCCCATAGAGCCCCCCATGAATTTAAATTCAAACGCCGCTGTCACCACTTCCAAACCATTGATGGTACCGACTTCGGTAATCAGGGCATCCTTTTCACCCGTGGCTTTCTGGGCCTGAGAAATTCGATCCTTATATTTCTTGATATCGCGGAACTTGAGCGCATCCACCGGTGAAATAGAGGCCGAAATCTCTTGATTTGAACCTTCGTCCAAAAAAACGTGCAGGCGGTCACGGCCACCCAGTCTCATGTGATGGTTGCACTTTGGACAAACCTCTTGATTACGTTTCACTTCAGAACGATACAAGGTGCTTTCACACTTGGGACATTTGGTCCAAAGCCCTTCTGGAACTGAACTCTTACGTTCGGTAACCTGCTTAATACTCGGTAGGATTTTTTCAAACCAGTTCATGCTTCACTCCTGAACTTATTGTGCATCTGCGCGATCGATCGCGGCACGGAATTCTGTCATTTTCTTGCCTAAAGCAAGTTCAACTTCATATAAATCTTCATGGGCGTTCGCTTCAATCAAACTCACCAGAGCAGAGCCGACAATGACGGCATCGCCCAACTGCGCCATTTCAAAGGCCGCTTCACCATTACGAATACCAAAACCGATGCCGATTGGAAGAGACAAACGCCCTCTCAAACGGTTCACTTGCTCGGCCACATCACCCGCATTCAGTTCACTTGATCCGGTCACGCCTTTTAGCGAAACGTAATAAACGAAACCGCTGCCTTTTTCATTCACCGCCGCCAAGCGGGATTCCGGCGTGGTTGGCGAAACCAGATACACGCGATCCAAACCTGCCCCTTGCAAGGCTTCCAGATAGCCCATGCTCTCCTCGGGCGGCATGTCCACGGTCAAGACCGCATCTACACCAACCGATTGAGCCGCCGCGGAAAACGCCTCATAACCTTCCGCTTCAATCGGATTGAGATAACCCATTAATATCACCGGGGTGTGCTCATCCTGCTCGCGAAACACACGCACATACTCCAACACGTCATCCAAACTCACATTGTGTTTCAGAGCTCGTTCAACCGCCTTTTGAATGACCGGACCATCCGCCATCGGATCGGAAAACGGCACACCCAACTCGATCATGTCTGCGCCTTTTGACACCAACAGATGCATCAACGAAACTGTCGCATTCGGATTAGGATCACCCGCAGTAATATAAGGGATTAAAGCGGTTTTACCTTGGGCTTTCAAAGCCTCAAACTTTTTTTGAATTCTACTCATTATTGCATCCTAAAACTCGAAACCTTCAATCTGCGCGATGGTGTTCATATCTTTATCGCCGCGCCCTGAAAGGTTCACGATAATCACTTGATCCTTGTCCATGGTCGGTGCCAACTTGGTCGCGTAAGCGATCGCATGACTGGTCTCCAGGGCGGGGATAATGCCTTCATACTTGGTCAAATCTCTGAATCCCTGCAAGGCTTCTTCGTCATCGATCGCCACATAATTGGCTCGTCCAATGTCTTTCAACCAAGCGTGCTCCGGCCCTACTCCGGGATAATCCAGGCCTGCCGAAATGGAATGGGTTCCAATAATCTGACCGTTTTTATCCTGCATCAGATAGGTACGGTTACCATGTAAAACCCCTGGAGTTCCTGCGCACAATGGTGCCGCATGCTGCCCAGTCTCAAGACCGTGTCCGGCCGCTTCGACACCGTAAATGGCCACGCCTTCATCCGGCAAAAACTCATGGAACAGTCCAATAGCGTTCGAGCCACCGCCGACACAGGCAATCAAGGCATCCGGCAGTTTACCTTCCTTTTCTAGCACTTGCTGTCGCGCTTCGCGGCCGATTACGGCTTGAAAGTCACGTACCATTGCCGGATAAGGGTGTGGCCCGGCAACCGTGCCAATAATGTAAAAAGTATCGTCCACGTTCGTCACCCAGTCACGCATGGCTTCATTCAACGCGTCCTTGAGTGTACGGGTGCCGGACTCTACCGCCACGACTTTGGCTCCCAGCATCTTCATACGAGCCACATTCGGAGCCTGTCGAACCACGTCATCCGCACCCATATAAACCACACATTCCAACCCCAAGCGAGCGGCCACCGTCGCACTGGCTACGCCATGTTGACCGGCACCGGTTTCGGCAATGATGCGGGTTTTACCCAAACGTTTGGCAAGCAAAGCCTGACCAATGGTGTTATTGACCTTATGGGCACCGGTATGGTTCAAATCTTCACGTTTCAGGTAGATTTTTGCTCCGCCCAAACTTTCCGACCATCGCTGAGCATAATAAAGGGGGGTAGGACGTCCGACGTAATCACGCAAGTCGTCACTTAATTCGCTCAAAAAGGCTGAATCATTTTTAAGGCTTTGATATTCCTGATTCAGTTGCTCCAAGGCAGCCATCAGAGTTTCAGGAGCGAAAATCCCCCCATAAGGCCCAAAATGACCGTGTTCGTTAGGAAACTTTGAAAAATCTACTGTCATTCAACTGTACTCATCACTTGTTGCATAAATAATTTCACCGTGTCGGGAGCTTTCACTCCCTTAGTCGCTTCCACACCTCCGGAAACATCCACGGCCCAAGGTCCAACTTTACGAATCGCCTGTGCGACATTTTCCGCTGTCAATCCACCCGCCAAGATAATCGGCAAAGCGCAGTCAGACGGCACCCAGCCCCAATTAAACTGTTCTCCTGTCCCCCCCGGAACACCCGGTTTATAGGCATCCAACAACAATCCAGCGGCAGAAGCATAACATTTGCTCAGCTCTTCCAGATCGGTCTCTTCGCGCATGCGTACCGCTTTCATGTAAGCCACACCAAACTGCTCGCAAAACTCAGGGGACTCTTCACCATGAAACTGCAGAAGATCAATCTGGACGTTTTCCAAAACCGAACGCACATACTGCTCGCCCGGGTTCACAAACAGGGCGGTCTTGCTGACAAACGCCGGCATGGCTTTAGCAATAAGACAGGCCTGCTCAATTTCCACATGACGCGGACTGGGGTCATAAAACACCAAACCGATGGCATCGACTCCGGCTTTTGACACCATTAAGCCATCCTCCACCGAGGTGATGCCACAGATCTTGACTCGTGTTCTCATTGCTGAACTCATTGCTGAACTCATTGCCACAGTACCTCATCCACCTTTACTAGCGGAATGTCATACTCATCCGGGTAGAGCGCATTCACAAAATACAAACCTGAAGCCGGCGCAGTGGCCGCCGCCTGGGTTCGGTCCTCAAGCTGTAAAAGTTCGTCCACCCATTCAATCGGCTTTTCGCCCCGACCAATTTTCATCAAGGTGCCGCTGATATTGCGGACCATGTGATGTAAAAAAGCATTGGCCTGAATATCTATAAAAACGAAATCGCCTCGGCGACTGACCTCCACGGACTGAACATTACGCCTGGCATGGGATGCTTGACAGGCCGCGGCTCGAAAAGAAGAGAAATCCTGTTCACCAATCAGTGCCTGAGCGGCTAAATGCATATTTCGTTCATCCAAGGGACGCTCTTCCCACGTGACTCTGTCCGCCAATACCGCAGAATGCACCTTACGATTGAAAATCACATAACGATACTGGCGGGCAACCGCTGAAAACCGAGCATGAAAGTCATGCGCAACCACTTTAGACCAGGCCACCCGAATATTTCCAGGCAAGTTAGTATTCACTCCCTGTACCCAGGCTTTAAGCGGCCGTTGAACGCTGGTTTCAAAGTGCACCACCTGACCGACTGCATGAACCCCAGTATCGGTTCGACCGGCACAGTGCACATCCACGGGCTCGGCAGCAATTCGAGCCAAGGCCTGCTCTACCAGACCTTGAACCGACTCACAATGCGACTGTCGCTGCCAGCCACAATAATGTGTTCCCTGGTATTCAACACCCAAAGCAATTCGATTATGCAATTGTCATCGCCTAAAAATCATCAACCTCGCCAAAGCGCCAACTGGCTTACAGATACTTTTCAATCAGCAACTCGGCAATCTGTACTGTATTGGTGGCAGCGCCTTTACGGACATTGTCCGCGACCACCCACAAGTTCAGTCCATTTTCGACAGTGATGTCTTCACGAATACGTCCGATATAAACCGGATTGGTATCGGCCGCATCAGTTACTGCGGTTGGATAGCCCCCGTCAACATGTTCATCGATCAGCACCACGCCTTCCATTTCTGAATAAAGCGTCTTGGCCTGTTCAGCAGTAATTTTTTTGTCGGTTTCAATATGCACCGCTTCACTGTGGCCGTAAAAAACCGGAACTCGAACAGCGGTTGGATTCACTAAGATGCTCTCATCCTGCATGATTTTTTTGGTCTCCCAGACCATTTTCATCTCTTCTTTGGTGTATCCGTTTTCCATGAATACATCAATTTGCGGAATGCAGTTAAAGGCAATCTGCTTAGGATAGACTTTCGCCTGAACCGGCTTCATGTTCAACAAATCTGCTGTCTGCTGTGCCAACTCTTCAATGGCGTCCTTTCCAGTTCCGGAAACCGCTTGATAGGTGGCCACGTTGATGCGTTTGATGCCGACCGTATCGTAAATCGGCTTCAAGGCGACCAGCATTTGGATGGTTGAGCAGTTAGGATTCGCAATGATTCCGCGAGTCTTATAATCGGCGACCGCTTCCGGGTTAACTTCAGGCACAACCAGTGGAATGTCATCGTCGTAACGGAATTGTGAGGTGTTATCAACCACCACACAACCGGCTTCCGCAGCTTTTGGCGCATAGACGGCCGACACGCTCGCACCCGGAGAAAACAGGCCAATCTGTACTTGAGAGAAATCAAATGTTTCCAGATCCTGTACTTCGACCCAACCCCCGTTGAATTGCAGTTTTTTTCCGGCTGAGCGACTGCTCGCCAAAGGATACAATTTACCTACCGGAAAGTTGCGTTCCTCCAATACCTTTAAAATGGTTTCGCCCACTGCTCCAGTGGCACCTACGACTGCAATATCGTACAACTTAGTCATGACCTTCTCTTCCTTATTGCTGGACGATTTACTCACAATCGCCTCAATACTAAAATTATCTCACTGCCCGTCTTAGCGGACAGCGCTCAGCTTGACACCTTATTCGTTTTCACTGTTCTCTTTTTCAGAGAAATCATTCAGTGTGGCTTTTGAATTAACGTGCTTGCGCTCTTCAGGCAAACTGACTATCAGCCCCCCTTCCGTTAACTCGCGACTTTCACCAATAAACTTGCCGCCGGCTTCAATGGTAACCTCACCACAAATCAATTCACCGATCAGTTTCCCAGAGGCCAAAATATCAATGCGTTCGCAGGCTACCTTGCCTTCCAGAACGCCACTCAACACGATGGAGCGTGCTTTGACGAAGCCGGTGACTTCACCCTGTTTACCGATGGATACGTCATAGTCACTGTCAATAATGCCATCCAAACGTCCATCCACATGCAAGGCTCCGCCTAATTCGCTGAATTCGCCGCTAAAGACACACCCCGGCGCAATAATTGTTTTTCCACTCTCTTCACGCGCTCGTTGACGGCTTGACTTAAAGATCCCCATGGTACCCCTTCCACCTCTTGGAAAATGCTGTCGTAATTCTGCAAACTCCACTCGACAAATGGAGCCGGGTTAAGTTTACGTTGCACAAATGACACCTCGTAATGCAAATGGTTACCGGATGAAAGGCCGGTTGAACCGATCCCACCAATCACATCCCCTTGGCTTACAAGCTGTCCGGTCTTAACATCCAAACGGCTCAAATGGCCGTAATGGGTTTTAAACCCATTGGAATGGGAAAGAATGATCAGATTGCCAAAACCACTGTTCTTGTGATAACCGGCATATTCAACCACGCCATCTGCTGTGGCAATCACGGAGGCACCTTTCTCCCCCCGATAATCAATACCTCGATGAAACTGTTTGCTTCCACGAACCGGATGCGTTCGCCAACCATATGAGCTGCTGACCCCCACAAAATTGGCGACAGGACGCCCATTTGGGGTCATTTCCATCATCAGGCTCTTACCCAAGGTGTTTAGCTGAACCAGCTTCACCCGTTCTTCAACGGGTCTTTCCGGTTCTTCTGCACTGGTGCTGGTACCAATCAACTCTTCCAGCCCCTGAAGCGTCTGATCGAGCAACTCGGCTTGTCGAGTCTTTTCCGCTAACTCATCTTCAAGCAATCGTTTTTCGGAAGCTACATGAATAAAGTCATTCTTTTTTTCGTTTAACACCTGCTCGTAGCTTTTGACCGCTTGCAAATGCTGACTCTCTATCTGACTGGCCTGATGGCTGAGCCACCAAATCGTTAGAGCGCCTCCTCCCCAAATAAGAAGAAAACCAAACAACAAAATCCACGCAAATCGTTTAAACACCTGTTTAAACGAATAATCCCGTGCACCATGCACATCGCTAATGGTGATAGTGAAATGATTTCTCATTCAAACGGCTCAGTCGTATACAGCTTAAAGCGCTGCAACCACCGCATCCCCCATTTCACTGCAGGTGACTAACTGGCTGCCATCAGAATGAATATCGCCGGTACGCAAACCTTGATCCAATACTTTCCCAACTGCAGTTTCAATCTTCTCGGCAAGATCTTCGCGCCCCAAAGAGTAACGCAACATCATCGCGGCCGACAAGATTGTCGCCAATGGGTTGGCTTTGTTTTGACCAGCGATATCCGGTGCGGAACCGTGACTCGGTTCATACATACCTTTATTATTGGCATCCAGTGATGCCGAAGCCAGCATGCCGATAGACCCCGTCAACATAGAGGCCTCATCGGATAAAATATCACCAAACATATTACCCGTGACCATAACGTCAAACTGCTTTGGATTCAACACCAACTGCATGGCTGCATTATCGACATACATGTGCTTCACTTCCACTTCCGGGTATTCTTTGGCGACATCATCCACGATTTCACGCCACAACTCAGTCACTTCCAAAACATTGGCTTTGTCGACCGAAGTCAGTTTCTTATTGCGTTTCATCGCCGCCTGAAAAGCCACATGCGCGATGCGCTTGATTTCAGACTCGGAGTAGACATAAGTATTAAACCCTTGGCGCTCACCATTATCCAAGGTACGAATGCCGCGAGGCTGGCCAAAATAGATGCCGCCGGTCAACTCACGCACAATCAGAATATCCAACCCAGCAACCACTTCCGGCTTAAGCGTGGAGGCCGAAGCCAATTGAGGATAAAGGAAAGCCGGGCGCAGATTGGCGAACAACTCCATCTCGGAACGCAAGCGCAACAAACCCTTCTCGGGTCGCACCGAAATATCAAGCGACTCCCATTTATAGCCCCCTACAGCCCCTAAAAGAACCGCATCAGACGCCTTGGCCGCCGCCATGGTTTCATCCGCAAGAGGCACGCCGTGAACGTCATAAGCGGCACCGCCCACCAAATCTTCAGTCATATTAATATCCAGACCATCGGAAACCTTTAAAGCCTCCAATACCTTAATCGCTTCGGCCGTAATTTCAGGACCAATTCCATCACCTGGTAATACCAATACTTCTTGTGTCATCTCACTCTCTCAACTGTTAATCTGCAAAAATTTTAAATTCGGTTTTCTGCCTAGGGCACAACGCTAAGCGTTAAACATCCAAGGTGAAGTCTGTCTGCGTTTTTCTTCATAACTGCGAATCTCGTCCGCATGCTGCAACGTCAGACCAATATCATCCAGCCCGTTCAACAAACAATGGCGGCGGAAGCTGTCAACTTCAAATTCTATGGCTTCGCCATTCGGCTTGACAAGCTTCTGGGCTTCCAAGTCGACGGTCAATTCATACCCCTCTTGAGCAAAAACCTCTTCAAACAGCTTGTCGACAACCTGTTCATCCAGCACAATCGGTAAGATTCCGTTTTTGAATGAGTTATTGAAGAAAATATCCGCAAAACTAGGCGCGATCACCACATCAAAACCATAGTCTTTCAATGCCCATGGCGCGTGTTCGCGACTTGAACCACAACCGAAGTTTTCACGCGCCAATAAAATTTTGGCACCCTGATAACGCGGCTGATTCAAAACAAAGTCTTTTCTCAACGGACGGTTACTGCAATCCTGGCCAGGTTCACCGACATCTTCATAACGCCACTCATCAAATAGGTTAGGGCCAAAACCACTGCGTTTAATTGACTTCAAAAACTGCTTCGGAATGATTGCATCCGTGTCCACATTAGCGCGATCCATCGGCGCAACGATTGCGCTAAACTTGATAAACTTATCCATCTTTATTCTCCACTCCCACGCTTACAAATAATCACGCACATCGACAAAATGACCCGCCACTGCCGCCGCCGCGGCCATTTGAGGACTTACCAGGTGAGTTCGACCACCCGCACCCTGGCGTCCTTCGAAATTGCGATTTGAAGTGGAGGCACAATGTTTACCGGTCGGAAGCTTATCGGCATTCATCGCCAAGCACATTGAACATCCCGGGTTGCGCCATTCAAAACCAGCCTCAATAAAAATTTTATCCAGCCCCTCTTTCTCAGCCTGCAACTTAACCAGTCCAGAACCCGGAACGGCTAACGCCTGCTCAACCGTCGCAGCGACTTTTTTACCTTTCAACACTTCGGCGGCGGCTCGAAAGTCCTCGATACGCGAATTGGTACAAGAACCGATAAACACATAATCCACCGGAATTTCAGATATCGCCATATCGGCCTGTAAGCCCATATAATCCAAAGCGCGCTGAATGCCTCCGGCCTTCACCGAATCCGCTTCTTTCGCCGGATCCGGAATTCTGCCATTTACATCCAACACCATCTCCGGGGACGTGCCCCAAGAAACCTGCGGCTGAATTTTAGAACCGTCGATTTCAACGACTTTGTCGAACACGGCATCGTCGTCAGACTTCAAGTCCTGCCAAGCCTCTACCGCTGCATCCCATTGCTCTGCGGTAGGCGCAAAAGGACGACCTTTCACGTATTCAATCGTCTTCTCATCCACTGCCACTAGGCCGACACGTGCGCCGGCTTCGATGGCCATGTTGCAAACCGTCATACGGCCTTCAACCGACATGTCACGGAACACCTGCCCGCCAAACTCGATTGCGCAACCGTTGCCGCCCGCCGTGCCGATGGCTCCGATGATCGCCAAAACGACATCCTTAGGGCCAACCCCAGCCTGCAATTCACCGTCCACTTTGACCAGCATGTTTTTCATTTTTTTCTGAATCAGGCATTGGGTAGCCATAACGTGCTCGACTTCAGAGGTACCGATACCGTGCGCCAAAGCCCCCAAAGCCCCATGAGTCGCGGTATGGGAATCGCCACACACCACAGTCATACCCGGCAAAGTCGCCCCTTCTTCCGGACCGACAACGTGAACAATGCCTTGACGCGGATCACCCATGCCAAATTCGGTGATTCCAAACTCTTTGGTATTCATACCCAAGGTTTGTACCTGAATGCGTGAAACAGGATCCACAATCGAATCCACGCCGCCACTCAAATCGGTGGTTGGCACATTATGATCCGGTGTCGCCAGGTTCGCGTCCACTCTCCAGGGTTTGCGACTGGCCAAACGCAGCCCTTCAAACGCCTGAGGAGAAGTCACTTCATGCAACAATTGACGATCAATATAAATCAACGCGGTGCCGTCTTCTTCCTGACGCACCACATGAGCATCCCACAACTTGTCATATAAAGTCTTTCCTGGCATCGCTTTCAACCTAACTCACGTAAAATTTAAAAAATAGTCATGAATTATATCATTTCATCCAGCCGACTAAAGAGTAAAATACACCCAAGATTCATCAATCAAGCTAGAGTTTTATGAGCTATTCAGTCAAAGAGGTTTTTTATTCCCTGCAAGGTGAAGGGTTTCACAGCGGACGTCCCGCCATATTCTGCAGAATGAGCAAATGCAATCTCTGGAGCGGGCGCGAAGCCGATCGTTCGGAGGCGGTTTGCCAATTCTGCGACACCGATTTCATCGGCACCGACGGACAAAATGGCGGACGCTTTGCAGACGCCGAAGCCCTGAGTCAGCACCTATTGCAATTTTGGCCCCAAGAGACCCAAACCACACCCTTTGTCGTACTGACCGGCGGTGAACCGCTGCTGCAAGTTGACCAAGCCTTGATAGACAAGCTTCATCAGCACGGTTTTGAAGTTGCCGTGGAAACCAACGGTACCAAATTAGCGCCCGACGGCATCGATTGGATCTGCGTCAGCCCCAAAGCCAACGCTCCTTTGCTTCTTGACCATGGCAAGGAACTCAAACTGGTTTACCCTCAAACCGACCTGCCGCCTGAAAAAGTCGCGCACCTGGCGTTCGATTTTTTCTTTTTGCAACCTATGGACGACGCCGACCCGACTGTCAGCGCAAACAATATTAAAATGGCGGTTCAATACTGCCTATTGCATCCACAATGGAAACTCAGCCTGCAAACCCATAAACTGCTTGGAATAGATTGATTGCACATTCATAACAAACTACCAGGCCTGCTCAAATTCAAACGAGACCTATGAAAAACCCATCTACCCATTCATCCACGTCCTTAACCGTTGAAGGCTTAACTCATGACGGCCGCGGGGTGGCCAAAATCGACGGTAAAGCCGTGTTTGTCGATCAAGCCATCCCCGGCGACCGAATTGAGGCCAGAATCACACGCCAGCACAGCAAATACGATGAGGCAACTCTACTGGAAATCACCACTCCGTCAAAAGATCGGGTCGAGCCCTTTTGCCCTCATTACCAAACCTGCGGCGGTTGCCAACTGCAACACATGTCGGTAGCCGCCCAGCAATTCTGGAAAACCGAAAACTTCTTAACACGACTGACCCAGTCTGTGAACTCTGAAAACTGCACAATCTGCGAGCCCATTAGCGCGTCCGACCGAGGCTATCGTCGGCGGGCACGTCTTGGCCTGGCCATTGGTAAAAAGGATAAGGTCGCCAAACTCGGATTTCGCCAAAAGGAATCCAACGAGCTGGTGGATATCGAATCCTGCCCCATACTGAGCGCCCCACTCAACCAAGCCATCCAAAAGCATCGCCCAATTTTATTGGAACAAGCCAGCCGCAACTACAAAGAACTCACACTTGTGGAAGCCGACAATGGCGTATTTGGGCTTAACGAGCCAAGCGGTAGCCAACCTTTTTATAAGCTCAATGGACTCAAACTCAACTTCCCTCAAGACGGCTTCATTCAGGTCAACCGTCAAGTCAATGTGCAAATGGTCGAACAAGCTCTGGAGTGGCTTGAATTGCAACCCGAACACCGGGTATTGGATCTCTTCTGCGGGGTCGGCAACTTCACCTTGCCGATCGCCCAGCACGTCCACCAAGTCACCGGCATTGAAGGCGTTGCCGAGCTGGTTGAGTACGCCAGCGACAATGCTGACCAAAATGGCTTAGAGAACGCCAACTTCCACAAAGCCGATCTGTTTGACGACTTCCGTTCAAAGCCTTGGTTCAAAAAACAGAGTTACCAACGCATCCTGCTTGATCCAGGCCGACAAGGCGCTTTTGAAATTTGCAAACAATTGTCACACCTCAAAGCCGAGATCATTGTGTACGTTTCCTGCAATGCTGCGACCTTGATCCGTGACATCAAGGAGCTGGAAGCCTACGGCTATCAACTCAGCCAAGCCTGCATGATCGACATGTTCCCGCATACCACCCACACCGAAGTCATGGTGCAGCTCAGAAAAACCAAAAAAGCCAAAATCCGCAAACCCAAACGCGACATCTTCAAGTTTTAAACTTTCAAACACCTCTATTGAATTCAAAGTGAGAGGCGGTCAATTTTGAGCCTCTTTTTTTGCAAACTCACCCCCCCACTATTTCAAAACAACTTAATCAGTGATATAGTTTTATCTAAAATATTAATTAGCTTAAACTAACTTTTTAGTTAGTCGCGACTTTTAAAAAGATAAGCTTTCGCTTTTTTGCCGTTAGCCAATCAATAAAGAACTGAACACCAATATGTTAAAAACAACACTGAATAAACAAATCACCCTTATTTCACTTTGCCTTGCCATGCTGTTTGCAAGCATCAACGCCCAAGCGAAACTCAATATCGTGACCACCACAGGCATGATTGCAGACCTGACCCAGAACATCGGCGGAGATGAAGTGGAGGTGACCGCCTTAATGAACACCGGAGTCGACCCCCACCTTTACAAAGCCACACAAGGGGATCTGCGCAAACTGATGAAAGCCGATATCATTTTCTATAACGGCTTGCATCTGGAAGGCAAGATGCAGGATATTTTTGAAAAAATGGCACGTAAAAAACCAGTTTATGCCATATCCGAGAAGTTGCCGAAAAACCGCATTCTGCATCACGGCCAATATCCCGACCCGCACATCTGGTTTGACGTATTACTATGGAAACAAGCGGGAGAACGTGTTCTGGAGTTGCTTAACAAACATGAACCGGACAAAAGTGTGCTTTTCACGGCGAATGCCAATCTCTATTTTGACAAACTGGAAGCCTTGAACTTATGGGCGGCCCAGCAAGTTGCGAGCATTCCCGAAGCACAACGCATTCTGATTACCGCCCATGACGCGTTCGGCTATTTTGGGCAGGCCTATCAAATCAAGGTCATGGGCTTGCAAGGAATCAGCACCGCTTCGGAATTTGGTTTGCAGGACATCAAACAACTTAAAGAGGTGATTGTTGCCAATCAGGTGAAGGCGGTATTTGTTGAATCCTCCGTCTCGCCGCGTTTCATCAACTCTTTGGTTGAAGGAGTCGAAGCTGAAGGGCATCAGCTCAAAATCGGAGGAGAACTGTTTTCTGACGCCATGGGCCTTCCCGACACCGAGGAAGGTACCTATTTAGGCATGGTAAAACACAACGTCAACACCATCGTCAGTGCCTTGAAAGGCCAATCAAAACCAACCCCTTAGGAGCCTGACCTGAATGACGCAAACCACTCGACCCTCCCCGATTTCAGTCAACAACCTCAATATGCGGTACCAATACAAGCCGGTATTGACGGATGTGAGTTTTGAGATTCCCGAAGGCAAAACCATCGCCATCGTTGGCCCTAACGGTGCGGGCAAATCTACCCTGCTCAAAGGCATCATGGGACTGGAACCGCTAATGGAAGGCGAAGTCAAATTCTTTGGCGAACCGCTGGCGCAAAAACGCCTGGCCACGGCCTACGTGCCGCAACGCGAGGAAATTGACTGGGATTTCCCGATCAAAGTCATGGACGTCGTTCTGATGGGTCGCCACGGTCAGCTCAAACTCTGGCAAAGGCCTTCAAAACTCGACCATGAAATTGCCGAACAGGCGCTTAAAGACCTGCAAATGTGGGAGTTTAAAGACCGTCAAATCAGCCAGCTTTCTGGCGGGCAACAACAAAGGGTTTTCTTGGCGCGCGCTCTGGCGCAACAAGCCAGCCTCTACCTGATGGATGAGCCTTTTGCTGGCGTCGATGTGGCCACGGAAAAAGCCATCATCGAACTGTTCAAGAACCTAAAAGCGCAAGGAAAAACCATTGTCTGCGTGCACCACGACCTGAACACGGTCGGAGAGTATTTTGACTGGATCATTTTCATCAATGCCCGACTGGTGGCCGCCGGCCCGGTGGAGAGTGTCCTTACCAAGGAAAATCTCAACAAAACCTATGGCGGACGTTTATCCCTGCTCAACGACCTCACCGAGCAGATGTATCGCACACGCCTCAACCAAGCTCACAAACACGATTAGAGGCCGTTATCCGCTATGCAAGAATGGAATCTGATCCAACAACCAGGCACTTGGGAGCTGCTCATTGAGTTCTGGTCCTTTGAAGACATGAACGCTTTGTGGGTGCTGATGGGCAGTATCCTGCTGGGCATGAGTGCTTCGGTCATCGGCGGCTTTGCCTTTTTAAGAAAACGCTCATTGATTGGAGATGCCCTGGCTCACGCCGCCCTTCCAGGGGTGATGATGGCCTTTCTGCTGTTTCAAACCCGCGATCCTTTAGTCATGTTTCTGGGAGCCCTAACCAGCAGTTTCATAGGCTTCTTTCTAATCGACTGGCTGCCCAAAAATACCAAAATCAAACCGGACACCGCACTGGCGATCACCCTGTCCTTCTTCTTCGCGTTGGGTCTGATGCTACTCTCCCACATTCAAGGCCTGCAAGTAGAAAACAAAAGCGGGCTGGATAAAATCCTCTTTGGGCAAGCCGCCGCCATGACCCAGCAAGACATCACCTTACTGGCTTATGTAACGGTGTTTATATTGGTGGCGGTCACGGCCTTTTTCCAGAAGTTCCGATTAATTGCTTTCAGTGCCATTTATGCCCGCAGTCTGGGTGTGCCTGTGGCCTTATATGAGCTTTTACTGGCCTTGCTGATTGTCATGTCTGTGGTGGTGGGACTGCAATTGGTCGGCGTGGTTCTGATGGCGGCCGTCTTGCTCACACCCATAGCGGCCGCGCGTTTCTGGAGTGATCAACTCACGACCATTCTCTTTCTGTCTGCTTTTTTTGGTGCCTTAAGCGCCTTGATCAGCACGCAAATTTCTTATTTAGCGCCAGCCATGCCAACCGGACCGTGGATGGTTGTCAGCTTGGCCAGTCTCTTTCTGCTCTCTTTACTGTTTGCGCCAAGTCGAGGCCTGATCAAACGCTATTGGCAACAACGCCAACTGCGTCAAAAAGTCTCCGAGGAAAACGTCTTAAGAACCCTTTACAAACTCTATGAGCGACGACAGTTTGAGCAAAATGATTTCAATATCGCCGATATACAAGCCTTGCGCAGCATGCCGACCGACATGCTCAAAGATACTCTAAAGCATTTATGCAAAAAACAGATGATTCGGGAATCCATGCGCGGCTTTTGCCTGAGCAAAGAGGGGTTGGAAATCGCCACTCAGCTCACGCGTCGCCACCGCCTGTGGGAAAATTACCTGAATCAATATATGGACTTGCCTGCCGACCAGGTGCATTCTCAGGCGGAACGGATCGAGCACATCCTCACCCAGGAACAGGAATGGCAACTTGAAGCCGAACTGAAAAACCGGAAATCCGACCCACACGGCAATCCGATACCTGAAAACACGGAGGGCATGAGTCGTGATAAATGATGTGTGGATTTTAGCCACCGCCTCTTTGGTCGCGATCTCCTGCGCCCTAGTCGGGGTATTTTTAATTTTACGTCGTCAGGCACTGATGGGCGACGCCATCAGCCATTCGGTATTACTGGGCATTGTGCTCGCCTTCCTGATTTCGGAAAGCCGCTCCCTGCCGGTCATGCTCGCCGGCGCAGTGATCATCGGCCTAATAACGGCCTGGTTGAGCGATACCTTACACAAGGTCGGCAAACTGCAAAGTGACGCCAGTATCGGCATCGTCTTCACTTTGTTTTTTGCCATTGGGGTTATTTTGATATCCCTCTATGCTGGCCAAGTGGACTTGGATCAGGAATGCGTGCTCTATGGGGAAATCGCCTTTGTGCCATTTGACACCATCATCTGGGGCTCGTCCGAACAGGGACTGGATATCGGTCCCAGGGCCTTCTGGATGATCAGCGTGGTTTTTGTGATTGTTCTGGCCAGCATTCTGGTGGCTTTCAACCGCCTGCAGACCGTCGCCTTTCATCCCAGCTTGGCACTCTCGCTCGGAATCAATGTGGTCTTCTGGCACTATTTCCTGATGACCCTGGTCTCTTTGACAACCGTCGCCTCTTTTGACGCCGTCGGTGCCATATTGGTGGTCGCGTTATTGGTCATACCGGCAAGCAGTGCCTACTTGCTGGCTTCAACCCTTAAAAACATGCTCTGGCTCGCCGTGATTTATGCACAATCTGCCGTCTTGATCGGCTATGCACTGGCCTATGCATTGGACAGTGCGATTTCGGCATCGATCGCCGTCACCTCCGGCGTGTTATTGGGCCTTACCATCCTCGGTTTGCAGGTTCATAAAATACGTCTTCGCAGACAAGGAAAGGCGACGCTATTGGAAAAAGCCTAGGCATTCCAATACAAAAGATGTAAACGAGATAAAAGACATCAAAGAAGACATAAGACTAGAAACAAACCTTAAAACGCGATTTTAAAAACCAGCAGGCCTGGTTAAGGAAGCTCTGATTCAATCAGAGGCTCCTAAAAAAGTCTCAAGGTTCCAGTTGAGGCAGCAAAACCTGCTCTATATACTGCGCCACCCCTTCTTCGGAGTTGGATGGTGCATAATTGGCCTGGTCAAACAGCGCCTTGACCGAATCGGCGGCGTTTTCCATAATCACGCGATGCCCGACCAACTGCAACATCTCCTTGTCATTCATGCCATCCCCCAAAGCCACCGTCTCCTCGGGTAGAATGCCGTTTTGCGTCAACAGCATCTGCAACGCCCGGCCTTTAGAGACCCCAAGGTTCATGATTTCCAAATACTCGGGCGAAGTGAAAGTGATGCTCAATTGCCCATGAAAGGCCTCTTTGAGGGCTTTTTCAAGCGGCAACAGCACCTCATGATCCGCTGTAAAATAAATCTTGTCGATATGCTTGAGCTCCAAATCCGCAAAGTCGGTCATCTCATACTCAAAGCCAGATTGGTCATGAATCGCCAGCAAAGCTTCATGGGGCTCCTCCACCAGCCATAAATCCTGCTGATAGAGATTGCGATGAATCTCAAAACCCTCTGACAACGCCAGGACCTGCGCCACCAATTCATCAGGAATATGATTTTCGTAAAGGATTTGCCCATGTGCATCATGCACTCTGGCTCCGTTTGAGGTAATCAGGCTCATCTCGACCCCAAGTTTCTGGGCAATCAAATACACATCCTGATAATGCCGCCCGGTCGCAAACATAAATTGCACTCCCCGTTCAACCAGCTTGTTGACGGCGGAAATGGTTCTGGCGGTCAGTTTATGATCCTGATTCAACAAGGTACCGTCCAAATCCGAGACCACCAACTTGATGGGATGGGTTTTATCAAAGGTGGAATTTTGCTGATTAGAGAGTTGACTCATAGATTCAATCGGTTAGCGCTTATGCCGTTAAAGGAAAATCAACAGGCCTGTCCAAATTAAACAAAGGTCCTATCATGGTTTTTGAATTCTAACGGTTTCGGCCTGGGCTATCAAACCTTCTATCAAAGGACGGCAGCCGCCGCAGCCTTGGCATGCATAGGTCAAATCGCTGACCTGTTCGACGCTCTTTACCCCTTCTTGAATCGCTGTAAGGACTTCGGCACGAGACACATCGTAACAGCTGCATACCTGCACTAGAGTTTGATCCAGAGACTTGGAATTTGAGGCATTTTGAGTCATCATTAATTTTTCACCTTCACTTTTGATGCGGATGCGCCAAAGCCAATTCCTGAGCCGTGACAAAACGGGTAATGGAAGCCGCATCCTCTTCACTCAAACCTTCAAACTGGAACGCAACCCGCTGATTTTCATCTTGAACTGAAAGGCTCTGGAGCGGCTCGGAAGTTGGGGAATTGACATAGACGACCTGGGCATACACCAGCAATACACGCCCCTCAATCTCCATCAAAATGCACACCTTCTGATGCAATTTGAAATGACTTGATGAATCAAAAGCCATGCCGCCCCGACTCAAATCCACCGATTGCACCGGCCAGTTTTGTGGCATCGGAATGATTGGACTGACTTTTTTGAGATTATGATAAGCAACTTCATAGACATTGAGCTTGCTGATCAGGTGTGTCAACACCTGCGACAACCAGTTTCCCTGACTCGCCAATACCGACAGATTATGCAAATAATCCTCTCCGGAAAAAAGCGGAAAATCCGATTCGGCATAAAACACCGTTTCGCCCTCCAGATTCCGATCAATCAGACTTAACAAGCTTTCAACCAACTGGTCGATGCGTTGGTGCAGAGCTTCAATCAGTGGAAAAACCTTAGAAGCTCGTCCGCTTTGTGGTGCGACAATCTCACGGTCTTGATGCAAACGGGTTAAAAATTCAGGGTGTGCTTTGGGGGATTTCTTTTCAATCAGCTGGGTCAAGAGCCAGGCCATAAAGTCGATTCGCTGATTGAACTCATCAAACAGTGCAACCGCACCATTGGCGATGTGACGTTCATCGGTGAACAACACTCTAAGCGCCGCAGCCGCTTGCTCAAACTGTTGCATGTGCTGTTCAGGCAGAATCGACTGTTTGAAATTCTCTGAACCGACTCCCGACTGCGGCAATGAAAGCACATACAAGGGCAAAGAGACATCCACTCGAAAGAACCGACGTTTTTCCTGCTTCAACCTTCATTCCCCGTTTTCAATAAACTGGCTCTACTATACGAAAAACTCGGAATCTTAGCAAAACATAATCGGCCTGACGCCAATCACAATGGGCACACATCCGTCAATCAAGATGCAAATGAACAGTGAAGGCTGTCAAAGCCAGGGATTAATCCTCGTTAAAGAATAAGAAGTTGCTCTGTTCACGCTCGCCTAGCAGACTCACCAGAATGTGGTGTTGCTGGCAATATCGCGCCACTGCACGGTTAATGCTCGCATTCTCGGCCACACTGACCACAAAACAAGGCCTTGGAACATGCGACATCGCCTCGGCGGAAAACTGCTCGATATCCCAAACAATATGTCCCGCAGAAAGGTGCTTGCGCATGGCTTCACTCATGTGCGGCGCAATCACGGTCAAAATCGCCCCCGCCCGGATGAGCAAATCCGCTTTATTTGCGGCCTCCTCTCCACCGCCTACGACCAAACAGTGTTTTCCTTTGAGGTTAACAAGAATGGGTAAATGCTCCATAACAACTCTCCCGAAGCGAGGTGCTTCTAATCGGTATAAGGTGCCCACAAAGCCGACACATCGTCCACGGTTTCCGGCATCAACCAAACCGACTGATAAGGCTGGAGCACATAATTGGTCTCCGATGAGGCCACCCCACTGTTATCCAGCAGGTTGGTCCAGTAGGAGAAACGTTCCATACCTTCAATACCAGTCAAGTCCAGCATTTTGATTTCACTGGTCAAATTATGTACCGCCAGCAACGGGAACCTCAAACCCTCACCGTCACGCCACAAAGCAAAAAACCCCCCACCCAAATCAAGCACGGTCTGCGGCGTATCCGGGTGGAAAGCTTTGTGTTTTTTGCGGCGTTGCAGAATATTGGTGAGGCGTTTGATGACCTCGGCGTTAGAAGTTCGTCCACTTTCAATTAAAGCCTTCAGGTACTCGAAATCCCAGCTTTTGCGGTTAATTGAACGGGTTCTTCCGGTTTTCTCCACCCCATCACGGTCACTTGGTGTGGCCACCAGACTGTGGATGTAAAAAGCAGGAATGCCCTGCAAAGTCATCATGATGTTCTGAGAACAGATAAAACGCTCCACCTGCCATTGATCAGGACCGTTGGAGTGGTAGGTTTCACGGAAAGCGCTGAACAGCGCGATGTTAATTTCATAAGGGCTTTCCGTTCCATCCGGGTTGGACTTCATGGTCACAAAGCCACCCAAACGATGCATGCTGGTAATCAGATCCTCAACTTCACGTTCCGGCAAAATGCCTTCCACTGGGCGCACACCGATACCATCATGGGAGGCGGTGAAGTTCAAGAAGGTACACCCCTCAGGAGGCGCTTCCAACTCCTGCGCCCACTGCGTCAAATAAGACCCGTCTCCACGATGGAGGGCGTGAAGCACTAGTGGTGCCAGCGAAAACTGATAGACCATGTGCGCTTCATCCTGTTCGCCGAAATAGGAAAGGTTCTCTTGATGGGGAACATTCGTTTCAGTGAGCAGAATGGTTTCAGGCTTGACACAAGTCATCACATCACGCAGCAATTTCACCACTTCATGGGTCTGGGGCAAATGTATGCAGTTGCTCCCCAACTGCTTCCAAAGATAGGCAATGGCATCCAGACGGATAATACGTGCGCCCTTTTGCAAGTACATCAATAACACCTCAACCATTTTCAACAACACTTCTGGGTTTTGAAAGTTAAGGTCGATCTGATCGGCACTGAACGTGGCCCATACCATCTTGCGCCCCCGGTGCGTATAAGCGGGAACCAGCAATGGCGTATTGCGCGGCCGGGTGACTTGAGACACATCCTCATGCCCTTCCATCTCCACAAAGAACTGGTTATAGGGAGGGATATTGGCCTTATAGTCGGTAAACCATAGACTTTCACGTGAAATGTGATTGATGACCAGATCAAACATCAAATCATACTCTTTTTCCAGAGCTTCGATATGATGCCAGTCACCCAAGTCCGGGTTGACCATGGTGTAATCGATTACCGAAAACCCATCATCCGAACTGTATGGAAAGAAAGGTAAAATATGTACGTTATTGATTGCCTTTTTGATGTAAGTCTTGAGAAACAACTGCAACGTTTCCAGAGGCTCAACCCCCTCCTGAACGATCGAATCTCCATAGGTAATCAACACCACATCTTCTTGAGTCCAGCGAGAGGCTTTTTCCCCACTTTCTGAAGAATCCTGGTAAGACTCAATCAGAGTTTTCATTCGCTCAAAATGCGCTTGCGCTTGATCATCACCATAAATTTTAGTCATTCTGGTTTTAATACGATTCAATATCGAATCCGACATACTTTCCTCCTAAGGCGAATCACCCTAAAAAACGCGCCTTACCCACAAAAATTCATTCATAGTTAACAATGGCATAAAAACTGGTTATTGGTTATCCAACTCTACCGCCTGTTTAATCTCATCCAAAATATCCGGACAGGCGCTGACCACACGATTCCAGTTGGGCATAAACGGAACCTCTCCCGGTGTTTTAATGAAATCCGCCCCGGCATTCATGATGTTGTCCGCAAACAGTTCGATCACCTGTTCTTCAGAGTGCAGATCTAGACGCAAGCCGTTCATTTCGGCATCAAATGCGTAAGATTCGAGCTGATCCAGTGCGGTTCGGTAATAAATGGCGCGAATGGTACGTAAAGTGCTGTGGGAGAAAGTATGGCCTCTCACCGCGAGCTTGCGAAAAAGCGATTTGGCGATGTCCTGACTCATGCGTGACAGACCGGCCTGCTTGTTTTCAAACGAAACATCCTGGTGCTTATGGTCATAGACATCGGCAATATCCACCTGACAGACACGGCGGTTTGAATAGTTCTTCAGTACCTCGGACATGACCCCGATTTCCAAGCCCCAGTCCGACGGAATACGAATCTCCTTGAGGCAATGTACATCCATGGCAAACTCTCCCGCCAACGGATAACGGAAACTGTCAAGATAGGTTAAAAGATCATCATGACCCAACACCCCTTTCAAGGCTCTCAACAAAGGTGTAACCAAAAGACGAGAGGCACGACCGTTGAGTTTTCCGTCCGCATAACGCGGATAATAGCCTTTGGAAAACACGAAATTGAACGTGGGATGCGCGACCGGATAAATCAAACGTGCGAGCAAACTTCGGTCATACGTCAAGACATCGCAGTCATGCAGCGCCACCACTTCAGTTTTATTGGATGCCAAAATATAACCATAACAGTTCCAGACATTGCTCCCCTTACCGCGCTCTTTCGGTGCGAGATCTTTTTCGCGGAGTTTTTCGGTAATGGCCTGCATTCTCGGCCCGTCATTCCAAATGATTTTATAATCCTGTGGAAGGCCTGAAAAATACTCTTTCGCGAATTCAAACTGTTTCTCATCGGCTCGGTCCAAACCAATGACAATCTGGTTCAAGTAAGGAACCTGTTTCAGCTCTTCGACAATATTCGCCAGTGCCGGACCTTCAAGTTCACTGAAAAGGGAAGGTAAAATCAATCCCAAAGGCTTTTGCTGACTGAATTTGCACAACTCTTTTTCTAAATCCTCTACCGGACGATCGGTAATATTATGAAATGTGGTCACTGTTCCATTTTGAAAAAAATCACTCATACAACACGCTCCTTCTCGACACCTTTGTCTCGATTATATAAAACTCACTCTCTAAACTGACTCACTTAACAGCCTCTCTACCGACTCTATCCAGCCAACCGGAGCTTCAGACTGCGCATAATAAGCGCCTTCAACTTTCAAGGCTTCACCCGAAGCCGGCGGCATGACCACCGCCTTATCCGCGGCCAACAACATGCTTAAATCGTTTTCTCCATCACCCAATGCCAGACTCTTGACTCCCTCTTGTTCAGCGTCATAATAATGCTCAAGCAAGTATTTCATGGCATCTGCCTTATCATGCTGAGCCATCACATGGTAGAAACGCCCGCCTTTTTTCAAGACCAAGCCTTGCTCCGCCAAACACTGCTCAAATCTTGCCAGGTTTTCAGGGGTGTCGAGCCAAAGAATCGGTTCACTCACTTCGCGATCTTTGGCTTTGACCGCATCGGAAGACTTTAAACTGGTGCGATTCATCACCTCCGCAACCGTCCAGTCGCCAAACCCTTCAAAAGACCAGTCATACCGCTTGCGTAAATGTTTGATATAAGAACGAATTTCATCGTAGGCTTTACCAATTCTCTGCTTTTGGCCTTTTAAACGGCCTTCTGAAAACAAAATGACACCACCGTTTTCGGCCACCAGCGGCGCGTTTAAATGCAGTCGATGCTGCCAGATTTCCAATTCAGACAGTGTCTTGCTGGAATTCAACACCGCGGGTATGCCACTTTCTTCCAGCCGCTTCAATAGAGGAAGTACGGCCTTATAGGCATAATCATGATGGTTTAGTAAAGTCCCATCTAAGTCCGTGAAAATAATGTATTTACTCATGAAAAAGCTCCCATAAAATTTGCTTTCTCAAGTCTAACTTTTGACTTCACTGCCCTTAATGACAAGTTTGTGATAAACCGCAAGGGACAGAATAATCAAAGCCACGCCTATGATCAGATACAGTGCAAACAACATCTGAGACGGATCATTCAGAGCCGTCTTAAAGACCACCATCAGCGCCTCAATCGACAAGGCAATGATAATGGCAGTTAAAAACTTGGAAAGCAGGCGTGACTCGTCCTTTTTATCGGAATACGCCTTAAAAAACACCTCTCTTTCCAGCAAAGTCTTGGCCAAATCAAAAATGGCCAAACCCATGGTCAAAGCCACAATCGGCTTAAAAACACTTTCCAAACTGTAATTTTCAGGGTGAATCAATTGTAGAAAATAATCATAAAAAGCGTAGCCGATCGACATCACCGAAAAGAACACCAGAGAGATTCCCATCCCCAAGTAAAACCCTTTGGAAACCCCATTAAATAGTGGGTGTCGTTCAACCAGACCAAAATGACTCAAAAGCGATGTCAGGTTGAAATCAAAAAAGTAATAATGATTTTCTCCGCCCAACACCATCGCCGTCACACAAGCCTCACCCGTTGCCGAACTGACATAAGGTTTACTGATGGAAACGTTATCTTCACGTGGTTCGACCTTTGAAACCAAATACTCTCTATTCCTACCCAGAACCTGATCATTAACCTGGTTTTTATATATATTGGGACTGATCTGCGTGAAACTTCCATCGGTAATGTAAACCAGCTCCAAACTCGAAAGCAGTTTGAAAAATCGTTGCATATCCTCGATATTAACATGCATCAATTGACCGTTATTCCGAATGGTTTCAATTAAAAACTTCTCAATATCACTGCGATGCTGATTATATAAACGTATGAACTCTTGCATACCATCCTTCCAATTTTATTCTCAAAATAGACATGCCTGCTCATTTTGAACTGCTTTTTTCAAACTTTGTTCAAACACAATCCAGAGTCCAATGCCTGTTTAAACACAACATTGGCCGACCGATTCAAACCCTTCTAGGCCTGCCTGTCATGGTAGAAAAGATCAAAGCAGGCGACATAAACCTGGCCACTGTCGAGTAAAATGCTTCTCGAAACGGTTAAACAAAGTTGCATATCAATCAAAGACCTGTAAGGCTGTGAGACATAAACACTGCTCTGGTTGCGCAAGGCCTTGAGGAAGTATCTACGATTTTTCCAGCACAACCCTTTGCCTTTTTTGAGGATATCCAATGCCGTTTTATTGGCTTCTTCACACTCCTCACTGACCTGATAACCAAACTCATCTAAAATGAAAAAACGTTTTACAAACGACAACTGCGTCACCTTTTTCATTTCATTTTCCAACGCATTGAAATCAGGCTTGCCGAATAAACTCTCAAACAAAGCCTCATAACTCTTTTTCTGAACCTGAAGGAGCGTGTGTTTTTCTTTTATGAACGCTGGATAACGCTCCGTGATTTTTTGAACTTGCTGTTGGCCACTTTGAATGGCGCTTAAGTTTTTTGCCGGTGTCGCGAAATAAAACCCTTGGACTAAATCCACCCCGACATCCATTGCCAGTAACGCCTGCTCCTGAGTCTCAATGCCTTCCAGCAATGAAATACTGCCGGCTTCTTTAATCAAACGCGTCAGGTTCTTTAAAATGCTCTGCCCGCGAGCGCCCTTGGAAGCCTCTAACAAAACCTGCCTGTCGAGCTTGACTATGTCTGGCTGGGCTTTCCAAATGCGATCGATATTGGAATGCCCGGCGCCAAAATCATCTAACGCAATCAAACATCCCAAATCCCTAAGTATTGAAATCAATTGTTCGAATAGCTTTTCATCTTTAATTTCACTTTCTACGATTTCAATGACAACCTCATGCCCCTTGAGGTTGAGTTCTTCAAACAAATCACCCAAACAAAATTCGCTCAAACTTTTGACTTCATGGATATCCAGATTCAAAAACAACCAACTGTCAGGCGGTTTATGGCCAAGCCAACTCTTCAGATGCATCTGATTCATCATGCGAACATAGTCTGACTTTTTAACATCTTCAGGCTCTTTAAGACACTCTTTGGCACCTAAGGGCACACCATCTGCGAGACGATTACCTCTTAGCAGAACCTCCGCCCCAACACAGGCCTGATTGGAAAAGCTGTAAATCGGCTGAAAAACCGAATAAAGCTGTTTATCGGCAATCGTTTCCGGCAATTTAACCGATGGCTTTTCCTTAATAATTTGCAAAATCTGAGCGCTCATGCAAACTGCATAGCCCCGGTTGAAATCCACATTTTTTTTAAACCTCCCTATTGATTAACATTAAAAAAATCTCGCGTGTCCAAAAGCAAGTTAGGCTGCAAAAACCTTTAACACCGGTTTTATGCTAGGTTCTGCCTGGATAAACCTGAAATCACGTCGCATACCTCATGCGCGATGACCGATATTTTCTTGCCTTGATCCATCGCCATTTTTCGCATGGTTTTATAAGCCTGATCTTCTGACATGTTTTTATATTCAATCAGTAATCCTTTGGCTTTCTCGATCACCGCCCGTTCAGAAAGCTTATCCTTAACCTGTGCCAACTCTTTTTTAACGGCCTGGCATTCATTGAATCGAGCCATCGCCACTTCCAGAATAGGTTGGAGTCGCGACGGACTTTTGCCATCGACAATGTAAGCGGTCACCCCGGCTTTAACCGATTGGGCAATCACCTCACTGTCCCGCTCGGCACTGAAACACACCACCGGCTTGGGGCAATAGGCCTGCATCACCGCAAACTGCTCAAACAAACCTGCAGTGGGCGATTTGACATCCAGCACCACCAGATCCACTGCAGTTTGCGTTAAAAACTTCAATACATTCTCATCGGTTGTCGCCTTGTAGGCATGAGCGATGCCAGAACGTTTGAGTTCTTGCTCAAGCGCATCTGCACTCTCATTTTCATCACACACTAACAACACATTCAAACCGGACAACATGTGATTTCTCCCATAAAAAACCATTTCAATAAAAACTAAAACAAAATACAAGCCTATTTTTATATTTATATAAAAAACAATTAATTACATATATTTAAAAATAGAAAAATTGACAATAAGCTCAATAAGGCACCACATAAATCAATATTGCACCAATATTAACAGTTATTACCTAGCATTCACTTAAAGCCTACCTAACAGAAAATACACACGAAGCCAATTCGCGAACAGAGCAACAATCAAAGGCATAAAAAAACCCCCTCAGAATACTCCAAGGGGGTTTTAATATTGAAATGAGTCTTGACGATAAAGGCCGATTAATGACCGTGCGGGATGGTGGCTCGAAACACCACAAGGAAAAGATAGAACCAGATAATCGCCCCACTCAGCAACCATATCAAACTGCGCTGAACACCGCTGACCTTCATCAACCCAAGCCGTTTATACAGCACAACAGAAGCCCAGATAACCGCCACATAGCTGAACAAGCCAAACAGGTGCACCCAGCCGTCTCTAAATGTGGCCAATGGCTTGGCGGTCGCCATAGACCCAACCAGCCAGTACCAGGCATTCATTAAATCGGAGGCGTAATGCAGGAAAAAGAAACTACCGATATGACTCAAAGCCCCAATCAACATCAAAGGAGCCATAAATTGACCAACCGACTGGAAGTAGTCTTTAAACGGCATATTGAGCAGCTTGGCGCTGATCGCAAAGCTTGCCCAGACAATCGCAAAGGTCGAGATCACCGCCATCGACAGAGCCATCACACCGACCCAGTCAAGCATGGGTATCGGCAAGACACTCTCCATCCACCTTCCCGCCCGCACCCAGGGCAAACTCTCTTTGATTGAAGAGTGTCCCAAAGAGTGGTGAAAACGCATGGTAATGGAAATCACAGCCAACAACCAGACATAAACCCAAACGTTCATAGGCTCCTTGGCACTGCTCGGTTTCCATAACTGCACCGAAGGTTTAGTGACTTTCAATTCAACAGCGTTGCAGGCCTGAGAACAATCCATGCACAAGGTGCAATCCCCCATGGAATTCTTCTTCTCAAAGAAATACGGGCGTAGATTCCACTCACACGCCTTGGTGCAATCGAAACTTCGACAGCTTTGACAGTGATCTTGATCGGTCTTCAATTGCACGAATCCAACCTTACTGAAAGCACTGGTCACACTACCGATTGGGCAGACCGAACTGCAATAGGCCATATTCCGATAGAGATAAAACATCGTCCACGCCACCAAGGTCAACACCAAAAAGAAGAGCGCCGACACCCAAGGGGGTTTCAATACATCCGGGAAGATATATATCGGTACCCAGTAGGCAAGCAATAATAAAGCAAACCCAATCCAGCGATTTTTCAGCCAAACCGGCAACGGTTTTTTAGGACCGACGCGGTTCAGGTACTTACCCACAAAACTATGCGGACAAATCCCACAAAACACGGTTCCCAAGGTCGCCATGGTTAGAATTAAAAAGAAAGGCCAAAACAGCGACCAGAACAGGGCTCCGGTATAGG
The DNA here is from genome assembly GCF_000483485.1 of Thiomicrorhabdus chilensis DSM 12352. Classification (GTDB taxonomy): domain Bacteria; phylum Pseudomonadota; class Gammaproteobacteria; order Thiomicrospirales; family Thiomicrospiraceae; genus Thiomicrorhabdus; species Thiomicrorhabdus chilensis. The sequence goes on from NZ_KI519609.1 coordinate 1,765,651, forward strand.
GATTCACCTCTTCGGTTGGATACACCAATCCAAAATAGATAGCTGAAACCAACAAACCTAACACAAACAGTCGTAAGGCCATCATCCACTTAGAGTTGGTGAAAAGTAGGCCGATCAACGGCCAACCCAATATGTCCAACTTACTGCGCGTTTTCTCTAGCATATTCATCACAGGAAACCCTTAGTACTTGTATTGATAGCTCAGCATAATGTTACGCGGTGCGCTTGGCGTATATTCATAACTGTCTGGATTGCCCCATGCGCCAGCGGTTTTGGAAACCTCTGCCGCGTAACGCGCATCGGCAATATTATGCACACTCAACGCAACTTTATGGGCTTTTCGGGCATAACCCATAGTCAGATGAGACACCCCGCTGTAACCACTGTACTTCTCGGTATTGGCGTCATCCATATAGTATTCGCCGACACCGTTAGTTTCCAGACGGGCGATGTAAGGCCCCCTCTTCCAATCCACAAACACACTGTACTGATACTCCGGCGAGAAACGTAGCAGATTCCCAGAATAATCGTTACCACTGCTCACATAATCAACATAACGATACTCAGTCTTCGAACCACTGGCTCCCACCGCCCATTGCGAAGTCAACTGATAGGTCGCTGTCAACTCAACGCCCTTTTTATCGGTCTCCCCGGCATTTTCGTAATAATCAGGAGCAAAACCACCGTCTACCTTAACGATCTCATCATTGAGCTTATTGAAATACACCGCAAAATCCGCCGACCAGGTCTTACTTCGATGCTTCAATCCGATTTCATAATTGGTTGATGTGGAAGCTTTCAAATCAACATTCGGCGCATTGTCACGTGTCGCCTGCATTTCACTTTCAGTCGGAGCCTGATTGGCTGAAGCCACAATGCCATAGATGTTCAACTCATCCGTTAGCGCATAGGTCAAACCAATTTTAGGTGAGAACAGGTCATAGGTTTCATCATAAGAATATGCGCCAGACCCAGCGCCATAAGACCCACTGCCCCAGTTATAAGCCAGTAACTCATTACCGTCGATAGAAAGATTAACCTGATCGTAACGAAGCCCCACATCGACCATCAACTTATCCATTGGAGAGAAGCTGTCCTGGATATAAGCGCCCAAAATGGTGTTTTGACTGTCCTCAATCTGAGCCAAATCTGCCTTTTCATCGGACAAAATCACTCCCGTACCCGCCTCCACGTCACGATAGGTGTATTTTTTCCCGTTTTCTCGAATATCCGTGCGAGCTGTCAGCCCAAATAAGAACTCGGCCGAACGTCCAAACAGTTCATGACTTCTATTCCAGGCCAAATCAGTACCCAAAACCTTATTGTCCTGTGCATCATTGATCATACCGGTGACAGGGTGATAATGCCCCCACTGAGTAAAATACACCTGAGGTTTAAAGGTATAGGCCCCCATCGTAGTTTCATAGCGACTGTTGACAAACAACATGGTTGAATAACGCCCGTTCTTTTGCCAAACATCTTTAGTATTAGTGGTTTCCCCCGAATCTTTATAATCCGAAAACTCTTCGGCACTCAAAGATTGAGGCAACTGCAGATTGGCTTCGGTGTAAGCGACCTCGGTCTCCAACACCGAATCATCTTCAAAGAAATGGCCATGTTTGACACTGAACTGAGTCGTATCGAACTGATTCCAGTCGCGCCAGTCATTGTCCGACTGGCGGCGAGAAATATTAAAAGCCATACTGTCATTCTCGCCCAACACCAAAGATTTCTTGGCATTAAGGTTGACACTATTGAAAGACCCCACCCCAACTTTCAGGCGATCCTGCTGATCATCGAAAACTGATTTAGACTTGATAAACACCACTCCACCACTGGCATTGCTGGCAAAAATGGAACCCGGCCCCTTATAGATTTCCACACCTTCCATATCATCGATGTCGATCAAATCAAAACGCGTGAAACTGTCCGGATCGGTCATCGGTACACCATCTCGAATGACCATAATCTCCCGCACACCATAAGGCGCTTTCAACCCGGCACCGCGGATAATCAAACGGGAATCGTAACCATTATTCTTGGAAACAGCCTGAACACCTGGAATATTATCGATGACATGATTGATATTCATGGCATTTTCCCGCTCAATGTCATTTTCATCCACCACCGCGATGCTTTGTGGAACGGTTTTGGTATGACGCTCTATCTTGGTTGCCGTGATGCTGATTTTATCTAGCTCAGAATAGGAAGTTTCGATTTGATCGGCAGCAAAAACCGAAGCTGAAGAAGACATCGCCGCCATGACGGCGATTGAAAGTTTGGATGGTTTCATTTTATATTCCCTTTATAATTCTGCGTGAATTATAGGGAAACGCCTAAAAAAAAGGCTTGAGTATCACTTAATGAAGTCTTAACAAAACCTTAAGACCTAAAGCCCTCTCTAAGAGAACACAGTAATTCGATTGCGACCTTGATCTTTGGACGAATAGAGCGCCACATCCACTCGTTTCAAAACTTCTCCAACCGATTCACCCGAACGATATTCGATCACCCCTAAGCTCAAGGTGACCTGGTTGACGGGGTTGAAATCAAAGTTTTCAACTTTTAAACGAATGCGTTCTGCAATCGCCTCTGCCTCTTGAAGTCCCGTCTGGGGAAGCACCACGACAAACTCCTCTCCACCAAACCTTCCAAGCTTATCAACTTCACGCAAACAACTTTGAATCAGTCCAGTCAAGGTCACCAAAACTTGATCGCCCACATCATGGCCGTAACGATCATTGACCTCTTTAAAAAAGTCCACATCCAGCATGATGACCGAAAAAGTCTCATGATAACGTTCATTACGACGCACCTCGTCTTCAAGCTCGTTCATGCAGGCATAACGGTTTTGCACACCGGTCAAAGAATCGGTCAAGGCCAATTGTTCGAGTTGACGGTTGGCCACCCGTAATTCAGCGGTACGCTTGGTTACTTTGGCTTCCAGAGAAGCATTCAAATCCCTAAGTTCGGCGTTCTTAACTTTTATTTCAAGCTGATAACGTTTAAGAATCTTGCGCACGGTCACGGTCAGATAAAGTGAAACCAACACCGCGACGACGGTACTGACCGCACCGAGAACAAGGAGGTCTTGCAATCTTTGCTGATGCTGGGTACTCAGCGTTTTTTGCATTGATGCAACTTCCGCATCCACCTCCTGCTTATAAAAACCACTGCCTACCACCCAGTCCGTGCCGGGAACCTGCCTGACATAAGTGCGTTTAACATCAATTTTCGCTGTTAGCGGGTTAACCCATCGGTACTCAATCAACCCCTTACCATCATCTTGAATGGCCGCATAAATCTTATCTGAAAGCTCCTCAAGCAGCGGGTTATTGAATGCCGAAAAGTTTTTGCCTTCCAATTCAGGCCGAGAAGAATTCAACAGAATGTCACCCTGTGTGTTCACAATAAACACGTAATCACTGCCATCCTTATCCACTTTTGAAATCGACTCCAAAAGCTCTCTATCGGTTTTATAGGTGGCCGTATCCAGATATTCCGCCGAGCCAAGATACCAGCCATAATGGTCAAACCCTTTTACAAACGCCAATTGTTTGAAATGTTTCTCCATAGACTCTCCGGGCTTGGTAAAACAATCCCAAAGAAAACCTTCCCCCTCATTGCGCACAATCGAAATCTCTTCTTTTATCACCTCGAGACCGTTTGCATCCTTGAAATCTAGAATGGAGCTGCCCTCCAGATGCTTCAAGTATTCCGGAGCCAGATAGAAAACCCCCTCATCATCCAATATCCAGATGAAGCTTTCTCCGTTATTCCACACTAAAGGCCTAAGGGCTTCTATGATGAGTTTTTTGAGCTCCGCTTCCGGGTAGATAAAAGCAAACTGCTGGTACAGGGCTTCTGCAATTTTGTAGGCATGTTCAACGCGAAGCTTAATACGGTCATGCAGCTCCGCTTCGATAATCGATTTCCGGTAGGAAGCCAAGTCAACAATGCTGTCAACCTTGGCGCGAACGGAGGATTCACGAGACTCGATGCGCTCGCGTTCAAGTTGCTGATTAGTTTTATCAAAAGCGGACTGCTCGGACAATATGACCACAACTGCAATCGAAATCACAATGGCAGGGATGAGCAATAATGGTCCAAGCCCCAACAAGGTAATGAGCGATTTGCTTTTGATCATGAATCAACACCTCTTTAGGCCCTCTGATCGGGTCTGTAAGATTCATTATGATACACAACCCATAATGAATCCAAACGTAACAGGAAATCCTTATTTTATTTAATTCATCACCAAAAGTAGGGGTTTCAAAACGAAAAAAGCCCCAAAAGGGGCCTTATATTCACTCAAGCTGTTTTGACTGACTGCATTGAAATGCAGTCACGCTTCCAACCAAAGACTCTGGGACTTACTCTTTTTTACCGCTGATGGAAACATGATAATGTGGATCTTCCGACACATTCACTTCAATCAGCTGCTTGGCATCACTCAACAACACCTGGCATTCCGGACTCAAATGTTTCAGCACCAGTTTTTTACCGGCCGCTTGGTATTTCTGAGTCAGGTTATTGATGGCTTCGATCCCGGTATGATCGTATACACGTGAGTGCATGAAATCAATCTGCACACAATCCGGGTCATCTTTAGGATCAAACAAATCAATAAAATTCTTAGCCGAAGCAAAAAACAACGGGCCATTCACCTTATAGGTCTTGACGGTTTTACCATCGCGTTCTTCAAGGGATTCTTCCAGAATAATCCGTTGCGCATGTTGCCAGGCAAACACCAATGCCGAGACAATGACACCGGCAATGACCGCCACGGCCAAATCGAATATCACCGTCAACAAGGTGACCAACACCATGATAAAAGCATCGGCCTTGGTCATGCCGCGCATGATATTCCAACTCGACCAGTTAAAGGTGGCAATCACCACAAAAAACATCAAACCGACCAAAGCCCCAATCGGTACCATTTCAATCCAGGATGAGGCAATCAACACAATCACCAGCAAACCCAAGGCTGCCGTCACACCCGACAAACGTCCGGTTCCCCCAGAATTGACATTGATCATGGACTGTCCAATCAAGGCACAGCCACCCATGGTTCCAAAGGTACCGGCGGTACAGTTGGCCGCCCCCAAGGCGATACATTCTTTATTGCCTTTACCGCGCGTATTGGTGATATCGTCGATCAAAGTCATGGTCAACAGGGATTCAACCGAACCGATAATGGTCAGAATCACCGCATAAGGCAGAACAATCCACAAGGTTTGCAGGCTCCAAAAACCTTCAGGCAAGGTGGTGAACCAGCTCAAGCCCTGAAAACCACCCTCAACGCCATCACCGAACACCAGTGATTCCAAGGTTCCCGAAACCGAAGCACGATCCCCTACCGTGACCGCATTGACATCGAATAGAATCACCGCAATGGACACCAGCACAATCGCTGCCAGTGCCGATGGAACCGCCTTGGTAATTCTCGGCAACAAGTAGATAATCGCCAAGGTCGCGACGATAATCATCAACATGATATTCATACTCGCACCGGTCAGCCATTCGCCATTAACATCCTTAAACTGACCAAACTGGGCAAACAGGATGATCAACGCCAAGCCATTTACAAAGCCGAGCATCACCGGAGACGGCACCATGCGAATGAATCGTCCCCACTTCATCACCCCGATGAATATCTGAAAGACCCCCATCATAATAACGGCCAGGAACAGATAGGAGGCGCCATGTTCCATGACCAGATGCATCATCACCACCGCCAAAGACCCGGCGGCAGCGGTAATCATCCCGGGACGTCCACCGAAAATCGCGGTAATCAATCCGACGATAATGGCCGCATACAAACCTACCAATGGGTGCACGCCGGCTACAAAAGCAAAAGCGACCGCCTCCGGCACCAAGGCCAATGAGACGGTAATACCCGAAAGCGTATCATTTTTATAAGTTTGCCACTTTAATGACGGATTGCTTTGATTCATGAGAGCTCCTAAATTTCAGATGCTGCAAATTCTAACAAAAACCCAGTACAATTGCCTGTTAATCAATTATTTATAGGAAAGCCCCATGTGGATTCATTACATCGGCGAAATCGCCATCGGTTTTTTTGTTCTCCTGTTGATCCTGCATTTCGCATTGCACTTTCTTTTTAAAGCGCAACGTGTTAAAAAGAAACAGAAAAAACAACAAGCGAGTCAAGACGATGTTCGGTAAATTCCTTGGTTTTTTAATTGGTACGGCTTATCTGGTTTTCTTCTGGGTGGGTGGACCTTTTTCTTTATACATTCTGTTTTTTGCGTCGGCGGAAACCATTCGCGACTGGTTTTTCATTATGGCCTTCGGGGCCGCTCTGGTGAGCTTGCTCACTTGGTTTTATGAGCAGGTTACCCGCCGTTCCAATCCTTTAAGCACCAAAAAATTCATCATGTTCCCTTTGGCGGTGACCTCCATCGTATTGAACCTGCTGATCAGCAGCGTGGCCTCTTTCTGGATTTAAACACAAGCAACGCTCTATTCTTAAGCACACTGAAACCAAAAAAGCCCAGAATGGACAGGCCTGTCCATTCTGGGCTTTTTAATATGTCCTACCGAAGATGGGTTACATCCACGATTTATCTCAAATTATTCCGCAATATAAGAACAGCAGTAATCCGCAATTGCGTTTACTTTGATGCCAAACTTTGAATTCGCCGGCACCTCAAAACTGCTTCCGTTTGGAATCGATCGCCATTTGGTTTCACCTGGCAACAAGACCTCAACATCTCCCGACATCATCTCCATGATCTCGGCCACCTCGGTTCCAAACTCATACTCACCCGGCATCATAATGCCCAGCGTTTTCTTAGAACCGTCCGCAAATAAAACGGTTCGGCTGGTCACTTTACCGTCAAAGTAAACCGACGCTTCTTTTAAAACAGTGACATTTTCGAATTTTGACATCATTATTCCTTATTTAAAGAGTTTTGAAACGCCAGCAATTATAACGGTAAAGTCCATCGGTTTCACACACTATTCATCCCATTTTGCGGGTGCGCTATAATGCACCTTTAGGAACCTACCCAACCAAAACGGAAGCAAACGTGAAAAACAGCATTATTGTCAAAATTCCCTTTCACTTCAAAGGCGAATTCCTGGAACCTTCCATAGCGTTGGACTTGGATGACTGGGCACAACGTCATGAAGAAGAACTGCCAGACTTTCCTTCAGCCATCGCCAAGGCGAATCAAATTGGAACTTACTCTTATGAGTTGGAAGTCATGGAAATGTCGGAAATTGTATTTGAAAAGCCCACCGGATTGGCCGTTCAGTTTTATTCTGAGAAGGATTCGAGCTTCGATTTCGAAGGATTTAAGCAGGCCTGGTTGGCAGAGCAGTCTCTGGATAAACTGAAACAAATTGCGCAACACTATCTGGGAGAGGAACTTGAAGCCCACTCCCCGCTTCATCAAGCTTTGATGGCGGCGTTTATCGCCGGTAAGAACGGTTAATCGTTGGCTCTCAATACGGCTTCTTCAGCGGCGCGAATGTCGCTGACGGAAATCCCCATATCATGTAAACAGCCATCTTTGATGTCGTAAATGAAACCATGAACATGAAGTTCTTGCCCCTGTTTCCAGGCTTTACGCACCGCAGGAACATGACAGATATTGCGCACCTGCTCCACCACATTAATTTCGCACAACCGATTAATGCGAGCCTCTTCCGGCATGGCATCCAACTCTTTTTGAACCCGTTGATAATATTTACGAATCGGTCGAACCCAGTGATCGATAAGATCGGGATTGCCTTCATTCATGGCAGCAATCACCCCGCCACAGCCATAATGGCCATTGACGATAATATGCTTGACCTTAAGCACTTCGACCGCATACTGAATGACCGAAAGCGCATTCATATCACTGGAGTTGACCAAATTGGCGATGTTACGATGCACAAAAATCGTTCCCGGATCCATCTTAACCAGTTCATTGGCCGGCACACGACTGTCAGAACAGCCTATCCATAGATATTCAGGCTTTTGCTGATGGGACAGGTTTTCAAAAAAACCGGGAGCTTCCTCATTGCGTTCTTTAACCCAAACGGCATTGTTGTCAAACAGTTGCTGAATGGATTGATTATGCACTTCGGCATTACATTTTTGACACATCGTTTATCCTTGAACTAACCCAGTCTTTTGGACCTTTTTACATAGATTCTACTCATAAAAAATGCCCTTTGTGAGGGCATTTATTTATGGACTTGACGGATTATATATCAATTAATGGGTTAATTTCATAAATACCTGCGGCAATTGTTCAGGTAATTTATCAACGTGATCAATGACGGTATATTGATTGCCAAAAATATCTGCGACATATTCATCCGCCTTAGGATCCAGCGTAATACAGTATGAATAGATGCCTTTACCCTGCAACTCTTCCACCGCCTTATGCGTGTCCTGAATCAACATCTGCGGATCTTTGGTGTCGATATCCGCCGGCTCGCCGTCCGTCAGCACCAACATGAGTTTTTTCTCTGCCTTCTGAGCTTCCAAATAGTGCGCCGCATGACGCATAGCCGCCCCCATACGAGTGGAATAAGACGCTTCCATTGCGGCGATCCTTGCCTTAACTTCATCGCCATAATGCTCAGAATAGCCTTTGATGTGTTGATAGCGCACTTCATGACGTGTATCCGAACAGAACCCGGCTATCGCAAACTTATCACCCAACTGCTCGACCGTCCACGCTGTGATTGCCAATGCTTCTTCAGACAATTCCAACAGGGTTTGACCGGTTTGCTGATTGCGTTCATTCAGCGACTGCGAGGTGTCCACCAACAGCATCACGGCGATATTGCGGCTGTCGGTGGTGTGGCTGTAGTTGATGCGCGGATCGGGAGCCTGCCCACTCTTGAAGTCAATGATCGAACGCAGCGCCACATCCAGATCAAGCTCCTCACCTTCTTCCTGAAAACGGATGCGTTTCTTGTTCTGAGGTTTGAGCATCTCGATCATTTTCTTAAGGCGTTTTGCCAGACCGTCATGTTTCTCCATCAGTCGATCGATCTTGCCGACATCTCCGGATGGGTGCAGACGTTCGTAGACCGTCGCCCAATCCGGACGATAACTTTCTGACAGATAATCCCACTCATCGTAATGACGCGGCGGCAAACTGTCGGCCGTATCGACAACCTTCTCATCCGACTCATATTCATTATTATGAAAGTCTTCCGCCTCGTCGTTCTCTTCATGATGGAACCAAATATAACGGTTGTCGTCGCGATAAGAGATTTCGGTATCGTCAAAAAAGATATCCGGCAAACTGTCCGACGACTGTTTACGCGACTTCACATAAAAACCGGTGCCCAGTTTGGCCATATCCTGCGTGGTGGATTTTTCGCCTTTTTCCTGCAAAATCGTATGGAACTGCTGGCGAAAATCCTCGATCAACGGATTCTGAGAATCGAATGTCTCATCCAATAGCGCGCGTGACAAACGCGCCGCACGATAGCGCAAACAGGACTGCTTCTGATCGTCGCAGGCTCCTTTTTCGGGATACGGATGCAGTGCTAAAAACAGTTTTTTCAAACCGGGGTACTTCTGCATCGCCAGATACTCGACCCGACTGTCTTCAAACACCGAAATAAACAGCTGCATATGCGGTGCAAAATTGTCCGCCATCAATTTGGTCGACCACTTGCGGTGCGCCATCATATGCGCCAGCATCGCACGATAACGATCGATTCCCGGCACCGTATTTTCAGTATCGTACACATCGGGAACCGCAATCAGACCTTCATCCAAATAGGGTACGGGCTTGCGTAACTGATCGAATGCGGTGGAGAAAACCGAGAACGGCAGGTCACAATCCCACATGCAATCTTTGAGCATCCCCAAATGTCTCTCCACATCCTTGAATACCGTTCCCTCACGCTCGCGCTGAATAATGCTTTTGGCATCATGCGAACTCAAGGAAAAATACTCGATCTGCTGGTCTGGCGAATCTTTATAGTTACGTGCACCGTAATCGACAAAGTTCCGGATTCCAGCCAAGGTTAACTTGGAAATCAACTGAGGCACATTTTCCATAAAGACGATCATGCCCGGGCTTTCATGGATTGAATGGTGACCGTGAATCACGGTCTGAGTCTGATCCACATAAGACTCGATGATCTCAAAATAATGTTGCAGATCTTCAATCGTGTCGATTCGGCGACACACGCTGCCCAAAGAAGCCAGGAACGGGATCAAGGCTTTTTTATTTGGGCTACGCGCCAACTTATAGGAGAAGTCCGCAACCATTTTCATGGTGCCCTTGCCGATATGCGAGGCGATTTCCGGCATCACTTCCAGATAAACCAGTACGGGCTCAACCCCCATACCGATCTTACATAGAAAATTGGCACCATCCAAATACGCCTGTACGCCTTCAGGGGAAAGGATCTGATGCGCCTCCTCGATGCACGCGGGAAAAACATCCTTGGCCTTCTCGAATCCACAGGTAAACTGGGTCTGGTATTCGGCTAAAAATTCTGCATCCATAATGATTTCAACTCGGTTTTAACGGATAAAAATTTGAACGAATTCGTTCAATCACATCAATAAAATCATGAAGTTGATTCATCTGATTTTGGTGCTAATCAAGGCCGAAATAAGGGAGTGTACAAATCGTACACGACCGTTTTCAACGAAGAGTAGCGCCTAAAGCGGGTGAATCAGCTCATGATTAGTTGAAAATCATTTCGATTGCGTTGTCTAGAGTTTGACGAATGTCCGCATCATCCGTGATCGGACGAACCAACGCCATCTTACAGGCTTCGACTGGAGTGATTCCTTGATTGATCAGAGTCGCCGCATAGACCATCAAACGAGTTGAGATTCCTTCATCCAAACCATGACCTTTCAGGTTGCGCGCTGTCTCCCCGATTTGCACCAATTTCTTGGCGGTATCGGCATCAACGCCCCCTTCTTTTTGCAGGATATGCGCTTCGACATCCGGGGCGGCATAATCAAAATCGAGCGCACAGAAACGCTGTTTGGTTGACTGTTTTAAGTCTTTCATCAAAGACTGATAACCCGGGTTATAGGAAATAACCAACTGGAAATCAGGATGGGCTTTAATCAATTCACCCTTTTTATCCAACGACAGTTCACGACGGTGGTCGGTCAAAGCGTGAATCACCACCATGGTGTCCTGGCGTGCTTCCACAATCTCATCCAGATAACAGATTGCGCCATAACGCGCCGCCATCGTCAGAGGCCCGTCCACCCAACGCGTGCCGTTGGCGTCCAACAGGTAACGTCCCACCAAGTCGGACGCAGTAATGTCTTCGTTACAGGAAACGGTAATGATCGGCTTGCCCAATTTCCACGCCATATGCTCAACAAAACGCGATTTACCACATCCCGTCGGCCCTTTTACCATCACCGGTAAACGTGCGCCATAAGCCGCTTCGTAAAGCTCTATCTCATTGGACTGCGCATCGTAAAATGGTTCGTTGTCAATTTTGTATTGTGAAATATCCATATCAGTTCCCCGTAACGTTTATGGTTGATTAAATAATATATTAGAATTTTCTTAAGTCATTTAACGCCACATTCTTAAACAGCACAAGCTAAAAACAGAGTATTAAATAACCTATAAAAAAGGTAGGAATTTTATTTTGGTTTTAAAAAAACCCCTGCTCGAAAGCAGAGGTTTTTCTTGGTTGCTCAAATAAACATTCGTTACCGAATTTCTTATTTGTGAACACCCAATTTCTCTCTCCAACCTGGGTAGATTTTATCTGCATCACCAGGGAAAGATTCGAATGCGCGAGCAAATTCGTTGTGATCTTTAGCGTATTCGATTGGATCTGCACCAGACTTCCAGCAGTCATAAGCTTGAGCCAAAGACTTAGCACCTGCCGCAGGAGAGTCGATGTGACCGTAAGAACCACCACCAGACGTGTTGATGATGTTACCGTGTCCAAGGTTTTCAAAGAAACCAGGTAGACGCAGTGCGTTCATACCACCAGAGATGATCGGCGTAGTCGGCTTCATTCCGTTCCACTTCTGGAAGAATGCTGGGCCTTGTGCTTCATCACGTTCGATCATGTAAGCGATGTTACGGTCGTCCGCTCCACCTTCCATCTTACCGTAACCCATTGTACCCACGTGGATACCAGAAGCACCCTGTAGACGAGAGATCTTAGCCAATACAAAAGCGGTGTAACCACGCTTAGCAGACGGAGAAGTGATTGCTCCGTGACCGGCACGGTGATAGTGCAAGTATTGACCAGGGTAGTTACGACGTGCAGTCGTGATCATACCTGGACCACCTACATAACCATCAACTAGGAACGCAACTTGTGGTGCATCTGGACCAAACGTTTCTAGGATGTAATCTGCACGGTAGCACATTTCGTGGTGATCATCTGCAGTGATGTTTGCAGAGAACAATTTAGCTTCACCCGTCTCATCCTGGGCACGACGCATAGCGTCAACCACTTTAGGAATCACTTCTTTCATTGGACAGAATACTTGGTTACCTTGTGGTTCATCATTCTTGATGAAATCACCACCTAGCCAGAACTGGTATGCAGCGTCTGCAAACGGCTCAGGACGTAGACCAAGCTTAGGCTTGATGATCGTACCCGCGATGTAACCACCGTTGTCTTTATCACGACCAAGCATTTTCCACATGTTAGTGATGTCTACCGCAGGACCGTCAAACAGGTGCAGTTTGGTTTCTGGAACCCAGAAATCGAACATCTGAAGGTTCTTAACATCACCCATACCTTGGTTGTTACCAATTGCAAGAGTTAAGAAAGAAACCAACATGGTCTTACCGTCGATTCCGTTACGGTCAAACAAATCAAACGGATAAGCCACTTTCATGATGCCGTTTGCTTCGTCGATGTCATAAACAAGTGCATCAACACCTTTTGTGAAATCATCTGTCGTACAAACTTCAACGTTAGTACCGGTTGAAGATTCAGCAGCGATGTGAGCAGCTACTTCTAGGTAACCGTAACCAGCGGCTGGTTCCATAGTGTAAGCCACAAGAATGTGGTTCTGACCTGCAACTAGGTCTTCTTCTTTCAAAGACAAGTCAGCATAACGATTAGACTGATCCATTTTTCTTACCTCAAGTATAGGGATGCGCAATCCTTGGGATTTGGCGATCCTTAATTTTTAGTCAAATCAAAGCACATTGATTTAACCCCGAAAACAGAGGCTATTATAGAGAACGGATAGATAAACTCAAATCAATAATTTTGATTAAATTGATAGATAAAGGTCTATACTCTATAGGAGAGCTAACTCAGCTTATCGAAGGCCTGGTCACTGAGCGACTTACCTTCTATTTTCAATAGCTTAATTAGTTCTTCGGCGGCAATGGACAGCACTTTTCCATTTGGATAGGCCAAATACCAGTATCGATGGATGGGAAAACCCTTCACTTTCAAAATCGCAATCTCACCACGATTAATCTCATTCATCATGGTCGGTACCGAGGCCACGGTAATGCCCAAGTTTTGCAACAATCCCAACCGAATGGCTTCATTACCGCCAAGTACCATCTTCACTCTTGGCTGATAATTGAAATCATGGAACACCTTTTCTACCTGAGCGCGAATCCCCGAGCCAGTTTCACGCATTAAAAACGGCTCATCTTTCAAATCCTCGACAGAAAGGCTTTTACCCACCAAGGGGTGATTGGCATTGGCCAAAAAAGCCAACGGATTAATCGCCAAAGGATCGGAATTGACATTCAACCCTTCCGGCGGCTGGCCTAAGAGATAAAAATCGTCTTTATTTTTTGCGATGCGATCCAGCAACGTCTCTTTATTGCCGACACGCATCAACACGGTCACATCCGGATAGGCTTGGGTAAACTCCTGAATCACTTTGGGAACAAAGTATTGCGCAGTCGAAATGACCGACAGCTTAACGCTTCCGCCGGAAAACCCCTTGAGATGATCAATTTTCTGTTCGGCCATCGACAGCTTAATCAAAATCGCCTCAGCGGCCTCATACAGCGCTTGACCTGCCGGCGTTAAATAAACCTTGCGGCCAATCTGTTCAAACAAAGGAGCATCAAGAACTTCTGAGAGTTTTTTAACCTGCATCGAGACTGTGGGCTGGGTAAGGTGCAACTCCTTGGCCGCTTTGGTGAAACTTTGATTGCGTGCAATGCTCTCAAATACCTGTAACTGCCGCAAAGTGGCATTTCTGGCTAAAATCGACTCTTTTTCAGGCATTGTGTGTCCTCTTTCTTACCAGACTGATAATGCCATCTTACCCCAGGCCTGCCGGTTTTCAAAAATCACGTTTCCACCTGATAAACCAACTTACCGACAATCTTGCGCACCAAAGGCCCAACAAACATCACAATCGGAAACGCGACCACAAACGCCGACAACCAGGCATGCATCCAAACCTTGATAAAATTTTCCGGCAATCCTAGATTAAGTGCGGTGATCACCGCCGACATTAAAAAAGACATAAACAAAGCCATAAAAAAGGCCATCAAAACAGGTTGGTATTTGGGGTGAAACATCAAAGATCCTAAACGAATAAAAAGGCCTCTGCTCACTTCAAAACGTTTGCAAAGACCCCAGAAAACAAAAAAGCCGAGCCGATCTAATGTAATCCGGCTCGACTCAAAATATTGTAACGCTTAACGGTTTGAAAAAGTTATTTTCTAACCCCTTCAATGTGCAGCTCCAAAAACACCTCCGCTGAAGCCGGCCCAAGGTCTTTGCTGATTTTATAATCCGCCAATTTAAATGAGGTTGTACCGCTAAAACCACTTCTGTACCCACCCCAAGGATCTTTACCTTCTCCAATCTTATGAGCCTCAATCACCATATTGCGGGTCACCCCGTTTAAAGTAAACTGGCCTTTGACCTGCATCGAGTCATCGCCTCCGGTAATGGTGGTACTCACAAACTTCGCTTCGGGAAACTTCTTCACATTCAAAAAATCCGCACTGCGCAGATGCTTGTCGCGCTCCGCATGATTGGTACTGACACTGGCAGTGTCGATTTTCACACTGATACGACTGTTGCTAAGGGTGTCGGCATCATAGACATAATCACCCGAAAACTTCTCAAAACGCCCGGTTAACCAACTGTAACCCAAGTGCTGGATCTTAAAATTAACCGAAGCATGCATGCCAGGGGTATCAATAGAGTACTCCACTGGTGCAGCCATAACCGTTGGTGAAACCGCCAGCATTGAGGCGCTCAGACCGAGCGATAATCCAAAACTTTGTAACTTGTTCATTGTTGTCTCCACATGATTGTCATTAAAATTAAAATCCATAAACTATTGAGAATCCGAACCGGGACGCAACATACGCATCAAAGTCTTATCCCGGTCGATAAAGTGATGTTTCAAAGCACCCAAGGCATGCAAGCCCACTAAGGTCATCAAGCCATACGCCAGCCACTCATGAACCTCTCCGGCCACATCCGCTTGGCCTTCAAAGGCTTGCAACCAAGCGGGGACATTAAACCAGTCAAACACACTGACTCCCTGACCTTCGGCGGTTGAAATAAGATAACCACTGATCCCTAAAGCGAAGACCAGCACGTACAAGACTCCGTGCACCATCCCTGCCACAAAATTCAACTTTGCATTTTTGGATAGCGGTTTGGGCTTAGGATTGAGTCGTACCCAGATAAAACGCAACACCATCATCATCACCAACAGCACCCCAATCGATTTATGAATAAAGGGGGCATCGTGATACCAGTTGGAATAGTAATCCAATTCCACCATCCATACCCCCAATGCAAACAGCGAAAATAGGGCTGCGGCAAGCATCCAATGCAAACTAATTGAGATCCAACCGTAACGGTCTGGGGTATTTTTAAAAAGCATATCAAAACTGACTTTATTGAATTCTTGAGGTGATCTTACAAACGCTAGGCTCTTAGAAAAACAGACTAAAGTTGAAAACACTGTTGCTAAAGAAAGAACAATATAGAAAACCGATTAGACATAAAAAAACCAGCAGGCCTGCTGGTTTTTTTAAAGATGAAAACGGAAGTTTGATTAACCGCGATCGTGGCCTTCGCCAATGAATTCTATCTGGTAACCGTCCGGATCCTCGGCAAACGCGATAATGGTCGTTCCGGCATTCATTGGCCCCGCTTCACGGATGATCTTACCGCCCGCCTGCTTAATCGCTTCTGCGGTCTCGTACACGTCGGGCACTTCGATTGCGATATGCCCGTAACCGCTTCCCAAGTCGTAAGAGTCCTCCCCCCAGTTATAGGTGAGTTCCAAAACGGTATTCTCCTCTTCGTTGCCATAACCCAAAAAAGCCAGAGTAAACTCACCGGCTGGATAATCCTTTTGGCGCAATAATTTCATACCCAACACCTGAGTATAAAAATCGATTGATTTCTGTAAATTTCCGACGCGCAACATAGTATGTAAAATTCGCATTTTCTCTCCTTTAAACTGTTTGGCATTGACGCCCAGACCTGTCGGGCGTCAATGAATGACTCTTAAACCTTGACCGCATCCAACGCTTGCTCGATGTCGGCAATGATATCGTCGATGTGTTCAATCCCGATCGACAAGCGCACCAAGTCTTCAGAAACTCCGGCCTGCTGAAGTTCCGCCGGGCTTAACTGACGGTGAGTGGTGGTCGCCGGATGGCACGCCAGCGACTTGGCATCGCCGATGTTCACCAAACGTAAAATCATCTTCAAGGCATCAATGAATTGACCACCCGCTTCACGCCCACCTTTAATGCCAAAGCTCAAAATGCCCGATGCCTGTCCTTTGGTGATCTTCTGGCAGATGGCATGGTACTTGTCGTTCGGTAAAGCGGCATAGTTTACCCACGAAACTTTAGGGTGGTTCTGCAAATACTCAGCGGCTTTCAGAGCATTTTCGCAGTGGCGCTCCATGCGTAATCCAAGCGTTTCCAATCCCTGCATAATCAAAAAGGCACTGTGCGGTGCCAGAGCGGCACCGGTATTACGCAAAGGCACCACACGACAACGTGCAATAAACGCCGCAGCCCCGATATCACGGGTATAGATCACACCGTGGTAAGAAGGATCCGGTTCATTAAGCATCGGGAAGCGCTTGGCATTGGCCACCCAGTCAAACTTTCCGGAATCGACAATCGCCCCTCCCAGGGTGGTTCCATGACCGCCAATGAACTTGGTCAGAGAATGAATGACGATATCCGCACCGAACTCAAAAGGTTTACAAAGGTATGGCGTCGCAACGGTATTGTCGACCATCAAAGGAACACCATGTTTGTTGGCGATTTCGGCAAGTTTGGCGATGTCCACCACATTACCGGCCGGATTGCCGATTGATTCACAAAAAATCGCCCGTGTATTTTCATCAATCGCTTTTTCAAAGCCCTCAAAATCATCCGCCTGGATCATGCGCACCTCAATCCCCTGTCTGGGGAAAGTATGCGCAAACAAATTATAGGTACCACCATAAAGCTGACTGGTGCTGACAATGTTATCGCCCGCCTGTGCAATCGCCTGAATCGCATAGGTAATCGCCGACATACCGGATGCCACTGCCAAAGCCGCCACTCCGCCTTCCATTTCAGCCACACGACTTTCCAGTACCGCCGTAGTCGGATTCATGATGCGCGTATAGATGTTTCCAGGCACTTTCAAATCGAATAGGTCGGCACCGTGCTGAGTGTCATCAAATGTATAAGATGTGGTCTGGTAAATTGGCACTGCGGCGGATTTGGTGGTCGGCTCCGATTCATAACCATGATGGAGAGCGATTGATTCAAGCTTCATTGCTTATCCTCTTAATTTTCAATATTATTTTATGGCTTATTATCTTGCTTTTTAAGCACTTCAAAAACGTACCTTCGACCATGCTAGTTTGATTCAAAAAATCTGTCAAACTTAAATATCATCACAATAGGTTCAACGCCAAAACATTATGTTAACGCACACCTCGATAGGCCAGAACAAACGCTATCGCCACAAAAAACGCGCTGAGCCCATAGGCCAGTTGCGCATGCCCGTAGCTCCAGGCATAACCCGCCATCAGCATGCCTATTGCGCCACCCAAACCATGACTGCTGGCCGCGAAAATCGCTTGGCCTTTGCCGTGATGACGGCCACGAAAATAATCATCGATCAGATGAATCGCGGCGGCATGAAACAGGCCAAAACTAGCGGCATGCAATAACTGTGCAACCAACATCCATTCCAGACTGCTCGCCAAATGTGCATTCATCAACCAGCGAATGAAGGTTAAAGCGACACTGATTAAAATCAGAAGCCGCACCGCATAGGCTTTAAACAAACGCGCCATATAAAAAAACACGCCAATCTCGGCGATGACACCCAAGGCCCACAACCAGGCGATGGTGGTCTTGTCGTAGCCCAACTCACTTAAATGAATGGTAAAAAATGCATAATAAACGCCGTGGGAAAGCTGAACCAAAAAGGCCACCACCAACAGGTGCCAAACCTTTGTCTGTTTCAGAATGTCGCCAAATCCGGAATTCTGTTCCAGATGAAATTTTGGCTGGCCATCACTGACCAGGTAAGCGGTCAACCAGACAGCCAACATCAAGCCCAACAAATCCCAAGGCAACCAAGCCACCGAGAAATGTTCAATTTGCCAGCCGATGGCAAGCACCGCAAAAATAAAACCGACCGACCCCCAAAGACGAATTTCACCATAACGGTGTTTTTCATCTCCCAGACAACCAAACGTATAGGATTCAAATTGCGGCAAGGAAGCGTGCCAAAAGAAGCTGAAAAACAGAATCGTCAGCAGCAATGGCCAAAAGCTCTCAAACACCAACAGTCCAAGGCCGCTGATCAGGGTCAAGCCGGTGGCCAAACGCACCCATTTAATGGACAATCCGGAGCGGTCGGCCAGCCAACCCCAGAGGTTAGGGGCAATCACTTTGGTCGCCAACAACACCCCCATCAACTGACCGATTTCAACCGGGGTAAAGGCAAGCGATTGGAAATACAGTCCCAGGTAAGGCAACAACGCACCCAAAACCGCAAAATAGAAAAAATAATGCATGGACAGTCTGGAATAGACTGTCTTATAGGAGTGATGAGAGGGAGAGTCTGCCCCTTTATTCGCCGGCATGCGCCAGATCAACAATCGGTGCCACCACGTCGCCGTTCTGGGCACGGTTGCGCATAAAATGATCCAGTAGCACGATTGCTATCTGTGCTTCGGCGATTGGCGTGGCGCGGATGCCCACACATGGATCGTGACGGCCTTTGGTGACCATTTCGATGGCTTCGCCGTCGGTATTGATGCTCTTGCCTGGCGTCATAATACTTGACGTCGGTTTCAAGGCGATGTGCGCGACAATCTCCTGACCGGTCGAGATACCGCCTAAAATCCCGCCGGAATGATTTGATGCAAACCCTTGCGGTGTCATTTCATCACGGTGTTCGGTTCCCAACTGCCCCGCCACCGCAAAACCGTCGCCGATTTCCACGCCTTTGACTGCGTTAATACTCATTAAGGCGTGTGCCAAATCGGCATCTAAACGATCAAACACCGGCTCGCCCAATCCAACCGGAACGTTTTTGGCAACGATGCTGATCTTGGCACCGACCGAATCCTTCTGCTTCAAGAGGTTATCCATGTAAACCCGAATCTCTTCGCGTTTGCTTTCATCCGGACAAAAATACTCGTTGTCGTTATCAAACGGCCAGCTCACGTTTTCAACAGTGATCGGTCCGAGCTGTGAAAGAAAGCCTTTTACTTCGATTCCCAGGCGCTCTTTCAGATACTTCTTGGCAATCGCACCCGCCGCAACGCGCATCGCCGTTTCACGCGCCGAAGAACGTCCGCCGCCACGGTAATCGCGCAGGCCGTATTTCTGAGTGTAAGTGTAGTCGGCGTGAGACGGACGAAAGGTTTGCGCCACTTTCGAATAATCCTTGGAACGCTGGTCTTTGTTATGAATGATCATTCCGATCGGCGTCCCGGTGGTCTTGCCCTCAAACACGCCCGAAAGAATCTGCACTTCGTCGTCTTCGCGGCGCGCCGTGGCATGTTTTGAGGTACCCGGCTTGCGGCGATCCAATTCAACCTGAATGTCCGCCTCGCTCAATTCCAAGCCTGGAGGACAGCCGTCCACAATACAGCCCAGCGCGATACCATGGCTTTCTCCAAAGGTAGTGACGCGAAAATTTTGTCCAATCGTATTGCCCGACATAAGTGTACTTCTCTAAGATTCGTTATAATCGGTGTATTCTACCTAAAAACCCCTTAAAAGTAATGACCCAAAACGACGATTCCAACGCCTTTTCAACAACTTCATCCGACTGGCAGGACTTCGATTGGCAAGCCTCCTGCCCTTTTATCTGGCAACATAAGGTGAAAGCCGACGAGTTGGATTTTCTCAATCATGTCAACAACAAGAGTTATCTGGCGTGGATGGAACAGGTGGCGTGGAAACACAGCCAATCGGTCGGCATCAATCATGACACCCAAAAACGACTCAACCGTATTATGGCGGTATACGAAAACTGCATGCAGTACAAAGCAAGTTGCTATCTGGGGGATGAATTGTTGATCGGCACCTGGGTGGGAGAACAAAAAGGCTGTTGTTTGAGAACCCGGAATTTCCAGATCATTCGCAAACGCGACGGCAAAACCGTGTTTACCGCACAGGCCACCTACGTCTGCATAGACCTGAAAAAGCACAAACCCAAACCGATTCCCAAAGCGTTTATCGAACCATATCAAAACTGATCGATTTCGACAGGCCTGTCGAAAATGAAAACAGCAGAAAAGGACTTATTCCTTAAGCTTGATGCTCAATTCGCCCTCTTTGACCGAAACATTCTCCACCCCTTCGGAAAAATTCTTCCAGAAACCGGGGTCGGCACCGAATTCATTGACCAGATCGACATTCTTGAGGTTGCCCAACCAGGCATTCGGAATCGGCACGCCCATCAGACTGACGCCTTTGAGCTTAACAATCGGCTTTCCATTCCGGTAAGCCAATTCCGCACCGGCGTGAAAGCGCAAGGTCTTGCCGCCCAAAATAGGAAAATCCTCTTCCATCGGCATCAACACCTTGACACTGAGCAAGTCATCGGACAAATCCACCGCGACCTTTTTCGCCAAATCGGTGTTTTTGGCCAGCATCGCATTCAATTCACGCTCACTGAACAACACCTCACGTTTGGCCCCTACCTCTGTGTAGGCTTCGGGCTTCAGATTGCCCTGCTCGTCATACTCACTGACCTCAAATCCGACGGCTTTCAATTTGGCATTAAGCAACTGTTCTTCTTGAGGTTTCAGCTCAACCGGAGTGAACGATTTCAGGAAAATCGTCTGGCTCAGAATCCAATAGGTCAAACCGGTGGTGAGCAGAATAGACCCCAGTACGATCCACACCACTTTAAGGGGGCTGATACCTGAACTCAGATTTTCACGGCTTTCTTCTGGCTTATCCTTGGCTTCAAGATTCATGCGATTTCCTGTCACTACCTGATTAAATGAATAGATTGGTTGACTTTGCCAGATTCGCTTTCTTCGGATTGGGTATTTTTAGGGAAGGAATTCAGGTCTTTGGTATATTGAATGACCCGCTTTTGAGCGCGGATATAATCCCGATTGCTGATTTCTAAACTCTGCATGGACAGAAGCGCTCGCTGGCGCACTTCGTCGGTCAGATAAAGGTTGTCTTCCGCTTCGGCCACGACCATGCGTGCAACGTTCAACATATTAATTAATTCGTAAGCCAGATTCCGGCCATCAGGACATTTGGCCGGTTCGCCCTGCTGAAAAAGAATCCCCGAATAAACGTAATTCTTGACGTGCCATTTTTTAGCGACATAAACGCCAATGCAACTACTGGTGGTGCCAAATAGTTCCATTTCCTTTTGAGTCGAAAGGGAAGGCGTCATCAAACTGACCAGATAACACTCTTTGCAAGCCGTAGGATTATATTGATTGAGTGCGATGTAACCCGCATTGTAAAGCAACCCATAAAGGTAAGCGTCTCCCGACTTGACCCCTTCCACCCCACTGGCGAGATCCGACATGGCAGTGGCAATCTTAATGGCATGGTTGATGATGGTTTCGTTCTCTTTATTGGATTGAAAACTGAACTCAATGGCACTGGAAAAGAAAACGGTGAACACCCCTTTAGTTCCCAAGATATCGACGGCCTGACGGGCGGATTGAATTTCTTTTTTGGAGATGAAACTGGCGACGGCAATGAATTTGGTAAATAGCCGAGGATTACGGTTAATGCACTTGGCTATCACATTGACATCGGGATCCGGCCTCATGGATTCCTCTTGAAGTTGAGCGACTTCATTGGAAATTTTGGGCAGTTTGACCTTATTCAAAATAGAGGCGGCGATTGCGAGCTTGTCTTTCACAACTGTGTTTTCATAATTTAAAAGCGGGAATTATCTGTTTGAATTTAAAACAAGTATATAGAATTTTATGACATTTTGATGACAGTTAAATCATTTTCCCTAAAGGTCACTCAAGATGCTCTTATTTAAGTAATTAATACTACTTATCAAACTATATCTCATTACATAAACCGGGTTCAGGCAGGTGATTTTAGTAACCCCACCCATTCTTAAAATGGGCAGGCCTGTCTAAAACACAGAGGAAGGGGGGTCAGATCAATAGAACTCGTATAGCT
The DNA here is from genome assembly GCF_000483485.1 of Thiomicrorhabdus chilensis DSM 12352. GTDB lineage: Bacteria > Pseudomonadota > Gammaproteobacteria > Thiomicrospirales > Thiomicrospiraceae > Thiomicrorhabdus > Thiomicrorhabdus chilensis. Next base: position 1,788,258 of record NZ_KI519609.1, read on the forward strand.
GGCGATCGTTATCCGGCTCCATCCACGACTTGAGGAGATGACGCGCAAACTCCGGCTGAATCGGGCGGGCATTGTCCCCCATCAATTCATTCAGTTGCTGGATTTGGCGTGCGGAGGCTTCAATGGGATGTTTGAAGACAACCCAATAAACCCCTTCCGAACACGGTGGTGTAGTCAAAGAGCCGCTGTACTTGTAAAACTCGGTATTGGCGGGCAGAAAATTAACCGGATTGAGCTTTAGGTCTTCATAAATCTCTTGCTTGCCTACCTCTTTAGGCAGACGCTTCAAAATGCCGTTCAGGTATGGATTGGTTTCACCTTCCTGAAACAGCACCCCCAGCACCGCCAGGTTACCGTCGCCGTCCTTATGCACAAAATGCATCTCCATCGGATATGCAAAACCTTCCTTATGGTGCTCACTTGGCGTATGGAAATGGTACTGCAACAGTTCATAACGATGGTTGCCAAGTTTGATGTAACTGCCCAACGGATAGTTGACCTGAACACTGTGGCCGTTGTTGACAATCTTCAACGGCACGTCACGATAGACGATGTCCAGCCCGGGCAAGCCTTGAGTCCCGATAGCAGCGGCATCACGCAAATCAATCGGAGATTGGTTACGGCCGGTTTTACAGGTTTGATTTTCAGGCGTAAGCTCTCCCCAAAAACGCGGCCCGGTCTCGCCCGAATAACTCCAGTGAACCGCATGAGAGGATTCATTTTTTGCCGCTTTCTCATCGATTTTCGCCTCATCACTGGCGGAAGTTTCTTTGTTTTCAACCGGCTTTTTGTCATCATCTTCTGGCTGTTCGGTCTTTTTGATTTTAGCCAGTTCGGCACCCAAATCCACCAAAGGTTTATCGGCTTTCTCAGCCGCCCAGGCACTGTTAACGGCGGGGAAAAACATCAACAGGCCCAACAAAACGATAGAAAAACTGAATGAAAAAGGTAAAACGAGATCACGTCTCATGCAAAGCTCCAACTAATATTTAACGCGGCGACCGCAATCAATAAACAATCATTACCCGGGCTTAAGCAAATAACCGGCCAGTATTGAAATGACGGAAACCCGTCACCATCAGATCAAGCCTAAAGACACCGATTTTTCAAGGTTGAACACGTGCCTCGAGAATTTCCTGAAAAACATCCAACTCGCTTTTATGGATAGCAAAGACGCCCTCCCCACCCTGTTCAAACTCAAACCAGTAAAACGGCAATTCCGGATAGGCCTGTTCCAGATAAAACTGCGATACGCCCACTTCCACGATCAGCACACCCTCTTCGGTCAGATGTTCGGCCGCCTCAGCCAAAATCCGCCGCACCAGATCCAGCCCATCTTCTCCAGCCGCCAGACCCAATTGAGGTTCCTGCTGGAATTCATCCGGCAAAGCATTCATCTCGATCTCATCTACATAGGGCGGATTGGAGAGAATCAAATCGTATTTCTGGCCTTGAAGATTGCTGAACAGATCGGATTCAACCGCACGCACCGTTTCGTTCAGGTCATAAAGATCGATATTCTGCTGGGCAACCGCCAAAGCCTGCGGAGAAATATCCGCCAGATCCACCTGCGCATAAGGCAAAGCCTGAAGCGATGCAATGCCGATGCAACCACTGCCGGTGCATAAATCCAACACTCGGTGTACCTGTTCGACCTCAATCCAGTTTTGAAACTCTGTGGCAATCAGTTCGGCGATGGGCGAACGCGGTACCAGCGTTGATTCATTAACGATAAAACGCATGCCCGCAAACCAAGCTTCACCGGTCAAATAAGCGGTCGGTTTGCGCGATTCAATGCGATGTTTGAACAGTTCGGTGACCTGACGTTTCTCTTCCGGCGACAGTCTCGCCTGCCAATAGGTTTCCGGAACCTGCTGCGGCAAATTAAGCGCATAAAACACCAGCACACGTGCATCGTCAAACGCATTGTCGGTACCGTGTCCAAAAAACAGCTTGGCGCGTTTGAACAACGAACCGCCCCAGCGCACAAAATCGATGACCGTTTCCAAGCCATCGTACTGATAATTGATATTCGTCACTGGATCTATCCTTTTTTGAGCGCGTGTTTGGGACGAAAGGCTTTCACAAAGGCTTCATCGGTTTGCAAATAAGGCCCTTCGATCAGATCCACACAATATGGAACCGCCGGAAAGACCGCTTCCAGACATTCGCCGATGGCAGACGGCTTACCGGGCAGATTGATGATCAGGCACGCGCCGCGTGTTCCGGCGATCTGTCTGGAGAGAATGGCAGTCGGCACATATTGCAAGGAGACCGCGCGCATCTGTTCGGCAAAACCATCCAGGATTTTATCGCACACTGCGGCGGTCGCTTCCGGTGTCACATCGCGTTTGGCCGGGCCGGTTCCACCGGTGGTCAAGATCAAGCAACAGCCTTGCTCGTCCGCCATCTTTTTCAAGGTGGATTCAATCAGTTCCTGTTCGTCTTCAATGACTTGAGCGACAGGTGTCCAATCATTGGTTAGGGCCTGATCGATCCAAGCCTGCATCGCCGGCCCACCCAAATCTTCGTACTCTCCGCGACTGGCTCGATCGGAAACCGTGACAAACCCAATTTTTATTTCATCTTTTTGCATTTTGAATCCTTGAATCTGAGAAGCATTGTCCGCATATAATACTCTAAATTCTCCTACAATTACGAATAAGAAGCCTGATGACAGATAGTAGCCAAACGCCAGAAAACGCCATAGAAACAGACAGCGAAAACTCAGAATCTCAGGTGCAAACAGAGCCTTCTTCAGAATCCACTTCAACCACATCGGCAACACCGCAAGACGGCGACGGTGAAATGGACATTTTGGACGGCGAACACATTGCCAAGGATTCCGAACCTAAAGCCCAGTTGCCGGCCAAACCCAATCTGACCCTGCCCAGTGAAATTTATCTGTTGCCGGTCAAAGAACGCCCGTTCTTTCCGGGACAGCAACTTCCGGTTCTGCTCAACAAAGAGGCCTGGCAGGAAACCTTTGAAGCCATCCAGGATCGTGGTTACAAGTACATCGGCATGATTTACGTCAACCACGAAGACCATGAAAAAGCGCCTCCGGAGAGCTTCTCGGCCGTGGGAACACTGGTGCGTATCCACGAGCCCAAAATGCGCGAAGATTTCATTCAGCTGATTGCCGAAGGGGTTCAGCGTTTTAAAATCGAACACTGGCTATCCGATTCCGCGCCTTATAAAGCGCAGGTCAGCTATCCGGCGGACATCAAAACCGGCACGCAAAAAGAGTTCAAAGCCTACGGTCTGGCAATCATGAACGCCTTCCGCGAACTGTTACCGCTTAATCCGTTATACAGTGAAGAACTGAAATATTTCCTCAACCGTTACAGTCCCAGTGAACCCGCGCATTTGGCCGACTTTGCCGCCAGTCTGACCACCGCGGATAATCATAAGTTGCAAGATGTCCTGGAGACCTTCGACCTGGTGGAACGCCTTGAAAAAGTGCTGACCCTGTTCAAGCAGGAAATTGAAGTCACCAAACTGCAGTTCAATATCCGCGAACGCGTTGAAGAAAACCTCAGCGAACAGCAGCGTGATTTCTTCTTACGCCAACAACTTGATGAAATTCAAAAAGAGCTGGGCATCGTCAAAGACGACCAGACACTCGATACCGACCGCTTTCGGGAACGCATGCAAACTCTCGAACTCAGCGAGGAAGCCCTTAAAAAAGCCAACGAAGAGCTCGACAAGCTCTCCATGCTCGATCCGCAGTCCCCGGAATACAATGTGGCGCGCAACTGGCTTGACTGGTTGACCTTATTGCCTTGGGGCAAACACAGCAAGGACATCCTTGACCTGAAACGTGCCAGAAAGATTCTCGACAAGGGGCATGACGGTCTGGAAGACGTCAAAGACCGTATCAGTGAGTTTTTGGCGGTCGGTGCGTTGAAAGGAGAGATTTCCGGCTCGATCATCTGTCTGGTGGGGCCGCCCGGCGTAGGGAAAACCTCCATCGGCCGTTCTATCGCCGACGCCTTAGGACGGAATTTCTATCGTTTCTCGGTTGGAGGCATGCGCGACGAGGCCGAAATCAAAGGCCATCGACGTACTTACGTGGGTGCAATGCCTGGGAAATTCATTCAGGCACTCAAAGATTGTGAAACCTCCAATCCGGTGATCATGCTCGATGAAATCGATAAGATCGGCGCGTCCTATCACGGCGATCCGGCTTCGGCTTTGCTTGAAGTGCTGGATCCGGAACAGAACCATGAATTCATGGATCATTTCATGGATGTGCGCTTTGACCTATCCAAAGCAGTCTTTATCTGTACCGCCAATACGCTGGACACTATCCCAAGCCCTTTGCTGGATCGCATGGAAGTGATTCGCCTGTCGGGTTACATCACCGAAGAGAAGATTCAAATCGCTAAGCACCACCTGTGGCCACACCTGTTGAAAGAGGCCGGTCTCAGCAAAGAGCAGGTGCAAATCACCGCGCCTGCGATCCGCCATGTGATTGAAGGTTATGCGCGTGAAGCCGGGGTGCGTAACCTCAAAAAACAACTGGCCAAACTGGTGCGCAAACTCGCACTGAAATTTGTCACCGGGGAGATCGAATCGGCCCGCATTCACGTCAGCGAACTCGAAGAGATGCTGGGGCAACCGCGCTTTACACCGGAAAAAATGAACCAGCAATTGGGCACCGTGACTGGTTTGGCCTGGACCTCCATGGGAGGTGCGACCCTGACCATTGAAGCAAGTCGTGTGCACACCCTGAATCGCGGCTTCAAACTCTCCGGACAACTCGGTGATGTGATGCAGGAATCGGCGGGCATCGCTTACAGCTTTATCTCCTCCAATCTGGATAAATACAAAGCCGATCCGGAGTTTTTCGACAAGGCGTTTGTGCATCTGCACGTGCCCGACGGCGCCACACCCAAAGACGGCCCAAGCGCCGGGGTGACCATGGCGACCGCCCTGCTCTCGTTGGCACGTGACGAAGCCATCAAAACGCCGTTGGCGATGACCGGTGAGCTCAGTCTGACCGGCCAGGTCTTGCCGGTGGGTGGCATTCGCGAAAAGGTCATTGCCGCCAAACGCATCGGCATCAAGGAACTGATTCTGCCTTTTGAAAACAAAAAGGATTTTGAAGAGCTGCCGGACTATCTGCAGGAAGGCATGAAAGTGCATTTTGCCAAGCATTTTGACGATGTGGCCAAACTGACCTTTAACATTCGTGCCAAATCCTTGGCATTAAAAGTCTATAAAGCCAAACAAAAAGAGAATGAAGAAACTTCGACAGAGGACTCACACGCCCATCATTAGGCATTGTTTGAATGCTTGAACTGCATCACTCAAAATGAACAGGCCTGGTTGTTTTAAGATTCAACCAGGCCTGTTCATTTTCAAATGTTAAAAAAGTGTTCTCTGGATGATGCTATCCGCAACAAAGAAGTGTCCGAAGAGCCTGATTTTCAATCCTTGAACGTATAGGACATCAAAGCGGTACGGATCTCCGTCACCACCTCGGTAGGAATCATCAACTCCTCAATGCCGTCCATCTCATAACGACGCATTTCATCGCCTCGATACGCCCCCAAAGAGATTTCAGACACGATGGCATTGGCGATTTTGATCATGGCCACCATGGATCGCACCTTATCGTTTTGAATGCGTGAACAGCTGGCATTGTGATGCAGCATGATGGCGTTGATGATGTCGATCGGCAAATGCCATTTTTTACCGATCAACACGCCCAACATGGCGTGATTGGTGTCGTACTCTTTCTCTTCTTTGGCAATGATCGAAATCGGCAAAGAGATGGAGTTTCTGAACAGCGGCTCATAACGTCGCTCGTTTTTAGTGGCCAACAACAAGGCGCCGGAATTGTGGAAAAGCCCCAACATGTAGGCCTCGTCGCGTGTCACCCCTTCCACCCACTCGGCAATATCGGCCATGCAGAAAGCCACATCGACACTGTGATCCATGATGTCTTTAAACAGGCCTTTTTTACCGAACATATTTTTCAAGGCCGAGGAGACCAGCAGATTATAGATATTATCCAATCCCAATACATTGACGGCGTCGCGGATCGAATGACAAGGCTCCCGAAGTTTCATCACCGGCGAATTGACTATACGCATCAACTCACCCGACAAAGTGGTGTTTTTCTCGATGATTTCTGCCACCGTGCTGATGTTGACAAACTTACTTTTGATCTCCTGTTCCAGCTGCAATACTTCATCCGGCAATTCCGGAATTTTAATTCCACGAATCGCCAACATCGCCTTTTGTAGTTTTTCTTGCATAGGTCAGATCATGTATTCAAAAGTTAATGGGGAGAATTATAAAGCAAACTCATTGTAAAGCACGATAATACGCTCTGCAGGCGCTTTGATAAAGACTTAATTATGCTGGCGTCAATTAAAAAGGATGATGGCCGCATAAATACATAACGGATTTAATCTGATTGTCACAAAAATTACCTACACTAAAATGCGTTTTTTCATCGACAAACCACAAGGTAATGCACAATATGCGCTTATTAGAGAATATTTCCATCCAGAAAAGGTTATGGATCAACTTATTTATCGGTCTAATATTTCTCACAGCCGTATTTCTCTCGGCACGCCTGGCTTTCATTGAAGTCAATCAAAGCGCTAACAAATTATCTGACATCCAGAAAAGCCAAACCGTCAAAATCGCCCAATTCCAGACGAAGTTCTCCACAACCTCACTTCAAATGAACAAATATATCCGCAGTATGAGTCAGGAGGACAATGAAAGCTTCAACCGTCAGATCGATGAATTGAAAGAACTCAACCTCTCCTTAAAATCTTTGGGGGAAGAACAACAGCCAATCCAACAAGCCGACAGTGAAGAAGGGGCTCTCTCCCCAACAAACACAGACGAAACACAACAGCAAACAGCGCAGGAACAAGCTGCCGAGTCAACTGCCGAGCCCGCAGAAGAATCAACCGGTCAAGTTGCCGAGAAACAAGACACCCTGCTTGACGTCGATGAAATGGATGTTCTATTGATGAACATGAAAAAATCGGCCAACTCTTCGGTATTCCTGAAACAACAGATTGACGAAACCTTGGAATACGGCATCGAACCAAGCGTCGAAAAAATTCAAACAAACATCAAACAACTCATGGCCATTGAAGACCTTGAAGAAGAAACCAAAGAACAATTCAGTGAAATCTTGCGTCGCCTGGATTCGTCTCAAACGACCTTGTTCAAAATGCTCTCTTCAGGCGACCTCACCCTGAAAGAAGCCTTCCACAATAAAGGGTTAGGAGATTCCAGCAATGAGCTTTTCGAAGGCTTGAACGAGCGCTTTTCTGCCGATTTCATCAATCAGGATACCTTTTCGGAAGTCTATTCCGGCTGGGAAGGATATTACGAGTCTTTCAGTGACATGAGAGATTACCTGCGCACGGTTTCAATGAACAACCAAAGCATCAACAAGCTTTCGACCCGTGCCAACGAGCTGTTGCACTTGGCCACCCAGAAAATCGACCAGCAGACCAGCGGCCAGATTGAGGCATTAAACGGACTCAGCGAGTCTAAAACCGCGCAGATCACCATCGGAAGCGCCGTGGCGTTGTTATTCATGCTGCTGTTGAATTTCTTTCTGGTCAAATCCATTACCACTCCGCTTTCACGAATGAAAAAGCAAGTCATGGACATTGCGGAAAACGGCACTTTCCAGGCTTGGAAAATCCCCTACGGCCGTAACGAATTGACCGAGATGGGCGCCAGCATCCAGACTTTACTGGACTCGGTCTCCACCGCGACCAGCGAAATCACACAAGTCAGTCAAGCATTAGCCGACGGTCAATTCTCGGCAAGAATGGTCGGCGAATACAAAGGCGACTTGAACAGTCTTGAAAAATCGTTCAACGGCAGTTTGCAGGGCATAGTCTCGACTTTCCAGGCTATCAACCAAGCCAGTACGGATTTGGCTCAAGGAAAACTGGATGCCGACATCCAATTAGAAGCCTTCCACGGTGATTACCATCATTTGATGACGAATCTGCAACAGGCTATTCAGGTGCAGAAAGAGTCGATCAGTTCCGTTATTCAAGTCATGCAGGGAATGACGCAAGGTGACTTCAGTCAACGTATCGAAATTGAACTGCCTGGCGAATACACCCGTTTGAAACAATACTTGAACGACTCTCTGGACAGCCTTGAACACTCCATCGACACTAAAAACAACATCCTCGACAATTACAAACAGGGTGACTTCTCCTACCAGACCGAAGTGGTCTTCAACGGCAAGCTCAATGAACTCAAAAGCAATATGGATCGCATGGCGTTCAGCATCAGCGACATGCTACATACCGTTAAACAAGCATCATCCGATGCGGTAAACGGCGTAGAAGAAATCAGCACCGGCAATCAAGACTTGAATCGTCGCGTTCAGAATCAGGCGGCGTCCATCCAGAAAACCAGCCAACACATGGATCAAATGGCGCAAAGTGTCACTCAGTCGCTGCAGCAGGCCAGCGATGTCAACGGCGTCAGCCATGCGGTCAAACAGACCATTGAACAAGGCAACCGTGTGGTTGCAGAAATGGATCAAGCAATGCAAGGGATTTTCAGTGCCAGCCAGGAAATCGGCGAAATCACCCAAATCATCGACAGCATCGCTTTCCAGACGAACTTGCTGGCTTTGAATGCGGCCGTAGAGGCGGCGCGTGCCGGTGAAGCCGGGCGCGGCTTTGCGGTAGTGGCCGGCGAAGTGCGCTCTTTGGCCCAGAAATCGGCGGATGCCGCCAAACAGATCCGCACGGTTTCAGAAAGCAGCATGGAAAAAGTGGAAAGCGGCATCAAACTGAGCCGCATGACTACCGAGACGTTTGAAGAGAACAGTAAAGCGATTGAACAGGTTTCATCAATGGTCGCCGAAATGCATGAAAGCCTGCAATTGCAAACGCACGGCATCCAGGAAGTCAGTCATGCGCTTAATGAAATTGACGATGCCACGCAGCAAAACGCGGCACTGGTCGAAGAGATCGCCACCACCTCGGCCAATATCATCGATCAGGTTCGCAATCTGGAGGAGTCGGTGAAAACCTTCACAATCCTTGAAGCCAAGAACGACTTTCTGCCGGCCCCATCCGACAGTTCGGTTTCCGTAGCCTGATTGGGTCACTTTGCTAACTGGGCTAAGCGCCTGAATCAGCCGTTTTATTCATTTGAGAGGCCGCGCTTGACGGCAAGGCCTTCTCGATCAATGGCCAAACCCGTTGCAAAATCAAAGGCTGGGCATCCGCATTAGGATGTAAACCATCAAACTGCATCAAGTCCGGGTCCAAAGCCACCGTTTCAATGAAAAACGGATCAAAAACAAGCTGATTGCGTTGCGCCAAACTCTGATACATCAGTTGCAACTGGCGATCATAGGCCGGACCGTAATTGGTTGGCAAACGGATTCCCAGCAACACCACCCTGCATTGGGGCTTGGCCGTTTGGCATAAATCAATCATGACCTGCAGGTTCTGTTGGCTGACCTGCAAATTCTGCCCTCGCAAAGCATCATTGGCGCCCAATTCCAAAATCAGCACGTTTGGTTGATGCGTTTTCAGCAATGCCGGCAGACGCTGTTTGCCACCCGAGGTGGTCTCCCCGCTGATGCTGGCATTGATGACATTAAGCTGAGGCCGTTTGCTTTGCATTAATGCGACCCAACCCAAATCCTGATCCATGCCATAAGCGGCACTGAGACTGTCACCAAACACCAGTAAAACCGGCTTTTCAGATAGCACAGATGCGTCTTGCGAATTCGCCACGCTTAGACTAGGATAAAGGTTGATTCCCATCCCTAAAAACAGCCAGAGAATATGACCTCTCCAAGCCCAAAAATTTCGACCTTTCACTCAGCCAACGCTCCTGTTATTGAACTGCAAAATGTGCATTATCAGATTCCATCCGATCAAACCCTATTGGATATCATAAAAGCCTGCAACCTGAGTGTCCAGTCTGAAGAAACCGTGGCCATAGTCGGTCGTTCCGGCTCCGGAAAATCAACTCTACTGGCTTTGATGGCCGGGCTTGAAAAACCGACAAATGGCCAAATTCGTTTGCTGGGCCAATCTCTGGAAACCTGTTCGGAAGATGAGCGAGCCCAGATTCGCGCGCAACAGGTAGGCTTTATTTTCCAGAACTTTCAATTAATGCCGAGCATGACCGCACTTGAAAACATTCTGATGCCACTCGAGTTGTTTGATCTGCCCGATGCCAAACAAAAAGCGAAGCAAGCGCTTGAGCAGGTCGGCCTTAGCCACCGCGCAAACCACAGGCCTGCCGAACTTTCCGGAGGTGAACAACAACGCGTGGCGATTGCCCGAGCCTTCGTCACCGAACCCAAGGTTTTGTTTGCCGACGAACCGACCGGCAACCTGGATGAGGAGACCGCTTTGCAGATTCAAGGCCTGTTGTTCGACCTCAACCGCAACCTCAACACCACCTTGATTCTGGTGACGCATGACTCGCAATTCGCCAACCGGTGCGACCGGGTTTTACATTTAACCCAGGGTCACCTCAGTGAATCGGCTTCTTCCGGGACGGAAATCGACCATGCGTGAATTCTTTGAAGACAGCCGGACCGCTTCCAAATGGTTTTTCCGCAGTCTCAAAAAAGGCGATTGGGTCTGGTTGATTCTGGCGGTCATCATCGCCAGCACCACCGTGACTCTGGTCAAGCAATTGGGCGAAACCGTGCAACAGAGCATGTTACGCAAAGCGGCCGAATCTCTGGGCGCGGATTTGGTGATCCGCAGCAGCCGTCCCATAGAAGCTCAATGGCAAGAGCATGCCCATGAGTTGGGTTTGAAGAGTGCGCAGACCACTTCGGTGGTGACCATGGCGCTGGCCAATAACAATTTCCAGCTGGTGCAGCTTAAGGCCATTTCCGCCGATTACCCGCTTAGAGGACAGATCGAATCGGCATCCGAACAACCGCTTCAACCTTTGATCCCATCTACGTCTAAACCGCTAACCCCCAATCGCATCTGGGTAGAGCCCAAGCTTTTGAGCCTGATGCAAATCAGTCAGAAGGACACAGTCACCCTCGGTAATCTGGATTTTCAAATCGCCGGCAGTGTGCTTAACAAACAGGGCATCGGCCCGATGGGCGGATTTGCCCCACAGGTCCTGATGTCCGAACAACGTTTGGCGCAAACCGGGTTAATTGGCCCCGGAAGCCGAGTAACCTACGAACTGCAGGTGGCAGGATCGGCCAATCAAATCAAGCAGTTTTCAGAACAGCTGAGCAAACAGAACAACCCGCACTGGCAGATTTTGTCAGCCCAGGCCCCGACCGAAGACTTAGCGCAATCACTGGATACCGCTTGGCTGTTCCTTGATCTTTCCGCCCTGTCTGCGGTGTTGGTCGCGGGCATGTCGATATTGATCGCCAGCCGCTTCTATCTGAATCGATGGCAAAGCAGCATGGCCCTGTTAAGGGCGCTCGGTGCCAGCAATGCCAAAATGCAACGTCTGTTTGCGATGCAATTGAGCTGGATTGCCCTGTTCAGCAGCAGTATCGGCATTCTCATTGGCTACGGGCTTTTCTGGTTGTTACTGCCCGTCATTGGCCATTACTTTCAACCCTTAGTGGTGCCCAGCGCGATGCCCGCCATGGTGACCGGTTTTATCAGCGGCTTGTTGGTCTTATGGAGCTTTGCCTGGCAGGCGTTCCAAACCGCCGTAAAAACCTCCCCCATGCAAGTGCTGAAGTCGGTGCCCAGAACCCCCAACGGCATCCACTGGTTCATCAGCTTTGCACTGCTACTGGGATTGATCAGTCTCATGTTAGGACTGGATTCCCTGAGCTGGATTTTGGCAGGCTTGGTTGTCATCAGTCTAGCCCTGCTAGGGAGTGCAATCGGCCTGCTCAAACTGATGGCCATTTGGCAGGTAAACAGTCGCGGCTGGTTGCGCATCGCCCTATCCAACCTGCTCAAAGAATCCGGACTGGTCAAGATTCAATTGGTGTCGGTAGGCATGGTGCTGTTTGTGCTGATGTTGATGACCTTTGTGCGTCAGGATCTGCTGCAAAACTGGCAGGCCTCCCTTCCTGCCAACACCCCTAATACCTTTGTGATGAACATACAGCCGGAGCAGAAAGACGCGGTGCAGTCGATTCTGGCCGAAAAACAGCTCTCTCCCCAACTGGTGCCGATGGTGCGCGGTCGGCTCACCGCCATCAACCAAACCGCCCTATTAGCCAACCAACAGAGCGAAGACCGAGCACGCCGCATGCTGGAGCGCGAAGCCAATGTGGCCATCTTGAAAGAAATACCGTCTCACAACGAGGTGTTGGCAAACTGGGATAAGCCACTTGACTATCCCAGGGTATCGGTTGAGGAAGGCATGGCCGAACTTTTCAATATTCAGCTTGGCGATGTGCTGACCTTCAATTTTGCCGGACAAGCTTGGCAATACCAGGTGAACTCTCTGCGCAAAGTCGAATGGCAAAGTTTTCAGCTAAACTTTTTCTTCATTTTGGAACCGGTAGAGGACCGGGCCTTGCCAATTTCATACATCGGAAACTTTTATTTGGCCGATGAAGCGGCCGCTTCCGACAAGCCCGCTGCCAGAGAAGATGCCAGCGCCCTCACCTCAAACCCCGCTGCGCAATTGACCAGACAACTGGCGCAGGCCACACCCGGCGTATTGTTGATTGATGTGCGCCAGATCATGCAGCAGATTCAGGAGATCATGAGACAAGCCAGCTGGGCGGTTTCGGGGCTTTATGGTTTTACCCTGCTGGCCAGTATCGGCGTGCTCTTTACCGCCACGCTCGCCAGTCAGCAGGCGCGCATTCAGAGTTGGCTGTTGCTTAGAACGCTGGGCGCGAGAACCCGTGAAATCGTCAAGATCGGCTTGACCGAATTTGTATTATTAGGCGGTTTGGCAGGTTTATTAGCAGCCAGTTTTGCGCAATTGGCGAGTCTGTTGATCAGTCACTTCCTGCTCAAAACCGAACCGAGTCTCGACCTGAACTTGTGGCTGTTGAGTATTGTCAGTGGTAGCGGATTGCTGCTTTTGATTGGATTGGCCACTCAATACAGTTTTTTAAGAAAAAGCCCGCAACAGCTCAAACTGTACTTGAATACGCACTGACGTGGATAAACAGAAAAGATATGTTCGTGTTTGAAAATCTGGCAAAGACTCTCAAGACTTAATACTGCTTAAGAGCGCTTACCAAAATGGGCAGGCCTGCCCATTTTGACAGGATGCTTTCAATCGTTGTTTTGATTGGGATAGGGCTCAACCCATGACGGGTCAAAAGAAGTCTGTTGCAAATCCATCTCAAGGGCTTCCATCTTCGACTCCAACGCGTGCTTTTCGGCCACCAGGTCGATCAAGGCGCTGCTGTTGTCTTCCAAACGGTGCATTTGCTCCAAACCCAGATGATAAAAGCGCAAAATCTTCATCGCCTGCTCATCGCCCTGCTCAACCGCTTCCTGAATCGGACGCAAGCGGTTGGTGATCTGCATCAAATTGCGCTTTAATCGCCACGCGTACATCGCCTCTTTCATCCACGGCTTATCTTTAAAGAAGCCTTTGACAATAAAGCCGGTGATCACCAGTCCGACAAACGCACCGATGAAGTTCAGTACAATCAGATTATTGGAATATTCACCAAACCAATTCACAAACAGACGCGCGGTGACCAGCCCGATTACAATGAACATCGCCATTACAATCAGGGTCGATTTACGGGTTTGGGCTCGATAAAATTTGGGATCAATGGATTCAAGTTCAAACATTTCTGGCTCTCATTAACGTGAATTATCTACCCTGGATGGAAACCACGGCACGGAGCAATATATTACCACTCAACCCAAGAACAACAAGTAAGAAAACAAAACCAAAAAGTAAGACTGAAACTGCGGAGTGTCATGGACACAAAAAGAAATGGTCGGAGTGACAGGATTTGAAAAAACGACCAAATAAGAGATAACCCCCTAACACACTTGAAATAATGGTTTCTTCCATTATGATACCTAGTTACAACCTAGTTACATTAGATGATAATCATGTCTAAAAACCCCAGACACTTAACTAAACAATTCAATACTTGGACATACCAAAGAAGAGTACCTAAGGAACTCAAAGAACACCCCCTATTCATTGGTATGACGACTATACGTAAATCTTTAAAAACTGACTCACTTCAAGTAGCTCTTAAGTTAAGAGATGAAGAAGATGCAAAACTTGAAGCCTTAATTAATGGCGACCTAATAGTAACGACAGAGCAAATATACCAAGAGCTAGTTGACCAGATGGGTCCTCCTTTAGCTCCAAAATCAGAAGAAGACAAATCTAACTTAAGACATATCGTTGACACAATGAGAGATAAGTATCGCATTGGTAATACGTTGCATGAAGACTATAAAAAAGATGCCGAGCTTATGGCTTTTTCAAACTATATTAATCGAATGGAAGGCGACAATAAACACCCTATCGATGCGACATTAAAACAGGCGTTACAGCTCACAAAAACCAAAGCTACCAAAGATGGCCGCGCTCCAAGGTATATCAATAGCTATGACAATGTTGTCTCAAAGTTTTTAAACTTTCTCCAATTGCCTGACATAGGATTAAATTGGATAGATACTACTATGGTCGATGAATACATTGAACACAGGTTGGAAGCGGTCTCTAGTAAAACGACTAAGAATGACATAACCACTCTTTCAGCGATATTTAAGACTGCTAAAAGAAAACGAATGGTTGATACAGACAATCCATTCACTCATACAGGAATATCTACAAAAAACAAGAAAATCAGGCAGGCATTCAGTGTATCAGAAGCCAGAAAGATTCTTGAAGGGCTACCTGAAAGATTCAAGTTGGCTTGGACTATTACCTATTACACGGGGGTGCGCAGAGACGAGCTGTTCAAACTAAACTCTTCAAGTATAGTCAACATGGAATCTCAAAACGGGAATATCAAATGCTTTTCAATAGCACCCGATGGAGACGGGAAAACTGAAAGTGCAACTAGGTTTATACCTATCCACCCCGACCTAGAACCCCTTTTGGATAATTTCTCAGGTTTTGACTTCAAGCCTAATACTTTCAGCACTCACAGGCTGACTGTAACTAAAGAAATATTCGGTGAAGAGTTTGCTGAGTCCCATACACTGCACAGCTTAAGGCATACTTTTAGCACAACTCTACATAACCATTTTCCAGAACAGCCACAAGTAGTAGATTGGCTCACAGGACATAACCGCACCTTAACGACTGAAAGCTATCAGACGTACTTCCATGGGTATGGTCTAGACAAACTTTATGATGCAATTAAAGTCCTACCTAAGCTATAAAAACTTGTTACTTTAGCTCAACAATTATCATTTTCGGGCAAGACTATTACACTCATACGATTCAGGGTTGAGACCACGTCTTCTAAGTTCAATGCGTGCTTCTTCTCTGCTCTTGTACTCTCCCGTTAATATTTCATAGGGAGCTAAGGGGCCATTTGCATGACTGCATAAATTACTTACAGATTGCTTCTCAGGGCTGTATGCGCAAGCGCTAAGGAAAAGGGTTGTTAATGAAAGAATACTTAATCGAATAATCATTTTTTTATGAATAATATAGTGGATGTAATTAATTTTAAAATCAAAATACTACAACAACAACGACCACGACTGCAACCCTTTAACCTTTTTTTGAAACAGTCTTATAGCTAACCCCATGGGGGTCAATTTAAACCTAGGAGTCCCATAATTAAGCCCTTTATAACATTCACAACGTACATAGTCTTATGTTATATTAATTTTAAGCTGAAGAAGGAGACCTAGTTATGGCACCAATAGACACTCTTAACAATGAGCGTTACGTTATCTATTATCGAGTATCGACAAAGAAGCAAGGAGACTCAGGACTTGGCTTAGATGCTCAAAAGAGAGATGTAGAAATATATCTTAATAACTTCTGTAGTAAGTGTGAGGTCGTTACTGAGTTCACAGATATAGAGTCTGGCAAGGTGGATGCTAGACCAGAGCTAATGAAGGCTATAGAAGTTGCCAAGAATCTAAAAGCGACACTCTTGGTCTCTAAGCTAGACCGATTGAGCCGTAAGGTCTCCTTTATTGCTTCACTGTTAGAAGACAAATCGCTCAACTTTAAGGTAGCTGTTATGCCTAATGCTGACAAGTTCCAACTGCATATCTATGCGGCTTTGGCTGAGCAAGAGAGAGACTTTATTAGTGCAAGAACGAAAGCGGCTTTAGCAGAGGCAAAAACTAGAGGCGTTAAGCTTGGAGGTCTACGAGATAAGACCAACGAAAGGAATAAAGCACGAGAGCGAAAAGCCATTGAAAACGCTCAGCAGTACAGAAGCATTATTGAGCCTTTAAGAGCCAAAGGAGCGAGCTTACAGGCAATCTCAGAAGCTTTAAATAAGGCTGGACTAACAACATCTAGGGGGAGTCAATTCAAGCCCATGACAGTTAAAAGAATCATTGAGAGACTAGCCTAAACACCCACAGACTGTTAGCTCTATGATTAGCACATGATAGCTGTTCTTGGTTAGGTTTTACGCACCAAGTCAACAAGTTAGAAATAGATAACATAGTCTGCTGTAAAACTCCTGAGTTTGAATTTATAGTAAACTCCTGTTTTTTTAAAGCATTATTAAGCCCTTCAGGCCACTTTTCCCTGCTACCCTTATCACCCCTATATGTTTTCATAAAAATCTCTTAGATAGTGTTCTAGCAGCCTGCCTGTTTTGGAAAATTATCCATATAAATCAACGTCTTAGAATTACCCCCCACTATAGGGGAGAAAGGTCTGGTTTTTATAGGACTCAATAAGAGAATTTAGAGACCAGTATTTCTATCCCTGCTATCAATTCAAAACCACTTAAGTAATAAATTGAAAAGGGAGAATTAATGATACTCAAAGATATTGATATATATAGAAGGACGCCAACGCCTAAAGGGTGGAAAAGTAGAAAGCTAACCATTAGTGAGGAGGTGCTGAAGAAGATAATTGAAAGGCCAAGCAAACAGGCTCAGACACAATTAGTTTTCATTTATAACAATGAGGCTTACTCACTAGCTGAAATTAAAGAAATACTAGCAATAGAAGATAAGCCCAGTAAATACAGGAAGCACTCCAAAGAGAGCAAGCAACAAGCAATAAAGCTTAAAGAAAAGGGTTTTAGTTACTCGGAGATAGCAGATAGGACAGGCATTCCTAGAGGTAGTCTTAATTATCTATTTAAAAAGTAGACAGTCACTAATACTATCACCTGAGGAGGTGTCTAAAAAAAACCTACAGCCCTCTAAATATAAGGGTTTAAAAGTCCTTATTTCAGTCATTCATGACTAACTAATAACTAACAAGCGCACAGTAAGAATCCTAAAGATACAAGCCATATCTAATGGAGGATTTACTGTGTGTGAAGGAGAATTAAATGCAGAGTTTCAAACCAAAGTACAAGCACCGAGAGATTTCATTTGACCGTCTAATTGGAGACCTAAGAGAAGGAGCTAACCAAGTCAGAGATATAAGAGCCGACGGCTATAGAGCGTCAGCAATGAAGAGTCAAAGCCAAGAGCAAATAGAGGAACTCGTAAAGGCTCTTAAGAACGGAGCGGACAGCCTAGACGCCATCATTGTACACCTCCATGGAGACGAGTACGCTGAACTAAACTACTTGACCAAGAATACCAATAAACCGTACTTTCATGTCGTTGATGGTCATCATAGATTAGCGGCTTATAGACAGGCTTATCAAAAAGGCATCCTAGTATCTAAGAGAGTCAAAGTGAAAGTACTCCAAGGCGCTTCAAGGACTCAAGCAAGGGAGCTAGCTAGAAGTATTAACCAAAAGTCACACATAAACATGTCGCAACCTCAAAAGATTCAGGAAGCTTGGTTAAGCTTTTGGAGGAACTGGGGGCGATTCTCAGAGATGAGCTGTAGAGAGATTGCTACTGAGATGGGTGGCATGATTGGTCACCAGACAGCGTGTAACATGAAGAACACAATTAAAGAAGCTCTCAATTCATCTGAAAAAGAGGACTTCATTGAGCAGTTAAATAGCAACAACCCTCAAGTTGAACCTTGGAGTATTTTCTCTAGGAAGTATAGCCCTGAAGCGAGTGAGCTAGACAGAGAAGAGCAGAAGATGAAAGCAGAAGTGAAGGTCGGGGAAAAGTTAAACAGGGTCGCTTATGGTAAAGACTGGGCGCTACTTGATGATGTGCAAAAAGAGAAACTTATTTGTATTCTTCTTGGGGAGTCTTATGTACTCATTCCCACTGAACAGTATGAAGAAGCTAGCAAGGGAGAGAAGACTAGAGTTATCCGTAGTCCTACTCCTGAAAGCCTAGACGAGTGGTAAGGAGTCATGGAGGTCTAAAAGTGACAAAAAGGTTTGACTTATAGTTTACTTGTATTTACTTGTATATCATATAGTTATAGCCTTTTTGTCTATCCTTTAGGTGTCCATGATGGACATTACAGGTAGACGCATGCTGTAGGTGCATATCAATTAATAAATTAGCCTAGCAACACCTAGTTACAACCTAGTTACAACCTAGTTACAATGAAAAACAAAGGGAGAGGTAAGTATATGTTTTTAAAGCAATTTAGAAAAGAAAATGGTCGGAGTGACAGGATTTGAACCTGCGACCACTTGTCCCCCAGACAAGTGCGCTACCAAGCTGCGCTACACCCCGATTTGTAGAAGGTGAATTATAGGGCCTTTGACGAACAAATCAACCAGGCCTGCTCATTTTCATAAGAAATTTTTAAGCAACCTGATTGATTATCCCCTCTCAAGAGGCCGTCAAAGCCTTGAGTTTATTCGGCCTTTGCTTGCCAGTCTCCGCCCAAGGCTTTATAGAGGTTCACCAAAGCCGTGGCGTGATTGAGTTTCATATTGACCTGCGCCAATTCGGCATTGAAGAGGTTACGTTGTGCGTCCAGAACCTCCAGATAACTGGAGTAACCGGCATCGAAACGATCCTGGGCCAAATTCAACGTCTGGTAGAGTGCCGATACCTGACGCTGCTGCGCTTCCAGCTGCTTTTGGCTGCTTTCAAACTGAGTGGTGGCATCCAACACTTCTTGGAAGGCGACGCGCACTGTTTGCCGATAATCAATCAACATCGCCTGCTGTTCAGCCTCGGTGATTTTAACCTCAGAACGACGGCGATCGTAATCGAAAACCGGTGCATTGATATTGGCCGCGGCGTTCCAGCCGATAGCATCTTCTTCAAAAAGACGACTCAACGACTCACTCTGAAAACCGAGCAGGCCTGTCAGACTGATCTTTGGAAACAAGGCGGCCTTGGCCAACCCGATATTGGCATTGGCGGCAATCAATCTCTGCTCGGCTGCCTGAATGTCAGGGCGACGATTCAGCAGATCTGACGGCAAGTTTTTGGGGATTGGCAGAGTATTCACATCTGTTAGCGCTGACACCGACAAAGGTGCCTGGCTCGCCAATGCCAGCAGCGCCTTCGGTGAACGGCCAATCAGTACGGCCAGTGCATTTTGCTGCAGAGCTCTTTGCTCTTCAAGTTGATGCAAGGCGATTTGCACGGAGGCCAATTCGGACTCGGCTTGATAGACTGTCAATGGCGTGACACTGCCGTATTCCAGCTGGGTTTGACGCAATTCCAAGGTTTCTTGACGCGACTTCACCGTATTTTTGGCCAATGCCAAGTTCTGATTCAACGCCATCAAATTCAGGTAGGCGTTTGCAACGGCGGCCTTAATACTCAAGGCCAAACTTTGCTGGTCGGCTTGAGTGGCTTTAAAAGTCGCCTCTGACTGTTTAATGGATGCCTCGACTCTACCCCAAAGATCAACTTCATAACTCAACAGGGCGCCCAATGAAAAGTCGCCAAAGGTATCACCTTGCCCGGCTGGATAAGCTTCGTCACTGCTTTGCGTTCTGGCCAAACCACCCGTCAGATTCAATTCAGGAAACCGTCCGGCCTGGCTCTGGCGCAACAATGCGCGGGCTTGAGTCAGACGAACCTGAGCCAAAGCCATATCACGGTTGTATTGCAAAGCTTCGTTTATCAGCTGATTGAGCGTTTCATCGCCGGAAAGCCGCTGCCACCAAAGTGATTCTTCAAGCGGCACAGTTTCAACTTTTTGCAGGTTTTGAACTTGCCAGGTTTCCGGCAAGTCGGTCTGTGGTTTCTCATAGACCGGAACCTGACTGCATCCCAGCAACAGCACAGCGGGAATCAAAGTGGCCAAAGGTTTCAACCGACCTAACCTACTGAGTTTATTGACAAATTGAACGGTCATTTCCCCACCTCCTGAGTGTTAGACGGTGTTTTACGGTGGCCACTTAACCTTTCCGAAAACTCCGCGATCCAGCGGAAAAACATCGGCACAAATAACGGTGCCAACAAGGTCGCAGCGAGCATGCCGCCCACCAATCCGGTTCCCACCGAAACACGCGCCGCGGCCCCCGCGCCGGTGCTTAACATCAATGGCACCGCCGCGATGGTAAAGGCCAAAGAGGTCATGACAATCGGACGGAAACGTAATCGTGCGGCATATTCGGCCGCCTCGGCCAAAGGCACACCTTGCTTACGCTGCTGCATGGCCACCTCCACAATCAAAATGGCATTCTTGGCCGACAGACCAATCAGCGTCAGCAGCCCGAGTTCAAAGTAGATATCATTGCTTAAACCGCCGAGCCAGACGGCGACCGAGGCACCCAATACCGCAAACGGCACGGCGGTGATGACCGCCAGAGGAATCGACCAGCGTTCATACTGCGCCGCCAAAATCAAAAACACGAACAGCAAGCCAAACAGGAAAGCCTGATTTCCGGCACTGGCCGATTGCTTCTGTTGATAGGCTTCACCGACCCAGCCCAAAGAGTAACCTTCCGGCAACACTTCGGCGGCCACTTCTTCAAACGCGGCCAAGGCTTGCCCCGAACTGTAACCCGGAGCCGGCTCACCCATCAGCTTGGCTGCCGGGAACAGATTGAATCGGTCGACCACATCGGCTCCGGTCAAACGTTTAAAAGTCACCAGACTGCTTAAGGCGATCATCTCGCCGGTCTGTGAACGCACAAACACCTGGGACAGGTCTTCGGGTTTTTCACGATAATCGGCTTCGGACTGCAAGTTGACCTTATAGGTACGCCCATACAGATTGAAATCGTTTACATATAAGCTCCCAAAGGTGGCCTGCATGGCCGCAAAAACCTCTTTGGCCGAGACTTGCATGCTTTGCGCCTTTTCTCGATCCAGCAACACCTCGTATTGCGGCACCTTGGTGGAGAAGGTGGTGCGTACCTGATTCAGTTCCGGGCGCGCCACCGCTTTGGCGATCAACTCATCGGTGACTTTACTCAAGGCCAACGAACCTTGCCCGGTGCGGTTTTGCAGATAGGCTTCAAATCCACCGGTCATGCTCATGCCCATAATGGTCGGCATGCCGATCGGAATACTGAAGGCATCCGGCACCGCCATTAACTGCCCGAACAACTGCCCGACGATGGCATCGGAAGAAAGTTCTGCCGACTCACGCTCATCCCAATGTTTCAATTTGACGAAGGCAACCGCCGAATCGGTTTTTTCGGTAAAGGTCTGCAAATCAAAACCGGCAAAACTGATGGAGTGCTCCACGCCAGGATGTGCCAATAAAGTATCGCTGACTTGGTCACGCACCACCTCCATTCTCGACAAAGAAGAAGCAGGTGGCAGATAACTCAATACAAACAGCGTACCTTTATCTTCCTGCGGCAACAGACTTTTGGGCAAGTGGTTCAAGGATTGATAAGTCAGCGCCAACAATCCGCCAAACAGCAACACACTTAACAGGCTGTAACGCATTAACGTTCTGACACCACGACTGAAGCCCGAGGTCAACCATTCAAAGAAACGGTTGAATAAACGGAAAAATGCCCCCTGTTGACCATGCTCGGGTTTGAGCATATTGGCACATAAAGCCGGCGTCAGCGTCAAGGCAACGATACCGGAGATGGTCACCGAAATGACGATGGTGATTGCAAACTGCTTGTACATCTGCCCGGTTAGGCCGCCAATAAAGGCCACCGGCAGGAACACGGCCGCCAACACCAAGACGATGGCAATGATCGGGCCGGTGATTTCGTTCATGGCTTTGATGGTCGCTTCGCGTGCGGAAAGTTGGTAGGTGCGCATGATGCGCTCCACATTCTCGACCACGATGATCGCATCGTCGACTACGATACCGATGGCGAGAATCATCCCGAACAGGGTCAGCTGGTTGATCGAGAAACCAAGCAGATACATGCCCACAAACGTCCCGATGATGGAAACCGGAATCGCCAATACAGGAATCAAAGTCGCTCGCAAGTTTTGAAGGAATAGAAACACTACCAGCACCACCAGCACCAAGGCTTCCAACAAAGTGTAAATGACTTTGTTGATGGATAGCTCAACAAACTCGGTGGTGTCGTAAGGCACGGCATAAGCCAACCCTTTGGGGAACTTGGCGGCCAACTCTTCGAGTTTGGCATCAATCAGCTTAGACGTTTCCAGGGCATTGGCGCCAGGCTGTAAAAACACACCCATCGGCACCGTGGGCTGGCCGTCATAGGTGGCGTTGAAATTATAGGCTTGTGCACCCAGTTCGACCCTAGCGACATCCTTCAGACGCAACATGGCGCCATCGGATTCGGCTCTGAGAATAATGTCCTCAAATTGACTGGCATCGGACAAACGCCCTTCTGTCGTGACCGTATAGGTAAAGGCCTGAGGCTGTGCCATCGGTTCCTGGCCGAAACGCCCGGCGGCAAATTGCGAGTTTTGTGCTTTGATGGCATTGGAAATATCATTTGGAGTCAACTGATATTTGGCCAGCTTATTCGGATCCAGCCAGATGCGCATCGAATAATCTTTAGCACCAAATTGCCTCACTTCACCGACACCGGGAATTCGTGTCAGGTCGTCCAAGACATTGATCAAACCGTAGTTGGCGATAAACACCGTATCCAAACTGGCATCATCGGAATAAAGAGAGATGACCTTAAGAATGCTCGACGACTTCTTGTTAACATTGACACCCAACTGCTGCACTTCGGCGGGCAATCGGCTCAGCGCCCCCTGAACCTTGTTGTTGACGTTGATATTCGCCTGGTCGATGTCCGTGCCAATGTCAAACGTCACCGTCAGGGTCAAGGTACCGGACGAAGAGGTGACACTGTTGATATAGAGCATGTCGTCAATCCCATTGATTGCCTGCTCAAGCGGGGCCGCCACTGTATCGGCGATCGTCTCGGCACTGGCACCGGGATAGGTTGCCACCACCGCGACTTGCGGCGGAACGATTTCAGGGTATTCTGAAACCGGCAGAGACTTCATGCCCAGATAACCGGCAATCACGATAATCAATGAAAACACCGTGGCCAATACCGGTCGGTCTATAAAAAATCTCGAAAACATAAATGATCCTTTTCAGTTGGGCGCTACTGGGCTTCGGAGTCAGATTGACCGGAAGTGTTGGCTGTTATGGCTTTAACCGGAGTTTTGGGTCTGAGCTTAATCAGATTATTGACCACCACCTGGTCCCCCTCTTGCAGACCCGATTCCACCAACCAGCTTTCACCCTGCTGGGCAGCCAGGCCAACCGGCATTAATTCTGCCACCCCCTGCTTGACCACATAAACAAAGGCCTGTTGCCCCATTTGCAATACCGCTTTCTGTGGAATTTCAAACACATTTTTTCGTGTCGCCGAAAGCACTCTCAAACGTACAAATTCACCCGGCAAAAACTGGCCTTGCTGATTGGCAAACACCGCACGCGCCTGCACACTGCCGGTCGTTTCATCAATTCGGCTGTCGGTAAAATCCACCTCACCTTCGGCAAGAACCTGTTGTTGCTCGTCGATAATCTGAGCAATCAATCTGTTTTCCTTGGCTTTGACCAGTTTTCCTTGGCGCATCAAACTGCGTAAGGCTTGTCTCTGACTGTCCGGCATCGCATAAATCACATAAACTGAACTCAGATCGGTAATGGTGGTCAGCAGACTATTCTGTGAATCCGTCCCCACCAAGCTACCGACATCCTGCTGTTTAATGCCGGTCACACCTGAAATTTCAGCCTTAACGTGGCTATAATCCAAATCGATCTGGGCATCATTCAACGCAGCTTTGGCGCCCTGCACTGCGGCCTTTGCCAACTCCAGGCTGGAAATGGCGGTGTCGCGTTCCTGCTCACTGACCGCTTTCTTGAAGTAGAGTCCTTTCACCCGGTTGTATTCTCTTTTCGCTTGACTCAGATTGGCCTGCTCCACCTGCAACTGGGCCTTGGCTTTGTCGACAACCGCCTGATAACGGCGTGCATCGATTTGATATAAAGGCTGACCGGCTTTGACAACTTGCCCGTCTTCATAGAATTTTTCCTGTAACACCCCGGCTACTCTGGCAAAAACGCCAACCGTCTGTACTGCTTGGATTCTTCCAGGATATTCATAAAAGACCGGGCTATCGCCACGTTTGGCGATCATCACCTTGACAGGCATAGCCTGTTTAGCCGCCGAGTTTTGCTCTCCATCGGCATAAACCTGCACGGGAAAAACCGAAGCCGCCGCAATCAGCAACAGCGCACTCAACTTAACCAAGGATTGTGAAACAGGGAACATGATTTTTTCCTCAAAAGTAATCTGAAACCATTAAAGTGTAACACACATTACACTTAACTCACAATCTGTCTTAATCAAGTTTTAATGTATAATATTTCCTCATAAAATATCATGAAGTTATTGAACCATTCGAGAGACCACACATGCCCCAAACCTCTGAACAACAGCCCAGCCTTAATCAACAAACCACCACCAAACGAGGCTTGGCTCGCCAAAAAAAGTTTTTAGACGTGGCTGAAGAGGTTTTTTTATCAAAAGGCTATGCCGGCACCAGCGTTAATGAAATCGTCTGTCGGGCGGTTCACTGGGAACCCTCTATCGGCTTTTTGGAAACAAGCTCGGGTTATTTGAGGCGGTCTTTAAAAAGAAATCCAAAGAGTTGTTTGGGCATTTTGAAGAAGAGACCCACTGGAGCGATGACATTGAAAACAGCCTGTTCAATTTTGGCCAGACCCTGCAGCGCATCGCCTTGTCACCTGATGGAACTGCGATTTATCGCCTGGTGATTACCGAAAACAACCTGGATCAGGGAGAGATCCAAAAGATCTTTTACCGTTATGGCCCGCAAACGGCGATCGACATGCTGAAAAATTATTTGCAGAAACAGATTGATGCAGGCCGACTGGAGCTGGAAAATCCACAATTGGCGGCCACCCAGTTTTTGGAAATGATCAAGGGACCCTTTGTGTTGCGTGCTTTGTTTGGTGAAACCATTACGGTGGATGAGATGGACGCCGCACTGAATCAAGCGCTTCGCATCTTTTTACAGGGATGTAAAACGTCCCAAGGACAAGAAAACCAACCAAAATCGTTGTTTTTTAAAGAAAATTCAATCTAATTCAGACAGGCCTGCTCATTTCCAGCAGACTTTTCAGGCTTTGAAACAGGCGCTAAAACAACTTAGAAACGTGTTTGGACATAATTGCGGAACTCTTTTAGTTCCGACTTCATCAGTTGCAGGTGCTCAAGCGCACCTTGCTTTTCTTCCGGCAGATCCATACTCGCGGGGTTGATGCGGCTTTTGGCAAGACGAGCCTTAGCGCCTGGAATGGTGAAGCCCTGCTCATGCAACAGCGTCCTGATTTCCAGAATCAGCTCAACGTCATTACGTTGATAGTAACGACGTCCACTACGCTTGTTCGGTTCCAATTGAGGAAAAACCTGCTCCCAATAGCGCAAAACGTGCGACTTCAAGTCACACAGTTCCGCGACTTCACCGATGGTGAAATATTTTTTATCGGGTAACTCAATCTCTAATTGAGTCTGTTGCTTAGTTTTCGCCATAGTGATTATCGATTTGCGCTCTTAATTTCTGTCCAGGTTTAAATGTTACCACCCTTCTGGCTGAAATGGGAACGTCTTCACCGGTTCTGGGATTACGTCCGGGACGAGAAGACTTGTCTCGCAATTCAAAGTTACCAAAACCCGAAAGTTTGATCTGCTCTCCTGAAACCAGGATTTCGCTGATTTGATCGTAAAACTGCTCAACCAACTCTTTGGATTCACGCTTGTTAAATCCAAACGTGTCCGATAGAGTTTGGGCAATATCCGCTTTTGTCAGAGTCATTTGAATTATCCTTATTATTTTTAACTTTATCTTAAAACGGCATTTACAGCGCGTTTGGCGGAATCTAATACACGTTCGATCAGCGAATCCACCTCTTCGTCTTGCAAGGTCCGCTCATGATGCTGAATCTTCAGTGTTAAAGCGACACTTTTCTGATCTTCATCAACCCCTTGTCCACGATAGATGTCAAACAAATCAACCGCTTGCAGAATTTCCGATTCAACCGCCATCACCGCATCCAACAGGGCCTGAACCGGAACACTGTCGGCCACAACAAAGGCTAAATCTCGTTGAACTTCCGGGAACTTGGAAATCATCTGCGCGGCGGGCACCTGCATGGTCATCAAGGCATCCTGACGAATCTGGAACAAGAACACGTCTTCACTCACACCCATGCCCTTAACCAGCTTAGGGTGCAGTTTGCCGATGATTCCGACTTCTTTACCGTCTTTGATCATGGCGGCGGACTGGCCAGGATGCAAGGCCGGATGTTCACAGGATTCAAAACGAATGGTCCCCAACTGGTGACTCATGCGCAACAAGGTTTCAACATCCCCTTTGATGTCAAAGAAATCGACTTTGCGTGATACTTCATCCCAACCGGAATCGGCAACCGAACCGACCACCGCACCACCGACCATCGGTACTTGTGTGGCGCCAGTCGGGTCGGACTCGTTTTTGTAGAAAACCAGACCTGTTTCAAATATACGCACACGAGGTTGCTGACGGTTTTGGTTGTAGGAGATTGTTTGCAATAATCCCGGGAAAAGCGTGGTACGCATCGCCTTCATATCATCCGAAATCGGATTTTTAAGCAAGACATAAGGCAGATCCGGGCTCAACTGCTGCTGTTTACCTTCTTCGACAAAGCTGTAAGTGATGACTTCACTGTAACCTCGTTGCACCAACGCCGTTTTCAACGCGTGCAACTCCTGCTCGGATTCAGGCAGTTCGTTCAAAGTCATCGGTGCCATTACCGGCGTATCCGGCAGATTATTGTAGCCATAGATGCGACCGACTTCCTCAACAAGATCCATCTCGATCGCCATATCGAATCGATAAGTCGGAGCGGTTACTCGCCAGCCGTCTTCGCTCGATTCGACCGCAAAACCCAATCCTTTGAAAATAGATTCAACACGCTTGTCTTCCACTTCGGCTCCCAAGCGTTTGGCCAAAGGCTGACGTCTAAGTTCGATTGTGACCGGCTGAGCCAGATCATCTTGCGAAATGACAGACTCGACCTCACTGACTTGGCCGCCGGCGATTTCGGTAAACAGCTGCAATGCTCGGTTCAGTGCACGCTCGGGCAAAGCCGGATCGACACCACGTTCGAAACGATGCGACGAATCGGTATGCAAACCATATTCACGCGCCTTGCCGACAATGGCCAAGGGAGTGAAATGTGCACATTCGAAAAACAGCCTCGTGGTTTCATCCGTCACCGACGTAGGCAAGCCCCCCATGATTCCGGCCAAAGCGATGGCACCTGAATCATCGGCAATTACCAAAGTACCGTCATTCAGAGTCAACTCCTTGTCATCCAGGGTCACCAGTTTCTCACCGGTTTTGGCTTTGCGAACTTGAATGCCGCCTTGCAATTTATCCAGATCAAAAGCATGCATCGGCTGGCCTAACTCAAGCAACACATAATTGGTAATGTCCACCACCAAGCCCAGTGTACGAATGCCACCGCGCTGCAATTTCTGCATCATCCACAATGGAGTTTTTGCTTGGGCATCATAGTCGGTGACCACGCAGCCCAAATATTTTGGACAGGCCTGTGATTCTGCAACCGTGACTTTTTGCGGACAAGTTCCTGCATACTCAATGTCGGCAGATTCAAACGGGCTTTTGATTTCAACTTCACTAATGGCTGCAACATCGCGAGCAATCCCTTCTATGCTTAAACAATCGGCACGGTTGGGCGTCAGGTCAACGTCAATCATGCTGTCGTTCAAATCGAGATAATCGCGTACATCCATGCCAATCGGTGCGTCGTCCGGCAAGACCAGTAATCCATCGACACCATCATCTTCCAGACCGATTTCAGTCGCACCACACAGCATGCCGTTAGAGGGTACGCCTCGCAACTTAGCCTTTTTGATTTTGAAATCACCGGGCAATACGGCACCCACTTTTGCGCAACACGCCTTCATGCCGCTTACCACGTTTTTAGCGCCACATACGATCTGTAAAAGATCCTGCTCGCCCACATCTACTTGTGTGACATTCAGCTTATCCGCATCCGGGTGTTTTTCAACCGAAACCACCTGCCCAACAACCACGTTGCTGAACTCACCGGCAACCGGCTCAACATTGTCCACTTCCAGACCCGCCAAACTTAGCGCTTCTGCTAATTCATTGGTAGACCAATCAGGATTAGCCCACTCTCTTAACCAATTTTCACTCAATTTCATAATATTTTCTCAACAGGCCTGGTCTATTTAAATTGCTTTAAGAAACGGAGGTCATTTTCAAAAAATTGACGTAAATCCTTCACGTTATAACGCAACATCGCCAAACGCTCTACGCCAAGACCAAACGCCAAGCCCGTGTATTCTTCCGGGTCAACACCGACATTTTTAAGCACATTAGGATGCACCATCCCACAGCCCAATACTTCAATCCAGCGTCCATCGCCAAATAGATTAGTGGCAATATCCACTTCCGCCGAAGGTTCGGTAAACGGAAAATAAGAGGGTCTGAAACGTACTTTGAGTTCATCGTCTTCAAAAAACTGTTTTAGGAATTCGATTAACAAAGCGCGTAACTGCGCAAAACTGGCTTCTTTTTCTATGATCAACCCTTCCACCTGATGAAACATCGGGGTATGGGTCTGATCGGAATCGCATCGATAAACACGTCCCGGCGCAATCACACGCATGGGCGGCTGCTTGGCTTCCATGGTACGAATCTGAACCCCGGAAGTATGGGTACGCAAAACGGTATTTTCATTGATGTAGAAGGTGTCGTGCATGGCACGAGCCGGATGCGTTTCGGGAATATTCAGCGCTTCGAAGTTGTGCCAATCGTCTTCGATTTCCGGCCCGGTCTCGACATCGAAGCCGGCTTTCGAAAACAGGGTCTCAATACGACGCAATGTACGCGTGACAGGATGCAAACCACCCAAATCCACGCCTCGACCCGGCAAAGTCACATCAATCGACTCTTCGGCCAACTGTTTGGCCAGCTTGGCGTCATCCAACTCTTTTTTCTTGGCATTCAGCAAACTTTGCACTTGTTGCTTAGCCTGATTGATCATCTGGCCAGCTTGGGGACGCTCTTCCGGGGTTAACTGCCCCATGGTTTTCATGATTTCGGTAAGCGAACCTTTTTTGCCCAGATACTCAACTCTGAGCTCATCAAGTTGCGCCAACTCACTGACTTCAGAAATCGCTTCCTGAGCCTGTGAAATAATAGCTTGAAGTTTTTGTTGCATAATCAGAAATGCCTTAATCGGATCGATTTAAAAAGAATCTTTATCACAGATTTTATCTATAAAACAGTCTACTTGTGTCGACTCATAAAAACCTTTAATCAAACGACAAATAGAATCTTTTATAGATAAAAAAATCAAAAAAATAGGGGACAAAAGTTAAATTTCTAACTCATGCCCCCTATTTTGGGATATTGCAGGCTGAAAAATCAGCCCAGCATACACAGCCTCAGCGATTAAGCGATGGCTGCTTTTGCTTTCTCAGCAATGGCGGTAAACGCAGCCGCATCATGGATAGCGATATCAGAAAGCACTTTACGGTCAACCGCAATGCCTGCCTTATTCATACCATCGATTAAACGGCTATAAGTCATTCCGTTCATGCGAGCCGCAGCATTGATACGTGCAATCCACAAACGACGGAATTGACGCTTACGCTGACGACGGTCACGATAGGCGTATTGACCTGCTTTGATTACAGCTTGCTTAGCAACGCGAAAAACCTTGCTACGTGCACCGTAATAACCTTTTGCTGCTTTTAATACTTTATTGTGTCTACGACGGGCGATGACACCTCTTTTAACTCTTGCCATTTTTCAATCTCTCCTTAAGCGTACGGTAACATACGGCGAACCATCGCCACATCGTGATCGTGAATCATACTAGCGGCACGTAACTGACGTTTACGCTTAGTCGATTTTTTAGTCAAAATGTGACGTAGGTGAGATTGTTTGCACTTAAAACGGCCAGAACCCGTCTTCTTGAAGCGCTTTGAAGCACTACTGTTTGTTTTCATTTTTGGCATTAGCCCAAACTCCGCATTTAAGTGATCTCTTAAACATTAAGAACCACTTCATTTTTAACAATAATAGCCAATGACTATCTTTCGGAACAACGAACAGCACTGAGGGAGCTGCACCGGTAACGCATTCGGCCACAATAAAGCGTCCAAAAACGTCCCAGTTGTTGTGTGGCAGCAATTACTAAATGAATTACTTACCTTTTTTTGAAGGAGCAACCATCATTTGCATCTGACGGCCTTCCATTTTCGGCATTTGTTCAACGGTCGCAACCTCTTGAATATCATCCCGAATACGCTCCAACATTTTCAATCCCAGTTCCTTATGGGTAATTTCACGGCCTCGGAACCAGATGGTTACCTTGACGCGATCTCCCTTATCTAGGAATTTCATCAGGTTGCGTAGTTTGACCTGATAATCTCCCTCCTCAGTTCCTGGGCGAAACTTCACTTCTTTTACTTGCACTTGCTTTTGCTTTTTCTTAGCTTCGTGCTGTTTTTTCTGTTGCTGGTAAAGATATTTACCGTAATCCATAATCCTACAAACAGGCGGTACGGTTTTTCCAGAAATTTCGACTAGGTCTAATTCTGCGTCCCTCGCAGCTTCAAGCGCCTCTTTTAGGGGAACAACACCAGCCTGTTCTCCATCTGCATCAATTAAACGAACTTCAGGAGCGGTAATGGCCCCGTTAATATTATCCTTAGGTGCTTCAGGTTGCTGTGGTCTTCCACGGCCTCTACGAATTGCGATAGCAATATCCTCCAGTTTTGTAATTTCTTAAATGCAGTCGGTCAAATCTCAACTTTCCACGATTCGTCCCAGATTGGCAATATCGGTTGTTAACAGCTCCACTAACTCTTCAAAGGCGAAGCTGCCCATATTTTTCCCACCTCTGGCACGAACATTGACAGTACCGTTTTCCATCTCTTGGTCACCTACGACCAAAATATACGGTACTCGCTGCATAGTGTGTTCGCGAATTTTAAACCCAACCTTCTCATTTCTCAAGTCTGTTTCGACTCTAAACCCATGTTTTTTCAATTTTTTAGCAAAATCGCCTACATATTCATTATGAACCTCGGAAATCGACGCGATTACTAATTGAACTGGAGACAACCAAGTTGGGAACTTGCCTTCATAGTGTTCGACCAGAATTCCTACGAATCGTTCGAGCGATCCGAGAATCGCACGGTGAATCATCACCGGATGATGTTTTTCATTATCCGCACCCACATAGACCGCATTAAGACGTTCAGACTGGGTCATTGAGAAGTCCAACTGAATGGTTCCGCACTGCCACACACGACCGATGCAATCTTTCAACTGAAACTCAATTTTAGGCCCGTAAAACGCACCCTCTCCTGGCTGCAAAGCATAATCCAAACCGGCGTTCTTTAAAGTTGCTTCAAGGGCCGTTTCCGCCAAATCCCACACTTCGTCTGCCCCTACACGTTGCTCGGGTCGGGTTGAAAACTTAACGGCGATATTATCAAAACCGAAATCAGCATAGGTTTCAAAGACCAAATCAATACAGGCCTGCACTTCTTGCTGGATCTGATCTTCGGTACAGAAAATATGGGCATCATCCTGTGTGAACGAGCGCACACGCATTAAACCATGCAGTGTTCCAGAGGGCTCGTTACGATGCACCAGACCAAACTCCGCAATACGGATTGGCAAATCACGATAACTGTGCAAGTGACGATTATAAACCTGAATATGCCCCGGACAGTTCATGGGTTTCACTGCATAATCACGGTTTTCGGTTTCCGTGGTGAACATATTGTCTTGGAATTTATCCCAATGCCCGGACTTTTCCCATAAAGAACGATCCATAATCAAGGGCGTGCGAATCTCTTCATAGTCATTCATGACCAATTGTTCACGCATATACTCTTCAACAACTCGGTATAAAGTCGTTCCTTTAGGATGCCAAAAAGCCATCCCCGGCGCCAGATCTTCCAGATGGAACAGATCCAATGTTTTACCTAATTTACGATGGTCGCGCTTTTCAGCCTCTTCCATCATATGCAAGTATTCTTTAAGTTCGTCCTTACTGGCAAAGGCCACGCCGTAAATACGCTGAAGCATCTTGTTGTCAGAATCTCCGCGCCAATAGGCACCGGCCACATGAGTCAGCTTAAACGCCTTGATGAATCCCATGTGTGGAACATGGGGCCCTACACACATATCGATGTATTCTTCATGGTGATAAAAACCGAACTCGGTCTCGTCCGGCAGGTCTTTGATCAACTCAAGTTTGTAATCCTCACCACGCTCTTCAAACATCTGAATTGCATCGGCCCGAGGCGTCATTTTCTTAATGACTGCATACTTGGTTTTAGCCAAAGCTTGCATGCGTTTCTCGATCACTTTTAAATCATCCGGACCGATCTTGGTCTCCATGTCGATGTCATAGTAAAACCCATTATCGATAACCGGACCAATCGCCATTTTCACATCCGGGTACAGCTGCTTAAGCGCATGCCCCAAAAGATGAGCGCAGGAGTGGCGCATAATATGCACACCATCATCGTCCTTTAAGGTCACGATTTCCAGAGAAGCATCATCCGTAATCACATCACTCGCATCTTTCAACTGACCATTAACACGACCAGCCACCGTGGC
The DNA here is from genome assembly GCF_000483485.1 of Thiomicrorhabdus chilensis DSM 12352. Lineage (GTDB taxonomy): Bacteria > Pseudomonadota > Gammaproteobacteria > Thiomicrospirales > Thiomicrospiraceae > Thiomicrorhabdus > Thiomicrorhabdus chilensis. The sequence continues at coordinate 1,821,299 of NZ_KI519609.1, forward strand.
TTTTGCCAAACCGGTTCCAATACTCTCAGCCACTTGCATGACTGAAACTGCTTCATCAAATGTTTTGGTAGATCCGTCGGGTAACGTAATGATTGGCATCGATTTATTCTCTGTTGATATACAAATTAAAAAATAAGCCATATATTTTAGCATTTTCTAATTTGTTCTTGTAAAGATTGATGACTTTAAATTTAAAACTCACAAAGAGATGACGGCTAAATCAACAAACTGTTTTTGTGACTGGCCATCCATGCATAAATTAAGGGCACAGCTGTTCAAATCATCCCTGCATCTTGTGCCGTATCAAAAGCCTGACGAATAATTTCATCGAAATTCTCGTAGGCCAATCCGAAAAACTCAAGGGCGGCCAACAAACTCTCGGAAGGCTCTTCACGATGGGCTTCTGAAAGATCCGCCACACCATTATCGACATCTAAAAGGAAAGCGGCCTGTTCGGCCAGATACGTCAGGTAAGCATGAGCCTGAAAAGGTTCCGTCGCCTTGTGTGGCGAATGATGGTTGGCCACCCCCATCACCACTTCTTGTGGGAATTTCCATTGCTGAAGCAGGCGGGCACTCATCATCGCATGATGCGTTCCGAACACCTCCACCTCCGAAGGCGCTAAACGATCAATGTCATACTCGGTTAATTTCATGACCTGAAGATACTTATCCCGATCCTCCACAGCCAACAGATAGATACCAATATCATGCATCAGACCGCATAAAAAAGCCTCTCCCGTATTGACATGTAAAGCCTTCGCCAACTCCTGGGCGACAAAAGCGGACAAGATCGCATGTCGCAAAAAGTGCTTTTCACTGAATGGTGGCTTACTCTTAAAGGTGGATTTGTAGTTAATTGCATGCGCCATCAGACGCACATCCTGTGTCCCGATTCTGGTGACGGCCTCAGACAGATCTGTGACTTTGGTTCCCATCGAGTACTTGGCCGTGTTGACCACGCCAATCAGGCCTGCGGCCAACCTGGGATCCTGTGCGATCAATTTCACCAGATCATTGATATGGATATCTTCACCACTTGCCAACAGACGCTCCAGTTTCATCAGAGCATCGGGAAAGTGGGGCAAATCATCCAGCGCCTGTAGACGCTCGATAATGACCTTGCTCACATTTGGTTTTTTAACTTCTGTCGCTGACATCTCTCATCCTAAGTACGTTAAACGGCTTATCAAAAACACATTCAATTCAAAAACACACTCTAATTTTCACATAAAACGGAATAAAAATGAGATAAAATACTCCGTGTTTTAAAAACAGTGGCTGTCCATAACAGCAACAATCACTTTTACGCCAAGGGGTGGCAAATCGCCTGAGATCTTCGTCTGCCGAAGGAACCCTATGAACCTGATCCAGTTAATACTGGCGTAGGGACAGGCCGCAATACATTACCAGTTCAATGCAATTCTTTGCTCACCAGCAAAGGTTCATCACCAATGTTCGCCCTGTCCTTTTATTTACAATAAAAGGAATCTTAATGAAGCTTAAACCCAGCATTATTGCCATTAGCACATTAATCGCAAGCACATCAGCCGTTGCCGAAGAACTCAACACTATCGTTGTAGAAGCTGACTTTAGACCAACCCAAGTTGATGAGAGCACTTCAAGCGTTTCGGTCATCTCAGGCACCGAAGCAGAACAATTAGGTGCAACCCATATGGAGACCCTGATCAACCAAGTTCCCAATATGAATGCAGCGGCAGGCGCATCCCGCCAACAATTCTTCCAGATCAGAGGGATTGGAGAGCGTTCGCAGTATGAATACCCGGTCAACCCATCTGTCGGGTTAATGATTGACGGCATGAACTTTAGTCATACGGGAGCTGCAGCTACCCTATTTGACACGGAACAAGTAGAAGTATTAAGAGGTCCACAAGGGACACGTTTTGGTGCCAATGCATTGGCAGGCATCATAAACATCCAGAGCAAAGAAGCCACTGAAACACCAGAGCACGAAATTGAAATGACATACGGCAACTTCAATTCCAGTCGTCTCGGCGCGGTTTTAAGCGGGCCGATCATTGACAACAAAGTTCTCGGTCGCATCGCCATCCAGCAAAGTCGCTCAGATGGTTACATGGAAAATGACTACCTGGATAAAACTGACACACAAAACCAAGATGAAATTACTGCAAAAGCACATTTAAAAATCATGGCCAACGATAAGCATACTATCGATTTGCGAGCCACGCATCTTAACATCGACAATGGCTATGACGGCTTTAATATGGAAAATGATTTGACCACTATTACCGATGAGCCAGGCAAAGATAAACTAAAAGCAGATGCAGTTGCGCTTAAAAGTGAGTACAAACTGAATCCGAAAGTGAATATGGTCACCAAATTAAGTCACATGAGCTCTTCTTCTCTATATTCTTTCGACGCTGACTGGGCCTACCCTGACTACCAAGGTGGGTGGGATCAATACTTTGCTGAATATGACCGTTCCCGAACTGAAAACACCTTGGAGTTTAACTGGCTATCCTCTCCAGAAGGAAAAATCTTCAACAATTCGACTGACTGGGTTTTTGGCCTTTATGCGTCAAACTATAGTGAGGATATGATTTATGAAAAAAGCTGGTCAAGCAGTAATGAAGAGTTTGAATTGGATACCCAAAACAGAGCTGCATTTGGCCAGTTCGATATCGCTTTAAATGATAAAGCGACACTGACAACCGGTTTACGTGTTGAGCAATATACAGCAAACATCAGCACCAATACCGGCATTAAAGATAATCATAATGAAACACTTTTTGGTGGCAAAATTGGTCTTACTTACCAAGCTAATGACAACCATCAGGTATTTGGTAGCTTTTCACGTGGCTACAAAGCAGGAGGCTTAAATGTAGAACCAAACTTACTGGTAAGCCAACTACCTTACGATACCGAGTATATGTGGAGTTTAGAAGCAGGATTAAACTCCAAATTTGCTAATCGCTTATCAACTCGCCTGAATTTCTTTTATTCAAAACGAGTCGATCAACAAGTCAAAAGCTCGGTGCAAACCGACCCGAATGATCCGCAAACTTTTACTGATTATTTCACCAATGCGGCATTAGGTGAAACCTATGGTTTGGAGTTCATGGGTAACTGGCAAGCCACAAATAATTTACGCTTGATGTCGTCTTTGGGTTTATTAAAAAACAAATTCATTGATTACACTAATCCTGAAGCAGGAGAACTGGATGGTCGTGACCAAGCACACTCACCCAATTATCAGTTCAGCCTAACGGGAGAATATGAAATCAACAATAACTGGCTTTGGATGGCGAACATGCAACGTAAAGATGCTTTTTACTTTTCCAACAATCATGATTCACAATCTAAGTCCTATACTCTTTTCAACACCAGCTTAGAGTATAGTAACGACGATGTAAGCGTGAACTTCTGGATACGTAACCTCATGAACACTGAATATGATGTTAGAGGTTTTTTCTTTGCGGTTGATCAAAGCACTTGGGAACCAGCTGAGTATACACAGCTAGGCGAGCCTAGAACCTTTGGTGTGACAGCACGTTATTTCTTCTAAATCCATCAGGGCTCTTTGGAGCCCTGCCTAATAGGAATTAGACATGCAAATTTCTGTTGAAGTCAGCCTATACCCACTACAAGAATCGTATATAAAGCCCATCACACAGTTTATTGAACGCCTCGAAACACATTCTGACCTCATCGTGTCTCATGGCATCATGAGCTCAACCATTCTGGGAGATTATCAACAGATAATGGCGATATTAACGACAGAAATGGAACAGAGCCTAAAAGCGATTCCTGAAAGTGTTTTCATCATCAAACTTTCCGGTGGTTGCCGCTAAGAATGAACTTGCTCTAAAGGAACTTAACATGCCTAAAACAAAAGGATATGAAGCTCACGCCCAACACTATGATGCCTGGTTTGACAAGAATCCGGACATCTATCAAGCCGAAATAGCCGCAATCAAACAGCTTTTACCTTCAGGTAAAGGCATTGAAATCGGCGCTGGAAGTGGGCGCTTTACGCAACCCCTTGAAATTGATACCGGTGTTGAACCCGCTGAAAAAATGCGTGAAATCGCTCAACAACGTGGTCTAAATGTGATGGCTGGCGTTGCGGAAGCCCTGCCGGTTGACAATGACAGCTACGATTTTGCGATTTTTGTGACATCAACCTGCTTTTTGGACGACCCGCAACTGGCTTATGAAGAAGCGTTTCGTGTCGTCAAAAAGCAAGGGGCGATTGTGATCGCTTTTCTGGAAAAGAATTCAGAACTCGGCAAAGTTTACGAGGAACATAAACACAACGACCCTCTATTTTGTGATGCCACCTTCTACAGTTATGCCGAAATAGAATCCATGCTTAAAAAAGCCGGTTTCGACCATTTCAAATCGATGCAGACCATTCTGCCGGAATCCAAAGACCATAAACCCACCGACATTTTGGTGGGACACGATTCAGGCGCCTTTGTGGTGGTTCGAGCGGATAAAAAGTAAAAGGAAAAACAATGAATGTATCTATTGATATCAGCATGTACCCTCTTAATGAGCAATACTGCCAACCGATTTTGGACTTTATTAACCAAATCGAACAAAACCCGAAACTGAAAATTGAACGCAATGCCATGAGCACCCAGGTATTTGGAGACTATCGCACGGTGATGGCCGAAATCAGCGAAGAAATGTTGATTGCGCTGGAAAAACTGCCGACCACCGTCTTTGTTTTAAAACTGGTTGGTACCGACCGCTCCAACGCACGGATCCGTAGCTGTGAATGATAGCGATAGCAGTCTTTACCTGACCATCTGGCAAAGTTTTCTCAGCTTGTCTGGTTGGGAGGTGCTCGCCACCCTACTGGGCATCGCTTATGTGGTGCTCGCCACTCGCGAATCCATCTGGTGTTGGCCGGCTGCGTTTATCAGCACACTCATCTATACCTTTCTGTTCTGGGAAGGCCAGTTGCCGATGCAGGCGCTACTTAACGCCTATTATTTGCTGATGGCCGTTTATGGATGGTCATTATGGCGAAAACACCCTAATCATAAAAACGACCTAACCATCACCACCAGGCCTGTTCATTTTCATCTAACATTTATTGCAGTCGGAAGCTTGCTGACCCTGCTGACCGCTTATTATCTGGAAAATGTTATCGAATCCCGACTCCCCTATCTGGATGCGGCCGTGACCGTATTTTCAGTGATGAACACGGTTCTTATGGCTCGTAAAATCCTGGAAAACTGGCTTTACTGGCTGGTCATCGATGCGGCGGCCATCGCACTCTATTGGCAAACCGGATACTACGTGACCATCACCATGTTTGCGGTCTATCTTGTATTGGCGGTCATTGGCTATCTGAACTGGAAACAACACTACCTGGGTTTGCATGCGCCTATTAAGGCGAGCTGAGGCTTTTTGTTTGCAACAAAGCAAAAGACTCGGGAACCGCCATCCATTTCTCAAGGGAGAACTCTCCCAGCACCCCCATCAAAAACAACAACAAACGGTAAACTGTTCTGACTTCAGAAAGATCCGGCAACTGAAGATAACGTTGGTAAGAGATGGCGAAGACCTCCACCCAATCCGTCTCCAAAAGATATTCCAACAATACCAATTCGAGTTCACGGCGCCCCCAGACCATTGCATCCAAATCGACTAAAGCGTGTAGCCGTCCTGATTTCGATAAAAACTGATCCCAACGTAAATCCGGCATAATCGGCACAAAGCCCTCTGTCGAGGCTCTATCAATTCGTTTGAATTGATCCAATTGCTTTTCATAAGGCTGTAACGAAACCGCTTGCTGTTGAGCCAGCTCCGTGATCACTGAATGCACTCTTTGCCCCCACCCTTGCGCATCCAAGCCAGCGGCAAACAAAGAACCATAAGACTTGGAAGACTGCTGATGCAGACGCCCCAGATGACTCCCCAAATCCGCCGCCATGTCTGCGTTCACCTGACTCGATACCAAAGCATCGCCTTCAAGCTTTTGAGTAAGCAAAACACTGGCGTACTCCGGACCACCCGATTGCGCCAAATGCAGCTTGGGGATACTCAAAACACTCCAAGACTCAAGCAGGCGATAGACTTCTGGGTAGGCCTCGATTTCCTGAGGGTAACGCAATTCAAACAGGCGCTGCATCCCCTGCCAAAAAGGGGAACGACTGACATTAGACAGTGGACAAAGTTTCAATACCCCCTTTTCAAGCTTACCGGCATTCAACCAGCTGACTTGCCACAATTGATTGGTACTGTCCTCGAAAGCTTTCGGCAAAAACTCTACGGACTCAAATGCTGGCAATTCGGCCAATTGTGAAGCATTCAAATAATGTGAAATAGTCGTTCCATTCATAGGAACCATCATAACATCGAAAACTGGATGTCAATCGGCTGCGGACACCAAAATTAAACATAATCGTTACTCTTGGCGCCTCTCCTTCAATCGTAAACACCTTACTTTGAAATGTTCACCTAAAATCCCCTATGTCTTAATAGGGCATTTTAGATATAATGGTCTGCTGAACTATTTAAATTCATCTTAAAATTAACAAGACTACGGCAAGCCCTGAATTACAGATTGTCATAAAAATAGCTTAAAGGAACCCATTATGAATTTTGATCAAGCTCGATTTTTCATGGTAGAACAACAAATTCGTCCGTGGGATGTACTTGACCAAAAGGTTCTAGACCCGTTTCTTAATATTCCAAGACACCAGTTTGTGGAAGAGTCCAAACAAAGCCTGGCCTACAGCGACGTCGAACTGCCGATCGGGCACGACGAATTCATGATGGCACCCAAAATTGAAGCCAGACTCCTACAAGCTTTGGACATCGACGAAACCGATACGGTTTTAGAAATCGGAACTGGCAGTGGATTCCTGACCGCCGTCATGGCCACACTGGGTAAATCGATCACCACAGTTGAAATCCATGCCGATCTGCAAGAAGTCGCCAAAAAACGTCTGGCTAGTTACAACAACATCGAATTCAAACTTGGGGATGCCAGCCACGGATGGGAAGACGGTAAACAGTACGATGTCATTATCCTAACCGGTTCAGTTCCTGAGATTCCGCAGGCCTATAAAGAGCAATTAAACCTGGGTGGTCGCCTAGCAGTAATCGCTGGCCAGTCCCCGGCAATGACTGCGCAGATTTTAACCCGCATCAGTGAAGCCGAATGGGAAACAGAAACATTGTTTGAAACCGACCTCAAACCCCTGATGAATGCGCAATCATCTGAACCCTTTTCGCTATAAATTACGAACCTAAGCGTAAAAATCAAAGCCAGACTCACCTGGCTTTTTTTATTTTTGAGCCTTTCACCTGACCACACCGTAAACACAAACGCAGTCAACACACCAAACCCAATAAAACAGACCGTTTAGCCTCAATAAAATATTTATATTACCCATTCACCAAATAAGACTTTATACTTAAATATGGACATCATATTTTTGTCATAAATATTTTCATCAAAATCTGATAAAACATTTTAAATTCCAAATTTTTGGAAACTTCCTACAATACCCATAACCATAAGCCATGCTTATACTCCATAAACTACACTAATCATAAGGAAATTCATATGGACTTGATTAGCCTTTATCCCACCTGGTACGAACCCGCTGTTGGTTCCGGCTGGGTCGTTGCGCTGATTGCAACCTTCCATGTGTTGGCCTCCCACACCTCTGTGGGGGCTGCACTCTTGTTTGCCTACCTCTCCCATAAAGCCTACCGTGAAGATCGTGATGACCTGCTGGATTTCGTTAAGAAATACGGTCTGTTCCTACTTGTCTTCACTTATGTGGCCGGGTCAATCACCGGGCCGGGCATCTGGTATTCCACAACCGTGGCAAGTCCAAATGGAATCGGGGCGCTGATCCACTCGTTTGTGTGGAAGTGGGCGACCGAATGGGTTTTCTTTGTGATTGAAGTGGTCGGGGTATACATGATTGTTTACCTAGTCGGACGCGTGGACAAGAAAACCCACATGAAAATCTCAGTGATTTTCGGTATAGCCTCTTTGGCAACCATGGTCATCATTGTGGGAATCTTGTCCTTCATGATGGTGCCAGGTAAAGAAATTTGGTTTGAAGAAGGGGGTTACCTAAATGGTTTCTACGGAACCAACACCTTTATCCAAACCGGTATGCGCATGGCCTTCATGTTTACCATGACCGCCGTTGTGGGTGGCATTGTTGTCGCTGGTATCAAAGATGTAGCCTTTAAGAAAGAAATGGCGCGCAAACTGGGTTGGCTAGGGATCATCTCCACCTTGATCGGTGCCGCCATGTTGCAATGGTATCTGACATCGGTTCCAGATCAAGCTCTACTGGTAATGGAAAACCGTCTACCGGATTACTTTGTACCAAGTATCGTTGCCGTATTAGCGGGTACCTTGGCTTACTTCATCATCACTATGCTGCAGCCTAAAACACTGGTTGCCGGTTTTGCAGGCTTTATGACCATCACCATTTTGGTTGCTGGCCTTTGGCCAGAAGAAACCGCTCGTGAATCGATGCGTAAACCTTGGGTAGCGGGACAATACGTCTACTCTAACCAGGTCATCGGTCGTGACGTTCCGGGCATGGACATCAAGTCTCAACTTCCAACCATCGAAAAAGTCGGAATCCTGAAAGCTCACCCTTTCACTCCAGACGAATTGAAGGAAGTGAATGACAGCAACTTGATTCAAACCGGTGAATATATCGCCATGGTGTACTGTTCAAACTGTCACTCACCAAGTGAGACCGGTATTCGACCATTGCACCGTTACTTCCCGGATGGCGTCACTCAGGCGCGAATGGAGAAGTATGTAAAAGGCGCTTTGACAACCGGAAACATTGCTTATATGCCTAAAATGCCAATGCTTGATTCCGAAGTGAAAGCACTCTCTGCATTTTTGGTCATGAATAACGAAGGTGGACAACCTGCTGTGGTTGCTGCCATTAAACAAGAAGTGGATGCTCGTAACCGTGCTTTGGCTGAAAAACAAGCTCAAGACAAGGTTGCGTCTCTGACTCTTCCACAGGAGGTGAAATAATGGACGCTTCTCAAGTCTCTCAAGTTACCGAGATGATGTACGCCTTGCGCAACCCAGCAGGCGTACCCACCTACCCGATTATCTTCATCGGCCTAGGCGTACTGACCTTTGCCCTGCATATCCTGTTCGTACAGCTTATGCTGGGAACCTCGGCCATCACCCTTTACGGTGCGTTCAATAGCAACCCGTATTGGCGTCGTCTGGGTGCCGCCATGCTCGAAATTTCTAAGGTTTCGGTATCGGTCGCCATCGTAATCGGGGTAGCCCCGTTACTGTTTGTTCAGGTTATTTATGACCCACACTGGTACACCTCTAACGTGTTGTCGGCTAAATGGGTTATCGCGTTTATCTTTATCCTGATCTTAGCCTACTGGGCCATGTACTTTTACTATTTCCAAAATGGTAAGAATGCTGACAAAACGGTAACGCCAAAATCACGCTGGTCAATGATTGTGAGTCTGGCTTTAATGCTGGTTGTCGGTTTCATCATGCACAGCCTGACGACTCAGATCCTTCACCCTGAACTTTGGAAAGAGTGGTACATGCAAGATGGCGTTCTGGACTATTCCGGTTCTCAATTGCATGCCTATAATCCATGGAGATTTGCCTTCTTCATCAGCATGGCCATTCCCGTTGCTGGTGGGATGCTGGTCACCTACCGTCGCTTCAAGTCGGTGCGTGAAGATGCCGATCACGACTACCTGAACTGGGCCGCTGATTTAGGTAAAAAATGGATCAAAGTCGGTTCTGTTATCTCTGCAGCGCTTTATGTAGGTTGGATGATGAACCTTCCAGAAACGGCTGGTGATTTTGCAACCTCTTTCTGGGGGTACGCCGGCGGTATCGCGGTTATCTTCTATGCTTTGTGGGCGATGATTCGCTTGAAAGGTGAAGCACGTTTTTGCAGCTACATGGCTTTACCAATGGCTTTGGTGATTGGATTGATTGTGGCGATCTCTCGTGAAATGCTTCGTTATGGGATTTTGAATGACTTCTTCCACTACGACTTCATGGACTACAAAGTGGTAATGGACTGGTATTCAACCGGCCTGTTCTTCCTGACCTTTGCAATTGTGGGTGGATCGGTTCTGGCTTACTTCCTAACCATCGCATGGAAAACCGGACAAACCGTTGGCGTCTACACCCCTAGCGCGGCAGTCGATAAGATGGGAACCGTCGCTATCTGGATCATGGTACTTTGGATGATACAGTTCTTTGTCATCGGTTTCTGGATCTGGGCAAAATAAGGAGTCAAACATGAAATTACAAACTATATTCGCATCCGCCTTAGCTTTTGCCTTCATTCAACCTGCTGCGGCCGAAGGTCAAAACCCAATTGCCAGTGGCTCAGCCATGGCTTGGCAATGCGCCCCCTGTCACGGCACTAACGGACAGGAATTTTTGGAAGCTATGCCGCCATTGGCTGGCATGCCCGCTAAACAGTTCACGGAGGCGATGATTGCCTACCGTGAAGGGACTCGTCCAGCCATCATCATGGATCGAGTCGCTCGCGGCTTTAACGATGCCGAGATTGAAGCCATGGCAGTCTGGTTTGAAAAGCAGCCGGTCAAACAATGGGAAAACACCAGCCTGACAGAATCACAGAACGCTCAAAAGGCTAACTCGACAGGAGGTCAGAAATGAGCCAACTAGAAAACAAGACATTTGATCAAAAAATCACACGTCGAGATCTCATCAAGGTATTTGGCGCGACTGCCGTGGCCGGAACGGGTATTTTTGGCGCGAGCAGCAAAGCCTTCGCCAAAAACGCGCAACACGTTGTTGTGTTGGGTGGCGGTGTTGGGGGTTCCACTTTCGCAAAATACCTGCGTTTTGCCGACCCCGATGTCAAAATCACCATCATCGAGCAGTATCCGGAATACATCACCTGCTTGCGAAGCAACGATGTCATTGTGGGCATGCACACATTGGATGAACTGACCTTCAACCTCGACACCATCAAATCGAAATACAATGTTAATGTTGTGATCGACAAAGTGATTGGTGCTGATTATGACAAGAAAACCGTACGTACCGAAAAAGGTGAAACCTTCTCTTACGACAAACTGGTGGTCTCTCCGGGTATTGACTTCAAGTTTGAAGATTACGAAGGCTATGATGCGGAAATGGCCGAAGGCAAATTTCCACATGCCTACAAAGCCGGACCTCAGACGCTAGAATTGAGAAGACAGCTGTTGGCGGTACCGAAAGGCGGTACAGCGATTATCGCTCCGCCACAAAACCCGTTCCGTTGCCCTCCTGGGCCTTATGAACGTGCTTCATTCTTTGCTGAGCACTTCAAAAAGCATAATCCAACCGCTAAATTGATTGTGTTGGATCCGAAAGACCGCTTCACCAAAGACGGCCCTTTCAAAAAAGCTTGGGAACGTCTCTACGGTTATAAAACGGATAACGCCTTGATTGAATGGGTTTCCGGTTCGGATGGTGGACGTGTTGTTCGTCTGGATGCCGAAAACATGATGGTTGAAACCGATGGTGGAGACTACAAGGCTGACTTGATCAACATCATACCTAATCAGCGTGCCGGCGTTTTGGCACAAAAAATTGGGCTGACCAATGATTCTGGTTGGTGTCCGATTGAGCGCAACACCATGGAATCCTCTCTGCACAAAGACGTGTACGTTCTGGGTGACAGCAGCATTGCCGACGCTATGCCAAAATCAGGTTACTCTGCCAATTCCCAGGCCAAAGTTTGCGCCCGAGCGGTGGCGGACACCCTAAAAGGTGAGCAACCTGGTACGGCGATCTACTCTAACGTCTGCTACAGCCTGGCTGGAGAGAACTACGGAGTGTCGATTGCGGCTATCTATGAAGTACGCGACGGACTGATTCAGCCTAAAGGTGAATCCGCTGGAGTGTCGCCGATTACCGATAAAGTTACGCAACCCATTCTTGAAGCCGTTTATCAGAAAAACTGGCAAAGAGAATTTGTTAAAGACGTATTCTCTTAATGGCTAATGGTGAGGAAAACAAAATGCTTAGAAAAACAATATTAACCATCGCCATGGCAAGCGTTTCGACACTTGCGCTTGCCGGTCACGATAGCAAACCAACGGCGAACCCTTGGACAAATTTTGGACTTGAAAACAAGATTCAAAGCATGCCCAAAGGGGACCCGATCCGTGGAGAAGAAGTGCACACTCAAATGATGTGTAACGCTTGTCACGGTGAAAAAGGGGAATCTCCTTCCCGCAATTATGCTTCTTTGAACGGTCAACCTTCAGAATACACCATCAAAATGATGCTGGATTACCAGGATGGTCGCCGCTGGGAAGATTACAAGCAAGCCAATGTCATGGTTAAAATTTCGCGTGCTTTGGACGAACAGCAAATCGCCGATGTTGCCGCATTCTATGCACAACAACCGCTGAACAGCTGGAGTTACGCTAAAGAAGTCGATCAAGAGATGTTTGCAAAAATGGATCGCGTCGTTCGCAAAGGTGACGTCTCACGCATGATTGTTCCCTGCGCTTCCTGTCATGGAGCCAAAGGTGAAGGTAATGGCATTGTTCCGGCTTTAGCCGGTCAAGTACCTGAATACTTTATTCGTACCATGAAAGCTTACCAAGGGAAACACCGTAATAACGATGTCAACGAAGGTATGTCGCAATTCACCCACAAGCTGACCGATGCGGAAATTGAAGCCCTGGCCGAATATTATGCCGCGCTGGGTCAAGCACAATAAGGAGCTAAACATGAATGGAATCAAAGCAATCTTATGGGGTCTTGTTCTGACATTTGGCTCAATCGCACTGATGTGGTGGCTTAGCACCTTGACAGTGGTCTCATTGTAACCAAAAAACCTCTCCTAAAGCCCCTCCCAAAACCTTGTTTTGGGAGGTCCTTCACCTGAATTCTTTGCAAAACCAATTTCCACTTCTCACTCAATCGTTTTTGTAAAGCAGTCCGGTCAACCAACATTTATTGTTGAACAACGGTAACGGAATCACAAAAAATGACCTTTAAATACAAAATGGAAGCGCGCGACCACGAATGCGATGTTCAGGGTGTGGTCAACAATGCCCATTATCAGCACTACTTCGAACATGCTCGCCACGTATTTCTCAAACAGAACGAACTCGACTTTGCCGCCCTTGCGCGCCAACACATCAATCTGATGGTCAAAAAAATAGAAATTGAATATCTACACTCGCTGTCAGCCCACGATCAGTTTTACATTACGGTCCACGTAAACAAACTGTCGAAAATTCAATATCGCTTTAGTCAGTCACTCCATCTGCAGAACAACCATACACTGATGGCACGCGCCAATACCGATGTGGTGACGGTAGGAGAAAGACATAAACTTCTTAGGCACTCGCCGCTGGAATCGCTAATTCATGCAACCCAGACGCCCTAGCAAGACAAAAACCCAATGGAATTATTATGAAAATTGCACTCACCAGCCCAAACGCTCGCACCCTGTCCGGACATGCCGGAAAATGCCCAGGATTTTTAGTATTTGAAATCACAGATCGCCAAATCATCCAGCAGAGCCATATCAAACTAAACAAGGAACAGGTGCTTCGCAACCTGAAAGGGGCTTTATCCAACCAGGCCGACCACCCCTTATCTGACATCAACGTTTTTGTGACCCAAAGCCTAGGAGAGGGCTTGCAAAGACGCCTGACCGAGCAAAACATTGAAGTATTCCAGACCCAGGAAAACGACCCGATCAACGCACTTAAGACACTCAATCTGGTCGACTGATAGCCTGTTTAAAATCAACAGGCCTGTCCAAACCTGATATACCGAACAGTCAAAGGTAGGCACAGCGACTTTCTATTTACTTTGAAAATTCACCCTCTTCCAGCTTCTGTTTTGATTTCGTTTTTGCAAAGCCCGCCCCTTTTTTGGTTTTGGCTTTTAATTGCAGCGCCTCAACAATTTCAACATAATCCAGACCAGCCTGATGCATACTGACAAAACAGACTACGATTACGGCAATCGTATTCGGAACCTCACCTTTTTTCTTGTAGGACTGCAGGTTCTTTTCACTTACTTTAATCAACTTGCTGAACTTCGGTAACGAGATACCCGCATCCAGCAAGTGTTTTTTGAACTCAATAAACGTCATAGCCTTTTCCTTATCCGATTTAAGCATTATATCCCCTGAACCAAAGTCAAACTTGCATTCCTAACACCAATTCATTACCATTAGTAATAATTTATTACTAAATAAGATAATATTCAGTAATAAATTACCCACTCATTTCAAAGGAACAAAAAAAATGGCAAAAGCAATTAAGAAAAAATCAGTCAAAAAATCAGCTACCAAAGCCACCATGAAGTTGGTTGCCAAAAAAGACCTGAAAAAGAAAGACGCTAAGTCTGTCATCAACAAAGCCAGCAAGAAAGTGATTAAAAAAGGCTTTTCAAATAAGAAGAAAATGAAAGCCGCCGTCAAAAAAGCGGTCAAGAAAGCGGCCTAACCCCAGATTAGCCCGGTAATCCCCCCATTTAAAGCCAGCAAGATGCTGGCTTTTTTATGCTAGATCCCCAGGTGTTGACACAGGCAGACCAGGCCTGTTCAGATTTTATGCCGTTTTTTTCAAATCGGCCTCCAGGGCCTTACGCTCATCAATCCATGCCTTTTGCTCAAAATCTACGTTCATACAGTTATAACAATGCTCTTTAAAAAGACCCATTTTTACCAGCAACCAGTGGAGTTTGCAGCCTAAACAAAGCCCAAATACCGCTTCTAACCACATGAATACAAAACATACCCCCACCAGCATTGGAATAAAATCAGGCATCCAATTCCGATCAGTTGGCAAGAGTTCCATGAAAAACACGTTATTTATGAAACGTGCGACACTGTCTGGATTAAAAAACATCAGGCAGGAGACAATTAATGTTGCGCCAATCAACCAAGCAAAACGTTTAGGCTTTAAAGGCTCCCATTTAGGGCGAATATTGCGTGTTAAAAAGGTGGCAAGATGAACGCTGGGCGAAAGATAAGCGGTTTTAACAAACATTCCCGCCAGCATTTCAAACAGGCCATATAACAGCACTAAACTGGGAAGGGTGTACTCAAAGGCGGTGCGATGGGCCTGTACGTTAAAAATGGTGCGCCACTCTTCGGTCATATCAAACGTCTCTTCCACAAATGTGTTGGGTAATACCGTCCAAGTTGGCGCCAATACGGTTGTGAACAGCACAATCACCATATAAATGGGCAATATCAACATGAGACCCGCACGCATTTGTACTGCATATTTATTAATAAAAACAATCTCTTCGGATTGATTCCTAAACCACAAATGCTTTAAATGATAACGCAACATTACATCTATCCTCCGTCAAAATTTTTATTTAATAAAACACTTTTAGCTTAAGAAGTGTAGTGAACATTATCAATTAGTGTAAACCCTAAAAAAACCTAGGGTTATGACAAACCAGAATAAAATAAGTGTAATTTTAGATAAAAAATAGAGAATACGGCGAATGTCACTCACCTTTTAAACGCAAAAGCCAGCAAAAGCTGGCTTTGATGCGATCTCTTAAACGATTGTTTTGTAAGTGAACAGGCCTGCTCTTTTAGACTACTATTACTGAGCAAGATTCTGTTTTTTTCGAATCGTATTAATATTAATGAGCATGGCAATGGAGATCACCAAGGCCACAACAAAGAACCCGGAAAACACATACAGAGTTTCCGCATAAGAGCCGGTTGCATCTTTAACCATCGAAATAATCAGCGGCCCTACCAGGCCTGCTGCGGCCCAAGCGGTTAATATATAACCATGAATCGCGCCCAATTCTTTGGTTCCGAAAATATCTCCAATGTAGGCTGGAATCGACGCAAAGCCGCCTCCATAACAAGACATGATGAAATATAAAACAAATTGAAAAAGGATAATCTCGGCAATGGATGGCAAAGCGTAAAACGCAACGGCCTGGGTGGCAAAGAAAATAATATAGACAACGGGTCTGGTTAAATAATCAGATAACGACGCCCAGAAGATTCGGCCCGCACCGTTGAAAATCCCCATCAAACCGACGGCCGCCGCGGCCACCAACGCGGATACACCCAACACCTCTTGCAATAATGGTGATGCCACACCAATAATCGCAATACCGCAGGTGACGTTAATAAACAACATCAACCACAATCCATAGAACCGCGGAGTTTTGACGGCTTCATGAACCCCCAACATAGCCAGATCTTGTTTAATTGTCTTATGGCCGGACTCAACCTTTTTCTTGAAGCCTTCGGGCATATACCCCTCTTCCGGTTTTTCTAAATAAAGTGCCGAGGCGAACATAATGACGAAGTAAGTCACCCCCAAGACAATGAAGGTTGAAGCAACGCCAATTTCTGAAATTAAGACTTTGATGGTTGGCCCCCATACGGCAGAGGCAAAACCAAAACCCATGATCGCCAGTCCCGTCGCCAAACCCCTTTTATCAGGGAACCACTTAACCAAGGTGGATACTGGAGCGATATAACCAATCCCCAGGCCACAGCCACCCAATACGCCATAAAAGAAGTATAGAAGCATTTTGGATTCCATTAAGATGGCCAGACCCGAACCTATCGTACCTAAACCGAATAACACCGCGGCAATAATCGCGGATACTTTCGGGCCATTCTTCTCAACGAACTTACCCATTAAAGCGGCGGACAAACCCAAAAAGAAAATCGCGATACTGAAGGCGATCGTCACATCGGTCAAGGTCCAATTCATCTCTTCTTTAATCGGATTAACGTACACGCTCCACGCATAAACAGAACCGATACAAATATGAACCCCAACCGCAGCTAAGGCCATCAACCACCTATTTTTTCCCATATAAAACCCCTCCAATAATTTATCGCAAACTCTTTAATATTAACTCAAGCCAATATCGTGGAAAACCGGCGGCGTGTCTATATATAAGACCCACTATCAGAACCAAAGATTCTTACACCCTTATAAAAAATCACAATCCACCCCAATCAACTCTAAAAATGCTCTGTCCAAAACCAAAAAAGCCGAGTCATTTCTGACTCGGCTTTCTAACAACGTCTATGTTTTAGGAAGCGTTTTTTTCAAGTTCAAGGCGTTTAAAGGTGACGCTTAGCACACTAAGCGAGCCTTTAAACAAGCAGAAATTGTAAAAACAAGCTCCTAAAAATTAGTTTTTGTCTTGGTCGACGATCTTGTTGCTGGCAATCCAAGGCATCATTGCACGCAGTTTCTTACCAACCACTTCGATACCGTGCTCTTCGTTGTTACGACGTGCAGCGGTCATGGATGGGTAACCCGCTTGACCTTCAAGAATGAACTGCTTAGCGTACTCACCAGACTGGATGTTTTTCAAGGCTTGACGCATTGCCGCACGTGACTCGTCGTTGATAACGCGAGGACCGGTGACGTATTCACCGTACTCTGCGTTATTGGAGATCGAGTAGTTCATGTCGGCGATCCCACCTTCGAACATTAGGTCAACGATCAATTTAAGCTCGTGCAAACATTCAAAGTAAGCCATTTCCGGCTCGTAACCCGCTTCAACCAAAGTGTCGAAACCGGCTTTAACAAGTTCAACCGCACCACCACACAGAACAGCCTGCTCACCGAATAGGTCAGTTTCACACTCGTCGCGGAACGTGGTTTCGATGATACCGGTACGACCACCCCCTACACCCGAAGCGTAAGATAAAGCGATTTCTTTAGCGTTACCAGAAGCGTCTTGCTCAACCGCAATCAGGTCAGGAATCCCGCCGCCGCGAACGAATTCGGAACGAACAGTGTGACCCGGTGCCTTAGGAGCGATCATGATGACGTCTAGATCTTTACGTGGCTGGATTTGGTTATAGATGATGGCGAAACCGTGTGCGAATGCAAGTGTCGCACCCTGCTTGATGTTCGGCTCGATCTCTTCTTTATATAGAACAGACTGGAACTCATCCGGAGTTAGAATCATTACAACATCAGCACCGGCAACCGCAGTCGCAACGTCAGCTGTCTTTAGGCCGTAACCTTCGGCCTTTTTGATGGAAGAAGAACCAGGACGCAGACCAACGGTTACGTCAACACCCGAATCCTGAAGGTTGGCTGCATGAGCGTGACCTTGAGAACCGAAACCGATGATGGCTACTTTCTTACCCTGGATGATTGAAAGGTCACAATCTTTATCGTAATAAACTTGCATTTATCTATTCCTATCTTTATTTTTTGAATTCTTAATGATTGACGACTGAGAAGACCTATCCGATCTTTTGGTTTCAGCCGTCAAATTAACCACTTAAATTAATTGTGGGAATTATCTACAAACCCGTTACAGGTGTAAACACTTTTCTCCACGCATCACGCCAACAGTACCGGAACGCACGGTTTCCAAAATAAGGCCCGGATCCAACGCGTCGATAAACGCATCCAGCTTCTTACTTTCTCCCACCATCTGCACAGTATAGGTGCTTGCGGTAACATCAATGATGTCACCGCGGAAGATATCCGCCAAACGCTTATACTCTTCACGCGCCTCACCGATGGCATTGAGTTTGATTAACATGAGTTCACGCTCAATATGCGCGCCTTCGGTTAAATCCAATACCTTAACCACATCAATCAGACGATTCAGGTGTTTGACGATCTGCTCGATCTGTTGCTCGGTACCACTGGTGACCAAGGTCAGGCGAGACAAGGATTCATCTTCAGTCGGCGCGACCGTTAAGGCATGAATGTTATAGCCTCTGGCAGAGAACAATCCCGACACACGCGACAAGGCACCCGATTCATTTTCTATTAACATTGAAATTACATGTTTCATCGAGACACCCCTACACCAAAATCATTTCGTTCAAGCCTGCACCGGCCGGAATCATCGGATAGACGTTTTCCTGCTGATCGGTAATGATATCGATAAACACGAAACGATCTTTATTTTTGTCCGAAAACGCTTCTTCCAACTGAGCCTTCATGGTTTTAGGGTCTTCGATACGCATGCCAACGTGACCATAGGATTCCGCCAACTTCACAAAGTCTGGCAAAGACTCCATGTAAGACATGGAATAACGACGCTCATAGAAGAACTCCTGCCACTGACGAACCATGCCCAAGAAACCATTGTTCAGACAGACCACCTTAACCGGCAACCCATACTGCAGACAGGTCGAAAGTTCCTGAATGTTCATCTGGATTGAACCTTCACCGGTCACGCAGATAACGGTGGCATCCGGGAAGGCCATTTGCGCCCCCATGGCTGCCGGCAAACCGAAGCCCATGGTGCCTAAGCCGCCTGAATTGATCCAGCGACGTGGCTTGTCAAACGGATAGTACTGCGCGGCAAACATCTGGTGTTGCCCGACATCGGAAGCCACATAAGCGTCACCATTAGTGACTTCCCATACTGCTTCCATCGCCGCCTGAGGCTTGATTTTTGAACCTGCGGTATCGTAACGCAGACATTTGGTGGCACGCCACTGTTCAATCTGTTGCCACCACTCCGCCAAGGCTTCTTCGTCAACCTTCTGCTTGGTCTTGTCCAAAATAGCATTCATTTCGGTCAACACTTGCTTAACCGGTCCGACGATCGGAATGTCGACGATCACGTTTTTAGAAATCGACGCAGGGTCGATGTCGACATGAACAATTTTTGCATCCGGGCAGAACTTTTCCAAATTACCGGTCACACGATCGTCAAAACGCGCACCGATGGCAATAATCACATCACTATGATGCATCGATAAGTTCGCTTCATAGGTTCCGTGCATGCCCAGCATGCCTACCGACTGTTTGTCGGAAGCCGGAAATGCCCCCAAGCCCATCAAGGTCTGGGTAATCGGAAATCCTAACTTATGCGTCAACTTGATTAATTCCTCAGAAGCGTCACCCAAGATTACACCGCCACCGGTGTATAAAATAGGTCGCTTAGCGGAAAGCATCATTTCCACAGCTTTTTTAATTTGTCCACTATGGCCCTTAGTTACAGGTAAATAGGAGCGCATCTCAACTTCTTGTGGATAAACATAGGTGCTTTTGGCGTTTTGGATATCTTTTGGAATGTCGATCACAACTGGGCCTGGTCGGCCCGTTGTTGCCAAATAAAACGCTTTTTTGAGCGTACTGGCAAGCTCATCAACACTCTTGACCAAGAAGTTGTGTTTTACGATTGGTCTTGTAATCCCTACGGTATCAATCTCCTGGAATGCATCCAAGCCGATCAGTGCGGTTGGCACCTGACCGGTAATGCATACCATCGGAATCGAATCCATATAGGCGGTTGCGATTCCGGTCACGGCATTGGTTGCACCGGGACCCGACGTTACAAGCACCACTCCTGGTTTACCTGTAGAGCGCGCATAGCCGTCTGCAGCATGCACTGCAGCCTGTTCGTGACGCACCAAAATATGGCTTAATTTTTTAGCGTCCGTATCCAGGGCATCGTAGATAGGCAAAACTGCTCCACCCGGATACCCCCATATATGCTCTACTCCCTCGTCCTCGAGATAATTTACGAGGATCTGGGCACCAGTCATTTCCACAACAATGGTCCTCCAAATAAAACTTAACAAACCCAACCCGACAAAACCCTTTAAAAACAAAGGGAAAACGAATTGAATCGCAAGCTATAAACGTTTCAAATACCCGCCCAAGTTTGATGACGGGAAAAGGCGTAATTATATAAAATTTTGAGTTGCTTTAGAACTCTAAGGGGCGCTTTTTTAGACATTTTTGCCAAAATAAACCCCACGGAGCGACCCTAAAGAGAAACTTTACGAAAAAAGTAAAATTCCTACAGGCGAGATGGAAGGTTAAATTTCCGATTTGAATAGATGCTCACGATAATGTTTGAGTTCACCGATGGATTCCAAGATGTCGGCCAACGCCAAGTGCGCGCCGCTTTTTTGATGCCCTTGATAAACTTTCGGTGCCCAGCGTCTCGCGAGCTCTTTCAAGGTGCTGACATCCAGATTACGGTAATGGAAAAAAGCCTCCAGAGCCGGCATCTGCTCGACCATGAAGCGTCGATCCTGACAGATGCTGTTGCCACACATCGGCGATTTTCCGGCAGGTACGTACTGTTTCAAAAAATCGAGGGTTTGCTGTTCGGCTTGTTGCATCGTGATGCCACTTTCCTGGACGCGTTTGGTCAAACCGGAATTCCCATGATGCGTGGTACACCACTCATCCATCGAATCCAGATCAGTCTGTTCGGTTTGCACCGCAATGACCGGCCCCTCTGCCAAGATGTTCAATTCGCTGTCGGTCACGACTGTGGCGATTTCGATAATTCGATGAGTCTTGGGGTCCAAACCGGTCATTTCCAGATCAATCCAAATTAAATTTTTATCCGACTTCATAAATCTTTCTCTTTTCACTTACAATATCGGCTATCTTAACCCATAAAAGACTCAACCAAAAACAAGAAAGGGAACCATGAACTGGATTACGCAACTGTTTCTGACCGCCTTGATTTTAAACCTGCTGATTGAAGCCTGGCTAAACATCAAAAACCAATTTCACATTGGCAAACACCGTGACAAAGTCCCCGAGGAATTTGAGCAAGCGGTCACGCTAGAGGCTCATCAAAAGGCGGCCGATTACAGTCGAGCCAAACTTCAACTTGGTCGTTTTGGCCTGTTTTACGATGCGGCCATCCTGGTTTTCATGACGATTGGCGGCGGCTTTCAGGATCTCTACAATCTCTGGTTGAACACCCAACTCGACCCTATCTGGCGCGATACCGGTTTTCTGCTGTCGACCTTGTGGTTCCTGTCGTTATTGCACCTGCCATTTTCGATCATCAGCACGTTCAAAATCGAATCCGACTTTGGTTTCAACAAAACCACCGCCGGCAAGTTCATCAGCGACCTGGTCAAGCAATGGTTACTGATGCTGGCTTTAGGCTTGCCGCTCATCTGGGTGATTCTATCAATCATGAACGCCTATTTTGAACAGGCCTGGTGGTTTTACACCTGGGTGGTGTGGATGGCTTTCCAATTGGTGATCATGTGGGCCTACCCAAAGTGGATTGCGCCAATTTTCAACAAATTCACCCCCCTAGAAGATGAGGCTATGCAAACCCGCATCAATAACCTGCTGGAGCGCACCGGATTTGAATCAAACGGCATCTTCGTGATGGACGGCTCGTCGCGTTCAGGTCACGGCAACGCCTACTTTACCGGTTTCGGTAAAAACAAACGCATCGTCTTTTTTGACACTCTTTTAGAAAAGCTCTCACCAGAAGAAGTCGAGGCTGTGTTGGCTCACGAGCTTGGCCACTTCAAACACGGACACATCAAACAACGCCTGCTTGAAAGCACCCTGCTGAGTTTAGCCGGCTTGGCATTACTGGGCTGGCTGGCGCAACAGCCGGAATTTTATGCGGGGCTTGGAATGGCCACGCAAACACCAGCCGCGGCACTGTTACTGTTTATGACTGCCGTGCCCACCCTGTTTTTCTTTTTAGGACCACTTAGCGCCATCAAAAGCCGCAAACATGAATTTGAAGCCGATGCTTTCGCCGCTAAACACGTCGGAGCGCACCATTTGGTTTCGGCACTGCTTAAGATGTACCGTGACAACGCCAGCACCCTGACTCCAGATCCAAATTATTCGGCCTATCATGACAGTCACCCGCCGGCTAAGATCCGCATCGACCACTTGAATTCATTACCCGTCAACGCCCAAGAAGTTTCATTGGAGGTTAAAAAATGACAACGGCTAACAACGTAATCCACGAACTGGTGAACCAACATTGTGAAGAGATTCCTAAAGGCAGCAAAGCACTGATCATTCCCAGCATCGAAAGTAACCTAAGCCAATTACATGAATGGGAAGCCCCGCTTGATTATTCCAAAATCAGCAAGACTTACAGCTTTAAAAACTACCACCAGACCATTGCCTTTGTAAATGCCGTGACCTGGATTTCAAATCGAGAAGACCATCACCCCGAAGTCTGTTTTGGCTACAACCAATGCACCGTGACCCTGACGACACATAATGCCAAAGGGCTGACCATGAACGATATGATCATGGCCGCTAAAATCGACGCCTTGCTGGACTAACTGAATCCATATGGCCAAGCGCAAACTCACCACCCAACAAAAACGCCGCGTCAGTGGCAAACGCCAGAAATCATCTCTGGAACAGAATCGTGCCAGAGAGCTGGATGATAAAAGCCTGCTGGGTGAAGAACAGACAGGCCTGGTCATTACCAGTTTCGGTAAACGCGTGCTTGTTGAAGGTGAAGACGGTGAAAAGCATAACTGTGCCATACGCCAACACCTAGGCAAACTGGTGGCCGGCGACCGCGTCATCTGGCAAAGCGATATGGAAGCCAACAGTGGTGTAGTGGTGAGTGTGTTACCACGTTCGCACGAACTAAGCCGTCCGGGGTTTCGTGGTCAAACCCGCATGGTGGCCGCCAATATCGATTTTATCGGCGTGGTCACTCCAGTGGTACCGGGAATCCATCCCGATATGATTGACCGCTATCTAGTGGCGGCCCAACAGCTTGACATTCCCGTTGTGATTATCATCAACAAAGTCGATTTATTGCAATCCGATGACGAATGGGAAGCCGTTGCCGAGCTGCTTGAACCTTATGATGAGATGGGAATTGAACTGGTGGCCGCGTCCTGCGTCTCACAGGAAGGCTTAAACGACCTAAGAGCGATCATGTCGAACAAAAACTCAGTTTTCGTCGGCCCTTCCGGTGCCGGAAAGTCGTCTCTGATCAACGCATTGATTCCCGATTTGGACATCCGCACCGGAGAGCTTTCAGACGCTTCCGGTTTAGGCAAGCACACCACAACCAACAGTATCTTGTACCATCTTCCAGAATCGACTCCCGGGCTGGACGACGGCGGGAATCTGATCGACTCACCGGGCGTACGTCAATTCAGTCCCATGCCTTGCAGCCTGGCGGAATTGGAATCGATGTACCCTGATTTTGCACCGTTTCTTGGACAGTGTAAGTTCAATAACTGCACACACACGATCGAACCTCAATGCGCCATTAAAGCGGCGGTTGAAAACGGTGACATTGCCTATTCACGTTACCAAAGCTTCCAACGCCTTAGAGAGGAGTTTAAAGCGCAAATCCAGGCGGATTCCAACTAAATCGACTTGATTTAGGCCAAACACAAAATGAACAGGCCTGTCCCGAGCCGACAACATAAGCTGGAAAGGACTGATTCTCTGTTTTATTTCGACCCTTTAAGTTTGTTGACTGGTGAACCACACCGACACACCATAAAGCAACAAGGTCGCCCCCATGATGGCCGCCACCCAAAACAGAAACACCCAAGCGATGTGCGTGGGTTTGTTAACCAGGCGTAATACGAACCAACTGATGATCGTCATCACAACGACTAAAATCCATAATCGAAACAAATCATTCTCCCAATGCGTTATTTATCGTAGCTATAAAAACCTAGCTTTTGTGCCGCAAAACTTTCCGGCTTGACACTCTCCTAAACATTAAACGTCACTTTATCAAAGGTTGAGTCAAAAGCTTATGGTTTTATTCACAATTCCGCCCTTTTTTAAGGATTACTCAAGGTTTCTATCTTGACTAAACAGGGCTTTTCGTTTGTAATTGCACCCAGGGTTAAACCCGAGTTTTTTATCAAGTGCTTTAGGAGAGTACATTATGAAAAAAGTAATCATTGCACTAGCGACTGCTGGTCTAGTTTCTTTCGGTGCTGCGGCACAAGCTGGTGATGCAGCTGCAGGTCAAGGTGCTTATGCAACTTGTGTTGGTTGTCACGGTGCTGCCGGTGAAGGCGGAGTAGGTCCTAAACTAGCTGGTCAGCCAGCTGCGGACATCGCTGCTAAACTGCACAAGTACAAAGCGGGTGAGCAAGTAGGTCCTATGACTTCTATGATGGCTCCAATGGCTGCTGGTCTTTCTGACGCAGACATCGAAAACATCGCTGCTTACACTGCTTCTCTATAATTTAACATAGAGTTTCAGCGACATGCCGCCCACAGGTTCTACCTTGGGCGGTTTTTTTTTGTAAATTTCCCAAGCTTAGGCAAGCTCGCACTTGACCCTAACGCCATCTTCGATTTTAATGATGGGCGATTAACTAAATAACTCACGGGTACAGAATAATGAAAAAATTACTTGTTGCAGCAATGACTACTGGTGTATTGATGAGCGCCTCAGCACATGCCATTGAAGAGCCTGCTAAGGCCAAAACCTGCGTTGGTTGCCACGGTGCCGATGGTAACAGCATGGTTCCGAACTTTCCTAAACTGGCCGGACAACACGCCAGCTACCTTGAAAAACAACTGAAAGATTTCCGTGATGGCTTCCGTAAGGATGCAACCATGGTGCCTTTTGCCAAAGGCCTAAGCGACCAGGAAATCAAAGACCTGGCCGCCTATTACGCAGCGCAAACGGCCAAGTAATCTTGCTTTCAGGCTTCAGCAAAACGGGCAGGCCTGCTTAGGAAGCTCTGATTGAATCATAGGTTCCTTAGTTTGATGCAATAAAAAAGGCACTCAATTGAGTGCCTTTTTTATATCTGTTGTCCCGTCCTGAAATAGGTTGACACATTGGAGACCTATCCATGGACATTCCGCATAGAAAAAGAACCCAACGTGATTACACTCTAGGCTTTAAATTATCCGTTGTAGAACAAGTAGAAAAAGGCACGTTTACCTACAAGCAAGCTCAAAAACATTACGGCATCCAAGGCCGTAGTACTGTATTAACCTGGTTGAGAAAACATGGTAATCTGGACTGGACAAAACTCCATAAGGAACCGACCGTGTCAAAACCCCAATCCAAGACTGCCCCCGAAACCCCAGCACAAGCCATCAAACGTCTAGAGCGCCAGCTATCAGACGAACAGCTCAAAAATAGCATTCTAAATGAAATGGTCGATCTTCTGGATAGTCAGTACGGAACGCAGCTCAGAAAAAAGCACTTAGCCAAACAATTGAAAAAAGACGGCAACAAAAAAGAGTCAGTCTAACGCACCTGTGCCAATTGTTTGGCTTATCAAGACAAGCCTATTACCAAGCTAAGACTCGAGATGAAAAGCGCTATGAGCAATGGCAACGCATAGAAAGTATTGTGCTGGATATTAGAAGAAAACTACCACGACTCGGCACGAGAAAGCTTTATCATCATATTAAAGACACACTGGAATCACTCGATATTAAAATAGGCCGAGATGGCCTATTTAGCTGCTTACGCAGCTTGGGTCTGTTAGTGAAACCCACAAAGAGTTACATCAAAACAACCTATAGTAAACACTGGATGAAAAAGCATCCCAACCTTTACGTTGAGCCAAACTTAACGCAACCTGAACAAGTGTTTGTCAGCGACATCACCTATGTAGAAAGTGAACAAGGCATTCACTACCTGTCATTAGTAACGGATGCCTACTCACGCAAGATCGTTGGACATAAGCTCAGCCACGATATGAAAGCTGACAATATGGTTCAAGCCTTTGAACAATCCGTAAAAGGTAAAGACTATAAAAACCAGCTCATCCACCACTCAGACAGAGGCTCACAATACTGCTCAGAGCGTTATCAATCGAGCTTAAGAAAACATGGTGTCAGGCCATCGATGACCGATGGCTATGACTGCTATCAAAATGCACTTGCCGAGCGAGTGAACGGAATTTTAAAGCAAGAGTTTTTACTGTATAAATGTAAAACCTTTAACGAACTTAAAATCCTGATTGACGAATCAGTAAGGCTTTATAATGAATACAGACCGCACCTGAGTCTTGGAATGAAAACGCCAGAAGAAGTGCACAAAAAAGGCCAGTTACTTACGTAACTGACCTTATTTAAAACCGTCAACGTATTTTAGGACGGGACATGTTACTAAAACCGTTTACAGTAACACCTTCTCAATACCGCCCGCTTCGAGCTTGGCTAGGAATTCTTTATTCCATTTGTCGCCGTAACGGTTTTTCATTAGCTCCACCACGATGTAATCGGTATCCATCCCGGTATTGTCGGCATAACGCCCCAGCCCTTGCTGGCAAGCAGGACAGGAGGTCAACACCTTGACGCTGCCATCTGAAATCTTGTCTTTTCCAGTCAGATCAATCAAACCCTGTTTGAGTTCGGCTTCTTTCCTAAAACGCAACTGACGGGCAATATCTGGACGTGCCGTGGCCATGGTTCCCGCCTCGCTGCAACAGCGGTCACTAAACTGAACTTCCGACTGCAACAGATCCTTGGCCACTTGCGTGCCATCCATCTGCTTCATAGGATCATGACACGGCGCATGATAAAGGTATTGCTTGCCAGTCGCCCCTTCCAGCCCCATGCCCTTTTCAGTCAAGAACTCATGAATATCCAGCAGACGACAACCTGGGAAAATACGCTCGAACTCATATTTGGTCAACTGATCGTAACAGGTACCGCAAGAGACGATCACCGTTTTAATATCCATGTAGTTCAATGTATTGGCGACACGATGGAACAAGGCACGGTTCTCCGTCGTGATTTGCGAGCTGGTTTGCGCCAGACCCGCTGCCGCTTGAGGATAACCACAGCAAAGATAACCTGGTGGCAATATGGTTTGCACCCCTGCATCGTACAACGATGAAATGGTCGCCAGGCCAATGTCGCTGAACAGACGCTCAGAACCACACCCAGGGAAATAAAAGACCGCTTCGGAATCTTCGGTAGTTTTCGCCGGATCGCGCACAATCGGAATCTGGGTCGCATCTTCCAGACCCAGTACATTGCGGTAACTGCTTTGGTTTGGACCGGTATCCAAAGGTTTGCGTACAAAGTTGATTACCTGCAATTGTACCGAAGCCGGTTGACTGGAACTGGCTGGCAAGACTTTTTTGCGGCCAACCAGGCCTGTCCATTTTGCCAATTTGTGCCCCAAGGTAATGGCTATTGAGCCCCAACCAATCATGGTTTTGCGTAACACTTTGATGGTCATGGGATTTTTGGTGTTCAGGAACAGTAGCGCGGCTTTCACCATCAGGCTGTTCTTTTTCTGTCCCATATTGGTCAGAATCGTCCGCATGCGGATCGACACGTCGCCGAAATCGATGTCCACCGGACATGGCGCTTCGCACTTGTGACAAGTGGTACAGTGGTCAGCCACATCGTTCATGGCATCGAAATGATGCAAGGAGATACCACGCCGTGTCTGCTCTTCATACAGGAAAGCCTCGATGACCTGACCCGTCGCCAAAATCTTATTGCGTGGCGAGTACAGCAAGTTTGCCCGTGGGATATGCGTCTGACAGACCGGTTTACACTTACCGCAACGTAAACAATCCTTGATGTCATTATTCAGCTCATCCAGCTCGGTCGCTTCCAGAATCAACGCCTCTTGCTGAACCAATTGCAATGACGGCGTATAGGCCTTCTGCAAACCGGAACCGGGCATCAACTTACCTCGGTTGAAATGGCCTTGAGGATCGATTTTTTGCTTATACTGAACAAAATCGGCGATTTTGTCGGCTTCCAGGTATTGGAATTTGGTCAAACCGATTCCGTGTTCACCGGAAATGACCCCACCCAGTCGGTGCGCGATATCCATAATACGATCCACTACCTTATCGGCAAGGTGGATCATTTCATAGTTATTGGAATGCACCGGAATATTGGTATGGATATTACCGTCGCCGGCATGCATATGCAGTGCCACAAACAAACGTGCGTTGCGCAGTTCAAAATGCAACTCCTTAAGTTTCTTGTGCAAAGGCTCAAAATCATGACCCATGAACGTTTCTTTAAGGAACTCCAACACTTCCTGACGATAAGAAACCGTCAAATCGCGGCGCAGCAGCAGGTTGATCACTTGGTCACCTTCACGGACTTTGTCGGCCACACCAGCAGGGTACAGATTCAAATGCTGCTCGGCTGGCGTGTCCAAATGTGCCAAAATGGATGACCAACGCTGCTTGACCTGACTGAGGTGGCTTTTAGTCGCCTCAACCTTGCCCTTAAAGTAACTGGTCGGTCCTTTACTGTCCTCAAAATCGTCTTCCTGACTGAACTCCTTGATCGGTGATGAGAAGTAATCACTCAGTGAATCCAGAATATCCAATTTATTTTGAATCGACAATTCGATATTGATGCGTTCAATCTCATTGTTGTAATCATTCAAACGCTCAAGCGGAATCACCACATCTTCATTGATTTTAAAGGCGTTGGTATGTGCAGAGATGGCAGCGGTGCGCGAACGATCCGACCAGAAACGTTTACGCGCCTCTTCGGAAACGGCAATAAACCCCTCTGCATCGCGTTTATTGGCAAGTTCGACAATCTCACTACAGGTATTGGCGACTTCAAAACCGTTTTCACCACAAATATCGGCGAGCAGAATCATTTTCGGCAAACCTTTACGGTTGGCCTTAGTGTTGTATTTCACCGCCTTGATGTAACGCTCATCCAAGTGTTCGAGACCGGCCAAAAGGATGCCTTGCTGCTTTTTGCTTTCAATGAAATCGGTAATTTCAACAATCGCCGGCACGGCTAGACTCAGATCGGTACCGAAAAACTCCAGACAGACGGTACGTGTATGGCTCGGCATGCGATGCACAACAAAACGCGCCGACGTGATAATACCGTCACAGCCCTCTTTTTGAACCCCTGGCAAACCGCTTAAAAACTTGTCCGTTACATCCTTACCCAATCCCGCTTTACGGAAAGCGGAGCCAGGCATATCCAGGCGAACCGGCGAATCAATTTTGGTTACGCCATCCATCTCATAGCGTTGCATCTCAAAGCTGACCAGTTTCTGGTCTTGAAGTTTGCCTAAATTGTGATTGATGCGGCTTATTTCCAACCAGGTGGCATCCGGCATGACCATTTTCCAGGAAGCCAGATTATCCAAAGTCGTCCCCCACAACACCGCCTTTTTACCGCCGGCATTCATGGCGATGTTACCGCCAATGCAAGAAGCATCCTGTGAAGTGGGATCCACCGCAAACACATAACCAAAACGTTCGGCCTGTTCGGAAACTCGTCGAGTCACAACCCCCGCGCCGGTTTGAATGGTCGGCACCTTGCCGATTCCGGGCAGTTCAGCCTGCTCAACCAGACTCATATACTCGAGCTTTTCAGTATTGATGACCACCGAATCCTGATGCAATGGAATCGCGCCACCGGTATAGCCGGTGCCCCCACCGCGTGGAATCATCGTCAACCCGAGTTCAATGCAGGCATTGACGATATAGGCAATTTCTTCCTCTTTGTCGGGCGACACCACCACCAAGGGCAACTCCACACGCCAGTCGGTGGCATCAGTGGCATGCGACACTCGAGCCAGTCCGCCAAAATCGATATTGTCATTACGCGTGAATTTCGAGAGTTTTTTCTTAACTTGCGATCTAAGCTCAATCTGTCTTGGAAACCACTCGGAAAACGAGATCACCGCATCGCGAACCGACAGCAACAGATCCTCGGCCAGCTCATTGCCGTTAAGACGCTGCTCTACCTGTTTCAAACGGTGATTCAAAGCTTTAACCAAAGCATCACGACGTTTTGGGTTTTCAATCAAATCGTCTTGAATATAAGGGTTGCGTGTCACGACCCACATATCCCCCAAGACTTCAAACAGCATGCGTGCAGAACGGCCGGTATTTCTCGAATCACGCAAGGATTCAATGGTTCGCCAACCTGATTCCCCCAGAAATCTCAGCACGATCTCTTTATCTGAAAAAGAGGTGTAGTTATAGGGAATTTCTCGAATGCGTTTAGCCGGATTTGGACTCATAATGCTGTCTAAACTCTTAGTATTGTCAGAATGATGCTTAATTAAATTGGAAACTCAGTGTCTCAAATCAAGAGCCGACTAAGTCCTGCTTTTTTGGGTACGCTTTTTCTTTTTCTTGAACGCAACCGGCTCTCCTTCTTTACGCCGAATACGTTCAGACAATTTATTCTTACGACCCTCAAAGGGGTTAGCCGTGACTTTGTATTCGATGGTCACTGGCGTGCCGACCCATTTGAAGGCTTTACGAAAGACATTGGTCAAATATTTCGTATAAGCTTGAGGCAAGCGATCGACTTGAGTCCCATGGATAATGACTCTCGGTGGATTAAGTCCGCCCAAGTGAGCATAACGTAACTTGACTCGTCTGCCGGAAATCAGCGGCGGCTGATGCTCCAATACCGCCTGCTCAAGAACACGATTCAGGTCGGAGGTAGAAACCCGCTTCATCGCCGCCAGATAGACACTCTTAACGGTCTTGAATAGATCTCCCACGCCAGTACCATGTAAAGCCGAAATCAAATGCTGTTTGGCATAGTCAGCAAACTGCAAGCGGAAACTGAGTTCATGCTTCACTTTCTGGCGCTGATCGGCATCCAAATTGTCCCACTTATTGACCGCCAAAACCAAACCTCGCCCGGATTCAATCGCCAAACCAAGCAGCGTCAAATCCTGATCAGTCAGCCCTTCAGAGCCGTCAATCACCAGAATAACCACATGCGAATCTTCCATCGCCTCAATGGCTTTGACAATACTGAACTTCTCGACTTTTTCCGAGATATTCTTACGTCGGCGCACCCCGGCGGTATCAATCAGTGTATATTCCTGTCCGTCACGCTCAAAAGGCACATAAATACTGTCTCGCGTGGTGCCCGGCATATCAAATGCAACCACCCTCTGCTCACCGATCATACGGTTGATGAGCGTTGATTTACCCACATTGGGACGTCCGATCACGGCCACACGAATGCCTGGATGGTCGTCCAACTCCTGTTCGTTTTCTCCCTCTTTTTGAGGAATCTGATCGAGTACATGGTTGATGCAATTGGCTACATTATCGCCGTGCGCCGAAG
Organism: Thiomicrorhabdus chilensis DSM 12352; assembly: GCF_000483485.1. Lineage (GTDB taxonomy): Bacteria > Pseudomonadota > Gammaproteobacteria > Thiomicrospirales > Thiomicrospiraceae > Thiomicrorhabdus > Thiomicrorhabdus chilensis. Next base: position 1,853,072 of record NZ_KI519609.1, read on the forward strand.
AAATCGGCAAAGGATCACCCAGTCCCAACTGATAGAAATCTGATTTTGCCAGATCATGGTCATAACCTTCGGTCTTATTGACCAAAATCTGAACCGTTTTATCAAACTGGCGAATGTATTTAGCGATGACCTCGTCACCATGGGTCAATCCTTGGCGGCCATCCACCAAAAACAAAACTGCATCCGCTTCTTCCAGAGCAGCTTGAACCTGACCGGCCATCAAAGGATCCACGCCCTCTGTCTCGCCGCTCAAGCCACCGGTATCAACAACAATATAGTCAGACTGCCCCACTCGCCCTGTTCCGTACTGGCGATCACGTGTCAACCCGGGATAGTCTGCCACTATGGCGTCCCTTGAGCGAGTCAACCGGTTGAATAATGTTGACTTACCAACATTTGGACGCCCTACCAGGGCGATGACAGGTTTACTCATTATTTATTGGCCTTGCTCAGCGGCGGTCGGTTCCGCTGCGGTTTGAAAAGTGGATAAATCAGAAGGTTCGACCTGATAGCTATTGATGGTGCCGGCATTATCCAACAAGTAGAGTCTATCTCCCTCGACTAATGCTTGAACAACCTGATCTTCGTCACCGTACGCATTACTGTGTTTGACCCGTGCTGAAATGGTGCCATGGGTCTTATTCAACCAATGTAAATACCCAAGCCCATCAATCGCCAAAAGCATATCTTTGTAAACTTTTAAGTCTCTTAAGCTGCGGTATTTCAGACCAACCTGGCTCCATAGCTTGGTACCGTTGGAAAGGTCGTATGCATGCACAATATCATCTTCATCGACCACATAAATCGCCTGATCATCAACAACAAAGTCACGATAACCGGACACATCCTTGGCATAGTAGAGGTTGCCATTCTCAAGGTTCATTGCCACCAACTTGCCGTGATAGCCCAATGCAAACAGGCGATCTTGCTTAATCACCAAGGAAGCCTGAACATCGACCATACGTTCCAAGTCAGTGCGCCCTCTAGGTATGGCAATACGGCTTTCCCACAGAGATTTCCCAGAATCCGCTGACACCGCCTCTACCTTACCGGTCTCCCATCCAATGTAGAGACGAGCCTGATGATAAAGCACGGGGGCTACGCCCCTGAGAGAAAGATTAGGGATTTGATTCTCCGTAACCCAGATAATGCGCCCGTTTGTCGCACTCAAGGCATAGAGGCGGCCGTCCACAGTGCGAGTGAAGAGTTTCTGTTCAGCAACCACAGCTCGACCCACCACCTCACTAGATAGCTGCGTCTGCCAGACTACGTCTCCCGACTCACTGGAAAGTGCAATCACTTTCCCCTTGGCCGTACCGATAATCAGGTGATTCTGATCAAGAACAGGGCCGGAAACAATCTTTTCAGAAAGCTGAATTTGCCACAGTACCTGATCTGTCCAGCGTGACTGGTTCTCCTTGGCAAAGGCCGAGACCAAGCCCTGAACATCGGCCGCAAAAACCATTTCTTTGTTTTGTGCGATATTCAAGCCTTTCTCTTCAAAGGCACGCATCTCATTGAGTTGTACCTGCCAATTTCTCTCAATCTGCAACGGAGAATCCAGCGGTGTCAAACTGGCTGGCACTCTGACCACTTTTGAAGAGGAACACGCGGTCAAACCGAGTGCCAAGAAAATCAATGAAGCGCCGCGTAAAAAATTCACTGCATGCATCCTATATAAAAACTAAAACCATCAATCCGTAAAAATTGATTTAGTGAGGTAAATCATCCAATTGAATCTGAGCAATCCCTTGTAAGGTCTTGGATGCATCAGGATTATTGACCACCTTTCGAAACCCGTCTGCCGCGTCAGACAGATTGGCCTGACCCAGTGCAATTAATCCAGAGACATAATCCATACCGGCCTTTTCTGCGGGTAAAAGAGATTCCTTGTTCACCTGATTAAGTACACCTTGTGCGCTTGAAAACTCTTGTTTGTCGGCCAACAATCTTGCCAAACGTAGAGTCGCTACTTGCTTGATTGAATCGTCCTGTGCATGGCTACGAACCCATTCAAGATGCTGTTTAGCCGTATCAAACTCACCTTTTTCATAACTGTACTTCGCCAGCATCATCGCAGCGGCTGCGGCGTAAGGACTCTCGGGCTGTTCTTGAATCAGCTTCAACCCTTCTCGGGAAACCTCACCATACGTACCCTGCTGTAAATTCATCTGCATCACTTCAAACAGTGCGGAAGCATTCATGGACTTGACTTGATTTTGATGATTCCAATAACGCCAACCGGAGAAAGCCACCGCAATAACCAAAAGCCCCGTTAATAACTGAGTGCCGTTCTTTTTCCACCAAGATTTGATTGCTTCAACCTGTTCTTCTTCCGTTTCATAACGACTCATAATTATGAATTCCCTATTCGATTGTTAAATTCTGTTCAATGATTATAATTCGTTTCAAATTAATGAATTAATCGAAACGAGCCTGCAAATAAGCGGCCAGCCCATCCCATGACACCAAGGTTTGTTCGGCATCCTCTCTGAGCGGTTTTACGGCAACTTGTTGGTTCTCGACTTCCTGATCACCTAAAACGATTGCATAGCGCGCATCGGATTTGTCGGCTTTCTTAAACTGGCTTTTGAAACTTCCGCCACCGCAATTCATCTGCACCTTCAAATCCGGCAAAGCTTCTCGTAGCATTTCAGAAATGACCAGGCCTGGTCTATGTACCTTATCACCCACCAACACCACGTAAATATCCGCTAAGGCTTGTGAAGGAACCAAGGCTTTATCTTGCAACAAAGCCGTTAAACGCTCGATTCCCATCGCAAATCCAACCGCCGGTGTCGGCTTGCCGCCAATTTGCTCGACCAAACTATCATAACGTCCACCCGCACAGACGGTTCCTTGTGCACCAAGCTCTGTGGTAATCCATTCAAAGACCGTACGATTATAATAATCCAAGCCTCGTACCAGGTTGGGATTAACAACATATTCTATGCCTAAATCATCCAAATACGCCTTTAAATTTGCAAAGTGCTCGGCGGATTCGGTGTCCAGATGCTCAATCAATTTTGGAGCCTTGTCGACCACACTCTTCATATCTGGATTTTTAGTATCCAGAATCCTCAAAGGGTTCGATTCCAGGCGTCTTAGACTATCCTCATCCAACTGATCTTTATGCTCGGTAAGATACGCAACCAGCTTGTCTCTATAGGCGCTTCGAGCTTCTTGACTTCCCAGGGAATTAATCTGCAGTTCCAGCTTGTCCAGACCCAGTTTATCCCATAGACGCGCACTCAAGGCAATCAGCTCTGCATCAATGTCCACATCATTTACGCCAAACACTTCAACGCCAAACTGATGAAACTGACGGTACCGACCTTTTTGAGGACGCTCATAACGGAACATTGGGCCACTGTAGTACAGCTTCTGAATCTGATTATGGATCAAACCGTTTTGGATCATGGCGCGTACACATCCGGCCGTTCCTTCGGGACGCAAAGTGAGGCTGTCTCCATTACGATCTTCGAAGGTATACATTTCCTTCTCAACGATGTCGGTCACCTCACCGATGGAACGCGCAAAAAGCTCTGTTTTTTCAACAATCGGTAAGCGGATAGATTGAAAACCATACTGTTGTAAAGTCTGTTGAGCTTGGGTGAGCAAGTAATCAAACGCTTCTACTTCTGAACCATAAAGGTCATTCATACCACGAATGGCTGAAATCTGTTTTCCCATAAGTTTTTAAACTCTTTGTAATTTTTAATAGCAGGTGAAATGGCTGATCACAATGTTCAAACAGGCGAAAAATCGACCCTAAAACGACATCCAGACCGCAATACCGGCCGCTGCCAGTATGACCAAAATTAATATAAATCGCCCAACACTCATAAAGAGTGCAGGCTTGGGCTCCACAAACTGAAAACGTTTCATCGATTTCAGTTGACTGCCCACTGGCTGTGCGCTGGGGAAATAGGTCTCATAAAGACTCTCATCAAGTTCCAACAAGCCCATGTAATTACGTAGATAGCCTCTTTCAAAAGGGCTCAGCTCAGCCAGATTCAATTCCGCATCTTCAAGGTTTTCCAATTGTTCGACTGACAAGTTGAGGCTTTTCGCCGCTTCTTCCACACTGAGATGCCTGGCTTTTCGAGTTTTGCTCAGCAACTCATTCAATGGCACTTCGACATTCTCTTGTTCAGTCATTCTCAATCCTTGTTAATTGCAGTCAGGGCTAATCTTTGAAGTCTACCCGGTGAACGGTTCGTTTAGTACGGTCCTTAACCTTTCCGGCCAACTGACCGCAAGCCGCATCAATGTCCTCTCCACGGGTTTTTCGAACAGTGCAGTTTAGACCGGCATCGGTCAATTTCTGTTGAAAGCGATGAATGGCATTATTGGAGGAACGCACATACTCGGTATTTGGAAACGGATTAAAGGGAATCAAGTTGATTTTGCAAGGCAGATCCCCAAGCAGCTCAATCAACTGATCAGCATGTTCCGGCAGGTCATTGACCTTATCCAACATCACATACTCAACCGTTACATGTTTTTTACTGTGTCCGCCTTCGACAAAACGTTGCAAAGCCGGCATCAACTCCTCAAGGGGATACTTTTGGTTGAGCGGCACTAAAATATCCCGCAAAGGATTATTGGGCGCATGCAATGAAATCGCCAGGCTGACATCCACCTCTTCCTTGATTTTATCAATCGCAGGAACCACACCGGCCGTACTGATTGTGACTCGACGTTTTGAAAGGCCATATGCATAATCATCCATCAAAATACGGGCAACCGGGAAAACATGCGTGACATTGAGCAATGGTTCTCCCATACCCATAAACACCACATTGGAAATCTTGCGTTCCTCTTTGGGTTTGCAACCCAAAGCTTTATTGGCGACCCACATCTGAGCGATGATTTCCCAGTTTTCAAGATTGCGATTAAAGCCTTGTTGACCAGTAGAGCAAAAACGACACTCCAAGGCACACCCAACTTGGGATGAGATACACAAAGTACCTCGACTCTTTTCCGGGATAAAAACAGTTTCAATGCAATTATGGTTATCGACTTCCAATAACCATTTGATGGTGCCGTCATCCGAATGTTGTTCCGAGACAATTTTTGGTGTCCTTACCTGAGCAACCGCTTTCAAATTCTCACGAAGCGCTTTGCTCAAATTCGTCATTTCATCAAACTCACTGACACCGTGCTGATGAATCCATTTCATCACTTGGGAAGCGCGAAAAGGCTTTTCACCAATCTGCGTAAAAAACGCCTCCATAGCAGCCCTGTCCATTCCGAGCAGGTCGACCTTTTCCGTTATTTCCATTGTCACTCTTAACTTACTCTTTTATTTTGCGCGGACACAGTTCTGTCTGGCTGAAAAAAAAGCCTATTTCTCTAGCGGCGCTCTCTGACGAATCCGAACCATGCACCGAATTTTCGCGCACGCAATTGGCAAAATCGGCGCGAATGCTTCCTTCAGCCGCTTTCTTAGGATCCGTTACCCCCATGATCTCACGATTCTTCAAAATCGCATTCTCACCTTCCAGCACTTGCACCACCAAAGGTCCGGAAATCATAAAGCCAATCAAAGGCTCGTAAAATTCGCGGCCTTTATGTTCCTGATAAAATGCTTCCGCCTGTTCTCGAGTCAACTGCAGCATTTTACAGGCGACAATACGTAACCCGTTATCTTCAAAGCGTTTCTGAATCACACCAATTAGATTTCGAGATACGGCATCCGGCTTAATAATTGAAAAAGTCCGTTCCATTTGCTTTCCCTTTAAAAACAGTCGCATTATTCTATCAATTATTCAAACAGACTGCATAAAAACAAAACCCCGGCATTGGCCGGGGTCTCAGTTGTGTACTGTCTTTTCTTGAGAGATCGAATTAGACAGTAAAGGATTCACCACAACCACAACTATCCTTGACTTTCGGATTCTTAAAATCAAACCCTTCATTTAAAAGACTTTCTTTTACATAATCAACTTCCATGCCGTCAATATTCTCTAAACTTTTGGGATCGACAACCACTTTGACGCCAAAACTTTCAAAAACAACATCGTCAGGACCTATCTCATCAGCATAATCCACCACGTAGGAAAAACCGGCACATCCGCTGACTTTGGTCGCCACTCTTAAACCTAGACCAGAACCTCGTTTAGAGATCATTGTTTTAACACGTTGCGCTGCTGCTTCCGTTAAAGTAACGGCCATATTCACTCCTTTACCTTTTAACCGAATTTCACTTCTTTTAGAACATCACGTTCCCTGTCCATCAGGGATTGCAAATTAATGTCCTTTAAAAAAGAATCAATTAAAACACTTAAATCATTCCAAAGCTCATGCGAAAGGCATTGCTCCCCACCATGGCAATTGGCTTTACCGGCACATTTTCGGGCATCAATAATCTCGTCCACAGCATGAATGATTTGACTGATTGAAATCTCTTCGGCAGGCCTGCTCAATCGGTACCCGCCACCCGGGCCTCTCGCGCTGGACACCAAATCGGCCTTCTTGAGTTTGGCAAACAATTGCTCAAGATAAGACAGCGAAATCCCCTGGCGCTCTGAAATCAGAGCGAGTGTAATTGGACCATTACTTTGGTTCAAAGCAATGTCAATCATGGCAGTTACCGCGTAACGTCCTTTCGAAGTCAGTTTCATTATTTTATTCCCATTCTAAACGGATGGATAAAGTATATAATAACCAACCAAATAACTCAACTATTGAAATAAACTCATCTTATCCCGCTATCCACTTTTATTATTTCCATCATTTTCAGGGTTCAAACCTGACTTCAAGTGTGCCGCCTGTTCAGGGTCATCCGGCTCAAGGACGGCATCATCCAATTTCGGCATATGCATATCTATAGACTCCCCACCCAGCTTTTGAAGCTCTAAAGCCATTTTTTCCAGCTTTTCATCCTGCACCTGAATATGATCCAACAAACTGTAGATCGCTTTCTCAACCGGATCTGCCGCGTCCTGCTTCATGCCGTAAGCATCAAACCCTATTTTCTGAGCCATCTTAGCCCGTCGCTGCTGGGCTTCGCTCTTGTCCTGCTCCACAATTCTGCCAGGTATGCCCACAACCGTGCGGCCATTCGGAACTGCCTTGAGAACCACGGCATTTGAACCGATACGCGCATCACTGCCAATCTTAATCGGCCCTAGAACTTTTGCACCGGCGCCAACCACAACCCTATCTCCCAGGGTTGGATGGCGTTGACCTTTTTGCCACGTAGTTCCCCCCAAAGTCACACCATGATACAAAGTACAGTCATCACCGATGACGGCCGTTTCACCAATCACCACCCCCATGCCATGATCGATAAAAAAACGTTCACCGATTTTACAGGCGGGATGGATTTCAATACCCGTAAACCAACGTGATAAACTTGAAATAAATCGAGCCAGCCATTTCAGACCCTTACCCCAGAACCAGTGGGCAACCCGATACCACAAAATAGCATGTAAACCGGGGTAAGTCGTCAACACCTCAAAGGTATTTCTCGCGGCTGGATCACGCTCGAACACACAATTAATATCCGATCTCAATCGTTTGAACACACTCATTCCTCTCGTTGATTGGCATAAGCCTGGCGTTGCGCGGCGGTTAAAATTCCTCGCAAAATATCTATCTCTTTCACATCCAGCTGCGTGCGGTTAAACAACCTGCGCATGCGCCTCATAAAACGTGCGTTTTTGGCTGGATCCAAAAACTCAATATCCTGTAATGCCTGATAAAGATGATCATAAAAACCCTCTAACTGCTCGGTCGAAGCCAATTTATGACGATAACCTTTGCTGTGAAGACGTTCAATATCCGTTGCCATTAAACACTCATAAGCAAAAACCTGAACCGCCGCACCCAAATTCAAAGAGCTGTATTCGGGGTTGGTCGGGATGTGCGCCAGATAATGGCATTTATCGAGTTCGGAGTTACTCAATCCGGAGTCCTCGCGTCCAAACACCAGAGCCACATCCCCTTCATCCGAAGTGGTTATGGCCAATTCTGCAGTTTGACGAACATCCAGCTGCGGCCAGGCCACCTTTCTCAAGCGTGCACTGGCTCCAACCACCAGTTTTGCTCCATGCACCGCCTCGTCAAGTGTCTCCACCACCTTGGCGGAATTGAGTACATCGGCAGCGCTCGACGCCCTTACCGAAGCAATCTGACTGGGGAATTCTTTAGGGCTGACCAGTACCAAACGTGTCAGCCCCATGTTTTTCATGGCCCTTGCCACACTGCCGATATTACCCGGGTGCGAGGTCTCAATCAGTACAATCCGGATTTTTGACAAGTTTTTGTGTGACGCATAATCTTCAATCATTGTGTTTTTCCGTTATAATTCTCTTTCTTTTCCATGGGTATTTTAGCGTTTTGCTAACCACTTTTTGGCTCTAACCGATTTTAACGATTAAACCCGCACCAACACAGGAATTCACTATGCACCCGTTACTCAATATTGCAAGCATTGCCGCTCGACAGGCCGGCAGCAAAATCCTTCACCATTTAGAGAATATTGATCGTCTTAATATTGAACACAAAGGCAAGAATGACTATGTGAGCGAGGTGGACAAAGAAGCCGAAGAAATTATTATACAGACGATTAAAAAATATTATCCGGATCATGCCATCTTAGCCGAAGAGAGCGGTAAAACCGTTGTAAAATCAAAAAAATCGGATTATGAATGGATCATCGACCCTCTTGACGGCACCACCAATTTCCTACATCAGTTTCCCCAATTTAGTGTTTCTATCGCCGTAAAAGAAAAAGGGCGATTGATGCATGGCGTGATTTTTGACCCAGTTCGCGACGAAATGTTTTCCGCTACCCGAGGCAGCGGCGCCAAACTCAACAATTACCGCATCCGCACCAGCGAGCAAAAAACACTCGACAATGCCCTATTGGCCACCGGCTTCCCCTACCATGACTTCAGTTATTTGGATAGCTATCTCAACAGCCTGAAAAGCTTCATGCAATCCACCGCCGGAGTTCGTAGAGCCGGCTCAGCCGCATTGGATCTGGCTTATGTCGCATGTGGCCGGGTTGACGGATTCTGGGAGTTTAATCTCAAACCTTGGGACATTGCAGCAGGCGCACTGATCGCCCAGGAAGCCGGCGCGTTGGTGACCGACTTCATGGGCTCCGAACACTATCTGGAAAGCGGCAACATACTGGTTGCCAACCCCAAACTTTACAAAGAAATGGCGCAAACCATCTCCAAAACCATTCCAGAAGAACTTCGTAAATAAACCTGACTAAAAACTTAAATTCTAAGTAGCCGAATCAGAGGGTGCAGGACATTAAAACCGCATCCTCTTTAGCTTCGACAAGTTCTCCGCTGACCTCATCCCACTCCTGGCATCGGTAATAATTGACACGCACGCCATCACGATTGAAGCCGAAAGATTCATACAAAGAAATGGCCGGTTGGTTCGACACCCTCACTTCCAATAGCAACAACGTAAAGCCACTTTCTTTCAATTTGGATTGCAAGCTATGCAACGCCATTCTCGCAACGCCCTGCTTTTGATATTTTGGAGCAACACATAAGTTTAGAATATGCGCTTCATCCAGCACCGTGAGAACACAAACATAGCCCAAAGCAGTACCTTCGGCATCGCAAAAAACATAATTCAATCCTTGATCCAGACTGTTTTCAAAGCCTTTTTTGCTCCACGGGAAATCGTAGGCTTGTTGTTCAACGTCCAGAACCCAGTTCAAATCGCCTTCATGCATGGCGCGCAGATAACTAAAGACTGTCATAAAATCAACGCTACGGAGAAACGGCCAACTTCAAAGCGGCTTGATAAAAGGATTTTTTGGCATAAGGATCGGACAGCATGTTTTCCAGAGAATCCACTTCCAGAAGCTGAACACCTTCGGAAAGCATCTCCGACAAAGGGTGATCCGCAACCTGCATACTCAAAACCGATTCGGCCCCCAAACCAATGATCTCCTCTACAATCGCAAATAAAGCCTCATCCGAAATCAGGGTATCGGTATCAAAAAAATGAACCTGCTCTTCGGACCAATTAAGCGCCTGACAGATATTCCGCCAGAGCTGCCATTCCATTCGGGAATCATCCTCCCAAATCGCATTTAAACCACTGCCAAGCAACACAACCTGCAAGGTGCCGTGCTCGACAAGACTCGAAGCACCAGTGTGAAGAACCTTGGATTCGGTTAAGGTCCCACCTTCGGATGAAGCCGAGGATTCAACGAACTCAGACACGGTCTCTTGGTTAGGAAGCTGCACCGGTTGAACTTCAACGGATTTATCAAGGTTTGATGCATCGCCCCCTTGAAGAGCATCGTAAGATGCGGCCTTTTTAAAATAAGCAGACCTGCTTGCCCACTGAGTTACACCCAACTGTGTAAGCAGGTCGGCTGAAAGTCTTGGCGCTGTCATTGCATGCTTATCCGACACCCCAATCAAACCGGCGATTGGGGATGGGCCTTGGTACTTGACTGGAGCTTATTGAGCGCATTGATATAGGCTCTGGCCGAAGCCGTGACAATATCCGTATCCGCGCCCTGCCCATTGACGATACGACCTGCCAATTCCAAACGTACCGTGGTTTCACCCATTGAATCGGTGCCATTGGTCACGTTGCTTACAGAATACAACTCCAACGTCACGCCGGAATGAACCAACTTTTCAATGGCCTTAAAGGTAGCGTCCACCACCCCACCACCATCGGCAACCGCAGTGACTTCGTTCCCATTCATCCACAGGGTCACTTCGGCATGGGGCTTTTCACCCGTTTCGGTCGAAACCTTCAGCGAAACAAGACGATACGTTTCGTTTTCAACACGCTGAGCGGAATTATCCGTCACCAGGGCTTGCAAATCTTCATCGTAAATTTCGTGTTTTCGATCCGCCAGCTCCTTAAAACCGACAAAGGCATCGTTCAGCTCCTGCTCGGTCTCAAAGGTAATACCGAGTTCTTCCAAACGCGAGCGGAAAGCATTTCGCCCGGAGTGTTTGCCCAACACCATCTTATTGGTGGTCCAGCCCACATCCTCGGCACGCATAATTTCATAAGTTTCCCGATGTTTGAGAACCCCATCTTGGTGGATGCCCGACTCGTGCGAGAAGGCATTTGCCCCAACGATCGCTTTATTGGGCTGAACCGCGAAACCGGTAATATTGGACACCAGTCTAGAGGAGGCCAAAATCTCACGGGTATTGATGCGCGTGTCCACATCAAAAATATCCTGTCGGGTTTTCACCGCCATGACCACCTCTTCCAAAGCCGTGTTACCGGCGCGTTCTCCCAAGCCATTGATGGTGCATTCGATTTGGCGCGCGCCATTGCGCACGGCGGCCAAAGAGTTTGCCGCCGCCAAACCAAGGTCGTTATGACAATGGGCAGAAAAAATCGCCTTATCTGAATTTGGAATACGCTCAATCAAACTCTTGAACAACTGACCAAACTGATGCGGCACATTGTAACCGACGGTATCCGGGATATTAATAGTGGTGGCACCGGCGTCGATCGCCGCTTCAATGACACGGCATAAGAAATCAACATCAGAACGCCCCGCATCCTCCGGTGAAAACTCGACATCATCGGTGAAGTTGCGCGCTTTTTTAATGGCCCAGACGGCTCTCTCCACCACCTGGTCCGGCGTCATTCGCAGCTTTTTTTCCATATGAATCGGAGAAGTGGCGATAAAGGTATGAATTCGCCCTGAATTGGCGGGTTTGATCGCCTCACCGGCACGAACGATGTCACTTTCCACCGCACGCGCAAGACCACAAATGGTACTGTCCTTGATCACGGACGCAACTGCCTTGACCGATTCAAAATCTCCTTCGCTGGCAGCAGGAAAACCCGCCTCAATAACATCCACCTGCAGCTTCTCTAGCTGCTTGGCGATGCGAACCTTTTCTTCCTTGGTCATTGAAGCGCCGGGGCTTTGCTCACCATCACGCAAGGTGGTATCAAAAATAACTAAATGATCTTTCATGACTTTTCTCTATCTTGCTTGTTAAAAGCCGTTTCATCGACCTCTTTAACGGTAGAAACCGTCTCTTCTTTTTTATGCTGTTTACGCAGGCTTCGCGTTTTACGCAGACCAATCAAAGTCAGAACCGGACCGGAGAGCGCATAAAACAAAAATATCAGAAATAAAATCATGGCTGGCTTAAGGGTGATCACCACCAACACCAAAACCACCAACAATAGGGTTACGAAAGGCACCTTATCTTTCAGATTCAGCTCTTTAAATGAGCTGAAACGCACATTGCTCACCATCAGAATACCGGTTGCCAGGGTAAGCAACATGGCCACCATTGATTCCAAGCCGGTCTGAATTTGATTGCTTTCCACCATCCAGACCAGGCCTGCCAATAAGGCCGCCGCCGCCGGGCTGGGCAATCCTTGAAAATAACGTTTATCGGCAATGCCCACCTGCGTGTTAAAACGCGCCAAGCGCAAAGCGGCCGCTACGGTATAAATAAAGGCCACCAGCCAGCCCAGCTTTTCAAAGTCTTGCAACGCCCATTGATAAACCAGCAAAGCGGGCGCCAGACCAAAAGACACCATATCGGCCAAGCTATCGTATTCTGCGCCAAATGCACTACAGGAATTGGTCATGCGCGCCACACGACCATCCAACCCATCAAAAATCATAGCCACAAAAATCGCAATGGCTCCGGCTTCGAAATGGCCTTGCATTCCCGCTATTACCGCATAAAATCCGGCAAACAGCGCGGCCGTTGTCATTAAGTTTGGCAGCAGGTAAATGCCGCGTTCAAATGGTTTCATACAACTCACTTTTAAATATTAGGCTGAATTTCACTGAGTATTTTAGCAATATGCGCTTTGCATAAACATCTTTCTCACTTCAGCACTTCAAAAACGGCTTAAACATTCTTGTTAATACACGGTCATGCACTTGATAAAGCCTTAAAAACAAAAGCAGCAGGCCTGATCCAACAGGCCTGCTGCTTTTCAAAACGCCGTCAAAATTAAATAACTTCGCCGCGCCCGACTCCAAAATAACGGAATCCCTGCTCCATCACTACATCAGGATCATAAATATTTCGTCCATCAAAAATCACCAAATTATCCATCTGCTTTTTCATACGTTTGAAATCCGGGTTCCAAAAGGCTTTCCACTCGGTCAGAATCACCAAAGCATCCGCCCCCTCCAAGGCTTCATACATATCCCCCACCATATTGATTGAATGTGGGTTTGTCCAATGTTCAGAAAAATCGTTCATCGCCTGCGGGTCATAAGCCCTTACTTCGGCACCCTGCTCAACAAAGGCTCGAATGGTATTGATACTCGGTGCATTCTCTACTGTTGAGGTATTCGGCTTAAACGACAACCCCCAAACGGCGATGGTTTTGTTTTTAAGATCCGTATTAAAAAAGCGCCAAGCTTTACGAAACAGCACTTCCTTTTGTGACTCATTGTTGCTCAAGACGGCTTTTAACAAATCCGCGTCATACCCTTTACTCTGCAAGGTGCCTACCAAGTTTTTCACATCCGCTGCAAAACTGGGCCCACCAAAGCCGCATCCGGGATAAAGGTAATTAAAGCCTATACGATGGTCGGAGCCCAATCCCTGTCGAACCTCTTCCATATCAATATCAAAATGCTCAGCGTTATTTGCCAATTCATTCACCAGACTGATGCGCGTCGCCAAAAGGGCGTTCACGGCATACTTGGTATATTCCGCTGCCCGGGTACTCATGACCTTAACCTGATCGGTTACTCGATTATAAGGACGCATCAAGTCTTTAACCAACTTAATAGCCTTCAGGTCGTGACTTCCCAGCACAATGCGATCAGGTTTCACAAAATCATTGATTGCAGAACCTTCACTGATGAACTCTGGCATGGCCACGACCGAAACATTGGCCACTAAACCGCGCTCCGCAAAGGCCAACTTGAGTTGCGCCTCAAAGCGATCGGCGGTGCCAATCGGAAATGAACTCTGATTCACAACCAGTACATCCCCTTTGGCGCATTCGCCAATGACCTTAATGATCTCTTCCGCTCGCTCCAAACGCCAAGACGGCATACTCAAGATTAAAACCTCTCCATGCGCCACCCCCGCTTTCCAGTCATCTTCAAAATGCAAGCGCCCTTCTTGCATTTGCAAGGTGACTAAGGCTTCCAACCCGGGTTCGTTTCTAGGAAGAATGCCCTGCCTGAGATCCTCCACTTTGGCAATGCCAATCGGCAAGGCGACAATCTCATTCCCGGTTTGAGCCAAGGCGCCAGCGGTCACTAAACCGCTCAACTCACAACCATAAACAGATACCTTCATTTTACAATCCTCTTAATCAAGTTCTGAGTAGACGAATCAAAGCTGTCAGCGCGTGATTCATCTTTGATGGCCGCATGCGTTTCTTTGGCAATTAACTTACCAAGCTCAACCCCCCACTGATCAAATGGGTTGATTTCCCAAATCACCGACTCTACAAATGTTTTATGTTCGTACAAAGCCACCAGCATCCCCAAGGTTTTGGGGGAGATCGTTTTCAGCAGGATTGTATTGGAAGGTTGGTTTCCCGGGTAATGCTTAAACGGAGAATCGAACTGCTGCTTAATCGATTCAGGAATCGCTGCGTCGCCAAGCATCAGCACCCGTGACTGAGCAAAACAATTCGCCATGGCCAACTCATGCTGGTAGTGCAGGCTTTCATCCGTACCAAAAGTCCGGCTTCTGTCAAAATCATCACGTTCAACCGGCGCGATAAAATCGCACATCACCGCTTGAGTCCCTTGGTGTAAAAGCTGATAAAACGCATGCTGGGCATTAGGCCCGACCTCTCCCCATAGAATCGGGCAGGTTTTATAGGTCACCGCCTCACCCTCTCGGTTTACAGACTTACCGTTACTCTCCATCACCAACTGTTCAAAATAGGACGGTAAATATTTCAAACGTGCGTCATAAGGCAAGATAGCCTTGGCCTGTATATCCAAAAAGTTGATATTCCAGACATCAATCAAACCCATCAATACCGGAATGTTTTGATCCAAAGGGGCGTGACCAAAATGGCTGTCCATAATATTGGCACCCTGTAACATCTCCCTAAACCCGTCCATTCCAACCTTCAGAGCAATCGGCAATCCAATCGTAGACCACAAAGAGTAACGTCCACCCACCCAGTCCCAAAAAACCAACTGGTTGTCGTGTGGAATTCCCCACTGAGTCATCATCTCCGGTTTGGTCGACACACCGACAAAATGTTGCGACAGCAAAGTTTGCGGGTCTTCTATTTTTTCTTCCAACCAATCCTTGGCCGTTTCAGCATTGGACAAGGTATCAATCGTAGTGAAAGACTTAGACGCCAACACAAAAAGTGTCGTTTCCTGATTGAGTTTTTTAAGCAAGTTTGATGTTTGCGTGCCGTCAATTGAAGAAATGAAGTGTAAATCGATTGGGGATTTGATGTTCTGCAATGCATGCGTCATCATTAAAGGCCCAAGATCCGAACCGCCAACCCCGATATTAACCACGTCGGTAATGGGTTTTCCGCTAAAGCCGCGCCATTGGCCGGCACGGATTTTACTGACCATTCCCGCCATTTTTTCGAACTCAAGCTCAATGTCTTTCTGGACACTCAAAGCTTCGCCTTTGACGCCCTGCCCGCCAGCACGCAGAGCCGCATGCATGGCCGGACGCTCTTCGGTATCATTGACTTGCTCACCATCCAGAAGACGTTGAATCCAAGAAGGCAGAGCCTGCTGTTCTGCTAAATCAATCAACAGTTTCAGCGTCTCTTCTGTTACCCGGTTTTTTGAGTAGTCCAAAAACAGATCGTCAAGTTCAACAGAAAACACCTCCGCCCGGTTCTTCTGATCAAACAAGGTCTTTAAATGAACCTCACCGGCCCCCTGCTGACAATGTTGCTTCAATGCCCGCCATGCACTAGAACTTTCCACACCCATTTCTTGCCCTTTTTTGTATTCAGTCACACACCCAATCAAACTGCTTGCACATTATTTTTCTAATTCCAATGTTTGCAAATAGGCCTTGAAGTCATCACCCAAAATCGAATCGCGCAAAGCATACTCAACATTGGCTTGCAGGTAACCCTGCTTATCCCCGCAATCGTAACTTTTACCATCTTTGAACTCAAAGCCAAACATGACCTCTTCCTCCAGCAAGGTGTCCATGGCATCCGTCAGCTGAATCTCTCCACCGGCTCCTGGCTTGGTATCTTTCAGAATATTCATCAATCTTGGCGTAAAAATATAACGCCCGACAACCGACAGGTTTGACGGGGCCTCTTCTACACTCGGTTTCTCGACCAGTTCTGTGATTCTCAAATCAGGGCCATTGACCGCAGCAATACCATACTTTTCAACCTGATCATTTGGCACTTCCTCTAATGCGACTACAC
Source organism: Thiomicrorhabdus chilensis DSM 12352 (assembly GCF_000483485.1). GTDB lineage: Bacteria > Pseudomonadota > Gammaproteobacteria > Thiomicrospirales > Thiomicrospiraceae > Thiomicrorhabdus > Thiomicrorhabdus chilensis. The sequence goes on from NZ_KI519609.1 coordinate 1,869,419, forward strand.
TGGTATGCATCTTTTTATAAGCTTCGACCATTTGCGCCAAGCAACCTTTTTCTGGATGGTGCATCAGTACATCCGGCAACAACACCGCAAAAGGTTCATTGTCGGCAATAACCGGAGCGGCGCATAAAATCGCATGCCCCAAACCCAGTGCTTCAGGCTGACGCACACTCACCAAACGCACACCTTCAGGGGTAATTTCCTTTAAGGGCTGCATGCGATCTTGCTTGCCTCGCAACTTAAGCTCCGTCTCCAGCTCGTAATGCTTGTCAAAGTGGTTTTCAATCGCAGACTTGCTTGAGTGCGTCACCAAAATAATATCGGTAATGCCGGCCTCAGCGGCCTCATGCACAATATATTGAATCAGAGGTTTGTCGACAACGGTCAGCATCTCTTTAGGAATGGCTTTGGTCGCCGGCAAAAAGCGGGTTCCAAGTCCGGCCACTGGTAAAATGGCTTTTGTTAAAGGTTTATAAGACATATTATCTCTCTCTTTTTTTGGATCAAATTCGAGGGGGCATTAAATAAACAAACTCTGCGTATCGGGTGTCTGTGCAAAATAACTTGGCGCTCCGGCGAACTCAACACCGTCAATAAAATCATCCTTTTGCAGTCCCATCATGTCAACCGTCATCTGACAGGCGGTCATCTTCACGCCCAATTCAAGACAAGTTTCTCTCAGAGCCTCAACAGACATCTGCCCCTGCTGCTTCATCTGCTGCTTAAACCCCAGCGTAGCTAAGTTTGACATGCCTGGCAAGCTCCAAACCAGGCCGGGCAATTTTTGATTCCAATCGACTTTGCGAAACCACTCCGGGCCAACGGGACTTTTAACAATCATTTCCGGCCGACCCAAAGGTGAGACTTTCAGACCAGAGGTATCCTTTAGAAGACATTTGAGACCGTAAAAAGTGAAAAACAACTCCACCTCCTTATCCATCACCGAGGCGGTACTTGCGAGTATAAAAGAGGCATACGCCCAGTCCAAGGTACCCTTAGACTGGATCAGACTGAACTGAGGAGACGCATGAACCGGAGACAAGTCAGACATCCGCACCTCTTTGAACCTGAAATTCAATATTGGGTTGAGACTGCCTGAGCTCACAATTGAGTTTTTGTTGCTGACAAAAAGCGGGAATATCCTTCAGGGCTCCGGAATCGGACACTTCTACAATAAAGGGATCTTGTAGAGCAGGGTTCTGACTTAAGAACTTTTTAAGCTTGATGATCGGCATAGGACAAGCCAAGCCGGTTAAATCCAATCGTTGCATATTTCACTTTGCCAGTGGCACTATTTATAAAATGGTACATTTAATATATAGGTAAACCTTATAATACTTAAAAAACAGCCCGCTCGGTAAAATTATTTGCGAAATCGAAAAGCCATGCCAACCCTACTGCTAAACCAGAAAAACGCACCACCAGGCCTGCTGACTTTGGTCATCATCGTCGGCTTCTGCCTTTATCTAATCTCAATAAATAACGTTTATGCAAATAACCTGCCTAACTTAGGTTCTTCTGATTTAATCGAATACACCCAGGAGAAGGAACAGGCACTAGGCAGAGCCTTCAAAAATGCCCTACACTCCGAACACCACACACTTTCAGATCCAGACATATCCAGCTACATTCAACGCATTGGACATAAAATTGCACAACAAAGCGGCGATCACAGAAACTTTTCTTTCTATGTCATCCAGCACCCGGACATTAACGCCTTCGCCGGGCCGGATGGCGTAATCGGCATCCATACTGGGTTAATTCGAGCGGTCAACAGCGAAGATGAACTCGCTTCGGTCGTGGCGCACGAGATCGCGCACGTCACGCAAAACCATCTTTCCAGAACCTATGAATTACGTTCCGGAAGCAGCCTCACCCACCTTGCGTCTTTCATTGCCGCGATCTTGATAGGCATGCATGACTCATCCGCTGGCATGGCCACACTCATGGGAGGCATGGGGGCCAGTATGCAGCAGCAACTGAAATACTCACGAACCCATGAATCTGAAGCCGACTATGCTGGCATCGAATACTTATATAAAAGTGGTTATTCTCCGTTTGCCATGAGCGACTTTTTTGGTCGCCTGTCACTTGAATACCAGAACCGAGAATTCAAACCCACTGAAATACTCTCCACCCACCCGGTCACAGAGCGCCGACTGGCAGAGTCGAAAAGCCGAGCCGAAAGCTATCCTCCGCTCATCATGAAAATAGACAATGAAAGCCTGACCCTCATCAAACTCAAACTACAGGCAATCAGCCAACAGAAAGATGAGACACTTCGCCCCGCGACCTTAACCCTTGAAGAGCAATGCTACCGGCAAGCACTCGAGACCTTGAACAGCAACTCCAACAACATTCAAGAAAGCACTCAATGTTTAAGAAAAGCCATAAAAAACAATCCACAGCAACGACTCTACCCTTCACTACTGTTTGACCTATATCTCAACGCAAATGAGACACAAACAAACAGGACATTCGAGAACTGGATTAAAGAAGCCAAATTTGCGCATGAACTGTTTCCACAAGACCCGGCAATCTTCCAAAAATACATGCGGATCTTAATCAAGGACAAACAAACCTCAACAGCAATAGAGGCACTCGAAAAGGAAACACCGAACTACACCTACCAGTTTGAACTCTATAAATTACTCAGTTCACTTTATGCACAAAGCGGTCAGACCGCTTATGCTTACTATTTTGAAGCACTTGCCCACTTCAATATTGGAAACCTGCAAAGAACCCAGATATACCTAAATAAAGCGAACGAACAAAGCAACCCCAAAGACATCCGACTACAAGGCAAAATCAGAGACTTCAAACGAACTCATGCCAACTTATTGAAAGAAAAGAACAAAAAAGATTGAAATAAAACCGTCATAAGATTTTATTAAGGAGTGATCAAATAAAACTATACGGAATTGAACCCAAAAAACTTGCGTTTAGGATTTTAGTGAGTAAGCTTAGTCTCCAAGAGCAAGTTTTGTTCAAATAATAAAAACCCAATTAAATATAAAATGGGAACGTTATAAAAGACTCTTTAGGAGGAGAAGAATGTTTAGTTCTAACATGAAGAAGTTGTTGACTGCTTTGGCGATCTCGTCTGCTGTATTGGTATCACCAGTAACATCTAATGCTGCTGATAAAGGTGCCTCTTCAGTAGAAGAAGGAAAAAAGCTCGCTTTTAGCCGTTCAAAAGGTAACTGCCTTGCATGTCACATGGCTGGAGATGGCGCTATGCCAGGAAACATCGGTCCTGCGTTAATTGCAATGAAACTTCGTTACCCTGATAAGCAAAAGCTTTTCGACAAAATTTGGGGCACACCTGAAGCTCAGAATGTTCCAAATAGCATGATGCCTCCATTTGGACAAAATGGAATACTTACAGATGCAGAAATCAGCAAAATCGTTGATTATATTTATACACTGTAATTTTATTGTTTATTAAACCTTAACCGGGAGTTTAAAACCTTATGAAACGTAGATCTTTCCTTAAAGGTACCCTTGCAACTGGCGCGGCAGCTGTAGCTGTAAACGCTGGTCTATTAACGCCAAGCACTGTTTTGGCTGATTGGAACAAAAACGCATTCTCAGCTAAAAGCTCTGACGATGCTCTAAACAGTGTTTTTGGTTCAGCTTCTGCAACGGCAGAAGGTGATGTAAAACTTAAAGCACCTGCTATCGCAGAAAACGGTGCTGTTACCCCTGTAACTGTTGATGCAACTGGCATGAGCGGTGTTGAATCAATCGCTATCCTAGCGAGCAAAAACCCAATGCCATTAGTTTGTACTTATGACTTTGCTGATTCTGCACTTGGTTATGTTTCTACTCGTATCAAAATGGGTGAGACAATGAATGTTGTTGCCGTTGTTAAAGCTGGCGGAAAACTATTCAAAGCTGAACAAGAAGTTAAAGTAACTATCGGTGGATGTGGCGGTTAATCCCCCATCTCTAAACTTCAAGTTTATAAAGCACTGAATAATTATTAAAAGGAAATAACATGTCAATTAAAATCAGAATGCGTGGAAAATCTAAAGGTGGCGTTGCAGAAGTTAAAGCGCTTATCAAGCACCCAATGGAATCTGGTGTACGTATGAACAAAAAAACTGGTAAGCCATATCCAGCTAAGTTCATCGACTCTGTCAAAGTATCTGTAAACGGTGCTGAAGCAGTAAATGCACAGTGGTCTGGGGCTGTATCTGCAAACCCATACATGGCTGTACAAGTAAAAGCAAACGCTGGTGACGAAGTTAAACTAGCGATTACTGATAACACTGGTGAAACTGGTGAAGAAACTCTTAAATTAAAATAATTTAAAGAGATCGTGCCTACTTTCGGGTAGGCACACCCCATAATAATAATAGAAATAAAACAGAGCTCTCGGACGGAGGATTGGAATGAAAAAAACACTACTAATCGCCTTAACATTAGGTGTATCAGTAGCTGCCACCTCAACAATGGCAAATACTGTGGACCCAGAAACTGATCGCCAGCAATTGGTTGATTATTTCAAAGCAAAAAGTCCAAACATCGAATTTCAGGAGTATGCCAACGGTGCATACATTTACTCAGCAGACAAATACGCTCAATGGGAAGCAGCTGAAGAATTCCCTCCATATTTAGACGCAATCGATGCCGGTGAAGCGGCATGGAACAAGGATCAAGCTGTTTTTGAAAAATGCTTTGGCTCTGACGTTTCCAAGATTCGTCCACAATACCCTTATTTTGACGAATCGACCCAACAAGTTGTTACACTTGAAGGCGCCATCAACAAGTGTCGCACTGATGCTGGTTTGAAACCATACAAGTGGAAGAAAGGAACCCTGGCTCAGGTCAGCGCATTCCTAGCTTACAACTCACGTGGACAGAAAATCGACGTCAAAATTGACAGCGAAGGTGCTAAGCAGGCCTTTAACGAAGGTAGAGAACTGTACATCACTCCGCGTGGTCAGTTAAACCTTTCTTGTGCCAAATGTCACACCTACAACTCCGGTCGTATGGCGCGTGCTAACACTTTATCGCCAAACCTTGGTCACACTAGCCACTTCCCAGTTTTCCGTGCGAAATGGCAGAACCTAGGAACTTTACACCGTCGTTATGGTGGATGCCACAAAAACATGCGTGCCACTCCATTTAAAGCACAGAGTAAAGAGTATCGTAACCTAGAGTTTTTCCAGGCTTATATGTCTAACGGCATTGAGATCAACGGACCTGGTTACCGTGAATAATATTCACGAAATCTAAAAAAACCCGGCAATAGCCGGGTTTTTTTATGTCTACTGACTTGGTATTTTATCTACCTTGATTACAAATAAACATTCATAAAACAATTCTCCTGAAACTTATCTGTTTCCCCCTCACTCTAGATACAAAAAAGCCAGCTTACTACGCTGGCTTTTTATTGAAACGAAACACCTCTAATTCGCTCTTAAATTTCAAGCATCTGCTCACCTTCGTATATCCAGTCAAAACCTTGTCGGACCCAACGCTCGATGCGCATCATCAACTCAGGGTCGTTCAAACCCATCTTCTGGGCGATCAGAAATACCTTATCCTGCTCTTCCTTACCAAAATGACCATCTTTATATGATATTTTGATAATCTCCTGCAGGGTGATGATGCGAGAAATCTTATTGTCCAGCAACTTGATATGCTCATCAATATCAATACCTGCTTTATCAAGGCTGTACTCAATGCCATAAGCTTCACTAAAATCTTTCAAATACTGAACTTCTTCTTCAGACACATCATTGTCCGCTGCGGCGATGTGAGCGGCCAAATCAAATACAACCTGACGTTGCTGCTGAGTTAATCGATCTGCAAACATATTTCACGCTCTCCTAGTTGGCGATATTATCGGTGTTCAATCTGATCTACGTCACGTACAGCACCAAATGCCGCACTGGTAGTCATTGCTGCATAAGCTCTCAGTGCGGCACTGACTTTACGAGGACGGTCTTCAACGGGCTTCCAGGCATCTCGGCCTTTTGCAACCATGGTTTGACGTCTCTCTGCCAACTCCTCATCGCTCAGCGCCACATTGATAGTTCGATTAGGAATATCAATTTCAATGACGTCACCGTCTTCAACCAAACCGATATTACCGCCTTCTGCGGCTTCCGGTGAGGCGTGACCGATTGAAAGGCCGGAGGTTCCACCTGAGAATCGACCATCCGTCAACAAGGCACACTCTTTGCCCAATCCTTTCGACTTCAAATAACTGGTTGGGTACAGCATCTCTTGCATACCCGGTCCACCCTTCGGCCCTTCATAACGGATTATGACCACATCACCAGATTTAACTTCATCACCCAGAATTCCGGCGACGGCCGCATCCTGACTTTCATAAATACGCGCCTTACCGGTAAACTTAAAAATCTCCTCATCAACACCGGCGGTTTTAACCACACAACCGTCCAATGCGATGTTTCCGTACAGTACCGCTAAGCCGCCATCTTTGGTATAGGCATGTTCAACACTGCGAATACAACCATTTTCAGGATCCGCATCAAGTGTTTTCCAACGCTTATCCTGACTAAATGCCTGGGTGGTGCGGACATTACCAGGTGCCGCTCTGAAAAAGGTTTCAACCGCCGGATCATCGGTTCGGCGAATATCCCAAAGCTCCAAAGCGGCAGCCATCGTCGAAGCGTGTACGGTAGAAACATCAGAGTGCAGCAAACCGCCGCGCTCCAACTCTCCCAGTATGCGCATAATGCCGCCGGCACGGTGTACATCTTCCATATGATAGATTTTAGAGTTCGGCGCGACTTTTGACAAACACGGTACTCTACGAGAAACATGGTCAATATCCGCCATGGTAAATTTCACTTCCGCCTCTTTGGCGATCGCCAGAAGATGCAAAATCGTGTTGGTTGATCCGCCCATCGCCACATCCAGTGACATTGCATTTTCAAACGCTTCAAAGGTGGCGATGGAGCGTGGAAGTACAGAATCATCATCCTGTTCATAGTATTGTTTTGCAATTTCAACTATACGACGACCCGCCTCTTCAAACAAATGTCTACGGTCTGCATGTGTCGCCAAAGTTGTTCCGTTACCGGGCAATGCAATACCTAATGCTTCAGCCAAACAATTCATCGAATTTGCGGTAAACATGCCCGAACAAGAGCCGCAAGTCGGACAAGCGGAAATTTCAACATCGTTGACATCCGAATCTGAACATTTATCATCCGCCGCCATCACCATCGCATCGACCAGATCCAGCTTGATCTCGGTGCCGCCCAATACGGTTTTACCCGACTCCATTGGACCGCCCGTCACGAAAATGGTCGGAATATTCAGGCGCATGGCCGCCATCATCATACCCGGAGTGATTTTGTCGCAGTTCGAAATACACACCAAAGCGTCGGCACAGTGCGCATTGCACATATACTCAACCGAATCCGCAATTAAATCACGAGACGGCAAAGAGTACAGCATACCGTCATGCCCCATGGCAATACCGTCATCCACCGCAATGGTATTGAACTCTTTGGCAATGCCTCCGTGCTCTTCAATCACGCCAGCGACCAACTGCCCCATGTCCTTCAAGTGAACATGCCCCGGCACAAACTGCGTAAACGAGTTGGCAATCGCAATAATCGGCTTACCAAAATCTTCAGTCTGCATACCGGTTGCACGCCACAAAGCTCGGGCTCCGGCCATGTTGCGGCCATGCGTACTGGTTCTTGAACGATACTGAGGCATCTAAAACTCCTTGAAACGTTGCAATGATTCAACAATCATTGATTGGCTGTTATACTTAAATATGTTTTATTATTTTCTCACATCTGCCAATCAGATATGACAAAATCCAGACGCTTTTTGTCAAATCCATCGGATTAACCCTTTTAGACTCTTGACAAACCACAAGCTTAAAAAGGTTATGATGGATTTGATGGGTGTGTGTAACCTTAAATGGATATTTCTAATTACTAAACGGCCATTGAATGCAGCAATCAGAACTTGATTTTATAAACAGCCTACGTCAATCGTCTCGTTATATTGAAGAGCATCGCGGTAAAACTTGCGTGATCTATCTTCCCGGAGAACTTTTACTCAAGGAAGCCAGCCGCAAACAACTCGCCCAAGATGTAGGCCTACTGCATAATCTAGGCCTCAAATTGGTTTTGGTCATGGGGGCCACCCCCCAGATTGACGCAGCGTTGAAACTGTATGGCGAGGAGTGGCAAACACATCAACAGTTTCGTATCACCACCACGGAGATGCTTCCGGTTTTCCAACAAGCCATCGGCACGGTAAAAACTCAGCTTGAAGCCAGCTTCAGTCAGGCCAACTGCATGCAGCCGACCCCAATAACCATCACATCCGGGAACTGGGTCATTGCACAACCCAAAGGGGTCATCGAAGGCATTGACTACCAGCACACCGGAAAACTGCGGAAAATCAATCACCAGGCCATCGCAGCCAATCTGGATGCCGGGCAAATTGCCCTGCTCACGCCTTTGGCGTATTCACTCACCGGAGAGGTATTCAACCTCAACACGCTGGAACAAGCCTGTGAAGTCGCATCGGCCATTAAAGCCGACAAACTGATGGTATTCACCACGCCGGCAGAAATGCAACAACTCCCCAAACAGTTAAGCATTCCCGAACTGGATGGCGTATTACTTACGCCCAGCACAGCGGACCAACAGCGGCTGCTCACTCAAATTCGCAAAACCAGTCAAAATGTCAAACGTGTACACTTGATGGACAAACAGGATCCGAGCGCCATCCTGATTGAGCTCTTTACCCGCGACGGTTCCGGAACCTTGATTTTCAGCGACCGTTACCACCAGGTTCGCGATGCACAAATCGAAGACGTCGGCGGCATTCTCGACCTCATCAGCCCGCTTGAACAACAAGGGGTACTGGTGAAACGCTCAAGAGAGTTGCTTGAACTTGAAATCGGTAATTTCATCGTGCTTGAACGCGATCAGCACATTATTGGTTGCGCCGCCCTCTATCAACATGAAAATGATTTTGGAGAACTTGCCTGCCTGGCGGTTCATCCACAATACCAAGGTCAGGAGCTCGGCAGCGAACTGCTGGCAGCGGTTGAGAACAAAGCGAAAGCCTTATCCCTAAAAACCCTGTTTTTACTGACCACCCATACACAGCACTGGTTTATAGAGCACGGTTTTCAAGCCGATGAAAAAGAAAAACTGCCCGAAAAAAGACAGTCACTCTATAACTTTCAACGCAACTCCAAAGTGCTGTTTAAACCCTTATATTGATTTCCTCTTCACCCCAACCAAAGCCGGCAAAATAGCCGACTAAAGAGAACTATGTCACGAGTTACCCAAATTAAAGATCGATTCCGCGGCTTCCTGCCAATTGTAGTAGATGTCGAAACCGCTGGCTTTAACGCCGACACCGACGCCCTCATCGAAATGGCGGTTGTTACCTTAAGAATGAACAGCCGTGGAACGCTGGAGCGCGATACCACCTATTCCAGAAACATTCTCCCTTTTGAAGGCGCTAATCTCGACCCTTCGGCACTGAAGTTTATCGGTGTCGATGACCCTTTCCACCCTTTTAGGAGAGCGGTCTCTGAAACAGAGGCACTTAAAGCGCTGTTTGCCCCGATCAATCAGCAAATAAACGAGAGTGGATGCAGTCGCGCAATACTGGTTGGCCATAACGCATTTTTCGATTTAGGCTTTGTCAAAAAAGCGGCCGAGCGCACGCAAATTAAATCCCCATTTCATGAATTCAGCACCTTCGATACGGTGTCCTTGGCAGGTTTGGTTCATGGTCAGACGGTATTGGCCAAAGCGGTGGAAAAAGCGGGCATGAGCTGGGATAACCAACAAGCCCATTCCGCCGTTTACGACACCGAAAAAACAGCGGATCTGTTCTGTCAGATCGTCAATCAATGGCCACTTTATACCGGCTAAACCTGCTAATTTTCTGAATGGGTGAAAACCAGCAGGCCTGGTCAAAACGTCCATTCCTAGAAACAAAAACAGCCGGACAAAACTAAATTTGTCCGGCTGTTTTAAGGCCTGCGCAGGAAGCAAGGATTAAGCTACAAAGCTACCTGTTCGATTCGATTACGTTTCAGCAATCAAGCTTCGCTTGGCTGCTTGGCATTGGCTTCCGCCATCATTTTCTTGAGCTCGCCGGATTCTGCCAGTTCCAATGTAATGTCACAGCCGCCCTGCAACTCGCCGCCGATATAAAGCTGCGGAAAGGTCGGCCAATCCTGATATTTTGGTAAATGCTCAAAAATGGTCGCATCCGCCAGAATATTTACAAAAGCAAACTTTTCTCCTGTCTCAACCAACGCTTGGGCAGCTCGACTGGAAAATCCGCAAGAAGGCATCTGCGGCGTCCCTTTCATGTAGATAACCACCGGATTATTGGTGACTTGCTCATGAATGCGTTCCAATGTCTCTTTTTCAAGTGAATCTTGTTCTGACATATCTCTATCCTCTCGAAGACTAAAATTAAAATACCAGAGTACTTTACTAGGTTATCAATAAAAAATCAAAATTATAGATATCCCTTATGCCAGATCAAAGCGTTTTATCAACGTTTTTTTGCAACCAGAATTCAAGCAAGGCGGCATGCCAAAGCTTACTGCCCTGAATAGCAGTAAAATTCTCGGGCGCCTCAGGATCATCCAATAGCTTCTGTAATGCCTGCTCATTAAACAATCCCCGCGCCTTGGCTTGAGGAGAGGTCAATATTTTTTTCATAAACTCATAAAACTCGCCCCGTACATATTTCAACGCCGGCATCGGAAAAGCTACTTTAGGCCGGTCAATGATCTCATCGGGCACCAAGCCACGCGCAATTTTCTTTAAGATGAACTTGCCGCCATCAATCAGTTTCAACTCATCCGGTGCTGACATGGCCAGTTCAACCAATTGATGGTCCAGAAAAGGCACTCGTGCTTCCAGCCCCCACGCCATAGTCATGTTATCCACCCGCTTGACCGGATCATCGACAATCAAGGTGGTCACATCCAGACGCAAAACCTGATCCAAAAAGGTATCCGCACCCGGTTCTGTCAAACGATGCCCCACATAATCAGAGGTCACATCATGAACATGGTATTGCGGATTGATCACAGACAGCCACTCCTCATGCGAGCGGTCAAAATAAAAAGGTCTGAACGCATTCAAAACCGATTCCATATCTTGCAAATCAATCTGCCTGCCGGCTTCGGCCATTTTTCCGTACCAGAAATACCCGCCAAACACTTCATCGGCACCTTGCCCAGACATCACCACCTTGACGTCCTGAGCAACCTGCTCGGATAGCAGATAAAACGCAATCGCATCCTGCCCTACCATGGGTTCGGACATGGCTTCGACCGCTTCATGCAATCTAGGCAAAACATCATCATTAGAGATCAGGTATTGCTTGTGATCGGTATTGAAACGCTCGACCACCTTATCGGAAAACTCGAACTCGCTGCCTTTCTCCTCCGGAGCGTCTTCAAAACCAATCGAAAAGGTCTTGATGTTCTCAACCCCAGCTTCGTGCAAAAGACCCACTATCAGACTCGAATCCAGACCACCCGAGAGAAGCACTCCTACTGGCACATCGGCCGCAGTCAAACGTTTATGAACGGCGTCTTTCAAGCTTTCATGAATGGCATCAACCCAGGCCTGCTGAGTTTTGGGAGTCGATTCCTCGTTCAGCGCAGGACGCTGCGCTTCCAAAAACCAGTAACGTTTCTTGAATATCTGACCATCGGGATTGACGATCATCCAATGGCCCGGTTCCAATTTCCGCACCCCTTTTAGAATGGTGTGTGGAGCAGGAATCACAGCATGCAAAGTCAACTGATGGTGAAGCCCAATTGGATCGACTGAGGTATCCACATCCCCCTCGGCCAGCAAGGCCTGAGTATTGGAGGCAAAACGCACCCCTCCTTTCACCGGCGCATAATAAAGAGGCTTGATTCCCATTCGGTCACGGGCCAACAAAAGCTGGTGATTATCATCATCCCAAATGGCAAACGCAAACATGCCTTCAAAACGGCTGACGCAATCCATTCCCCACTGCCGGTAAGCTTTAAGAATCACCTCCGTATCAGAATGTGAAGCAAATTCATGACCCAATTCCTGCAGTTCGACCTTCAACGCCTGATAGTTATAGATACAGCCGTTAAACACCAATGAAAGCGCTTGGTCTCGCATGGGCTGATGCCCGGCATCAGTCAAGTCGATAATAGAAAGTCGGCGATGCCCCAATCCCACATGATCCTGAACCCATGTCCCGCCATCATCCGGACCACGCTTCTCCAGCGCCGCCAACATAGGTTTTAAACGTGATTCTGTCGCAAGCTGACCGTCCCAATAAATTTCACCACAAATTCCACACATAGTCCTGATTGCCACTTGGTTGCTTAATAATGGAGTTATTGTATCAACTAAACGATGTTAAATAACGTCCTAAGCAGAACCGGTTGATGTTAAATTACCCATTAAAATGACAAATCGTTGAATGATTTTATAGCTGCCATTAAAATCTTAATCCTTGTTAGAACTACTTATCATTTACCAAGCAATCATCTTTTGGTACTCTTAAGTGGTGATTTAGCGGTAAATTCTGCAATAATTTCCCGGAGTGTGGGCTAATGCAAAAAATATTTAAAACGTTATGCCTAAGCATAAGCTTGATGTTCACGCATTCAATCGCCTTTGCTGAAGTCGTCACCCAGCACATCCCTGAACTGAAGCTGACAGCCGAAGCCGAATATTCAAAAGGTATGCCAAACAAACCGGCGGTACTGATGTTGCACGGTTTTCTAACGACCAACCAGTTCCATACGGTCAGATCCATGGCCCAAGCCTACAATGAAGCTGGCTATACAACCCTTGCCCCCACCCTCACGCTCAACATCAGCCAAAGAAAACAGTCGGTCAAATGCAATGCCATCCATACCCACACACTCGAAAACGATGTGCTGGAAGTAAAACATTGGATTCAATGGCTAAAAGATCAGGGAGTTCAGGAAATCGTCTTGCTAGGACACTCTAGCGGCAGCCCCGAACTGATGCATTTTCTGGCCCACAATGAAGAGCCAACCATCAAACTGGCCATCTTCACCAGCCTGTTTTTCCTCAGCGGCCCGGAACTCGGCACATTGCAATCCGAAATTGACCATGCCCGGAATGCATTAAAAAACAACAATATGCAGCCACACAAATACAGCTTTTTATTTTGCAAAAACAACTACTTTGCCACACCGGAAAGTTTTCTTTCATACCAAAAACTGGATCGCGCCTATTTACTCGACAACTTAAAAAACCTCAAAGTACCCAGCTACACGATCATGGGTGGTGAAGACAAACGTTACCAAAGCGTCGGTCATAAATGGCTTGACGAATTGGAACAGACCGGCACACATTTAATTGTTGTTGAAGGTGCCAACCACTTCTTTTCGAGTGAATATGAGTTCGATCTCCAAGACCAGCTCATCAAAATCACAGACGCTCAGTTCGAATGATCTTTTTCAATCTCACCCCAGCAGGGAGGGTGTTACATGAAAACACCTGAAAAGATCGTTCAACCCGTACAATTTTATTTTGCATTGTTTCTTGGCATTGGATTCCTGCTGTTAGCCATCATGATCTGGTCGTTCTATACAGAAGGCAACAAACTCCAGAAGACGGTTGAAGAACAAACTTACCAGGAAGCTAAAAAAGAACTGATTTCGGCCATCAACCACACACTGGAAGTCACCCGAGATCAACTTAAATCGCTCTCCGAATGGGATGAGGTGCATCAGCAATTCCATGATCCAAGTTACTATTTTTTCTGGCATGACAACCGTCTGATTGAAAGCAGTTACTATCAACCCTACTATCTGCAACTGGAACTTTACACCACGCAACGTAAGCTACTTATGCCCGCCTCTCCAGAAAACCATCATGAAGACAGCCTGCCGGAAAGCTTTGCAGTCTCAAGTGCCGTGGTAGGCAAAACCCCCAACGGAAAGAGTTTTTTAAACTTATCTCAACCTATTTATGACCGAGCAAACCGGATTCTGATGGGCTATATCGGTCTGTCACTCGATTTGCATAAAGCCTTATTGGCTCAGAATCAGTTCTACTACCTGAACAAGCATGCCATTCAATTCAACAACGTCCACACTGTCTCAATCGAAGAGCTGGTTGATTTCATTGATTTCAGCCCCGTATCCAATCCGGTCAACAACTACCTCTGGGAACTCACACAAAAGTTTATTTTTGAACTGATTGCGATATTACTGACAGTATCTTTACTTTTAATGTTGTTTTTCAACAAATTAATACGTTCGCCTCTGACGAGTTTGTCTCATTATTTGCAACGTCTGAAAAGTAATCCGCACCAATCCCACACCCCACCCGAAGAAACATACTGGGTCAGAGAATTTGAGGAGTTCAAGAGCACCATTCACGACTTCCACCGCAACCTGCACTCGGCCCAAATCGAACTCGACCAACAAAACCTGTTGGTCTGGGAACAGGCCAGGCGAGATGCCCTGACCAACACCTTTAACCGCCGCGCGTTTGACGAGATGTGGAATGACATTTTCATCAACTTCCAAACACAGCCGAAGCCGACGGCTTTCATGCTGTTCGACTGTGACTTCTTCAAGGCCCTTAATGACACCTACGGCCACGAAGTGGGGGACGAAATGATCAAGGCGTCGGCCAAAGTCATTCAGCAGAGTCTGCCGATGGAATGCCCGGTCTATCGCATAGGGGGGGATGAATTTGCCCTCATTATCCAAAATCGCACCCAATCCGAAATATTGGAAATCGCGCAAACCTGCCTGGATGCGCTCAATCAATACCCGTACCAATCACTTGGCATAAAAGAAAAAATCAGTTTCAGTATCGGGATCAGCAGTATTGCAAGCAGTGCAAACGACTATCTCACCAGCCTACCAAGACAGGCGGACATCGCCATGTACAAAGCCAAACAGTCACACCATTCCAAAATTCAGATTTACCACCGCTCGCTTGAAAAAGAGTCCAGCGCTTTAGTATCAAACCAAATCATCAGCCGTGTTGTCGATAGCATCCACACGGGTGAGCACATTCAAATGCATTTTCAACCGATTGTCGCCGTTGACCAGTCCAACTGTTACTATGAAGCCTTAATCCGCATACAAGGACAAGAAGGACTCATCAACCCGGTTGAGATTTTCAGCGTTGTCGAACGCCGTCGACTGGAGGTGGAGCTCGACCAACAAGTTATTCGCGCTACCCTGACCTTATTGCAACAAAACAAAATACCTAAAGATTCTGGTCTCTCCGTCAATATTTCCGGAAAAACCCTATTGCATCCCGACCTGATTGAATTATTTACCCCCTTTAGACCTTGGATCGAGCACTACAAGATCGTCATTGAAGTCACCGAGAACTTTCTGATCGACCATATTGAATACGCCCAGAAGGTCTTGAATGAATTACGTCAACAAGGCTTTTTGATTGCGCTGGATGACTTTGGCAGCGGCTACTCATCAATACGTTATCTAGCCCACATGCCGGTCGACATTATCAAATTTGACATGTCGATGATCCAAGCACTGAACTCGGACAGCAAAACCCGTCAAATTATCCTGACCACGGCCGACATGATCCGTAAATCCGGATTCGACCTGGTTATGGAAGGAATTGAGGATGAGGCCATGCTGGAGCAGGCCAAAGCCGCGGGCGCGACCCATATTCAAGGCTACTTGCTAGGCAAACCGGTGCCTCATTTCGACCAGCCCTGCGAGTGCCAATAAAAGATGCACACATGCAATTCCAGCAAGACTCCAAGAATCATCGGCCTCACGGGAGGGATTGGCTCGGGAAAAACCACTGTTTGCAAACTTCTGGCTCAACATGGCTTTCCAATCATTGATGCCGATGAAATCGCCCGTCAAATAGTGGCGCCCGGCTCCCCTGGACTGCAATCGGTCATTCGTCTGTTCGGCCAACAATATCTGCAGAAAGATGGCCACTTGAACCGCACTAAATTACGCGACTACATCTTCAATGACCCTCAACAAAAAGACCGGCTTGAGTCGCTTCTGCACCCGCTGATTCGACAACAGATACTTAAAGAAATCCAGTTTTACCGCGAAAAAGAAAATGAGCAGGCCTGTCCAAAATGGGTCTTCGTAGCCATTCCGCTATTGATAGAAAGCATCCATGACGGTCAAAAACCCGACTATCTCGACGAAATCTGGGTAGTGGATAGTTCCGAAGAGGATCAGATGAGACGAGCCAGTAAACGTGACGGGCAAAGCACGGAACAGATTAAAAAGATCATGAATCAGCAAGCCTCTCGAAAGCAGCGTCTGCAATGGGCGGACAGGGTCATTCACAACCATGGTGATTTGAAAAATTTACAGGATCAAATCTCAACCCTGCTCGAAAACGCCTAAAAGCACAGCGACATAAAGACTATTTCGACTTCATCCCCCATTCCAACTTCCTGTTTTCACAAAATGATTTCGAATTTAATCGGGCCAAACACCCCGGGTCAACATCACACCTTGCGCACCACTGGCCGTGGCCTTTTGCATATCTTCCAGACCCATCCCGCCTAAAGCGTAAACAGGTACCGGTATCTCCTTTAGCCATTCGTTCAACCGCGACCAACCAATCGCTTGCAAATCCGGATGAGCTTTGGTGAACTGGATCGGTGACAGCAATATCAAATCCGCCCCTATGGCGAGCGCATGACGCATGCCAGACAAATCATGGGTTGATACCGCCAGTAAATGGTTCAAGTCAATCGGCCGTGCAGAATACTGTTCGGCTTGCGATGCGGACAGCTGAATACCATCCAGGCCTTCATATTTTTGGAGCACCTCAGGGGATGCATTCAAAAGCAGGATGGCCTGGTATTCCGTGCTCAACGCCCTGAAAGCCTCGACCACCGCATCCCTATCGGAAGGTGCGATTTTGGCCAGTTTCAACTGCGCCAACCGCACTCCATTCTCAAGCGCCAAACGTAAACGACGCAAACCGTCTTCGAGTGAATCAAAATTTCCGATGCTCATAAATACTTTGGGCAAGGCCAGAGCCATCAAAATGCCGGCATTCGCCTCTGGAAAGCGTTTATCCGTTAAATCGCAAATCTCACACCATTCAACCAACTGCCCCTCTTTGCCTTCCGGCTCACCGTCAAAGCATTCACTCACATAGACATGCAGGCGCACTGCAATCTCCCCATAATCCCATGGCACGCTGATCAAAGGCTGCCATTGATGGGTCCTTACCCCTAGTTCTTCCAGGAACTCTCTTTGCAAAGCCTGTTCAACGGTTTCCCCGGATTCGATCTTGCCACCGGGAAACTCCCAGTGACCGCCCAGATGCTGGTGTTTCTGACGTAAACTGATGCAAACCTGCTGGTCACGTTTCAATACGCCAATTGCGATATCCACCCATTTACCTTGCTGTGACTGTGTACTCACCAATTTCTCCTTTTTGAGAATGAGCAGGCCTGCCCAATTTGTTTTGCATTATTTTAACGTTTCTTAAAATGACCTTAAGGTAAAATAGTTCCATTACGGTTAATCACAACGGATGAAATCTTTATGAGCCAATTCTGGAGCCCAATCGTTCACTCTTTGACCCCCTATGTACCGGGCGAACAACCTAAAGTGACCAATCTTCTCAAACTCAACACTAATGAGAGTCCCTACCCGCCATCCCCTAAAGTATTGCAGGCGATCGCGCAGGCCAATAGCGAAAACCTAAGACTCTATCCGGATCCCAATGCCGACCAACTCAAGCGGACTTTGGCGGATTACCATCACCTTGAAACCGACCAGGTCTTTGTTGGCAATGGCTCGGACGAAGTGCTGGCGCACGTGTTTCAAGGCCTGTTGAAACATGACAAACCCCTGTTGTTCCCGGAGATCACTTACAGTTTTTATCCGGTCTATTGTGGTTTATATGAAATCGAATACCGCAAGGTGCCACTCAGCGAGTCCTTTGAGATCAAAGTCGAAGATTATCAACAGGCCTGCGGCGGCATCATTTTCCCCAACCCCAACGCGCCAACCGGCCGCCTGCTGGCTCTGGATGCGATTGAAATTCTGCTCAAATCGCAACCCGATGTGGTGGTGGTGGTGGATGAAGCATACATCGATTTTGGTGGACAAAGCGCGGCAAGCCTCATCAACCGATATCCCAACTTACTGGTGGTTCAAACCTTGTCTAAATCACGCGCCCTGGCGGGAATCCGTGTTGGCTTCGCGCTTGGACAAGCCCACCTGATTGAAGCTTTGGAGCGGGTCAAAAACAGCTTCAACTCCTACCCGCTAGACCGTTTGGCTATCCCCGCAGCGGTGGCGGCCTTTGAGGATGAAGCTTATTTTCAAAGTTGCTGCCAAAAGGTCATTCACACCCGTAACCAATTGACTCAAACTCTTGAAGAACTTGGCTTTACGGTACTGCCGTCTGCCGCAAACTTTGTATTTGCCAGCCACCCGCATCGGGAAGCGCAACAACTGGCTCAGAAACTTCGGGACGAGGCGATCATTGTACGCCACTTCAAACAACCCAAAATTGACCAGTTCCTGCGCATCACGATAGGAACCGATGAGCAAAATGCACGCTTGTGCGAGGCGTTAAAACGCATCGTCGCCATGGGGTAAACGTCACTCACTCCATAATAGGTCTTTGTACCTGACCTACAAAAAAGCCCCCGTTTTTCAGACGGGGGCTTTTATCAAACCAAGAATCACGACAAGAAATTGATTTAACTGCGATATTCGGCATTGATTTTCACATAGTCATACGAAAAATCGGTCGTCCATACAGTTTCCGAAACCGCGC
The DNA here is from genome assembly GCF_000483485.1 of Thiomicrorhabdus chilensis DSM 12352. Lineage (GTDB taxonomy): Bacteria > Pseudomonadota > Gammaproteobacteria > Thiomicrospirales > Thiomicrospiraceae > Thiomicrorhabdus > Thiomicrorhabdus chilensis. The sequence goes on from NZ_KI519609.1 coordinate 1,888,210, forward strand.
CACGGTGTAACTTGATGGTGATATCGATATCGGTTTCATTCATCACCGCCTGGCCAGCTTCCTCAGTATAGGAATCTGCTCTGCCGCCATGTTCAACAATGCAGACATCCCCCAGATAAATTTCAATGGCGTCAATATCCAACGATGCAACACCCGCACGACCAACGGCTGCCAGGATGCGCCCCCAATTTGGATCCGAAGCGAATAACGCCGTTTTAACCAAAGGCGATAAAGCCACCGCATGGGCAACCTGCAGACACTCTTGTTCGTTTTGCCCGCCGTCTACTTGCACTGTGACAAACTTGGTCGCGCCTTCACCATCGCGGACAATCATTTGCGCAAGCTCGACCATGACCTCCTTCACCGCTGTTGCGAATAGCTGGTAAGTCGCAGAATTCACCGAATCAATCACCGGCATGTCCGCCTGCTGGGTCGCCGTCAGCGTGCAGGCATCATTTGTGGAAGTGTCACCATCCACCGTAATACGATTAAAGGAGACCTTAACCGCATCCGACAAACAAGCCTGCAGACAGGCCTGCGTAATCTTCGCATCGGTTGCGACAAAGCCAAGCATGGTCGCCATATTTGGATGAATCATGCCCGAACCTTTAGAAATACCTGTCAGGCTGATGCTGTGGCCTTCTATCTCCAAGCGTCTACTGATCATCTTGGGCACCGTATCGGTGGTCATGATGCCTGCACAAGCCTCTTCCCAACCGGTAACCGCCAGATTTGAACAGGCCTGCGCAATACCAAGGTGAATTTTTTCCATCGGCAAGTTCTCACCAATCACCCCTGTTGAAAAAGGCAGAACCTCTTCCTTTGAACACCCAAGCTCACTGGCCACCCACTCACAACTCTGCAAGGCGTCTTGCAAACCCTGTTCACCAGTTCCGGCATTAGCGTTACCGCTATTAATCAAGAGCGCGCGCGGCTGAGAATCTTGCAAATGCTGTTTTGCTACCGTTACCGGAGCCGCACAGAAAGCGTTTTGTGTGAAGGTGGCGGCGGTCAGTGCCTCCGGACATAACTCGATCACCACCAGATCGGTTTTACCGTTCTTTTTAATTTTTGCTTGGGTCGCTCCCAGATAAAAACCGGCAACGGGGTGAATCGGGTTTGCTTGTGACATGAATCGCTTCCTCATGAATCTAATAACATAAAGAGAGCTTTGCACGAGATAGATACACGAGTAAAAATGGCTAAAACTCGTCTGATTTTTGTTGAAAAACTTGCTAATAGCGAGCTATTAGCTGCCTTTTCCGCCTCAATCAGCCAAATTTTCTCTCATTTTTCCTTCGCGTCCTACTCGTGCAAAGCTCTCATAAAACAATAAACGCATCATAACGCGAATTGCTGTTCCTGCAAATCAAAAAAGCCCACTTTAAAGTGGGCTTTTAGGTACATAAAATTAAAACAGGTTTAGGACAATTTACCACAACACTGCTTGTATTTTTTACCCGAGCCACAAGGGCAAGGGTCATTGCGCCCCACCTTAGGCATCTCACGTCGGTAGGTGCCCTCTTGTTCATCCTCTTCATGGCGATCGGATTCTGCGGCCATCGCATCGGCAATGCCTTGAGCGCTGGGGTGCGTCGCTTCCAATTGGGTCGGACGTTCTGCCACCTGCTGCTCTTCATAATCCTGAACGTCCTGGGAGCCTTCAATCTGCACCAGAGACAAGACCTTAACCGTCTCATGCATGACCTCATCCAAGAAAGTGCGGAACAAATCACCGGATTCACGTCGGTATTCCTGAAAAGGATCTTTTTGTGCGTAACCACGAAGATGGATCCCTCTTCTGAGGTAGTCCATTTCCGCCAAATGCTCACGCCACTGTTTATCAATGGTTCGAAGCAGCACCTCTTTCTCGAAATGGTGTCGGGTCGTCGGATCCACCACGGACATTTTAGTCTGGTACTGCTGACTGATTTCCTCTACCAGTTTTTCACGTAACTTCTCTTCATAAAGGTTTTTATCCTCATCCAGCCAAGACTGAATCGGCAGTTGTGCACCCAACTCCTCATGCAACGCTTTTTCGAGCCCGGGCACATCCCACTGCTCTTCCAGCGAACCACGTGGGATATACATGTCGGTAATGCCGTTAATCACTTCTTCACGCAAGGAGTCGATGGTTTCGGTGACATCATCAGATTCCATCAGCTCATTACGCTGCGCATACACTACCTTGCGCTGCTCATTGGAGATGTCGTCAAACTTCAACAGGTTGGCACGTTCATCCTGATGCATGCGCTCCACCTGCTTCTGGGCGCGCTCGATCGATTTAGTGACCATCTTGTGTTCAATCGCTTCGTCCGATTTCATGCCCAAACGCTTCATCATCGATTTGACTTTGTCCGATGCGAAACGGCGCATCAAGTCGTCGTCGAGCGACAAATAGAAACGCGTGACCCCAACATCACCCTGACGTCCTGAACGGCCGCGCAACTGATTGTCGATACGACGCGATTCATGACGTTCTGAACCAATCACTTTCAAACCGCCAACGCTGAGGATGAAGTTATGGCGTTCCTGCCACTCGGCTTTCACCTTCTCAATTTTTTCCGGGGTCGAGTTCTCAAGGTTCTGAATTTCTAATTCCAGATTGCCCCCGAGAACGATATCGGTTCCGCGCCCCGCCATATTAGTGGCTATGGTCACCGCACTCGGCATCCCTGCCATGGCAATAATCGTTGCCTCTTTTTCGTGCTGTTTGGCATTCAACACACTGTGCTTTATGCCTTCTTTAGTCAACAGACGCGACAGCAATTCCGACATTTCAATCGAAGCCGTCCCCACCAGGACGGGCTGTTGACGCTTCTGGGTCTCACGAATGTCTTCCACAATGGCCGCAAATTTTCCTTCCATATCCAAAAAAATCAAATCGGGCAGATCTTGACGCATAGGTGGTTTGTTAGGCGGCACCACCACCACTTCCAGCTTATAGGTCGAAAGGAATTCGCCCGCTTCGGTATCCGCTGTCCCGGTCATTCCGGACAGTTTTTCATATTGACGGAAATAGTTCTGGAAGGTGATGGAGGCAAACGTCTGGCTTTCCTGTTGGATCTTGACATCTTCTTTGGCTTCTACGGCTTGATGCAAACCATCCCCCCAGCGGCGGCCTTCCATCTTGCGCCCGGTAAACTCGTCAATGATGATGACTTGATTGTCCTGGACGATGTAGTCACGATCTTTTTCAAACAGAAGGTTGGCTCTTAAAGCGGCATTGATATGAATCATCAAACCAATATGCGTTGCGTCATACAAGCTTTCATCTTCACCAATCAAGCCGACTTCTGTCAGCATCTGCTCAACTTTCTCGTGTCCCTGGTCGGTTAGGTAAACCTGCTTGGCCTTTTCATCAATGGTGAAGTCCCCCGTAGAGGTTTTGGTTTCATGATCCTCTTCGCCCTGCTCCAACTCTTTAATCAACGGGTTGATCGTGCGGTAAAGTTCGGATTTGTCTTCGGCAGGACCGGAGATGATCAACGGCGTTCTGGCCTCATCAATCAGAATCGAGTCAACCTCATCCACCACGGCAAAATGTTGACCACGCATCACCTTTTCGGATGAGAAAATCGCCATATTGTCACGCAGGTAATCGAAACCAAACTCATTGTTGGTGCCGTAGGTGATGTCCATCGCATAAGCAAGCTGCTTCTCTTGCTGGGATTGGCCACTCAAAATCACGCCGGTGGACAGTCCCAAAAACTCAAACAACTGACCCATCCATTCCGCATCACGTTTTGCCAAATAATCATTGACCGTAATAACGTGCACCCCTTTACCTAATAACGCATTCAGGTAAACCGGCAATGTCGCAACCAGTGTTTTCCCCTCACCGGTACGCATCTCGGGAATCTTGCCGTCATGCAACGCCATGCCGCCTATCAACTGCACGTCATAATGGCGCATGCCAAAAACGCGCTTGCCGGCCTCACGCACCACCGCAAAGGCCTCAGGCAAAATGTCATCTAAAGAGCTTCCATTGGCAAGCGCCGCTTTAAATTCTTCGGTCTTAATCTGAATTTGCTCATCACTGAGCTCCGCGAAAGAGGCTTCTAATTCATTGATTTTTTGGACATTCTTTTGATAGCGCTTCAAGATGCGTTCATTACGACTACCAAATAATTTTTTGAAGATATTTAAGGCCATTTAGAGTGGTTTCCGATTTAAACTTTTAGCTAAGTGATATTTCATATTTAAGAATGAGAAAAACGATTGCTGCAAATTCTCAAGCCATAAATAAGAATGCTGTAAAATGGCAAATATTCTAACACATCTGCCGGTTATAACATTATGAAACCCTTATTAAATAAACAAAGCGGTCTCTTAGAAAACTTAATGCAGGAAGTACAATTATTTCAAGCGCTTCTGGAAGTTGGCCAAGACTGTCTGCCTGACGAGTTAAAACCCCATCTGATTGGCGTTACCTTTGAAGACAAGTGTTTAATTTTACAGATCGACGACAACATCTGGTCAACCCAGCTGCGCTTTTACGAGCCCAATCTACTGGGCATCTACCAGTCGCACTTTCCGCATCTGCAATTGAACAAAACCCGAATCCGAGTGATTCCTATCAGCGTCCCGCCCACCAAGAAAAGAAAGGTATCCACATGTCCGACCCAACAGGATGCCGAAGAAATGCGTCTTTTAGGGGAAAAAGTTGAGTCGGAAGGACTCAAGGCGGCGCTCAACAAACTGAGCCAGAGAAGCCAACATACCGATTAGTCGTTGTGACCGTTCAGGAAAAGAATAAAGGTTGTTTGGAGCCTTAAGCAAATCCAACAGGCCTGCTTAAAATGACTCCGAAATCCAAAACACAATTACACCAGAATCTTGCTGCTGCCGTATTGGATCGGTGAAGGTTCTTTGTCAAAACTCACGATTTCATAAGCTTCAGGACAGCTTTGCAAAGCGCGCAACAACTGATTATTCAGGGCATGGCCGGATTTATGAGCGGTGAATTCACCAATGATCGGATGCCCGATCATATATAAATCACCCACTGCATCCAGAATTTTATGGCGCACAAACTCGTCCTTGTCTCTCAAACCTTCGACATTCATGACACCCTGGTCATCCAATCCAATGGCATTTTCAAGGCTTGCACCCAAAGCCAAATTCCTTTGGCGCAACATCTCCATGTCCTTCATAAAACCAAAAGTCCTGGCGCGGCTCACCTCTTTGAAATAAGAAGTAGAGGAAAACTCCAGGGTCATTTTTTCAGCTGTCGTGCTGAAGGCCGGATGGTCGAATTCGATTGAAAAATTCAAACGGAATCCATTATAGGGATTAAATTCGGCTGACCCGCCTTTGTCATTTTCGACGCGGATCGATTTCAGAATGCGAATGAACCGTTTTGCAACAGGCTGTATTTCGACCCCAGCGGATTGCAGCAAAAAGATAAAGTGTGACGAACTGCCGTCCATGATCGGAACTTCGTCCGAGGTGATATCGATAAAGACGTTATCGATTCCCACCCCGGCCAAAGCCGACATCAAGTGCTCAATAGTGGCAATCTTAACGCGCCCTTGAGGCTGATCTTTGACGATTGTCGTACAAAGCATGGTTTCCCCGACGATTTCCGGAGAGACTTTAAATTCAATGACGGGATCACAATCTACACGACGGAAGACAATTCCGGTATTCGGTGGGGCCGGGCGAAGTGTCATGATCGATTCATGACCGGTGTGTAATCCAATGCCTTTGGCTTTAATTGGATTCGCTAGAGTTCTTTGATTCACTGACAACTCGTTTTTTTGACTAAATTACCAACAAGACACTTGCTGGCAAGAGTCATTTAAATATTCTCTGCTGGGCAAAAGAGTAGGTTCATAAAAATTTGTGTAATTTTAACACAAGAGTCACTTTTGACACCTTGATTTTTTCTGGAATCGGAGCACCATCCGAATATGAAAGAAATGCAAAAAGGCATCACAATAAAAATGCGAATGCCTCTTTCAAAGGAGAATCAGAAGCTTTTCTTGAACCAGTTTTTCATGCGGTTGAAGACATCTTCCGCACCGATACCCGACTTGGAGGATTGCTCTTCAAAAGCGGAATCGCCGACATGTTCTTTTGCGTACATCAACAAGCCAACCGTAGTCGCGTATGAAGGGCTGTTCACCTCTTCAATCAGCCCGGTAACCCCTTGCGGATATCCCAATCTAACCGGCATATGAAAGACCTCTTCGGCCAATTCAACTGCCCCTTCCACCAAGGCACTTCCACCTGTTAACACGACACCAGCGGCCAGCATATCTTCAAAACCTGAGCGACGCAATTCCGCTTGAATCAACTGAAACAGCTCTTCATATCGAGGTTCAATGACTTCCACTAAAGTTCTTCTAGACAAACAGCGCGAAGGTCGATCTCCGACACTGGCGACTTCAATTTCTTCGTCCTGGTCGATTAACTGCGGAAGCGCGCAAGCGTATTGACGTTTAATGCTTTCTGCCGCCTGAGTTGGGGTTCTCAGAGCGACTGCAATATCATTGGTTACCTGGTCTCCTGCGACGGAAATCACGGCCGTATGGCGGATCGCGCCATTATGGAAAATGGCGATGTCGGTGGTTCCCCCACCGATATCCACCAGGCAGACGCCAAGTTCTTTCTCATCTTCCGAAAGCACGGATTCACTGGAGGCGAGTTGCTCGAGAATAATGTCAGACACCCCCAGGTTGCAGCGTTCAACACACTTGATGATATTCTGAGCCGCACTGACGGATGCCGTCACCATATGCACTTTGGCCTCAAGTCGCACACCCGACATGCCCACAGGCTCGCGAATGCCGCCTTGGTTGTCAATCATGTACTCCTGGGAAAGAATATGAAGAACACGCTGATCACCGGGAATGGCAATGGTCTGAGCCGCATCCATGACACGCTCGATGTCTTCCGATTGCACGTCCTGATTGCGAATGGCGACCATTCCGTTAGAGTTAAAGCTCTTGATATGGCTTCCGGCGATTCCAACATAGACCGATTCGGCAGTAAAACCCGACATCCGTTCCGCTTCATCAATCGCCCTCTGGATTGATTCAACCGTGGCATCGATATTGACGACCACGCCTTTTTTCAACCCTCTGGATGGATAAGTTCCCATGCCAACAACTTCAATTTCACCATCCGACTTAATTTTGCCGATGATGGCGGCTATTTTTGAAGTACCAATATCCAAACCCACGACCGTGTTTGAAGCTTGTTGTTTACGAGCCATGCTTTACTTTACCTTTCCCACTTAACGATTGTTATCTGACAGCGTAGAAGCCTTAGCTTCTTTAAGCTTTATTGCAAAACCATTACTATAGCGTAAATCATAAACTTGTGCTGATTTTCTAAAGCCATTCTTTAAATCGGGGTAGGCGGCCAAAAACCGTTGAAATTTATGATGCTGATCTTGTTGGTCGAGAATCAGGGTCGGCCCATCCAGAATATGAATTTCCCACACGCCGTTTGCCGTTTCTTGCAAACGCTCAACGGTCCAACCGATCTCATTCAACTTCTGCTGAAATTCCGCCAGCTTTGCCAACAGGCCTGCCGAATTTTCAATCCGTCCCTCCAGCCTGACGAAATGCTCAAACCTTTGCAAGTTATTGGGAAAAAACACTTCCCCCTTGTGGTTGACCAACCCGTCATTTCCCCAGCGCGCTACCGGATTCTGCTCGACGATACTGATTTTGAGCTGATCAGGCCAACTTCTTTTGACCACTGCCTGACTCACCCAATCCAAACGGACCAGATCGGCTTGAATCTTATTCAGCTCAACATCCCAAAAAGACTTCCCTAAATAGGGTTCAAGCACCTCATCCACCTGCGCCCTATCGAGTTCTTTAAGCTCCATGCTCAAATGAAACTCTTCTATCGGTCGCTTACTGCTGAGCTCCTGATGAAATAACAGCCAGATCGCAATGCCGAATAAAACCAACCCGAGACCACTCATCCACAAGAACCTGCGCCCCTTCATCTCAGTTTTTCCGTCCAAACATGTTTCTCACCTCCGCAAACCCAACTAATCGCACGTGCTTGCCAAAATCTCAACAACCAACTGTTCAAAGCTCAAGCCTTGCTGTTTGGCGGCCATCGGCACCAAGCTGTGGTCGGTCATCCCCGGCACGGAATTCAACTCGATCAGCCACGGTTGATTTTTCGCATCAAGCATCACGTCCACTCGTCCCCACACACGAGCCCCCATTACCGAAAACGCCTGCATACACAAACGTTGAATATTTGCCTGCAGAGCTGAATCCAATTCACAGGGACAAATGTACTGGGTATCATTGGATTGGTATTTGGCCTCAAAATCGTAAAAATCATGCGTAGTCTTCAACTCAATCAACGGCAAGGCCTCTCCGTTCAAGATTCCCACCGTGAACTCGCGTCCGTGAACCCATTGTTCAATCAGCACTTCGGAATCAAATTGCTGGGCAAAACTTACCGCCTCCTGCAACTTTTCCATTGAATCCACCTTGCGCATGCCAATACTGGAGCCCTCGTGACAAGGTTTGACAATGACCGGAAACGGAATTGAAAACTGGCTTGCATCAAAAGGCAGATCAGCGCTCACCCATACAAACTCCGGTGTCGGCAGACCGGCTCCACGCCACATCCACTTGCTTCGCAATTTATCCATCGCCACGCTGGAAGCGGCCATGCCACTGCCCGTGTATGGCAGCCCCAAGTCTTCCAAAATGGCTTGAACCGTGCCGTCTTCCCCCCAACGGCCATGTAGGGCGATAAAGGCACGGTCGTATTCCCGGGCAACGGCTTGCAAGCCTTCAATATCCGTCACATCACAGGCGGTCGCATCAATGCCCTGATGCTGCAACGCTTTGCATACGGCCTGGCCGCTTCTCAAAGAAATCTCCCTTTCTGCGGCCTTGCCTCCCATCAACACTGCAACTCTACCGAACTCCACTACGCTTTACCCTCTTCTGACACCTGCCAACTCTTGGCCAATTGCCCAATATTTCCAGCCCCCATGATCAACACCACATCATCGTCCTGAAGCACATCAGCGGCAATCTCTTCAAGTTGATCAAAGTGCTCGGCGTAAATTCCCTGCTGCCCACCTCGTAAACGCATCGCCTGAAGCAGTGCTTTGGTATCAAAACTCGGAATTACAGCCTCTCCTGCCGCATACACTTCAGTCAAAATCACCACATCCGGTTCCAATAAAGCCTGTACAAAATCGTCAAACAAATCGCGGGTTCGGGAATAACGGTGCGGCTGAAACACCAATACCAGACGTTTACCGGGAAAGGCCTCTTTTGCGGTCTGAATGGTGGCCGTCAACTCAGTCGGATGATGCCCGTAATCGTCCACCAAAGTCACTTTATGGCCGGCGATGATTCGGTTAGGGTAGACCTCAAAACGGCGTCCAACGCCGCCAAATTCCGCTAATGCCTGCTGAATGGCCTCAATCTCGACCCCCAGTTCCAAACCGACTGCAATAGCGGCCAGTGCATTTTGTACATTATGCAAACCGGGAATATTCAGGGTGATTTCAAAACTTTTTTCTCGCCCCACCAATACCTGAAAAAACATCTGCAAACCCACCGTACGAACATTAATTGCACGTATGTCAGCCTCCTCATCAAAACCGTAAGTCAGGGATTTACGGGTTAATTTGGGAAGCATGTTTCTGACATTGGGGTCGTCCAGACAAACAATCGCCAAACCGTAAAAAGGCAGCTGCTGAATGAAATCTATGAAGGTATTTTCAAGATTTTGATAATCCCCTTGATAGGTGTCCATATGGTCTTCATCAATATTGGTGATAACCGACATCATGGGTGACAAATGCAAAAAAGAGGCATCGGACTCATCGGCTTCGGCCAATAGATAATGACTGGATCCCAGGCGTGCATTGGCTCCAACCTGATTGAGCTGACCGCCGATTACAAAAGTCGGATCCAGCTCTCCCTGGGTTAAAACCGCCGCGGTGAGACTGGTGGTCGTGGTCTTGCCATGCGTTCCGGCAATGGCGATGCCAAAACGCATGCGCATCAACTCGGCCAACATTTCCGCACGCGGGATCACCGGAACACGGGCTTCTTTGGCCCAGGCGACTTCCTGATTGTCTTTTGGAATCGCGGTTGAGATCACCACAACATCGGACTGTTGAACATGTTCGGCATTGTGTCCGAGCTGTATCAAAGCGCCCAGTTCTATTAAGCGGGCCACGGTGGGATTATGCTTCAAATCCGATCCGCTGACCACATAGCCTAAGTTTAAGCAAACCTCTGCGATGCCAGCCATACCGACACCGCCAATACCAACAAAATGAATCTGCTTAACTTTCTCTTTCATTCAAAACCACTTCTGTAAAACCAATCGTAAAATGCGTGTTAATTTATGACAATATGATACCGTGCTTTTCTCGCACAGACGTAGCATTCTTGGGGTTAATGGAATAAATCGACGATATCAAAGATTTTTTAGAGAGCAATGACTTCACCTCACTGCAGATTTCGTGAATCTTTATCAGAAAATTCGGAATCAGGCAGGCCTGGTGACTTTACCGGTTGGGGAATTACCCAAAAATATTGCGCCAGAATCGCAGCCAATTCAGAAGGTTTGGCAAGAGGATCCGTCAATTCGACATGATTGAAACGCGAATCATTAATACGCTTTAACGCCATGGCATCATCGATCAATTGCAAAATCGATTCTGCTCCCTGGCCCTCCAGACGTTTTTCATCGGGGTTCCACCATAAAAGCAGTTCAGGGAATTTCGGCTCACTGGAAGGCAGTGGAATCAATTCCAGTTGAATCCAGTGCAAAGGTTGCGGTTCGGTTGTCATAAAGCAACCTTACACCAAATTTTCTAAAGAAGCATCTCTTTTGCATCGAGAATGGAGGCCACCAAACGGTCAATATCCTCGCGATTATTGTACACGCCTAAGGAGGCACGAATCGTCGCAGGCACTTTGAAGTGCTGCATGACCGGCATGGCACAATGATGGCTAGCACGTACCGCCAAACCATCTTGATCCATTAAGGTGGCCATATCATGCGGATGAACCCCCTCCAGCACAAAGGAAATCACTCCCCCTTTGTTTTCAGCCTCACCGATAATGCGTACGCCCTCAATTTCTTTAAGGCGCTCGGTTGCATAAGCCAACAGCTCTGCCTCATAAGCCGCAATCCGATCCAACCCAATGGATTGCATAAACTGCATTGCCGCTCCCAAACCGATTGCGCCGGCAATATTCGGGGTACCCGCCTCGAACTTATAAGGCAGAACGTTATATTCGGTTTTCTCAAAAGTTACCGAATAAATCATATCCCCACCGCCTTGGTAAGGCGGCATGACTTCCAGAAGCGCCTCTTTGGCATAGAGCACTCCTATTCCGGTCGGGCCATACATTTTATGCCCTGACAAGGCATAAAAATCGCAATCCAGGTCTTGAACATCAACCTGCATATGCGGTGTGGCCTGGGCACCGTCCACTAAGACTTTAGCCCCGACTGAATGGGCGATTTCAGCCATCTCCTTAACCGGATTGATGGTTCCCAAAGCATTGGACATGTGAGTGACAGCCAAGAGTTTGGTTTTTTCGGAAACCAGTCCTTTCAGGGCGTTCATACAGACCTCACCCAGGTCGTTCATACGCAACACCGTCAAACGAATTCCAAGTTGGTCACGCAACAATTGCCAAGGCACGATATTCGAGTGATGCTCCATCTCCGTGACAATCACCTCATCCCCGGCTTGAAGATTCATACGCCCCCAACTATGCGCCACTAGATTAATGGCTTCTGTGGTTCCCCGCACAAACACAATCTCTTTGGTTGAGCGGGCATTCAGAAAGCCGCGGCTAATCTCACGTGCACCTTCATACAATTCGGTGGCACGCTCACTCAAACCATAAACACCACGATGCACATTGGCATTTTGTTTCCGATAATAGGTGTCGATTGCCTCAATCACCTGAAGGGGTTTTTGCGAGGTTGCTCCGCCATCCAAATACACCAGTGGGTGGCCGTTTTCAGTCTGCTCCAAAATCGGAAACTGCGCGCGAACTTGAGAAAAATCCAACAAGGTTTCAGCCATAGACGTTTACCCGTTCAACTTTTGTGAAAGCGCGCCCGCCAACCAGTCACGAATCGCCGGTTGACTCACCGTTTCCAAAGGCTCAAGCAAGAAGGCTTCGGTAATCATTCTGATCGCCTGTGGCTTGCGGATGCCGCGAGCCTGCAGATAGAAGATTTGATCCCGATTGATCTGACCGGTGGCCGAACCGTGCGAACACTTCACATCGTCCGCATAGATTTCCAACTTTGGCTTGGTGTCCATTTGAGCACTGTCCGACAACAGCAGGTTTTTGTTATCCATTTGCCCATCGGTTTTTTGAGCCGCTTGTGCGACCTTGATCATGCCATCAAAGACTCCGACAGCCTGACCCGACAAAACATATTTATGCAGCTGTCGACTTACACCATTGAACTCATTATGCTCGGTATAGGTGCGAGAATCCATAATCTGAGAATCCTCTGCATAACAAGCGCTGTTTTGACTGCTTTCGATATTCTTGCCATTCATTTTCAGATGGTTTTGATGGCGTGATGTCTGACCACCAATCCCGGCATACAAGGTATTCAACACACTGTTTTCTGCCTGCTCAATGAATTGATTATTGAAGTAATAACTGCGTGGTGCCAGAGCCTGAAGTACAACCTGTTTGCAACGTGCAGCCTGCCCAACCTCTATCTCGGTCACTACATTGGTGAACCCGGAGAATTCTGACTCAGAGGCATTAAGACTCACAAACGACTCCACCAGAGTAAGTTCGGCATTTTCTTCCAACAATACCCGGTTGCGAACATTGGAAACCTGATGATCTTGTGCCTGAACGTGCAGAACAAAAATCGGCATTTCCATACTGACATTTCGGGAAACTTGTAGGTAATACCCATCGTTTAACAACATCGTATTTAAAACACCAAAAGGCTCATCTTCGATCTGTTTCTCCTGATGAGTCACTCTATCTGTCAGCTCAGGCGTCTCCAATACATCACAAACGGATTCGATGGTCACGCCTTTCGGAAGACCAGACAAATCGTCAGACAGGCTTTCGCTGAACCAGCCATCGACCATCACAATGCGCACCGCCGGGTAATCTGGAAGATAGGCTTCGATGTCGTTATGGGTCACATGGATTCCGGCCTCAAGACGAAAAGGTTTTTGAATGAAGTCGGTTAATTTCGTATACCCCCAGTCCTCGTCACGACGGGTAGGGAAGCCCTGCAGTAGAAACTGCTGTTTAGCGGTTTCTCGCAACGAAGCAAGACCGGGATTTTCAGTTATTTTATTTAGGTCGTCCGTCAGCTGAGCATAATGCTCCATGGCAGCTTTGACGACTGGTGCGAACTTCTTGGCCAATGGCTTATTCCCCCAGGTACTGCTGGATAATGTTGTCATAACCATTTTCCTCCAACTCATGTACCAACTCAAAACCACCTGACTTGACAATTTTACCGTTGAACAAGACATGGACGTGATCCGGCTTGATGTAATCCAACAAACGCTGATAATGGGTGACGACAATAAAGCTACGCGCTTCAGAACGCAACGCATTCACCCCGTTTGCGACCACTCGCAAGGCATCGATATCCAAACCGGAGTCGGTCTCATCAAGAATGCATAACTTTGGTTCGAGCAATGCCATCTGGAAAATATCATTGCGTTTTTTCTCGCCACCTGAGAAACCGACATTGACGGAACGTTCCAGCAGGTCGGCACTCATACCCAACAGATCGATTTTGGCCTGGGCATACTCATCAAAGTCAAACATATCCAACGCCGGCAAGCCTTTTTCTTCTCGCACCGCATTGACTGCAGTTTGCATAAACAATTTATTACTGACACCGGGAATCTCGACCGGATACTGAAAGGCTAAAAACACACCTTTTCTGGCACGCTCTTCCGGGTCCATCTCCAATAAGTCTTCCCCGTCGAATTCAACATTTCCTTCGGTCACCTCATAGTCATCTCTGCCGGCCAGTACGTTGGCAAAGGTACTTTTCCCCGATCCGTTCGGTCCCATGATGGCGTGGACCTCACCTGGCTTCACTTCGATGTTGAGCCCTTTTAAAATCTGTTTTTCGTCAATTTGAGCTTGGAGATTTTCAACTTTTAGTAACATAGCTTTAAATTCTTTTAATTGATGTAATGTAATTCATCCGTTGCAGATCTGTTTTCAGATTTACCCTACGGATCCTTCCAGGCTGATGGCGAGCAACTCTTCGGCCTCTTGCGCGAATTCGAGAGGCAACTCACTGAATACCTCTTTACAGAAACCGTTCACGATCATTGAAATCGCATCCTGCTCACTGATTCCTCGCTGCTGACAATAAAACAACTGGTCTTCACCGATTCGCGAAGTGGTTGCCTCATGCTCGATCTGAGCAGTCGAATTTTCGACCTCGATGTAGGGAAAAGTATGGGCTCCACACTGGTCGCCAATCAGCATCGAATCACACTGTGTGAAATTACGCGCTCCCTCGGCCGTGGGGGTAATCTTGACCATGCCTCGGTAGGTGTTATCACTTTTTCCCGCCGACAACCCCTTGGAGATAATCGTGCTTCGTGTGTTTTTTCCGATGTGAATCATTTTGGTTCCGGTATCGGCCTGCTGACGACGATTGGTCAGCGCTACGGAATAGAACTCGCCGATGGAGTTATCTCCTTTGAGCACACAACTCGGATACTTCCAGGTAATAGCCGATCCTGTTTCCGCCTGAGTCCACGAAAGCTTTGAGTTTTTACCTTCACAAATACCGCGTTTGGTCACGAAATTTAAAATTCCACCTTCACAATCTTCATCACCTGGATACCAGTTTTGCACCGTTGAATATTTGACCTCGGCATCCTCATGAACAATGACCTCAACCACCGCCGCATGCAATTGGTAGGTGTCACGAACCGGGGCTGAACACCCTTCCAGATAACTCACATAACTGCCTTTATCTGCAATCAAGATGGTACGCTCGAACTGTCCGGTTTTGGCCTCATTAATCCGGAAGTAGGTGGAGAGGTCAATCGGACTGCGTACACCTTCAGGAATGTATACAAAGGTACCATCGGAAGCCACCGCTGAATTCAAAGCGGCAAAATAGTTGTCATGATAAGGCACCACCGTGCCTAGATATTTCTGCACCAACTCCGGATAATCCTGGACCGCTTCCGAAAAAGAGCAAAATATGATTCCCAACTTGGCGAGTTCTTCACGTTTGGTGGTGGAGACGGAAATAGAGTCGAAAATGGCATCAACCGCCACATTTGAGTTTTCATCTTCTATCGGTACGCCTAAGGCGGCAAACGCTTTCGCCACTTCCGGATCAATGCCCTCTTGTTGGGCTTCAGTACCGCAGGCGTCTCCGCAAGCACTGCATTCCGGTGCAGAGTAATAGCTGTAATCCTGATAGTCTAACGGCTCATATACTGCTTTAGCCCAATGAGGCTCTTCCAGGCTTTTCCAGTGTTCAAAAGCCTTTAAACGAAAATCCAACATCCATTGAGGTTCGTTCTTTTTTGCGGATATGGCGCGCACCACCGTCTCATTCAAGCCTTTTTCAAAGGTCTCGACATTGGCAGTGGTCACAAAGCCTTCTTTGTAATGCTTATTCTTACTCAGCAGATCGTTAATCTCTTGGTACTGAGTCAATTCGGCGTTATTTTGCACTTCAGACATGGATATTATTCACTTAAGATTTAATTTCATAGTATTTTAGTTGGTTATTCTATAAATGTCTACATCAAGGCCATTAAAGAATTATATACGTGCGGCTTTTATTCTTACTTTTCAAGCACCTACACCCTAAAGGAACTTGCCTTAACAATCTCATCCAACCAGTCTTTTTGCAGACCGACTCCCTCAATTCTTAAATAACCTTCTTGCTGTCTTGAATCGGCCGCGTAAGTATCCCAACCAAATGGCGTACCCTCAATGGCCACCAAATTCTCATACTCATAGGTCGCCAACACCGCCTGGACACGCCAGATCTGCATGCCTAAATTCTCTCTGGAATTGTCCAATCCCATCAACAGATGATCCAGACTCACCTTGTCGAGCCTAAACTCAAGCGTTTCAAATGAATGTTCCAGGTTCGAGAGCGCTGAATCTCGGCACTTAGCTACCGTAAACTGCGGAACCTTCTCAAAGCCTGACCAAGATCTGGGGAAGTCGTTCTGGTTGAGACGCACCACCGGCAATCCCGGCCTTTGTCGCTTAACCCACTGTACCCAGGCACTTTGCCTATCCAATTCAGCCGCTTCTGAAAAACTAAACACAACACCCGTTGCGTTGTGAAGCATCGTTTCCAGTTGCTTGAATGCCAAACTGGTCTCATCCAACAGAAATCGTGCCCGCATATCAATCACACACCAGGCCTGCTCATATTGAGATAAGTCTTGGCAAGACCAGTCTGAGGCGACAGAAATTGCCTCCTGTGGCAGCTCGAATCGAGTCATCAAGGCCTGTTTGACAGTATTTTTACCGCTTCCGGGCAATCCCAACAACAACACGTTTGAAATATTCAGACATTCCGTCATGGCTTTTCCATTGAACCCGCCAGGCATGCATCGAACGCCTGTGCCATATTGATCAACAGTTCGTCATAAGGACGGTACCTTACCTCAATTGTTTGTGTTCCTGGCTGATAAACCCCCATCGGATCCAAACTTCCGACCTTTACCTGAAGGCCTGAAATCACCGCCAAAACCCTTTTTTCAGGAAACTGGGGCTCCTTGAAAACGCAATGGACATTGTGCTGGGATATTTTTTTCCTCAGGCTTTGAATGCGTTTTAGGCTGGGGGACAAAGCGGGATTAAGTCGAATCGAACCAACACCGTTCAAGCCATAATACCGCTCAAAATACTGATAGGCATCATGCAGCACGATAAAAGGCTTATCCTTCAACAAAGCCATTTGTTGCCTAAGTGCCTGATCGACCCTTTCAAGTTCTGCCAGCCAAATCTCGGTTTTACGCTCTATCGCATGCTTCCGTTCGGGTTTCAGGCTTTGCAAATGCAAGCTGACGGCCTGAATCAAAAGCTTGGCATTATGCAGGCTCAACCACAGATGCCCATCATAATTCTTAAGCGCATCGCTCACCTTGTCTTCATCGTGATCACGTTCTCGCTCATGATCATGATCATGACTGGCTTGATCCGCTTTTTCCCAAACGCCGCCCCGACGAATCGGCAACAACTCAACACCATTCAAATCGCGCATTTTCAACACTGGCATTGAATCATGCGCCAAAGACTTATCCAACCAAGCATCCACCGGAGTGCCCACCGTCAAAACCAAATCACTTTTCTGCAGTGCCCACAAATGAGAAGGCTTTAACTGAAACCCGTGTGGCGAAACGCCTGGGTCCAGCAACACATTCAAACGATCGTCATCCTCCAACAAGGGGGCAACAATCCCCGCCAATGGCGGAATACTGACTGTCACTTCAACGGCATAAAGAGGCCAAACCCATAAAATCGATAGCAAACCCACTATTTTTTGCATTTTTCGTGTCATCCGTCCGTTCCCACCCCGATTAATTTACGCAATCGGCTGAAATTATCTATAAAATAGAGGGCATTATATTACCGAATCGACAACCGACCCTAACCTCTATGTCCCTACTGATTAAAGCGACTCAAATCTCACACAGCTTTGACGAAAACCAAGTTCTGCAAAACATCTCCTTAGAAATTCACGCAGGAGAGATCGTGACCCTGATTGGACCCAACGGTGCAGGCAAGTCGACTCTATTAAAAATATTACTTAAATTGATACGCCCGACCTCGGGTGATGTTTGGCAAAAATCCAATCTGCGCATCGGCTTTATGCCGCAAAAAATCCAGATTGATCCAACTTTGCCAATGACCGTCAAACATTTTTTAAATCTCGGGCGCACCAAATCATCCACCCAACCTAAAAGCTGGAAAAACCACTTCAATTTCAGCGCGCATGATACCACAGAGATACAATCCGTAGTCGAGGAACTCAATATCGCACACCTGCTCGAACAACCGATTCAAAACGTTTCCGGCGGTGAAATGCAACGCATTCTGCTGGCACGTGCACTGATTCGCAATCCAGAGCTGTTAGTATTGGATGAACCGGTACAGGGCGTCGACCTACAAGGCCAGACGGAACTTTATCATTTCATCAATGAATTGCGAAGAGAGCGAAATTTGGGCATCCTCATGGTCAGCCACGACCTGCACATAGTCATGAAAAATACCGACCAGGTTTTGTGCCTTAACCAACATCTATGCTGTTCGGGCACACCACAAAGTGTCAGCAAATCGCCGGAGTTTCTTGCCATTTTCGGCCAAGGAGCGGAAGAACTGGCCCTATACGAACACCATCATGATTCTTCGCAATGCGGACACACGCACGGTTCGGCCTCCCAAGCGACTCAAGACAAGGAGGGGCATTAATGGAGTGGTTCCCCAACTTTCTGGTTTTTGCGCTCTTGGGTGGTTTGGGCATCGCGGTTATTGCTGCCCCTTTAGGCGTTTTCATGGTTTGGCAACGACAATCTTATTTCGGGGCTACCTTGGCGCACTCCGCACTACTTGGCGTCAGCCTAGGGTTGTTCTGGGAAATTGACCTGACATTAAGCGTATTGATTTTCTCCATGCTGATTGCATTCGGAATCCACCAACTCGCACAAAAAACCCAGCTCTCCTCGGACACCTTGCTGGGCATTCTGGCTCACAGCAGTCTGGCTTTGGGGCTGGCAACCTTGAGTCTGCAAAATACCGTGCAAATTGACATTATGGGTTATTTGTTCGGTGACATACTCAGCGTCACCCCATCTGATCTGATTTTAATCTTTTCGGTAGGATTCATCACCTTGATATTTTATCTTTACCATTGGCGGGATCTTCTCAACATCACGCTGAATCCTGAATTGGCACAGGTTGAAGGCATTCGCGTCAAACCCATTCAATTGCAGTACGTACTGCTGTTAGCTTTGATGATTGCGCTGTCGATGAAAATTGTCGGCGTCCTGCTGGTGACTTCACTGCTGATCATTCCCGCAGCGGCCGCACGAAGACTTGCGAGAACACCCGAAGCGATGTTGCTATTCAGCATACTGCTGGGAATCTCTTCAGTCATTCTTGGGCTGCTGACCTCAATGAGCCTGGACATTCCGACCGGACCCGCCATTGTTCTGGTCGCCACCTTAATTTTTCTACTGCTCCTAATCAAAAAAGCCCCGGGCTGAAACCAGCTCGAGGCATGAGTTAGTTTGCCGCGTACAAAACACTTATGCGGCACAACACTTAATAGCGTTAAAGAGAATCAATTAATCCGTAGAGCAGTTCAACTACCTTCTCACTGTGCTTGTCGACTGCAGCCAGGCCGGCTTCAACGCTCTCCAGATCATCTATCTGCTTGGCATCCATGACCTGCTTGATGGCCTGATGCATTTCCATATGCTCATCACCCAAGGCCTGCATCAAAGGCAAATGCATATACGCCTGCCCTTCTCCGTAATACCACTGACCCAACGCACACGCAGTATGGTCGGTAGCGGTTTCATAAGTGACGCCAATATCCACTCCTTCAACGAAGCCACGGATTTTGGACTTCCAAGACTGGTGAGCTTCAATCATTTTTTCAAATTGACTGGCTTCATGATGGCGAACCAAACGTTGCATTCTGTTTTGATTGTCCTGATCGACGGTAAAGCTCGCCACCTGATCCCTCAGCATCTCGGCATCCGACAACAGCTCCCCACTGCTTTCAGCCGCTTTCTCGACCACGGAAGCATTGCGTTGCGTCATCTGATCCATGGAAGAAATAGTCTGGTTTACCTGCTCAATCCCCTGGGCCTGCTCAATACTGGCCTGGCTGATTTCTGAAATCATCTGTCCAACGGTCTGCATACTGTCATTGATTACGCCCATCACATCACTGGTTTGCTGAACATAATGCCCGGATGTCTGGCTGATTTTGACGCTGTTCTCAATCAAGCCTTTGATTTCGCCGGCGGCTTCCGCCGATTTGCCCGCTAAATTCCTGACTTCCCCGGCCACCACGGCAAAGCCTCGACCATGCTCACCCGCTCTGGCCGCTTCAACCGCCGCATTCAATGCCAGCAAGTTGGTCTGGAAGGCAATGCCGTCGATAATCGTGATGATATCGTTGATCTTCTGACTGGCCGCCGACATCTCCGTCATAGACTCCAAAGCTTCCTGCATGGTTTTCAAACCTTCCGCAAGTTGCTTCTGGGCATCACCGGTCACATGGTTGGCTTGCTGCGCGTTATCGGCGTTCTGACGTACGGTGGAAGTCATCTCTTCCATGGTCGCAGAAGTCTCTTCCAACGCAGCAGCCTGTTGCTGAATACTGTGTGAAATCTGCTCATTGCCCTTGGCCAAACCATCGGCTCCGTCGGCGACGCAACTGGCTATGGCGCCGACTTTCCCGACCATGATTTCGGTATTGGAGACCGAACTGTTCATCGAATCCTTAAGCACCGCCATCTTGCCTTTATAGGAGCCTTTGACTTTCTGCGTCAGATCACCTTCGCTGATTTTAGCCTGAACAGAAGCCACTTCATCCACAAACTGTTCCAAATCGTTCAGTGTTGTATTGATGGACTCTTTCAATGGGATGAAATCACCACGAGCATCCACTTCGGAACGCACCGAAAAATCACCCAAACTCAATGCATTAAGGGTTTGCGCAATGCTCTCCAAAGTGGCGCGCATCTGCACAGCGGATCGATCCAAATCATAAAGCACATCCGAGAAGGTCCCTTTCAGCTCAACCGTATCTGACTTGGCCACATCCAACTCTCCGGAACGGAAATTATTGGCCGTCTGTTGAAGCATCGACATCACCCCATCAATTTGATTCAAAGACTGATTGACCCCATCCTTTAACAGTAAAAACTGGCCTCTTTTGCCCACTTCAACTCGTCTCTCAAAACGGCCTTGGGCTATCTCCTGCATGACCTCCACTACATCGGCAATCGCACTATCCATGCGACTGAACAAATCATTCATCTCGATTGAGACTTGAGCCAATTCATCTTTACCGTAGACTTGCACGCGATGACTCAAATCACCGCTTTTAGAAATGGTATCTACGGTTGAGACAATTGCATTAATGGGTCTCAGGAAACTTCTGGCGACAAACCAGCCCACCAGGCTGAAGAGCACCACACTGATGGCCAACCAAGACCAGATAAGGATTTCACCGCTATTTTGCTCTTTATACAGCTTGGACACTGCCAAAGAATTTTGCGCCACCTCGTAATCGCGGAATTCCTTAACGATTTTAGTAAAACCTAAATATTTTTTCTGGAAGTCGTTCATGAGAATATCAATCGCTTCCTCGGTAAACTCTTCGTCCACCGCCATCATAAAGCTGCCGAATACGGCATTGGCACTTGAAACATTGGATTTCAAAGCTTCGTAGAGTTCACTCTCTTTCTTATCCAGCTTAATCTGATTCAAACGCTCAAAAATGTTGAAAATCTGTTTAGCGCTTTCATCCAGACCTTTTTTTACTTCCGCTTGACGTTCTGGATCTTCAACTAGAACCAGATTGCGTTGCAATACCGCACGTTCATCGGACACGCTTTTCAAATTATTCAGCAAGGAAAGTTTGACGCCATTGACTTTAATGATCTGGTCAACCGTCCGGTTGGTCTCGTTGATCAAAAACTGGGTGACAAGATTACTGGCCAGTAAGAAAAATATTGCACCGGCAATACCGATTATCATCCGAGTTTTTATAGTCATTTCCAATCCTCTGTATTTCTACTTATTCTATATTTTTATAACAAATGCCTTGTTTTACAAGGCTACGGGCCATTCTATAGAAGCGACAAGAGACACATCATCAATTTTTTTTAGTCAGACTTTATCCAATGTTATGAACTCAAACGCATAGGCGTGCCGTTCATCTTTATCATGTTTTGCCAGCTCGACTGTTTTCCATTCATATCCACGCCAATCGGGGAACAGGGTATCACCTTGAATTTCAGCATCTATCAGCGTTAGATACAGACGGTCGGCAAAAGGTAGCATCTGAGAATACAGTTGACCACCTCCCATGATAATAACCTCTTCATAGTCGTTAAGCGTCGCCAAGGCGGACTCAACGGAATCAAACACAGTCACGCCATTTAATTCCAATTCAGAGTTGCGACTGATAACAATATTCGGACGATTAGGCAAAGGTTTGGAACCAATCGATTCAAAGGTTTTACGTCCCATAATCACCGGTTTTCCGGTGGTTTTGGCTTTAAAAAACTTCAGGTCATCTGGCAGATGCCAGGGCATTTCGTTGTCCAAACCGATGACTCGGTTTTTAGCCATAGCGGCAATCATGGCGATCTTCATACCGACACCTTGGCCTTGATATGGGGATGGGATTCATAATTCACAATTTCAAAGTCATCGAACTGATAATCAAAAATACTCTCCGGCTTGCGCTTGATCAGCAACTTGGGCAAAGGATAAGGTTCTCGCTGTAACTGGGTTTTAGCCTGTTCCAAGGTATTGTTGTACAGGTGCACATCCCCTCCCGTCCAGATAAATTCCCCTACATCGTATCCGATCTGCTGTGCCATCATATGCACCAACAGCGCATAACTGGCGATATTGAAAGGCACTCCTAGAAAGGTGTCGGCACTGCGCTGATACAACTGGCAAGAGAGTCGTCCGTTGGCGACATAAAATTGAAAAAACGCGTGACAGGTCGCCAACGCCATGCGCCCCTGCTCCACATTTTGCTGCGGACTCATGGACTCATCAGGCAAATCGGCAGGATTCCAGGCAGTCACAATCATGCGGCGGCTGTTGGGGTTGTTTTTTAGTGTCTCGACCACTTCGGCAATCTGATTAATGGTTTCACCATTAGGCTTTTCCCAAGCAACCCACTGCTTGCCGTATAAAGGGCCTAAATCACCCGAATCGGTCGCCCATTCATCCCAAATACGCACTCCGTTGTCTTTGAGGTATTTGATATTGGTATCCCCCGACAGAAACCATAAAAGCTCATGGATAATGGAACGTAAATGCAGTTTTTTGGTGGTCACCAGGGGAAACCCTTGCTGAAGATCGAAGCGCATCTGATATCCGAATACGGAACGCGTTCCGGTGCCGGTTCGATCGCCTTTATCGGTGCCGTTTTCAATAATGTGGTTAAGAAGCTCTAAATACTGTTTCATAAAACTCAAATCTTTAGTTGTTTGAAAAAACGATCTGTTTTTTGGCATTGGAGTAACGCCAAACCATCAATCCAATTCCTGCCAGAATCATCGGCAAGGACAACACCTGCCCCATCGTCAACCAATCCCAGGCTAAATAGCCGATGTGCGCATCCGGCATGCGATAGAACTCCACAAAAAAACGGAACACGCCATAGCCCAGCAAAAACAAACCGGCTATCGCGCCATCCGGTCTGGGTTTGTTGGCATACCAGGCCAACAGAATAAAGAGCACCGCCCCTTCCAATAAGGCTTCCAAAAGCTGGGTCGGGTATTTAACCACCACCTGCTGAAGCGATGGATCGTATACCGCCATGCCTAAAGGCGAATCGGTCACCTTTCCCCATAGTTCGCCATTGATGAAGTTGCCGATTCGACCGGTCAACAAGCCGATTGGAATCAAGGGTGCGACAAAGTCTGCGACCTGGAACAATGACAGATTGACTTTACGCGCAAACAGCCACATCGCAAGCGTGACCCCGATCAATCCGCCATGAAACGACATTCCCCCTTGCCAGACATGGAAGATGGCCATTGGTTGATCCAGATAGAAAGCCAAATCGTAAAACAGGATGTAGCCTATACGTCCGCCGAGAATCACGCCCATGGCGATATAGAATAGTAGATCGCCAACCCGCTCGGTTGTCCAGTCCACCAGTTTCCGCGCACGCCAGACACCGTACCACCAGCCCAGCAAAAAGGCCAAAAGATACATCAAACCATACCAGTGAATTTGAAAGAAACCCAAGTCCAGAGCGACCGGGTCGAGATTAGGATAATGCCACATAAGAATTCTCAGATATTAGGAACCTGAACATCATAACAGAAGCCCTTATGAGACGCATTAGACAGGCCTGCCGATTTTCATAAATTGGAATTAAGCGAGCAATCCAGTGGAAACGGACAGGCCTGTCGAGAATGACAGGCGGGTACAGACTAGATCTTGAACTGATGCACCAATGTCTCGAGCTTATCGGCCAAGGCCTGCATGTTATGCCCGGCGGACTCGGTGTTTTCGGTCCCCAAAGCGGCCTTTTCGCTTACCGCATGAATCTGGCTGATATTCAAATTGATCTCTTGCGCCAACTGGCTTTGTGAATGCGCGGCATTGAACATCTGCTCACTCATTTGATTGATGTCATCCATCAAAATGGTCACCGGATTCAACGCCTGCTCTGAAGCGTAAACCGCCTCACAACTGGCTTCGGTTGCCGATTGACTACGCTGCACCATCTCCACGGTGGACAACGTGGCCTGACGGATCTTGTCGATGATGTTCTCGATTTTAAGCGTCGATTCCTGGGTTCTTTGCGCCAAGCCACGAACTTCATCGGCCACGACCGCAAAGCCACGACCATGTTCGCCGGCACGGGCCGCCTCAATGGCCGCATTCAGAGAAAGCAGGTTGGTCTGTTCGGCAATTTCGCGAATCACATTGACCACGGTTCCAATCTGCTCGCTGTCGTTACGCAGCTGAGAAACCGCCTCGGTCATGGCCAGCATACCTTCAGACAAGTTCTGAATCTCGCTAGCGGTCCCCTTGACCATGCTGCCGCCCTCTTTCACTCTGGAGGCGGCCTGCTGTGTCGCTCTTGAGGTATTGTGTGAATGATCTTCTACACTTTTCGCCTTATTGGTCATATCCACCATTGCTTCAGACAGGTGACGTGAAGAAGCCAACTGCTGCTGCGTGCCCTCCTTGGTTTCATGAGTGATTTCCAGCAGGGCTTGAGATGAGACCTCCAACTCTTCGATGGTCTGCGACACCTCTTTCAACATGACCTGAATCTTTTCGATAAACTGGTTGAAATACCTCGACAGATCCGCCAGTTCGTCTTTGCCTTTTACCGGCAGACGCTGTGTTAAATCGCCGTCTTCCTCGGCAATCGCTTTCATCGCACCGGACGCCTGCTGAATCGGATCGACCACCGCATAGGTCACACGGCGCGACACCAACATGCCCAGAATCTGCCCCAGGATAGAAACCGTCAATACAAACACGATGTTATAAAAACTTGAATCCACCACCGATTGACTGACCTCGACCATCTCTTTAGTCGCGGCGTTGGAAATGGAAACCAACTCATTATCCAAAGTCTGGAAAATCGGCTCAATCTCATTCTTCATCAGCCAGGTGTCCATTCGCCATTTCTCACCCTGATGAATACTCTTAAGCTGCATGAAATGCTCTCGATAGGCCTGATACACTTCCCAGACTTTGATTAAACCATCCTCTTCTTCCAAAGTGAGTTCAACTCGTTCCTGGGAGTTCAGACGGTTGATCATCTGTTCCGTGGTATTCAAATAACCTTCCGTCAACTCAGCCATCTCTTCGGTTCTGAACGCCACATAACCACGGACATTGGAAACTACATTCAACCAGCTTTTCTGCATATTCAAAAGATCGGTCAACACCCCTTGACGTTCTGGCTCCAAAGACGCCAATTCCGATGCAACCATCATATTGATCTGATTCTGCATGCTATTCGCCAAACTCAACATATGTTCGTTCACATACTGAAAAGCCGGAAACTTCTTGCTGCGATCCTCTTGCAATTCCACAAGCTGGTCAACCAGACCCGGCAATTGATCCAACTTCTTCTCGATCAGGCCGTAGGCTTCAAGCACCTGTTGATCACTGTCTCCGTTGACGCGAATCGATACCGAGGCTTTTTGAACACCCTGAATCACTTGGGCAAATCCTGCCTGATAAGCGGCAAGCAACTCTTTGTCATGCGTCAACATATACATGCTCAAAGCGTTCATACTTTTCTCTAACGACAGAGCCAATTCGGACGCGCCAATGGCAACAGGCTGCTTCTCATTGACCACCACCGAAACATTCTGCCGAACCAGATAGAGGTTAATGACCGCCTGCAA
This sequence comes from Thiomicrorhabdus chilensis DSM 12352, assembly GCF_000483485.1. Lineage (GTDB taxonomy): Bacteria > Pseudomonadota > Gammaproteobacteria > Thiomicrospirales > Thiomicrospiraceae > Thiomicrorhabdus > Thiomicrorhabdus chilensis. The sequence goes on from NZ_KI519609.1 coordinate 1,914,338, forward strand.
GGTGATGATCGCCAAGACTGTCCAAATGACTCCAAAGCCGAAGCGCATTTTTTGCTTGATTGTTAGATTCTGTAAAAATGAACGCATAATGTATTCTTCACTATTTTGACAGTTAAAAGTATTTGGAATTTACAAGCAAATTAAATGCCAATTAAAAACTGACCTTACAATTCAGAAGAATGCCGCCTCATCAAATCCGTAAATCTGCAGAAGACAAAAAGAATAGTCAAAAATACCTATTATGGCAAAGAGTGCCGATCTGATGATCAGCGTAAAGGATAATTGCCCCGGGCAATCAGCCCGCCATCGATGGTCAGTATCGACCCGGTCATCCATGAGGTCACATCCGACAGCAGATAAGCGGTCGCTTCACCCATCTCTTCGACATTGCCGTATCGGCCTGCTGGCATTCGCTCAGACCAGTACTGCTCCATCTCGGGCTTCAGTAGAATATCAAAGGTGCGTTCTACCGGTACGACGCCCGGTGCCAAACCATTGACGCGAATTCCATGGCGCCCCCATTCAACCGCCTGAACCTTGGTAATCGCATCCAGACCGGCTTTAGATGCGGCGTAAGCGGAAAACCACTCACAGGTTGCCTGGCCGTGAATGCTGCTGTTATTGACGATAGCGCCTGGCTGATCGGCCCGAATGCAGGCCTGGGCAAATTCGGTACTGATTTGATAGGGAGCCTGTAAATTCACCGCCAAAGTTTCAGCAAACTGCTCACCAGAAGAGTCGTTGACTGCCGTCGTCTTGGTGACAACTCCAGCATTATTCACCAAACCGTCCAAACCATCGAACAATGACCAGGCCTGCTTGAAAAAACCGGCAATGGCTGACAGATCGCGGAAATCACACTGTACAACCTGCGCTTTGGCCCCCAGAGCTTCAACCTCTGCCAGCGTTTGCCGTATGCCCGAATCGTTTTGATTGTAATGCAGCACCAGCCGGCAGCCCTCTCTGGCCAGTACCTTGGCCATGCCAGCGCCAATACCACTGGAAGCACCTGTAATTAGAACTCGTTTACCTTGCAATCCCTGCATATCCAATCACCTTATCTGTATTACTTAAACTGTCAGCTCTGGGCCTTGATGATGGCCAATAATAGCTTGGCAATCTTCTGGGTGGCCTGGCTTGGAGCTCCGCTGCGAATATTCTGAGAGGCCGCCATGCGCTTTGTGGGGTTCTCACACCACTCTTTTAAAACCAACGCCAATCCGCTCGCCGTCAAGTCATTCTGCTGAATGATCTCTCCACCATCCAGATCCACCAACACCTGCGCATTGGCGGTTTGATGGTCATCTACTGCGTGAGGATACGGCACCATAATGGCCGGGCGCGCCGTGGCCATCAACTCACTGACGGTTAAGGCACCAGAACGACAAATTACCATATCTGCCGCTTCATAGGCTTGTCGCATGTCATCGATAAACGGCACCACTTCAGCCTTAACCCCTGACTCGCTATAGGCTTTCTGCGCTTGATTTAAAGTTTTTTCACCGGTTTGATGGATTACTTTCGGACGTATCTCCTCGGGCAATAAGGCCAAAGCCTTGGGAACGGTTTCGTTAAGAGCCAAGGCCCCTCGACTGCCACCCAATACAAGCAAACGACAAGGTGTATGCTCTGCAACCACTGAAAGCTCTTCGAGACCGGCACGCACCGGATTACCAAGCCTCTCTACGTGTTCGCCATGAATACGAGACTGTGGAAAAGCAGTGATGACCTTGGCCGCCAAGGGCGCCAATAATTTATTGGTCAATCCGGGTATGGCGTTCTGCTCATGCACCACCAAAGGAATGCCCAAGGTTTTCGCAGCCAAACCGCCGGGGCCGCAGACAAATCCCCCCATTCCCAATACCAAATCCGGTTTCTGTTCACGCAAAATAGTCCTTGCCTGCCAGCAAGCACGAGTCACATTGATTGGCGCCTTTAGCCAGCCAATCAGGCCGTTGCCACGCAAACCCTTAATGGAAATCGCCTTAAAAGGGATCATCGCGCGCTCCACCCAATCCCGTTCCATACCGCCTTGCGTTCCCATCCAGCAAACTTCCACGTCGTGATCTTGAAGCTCTTCCGCAATGGCAATGCCCGGAAACACATGACCGCCGGTACCGCCGGCCATAATACAGACTTTGGTTTTTTTGGACTTCATACAGCCTCCTTATCGGCAGCGGGTTCCGTTTGCGGGTTGCGATTGATGGTTCGACGGGTTTCGTAATCGACTCTAAATACAATCGCCATGGCGGCAATCAGCAGCAACAGACTGCTCCCCCCGTAACTCATAAACGGTAGGGTCAGCCCCTTGGTTGGAAAGGCGCCCATGTTAACGCCCATATTGATCATCGCCTGCAGAATAATCCAGATTCCAATTCCGTAAGCGACCATCCCGCCAAAAAAGGCTTCATTGTCAAACGCCTTACGACCGATTCGAAACAACCGGTAGAGGATCAATAAATAGAGCCCCACCAAAAAGACAACTCCGATAAAGCCGAACTCCTCGGCATAAATCGAAAACAGAAAATCGGTGTGCGCATCCGGCAAATAAAGCAATTTCTGCACACTTCCACCGATTCCGACTCCGCTCCACTCGCCGCGGCCTAATGCAATCAGGGCTTGTGTCAGCTGATAGCCACTGCCAAACGGATCCTGCCAAGGATCCAAAAAACTGCTGACACGGGCCATTCGATAAGGCGAGATGATGACCAAAACCGCTAGCAGACTGGCCATCGGCAACACGGTCAGCACAAAGTAACGCCACGGCGCGCCGGCAATCAACAACATTCCGGTAATCACCACGGCGATGACAAAGGTACTCCCGTAATCCGGCTCCATCAATAGCAAAATCGCCATGACCCCAAACGGAAGCGCCAAACGAATCACCGCCTCAAAACTCTCTTTGACCGCAGAGGCGTGGCGATCAAGATAACCCGCCATGAAAATGACGATGACCAATTTCATGAATTCGGAAGGCTGGAAGTTCATCACCACCAGCGGCAACCAGCGCTTACTGCCGTTGATTTCGCGTCCGAAAACCAGCACCATAATCAACAAGAACAAGGCAAAAAGAAACAGTTTACCGCGGTGCTTTTGCCAAAAAGAGAGGGGAATCTGAAACAGAACATAGGCGGCCGCCAAGCCCAATCCCAAGGAGATGAACTGACGGATAAAATAATGACTGGTATCCGCAAAACGTTTTTCACTGATGGCAACCGAACTGGATGCCACCATCATCAAGCCGATGACCATCAATACACTGATCAGCCCCAGTAACCAATAATCGATTGGCCAATCCTGACTAGACTGCCGCCAACGTTTGAGCATTCTTATGCCTTCTCCTGAGTCAGAATCCAGTCACGCAGGTAGGTTTCAAAAGCTTGGCCGCGCTGTGCATAGTTGTCAAACTGATCAAAACTGGCGCAAGCCGGCGACAACAGAACGCTGTCATGCAGCTGGGCCAATTCCGTGGCTTTTGTCACGGCTTCGGCCAGGGTTTCAACCTGGATTACCGCCTCGTGTGGTAAAGCCTCGGCCAGCTTCTGTCGATCACGTCCAAACAGAATCACCTGCCGGCAATACTGATGCACCGGCGGCTGCAGCGGGCTGAAATCAGCATCTTTTCCGACTCCGCCTGCCAGCAGAATCACCTTTCCGTGACGATGAGCCGCTTGCTGACCAATGCTTTCAATCGCGGTCAAAGTCGCCCCGACATTGGTCCCTTTGGAATCGTTAATCCACTCGATATCGCGATAATTAACCACCAATTGGGTACGATGCGGCAAGCCCTTAAATTCGCTCAACACGGTTGCAAATACCTGAGGCGGCAAATCAAAGGGTTCACATAACGCCATCATCGCCAAGGCATTCAATTGATGGTGTTTACCTTGCAAGGCCATATCCGAGACTTTTACCAACGGGGTTTGGCCCTTTGCCAACCAGGCCTGTTCATTTTGCCAGAGCAAACCATAATCGTTGGCACTGTGAATAAAGCCTTCACTCAACCCAAACCTTACCACCGGACAGTGATGAATCACCCCTTGCTCGGCAAAACCTTCAGGCAGGACCGCCCATTCGGTATGCTCAAATAGTTTGGTCTTGGCTTGGATATAATCTTCAAGTTCATCATAGCGGTCCATATGGTCTTCTGAAATATTCAACACGGCTGATGAGATCGTTTGCAGCGAATAAGTGGTTTCCAATTGAAAGCTCGACAGCTCCAGAACATAAACGTCGTATTCGGTTGCATCCATCAGCAGATCAAGTGCCGGCTCTCCCAGGTTTCCGCCTACCCCAACCTGATATCCCGCTTGCTCCAAAACCTTGCCTGTCAGCGTAGTGACACTGCTCTTGCCGTTTGACCCGGTAATGCCGATCACCGGCTTGCCTACTGCACGCGCAAACAGCTCAATGTCACCGACCACCTGTTTACCGAGTTTCAATAAATGCTGCACCCAAGGTTCAGACTTGGCAATTCCCGGACTCAGCACAATGGTTTCAAATTGACTGACCCACGCCGTGGGCACATGCCCGGTCGCAAACGCCACCGCGGGGAATTGAGCCGCCAATTGTTTGACGTCCAGCTCCGAGCGCGTGTCATACGCAAAGCACTTTTCTCCTTGCGCCTGAAAATATCTCAAAACGGATTGCCCGGTTATACCTAATCCTGCTACTAAATACATCTTCTGTCCGCTTCCTAACGTCTAACCCTAACGATTTTCCAATCTCGACCCAGCCCTTTCGGACGCTTGCTTTTTCGCCAATCAGCGAATTTTCAAACTGGCCAGGCCGATCAGAACTAAAATAATAGTGATCACCCAAAACCGCACGATCACCTGAGATTCATGCCAACCCTTCTGCTCAAAATGATGGTGCAAAGGCGCCATCAAAAAGATACGTTTTCCTCTGAGTTTGAAAGACCCCACTTGTAAAATCACCGACAGGGTTTCTGCCACAAAGATGCCTCCCATCACAAACAGTACCAACTCTTGTTTGACGGCAATCGCCATCCCGCCCAGAGCCGCACCGATCGCCAAAGAGCCGACATCCCCCATGAACACCTGCGCCGGGTGGGCATTGAACCATAAAAAGCCAAGCCCGGCGCCTACCAGCGCGGCCGCCAAAATGGTCATCTCACCCACACCCGGAATGTAGGGGATATTTAAATAATCAGCAAAATAGACGTGCCCTGACAGATAGGCAAAGACGCCCAGTGCCCCGGAAATCATGACCGTCGGCATAATGGCCAAACCATCCAGCCCGTCGGTCAGGTTCACCGCATTGGAAGTGCCGACAATCACAAAATAGCTCAACAGAATGGTCCAGGCGCCCAGCTCGATGACCGTGTCTTTCATATACGGAATCAGCAACTGCGTTTCGGCCGGCACCGTGGCCAACGAAAACAAGGCATAAGCCGTCAGCAACCCAATAATGGATTGCCACAGATATTTGGTTCGGGCGCGCATGCCGTTCGGGTCTTTGTAAACGACTTTTTTATAGTCATCAATAAACCCGATGATGCCAAAGCCCAACATCGACAAGGTCACCACCAACAGATAGTGGTTACTCAAATTACCCCACAGTAATACCGCAATGGAAATCGAGAACAGAATCAAGGTCCCGCCCATGGTGGGCGTACCGGACTTCACCAAATGGGTTTGCGGGCCATCGGAGCGGATGCTTTGCCCGACTTTAAGACGCGTCAACCAACGAATCATCGGAGGGCCGATCAAAAAAGAGATGATCAAGGCGGTCAACACACTCATGATGGCGCGCATGGTAATGTAGCTGAATACACCAAACCCTGAGACGTATTGCTGGAGGTACTCGGTCAAGTAAATTAACATTGATTATCCTTTGGTGTCTTCATCTTTTGTATGGCCGTGTCGACTCAGTCCTTGCTGAATCAACTCGACCACCTTCTCCATCTTTGCGCTGCGCGAACCTTTGACCAGGACATTATCGACCTCACCCGATAATATCCTCTGCAAAATCTGCTGTGCCATCCTTTCATGATCGGCAAACCATTCGCTCTTTTCGCCAAACAAAGACGGCATCTTCCGGGTCGCATCACCGGTTACAAATAAATACTTCAATCCCTGGCTGCGGGCGTACTTTGCAATCATGGCATGGGATGCGGCGCTCTCAAGACCCAACTCGGCCATAGTTCCCAAACAGAGCATGGATTCACCCGGCAGTGAGGACAAGGTCTGAATCGCGGCTTTAACCGATTCGGGATTGGCATTATAGCTGTCATCAATCAGCCAGCCTTGGCCAATTTGTCTTTTATGTAAACGCCCGGCCACGCCGCTGAAATTCTGCAGGCCTGTCAGAATGAACTTCCAGTCAAGTCCAGCAGCCAAAGCAACCGCTGCACAAGCGGCCGCATTGAGGGCATTGTGTTTTCCCAAAAGCGGCATTGTAACCGTTTGTTTCTGCTGATTCACAAGCAAATCGAAACCAATTCGATCCCCAAGACTTTGGTAATCACTGAGACAGACATCGGCCAGCTTGGATTCACCGAAACGCCATATCCGCTCCACCTCTAAGTGCTGCAATTGTGACAGCCAGTATTCAAATCCTGGCGAATCGGTATTAATGACAGCCACCCCGCCCTGATTCAAACGGTTCAGGCCAAGGAAAATCTCCCCTTTTGCCTCAATCACGCCCTGCAAACTGCCAAAGCCTTCCAAATGCGCACCGGAAGCATTATTGAGCAACGCAATATCCGGTTCCGCCATCAGACTCAAATATTCGATTTCCTTGAGATGGTTGGCTCCCATCTCGATAATGGCGTATTCATGCTCGGGGCGCAGCTCCAACAGGGTGCGAGGCACGCCAAAGTCGTTATTCAGGTTGCCCTGAGTGGCGAGCGTTCGGCCTACTTCGGAAAATATATTAAGCAGCATGCCCTTGACCGTGGTCTTACCGTTACTGCCGGTAATGGCGATCAACTTTTTCAATGGCATCCGGCGACGATGCCATTGCGCAAACTGCCCCAATGCCAGCCGGGTATCTTCCACCAATACGCCTGGCACAATGGTGTCAACGGCTTCGGACACCAATACGGCGGCGGCGCCTTGCTTGACAGCTTCGGACACAAAATCATGACCGTCAAAGTGTTCGCCTTTGATGGCAATATAGAGCGCGCCGGGCTGCAAGGTTCGCGTATCGGTGCTGATACTGTCAAAATGCACCTTGCCGAGCTCAGCCAACGTGCCCAGCAACGTGCCCTCCGCACCCTGCAACAGTTCTTCAAGCGTCCAATAAAAGCCCGCTTCGTCTGAATCTTGTCGTGCATTATCCATAGGATCTTGTTTTGATGAAAACTCCATATTCCTCAACTGCCTCTGCATAAACGCCAATACATTCTGTGGATGCTCTTTTTGCACTCAAACCCCATCCCGGTTCTGCCGCAACCAATCCATCACCACCTGTTCATCACTAAACGGTTGTTTGACACCCTCGATATCCTGATAGGCTTCATGCCCTTTGCCGGCAATCAATACCAAATCCTCAGGTTTTGCCGAGCGCATCACTTTCTGAATCGCCTGTTTGCGGTCAAGCAGCACCTTAATCTCTTGCGGTTTCACAAAGCCGGTCATGATTTGTTGTGCAATAGCCTGCGGATCTTCGTAACGGGGGTTATCACTGGTCAGCACCACCTTATCCGCACCGTCTTCGGCCACCTTGGCCATCAATGGACGCTTGCCTGTGTCACGATCGCCTCCGCAACCAAACACCACCCACAAATCGCCACCGCCGCTGCCAGCCTCTTCACCCCCTAAGTGCTGGCGAATCGCCGTTAGCACATGCTGCAAAGCTTCAGCCGTATGTGCAAAATCCACGATCACAGTCGGATGGCTGGCCACAATCTGCATTCGCCCCTTGACCGGCCTGAGTTTGCCAAGCGCTTGGCAACAGGTCGGCCAATCAAACCCGCAGGCCTTCATAATGCCGACAGCACACAAAACATTTTCAACATTGAACCGTCCCATCAAAGGCACGTCTGTTCGACAATGTGCGGTCTCAAAAACCAACTCCAGCTCCATGCCTTCCAGCTTCAAATCACTGCGTTGACACTGCAAATTGCCAGGCAATTCATCACGGCATTGCTCCTGCCCCTCTATGACAGTCTGCGAACAATCCTCATAAAGCAAGGCGTTGGGCAAAACTGCTTTTAATTTCTGCCCTAGAGAGTCACAGTTGTTCAACACCTGAAAACGACTGTCATAATCGGTAAAGAGCTTGGCTTTGGCCGCATGATAAGCTTGCTCACTGCCATGAAAGTCCAAATGATCACGTCCTATCTGTGTCAAGGCCACGCATTCAAAAGACAGCTTTTCAATACGGCCCAACTCCAAGGCATGGGAGGAAACCTCCATCACCACCCAATTGACACCTTGCTGCCTGAATTCAGACAGCAAACGCTGAACCATAATCGCATCCGGGGTAGTATTGGCAGTGGCCTTCAGTTCATCCAAACTGTATTGAATCACTCCATTGCCCAAAGTACCGATCAGAGCAGGCGTTTGACCGCTCGCCAATAACAGCTGCGCCACATAATGGGCGCTTGAGGTTTTGCCATTGGTTCCGGTAATCCCGATCACTTTGATAAAGCGACTGGGTGAGTCATAAAACCAATCTCCCAATTGCCCCAGAAACCTGCCCAGTCCGGCCACCACCATCACCACCGGTGGATTGGAACAAGCCTCACAGCAGGCCTGCTCATTTTCATTTAACGGTCGGTCACTGATGATACAGTGAACTCCCGCATCCAGCACGGACGGTAAATAATCAAGCCCATGCTGAACCTGCCCCTGAAGTGCAACAAACCCATCCCCCGCCTGTATACTCCTTGAATCCAGAGACAGATTGCTGACCCTTAAGGATCCACAAGCCTGTCCATAAAACCCAACCACCTCGGTTAAGGCATTTAAAAAATCGGCCATCGCTTGGGTTGTTTTCATCTACCTAACTCCATGCGGCTAAAGCGAATCCAGCGTCTGATCGTGTGGTACATTGCGCAATCTCAAAGCCTGCTGCATGACCTCTTTAAACACGGGGGCCGCCACCGAGCCGCCATAATAGATACCGCGGCCCGGTTCATCCACTACCGTCACCATCACCATATCCGGGTCCGACACCGGCACAATTCCGGCAAACACCGACAAATACTGGTTCTGTTCGTAACCGCCTTGTTTGGTCTTATGCACGGTTCCGGTCTTGCCCGCCACCCGGTAACCCGATATCTGTGCTTTTGGCGCGGTTCCGCCTCGAGCGACCACTTTCTCCATCATCGACAAGACCGCATCAGCCGCTTCAGCCTTGACCACCTGCTGTTTCTGCGGAGCCTGGTCCAGCTTAAACAGACTCAAAGGCATGATCTTTCCTTGATTGGCAAACATCAAATAGCCATGCGCCAGATTCAACAGGTTCACACTGAAACCATAGCCGAAAGACGCCGACACCTGATCAAGCTCCTGCCACTGCGAAACCGGCTTCAAATAACCGGAAGCTTCCCCTGGCAAATACAAACCGCTATCTCGGTTGAAGCCCACATCCTTCCATAACTGCCACTCCTGTTCGGTGGTCAATTTGAGAGCGATTTTGGACGCCCCGACATTACTCGATTTCTGAATAATCTCCACCGGTGTCAAGACCCCGTTATTATGCGTGTCGGTAATGCGATAGCCCTGCACCCTAATTGATCCGGGATGAGTGTCGATCTTTTCATCCACTTCGATTACGCCGGCATCCAGCGCTTTGGCCACGATAAAGGGCTTTACCGTAGAACCAGGCTCAATCAGATCGGACACCACGCGGTTTTTAATGGCTCTTCCGTGAAGCTGGGCGCGGTCATTGGGGTTATATCCTGGCAAACTCACCATCGCCAAAATCTCCCCGGTTTTAGCATCCAAGACCACCGAGCTCGCCGATTTGGCTTGATGTTCGACCATCACTGATTTCAAGGCACGATAAGCAAAAAACTGAATATTCTTATCCAAGCTCAAGGTAATGTCCGAACCGGATTTGGCTGGCACCACATCCTTAACGAAATCAATCACCCTTCCGGCACGATCCTTAATGACCTGTTTCTGACCCGGTTTTCCTTTTAGCCAATCTTCATAGGCCAGCTCCAAGCCTTCCTGACCATGATCATCGATATTGGTAAAACCCAATAAATGAGCACTGATCTCACCCGCTGGATAATAGCGTTTATATTCATCCTGAATGTATACGCCGTAGAGGTTCAAGTCTTCTATCTGTTTCGCCAATTGCGGTTCGATCGAACGTTTCAGGTAAACGAATCGACGTTTTGAAAACGCTTTGACTTTGTCTGCTATTCGGTTTGAAGGAATTTCCAGAAGAGTGGCCAACTTGGAATAGGCTTGCTGATAGCCCAACATCTGCTCACCATCCACCCATACGGATGGAGAGTCCGAGCTTATGGCAATGACTGCTCCGGCATCTTTAGGAGTGAGAGCCATCTCCACCTTTTTCAGATAAATCCCCGGTAACTCGAGACTTTCGACCGCCTCAACAAGCTTGGCATCCTGAATCTGGCGAATAAAACTCAGTCTTTTATGGCGGTTCCGTTGAGCTAAATTCCTCAACTCAGATTCTTGCAGGCCCATTAACTGCAAAAAACGTACATAGGACTGTTGATAATTGTACATCACCTTGGCGTCCACCCATACAGAGGCCATCGGCGTGCTTAAAGCCAGAAGATCCCCGTGGCGGTCGTAGACAGTACCTCGAGGTGCTGGTATATCAATTGTCCTGACCTGACGTTTACTGCCCTCCTCCTGAAGAAACGAAGATTGCAGAATTTGCACATAAAAAGCGCGCACAAGAACGGCCATAAAGCCTAAAACAATCAGTGCAAACACCACCTTATCACGGCGCAATTTAGAGTTCATCGGGCTTTTCTTGTAAATAAATAGTCTGCAAATTATGATTTTTCTGAGATTTCTCAAACACCATATTCAATTTGGATTGAGCAATCTGTTCAATTCGGGCGGGGGAACTCAGATGCGTTTTTTCCAACATCAAACGCCCCCATTCCTCTTTCGCTTCAATGTTTTTTTTCAACGCCAGATAATAGGCGGTTTCTGTATGACGGATTTCATGCTGCACCTGAACAATCGCCAACAGAGTCAGCAATATCACCAGCAGCAAGCTGAAAAGAAAAAACCCACGCCACCCGAATAAATTCAAGTGTGTGGGCTTGGGGAATCTTCTTAACATATCCGTTACCGGACTACAGACCGAACTTACCAGGCCTGCTCATTTTCAAAAAATATTCTTTTGAACAAAGCTGGCCGGATAAACTCTAGTCCGCCTGGCGTCTTAGGAACGCAGGGATATCAAGGTAGTTCGAATTCGGCAAGCTGCCGGCTAAACCACCGTTTGCAACCATCTTCGGACGCTCCACTTCGGTTTCCTGAACCGCTTTGGCTGCGCTTTCCAATTTAACGCTTTGCTGCACTGGCTGTGGCGCGGCCTCAGGCTGGACGGCCTCCGGCTTCGCAACCGGCTCAGCGGTTTCTTTATTGGCTTGCACTGCGGTTAAGTTCGGCTTGACCATTTCTGGTTTTTTAGCCACGGCACCCGCTTCTTCCAGCCCTGTTGCCACTACCGTAACACGAATTTCATCCTGCATGGTTTCATCGATTGAAGTCCCGATGATGACTTTGGCATCGCCGGCGGCGACCTGGTCAATCACATCACCCACTTCATTGAATTCACCCAAGGTAAAGTCCAAACCGCTGGTGATGTTGACCAACAGCCCTCGCGCACCGGAAACCGAAATGTCTTCCAGCAACGGATTGGCGATCGCCTTTTCTGCCGCTTTGATGGCTCGGTCTTCACCTGTGGCGTGACCCACGCCCATCATCGCCATACCGCGTTCGGTCATGACGGTACGCAAATCTTCAAAGTCGACGTTGATCATACCCGGACGCGTCACCAACTCAGAGATCCCTTGAACGGCACCGTGCAACACTTCATTGGCATAATCAAAAGCTTTAGCCAAAACAAAGTCACGCCCCAACACTTTCAACAACTTGTCGTTTGGAACGGTAATCAAAGAGTCCACATGTTGTGACAAGGCATCAATCCCCTCATCCGCAATCTTTTGGCGGCGCTCAAAACTGAATGGACGACTGACCACACCAACGGTCAAAATCCCCATTTCACGCGCCGCTTGCGCCACAACCGGTGCCGAACCGGTACCGGTTCCGCCACCCATGCCAGCGGTAATAAACACCATATCGGCATCTTTCAACTGTTCCTTTACTTGGTCGATGTCTTCTTTAGCCGCTTGTGCGCCGCGCTCCGGATCGGCACCCGCACCCAAGCCGCCCGAACCCAACTGGATACAAGTGGCCACCTGAGAGTTGGCCAAGGCTTGCGCATCGGTATTCGCACACATAAATTCGACACCCTCAACATTTGAGCGCACCATATAGTCGACAGCGTTGCCGCCGCCTCCGCCGAGACCAATCACTTTAATGACAGGCATGCCAGGTGTCCGGACTGGCGTGGTTTCTTTTCCTACAAATTTCATGACGACGATTCCCCTTAATCAGCATGATAATGATGGTGTTGTGTTTTGTGCCAAAAATTTAACCTCCCTGACACAAGCCCCAACCTTGACTACAAACGTTCCGCAATGCGCAATACAGCACTGCGTGACCGAGCATTCAACCGACACTCTTCTTCGGTTGGAAAAATGGGTTTGCCGACTTTTTTCAAAACCGGCTCAATCACTTCCAACTGTATCGGTGAATCTGGGAACAAATCCTTCATGGTGGACTGATCCCGAATAAACTGTTTTACAATTCGATCTTCCAAAGAGTGAAAACTGATGACGGCCAAGCGTCCTCCTGGTGCTAAAATCGCCACGGCGGCTTCAAGCACGGTCTTCAGCACATCCAACTCTTTATTCACTGCAATGCGTATGGCCTGGAAGGTACGCGTTGCAGGGTGTTTATTACGTTCTGTTTTAGGCGACACTTTTTTCACCAGCTCGGCCAAATCCAAAGTGGTCTGCAGTGCGTCCTTTTCACTGACTTCTTTAATCGCTCGTGCGATTCTTCCGGCGAAACGTTCTTCACCATACTGTCTGAGCACCTTCACCAAAGTTTGCTCGTCGACTTGTTTCAACCACTCTCTGGCGCTCAACCCATCTTGCGGATTCATGCGCATATCCAAAGGCCCTGAGCGCATAAAACTGAACCCACGCTCGGCCTCGTCCAGCTGCGGCGAAGAGACACCCAAATCCAACAGCAAGCCATCCACTTTTCCGTTCAAGCCTCGTGCTTCACAGTATTCCGCCACTTTCTCGAAACTGCCGTGCTGAATTTCAAACCTTGGATCCTGAAAATTCTGTTTCGCATACTCAACGGCTTGCGGATCCTGGTCGATGCCGATCAAATGGCCGTTTGGCCCCAACTGTTCCAAAATCGCCCGACTGTGTCCGCCGCGCCCAAAGGTTCCATCGATGTAAACCCCATCCGGCCGGATATCCAAACCTTCCACGGACTCTTTCAATAAAACCGAATAATGTATCTGCTGACTGTCTTCCATGGCTGTCCCTTTTTCGCCTTCAGACATTACAGACTCAAACTCGCAAGCGATTCGGATATCTCATTGGACAAAGCGGTATCCAACATATCCGGACGACTCGCATCCCAAGCCTCTTGCGACCAAAGTTCAAATTTATTCCCCTGCCCCAATAAGATTGCGGCTTTTTCCAGCTTGGCGTGCTCACGCAGCAGGCTAGGTAAAAGCACACGTCCTTGGGAATCCATCTCCATCTCCGAGGCATGCCCTAATAACAAACGCTGGTAAAGACGTGCTTGAGGATCCACATTGGGAAGCGACATCAGTTTTCGTTCGATGACTTCCCACTCATCCAGGGTGTAGACAAGAAGGCAAGGGCTGTGCAGGTCGATGGTGGCAATCAATTGATTTTCGCTGGCTTCGGAAATCGACTCACGATAGCGCTTCGGGATCGCTAAACGCCCCTTCGCATCGATATTGATTGAATTGATTCCCCGAAAAAACAACATTTAAATTTCCACTTTTCGCCACTTTTCCCCACTTGTCGCCACTATATTGTTCTTGCCCGCCACTGTCAACCCCGAGAGAGCGCTTAAAAACTAAAATTTCATTACAGGACAATAACTTACCGATACTTACAGAAAACCCAAGGCGCATATTAGACACCTCTAATAAAGACATTAATTCAATAAGTTAGGAGCATAAAGATAAGTATTATTTTAAGTATTTTATACAAGGGGTTAATTTAAAAAAGACAACTCATGAAAATGGGCAAAAAACCCTATAGACACAACATATAGTAATAGATGAAAATAAAAACACTACATAGGATGGGTAGGCTGGGTTGAACGGCCTGATTTAAGGCATTGGGGTGTTTTTTCCCTAATTTTTCAAAAAAATCAAAAAAACGCCATTGTTTTTTTTAATTGAAAGCGAAAAATCAGTAAAAAACATTAAAAAATGCACATCAAAACCATCAAAAGAGCATTCGGAAACAAAACGGCCAGCACTCAAACAGGTGGACTGAAAAACGCAGAACGCCAACTGACACAAGAATAAAAACAGGAGCTGGGCGCCTCGGCCAAAATGGTTGATAGGCAACCATAAAGAAGGGAAAATGGGCAAAAGTGGGTCTGTAAGCCGGGTTCTGTACTCCAAAGAGCGACAATCATTCATCTGGAAGAAACATCACTGCTCTCCTCAAGCGACCTACCCGGAAACTCGTGCGAGCCACACGATGTCACTGGCGAACCAGTGGCGTTGTTTCCCTATTTGGTCTTGCACCGGATGGGGTTTTCACTGCCACTTCTGTTACCAGAAGCGCGGTGCGCTCTTACCGCACCATTTCAACCTTACCTGTTCGTCCGAAGACGCCATCGGCGGTATATTTTCTGCTGCACTGTCCATCGGCTCACGCCGCCCAGCCGTTAGCTGGCATCCCGCTCTGCGGTGCCCGGACTTTCCTCCGAAGCCAAAAACTTCCGCGATTGTCCAACCCACTTTTGCGTGGCGTACAGTACCCGAATTCACACTTAAAGTCCATTAATTAGATAAAAATCCGAGCGACCATTCAAGCTTTCAAGATACTGGCCGATAACCTTGAAAGATTTCCTCAAATGAGTCACAAAACATGCAGATTTCAGCCAATGCCGCGGTTTCCGCCGCCCTACACCAACAACAGGTCAATACCCAAGAACAGGTTCAGGTTTCCGTGCTGAAAAAAGCCATCGACACCCAGGCAAGCAATGCCTTAAGCCTGATAGCCAGCCTGCCAACGCCAGCCGGCACGGCGACAAGCACTCAAGGCCTGCCGGACAACCTGGGCAACCATATCAACACCCAGGCTTAAAAATTCACGCCACTTCTTAAAACTTCTTAAATATGAGCAGGCCTGCTCACATTCAATTAATCGCCGTCATTGCCAGCCAATGACTTGCTTAAGGTGAGCGCCACCTTATTACGGTAATGATAATAAGGCACCTGCTGATTGATCATTAACACAAACGGGAGCCAATCCTGGCGATGCTCTATGTAGCCAGCCAAGGCGCTGACCCCGATCAGAGAGCCGGATTTAGCAAACACCTTCTCTTCCACTTCCGGTAAAAGATGCTTCCAAGGTCGAAACACCTCAAGCACCTCCACCAGCTGTTGCGGCGTTAGGCGGTTTTGGCGCGACAACCCGGCACCCTCTTCTATCAAAGCGCCGTTCCAATTGAAATGTTTGGCCAGTTGTTCAGCATACATAAGCGCCACCTTGCGCTCGGTCGCTGGTTCGCCATAAAACTCGACACTGAGCATCAACGCCAGCTGGTTGGCGATAAAATTGGTCGAATACCGCATCATCGGACGCACGATATCAGCCAGCGTGTGCTGGTTATAGTGCCGATAAAGCCTTGGCCACTGTGAATCCACCCCACCCCAGTCAATAGTTTGGCCAACCTGAACGCCTTGCTGACGAAGCAATGTGGCCAGCAGTTCCGCAAAATAGCGTTGCCCGGTCTTGGGATCATCGCCGGTATTGAAACGTAACTCATCTTTCACCTTATGCTGCCCCAACGTCCGCGCCAAAGGCGTCAAAGGCGTCTGCTCCTCCGCAGAAAGCACGCGCCCGTTGTCTTTACGTAAAAACAGCGTATTGAAGTTGGCCGCAATCGCTGAAGGGATTGCATCATAAGGGTTGTCGCTGTGCCCGGTACCCGGGAGCACCAGAGAATCGGCAAAATAGCCCGTGTCAAGGACGATGCCGTCAATCGACTTTATACCTTCACTGAAAAGCCTGTGCTTGATCTGTCTGACGGCCTCCGTCAGCTCCTCAGAAATCAAAAACGGGTCACCATAGCCTTTGACATATAGCATCGTTTTATTGTCATGCTGATGACCATCACCTAGCTTGCGCACAAAAAAATCGGTTTTGAAACGATGCTGCTCTCCCCAATGCGACAAGGCCAGAAATGCGGTCACCAGCTTGGTGGTCGAAGCGGGCACAAAGGCTTTCTGCGCATCTTTGACTTTAATGACTCGCCCCTGATGATCTAACAGAAGCAGCCCTGACTGGGCCATATCAGCCAATTCCGGCAAGGCCTCCAGCCCTATCACCGAACTCTCGCCCGCCTTGACCGGGGCCACCAAAAGGCCGCCCAGTAGCACACAAAACAGCCCCATCATTCGAATCGACACAATACCCTTCCATCCCTATCAGTCATGCTTAAATCAGACCTGTCTAAAATTGAAATTACAGCCCACTATCTTACTTGATAGCCCGGCCAATTTCGCAATCACTTCTAAAAAGCCCTCATTCATCGATCAAAATCTGTTCACCCAGTTTTTCGAGATAAGCGATAATAAAGCCAATTAAATCACTTTTCAGCCATTAACCATGACCCAAATCACTGTCTGCTCACATCTTTGTCCGCATCAAGCACTCCATCTGAGCAAGGTTTTGGGGTTACCCTTAATTTCAACGCCGCCTCCTGCAAAACAGCTCGGCGAGCAGATGATACTCGACTGGTATCATTACAAGAACCAATGCCCTGAAGAGGCACCCAAACTAGGACTGTTCTCTTCGCACAGCGGCCCGGTGAGCATCGACTTCATCAGCGGCAAAAAAAACCATCGTCGCCAATTTGGCGGAGGCAAAGGCCAACCTTTGGCACGCGCCATCGGCATCAGCGGAGAAAACACACCCAGTGTACTGGATGCCACCGCTGGAATGGGCGGCGACGCCTTTGTGTTTGCCACACTGGGATGCCGGGTTGTGATGGTCGAACGTTCACCGATTGTTGCCGCGCTACTGCAAGACGCGTTGGACAGAGCCCTCAATGCGTCAAATCTCGACCCCGATGTGCGGGAGATTGTCGGCAGACTGTCACTGGTTAATGCCGATGCGGCCGACTACCTGTTAAACCAACAGCCTCAAGTTGAGGTGGTCTATATGGATCCGATGTATCCGGACAAGAAAAAAGCGGCATCGGCCAAAAAAGAAATGAAGGTATTGCAACAATTATTGGGGCCGGACATGGATAGCGAGAAACTGCTGGACGCGGCCCTGAGAACCGCCAACAAACGCGTGGTGGTCAAACGCCCCGCCAAAGCCCCAACCATAAAAGGCATTCAACCCAATGCAGAAATCAAAAGCCCCAACACCCGTTACGACATTTATTCCATTAAGGCCCTGAAGGCGGCCGGTTTGATTTGATTCAGGTTGGATTAACATAAAAAATGAACAGGCCTGTTCAGTTTGCAAACGCCATTTAAACCCGCGTTAACTTGATTGCTAGGTAAGCTCTTTTTACGAAGAAATCGAATGGAATATCGGAAAAGGAAGCGGTTAAAAATTGATATTGATACCACGCCCCGTCTCCGCGCTTCGACTGAGTGTCTTTTGTTTTTTGCTGGAAAAGAGACTATTTAAGATGGTGGCGTAACAACGTCAAAAACTCAAAGCCGTAACGCGCCAGTTTGCTTTCGCCCACACCGCTGATTTTCAACAATTCCGTATCGTCTTGCGGCTTATGGGTCGCCATTTCCACCAAAGCGGCATCGCCAAACACCACATAAGCCGGCACCTCTTCGCTTTCGGCAATTTCTTTGCGCAGGGTTCGCAAGGCTTCGAACAAATCGCGGTCGGCATCCGATAATTTATCCCGAGGCGATTTACCACCAAGCCTGCCCGTTTTGGACAAGACTTTTTTGGGCAAGGCCAGTTGCAGTTCAACCTTACCCTTTAACAAGGGGCCAGCGGATTCGGTGAGGCGCAACACCGAAAAATGCTGCACGTCCTGAAACAAATAACCCAGATGAATCAGCTGCCGGATCAGGCTCGACCACTCGTCGACACTGTACTCCTTGCCAATGCCATAGGTACTGAGTTGCTGATGACCCGATGAGCGAATGCGTTCATTGTCGGCACCGCGCAACACATCAATCACATGACGCACACCAAACCCCTGATCCAGACGGTAAACGCAGGACAGCGCCTTTTGCGCCGCCAATTTGCCATCAAACAGAGTCGGAGGGTTCAGGCAGACATCGCAGTTTCCGCAGGGTTTCTGACTGGCTTCACCAAAATAGTTGAGCAATACATTACGTCGGCAAGTCTGCGATTCGGCAAACGCCACCATGCTGGAGAGTTTGAAATTCTCGATGCGGCGCTGCTCTTCATTCGCCACCTGCTCCACAAAATGCTTGGCGGTGGCCACGTCCTGCATGCCGAACAACAGCAAGGCTTCCGACTCCAGGCCGTCACGGCCTGCACGGCCGGTCTCCTGATAATATCCTTCGATATTCTTGGGCAGGTCGTAATGCACCACAAAACGCACATTGGATTTATCGATGCCCATGCCAAAGGCGACCGTGGCGACCACAACATCCACTTCGTCGCGCAAAAACTGATGGTGCACTTTCTGGCGGATTTCACCCGGCAGCCCAGCATGATAGGCCTTGGCGTTATAGCCTTCGTCGATCAACTTCTGCGCCACCTCTTCAACACGCTTGCGGCTCAAGGCGTAAACAATGCCGCTCTCCTTGCGGGTTTCCTGCTCGCGCTGTTCGAGAAAGGCCAACAGCTGTTTCATAGGCTGACGCTTTTCAAGAACGGTATAACGGATATTGGGTCGGTCAAAACTGCTGACGTGAATTTGCGGCTGATGCAGGTGCAAACGCTGCAGAATATCATGGCGTGTGGCATGATCGGCGGTCGCCGTCAAAGCGATAAAAGGCACGCTTGGAAACAGGTCACGCAAGCGCCCCATTTGCGCATATTCCGGTCTGAAGTCATGGCCCCACTGCGAGATGCAGTGCGCCTCGTCGATCGCAAACAAGGCAATCGGCAGGCTTTGCAAGGTTTGCAGAAAGTGGGTATTTAAAAGCCGCTCCGGCGACACATACAGCAGATCCAATTGGCCGTTATGCAGCTGCATCATGACCTGGTCTGCAGCTTCGTAATCTAGCGAGGAGTTATAATAGGCTGCACTGACGCCGTTGGCTTTCAATGCCGTGACCTGATCCTGCATCAGCGCAATCAAAGGCGAGACCACCACTGCGGTTCCTGGGCGTATCAGAGCCGGAATCTGGTAACACAAAGACTTTCCGCCACCGGTGGGCATCAACACAAAACAGTCTTGACCCGACACCACATCATCAATAATGGAAGCTTGCTGCGGACGAAACTCGTCGTAACCGTAGACGCTCTTCAAAAGCTGAAGAGCCTGTGTCTGAATGGAAAAGTGCGTCATGAACCTAAAAGCCGAGGAAGAATCAAATGGGTCGTCAAGATAGACGATTGCCAAGCAAAACACAAGACCTTAAAGCCGCAAAACAGGATGAAGCCAACCTAAGATCAAGCAGGCCTGTTGATTTTAAAAAACGCTTTTAATTCAATCCACTGCCGCCATAGAAGCCAAAAAACACCACTAAAACCTAATCCCTACCAAATTACTCAACTTTTATCGATTTACAAGGTAAAATGGTCAGGCCTGCCGATTTTTCGCAGCTTGCTCAATGTTGTTAGCTGGCTTGCTATAAATAACCTTAAGCAAACTTTTATAGATGTAAAAATCATTAAAAAGGGACAAATACGAAAATGACCAAATCGATTTTGCTACTGACCATGATTCTGACGTGGATGCCATTCAGCAGTCAAGCTGAAGACTTCAAACCCTCCTCCGCCGTCACCGCTTTAATGCCGATTGTGATGGACAATCTCGACACCCTGAAACTGACACCGAAACAACTGGATGAGGTACGCGCCATCGCACGCGCCAACTTTTCGGAAGTGGAATACATCAATGCCCAATACCATAACCTCAAAAGCGCGCTCAAGGACGAGACATTGGACTTAAGCGGCAACAAGACACAAAGCCTGAAACTCATTAGCGAACTGGCGGAACTTGACCGCAAACGCATGACCTTGACAATCGAATGCGTCTACGGCCTCAAACAGATTCTGAGCGACGTTCAATACGATGAAGTGATTGCAATCCTGGAGTTTCACGGCTGACTCTCCATCATCGAAAGGCCTGCCTGTTTTCAAAACAGGCCTTCATCCCAATAGGCCTGATTACCAAAATGCGCCACCAGAAAATCGATGAACACGCGCGCCTTATGGGACAAATAACGGTTCTGGGGATAGACCGCATAGGCATGTATGAAAGGCAGT
Source organism: Thiomicrorhabdus chilensis DSM 12352 (assembly GCF_000483485.1). Lineage (GTDB taxonomy): Bacteria > Pseudomonadota > Gammaproteobacteria > Thiomicrospirales > Thiomicrospiraceae > Thiomicrorhabdus > Thiomicrorhabdus chilensis. The sequence continues at coordinate 1,935,063 of NZ_KI519609.1, forward strand.
TGATACTCTTTTAACACCGGAACCAACTCGCCTTGACGCAGGGACTGCCAAACAATAAAGGTAGGTGAGAAAATCACCCCATGTCCGCTCACGGCCATCTGCCGAAGAAAGTCGCCGTTATTTGCATGAATCTGCCCGGATGCCTGCACCGGGTGTGCATAGCCGTCAGAGTCGGTCAAATGCCAAACTCCGTTGCGATCTCCGGTGTAATGCAGCACCTTATGCGACTTCAAGTCTTCCGGAGTCTGCGGTTCGCCACATTGCTGCAAATAATCCGGGCTAGCACACAACACAAAGCGAATCGGCACAATTTTACGCGCCTGAATGGACGCGTCTTTAAGCTCGCCGATGCGAAACGCCAGATCAAAGCCTTCCTCGACCATATCCACCTCGCGGTCCGAAAAATCGATTTTCAAAACCAAATTGGGATGCGTTTTGGCAAAAGCATCAAACGCTGAGGTCAGATGCGCCAGCCCAAAAGATAAGGGCACCGCCACCCTCAAGGTTCCGCTTAGCTGCTGCTCATCCCGATGAATCGCCGAATTCATCTCCTCAACCGACTCCACCACCTTAAGTGCACGTTCGTAATAGAGCTTGCCGGCCTCGGTCAAACTCGAGGTTCGAGTGGTGCGCTGAATCAATTTGCAAGCCAAGCGCGATTCCAAATCGGCCAAACGACGACTGACTGCAGACTTTGCCAAGTTTAATTGCTCCGCGGCTTTGCCGATGCCTCCGGATTCGACAATGCGAATGAAAATCTGCATCTCTTCCAGCTGACCCATGCCCCCTCCTTGTGTTGTTTTTGTTCTTAAAACAAGAACAGTGTTTTGGTATTTTGGCGGTTTTTCACGGTTTAATCAATCGCTAAACTGATCCATAAATTATGGGAGACAAAACATGGAAAACAGCATTCGCCAACTACAACAAATTTACCAAGGACTGCCCGCTTCCGACGGGGATGGCGTCAAGCTGACCCGCATCATCGGTCAGCCGAAACTGAAAAACCTGGATCCTTTTTTAATGCTGGATGCCTTCGGCACCGACCAACCGATGGACTACATCGGCGGCTTCCCTCCGCATCCGCACCGCGGTTTTGAGACGGTCACCTATCTGCTCGCCGGAAAAATGCGCCACCGTGACAATCAGGGCAACGAAGGCGTGATAGAACCCGGCGGCGTGCAGTGGATGACGGCCGGAAGCGGCATTGTCCATTCGGAAATGCCGGAACAGGAAGAAGGTCTACTGATGGGATTTCAGCTGTGGGTGAATCTGCCCGCTTCCGCCAAAATGACACCGCCGGCCTATCAAGAATACACCCCAGATCAAGTTCCGCAAGAGCTTTGGCCAAGCGGCACCAAGATCAAAGTCATTGCCGGCCGCACCGATCAAGGCACTTCCGGAATCATTCAAAACGACATGGTGCATCCGACCTATCTGGACGTTGAACTGCAAGCTGGAGAAGTTTTTACGCAAACACTTAAACCGTTTGAAACCGCTTTTTTCTATCTTCATCAGGGCCAGCTCGCAATTGAAGATACTGAACAACAGTCAGGATCCCAGCTTGAAAGCAAACAGCTTGGCCTTTTAGGTCCTGGGCAACAGGTGCGAATTAAAAACACCGACCAACAGGCAAGCCGCTTTTTGCTGATTGCCGGCACCCCGCTGAACGAACCCATTGTCCAGCGCGGCCCCTTTGTCATGAACAGTGAAGCCGAAATCCGCCAGGCCTTCGAGGATTATCACAACAATCGTTTTTAACCAGGCCTGCCGGTTTTCATCTCAACCTGAATGGGTACTGGATTATTTGACCCCAGAATTAGCATACATATATTAGGCGTTCCAATCACAAACGATTGGAACGCCTCAAGCCTCCACAAAACAGACTTTTCCGAGTCACACAGATTTTGCCGGTTGCTCAACGCCACCCAACACCACAATTTAATTTCAGTAAACGCTTGACAAAAAAAACAAAGGCTGTATAGTCCATCCTAAGAAAGAAATTCAATTGTTTACCTGCTCGATCATCGTAGTTATTATTCATAATCTCCGTTCTCCGTAGTTTTAAGTACCAGTCTATTTTTTTCGCACAACGCCTTTCCAGGCACCCATTTTTTATAAATTACAGGATAATTATTATGTCTAATACATCTACAGGAACTGTTAAGTGGTTCAACGAAGCTAAAGGTTTTGGTTTTATCGAACAGGAATCAGGTCCAGACCTATTTGCTCACTTCAGCGCTATTACTGGTGCGGGCTTCAAAACCCTTGCTGAAGGTCAAAAAGTTGAGTTCACTGTTGCTCAAGGTCCAAAAGGTCCACAAGCTGAAAACATCGTTGCTCTTTAATTAAGCAACTTTGATTTAAGCCTTTAAAAAGGGCGAGACCATCCGGTCTCGCCCTTTTTTATTGCCCAAAATATTTCTTCAAAGATTCACATCAGGTTCCTTTACCAACAGGCCTGTTGAAACTCAGGAACCTTTTAACTCCAGCACACGACTGTAAATGGCCTTTTTCTTTTGCCCGCTATAATCGACCAGAATGTCGGTAATCTGTTTGACGGGCAGATTCTGCTTCAACATACTCACAATCAGCTCATCATAATCCCCTGCTTCCTGCTGAGGCTCGGCCACATCCCCCATCACCATCAACACGAATTCGCCGCGAACCTTGTCAGGATGATCCGTAAAGTACCGCAAGACCTCTTCAATACTGCCCGGCACGAACTGTTCAAAGGCTTTGGTCATCTCCCGTGCCGCAACCATTTGGCGCTTTTCTCCCAGCACCGTTTTCAACGCCTGCAAAGAATCCATTAAACGATGTGGAGATTCGTAAAACACCAAGGTTCGAGTATCCGTCTGAAGACTTTCCAGCACCTGAAGGCGCTTTTGGTTTTTTGCCGGCAAAAAACCCTCATAGCTAAAACGGTCGGTTGGCAAGCCCGCCGCGGACAAAGCGGTAATCACCGCGGAAGGCCCAGGAATGGGCACCACCTTGACGTCCTGTTGACGCAAAAGTTTGACCAAGTGAAAACCAGGGTCATTGATCAACGGCGTACCGGCATCGGAAACCAAGGCTCCGCTCTCACCTTGCTGCAAGCGTTCCAACAGTTGTTCACTGCGGGCCTGCTCATTATGATCGTGCAAGCTGATTAAAGGCCGCTTAATCGCCATGGCCTGCAGCAGCTTCTGGGTATGTCGGGTGTCTTCCGCCGCCACCCAGTCCACCGATCCAAGCACTTCGATTGCCCGGTGGGTAATGTCCTTAAGATTGCCGATAGGCGTGGCCACGATATAAAGAGTGCCACTGTTGATTGCACTGGGGGACTGGCTGTTGTTTTCCATAAAATCCTTCTGGTATATGTTTGGCTTATCTTCTATTGTTTTTTATTTGCTGCAATTGCGGATAAACCGTCCTAAACCATTCAATTCGCTATATAATCTGCACCATGATCAATCGTGAACCATTCTATAAAAAAATGCACCAGACCACTGCTTTAATTATCGTTTCTTCGCTGTTAACCACCCTGTTTTTGGGTCTTTCCGGCTGTAGCATGCCCGGCGACAGCAAACGCGCCGAACCGCAAGCGGACATTGTCTTGAGCCAGGCACAGCAAAAATCCGCCCAAGAATTGAAACTTGATGAACTGCAACAGCAGATTCGCATGGCACAGCAGCAAAAAAACTGGAAACGTTATGTAGCCTTAAGCGAACAACTCTGGCAACAAGCCGATGAGGAAAACCAGGCGGCCATCGAATACATGGTCTGGCACACTTTATCCCAGGAGTTTGACAGCCCGGAGAAAATCGCATTACTCGAGCAATCCCAAGATCGCGCACTGCAGAGCTGGGCCAGCCTGCTTGACGCACAACAACAACCCGGACTCTATGCACTCCAGGCCTTGGCGGATGCCGCCACTTTTCATAGTGACGCCCTTTATGTAAAACACTTGGTTCCGGCTCTGCAGATGCGTTTTAAAAACCGTCAAACGGTTCGCCAACTCGCGATTCTATTGCCCTTCAAAGGCAAATACCAGCAGGTAAGCTCGCAAATCCGCAACGGCTTGCTCAAGGCCTATATGCTCTCCAATCGCACTATTGAACTGAGGTTTTACGATTCCAGTGAAACCGATGAAGTCGCCCAACGTTACCGTCAAGCCAAACAAGACGGTGCCGACCTGGTGATTGGCCCCTTGACCAAAGAAGCGATTGAAGCCTTAATTGCCGAGAACATTACCGGTTTTCTGGCCTTGAACAGCGTCGACAATGCAAACATCAAAGCGTTCAACTTCCGCTCACAAAGCGAAAGCCTGCAAATCACTCAACAACTGCACCGTATGCAATACCAGCGCATCGGCATTCTCAGCAGCGAATCCAGCCGGGACACCAGCACGGCCATGGAACTGCGCGCCAAGTGGTTGAACACCCCGGAAAACCAAGCCTTATTACACCAATACCCGTTGAAAAACCCAAACCTCAGAAAAGCCCTGGGCGGACTGATCAATGAAGAGGCCAGTCAGGCGCGTTACAATAATTTGCGCTGGCTGCTGCGTCAAAAGCTGGAGTTTTTCCCGCGAACCCGCCAGGACTTGCAAGCGATTGTATTGATTGGCAACGCCAACCAGGTGGCGGTATTCCATCCGCAATTCGAGTTCTTTCAGCTGGACATTCCGGTTTATGCCACCTCAAACCTGACGCCAAGCAATCTCCAAAACATCGAACGCAACCAGGACTTGGCCAAGGTCATTTTCCCGACCATGCCGGCACTGTTCAAAGCGCACACCCTCAAGACCCCGCTGGAAGCGTTTGGCTGGGACAGCTTCCTGCTGGCCACGCAACTGGCTAATCTGGCCCCCAACCTATGCCTGACTCAAGGGCAAGGCGGCCTGCTTTATCAGGACGAAAGTCAACAAATAGACAAGAAACTGATCTGGGCGCAATATTCTGATAACGGTATCTTGATGCGTTGGGTACCGCCCGCACCCTCTCCTGAAAACAAAGATGAGATGCAAAACCCTCTACAGGATAAAATCACCCCCACTCAGACACCTGATAAGAAGTTATCAGCGCCGGAAACGAACAGTGGTGAAATCAAACTGGAAAGCGAGCCCTCTCCACGCCGCCAACCGATTATATTGCAATAATCGCCCCTGGCCATGAAAGTTATTCAACACCTGAAAAACAAGTTGATTGGCCAACAAAAAGAGCAGCAAGCTGCCGCCTGGTTAAGAAAACAGGGTTATGAGATTCTTGCTGAAAACTACCTCTGTCGCGGAGGAGAAATCGATCTGATCGGATTCAAGCAGGCCTCCAACCAATTGATTTTCTTTGAGGTCAAGTACCGAAAATCCACTAAATACGGGCATCCGGCGGAGTTTGTGACTTCGCAGCAACAGCAAAGAATCATCCGCTGCGCCGAGCTGTTCCTACTCAAACATCCTTTATATCAAAATGCCCGCATGCAGTTTGACGTGCTCACATTTGTGGACGATCAGGCCTTGCCGGTTCGCATTGAAAACGCCTTCGGCCAATAAGGCTTATCCACTTATCCCAAAGTTATCCACAGGTAAGTCCAAACTTAGTTTGTCCGCTTGTTTGCGCTTTTCGGCATTCAGTACCACCGGCAGGGTTTTCAAAACCGAGTCTGGATTGAGGCTCATCGCATCAATGCCCAACTCCACCAAAAACTCGGCAAACTCCGGATAATCTGAGGGCGCCTGTCCGCAAATACTGATGTGTTTGCCATGTCGGTGTGCACCTTCAATCGCCATTTGCACCATCTTCTTGACTCCGGGGTCGCGCTCATCATAATCGAAGGCCACCTTGGCGGAATCCCGGTCCACCCCCAAAACCAGCTGGGTAAGGTCGTTGGTGCCTATCGAAAAGCCGTCAAAATACTGGGCAAACTCATCAATCAACAGAACGTTATTAGGGATTTCCACCATCATGTATACCTGCAAGCCGTTCACGCCTCTCACCAGACCGTTTTCAGCCAGGTTTTCAATCACCCGCTTTGCCTCTTCGACCCTGCGGCAAAACGGAATCATGATAATCACGTTATCCAACCCCATAACATCGCGAACGCGTTTGATTGCTTGGCATTCCAACGCAAAACTGGCTTTATAATCGGCATCGTTGTAACGGGATGCGCCTCGAAAGCCAAGCATCGGATTCTCCTCTTCGAGCTCGAAATCAGAGCCGCCAATCAGCGCCGAGTATTCGTTGGACTTAAAATCCGATAATCGCATCACCACCGGTTTTGGATGAAAACCGGCTGCAATGGTACCGATTCCCTCCGATAGTTTTTGTACAAAATACTGTTCACCGTTGACAAAGCCCTGGGTCAATTGCGCAATCGTGACGCGCTCTTTTTCACTGCTGACCCGCTCGGGATTAAGCAATGCCTGCGGATGGACTTGAATGCTGTTATTGATAATGAACTCCATACGCGCCAAGCCGATGCCGGCATTGGGAATCGAATTCAACTGAAACGCCAATTCCGGATTGCCGAGGTTCATCATCATTTCCGTTGTTGGCGACTCTAAATCACACAAGTCGGTCTGATTGATTTGATAAGCCACTTCACCGGCATACACACGCCCTTCATCGCCTTCCGCACAGGAGACCGTCAACAGCTGACCATTCTGAATCAGCTCGGTTCCTTTGCCGGTGCCGACTACAGCGGGAATTCCCAACTCACGGGCAATAATGGCCGCATGACAGGTGCGTCCTCCACGGTTGGTGATGAGGGCGGCGGCTTTTTTCATCACCGGCTCCCAGTCGGGCGTGGTGATGTCCGAAATCAGGATTTCACCCTCTTGAAACTCATGCAGAAATTCCACTGACGAAATCACGCGCGCGCGTCCACTCGCCACTTTACTGCCGACAGAACGTCCGGTCACGATGGGTTCTGGAGGTTGTTCGGTCAGCTCATAACGCTCCAATATGGAACCTTTTCGTTGAGACGACACGGTTTCCGGACGCGCCTGAACCACAAACAGGTTGCCGCTTACTCCGTCTTTTGCCCACTCCATATCCATTGGACGCGCCTGTCCGGCTTTTTCACTGTAATAACGCTCAATTTTGATGGCATACTCGGCCAGGCTCAAAGCCTCCTGATCACTGATGCAATAACTTTTACGTTCCGCTTGAGTGGTGGGAACATTCTTGACCGGCTGTCTGCGGTTGCTGTCTGTCGCGTAAATCATCTTGATTTTCTTGGCACCCAGGTGGCGTTTAATGACACTCCTGAAGCCCTTATTAAAGGTAGGTTTGTGCACATAAAACTCATCCGGGTCGACCGCGCCTTGCACCACATTCTCCCCCAGCCCGTACGCGCCGGTAATCAGCACTACATCTTTGAAACCGGTTTCGGTATCAATGGAAAACATCACGCCCGATGAAGCCATATCGGAACGCACCATCAATTGCACCCCGATCGAAAGCGCCACCTCAAAATGCCCAAACCCCTGGTCGATACGATAGTGAATCGCACGATCGGTAAACAGACTGGCAAAACAGTGTTTACAGGCATCGATATAGGCGCTCAAACCGGAAATATTCAAATAGGTATCCTGCTGGCCGGCAAAACTCGCGGTCGGTAAATCTTCAGCCGTAGCCGAGCTGCGTACCGCCAGAGAGATCGTATGGTCATATTCGGCCACCAAGGTCTCGTAAGCATCCACCATCTCTTGATAAAGTGCATCCGGCAGTTTGGCGTTGTACAGCAATTCGCGCGCCTGCGCGCCACGCCGCTGAAGATCCTGAGTGCTGTCCGAGTCCAGTGGATCCAATATCTCATGCAAGGTGTTCAACAGGTCATTCTCATCCAATATCGCACGATAGGCCGCCGAGGTGATGGCAAAACCGTTTGGAATCGGCACGCCTTGCGGCACCAGACTCTGATACATCTCCCCCAGAGAAGCATTTTTACCCCCCACCAATGGAATATCGTCAATTCCCAACTCGGCAAAAAAACGAATAAAACGGCTGGAAGAAAAGGACTGTTCAACAGGCATGAGTCGCCTCCTATTTTGATCGATACTGGACAAATTCAAAGATGCATTTGCAGTCAATCCAAACCGAATCGACTGCTTCACAGCTTACGCCTATTAAGTAGTATTATCCAGACCGAACCGATACTTTTTAAACAACGTTTTTCAACAAAAAAAATTGCACAACTACAGGATTCCAAAGCGAAAACAGGCAGGCCTGCCTGTTTTCAGAAATGCGTTCAGACGGCTATAAAGCTACTTTTGAACCACAATGCGAACAAAACGCCCATCCCGCAAAGGGGTGTTCTCTACCACCTTAAATCCAAGACTGCGTAACATAAACACGATGTCATCGGCATGATATCGATTGTGCTCCAGGAAATGGTCAAACACATCCTCTACTTCATCGCGCTCCACTGCTTGGTTCCATAAGGTTTTTTGTGGGTATTTGTGCGTCAAATAATTTTCTAAAGGCTGACGAACCAAATCGATAATACAAAAACGTCCACCGGGTTTAAGCCATTGATAAACGGCTTTAAACATCAACACCGGTTGAGGCAGTTCATGCACCAGCATATTCGCCATGACCACCGCTACACTCTCAACGGCAATATTCGCCTGAGGCTGGTTTAAATCGTCTTCAATCAAATGCCCATTATCCGGCAGAGCCAAGGGCGCGCTCAACATATAAGGCGCCGCCTCAATCCCCAAAACCCGGTTATGCGGATAACGAAGCGCCAAATCCTTGACGAACTGACCGATGCCTGCCCCTAAATCCAGCAGCACATCCTGTTTATCAATGACGGTACCCATTTGAGCATTCCAAAATTCCCAAAAGTCGTTATCGTGACGAGACTCATAGGTGGATGTGATCATCTGCCGAGCATGCTCGCCATCCCCACCGTGATGTTTCAAAATCTGTGCCTGCGTTTTTTCCATAATTGCTTCACCTTATTTGGCCATTACCGAAGCGTTTGCCCTGCGTAATCGCCGTTTTCTGTTATTCATATGTCCATTATCTCTGCTTTTGAAGCGGCCATAAAGAGACTGTCTCCATTCAATCATTGTTTTTTTTGCCTCCAAAAGAGGAATCACCTTAGTCTATAAGACTGTTGCAAAAAAGCTCTTTTGGCAAATGGAGTCTTAACACCATGTCTTAATTCATTTTTTCATAAAAATAAACCCGGACTATTCCATTAAAAAAACTAGGGAATAAAAGCTTGGATTAAAAAAGAATATGTTAAAATTTGCCGTTATTATGACCATTAAACACACCATATCGGCGTTGCCTAAGCCATCGCCTTAAAAGGAAAATTTTGAAACGGATTTCAATCTTTGCCGCGTTTTTGTTAAGCACGCTGTTCTCGTGGAGTGGCCACGCCGAGACTGGCGGTGCTTCTCCCGTGTATTTTGCGCCCTTGCCAATGAGCAATGCCAAACTAAATTTGGTGAAAAGTCAGCTCATCATCCAAACCATCGAAAAGGCTTTGGATCGCCCCGCCATTCCCAAACTTTACGACACTTATCAAGCTATCATAGATGCCTTTCTAGCCGGAGAAGTGGATTTTGTTGAACTGGGTCCCCTTACCTATCTTGCGCTTAGCGAACGAACCGAACAGGTTTCCCCGCTGGTTTCCGTCAACCAAACGACCGAACAGAAGCAATATCAGTGCGTAGTCGCCGCTCCGATTGACGGCATTGACCGACTCTCGCAACTGAGCAAAAACCCTGATAGCAAAGTCGCTCTGACCCGCCCTCTATCCACTTGCGGTTGGTTACTGACGGAACACCTGCTGAAACAAAATGACATCCAATTGTCCGAACTGCCCACAAAATTTCTGGGCACTCATCAAGAAGTCGCTTTGGCTTTGGTGCGCAAAGAATATGCGATTGGCGGTCTTGCCAGCTTTGTGGCGGAACGTTACGCCCCACTGGGTTTGAAAATTCTTGAAACATCCGATCCCTTGCCGCAATTCATTGTTGCAGGAAACCCCAAAACCGTGAGCCGGGAAGAACTTCAAAAGGTGCAAGAAACCTTGCTGAACACCCAACCCAAGCAAGGATGGGGCATAGGCTCCCAAGGGTTCAGTCGTTTTTCAGAAGACCTGTTTGAAGGTTTAAAAGCCATCCAGGCCAAGGGAACACGGGACTTGATGCCTCTGGAGAACCAACAATGAAGTGGCAAAAAGTCCGTAAAAACCTTTTACTCAAAGACGCCGTGGTGGCATTTTCGGTTGCAATCTTAATCTGGATAATACTGTTCCAGAGCATCCAGCGTGAATATCAAGGAGACATCGAAAACCATTTACATGAAACCATCAACAATCAGAATATGAGCTGGTTGGCGGCCACCAAAATGTTTCAACGTGGTGCTCAGGCACGTTTCCAAGCCTCTATCTATCAGCCGGAGGTGCTCGATTTGCTGGAAAAGGCGCTTGACCCCCAACAAACCCAACAGGCCCGGCTTGAACTTTATCGTCTTCTCTACCCCTACTATCAGCAACGCCTGCTGTTGAACAGCGGCCACTTTCACCTTCACTTTCATACGCCGGACAATCGAAGTTTCTTGCGATTTCATCAGCCTGACAAGTTTGGCGACGACCTGAGCGACGCGCGCCCGACCATTGTCAAAGCTAATCAGACTTTAAAACCAGTGTTTGCCTTTGAAAGCGGAAAAGTGATTTCCGGATTACGTCATGTGTTTCCGATTATCTACAAAGGAAAGCACCTTGGAAGCGTGGAATTTGGCCAAAAATTCGAATCCCTGCGTAAGGAGATTGCGCTTTTCAACCCACAGCACGAATACACCATTATCTATCAGGCCACCCCCTTAAAAGCCAAGCAGTTCAAGCAGTTCGCCTACCTATATGCCCCCAGTCAGTTTTCGGCTGACTGGCTAGAAGAAGATCCTTTCCGCCTGTTGCCGCAAACGCCGTTACCCCTGTCTCAAAACTTTCATCAAATTGCCAAACAAGCGAGTGCTGACACAGCTTTAAAACAGGCTTTGGCCAATGGCGAAAATTACGCCAATACCTACCTTTGGAACAAAAGCTATTTCATCTTGGCTTTTACCACCATTAAGGATGTCAACAATCAGACCATGGCCTATCTGGTGTCCCTCAAGCAAACCGACAACATCACCACCCACCACGAAAGGGTTTCGGATTTCAATGCCATCCTGACATTAATCATGGTTTTGGTGGCACTCGGACTCTGGCGCATTCTCATCTCCAGACGAAATGAAATTCACCGCAAGAGCTATCTTGAGAGCATCAACAACACCATGAGTGAAGGTTTGTATGTGGCCGATAACAATGGTTTGATCACCACCGCCAATGTCGCCGCCCAAAAAATGCTGGGCTATAGTGAAAACGAATTAATGGGGCAAAACGCGCATAAACTTTTCCATAAAGCCAATGCTGAAAAATCCGCCGCTACGCGCTGCCCGATTGAAATGGCAGCCAAACATAAAAAGGCGTTTCATGGCGAATTGATGTTCCGCACTAAACAGCAAGAGCCAGTCATGGTTTCCGTGTCCAGTCGCCCCCTGTTTGTCAATCAACTACAGGAAGGGGCTGTTGTCAGCTTTACCAATATCACCGAACAAAAAACCCAGGACGAAGCACTACGCATTGCCGCCACCGCCTTTGAAACCCAGGAAGGCATCATGATCACCGATCCCAAAGGCACCATCCTGCGGGTCAATCAAGCCTTTACCCGACTCACCGGCTATCACCAGAAAGAGGTGATCGGCAAAAAACCCAACATTCTCAGCTCCGGCCGACAGGACAAAGACTACTACCGCCATATGTGGCAATCTTTATACAAAGACCACTTCTGGCAAGGTGAAATCTGGAACCGCCGTAAAGACGGACGTGTTTATCTGGAGTGGCTGACCATCACGGCCGTGCTCAACAAGAAAAACCACATCACGCATTTTGTGGCGAACTTTTCCGATGTAACCGAACGCCATCACGCCCAAGAGGAAATTCAGCAACTGGCCTTTTTTGATCCACTCACCAAGCTGCCAAACCGGCGCTTACTGCTGGATCGCTTGGATCATGCGTTACTGAACTCGCAACGCAATCATCAATGCGGCGCCCTGTTCTTTATAGACCTGGATAATTTCAAGACCCTGAATGATTCCAAAGGACACATGACAGGCGATCTGCTGCTTATAGAAGTGGCCAACCGTTTGACCCGCTCAGTCCGCGAAGTGGATACGGTCTCCCGGATCGGCGGCGATGAATTCGTTATTTTGATGGAAAATCTCGGAGAGAATATCGACAAAGCCAGCCACCAAGCTGAAGAGGTCGCACTAAAAATTCTGGAGGTCTTCAGGCAACCTTTCAAACTTAAGGATGCCTTGCATCACACTTCTCCCAGTATTGGCGTTGAAGTGATCAACTGCAAACACATGCATTCCGATGAGATTTTGATGCATGCCGATTTGGCCATGTATCAGGCCAAAAAACACGGTCGCAACACCGTGCGTTTCTTCGATCCGCAGATGCAAATCAGTGTCGAAAAAATCGCCAACTTGCAGAATGACCTGCGCAACGCCATAGAAAACCAAGAGTTTGAGCTTTATTACCAGCCTCAGGTCAATCAGCACGCCCAGATCATTTATGCAGAAGCCTTGATACGCTGGAACCACCACGAAAGAGGTTTTGTTTCCCCTGCCGAGTTTATTCCTCTGGCCGAAGATTCCGGTTTAATCATTCCAATTGGAGATTGGGTGCTCAAATCTGCATGTGAGACTTTGGTCAACTGGCAATCTGACCCGGCTCTGTCGCACATCAAGCTGGCGGTCAATGTCAGCGCCAAACAGTTTGCGGAAAAGGCCTTTGTGAACAAGGTCAAACAGATACTCATGGAAACCGGTGCCACCCCGGACAACCTGAAACTTGAACTGACCGAATCCATGATTCTCAACAATATCGAAAAAACCATAGATAAAATGAACTCACTCAGAGATATTGGCGTTAGATTCTCGATGGACGACTTCGGAACCGGACACTCGTCACTGGCGTATCTGAAACGTCTGCCTCTGTCCCAACTGAAGATTGACCAATCCTTCATCCGTGACCTGGAAGTGGATTCAGACGATGCCGCCATTGTTAAAACCATCATCGCGATGTCCAACACCCTAAAACTGGAAGTCATCGCCGAAGGTGTGGAAACTTTTGCACAAAAAGAATTTTTAAGGGAAAACCAGTGTTTTGTCTACCAAGGTTACCTGTTTAGCCGCCCGCTTCCCAAAATTGAATTTGAAAACCTGGTGAATACCGCGCAAAACATCAACAATCTGGATTTTTAATTCCACCTGATTGTTGAATCGAACTTCATAGACCTAAACTTAATTGGCCTGAAGTTCGATCCAACGGTCCATATAACTGAAATACAGCACCCATCTCTGCGGAACCTCTGGCTCAAGCTGTTCAAACAAGGCGCCATATCGCGCCAACTGGGCCCGATAAAGCGACACCTGCTTGTCGATAAAGACCTCTATCTGCGCTTCACTGCCTTCAAAAAAACTGGTTTTGTAGTCGATAATCCAACGCACTCCGTTTTGATCCACAAAGGTTCGGTCGACTATATGATTGGCGATGCCCTGTTCATCAAACGAGGTCAACGGATATTCACTGGCCGACTGCGCATGCCCGGACTGCAGACTCCAAACCAGCTTTTCATTTGACAGTGCATTGCTTAACGACTGCATCACCCTGCGTTCACCCTCGGCCAACAGTCCGTCTTGCAAGCCCTGCTGCTTCAACCACAGTTGACATTGCTCCCTGCGTGCCTGTAAATTCTCAAGCGGCCACTGTTCAATGCCATCTTGCGCCACCAACTCCAACACTTCATGCACCAGGTTACCGACCGAGGTATTCAACAAGGCCTGATCAGATGAAATGCCACTTGTTGCCATCCCGTCTGCCGATTGCCCCTCTACTTTAAGATCAAAATCATCAAGATCCTGCAAGATTTTATCGGCAGGCGGCACTGATTGATGCCATGCGGGCTCAAAGACCAAGCTTTCGGTCAAGCGGATACGCTGAAACGGCAAACGGCTGACTTTAGGAATTACCGTTGGCGCATCCAACAGCGTCTCGGATAGCTCAAAATCCTCAGCCAATTGCTGGAATTCACTGTCCACACAGGGCCACAAAGGTTCGAGCAGACTGCCCTTAGTGGGTTTGACGGGTTTAATAAAGCTGTCTAACTGGTCGCTTTCCGATTTGGAAGGCTGGTAGTCCGTACTGCCGAACAGATGCAGTTGTGATTTCGCTCGGGTGGCCGCCACATAAAGCAGACGGGCCAATTCGTAATCCTGTTTTTCCTGTTCGAAGCGTTTCAACAGGCCTGTCAGTAATGACTCGCTCTGTCCGCGCTGATCCAATGGCGCAATCACCAACCACTCACGCACCTTGTCTGGCACATATTTAGATTGACTCTGCGGGCTCGGGTTTTCCGGTCCCAGAAACTGCAACCATGAGACCAGCGATTTATCATTGGCTCGCGGCTTACGCCCCAAACCGGGAAGAATCACCGTATCAAACTCCAGGCCCTTGGATTTATGCATGGTCATCAATTCGATTTGCTGACTCTGTGGCGATGAATCCGCCTTGGCATACAGACTGGTAATCAACTCGTCGAGTTTCTGGCCGTTGAGGCTCTCATGATCGACGCTGGCCAAAGTCTGCCAATAAACTTCGACATTATCCAGAGCGGTTTCGCTTTCGACACTTTGCGGACCATCCAGCTGCAACCAGCACTCCCGCACCAATACCGAAAACGGCAAGCTTCCAAAGCGGTTCAAAGCGACTTCCAGTACCGGCAAGACCTGTTTCAAACGTTGGACGCCGATGTCGCTCAGAGCATTTTCCTGCCACTGATCCGTCTGGATCAACGACCAAACCGGACGGTAGAAATCCGCCCCCAAAAGTGCATGTAAATCAGGTAAAGACAACCCCACCAACGGCGAACGCAATAGCGCAATCCACGCAGGCCGGTCGGCCAGATGCATCAAAGCGCGACTCAATGCCAAGCAGTCCTGAATCTCCTGACGGGCCTGCAGAGATTCGAGCTCCACCGCCCTAAAACCGATCGACTGTTGCTTCAACAGGCTGGCAATCGTCATCAGGCTGGAACGCGTGCGTCCCAACAAAGCGATTTTTTTGTCAGGGTGGTCTTGGAGTTGTTGCAGGCGCTGCTTGATGAACTGCACCACCTCCACGGCTTCAGACTCGGAGGATTGATTCAGTGACCAATGGCTGAACACTGCCTGTTCGGTATTGCTGGAATTGGCTTGAGCCGCACTGTAACAGACCGCCCCGGTTTCAATGTTATCGTCTTTTGGAAACACCTTACGGAAGGTTTGGTTCACCCATTCGACCACCGCTTGGCTGGATCGGAAATTGATCTCCAGATTCAACGAAGTCAATTCAACCGGCCCCAAACGCCCCTGCCAAGCTTTGAGGAAATTGCCCACCTCGGCTTCGCGAAAGCGGTAAATCGACTGCATCGGATCACCGACGATGAACAGGGTGCGTCCGTCACCCGGCTGCCATCCTGCAACCAGTTTGCCAATCAGCGCATATTGCTCACTGCTGGTGTCCTGAAATTCATCCACCAGCAGATGCTGAATCTGATAATCGAGCTGCTGCGCCAGCTCGGTCGGTTCCAATTCGCTACCTAACGCCTGACTGGCGGCTTGCGCGACTTCAATAAAATCGGCCTGCCCTTGCGATCGAAACACCACTTTCAGATAGGCGGCCGCATGGGTCAGCAACTGAATCAAACCTTGCAGACTCTGCCACTGCTGGTCACTGTAAACGGGATCCGGCAGCCCTTTAAGAATCACCAGACTCTGCAAAATCTGCTCGGAGTGCGGCTGCTCCCTCAAGCCCGCCAAAACATTCAAAAAACGCGCCTTATTTTCTTTGGCTTCACCCTTCCCGGCCGGAAAACCGTTGTTTTTCGTCACGCTTTTACGCAACCCCTTATTGTCATTGGTCAACAGCCAGGTTGCGACAAGCCGCCACTTCGGCAACTCTTCAAGCCCGTCGGCCGGTATCCAGCCGCATAACGGCTGCAACCAGGCCTGCTCATTTTGCACCGCAAAATCGGCCAGTTCACAGGCCTCGGCCAATAGCGGCCATACCGCTTTCAAATGCGCCAACTGGGTCTGCATCTCCTGTTCCACAATCAATTGCAGAGCCGTTTCCAAATGCTCACGCGCGGCCTCTCCGCGCATCGCCAACAGGCTGCCCATCCATTGATCACGTTTTTGCAACATGCTTACCAATAGATTTTCAGCGCGGTTGTAGCGGCCATTGACCAGACGCAGCAAATTGGCCATGGCTTCCGAACAATCGGCATCGCGCAGCGCCAAACGTGCCGCCTCCAGATAATGAGGATCGGCCTTTTGCGCCACTTGCGGCTGCGCACCCATTTTGGAGAGCAAAGGCATCTGCCCCACCAAAAAACCATTCAAGCCGTCAATGGTCTTGATGCGCAAACGGTTCGGGTTTTCCAGCAAGGACCAGGCCTGCTCATTATTGCGCTGTATGACTTTTTGTGCGAGTTTCCAGGTGTTGATTTCATAGAGCGACGCCTTCTCGTCTAGACTTGCCTGCAAGCCTAACTTCAAGGCGCTGATGATACGTTCACGCATCTCCGCTGCGGCTTTTTTGGTAAAGGTCATGGCCACAATCTTCTCCGGCTGATCCACCTGAGAAAGCAAAGCCAAAAAACGCTGGGTCAGCAAGGCTGTCTTACCGGAACCGGCCGGAGCCTGAACGATGAACGATGCAAACGGACTGATTGCCTCAAAACGCGCTGCGCCGTCGCTCAAGGCCGTATCCGCTTCTATGCAAAACAGACTTTGCAAATCGGGTAAAGCCGGGGACTCGGCAGGTTTATCAAACAAGTCATCTATGGTGTTAGAAGCGGTCAGGTTCTTCATTCGAGCGCCTCCTGGCAGATTCCGGCTTCGGCCAACTGCGCTTCCACCTCCGGCAGCCTCAGAGCCAACAAGCTGGCGGCATAGGCTACATCGGCCGGTTTATCAAACGTCATATCGGCCACACCCTGCTGAATCGATTTCGCCAAATCCAATACCTCCTGACGCAAACTGTCCAAAAAATCTTGCCAGCGCACGCCGTAAAAGTCGTCTCCCTCTTTTTCGGATTTCTTGGCGAACACCGTCACCGAGCGCAGTTTGCTCAAAATCTCGTCTTCAGCGACCAACGCATTCAGGCTCACACCATCATCCGAGTGCAGCAGCCCATAACCGATTCCAGACACCGCATCCTGCTCTTCCATGGCATGCAAATAGACCGCTAATTGCGGCGCTTTGATTGGCGACTTTAACAAGTCACCGACGCTGGCCTTACCCGTTTTGTAGTCCAGAATCACCTTCTGCCCCTCCACCAGATCGATTCGATCAATGACGATCCTAAATTCAATGCCCGCCAATTCAATGA
Source organism: Thiomicrorhabdus chilensis DSM 12352 (assembly GCF_000483485.1). GTDB lineage: Bacteria > Pseudomonadota > Gammaproteobacteria > Thiomicrospirales > Thiomicrospiraceae > Thiomicrorhabdus > Thiomicrorhabdus chilensis. The sequence continues at coordinate 1,952,541 of NZ_KI519609.1, forward strand.
ACGTTTCCCGTTCGGTTTCCGCCACGGCAAACGGCGGACGCTGTTTTTCAACCTCCAACCACTGTAGCAGCAGTTCCATAATTCGAGCCTGCTCAAGCTTTAAATAGGCCCCATCAAAGGCATTTTTCAACGCATCAAAACGGTTTTCGATTTGAGTCTGCAGGCGATCTGCCACCTGCTCATCGCTGAGCATCAGTAAATTCGACTGGCTACGGGTTTCTTGCCAAAAACATTCCAAAATCTCATGCACCAACGTCCCTTGGTTGGTGCTCTGCAGCCCCTCTTCGACATCCTGCAATCCATTACGCGCACCCAACCTGAAATCCAGAAACGCCATCAACGGACATTTGCTCTGCGCCTGCAGGATTCCGCTGCCGCCGGGTGCATGACTGCCTGCGGGAATTTGCGGCCCGCGGTTATCCAATTCCCACTGCAAGTCACTGCGCCGGGCAAAATGCTCGTACGCCAGACTCTGATAAGCCTGGGGCAAAAACGGCTGTGATTCGGCCAACCAGCGCGATTCCAACAGCGGACTGGCGAGCATCTCAGCCTCACCCAAAAAGGCGGCAAAACTCCACACCTGTTGCGGCGCAGCCTGACTAAGGCGCTGTGTGACCTGATGAGCGTACTTCAACTCCCGCTGCGCATCACAGCGCGGCAAGCTGTACTGCCGCTGCAAATCCATTGGCAAAAACGGATTGGGGCTGGGCATGCGCGGCCAAGCCTCGTCAGTCAGCCCCAAGACCCACAGGGCGTCAAAATGCTGCCCTCCAGCCTCCAGCATTCCCATGATCTGAATAGGCTGAAGACCGCGGCTTTGCGACTGATGCACGGTTTCCGATACAAACCGCTGCAACACTGCCAACCAGGAGTCGACCGACTGCTTCTGCTGAATCGAGGTTAACTGTTTGAATTGCGCCAACACTTCCATAAAGGTCTGTTTCTGCTGATATTCATCACTGTTCAAAGAGCGCGACTGAGCCCAGCCAAGCCGCTCAAAACAGGACTCGGCCAATTCCACAAAATCACGGATACCAATTGAGGATGTCGGCTGTTTTTCCAAAAACCGCTGCCAGTTTTGCAAACGTTTCAACAGCCCTTTAGGCAAAGCTTGGGCGGCGTCGGATTCGATCAAAGTCGGCCACCTGAAACTCGCCCATTGCAGACGTCTAAGCTTTGAATCGGCTTGTTGACGTCTTCCAATGTCTTCGGCCGTGTAAGGAGAAATCAACCATTGGCTCCACTCTTCGTAGGCACAACGGCGTTTTGGCTGGCAAAAAATCTTCAAGCTCTGCAAGGCATTTTTAACAATAGGCACTTCCAAGAGGCTGACCCCCAAAGAGAAGTTATATAAAGTCTGGCGCTGGGGACTTTGCAGATTGAGGGGCTGCTGAAAAGCCAAGGCCAACTGCTCATCGAGCTGTTGGCTTAAAGCGGATTTGTAATCGCCCAGATTAGGCGCAACCACCCCGATTTTAATCGTATGCAGCGGTTGCGTTTTCTGCAGTGCCAGCCATTGCTGCACACACCAAGAAGCCGCTTGTTGCACCTCATCGGCGGGATCGCGAGCTTTATACACATAACGCTGAGGACTGACCGGCATAACGGAATCCTCCGCGATAACCACCTCACAACCGCGTTGTTCAAGTACCCCCTGCCAACGTCGCATAATTGGCGTCAACTCGTCAAAACCATGCAATTCAATACGCTGTGGAACCCGACCTTTACCCTCGGCCAACCACTGTAAACGACTCTGTTGGCGCAATGTCTCATCTTGCCAGTTATGGCTTTCCAAAATTGATTGATAATGCTGTGCGGCTTTTTTAAACAAAGCCACTTCCTGAGAATCGAAATGCATATCTTGTGTCTGTAGGCGCTGTGTTTCATCCAGCCATTCCATCCACAAAGACCAGGCCTGATTAAGCTGTTTGGCCGTCGTCGATAGATTCAGCAAGGCTAAAGGTTCTCCCTGCTCATCCAGACGCTGTGCACTCTCCTTTTCCAGCACCTGCTCCCAAACCAGCTGTGCTTCAAACGTCGACAACCGCTTATGCGCAAAATCACCCTCCTGCAGTTCACCACGTAATAAGCAGGCCTGCTCCCATTGCTGCCACCATTGAGCCAGCGTCATAATCACAGGCGTTTCCGCAACCGTGGAAGACTGAGCCAAAAAGGCTTGTTGTTTTAAGGTTTGGGTGAGACGACTGTTGGCGGTGAGATGGATGACAGACATAGGTTTTCCGGTAAATTAAAACGGCTAAATTCGATAAACATCACATAACTGCATGAATATCTTTTCGGGAAAGAAACGCTTGCGACTCAAAAGAGTCTATTTTATCTCATTGAGAAAATGAATCAGCCCTGCCCCCTCTTGCTTAAGCCAACGTTTAGCTTGCGGGGTGTGGGGATAATGATGATTAACAAGCTGCCAAAAAGCGGGCGAATGATTGGCATGCACAAGATGGCAAAGTTCATGCACAATCACATAATCCACCACCCAGGTCGGCGCTTGCAGCAATTTCCAATTGAACTGGATGCGTCCGTCGGTATAACAACTGCCCCAGCGCGCCTTATAGGTCTTAACCGCAATACTGGCATAGGAGACTCCGATTTGTTTGGCAAAATATGGCAGGCGGGCATCAAAATAAAGCCGGGCATGGGATACGAACCAAGCTTGTATCGCTTGGCGGACTCGCTGTTTCGATTTATCGTCAGCATAATCAGACAGGCCTGTTTGTTTTGAATCACTCTTGTCCGCAGGCCACCCATAAACCATAAAATCGGATCCCTGAAGCTCACACTGCAACCGGGTCTTTGCAGTTGCATGAGGCAAACTATTCAGCCGCAAACTGCACGCCTGCCCCTCAACCCAGATGGTGTTTCCATCACTGCACTCAAAAGCTGGCGGAACCCGAGCGTTCATGCTGCCGACTTTTTTCTCAATCCAGGTCGCATTCTGCTTAAGCAGGTTAGTCAACGCCCGATCCGAAAGATGCCTGGGAACATGCAACTCCACCCCGGCGGCTTGGCTTTTCAGTGCAATCGACTTCTTGCGTGCACTCTTGACGATGGGCAGAACCTGCCCGCCTATGGTAATACTCGAAGCGGCAGCAGATCGGTCAAACACTGTCGATCTCAATCTCTGAATGCGGAATAAAGAGCATCAAATGAAATAGGCCTTTTAAGCTGCACTTTTGAGGCTGGCCAAGGTGTTTTGCGCCCAACCATTGGCATTCATATAGTTGCTGGACAGCGCCATGATATCCATGCCTTCAAAACCGGCCATCACCAATTGCGTATTGCCCTGCTCCAGCGCACGCACCAAAAACAACGCCTTGCCCATCATTCCCTGATGCTCGACCAAGGCCTGTTTAACCTGTTCAGACAAGGGCAGCTCATCGACGATATCCACCATGGGTGTTTTCAAAAAGGCGTTCAGGGTCGAAAACAAACCGACCATGAAAAACCGGTCCTTATCGTCAAACTGGCCGATTGCCTGGGCAACATTTTCCAGAAACTTGGCACGCACCAATGCCACCACCAATAACTCCAGCGGCACATCGTCGGTATCCGAAAGCATCAGCATATTGACCCAGAACTTGAGACGCTTGAGTCCCATCATGGTGACCGCTTCTTTCAGGCTTTCCACCACATGAGACAGGTTGTTTTTGGGGTGGTTGATGGCGGTAAGCAGTCGATGGGTCAAGCCCACATCCGACCCGATGGTTTCGGTCAAACGTTCAAACGAGACCTCCGGATCATTGACCTCGGCCAAAAGTTTAAGCATGGCCAATTTATTGGCCGCGGGCTCCTTGTGGGTGGAGATAATCGGGTTGGTAAAAAAATACCCCTGAAAATAGATGGCACCGCGCTCTTTGAATTGCTGATAAGCCTCTTCAGTGTCCACGCCCGTCACCACAACACGGACGTTCTTCTCACTCATCTCATTGATCAGGCGCTGCAGGTCCAAATTTTCCAAATCAGAAGCATTCACCTTCACCAACCTCGCGATGGAAAGCAATTTCTCATGCTCGACATTGGGTGTATAGTTTTGAGCGGCAATTTGCACGCCCGCCTGAATCATCTCGCGAACCGCCTGAAGCGCGGCCTTGTTATTAAGCAGACTAATATCCACCTCAACCACCAAACGTGAAAGCGGTTCGATTTTAGGTAAAAGTTCAAGCTTGAGCGCCTCGATTGGCGCTTGGTAAAACACCGGCTTGCCGGCAGTCAGATCTGCAAATCCGATATTTTCTTCAACGCCCGCCCACAAAGATTGAATCTCATCATGCCACTCACCGGGCAACAAGGAAACTCCTTTGATCGGCTCAACACTGAGCTGATAGGCAAACAAAGTCTGGGTGGCGTCTAAAACAGGCTGTTTGTTCAATAACAAATTGTGATGCATATTTCTTTCCAAACTATTATCCATCGACCCTCTTACGGGGCTATGCCGAACCTGATCTCTTTAAAGCCTACGAGAAATCACGAACTTTACAAAATCAATAAGTGTCATTATAGGGCTTCCAGGCAAAAGGAAAACCCATATAAGAACATTTTATTTAAGACCCAATTTAGCGCCAAATATGCCCACCTTTAGCATAGAATAAACCCTAATTTCCCTTAGGTTTTATCAACTCTTTTTATGTCTCAACCTCAACACTTTGTCCATCAAGTCGAAACCGACCAAGAAACCGCTTTGGATGCGCTTAGCCAGGCTTGTCCTCTTACCAAAAGTGAACTGAAAAGTTGTTTCAGCAAGGGAGCGGTCTGGCTCACTCAAGGACAGCGCAAACCGGCACGTTTGCGCCGGGTAAAAAAGAAGTTGTCCAAAGGCGACAGCATTGAGCTTTACTACAATCCAAAAGTCTTGCAGGAAGTACCGCCTCAGCCCAGATTAATGCTGGACAAACAACAATACAGCGTCTGGTTCAAACCCAGGGGGATGCTGTCACAGGGCTCGAAATGGGCAGATCACAGCGCTTTGTACCGCTGGGTGGAGATGAATTTTCAAGCCGAGAATGAAACAGCAAACCGGCAGGCCTGGATTGTGCACCGTCTTGACCGGGCCACAGCAGGCCTGCAACTTCTGGCGCACAGCAAAAAAATGGCGCAAACGCTGACGCAAATGTTTGCCAGACACCAAATCGAAAAATCCTATCAAGCCATTGTGCACGGCAAGTTTCCAGTCGAAAGACAAACCTATCAAACGCCGATTGACGGCAAACCCGCCGTGACCCGGGTCGAGTTGCTGCAGTATGAAAGTCAGCGCGATGTGTCACAGGTGGGGATCACGATTGAAAGCGGGCGCAAACATCAAATTCGCAAACACCTTTCCGCAGTTGGCTTTTACATTGTTGGCGACCGTTTATACGGCAGTGAAGCCCAGGACTCCAGGCTTAATCCCGGCCATCGACCCGATCTGCAACTGACCGCTTATCGATTGGAGTTCACCTGCCCTCTGAACCAAGAGCGACTTTCGATCGAGTTACCGGACAATGAACTCGACCTTCTCGATCTTATTGAACCCGTGTCCCACGAAATTTCGCCCCCTATTCCCCCCACCGCGAGGGAGTTGTGATGCTGAACCAAATCCTCTTCCCCATCAAAGGCACCTACTACCATGAAGCCGACAAGGCATTCCAAATGGGGCTGCTAAACGTAGGTTATCCTTTGGAATTCAAGATCGAAAGCGACAACCCGCACGATCCAAACGCCATTCAGATCTGGGTCAATTACGGCCACGATCTCCGTTACCTGTTAGGCTATGTCCCGCGCCAACTGGCTTTATACTGGCAACCCTTACTTGAACAGCAAAACCCGGAGTATCGATTAACCCTTCACAAATCGGTCGCCAAAGGCAAGCTGTTCCGTCTGGAATGCCAATTGTCTATGAAACTCAACTGGCTACAACGGCTGCACTTCAAGTGGCTGGCCTTCTGGATCCGACAACAGTATCGCTTCAAACACCATTAGCAGCCAACGCATTCGCATAGCCGAAGAGCCCCGGCTCTGTTAAAATCTGCATTTCAACCGACCTTTTTGGTTGCAATCCGCCACTTTCAAATTGAGGCCGCCATGAACTCAAACTCGCCCAGCCTGGAACAATGCATCCAGCAACTGCAACAGTCCGAGAACTACCAGGTATTGCGCAAACTCAAGCCGCTTAACCAATTTCAAACACCCAATCCGTCCGTACCCACACATAAGGTATGCATCATCGACACCGAAACCACCGGACTGGATACCGACGTTTGCGAAATCATCGAACTGGGTTACCAGATTGTCGAGTTCGATTCCGAAGGAAATTTCTACCGTGTTTTGTCGGCACAGAACTTCCTCAACGAACCGGAGGGGGAAATCACCCCGGAAGTTACGCAAGTGACCGGGCTGACACTCGAAGACGTCAAGGGCCACAGCATTCCATGGCAACAAGTGGAGCAGGAACTGGCTGACGTGCAACTGTGCGTGGCGCACAACGCCTCATTCGATCGTCCGGTAGTGGAACGTTACAGTGACACCTTTGTAAATAAAATCTGGGGTTGTTCGGTGGCACAGATCGACTGGCTGAATCTGGCCGATGTCGGCTCACGCAGTCAGGAATTTTTATGTTGGAAAATCGGCCAGTTCTTCTACGGCGCACACCGTGCTTTGGACGATGTTCAAGCCCTGACCCAATTGCTGTCGATGCCGATTTCCGAACCGCAAAAACCGGCGTTTCACTTTTTACTCAAAGCGGTTCGTGTGAGTAAATCGTTAATCAAAGCCACCGGCGCGCCCTTCGACGTCAAAGACGCTTTGCGCAGCCGAGGCTATCGCTGGAATGTCAGCGAACGCGTCTGGCAAAAAGTCATCGACGATTCCGACTTGCAAGACGAACTCGCCTGGCTGATCGAACACAATACCCCGAATCCGAACGTCACCAAACTTAAAGCCACCGATAGCTTCTCGGTGCGCGCCCGATAAAAGCCGAGGTGAACTCTTGTTAGTCGACAATACCCAAACCTGCTGACTCAGGTTTGCGGTTTTGTTTGAACAGGCCTGCTGATTTCAATAAAAGTGCAATCGCCAAGAAAACATGGTTTTTTTGATCTTTTCAAAACCGGTTCAGGGTATTGTCAGAGTGTTTTATTGTTTTCCCTGCCGGGTTTTGTTACCGTGACAAATTGAGTTTTGTTTCAATTGATTTGAGGCCTGTGCACCCGCTTGTTGCAAAATACGGCAAAAGCAACCTTTCAAAGACTTCGCAAACGGGTCTTGATTTGCACTTCCTCTCCATACAGACTAGGAGATTCCATGAAATTTCGTTTCACCCGTGCATCCCAGGCCGCCTTATCGGCTTTAATTCTTTCATTTAGCGCTTCCACGACGGTATTTGCCGAAGTTCAAGGGACGCAGAATGCCGGACCGGCTCCTCAAGGACAAATGTCACACGGCCAAATGGCGCAACCGGAAATGACGACTGAGCAGAAAAACGCCATCATGGAACTACGTAGCCTGCAACAACAAATGCAGACGACGCAACAGACCTTACAAAAAACCGAACAGAAAGCCTTTGCGGACACACCGGAACTGACGCAAAAGCGCGACCAGTTGCAGGCAACCATATTCGAAAAAATGTCGGACAAGGAGTATGACGCCAAAAAGGAACTGAACGCTTTGCAAACGATGATGGCCGACTACCAGAAAAACAAACCGACACAGGATCAGATCGGCGCTTTCCGCAAACGTGAAGCGCAGTTCCAACAACGCCAACAAAAAGCCTTTCAAGACCCGGAAGTTCAGAAACAAGCTAACGCCTTAAAAGCCGATGTGGAAGCGAAAATGACACAAATCGATCCGCAAACCCCCAAGCTGATTCAACAGATGCAGACCCAATCCAAACGTTTTATGGAACTGCGCCAAAAGATGATGCACCAATAATTAAATCTTCGCCAGCCTGCCTAAAACCGGCAGGCCTGGTTACTTTGTGAGAGGTGACACCATGAGCAAGAAAGACGAATATCGAGCGATGGCCGAGGCAAAAATTGAAGAGTACGAGGCGCAACTGGCTGAACTCAAAGCCAAAGCTCAATATGAAGCGGCGGAATTGAAACTGGAACTCAACGAACAGATTGACCATCTGGAAACCAAGCTGGATGCCGCCAAAGCCGAATTTAATGAAATCAGCGACGAAGCCGGCGCCAAGTTGGAAGACTGGTCGGAACGTTTTGAAGTGCTCGCAGATGACATCGGGGCGGCGTTCAAAAAGTTCTTCCATAAATCTTCTTCAGACTAAGGCTGTCTGGGTTCAATCATCCAGTCTTTAACGGCCTGGGCAGTGCACTTTGTCCGGCCGGGGGGTGGTTCAGGGTGTTGAGATTTCAAACACCTTGGCAAGCCCGCGTCCGCGTCTGTCAGCCGCTGCACTGAGCTCTCCGTCCTGCCTTAAAATCACTTGAACGTCTCCCATGTAGTTATTGCGTTTCAGGGTATAGCCCAGCGCTTGCAATTCCTCTTTGACCGCTTCCGGCAAATCCGGATGATAGGCGATCTGATCTTTGGGCAAGAGTTGATGGTGAACTCGAGGCGCATCCACCGCCTGCTGAGCACTCAAGCCTTCATCCACCACATTGATTATTGTCTGAAATACACTGGTGATGATGGTTGAACCGCCCGGCGTGCCCACCACCATTTCGACTTCTCCGTCTTTCAGCACAATGGTCGGCGACATGGACGAGAGCATGCGTTTTTCGGGTGCCACTTCATTGGCTTTGCCGCCCACCACACCAAACACATTGGCCACACCGGGTTTGGTGCTGAAATCGTCCATTTCGTCATTCATGAGGAAACCGGCTCCCGGAATCACCACGCCACTGCCGAACGGCATATTTAAAGTATAGGTGTTGGAAACCGCATTGCCCTCGGAGTCGATAATGGAAAAATGCGTGGTTTCCGGTGATTCGAGTTTGCCGGGATGAATCTCTTCAGAAACCGAGATTTCGTCCAGCAACACCGTTGTGCTACGTTCTTTGAGATAGGTATCGGAAATCAACTTGGCCACCGGCACCTCGACAAAATCCGAATCCCCCAGATAAAAAGCGCGGTCGGCGTAAACGCGCTTTTCCAACTCGGCATAAAAATGCGTTTTCACCGCCTGTTGCGGCACGCCGTCTTTTTCGGCCTGTTTTAAGGCGGCATTCAGTTTGCCCTGCAAGTGTTGTTTCATCTTCAACAACTGCACAATGGCGACACCACCGGAACTTGGCGGCGGTGCGGACACAATCTGGCGCCCCTGCCAGTGTCCCATCACCGGGTCACGCCAAACGGCTTGGTAGGATTTCAGGTCATCCAGGGTAATCAACCCTTCATTTGCCTGCATTTCCGCCACCAGTTTCCGCGCGGTTTCCCCTTGATAAAAATCTTGCGGCCCTAACTCGGCAATACGTCTTAAGGTTTTTCCGAGTTCGGGTTGCTTGAAGACTTTCCCGGCCGTCAGCTTGCCAAAATAGTGCGTGAAATTAAGCGGCGTGGGCGATTTATCGGCAATCCAGTTTTGAAACCACTGGGCCGTGTTTTGCAGATGCTCTGAAACCTCAAAACCTTGCTCGGCCAGGTCAATCGCAGGCTGCATTAAGGTCCGCCATGGCAAGGAGCCGAAAGACTGATGCACCTGCCAGAAACCCATCACGGTTCCCGGCACACCGGAAGCCTGATACCCGACCAAAGAGCGGTATGGAATCACCTTGCCCTCTTTGTCCAGGTACATATCGCGATGCGCCGCTTTAGGCGCTTTTTCACGGTAATCCAAAAAGTAAGTTTGGGGAGTAATATCGCCTTTTTGAGAATTGGCAGGCCTGGTGTAAAGCGTCATGAATCCGCCACCGCCAAGGTTTCCGGCCTCCGGATAAGTCACCGCCAAGACAAAGCCGGCGGCCACCGCCGCATCCACGGCATTGCCCCCTTGTTGCATAATGGATTGCGCCACCTCTGCACTGTATCGGTCTGGCATAGCCACCGCTGCCGGCCTGGCCGAAACCGACAATGAAATCAACAGAGCAAACAGCGCCAGCAAGGAGAGGAACGATTTTTTTAACATAAATAATATCCAGATTCACAAAGGAAAGACATCAGGCAGATGCCTGAATCAGACAGGCCTGCTGGTTTTGCAGACCATTAAACGCGTCTTTTAAGGATACCGTAACGACCGGTTTTCGTCCATGATCAGACCCTGTTGCTTCTGAAAGGGTTAAAAACTCCGATCTGTTAGGTTCCACTCAACCAGTAAAAGCCAAAGCCTGGAATGACCAAGGTGTCTTTGAAAACTTCTGGGGTTTGCCCACTGTACAAATCAATGTACTGGCCATACTGAGGACGCGCCCAGGTACCCACATCCTCGAGATTAAGCTGTTGCGGCTTGGCATCAAAATTGGCCACCACCAACACCTCCTCACCTTGACGGTGCAGGTTATAACGACCGAACACAAACAGGTGCGGGTTGTCGACCTCAATCAGTTCCCGGTTATTGAAATCGGCAAAGACGTCAATTTCCTTGTGAACCGAAATCATGCGTTTCAAAGCGCTGAAAATCAGGTATTCCGGCGTGCCCGATTCATTTCGACGCGCCGCCTTCTCCCAATTGATATAGGGACGGTGCACCCAACGCGAATCGTCCATTTTATGCGGGTCGTCCAGGTAGGAATCGTCATTGAGGGTACCGATTTCATCGCCGTAATACAGCAAAGGAATGCCGCCAAACGAAAGAATCATGCCATGCAGCAGTAAAATCTGTTTGACGGCACTTTCAATCGCCTCCTGGTCGCCTGAATAGATCGCGTATTGCAATCCTACCAGTGAAGCCAAAGAGCCGGACACCCGCGCATCTCCGGTTTTATCGTTCTCACCAAAGGGCACACCGCGTGCATGAGAGTCATCAAACTGCCCGGTAAAATAGTCGATCAGGAATCGACGATGTTTGTAGGGTTCATAACCCGCTTGAACAATATCGCTGTCGTCAAAGCCAAAACCGATGTCGTCATGGCAGCGGATGTAATTCAACCAGGTGGCGCGCTCCAATTTGACCGGCAGGCTTTTAATTCCCTGATTGAGCAGTTTGGCGTTTTTAGTGGCCACCGCATCCCAAAGCAGCGCCATATAGGTGGCGTTATAGGCAATCTCACACTCTTTGGCGATGACCGCATCTTCACCGAAATATTTAATGACCTCCACCGGAGCCACAATCGCTTCGGCAATGAACAAGGTGCCCGGTGCGGTAACCTGACAACAGTCTTTGAGCAGTTGTAGAATAAGATGCGCTTCACGTTCATTCTGACAGGTGCTGCCCAGTTTTTTCCACAAGAAGGCCACCGCATCCAGCCTCAGAATATCGGCTCCCTGATTGGCCCAGAACAAAATGACATCCAACATTTCAATCAGCACCGCCGGATTACTGTAATTCAAATCCCACTGATAATCATTGAATACGGTCATCACCCAGCGTCCCATCTCCTCATCCCAAGTGAAATTTCCGGGCGAGGTTTGCGGAAAGATTTCAGGCATGCTCTGCTCAAACATGTCGGGAACCGTGCGGTTTTCAAAGGTGTAATAGTAATTTTGGTAAACCGGGTCGCCGGAGCGAGCCCGTTGTGCCCATTCATGCTCGTTTGAGGTGTGGTTCAGCACCACGTCCAACGCCAATAGAATATCACGCTGACGCATTTCGGAAGACAGCGCCTGCACATCCTGCAGACTGCCGACGCGGCTATCGACTTCACGGAAATCGCTGACCGCATAACCGCCGTCACTGTGGCCTTCCGGGCAGCGCATAATCGGCATGATGTGTACCAAATTGATGCCCAATTCACTGAAATAATTCAAATGCTCTGTTACGCCATTGAGGTCATCGGCAAAACCATTGCTGTAGAGCGCCATGCCAACCCACTTCTGACTCAGAAACCAGTTGTAATCTTTTTCTCGCTCCAAATCTTTCTGTTTCAGTGCCTTAGGGCGGTTAAGGTATTGGCGAGCCATGATCTCCACCAAGTGCTGGGCGTGTTGTTCAAAATCATCACGCTCACCATAAAGTTTCATCAGCAGGGAGTGAATGGCATAGAAATTCGCTCCTAAACGCGTGTAGAAGTGGCGCAAATCCTCCTCATAAAACTCGGGTTTAATACGGTTTAAAATATCGTTTAAGAGTGAATGTGAAATCTGTTCGTACATCAATCTATGCCTTTCAGGAATGAATCTCTTATTTTTTTATTTTTGAGGTGTGTTCGACAACCAAACACTTAGACCTCAAGGCTTTGTGCGAATGCCCGATAGAATTCCGGACTGCGTGAGATCGCGCCACGCAAGCCCACCACCTTGCTGGCAAACTCCTGCGCTTTTGTCAGGGTATCTTCAATCGACCAACCCGACCTCAAACCGTGGATATACACCGCAGTGAAGGCATCCCCCGCCCCCACGGCATCGACAAAATCATGATTTTTCTGGGGCTTGATTTGGTGAATTCGACCCGACTGAGTTCTCACCATGGCACCCTGTTCACCCCGTGTCACTATGAGCTGCAAGAGTTTGAATTGCGATTGAAAACGTGCCATCGCCTGTTCTAGATTAGGCTCGTCAAAGCCCAGGACTCTGAGTTCATGTTCATTGAGTTTTACCCAGCGCGCCTGATTGAGCCAATCGTATACCTCAGATCGCTTCCACCAAGGTGAACGCAAGTTCACATCCATAAAAATCGCCAATTCCGGATAGTGCGTCAATTGGGATAGGGCTTTTCTGGAAGCCTTATGACGGACCCCCAAAGTGCCATGATAAAGAATGCCGGACTTGGGTAAATTGTGCATCAATTCGGAACCGATAAAATCGTAAGCGCACTCTGGAGCGATTTTATAAACGGGTTCCTTGTCTTCAAAAAACACTTCCACGCGGCCAGTGGAATGTTTCGGGTCCACCTGAACTTGAGAAGTGTCCATTTGCCAATCGCGCATGGCCGCTAAAATAGCGTGGCCCAACTCATCGTCGCCGACTCGGGAAATTAATTTTGGTTGATCACCCAGCGCCTGCAAATGCCAAGCGACATTGAACGGAGCTCCGCCTAAAACCTGCTCTCCGGTGACAAAGCAGTCAAACAGAACCTCCCCAAAAATATAGAGCGGAGACGGGTTATTCTTCATTTGGCTTTCCTTGATTCAATTAAACGGCAAAACTCAGGCATGAAGTGGCAAACTCCTTGCAAGATTCCGCTGGCATAATTGCCGTTGTCATCCTTACTCTTTTCGCCGGCCAGATAAAGCTGCTCGACATGACCCTGGCTTGAAGACAGAATTTTGGCTTGAGTTCGAACCTCTGCGCTGGCATTGGCGACTAAAACAGATTGTAGGTGGCTGCTTAGAACGTGCAAATCATTGCCACTGTCACCGGCAAACAACAGTTGCTTGTCGGACAAGTCGAGATGATGCTGTAAAAACTCAATCGCATGCAACTTGCTGGCACTCCTGGGGAGAATGTCCAACAATCCCACCTGGGCCGGCTCATCCACACTCCAGACCAAACTCGCTGCGATATTTTGAGCCTCCAGACACCGACTAACCTGCTGCATAAGCGCATGATGATCGGCATCCAAGGGGACGTAGTAACTGAGTTTATAGGTGTTTTGCTTGGTCTCCTCCTGGCGTTCAAGTGCATCGATATCTTTCAAATAGGCTTCAAGCTGCTGTCGGTTTTTGCCCCGCCAATCCGTGCTGATCCTCTTTTCCCAGTCGGGCAATTCAATCCAGTCTTTGTCGACCACTTGATAGATTTTGGTGCCCACATCGGTGATCACAAAATCCGGTTGCGGCAGCTGATACTCCTCAATCGCTTGCTGAACGAGTTGCTGATGGCGGCCGGTCACATAGACCAAACTCACCTCGGGATTTTGACAAAAGTGGGAAAAACGAAGTCTGGCATTGACTGATTCCGGCTGATGGCCATTAGGTATCAAGGTGCGATCCAGATCGGTACATAATAGCAGTCTAAAATCGCTCACAATTCCTCCTCGCCAGAATCATTGAACTGGCTGGTGGGCTCTTTGTCTGTTTCCCGGGGGTCATGACAGCGGTCAAAAAAGTCGTAATAGTCCAAGGCCTCCAATATACCGGCCTCAAAAGGCTGCTTGGCAAAATAGATACGCTCCACATCCACCAGCCTTGAAAGCTCCTCATCGTGGCGGTTCTGCACCACTGCCGACAACGCATTGCCGCGCATCATGTCCTCATCGGCACCCGAGCCCCCTGCGACAAAAATACGTTCCAACGGAATTTGCCACTGGTTGGCCACATACCTCAAGGCCATGCCCTTGGAGGCACGCAACGGCAACACATCCAGATATTGGCCAAACGACATCTGCACATGCACCGATTGCTCCTCCTGGTGCAACACACGATTGACCTCTTCCACATCGATTACTTGCGGATTGATGTAATAACTCAGTTTAAAACGACTCTGTTCATGTTTAGGCTGTTTTTCCAGTCCAGGCAAATGGTCCAATATCTGTCTGAGCTGGTGTGGCGACCAAAGATGGTCGATATGTCGGGCCCATGCTGTATCTGCCGTGAGTTTGGGCGCATAGTATATTTCAGTGCCGCTGCTGGTAATGAGGATATCCGGTTCCGGCAATCCAAAGTTCTTCAAAAGCTTTAAGGCCGAGTCCAAACGCCGTCCGGTCGCCACCACAAACAAAGTGCTCTTACGGTTCTGGCGCAGTGCCGACACCAGTTTATGCAAGGCGGAAGCATCGCCGATGAGGTTCTGGTCAAGACAAGTCACAATGGCTCGGTCGCGATAAAGTTCATGGCGACGCTGCAATGGTTGGCGAACCAGTACTTCAGAACGCTCGGCAATGGGTCGAATCAACTGCAAATAACGTTCAGCATGGGCATCCCAGGAATAGTGATCTCTGACGCCCTGCAAGCCGTTTTGGATACACTCATCTGCAAACGCCTCGTCCTGCAACAATCTCAGTATGGCTTCACTGATCGATTCGGGTTCCAGAGGGTTAATCAGGAGGCCGTTGTGGCAATTTCCAATGATGTCGCGCGGCCCTCCATCCTCGGTGGCCACAATCGGCAAACCGGAAGCGGCCGCTTCAATCAGAGTCAGACCAAAAGGCTCGGTAAGAGCCGGATTGACAAAAACGCCATGGCTGGCGGCTGCAATGCGATAAATGAACGGAACCTGATCGCGCTGATGATGTTTCGGCAGCGCCACTTTTCCATACAGATCATAGCGGTCAATGGCCACCAGCAGTTCGTGGAATACCTCTTGCGCGCCCTCTTCCAACTCATCGATATCATCGCGATTTCCTGCAATTATGACGAGATTAGCCCGCTGCTGTAGGTCTTCCGATTGCCCAAACGCTTCAATCAAAGCAGTGATATTTTTTCGTGCATCCGGCCGGGAAAGCGCCAAGATAATCGGTTTATCGGGATGTTTCAGATGTTTGACCAAATCATGGAACAAGGCTGAGTGTAGTTCTTCTCCGGAAGGAGGCTTGAACTGTTGAAGGTCGGTACCGGGGGGCAACACGCGCATCTGCTCAGGCTGATAATAATCATAGAGTTCATACTGTTCTTCTATTTCCTGATGCGTACTGGTGATGACTCTCTCTGCGGTCGCCAAGGCCGTTTCTTCGGCCTCGATGCGACGCGACATATTATAACGTTCGTCAATCGCCTGGGAGCTAAGCCCGCTTGCCAGAAGCCGGGCTCGTTTGACACGCCCCAAAGAGTGGCCTGTATGAATCAAGGGAATGCCCAGTTGATTGGCAAGATGTTCACCGACATAACCACCATCCGCGTAGTGGCTATGAATGATGTCCGGCCAAATTTGTTCACCTCTGAAAAAATGCGTGAGGTTATCCGCAAAGACATCCAAATAATCCCACAAGTTTTCTTTGGCCAGGTACTCATCCGGGCCCGCCGCAATGCGCACAATACGCAGTTTGTCATTAAGGACTTCAATCGGTTGGGCATAATCAGCAGACACCTGCTCATCGACCACCAAACGGGTAATCAAATCAACCTGGGAGACTTGAGGATGCCGGGCGAGTGCTTGCGCCAATTCCAGCACATATAGGGTTTGGCCACCGGTATCCGCATCCCGCCCAAGTTCCAAATTGTGGCCACGGATTAAGCCGTGAATATTCAGTAAAACGATGTGGGTCTGACCTGTTGGTTGGCTCATAATTCCGCATAACTTGTTGAACGGTTAAGTATCATTCACAATTCGGTATGAATCAAAATTCACCTGGCCGCTTCGGACAGGGTTTAATCAAAATTGCGTTACCACCGCTGCCATAGCGGCTTTACAGAAGGGTTTAGAGAGTATAAGAGCTTGATTTTATAATCAAAATTTAGATTTGAATTAATTTAAACTTAGATTTGATTGTACAAAACACAGGATAAAATACAAGTCATTAGGCCAAAACAGTTCGCATTACCCGGTCTGGCTCGATGTCATAAGAGGGATAGAAACGGACAGGCCTGCCCGTTTTAGAGAAGATTCAGAGTAGACACCGAATTTACAAAGCCGGATCGATATTCCCGCCAATGCTGTTGTTGCATCGAAACCAGCCGGCAATACTGACTCGCTCTTTTCGGGTTGGTAGAACTTCATGCGGTATCTGCTCACTCATAAACACCACCAGCTTACCCATCTCAGGGGTAATCACTGCGAGTTGACAGCTTGATGCCTCATCATAAATCACCAACTCTCCGCCCCAATCAGACTGCCAGTTAGGATTCAGATAAAGCACCGTGGTCACCATACGATTGGCTTGGCCACGAAAGCTATCAAGATGTTTTTTATAAAAGTCCCCGGATTTATAAAGGGCAAAATGCGATTCATATTCAAACAACCCCAGAAACAGCGCTCGATTAAGCTGATACTGCAGCTGGGCCATTTGTTGCAGATAGGTCGTCTGCGCTAAGGTGGAACCGTTCAGCCATTTTATCTGATCCCGGCGGATCTCCTGATTGAGCTGATGAACCTGACCGCGGCCGATGCCGGCTTTTTGCAAGGCTCCCTCTTCGTCATAAAATTGCACTTCGTCCAGTAAGGCCTGACAGAGCTCGTCGGTCACCGCATGCGGCCACTCAAACCAACCCTGACAAACCAAGGCATCCAACAGTTGTTCCGTAATATCGGGGGTTATTTCCAGTGCCATACGCACGCCTCATGTTAAGTGCGCGAATTATGGGGGCAAGCCTATGTTTTAGCAACAAAAATAAACAAGAGATTCAATAAAGTAGCAGGACTACTATCTTGGCCAGCTGAAAGCCATTTGCTGTGCTTTGCATAAAACGGCAGGATCATAACTTCAATCGAGAAATCGGCGCATCCATGGTCGCGGCGATCGCCAGAATCAGCTCGCGTTCAACCTCGGCTAAACGTCCATCGGCGTGCGCACAAGCCAATAACCCCTGCACAATACGTTCTTTTAATACCAAGGAGCAGTGCGCCAACTTCTCGGCGGCGTGATCAAAATCAGTGGGCGTATAATGAGTCGTCTGAGCCCTTTCTATGGAAGACAAACCCACTACTTGCATGCCTTGCTGATAAGCCAGTTCAGCCTGCAACGGTGAATCATCTGCGTGGCCGTAATCGGCCAGCATCGACATCACCAACTGGATTTCGACACTGACGGCGTGGATTCTTCGATAGCGCACCTTGTAAGGCGAAACCAAACCGAAATGCACATCCAGAAAACGTGTCACCAAACGGTAGAGAGTCTGTTCAAACACATCCGCTTTATGATCAAGTTGAATCAGGCCGTCCATGAGCGCTTTAAAACGCCCGTATTGAGCTTCGGACAGTTCTTTAAGAGCTGGCATGGCCCTTTCAACCAGGGGCAAGCGCGCCTGCAACTCAACCTTGTGCACCATCGCCAGGGATTTTTTCAAGGCTTGCTCCAATCCTTGAAAACCGTACTCATCGATAACCGCTTGGATGGACAATTCAAATTCAGACGCAGTGTTCGAGTGCATGCCATTCTGGCTTCTTGCATCAGCGTTCAGCAATACGGCTAGCACCAATGCCATGGCTTCAGTCGGCTCTTCAATCTGCATCAAAAGCGTCTTTCGAAATTTATCGTCCGCCTCACTATGTTTTAGGCTTTCTCCCGCAAGCGGTTCCATGAGCACCGCGGTGGTCGCCAACGTCTGCATGAATTCTTGTTTTTTGTCTTCGTTTTTCTGAGCTTCTGTCTTGTCCGACACCTCGACAACGGCAGGCTTCAAGTACTCTCCCCGCCAAGTCGGATCAAGCAATTGAATACGTTTTTCCAACGCAGGATGGGTGGCGAAAAGGAAATTGAAGTGGGTGGTGAAAGCCTGTCCGAAAAACAGATGGGTCACCTGAGAGACGTCGGATTTGCGTATGCGGGATCCGTAAACATCGCCGCCAATGACTTTAAGCGCATCGGCCACCGATTGCGGATTACGGGTAAATTGCACCGCCGAGGCATCGGCCAGGAATTCACGCTGACGGCTCACGGCCGCTTGTATGATGCGTCCGAACAGAACACCAAACCAGCCAAGCAGACGGAGCACCACGCCGGCCAAAACCACCGCTGCGGCTCCACCCCCGCCCGAACGGCGACGCGAGGAGAAACCACGCCGCGAAGTCCGGGCTGACTGGGTGAAGATACGACCGAGCAGGCCAACAAATTCAATCCCGGTGATGAGCATAATCAGGCGAATATTCAAACGCATATCACCGTTGAGAATGTGACTGAATTCATGCCCAACCACGCCTTGAAGCTGGGCACGATCAAGCTTTTCAATCGCTCCCCGAGTCAAGCCGATGATCGCATCGGTCGGCGTCAAACCCGCCGCAAAGGCATTGATACTGGTCTCCTCCGGCAAGATATAGACTTCCGGCACCGGCATGCCCGATGCGATGGCCATCTCCTCCACCACATTCAGGATTCTGCGTTCATTGAAGTCTGCGGTGTTGGGCGGGATTTTACGCCCTCCCAGCGACAAGGCCACGGTTCTTCCGCCTTTGGAGAGTTCACGTCCCTTAATATAAGAGCTGATCAAAGCACCGGCGACCACAAATACCGCCACCCCTAAAAACACCAGCCAATCGCGCTCAGACAGAGCATAAAACGGTGCGCCATGAGGAGGCAGCTCATGCATGCCCAAGCCGCGCAATAACAACACCAGCACCCAGCTGCTGACCGTGGTCAGCGCCAACAACGCCAATACATAGAGGACGACCAACCAACGTGTGGTCTTTCGCGCCCGATCCTGGGAGACAAAAAAGTTCATGGCAGTATCACAACAACTTGTTCAGGCCCGGTTTCATCGTTCTAAAATGTTACTTTGGGGGCCTGCTGGATCTGTTCGCTGTCGGCGAATTCCAGCAGTTCGGCATCCGTAGGATGACCAAAGGTAGCTGCAAACAGGATTGGAGGGAAGCTCTGTCGGTAGGTGTTATAGGTCATCACCGCATCATTGAAAGCCTGACGGGCAAACGCCACGCGATTTTCGGTGGTGCTCAACTCTTCAGTCAACTGCATCATATTCTGATTGGTTTTCAGGTCAGGGTAGGCTTCCATCACCACATTCAAGCGCGACAAGGCTCCGCCCAACAGGCCTTCCGCCTGGGAAAGATGCTGAATCGCCGAAGCCTCGCCCGGATTGGCGGCGGCGGCCTTTAAAAAAGCGGCCGCCTCATTGCGTGCGGTCACAACGGCCTCGAGAGTTTCGCGTTCATGTGTCATGGCTTTTTTAGCCACTTCAATCAAATTGGGAATCAGGTCATAACGGCGTTTAAGCTGAACCTCAATCTGTGCAAAACTGTTCTGAAACCGGTTCCGGTAACTGACCAAGGTATTGTAAATATTGATCAAATAGATGATCGCAACCAGTATTATTCCCAAAACCACCCATATTGCCGTGCCCATATTATTGCCTCTCTCTGCTTGATGACCTGAATCCCCCGACACGCCCACTCCAAAACGAGCAGGCCTGTCCAAACGGGTTAAATCTAAAAATAACTATACAAGAAATATCCGTTAATCAGAATGGCTTCGGTGTATTTTATCTATATAAAACACCTTTCATAGGTGCTGATTTTGACGTATTTTATCCCCAAGGGTTTTGGCTGGCCAAAAAAGCTCTATAATGGTCTGTATCACTAAGCGCCTAGAAGTTGGGATTTTTTGCTAACATAGGCCAAAACTCAATTAAACAATCGAACGAGGATTTGATATGCATACCTTAACACGCAACATTATCATTGCTCTGACATCGTGGTTTCTGTTAGTGCCCGTCGCACAAGCCGACACCTATAACGACACCGTCAACCGTTTTCATAAAGCCAACCAATCCAAAGACTTTTTCAAAGACGCCTACGGTTTTGCGGTATTTCCAACTGTTGGTAAAGCCGGTATTGGCATAGGCGGCGCCTATGGAGAAGGCCGCGTTTACAGAGGTCTCAAACACGTTGGTGATGCCTCTCTAACGCAATTGAGTTTCGGCTTTCAGTTGGGCGGTCAAGCTTATAGCCAAATCATTTTCTTCAAGGATAAACGTGCCTTTGATGAATTCACCAGCGGCAGCTTCGAATTCTCCGCACAAGCATCGGCTGCGGTCATCACCGCAGGGGCGACCGCTGAAGCCTCCACCAAAGGGGTCAGTGCATCAGGTGGCCTGACGCAAGACAGCAACGAATCAGCCGGCGAATACTACAAAGGCATGGCCACTTTCATTATCATCAAAGGCGGTTTGATGTATGAAGCCTCTATCGCCGGTCAGAAATTTGGTTATACGCCAAAAGGTGAATGACCTGAATCTGAATAAAAAGGGCTTTCAAGCCCTTTTTTAGGATTTAACTCCCCCGTTTAGCGTAATGTCGCAAAAATGCGCGCGCCAATATTTCAACCCTTCATCAACAAGAGCATTTTATGGACTTTAGTTTTGTTAGCGACTTCTTGAGCCTGCTGGCCGGCTGGATGAAACCTTATTTAAGCCAAATCGGCCTATCCATGGCCGCCACGCTACTGGTCATTTATGGCGATGACATTGTCAAGGTGGTCAAACGTCAAATAGGCTCTCTGCAATTTTTTCTTAAAATCACCCTGTTTGTTCTTTTCTGCGCGTTTGGCTTCGCTTTCATCACCTCATTCATCACGCCTTTATTGGTCAATCTGCTAAGAGATGTCAATGACGCCTGGCTACCGATCATCATCATCGGCGGATTTTATCTGATTGGCCTGGGCGCTCAGCGCAAAGGCATGATTTAACACAGCCATAGGAATTGTTTAATGGAATACCTCAACCAACTATTATCCACCGCCAGCAGTTGGGCGTGGGGGCCTGCCATGCTGATCTTATTGCTCGGCACAGGGGTTTATCTGACGATTCGGCTGCGTTTTCTGCCTTTGCGCAACCTGTTTTATGCTTTCAGCCTGTTATGGAAAGGACGCCGCTCACAAGAAGAAGGGGACATCAGCCCATTCAGCGCTTTGATGACCGCTATGGCGGCGACCGTGGGCACTGGCAACATCGCCGGCGTGGCCGCGGCTTTGTTCATTGGCGGCCCTGGCGCAATCTTCTGGATGTGGATCACCGCTCTAGTGGGCATGGCGACCAAATACAGCGAAGCTTTATTGGCGGTGGAATACCGTGAAGTCGATGAGGATGGGCGCCACGTGGGCGGTCCCATGTACTACATCCGCAACGGCATGGGCGAAAAATGGAAACCTTTGGCTTTTGCCTTTGCCCTGTTCGGCACCATCGCCGCCTTCGGAATCGGCAACATGGTTCAGGCCAATGCGGTAGCCGGCGCCATGGAGAGCGCCTTCGGCGTCGATAATCAAATCACCGGTATCGTCTTGATGAGCTTGGTGGGACTGGTGTTGTTCGGAGGCATCAAACGCATCGCACATACCGCCACGGCGCTGGTGCCGGTCATGGCGATTATTTATATTGCTTTTTCGCTCTATATTCTCGGCGTCAATATCGAAGAAGTGCCCAGCGCGCTCTCCACCATCGTCAGCAGCGCCTTTACCGGCAGTGCGGCGGCCGGCGGGTTCGCTGGTGCCAGCATCATTCTGGCAATTCAGTTTGGCGTGGCCCGCGGCATCTTTTCCAACGAGGCCGGACTGGGAACCGCCCCCATCGCTCACGCCGCCGCAAAAACCTCAAATGCGGTTCATCAAGGTCACATCGCCATGCTCGGCACCTTCATCGACACCATCATCCTGTGCACCATGACGGCTCTGGTGATTATGGTCACCGGCGTCTGGCAGAGCGGTGAGACCGGCTCCCCGTTAACCGCACTGGCGTTTGCCACCGGATTGGATTCGGACTTCGGAGCCGTGGTCGTCGCACTGGGTCTGGCGGTGTTCGCATTCACCACCCTAATCGGCTGGAGTTATTATGGCGAGCGTTGCGCCGAATATCTGGCGGGCACCTCCGTTATCACCCCTTATCGGGTACTCTGGGTTCTGGCAGTGTTTGCAGGGGCTGCCCTGTCCAATTACTTCAACACGGTATTAATTCTTGCCGATGTGCTCAATGCACTGATGGCGATCCCCAACTTGATCGCCCTGCTGGTGCTCTCCCCAATTATCATCAAACTCAGCCAAAACAGATAACGCCTGTATTTAAAAAATACAGGCATAAAAAAAACCCAAAACCGACAGGCCTGCCGGTTTTGGGTTTCGATTTGTTCAGGCCAAGTTCATCTCGCCTGAGTATTTTCTCGGGTAGGATCAGCTGCGGCTGGTCACTTCCAATAGGTGATAACCAAACTGGGTTTTAACCGGCCCTTCAACCGACCCAACCTCAGCGCTGAACACTACCTTGTCGAATTCCGGCACCATCATGCCCGGGCCAAACTGACCCAAGTCACCGCCACTTCGCCCCGATGGACAATTGGAGTGCTGCTTGGCCAAATCCGCAAAATCCGCACCCTTGGCGATCTGCTCTTTCAGCTCGTTACATTGTTCTTCGGTATCCACCAAAATATGTCGGGCGGTTGCTAACGTCATAAATTTTTCCTTTGTTGAGTATCAAGTAAACAAGTACTGTCTTTTTGAATGGTTACTTAAAACCATTAAAGATACACACAATATAGTGACATTGAACCGATTTTCAATCCCTTTCCGCTTTTTTGTGACGGATCGACACCGGCTCATTTATAATAACGCCTATGAAAAAACCGACTCAAACTTGCAACAACGCGTATGCCTCGATTCCAATGGAATCAGTGGGCCCTTTCAAATTGATTGGCGATGTCGAAGCCGATGACCTGATGGTACCCATGGCGACCTATGAGAGCCCTCTTTGGCCTTCGGTCGCACGCGGCGCAAGGGTTTCGGCAAAAGCGGGCGGCATTCGCGTGACCGTGGTGGACGAGCGCATGACCCGTTCCATCTTGCTGCAAGCCCCTAATGCCGGCATTGCCGCTTTGAGGCTAAAAGAACTTGAATCACGCCAGGAAGATCTGCAACAGGTGGTGGCGCAAACCAGCCGCTTTGCCAAACTGATCGACACCCACCATCAAGTGGTCGGCAACCTGATCTATTTGCGTCTGGAATTCACCACCGGTGACGCTTCCGGTCATAATATGGTCACCAATGCGGCCGACCAACTCATCCCCTGGATTCTGGACGAATACACGGATTTGAGTTACGTCTCCATCTCGGCCAATTATTGCACCGACAAGAAAGTGTCCGCGGTCAACGGCATTTTGGGTCGGGGGAAATATGTGGTGTGTGAAACCACCATTTCGCGCAAACTCTGTCAACGTTATCTGAAAACCACCCCCGAGGCGATTGTTGACCTGCACATCAAAAAAGACCTGATCGGCAGCATCGTCTCTGGAGGTTTGCGCACGGCCAACGCCCACGTCGCCAATATGCTTCTGGGCTTTTATCTGGCCACCGGACAGGATGCCGCGAATATTGTCGAAGGATCGCAGGCGATCAACCATGTTGAAGTGAATGCGGAAGGTGAGCTCTACTTTTCCACCACCCTGCCCAATCTGATTGTCGGCAGCATCGGCAACGGCAAAGGCTTGGATTTTGTTGTGCAAAACCTACAACAACTCGGATGCGCCAACCCGGATGTCGAGCCCGGAGCCAACGCACGACGTTTGGCCTGCATCGCCGGAGCCACGGCTCTTTGCGGCGAACTCTCCTTATTGGCTGCACAAACCAACCCGGGAGAATTGATGGCGGCACACATCAAACTCGAACGTTCTGCCAACGCCTAACCCTATCATCCAATTAGAGTCTGATATGAGCCAAATCACCCAACGCAAGCAGGACCACATCGATGCAGTGCTCAATGATCCTCAGGTTGAGCGCCAGCAAAGCGAATTTGATCACATCAAACTGATGCATCGCGCGCTACCGGAACTCGATTTTGCCCAAATCAACACCCAAAGCGAATTTTTGGGCCATAAAATCGCCTTTCCCTTGATGATCGCCTCCATGACCGGCGGCGCGGCACAGAACCTGCAACAGATCAATCAACATCTGGCCGAGGCCGCGGAAGCCTGCCAGGTTCCGATGGCGGTGGGCTCGCAACGTGCCATGATTCAGGACCAAGCCGCCGGGGAGAGTTTCAAATTACGCCAATACGCCCCCACCGTTCCATTGATTGCCAATATTGGCGCGGTGCAATTGAATTACGGCTTTGGACTGGAACAGGCGCAACGTGCGGTCGAAACGTTACAGGCGGATGCACTCTACCTGCATCTGAATCCCTTACAGGAAGTCATTCAACCGGAAGGCGACACCAACTTTACCCAACTCGCCGATAAAATTGCACAGCTGGTGGAGTCGCTGGAGGTGCCGGTGATACTCAAGGAAGTCGGTTGCGGCCTGTCGCCTGCCGACATCGAACTAGGGTTGCAGGCCGGAGTTCGCCATTTCGATGTTGCCGGACGCGGCGGCACATCCTGGAGCCGTATCGAAGCACATCGCGCCAGTAATGAACTTGGCTTCCTGTTTCAAGACTGGGGACTGACTACGTTGCAATCCTTAAAGCTTGCGGCTCCCTACCAGAATCAGGCCGACTTTATTGCCAGCGGCGGAATACGAAACGGCATGGATATGATAAAAGCTGTTATAATGGGGGGTCGGTTGTGCGGGATTGCGGCGCCGTTGCTTGCCCCCGCATTGGATTCTAGCCAATCTGTAATCGACAAAATTGAACAATTTAAGCAGGAGTTCGCTACCGCGCAATTTCTGTTGGGCGTGGCAAATTCAGACGCCTTACATTTAAACACTGGACTCGTTCTCCCTTAACCGGGCTTGCAGCGCCACTAACAACAAACAAAACATAAAGATTCTGCTTTGAATATGAATGTAGGCATAGACTTAATCCATTTCTCCACTTCAGACTACTATTTGGGGCTTGATGCCTTCGCTGAAGAAAAAAACATCGACGTTGATAAATTTTACATCGGGATTGGGCAGGAGAAGATGTCAATCGCCCCGCCGGATGAGGATGTGGTGAGTCTTGCAGCCAAAGCGGCGGCTCCGATTCTGGAGCAGATCGACAAAAACAGTATCACCGCAATTCTGTTCGCAACCGAATCCGGTGTCGATCAGTCGAAATCCGCCGGTGTCTTCCTGCACGGCTTATTGAATCTATCTTCACGCTGCCGAGTTATTGAATTCAAACACGCATGTTATTCGGGTGCAGCGGCCTTGCAGATGGCCACCACCATGGTGCGTGCCAATCCCAAAGAAAAAGTATTGGTCATTGCCGCCGACATCGCCAAATACGACGTTGACACCTCGGGTGAAGCCACTCAGGGATGCGGTGCTGTGGCCATGTTGGTGACCGAATCTCCACGCATCATCGCCATCGAACCCGGTTCTGGTTATCACACCGAGGATGTCATGGATTTTTGGCGCCCAAATCAGCGTAAAACCGCACTGGTGGACGGAAAATATTCCACCAAAGTGTATCTTCACAGCTTAAAACAGGCCTGGCAGCATTTTACCGAAGAGACTGGACGTACCTTTGACGATATTCAACACTTCTGCTACCACATTCCGTTCACCAAAATGGCGGACAAGGCCCACCAAACCTTGGCCAAGGTGGCCAAAGTCAAACTCAGCCCGCAGGAATTCAAGGCACAGACCTTGCCCAGCCAAGTTTATAACCGCATTGTCGGCAACAGTTACAGCGCATCGCTGTTTGTCGGATTCTGCTCTCTGCTCGACAATCTGAACGAGAACATGGCTAACCGCCGTGTCAGTTTTTTCAGTTACGGTTCCGGCTGTGTTGCCGAATTTTTTACCGGTCTGATGCAACCTGGCTATGAGAAAGTTTTAATGAGCACCAGCCACCGCAAGCAGATCGAACAACGCCACCCCTTAACTTATGCCGAGTACCTGGCGTTTTATCACGAGGTCGATGACGAAGTCGAAAACATCGAGTTTGAACGCCATAATAAAGGTCCTTACCGCCTGGCAGGCATCAAAGACCACAAACGCTATTACCAAACCCTCTGACTCCAATCCACCAGAGACAGGTCAACCCTAAGGGAAAATCGCAGATGACAACACGCTGTGTCGCACCCTCCAAACTGATCCTTTGTGGAGAACATGCCGTGCTTTACGGCACTCCGGCTTTGAGCATGGCGATTGACCTCGAAACCCACTGCACTCTTGATCGCTTTAAGCATTCCGCCAATCCGTCCGGGCATTTTGAAATCACGCTTGCAGATTTCGATCAAAAGCAGAAATTTTCATTCCAACAATGGCAAGCGTTTTCCGAAACCATCAAAAAGCGTTTCCAGTCTTTTTCAAAAGGCGAAATCGCCATTCACGACGTTCTAAAGTCACCATTCGACCTGATTCTCATCACGCTGTATCTGCTACATCAGATCGAACCGATTGAAAGCGCTGACTGGCAACTCAAAATTGAATCTGATGCGCCCATTGGTCGTGGCCTCGGATCTTCCGCTGCAGTCATTCTGGCTGTTCTAAAGGCGGTACAGACACAACAAGCCACAAAACTAGATGACACAGCCTTACTGGATCTCGCCGCGCAAATCGAAGCCTATCAACATGGCCGCTCCAGCGGCATTGATCCGGCGACCATCCTAAAAGGCGGCCTGCTCAAATACCAAATGGACAACCCCATTGAAGTGCTTGAACCCCACCCTTTCAAAGCCTGGCTGATTGATACCGGAAAACCATCCAGTGCCACCGGAGAATGCGTTGAATGGGTAAAACGACACCATCAAAACGATACCCAGCTCTGGCAGGCGTTCACCCAAACTACTGCTGAAATTGAGCAGGCCTGGTTACAGCAGGATTTTGCCAAACTGCAACAAGCGATTCGTTTCAATCATCAACTCTTATGTCGGATCGGCGTAGTGCCTCAAAGCATACAGTCATTTATACAGAGTCTGGAAACACAACTCAATGCGGCTGTGAAAGTCTGTGGTGCCGGTAGCGTTGAAGGTGACAGTGCAGGCGTCTTACTCTGCCTGAGCATAGACTCTCCTTATGAATTCTGTGAAGCACATGGATATCACACACAAGCCCTCAAAATCCAAACCCAAGGAGTCCACTGTGAACTGGCTTAGTCGCGCACCCGCCAACCTCATGTTGCTGGGGGAACACAGTGTGGTCTATGGTGAACCTGCCTTGGCCTGCGCGGTGAATCAATTCATCGAAATCGAATGGCAGGCCAATGATGACGACACCGTGTGCATAGAATCTGCTTTGGCCAATTATGAATTTACTCTGGAAGAACTCAAACATGCGGCCCTGGAAGACTTGGAACACCCGAAGCTACGCTTTGTGATACAGGCGTTACGGGTCTTTGCTCCATTTTTGCAACACGGCCTGCACATCCATATCCGCAGCGGGTTTTCGTCCACCATCGGACTGGGCAGTTCTGCGGCTGTATTGGCCGCGAGCCTGCACGGATTGAACCGGATTACCCAGCAAAAGCTCGACAGACTCACTTTGTTTGATGAAGGCCTTCGCATTATCCAAAACATTCAGGGACGCGGCTCAGGAACCGATTTGGCGGCCAGCCTGAGCGGCGGCTTGATTCTATTCCAACCGGGAAATTCACAGCACAGCACGCAAATCGCTGAATTGAACCCTGAGCTGGCGGCCAAGATGCCGCTTAGCCTAATTTACAGCGGCTATAAAACCCCCACCGCCGAGGTGCTGCAACGGGTCTCGGAAAAGTGGAAGACACAAAGCGATTTGCAAAACCAGCTGTATCGAGTCATGGGGGAAGTTACTCGAAACGCCTATGAAGCCTTACAGCAAGATGACATGCCAAGTTTTTACCAACTGCTTGAAGCTTATCAAGGACTGATGGAATCACTTGGGGTAAGCGATGCCACCCTCTCTCAGATCCTTTATCAAATGCGTGACTGTTCAAGCATACAGGCCTGTAAAATTTCCGGATCCGGACTTGGAGACTGTCTGCTGGGCATAGGGGACTTCAGTGATTGTCCTGAGAAAAACCGTCGATTTCTGGAGCAATATCAGCATATCGAGGTGGAACTCACCCCCCACGGTGCAACTACCGAGACATTAAATTAACATTACCGACCACTTTTTTATAAGAACCCGAACTATGCCTTTTGAAACCCAAGCCAGCCTCAGCCCTCAAGCCTTTGTTGACCGGATCATCGGCCACAGCCAACAAGACTCCGCACTCAAACCGGCCAAGGCCTGCGGTTTTGGTGCCGCGCCGGTGAACATCGCCCTAAGCAAATACTGGGGCAAACGTGAAACCACATTGAACCTGCCGATCAACGGCAGCGTCTCCATCAGTTTGCCCGGACTGGGCACTCAGACCGATTTGAGCCTGACGGAAGGCCAACAGGATCAAATCGTATTGAACGATCAACTGCTTGAGCCGCACCATCCGTTTGCCAAACGCCTGAGCGGTTTTCTAGACTATTTCCGTCCCAATGACCACACTATGTTTCATGTAGATACCCTGAATAGCGTGCCCACTGCAGCCGGTTTGGCTTCGTCTGCTTCGGGTTATGCGGCCTTAGTATTAGCCTTAAACGACCTGTTTCAATGGCAACTTCAGCCGAAAAAGCTGTCTCTACTGGCGCGTCTGGGAAGCGGCAGCGCCAGCCGTTCGCTTTATCCCGGCTTTGCAATCTGGCATAAAGGGGAACGCGACGACGGCATGGACAGCTATGCCGAAGCCATTGAGACTTCTTGGCCGGAACTGTGCATTGGGTTATTGAAAATCGATATCGGCGAGAAGTCGGTGGGATCGACTGCCGGCATGCAGCAGACCGTCAACACCTGCGAACTCTACCAGACCTGGCCACAACAGGCCGAAAAAGACGTGCTTAAGATTCAACAGGCGATCACCGATAAAGATTTCACCCTTTTGGGAGAGACCGCCGAACATAATGCCTTAAGCATGCACGCCACCATGATTGCCACTTGGCCACCGATTCTGTACTGGCAGCCAGAATCGGTGGCCGCTATGCACACCATCTGGCAACTTCGTCAGCAAGGTGTGACGGTATATTTCACAATGGATGCGGGTCCAAACCTGAAATTGCTGTTTCTAGAAACGCAAAAGCCTGCAATCGAGCAGGCCTTTGCGGAATTGGAGGTAATTCAGCCCTTTAAGGAACCTCTGATCGAATCAGAGGTTCCTTAAACAAAGCTGATATAGTAGCGTTATTTAACCACCGATAAGGTCGGTTTCTTTTTGTCGCCTTTAACCTTATCAGTGGTTTTGCCAGAGGTTTTGTCGGACGAAGCGCCAGCAGGAGTGGATGAGTGATCGCTTTTGACCGCCGCCAATCCTGGTTTATCTGTTGACTTATCGTCTGCTTCTTCTGGATAAGGCTCGGCGGGGAACGGCATACCTTGACCGTTTTCACGGGCAAAAATCGCCAAGACCGCCTCCGGCGGGAAGCCGACTTCCTGCTCAATTCCTTGGAAGCGTGCCTTGAAATAAAACCAGTCGTTTTGCATTTCCAGCCCCACCACGGCGCTCGGTGCCACATTCAATACAATCACGCCTTCCTGAGCGAACTGCTGTGGCACCTGAATGCCCGGATAATGCGCATCCACCTGCATATGTGGTGTCCAATCATTATCCACAATCCATTCATACATGGCTCGAATGATGTAAGGACGGTTGGAAATCATCAAATCACATCTCTCATATCGAGTTCATCATCGGACAAACTTTCACTAAAGGTCTCTCTTTCCAGTACCTTAGTCGCATAATCCAAAATCGGTTTGGCGGATTTTGGCAATTCAATTCCAAGAGAGGACAAACGCCATAGCAACACCGCCATGCTGACATCAACCAAGGAGTACTCTTCATTCATGAAATAAGGCTTATGTTCAAACACCGGAATCAGCTGAATCAAACGCTCCAGAAGGTCACGACGCGCCTTTTTAACCTCATCGGCATTTTCGCTTTTGCTGATGGTCTCAACCAGCGGATACCACTCTTTCTCGATCTGACGCAACATCTGGCGAGAACGCGCTTTTGAAATCGGATCGACCGACATCAGCGGAGGGTGAGGAAAACGCTCGTCCAGATATTCAATGATGACTTGCGGGTCATACAAAACCAAATCACGGTCAACCAAAGTAGGCAGGGTGCCGTATGGGTTTAACTCCAACAAATCTTCCGGCAAATTCCCTTCTTCCACCGAGATGATCTCCAAAGGGATGTCTTTTTCTTTTGCCACTAAACGTACGCGATGAGAACTTGGACTCTTGGAATCGGAAAACAGCACCATTACCGAACGTTTAGTAATTGGAATATCAGACATGAAACGTGCTCCTAAATAAGCAATAAATCAGAATAAAAATAGAGTTTTTTAATTTTATAAATTCCCGACTATAAACAAACACAGGAACCTTATTTAGTATACACCCCTTGTCAAGTCCCTGATGTCACTCCAAAAAACCACAATAAAAAACCAGCAGGCCTGGTGGTTCTTTTATTATCAGCCAACTTTACAGAGTTTTATTGGTGCCAAATTGGCAACACTGTTTTGTCTATTTGTGCGTTTTTCTTAAACGGTTTTTTTCTTAAACTTGTTACAACTCAAGATCAATATCCATTCACGCAAGGAAACCAAATATGTCAAACCTCGTTCGCATCGATGCCAGCGCCTTGTCTCAAGGCTCCCACTCTAAAGCACTGGCGGATTTATTTGAACAAACGTGGCGGGCCAAACATCCGCAAGGTCAGGTTCAGCATCATGATCTCAGCCGTTTGAACCTTCCCCACATTGATGAAGCCTTCATTCAGGCCATGTACACCGCGGAACAAGATCGAGACATCCAACAACATCAACTACTGGAGCAATCGACCCATTTCGTCAACGAACTCAAAAGCGCAGACTGTTTGCTCATCAGCACTCCGATGTATAACTTCGGCATTCCTTCTCATCTCAAAACCTACATCGACATGGTGACGCGAGTCGGAGAAACCTTCCGCTATGGCGAAAACGGGCCGGAAGGCTTGCTCAAGATAACTCAAACCGTGGTCATCGCCGCCTCCGGTGGCGATTACACCCAGCCACCGATGGACGCGATGAATTTTGTGACGCCTTATCTGAAAACCGTATTGGGCTTTAACGGCATCGATTCTCCGCATTTTATTGAAGCCGCCGGTATGGCGATGGGAGAGGAAAAACAGCAACAGAGCCTCGAACAGGCCAAACAGACTATCCAATCCATACTCAATCAACACGATGAATAAGCTGAACAAGCACGACCGACTCCTCACTTTTGGGCGACCCCTTCGCCCTTTTTTAATTGTCTTGCAATCGTCTCATAGACACTAAGGCGTTGACAGACTAGACGTCTCTCAATCCAAAAGCCATGCCTTGTCGAATATCCCCCAGGCCTTGCTGCAATGCAAATAATCGATCCACCCCCAGTGCTACGCCGCTGCAATCCGGCAAAGGAGTTTGCGCCAAGGCCTGCAACAGGCGCTTATCCAGCGGCACAGCCGGCAAGCCACATTCTGCGCGCTGCTGCAATGAGGCTTCAAATCGATATTGATAAGTCTCGGAATCAGCCAGCTCATGGTAACCATTTGCCAACTCCATACCGTTGACAAACACCTCAAAACGCTCCGCCTGCATAGAGTCCTCCACGCAGATCTGCGCCAAAGCCGCCTCCCGAGCCGGATAATGATAAAGCACCGTGATGCCATCGCGTCCAAGCCGAGACTCAATGACCTCAGTCAACACCAGCTGCTCCCAGAGCGCCTTGTCATCCTCTTCCACCCCCAGCACTTCCGGCACCTTAAAACGTGCCAGACAGGCCCGGCATTCAGCCGCGGTCGCAGTGAAAATATCTTCGATATCCGCATAGGCTTGAAAAGCCTCACGATAAGAGAGACGTTCCACTTTGCATTGCTTGTTCAACACGGTTTGCAGCAATCCGATCACCTCGTCGATCAGATCAAACATCGAAAAGCCCAATCGGTACCACTCGAGCATCGTGAATTCCACCTGGTGGCGCGGACTTAAATCACCATCACGAAACACCTTGCCCAGATAAAAAATATCGCCGCTTCCGTTGCAGAGCAAGCGTTTCATCGGATATTCAGGTGAGGTATGCAAATAAAAAGACTGTTTTTCAGCTTCTCCCGGGATACGCACCTGGGTGGACAGGCTGTGCAGATGCACATCCGGCACGGCCGCGCTCGACAAGATTGGGGTTTCCACCTCGGTGACCGAACGGGCATAAAAAAACGCCCGCAACGTTTTTAAGAGTTGCGAGCGTTTTTTTAAGGTCTCCGCCACCGAAACATCAGACGATACAGTCATGTCTGTTGAATCCGCCTTATTTGGCACGCGAGACGTACTCACCCTTTTCGGTGTTGACGATGACTTTCTCACCGATTTGCACAAACAAAGGAACCTGAACCACCGCACCGGTATTCAAGGTTGCAGGCTTACCGCCGGTACCCGCGGTATCACCTTTAAGGCCGGGATCGGTTTCAACCACCTCCAAAGTAACTTGCTTAGGCGGTGTCACCGAAATCGGCTGTCCGTTAAACAGCGTCACCGTGCACATATCCTGTTCCGTCAGCCATTTACTGACATCGGCTACAGCCGCTTCTTCGGTCTGATACTGGTCAAAACTTTCCGGATCCATGAAGTGCCAGTGTTCACCATCATTGTAAAGATATTGCAATTCCGTATCGATGACATCGGCGGCCTCGACCTTCTCACCCGACTTGAACGTCTTCTCAAGCACACGCCCGGTGACCAGGTTACGGTATTTGACACGGTTGAAGGCTTGGCCTTTTCCCGGCTGAACAATGGTGTTTTCAATAATCGAACAAGGCTGACCGTCCATCAAAAACTTCAAACCGCCTTTAAATTCATTTGTGCTATACGATGCCATATCTTTACCTAAGCTGTTGCCTTAAAATAGTGAATTGAAACCTGCATCCATGGCGTGTCTTTGACCTTCATACGGATACAGATAAAAATAAATCCGCCTATTTTAACTTAAAAGCGCCGAGACGTAAAAGCGACGCTGAAAAAACCACAATAGACGTTATTAAAGAACCCGTAATGGCACTTCCGTTGAGCGCATGACCCAGACACCGTTATCCAAACTGAACCAACTTTGCAACGCTCTTGCGATTGATCCGCAGGATTCACGCGTCCGCGAAAATGAATTTCCTTTCAAGGCACCGCAGGACTTCATCAACCGGATTCAACCCGGACAACTTGATGACCCGCTGCTCAAGCAAATTCTGCCGGTGGCTGAAGAAGCGGTGATTCACAGCGACTTCAACCGGGATCCGGTAGGCGATCTGCAGGCCAACCCGACCCCCAGTCTAATCCATAAATACCACGGACGGGTATTGCTGATGGCCAGCCCGAAATGCGACATCCATTGCCGCTACTGCTTCCGCCGACATTTCCCTTACGAACAGCAAATCAATCAACGCCACTGGAAAACGGCTTTGCAACAGATTTCAGAGGACAACACGATTCATGAGGTAATTCTCAGCGGCGGCGATCCGTTCAGCTTGTCGGAAGCTGCGATACTCGGCTTAATCAAAGAAATCGAGCGGATCGAGCACATCAAGACCTTAAGAATCCACTCGCGTACGCCGATTGTGGCGCCTTCCAAAGCACCTTGCGGCAAACTTCTGGAATGGGCGCAAACCAGCCGACTCAACAAGGTGCTGGTGCTGCACTGCAACCATGCAAACGAACTCAGCCAATTTACCGCCGAGTTGCTGCAAACATACCGCCAGGCCGGTTTCCATCTGTTAAACCAAAGCGTACTCTTAAAGGGAATCAACGACGACAGCGAAACACTGATAACACTCAGCCACACTCTTTTTGCTCAAGGCGTATTGCCCTACTACCTGCACCAGCTGGATCGGGTTGAAGGGGCGGCGCATTTCGAAGTGCCCAATCAAGAGGCACTGGCTTTACGTCAAACGCTATTGGAGAAATTGCCGGGCTATCTGGTGCCGAAACTGGTCAAGGAAAATGCCGGCGAAGCGCACAAAACTCCGCTGTAAGGTTTGGAACAAGCCAAGCCCTGCCGATACGCTAGAAATTGTATTTCTGTTTAAAGCGACATTCGGCCTCGGGCAACCAGTCCGGCGCAGTGTAATACTGCTCATAAACCGGCTTTAAGATTTTGTTTCGATAGGCGGCATAATCAAAGCCTTTGCCTGTGACCAGATAATAAGTCACCCCTTCAATCGGCTGAATCGGTTTGACGGCCAGATCGGAAAAATATTCGGCCACTTTTTTCAGATCCTTTTCTCGGCTCACAAACAGAGTCAAGTCCTGACCGTTCAAGGCTTTGAAATCGATTTTTTTATCGTCTTCACGTCCGTACTTGGAGTGGCTCATGAAGACATGGATGTCGTC
The DNA here is from genome assembly GCF_000483485.1 of Thiomicrorhabdus chilensis DSM 12352. GTDB lineage: Bacteria > Pseudomonadota > Gammaproteobacteria > Thiomicrospirales > Thiomicrospiraceae > Thiomicrorhabdus > Thiomicrorhabdus chilensis. The sequence continues at coordinate 1,987,440 of NZ_KI519609.1, forward strand.
GTTTTCGCAATAATAGGCCAGAGTTGACTGACTGCTGTAATCCAAGGTAAACAACCTCTGTTGCGGCAATAAAGCACACACTTTTTGCGTTTCCGTATAAATGGCCGCCTGCGACTTCTGGGACTTGGGCAAAACCTGTTCGACAAACGGTACCAGTGCCAAGAGTGTAGCCGCAATGAGAATCGAAGATAACGCATTAAACACATAAAGGGATTTTAATCGCGCGGGGTTAAGTCCGACGTAGAGCAGGTAAAGCAATGGAATCGATAGCAACGGCCAATGCAAGCCGATCGGATTGGAAAGACTGACCAACACCAACACCAGCAATAACGGCAGGCCTGCATACAGAGCCAACTGAAGGGCTGGCTGCGTCAAGGAGCCGGCCTTGAATGGTGAGAATTGCGCATAACGCACCGCATAATAGACCCCCAACGGTGACAACATCAATACCAGCATTCCCAGATAGAGCATGACGTTAACCGGGTCTACCTGGCTCTCGCGGGTACGGGAAAAAAAATTGAACAGAATATTGTTCCAACAGTGTGTGTAATTGAAATAGAGGTTTTCCGCCACAAACAACAGAACGATGAAAGCGGCCACCAGCGGGATTTTCCAGCCATAACGCCGGAAATTCACCACACTGAAAATGAGCAGGCCTGTCAACATAAAGGCGGCGAAGTATTTGGATAAGAACGCCATGCCCAAAAACAGACCCGCAATCAACGCCCAACCGATCGATTGCGCGCTCAAGGCACGGGCAAAAGCATAAACGCCGACCAGGCCGAAAAACACCAACACGGTGTCGTTGGCGGTGATGACAAACATCAACGACACCGGCGAGACGAAAAACGCCATGGCCACATAAAACGCGGTTTTTTTATCGGCCTGCGGGTCAAGCGTCAACAAACCGTAGAGTACCAAAGCGATGGCCGCCGAAGCCATAAAGGCAAAAGAGCGGTACCAGTAGAGGTTGTCGGCCACCAGCCCCATCACGGAAAGCATCCAGCCGACCGCAGGAGGATGGTCGTAATAGCCAAGCGATACATCCTGACCCCAAAGAATGAAATAAGCTTCATCGCCGGTCAGCGGAATCCACATGAGCAACGCCGCTTTTAAAACCACAAACACCCAAAACAGGCGTTTTTCAAGATTGGACAGGCCTGCCCACAACGGGGCTAAATCGGCGGAAAAACGGGAGGAAGAGGTCAAACGATTTCCTTTCAAACAATGGTTATTCGGTGTTAATGCCGTGACAAATTAACATTCGGCTTCATCTTGACGGCAGACTGGACAAAAGGGTGACCGTCAAAGGGTCAAATTCAGAAAATTCATCACCCAAGCACTGCCGATACCGACGAGAATGCCCGCCAAGATTTCGACTTTGGAATGCCCCATGCGCTCTCGCAACACAGGCCTGTCGGATTCCGAAGCATGCTGAGCAGACTGACGGGCATTCCAACGATTGATTTCGGTGGCGTGCTTGCCCACTTGGCGTCGCAAACTGCTTGCGTCCAGCATCACCACAAACGCCAGCCCCAATGACACCACAAAAGCCGGATGCTCAATGCCTTCACGAAAAGCCACAATCGCAGCGACACTGCTGACAATTGCGCTATGGTTGCTGGGCATGCCGCCGTAACCGATCAGTTCGAATGCCAGCTTTTTAGCCCGCAGGCTGTTGATCAAAAACTTGCTGATGCCGGCCACCAACCAAGCGAAAAAAGGGGTCAATAAATAGGTCAACTCCATCTCAAGCCCCCATACCGGTTGGCCATAAGGCCCACAGCGAAGCCAACACCCAACCCAACACCGTCAGCATCAACTGCTTATCGGTCAAAAGTGCATCAGTGGGCGATTCGCCCTCCCCCAGAAATTCCACGATATACCAATAACGGAACAGCCCAAATAGCACAAACGGTACCGTCACGACCAGTTCCGGGCGCGCCGACATCACAAAAAAACTGTAAAACAGCAAGGCACCGGTCGCGGAAATCTCGGCAAACTTATCTACGATTGAGACCGAATACATTTTAAGTACCTTGCGCCCCGCTTCACCGCTTAAAGTCAGCTCCTGACGGCGTTTGATGGCGGCCAAAAACAATGCCAAGCTCAAGGTGGTGACAAACATCCACGACGATACCGGCACGTCGATTGCCATGGCGCCGGCATACACCCGTAACACAAAGCCGATGGCGATGGTGAAAATGTCCAACACCGGCTGATATTTAAGCCAATAGGAATAGGCCAGGTTCAGCAACAGGTAACTGACAATCACCCCCATGACCGCTGGCTGTACAAAAAAGCCACCGATTAATACCGCATAGAGACCGGCTAATAGAGGGTAGGCGTGAACAGGCTTGACCCAACCGCTCGCCAGCGGACGTTTAATCGATTTAACCGGATGCTTGCGGTCTTCCTCGATGTCACGCAGATCGTTGATGATATAGGTGGCGGACGACGCCAAACTGAACAGCACAAAGGCAAGCAATGCCTGACTCACCGCATAGAGTTCCAAAAACAGGCCGGCAAAGATTAAAGGCGCTAAGACAAAGGCGTTTTTGATCCATTGACGCGGCCGCATCAAACGGATCAGCCCCAGAACAACAGGTCTCTCGGAAGAAGCCGGTGCGCAGGCCGAAAGCGTTGATGTATCGGAGTCGGAATCCAATTTATTAGCGACCTGATTAGTGTTAGAATTCATCAAATTACTGAAACCTCAAACCTGTTTGACCTATTTCAAAAGGCGCCTATCTTGGAAAAAACAATCCAATCCCTAACGCGACTCCTAACACGACCTAGAGCGCGATATTTTCGCATTCAGTTGGACAGACCTAAAACAAGTTGCCCAAAACCGTGAAGATTGCGCTAATTTACACGATTTTCGCGGTCATCGCCACCGTCGCCAACATCCTCAGCCAGGATTTAAGTATCCGCATCTACTCCGGTGCCTATTCCGTTGTGTTCTCGGTATTGGTCGGCACCGCAGTGGGTCTGGTCGTCAAATATGGACTCGACAAGAAATACATTTTCAAATACCAGACCGCCGACCTACAGCACGACACGCGTACTTTCTACCTATATAGCCTGATGGGCATCGTCACGACGCTTATTTTCTGGGGCTTTGAGTTCGGTTTCGACGCGCTCTTCAACAGCAAGGAGATGCGTTATCTGGGCGGCATCATCGGTCTGGCCATCGGCTACTACATCAAATATCAGCTCGACAAACGATTCGTGTTTATCCATAGGAAATCATTATGAATACGCGTAAATCCATGTTATCCGGCTGGGGGCAATATCCACAACAACTCACTGAACGGCTAACGCCGCACTCAAAACGCGGCATCAGTGAACACTTAGCCCACTCTTCTTCGTTGGATGACTCGCCTTCCCTAATCGCCCGCGGACTGGGACGCAGTTACGGCGACAGCGCATTGGCCGAACAGGTGATGCAAACCGAACATCTGAACCACTATATGGCGTTTAATGCCGACAGCGGCGAACTGGAGTGCGCCGCCGGGGTCAGCTTCGCCGAACTGCTGGCGATCTTTGTGCCGCGCGGCTGGTTTCTGCCGGTCACCCCCGGCACCAAGTTCGTCACTGTCGGCGGCGCCATCGCCAGCGATGTCCATGGCAAAAACCACCATGTGCATGGTTGTTTCAGCCAGCATGTCACCCAATTGACCCTGGCTCTGGCAAACGGCGAGGTGGTGACCTGCTCGCCTGACGACAAAGCTCAACTGTTTCGCGCCACCTGCGGTGGCATGGGGTTGACCGGTGTGATCCTGCAAGCCCGTTTCAAACTGATTCCCATCGAAAGTGCCTACATTCAACAACGCAGCTACAAAAGCGCCAATTTGGCCGAGACTTTGGCTCTATTCGAAGAACACGATTCCGCAACCTATTCGGTGGCGTGGATTGACTGCTTGTCAACCGGTGATAAATTGGGGCGTTCATTGCTGATGTTGGGCGAGCACGCCACTGACGGCGAGCTGCAAGCCCACCGCGACAGTAAACTCAATGTACCGTTGAACATGCCCGGTCTGCTATTGAACCGTTACTCGATTCAGGCATTCAACACCCTCTACTACCATAAACACACCCAAACCCACGCCCAGAGCAGCCTGCATTACGAACCTTTTTTCTATCCGCTTGACGGCATCCGTAACTGGAATCGGCTCTACGGTAAAAACGGTTTCACCCAATATCAGTTCGTCCTGCCAAAATCAGCAGGCCTGGAGGGCATGACCCGCATACTGAAAGCCATTGCCGAATCCAAACGCGGCTCATTTCTGGCGGTACTGAAAGCCTTCGGTGAGGCCAACGACCATTACCTGAGTTTTCCGACCGAAGGGTACACCTTGGCTTTGGACTTTAAAATTGACGCCACCTTGTTCAGCTTCTTGGAGAAACTCGACCGCATCGTGCTCGATTATGGCGGTCGGCTTTATCTGACCAAAGATGCCCGCATGTCGGAAGCGACTTTCAAACAGAGCTACCCCCAGTGGCAGACATTCCAGGAAGTTCGTCACCAATATGGTGCGGATCGCGTTTTCAACTCACTGCAATCACAACGTTTAGGACTGTAAATTCATGAAAAATATCTTAGTCATCGGCGCGACCTCGGCCATTGCGGAACAGACCATTCGACTGTACGCCCAACAAGGATCCAATTTGCTGCTTTTGGGGCGTGATGAAGAAAAACTGCAACTCATTTGCAACGACGCCAACGTTCGCGGTGCCCATGAGGCCGATTTTCTACGTCTGGACGTCAACGACTTTGACAGCCATGCTTCGGTTCTGGAAAAAGCCTATACCAAACTCGGCCGCCTCGACCTGGTTTTGATTGCGCACGGTTCTCTGCCAAATCAGCAGGCCTGTCAGCAACAAGTTTCCACCACTTTGCGCGAACTCAACACCAATGCCGTAAGCACAATCTCACTGCTGACCTTGCTTGCCAATCAAATGGAACAGCAAGGCTGGGGAACCCTGGCGGTCATCACCAGTGTTGCTGGCGACCGTGGACGCCAAGCTAATTATGTGTATGGTGCCGCTAAGGGCATGCTCTCGATTTTCCTGCAAGGGCTGCGTAACCGCCTCTACCCGAAAGGCGTGCATGTGCTTGACATCAAACCTGGATTTGTCGATACGCCGATGACGGCTGACTTTCCCAAAGGGCCTCTGTGGGCCAACCCCCAAGCCATCGCCAACAGCATCGTCAAAGCCGTTGAACGCAAGCGCAATACACTCTACACGCCTTTTTTCTGGCGCTGGATTATGCTGATTATCCGCAACATTCCCGAATTCATTTTCAAAAAAATGAAGCTCTAACAGGAGTGCGGAGGATGCACCGACAGCCTCAGGCAAATACGGTACAATGATGTCCATAATTTGATAGACAATCCAGTTCAGCTGGGAACAAGTGAGACCGAATGATTAACCTTATACTCTGTGGCGGCTCCGGAACGCGTTTGTGGCCAATTAGCCGCACTCTGCTTCCCAAACAGTTTGTACCGCTGTTTTCCGGCGAATCCCTGTTCCAGAAAACCGTGGATCGCAACCAGAACTTTTGCGACGATTTTTTGATTGTTTCCAATCAGGAACAGTACTTTCTGGCCCTTGACCAGATGCTGACCTTGAATCTGAAGAGCACGCCACGTTTTGTACTCGAGCCAATGGGCCGCAATACTGCTCCGGCCATCGCCCTCTCCTGTCTGGCGCTCGATCCCGAAGAACTGGTCTTCGTCACCCCTTCGGACCACTTGATTAAAAACCAGGCCGCCTATGAAGAGGCGGTGACTCAGGCCGTCAAACTGGCCAAACAGGATCAATTGGTGACGTTCGGCATCCAACCCCACTATGCGGAAACCGGTTTTGGCTACATTGAGGCGGATGGAAACCAGGTACTTTCCTTTAAGGAAAAACCCGATCAAACCGTGGCCGAATCCTATCTGGCAAAAGGCAACTACTACTGGAACAGTGGCATGTTCTGCTTTAAGGCCGGTGTATTCTTGCAAGAGCTGAAACAGCATGCCCCGAAGATGTATGACGCTTGTCTACAAGCCTTTGAACAGACTGAGAAAGGTGAATTTCTGCGCATTCCAACAGACGCCATGCAGGCGATTCCGGAAGACAGCATCGACTATGCGGTCATGGAGAAAAGCCAACATGTCAAGGTGGTGCCCAGCGATATCGGCTGGAGCGATGTCGGTAGTTTTGAAGCCCTAAGCGCAGAGTTGCCCTGCGATGAAAACGGCAATACCCAGACTGAGAACAGCGTTTTGCTCAACGCCAAAAACAACCTGATCCTGGGACAGGACAGACTGATTTCGCTGGTCGATGTTGAAGACCTGATGGTGATCGACACCGATGACGCGCTATTGATCGCGCCCAAAGGTTCGGGTCAGAAAATCAAACAGGTGGTTGATTTGCTCAAACGACAAGGCAGCGAACTGCCGATGATTCACCAAACCGCTCATCGCCCCTGGGGCACCTACACGGTGCTGGAGTCGGAAGATAAATATAAAATCAAACGCATCGTGGTCAAGCCCGGTAAAAGATTGAGCTTGCAAAAGCACCTGCACCGCAGTGAGCACTGGGTCGTGGTTTCCGGCACCGCCACCGTCACCGTGGGCGACAAAACGCAACTGGTGCGCCCCAATGAATCGACCTACATCCCGATTGGCGAAAAACACCGTTTGGAAAACAACGGACAACTCGACCTGATTTTAATTGAAGCCCAAGTCGGCGAATACACCGGTGAAGACGACATCATCCGCTTCGAAGACAATTACGGACGTGCCTGAGAATGAATATGAAGGACAGGTTGCATAGCCATAAAATCGAGCCTCATCAAGCTTCAGTTCTGCTGGTTCTATTGATGACGCTAGTGCATATCGTCCTGGCTTTTCAGGTCGAGCTTGGCGGTGACGAAGCGCATTATGCACTCTACGGACTCATGCCGGATTGGAGTTATTTTGATCACCCGCCGCTAGTCGGCTGGCTGCAAATCCTTCCCATGTGGTTATTCCCGACCGACTGGGGTGCGCGTATCGTGCCCATCTCGCTTTATGTGTTGCTTAACATCCTGCTCTACAAAGTCACCGTGACCTTGTTCGCCTCCCCTGACCAGGCCTGCTCATTTTCAGAAACGGGCTCTGAAGTTTCGGCACACAATGGGGGTGCCTCACACTGGTTAGGTTTTTGGAGTTTGATTGCTTTAAATGGCACCTTGATGTTCCCATTGATGGGAATGGGGCAATTGCCCGACAATCCACTGATGGTGATTGTTCTGGGGCTGGTCTGGCTGGTCTGGCAGATGCTGCAAACCGAACAGGCCTCCCTTAAACAGTGGTTATTGTTGGGCTTGCTGGTTGGTTTGGCCGCCTTGTCAAAATACACCGCCGTAACGCTGGTGATCTCTTTGCTGTTGGTGATGATGGTGGAGAAACGTTGGGATTGGCTGAAACAGGCAGGACTTTGGTTGGCCGTGGTAGTTGCACTGCTAGTCATCACCCCCCTGCTTTACTGGAATGCGATGCATGAATGGGCCTCTTTTCTGTATCAGCTGCATCACGGCACCCACAATCCCGACTGGCGTATAGCGCGTTTCCTGCGCTCGCAAGCGGCTCAGTTCGTTGTCTACACACCGCTGCTTTTCTTGCTCGGCTGGTGGATGATGTTCAAAATCCGCAACTATCAAAATCAGGCAACGCGTTTACTGTTGCTGTTTGCCGTACCGGTGTTTGTTTTGTTCGCCTGGGGCTCGGGACGGGAAGAGAGTTTACCGCACTGGCCGGCTCTCGCCTGGCTGTTATTGATCCCGATCGTGGTTAATTGGCTTTGGCAAAGCCGTGCTAAATTAACGGTAAAAATCGCAGTGGCAACGCAACTGGCGTTGAGTTTGGTTTTGAGCCTGATCATGCACAGTTTTCTGTTTACGCCCTGGATTCCGTTCGAAGATCATAAAAACCCGATTCAAGGCGAATATGGCTGGAAACAGGCGGCGGAAACGGCATTGCAAATTCAAACCGAGCTCGGCAAAGATGAAGACCCGCTTCCGCTATTCGTTTCCAATTGGAGTTACGCCAGCCACTTAACCTGGTACGTACGACCGCAACCGGTCTACGTCACAACCGGAAAACAAACCCAGTTTGAGTTCTGGTTCGGCAAGGCTCAAGCGGGAATGGACGGGCTTTTGGTGGTGCCGCATTATGAAAAAATTCCGCCGCAGACCAATCAGACCAACCGATTCGAACGCTGCGAGCTGGTAAAAAAACTGCCAATCCGTACCAACGGCTCTATAATAGTGAGTTATTATTTTTATCACTGTACCAACTACTTGCGCTAACCCAAAACGGTAAAACAAGTGGTCGGCTCAGCGCAACCCTCATTCACCGAACCGGCAAGCAAACAATACTTAAAATATTATGATTTCAATTATCGTTCCAACCTATCAAGAAGTTGAAAACCTAAAACCCCTCAGCGAAATGATTCAATCCGCTCTGGAAGGCCGGGATTATGAAATCATCATTATGGACGATAATTCGCAGGACGGTTCGGTTGAACTTTGTCAGGAGCTGGCCGCAACCTACCCGATCCGCATCGTCACGCGCACCGAAGACCGAGGTTTGTCACCAGCCGTGATTGATGGTTTCGACCATGCGCAAGGCGACTATATCGTCGTAATGGATGCCGACCTGTCGCATCCGGCCAGCGCCATACCCAACATGGTCGACCAGCTGAAATCCGGTGAAAGCGATTTTGTTTTGGGCTCGCGTTATGTCGCCGGCGGTAGCATTGATGACAGCTGGACTTTATGGCGTTACATCAACTCGGCGGTCGCCACGCTTCCCGCTTTGCCCTTAACACGCGTTAAGGATCCGATGTCCGGTTTTTTTGCGGTACGCAAGGACGACATACCACAACGTAAGGATCTCTCCCCTATCGGGTATAAGATCGCTTTGGAAGTCATGGTCAAAGGGGAGTTCAAAAAAGTCAGTGAAGTACCGATCCATTTTGTCGATCGCGTGCACGGCGAATCCAAACTGACGTTGAGCGAACAGCTTAAATACCTGCGCCATCTACGTCGACTCTACCAACACAAGTTCAAAACCAAGGCCGAGTTTTTCCAGTTCGCCTTAGTCGGCAGCAGCGGTTTCATCGTCGATTTGGTGGTTTATCTGTTACTGCAAATGATGGGGCTTTCTCACACTCTTGCCCGAGCCATCTCATTTTGGCCGGCCGCTTCATGGAACTGGATGTTGAATCGTATCATGACGTTCAATCACCGTGAAAAAAGCCGCAAGAGCACCCAATGGGGTGCTTTTGTCACAAGTTCATTACTGGGCTTCTCGGTCAATTACGGAACCTACTATACTCTGACAACCTATGTGCCGTTTTTCCAAGAACACATGATTTTTGCTTTGGTCATCGGTGTATTGATGGGCATGGGTTTCAACTTCACCATTTCCAACCTGTTCATTTTCAAAAAGCTGCGGGACGAGATAAGTGACGAGTCCGCAAAACGTTAAACCGGCCTGATCAAGTCTCGCCGTCTTTGTCGCTTGTATTTGCAGGGCGGAATGCCAACTGCTGATTGACCATCTGAGTAAAGCTTTCTAATAAAGGCTTAAACGACAGTGCGTCGGCTTCAAGTTGAGCCAACACCTCATAAATCGCCTCAATGGTGGACAGGCTCTGTGAATTTTTCTGCTTGCGAATTCGATAACCTGAGGCTTGGCTGGGCTGCACGACAATTCTGGGCAAGCCTTGAAGCCGCGGATTCGTCATCATCATTTTGTGCGCTTTCCGCCAGGTACCATCAATCACCAACACCTTGACTGAATCCAGATGACTACGCAATCTAATAGATTCAATCGAGTGACTCTGAACTGGCACAAGCGATTCGCTTTCAGGGTAAAGCAGAAACACCTCCCCCTGATTCAGCCAAGCCTGAAAGGAGGCTTCAGCGGAAAAATCCTCGCCCACCCAAGTACGCACCTTGGACAGGCTCAATTGTGCGATGCGTGCTGTGCCCTTAATCTGATCGACCTCTGAGGGATGCTGTAAGATAGCAATTTCCACCCGATTGGTAACAGGACGAATCATTTTGCACAAACAGACTTTAAGCGGACGCGAGCAGGTGGAACAAATGGGTCTGGGCATAGAGGCTATAAAGTGAATTTAAAATTAAGGGTGAAACGGATGGGAACCATATGAAACACGTACTTTACCAGAAAGTCCCTGTCGATCACATTCGCGTTTTGAACCACTTTCTGAAACAACACAAGCAAAACACGGCAGGTCGTGGTGACCTAAACTACTGGGTCAAAGCTCACCATGAGATTATCGGCTGCGCACGTCTTATTTCAGTCGAACCTGACCAAACCGACACGCAAATTTTATGGTTACGAGGCGTTTATGTAAAGCCGGAAGCCCGTCATCAAGGCATCGCAAGCCAACTGTTGAAATTCATGCATCAAGATCTAAAACACAGCCTGGGCTCGGGCTATCAGACTCAAATAGAGTGTTATGCTTTCCCACACTCACACCTTGAAGGCTTCTACCAAGCATTGGGCTATTCACTGTGCGAACATTCGGCACTGCCCAAATCCCTCAAAATGTCTTATCAGCAGGCTCTAGACCATGGGAAACCTTGGTTAAGCATGAGCAGGAGCATAGTTGAATGAACGCTGAAACAAAGGCGATTCAAGAATCAGCAGGCCTGGTCACTTAAGGTCATTTCAACCCGAATTGGGTTCAGAAATCTCTTGCGTGGGCTCGCCGCCACCTTCCGCTTCATCCAGCAGGTGTTCCGGAATTTCTTTTTTGGTTTTTCCTGCCAGCTCTTTGAGCATCTCTGCCTGACGAACCAGGTTTCCGGAACCGGACATCATTTGCTTGCGCGCCGTATTGTAGCTGTTCTGGACCGTATCCAGCTGTTTACCGACTTTTTCAAAGGTTTCTACAAAGCCGACAAACTTGTCATGCACTTCAGCGGCACGTTTAATCAATTGCACGGTATTTTCACTTTGACGTTCGTAACGCCAGAGCTGTTCGATGGTTTTCAGTGTGGTAAACAAGGTGGTGGGCGTCACGACCGCCACACGTTTCTCAAAAGCACTTTCAAACACACTCGCATCCGCCTCGATGGCCATAAGATAGGCCCCCTCTACCGGTACGAACATCAACACGAAATCGGGGGCATTGAGACGATCCAGATGTTCATAACGCTTACTGGCAAGCGTATCGATATGACTTTTCAAACTATTCAAGTGCTGCTTTAGGGCAGATTTTCGAGCCGTTTCCGATTCACTGTTCAACGCCAGTTCATAGTGCACAAGCGAAACCTTGGAATCGATTACGATGTGTTTGTTATCAGGAAGGTTGATGACTACATCGGGACGCTGACGCTTGCCTTCATCGTTAACAAACGACTTTTCTCGATCGAACTCGATGCCTTCCCGCAAGCCGGAGCGCTCCAGCAAACGTTCCAATATTAATTCGCCCCAGTTTCCCTGAGTTTTACTGTCGCCTTTCAAGGCCTGCGTCAAATTCTGAGTTTCCTCACTCATTTTACTGTTGAGGCTCTGCAACTGTTTCAATTGCTCCGAAAGGCTCGCACGTCCTTCCAGGTCTTCTTTATGCGCGGTTTCCACCCGCTGCCTGAATGAATCCAGCGCCGCCTGCATGGGCTTCAAAACCGACTCAACACTCTGCTTATTATGTTCGCTTAACTGACTCTGCTTGCTTTCAAAAATCTGGTTGGCAAGCACTTTGAATTCATTGGCCAACTGCTGCTTGGCCTCTTCCAATAGTTGGATTTTCTGGTGGGCATTCTGCTTTTCATTTTCTAGTTGACTGGTCAATTCAGCGACAGCTTCTCTAAGCGCATTGTTTTTTTCATATAATTCCGATACCGCCATCTCTTTTTGCTGCAGTGTCGACCGCTGAGATTCGACCTGTTTTTCCAGTTGAATGACGGTGCCTTCCAATGGCCTTAGCAAGGTGATTTGCTCTTGAAGTTGAGCATGCTGTTGCTGCACTAACTCCAATGAGTTTGCTTTTCCTAATAAAGTGGCATGCTCGATATCAAGCTGGGTCAGCTGGCTGCGTAAGCTGCGGGAAGTTAATAATAGATAAGCACCAACCAACCAGCCGGCACCTATCAACAACAAGGCAGGGTAAGTAAGTTCAATCATGGATTAGGCGTATTCACCGTTTTGACATCTTTAAGGTCACGCTTTACCGAACGGTCATCGGCTTTCAGAATTTGCTGCTTAGGATTGGCCTTTGCCGCCTTTTGATCTAATTTGTAACTTTCTATAATGGTATTCTTTGCTGGCAAGTAGGTGCTACCAACCGGTATAAACACTTCTTTCTTATTCACCTGTAGATCCGCACCTTTGACATTACTCTTCTGGTAATCGATCGAAACATGCTTGGAAGGGCTTTTGTTGAATTGATCGTTAATACGAATCAGGCGGCTGCCATCCGGATTGACAATCACAGCGGACACGCTGAGTTTTTTTGGAAGTATAACCCGTTTCTTATAAGGAGGCTTGCTAACAACCTGTTTGGGTTTTTCCTCGACAGGCTCATCTTCAACGTGCTTGACTTGTTGGCTCTTCAAATAATTTAAACGATCCTGGTCGATTTGAGCACGCTGCTCAGGCGTCAGCATTAAACGATTCAACTCCTGTTCTGCATAGGCTAAGGACGCATTAGCCAGCAAAACAATCAATAAAAAAGCAGAAGAAAGTTTGTTTGGCGAAAACCCAGTTCGCATGTATCCATTTCCCATAACTCGTTCCTTCAAACCATCACAGTCTATAAGTTTTTAGCAGTTTTAGAATGTGAATGAAAGACAATCAAAGAGCACTCAGTCTCAACATTCCCTTTTTCAGGATCGAATTTAGCCTCGACCACTTCTGTTTTATTCTTCATTTGGTATTTGCACCTGTCTACCAGATAAAAAGGCGAAATACGTTCATTAATCGCATTCAAAAGCTTAGGCAAATCCCCATCATGCTGTAAAGACATATTGATATTCAATCGGCTAAAGTAAAAAATTCCTCTATCTACTTTAATGCCATTGAAGCGATTACTGTCCAACACCTGCTCAGGAGTGAACTGAAAGCCGAAATCGGGGATCACCAATGTTTTTTGCATTTGAATCAAAGAATCGGCCCAGAAAACACGATCCTGCTGTTTTACAATTCCCTTACGTACCAAATCCTTATATTTCGCACCGTATTGATTATACAGTTTAACCTGCAACTGCAAAAAGGTCACTTGGCTTCTCAATGAATTCAGCTCTGTCAGTTTCACTCTCTCCACCTTCTGAAGTTCGACTTGGCGTTCATTCAAAAAATGCCACATAGCTGCAAACAAACCAATTAGAACCACTAACAGGATAATCGGTTTTAGATAAAACCTTTTGAACAAGGTAGCCGATAAAGTGCTATTTAGATTCGACATCATTCACCCTCATTCTTATCTTGAACGGCAAAGCCGTTACGCTTTCATCTTCCAACTCAATCGACAAAGCCTGTTTCAAATCACGGTTCAACGGCTCCTGAACCAAGGCGACTTGAGAGATGTTCGGTACCTTTTCAAGGTCCGAAATCAATGCATCTACCCATTCGACAGGCTTCCTAAAATACTCCTCGAAAGGAAATACCCAGCCACCAATCTCAACTTCATACTGATGACTATCGAAACGTTCGACTTGCTTCCACTCCAAAGTAATCAACTGAATGTGCTGATGCTGACTGAATACGTCACTAATAGGCTTGACTTTAAAACCAACCGTTCGGTCGGTCTTCAAACTCAAAATGGCTTCAGAAAAATCAACCGATGCCTTAATTTCCTTAGCATCGATTTGTAAATCGACTTCATTCTGAAGTCGCTCTTTTTCAACAATATGGTTTTTTATTTGTTCATCCAACATTTCAATTTTTTGTTGATTCAAATAGAGATTAATCCCAAAAACCAATCCATATGTAATCAGGGATAAGAAAACCAAGGTATTAACACCAATAAGTGCCTTGTGTCCGGTGAGAACATTATTAATTTTCTTAACATAATCATTGAAATAAAACTTTCTAGGCGTATCGGACAGTAGATAGTCTGCCATCGCCTGCTCTGCAAAATAGGCTTGCGGATCGGCACCACAAAATGCTTTATCAAAGCTCAAAGCATGAAAAGTCATCGTTTCAAAAATAGCCTTTGCAAGTTCCTCTGGTGAAATGATTAAACCTTCATCCAGACAACGCTGCTCCAAGCCTGACAGACACCTTTCATCACTGTCCAAAAACACATAACCAATCAATTCGTGTTCTTTAGTCAGATTTTGATTGTAAACATAGTTTCTGGCTAATTTAGCCTCATGAATCAGAGCAGACTGAAAACCGCAAAAATCATCTTCTTCTTTATCGATCTCAATCAAACGACTGATACGCAACCGGCCGTCGTTAAAAAAGGTTTGCCGATAGGTATTCTGAGACTGCCTAGAAATTACAAAATAAGGACCATTTAACTCACTTTTTCCAAGATTGAAAACGGGCTTTAAATAACTCTTAAAGTACTCTGCCAATAAAAAAGGGGCTGAATAAATGCCAGTGACAATAATTTCGGCTTCTTCCAGCGCACTAATAAAACGCATCACATGCGTAGGGGCTGCAATGGAAGCCGATAGGATCAACTCCTCTGCTCGCCCTTCAGGATTGGTCTGGGTCAGTCCGGTCCACTGAGTATGCACAAAATCAGCACCTTCCGACTCAAGCCTTTCTATCAAGCGTTTTTCAACCGCTGACTTTTCCCACAAATAGAGTTTAGGAGATGCCTCTATTGCAATGTCTTCATCCACTAAATCCATAACCACAGAAACTTGAAGACGATTGGACAATGTGGCCAACCAATCTTCTATTGCCTGAGTCTCCTCCCAACCAAAAAACTGAGGATGCGGGAAAGACTGGCAATGATCTGAGTAGATGCCGATACCTTGATCATTTAGATAAAATACAGCTTTCACAATTATTGTACCTTCGATATGGTGTCATAAATGGGCCCTAGAACAGCAATCATAACCCAGCCCACGATAAAGCCCATCACTACCGTTAATATTGGTTCAATGGTCGGTTCGATTTTTTCGATCATCTCTTTGGCTTCTCGGTCATAAAAATAGCTTACATTTCTGAGCGCCTCGTCCATTTGACCGCTGTTTTCACCCACCTTAATCATGCGAATTGCCATAGAAGGGAAAACTTTTGCCTCCTCGAATGCTTCATTGATCGACATCCCTTCCTGAATCAAGTTCACCGCGAAATCAATATTACGCTCCAAGTAAGTATTGCCTGCCACTGTAGAAGTCATCTTCAAACTTTCGGTAAAACTGACTCCCGCACCATACATAACAGCCAATGCATTGGCGATTCGGGCCAATTTCAATTTATAGATGACCGGTCCGATAATGCTCACTTTCAGCAGTTTTTCATCTGACTTAATCCTGAAGTTTTCCGACTTACTTCGCCACCACTTAATAGCAAAGAAAATAGCGATCGGCACCACAAACAGCTCTAGTAGGTATTCGCTTATAAAGTCGGAGGTGGCAATCAGAGCAATGGTGGCAAAACCTAACTCCCCACCCATTGACTTGATGAACCCTAAAAGCTCAGGGACAACAAAGACCATCATTAGAATAACTACTGCAATTACGACAGTCGCCACAATGGCCGGATAAATCATGACCTTTTTAGCTTTTGAAATCAGTTCATCTTCCCACTTAAGCATGCCAGCCAAATCTGCCAGAATTTTATCCAATTTACCCGTACTCTCACCCACGGAAACCAATGAGATGTAAACATTACCAAAGACTTTTTCATGCTCTCTCAGGGCATCTGAAAAGGTTGAACCGCCCTGCATCGCATCATGGATGCCCGCAAGCATCTCTTTGACGGCATCGCCCTCATAGGAATCCCTTAAATCTTCAATAATCTCCATTAATGGCACACCCGCCTTAAGCAGCTGTTCGAATTGAAAGGTAATGGAAATGATATCCTTTCGACTCACCTTGGTTTTGGTAAAGCTTAAAAAATTATTAGACTGCTTTTTGCTGCTGATTAAATTAATATTTTTCTTGAGCAGTCGTTGATTCAAGTCCTTTGCATTGGCGGCCGGCATGACGCCGTTTACGCGTTTGCCAAAGCGGTTGATTCCAGTATAACGGTAATTCTCCATCTCAACCCCCTAAAGCAACTCTGTTAAATTCACCACACGACTCACTTCTTCTATTGAAGTTTCACCTTGTCGAACCCAGCGCAGGGCACTTTGCGCCATCGTCGAAAAACCATGTTTCAAAGCGGTATCCAAAATAACATGCTGCGATTCCCCTGCTAATAACATCTCATCCATTTCAGAATTAAAACGCAAAGTTTCCAAAACGGCTAACCTTCCTTGATATCCAATGTTATTGCATGATGGACACCCTTCAGCTTTGTATAATGTCACGGATTCATCGTTAGGGATATTCATTATCTGCCTTTCAAAGGCTTCCGCCTCATAAGGCTTTTTGCACTTCTTACACAATTTCCTTGCCAAACGCTGAGCAATAATTCCAATGATATTCCCAGACAAGATGGATGGTGACACTCCAATATCAATCAAACGAGGAATCGCACCTATCGCCGAATTGGTATGCAAGGTGGCAAAAACCTGATGCCCGGTCATTGCCGCTCTCAATGCCATTTCAGCAGTATCAGAATCACGAATCTCACCGACCAGAATGATATCCGGATCTTGGCGCAATAGTGCCCTGATACCCGCCGCAAAACCCATTCCAATTTCTTCGTTTACAGGTGTCTGGCGAATTCTCGACATCGGATACTCGACCGGGTCTTCAAGAGTCATGATGTTGACGCCTTCTTGGTTCAACTCATTCAAAATAGAATACAGTGTCGTTGTCTTACCAGAACCGGTAGGCCCGGTAACCAGCATAATCCCCGTAGGACGTGCCAACATCAAACGCAACTCTTCATAAGAGTCTTTATCCAACCCCAGTTTATCCAAAGGCACAATACCTTTTTCTCTATCCAAGATACGCAACACGAAATTTTCACCATGTGTTGTAGGCAAGGATGAGACACGAAAATCAATTCGCCTACCATGGACGATTAAATCCATACGGCCATCTTGGGGAAGCCTTTGTTCCGTCAGATCAAGTCGCGACATTACTTTTAGTCTGACAACCAATCCAGACCAGAATGATTTATGAAGCAATCTAACTTGTTGAAGTACGCCATCAATTCGGTAGCGTATGCGTATATAATTTTCTTCTGGCTCAAAGTGGACATCTGAAGCATTCTTTTTAACCGCATCAGTCAATATGCTATCGACAAGGCGGACCATCGGCTGAGAATACTCGCGAGCCTCAGAAATCCGGTTGATATCAATCTGACCGGTTTCAAGCTCCCTCAAAATACCGTCTATCGACAACTCATACCCATAATAGTTATCGATTGTGTTCAGAATTTCTTTTTCAACCCCTAGGGTCGGCAAAATTTGAACATCTGGCTTTTGTATGTGTCTTTTAAGCTTATCCAACAACAAAATGTCATCGGGTGAAGCCATCGCAACTTTTAATACGTTTTCACGCAGGCTGACCGGCATAATGAGATAATTGCGGGCAAACGACTCTGAAATAAAGCCGATTGCCTTTGCATCGGGGACAATTCCAGAAAGACTCATTGAATCGAAGCCTACCGACTCTCCAATGGCCTCACTCACCGCCTCCTCTGTCAAGAATCCCAAACGGAACAAAACTTCACCGAGTTTCTTGCCCGTTTTTCTTTGCTCGGTAAGGGCAATCTCTAATTGATCGGATGTAATCTTGCCATCTTCAATTAAACGTTGCCCCAAGAGTCCTGGGTGCTTCATAAATCCTCTTGTTCGATAAACTGCTTGATTGTCGCCAATCTTTGTTTGACTTGATCTGGTTTAAAATTCACCGAACCAGAATCTGCGTAGACCAAAGCAAGGGTGTAGTACTTTTCTGCTAATTGATATTTACCAAGATGATCTAAACTAACTGCCAGATTGACTAAATTATCAGAGTTTCCTTCATCAAGCACATAGGACTCAAAATAATAAGATTGAGCCTTTTCCCAGTCCCTTTCCTGTGCATACAGATTGCCGAGTGCATAATTTAAAACGGATGAATCCGGATGTTTATCAAGTACGCGTTGAATTTCTTTGCGCCATTCCGATCCGGATAAGCTATTCCCCATTAAAGAAATGACAGCCTCAAACGCCTGAAGATTTTCTGGCTCGACTTTAAGTACTTGATAATATTGCTCGATCGCTTTGGATTCTTGGTCCATTTGTGCATAAACTGCGCCTAGACCCGTTAAAGCTTTCACATTATCACTATCTTCTCGCAACACTTTATTGAATAATTGAGCCGACTTATTATATTCACCCGCATATAAAGACTGATAAGCAAGCTGTATCTCGGACTCAAATGGGACAGTCTCAACATTCAATGATAAAGTCTGAGGGGCTGTTTTAGGCTGCGCGAAAACCTTTTGACTATAAACCCTAGTCGGGGCTGTGTTTTTTGTAATTGAGTCTGCTGAAGCAGAGTTTTTTACATTTTGACTTGTCTCCTGCGTGGAGGATTCAGACTGCAGGCCATCATTCGAAACCAAATGAGATTCTTCAATCGTAGCCTGAGAGCCATCTATTACATCTTTTTCTTGCAGCTTGTCAGCGTTAGCAATCGCCTTTTTGTCGGTTTCCTGAACCTGAACATTCACCACAGGGGATTCAGCGATCTCATACTTCTGCATACTTTTTTCAAGTTTAAAACTCTGCTCTTGAAAGTACAAAACACTAAAGAAGGTTATAAAACTCAATAACAAAAAAACAGACAGCGTATAAATAACAAAGTTAGAAGACCGACCAAATATTAGACTTCGGACACTTTTTTTGGGAGACACTTTAAAACGTTTTTCTGAGGTTAATATCGAGTTACTTTGCTGCTGGAGATTGGTGGGTGGTTTAGGTGTATCAGCACTTTCAACTCTACCATCAGGCCCTGCTTGGTATCCTGGCAATTCATCCATTGTCCAAGAATAACTGTCTGAATCTGAAGACGATTTTTGAACATCGGCAATACTTTCAAACTGTTCACCAGGTACTTGTTGAGACTTGTTTACTCCCTTTCTACTAGAAGCTAGCTCAGCATTTATGGGTGGGGGCATATCCTCCATGGCAGAATCGGGCTGGACATCGACAACGGTATCAGAAGAAGAACTCGTCTTCTCAACAAATTGCCCCTTTGCAGACGAGATTTCTTTTTCATCAGTTAAAATAGCCTCATCAACAGGGGCTTCTGTAAGCTCAGGAGATTGTTGAGTCAGTTCAAGTTCATCAACGCCCGCTAAGGAAGGTTCAACCGGCTTCTCTTCTTCATTTAAAAGCTGTAAACCGGCATAAGAAGGTGTTTCTGAGGATTCATCTGTAAATTCTGTCGTAAAATCTGCAGATTGATCTTGAACTTCTGGCAGATCAGAGTCACCATCATTCAAAGCGGATGCCGATGAAACTGAAGACTCATCAACGACCTCCTCATGACTTTTATCGGTCACATCACCATGCTGTTTGTTTTCAGCGGCTTTCTTCAATGCTTCAAGTAGAACACTCACGATTCAAAATACCCGAAATTAATTACGATCTGTTTTCAAAAAAGATCTTAATGAAGACAAGTCTCCATGATCTATATCAGGGTTTTTGACCACTATCGGCCGAATAAAAATGACCAACTCACTCTTCTTGGCATAATCATCTTTATAAGAGAATAAATCACCTATAACGGGAATATCATTCGCCCAAGGTACGGCATTTTTATCATTAACATTTGAATCTTCAATCAAACCACCAATAACAGCCGTTTGCATGTCTTTTAGTTTTAAAACAGAAGCCATTTCACGTTCTTGTATAACCGGAATTCGGCTGATAATACTTTCTCTAGCAAGATCCGGGCTCGGATCATTCACATAACCGACGATTCTGGAAATAGTAGGGCGAATATTTAATGAAACATTATCATCATCACTGACAAAAGGGGTGACACTCATCATGAAGCCGACTGGTACGGTATGTACTTGAGTTTCATACGTAGTGGTACCCGCACTGGTTGTCGTTGCCGCCTCACGGTTCACTTCTATTGTGAAATACACTTCATTGTTAACCACTTTCAACAAAGCTGTCTGATTATTGACTGCCATAATTTTAGGGCTAGATAACACTTTAGTGTCACCAAACTGCTGAAGCATACGCAAACCAAGATCCCAGTCACCGCCAATGCCTGTAAAATTGAACGCGACGGCAGAATTATTTGCTAAGGTAGTAGGAATGAGACTCTGCCCTAACACACCACTTCCATCATCAGACTTAACCAAGGTTGACCAGTCAATCCCAGCCTGATACTGATCAGACAACTCTACTTCAACCACAGTTGCTTCAATCATGACTTGTTTTTCAGCACGATGCATCACATCAGAAAGGTAGTCTTTAACAGCTCGATGTTCTGCCCCCGTCGCAAACACAGTGATGACTCCTGCCTCCTCATTCACAACGATATTATTATTGATAACTTTCTTTGAACCCGAGCCACTTGCCACAGCCGTTTGCGATCCACTCTTTCCTAAGTTCAAACCAGACTGGACAACCCGGGAGAGGTTTTCCTCCAACTCATTCCAAAAATCATGCTCTGAAACAACTTTAATGTTAGCAGCGCTCCCTCCGGTTCCGCCTGCTCCACCGTTAGTACCGATACCAGATGGACCACCCACTGCCATCTTCATATCTATGGTGTCCTGACTGATTTTTTGGATATTGACATAATCTATCGAATAATTGAACCAATATGGTTTATCTGGACGTACCACAATACTATTGGGTGTAACTTCATATAGAAACCCTAACTGTATGGCAATTCGATTAAGTATGGTTGGTAAATCTTGATTGATCGCATTGATAGTCACACTACCATCAACGCCTGAATGTAAGTCCAACTGCTTGCCTGAATCTTGCGCTATTTTGAAAAGCAACTCGGAAACAGGGATATTTATAGCTGAAACAGAATATTTTTTGACCGTGTTTTGAAAATTAGGCTTAGGGGGCAATACCGCACGCTTGCTCACAATCGGTGGGATTTCCATATCACCAGACTTGGGTTCACTAAGTGTTGGTTTTTTCTCCAAATGACCATTAATTTCGAACTTGTCATCTAACGGGGGCGAAACAGGTTCTCGACTCCCATCACTAGTGGCGCATGAAACCAATAAAAAAGATGCAACTGCAGTAATGACAACAGAAGAGAAAGGTTTGATATAAGTATGTAGATTCATGAGGTATCCCAATTAACTTAGTGCCTGCTTAGTGCGCTCTAAACTATGTAAAAGTTGTTTTAACGGTGTAATAAACGGTTGTGATTTCTTCAATGCACTTGGTAAATCAATCAATTTTTCTTTTAAATAAGAATAGCTTTCCGACTTCAAATAAAGGAATTTCACTCGGTATTTTTTCGCACTTATATTCAAGTCTACCATAACGTACAATTCGTCATCAGGTATTTTGTAACGTTCATATGATTCAATTGCTTTTACAAAATCTGAAACTGAAGCCACTGACAACTGAATGACATAATTAGATGAAGGGTGAGCCAAAAGCCATTCGGCGGTTTTATAATGACGTCTCATAAGGTCAGAAACCTGTTCCTCTTTAAGACCCGTGCTTTTGAGAATCTGATATAACTTGTCCGTAGACTTATTCACTTCTGGAATAACAATGGACTCTTCATTTTCGTGCTCACCACTTAATGAAGCACTCTCAATCTCAATAGCTTGATCAACTAAATTTACATTAGGTTTTTGAAGAGTTTGTGCAGAGTGTTTCGGGGCTATCGAAGTTACATCATGGTATCGAACACTATCTGTTGAACTGAAATGAGATACTAACGCATCCTGGAATCTAAAAATGACAACATAAGAAACGATCAATACCACCAATATTGCCAAGGAAATGAGCTTGAAATTGATTTGTACCTTAGAAATATTTTCAGATGATATATTTTTAAAATGTCGTTTTTTCAATTCAACGTCACCCATTCCGAATGCTGACATCAACAACTGGTCAGCAATGGTATTGATTGATCGCGGTAGACCTGAAGAGAGTTTATGTATTAACCTCGAAAATCTTGGATTGAAATAATCAAGTCCCTTGTAACTTGCCTGTCGCATACGATAATTAAGGTAGGATTGAACCTCCTCTGGCGTCAGTGGCGGAACATGTATATGGTAAGAAATTCGATCTTTTAACTGGCGTAAATTATGTTGCTGCAGCGCATGATCAAGTTCAGGCTGTCCAAATAGAACGATCTGAACCAATTTATCGTGTTCTGTTTCAATATTACTTAATAAACGAATTTCCTCTAACGTATCAACAGACATGGCCTGGGCTTCATCAACCAGTATGACAACCTGGAGACCTTGTGAATGGAGGTTTAACAGTTCGTCACGCAATAACTTGAGTAATGAAAATTTTGCTAAACCCGGATCTGGCGAAATCGATAATTCATCAGCGATATGAAACAAGAGATCTCGCGCATTTAGATTGGGAGAATTAATATAAACAATCTTAAAGCTATCTCCTAAAGAACCGGCTAACAACCTGAGAATCGTAGTCTTGCCGCAGCCCACTTCACCTGTAACTTTAACAATCGCGTCACCACGCTTAACCACATAGATTAAGGCATTTAAAATTTCTAAACGTGACGCCTGTTCATAAAAAAAATGAAAGTCCGGAGAGTTTTTGAATGGCAACTGAGTCAAACCGAAATGACTACGATACATAGTACCCCCCTCTAAATAGCTATAATAATAGCAATAATACCCTATTTTTCAAAAGGATTGGTAATAAAGGATCATATTGAAACAGACATAAAAAACCCCGCCGATGCGAAGCAAGGGCGGGTTTAGGGATATAAGCTTGGCGATGACCTACTCTCGCATGGGACCTCCCACACTACCATCGGCGCTAAGACGTTTCACTTCTGAGTTCGGAATGGGATCAGGTGGTTCCATCTTGCTATTGTCACCAAGCAATTTGGTGCTGAAGGCTGATCTTCATCAACCTTCAAAGTTCTTTGAAACAGATCTCTTCAATCTTGCTCTATAATTCGGTTTTCGTGTATTTACTTTGAACACTCATTCAATACATCAGGACACTCTTCTATAAGAAGTCACTTTTGAGTTGTATAGTTAAGCCTCACGGGTAATTAGTACAAGTTAGCTTCATACATTGCTGCACTTCCACACCTTGCCTATCAACGTCATAGTCTCTAACGGCCCTTCAGAAGACTTAAAGTCTAGGGAAAACTTATCTTGAGGCAGGTTTCCCGCTTAGATGCTTTCAGCGGTTATCCTTCCCGAACGTAGCTACCGGGCAATGCTGTTGGCACAACAACCCGAACACCAGCGGTTCGTCCACTCCGGTCCTCTCGTACTAGGAGCAGCCCCTCTCAATTTTCCAACGCCCACGGCAGATAGGGACCGAACTGTCTCACGACGTTCTAAACCCAGCTCGCGTACCACTTTAAATGGCGAACAGCCATACCCTTGGGACCGACTTCAGCCCCAGGATGTGATGAGCCGACATCGAGGTGCCAAACACCGCCGTCGATATGAACTCTTGGGCGGTATCAGCCTGTTATCCCCGGAGTACCTTTTATCCGTTGAGCGATGGCCCTTCCACACAGAACCACCGGATCACTAGAACCTGCTTTCGCACCTGCTCGACGTGTCAGTCTCGCAGTCAATCACCCTTATACTCTTGCGCTCATTGCACGATGTCCGACCGTGCTGAGGGTAACTTCGCGCTCCTCCGTTACTCTTTAGGAGGAGACCGCCCCAGTCAAACTACCCACCATACACTGTCCCTGATCAGGATTCACTGACCGAGGTTAGAACCTCAACAATACCAGGGTGGTATTTCAAGGACGGCTCCACCATGACTAGCGTCACGGCTTCAAAGCCTCCCACCTATCCTACACAGATAGTGTCAAAGTCCAGTGCAAAGCTGTAGTAAAGGTTCACGGGGTCTTTCCGTCTAGCCGCGGGTACGCAGCATCTTAACTGCGATTTCAATTTCGCTGAGTCTCGGGTGGAGACAGTGTGGCCATCGTTACGCCATTCGTGCAGGTCGGAACTTACCCGACAAGGAATTTCGCTACCTTAGGACCGTTATAGTTACGGCCGCCGTTTACCGGGGCTTCGATCAAGAGCTTCGCATAAGCTAACCCCATCAATTAACCTTCCGGCACCGGGCAGGCGTCACACCGTATACGTCATCTTTCGATTTTGCACAGTGCTATGTTTTTAGTAAACAGTCGCAGCCACCTGGTCTCTGCAACCCCCACTAGCTTAGAGAGCAAGTCTCATCACCGGCAGGGGCACACCTTCTCCCGAAGTTACGGTGTCATTTTGCCTAGTTCCTTCACCCGAGTTCTCTCAAGCGCCTTGGAATTCTCATCCTGACCACCTGTGTTGGTTTGGGGTACGATTCTTTATTACCTGAAGCTTAGAAGCTTTTCTTGGAAGCATGGCATCAATCACTTCGTCCAAAAGAGGACTCGTCATCAGATCTCAGCATTAAACACCCGGATTTACCTAAGTGTTCTGCCTACATCCTTAAACTTGGACAACCATCGCCAAGCTGATTTAGCCTACTCCGTCCCTCCATCGCAGTAATAAAAAGTGCAGGAATATTAACCTGCTTCCCATCGATTACGCCTCTCGGCCTCACCTTAGGGGTCGACTAACCCTA
Source organism: Thiomicrorhabdus chilensis DSM 12352 (assembly GCF_000483485.1). Classification (GTDB taxonomy): domain Bacteria; phylum Pseudomonadota; class Gammaproteobacteria; order Thiomicrospirales; family Thiomicrospiraceae; genus Thiomicrorhabdus; species Thiomicrorhabdus chilensis. The sequence continues at coordinate 2,012,325 of NZ_KI519609.1, forward strand.
CGTCGATTAACGTTGCGTAGGAAACCTTGGTCTTTCGGCGAGGGAGCTTTTCACTCCCTTTATCGCTACTCATGTCAGCATTCGCACTCGTGATACCTCCAGGAAGCTTTACAACTTCCCTTCGCAGGCTTACACGACGCTCCTCTACCATGCCTTACGGCATCCGCATCTTCGGTATATTACTTAGCCCCGTTAAATCTTCGGCGCAGGCCGACTCGATCAGTGAGCTATTACGCTTTCTTTAAAGGGTGGCTGCTTCTAAGCCAACCTCCTGACTGTCTGAGCCTTCCCACATCCTTTCCCACTGAGTAATATTTAGGGACCTTAGATGGCGGTCTGGGTTGTTTCCCTCTTGACAACGGACGTTAGCACCCGCAGTCTGTCTCCCATGATTGCACTTGTTGGTATTCGGAGTTTGCAATGGGCTGCTAATCCTTGACGGACCGCTAGACCATAACAGTGCTCTACCCCCAACAGTGATACATGAGGCACTACCTAAATAGTTTTCGAGGAGAACCAGCTATCTCCGGGCTTGATTAGCCTTTCACTCCGATCCACAGCTCATCCCCGCATTTTTCAACATACGTGGGTTCGGTCCTCCAGTACCTGTTACGGCACCTTCAACCTGGCCATGGATAGATCGCCCGGTTTCGGGTCTACACCATGCAACTAATCGCCCATTTAAGACTCGGTTTCCCTACGGCTCCCCTATTCGGTTAACCTCGCTACATAATGTAAGTCGCTGACCCATTATACAAAAGGTACGCAGTCACAGAACAAGTCTGCTCCCACTGCTTGTACGTACACGGTTTCAGGTTCTATTTCACTCCCCTTCAGGGGTTCTTTTCGCCTTTCCCTCACGGTACTGGTTCACTATCGGTCGGTAGAGAGTATTTAGCCTTGGAGGGTGGTCCCCCCATGTTCAGTCAGAATTTCACGTGTTCCGACCTACTCGATTTCACACTTAAAAGAGTTTCGCATACGGGACTATCACCCTGTATCGTCAGACTTTCCAGACTGTTCTGCTACTCTTATAAATGCTTAAGGGCTGGTCCCCGTTCGCTCGCCGCTACTAGGGGAATCTCGGTTGATTTCTTTTCCTCCGGGTACTTAGATGTTTCAGTTCTCCGGGTTAGCCTCCCACAAGGGGATATCCATAAAGGATGGGTTTTCCCATTCGGAAATCCACGGATCAAAGCTTGTTTACTAGCTCCCCGTGGCTTATCGCAAGTTACTACGTCCTTCGTCGCCTTCTACCGCCTAGGCATCCACCGTGTACGCTTAGTCACTTAACTATACAACTCAAAAATAACCTTATGCCTTTTGTTAACTCCACAGGTTCTGGTAGCTATACCATTTAATGAACTTGCTTCTGCTTATAAGGTCTGATGAGTGTACGCAACTAAAAGTTTCGCTGTCATGATGTATCGCTTGAGTATTCTCAATAAATACATTTTTACCTATTACTTACAGCAATCATTCTTACGAATGATCACTTTAAGATTTTTCTCCTTAACCCCCGGGAAGGGGTTAAGTTGTGAATCACATGTCGGCGTGATTCACTTTGAGAGATCTATTCCAAATTTTTAAAGAACTTCAGTTTTATCGTGTAACTGAGAAGCGGAATTCTAACATTCACTCACTTCCCAGACAATAAGAACCGCTAATATATTCTCAATCAATCTCTAATTTCTTATCAATCAACTAAAACCACATTAGCGGTTGTTATTGGTGGAGCTATGCGGGATCGAACCGCAGACCTCCTGCGTGCAAGGCAGGCGCTCTCCCAGCTGAGCTATAGCCCCGTTTTGGTGGGTCTGGGTGGATTTGAACCACCGACCTCACCCTTATCAGGGGTGCGCTCTAACCAACTGAGCTACAGACCCAGGTCGTTCACTATTTTCATGTAATTCAGAGACAATTTATGTGAAAGCTCGCTTAAGCTCGTAACCTTTTATCTTAAAGGAGGTGATCCAGCCGCAGGTTCCCCTACGGCTACCTTGTTACGACTTCACCCCAGTCATGAACCACAAAGTGGTGACCGTCCTCCCGAAGGTTAGACTAGCCACTTCTTTTGCAGCCCACTCCCATGGTGTGACGGGCGGTGTGTACAAGGCCCGGGAACGTATTCACCGCGGCATTCTGATCCACGATTACTAGCGATTCCGACTTCATGGAGTCGAGTTGCAGACTCCAATCCGGACTACGAAGGGTTTTTTGAGATTCGCGCACTGTTGCCAGTTGGCTGCTCTTTGTACCCCCCATTGTAGCACGTGTGTAGCCCATCCCATAAGGGCCATGATGACTTGACGTCGCCCCCGCCTTCCTCCGGTTTATCACCGGCAGTCTCTTTAGAGTTCTCAACTAAATGGTAGCAACTAAAGATAAGGGTTGCGCTCGTTGCGGGACTTAACCCAACATCTCACGACACGAGCTGACGACAGCCATGCAGCACCTGTCACTGCGTTCCCGAAGGCACCAATCTATCTCTAGAAAGTTCGCAGGATGTCAAGGGATGGTAAGGTTCTTCGCGTTGCATCGAATTAAACCACATGCTCCACCGCTTGTGCGGGCCCCCGTCAATTCCTTTGAGTTTTAATCTTGCGACCGTACTCCCCAGGCGGTCAACTTATCGCGTTAGCTTTGTTACTAACCTTTTTAATAAGGCCAACAACTAGTTGACATCGTTTACGGCGTGGACTACCGGGGTATCTAATCCCGTTCGCTACCCACGCTTTCGCACCTCAGCGTCAGTTTTAGTCCAGGAAGGCGCCTTCGCCACTGATGTTCCTCCAGATATCTACGCATTTCACTGCTACACCTGGAATTCCCCTTCCCTCTACTAAACTCTAGACTAGCAGTATCAGATGCAGTTCCTAGGTTGAGCCCAGGGCTTTCACAACTGACTTACTAATCCGCCTACGCGCGCTTTACGCCCAGTAATTCCGAATAACGCTTGCACCCTCTGTATTACCGCGGCTGCTGGCACAGAGTTAGCCGGTGCTTCTTCTAAAGGTAACGTCAAATAAAGCAGGTATTAACTACTCTATCTTCCTCCCAATTGAAAGTGCTTTACAACCCTCGGGCCTTCTTCACACACGCGGTATGGCTGCATCAAGCTTTCGCTCATTGTGCAATATTCCCCACTGCTGCCTCCCGTAGGAGTCTGGGCCGTGTCTCAGTCCCAGTGTGGCTGATCATCCTCTCAAACCAGCTAAGGATCGTTGCCTTGGTAAGCCATTACCTTACCAACTAGCTAATCCTACGCGGGCTCATCCTATAGCGAAACCTTTCAAGAAGAGGGCTCCTTTACTCCGTAGAGCATATTCGGTATTAGCATACGTTTCCATATGTTGTCCCCAACTATAGGGTAGATTCCCACGCGTTACTCACCCGTCCGCCACTCGACGCCTAGAATAGCAAGCTAATCTATCGTTTCCGTCCGACTTGCATGTGTTAAGCCTACCGCCAGCGTTCATTCTGAGCCAGGATCAAACTCTTCAGTTTAATCTTGCTTGATATATTTATAACGACCATCTCTGGTCTAAACACTCGGAATTGACAAGATTCTGCATGGAAGAATTTCTTCTACCTATATACATAATTTTGTCGTTTCGAGATTTTTTATTAGGTTACTCACTTAAGGAGCTTCCACATAAATTATCTCTGAATTACCTGATTTTTAAAGAACTTAGGTCTCTTCGAGACGGTCAGCAACTTCGTTGTTTTCCGTCTCGGCAAGCTGCGTATTATATGTCCGCTCGGCCTTTAATGTCAATAATTATTTTCAAATTATTTTCTTCAAAATCCTCACGGCTATGCCGCTTTCCTTCTCGGCTCAGCGGTGAATCACCACCTCGTCTTGAAGAGGTGCGTATTATGCCCAGAGTTCGATTTAGTGTCAACACTCTTTTTGAAATTAATTTAACTTTTTATTAATTCAATAACTCATCAACTCCAGACTCAACCTCTTGAGGTTTAGTTTGGCCATTACGTTCTTTAATGACAGGCTTTGCCCAAGGCCCTGTCACATCGTAACGATAAGTGACCAAGTCTTCATTGATATCCGGTATCACTTTCATTAGTGCGTAAATGGCAAGCGCACCCAATGGGGTCGCGACCCCAGTAATGGCACTCAAGGCTGGCAATGAACTTCCCAGTGCTGGCGTTACTTCAGCTTTAAGTTTGAATTCCCTTTGAATCAAATCCACATTTCCAAACAAATCCACTGATGCAGAGGGGGCTCTCATTTTAAATCCATCTAATTGCAACAAACCGTCTTTAAACAGCGCTTTACCTTTAATATTATCGTAAGCCATGCCTTTAGTCGTGACATCCTTTAGGTTCAATGACAAACGTCGCGCAATGGAGGTCACATTAAGCAAGCCCAATAACCTAGCAAATCCAGGTTCGACATCATCCACCACACCATCCCTGATTTCAAAACCGGTCTGACCGGTCAGACCGAGTAAATCGAAACACTCGAGCCCACCCGACCAGGCCAGATTGGCTTTAAGGTCGGCTTTTTTACCGCTAAAGCCCTGTTTCAAACCTATCAACCTTGTCAGACTTTTAACATTTGAGGACGTTACCTTCAGGACAGCACTACTTTGTTTAGGCACTTTATGAAAGAAGTACTGGCCATCCAATACTCCAGCCCCATTGGCGAACACAACCTTAAGGTCTTTAAAATGCAGGGCATTACGCCCATCCTCCAACTCAAAACGCATGCTGCTCATCAGCTTGTCATTAATTGATAGGTTTTGCCCACTGAAGTTAATCCTTGGCCATGTTCCAATGGAAGGTGTCTTTGCTTTGCAAGCCTGTATTTTCTGCTCTGCCTCCTGCTCATCCACATCCGTTTTTGTGAAGGTGTCGTCAGGCAGATTAAGATGGAGCTTGCTCACACTTATGTCTAGCTGATGATCGCCTTGCAACTGAGCCACCGCATTCAAATAATCGGCACTGGAATTAAAGGATATTTGATTATTCTGCGTGCCCTGCCAAGTCAAGTTCATAGCCGGATAGGTTTCATTAAACAACTGAACTGAATTGAAAGTCAGGCTAGATTTCGCCCAAACTATCGGTTCAAGCCATTCAGTTCCTTCTTCCTTGCCCGGGGCTTGCCATTGAATCCAACCATCCAAATCCAGCAACGGCAACTGCCCATTTACGGAAACCTTGGCTTGATTAGACAGTAATGCTTGTGTTTCCCCCATCCCCAAGTTAATAGCTCCAGCAACACGCTTTTTATTCTCATCTGCCTCGTTGATCTGGAAAATAAACACCCCCAGACTTTCAACACTGCCTGTTATCCGGGTTTGCTCTGACTGACTCACCACATTTAATTTAGTGAGACCACTTAGAGCCTCCTGATTAAGCGGCGCGGGCATTTTCCATTGCGCCTTTCGCGAGTCCAGTTCAATTTCAGCCGTCAAGTTGGTCTGATCTTGTTTTTTTAGAGGCAAGGTAAAAACCGACTTCCATCCGACTTGACCATCCAGTAGAGTCGGATAGTCAGGTTCCGCCACCCCGTTACCGGTTATCTCAACCTTTTGCGCTTTTAAATCAGTACGGATATTGAAGTCCGCGTCACCTTTTTCCACCACCGCTTTGAGATTCTGCCCATTGACCGATTGCTCTGTAAATTGAATGACCCCAGCAATCTTATCCACCACAAACTGGTCATAAAGCCGCAACTTAGACTCACTCAACGTCACCTTTCCGGAAACCGTCTCGTCTCTGCCAGCAAAACCATGCACCGGAATCCAGATATCCTGCAAATCAAGCTGAAGTTTTCCCGAAAGCGCAATTTTATCCTGATCACTTAACAGCTCATTCACGCCAAGCTTAGCTGGCAATGGCGTTTCCAGAAAATAGGCCATAGCTTTCTCAGCTGGCGCACTGACCATTCCGTTAATGTGAACGGCGATATTTTTTGTATGCAAATCATCAATCAGTACTCGAACATCCTTGGCCGCAAGCCCGGGAGTCAAGGTGACTTTGTCGGAGGCAATCTCGAGGCGATATGGTGTGAAGGTGATTTTTGCATCAAGCCCCGAAAGCTCTGGCCATTTCGGCTGAAATTTCAAGCGCGCATTCTTGACAGAAACCTCCCCTCCAAATGTAGTCTCACCCTCAGTAAACGGATAATCGTTTAGATTTCCATTAAAGTAAAACTGGCCTTCCAGTTCCTCCCCGGCTAATAAGGCATTTTTCAACCAGGCCTGCAGTTTTTCGGACATCAAACCGTAAGGCAGATAATCTTTTACTTTCTGCATTGAATCTGGCGTGATTGAAAGCTGGGATTCAAGCCCACCAAAAAAGTCTCCGTGAGCGGATATTTGCACAGGCATTTCATCCCATGTCATTTTTAAAGGACTGACTTGCCATTCAGATTCAGAGAAATTCAACTTGCCTTTAAGCCTGTTTTTTATCTGGAAACGCATCGGAACCGGGTGAAGACGAGGCTCCATCACCCAAAAAGGCTTATCGACAATCACTTGAAAATCATTGCCACGTTTATCGATAAATATCTGCTCCATTGCCAACCCGGGCAGGTTCGTCACCGGCACGGACAATTTTGAGATTTCCATCGAAAGGTTTTCAACGACTAAGGTATCGACATCCAGCTCACCTTCAATATCCTGCAAAGAAAGCTCAACAGACGCATCAAAAAGATCGGCCACATTTTCGTTTTTCAAAATCGCGTGCACCATGCGCTTAAAGGGCTCGATATCAAAACGTTTGGTTGTAAAAGACAGATTCCGGTTCCCCGCAAAGGAAAGCTCAATCGGAGCAACCGTCTCAATATATTGATTATCAATCTGAAGCTGGCTGGCTGAAAAGTGCCACTTCACATCGCGCTCACCATACACTTTAGACGGGCTCTGCCAAGCCAGATCAACGCCCAATGTCTTGGGAAGCGCTTCGACACTATCAGGCCACTGCAAGGCTTGCGCATATAATTCAATGGTCGCATCCGACAGTCTGCCACCCGCCATCTCACCGCTAACATCAACCGTCAATTCCCCTTCGGGAATCACGTCATGCCATTTATCCGGCAGCAATCTCGCCAACCCTTCAAGCTCAAGCGGCTCAAACGATGTCAGAGAGAACCGTCCTCGATCAGCCCTCCCCCAAACGTTAGGTAAAAACGACCCTTTAAACTGAAATACCTCTTCCTGGAGAGAGGAGCCATATGACAGAGTAAAATCCGCTGCCATGCTCCAATTGGCACCTTTGTAGGCTTGAAAGGTTTCCACATTAATCTTAAAGGGATTCCCCTCAGTGCGAATGGAGGCTGAAAGCTCAGATATATTAACCCGCTTCCACAGCCTGTTGAGTTGTACCTTAGCAAACAGCGCCTCCACCGATTCCAGAGAAACCGGCTGAGATGATTTCTTCAGAGCACTCTCACCCTGTTTTGGCTGGAACTCCCAAAGAATCAGGTTTTCCACCTCCAAAAAATCCCCCCAACTCATCTGCGGAATCAACGGCGAAAATACATTCAAATCTATTGAGATTCTGCCGGCCTCAAACTCAAAAGTGCGATGTTCAACCAAAAGCTCTTTGGCATGCACCGTTACACCCATCCAGTTCTGATCGATATCCAGATCCTGAAAAACAATTTCTGTATCAGTAAAGGTCTCGACCACCGATCCAAACTGATTCGGAGCCCATTGCGCCCAGGAAATAAGTAAGCGCACAACCAGCAAATAAGCAACAAACAACGCAAACAGTACAAATAAAAGTTGGTGCGTTCTTCGAATCATGCCTGGCCTCTCAACTTGAACTTAATCATGCCATCCTCGTTACATCATCACCACATCAAACTGCTCAGCCGCGTAGGTGCTTTCCGCTTGAAAACGAATGCTTTTGTCCAAAAAAGCCTCTAGCTCGGCCACACTGCTGGACTCCTCGTCCATTATACGAGCCACCACACTTTCCGCCGCAATGACCCGATACTGCTTCGCATCAAACGAACGCGCCATACGGGTAATTTCCCGAAATATCTCATAAGCGACCGTTTCGGCGGTCTTAACCGTACCGCGACCATTGCACATAGGACAAGATTCACACAAGGTTCTTTCCAAACTTTCGCGGGTTCGCTTACGGGTCATCTCCACCAGCCCCAAACTGGAAATATTGCTGATTGAAGTTTTGACGCGATCCTTTGACAACTCTTTTTCCAACGCCGCCAGCACGTGGGACTTATGCTCTTCATATTCCATATCGATGAAATCAAGAATGATAATCCCCCCCAAATTACGCAAGCGCAACTGACGGGCAATCGCCTGGGTTGCCTCAAGATTGGTGCGATAAATGGTTTCTTCCAAGTTTTTATGGCCTACAAACGCACCGGTATTCACATCGATGGTGGTCATTGCTTCTGTTTGATCAATAATGAGGTAACCGCCGGACTTCAGGCTCACCCGTTTTTCAAGCGCTCCTTGAATTTCTTGCTCGATATTATAAAGATCAAATATCGGCCGCTCTCCAGTGTAAAGCCCTACTTTATCCCCCAGCTCCATTACATAGGTCTTCACAAACTGCTGCATTTTCTGCAAAGTTTCGGATGAATCCACACGGATTTTTTCGATACGGTCAATCGGAATATCGCGCATGATTCTTAAGTACAAAGGCAAATCTTCATAAATCACGCTCGGCTTGCGCGCTGCACGCCCTTTCTCCTGAACATCGTTCCATAAACGTTGTAGAAAAATAATGTCCGCCCTCAACTCATGAAAATCCACGCCTTCGGCAACCGTTCGTACGATAAAGCCCCCTTCCGACTCCTTAAACTCTGGAACTTGCTTCATTAACTCACGCAATCGATCACGCTCTTCGGCCATTTCAATTTTTTGCGAAACGCCCAGAGCTCGCTCATTCGGCATATATACCGCCATTCGCGAAGGAATGGTGACCTGCATGGTAATGCGCGCACCTTTGGTTCCTAAAGGATCCTTCACCACTTGAACCATAATCTTCTGCCCGGGACGCAGAAGCTTGGCGATGTCCTCACAGTCCTCCTCTTCGTCATGCCCGACGCTTTTCTGGCAAACATCGGAAACGTGCAAAAACGCCGCCCGTTCCAAACCAACATTCACAAACGCGGCCTGCATGCCCGGCAAGACCCGATCGACTTTTCCGATATAGATATTGCCTACCAGACCGCGTTTGTTGGTGCGCTCAACCCAGATTTCCTGAAGCACGCCGTTTTCGACCCACGCCACACGGGTTTCGTTCGGGGTGACATTGACTAAGACTTTTTCTTCGTTATGCATTGACCATGCCTTTTTATTATTTTGAATAGCCGGATGCGGCTAAGAGTTGATCCAATTCATACAGTGGCAACCCCATCACGCCGGAATAACTGCCCTCGATTTTCTCAATAAACCGGGCTCCCAATCCTTGAATGGCATAACTGCCTGCCTTCCCTTGAGGTTCTTCACTTCGCCAATAGGCTAAAATTTCTTCGTGACTTAAATCGCGAAAGGTGACCAACGTCTGATTTAACTCTGAGAACACTTGGCCATCGTAAACCACCGCCACAGCAGACAAAACGGTATGAGTCTTACCGGAAAGCATGGTCAGCATCCGACAGGCGTCGGCTTCGTTTTTTGGCTTGCCAAATACCTTGTCGCCCAGCACCACCGCGGTATCTCCCCCTATCACCCAAATTTGCTTTCCGGCTACCTTGTTAAAGCCGGCCAGCGCTTTCTCAATCGCGATGCGCCGAACATAAGAAGGGGGACTCTCGTGCGGCAAGGCGACCTCTTCCACAGGCGCATTGATTACCTCAAACTTCAATTCCAGCTGCCTCAGCAGTTCCTGTCTGCGTGGCGAGCCGGAGGCCAAGTAAAGCAATGTCGATTCATTTGTCAGCGTTTGCATAAATTTCTGCTATTATTTAGTTTTGACTATCCGTTCATTCTAACCTGTAAATAGTACGAATGGGCGTTTTACCCCACGTTTTTAACCAGCGAATCATTATGGATATTATTCTGCCAAACCACACCTCCGAATTACTTGAATCGACCTTTGATGCGGTCTATCTCTACGACCACCCTCTGTATTCGCTCATGGCCGAAAAAACCCAAATACCGTGGATGCTCATCGTTCCAAAAGCTTCTTTACAGGCCAGTGAAAACTTGGACTATATTCAACAGTTGTATGGCGAAATCTATCGTCTGATTGATTTTATCCAGAAGAATGATATTGGAGAGCATTTCAATCTCGCCAAAATTGGCAATAAAAACCCCCATCAACACATTCATTTGATTTTCAGAGAAGAGAACGACGAAGTTTGGCCGGATGCTGTCTGGTGTCATGAACCCTTAAAAGCAAGCGACAGCCGACCACAAGAACTGAAAAAAGTCTTAGCGCCCTTTTTCAACCAATGAACACGGCCTGATTTTATAGAAAACTCAGAATGAACAGGCCTGGTGACGAATCCATAGTTAAGACACTTAAACATTGAAGCAATCCAGAACTCAATCCATTGCCTGGTCAAACACTTGGGCGATATGCAAAGCCGAATACTGACCAAAATCGGCCAACTGGTGACGGCAGCTGGTGCCGGTGGCGACAATCCAATCCACTTCCTGAGCATGCTCGAGCGTCGGCAACAAAGTTTGCTCGGCAATGGTCTTGGAAACCTCATAATGCTTATAGCCAAACTCGCCGGACATACCGCAACAGCCTGACAGGATCACTTCAACCGCCACCCCCGGAATCATTTCCAAGGCTTTGCGACTATCATCCGGTTGCGCCAACGCCTTTTGGTGACAATGCACATGCAACCAGACCTTGCGTTTTACTTGTTTGAATTTCGGCAGAGTCCCCACTCCCGAGAGGCGCAGTATTAACTCCTCATAAGACAATACTTGATTAAACAAGGCTTGATAGCAGGCCTGTTCATTCTCAGAGGGTTCCAATTTAAGCAGATCACGCGCTTCATCGCGCCAAACCAACAGCTCAGAAGGCTCAATGCCCACAATATAATCACCAGACTGCCAGCTCTTGATTAACTTTACCGTCTGCGACAATGCCTGTTTGGCTTCCGCTAAAAGCCCTTGACTGATCAAAGCCCGTGGAGAGGCGCTCAAAAAAACAGGCTCTACCTGCAAGCCCATCTTGCTCAAACTGCGCAACACCGCCTGCCCCACTTGGGGCTCCTGAAACTGGCTGAACAGGTCGACCAACACCCACACTTTTGAAGCAGCCGGTATCGGTTCAACCTTTTGACTCAACCACCAGGCCTTTAGGTTTTGCGAATGCGCTTGCGGCAGTGTTCTGCGAACATCCACCCCTAGCGCTTTTTTGACCAGGCTTAAAGACTGCACCGCATTAAAGAGTCTTGGCCACTTCTGACCCAGATTGAGCAGGCCTGCATAATGCTTCATCGCCCAATCACTCAAGTCAAAAAACTTTCGTGTCTGATGAAGCACCTCGGCCTTCAAACGCGCCATATCGACATTGGCCGGACACTCTGTTTTACAGGCTTTGCACCCCAGACACAGTGCCAGCGCATCTTGCAACTCTGCATCATTCAACGCTTTTCGAGGGTCGGGTTCGGTCAAAGCATAACGCAACAAATTGCTGCGCCCACGAGTCGAATAATTTTCTTCCCGTGTCGCCTGATAGGACGGACACATGACGCCACGGCCCGCCGACTTTCGACAGGCCCCCGCGCCGTTGCATTTCTCAACCGCATCCATCAGCGATAAATCTTTAGTCCAGTCAAAGGCGGTTGACAAACGCTGTTGTGGCTGGCGATCGGCACGTAAATTGTCAGTAATCGGCGTGTCACTGATGATCACTCCGGGATTGAGTAAATTATGCGGGTCAAAGGCATATTTAATTTCTTTCAGCCAAGCGTAAACCTGCTCACCCACCTGCTCTTTGAGAAACGGGGCGCGAATGCGACCGTCTCCATGTTCGCCGGACAAAGCGCCTCGGTACTTCTTCACCAGTTTGGAATTGCGCTCGGCAATGAGTTGAAATAAGTTTTTACCCTCTGCCGTCGCCAAATCCAGCTCCGGACGAATATGAATCAAACCGACCGAAGCATGGCCATAATAAACACACCCAACTTGCAACTCGGCCATCAACGACTGTACATCCTGAAAATACTCAAACAGGTCGCGTACCGGAACAGCGGCGTCTTCAATCACCGCCACCGCTTTCTTGCGAGTGACTCTTCCCATCAACATGCCCAGTCCAGCCTTGCGTACCTCCCAGACTCTGGTAGCATCCTCTGGTTCAATAATCGGAACCGCATAAGCGCCATGCTCCAGCAACCAGGCCTGCTGATTTTGTAAACGACTGTTCAAGTCGGATGCGGAATCGTCAAACAGCTCGATCACCAGCACCGCTTGTGGATCGCCCTCAATCCAAAAACGGTTCTGCTGTTGCAGGCGATTGGCTTTTGCACCATCCAACGTCGCTTTGTCGATCAGTTCAATCGCGGCGGGTTCAAATTCAAGCAAATGCGGCACGATTTTCATCGCCGCCTCGATGGAATCAAAATGCGCGCACAACAGTTGACGATATTTGGGCAATTCAACCAAATTCAGGCAGGCCTGCTTAATGACCGCCAAGGTGCCTTCACTGCCGCAGATTAAAGGCGTTAGATTGAAGGGTTTTCCCTTAGGATTGAAAGGTTGGTGAAAACGATACAGCTCATCCAACGCATAGCCGGTATTGCGCCGTTTTATCGATGAATGAGGGTAATGTTCCAGGATGGTTTGTCCGTGGCGCTCCAGCAGATTGAACACGGTGCGATAAACATTGCCTTCGAAATCCTGTTGATTGAGCTTTTGTTGCAACTGATTGTCGCTAAGCGGGCCGAAGGTAGTTTCGGAACCATCCGCCAGAATCACATCGACGGACTTTACGTGCTCGCGTGTGGTGCCGTAATAAACAGAATAAGAGCCGCAGGAATTATTGCCGATCATGCCGCCAATCATGGCGCGATTAGAGGTCGAGGTATCCGGCGCAAACCGCAAACCGTCAGCCTTAAGACAATCATTCAAATCATCCTGAATTACCCCCGGTTCGACATCCACCTCCCTTTCTTTTGGGCGATAGGCAATGATTTTCGTTAGATGCTTGGAGACTTCAATTAGAGTCCCTGACCCGATCGCCTGACCACCCAAAGAGGTGCCACCGGCTCTAGGAGTAATAGCTTCATGGTTAATCAATAAGTCATGAACTGCTCTCGACAAAGCTCTTTGTGTAGAAGGAGCAATCACTTGAGTCGGGTACAATTCATAAACCGAAGCGTCATTAAAAGGGTTTGACTTCACCATTTAGCCACTCTTATTTACATCGTAGGTGCCACTAAGCACTATTGATTTTGAATACGATACCAATCCACAAATTTTTGGATACCCTCCTCAATCTCAGTGGAAGGTTTAAAACCAACGTCCTCCATCAGATCACTGACATCAGCATAAGTTCTGGGAACGTCCCCCGGTTGCATTGGCAAATTATTGCGAACCGCCTTTTTATCTGTGGCGGACTCGATCGCATTTATAAAACGCTCCAGTGTAATGGGCTGATTATTTCCGATGTTATAAATTTTATACGGTGCTTGGGCACTGGTAATCTCCGTCTGTTGCGATTGTGGAACATAATCCATCACACGAACCACGCCTTCGACAATATCATCGATGTAAGTGAAATCTCGTTCCATTTGACCGTGATTGAATACATCGATTGTTTCACCGTTAAGTATTTTCTTGGTAAACGAAAAATACGCCATGTCCGGACGCCCCCAAGGGCCATAAACGGTAAAGAACCGCAGCCCTGTAGTGGGAATGTTGTACAAATGACTATAGGTATGAGCCATCAACTCATTGGATTTTTTGGTCGCTGCATATAAAGAAATTGGAAAATCCACTCGATCATCCGTCGAGAATGGAATTTTAGTGTTCATTCCATAAACAGAACTGGAAGAAGCGTAAACCAGATGGGCAGTTTTTTGCTGGCGACACCCCTCCAGCACATTCACAAACCCTACAACATTGGAGTCTACATAAGCGTTCGGGTTCTCGATGGAATAACGCACGCCGGCCTGAGCGGCCAAGTGAATCACCCGATCAAATTCATACTGCTTGAAAAACTCAGCCATGGCCTCCCGGTCGGCAATATTAACCTTGAGAAAACGATACTCTTCGTCGTAACCGTTCTCCACGCAAAACCGTTCTAAAAACTCTAAACGCGCTTGCTTTAAATTCACATCGTAATAATCATTGAGATTATCAATTCCAATCACTTGATGGCCTTGCTTTAACAAAGCCTGCACTGTAAAAAAACCGATAAAGCCCGCTGAGCCAGTAACAAGTATTTTCATCTAATCATTTCCAAATAAATCTCGCGTATACACTTTTTGTTCAACATCTTTTATTTCATCGGTCATACGGTTAGCGATAATAACGTCTGCTGAAGTCTTAAAAGCTTGCAAATCTTTAAGGACTTTGGAACTGAAAAACTCGTCTTCTTGCAGAACTGGCTCATAAACGACCACCTCTATTCCCTTTGCCTTAATACGTTTCATCACTCCCTGAATGGCGGAAGCTCTGAAATTATCCGAACCCTGTTTCATCACCAAACGATAAATCCCCACTACCTTTGGATTACGTTTAATCACCGAATCGGCAATAAAATCCTTTCGAGTGGTATTGGCATCGACAATCGCGCGAATCAAGTTATTTGGCACTTCCTGATAGTTCGCCAACAACTGTTTGGTATCTTTTGGTAGGCAGTAACCACCATAACCAAAAGAGGGGTTGTTGTAATGGTCGCCAATACGCGGATCAAGCCCAACCCCCTCTATAACCTGTCTGGTGCTCAAACCATGGGTCTCGCAATAGGTGTCCAACTCATTAAAATAGGCAACGCGCATCGCCAAATAGGTATTGGAGAATAATTTCACTGCCTCGGCTTCGGTTGCATCGGTGAACAATACTGGTATGGTTTCCACATCTTTAAACGCACCTTCTAGCAAAAGGTTGGCAAACACCTCGGCTCGGGGTGATTTTTCACCCACAATGATGCGCGATGGGTAAAGATTGTCATATAGCGCCTTACCCTCCCTTAAAAATTCTGGTGAGAAGATCAGATTGTCACATTGAAGTTCTTGTTTGATACGATCCGTGTAACCAACCGGAATCGTGGATTTAATCACCATCACCGCATTCGGGTTGATTGCCATCACATCTTTAATCACAACTTCAACTGAGTGGGTATTGAACGTATTGGTTTGGGTGTCATAATCTGTTGGCGTGGCTATCACCACATAATCCGCATCCAGATAGGCTTCTTCTTTATCCAAAGTCGCTTTAAAGTTCAGTTTCTTATTCGAGAGAAAGTCCTCAATTTCAGTGTCTGAAATCGGTGATCGCTTATTGTTAAGCATCTCAATCTTTTCCGCAACGATGTCCAATGCGACCACTTCATGCTTTTGCGATAGCAACATCGCTATCGAAAGACCCACATACCCCGTTCCGGCAACCGCAATTTTCATGTTTAATCCTTTTTATGATCAGCCAGTGCACGCTTTATTATAGCGCCCGCTTGTGAATCCTTTATGGCAATTCGATAATGCTCTAGCGCAGCTAATTGCTCTGCCGTAGCCACAAATCGCTGAAACTCTTCATAAAGTCTACCTTCCTCATACAGACGTACCCAACGACGGTAATGATCCCCCATTCTTGCATTAGGCAACTTAAGCAACTGTTGGCGTTGTTGAATATTAGCTTCGAACTGTTCATAAGAACGGATAGGGTAATGATAGACTCGAATCCCAGTTTCCTTACGCGCCGACAAAAACTTTCCATAATGCTTAGCGCGGTGATTGCCGCCGCTTAATTTAATCAACCCCTTCGGATTTATGATAACTTTTGGGCTAATTGGAACTAGAAGCATGGATATCTGATCGTCTTGTTTCTGAACGTCACGATCATAACAAACCGGATAAAGTACACGGTGGCTAGCCTGTG
Source organism: Thiomicrorhabdus chilensis DSM 12352 (assembly GCF_000483485.1). Classification (GTDB taxonomy): domain Bacteria; phylum Pseudomonadota; class Gammaproteobacteria; order Thiomicrospirales; family Thiomicrospiraceae; genus Thiomicrorhabdus; species Thiomicrorhabdus chilensis. Next base: position 2,028,335 of record NZ_KI519609.1, read on the forward strand.
AAAAATGATATGAGTCGCTAAGAGCCTCTTCAGTCAGCAGCATATTACTGCGTTCAACGGTGACCACCGAATCATTGGCCTTAAGATAAGATTTGAGGTCAGCTTTTTCAGGCAACCAAAACTCATCCGCGTCATTACTGACAACCCAGCGTGCGCCCAACTTATCTCGAGCATACACCGCCAACTGCTTCATCCACTTAGCCTGCTGATAGGTTTGCGACGGCTGATCGATAACATGAACTTCAAACTCCATGGACAAAGTTTGTAACAACTCTCTCGTACCATCAGTCGAACCATTATCCATTACCACAAACGCATCAACACCCAAACTCGCATGCACCCGAATATTCGCTTCAATGATATCGACTTCATTACGACACAGGATGGTCATAACCAAACGATCCGAAGGAGACTTCGGCTGTCTGGTTTGTATAAAAAAATCAATTGCGTGCTTCATTAAGCAGCTCCTCTACACTCGATATCACATTAATCCCTAGTGTGTCCATCAACGGGATAAATGACTGCTGAAATTCATTTTGGGGATCCAGCAACGCTTTCACATCCAAATCCGATCTCAACCATTTACTGGTCAACATAGTGGTACCGACATCCCCAATTATTTGGCATCCCGGTTTAAACATTGGCAAACAAAACTCAAATGCGAGTTGTGTCGGAATAACCACCTCAGCACCATTTTCCACTAACCTCAAAACATCATTTTGCTCCATCCGAGGATGATATTTAACTCCGATTTTATAACCCTGAAGCGACAAGTCCCGAATCAACTCAACCACCCGCTCCTGATAACCTGGGATTTTTTTTATGTTATTGGGGTGCGGAACCAAAATAATCACATTCAACTCTATGAGGCAATCAATTTCAAACTGCAAAACATCAGCCAAAATACGACTCAAAGAAACAATCCGCTCACATGTAAACCAATCACTAGGCAACTTATGCAGGACTTTATTCTGCAATTCCTTAACTGCCAAATCAGGCTGAAACAACCAGGCCTGTTCTATCCACGCCGAGGCACCAACAGTTTTAGGCTCTTGCCACCAAAAACCGTAGTTAATTTTTTTTAGCAAGGAATTTATTGGATCTTTAATCCATGAGTACGGCCTTCCCGCATACGAATAAAGCCCATCATCCAAATAGACGCCATGCGGCTGTCTTCCTTGCATTTTCAATTGATGCATCACATACTGGAACTCTATCCGTCGGTCACTGCCTGTGACTATTGTGTAAGGCAGAAAAATATCCAACCCCGCATCAATCATCAAAAAATTCGATTGCCGTTCCCGTAATTTCTCTTTACCCCGTGCCTTGCCAGGAAAAATCTTTACCGCCAGAAAAGGGCTCGATTGCCAATTCAGCAATGCCTGATAGTAAGGATTGGACTCTGTGCTTTTCTGATCAATCAACCATATTTCTGAGTGACAATCGGCTGCAAAACGAGTTGCCACTGCGCAAGAGAGCAAAACATTCAATGGTGTGGAAGGCAGATAAAGCACATTTCCTTGCATTACCTGCTCCTTTCTGACGATAAAGTGACTAAAGCCTCTGAGGTTTTTCCATCTAATAATAACTGCAACCTTCTTTCAGCGGCACGCCAATGGGTTTTATCCGGTGACTTCATGGCATTGCCGGGAATTGCATAATCATTCTTAAGGTAGTCTATAAAGCTATTCACTGCTGGCTCATTAACGGATAAATCGTGCAAACCTGACAACAATTCTTGTAACTGTAATTCATCCTTGACCGGATAGCTGATGCCTTCAATCGCAAACAGCGCGTCACCGAGCACCAGCACCTTTTTAGCCGCCATCAAGCCCTCGATTCCGACTGTGGAATTGACAGTCATAACGGCATCGGCATGCTCAACTAGGACTGGGGTCGAAATATCCTCAGCAAAAATCAATTGCTCACTCTGCTTCTGCTTCAAATCCGAGTAGTCTTCATCACAGGAAGGGTGCGGCTTGAAAACGAAATGATAGTCGCTACCCAACTTGTCTGCGAGGTTCTTACAAAGCGCAAACAGCTGGCGCATATTACGAATCCAGGGAGAGTGAAGGTAAATATTGCTATCCTCCACTACCTGAAAAGGGACAAAAATATACTTTTGAGGTAAGCCATTAGGACGTTCGGAAGTGCAGTATGGCACCAGAATCCGTTCATGCGTCACTCTGTTTTGATAAAAAATGGCATCTCGAGGTACGGAACTAAATGCGTTGACACCATGAGGATCAATGGCTGAAACTCCTGGTAGCGGCCCTGTCTCAAAAAAGATCGGAGATTTACCCAGCGCTTGAATTGCTTCCAACAAAACCGCCTGACGAAATTTCTTGCCGTTCCAGACTCCAACAAATTGAGCCTTTTCAATTTTTAGCCAGCGCACATAAAGAGCATACAACCAAACGGCTTGAATAAACGAAGACACTTGAAACAGCGGCCAAAACCAATTTGGGTAGTGTTTTCCTTTTCGACTGTTGCGCTTACGCACCACCAACAATTCAGCTTGCCGCCAGAGTTTGTGCAATGGATACTTAATCAACAATGCGGGGAGTTTCAAGGATTTATACCAGACTACTTTAGCGCCTAGATTCGTCTTTTCCGCCAATAAAGTGAAGTAACGACGCTGATCTTTGCTGGCAGCAAACAATACCAAAGTAGCATGATGAACTAAGTCAGACACGTGAAAGTTCATCCTGCAAACGATTCCAAACGGTTTCAGGATCAATATTCTGCAGAGACTCTTCCGACTCTGATTTGTCTCTGAACTGCTTGATATAATCCGGAGCACAAGGTGATTCGAGACGGATAACTTTGGTGCCATCGGCACCGACCAGTTTCGGATCGGTGACGCGGTACAACACCGTCATCGGCACCTCCAATGCGGCGGCCACATGGGATAACCCGGTATCGACCGACACCACGCCTTTGGCATTTTTCAACAATCTCGCCATAATATTGAGGCTTAACATCCGATCCGGCACCCAGGCCTGTTGAATTTCTGGGGAATCGGCCAAACGTAAAGCGCGCTCATGCTCTTCATCATTGCCCCACGGCAACACCACCTTGAAACCGGCGTGACTGACCTTATGCAGTAATTCAATCCAATACTCTTCCGGCCAATACTTGGTTTCCCAGGTGGTGCCGTGCAAAAACACCAGGTAACCGTCATCATTCCACTCTTTCGGCAATACCTCCGGTTTTGACCAGGCCTGCGTATTTAATCCGTAAACAATCGGCTGATCGTCATCAAAGGAGTAATTCAAAGCTTGGGCAAATAATTGACGTAAACGCAAGATGGCATGCTGTTTTTTGGCGACCGGATATTTATGTTGATAAAATAGACTCGCCAAGGGCTCGCGTGCACTTTTCAAATCAAAGCCGCTGATTGACCCCCTTATCCGTCGTCCGACCCAAACACTTTTATAGAGCCCCTGTGCGTCCAAAATCAGATCGTAACGAGTCTGATTAACCTCTTCAAAAAAAGCTTTGATTCCCTGACGGGTCTGCCCACTAAACAGACTTTTGCGCCATTTTCGTAATTCGATTGGGTAGACGGTATCCACCGCCGGATGCCATGTTGGAATCTCCGCAAACGACTTCTCCACAATCCAGTCGACTTTCAACTCCGGAATGGCCGCCAAAGCATCGGACAAAGCGGGAAAGGTATGAAAGACGTCGCCCATCGACGACATTTTAATCAGCAGAATGCGCATCTACTTAAAATCCAATACCTTAGGATTCTCAGTTAACCAATTCAGATATTTCTTAACGCCCTCGGCCACCGTATGAAACGGTTCATCATATCCCGCTTGGCGCAATAAACTGTTGTCTGCCTGAGTAAAGCTTTGATAAGCTCCTTTCAGGTGTTCGGGAAACGGAATGTATTCGATTTGACCCTTGCCGTGAAAATCGATCACCGCCTCGGCAATGTTCTTGAAGGGTTCAGCGGCCGCCGGACCGAGGTTGAAAATACCAGATTTATCAGGATGTTGCATAAACCATAAGTTCACCTTCACCACATCGTCGATATAGACAAAATCACGAGTCTGCATTCCGGCCTCATAACCATCGTAAGGGCCAAACAGCTTTAAGTTATCGCCGGCCAGCACCTGGTTATGCAATTTGAAAGCGACGCTTGCCATATCGCCCTTGTGCTGTTCGCGCGGTCCATACACATTGAAGTAACGAAAGCCCACCACCTGACTTTCCGCGTGCGGCAGAATTTGACGAACATACTGGTCGAACTGAAACTTTGAGAACCCATATACATTCAGAGGCTTTTCATACTGACGCTCTTCAATAAACGTCGGGCCATCGCCGTAAACCGAGGCTGAAGAGGCATACAGAAATGGGATTTTGCGATTCAGACAATAATTCAACACATCCTTGGAATACTCATAATTATTATCCATCATGAACTTGCCGTCCCATTCTGTGGTAGCGGAACAGGCTCCTTCATGAAATACGCATTCGATGTCCGGCAAACCTTCCTCGGCGAAAATACGCCCTTGAAAATCGTCTTTATCCAGATAATCGGCAAAATCGCAGTCCGCCAGATTAATGAACTTTTTACCATTTTTGAGGTTATCCACCACCAAAATATCGCTTCGTCCCAGAGCGTTCAATGCCTTAACGATATTCGATCCAATAAACCCCGCCCCACCTGTGACTACAATCATCCGTTTTAATCCGTTAACTCATTATTTTAGAAATCAAAAAACCGCCCCATACTAAAATGGCGATAAAAAACGACAAAAACACCGCCGCCGACCCCTGATCTTTGGCGCGCCCTGACAGTTTATGGTACTCATCACCGATTCGGTCCACCACCGACTCCACCGCCGAGTTCAACAACTCCACCACCAACACGATCAACAACACACCAATTAAAATCGTGCGCTCCGAGGCCGTTTCACCCAACCAGAATGCAAAAGGCGCCATAATGGCGATTAGAATCACTTCCTGACGAAACGCCGCTTCATGCTTCCAGGTTGACCTAAAGCCCTTCCAGGAATAACCGGCCGCGTAAACCACTCGCCTCAATCCGGTATGTGGTGACTTCATTTTATATCCTTATCGTAATCTCTGCCGTACACAATGCGCGCTTTAGGCTTAAACTCAACACTGCCCAAGGAACGCTCCTTAACCAGCAAATCGCTTTCAACCTGCATCACACTCAACCCAAAGTGAAAAAAGTCATCCAGCATAAAAGGGGCGCCACGTCGAGCTTGAAGCCTTTTTACCGTATCCGGAAAAGCCGTTTGAAACGCCTCATTACGCCAGAGTAAAAAAGGAATTTCAAGCATATTTTTTGTTACACCATCCGGACCATGACCTTTGAAATCTTTGCTGTCAAAGACCTCTTCACCATGGTCGGCAAAGAAACTCATGGCGCTGATTTGCGGCCCGGGTTTCAAAAACGAGACAATTTCGCCCAGAACATAATCGGTATAACGCACGGAATTGTCATATTCATTGATGTACTGAAGCTGTGAGGAAGACAAGTCCTCACGATACGGACGCGTCCCCTCACTACCCTGGAAAACACTGAACGATTCCGGATACCGATTTCGGTATTGCAAATGACTGCCCATTAAATGCACAAAAATCACTTTATGTTGCGCCTTGTCTTCAACGGCCTGCTTCACATAGGGCAATAAATAGCCATCGTAGCGGTTGTTTTCAACTCCATGAAAATCGTGACTGATGAAATGCGACTCATCGGCGATGGCGGCAATCGCCGTGGTCGGGGTTCTGAGTGGCTGTTGATTGGATATCCACCAGGTTTTAAACCCAGCCTTCTTGACCGCACCCAGCAAACTGATTGCTTTGGATTCAGGCAAACTTTTGTCGGATGAGGCTTCCGTAAGTGTCACGGACAAAGAAGGCCTTGTCTGGGCAAACGCCGACACCACATTATCAAATCTGATTGTCTCGGAAGCTAAGTCACTCAAGTTCGGAGAAGTCTTCCTTGGGTAACCGTAGACCTGCATATGATTGCGGTTCATCGACTCACCAATGACTACGACATAGGTCTGCGGCTTTTCAGAAAGCTTGTGAGCGCTGAACGCTTTATTCGTAAACAACGCCTGCCTCGTAGCCACTTCTTCATCCAAACTTTTTCGGTTATTGGAGTAATCCAGCGCTACTCCAACAAACCCGGGAACGGTATCAAAGAAACGGTCGCGCTGATAAATCTGTTGAATGGCCACCGCCACCATCAATATCCCCAAAAAGGCATAAAAACGCTCTTTTTTAGTTTCGACATTTTTAAAGTTCACCTGACGTAGAGACCAATAGACAATCCCTAGGTAAAGCACAAACAACAACACATTCTCAAGCGAAGCATAGGCCAGCAAAAATTCAACACTCTCGTTCGGGTCGGTCAGCATCATCGCCTCAAATGAGGCACTGGTGAATATGCCGCCAAAAGTGACTGCGTACAAAATATCAAACGCACCTGACAAGGCCATCAACGCCAACACGCCTAATAGCAGCTTTTGGGAGAGGGTTTTGCGGAACAAATACGCCAGACCACCCACCATTAGCAACCAGCCTAAACGCGCATTCAACTCAGAACTGCGAATAAAATCCACATAACCGTAAATGACAATCAATGGAAAGAAAAAGATAAATAAGGTAACCCACCAATGCGAACGTAAATACTTTCTCACATGTCCCTCTAAAGTACAGGTAATTGAAGTCGCCAATTTTAGCATTTCATCCCTCTAAAAGGGTAAAATAAGCCCTATTTACTTGCCGCTAGAAGAGTTATGGAACAACTGCAAACAAAATGGGGACGCGTCAAAGCCCACCTAGAAGCCTGGTTGATTGATCATGAAATCCTGCGGGCTTTATATCGAAACTTCCATGCACTCTCGGACAAAGCATTTCGCAGCAACCATCCGTCCCCCGCTTTCATCAAAAAACTGCACCGTCAATATGGCGTCAAAACCATCATCAGTCTGCGCCGAGCGGACGACACTGGACAATACAAACTAGAAAAAGAGGCCTGCAAACGATACGGCATCACACTGATCAATCACCCGATGTCTTCGCGCTCCCTACCGGATGTCGACAAGGTTCTGCAGGCTAAAACCATCTTGGAGCAGGCAGAGTACCCCATTCTTATCCACTGTAAATCCGGCGCCGATCGTGCTGGCCTGATGAGCGTCTTCTACAAGTTATTTATCGAGAAAAAGCCGATTGAAGAAGCCTTACAAGAACTCAGCATGAAATACGGTCATTTTCGCTGGGCGGAAACCGGCAAGCTGGACTATTTCTTCGATGATTATCTAAACTACCGAGAACAGCACCCAGACACGGAATTTCTCGACTGGCTGCAAAACCATTATGACAAGCCGACACTGAATGCCAACTTCCACAGCTCAGGCTGGGCGAACATTGTGGTCAACAAGATTCTGCGCAGGGAATAAGATTTTCTATGTTTGATAAACACACACTAAGCCTCTACAAGAGACTGCTGACCTACATCAAACCTCACTGGAAAGTGGTGCTGATCACGCTCATTGCCCTGGCAATCGCAGCCGCCATGGAACCGATGATGCCGGCCCTGCTTAAACCCCTGGTGGATGACAGTCTCATCGGCAAAGACGCTGATGCCATCGTGCAAATCCCGCTATTGATCATGCTGGTATTCATCGTCAAAGGGATTGCCGAATACGCCAGCAAAGTCACCAGTGAGTGGGTCGCACACAAAGCCATTCTGGCGATCCGCTCGGAAATGTTCGCCAAAATGAACAATTTGCCACAACAAGTTCATCACGACTACTCCACTGGAAAGCTGCTTTCCAAAGTGACCTATGACGTTCCGCAAGTCGGCGCCTCCTTAAGCCAGGCCTGGATCATCATCATCCGCGACACCTTAATCATTCTCGGGTTACTCGGTTTTCTGCTGTACACCTCATGGCAGCTGACTCTGATGATGATTGTCATCGGCCCGGTAATTGCCTTCATCATCGACCGCGCGAGCCGTCTGATGCGCCAATCCAGTAAAGAGATGCAAAACAGCATGGGTGAACTCACACAGCGCCTTGAAGAAGGCCTGAACGGCCATAAGGAAATCAAAATCTACGGCGCGGAAAGCTACGAACAGCAACGCTTTCATGATACGGCGGAAAATCTCCGTCAGCACACTATGGCCGTGGTCAAAGTCTCAGCCGCCAACGTTCCGCTGGTGCAGATGCTGGCCGCCATTGCCTTGGCTGGCGTGCTTTATGTGGCGTCTCTGATGTCGGCACAAGATCTGTTCACACCGGGTGAATTCATCGCTTTCATTACCGCCATGGCCATGATTTTCGAACCAATCCGCCGTTTGACCAACATCAACGCCACCATCCAAAAAGGCATGGCGGCCTCCGAAAGCATCTTTGAATTACTCGACCAGCCTAAAGAACCCGACACTGGCACGCGAACACTCGACAACCCGGAAGGCAAAATTGCCTTCCAAAACGTCAGTTTCACTTATGCCGGCAGCGATCGCCCGGCTTTGGAAAACCTCACCCTGACACTGGCTGCCAAGCAGACCACCGCACTGGTGGGACAATCTGGCAGCGGAAAAACCACCTTGGCCAATCTTATCACCCGGTTCTACCAACCCCAGGAAGGTCAAATCCTGATCGACCAAACGCCGATCAGCGAAGTCGAGTTGCACAACCTACGCGACCAGATTGCCTACGTTAGCCAGAACGTCATTCTCTTCAACGATACCTTGGCCGCCAACATCGCTTACGGACAAAAAGACATTCCGGAAGAGCGAATTATCCAAGCGGCTAAATCGGCGCACGCTTGGGAATTCATTGAAAAACTGCCTAACGGCCTGCAGACCATTGTCGGCGACCAGGGCTCGAGCCTTTCCGGCGGACAACGCCAGCGCATCGCCATCGCCCGCGCATTCCTAAAAAACGCCCCCATTCTGATTATGGATGAAGCCACCTCCGCGCTGGATAATCAAAGCGAGAAAATGATTCAAATCGCCATGAACGAACTCAGGCAGAACCGCACCGTTATCATCATCGCGCATCGCTTGAGCACCATCGAAAGCGCCGACCAGATTGTTGTACTCGAGCAAGGGCGCTTGGCGGAACTGGGCACACACCAAAACCTACTGGAACAAAAAGGCATATACGCTAAGCTCTATCAGCAAGGACATGATATTGATGAGTAAGGCCGCAAACAAATCCGCCCGCCGCAAGCAGGCGCCCCAATTCAAGAAAGCCTTCCTACACCCAAAATACTGGGGAATCTGGGCAGGCCTGGGGCTTCTAAGGCTGCTCGCCTTCACCCCCTATTCCTGGAAACAACCGGTCGGCAAGGCTCTGGGAAATCTAATGTACTGGCTCGCCCCCAAACGGCGGCGGCTGGCCAAAGCAAATATCGCTTTGTGTTTTAACGACAAAACAGAGACAGAACGCCAAACCCTGCTCAAACAACATTTTGAGTCGCTGGGCATCGGCCTTATGGAAATGGGCATGGTCTGGTGGGGCCAGCATAAACGCGATCACGATCACGCTTTTGAGCGCAGCCTGGTGCGTTTTATTGGCAAAGAACATCTGCTCAACGCCCAAGCGCAAAACAAAGGGGTATTGATTCTAGCCCCCCACTTCACCACCTTGGAAGTGACAGGCCTGTTCATTTCGTTTTTGACCCATTATCACGCGGTCTACCGCCCGCATGATAACGAACTGATGGATTACCTCATCGCCAAAGGGCGTTCAATCCAGTTCAGCAACGGTGATCAGGTCAAACCGGTTTCCAACGCCAACACACGACAAATGCTCAAGGTACTGAAAGCCGGGCAAAGCCTGACCATACTGCCCGACCAACGTTATCGCGCCAAAGGCCATGTTGAGGTTCCCTTTTTTGGTCACAACGCCAAGAGCAATCCCGCCACCTCCAAAATCGCCAAACTCACGGGCTGCCTGGTAGTTCCGACCTTTACCCGCCGTCTGGACGACGGACGCTATGAAGTGGAGTTTCTGCCGGCTCTGGAGAATTTCCCATCCGGCGACGACTATGCCGACACCCTCAGACTGCACCAGCTTTATGAAACTGAAATCCGCCGCAATCCGGCACAATACCTTTGGGTTCACAACCGCTGGAACCTCAAGCACTATTAATCTGGCATTGCTCCACTACTAGTCGTAATACAGCCAGTCATAAAAAAACCACCTAGCGGTGGTTTTTTTGATTCTCGGTAAACACGGGTAGAAACCAGGCCTGCTCATTTTCAAAACAAACTATCAGTGTGAATGATGATGCGGATCCCAATCTATCAAAACATATTCCGCACCGCAATATGGACACTTAGCCTTGCCGGTTTCTTCAATCGGCAAAAACACACGTGGGTGTGAATTCCATACACTCATATTCGGCGTTGGGCAATGCAATGGTAAATCCGCATAAGTCACTTCATAATAACTTTTGGAGTTGGTTTTATTGGCTTCACTCATTTCAATCTCTCCGACATTCCGTTATTTAGGCGACTCTTGTCAACCAATCCATATGCTTGGCAGAACGACCATGCACCACATCAAAGTACAGGCTCTGCAATTTCTCGGTGATAGGGCCGCGTGAACCGATACCAATCGGGCGATTATCCAACTCACGAATCGGTGTCACTTCAGCGGCCGTCCCGGTAAAGAACGCTTCATCGGCAATATACACCTCATCACGGGTGATGCGTTTTTCAACCACCTCAATGCCCTGCTCTTTCGCCAAGTTCATAATGGTTTTACGGGTAATGCCGTCCAAACAACAGGTCAGTTCCGGAGTGTAAAGCACCCCGTCCTTGACCATAAAGAAATTTTCACCGGAACCTTCAGCCACATAACCGTCGACGTCCAACAATAGGGCTTCGTCACAACCGTGGTTGACCGCTTCCTGCAGCGCCAACATCGAGTTCATGTAAGACCCGTTGGATTTGGCTTTGGTCATGGTCACATTCACATGATGACGGGTATAAGAAGAGGTGGCGATTTTAATGCCGCGGGTCAGGTTCTCTTCCCCCATGTAGGCGCCCCATTCCCATGCTGCCACCATAACATGCACTTTAAGGTTGTCCGCACGGATACCCATCCCCTCTGAGCCGTAAAATGCCATCGGACGGATATAGGCCGACTTCAGATTGTTTTCACGAACCGAAGCTCTTTGTGCCTCATTCAAAGTCTCTTTGTCGAAGGGCATCTTCATATTGACGATTTTTGCAGAGTTCATCAAACGGTCGGTATGCGCGTCCAAACGAAAAATCGACGTTCCCTGCTCGGCCTCATAGGCTCTTACACCTTCGAAAACCCCCATTCCATAATGCAGGGTGTGTGTCAGAACATGCACTTTCGCATCACGCCATGGCACCATTTCACCGTCCAACCAAATGACACCGTCTCTATCCGCCATTGTTTGCATTCAAATTACTCCACAAAAATGTATACAAATTAAATAAGAGGAATATTCTATCCTAAAATAGGTTGCTGTTAAGTGCAGAATTACCCTAATTTGCCGTAAAACCCATGAATAATCACCGAATTATGCACTTACCCCACCCCAAAACCACTATATGATGTGGAGCGTCACATTAAAATCACTTGATATTTCTTAGCATTTCGCTAAAATCATTTTTTTGGAAATTTTATTCTAAAAAAGCAACCTCGCAGCTGGAGTCAACAATTAACCGCCAACTGGTTAATCCGCGCTGCATCGGGTTGCTTTTTTGTTTTTAACCCCTTTGTTGTTACCCATTGAATGCAATGGGAATTGTATTGAAAAGGAAAATCACAACCATGTCTGACCATCTAATGACGACTTATGCACGACTCCCGGTCACCTTTGAAAAAGGTGCCGGTGCGATCCTGCAGGATACCAATGGCAAATCGTATCTGGATGCGGTAAGCGGCATTGCGGTATGCAGTCTTGGGCATGCGCACCCGGCCGTGGCAGAAGCCATCTGCGAACAGAGCCACCAACTGATTCATACTTCCAATCTTTACAATGTGGCCAACCAACAAAAACTTTCAGACCGGTTGACCGAACTCTCCGGCATGGATCGCGCCTTTTTCTGCAACTCTGGAGCGGAAGCCAACGAAACCGCACTGAAAATCGCCAAAAAATTCGGCCATCAAAAAGGCATCGACAATCCGGCGGTCATCGTCATGGAAAACAGTTTCCATGGCCGCACCATGGCCACCTTGTCGGCAACCGGCAATGCAAAAGTACATGAAGGCTTCACCCCACTGGTCGAAGGCTTTGTGCGCGTCCCGTATGACAATGTCGAGGCTGTCAAACAACACAGCGACAATGCCAATATTGTGGCGATCCTGGTCGAGCCGGTACAAGGTGAAGGTGGGGTTCACGTTCCTAAAGCCGGATATTTAACCGAATTAAAAGCCATTTGCGAACAAAACGATTGGCTATTGATGCTGGATGAAATCCAAACTGGAATTGGCCGAACCGGTAAATGGTTTGCCTTCCAACATGAAAGTGTCACTCCGGACGTCCTGACCTTGGCAAAGGCTTTAGGAAACGGCGTGCCAATCGGCTGCTGCCTGGCCAAAGGAAAGGCCGCCGATGTATTGGTACCCGGCAACCACGGCACTACCTTCGGCGGCAACCCGCTGGCCTGTGCCGCCGGACTGGCCGTACTCAACATTATGGAAATGCACAACTACATTCCGCACGTCGCCAAAAAAGGTCAAACTTTGCTTGAGCGATTCAGGGAAGAGCTCAAGGATCAATCCAGTGTGATCGAAATCCGCGGCAAAGGCTACATGATCGGCATCCAACTGGATCGTCCATGCGGCGAACTGGTGACTAAAGCGCTGGAAAATGGCTTGCTTATTAACGTCACCCGTGGCGACACCGTCCGCCTGCTACCTCCTTTTGTGATGGATACCGAACAGAAAGAACAGCTGATCACGCAACTGACTCAATTAATTCGAGAGTTCCTGGCTACCTAAACCGGGAAATCAAAATACATAAACTAAGAGGTCATTTTATGACTATTAGACATTTTTTAACATTAAACGATTTAAGCCCAGCCGAACTCAACCAGATTCTGCTGCGAGCTACCGAACTCAAAGCCATGCACAAAGCGGGCGAAATTTTTGAGCCACTTAAAAACAAAACTCTGGCGATGATTTTTGAGAAGTCGTCAACACGTACTCGCATTTCATTTGAAGCGGGCATGACCCAGCTTGGCGGGCATGCCCTGTTCCTCTCTTCAAACGATACCCAGCTAGGTCGTGGGGAGCCGATTGAAGACAGTGCCCGAGTGATTTCCAGCATGGTCGACGGCATCATGATCCGCACCTTTGAACATGACATTGTGGAGACCATGGCGCAATATTCAAGTGTGCCTATCATCAACGCCCTCACCGACGATTATCACCCTTGCCAGCTGCTTGCAGACATGCAAACTTATCACGAACACCGTGGCAGCATTCAAGGCAAAACCGTGGTATGGGTGGGCGATGGCAACAACATGTGCCATTCCTATATTAACGCTGCCAAGCAGTATGACTTCAAACTGCGCATCGCCTGTCCGCAAGGTTATGACCCCAACATGGAACTGGTTCAAGCCAATGCCGACCGCGTTGAAATCGTGCGTAACCCGATGGACGCTGCACAAGGTTCCGATTTGATTGTCACTGATGTCTGGGCCAGCATGGGCCAGGAAGAAGAACAGAAATTGCGTGAAAAAGCCTTTGCCGACTATCAAGTCAATGCGGCTTTGATGCAGCAAGCCAATCAGGACGCCTTGTTTATGCACTGCCTGCCAGCACATCGAGGCGAAGAAGTCACCTCCGAGGTAATTGACGCCAAAGACAGCGTGGTGTGGGACGAAGCCGAAAACCGCCTGCATGCCCAAAAGGCCTTGCTTGAATTCTTGATGGCCAAATAAACCTCAATACAAAGCAAATCGCCTTTTCTTTTAGGCACAAAAAAGCCCGCTTTATGCGGGCTTTTTGTTTTTTTGCAGCCTGAGAATGAACAGGCCTGTCCATTATTTATGAAAGAGAATCAGTTGATTGGGTCGGTGACATTAAAACTAACAGGTACCTTAAGACCTTTTGGCGTTGTAACCGTCACTTCAAATAGACCTGTTTCTACATCTGCATTATCCGGACTAGAAGTTAAGCTAACGAAAAAAGCAGTATAACCCGTTGTATTCAAAATTTCTGTCACCGGAACAGTCGATAGCTCACCAACTTCCGAGGCGACACTCACGGTTGAACCAGTAGGAGCAGACTGTCTGATTGCAATCGTACAATTTGCATCGTCAGGATCAGTAGCATCGACACGCTCGCCAGCTCCATCAACACAAAGTGCAGCCGTATCTTCGATTAAAATCCAGAACACGCGAGTTTCCAACCCATTAGCAAATACAACATCACCTGTTGTACAACTGCCATCCGTTTTAATCTTACCAGTCGCGGTCAAACAGCTACCTGAAGTGGTTTCATAAACCGATATGTCCGGTGAACTACTTGCCATAATAATTTGGGCACTCTGGCGAACATGAATCAACTTGCTAGCATCAGTCACCGGACACAGTCCTGTAGTATTTTCGCACGGCATACCATTGTAAATACCATCCGCCGTATCATAAATCCCGTTATTATTGTAATCATAGGGCTTTTCATCCTGGCTGAAATCATTCAAGAATCCATTGGTTGCATCCGGATTGAACACCCCATTTTCATCATCGTCACGAAACGCTTCCGGCATATCATCAAAGGAATCACCATCATCAAACACCCCCGAACCATTATCGTCGAAATAAGTTTCATGACCTATGGCATAGGCCAAAACCGTAGAACGGTGATCCTCAGGCCTAGGATTGCTACTACGCCACACCACTGAACAGGTACTATTGACTGTAGCACAAGATGGATCTATCACGCCGCCCTCTGTAGTAAAGTTGATTACCGTCCCATCTTTAACGGAATTATTAAATCGGTCTCCTAACAATACAGTTACATTAACCACTTCACCATCATGGTTCAAACCTTCTGGCGCAAATTTGTCCATAGAAAGGCTAAAGCTATTTTGATCCGGAATTCCTGTGGTAACGGTGAGCTGACTTGATTGCACAAATATACTTTCACCGTTCGGAAGCGTTACTGAGGCGGTAACCCGTACAGGTGTAGGAATTGTACCCGCCTGCACAATCGTTGAAGCCTCACCACTTGCATTAGTGTTAGCAGTGGAGGTCGACAAACTCAAACCACCGATTATGGTAGTCAATTCGAAATTCACTGGGACATCTGCAATAGGGTTACCCGAATTGTCCAACACGATGAACTTAACAACAGATGTTTCACCATAACCCGCACTTCCAGTACCCTTTAAGGAGATGATACTTGGATCAACACTGTCGAAAATAATAGAGGCCACTGATGAAGTGTCATCATTTTGTGCCGAGGTGGTTGCGAAAAACTCAAAAGTTAATTGCTCTTCAATACCATAAGTTTCGGATCTCACTGTGAACACACCAGGTGCCACACCAGACAGCAAATCATCTGGCGCTGTTAGGGTCACAGAGCGTGTTCCGATAAGTGCATTGGTTCCATCACCTGTACGAATTTCATCAGCATAAATACCATCAAAATCACCGACCGTCGTTCTTACATTTAGTATTTCATTTGGTAATGGCGTTCCTTCACCATCAACCAACGTCACTGTAATTTTGGCATCCTCACTTGTGGGAATATTCGTAGTTTCTTCAAGAGTTGAAGCGATCTGCATTTGAATTTGTAGCGAGGGTTCGCCTGTCACAGAGACGTCACCTGATTGACTACTTGGATAAAACGTATATGCGATCGATCCGCTACCGGATGCATAAGAGACCGAAACGGTTCCTTCAACCGCTCCTTCATCGACTTCAGGAGGTAACAGCACAAAACTTGCTCCACCCAATAAATCGGTTTCAGCAGTGCTTTGGGAAACAATCGCACCACCTGTTGCGGCAATGGTTATGGACTCATTTTTCACCAACGCCCCATTCGAATCAACAATTTTTACAAATACGTTTGCGACATCATTTTCACTGAATGACGTGGTAACATCTCCAGTTGAAGCACTTTTCATCTGTAAGTTAACGCCAGGAGACAGCGAATCAAAGCTCGCTGTGTCGGCACCGCCACCGCTTCCACCACAACCCGCTAGAGTTAGAATCGAAACAAGCAATCCAAACCACTTCAAAAACTTAACCATCGGTCTATACCTCTTTTCTGGAGATGAACGCTTGCGACAACGTCCCGGCATCAATAAACTCTAGTTCGCCCCCAATTGGAATACCTTGCGCCAATCGAGAAACCTTAATGTCGTATCGTTTTGCCAACTGCTGAATGTAATGCGCGGTGGCTTCACCTTCAACGGTTGGATTTGTTGCGATAATTAATTCTACCACCCCTTGCCGGGAGAAACGAGTCTCTAATTGATCCAGTCCCAATTCCTGAGGCCCAATCCCGTCGATGGGCGACAGATGCCCCATCAGAACAAAGTATTTGCCCCGGAAAATTCCGGATTGTTCGATTGCCATCATATCCGACGGCGATTCGACAATACAAAGCTCGTCGTCCTGACGGGACTGCGAAGCGCAAATGGAACAGACCGTCTCTTCGGTAAAGGTGCGACACTGCTCACAATGGTTGACTTTTTCCACCGCCTCTTCAAGCGCTTTAGCCAGTTGCGTGCCACCGGAACGATTATGCTCCAGCAGATAAAAGGCCATGCGCTGTGCGGATTTGGGGCCAACACCGGGCAAAACTCGAAACGCTTCAATTAAATCTGAAATTAAGGGGCTGTACATAGTGCTGTTTTATGATCCATAAGGCGGCTTGGAACACACGACTAAAGCGCGCTTTCCAAAACCGGCAGGCCTGTCTAAAATGGCATTTTCATGCCTGGAGGCAAATCCATACCACCCGTCAAGCCGCCCATTTTTTCCTGAGTGACTTCTTCAACATGGCGCACGGCACTGTTGACGGCGGCGGCAAATAAATCTTCCAGCATCTCTTTATCATCCATCAGGCTGTCGTCAATGGAAACCTTAACCAATTCATGTTTACCGGTCATGGTCACTTTGACCATGCCGCCGCCAGCTTCTCCGGACACTTCCATCTCGGCAATTTCCTGTTGCGCGGCCTGCATGTTTTTTTGCATGTCTTGCGCTTGTTTCATTAAATTGCCTAAACCACCTTTTCCACCAAACATCGTTTTTTCCTTTTTGTTGTGTAGTCGTTATTTATTTTTTTAATTACTTTTTTAAATTAATTTGTATCTACATCCGTGCAAACGTAGCGCATTAAACTGGTGAAATACTGGAGGTAATCACCTCCATTCCCAATTCGTTTTTAAAAGCTGCAACCATCTGATCCTGAGCAATCGAGACTTCCGCCTGACGTTGTTTTTCGGCTGCGTGACGCTGTGCCTGCTTGGCCGGCGTATCATGTTGCGCCGCTTGGGTAAAATTAAGTTTTATGCCTGCACCAAAGGCCTGTTGAACACTTTCGGTCAAACGCAAAACAGCCATATCAGTTTGCGCGAACGCTTGATCCGGGTCAACACTCAGCACCCAGTTTTGTTCGGAATAACTGACCAGAACACTTTGCCTGGCCAACTCTGCCGCCATGCCTTCCGGCTGTAATCTTTCCAACACATCCAGCCAAATTTGCAGTCGGTTCTCGTCCGTTAAGGCCACATATTGCCAGGAGGTTTGCGACTGATTTTCGGGCTGAGCTTCTACCGCCTGACTCGCTTCATGACGTTCATTTTGATCGGAAAAACTCGGTTTTTCAGATTCAATAAACGCCTTTCCTGAAGACTGGGGTGACTCAACCTCAGACACATGTCCTGAATGCTGGCCAGACCCATCAACCGAAGCAAAGCCATTAAGTTCAAATGAACTCTCTTCAACCGGTGCCACCTGTTCAACAGGGGACGATAAAAATTCTCTCGCCATAGGGGCATAGGGCTGAGCGTGTGGCGGTTCAAACGACCTGTCCTGAGGCGGATTTTCCACCTCTTCCTGCACAAGTCGCGATTCCGTTCCTTGAACGCCAGAGGCCGGTTTAGTTTGGGGGCTGGTTTGATGCTTTCCCAGCGGTTGTTTCAACCTCTGCTTAATCTGTGCTAGATGATCCGTTACTTCTGCGGCGCTATTGATATTGGCTTCAGACTGCGCATTTTGTGGCGGTACAGAAGCAGGCATCTCGTTTTCCCACGGAGGCGTCGGCTCCATGACTTCTGCTGGTGTTTGGGCGCGCGCTGCTTGCGGTTGCTGCGCGTGGTCTCCCCCGTGCTGACTCTGATGCTGAACTGGGGGTTCAGTGCTTGCCGGTTCGGCCTGCTTTTTAGACATCAACGCGCGTGCCGAAGACAGGCCTGCCAAAACCTCTTGAGGGTCGGCCTCTTGCAGTGTAGGTTCATTGTTTGGAGACGATTGCGACTGTGAAATGGAGTCATCTTCTGGGCCTTCCGAAAGCGTAGAGGCCTCAGCAGGCTGAAAAGCCAGCATTCTTAACAAAGCCATTTCAAATCCGATACGCATGTCCGGCGCCAATTGCATGTCCTGCTTGGTCAGCAACGCAATTTGGTAGAGCATTTGCACACGCTGCGGTGATAACAGCTGACTCAAAGATTGCAGCACCTCAACCGGCAAGATATTAGACTCTTCCACCCCGCCCAACACTTGCTTGAAGGCCAGTGCATGCAAGGTTTCAATCAATTGCGCCAATAGAGCCGAATAATCGACCCCCATCAGAGCCAGCTGTTGAATCACCTCTTTCAACCCTTCGGCGGAATCCTCAGCCAAGGCCTGCAAAATCGCCACGGTGTACTGCTGATCAACCAACCCCAACATCATCTGCACGGGTTCGAACATGATTTGACCCGCACCATAGGCAATGGCCTGATCCAAAAGGCTTAAGGCATCACGTGCCGACCCGTCCGCACTTTTGGCGATGAGCGCCAAGGCGCTGGCTTCGTAGGGCAGATTCTCCTGTTGCAGAATAAACTCCAGATGATTTTGAATCTGAACCTGTGTTAAACGCATTAAGTTGAACTGCAAACAACGCGACAATACGGTGATCGGCAATTTATGAGGATCAGTGGTCGCCAGCAAGAACTTCACATGTTCTGGCGGCTCTTCCAACGTCTTCAAAAGCGCATTAAAACTGCTTTTGGAGAGCATGTGCACTTCATCAATCAGATAGACTTTATAGCGCCCCTGGGTCGGCGCGAACTGCACGTTATCCAGAATTTCGCGGGTGTCGTCCACTTTAGTTCGCGAGGCCGCATCCACCTCGATCAAATCGATAAAACGCCCTTCGTCGATCGCCTTGCAGGTATCGCAGACCCCGCAAGGTGTGGATGAAATGCCTTGCTGGCAATTCAAGGCCTTGGAGAAAATCCTGGCAATGGTAGTCTTACCGACGCCTCGGGTACCGGTAAACAGATAAGCATGATGAAGACGGTTTTGATCAAGCGCATTGGACAGCGCTTGCATAACGTGAGCCTGTCCCACCAGTTCAGAGAAATTCTTAGGGCGCCATTTTCTGGCCAGTACGGTATAACTCATAGAAAATCCATTCACCCCATCACAGCTTAATTACGGTTCAAAAACAGTTCAAATCAAGCGTTATTTTAACGTGATTAAAGACAAAAAGAGAGGAAATTAGCGGCTTAATTCGGAATGAATCATGACTCAAGAAACAGAACAAAAATATAGACAAACACAGAGAATATGGAGGCGACCCTACCCGCCTGACCTCGGCGCACGCATCAGAAGGTACCGTTGCTTCCTTCCGGACCTGGCGGAGTTCCCAACTTAGCGTCGCGAGGAGACGAATAGAGCCACCATAATATGGAGCGGGTAAGGAGAATCGAACTCCTCTCATCGGCTTGGAAGGCCGAGGTAATAGCCAATATACGATACCCGCTTGGCGGAGAGCGGGGGATTCGAACCCCCGATAGGTTTGACCCTATACCCGCTTTCCAGGCGAGCTCCTTCAGCCGCTCAGACAGCTCTCCAAAAGGAATGCCGGATTATATAGGTTCAAAACCAATATGTCCAGCCAGATAAAACAAATTCAGGCTGTAAAATTTCATCAGGCCTGTTCAAACCCGTGACTAGACGTCTTGCCAACCGCCCCAGAACATCCAGCCTTTGTAACGCATTTTTTTCATTTCGCAATTCAGGCCTTCATAGGAACGTTCCCAATTCAAAACCGGACCAAAGAAAAACGCCATCATCCGCTCAAAGAAATTCATCTGCATGGAGCTGTTGCGTTCAATATCCAAACAGCTCTGATATCGTGAAACCCCGTCTTCCTCATAAGCCAAACAACGTGACATCGCCAAATTCCCAGAATCAGTTTCTGGAACACAGGTGCCTTGATAACCGATATAAAAAGGATCATTTAATACCACTTTTCTACTTGAACTCACACTGTTACACGACTGTACTGAAGAGGGCATCATAAAAAAACCCGGCACCAAACAACGGTAATCACTTGTATTAGCTGAAGGCACGATATCACTTTTGTTGTAGTCTCTAAAGGAACCCGATGAAAACCAGCCGGACGATAAAGTTTGTTCATAGGCCAACTTTTCATCTGTAGAACCCATACAGGGACACATCATGGACATCATCCCTTCCATTGCACTAAACATACCGCCTACCTCATAAAGAGGATCCTTACCATCTGCAATCAAAAGCGGCTTGTGCCCCAATACTCGAGCAAACGAAGCGTCATCGTAACCTTGGGTAAAAAACATAAAAAAGTTCACGGTATCCGGCGCCCGCCCAATCCAGGCATCATCGAATGTTGCAAGCGGATATTTGGTTTCGTCAGCATTACTGATTTTGCTATCGGTATATCCGTAATTGCAGTAGTTATTTCGGCTTTCAGAATAAGGCTCGCCCGCCCACGCCACATCAGACAAATCAGCGCCCCGGCAGCTTTCATAACGATTTTTACAGTAACAATCCTGATCATCAATATTTTCGGCATCCAAACCATAAATAGCCTTGCCTTGCGGTGTAAAACCGTAAAAGCTATTTTGGTCACTCCACAACTGTACGGCAACCGCACTGAAATCGGGAGGGTTTTCAGCCGCTCGGGGATTACTAGAGTCACTATCCAGTTCCACAAAATCGCCGTTTTCGTCAAAATTACCAAAAGTAATCGTCTTATTTAAATTAACCGCAATATCGTCGGTCGCTTGGGTATACATCCCAACCTGAGTAAGCAGATCATCAACCACCAAACTGGTTTTGTTTGCAGGAATCGCCCCTTCATCAATCGCCTTTTTGGTAATTGCAAGTTCCGAACGTAATGCGACACTGGCAACAGTTCGAGCGTAATTATCCAATTTACGGTCCAACAACTTTGCATTTCCAAATTCCATTACCTGATTAAAAGCAAACAAAGAAACGGCGATGGACGCAACTCCCAACAAAGAAATAGCACCTCGTTGCTTCCTTAGTCTTTGTTTCAAAGGTCGTACTAGCTGCTTCATTTAGTTCACCAAGGTTTTAACCAGTTTTAAGTTATTGAGGGCTTTCGTGTTCAACGGATCTTTTTGCAAGGCATCTTCAAAATAGCCTTGCGCCTCCAGATAGTTTTTCTGTAAAAGCGCGCTGAACCCAAGATTATTCAAAGCACTCACCTGAATGTTCATTTCAGGGCGTTTTAACCATTGCTGGTAGAGCTTTTCAGCGTCTGCATATTGGCCTTCTACAAGTGACAGACGTGCCAACTCCGATTCATCGTCCAAAGTCTTGTCGGGCAACTTTGCTGCTTCCTGCCACGCAATCAAAGCCAATTCGTTTTTCTGCTGGGCCTCATAAACCTTGCCCAACAGGCGATATAGACGAATGTCTTGCGACTCTGCTTTTCGCAGTTTCTTCAACAGGAATTCGGCGCGTTCATAGCGTTGACGATTGAGTTCAAGACGCACTAAATCCAAAGCGAATTGATACTCCTCCTTTTCCCCTAATTCACTCGCTAAAGGCTCTACCTGTTGCGAATATTTGGCATAATCGATCTGACTCTCAACCTTCGTGGGTATTTGCGAACAACCTCCAAGCAAAACCAGCAGGCCTGTCAAAAAGCCCAATTTCAGCCAATTTGCATGCCGAGCATGTTTATTCATATGCATTTAAAAACCTCTTCCTAGCATGACCATCTTTTCACCCAGCAATAAAATCAAATACGGCACCATCAAAAACGGCATGATGACCACCGCCATCTTCGCGGATGTTTTAGCGGCCTTCTCTTCCAAGGCCTGCTCACGATCCAGATACATTCTGCGCGAAAACTCGCTGAGCGCCTCGCTGATGGAGCTGCCCAGCTTTTCATTTTGAATTAATACCTGCACCAGGCTCTGAATATCCCTCGTGGGGTTTCGTTCTGCAAATTGGCGCAAAGCCTCGATTCGCGGCACACCCAGCTGGATTTGATCCAGAAGATACTCAAACTCATAACAAATTTCGGGGTGAATATCCTTAAGCTCCTGTGACACTCGTTTCACGGCTACCAGATAACTCAAACCTGCATTCATGCAGATATTGCACATATCCAGAAAATCGGGCAGATGCAAGCTAATGTTACTTAAGCGACTTTGCCCCATGTAAATCAAAATCCGCTCCGGTAACAGCAGCATAATAGTCGGAGCGATAATAATAGAGACAGCCGGCAAGCCCAGCCAGCTCCACAAAAGCGCCATGACCAGGGCCGATAATAAAACAGCACTGTATTTGATGAAAAAATAAGCACCAATGTAACGTTCATGCCGAAATCCAGCACTGACCAACTGACGCTGTACGGTTGCGATCTCTTTGACACTTTTAGGGCCCAAAGCTCGCCCTAAAGAGCACCACCAGCAGTGTGAATAATGGCTTTTCTGTTTGGCATATTGGCTGGCCAGCCCCACTCGAGATTTGATGCGCTCCTTCTGCAGTTGAAGATTCTGGGCTTTGAGAAGACGATTGACCAACAGCCAAACGCTGAAGAAAGCCAAACTGGCGGTAACCAACAATAAAACCGGCAAAGACAACATGATCAAAACCTCATCTTCAACATCTGGCGCAAAATTAAGGTGCCCATGCCAATTAAAACCACTGAAATTAAAAACAACTTGAAGCCTAGAGGGTCGTTCAAAAAGAAATCCATCGACTTTGGATCAAAGAAATATTTATAACCGATATAGAGCACTGGGGCACCGCCGATGAACCAGGCGGTAAAACGAGATTCGGCTGTGAGCGTCTTGAGTTTAGACTGAAAGTTTTCCCGGCGACGCATTAAACGCGACAGTTCGGTCAAAATCACCGCCAACTGCCCACCGGTTTCGCGCTGAATAATCAAGGTGATGACAAAAAACTGCGCCTCTGGCAAGTCCACTCGTCGCTGAAATTCACGCAGGATATCGCGCATACTAATGCCCAAAGTAAGCTGTTTATTGACCTCTTTGAGCTCTTGCGCCAAAGGGCCGTTCATATCTTCTGCAATCGCCGCCAAAGCCCCGTCTATACCATAACCGGAATGCAAGGAGCGCACGATGGAATCCAACATGTCTGGAAATTGTTTGCGCAACTCACGCTGACGCTGGTGAATCTTGATCGCCAAATAAAAAGCCGGTAATAGAGGCAGTATCACACTGAGCAGCACCAATTTTTCGGTGAGCACACTGTATTTGGTGGCGAGCACAAAAGCGCTGACAAACAGTAAAATTGCCTGAATCACCAGCAGACGCACAATCTCGTTTTTTTGGTTGATACCGGCTTTCTTGAATTTACCGCTGATCCACACAAACCAGGGTTTCTGTTTTTGTGACAGCAACTGATCCTGAAAACTGGTGTGTTCTGCCTGATTAATACCGACACGCACCATCAACTTTTTAAGTTCATTTTGCCGATACTGCTGACGTTTCAAGGACAGCCCGAATCCAACCAATATAAACGGAAACAGCACAGCCAGAGCCACAATGGCAAAACCTAAATCCATTACCTGACTTCCTGCTTAAAACTGAACAGATCAGGCGGCAAACGATACCCCACCGCCTCGCACTTCTTGCCACATCCGGGGCGTAAACCGGTGGCACGAAATAGACCTCGCATGCTTTCGGAGGTTTTGTCGAGCAGGTTTTCGAACACAAAGATTTCCTGCAAGACCACGTTATCCTCTTCAACCCCCACCACTTCGGTAATCGATTCGACGCGACGTTTGCCGTCTTTGCCTCGATTCACGTAAATAATGAGGTCAATCGCACTCGCAATTTGTTTGCGGATCGAGGCCGCCGGAATTTCCACACCACTGAGGTTGATCATCAACTCCAGACGGGCAATGCTGTCACGCGGACTGTTGGCGTGCAAGGTCGCTAAAGAGCCGTCGTGCCCGGTATTCATCGCCTGCAACATATCCAGCACTTCCCCGCCACGCACCTCACCCAGCACAATGCGGTCGGGGCGCATACGCAATGCGTTTTTCAAGAGTTCCCGTTGCGACACTTCCCCCGCACCTTCGGCATTCGGTGGACGGGTTTCAAGACGTACCACGTGCGCCTGCTGCATTCGTAATTCAGCACTGTCCTCTATGGTGACAGTGCGTTCGTTTTCAGGAATCAAACCGGAAAGCATGTTCAGTGTAGTGGTTTTACCAGAACCGGTACCGCCACACACCAGAATATTCAAACCGGCCTTGACCGCATAATCCAAAAACAAAAACATCTGCTCGGTCATGGAGCCGAAGGCAATCAGATCTTTTGGACGCAGATGCTGTTCCGGGAAACGGCGGATGGAGACGCTGATTCCATCCACTGCCAACGGTGGGACAATGATATTGATACGGGAACCGTCCGGCAGACGCGCATCCACCAGCGGTGAGGACTCATCCACACGACGGCCGGTGGTATACAGCATGCGATCAACCTTATTGCGCAAATGCTCCTCGCTGATGAAACTCACATCGGTCAACTCAAGCTGACCACCGCGTTCCACATAAATCTGGTTATAGCCGTTGATGAGGATATCGGAAATCGACGGATCGGCCAGCAGAGGTTCAATCGGACCCAAGCCGTAAATTTCATCCAACAACTCCACCCCAAGTTGACGCACTTCAATATCCGAAAGAGGATAGCCCATCTCCGCGGCCACTTCACGCACCAGCAATTCCAAACGTGGTTTGAGCTCCTGGCGGGTTTCCTTGCTGTCCGCTTGGTAGAAGGCATCGTCTTCAGTAGCTTTCTTTTGACAGCGATGTTTTATCTCCAAAAAAGAGGCGTTCTGCGACATATTGACATCATTCATGGCGGCTCTTCCCGCCGTTCCCATGCTCGGTTTCTCAACCTTTTCATTAGATTGCAATTCAGTCGCAACCTGACGCTGCTGTTCCACTTGACGTAAACGGTCACGAATGCTCATTTAAGACACCGCGACATTTTTGTCGATGGCCGTCGACGATGTCTTACTAGAGGGATTCTTAGACGATTTTTTCTTTACACTTCCCTTATAGGCCGACAGCCATCCGGACAACAGGCCCTTGACTCGCGCGGGCTTAGTGCCCAACTCACCCACATCAAGTTTCAGACTGCCGTTATGTAGCATATTGGCGATATTGAACAGTTGCTTGTTGACGACCGACTCCGGTTTATACTCCTTAAGCAAACGCCCTTCTTTCAAGGATTCGTTAAAGCCCAGATAATCGTTTGCCACCCGGGCAACGGTACTGACATCCAACGCGTCCACCACCTCTTCCAGCATCTCGTCATCATGACTGGTGCTACGGTTGACCACCAGCTTGATGGACTCCTTTAAATAACCAAGCTTCTGAGTCAATTGAATGGCGGTATTTACTGCCCGGAACGACGATAAAGAAGGCTCGGCCACCAGCACGATATTGTCCGATTCATCGAGACAACTTAGAGTCAAATCGGATAAGTCGCTCGCACAGTCGATGATCACATGATCGTAATAACGGCGTAACGACTGGATAATGGTTTTGATCAGTTCGCCGTTGAGGTTATCCAACTCACTGACTTCGCTTGGCAGAGACAACACATACAAGCCGGACTCGTGGCGGCTCAGGGACTTATAGATCAATTTTTCATCAAACCGGTTGAGGTTATAGACGAAGTCCGTCAAGGAGTAGAGGCGCTGCCCTTCCATGTTCAGGTATAAGGAGGTGTCGCCTAAAGGCATGTTCAAATCGACCAGCACTGTTTTGCCTTCGGTCAAATCATTTAGATGCGAGGCTAAATTGGTGGCCAGAGCGGTACAACCTACCCCGCCTTTCAGACTGAACATCGACGAGACATTACCATTTTTGCCCTGACGGCGGCGATCCTGCATGTGCAGGATCGATAATATGTTGAACACTTCGTTAGGACATTCGACAAACCCCTGAACGCCTTGATGGTTGGCCTCAATAATAAAGTCGGCATTTTTCTCTTTCAGCAAGATGTAGATCGGCACACCTTTGGCCAGGGTCAGAACCTGATTGATTTTCTCCAGAATCTCTTCCGAATTCCCGTGATATTCCATCAACACCAAACTGATCTCTTCCGGCCAGATGTGAGGAATTTCCGTCATAGGCTCCAGCAAATATTTGGACATCACCGATACGCGCACCGCTTCCTTAAGGTCTTCATCCGATCCAAAGTAAAGGGCTTGTTTTAAGGCCATAGAACTGGTGGGTAATGACTGATTCATCAGGGTTTCTCCAGGCCGATTTTGACCGACAGCTCCGGCAATGCACTTTCACCCTCTGGTAGAAGCTCTGCCACCTTGCCCATAAAGAAGCCGTCTGCGGCACTTGGTCGCTGCATACGTTCGCCCGGCAATGAAACCTTGGTGCCCTCGGCAATCGGCTCAACAAAAGTCGGGGTTACCAAAATGGCGAGTTCCGACTGATCTTTTTCGTAACTGGTTGAGCGGAACAACGTACCGATAATTGGAATATCACCCAGCAATGGGATCTTGGAAATTGAAGAGCGCAGATTATCCTGAATCAAACCACCGATGACAAAACTCTGCCCGGCCGCCAGGGTAATGGTGGTATTGGCCTTGCGAGAACGGAAGCCAGGCACCTCAATTCCTCCTGTTACAACTCCAGCACTCCCATCGATATTGCTGATTTCCGGTGCCACCGTCATCTGAATCTCGCCGGATTCGGTAATGATTGGACTGAAACGCAGACGCACGCCGAACTCTTTATAGGTCACGGTAATCGTATTATTATCTTGCGCAACCGGAATAGGTACCTCGCCCCCCACCAAAAAATCAGCTGTCTCACCCGACTGTACAATCAATTCCGGCTTAGCTAAAACACGCGCCAAGTTGTTTCCTTCAAGAATCGATAACACACCAAACAAATTCCCCTCCCTGGGATTGATACCAATTTGGAACCCGTCGGGATGCGGAAACACCATGCCCGCAGGCGTGCCCGAGGCCACATTATCGACGTTCAAAAGAAAGCTGGCTGTCGTGCCCAAGTTCCCTGGAGGAAAAATACCATAACGATCTTTTTTATCCCTGGCCGCAAAACCGCTTCGGAAAGGATTTCCCTTAACGACTTCTGCAACCCTCACCGACAGTTTGACTTGTTGCGGGCCGGTCACCTTGACCATATTAACCACACTCAAACCCAAAGCCGAGATAACCGAATGGATGCGTTTTTTCTGGGCTTTATTTGGCACTTCACCACTCAACAACACCATGTAGTTGCCCGCTAATGGCTGGGCACTGATTGAACCTGCGGATTCTTCCGACTGCAATACATCTTTGTCTTTGCGTTTACTGGCCTTCAAAGCCGCATCGTCATCAATCTGGTTGCCTATGTGATCAACTTCACGACGTACTGCACTTTCAGAATTGATCCAGATATTTTTAAGTTCATAAGAGACCGTACCCTGCGGATTCAAATCCTTAAGCAAGGTATTCAAGGTCGACTCAATCTCTTCTCGACGGGATTGATCTGGCGCCACATTCAATACTACCTGGTGATCGACATTTGGCTTATCACGATAAGTCACGATTAATTGCGTACGTCCGGCACCTTTCCCCGTAAGCAGCAATTCTTTGTTACTGAGCACCTTCACCGTCGCCAATTCAGGATTGGCAATCAAGGCACGCTTCAAGGCCTGGTCGAACTTGATGATTTGGCTGTCGGTTTCGGTCAGATTATAAACCTTGGCCAATTCTGCGTGCGCATCAACCGGGAGGATGATCAACCCCAAACTCGTCATCAATGCGGTTTTCTTAATCCAGCTGAAAATCATTTTCATCGTGTAATCACCTCTTGAACACTGTCACCCTGCATGATCTGAATCACATCGCGACTCTGCTTGGGCTTGAATTTTGGCGGACGCTGCTTAGCGCGTTCCATGACTTTGACATTGACGCCGTCGGTTTCGATCAAATCCACATCCGCCGGGCCCCTTAAGGCTAAATGAATCGCGCCGACATTCATCGCCAACGCAACCTGCTCGGCTTGACGGGTACTGACATTCAAGGCCACCATGGAAGCCTTAACAAACGCCTCACCCTGTTTATCTTCAGTGGCTTTCTGAGCTTCTTCCTGCTTCATCTTGCCCATACGGTTGGTCTGTCCGATCGACAGAACTTCAATATTCTGCAAAATGGTACGGCTGATCATGCGCTTGCCGTCGGCGCTTTCAAACACACTGATGACGTCCACATGATCACTGGGATTAAGCATTCCAAGCAGACCGCTTTCCGCCGATACCGGAATACGGATGGCACGCATACCTTTCTCCAATAAGGCCTCGACGCTACTTTCCGACTCCTCCTGCAAACCGATTTTCTGATCGATCAACCACTCCCCGACAAAAATATGCTGTTTGGCAATGTGGCCCACCACCGCATTCGGCTGTGTCACCACGCCTTGGGCAATCACACCTTCAGTCGGCACCATCAACACCTTGATGTCATCGATCTCGATTTTCTCACCGCGATACAAATCACGGTTCGCCACCACCACAGAACGCAGCTCGGGCTTTTCGATCACGGTGACAGTTTTGACCTCGGTCTTGCTTTCCGCTTCGGCGACGCGGTTTTCGACATAACCGTACACCAGTCCGACCGCCAAAATGGCAGAGAGCAGCGCAACGCCATACAGGATGAAATCACTGCGTTGAATTTTCATAATTAACTCATCAGATTTGGATTTAGGCACCCGTTAAAATAGGCATCCTCAAGAAGTACAATTGTCTTTGATACTGATAATGGTATCGACACTCATCGGGAGCATGACTTCAATCATCTCCGGCAACAATAAGGAATTGGCCGTTGCGGTGAAGTTGAGCACATAGACATCAAACCCCGAGATTGTGCTATTGGTAAAAGTAGCACTGATTGGCTCTTTAGAATTAAAGGTTACACCCTTTTCTTCTAGCGCCTGTTGCACATGGGTTTTTAAGATGGCATTGGCACCAGTTGGCAATGCCACCTTGCCCCCGCTACAAGAAGCGTAAACAGGAGCCGGGCTAAGTGAAGCACCGGATGCCAGATTGCTGACATCAGACACCTCACTGAGAATCGCACTATGCACATCCGTCAAGACATCATTGGCGGCGAAACTATTCAAGGCGAAAGCAACCACTTCCACCACGAACAAAATAACCGCCAACATAATGGGGAGCACATAGGCCGTTTCCAGCATTACGGCCCCTTGCTGAAATTTAGCAGGATGATTCAAGTCTAAAAACCGGCGTTATTCTGTTGGTGTTACACCATCAATTACAGCAGTCTGAATAGCACCGCCAACTGTACCTGCACCTGTAGTACCATCAAAAACCAATGCCGCAATTGCTGCCACGCCAGCAACCACCAACGCATACTCAATCATCGACGCGCCTTTCTGTTTTTTGACTTGTTTGGCTCTGATCATTTCCAACACTTTTGCTTCGTTCAACATCTTAACCACCTCGGTTTTGTTAAAAATTTGTGAATTCCCGTCTTCGGGTTGGAGGCCATTTAAACTTGCGCCTTTTGCGTAGTCAATAACTTTTATAGAACTTTATAAATAAAACTTTTGATTAAGCGATAAGTAAATTTTCTTGCCTTAAAAATACGCATCATACAAGAGTCTAACTGACTGATAATAAAGGATATTAATTTTCTTTTATGGGCATAAATAGGCAATATATTAGAAAATAACTATATAATTAAACCCTGTTATTTATACCCCTATAATCCATTGGTAAGATTTAGAAACCAGAGGGTTAAACAAAAAAAGGCCAGCTTAAAGCTGGCCTTTTATAAACAATGTACGCTCCTCTAAACAGAACGCAACGCGTTTAAATCTACATCATTTCCAGATCCATCTGCACGGTTTCAACGCCGGCAATAGCGCAGGCCTCGTCGTCCATGCCGTCTGGAGCACCACTCACACCGACTGCACCATACATTTTGCCGCCAGCTTTAATTGGCGTAGAGCCGGCCATAAACGCCAAGCCTTCACCCATGCTCTGTAGAGGGCTGTCGGCACGACTACCAAGCTGGGAACCTTTGACGTTGAACATCACGGCGGTGTAGGCTTTCTTCTTACTGATTCCCAATGAAACCGGTGGCGCCATGGTATCGCGCATCTGTGTCTGGACAATCCCATTACGATCGACAACGGTCACGCTGATTGGAATCCCTTTTTCACGACAAGACTCTATCGCACCCATGGCAATTTTATTGGTCACATCCACAGAAAGACGTGCCACATTGACAGTCATCGGTTCTTCGGCTACAACCGGTGTAGAAACCACGGCACTTAAACCTAACACAACCACTAATTGCTTCAATTTTTTGGCGATCATTATCCGCTCCTTATTCAATTCAATTAACTCTACAAAACCCAGCCAGTACAACCCTTGCCTAAGTTTTTAGAACTTTCATTCTAACAGGCCTTATACAAAAAACCAGCCTAGACTTCAGAGGTGAAACATAGCCATTGCCTATAAAACCCACCCCAATCATTTAAAATGCTGTTGAAAATGAGCAGGCCTGTCCATTTTCTCAAAAAAACGCCCCGTTGAAACCAGTTCAACAGGGCGTTATTAAATAAACCGTGCCGTTCAGCTAAGTTTTAAATTGTCACCCTAATCACACTTCTCGTTATGCTACACACTCCAGGAATACTTGCTTCGCGGTGCGAAGGCGAAGCCTCTTGTAAAAATGTGCAGGCCTGTCGCAGATCCTTCGACAGGCTCAGGATGACCATTTTCATTAACTTAATGACATAGCCGATCAGGATTCTTTATTTTGAGCCTGCTGTGCCGCCAAGGCCTCTTGCTGTTTGACACCGCCGTGCCACTGCCAGATGTAATACATCAGCGGAATCACCAGCAGAGTCAGAATGGTCGATGACAAGGTACCGAAAATCAATGCCACTGCCAAACCACCGAATACCGGATCGGTGATCATGATCATCGAGCCGAACATGATCGCCAAAGCAGTCAGCAGAATCGGACGGAAACGTACCTTACCGGCTTCAATCACCGCATCCTTCAATGTCTGGCCTTCCCGACGGTATTCCAAAATAAAGTCGATCAACAGCAAGGAATTACGCACCACTATCCCCGCCAACGCGATGACCCCAATCATGGAAGTGGCGGTAAATGCCTGACCGGTCAACCAGTGCCCAGGGAACACCCCGATCATGGTCAATGGAATCGCCCCCATGACAATCACCGGCATCATAAAGGACTTGTAATACCCTACCAGAATCAAGTAGATGAAAATCAAGGCCACAATAAAGGCACTTCCCATATCGCGGAACACATCCAGTGTCAGGCGCATTTCACCACCCCACAACAGGCTGTAATCCATGACATCATCCGGTTGTGCAGTCACAAAGCCCAAGTTTGCAGTATGGAATGTCACACCCGAGTTCGGCAAAGTCACACCATCGAGCATTTTGTCCAATGACAAAACCGCATAAACCGGGCTGGACTTAAGCAACTCACCACCGACCATCACCATCTTATGCTGGTCACGATCGATAATCGGCTTGGCATGTTTCACTTTCTCAATGTTTGCCACGGCCGACAAAGGCACCGCTTCACCGGAACGCGACTGCACACGTAACGACAACAACTGCTCTGCGACGGTGCGTTCCGAACGCGGCAAACGTACCAGAATATTGACCGATTCACGAACATTATCCAAATGCATGTAACCCAACTCATAGCCACTGATGTAATCACGCAACATCTTGGCCACTTGTGCCGGCGCCACACCTAACAAATTGGCTTGTTCACGGTCGATATTGACCTCATAACTTTCAATATCCGAAGTTACGGAATTATCAACATTGACCATACCATAAACATTTTCAAAAGCTTCATTCACCTCAACCGCCGCTTCACGCAATTTATCATAGTCCGGACCGTAGAGTTCGGCCATGATTTGAGTAGTCACCGGTGGCCCCGGAGGGGTTTCATAAATCTTGATATTCGCTTCCGGAAAGCTTTTACGAATCGCATCCAATTGCTCATCCACCAGAATCGCGATGTCATGCGATGACTCCGAGCGGTGATGCTTGTTCACTAGGTTCACACGGATTTGCGCAAAATTGGAACCTTGCTTGATCAAATCACCCCGCACCAGTGCCGCAAAGTCAATCGGAGCTGGACGCCCCAGGTAAACACTGTAATCAGTAACGTGCTGAGTATTGGCAATTTGCGCCCCCACATAACGCACCACCCGGTCAGTCGCTTCCAAAGCCGAATCTTCCGGCATGTCAATCTGTACAAGGAACGTGCTGGTGTTATCGTAAGGCAACATCTTCACCTCAACTCCAGCAGGATGCAACGGATTGTTCATGCCATCATCACGCAAGAATTGCAGCGCAGGCTGCAACATCGCCGCAAACAGCGCCATCAACACCACAAACAAAAACACATTTCGCTTGGTACGGCTTTCAATCAACGGATTGATTGACTTCACATACAAACGCTGCATCCAATCTTCCTTATGCACATGATGGGCATGCAGGCTTTCCCGTTTTTGCATCTCTTTAATGGCTTTTTTACCCAACCAGCGATAAGCCACATAAGGCACCAGAATATAGGCAATCACCAATGAGGCGATCATCGCCACCGGCACGTTAAATGGAATCGGCGCCATAAACGGCCCCATCATACCCGTCACAAACAACATCGGAATAAACGCCAAGATGACCGCCAAGGTCGCGACATTGGTCGGATTCCCGATCTCATTGGTGGCTTTAATCAATAAGGTGTCGAAATTTTCCGGATCAAATCCCTCATGAATGTGACGGTGTATGTTTTCAATGACCACGATGGCGGCATCCACCAGCAGCCCCAATGACAAGATCAACGCGAAAAGAGTGATTCGGTTGATGGTCTGGTCAGCAATCAAACCAACAAACAACACCACGAACAAAATCAGCGGCACCGTCAGTGTCACAATACCGGCTTCTCTCCAACCCAAAAACAGCACCAGAATGACAATGACCGAAGCTACGGCAATACCCAAGTGTTCCATCAGCAGGTTCACCGCCGCATTGGCTTTTTCACCGTCATTGCGGGTCACCATCACCTCAACATTGGCGGGAACCACGCCTTTTTTCAAGAAATCCAGCTTCTCCAAAACCGCATTGGCCACTTCCACCGCATTGGTGCCTGGCTTTTTGGCAATGGCAATGGTCACCGCTGGCTGCTCGCCATGATTGGCAATCGGCGCTTCCGGGCCAAACCCAATTCGCGTATAGGAATCCGCTTCTCGTGGGCCGTCTTCGATGGTGGCAATGTCACGCAGGAAAATAGGACGCCCCATATCGGAACCGATAATGATGTCGCCCACCTCTTTGGCGCTTCCCAAATAACCGTTTACTCTCACCAGCTGGTTTTTGTTATTGTTAACCAAAGAACCCACCGGCATGGAAGCGTTGCTGCCCTGAAGCATTTCACTGATCTGCTCAAGTGTTAAGCCGGTCAACGAAATCTTCTGCGCATCCAGCCAGACATTGACCGCACGTTTATCGCCGCCCACCACTTCGGTAAAGGAAACACCGGGGACGTTTCGTAAGTTTTCAATCAACTTCAATGAGACGTCGCGCAAGTCAAAGCCGGATAACTGATCGGAGGTTACCGCTAAGGTCATGATTGGCACATCATCCACATTGATTGGACGAATCAGCGGTTGCTGGGTGGCTGGTGGCATCTTATCCATGTTCTGCATCAGCTGGTTATAGAGCTTGACCAGACTGTCCACCTGATTTTCACCCACCTTAAACTGTACCGTCACCACACCGAAATCGTTGGCCGCAAAACCAAAGGTATGATCCACACCCGGCAAAGCATTCATAATCGCTTCCAGAGGTTTGACCACCATATTGGAAACCTCTTCCGGGGTCGCGCCGCCTTTCGGCACAATAATATTCGCCGCCGGCACCACAATCTGTGGGTTGTATTCCCTAGGTGTCACCAAATAGGCCATCATCCCCGCCAGAGTGATGGCAATCATAATCATCATGGTGATTTTGGAATGGATGAAAGCCTTGGCCAGCTTTCCGGCGATATTCAAATTTTCTTGAGGCGTCTGTTCTGATCCAGCCATGATTACGCTCCTTGACCCACAGACTCAATCGATTTAACCGTATCGCCATTCAACAAACTGCGATTATTGTCAGTGACGATCATCTCCCCAAGCTCCAGACCGGACTGGATTTCAACCTTGCCGTCCATCGCCATACCGGTTCGAACCATGGCGAAATAGGCTTTGCCTTCACGCACTACAAACACCCCTTCAATGCCTGCACGATCAATTACTGCGCTCTGAGGTACCAAGATTGTCTGACGTTCACCGCGCTTGAAACTCACGCGCGCGAAGGTACCGGTATTCACATTACTGATTGCAGGCAGACTCAATTTAACCGTATGAGAACGCGTTTTTGGATTGGCGGCACTGACTAAGGTGTAGATGGTTCCCACCAGCGGTTCAGGCTGCGCGTCAATGGTGACAATCGCTTCATCTCCGGCACGCAATACCGCAAACAGCTCACCCGCCACTTCGGTTTGAACACTGATGCTCTGCAGGTTTTCAACCACGACAATTGGTTGTCCGGGTGATGCTAAAGCCCCGGCATCGGCCAATTTCTCAACCACCACACCGTCAAACGGCGCGCGTACATTGGCGTAATTCAACTGTGATTTGGCTTGATCCAGTGCCGATTTCGCAGCCGACAGGTTTTCTTGAGCCACGCTGTACTGCAACTTCACCTTATCGTACTGCTGTTTGGAAACCGAATCTTCCTTGAACAGCTTGGTGAAACGGTCATAATCCAACTTAGCGTCGTCCAAAGCCGCAATGGCTTGCTGATAGCCTGAATTCGCCTGGCTGATCTGACTCTTGATGTCACTTGAGTCAATGCTGAAAAGCAACTCACCGCGTTTGACTTCCTGCCCGACTTTAACGTTCAAATCTTTAATGTAACCGATCAATCGCGACGAAATCTGCGCCTTCTGATCAGAAACAATCGTCCCAGGTACCACGGCTCTCATCGGAACCGTACCCAATTCCACACGCGTCACCGGCGCCTCAATCGTCTGATGCATTTCTGCCTTGCTTTGCGGTGCCTCTTCGCCTGAACACCCGGCCAATACAGCCAGTGAGGCCAATAAAGGAAGGGTGACTGCTTGATAGAACTGTTTCATAACTAACCTCAAATACTCAATCTAAATTCTGATATCGACACACCAAACTTTTTGTATCTCTAGCGTGTCTTTTAATGTTCTTTTACTACAGCGAAGCCAAATCCATGGTGCCGGTTTGCAAACGTAATTTAGCGGTCTGGATATTCTGTTCATAAGTGGCGGCCACCACCTCGGCGCGTGCTTTATCCAATAAGGCCTGACTGGCCAATACTTCGGTCATGGTCGCCACACCATTTTTATAGCGTTTCATCACCAAACGCTGCGCCTCTTCAGCCTGTTGCTGCGCCAGCTGGTTAACATGAACCTGTTTCTTGGCCACATCCAACTTATTCCAGGCGGTAATCAACCCCAGACGCAGCTGATTTTCTTGTGAACGCAATTGCGCCTCTTCAGCCTTAGCCGCTGCGGTGGCTTTATCCACACCACTGCTGGTGACGCCAAAATCGGTAATCTTCCAAGACACGACCCCTGCAACGGTATAGGACGAGCTGTCAAAACCGATTTCATCATCATTCCAATCCTGACGGGCCATGATGTTAAAACTCGGATACAGACCGGCTTTGCTTGCACCCACTGCAGCATAACTTGACGAAACCTGTTTACGTTTTGCTTCCAGTTGCGGGTTTTTAGACATCGACATGGAGAGTAAATCCTCAACGCTGTCGGCCGGCAGACTCATGTCGACACGCTGACCAATTTCGAACTGATCGGCCGGATCCAACGCCATCAACATCTTTAAACTTTCCAAAGCAATTTTTTCTTGATTTTGGGCTTTCTCCAGCCCCATACGCGCATTGGATTGATTGACTTTGGCACTTAGGAGTTCGGAACGCACCAACACCCCCTGTTCAACCAGGTTGCCCGTGGTTTTCACATAGGCATCCGCCGCCAATACTGCCTGACGTGCCACTTCAATGTAGGCTCTGGAGGTATGCACGGCTTCATAAGCCTTGTAAACATTAAAGGTCAATACCTGCTTAACGGCATTATCACCGTGTTGAGCGGCCTGAATCATGGCCTTGGCTTGATCTTCATAAGAGGAGATCTTGCCGCCGTTGTACACCGGAATCAGCATCTCGATACGAGTGTTGTAATCGGTATGGGCATCAGGTTCATTTAAGTCACCAGGAACATAATCAAGACCTTCATTCATATCAGCAAAACCAAAATCAGCAAACGTAGCCTGTCGTTGCTGCAGTTTCATGCCAAACACATTTAAAGCATTATCGGAATTGGAAGCCGTGAACGAGGCGGTGATTTGCGGCAAGCGGCTATGGCTGGCTTCGCTCAATGCGGACTTGGCCTGCTCAATACGCATGGCACTGACTGACATCTCGGGATTTTGATTCAAGGTGGTTTCAACACATCCTTTGAACTCATAGGTCTTGACCTGACCCACCATATTGGCTTGACCCATAGCAGGTACAGCCAATGACAAAGCAAACAGCAAACTGTT
The DNA here is from genome assembly GCF_000483485.1 of Thiomicrorhabdus chilensis DSM 12352. GTDB lineage: Bacteria > Pseudomonadota > Gammaproteobacteria > Thiomicrospirales > Thiomicrospiraceae > Thiomicrorhabdus > Thiomicrorhabdus chilensis. The sequence goes on from NZ_KI519609.1 coordinate 2,065,515, forward strand.
CAACCCCAAACGATTTTTTTGTTCCATAATGACTCCGTGCGCCGCATACAATTAATGAAAACTCGATATAACCCGATTTTAAACAAGGAAAAAGGGCTAGACACAAGTAAAAAAAGGATGTGGTAACATCCTTTTAAATTCATCCGATTTCCGACTCCAAACCGCCAATCATCCCCTCTTTGGGCGTTAAGCTAACTTTGAATCAAACCTTATCGAGTTTCAAGTTATAACACAAGCTTATTAACATATAAGAATTTTCTTATATTATAAAGAAAACGACATATAAGTAAATGCTAATAGATGGATGAAATGAGTTTTTTCAACCATACCAACTGGCCATGAAAAAAATGACTGCTCTCCGCTCGGCAATAAAGCGTCGGTTGTCGCTCACGACTTACTGCCCAATCGAGCATTTCGCGCGGTTCCACTACCTCATCCTGCAAACCGATCACCACCTCCCAAGGAACCGACACCTCTTCAATTCCTGAAAAGTCATAAAGCCCGACGGGAGGCGCCACAATCAACAGACGATCCGCCTTCAGACTGGGTTGCGCAGACAATGTCACATAAGCCCCAAATGAAAACCCGCCTAACACCAGCTCAGAAAACATCAACTGCTTGCGCGCCCAATTCACCACACAAGCCAAATCCCCCTGCTCGCCTACCCCACCGTCATACTCACCTTCACTATCACCCACCCCGCGAAAGTTATAAGCCAGCGTGCTGTAACCCAATCCTTGAAAGGATCGTTCGATGGTCGTGACCACCTTATTATCCATGGTTCCGCCAAATTCAGGGTGCGGATGACTGATGACCACCAGGCCTGCCGGTTTTTCCGAACCGGAGGAATCGACTTCCGTTAACCGAATCTCTAACTGACCCACCACCCCGGCAATGCTTAATGTTTGACTTTTTTTACGCTTCACTTGATGACCTTTTTATGAAGGATGTTTCCGAGTTGCAATTCAAAAACCCGTATCTGAAATACAAATAACTATAATGTATCCATTCTAATCCATTTACTAAACGCGGTTGAACAGTATGCCAAACCCCAAAAAAATCATTATTGATGACGCCATTCCTTACGCTCAAGCCATGTTCTCCAACCTTGGCGACATTCAACTGATGCCGGGAAGAGACATAAACGCGCAATCGGTCAAGCAAGCCGATGCCTTAATTGTGCGCTCCAGAACACAGGTCAATGAGACCTTACTAAAAAACAGCCCGGTCTCGTTTGTTGGCAGCACCGTGGTTGGCCTCGACCATATCGATCAATTGTATTTAAAAAACAATGGCATCGAATTTTATTCGGCTCAGGGGTGCAACGCCAATTCCGTCGCGGAATACATAATCACCAGTCTGCTGGATGTCGCCGAACACAAAGATTTTGAACTCAAGAACAAAACCTTAGGCATCATCGGTGTGGGCCATGTTGGCAGCCTGGTGCATCGAAAAGCCCAAGCTTTGGGCATGCGCTGTCTGCTTAATGACCCGCCTAAAGTTCGCCAAAACCCGGAGCTAGCAGACCATTACGTGGATTTGGAAAGCTGCCTCAAGGCCGACATCATCACCGTGCATACGCCCCTGACTGATTCGGGCGAGGATCCCACACACCACCTAATTTCGGCTAAAAAGTTGGCTAAAATCCAACCTAATCAAATTATGATCAATGCTGCACGCGGCGGCATCATTGATGAACAAGCCTGGGCACAAACCACAACCTTGGCCAATATCATCGACTGCTGGGAAAACGAGCCCAACATCGATTCAGCCCTCTATCAAGCCGCTTACCTAGCCACACCCCATATAGCGGGCCACTCATTGGATGCCAAAATCGCCGGTGGGGAGATGGTCTACCAACAACTCTGTAAGTTTTGGAATATTGAACCAGACGATTCCTGGAAAACACAATTACCGCCTGAGCCTAATGTGCTGCACATTCAATATAAAGAATCATTACTAAGCACTCTTTACCAAACTCTTCGACTCACCTATGACCCTAGACAAGATGACCAGGCGATACGGAATACGGACATGGCAAAACTGCACCAACAATACGAATTTTACCGAAGAAATTACCCAATACATCGAGAGTGGAAACACCATCATTTTGAAAAAACCGGCGATCAAAACGTAGATAAGTTACTCATTTCATTAGACTTTAAAATGCTTTAAAACCCGCTTATATAAGCGTATTAGCATTTCTTAATAAATAAATATTATTAGCCAACAAAAAAATTAGTATTTTCTTTTATTAAGGTTCGGAGTAACCTACGTATCGAACATAAGTTGAATGCTCAACAAATCAAAAAAACGGAGTACAAATAATGAAATTCACTCACGCAATCAAAGCCGCTCTTCTTGCCGCCGCCGTCACCACCCTGTCAGGCTGTGGCACAATGAACGCTATCGGAAACCTGAACGACGGTGCCGGTGAAACCTTTATGGAAATCTGGGACAAATGGGTAGAAGCGGAAGGTGATATCGCCGATGCGACTATGTGGGAAGTAAAAGTTGAAGAAGGCGTTGAGCTGGTTGACGTAATCGATGCCATCAACAATGTCGGGATCAACCGCAATATCAAAAACGTGGGTGAACTACCACTTTCTGAAGAGCTAAACGCTCGCGGCATCGAGTCTGGCGTTATTCACGTTATGTCTTTCTGTAATCCGGAAACCGCTCGTAAAATGACCGACTTCTCTCCTGCAATGGCTGGCTTCCTACCTTGTCGTGTAAACATTGTTGAAGAAGAAGATGGATTGCACATCTACACCATGAACATGGACATGGCGATCAAAATGGGTAAAAAGATGCCTCCTGAGTTGCTAGAAGCTACTATGCAAGTACGTGACACCATGTGGGAAATGTTGCAAAAAGGTAAGTCTGGCGCGTTCTAAGCCATCCGAGACCTAGCAAAGAACAGACTTTAAAATGGACAGGCCTGTCCATTTCATAAGCCTGAAAATCAGAGCCGCTGAATTCAATCGAGTTTAGCGGCTTTTTTTGGTTTTCTGACCCGCGCTTTCAGCAGGCCAAATCCCATTTTCATCCATAAAAACTGTGAAGGTTTAACCATCAGTATTAAGCAGCATTAAATAATCAATCCTCTTAGTACCACATCTAACCCATAAAAATTTTAAGGCCGCATAAAATTCCTTTCTTAAGACCCGCCTGAACAAACAATCCAAGACGACCAAACAATAAAGTTTTCTTATTAATTTTCAATATGTTACAGAATATCATTGTAAACTTAAATTATCGGCGCATTAGGTGTACTTATTACGCATAATCTTAATCAATCATACTAATAGCTTATAAAAATCTTTTAATTATCTAAGCTAAAAAAATTAATGCATAGTAACTCTCGACTTTAGAAGCAGGCGTCATAAGCCGGCTCATAACTAAAACAACAAAAGAGAGTACAACTCATGAGAAAAACCAAATTAGCTCTAGCAATCGCTACCTCAGCTATGATTTCAACTCCTGTATTAGCCACCAACGGTGACAACCTAATCGGACTGGGTGCCCAGTCACGCGCGTTAGGTGGTACCGGTACGGCTGCATTCTTCGGTTCAGAAAACGCTTTGACCAACCCGGCTTTGCTAGGTAAATCACAAGGCACTGAATTTGCGATTGGTGGAACTTTATTTAAGCCGGACGTTAAAGCAACTACTGATGTTGCTACAATGGGGCAACCTGCCGCCTCACAAACCAGTGACGCGGACACCAATATCATTCCAGAAGTATCTCTTTCAACCCGCATCAATGACAACTGGACGTTTGGTTTAGGGATTTTCGGTTCTGCCGGTATGGGTACCGACTATCGTGATTCCGATGCTTTATTCAATGGTTACAGCAACCTGCAGATCATGAAATTCGCACCTTCTTTGGCCTATAATAAAGACAACTTCGGTTTTGGTTTCGCCCCCGTTATTCAATATGGTGCTTTAGACATTAACTACAGAAACCAAGCCAGAGATGCCAATATGGCCCCGCAATTTTATCAAGCGGACGGTTCTATTAGTAGCAACCAATCAATGGAACCTGTCATGCAGAGCATTGGCAACGGCATGTCTTCCGACTTAGGTTATGGCTTTAACTTGGGTGCTTACTTTGATGTCACCAAAGAGTTCACCATCGCAGCCGCTTACCAGTCCGCTATTTCTATGGAATATGACGACCAAATCTCTGTTGCAGCTGACGGCTTTATGTTACCAATGTTCGGTGTAAATCTTAGTGATAAACTGGAACAGCCGGCCGAAATCAAAATTGGTGCAGCTTATACCACCGGAAACTGGATGTTCACTGCCGATGCCAAGCAGATCAAGTGGGGCGATGCAGAAGGCTATAAAGACTTCAACTGGGAAGATCAGAATGTATTCGGGCTCGGTGCCAAGTACTCTGGCAACGGTTACTGGGTAGGTGCTGGTTACAACTTCGGCTCTGATCCGATTGACAAGATTGATGACAACACCTACGCTGGCCAAGCCGTCGATCTATTCAATAACCACTTCTTCCCAGCCGTCGTTGAAAGCCACTTTACTTTTGGTGGTGGTTATAACATCACTAAAAACATGGCAATCGATGCGGCCGTTGTTTATGCGGCTGAAGTTGACAAAACAGTTGACACATCTGCCGTCAGCAACATGCTTACAAGCGGAATGGTCACTTCTTCTGAACACGAAGTCACCCACTCTCAAATCGGGTACACTGTGTCTCTACGCATGAACTTCTAATTCTTATTTAGAATTTCAAGCACTTAAAAAGCCGCTTTTCAGCGGCTTTTTTATTGTCTGCACCTTTCACGAATTCGGGTCTTGTAAATCAGCAGGCCTGTCTAAACCGCCCCACTAAAATTTTTAATTCTTTTGTCTTTTTTGTTACTCGGTTTTCCGGCATACTGTGCAAAAACCAAAAACCAAAAACCAACTGAGGCGTAAACAATGGCAAACGTTTTAATTGTAGGCTGTGGCGGAATTGGCTGTGAACTGGGACAAAAACTGGTCGAACAGGGCCACAAGGTTTATGGTCTGCGTCGTGACATCAGCGACATCCCAGATGGGATCTCACCGATTGAAGCTGATCTTTCCAACACCAAGCTGCCTTTTCCAGACAACCTGGATTATGTCTTTTACATGGCCTCGGCCGGCAAACACAAAGACGTTGCCTATTACCAAGCTTATGTCTCGGGGGTAAAACACACCCTTAAAAACCTGCAGAACCAATCGCCGAAACGCCTGTTCTTTATTTCCAGCTCTTCGGTATTTGGTCAGAGTGAGGGCGAAAAAGTCACGGAAGAGAGCCCGACCTCCGGTAGCAACTTCTCCACCAAACGTTTACTGGAGGGTGAAGAGCTCATTAATGAATCGCCATTTACCAGCACGGTGGTTCGCTTTGGTGGCATCTACGGTCCGGGACGCACGCATCTGATCGACCTGGTTCAACAAGGCAAGGCCCACTGCATGGAAGATGTCTACAGCAACCGCATCCACTCCGAAGACTGCGTGGGCATGCTGGTGCATTTATTGAATCTGAACGAGAAAAACCCTAACCAAGTCGAATCGCTTTACATCGGCGTGGACGATGAACCGACCTTGTCGTGCGAAGTGTATGAATGGTTGGCCGAACAGTTGAATGTGGCCAATATTGAGCATCTTGAACCCACTGAGAACAGTCGATTGATGCGCAGCAACAAACGCCTGTCCAATGCCAAAATCCGCTCAACGGGATATGCATTCAAGTACCCGAACTATCAGGCCGGGTACAGCGAATTAATTTAACAGAGAATCAGGCCTATTCACTTTGAACAGGCCTGGTATTGAAGTGCCACTTTCACCCATCAAGCCGTATAATCAAGCAACCAGTTTGTCATCTTGACCGAACCGGCTGCCATCCCGAGCAAACCACCGTCATCCCGACCAAAGTGGAGGGATCTCCCACCGCCGTGCACACTCCCAAAAGATGCTTCGACTACGCTCAGCATGACAGTAAATGAATGTTCAGCGTGACAAATTCACACTGTCATCCCGACCGTGAGTTAGCGACGGTCCTTATCCTCCACTTCACCTTCAATCACCGAATGGTGCTGCAATTTCTCACGCGGCTTGGGATTCGTCTCTGACCACTCCCCTTCAAAATAATCGCCCTGTGAATTCTGGTAACGAAAATGTCCTTTGGCTTGATAACCTTTCAAAGACTGGCGTATCAAACCACGGCGCACAAAGGGAATCAAAAACAGCAATCCAATCGCATCACTGATCAAGCCTGGAATAAACAACAATACGCCGCCCAAAAAAATAAACACGCCTTCCATTAACGCCAACTGAGGCACCTCACCCACTGCCATGGAGGCCTGTGCATTTTGCATGGTGGCCACGCCCTGACTACGCATCAAGGCCACACCCACAATTGCGGTGGTGACCGTCAGCAAAATGGTTGGCAAAGCACCGATGACACTGCCCACTTGAATCAGTACATAAAGCTCAATTAAGGGAATTAATAAAAAAAGTAGAAAGAAAACTTTTAACATACAGGTCTCATAATTAATTGGTGTGTAAGTCTATTGATTTAACTGGCTTCACCTAAGGAACCTCTGATTAAATCGGATTGAGATTCCTTAAAGATTCAGCCGAATCATTTTTGGCGTAAATTTAACCGGTAAAACCCACTAAATCGAATCGAACTGGTATAAAATCATTCAACCGGCACAAACGTAATTGTAATTACAATTACCGTTTGAAAATAACTGGATTTTATTGTAAACAATATTGTGAGTTTATAAGGCTTTTATCTTGGCTTTCAAGTGATTGTCCGCCGTTAAGCTTCGCACAACCCAATAATGGCCTCAAAAACAGACAAAGAGAGACTGTACTATGCGACTGATTCAACACCTACTCCCTCTTCTTTTTGGTTCACTGCTGCTGTTCGCCGCACCGGTCATTCAGGCCGACGAACTGCTGGACGTGGATGAGGCTTTCCAGCTACAGACCCCGTCGGTGGATAACGGCAAGCTGAGCGTAAAATGGATCATCGCAGACGACTACAAACTCTACAAAGACAAAATGTCGATTACGTCAAATGACCTGAAACTCGGTGAGACGATTTATTCTCCCGCCAAAGAGGTTGATGATGCGCTTTTTGGAAAAACCGAAGTCTACCAACATCAGGCGACCTTAAGCGCTCCTTATCAGGCACAACAGACCAGCGCGACGATTACCGTCAAATACCAAGGCTGTGCCGACAAGATCGGGGTTTGCTATCCTCCCCAAACCCGTGAATTGAAAGTAGACCTTCCCGCCAATACCAGTAACGGTACGGCCGCTGGTTTTGGCTCACTGTCAGAATTAAATGACCTGCTGTCGGCCAATAACGACGAGCCCGAACTGCTGGAAGCCGATGACGCCTTTAAGTTCTCAACCCAAATTAACAACGGACAGATTGTGGCGAAATGGGATATTGCCCAGGACTACCACCTCTATCAAGACAAAATCAAAGTCAAACTACTCGAAGGTGATGCAGCTGTAGGATCACTGCAATTGCCGCCTGCGGAAACCATCGACGATCCGCTGTTTGGAAAAACCAAGGTCTACCACGGCATGATTCAAGCAGGCCTGCCGATTGAAGCCATCAGTCAATCCTCTATCATCGAATTTGAATTCCAGGGCTGTTCCGCTTCGGCAGGGGTCTGTTACCCGCCCATGCGTAAAACCGTCACCCTGACCCCGGATCAGGTTCAAGCGGCCAGTTCCGACAGTGCCAGTCGATTGGCGACGGCCACCGTTGAAAATAAAGACGACCTTTCCGAAACCGATCAAATCGCCGACACACTCAAAAACAGCAGTGTCTGGATCGTCATCGCCACCTTCTTTATTTTTGGTTTATTGCTGGCGTTCACCCCTTGCGTATTCCCGATGATTCCAATCCTATCCAGCATTATTGTCGGCCAGGGAGATCAATTAACCACACGCCGTGCGTTTGTGATGTCTCTTGTCTACGTATTGGCCATGTCGGTTACCTACACGGTAGCAGGGGTCTTAGCCGGCGTGTTTGGTGAAAACTTACAGGCCGCCTTCCAGAATCCATGGATCATCGGCAGTTTCAGTGTGATTTTCCTTCTATTGGCGCTGTCCATGTTCGGCTTCTATGAACTGCAACTGCCCAACAGCCTACAGACCAAACTCACCAGCCTGTCCAATAAACAACAAGGCGGAACCCTGACTGGCGTCGCCATTATGGGCTTCCTATCGGCACTGATTGTCGGTCCCTGCGTGGCTCCGCCTCTGGCAGGCGCGCTTATCTACATCGGGCAAACCGGCGATGCCCTATTGGGCGGAACTGCGCTGTTTGCGATGAGCATGGGGATGGGTCTGCCGCTGCTGTTACTGGGAACATCAGCCGGAAAACTGTTGCCGCGTGCTGGTGGCTGGATGGATGGCGTCAAAGCCGTATTTGGTGTCATGCTGATCGGGGTCGCTATCTGGATGGCCGAACGCATTGTGCCTGCTGAGGTGACCATGCTTGCCTGGGCATTACTGTTCATTATCTCTGCCGTTTATCTGGGCGCCTTTGAAAGCACCGCCGAAAAAACCGGCTGGTTCAAACTCTTCAAAGGCTTCGGAATTGCATTGGCACTGTACGGCGTTATGATTCTGGTAGGATTGCTGGCCGGCAGCCACTCTATGTTCCAGCCGCTCAAAGTCTTTCAAGGTGGCGGAGGTTCCGCACAGCAACAATCCGAGCACCTGAACTTCAAAACCATCAAAAGTATTGAAGACCTGGAAAATGAATTGGCCAAAGGCCAACCGGTGATGCTCGACTTTTATGCCGACTGGTGTGTTAGCTGCAAAGAGATGGAAGCCCTGACTTTCACCGCCCCTCAAGTGCATGCCGCGCTTGAAGGGGTCACTTTGATTCAGGCCGATGTCACCGCCAATGACGACATCGACAAAGCCCTGATGAAAAAGTTCGGTTTGATCGGCCCTCCAGCCATTCTGTTCTTCAATAGTTCCGGTGAAGAACAAAAAGCGCAAAGGGTCATTGGCTTTAAAAACGCCGATACTTTCTCGGCGATAACGCAAAAGGCCTTTGAATAACTCTTTATGGCCGGTTCGACCCGATTGAACCGGCCATAAACCCACTTTTTGCCCCTCATTAGAAAAATCGATCTTTCATATCAGTTCATGACAGAACGCAACATTTCACGCACAAATTTTGATTTTTGCCCTCCGCTTCATAGTCTTATGGGATCACATCAGTTATAATCCGGTTACTCACCAATTGTGGATTTTAAGATGGCAAGCATTCTCGTAATAAACGGTCCAAATCTAAACATGCTCGGCAAACGCGAACCTGAAATTTACGGTCGCCAAACCCTTGCCGACATTATCGAAGATCTTGAACAGTTGGCAGATGAATATAATGTGCGTCTACGCCATTTCCAGAGCAATGCCGAACATGAAATCGTCAATCGCGTGCATCAAGCTATGGACGACGGCACCGAATTCATCATCATCAATCCGGCGGCCTTCACCCACACGAGCGTAGCCATCCGTGATGCTTTAGCCGCGGTAAGCCTGCCTTTTATTGAAGTGCATCTTTCCAATATCCACAAGCGTGAGCCATTCCGGACTCACTCCTACTTTTCGGACTTGGCGGAAGGTGTGATTGCCGGATTGGGAAGCAAAGGTTACGAGCTGGCATTGGAAGCGGCTGCCGAGAGAATTCGCTAAAGTCCAATTGGACAAATTAACACACTCATTCAAACACACAGAACAACAGCTAATAAAAATGAAAAAGCCAAACGCCCAACCCGGCTAGGCAAATAATCAAAGGAAAAAACATGGATATTCGTTCAATTCGTAAACTGATTGAAATTGTAGAGCAGTCTGACATCGCCGAAATTGAAATTAAAGAAGGCGAACACAATATTCGCATCACTCGCAGCAAAGAACCGATCATGATGACCGCGCCACAAGTTCAGTACGAATCGGCACCGGCCCAAGCACCGGCTGCGCCCGCCCCAGCCGCACCGGCTGAGGCAGAAGCGCCTGCAGAGATCAGTGGCCACCAGGTCACCTCGCCTATGGTTGGAACCTTCTACGAAGCGCCTTCCCCGGATGCGCCGGCTTTCGTCAAGGTGGGAGACAAAGTGGCTGCAGGCGACACCCTGTGCATCATTGAAGCCATGAAAATCATGAACCCGATCGAATCGGACGTTTCCGGTACCGTTAAGCAGATTATTGGCGTAAACGGCGAGCCGGTACAGTTTGGTCAACCACTATTCATTATCGAATAAGGAAGACCCCTAATGATTGAAAAAATTCTAATTGCCAACCGTGGTGAAATCGCACTTCGCGTGTTGCGGGCCTGTAAAGAACTGGGCATCAAAACCGTAGCCGTGCACTCCACCGCAGATGCCGACTTGAAACATGTATTGCTGGCGGATGAATCGGTCTGCATTGGTCCGGCACCCTCATCGGAAAGTTACCTGAACGTGCCTGCGATCATTTCTGCCGCCGAAGTCACCGATGCCGAAGCGATTCACCCGGGTTACGGCTTCCTGTCCGAAAACGCCGACTTTGCGGAACGCGTTGAAGAGAGCGGATTCAAGTTTATTGGCCCTAAAGCGGAAACCATCCGCATCATGGGTGACAAGGTTTCGGCCATTCGTGCCATGAAAGCCGCCGGCGTACCGACGGTACCGGGCTCGGGTGGCCCTCTTGGCGACGACGACGATGAAAACCACCGTATCGCCAAAGAGATTGGTTACCCGATTATCATCAAAGCCTCCGGCGGTGGCGGCGGACGCGGAATGCGTGTGGTACACACCGAAGCCAACCTATTGAAGTCAATCCAGTTAACCAAGTCGGAAGCAGGCAGCTTTTTCGGTAACCCGGAAGTCTACATGGAGAAATTTCTTGAAAATCCTCGCCATGTCGAAATCCAGGTATTGGCCGACGGCCAGGGTAACGCCGTGCATCTAGGCGAACGTGACTGCTCCATGCAGCGTCGCCACCAGAAAGTGGTTGAAGAAGCACCGGCTCCGGGTGTCACTGCCGAACAACGTGCCAAGATCGGTGCGGCGTGTGTCAACGCCTGCAATGAGATCAACTACCGTGGTGCCGGAACCTTTGAATTCCTCTACGAAGACGGCGAATTTTATTTCATCGAAATGAACACCCGTCTCCAGGTTGAACACTGCGTCACCGAAATGGTGACCGGAATCGACTTGGTCAAGGCTCAAATCGAAATCGCCATGGGCATCCCGTTAAGCCTGAAACAAGAAGACATTGTCATCAAAGGCCACGCCATCGAATGCCGTATCAATGCGGAAAACCCGGCCAAGAACTTCATGCCTTCACCAGGCCTGCTGGAACGTTTGCATTTACCGGGTGGTTTGGGCGTTCGTTGGGACTCCCATATCTATACCGGCTACACCATTCCACCGCATTACGATTCTATGATCGGTAAACTGATCTGTTTCGGCAATGACCGTACCACTGCGATTCGTCGTATGGACGTGGCGTTACAGGAAATGGTTATCAAGGGCATCGATACCAATATCCATCTGCAACGCGAAATCATGAACGATCACGGTTTCTGCGAAGGCGGTATGAACATCCACTATCTGGAACACCGTTTGGAACACCTTATTTAAAAGGACCACAAACGATTAACCGTCCCTCTTACCCCAAAAACGGGAAGGGAACATACTGAAAACCTCTTATGCAAAGCCATAAGAGGTTTTTTGCTTTTCTAGCCCGAATGTTTCATGAATTTGTACTGAGGTCGCGCAGGAAGTTGTTTTTACAAGGAAATTTTCGAAGGAGCGTCGTATCCAGGATTACGACCGACCGAGAAAATATTTCTTGTGGAATCAAGAGGCAAGCGAGATCGGTGCAAATTTGTGAAATATTCGGGCTGGACAATGAAACAAGGCTAAGGAGAAAAAATGGCTTGGATCCAAATCAACACCGTCGTCAAGGAAGCCCTTGCGGAACCTTTATCCGACGCACTGATGGAAAGCGGTGCCTGCTCGGTCACCTTTGAAGATGCCAAGGACCAACCCATTTTTGAACCGGAAATCGGCACCACCCCAATCTGGTCAACCACCAAAGTGGTGGGACTATTTGATGCCGAAACCGACGCAAAACAGGTAATTGAGACACTGACCAACTTGCTGCCGGAGATATCGGCTCAACACTACAAAATTGAACAGCTGGAAGACAAAGACTGGATTCGTGCGTGGATGGATCAATTCCAGCCCATGCGTTTTGGGGATCGTTTATGGATTGTGCCCAGCTGGCTCGAACCGCCACAAGCGGATGCGGTCAATCTGATGCTGGACCCGGGCATGGCCTTTGGAACCGGCACCCACCCAACCACCGCTTTATGTCTGACCTGGCTGGATCAACATGCCCCTGAAGGCTTGAATGTCATCGACTACGGCTGTGGTTCGGGAATCTTGGCGCTGGCCGCGAATAAACTGGGGGCTCTAACCGTTACCGGTACGGACATCGATCCGCAGGCAATCCTGGCGAGCCAACAGAACGCTCAGCGTAATCAGGCCGACATCCCTTTTGCTCTGGTCAAAGACTTTGATTCCGAACCGGTGGATCTGCTAATTGCCAATATACTCGCCGGACCTTTAAAAGAGTTGGCTGAAGAATTCGACCGTCTACTTAAACCCGGAGGAACGCTGGTCTTATCCGGACTGCTTGCCACTCAAGCCAAAGAATTGCAACGCCACTACCAATCGATTGGCATTGAACTCGACACCCTGAAAACAAATGAAGAATGGGGGCTTCTGGCCGGAACTAAGTCATGTTGAAAACAGTCGAATTTGAAAACGGGCAGGCCTGGTATCATTCTGTCTGCCCTTTGGCAACACAACCTAATCACGGTTTAAAACCGGTTCAGGCACCATGCTGAAAATCGGCCCTTATGCATTTGCACATAATCTGGTGCTGGCGCCCATGGCTGGGGTGACCGATTCCGTTTACCGAAAACTGTGTCGAGATTTCGGAGCCGACTACACCCTGGCGGAAATGGTCGCCTCGCAGAAACAGCTATGGGAAACGAAAAAATCCGCCACCCGCCAGGCCAACCCAAACGATCCGGAACCCCGCGCCGTACAACTGTTGGGGACCGATGCTCAAGAATTGGCCGATGCCGCCGTTTGGCAACAGCAGCAAGGCGCACAGATCATCGACCTGAACATGGGCTGCCCCGCTAAAAAAGTATGCAGTGTAGCCGCCGGTTCCGCGCTGATGGGAGAGCCCAATAAGGTTGCACAGATATTTTCGGCCGTGGTGGATGCCGTGGATGTGCCGGTGACGGTCAAAATCCGAACCGGACTCGATGACGAGCGAAAAAACGCCCTGCTGATTGCGCAACTGGCTCAGGAAAAGGGCTTGCAGGCGGTCACCATCCATGGCCGCACCCGCGAAGCCAAGTTCAGCGGTCAGGCTGAATACGAAACCATTCGTAGGGTCAAACAATCTCTGGACATTCCGGTGATTGCAAATGGTGATATTAACACACCCGAACAGGCCAAATTTGTATTAGAATATACGTCCGCTGATGGCATTATGATCGGACGTGCAACGCAAGGCTATCCATGGATATTTCGTGAGATAAATCATTATCTTGAAACCGGCCGGCACCTCCCATCTCCAACCTTGAACGAATTCCGCAACGCCATGCTGGAACACACCTTGGGATTGCATCAGCTGTACGGTGAAATGCTGGGCGTGCGCATCGCCCGCAAGCACATTGGATGGTACAGTCAACATCTGCCACAGGGCTCGGCTCTGCGCAAACCATTCAACCTGCTGACCGACCCAAACGAACAACTCAAGTTGATTGAGGCCTTTTTTGCAAAACGCATTTAACCAGGCCTGCTTAATTTCAATCAACCTAAAACTGATATAAACACAATGACCAAATCGACCAACAACCATTCATTAAGCGCCCAAGTCACAACGACCCTAGAAAGCTATTTTGAAACGCTTGATAAAGAATCCGCCACCGATGTCTATGAGATGGTGATTCAACAGGTGGAAAAGCCGTTGATTGAGTTTGTGTTGACCAAAACCGATCAGAACCAATCGAAAAGCGCCCAGATTTTAGGCATCAACCGCAACACCTTGCGCAAGAAAATGCAGAAATACGATCTGATCTAAACCCAATAACCAATTTATACCCAATTTTAAATTTAGTTTTCACTTTCTGGAGAAATGAACATGATGAAACCCGTTCGTCGCGCACTGATCAGTGTCTCGGATAAAACCGGCATTCTTGAATTTGCAGAATCGCTGGTCGCCATGAATGTCGCCATCCTATCCACCGGCGGCACCTATAAAGTGCTTTCCGAAGCCGGCCTACCGGTTACCGAAGTGTCCGAATACACCGGTTTTCCGGAAATGATGGACGGACGCGTTAAAACCCTGCATCCCAAAATTCACGGCGGGCTTTTGGGACGTCGCGGAACCGATGATGCCATCATGAACGAACATGGCATCGATCCGATCGACATGGTGGTGGTCAACCTATACCCGTTTGAAGCGACGGTCGCCAAAGCCGACTGCTCTTTGGAAGATGCGATTGAAAACATCGACATCGGCGGACCGACCATGTTGCGTTCTGCAGCCAAAAACCACAAGGACGTGGCCGTGGTCACCGATCCGGCGGACTATTCACGCATTCTGGAAGAGCTGCAAGCCAACAACGGCCAGCTCGCACACGCCACTCGTTTTGACCTGGCGATCAAAACCTTTGAGCAAACCGCCCGTTACGATGGAGCGATTGCCAACTACTTCGGCACCATGTTCAGTGAAGATGAAAACGATGCCTTCCCACGTACGTTTAATTCGCAGTTCGTGAAGAAGCAGTCGATGCGTTATGGCGAAAACCCACATCAGGCTGCGGCTTTCTATACCGAACGCAACCCGAGCGAAGCATCCATCTCTACCGCCGAACAGATTCAAGGTAAAGCCTTGTCCTTCAATAACATCGCCGACACCGATGCGGCCTTGGAGCTGGTCAAAACCTTTGACGATACCGCCTGTGTCATCGTCAAACACGCCAACCCGTGCGGTGTATCAATTGGCAGCAGCCTATTTGAAGCCTATGACCGGGCTTATAAAACCGATCCAACCTCGGCTTTCGGCGGCATCATCGCCTTCAACCGTGAATTGGACGCACAAACTGCGCAGGCGATTGTTGAGCGTCAGTTTGTAGAAGTCATTATTGCACCAAGCGTATCTGACGAAGCCAAAACCGTGGTAGCGGCAAAACAGAACGTACGCCTATTGGCCTGTGGTGAACTTGGCGAACAGCAAGCCGCGTATGATTACAAACGTGTAACCGGCGGTTTACTGGTTCAAGACCGTGATCTTGGCGCCGTTTCTCGAGAAGAACTCAAAGTCGTCAGCAAACGTACGCCGACCGAAACCGAAATGGATGACCTGATGTTTGCCTGGAAAGTCGCCAAATTCGTTAAATCCAATGCCATCGTCTATGTTAAAGACGGTATGACCATCGGTGTGGGCGCAGGCCAAATGAGCCGCGTTTATTCCGCCAAAATCGCCGGCATCAAAGCCGCAGATGAAGGATTGGAAGTTCCCGGTTCCGTCATGGCTTCCGATGCGTTCTTCCCGTTCCGCGACGGCATTGATGCCGCAGCGGCTGCGGGCATCACGGCGGTGATTCATCCAGGTGGATCGATGCGCGATCAGGAAGTCATCGACGCGGCGGACGAACACGGTATTGCGATGGTGTTCACAGGAATGCGCCACTTTAAACACTAAGTGGCTCAAGGGGCTTATTTGTCCAACTTCGTTGTTGGATAAAAGCTTCCGATGCTCACGTACTTCAAGTACGCTGTGCGTCGGTTCTTTTATCCGCCTAGAATTTGAACAAAGCGCCTCCTTCTTAAGAATGGTTATTCTAAAAAGAAAGAGATTAAACAAATGAAAGTATTAATTATTGGTGGCGGTGGTCGTGAACACGCCTTGGCTTGGAAAGCGGCACAATCGCCAAAGGTCTCCAAAGTCTTTGTGGCGCCCGGCAATGCGGGTACGGCGTTGGAAGCCAACTTGGAAAACGTCGAGATTTCCGTTGAAGATATCACAGGCCTGGTTAATTTCGCCAAAAAAAATAACATTGATCTTGCCATTGTCGGCCCCGAGGTGCCTTTGGTACTGGGTGTGGTCGACGCCTATAAAGAAGCCGGCTTAAAATGTTTTGGTCCGAGTGCGGCAGCAGCTCAGCTGGAAGGTTCCAAGGCCTTCTCAAAAGACTTCCTGGCCAAACATAAGATTCCGACTGCGGCTTATGAAGTGTTTACCGAAATTGAACCGGCCGTGGCCTACATCGAAAAAATGGGCGCTCCGATCGTCATCAAGGCGGACGGTTTAGCGGCGGGTAAAGGTGTTATTCTGGCCGACACCAACGAAGAAGCGATTGAAGCGGTCAATGACATGCTGGCTGGCAACAAGTTCGGCGATGCCGGTGCACGCGTGGTGATCGAAGAGTTTTTAGTAGGCGAAGAAGCCAGCTTTATCGTTATGGCGGATGGCAAACACATTCTGCCAATGGCGACGTCGCAAGACCACAAAGCACGCAACAATGGTGATACCGGTCCCAACACCGGGGGGATGGGCGCTTACACCCCTGCCCCGGTGGTCACGCCTGAAATCCACGACCGCATCATGAAAGAAGTCATTGAACCAACCATCGAAGGCATGGCGAAAGACGGCTTGCCTTATACCGGTTTCCTGTATGCCGGTGTGATGATCGACGCCTCCGGTGCGCCCAAGGTACTTGAATTCAACTGCCGTTTCGGCGATCCTGAAACCCAGCCGATCATGATGCGCCTGCAATCCGATTTGGTCGAATTGTGCTTGGCCGCCATCGACGGCAAGCTGGATACCGTCAGCGCCCAATGGGACAGCCGCGCGGCCTTGGGTGTCGTCATGGCGGCCGGAGGCTATCCGGATGCGTATCGTAAAGCGGATGTCATCTCAGGCTTGCAAAATGCCGATGCCGAAGACCTTAAGGTCTTCCATGCCGGTACGGCTTTAAATGAAAAAGACGAAGTCATCACGTCCGGCGGACGCGTTTTGTGTGTGACCGCATTGGGCGAAAACGTCACCCAGGCACAAAAACGTGCATACGAAGGGGTCAAGGCCGTTTCGTGGGATGAAGCCTACTTCAGAACCGACATCGGCCA
The DNA here is from genome assembly GCF_000483485.1 of Thiomicrorhabdus chilensis DSM 12352. Classification (GTDB taxonomy): domain Bacteria; phylum Pseudomonadota; class Gammaproteobacteria; order Thiomicrospirales; family Thiomicrospiraceae; genus Thiomicrorhabdus; species Thiomicrorhabdus chilensis. The sequence goes on from NZ_KI519609.1 coordinate 2,082,748, forward strand.
TCGCGCTATCCGACGTGAACAAGCGTAAATCCCCTGAAGGTTATCATTCAGCTTTGATTGGCTATTGATTCTCCTAATAAAAAGCACTCATATGAGTGCTTTTTTTATGCGCACTTTTTAGGTATAGTGAAAGTATTATCGGCTCTTTAATTGAGGAATTGCCATGTCATTTGATACTGTCCATAATTATTTTGAACGTCTTGTGTTTAATGAAATCCGTGAAAACTACCACGATAAAGAGCTGGATGAACAACAACTGGCCGATATGGCCTGCATCGCGCTCAACCGCATTCCACCTCGCTATATCCGTTATGACATCGACATGTCTTTTTACATGTCCACCGAAGAACATATCGAAATCGAAGAGAAAGTGCGCAAAGCGGTGCGCAAAGCCTACAAAAAGATTAAGAAACTGGATGGCCTCAATGAAGATGAATAAGAGTTGAAAATCCTGTTTGATTCTCGACAGGCCTGTCCATTCCAAAACAGACTATTACACACTAAAAAACCCTCAAAAAGAGGGTTTTTTTATGGTTAAAACATTGAACTAAACTTGGTTCTTTAGCTATTCCAAATATCTGCGGTAATGCTCTTGTACCAACCACGTGCATAATCGGCTTCTTGTTTATGCTGCTGAACACTGCCCGCGGAAGGACTGACACCGCCGGCACCAGGCACCATGTCGATTTTACCGTCTTTCATCTCATACACGGCCGCCACACTGATGCCGTAATCCTCGGCCACCAAGCTGTAACAGGTATTGACGTTTTTGGGTCTGGGCATAGCCCAATTATGAAAATGCGAGACGATGGCAGCCGCACACATCTTCCCCTGACTGCTGGCGGAATGGCCTGACTTTGGCATCTTACCGGCAATCGACGCATCGCCAATCACATGAATGCCACGATGAATGCTGGATTCAAACGTTTCCTGATTCACCGGGCACCATCCACTGTCATCGGTCAATCCGGCAGTAAAGGCCAGCTTCCCGGCTTTCTGGGGCGGAATGATGTTCAACACATCGGCTTGAACCGTGTCGTAATCGCTGTAGACCGTTTTGGTAGCCACATCCACTTTCTTGACCGTACCACCATCCATGGCCCCGATCCACGTAATCATATCACCATATTCCTGTTTCCAGCCTTCCACAAACAAGCCCATTTTAGAAAACTTGTTCTTGGCATCCAACACTAGAATCTTAGCCGTTGGATTGTACTTCTTGAAATAACTGGCGACCATACTGACGCGCTCATAAGGCCCAGGAGGACAACGGAAAGGGTTGGGCGGCGGTGCGATGACAAACGTACCGCCCGGTTTCATGTCGCGTATCTGCTCATAGAGAATTTCGGTCTGAGGGCCCGCCTGATAAGCGTGAGGAATCTGGTCGATGACTTCCTCGGAATAGCCTTCGATCATCTCATACTTGAAGTCGATGCCCGGTGACACCACTAGGCGATCGTACTTCAGCACGTCGCCGTTATCCAGCTTAACGGTTTTAGCCTGAGCGTCAATCGCGTTGACAGACTGGTGAATGACGTTGACGTCATGTTTATCCGCTAAAACCGAGTAGCTATGGGTAATGGTATCGGAATCAACCAAACCGGCCAAATACCAATTGCTGCCCGGACAGGTCATATAGGTTTTCTTTGGTTCAACCAAGGTCACCTCTATCTGCTTGTCGAAACGTTTGAGGTATTTGGCACAGGTCGCGCCGCCAAACCCACCGCCAATCACCACCACCTTGGGACCGCTAGAGTCATTGGAACTCATCGCACGCGCGCTCAGAGGTGAAATCATAGGAACCGTGGCACCCGCTGCCGCCATGGCTTTAATCAAAGTTCTTCGATTCATTTTCATCATGATACTTTCCTCAGCTAACAATTAGGGTTTCAAGGTTGAAAAATAACGGGCCAAATCTTCGATTTCTGCATCACTGTAACCCTTTATATGCCGCTGCATGACCGTGGAAGGACGTTTGCCACTTTTGAAGTTTTTGAGTTGCTCCACCATCACCTTTTCGGGATAACCGGCTAAGGCAGGAATAGCGCCCCCCACATTTTTACCTTCCGGTCCATGGCATGAAAAACAGGTAGTGGCAGAAAGTTCCGCATCACTGATTCCGGCCGAATATGATATTGTCGGCACGGCCAACACCGCCGCCGCAACCAAAACATGGATTCGCTTCTTCATTCAAAGTACCTCTTATCGATATTTTATTGGGAGACAATTCATAAGACTTAAAGAGTCGCAACCAAAATCCTACGTATTGATACGACTATTTTTACGGAAAAACCAAGAAAATAGCGAATCAAAATATCTTTACCTTGATAGATTCCACTTTTTAAAGCGAACCCTAATATGAAAATCGGACAAAAAAATACCCTCATTAAGAGGGTATATAAAAACTCAATTCATTATTTGAGTTAAAGTCGAGGGAACTGCCTCAATCTACTTGAAAGTAATCTCGCCATTTTCAACCGTAATGTGTACCGTTGAACCCGGCACGAACTCGCCTCTCAACAGACGTTGTGCCAGAGAGTTTTCCACCCGCTGCTGTATCGCTCGCTTCAATGGTCGTGCGCCATACACCGGATCGAATCCGGCCTCACCCAACAAATCCAAGGCTTCATCACTGATCTCCAACTGCAAGTCCACTTCGTGCAAACGTTGATGCAAGTGCTGCAACTGAATATTGGCAATCGAACGAATCTGCTCACGATCCAAAGGACGGAACACCACGATTTCGTCGATACGGTTAATGAATTCCGGACGGAAATGACCGCCAACGACCTCCATCACATCGGCCTTCATCGCCTCGTAATTCTCATCGCCAGCTTTCTCCTGAATGATCTGCGAGCCCAGGTTCGAGGTCATGACAATCACCGTATTCTTGAAGTCGACCGTACGCCCCTGACCGTCGGTCAAACGGCCATCATCCAAAACCTGCAACAGAATATTGAAGACATCCGGATGCGCCTTTTCCACCTCATCAAGCAGAATCACTGAATAAGGTTTGCGGCGCACCGCTTCGGTCAGATAACCGCCCTGCTCGTAACCCACATAACCCGGAGGCGCACCGATCAATCTGGCCACGGAGTGCTTCTCCATGAACTCGGACATATCCAGGCGCACAATGGCTTCCTGTGTATCGAACAGGAAATCCGCCAAGGCTTTGGTCAATTCGGTTTTACCCACCCCTGTCGGCCCCAGGAACAGGAAGGAGCCATTCGGACGATTTGGATCGGACAGGCCTGCACGGGAACGACGGATTGCATCCGAAACCGCACTGACCGCTTCCGCCTGACCCACAACCTTTTTCTGCAAGGCCTCTTCCATGCGCAATAGTTTATCGCGCTCACCTTCCAGCATGCGTGAGACCGGGATACCAGTCCAGCGGGCGACCACCTCGGCAATTTCCTCTTCGGTGACCTTGTTGCGTAACAGATGAAGCACCTCACCATCTTCGCTTTCAGCTAGTTCGGCGGCTTTGATCTTCGCTTCCAAGTCCGGAATGGTGCCGTATTGCAATTCGGACATTTTGCCCAAATCGCCCTCTCGGCGTGCCGCTTCCATCTCAATACGCGCCTGATCCAACGCCTCTTTGTATTGTTGATTACCCTGCAAGGAAGCCTTGTCTTTTTTCCATATCTCTTCCAGATCGGAATACTCTTTTTCCAGCTCGCCGATTTGGCTTTTCAGATCATCCAAACGTTTGATAGACGCAGCGTCTTTTTCTTTCTTCAGCGCTTCTCGCTCAATCTTCAACTGAATCAAACGACGATCCAGTCTGTCCATCTCTTCCGGCTTGGAATCGATTTCCATACGAATGCGTGACGCTGCTTCGTCAATCAAGTCTATCGCCTTGTCCGGCAACTGACGATCGGTGATATAACGCTGTGACAGTTTCACCGCGGCGACAATGGCCGGGTCGGTAATATCCACCCCATGATGCACCTCATAACGTTCTTTCAACCCACGCAGAATCGCAACCGTATCCTCTTCGGTCGGCTCGTCGACCAACACCTTCTGGAAACGACGTTCCAAAGCGGCATCTTTCTCGATGTATTCACGATATTCGTCCAGAGTCGTGGCTCCCAAACAATGCAATTCACCACGCGCCAACGCCGGCTTAAGCATATTCCCTGCATCCATGGCACCGTCTGATTTACCCGCTCCGACCATGGTATGGATTTCATCGATAAAGAGGATAATCTGACCTTCGTTTTTCGCCAAATCACTCAAAACCGCTTTCAATCGCTCTTCAAATTCACCGCGATATTTGGCGCCGGCTAACAGAGACCCTAAATCCAAAGACAGCACTTTCTTGTTACGCAATCCCTCAGGGACTTCACCGTTGATGATGCGTTGCGCCAAACCTTCCACTATGGCGGTTTTACCCACCCCCGGCTCACCAATTAACACCGGATTGTTTTTGGTACGGCGTTGCAAAACCTGAATGGCGCGACGGATTTCATCATCACGTCCAATCACCGGATCCAATTTACCGGATGCCGCCCGTTCAGTCAGATCGATGGTATATTTCTCCAAAGCCTGACGACTCTCTTCTGCATTCTGATCCATAACGCTTTCACCCCCACGTACTTGTTGAATCGCCTGTTCAATGGCATTTTTGTTGGCACCAGCCTGTTTGAGTAAATCCGCCACCACATCTTTGGAATCCAGTGCAGCCAAAAAGAACAATTCGCTGGCGATATAGGCATCGCCTTTCTGCTGTGCCGCCTTGTCCATCAGGTTCAAGACTTGGCCAGACTTTTGTGAAAGCTGCACTTCACCGGCTGTGCCGCTGACCTTGGGCAGGCCTTCCAGTTTTTGTTTGACCGACTGACGTAAACCCGCCACATTAACCTGAGCTAATTGCAACAAAGAGGCTTGCTCATCCAACAACGCCGATAAGACATGGATGGGTTCGATAAATTGATTATCATTTCTGACAGCAATAGACTGAGCCTGCTGCAATACCGACTGAAACTGGGTGGTAAATTTCTCTATCATGCTAATTCCCCTTAGCGTTTAAACTCATTATTACTTTACATATAGGGATGATTTCAATCACTTAAAAGTCAAAGTTAAAAAATTTTATAAAAAAATTAAGACTCACTCCAAAACCCGAAGTGCCCAGTCAAATAATTTATTAAAATGAGCATGTTACATAACAAAAATGCAAAAATTCAATTACAGTATAATGCAAATTACCAACTCCTATATTCACAAGTCCGCTACAATTAACATATAATTTTTATGGTTTTTTTGTTTCCAATTCCACAAAGTGATGCATTATGACAACCGGACCACTTCAAGATGCCGATCTTAATTTAGAAGCCTTGTTCCAGAACATGGCGGATGCGGTCTACCTGATTGACCCGCACAGCTCAAATATTATCTGGTGCAATCGTGTCGGCCATGAAGAACTGGGTTATGAAAAACACGAGATTCTGAACCACTCGGTATTGAGCCTGCAAAAAAACGTTGAAGGCCTGCCTCATTGGGATGAAGTGAAACGGGTCATTCTGAACAGCCCTTCTTTTACCTTTGTCGGCAGCCACAAACACAAAGACGGCGGGGAGATCGCGGTAGAGGTCAATACCACACACTTCGAGCACCTCGAACGCACTTATTTCTTATCGGTTGCGCGCAATGTCTCCAATCGCCTCACCATCGAAAAAGACATGCACAGTCGCAACCAACGCATCTGGTTTGCTCTCAACGAGGCCTCCGATGGGCTGTGGGAATGGGAACTTGAAAGCAACCATGTGTTTTTCAGCCCCCAACTCAAAAAAATGCTCGGTTACGGTCCGGACGAAATGGAGCCCCATGTCAAAACCTGGATCAATAACGTTCATCCGGACGATCTTGATCGCGTCGGGCAAATCCTTGAAGATCATCTGCAAGGTAGAAGAGGCAACTATGAAGCCGAATACCGATTACGCAACCGTAACGGCCACTTTATCTGGGTACATGACAAGGGCAAGATCTGTGAACGTGACGACCAGGGAAACCCTACTTTCGTGGTCGGCATGGTGGAAAACATCACCGAACGCAAACAGCTCCAGTTTCAGCTGGAGAAGTTGGCCGCGAACGATGTGTTGACACAACTGCCGAACCGCCATCAGGGTGAAGAGCATGCCAGACAACAAATCGAATCAGCGCAAAGCAATCATCAACCTTTGTGCCTGGCGGTCATCGACTTTGACAACTTCAAACAAATCAATGACCTATATGGCCATCAAAAAGGGGATGAGGTGCTGGTTTTTGGTGCCCAGCTACTGAAACAAACCTTGCGTCAGAACGACTTTGTTTACCGCTGGGGCGGAGAGGAATTCGTGGCCTTGTTCCCCAACACCCATCTGGATGACATCGAAACCATCACTTATAAAATCCACCGTGCATTTATGGAAGCGGATTGGGCCAGCATCGATACTACCCCGCTGACGGTCAGTATCGGCATCGCCTGTTGCCCTGAAATTGCGGGCGATTTTGACAATCTCATCAAACAAGCCGATTGCGCGGTCTATCTTGCAAAAGAACAGGGGCGCAATCAGACTGTTCTGGCCGATTTGCCAGCCGAACCTCAATAAACCGCGAGGATTTAACAATGGATAACTTATTCTTCATCCTTTCCAAAGTCCTGTGGGCATTTTTGAGTCCGGGCAACCTAATCATATTCGCCCTCTTATGGGGAACTTTTCTGCTGTCTCTTAACCGCATCCGCAGTGCCAAAAGAGTACTGTACACAACCAGCCTGCTGAGTTTTCTCATTATGGCTTACCCATTCAGCGACTATCTCATGCAGCCTTTGGAATCGCGTTTTGCAAAACCGGTGAGCCTGCCCGAAAAAATTGACGGCATTATCGTACTGGGTGGCGGTGAAGACCTGAAACGCTCGCTGAGCTGGAATGTCGAGGAACTGGGACTGGGAGGCGACCGTTACATTGCTGCGGCCGAACTTGCAAAACGATACCCGAAGGCCCCCGTCATTTTCACCGGCGGCAGCGGTTTGGTACAATTGCAAAACACTCATGGTGAAGGAGCGCTGGCTAAAACACTGCTCACCACCATTGGCATTGACAGCAAACGTTTGATTATTGAATCCAAATCCCGCAACACCTATGAGAACTTCCTGTACACCAAGCCCCTGCTTCCAATCGAAAGCGGCCACTACTTACTGGTAACGTCAGCCTATCATATGCCACGAGCCGTCGGTGTGGCCAGGCAACAAGGAGTGAAGGTGACGGCCTATCCGGTGGATTACCGTTCCAACAGCGACGACCTTAGACGTTGGGATTTTGACCTGTTTGATCACCTCAAAGCCTTGGAACCGGCTTGGCGTGAGTGGATCGGCTTGAGCGCTTATCATTTGACCGGTAAAACAACCGCTCTCTTCCCACCCCCTTATGAGTATACGGATAGCCGGACACGCGCAATAGAACTCGAACAAAATCAACCCAACTAACCAGGCCTGCCGGTTTTCAAACAGGCTCAAAAATCCAAGACGTTAGATGACTTTGGAGAAGCGGTTTTGCATGTCGGGTTTTAAGTACGCATCAAACACCATACAGATATTGCGAATTAACAAACGCCCTTTGGCGGTCACGTAAATATCTTCATCACTGAGTGTGATCAGGCCGTCTTCGACCATAGGGCTCAGATTCGCCAACTCAGTGGCAAAGTACTCTTTGAAACGGACATTCCATAAGGCATCAATCTTGACGAAGTTCAAATGGAAATGGCTGATCAGACGGGTAATCACATCGCGTCGCAACTCATCGTCTTCGGTCAGTTGCACCCCGCGGAATACCGCCAAATCCCCGGCATCAATCGCCTGATAATATTCTTCCAGACTTTTACGGTTTTGCGCATAGGTGTTGTTGATCAATGAAATTGAAGTGGCCCCCATGCCCACCAAGTCACATTCAGCATGGGTCGAATACCCCTGAAAATTGCGATACAAGGTTTCGTTACGCTGCGCGATCGCCAGTTCATCGTCAGGTTTGGCGAAATGATCCATTCCGATATAAACATAACCGGCTTCCAACAAACGTTCGGTGGAAGCATGCAGAATCGCCAACTTCTCATCGGCGTTGGGCATATCCGCTTCATTCATCTTTTTCTGGGTGGGGAACAGGCTCGGCATGTGGGCGTAATTGAAAATCGAAAAACGATCCGGTTCGGCTTCCAGGACGCGATCCAGAGTGCGTAAAAAACCGGCTTCGGTCTGCAACGGCAATCCATAGATCAGATCCACGTTGACCGACATAAAACCGGCTTCACGCGCGCCTTCCAGCACCTCAAACGTCTCCGCCTGGGTTTGAATGCGATTGACCGCCTTCTGCACCTTTTCGTCAAAATCCTGAACCCCCAGACTCATGCGGTTGAAGCCAAGTTCACGCAACAATTTCACCGATTCACGATTGGCTTCGCGCGGGTCGATTTCAATCGAATATTCGCCAGAGTCGTCATCATATAAATTGAAATGCTGGCGGGTTTTCTCCATCAGCTGGCGCATCTCGTCATTATTGATGAAAGTCGGCGTGCCGCCGCCCAAATGCAACTGCTCAACCTTTCGTGCTGGGTCAAACAGCTGAGACTGCATCTCAATCTCTTTGAACAGACGTTGCAGATAAGGGGTGGTTTTCGAACGGTCTCGCGTCCAAACCTTATTGCAGGCGCAGAAGAAACACACCGTATCGCAGAACGGAATATGATAATAAAGCGAAAGCCCTCGGCCCGATTCATTGCTGCGTAACGCGGCTTCTTTGTAGGCATCAATGCCAAAAGATTCCTCAAACTGAATGGCCGTCGGATAAGAGGTGTAACGTGGACCACTCTGGTTGTAACGTTTAATCAGCGCTTCATCAAACTGTATTTTCTGTTCCATCTATCCGATCCATGTTTCATTATTCATCTGGCCCGCAAGCTTAATCTAAAACCCTTGAACAAAAGTTAATCCATCTCAAGAGTTGCGCATTTATCTGCCGGCAAGGCGGTTTAAAGGCGTTTAAGGAACCTCTGATTGAATCAGATTGGATTCTGGCAACGCCAAGTTTTCCAGATCAAGGCGTGAAGTTGCAGTAATGTCCAGACCTTGCAAAACTTCACAACGCGGAGCTAGGAAACTTGGCTAAGCCCTTTCGGGCGGGGCTTAAAGCCCCGCAGAATCTCAATCTGATTCAATCAGAGGTTCCTTAAATGACCAGGCCTGGTGGATTTTGCTGTTGCGTTGAAAATCTTTCGGCATGGTTTTTTGCGTGATATCGGTGACTTCCACATCCTCAAACTCAGCTTTGGACAACTTGAATTTGCGTAAATTGGTCGAGAAAATCAACTCCCCGCCGGGCTTTAACAGCGTCAAAGTTTGCTTGATCAAGTCCACATGGTCACGCTGAATATCCAAGGTGCCTTCCATGCGTTTAGAAGTCGAAAAGGATGGCGGGTCCAGGAAAATCACGTCAAACTCGGCCTTCCCTTCCGCTGTGGATTTTTCCAGCCATTCCAATACATTCGCCTGTTCCAGACGGTGTTTGGACTCATCACAGCCATTGCTCAAAAAGTTGTGTTTCGCCCAGTACAAATAGGTCTTCGACATATCCAGGCTCAAACTGTTTTTCGCTCCATGAACCGCGGCTTCGGTAGTCGCCGTTGCAGTGTAACAAAACAGGTTCAACAGGCTTTTGCCTCTTGATTGCTGCGCCACATAAGCGCGTACATCGCGATGGTCGAGAAACACGCCGGTATCCAGATAATCGGTGAAGTTAACGCGCAATTTGGCGCCGTTTTCCATCATCGTGAAAAACTGTCGGTTCTCATCCAGACGTTCGTATTGCGAGGTGCCTTTCTGGCGTTCACGCACCTTAAAGACAATGTGATCCACCGGCAGATCAAACACCTCCGGCAAGACTGACATGGCCTCGTGCAGACGTTTTTTGGCTCGACCTCGGTCAATCGTCTTGGGCGCGGCGTATTCATTGACCACCAGCCAATCGCCGCCTTCCAGAGTTTGATAAAAATCGATCGCCAATGCATATTCCGGCATATCGGCGTCGTACACCCGGTAAGCGGAAATCTGATTGGTTTTCGCCCACTTGCGCAATCCCTTGATGTTTTTCTTCAAGCGGTTGGCGAACATCTTGGCGCCTTCGCTCTGCACCAGGTCGGGCAAAGCCATCTGAACTTCTTCCGCCAGTTTGGCGCCGCCTTTGACGGCCGGCTGACGATGAAATTCCTCTTTGATATCGAAACGGAACAGTTTACATTCCATCGGCCCATTGAAGAAGTTGTGGCTGCGTTTTGCCTTAAGCCCCAAATACATGCCCAATTCCGGGTTACAGGTCAGAATCGCCGCCTGCCATCCGTCAAATTCGTTTTTGAGGTAATTCCCCAATTCGACATAAATGCTTTTTACCGTATCCAGTTCGCCCAAGCGCTCGCCGTATGGCGGATTGGAAATCACCAGGCCTGGTGTCCAGTCCCCCCAGCGTCGACCCTGCTCAACGGTCATCTGTTTGATTTCGATGGCATCCGCATAACCGGCATTGGCGATCGCTTCTTCGGCGATATCCAATGACTTGTGCGACGCATCCGAACCGTAAATCGCTGGCAAATTGCGCAAACCTTCCGCCTCGCGCTCTTCGGCTTCCTCCACCAAACTAAGCCACAACTTGGCGTCATGCTGTTTCCAGGTCAAAAAGCCCATCTGTTCGGATTTTTCCAACCCCGGCGCCAGATCGGATGCCATCATCGCCGCTTCAATCAAGAAAGTTCCAGAACCGCACATCGGATCATACAAGGTACCACCCTGCTTGGCGATTTCCGGCCAACCGGCACGCATCAACAACGCCGCCGCCACGTTCTCTTTCAATGGCGCCTTGACCTGCTGACCTTCACGATAACCGCGCTGGTGCAGACTGTGCCCGGTCAAATCGATACTCAAGGTCAATCGGTTACGGTTTAGATGTCCGTGAACGCGCAGCTCGGGATGCATCGTATCCACACTGGGGCGACTGTTGGAAACCGTTCTGAAATAATCGACAATGCCGTCCTTGATCTTCAAGGCTCCGTAATGACTGTGGTCGATGCCCATGCCTTTCCCGGAAAACGAAACCGCAAAGGTTCCGAACGCGTCCATATGTTGATCCCAGTCGATAGCGGCGACCTCAAGCGTCAAGTCTTCCTGAGTATCCAACTCCGTCTCCAGAACCGTGAGGTAAATCCGGTTGGCCAAACGCGACCACAGACAGGCGCGGTAAGCCACTTCCAGACTGCCTTCGAAACTGACACCCCGGGGTTGTGCCTTGACATTTTCAGCGCCCAAAGCGATCAACTCTTCTCGCAACATCTCACTCAACCCACCCGGCGAGGTGGCAAAACATTTCAACATAATCGATTCCATTGATTTTTAAAGAGAAGGCCATGGGACAAACACCAAAACCATCGAGACTATTAATGCGCTCATTTTACTGTTTTAGTGTCAGCTTGATGTAAGTTTCTGTAAAATAGGCGGTTGAATTTAGTCAAAATACACAAATCAACGGTGATGACCCCATGACATTTCGATTGCGTCTTACAAGCTGGCTATTCGCACTGCTTACTCCTTTATCGCTTCACGCGGCGACAGAAGTCGAGTTTCAATCTTGGCTATCGGAATTCAAACAGCAGGCCGTCAAGCAAGGCATTTCCCAAACCACGGTGCAAAGCGCCTTCAAAAATGTCAGTCTCAACGAGAAAGTGCTTGAACTGGATCGTCGCCAACCGGAATTTACCCGTACCTTCTGGCAATATTTCGATAAGGCCGTCACCGACTGGCGCATCGTCAAAGGCAAGTATCTCTACCAAAAACACCGTAAACTGCTGGATCAAGTCACACAAAAATATGGCGTGCCGGGTCGTTATCTGGTGGCGTTCTGGGGCATGGAAACCAACTTCGGCGGTTATACCGGTAACCTGCCGATCATCGAATCGCTGGCCACTCTGGCGTTTGATCCGCGCCGCAGTGAATTCTTCAGCAAAGAACTGATGGAAGCCTTGAAAATTCTCGACCAAGGACACGTACAGGTTTCGCAAATGAAAGGCTCTTGGGCCGGCGCTATGGGTCAATGCCAATTCATGCCGTCCAACTACATGCGCTATGCGGTGGACGGCGACAATGACGGGAAAAAAGATTTATGGGGCAGCCTGCCGGATGTGTTTTTCTCAGCCGGACATTTTCTCTCCAATCTGGGTTGGCAAAAACAGGAGAACTGGGGACGCGAAGTGACCCTGCCGGACGGGTTTGATTTTTCCATTGCCGACGGAAAAACCGCCCGTTTGTTGGATGAATGGCGAAAAATGGGCTTGAAACTGGCTGATGGCCGCCCCCTGCCAAGAGAGGATATGCAAGCTAAACTGATTCTGCCGAGCGACTACCGCGGGCCGGCTTTTTTGGTGTTTACCAACTTTTCGGTTATCAAACGCTGGAACAACTCCAATAACTACGCCCTGGCGGTCGGGCATCTGGCCGACCGCATTGTCGGTCGCCCGGCTTTGAGCAAACAGGCTCCCGAGGACGATGCCGCCCTGAATAAAGAGCAGATGAAAACCATCCAGCAGCGTCTCAATGCTTTGGGTTACGAAGCCGGAAAAGCAGATGGTATCGCCGGAAGCCGCACTCGCAACGCCTTACGCGCCTTCCAGAAAGATCGGAACCTGCCTGCCGACGGATTTCCTTCTGCACGTATTCTCAATGTTTTACAGAACCCCATAAAGTAAGCACAGAACACGATGCAGACCCACTCCAGAGAGGAGACTTTTCATGGCAGATTCCAATCCTAAAACAAAAGCCATCGACCTCACCTTCCACAGGATTTTGCCGCCCAAAGCCGAACTATGCGACCACCCAGCCTATCTGTTCTGGAAGGTGCAAAGCCAATTGACCAAATTGAACAATCGGCTCACCCGTACCGCCCATCCGGCCAAAATCAAACAGAGCTAAAACAAAAACCTCTTCATAACCCGCTTGCAAAACCGGGCTTCTGCCGTTACTCTAAAAAAGCAACATTGTCGGAGTGCCTAGACTAGGCTGAGATCGCGAAAGCGGGATCCGTAGAACCTGATCTGGTTAATACCAGCGAAGGGAACAATCAGACATACAACGTTTCCGCCCATCGGCATTCGAGTTTCAAACGTCTGATTCATGCAAGATTTGCGTGAATACCCACTCACCTCATCTTCCTGAATCTTTGTCAGCTGAAACCCGGACGTTGTGTCCACAACAATTCATTACGAATTCGTCTGTTTTCTACACAAGTCTATCGTGCCCCGCCTGATTTTAATTTTTAAAAGAGGCAGAGCCGTGAGTTCAACAAACAAAACCAACCGCCGCGAATCGCGTGCACAAGCGGAAGCATTCATCAAAGACGTTTCCGGGCAATCTTTCCCTAATTCCCAAAAAGTCTACGTGCCGGGAGAAATCCATCCGATCCGGGTCGGCATGCGCCAGATTTCGGTCAGCGACACCTACGTCAGCGGCCCGCAGGACAACCCGGTAACGGAAAGCAACGAACCGATTCCGGTTTACGATACTTCCGGAGCTTATACCGATCCGAATATTGAAGTCGATGTTTACACAGGCCTGCCGAAACTGCGCCAGAGCTGGATCGAAGCTCGTGAAGACACCGAACTTCTGGATTCCGTCACCTCCCAATTCACCCAGGAGCGTCTGGCAAATGAAGGACTGGACCACATTCGTTTCGAGCACCTGCCTGCAGTGTGTCGTGCCAAAGCGGGCAAAAACGTCACCCAGATGCACTACGCCCGGCAAGGCATCATCACCCCGGAAATGGAATACATCGCCATTCGCGAAAACATGAAACGCGCCGAAGTGCGTGACGAGATGCTGACCCAGCAACACGCCGGCGAATCCTTCGGGGCCAGCCTTCCTAAGGCCATCACGCCGGAATTCGTGCGTGACGAAGTCGCCCGCGGCCGTGCCGTGATTCCCTGCAACATCAATCACCCGGAATCGGAACCGATGATCATCGGGCGCAACTTCCTGATCAAGGTCAACGCCAACATCGGTAACTCCTCGGTCGGTTCCTCCATTGCCGAGGAGGTCGAAAAACTGGTGTGGGCGACCAAATGGGGAGCGGACACGGTCATGGATCTGTCCACCGGGCGCAATATCCACGAAACCCGCGAATGGATTCTACGCAACTCGCCGGTACCGATCGGAACCGTACCGATCTATCAGGCGCTGGAAAAAGTCAACGGCATCGCCGAAGACCTGACTTGGGAAATCTTCCGCGACACCCTGATCGAACAGGCCGAACAAGGGGTCGATTACTTCACCATCCATGCGGGCGTACTGCTTCGCTACATTCCGATGACCGCCAAACGTGTCACCGGCATCGTCTCGCGCGGCGGTTCGATCATGGCCAAATGGTGTCTGGCGCACCATCAGGAAAGCTTCCTCTACACCCATTTCGAGGACATCTGCGAGATTATGAAAGCCTACGATGTCAGCTTCTCTTTGGGTGATGGCTTGCGTCCGGGCTCGATTGCCGACGCCAACGACGAAGCCCAGTTTGCCGAATTAGAAACCTTGGGCGAATTGACCCAGATCGCCTGGAGGCATGACGTGCAAGTGATCATTGAAGGCCCGGGACACATTCCACTGCACATGATCAAAGAGAACGTCGACAAACAACTGGAGGTTTGCGGCGAAGCGCCTTTCTATACCTTGGGGCCGCTTACCACCGACATCGCCCCCGGATACGACCACATCACTTCGGGCATCGGTGCCGCCAACATCGGCTGGTATGGTTGTGCCATGCTGTGCTACGTCACCCCCAAAGAGCACCTGGGTCTGCCCAACAAGGAAGACGTCAAGGAAGGTCTGATGGCCTACAAAATCGCCGCCCATGCCGGGGATTTGGCGAAAGGTCATCCGGGCGCGCAAATCCGTGATAATGCGTTGTCGAAAGCACGTTTCGAATTCCGCTGGGAAGACCAATTCAATTTGGGACTGGATCCGGAAAGAGCACGCTCCTACCACGACGAAACCATTCCACAGGAATCCGGCAAGGTGGCGCACTTCTGTTCGATGTGCGGACCAAAATTCTGTTCAATGAAAATCTCTCAGGAAGTCCGTGACTACGCCGCCCAGCAGGAAGCCACCGCTCAATCCGGCCAAATCACCGAAATCACGCTGGAAGAAATTCAAAGCGGTATGAAAGAAAAATCCCAACAGTTCCGCGAAGCCGGCAGCGAAATCTACCAGAAGGAAGCCTGACATGCCAAATACGCCCAATATCGCCATTGTCGGCGCCGGGTTGATAGGAAGAATGCTGGCGGTCAACCTGAGCGAGAGCAGACAGGTCACCCTGTTTGACAAGGATGACCGCCAAGGATCTCGAAGCGCCGCCCATCTTGCGGCGGCGATGCTGGCCCCCTTGGCCGAATCGGCAGACAGCTCGAGAATTGTCATGCAGATGGGTCAGCGCAGTCTGGCACTGTGGCCCAGTCTTCTGAAAAAACTGCATCAACCGGTATTTTTCCAACAGAACGGCAGCCTGATTCTGGCTTATGAACAAGATCACGGCAACCTGGTCGACTTCGGTCACCGCATCAAGGGAGAAATGGGAAAGGACTACACTAATCTGACCTCAGGACAACTCGCGGAACTGGAACCGGAACTGGCCCGACAGCCGCACACCTTCAAGCATGTCCTCTGGCTTCCTGAAGAAGCTCAGTTGGACAATCGCGAACTGCTTGAAAGTCTGGCAAAAACGCTGGAAGATCGGAATGTGGTTTGGCATCCAAATACCGAGGTATCAATCGAGAATCGCCAAGTCGTTTTCGATGGCCAACGCCGATCATTCGACTGGGTGATCGATTGCCGCGGTCTGGGGGCTAAAAACCAGATAGTGCAAACCAAACCCGGCAAACACAAATTGCGCGGCGTGCGCGGCGAAGTGGTGCGGCTTTATGCGCCCGAAGTCAATCTGAACAGGCCTGTCCGTTTGATGCATCCGCGTTACCCGATTTATATCGCACCCAAAACGAACCACCGTTTCGTGGTCGGAGCGACCCAGATCGAAACCGAAGACCAACGCCAACCAACCGTACGTTCCGCTCTGGAACTGCTGTCGGCGTGTTTCAGTGTGCATAAAGGCTTTGCCGAAGCGGAGATACTGGAAATCAAATCCGGCTTGCGTCCGGCATTTGAGAACAACGAACCAAAAATTCGGGTCGACGGTACTCTGATTCAGGTCAATGGTCTGTTTCGTCACGGTTATCTGCTGGCACCGGCCATAGCCGAACAGTGCGTCGCGTTGATCGATTCCACTTTGCCGAAGCCGCCTCTTTTTGAACTTTTAATCGAATTTACCGAGAATCACCATGACTGATCGCTTTCAAATTTTAGTCAACGCCACGCCACAACAAGTCAATGAGAAGACCACGCTGGCTCAAGCCGCTGTCCAGTTTGGCGCCCAACCTCCTTATGTCCTGCTATTGAACCATCACTTTATTGCCAGTTCGCAGCATGACCAAATCACACTCAAGCCCAATGACATCATTGAAGTCATTTCCGCAATCCAAGGGGGATAAGATGACAACCGATAGACTGAACATTTACGGCACCCAGCTCGACAGCCGAATGCTGATCGGCAGTGCACTCTACCCATCACCGGACGTGATGCAACAATCCATCCAAGCTTGCGGTGCCCAGGTCGTCACCCTGTCATTAAGCCGACAAAATCCGCAGGCCAACGGCGGTGCCAGTTTCTGGGATAAAATCAAATCTTTGGGTCTGCACCTTTTGCCCAATACCGCCGGGTGCCATAGCGTCAGCGAAGCGGTCAATATGGCGAAAATGAGCCGTGAACTCTTCCAGACCGACTGGGTGAAGCTGGAACTGGTCGGCGACGACTACAACCTACAGCCCGACCCAATCGAACTGGTCAAAGCCACCGAAATTTTATTGAACGACGGCTTCAAAGTTCTGCCCTACTGCACCGACGATTTGGTGATTGCCAGACATCTGGTGGAATTGGGCTGTGAAGTCATCATGCCGTGGGGCTCGCCGATCGGCACCGCCAAAGGTCTGCTCAACCCTTATGCCTTGCAGGCCATCCGTGACCGTTTTCCGGAAATCACCCTGATTGTGGACTCCGGTATCGGAAAACCGTCCCACGCCACTCAAGCCCTGGAGCTGGGTGTGGATGCGATTCTACTGAACACGGCTGTGGCTCAGGCGAAAAACCCGGTGATGATGGCCACCGCTTTCGCCCGTGCCATCGAAGCCGGTCGTCTGGCCTACCAGGGCGGATTGATTAACGAACGCTCCACCGCCAAACCCAGCACGCCGACGCTGGACAAACCTTTCTGGCATCAGGTGAAGAATGGATAAATCTTATATGGAAAATCAAAATAGACCGATTATCTGGAGCATCGCCGGTTCGGATTGCAGCGGCGGAGCCGGAATACAGGCCGACATTAAAACCGGCCATGCATTGGGCTGCGAAGTCTGTACTCTAATCACCGCCAATACCGTACAGAATTCGCAATGCCTACAATCGGTCAATCCGGTTCCCATCGCCATTTTGCAACAGCAGTTCGACTGCCTTCTGGCAGACAAACCGCCGCAAACCATCAAAATCGGGTTGATCGCCAACAACCAGCAACTCGACTGGCTGATTCGAGTTCTGAAACAGCTCAAGCAAGAATCGGCAGGCCTGGTTGTGGTGTTAGACCCGGTAATGAAAGCCAGCGTCGGCCAGGATCTGGTGGTTGAATCGATGGCATCGATGCTGTTTGACGAGCTGTTGAAACTCATCGACGTGGTCACCCCAAATCATTCCGAAGCGGCCAGCTTGGCGGAAGACGACAAATCCACCCTCTCTTCATCCGAATGGGCCGAAAAGATTCTGCAAAAAGGCTGTCGTAGTCTCATTGTGACCGGAGGTCACGGCGGCTCCAGACAGTGTGTGGTAGACCACTGTTTTTTCGAAAAGCAGCACCTTGTTTTGGAATCACCCCGAACAAACACCGCTTACGGACACGGCAGCGGCTGCAGTTTATCCACCTCCGTGGCGAGCTTTCTGGCTCACGGCTATTTGCTGCGCGATGCGTTCATTCACTCTCAGGCCTTCATCAATAAGGCCTTCTCTCTGTGTCCAAACGAGCCTAATTATTACGGTGCATTGATTCAACCCTGCTGGCCGGTCGAGAAATCATTTTATCCACAGGTTGTTCTCGACAAACCTTGTGAGTCGGTTTCGCAATCCGGTTTTGCCGATTTAGGAACCGACAAACCAGGACTCTATCCAGTGGTGGATTCGGTTGAATGGCTGGAAACACTCATGCCTTTAGGCATTGAAATCATTCAATTACGTCTCAAGAACAAGAGCGAAGCCGAACTGCGCCAGTGCATTCAACACGCGGTGAACTTGTGCAAACAGTATCCAACCCGTCTGTTCATCAACGATTATTGGCAATTGGCGATCGAATACGACGCATACGGGGTTCATTTAGGGCAGGAGGATTTACAAGCCTTGTCGGTGGAAGACCTGCAAACCCTCCAACAATCGGGCATTCGCTTGGGCATCAGCACCCACGGTGCTTATGAATTTCTGTTGGCGCAGCAGATCAAACCGAGTTATTTGGCTATCGGCGCGATTTTCCCGACCCGAACCAAAGACATGACCGGGCAGATTCAAGGAGTGAATAACCTCCGCCAAATCCTTACATTAAAAACCGACATTCCGGTGATTGCCATCGGCGGAATCACCCTGAAAAATGCCGAAGAGGTCATTAAAACCGGAGTCGACAGCATTGCCGCAGTCACCGCGATTACGCATGCGGAGAACCCTGTACAGGCCGTTAAAGTTTTGCAAACGTCGTTCTTTAAAAGGTCAAAAACGAGGCTTGAGAACGTGGTGTAATCAACACGACTCAACCGCGCCAATCAAGTTTTTTAGCCACGCGTCATTGGACAGACAAAATTTTCACCCCTTGATTCAACAAACACACAAGATAAAGCCTAAGCGGTAAAACCCTAAGTGACCTCCTAAACGGTATTGGATGAATCTCAGCCCTCAATTGCGTTAAACTAAGAATCTGGGATACTCAATGAGGAGGCCATCTCAATGGGTCGACTTTTAAGAATTGTGATGATTGCCGCGATGCTTCTGGTAAGCACACAATCGCAAGCGGATGACCTCTCGCCATCGCTGAAAACGATGCTCGATCAGAACACCTTTCCTCTCACAGAGGGGTTGGGGGTTGTGGTGCTATCTCAAAGACCGTATCTGAAACAGTTCTATCAGCAACGAGATTATCGACCAGCCTGGGAAAATGACCACCACACCGAAGAACTGATTGCTCAATTACTCCAGAGCATTAACAAGGCAACAAAGGATGGACTCGACCCGTCTCACAGCGCCTACCATAAAACGCGCATTCAACAACTCTCCGATCCTATCACCCCAGAAAATCAGGTTTTTCGCGACATCTTATTGAGTGATGCCTTCATGGCGCTTGGTTCTCACTTGTACCACGGCGTCGCGTTCAAAACAGAAGTAGACACCCTGCATCGCGTTATCCAGCCCAATCATTTAAACAGAGTGGCGCTTCTGGAAAAAGCGTTGCAAACAAGACAAATCACCTCAAGCCTATCCAGTTTGGCTCCAAGACATCCGCGTTACCAAAACCTAAAAAAGGCCTTACATAATTATCAAAAAATCGCGGATCAAGGTGGGTGGAATGAGGATCCGGAAGCCTACCTTGACCCGGAGCAGGTGAAAAAAAGACTGTTGATTACCGGCGAATTTCATGCCCCCACCGACCCAAAACCGACATCAGTCAACGGTAACTCCGTGAGTGATTCAGTCAATTGGCACTGGAGTGGATCCATAACCGATGCAGAGAACAATGACCCATTGACTGAGGCCGTCAAAACGTTTCAGCGACGCCAGCACATCACCGTTGATGGCATTGTCGGCGTGCAAACTCGTCTAAAACTTGCAGAGAGTGTTCACCAGATTATCGAGCGTATTCGTCTTAATTTAGAGCGTTGGCGCTGGTTCAATCCTCTTGTGGAGGACAACTATGTGATGGTCAATATTCCGGATTTTTCCATGCAATATATCAATGATGAGCAACGTCTGTCTATGAATGTGGTCGTCGGCCAGAAAAAGCGTCAAACGCCCATGATGCAAGCCAAGATGAGTTATCTAGTATTCAATCCTTACTGGCGAATCCCCAAAACCATCCTCGCGGAAGACATCCTCCCAAAACTCAGAAAAAACAGAGAATACCTTAAGGCCAATCAGATCACACTGTTCAGCAGTGCCGATCAAACGGAAAGTGACCCGCTCAATGCCGAAGACATTGACTGGAACCGTGTCACCCCAAATGGCATGTTACGTTACATATTCCGTCAGGAGCCCGGTCTCAAAAACCCATTGGGATCCCTTAAATTCATGTTTCCAAATAGCGAGGATATCTATATCCACGATACCTCAGCACGTTATCATTTCAAAAATAAAGCCTTTCTAGTCAGCTCCGGCTGCATCCGTGCCGAAAAGCCGATACAACTGGCTTACGAGCTCCTAGTCAACGATCACCCCGAAGTCACCTACGAATCACTCTATCAACAAATTCAAAGCGGCCAACGCCAAGTGATCTGGTTAAAGGAAAAAATACCGGTCTACCTAACGTATCAAACCGCTTGGGCCGATGAGGAGGGTATCCTCTATCTGCGTAACGATGTGTATGGCCACGACGCCAAGGTATTGAATTTCATAAAACAAATTTGAAAATCCACCCTGATTGATTTATGGTATAATTTCACATATTTAATAAATCAAACGGGGTCACTATGCCGATACACACAGAAATGAACCGCAGAAATTTTCTAAAACTGGGTGGATTAGGCGCGGCAGCTGCGTGGGCACCTACGTCCCTCTTTGCCGCCACCCCAAAACAAGACAAACATGAAGAAGCCTTTAGAACACTCTCGTTTTACAATCTTCATACCGGCGAATCACTGCGCACAACCTACTGGGAACAGGGAGTCTATCATCCAGAAGCACTTGATGAGATCCGTCACGTTCTGCGGGATTTTCGCACCGGTGAAACGCACGACATGGACATTGCACTATTTGATTTGCTCAATGACATCCGCAGAAAAACGGAGAGCAATAAAGCGTTTAACATCATCTCAGGGTATCGCTCACCCAAAACCAATGCCATGCTCAACAATACAACCCAAGGCGTGGCCAAAAAGAGCCTGCATATGGTCGGTAAAGCCATTGACATCAACCTGCCAGGCTTTGAGCTTGCACACCTCAGAAAAGTCGCCATGATGCAAAAACGCGGTGGCGTAGGGTATTACCCAGCCTCCAATTTTGTGCACGTGGATACCGGTCGCGTTCGCCATTGGCAATAATCACTTGAAGCCTCACCGCTTTGACTATGCAACCCATTCATGGTTGGACAACAAAACCGCAAGCACACTCTAAGATGTGCCTGCGGTTTTTTTATGGACGTGCCTAAGCGCGCGTATGAACACGACCCAACGATTGTTGATCCAGCCACCGCACCAACTTTCTCCCCCCTTTTTTTACAAGCCAACAAGAAAGACTGATTGCCGGTCCAATATTTTGACAGCCATTTAATTCAGTTGAAGGCTTTGATTTTATTGAGCTTGAATGAAGCCAGGATATGATAAAGTTGAACAAAGCATCGGGGCATTGGGAGAATCGGTTTTGCATGAAATAACACCTAATACGGAAATCAAAGTTTGGGACCTGGGGGTTCGAACGTTTCACTGGAGTTTAGTGGGGCTGTTCTTTATCGCCTACCTCACCGGTGACGACAACTGGGTGCATGTCTATTCGGGCTACGGCATCATCGCTCTGCTGATTTTCAGAATATTCTGGGGACTGGTCGGACCGAAATACGCACGTTTTTCCAACTTCCTCTATGGACGGGCGGCCACCAAAGCCTACGCGCGTTCCCTGCTGAGCTTTCATCCCACCCACTACCTAGGACACAACCCGCTGGGCGGCTGGATGGTCGCTTTGCTGTTGATTTCCCTGTCACTGACGACCTGGACAGGCCTGCAAGCCTATGGTGCAAAAGGCCATGGTCCACTGGCTGCTCAATGGGATCAAGCGTTCATCTCCACAGCACAGGCAGACGATGACAAACACACCAAAGAAGGGGGCGAAGCGCACGGAAATGAGGACGATTTTTGGGAGGACATCCATGAACTGCTCGCCAATTTCACTCTGTTTCTAGTATTGATTCATATTGCGGGTGTGCTTATCTCCAGCGTCCTGCACCGCGAGAATTTGATCCGTGCCATGATCACCGGCTACAAAAAACGTGACTGAGCGGCATCCATTGTCCAATGCTTTAAACAGCCGAACCGGCCTTGAGCCGGTTCGGTTTTCATCAATGCCTGCAACACGCCTCTAGGCCTTAATTACGCCATCGCGTTGCCCAATCTCTGCCGATACTGTTTGGACAATTCCGGATCGGAAGAGGACAGCATGTTCAACACCGTGACAATCAATTCACGGGCTGCGCCATCCTTATAATTTGGCTCCTGTTCAAACAGTGAAAACAGACTTTCCAAAGCGCCTTGATAATCACGCTCGGCCAGCAAGCAGACCGATAAATCGAAATAGGCATCAAAATCCAGCGGATCCTGATCCAGTCTCGCCAACAAGGCGGTTTTGCCGTCTGTTTTTCTTGCCAGCCTGTGAAAAGTCATCTGTCCAAGCAAGGCTCGTCCGGCTTCACTTTCCTTGTCTTTATCGGGCAAGCGGGAGAAGATATCCACAGCCTGTTCCCAGACTCCGACATCCAACAAAACCTGCACCATGTCCAAGGCTACGCGGGTATTGCCCGGGTCCGTTTGAATCGCTTTGGTCAAAAGGTCAACCGCACCTTGGGTATCGCCCTGCAGATGCAGTTCCCGTGCCTGCAAACGCATCTCGTCGGATTCACGGTAAATTCCAAAGTCCTTGAGCATCGCCGCAAGTTCATTGCTGTCCATCTTGCCGATTTCGGTGCGCACCACCTCACCGTCCTTGAAGACCTTAACGGTCGGCAGGTTTACGATTTCGTACTGTTCTTTAAGTTCCGGCTGTTCATAGACGTCGATTTTGGCAAACACAAATTGCCCGGCAAACTCTTGCGCCAAAGTCGATAAGGAAGTTTCGACATTAATGCAAATCTCCGAGTTGACACTCATGAACTCGACTACGACCGGGATTTTATAGGAGTTGATCAACACCAAATTGTTGAAGTTGCTCTGCGATACTTCAAAGATATAACTTTCCTTGCTACTCACGTTTTTACCTACTTATTGAATTCAATTACGATTATAGTGGCCGACGCCGAACTTGATGATAAGTTTTTGTTGGAGTCAGCATAAACATTTCATAATCTTGGCCTTTATGCCGGCACAAAAAAACCAGCAGGCCTGCTGGTTTTAAAAAATCTTAAGGCTTGGACTGATCACCCTGTGCGTCAACCGCTTGCTGCTTGGCGGCTTTCTCATGACGAGGTTTCAAAATCAATTCGTTCAAAATGAGCAGGCCTGCCCCCAGGGTAATGGCCACATCCGCAACATTGAAGGTGGCGTAATGCCAAGTGCCGATGTAAAAATCGATAAAATCGGTGACCCGCCCTTCCAGAACGCGGTCAATGACATTACCGATGGCGCCGCCCAAAACCAGATTAATGCCGATGGTTTCAACATTTAGTTGATTAGGAAGTTTCTTCAGCCAAACATAAAGGATGGCGCTGACGGCCGCCGCCAGCCCTGTGAAAAACCAACGCTGCCAACCGCCCATATCCGCCAGAAAACTGAATGCGGCACCGTGATTGTAGGTCAGGGTCCAATTCAAGTTCGGCATCACCGCCATCGGTTCACCAAAAGTCAGGCTAGTCACCGCCCAGTACTTGCTCAATTGATCAAGCACAATCACCATTACTGCAAACCAAAGGGTGCGGACAGCAGTTTTGGAAACGGCTGTAGCAGAATTTGAATCAGGCATAATGACGCTCTTCCCCTTCACCCTCTACGTTGTCCACACAACGCTGACACAGTTCCGGATGCGCTTCAATCTGACCGACCTCGTCACGATGATGCCAGCAACGTGCACATTTTGGTTTTTCCGTGGCTCCAGCATCAATCCACAGGCCTGCCAATTCCGATTCCACGGCACTGTCCGGTTTATCTGCCAAAGGTTTCACAGCGGCATCCGAGGTGATCAGCACAAAACGCAGTTCATCTTCCAACTGGTTGATTGCATCGAACAGACCGTTTTCACAATAAAGCGTGACTTCGGCCGTCAAGGAGCCTTTAATGACTTTATCGTTTCGCAACTGTTCCAACTGCTTGGAGACCGCCGAACGCACTTGCATCATCTGCTCCCAATAGGCCGAATTCATCTGCGCCGATTCATCCAATTCTGACAAACCTTCATACCAGGTTGAAACGAAAACGGTCTGGGTACGCTCACCCGGAATTTCCCGCCAGATCTCTTCGGCCGTGAAACTCAAAATCGGCGCAATCCAACAGCTTAGCGCCTCAACGATATGGTACAGAGCGGTCTGCGCTGAACGACGCGGCAAACCGTCGGCCTTGCAGGTGTATTGGCGATCCTTGATCACATCCAGGTAGAAAGCACCCAGTTCGACCGAACAAAAATGCGTGACGGCCTGATAGATGGCATGAAAATTATACTCCTCGTAAGCTTCAGTGATCTCTGTCTGCAATTTGGCCGCATGACCGATCACCCATTTATCCAGCGGCAGCAAACCCTCATAGGCCACCAGATCAGTCGCCGGATTGAAACCGTTGATGTTGGCCAACAGGAAACGCGCCGTGTTACGGATACGGCGATAGGCATCCGCGGTACGGCTGATGATCTCGTCCGACACCGTCATCTCGTAACGATAATCCGCCGCTGAAATCCACAGGCGCAGGATATCCGCACCATACTTGTTGGCAATCTCCTGAGGGGCGACCACGTTACCCTTGGACTTGGACATTTTCTTTCCGTCTTTGTCCACGGTAAAACCGTGGGTCAGCACTTGCTTGTACGGAGCCTGTCCGGATGTCGCCAAGGCCGTCAACAATGACGACTGGAACCAACCGCGGTGCTGATCCGATCCTTCCAGATACAAATCCGCCGGCGAATACAATTCATCGCGCTGATCCAGCACCGTGTAATGCGAAATCCCGGAATCGAACCACACATCCAGAATATCGGCAACCTGCTCGTAATCGTCCGCTTCGTCTCCCAACAAAGCAGCAGGATCCAAATCGTACCAAGCATCAATCGAATTCTGTTCGACCAGTTTGGCGACCTCTTCCATCAACTCGACCGTACGCGGATGCATTTCACCGGTGACCTTGTGAACGAAGATCGTAATCGGCACACCCCAGAAACGCTGACGCGAGATACACCAGTCCGGACGGCCGTCGATCATGCCTTCGATGCGATTTTGACCCCAATCCGGAACCCACTCGACTTTCTTGATTTCAGCCAACGCCTGTTCACGCAGACCGCCTTCGGTCATGGAGATGAACCATTGCGGTGTGGCTCGGAAAATCAACGGTGTTTTGGTACGCCAGCAGTGCGGGTAACTGTGCTCGATGACTTCGATATGCAGTAACGCCTTATGCTCTTTGAGCACCTCGATCACGTGGTCGTCGACCTTAAGCACGTTCTCGCCTTCAAACAGCGGCGTACCAGCCACATAGTTACCACGACCGTCCACCGGGCAATCCACTTCCAAGTCATACTTCAAACCGACCGCGAAATCTTCCTGACCGTGCCCCGGTGCCGTGTGCACACAACCGGTACCGGCTTCGGTGGTGACGTGGTCACCCAAAATCAACGGCACAATACGGTCATAAAACGGATGCTGCAAACGGATCAATTCAAACTGCTCACCGCGACCGTAAGCGATCACCTTGTAATGTTCATAGCCCCACTTGTCCATTGAATCCTTGATTTTCGCTTCCGCCAGGAACAGACGTTCCGGGCCGTGCTCGCCTTCAACCTGAACCACCGCATATTCAAGTTCCGGATTGATCGACACCGCCTGGTTGGCCGGTAAAGTCCATGGCGTGGTGGTCCAGATCACCACCGACAAAGGCCCTTCACCCAAATGGTCTTCCACATGGTGACAACGTTCGAAAAACGCCTTCTCGTCAAGCACTTTAAAGCGCACGTCAATTGACTTGGAACGCTTCATTTCATATTCGACTTCCGCTTCCGCCAACGCCGAATGCCCACCGACGGACCAATAAACCGGCTTGGTGCCTTTGACCAAATGCCCGTTCTGGATGATTTTCGACAGAGCGCGAATCTCGTTGGCCTCAAACTTAAAATCTTTGGTCAGATAAGGATGTTCCCAATCGGCCATGACTCCCAGACGCTGGAAATCGGCCATCTGGCCTTCCACCTGTTTCTGAGCATAATCTCGACAGGCCTGTCTGAATTCGGTGGCACCAATTTTTTGGCCGACCTTGCCTTTCTTCTTTTCCACATTCAGTTCGATTGGCAGACCGTGACAGTCCCAACCCGGCACAAACGGCGCATCGAAACCACTCAAGCCCTTTGACTTGACGATCATGTCCTTCAATACCTTGTTCACCGCATGACCGATGTGAATGTTGCCGTTGGCGTACGGAGGGCCGTCGTGCAGAATGAACTTCGGACGTCCGGCCATATGCTCGCGAACCGTCTTATACAAAGATTCGGACTGCCAAGTCTCTACCTGTTTCGGCTCACGATTCGGCAAATTGCCGCGCATCGGAAAATCGGTTTCTGGAAGGTTTAAGGTCGGTTTATAGTCTGTCATGCTCTAGCTTCTATGTAAGAGAGAGCTTTGCATCTATCTCATGCAAAGCTCTCTAAGAGTTATAAGAATGAAAATAAGGGCTAATCAAAATACTGTCTGGCTTGCTGCGCATCCAAACGAATCTGTTCGGTTAATGCGTCCAGGCCGTCAAATTTCATTTCCGGACGCAAATAATGCCTCAAAGCCACATCCACATGGCGTCCGTAGATTTCTTGGTCCCAATCGAACAGGTGCACCTCTATCGAAGGTCGGTGTCCGTTAACAGTCGGCCGAATGCCCAAATTGGCCACGCCCGGCCAAGGCTGCTCGGCGATGCCGTCCACAGTCACGGCAAACACACCTTGAACCGGCATCTGCAAACGTTTCGGGTTCAGGTTCAAGGTGGGAAAACCGATGGTACGTCCCAGTTTCTGTCCGTGAATCACCCGTCCGCTAAAGGTAAATGCCTTGCCCAACAAGGCCTCGGCCTCCTGCAGATCCGGCTTTTGCAGAGCATTGCGAATACGCGTACTGCTGACTCGCTGACCGTTCACACCATAGGTTGGCATATCAGTCACACTGAATCCCTTTTGCAAACCTTGCTGCTGCAAATAAGCGAAATCGCCAAGACGCTGTTTGCCGAAGCGGAAATCGTCCCCCACCACCAAATGTTTGACATTCAATCCCTGCAACAGAATCGAATCCACAAACTGCTGGGCTTGCAGACCGGCAAAATGTGCATCAAAACGCGCACACAGTACATAGTCAATCTCGGTGGCCTGAAACGCCTGCATTTTTTCACGCAAGTTCATCAAACGTACCGGCGCCTGATCGGGCGAAAAAAACTCAACCGGCAAAGGCTCAAACACCATCACCACACTGGGCAACTTCTCGACTTTAGCCTGTTTGGCAACGGAACGCAAAACCTGCTGGTGTCCCACATGAACCCCGTCGAAGTTTCCAATCGTCAGAACACAGCCATTCGTCAATGCGCCCTGAACGGAATCTAAATTGTGCAAACCTCGAATTAAGTGCATTTCACCATGATTATATAATATAAAACAAGCCGAAAATTATACCGTAAACAGGCGCTTAACTTTTTGTAAATCGTTTAAAAACCAGCTTTTTTAAGGCATTTCAAAATCAACAGGCCTGGTTATTTTTTCACCGTGGCTTTCAGCAGTCGTTTCGGATTCAATCCCAAGCCGATCAGCACCATGCCATAAATCAGAATCGCGCCTGCCACCAAGCCCAACAGCCAAGCCATTCTATGCCAGGCGTCAAAGCCAAGCCACTCGCCGGTCAACGGAGACAACCACACAATAAAGCCCACCAGCACGACATTGGCCAGCAACACCTGAACAAACAATTTAGGCCAGCCTGATAAAGGTCTGAAAACCTGCTGTTTACGCAAATACCAATAAAGCAGTCCGGCATTCACAAACGCCGAAATGGTGGTCGCCGCCGCCAAGCCCACATGCGCAAACGGCCCGATCAGAATCAGATTCAAAACGGTATTGGTCACCAAGGCCACGACCGCGACCTTGACCGGGGTTTTCATGTCTTTACGTGCATAAAACGCCGGCGCCAGAATCTTCACCAAGATAAAACCCAGCAGACCGAACGAATAGGCCATCAGACTCATGCCCGACATGCTCACATCCAGCTCGGTGAACTTACCGTAATGAAACAGGCTTATGATTAAAGGTTCAGCCAGCAACAATAACCCCAAAGTCGCCGGTAGGCCGATGATCAAAACCAAACGCAAGGCCGTGTCGATGTCTTGCCGAAAGCCCTCCCAGTTTTCGTTCGCCGCCTTTTTGGACAGGCCTGGTAACACCACCGTGGCCAAAGCCACGCCGAACACACCCAACGGAAACTCCATTAAACGATCCGAATAATAAAGCCAGGAAACCGAACCGGTTACCAAAAAAGAAGCCAAGATCGTATCGATCAGCAAATTGATCTGCGCCACCGAGACCCCAAATAATGCCGGCAACATCAGACGCTTGACCTCCCCCACCCCGGGATCGCTCTGTCTGGAGGGATGTGGCAACAAGCCCAAACGATACAAAAACGGCAGATGAAACAGCAACTGCACCACACCGGCCACCAACACCCCCCACGCCAGAGCCATGACGGGAATGTCCAGCAGAGGCGAGACCCATACGGCGAAACTGATCAGCACCAGGTTCAAAAACACCGGGGTAAAAGCCGGCACCGCAAACTGGTTGTAGGTATTCATAATGGCGGAGGAAAACGCCACCAACGAAATCAGCAACAGATACGGAAAGGTGATGGACAGCATGTCGGACGCCAGCGCGAACTTGACCGGGTCGTCGATAAATCCGGGAGCGAACACCATCATCCACAAAGAAGAGCCAAACACCCCGAAGGCCGTCAACAAAAGTAGAATTCCGCCCAAACGAAAGCTGATGGCATTCACCAGATGCTTGACCGCATCCTGACCGCGTTTCTCTTTGGCTTCGGCCAATACCGGTACAAAGGCTTGAGAAAAGGCGCCCTCGGCAAATAGGCGACGAAAAAAATTGGGGATTTTAAACGCCACAAAAAACGCATCCGCCCCCATGCTGGCCCCGAAATATCGGGCGATGATGACATCCCGCACAAACCCCAGCACACGGGAAATCATCGTCATGCCGCCGACCGTGGCGGTGGCTTTTAAAATTCTTTTCAAAATGAATGGCTTCTGTTGTTAATCGACTTTCCGCATTGTATCAAAGCTCCGTAAGAGACGCATTTAAAGCCGCTTATTAACGAGAATAAAGGCAGAAGGTGAATGGATATTAAGATTTGATAATAGAATGCCGCTAGTATTCCCTTAAGCCTCGGACTATGCCAATATTATCCTGACTGATGCCCATTCACAAATTAACAGCTCACAATAACCGTTGACAAAACAACAGGGAATCGCCATGAAAGCCGCCGAATTATTTGTCCGATGTCTGGAAAACGAAGAGGTTGAATACATCTTCGGTATCCCTGGAGAAGAGAATCTTGATTTAATGGATGCGCTGCTGGACAGTCACATCCAATTCATCCTCACCCGTCACGAGCAAGGAGCGGCTTTCATGGCTGACGTCTACGGTCGTCTTACCGGCCAGGCGGGCGTATGTTTATCCACACTCGGGCCCGGTGCCACCAATCTGGTGACAGGCGTGGCGGACGCCAACATGGATCGCGCGCCGGTCGTCGCCATCGCCGGACAAGCGGCCACGAGCCGCCTGCACAAAGAGAGCCATCAGGTCTTGGATCTGGTCAACCTGTTTGAACCCATCAGCAAATACAGTACCCAGATCCTGACGCCGGACATTATTCCGGAAGTGGTGCGTAAAGCCTTCAAGGTCGCACAGTCTGAAAAACCCGGCTGCAGCTTTATTGATTTTCCTGAAAACATCGCCTCGTTTGAGGTCAATAAGCCGCCATTAAAAAAACAAAGCGCCCTGCCGCCTGAGCCCAACAGTCATAAAGTCAAACAAGCAGCCGAGGTCATCAGCCAGGCACACTACCCCATCATCATCGCCGGAAACGGCGTGGTGCGTTCCAATGCAAGCCACGCCCTGGAAGAGTTTGCTTCCAAACTCAACATTCCGGTGGCCACCACCTTCATGGCCAAAGGGGTACTTTCTTGTGGACACGAACTTTCACTGGGAACCGTCGGACTGCAGGCCAACGACTACATTTCATGCGGTATTGACCGCGCCGACGTGGTGATTTGCGTGGGCTACGACATCGTCGAATACCAACCGCACTTATGGAACCACAATCCCGGGTGTAAAATCATCCACATCGACAGCCAACCCGCCGAAGTGGACGAGTTTTACATTGTCGAAGCGGGCCTGATCGGGGACATCGGCAGCGCTTTGGCCAAAATATCGGCCATCAGTCAGCGTCATAAAACCCCCTTCTACCAGAACCTGAAACAGCACATTGACGAGCGCATGCAGGCGTACAAGGACGACAGCGGATTCCCGCTCAAACCTCAGAAAATCCTTCACGACCTGCGCAGAGCCTTGCAACCCGAAGACATCGTCATCTCCGATGTGGGTGCGCATAAGATGTGGATCGCACGCATGTTTCAAACTCTGGCTCCCAACACCTGCATTATCTCCAACGGTTTCGCCTCCATGGGCATCGCCCTACCGGGTGCCATTGCCGCCAAGCTCGCCAAACCCAAACAAGTGGCGGTGGCGGTCACCGGAGATGCCGGATTCTTGATGAACATGCAAGAGATTGAAACCGCGGTACGTTTGCAGATACCGATTATCGTGCTCATCTGGAACGATGCCCATTACGGTTTGATCAAATGGAAACAGGAAAACCATTTTGGACGCGAAAGCCATGTCGCTTTCACCAATCCCGATTTCGTCAAACTGGCCGACGCTTTTGGTGCCAAAGGTTATCGCATCGAGAAAGCCAGCGATCTGCTACCGACCTTGAAAAAGGCGATAACAGACGATTGCGTGGTATTGATCGATTGTCCGGTGGATTACTCGGAGAATCTTAAATTGACCGAAGAACTCGGTCATTTGATCTGCCCCAGTTAGGACGTTAGAACGGTTTAAACCTGTTTGAAAACCAACAGGCCTGCTGGTTTTCAGCCTTGAGCAGAAACATCCGCTGTTTTCAAGACCTTGGCCTTGTACACAAAAGTGCCGAACGGAATCAACGAGGCGATCAAACCGAGAAAGCCTTTCATTTCCGAAAGATGGCCTTTAAGGACGTGGTAAAACAGCACGATATTGAACGCCAAAAACAGACCGCCGTGGGCACGCCCGACCCAACTGACCGCTTCCGGCATGCCGTAATTGTATTTCAACGGCATCGCCACAAACAACAGCAGCAACAATGAAGTCCCTTCCAATAAAGCCATAAATCTTAAAAATGCCATGTCATCACCTTGTTTAATAAATCCCGGGTATAAAAAAACCGGGAATAATCCCGGTTTCTTCTTAATTTATTGTCAATTTCGTTTCTAAAGTTTATGGATTCAAGGCGAAAAATAGGAGTTTACATTAAGTAAATGACTATTTTTCAACAACGAAGCCGTGAACTTTAGGGGCGAAAGAGCAATAAATTTTAGGCCATCGCTTTGATGCGAGCGTTAATGCGGCTCTTGGTACGAGCGGCTTTGTTTTTAGCGATGATGCCTTTACGAGCCATACCGTCTAGGTTTGACTGTGCATCACGGAACGCTGCATTCGCAGCCGCCTGATCACCACCGTCGATTGCTGCATACACTTTTTTCAAAGAAGTACGCATTTCAGAACGCATCGCTGAGTTATGCTGACGTTGTTTTTCTGCCTGACGTGCGCGTTTTGCTGCTTGTGCTGAGTTTGCCACTTTATTTCTCCAGTTTGTTTTTACGTGTTAACGATCCGTAGACCTATCATTAACAATTAACACAACATTGTCTTATGCGTACACAAGAACAATGACTACGTTGTTTATATCCAACCATCCGAAAACGAATGATTTGAAAAGGATTGGGAATTATCCACAATCCACGCTGACCGGTCAAGCTTTATTCCAAAACAAATTGAAAATGAAGAACTTATGGAAACTGAACAGGCCTGCTTATTTTCAAAAACAATCAAAAAACCATCCTAAGTTATAAAATTGAACGTTTTGTGATTGAAAATGCCATTTTATTGAGAAGCCTCTTTGATGACCGTGTTTCACATTTAATCTGTATCAAGGCTTCCCGTTACTATTTTTGTTCGCCAAAAATAGTAACCACAAAAAAGGCGCTCCATTTCATAAATTGGCAAGTTCTAAACTGGTTCACTGAAATGCTGAACTCGCTCCGCTCAAACAGCAGCGTTTTTTAACCGTTCACGACATTAAGAACCTTGTTCAATTTATTCCAATGAGAAACTGGCCGGTACACTTCAGACCCTATGAAACAATTGAAATCTAACGTAAAGCCTCATTGTAAAAAGGAGGATTTTTGTTCAAGGTCAAGGCAAATTTCAGCGACGTTTACGCTTGTAAACGAGCTGGAATTTAACGCAGAGATTGAACAAAAAGACCCTTTTTATTCGCGATGGTAGGGGTGGTGGTTGATGACCGACCACGCTCGGTAAACCTGTTCCGCCACCATAATACGCACCATCGGATGCGGCATGGTCAATTTGGACAGACCCCACTTCCATTGCGCCTGTTGCAGAATAGTCTGATCCAAGCCGTCTGGGCCGCCCACTATCAGGGCAATATCCTGCCCGCCGGCGAGCCAGTCTTCCATCTTATCGGCCAAGCCTTTGGTGGTGACCTGTTGTCCGTGTTCGTCCAACGCGATCAGACGCGCGCCTTTAGGAATAGCGGCCAGAATACGTTTGGCTTCCTCAGCTTTCATCTGCTCGACCGAGCTGGTTTTGCCGCGTTGCGCCATGGGCAGTTCAATCAAATTCAAACTACAGGCTTTCGGCAAACGTTTAGCGTACTCCGCATAGCCTTCCTGCACCCATTTGGGCATTTTCTGGCCGACGGTGATGAAATGAATGATCAAAATCGGTTCCCGTCTATTCGCCTTCGGCGTTGGCGGTGGATTTGATGTCCCACAATTTTTCCAACGCATAATGGGCGCGTGCGGCTTCGGTCATCACATGCACGATAGCATCCCCCAAGTCCACCAAAACCCAATCCGGCTGAGGCCCGGCTTCGACACCCAACGGCGGATACCCGGCGTCTTTAAACGCCAACGCAACCGCATTACCGGTTGATTTCACATGTGTGGTCGAAGTACCCGTTGCCACCACCATCAAATCGGCGAAGCTGCTCACTTCCGACACATCCATCACCTGGATATCACGCGCCTTGCTGTCTTCCAGCGTCTGTACAATCAAGTCTTTAATTTCAGTTAATTCCATAGTCTTTTTCAGTTTCCTTTTGCATCCCGATAAAGCTGATGCTGTTGTATATAGTCAATCACAGTCGGCGGCATCAAATAATCCACCGACTGTCCTTGATGCAAATAATTTCTCAGTGCCGTCGCACTTAAATCCAGTTGGGTCACCGGCACATCGACAATCTGTTCGCAGCACTGGCTAAAATGCCTGACATGATGGGCCCGCAGAATCTGTCCGGCCTGGCAATATAGAGGCAAGGCTTCACCCGGTCGGTGTGTGACCGCGATATTCGCCAACCGAAGTATCTCCTGCCAATTGTGCCACTTATGAAAATTGGCAAACGCATCGGTGCCCATAATCAAAACCAATGCCGTGCTCTCTTCAGAATCGGCATAACGTTGCTTCAGTGCGGCCAAGGTATCCACCATATAAGATGGCCCGCCGCGATCAATCTCGATAGTGTCCAGACAAAAACTGGGCTGACCGGCGATCGCCAATTCAATCATTTCACAACGCTGCACAGCCGACACACTCGGCTGGCCGCGATGCACCGGCTGATAACAGGGCACAAAACGCACCTGTTCCAAGCCCAGAGATTGCTGAACCTCCAACGCCGGACGCAAATGCCCGTAATGAATCGGGTCAAAGGTTCCGCCATTGATGCCAATCAGTCGCATAACTGTCCGGCTTTCATCATTGGCGAATGGTGCCGTCACCCAGCACAATGTATTTCTGCGAGGTCAGACCTTCCAAACCGACCGGGCCGCGGGCGTGGAATTTATCGGTACTGATGCCGATCTCCGCGCCCAAACCATATTCAAAGCCATCGGCAAAACGGGTCGAGGCATTGACCATCACCGAACTGGAGTCGACTTCCGCCAGGAAGCGACGCGAAGTGCTGAAGTTCTCAGTAATGATCGACTCGGTATGGCCGGAACTGTATTGGGCGATATGATCCATCGCCGCATCTGCATCGGCCACCACCCGAATCGACAGAATCGGGGCCAGATATTCGGTCTCCCAATCTGCTTCGGTTGCCGCAACGGCTTCGATAATGTCGCGGGTCTTGTCGCAACCGCGCAGTTCCACCCCTTTTTCAGCGTATTGTTTGGCCAGTTCAGGCAATACCTTTTGCGCCTGAGATTCCGCCACCAACAAGGTTTCCATGGCGTTGCACACCCCGTAACGATGGGTTTTGGCATTGACGGCCACGCGAATCGCCTTGTCATAATCCGCATCGTCATCGATGTACACATGACAGATGCCGTCCAAATGCTTGATGACTGGCACCCGTGCGTTTTGACTGATACGTTCAATCAAGCCTTTACCGCCACGTGGAATGATGACATCGACATATTCCGGCATGGCAATCAATTCACCCACCGCGGCACGGTCGGTAGTGGCCACAACCTGCACCGCGGTTTCCGGCAGGCCTGCTGTTTTCAACCCTTGCTGAATGCAGTTTGCCAGAGCCTGATTGGAATAGGCCGCTTCGGAGCCGCCGCGCAGAATCGCCGCATTACCCGACTTCAGACACAGAGCCGCCGCATCGGCGGTGACATTCGGACGCGATTCGTAAATGATACCCACCACCCCTAAAGGCACACGCATCTTTCCTACTTGTATGCCCGACGGACGGTAGCTCATGTCGGTTACTTCACCAACCGGATCCTGCAAGGAGGCCACCTGGCGTAACCCTTCTGCAATTCCGGCAATGCCGGCATCGGTCAAAGCCAAACGATCCAGCATGGCGGCGTCCAAACCGTTCTGTTTTCCGTTTTCCAAGTCCTTGGCATTTTCCGCCTTCAAAGTCTCGGCAGACTGCTCAATGGCCTCGGCCATGGCCAACAGCGCCTGGTTCTTTTCCGCGGTAGTGGCACGTACCAATACTCGTGCCGCTTGTCTGGCCTGTTGACCCAACTGTTGCATGTAGGCTTGTATATCCATGTCTGATGTTTCCTATCTTTTTCGTTATCTTTTTTTGCTTTCTATCTTCAGCATTCCATTCAACGGCCTTTAAACTGCCACCTTATTCACCAGTGCTGACAACCCCATCCACACCTCTTCGCCATTCAGGGTTTTGCGAATGCCTTTGATTTTCAAATCAATCTGCAAGGCTTCCTTAAGCAGCAATTGCCAGTAGTGCAGATTATGGCGTTGCAAGGCCGAGCCCACTTCAGCCTGACGCGACTGCCAGATTCTCAACTGTTTATAAGCCTGGGCTAACGGCATGCTCTGGCGTAATTGCGAGAGCTCCACCAACTGGCGGATCTCCTTAGACAGCAACCATAAGATCACCGGAGCTTCCAAACCTTCCTGGCGCAAACGCGTCAACATCTGCTGTGCGTAATCCAATCGTCCGGTGAGCATGGCCGAAGCCAGGGCAAACAGCTGATAATGCGCCTGATCTACCACCGTCTCGGCGATAATCTGGGCGCTGATCAGACTGTCGGCAGGATAAAGCAGGCTTAATTTAATCAACTCCTGGTCAGCCGCCAGCAGATTGCCCTCAACCCGTTCGGCCAACAAGGCGGCCGCCTCCGCTTCCAACTGCAAGCCATACTGATTGGCTTTTTGCTGACACCAGCCCGGCAAAGCCTGAGTCGGAACCGGTTTGGCCTGAATCACCAGGCCTGCCGATTCTATGGCGCTGACCCACTTGGACTTGACCTGGCGATTGTCGAGCTTTTCGCACTCCAACAACACAATCACTTCCGGGGCAAGGCCGTCTTGGGCCTGATTGAATTTGCACCACTCCTGGATGAACTTGGCGCCTTCGGTTCCCGGTGAGCCTTTCGGCATGGAAACCATGATGACGCGCTGCTCCGAAAACAGGGAACCGGCTTGGGTTTCCATCTGCAATGACTGCCAGTCAAATCCGGCATCCACTTCA
Organism: Thiomicrorhabdus chilensis DSM 12352; assembly: GCF_000483485.1. GTDB lineage: Bacteria > Pseudomonadota > Gammaproteobacteria > Thiomicrospirales > Thiomicrospiraceae > Thiomicrorhabdus > Thiomicrorhabdus chilensis. Next base: position 2,119,378 of record NZ_KI519609.1, read on the forward strand.
TAACGGTCACCGAATAGATAGCCCTGAGATTGAAGGCTGTGACGCAAACCGTCCACACAATCCCTCAAAAACAACGCCTCTTCGCCGTAAAACAGGTAAATCGGCTTGAGCGCCAGCGTATTCTGCTGCAACTGATTCAAAAAGGCGCTCGCTAAAATCACAAGAAAAGAGACTCCATTAATTCAAACGCCATGGCACTGTCCCTCTCAATCACTTGATTTATCCTCATTAAGCGGTGTTTTCAGGGCTTCGTCCTGCACGTTGCGGGTAATCAAAGCACGGTTGATGCGTTCCACTATCTGGCGTGCCAAATCTCGCGCCATCTGTTGCTGAATGGCTTCCAGTTCCCGATTCGAGGCCAACAAGGCGTTGTTGTTGATTTGATGGTCGCGATAACTGCTCACCTCTGCTCTCAGCAACAGCGATTCGGTCGCCACTTCCTGCACCTCAAAGGCCTGCTTCATGGTCAACAGAACCGATGAGACATCACCCGTGCCGGTATAACTGGTTTTGGAACGATGCGAATAGGTTCTTGCAAAAGACACCTCCAACTCGGCTCCGGCCAAATTGGGCGTCACCACCACGCCGCTGGCCTTGAGCTGCTGCCTCAAGGCATCGGCCACATCGCCTTGCACACTCTGCAAATCGGTGAGTTTGACACTTTTGAACTGAGCCTGTCCGCCGCTGTCATAACCGCGCAGGTGAAAACCGCAGCCGCTCATCACACTCGTGACCATCAGCAACAGTATCAAACTCGCGGTCATTTTCACGGCGCTGCTCGAATTTGAACAGGCCTGCTTATTTTGAAAACACGCGGCAAACGCTTTCTTCATCATGCAGAGCCTTATCCTTTAACCACCAGGTTAACCAATCGACCCGGCACCACAATCTCTTTGACAATCTCTTTGCTCTCGATGAACTTCAACACGGCGGCTTCGGCTTTCGCAGCACTCAAAATCGTCTCTTTGTCGGCGTCGGCCGCCACTTCGATTTTTCCGCGCAGCTTGCCGTTGACTTGAACCATCAGTTCGATTTCCGATTTCACCAACGCCGATTCGTCGACCTGCGGCCAAGACACATCCAGCACCAAACCAGATTTGCCGAGTGAAGCCCACAGGCTCTGAGCCATGTGTGGCGCCATCGGCGACAACATACACACCAGAATCTCCAGCGCTTCCTGCATAACCGCGCGACCCTGCGCCGAATCGTCATCGAACTTGCTGAGTTCGTTCATCAACTCCATACACGCCGCAATCGCGGTATTGAAGTGCTGACGGCGCCCCATATCGTCCGAAACTTTCTGCAAGGTTTCATGCACTTTCAGACGCAACGCCTTCTGCACCTTGTCCAGCCCTTGCGAAGAAGTGGCTGCGTCTATAGAGCCTGTTTCCAAATGTGAATGCACCTGACGCCAAACGCGGTTCAGGAAGCGGAAAGCCCCTTCCACGCCTTTATCGGACCATTCCAGACTCTGCTCCGGCGGTGCCGCAAACATGATGAACAGGCGCACGGTATCGGCACCGAATTTTTCGATCAACGCCTGCGGATCCACCGTATTCCCTTTGGACTTGGACATCTTAGAACCGTCCAGCAACACCATGCCCTGCGTCAATAGATTCTGGAACGGTTCATCAGAGTTGACCAAGCCCTGGTCGCGCATCAATTTGTGGAAGAAACGCGCATACAGCAAATGCAGAATGGCATGCTCGATCCCGCCAATATATTGATCAACCGGCGCCCAGTAGTCGGCACGTTCGTCCAACATCGCCTTGTCGTTGTCTTTGGAAGTATAACGAGCGTGATACCAGGACGACTCGAAGAAGGTGTCGAAGGTATCGGTTTCGCGTTTGGCGCGGCCGCCGCACTGCGGACATTCGCAATTCTTGAAGCTGTCCATCTTCGCCAACGGCGAACCCGAACCGTCCGGAACCACATCTTCCGGCAGACGAACCGGCAACTGTTCTTCAGGAACCGGAAGCGCACCACACGCCGGGCAGTAGATCACCGGAATCGGACACCCCCAGTAACGCTGACGAGAGATCCCCCAGTCACGCAAGCGGTAGTTGGTCTGTTTCTCACCCAAGCCTTTCTCACCCAGCGCTTTGGCCATTTCGTGCAAGGCCTGCTTGGATTTCAAACCGTCGAACTGGCCGGAGTTGACCAATACGCCTTTTTCGGTGAACGCCTGTTCGGAAACATCCGCCATCTCATCGGCACTCGGCGCAATGACCGCTTTCATTGGCAAATCATACGCCTTGGCAAATTCATAATCACGCTGGTCATGCGCTGGCACCGACATCACTGCTCCGGTTCCGTAGCCCATCAACACAAAGTTGGCCGCCCAAACCGGGACCTCTTCGCCGGTAATCGGGTGGGTGACACGAATTCCGGTGTCCACCCCTTTCTTCTCCATGGTTTCCATGTCGGCTTCGGCAGTGGAAATATGCGAACACTCTTCAATGAAACGTTCCAGCGGTTCATTGTTGATGGACGCTTTTCTGGCCATCGGGTGATCTGCGGCAATCGCCACATAGGTCACACCCATCAAGGTATCCGGACGCGTGGTGTACACATCCAAAGTATGATTCTCTTGACCGACAATCGGGAAGGAAATCTGCAGGCCTGTCGATTTTCCGATCCAGTTTTTCTGCATGGTCTTGACCTGTTCCGGCCAACCGTCCAGTTTATCCAGCCCTTCCAACAACTCTTCGGCATAATCGGTGATGCGCAAGAACCACTGAGCAATCTCTTTACGCTCAACCGGCGCACCGGAACGCCAACCCTTACCATCAATGACCTGCTCATTCGCCAACACCGTCTGATCGACCGGATCCCAGTTGACCACCGACAGTTTGCGGTAAACCAAACCTTTTTCCATCAATTTGGTGAACAGCCACTGCTCCCAACGGTAATATTCCGGATGACAGGTTGCCACCTCACGTGTCCAGTCGTAACCCAAACCAAGCGATTTCAACTGGTTGCGCATATAATCGATGTTTTCATAAGTCCATTTGGCCGGCGCCACCTTGTGCTGCATGGCCGCGTTTTCCGCCGGCAAACCAAACGCATCCCACCCCATCGGCTGCAACACATTTTTGCCCTGCATGCGCTGAAAACGCGAGATGACATCGCCGATGGTGTAATTACGCACGTGCCCCATGTGCAATTTACCGCTTGGGTAAGGAAACATCGACAGGCAGTAATACTTCTCTTTACTTTCGTCTTCGGTGACCACAAAGGTCTGATTTTCATCCCAATACTTCTGAATTTCGGCTTCGATCTGCTGCGGCTGGTACTGAACTTCTGACATGAATTAATCTTCTACTTTTTTAAAACGGTTGAATGTAACGGCTTGAAACCCTTCGGTCTTTTTCGGCAAGCCAATTTTGACTTTTTTAGCCATGCCATTGACGCTTGCAAAGGACTCTTGATAAATCAAATAAATAAGTTCAATATTATAGAGGATGTAAGACTGACATAAAGGAAAAAAACCATGAGTCAACATAAAATGTTGCACGCCTATCGAACCTTGCTGAATTTTGCCATGCGTACCGCCATTTCGGCGGAAAACGCAACCTGGTCGCTGCTGGGTAAGGCCATTGAAAAAACCGAACGCGCCGACCATGAACTGGGAGAGCTGACGGAAAAGGAATTCAAACAAGTTCAGGAGGATTTGCAGGCCGACCTGATGCAAACCGCCGAATACCTGGCCGATATGGAAAAAGGTATTGAAGAATTTTTGGACATGGATCTGCCCGTGTTGGAGAAAATCCTCATCGACAAGGCCCTGGATTTGGCCGACCCGACGGAAATCACCATCCTGAGAATGCGCCTGGCGGCGGCAATGGATGAAAACCACCCGATGTTTGAGGTAGAACACCGAAAACACTGAAAACACGCCTTAGACATGTTTCAAATTGCCAGGCTCTGCCAAAAACAGACAGGCCTGGTCAAAGTGACTATCAAGCCTGGTAGACTTTCACCAGGGGTTAATCGATGCGCCCTTTAGAAAAACGTCCACTCAAAAAATAGCGTTTGCCCAAAATAAAGGCAAAAATCATAAACAGCATAAATTCAATCGGCAGGCGTTTCCATTGCGCATAGAACGTCATGCCTTCATAGGGTTGAACCTCACCTCGCAACACTCCCTCCTCATAAGCCGGAATGGAGGTTTTGATTTGACCGTCCACACCGACAATCGCGGTATATCCGGTATTGGTGCTGCGTGCCACTTCACGCCCCAACTCAAGCGCACGCAAACGCACATCCTGCAGCTGTTGAGCGGGTTCGAAAGTACGGGCAAACCAGGCATCATTGCTCACCGTCAGCAAATACTTCGCTTCCGGCAGATATCTGGCCAGCTCTTCCCCAAACGCCATCTCGTAACAGACACTCAACCCGGCAAGCTGACCGCCCAGCATTAAGGGCGGCTGGTCGGATGGCCCTGCGGTAAAGGTGGAAAACGGAATATCGAACAAATTGGTTAGAAACGCAAACACACCATGAAACGGAAAGAATTCGCTGAACGGAACCAAGTGGCTTTTGTAATAACGCTCTTCGGGATTGCTCAAATTGACCACCGCATTGAAGTACTGGTCTTTTTCATCATTACCGTCAATCACACCGGCGACGATGTCGGTATTCAGCAGCTTGGCATCTTTAATGAAACTGTGCAATGCCCCCTTCTCAACCACATCGTAATAGGTTGGAATCGCAGTCTCCGGCCAGACAACCACATCTGCATCCATATTCTGCTTGGTATGCGATACATAGGTTTTCAAAGTCGGGTAAAAATTCTCCTGTAGCCACTTCTGTTCCTGCGGAATATTGCCTTGCACCAGAGCCACATCAATCGGGTCGCCCACCGGCTGGACCCACTGAACCTGCTGCAACAGCCCCCCGATTGACCAAAGCAAACACAAAAAGGTGCTGGGCCCCAACCAAGAACGTTGTTGCACAAACCACAACAACAAGCCGGCGCTCAGAGCGACCGCCCAGCTCATGCCCAATACGCCGAGAACAGGCGCATAGCCTTGCAACCAGGTATCCAGATGAGTGACGCCAACCTGCAGAAACGGAAAACCGCCAAACAGGGTGCCACGCAAATATTCACCCAAAACCCATACCGCGGGCAACAGACCAAACAACATCAGACCGGGGCGTTTGGCGTCATTAAAATAAAAAGCCAGCCAGCCGGAGAAAGCGGAATAGAGAGACAGGAAAAACACAAAGGCAAAGGTGGCCAAAACAGCCGCCACCAGCGGCACGCCCGAATAGAAATACATGCTGGAAAATAGCCAGCTCACCCCTACACCAAACAGACCCAAACCAAACCATAAACCGCGTTTGAAAGCGTCAAGGCGACTTTCAGCATGCATCCATAACCAGAAAATCCCGGCCAGCGCCACTAAAATTACCGGCGAAAACTCAAAGGGAGCAAACGCCAAAACCGAAGCCCCGCCCAACAAAAAGGCGATCAAATCGAATTTTTTAGGAATGAAGATCGCCAGCAGGGACGGCCAAACTTTTCTCAATTAAAGATTCTCCGGCTCATCCTGCTGTTCGGACGCTTCCAAAGGTTCAAGCGGTTTGACCAGAAACAGGTCGGCGCGGCGTTCACTGGCTTTGAGGACTTTAAAGTAAAGTCCGTAAAGTTCGATTTCTTCGTCTTCCACCGGCACATGCCCAAGCTCCAACGCCAGGGTACCGCCAATGGTTTCACTTTTCTCGTCGGAGATATCCACGTTAAAGAATCGGTTGAACTCATCCAATGCGGTAATCGCCTTGACCGAATAAGCACCGCCCACATGATTGAGGATATTATGATCACTATCCACATCATGCTCATCGGCGATGTCGCCAACAATCTGCTCAAGCACATCCTCGATGGTGACCAGGCCTGCCAGTTCTCCATATTCGTCGACCACCAAGGCCAAATGATTGCGACTGGATTTGAAATCGTGCAACAGCATGTTCAAACGCTTGCTTTCGGGCACAAATGTCGGCTCGCGATAAATCGCTTCCAACTCCTCTTTGGAGGTCAATTCACCCTTAACCACGGCACGGAACACATCCTTGGCCAGCAACACCCCGACGATTCCGCCCTGAGTGCCTTCAATCACCGGATAACGCGAATGCGAGGTTTCCAGCATTTTTTCCAAAATAGTTTCCAGCGATTCGGACGCATCCACCACCTCAATATGCATCCGCGGGATCATAATATCTCTGACGCGTGCCTCACAGACATTCAACACCCCTTCAATCATCAACTGCTCATCATTGTCGATGACCCCTTGAGACTGCGCTTCCTTAATGACTTCTAAAAGTTCTTCCCGACTCTCCGGTTCACCTGAAAATACCTTTCCAAGACGCTCTAACCACGAAGAGCCGCTACTACTGTCACTCATTAGTTTTTGTTACCTTTTTTATAAAAAATGCCGGATGAATCAACGTTCATCCGCCTGATAAGGATTGTCGTAACCCAAACCGTGAAGAATTTCGATTTCCAAGGCTTCCATCTCTTCGGCCTCATCGTCATCAATATGGTCATAACCCTGCAAATGCAAGGTACCGTGTACAATCATATGCGCCCAATGCGCTTCCAGCGCTTTATTTTGCGCCTTGGCTTCTTGCTCCACCACGTCGGCACAAATCACCAAATCCCCCAAATAAGGCAAAGCCTCACCCAAATCCAGCAGGCCTGGTGGGTTTTCAAATTCAAAGGAAAGTACGTTGGTGGGCTTGTCTTGATTGCGATAATCGCGATTCAGCGTCTGGCTCTCTTCGGCGTCCACGATACGAATGGTCAACTCATTGGCTTCATTGGCCAATTCCCCGACCAGACTGGCCTGAACCCACTCTTCACACTGTTCAAGTGTCGGAATATCCTGGGCATCAATCGCCCACTGCAAATCCACCTCAACCATGTCACCGCCCCCACTATTATTGATTGCCACGCACCTATAAAACCAAATAACTAAACTTTAGCGTGCTTACGGTCATACTGATCGTAAGCTTTGACGATTTTCTGAACCAAAGAGTGGCGCACCACGTCCTTGGCCTGATAAAAGGTAAAGCCGATGTCCTCGACGCCTTCCAGCACCTCAATCACATGGCGCAGCCCCGACTTCTGATGTTTGGGCAAGTCGCACTGGGTAATGTCGCCGGTGATCACTGCCGTGGAGGAGAATCCCATCCGCGTCAAAAACATTTTCATCTGTTCGGTGGTGGTGTTTTGCGCCTCATCCAAAATAATAAACGCCTCGTTCAGGGTACGCCCACGCATAAACGCCAGCGGTGCGACCTCAATCACATTCTTTTCAATCAGACGCTCGACCGTTTCAAAGCCCAACATTTCAAACAGGGCGTCAAACAGCGGGCGCAAGTACGGATCGACCTTCTGGCTCAAATCCCCGGGCAAAAAGCCGAGTTTTTCACCCGCCTCCACCGCCGGACGCGTCAAAATAATGCGGCGCACCTTTTCGTTTTCCAATGCTTCCACCGCACAGGCCACCGCCAGATAGGTTTTACCGGTTCCCGCCGGGCCGATACCGAAATTGATATCGTGCTCTTTGATCGACTTCACATACTGCGATTGATTAGGGTTGCGGGTCTTAATCACCTTGCGGCGTGTCTTGATCAGCTGTTGATCCACGGTTACAGGCTGTGGCTCATCCAAACCCAAATTGTGCAACGCCAAATGTAGTTTTTCCGGATCAAGCGTCTCCTGCGCTGTTTCCTCATACAGATCCAGAATCAACTGCTCGGTTTGCACCAGACGATCACCCAAACCGGTAATGGAAATATTGAACCCCCGGGAGTTGATTTCCACTCCCATGCGCAACTCAATCTGCTCCAAATGCTCGTTATGCCAGCCAAACAGGTTCTGCAGGCGCTCATTATCCTCAGGATAAAGTTTAAATTGAATAGTGTGCAGTGCTGACAATAGTGCGTCTCGGAAACTAAAAAATGGAAAAACGGGATTCAAAAGCCTGATGTCATACCATACAACAAGCTTTCAACCTTAATAATACTGTTTTTATGAAATTTCAATGACGAATCCGTTTGATTGACTTCTCATAGAGAGTCACATCAAACGGAGCCATTTCCTGAATGGCGGTCACAATTAAGTTTAGAGAGCTTTGCACGAGTGGAGCGCGAAAGAAAAATGAGGAAAAAATTGGCTGATTTTTAACCATTTTTATTCGTGCAACCATCTCGTGTTTATACCCTTTGGGTGCAAAGCTCTCGTTTAGTCAGTTTACAACGCATGAAATTGCGGTGCAACGTGTTTATCCGCTTCCGGTGTTGCCACCACTTTGCCACGCAGTGAATTGGCAAAGGCTTCGGTGATCTCCACGTCCACAAACTGGCCGATCAACTCCGGCGAACCTTCAAAATTGACCACCCGGTTATTTTCGGTGCGCCCTGCCACTTCGTTGAATTTATTGCGTGACAAACGTTCCACCAACACACTTTGCACCGTACCCAGCATGCCTTCGCTGATTTCGGCAGTCTGCTTGTTCAGCAGTTCCTGCAAGGCATACAAACGGCGCTTTTTCTTTTCCAGCGGTTCCTCGTCCGGCAGGCTCGCGGCTGGGGTGCCCGGACGCGGACTATAGATAAAGCTGAACGAACGGTCGTACTTCAACTCTTCGACCAGCGCCAGGGTTTCTTTGAAATCGTCACAGGTCTCACCCGGAAAACCGATAATGAAATCGCCCGACAAACTCAAGTTAGGACGCAAAGCACGGATTTTTCGAATGGTCGATTTGTATTCCATCACCATGTGATTGCGTTTCATCAACGCCAGCACGCGGTCGGCACCCGATTGGATCGGCAGATGCAGATGCGACACCAATTCCGGAATTTCCGCATAACAATCGATGATGCTCTGCGTCATCTCATTGGGGTGCGAGGTAGTGAAGCGGATGCGGTCGATCCCTTCCACCGCACGCACCGCATGCATCAACACCGCCAAATCGGCAATTTCGCCGTCGGCCATCACCCCGCGATAAGCATTGACGTTTTGACCCAACAGATTCACTTCACGCACGCCCTGTGCCGCCAGAGAACGGATTTCGTGCATCACATCCTCAAACGGACGACTAACCTCTTCACCACGGGTATAAGGCACCACGCAGAAAGTACAATATTTGGAACAGCCTTCCATCACCGACACCATCGCCGAGACACCACTGACTTCCGGTTCCGGCAGGTTATCGAACTTCTCGATTTCCGGAAAGGTGATGTCGATGACCGCTTTTTTCTTTTTGATGTGGTCATCGCCGCGCATTTCTAACGCCTGATCGATCATGGCCGGCAAACGATGCAACGTCTGCGGCCCGAAAATCACATCCACACTCGGCGCACGCTGACGAATCACCTGGCCTTCCTGTGACGCCACACAACCACCCACGCCAATGACGCGATTGGGTTTCGCAGCCTTCCATTTGGCCCAACGCCCCAATTCCGAGAACACCTTTTCCTGCGCCTTCTCGCGCACCGAGCAGGTGTTCATCAACACCACGTCCGCCTCTTCCGGCTCGGTCACCAGCTTCAGACCATGGGTCTTTTCCAATAAACTCGCCATCTTGTCAGAATCGTATTCGTTCATCTGACAACCGTAGGTAATAACGTAAAGTCCGCCAGTAAAAGGGGTGGTTTGCGACATACTTGTTTTCCGTGCTCGATATAGGGTTAATTACACAATTAATGCAAAGTCCATGACAAAGCTATGTAACTGAATATTATATAAAAATTAAGGTCGCGTATTCTAACACACAGACTTAACTATGTGCGTAAAAAGCAGCGGACTAAAACGAAACAAACATTCTACTAATCAACCTATTCACTGACACGCCTTTTATTAGAGCGTTCCAATAATTGCTCGGCTTGAACAGCGTATGCTTTATAAACTTTTGGCAACATTTCTTGCTGTCGATACCAAAGTAAATACTGTTTTAAATCATAAAAATTATTATCCCTAACAGCCTGATGAAACAAATTTTGCATATTATTCAAAACCAACTCCCGGTACAACTCATTACCTGAAGCGTATTTAAAGTATCCCTTTACTTCTTGTTCTGGATATTTTTTATATAAAAACAATCTGTTTTTAAAGTAATAAGTCTCAAAAGAAGCAGAGGCGCTTTGGTAAGCGTATCGCGCAATAGCCAAAACCATAACCAAAAGAACCACTACAACCCCAACCTGAATCATTCGAGAAAGTTGAAACTTAATTACTTGCGTTTTGAACTGTGTACCATAAACCAACAGCAATAACACCAAAAAATAATGTGTGGCTGACAATTCAAAAGGATAAGAAACCAACGCCTGAAGAATCAATGGCAAAGAGAGCGCCAGTAAAACAAAAAAACGCTCCCTCCCTTGTTTAAACCAATTCACCAGTAAAGCAATCAAACCCAACAAGATTGGCAACATACCAATCACACCAACTTGAATCAACCAATACAACAATTCATTGTGAGGATGTGTGATCCGGCTGATATCAAAATTTACAATCCGAGAATCCAACCATAGCTGATGTGCAAATATGAATTCCTGAAGTGCCGACGGATAATTACCTATGCCCACCCCGAACCAAAAGTTTTCTAAAAACAATTTCAAACCGCTTTCATACATAAACCAACGGATGTCTAATCCCGTCAAGACACTTGAAAACTTATCAGCAACATTAACCCCTACAACCGGTACAAAAAGGTTCAATGACAACCCAAGCAAGGATGCGATTACCCATAGTCCTAGCGAGGACTTATGATTATATAACCTCATGCGCGCGCCCCAAAGCAATAAAGCCACACCGATGGTTAATGCCAAAAACCCAACGCGAGAACCACTATTCGTCACTAAAAACACACCCAAAAATGCAAGCGCATATAATGGAAAACGCCCCCAAACATTCAAACGCTTGAAGCTTGGCTGTAGTAACAAAAACACACTCAACACCACTGCAAATGCCATAAAGCTGGCAAACATGTTTTTTTGCTGCAAAGAGCCAAGATACGCATTATGCATTTTAAGAGGAAAGTATCCAGACAAGGTATAGAGCACACCGAAAGGATCGAAACGCTGGTCTAAAGCAATCAACCCCTGAATCAAACCAAGAATCACGAACGCGTAAAACAACGAAAACCAATGATGATTTTCCCAGCGATACTGCATCAGAGCAAATACAAACAGGAAGCCAACAAATATAGCACCGGCTTGATACTTGTACTCATACCAATCACTAGTTTGCAAACCACCAATAATCAACAGTAATGTAAAAGGAAAAGAAAATACGACAACAAATAAGGAAACAACCAGACGCTTGGAAGATATTATTCTATATAGGTTCCAAACAATAAAAAGACTCGCTACAACATATACACCTAAGTTGTATGGCGTTATCAGACCCGATTGCTGACCGATATTAGGCACTGAAAAAAGATTAGCATAATAGAGAATCCCTAATAAGATTAGGCCAATTAGATTAACTGTAGTTTGAAGCATACAAAGCTCTTAGAAATAAAAAAGCCCGCATCAGCGGGCTTAAAAAATAACGCTTTATTATTTCAACTGTTTACAAAATGTTACCCCTGCTTCACTATCTGCATCATAAGCAACACTTGATCTATACTCCCCTGTTGTTGCAACACCATCATCAAGTTTATTATCAATATTTAGTGCAATGCGGTTAGGTACCAAGCTAGCACATACATATTTAACATCATCCTCAAGATTAGTACCATTACCCCCATCATTTTCATATGACAGCACACCATCCAATGCATGATCAGGGCCATCAGAATCCGCAGAAGTTCCTAAGGTACCGCCAATAAAACCTTCATTTTTTAAGTTAAACCAAAAAGAATCATCCGTAGTACCAGGATAAGATCCTGTACGATCACGATAAGCCCAATAAGCAGCTGAAACACCTTCAAGATCCTGCGTTACACTTTTAACTTTTGAGTTTTCAATCAACTCTTGACCTTTCAATACACCACCCAGTAGTAAACCGATGATGACCAATACGATTGCGATTTCCACCAGGGTGAAACCCTTTTGGTTTTGCAGTTTTGTTTGTACGTTTTTCATGTTCATTCCTCACAAATTAAAGAAGTTACCTTTCTCTAGGTGGTTCCATCATAGCAAACCGTTTTAAACAAAAAAGAGTAAAAGTTTTTTACTCCTACCATCAGGGGGCTAAATATTGAGGCAGATCAACTTAAGGCGGGTAAATTGTTGAGTTTGAGCTCAAAATTCAACTGCTGGTCATGCTGATGAAAGGCGATCTCACTGCCGACTTGTTTGAGCAGTTCACGAGTTAGAAACAGCCCCAACCCCATGCCGCTCTCACTGGTGGTCCAGAAAGGTTCAAACAGGCGTTCGGACTTTAAAGGTTCCAGACGGCCGTCTAGACAACTCTGTATCTCTACCAGCGCCCCCTCTTCTCCTTGCGATTGCACCTTGATAGAGAGTCGACAGTCTCCACCGGGGTGATCTCGATAATTGCCCAATAGGTTTTTAAACACCTCCAACAGCACCGGTCGCGCAATGCGCACCGATGCACCGCCAGTCAAGTCGGCCTGCAACTGGTACATATACAGCACTTCTTCAATTAGGATATTCAAATCAACCGAATCATCGGCAAAAAACTCTTGTAAGGGCTGCTTCATCTGTTGAATGGTATTGCTGGCCCTTAAAGCCATCACCGGTAAGGTGCTTTGCAGACGATTGAACAGTTTAAGCTTGTCCTGATCGTTATCAATGCATTCAACCTGCTCGCTGAGCAACTGGATAAACTGGGCGATGTTTTTGACTTCATGCTGAACAAACATTTGGTAACGTTCCAAACGTTTTTGTGAGGCGAGAATCTCGGCATGCTTGTGATCCAGATCCTGTTGCAGGATTTGGCTAAACGTTGTAACAATCAGGCTTAACCAGCTACTGCGTTCGCCGCGGTACTTGGGTAGATCAAACTGCAGCTCAAAACGCATATCGTCACGTTCCAAGAGTATATTCCGGTAGTTGGCTTTCGCGTGCTTTTGGCCAAAGCCTTCAAAACGTTGCTCGCCAAACCAATCAATTTGCGCTTGCAGCGACAAAATGCCAGCCTTCTCCAATATTGGCCAGGCCTGTTCAAAAAAATCTAACGCATCCTGCCCCACCTGCTGATTCAATTCATATAGTTGGGCAATTCTTTGGCTGAAACGGGCGGTTTGCTGATGGACGTAATAGGCCACCAACAGCAACACAAATCCAAACCCCACCAATCCGAGCGAAACCGCATCAACAAAAAAATTCATTGTCTTCCTACTGCCCTTCTTATGGGGTGGTGAGTGTTAATACATCATTCTAAACTTTTTTATAACATTTAGCCCATGCTTGTCACCCCGAACAACTTTTTCTGTCATATAAAAGAAAGTGTAGAAAAGATATGCCTTAAATGAGTAATCGGGATGTCAGACTGCAGTGTCACCCTGAGCTTGTCGAAGGGTCTTCAGCCGCCTTGCACACCCTTGCAAGATCCCTCCACTTCGGTCGGGATAACATATGGTAAGTGAAATGCTTTTTTGAAAATGAACAGGCCTGGTTAAAGTCTGGGTTAAACACCCCCATAAACACTTACTCTCTCTGCAGGCCGTATTTTTTAATCAAATAATAGACGTTTTCACGTTTAATCCCCAACTGGCGGGCGGTTTCATGCACATTAAAGTCGGTGTCAGCCAACACCTGCTTGAGCAATTTTTCTTCGGCCTGATTGCGAATCTGTTTCATGCCTTCACCCAAACTGGCTTCAATCTCAACCCTTTGAACCCCTTCCTGCGTTTTAAGCTTTTGGGCTTGCTCATAAAAGAGCACCGCGCGCCTGACCGAAATCAACAACGCCTCCTGAGACACCGGCTTTTCAAGAAAATCGAACGCGCCCTGCTTTAAGGCTAAGTAAGAGGTAGCCTGTGCATTTTGTCCCGTCAGAACAATGGTTTTGGCTGGCGATTGATGGTTTGCCAACCAGTCCAACACCGCCAACCCTTCCTCGGGCGTATGCTCATGAGGCGGCATGCCCATATCGAGCACCACCGCATGCGGGGCATGCTGTTTTAGGACTTGCAGGGCCTGTTTACGCGAATCGGCTTCCAACACCTCATACCCGGCGCTTTCCAATGAAAAACCCAGCATGCCACGCAGTGCTGGGTCGTCGTCGATGATTAAAATCAAAGAACTCATTCAGAATTATGGCCTGACCAATTCGCTGCCGTTTGGAACATAGTTGTAGTTAATCGAATCAAAGTCCGTCACGGTTCCACCATAATCTGTCAACATCTGATTCCAGTCTGCCTCAGACTTTGTAGTGTACAGTTCATTGGTGCCTGAACCTCCATCCAGCACACCGCCCGCTAGGTCGCCGTAAAGATACAGTTTATCGTCATCATTATTCATCAACACCGTTCCGGTGACATCGCCTTTGATGACGACAATATCATTTCCTTTTCCGGCATCAATCTCACCAATGACCGCGCCGCCAATTTCACTGATATCATCCCCGTCACCTAAAGTCGCCTGCCCACGGAGCAATATGGTACCCAATACATAGAGATCATCATTGTCCTGCCCCATGTCGGCATTACCGCCGGCTTTGATATTCCCCACCAGCTTCAACTTATCCTCACCGTCTTTTAGTTGCACATTGGCATCCAGATTTCCGCCAAGACCATCATCATCGGTATCGATGTAAAAAGAATTATCCTCACCGTTACCCACGTTCAAGTCGTTTGCCGAATCCACATCGCGACGAATGATTACCTCGTAACCTGCGTAATCCGAGTCCGTAACAGTTAAAGAGATGTTATTGAGCAGATCCAATACCTGCTGTTTGATTTCATAACCGGAAATCGTCACCATCTGATCATCATAATTGGAATCACTGAAAACACTCTTCCAAAGCAACAAATCATTGTCACAGTTCTCATTCTCTTTGCCGCTTTCGACATTACATGACGCCAATGAGGTAGCACCGCCATTCTCATTAAAGGCCACGATCACTGCAGGAATCGCACTTACCTCAACATTACTGGCCGTCGAGTTACAAGCCGTCGCCTCTTTTTTACAAACAGTATAACTTTCAGCAACGATTGGATTATCTCTTGTGGGAGGTGTTTGCAAATCAAAAGCCGGTGGGCTTTGGTTACCGAAGTAACTTGCTGAATCCGTTGGATCCGCAATGGCCGCAGCGCTTGTGGCATTGGTGTTAATACCATATGCAAATACATTTCCATATTCATCGCTGGTCACATCAAACCCCAAACCGATGTCATCAAACGGTACCGTTCCTTTGCTGGCGGTACATTCAAAACTGGCTTCACGGTTCTCGATACCATCATTATCCGTATCTGGACAAGGCATATGGCGATTCACCAACACATAATCCAACATCGCACGTTTGGTGACCTGTAAATTGCCCATGGTGTGAGCTTGATTGGCATTGTCTATGTAAGCCCCTACTGTACTGAAACCTGCCCCAATCAAAATCGAGATAATTCCCAATACAATTGCGATTTCAACCAAGGTAAACCCTTTCTGAATTTTCATCGCTCTACTTTTCATCTGAATTCTCCCGTGCCAATAATGGCCACTTTTGCTTGATTGACTGTGACCCAGGTAACAAAGTCCCGGTTTTCCCCCGTCTGGGTATCCACAAAGACTCGATCATCATCACAATTTTCCATTTCATCTGATGTGCCACCGGTGCAATTATCACGATTTACCTCTTTTCCATTCGCACCCCATGAAACCACCGTTGCAACCACGCCCTCACTTTTCTGATTACCATTCTCATCATTCACAATAATGTTTAATGACCCGCTTACACCTCCAAACGGAGGCGTGGCCAAATGAAAAAATGGGGGTAAGGTCACATTGGTTGTCGGGCGTGGATCCGTTGTATTGGTGCAAGTTGACGAACACACATCGTTGCAGTTAGAAGAAGCGGTAATGTCCGCGCAATAATAAATATTCGTATCCGGACATAACCACATATCGGCCTGGCTTCTTGTTCCAGCCTTACCCAACACACTGGCTGGCTCGCAACTGTCATTCACATAAGTCGAACTTTCGGCTCTTTGATGCACACGGTAATAGTAAGGATTACCCCACGCATCCTTTTCAGGAACCCCCAAATCATTAAAAGGCAAGGTACCTTCGCGATCAACACACACCTCAACACCGCTCGACACACTTCGGTTTTCAAGACCGTCACCATCCGTGTCTGGACATGGCACATAGGCATTGACCGACAAGTAAGTTCGCATGGAATCATGGATACGTGCCATATTCTTTTGCTCTTCCATTTTATGGTCGGTATCAAAAACCAAACCAAAAATCCCATTAAACCCAGCCAAAACCAAAGTCAGAATCAACAGGCCTATGGTAATTTCAATGATTGAAAACCCTTTCTGATTCATTATGGACATACCGCACCCCAAGACCGCCAATTACCACCACCAGGATTGGTCGTCGCATCGTAATCGTTATACCAATGCTGCATAGTGCTATCAATATCCGTGTAGTCACCGGAAGGGTCAATTCCCTGCAAGCGCCTTCTTTCAACACACACCCGGTGCGCAACCAAAGCAATCCATTCATTATAGGTAATCCCAATAATCTGATCGGCTGTGTCCGAATCGGTAATATCAGGCGTACCGGAGACAAAATTAGCATCACCGTCTTTATTCGCGGCATCCAAACCATCGTCCCCCGCATCAATGATCAGTGCGACATAACCACCCACCCCATTCAAACTCAAAATAGGATCAAACGGATCTAAACTATTTGAAGCAGAGGCCGGGTCTCCCACTAAATTATCCGGGTACAAGGGTGCATAACGTTTTGGACCGGTGCCGCCAACATTATTGTAATTGGTGTTCTGGGCACTGAATCTTTCATCCAGAAAATAAAAATATCGACCCGCTTCGGCAAAAAAAACATTACGAGTCGAGATATTCGCGGGGACAAAGCCTGAACACATTTCGGTACCGTTGCATGACCCCAACCCTACCGCACTGGTCGGATCGGGAACATAACCACTCCCCGCCACACCTGAAATCAGCGGATTGCCGCAATTGGCTTCGGTACTGTTCAAACTCCCATCCCCATTCAAATCCGGACACGGAAAATATCCCGGCGGCGGAATCTTATCACTGCCTTCCATATCGCCACTGCTGGAATCAGTCATATAGATTTCGGGCTGTAAAACCGAAAACTCCAACAAGCGCGCCTTGACCAGTTTCAACTCACTCAAGTCCTGTTCAATCTGCTCATTTTTAAAGATTGAAATCAAACTTTGATGCTTGGTTGAAAGCCACAAGGACGCAATAATCACCACCACGACAATGAACAGCATGATCACAAATCCATTTTGTTTATGGCACGGTTTCATAGAACATCCTTTTTTCATTAAATGGCCTTACAACCATATTCCATAATCTAAGTATAGAACAAAACAGCATAAACAAGAAATCCCACCTTAGTGGGATTTATCAGTTATTTACATCAATCAATCTCAAAAAACGAGTGTTACCATAAGCTTATGCCTTTGGCCTGTTGCTCCAGCACCCACTGTTGAAAGGCGGGCGGGCCATAGGCCAGGGTCAAAGGATTTTTCTCAAGTTTGTCGCTTTTAGGATCCTGCTGCTGATAAATCAGTGGGCGCATGGTCTTTTCGGCATACTGCATCAGCCATTTCAAGGTTTCTTCTGGAATCTCACGCCCGACCGGCACCGCCAAATCGACCGCCAAGCCTTGCCAGGTGAGCAAACCGTCAATCACCAAGGCACCGCATTCGTTGGGTCTAAAGTCGTCCGGCAACTTAGAGCCTTGCTTGACCCAAGCGCATTCAAATTGACGACACGGATCGACCGGACGGTTTTCATAGTCGTCACAGCCTTTTCCGGTACTGTGCGGGCATGGATGCCCGGGGTAAGCCTCACAGCCTTTGACTTTGATTTGCACCCAACCATCGCAACAGGCCGTGCAGGGTTGACAACTTCTTTGCATTCTTAGTCCTTCATCAAAACTTTATTACAATTTTGTGACAGAGTATAACGCTTAGAAATGTAAATGAGTGATGAACCGGGATAGATATTTTTTTACAGGCAATAAAAAAGCCCCGCCTGACAACAGACGGGGCTTTCAATCAAGATTAATCAAACTGACTTATGTCAGCAATTGATTAGAACTTGTGTAGAAGACCTACAGAAACTGCATTAGTGTCAGCGTCTTTAACACCTTTGCTGTTTTCGATTGAAGCATATTCAACATAACCAGTTGTCTTCTTACCGAAAGAGTAGTTTAGACCAACTGCGTAGTTAGTTGCATCTTCGTTGGCAGCTGCATCTTTATCAATGTCAACCATTGAGATTTTAGCTTTAGGCATAAATTTACCCATTTTGTAACCTAGGTTAGCTTGGATGTTTGTACCACCTTTAGAAGTATCTTCAATCGCATCACCAGAAAAGTCCTGGTACATAGCGTTAGCGATTAAACCACCAGTCGCGTACTGAGCAACCAAACGCATGTGAGAAGCTTCTGCACCGTCAGTTCCGATAGTCTGGTCAGATGCCTGGTCCATACCAGCTGCTAGGTAAAGACCTTTCTTTGAAGAACCGTAAGTCAAAGCTACAGAATATAAGTCAGAAAGTGATGACTCTTCATCATTAGCTGCAACAGTCATGTTCGCGCCTTCCTGAGGAACCATAGCAGCGATTAATTTAACGCCACCAAATTCTGGAGACACATAAGCTAATACGTTAGATACACGGTTTTCCATACCACCGCCGAATGCACCTAGACCACCCGCCATTGGCTTGTTATCAGCAAGTCCAGCATCGTTGAAAAGGTCTTTAGCCTGAATCATTTTAGTAGGAGTATCGTGACGACCCATTAGAACCGTACCGAAACCACCTGCTAGACCAACGTACTGATTACGTGCTTTCAAAACACCATTGTCATAATTGTTATCGTCGATTTCAACTTCAAACTCAAGCTTATAAATCGCTTTAAGGCCGTTACCTAGGTCTTCAGACCCTTTAACACCCAAACGTGAAGCACGAGAGTTTACTTGAGTACCAGATTTAGCGTCATTACCATCAACGTCAACCTGTTCTAGAGCCATGTTTACTTGACCATATACAGTAGGAGCGTCAGCCATTGCAACCGGAGCAGCGATAGCAGAAGCGATTGCTAGAGCAATTACATTCTTTTTCATTTTTTCAATCCTTAAGTTAGTTAAAACTGTCCACTGTCGTGAACTTGAAAGTGACTATATTGGATTCAATTTCACTACGCAACTTTTTTTTGCAAAAAAACCACATAAAGTCACTGTGTTGTTTTTTTACAACACAACCCCTGTATTTCACCTAAGACAGGAATTGATTTAAATCAATTAATCAAGCAGTTACGATAGACAATTAATTGCAGGCATAAAAAAACCCGCACAAGGCGGGTTTTTTGTTCCAGACGTTATCTGTATCAATACAAATATTAACGTTTTGAGAACTGTGGACGACGACGTGCTTTGCGCAGACCCACTTTTTTACGCTCAACCTGACGCGCGTCACGAGTCAATAGACCACGTGCACGAAGGGCTGGGCGATTGCCTTCTTCATACGCAACCAATGCGCGTGAGATACCGTGACGAACCGCACCGGCCTGACCGGTTGTACCACCACCTGTTACGGTGATGACTGCATCAAACTTCTCTAGGTTCTCAGTCGCTTCTAGCGGCTGGTTGATTACCATCAGATCCGTTTCACGCGCGAAATATTCATTGATATCACGACCGTTTACTGTCATTTTTCCAGACCCTGCACGCAAGAATACGCGAGCGACTGAGCTTTTACGACGTCCTGTTCCGTAGTATTGTTCTGTTGCCATCTTCTAATTCCTCTTACAACTCAAGTGCTTTAGGTTGTTGTGCCGTATGCGGATGATCAGCTCCAGCATACACTTTTAGTTTTTTAAACATTGCACGCCCTAGAGGACCTTTAGGCAACATTCCTTTTACTGCAAACTCAATTGGACGCTGCGGTGCTTTGTCAATCAACTTCTCGAAATTGGTTGATTTCAAATGACCGACATAACCAGTATGGTGATAGTACATTTTATCGTTACGCTTTTTACCGGTTACGGCAATTTTTTCTGCGTTGATAACAACGATATAATCACCACAGTCAGCATGTGGCGTATATTCCGGCTTGTGCTTACCGCGTAAACGAGACGCGATATCCGCCGCCAAACGACCTAAAGTTTTACCTTCAGCATCTACAATATACCAGTCGCGTTTGATTTCAGCTGGTTTTGCAACAAATGTTTTCATAATTTGTTCCTAATATTTCATGAGGCCAGTATCTGACCAATTCACGATTTAAAATGGTTAAAATCCGCTTCTCTTTTGTTATGAAGCTTTCGAATAGACTGACTATTCAATGCGCTCCATGCCTCAGAGAAACCGATTTTCTCTAATTTTAAAGTTCGCGCCTTGACCAGAAACTGGCCCCTAATAATCCAAATCCAAAAGATTCATCGTTCAATAACGATTTAACGTTAAGTCCGATCAATCCACTTACTGTTTTAACGGGCAATAAGGGGGAAGGATTAACGAGACCGAGGATTATACCGCTAAGCTTTTTAGGTTTCAATGACTTAGGTGAATTTATTTTAGGGTTAAAGTCGATAAGCAAAACCCTATTGAAAATGGACAGGCCTGCCTGCGAAACGAAGTGTCATACCGCGCACATATTACTGTCATCCTAAGCCCTTTACCACTCTCATCCTGACTGTTTTATTATTGTCATCCTGAGCTTGCCGAAGGATCTTGTGAGAGTGTGCAGGGTGGCTGGGGACACTTCGGAAAGTGCCGCGCAGCAAATACCCTTGGGGTGCTCAGGGTGACAGTGTGTTGTATTCAGGGGGAAAGCGTGTATGTTCAGGGTGGCTGTAGGGGGCTGGGAATGACTAACCTATTTGTCATCCTGAGCCTGTCGAAGGATCTTTTGAGGGTGTGCATGGTGGCTGGAGACCCTTCGACTTCGCTCAGGGTGACAGAGTGTTGTATGCAGGGGAAAGAAGTTGGTGCTCGGGTGACAGCGTATCGTGCCCAAGGTGACAAGGTTAGGGGTTCAATATGACAGTATTGTAAGTTTTAAAACAAGCAGGCCTGGTTTTAACCAGGCCTGCTTGTTTTCAATTAACCACTCAGACGTTTAAGTAACGATGTGGTTTAGACATTGAAACGGAAGTGCATGACATCGCCGTCCTGCACAATGTAGTCCTTACCTTCCAAGCGCTGCTTACCGGCGGCTTTGGCACCGGCGTCGCCATTACAGTCAATAAAATCCTGATAAGCGGTGACTTCGGCACGGATAAAGCCTTTTTCGAAATCAGTGTGAATCACACCAGCTGCTTGCGGCGCGGTAGCACCGACCTTGACCGTCCAGGCACGCACCTCCTTAACACCGGCGGTAAAGTAGGTTTGCAGGCCAAGCAACTTATAAGCGGCACGAATCACACGATTCAAACCAGGTTCATCCTGACCCATCTCTTCCAGAAAGTCCGCTTTGTCTTCAGCATCCAACTCGGCGATTTCCGCTTCGATGGCGGCACAGACCGGCACCACAATGGCACCCTGCTCTTGCGCCAACTTTTCTACGGCGTCTAAAAACGGGTTGTTTTCAAAGCCGTCTTCGTTGACATTGGCGATGTACATCATCGGTTTAATCGTCAATAAATGCAGGTCCAGCAACTCCTTACGCTCGTCATCACTGAGTTCAATCAAACGCACCAACTTACCGGCTTCGATCTCTTTTAGCACCTTCTCCAATACGGCCAAACGTGCCGAAGCGGTTTTGTCACCGCTTTTGGCGACACGCTGAACTTTCTGGATGGCTTTTTCAACCGATTCCATATCTGCCAGAATCAATTCCATATTAATGATTTCGATATCACTCAGCGGATCGACCTTACCGGCTACATGCACGATGTCGTCATTTTCAAAACAGCGTACCACCTGCACAATGGCGTCGGTCTCTCGGATGTTGGCTAGAAACTTGTTCCCTAACCCTTCACCCTTGGAGGCACCTTCCACCAATCCGGCAATATCCATGAAGTCGACGGTGGCAGACAGGACACGTTCAGGTTTCACGATTTCCGCCAATGCCTGCTCGCGCGGATCGGGAACCGGCACCACGCCAACATTCGGCTCAATGGTACAGAACGGATAGTTTGCAGATTCAATGCCCGCATTGGTCAGTGCGTTGAACAGAGTGGATTTACCCACGTTAGGCAGGCCGACAATACCGCATTTAATTGCCATTGAGATTCTCCTTAGTGAACCAGAGCTGGTTTCATTTAACTGTTGAAAAGCTTGGCACGAGTGTGGCACCAGGCTCTCTTATTTTGATTTACTTTTAGTGTGACTTAATTGGGCTGGATTACGATCGGGTGTGCAACTGCTGCATCGCGTTCTGAAAATCGCCCTTCACGAGGTCCGCTAAAACCCGGGTCGCTTCGTAACTGGCATCGTCTATCTTGATGCGGTCGGTTTTGGAAGGCGCTTTGAGCACGTAATCCACCACCTGATCGCGATGACCCGGATGGCCGATTCCCAAACGCAACCTGGCAAACCCAGGTCCCATTGCCGCGATGGTATCGCGCAAACCATTATGACCGCCGTGCCCGCCACCGATTTTCAACTTGGCGACACCCGGCTCCAAATCGAGTTCGTCATGCACCACCAAAATGGATTCAACCGGAATCTTGTAGAAATTGGCCAGCGCTTGAATGGATTGGCCACTGCGATTCATAAAAGTGGCGGGTTTAAGCAACCAGAAGTCCAACCCTTGACTTTGCACCCTGGCGGCCTCGCCTAAAAATTTGCTTTCTGGACGAAATACCACACCATACTGGCGCGCTACTTCCTCCACAAACCAAAAACCGGCGTTATGTCGGGTCTGCTCATATTTATCGCCCGGATTTCCCAGACCAACAATTAACTGAACAGATGACATACGCCGGCTCCTTATAGCTTCGAAACTTGGGGCTTAATGTCAATATTAAGCCCCAAATCCCTTACCTAAGCGGTAAGCGAAAATTACTTACGTTTTGGCTTAGTGATGTTTACAACCGATTGGTCGTAGTCGGTGTTGCCGTGAGTCAAGGCTGTGATCACCACGCCTTCTGGCAATGCCAACTCAGACAAACGCAAGCTTGCGCCCGCTTCCATAGTGGAAACATCGACGGTAATCGCCGTTGGCAAGTCTTTAGCCAAACAACGAATTTCAACGGTAGGCTGAAGGATCGTCATCATGCCACCCATCTTCACACCCGGCGCTTTTGACTTACCAGTGAAGTTGAATGGAACATCTTTAGTGATGTAAGTCTTATCACCAGCGCGCTGTAGGTCGATGTGAGATACATCGCCCGTTGCTGGGTGACGCTGAATGTCTTTTACAACACAGCTTTCAGTCTCACCACCGGCTACATCAATCGTCAATACCGAGTTGAATAGATCGGCATTTTCAAATGCGTGCTTAATGAAGTTACCTGCAAAAGCAACCGATACGGCGTCTTTATCCGCACCATAAATGATTGCCGGTACTTTACCCGCATGACGAAGGCGGCGGCTCGCACCTTTCCCTTCTTCCGTACGGATTTCTGCTGTCCAATTTTGGCCCATTGTTCTTTCTCCAATAGTGACACTCTTTTCTCATCAAAGGGTAGATATCATCCGATACTACGCGACCTTAACAAAACAATAAGAATATCCAGTTATAAATCTTGCAATTCGCGACCAAATGCAAGGAAAGCGAAGATTATACTCAAAAAAAGAGGATTTTCCAGCTTTTTGCATTTTTTTGTAGTTTTTTCAATCACTTCTTTCAAACAGAGCTTTGATTGCATTGCAAACAAAAAACGCCCCATTAAGGAGCGTTTTCAACAGGCCACTGACAGAAGACAATCAGTGAGTCATCAAGGCCGTTACCGATTCTTCCTGGTGCACACGTCGAATCGTCTCGCCCAGCATGTTGGCAATGGTCACTCTGCGAATCTTGGGGCAAGCCATCGCTTCCGCGGTAGCGGGAATGGAATCAGTCACCACCAACTCTTTCAGGACAGAGTTGTTGATGTTCTCAACCGCCGGACCGGAAAGCACCGCATGCACCACATACGCAGAAACGCTTTTGGCACCTCGATCCATCAATGCCTTTGCTGCTTTGCACAAGGTACCGGCGGTATCCACCATATCGTCGATAATCAGGCAGTCACGCCCTTCGATATCACCGATGATATTCATCACTTGAGACACATTGGCTTTTGGACGACGCTTGTCGATGATCGCCATATCGGCATCCACCGCTTTGGCAACCGCACGGGCACGCACCACACCACCCATGTCCGGAGAGACGATGGTGACATTATCCAGATCACAGTTCTTCTGCATATCTTCAACTAGAAGCGGCGAACCGTAGATATTGTCCACCGGAATGTCGAAGAAGCCTTGAATTTGGTCGGAGTGCAAATCGACGGTAATCACACGATGCGCTCCGGCGACGGTAATCATATCCGCCGATAAACGCGCAGTGATGGGGACGCGAGCCGAATGAGGACGACGGTCCTGACGGGCAAAACCGTAATAAGGCACCACGGCGGTAATACGAGCGGCCGATGCGCGTTTGAGGGCATCGATCATCACCAACATTTCCATCAAATTGACGGCGGGTTCAGGAGTACAGGTGGGTTGTAAAACATAGACATCTTGACCACGAACAGATTCTTTAATTTCAACCATGATTTCGCCATCGCTAAAACGGCCTACATCAGCTTTTCCAAGAGGAATGTCGAGATATTGGGAGATTTTTTCTGCAAGACTGACGTTTGCGTTTCCCGCAAAAATCATGACATTTTTATTAGCCATTTAAGGCGCTCCTGTTCGAGGATAATAATGACTTGGGGAATTCAGAAGGGATATTGGCAGGGCTGGCAGGATTCGAACCTGCGGTACACTGGATCAAAACCAGATGCCTTACCGCTTGGCTACAGCCCTTTAATATCGCTGTCGTTAAAGACAGGTGCGTATTATCCACTTATTTCTTCCAAATTCAAGCAATAATTTCAATTTTTCCATACATAATTCATCGCTGCAAAGAACAAAACACTCAACGAATCGTCCTACCCGCCTGCAAATTATGAATAAGCTGTTGATATCGCTGATTATTTAAATACTGCTGTTGATATTTCGCCCACAACTGCCTGGCCTTCTCTGTTTTACCCAGCTGCCATTGAGTGGCCACCAAGTGAATCAGAACCTCTTCATCGACCTTGATCGCCAAGGCCTTTTTCAAATAGGCCTCGGCCTGCAGGTAGTTCTTTTGCTGGTAGGCCAGCCAGCCTATGCTGTCCAATACATAATAACTCTGAGGAGCCAATTCTAAAGCTCGTTTCAACAAAACTTCAGCTTCATCCAACTCAATCGCGTGTTCCGCATAATAATAGCCCAAGGCATTCAAGGCATCGACATCGTTCGGCTGCAGCACCAACACCCGTTTTAAGTTATCGACGTAATCCTCAAACCGCTGGGTGTCATACAGCAAAATGGACTGGGCCAGCAGAAGATCCACGTTTTCTTTATCCAAAGCGATGGCCTGATCGTACATGGCAATCGACTCATCCCATTTCTGCACGGCGCGATAAAAAATCGCCTTGGCCCGCAAGACCTTGACCTTATCGGCGACCGTTTCTGCCTCAACCTGATTCAATACAGCCATTGCTGGTTGCTCTCCCTGTGTGGCAAACAGTATTTCCGATCGGTGCAACATGGCATCCACCACATAAGGTTGCAATTCAACTTTCTCGAAAAAGGAGAGCGCTCGATTCAATTCCCCTTGCTCCTGACTGAGCACACCTAAATAGTAATGACCTACAGACTCATAACCCGGACGTGTCGCAACTTGTTCCAAATTGGCTTGCGCTTGGGGAAACTTCTGCAACTCAATCTGCAAAAGCGCCAACGACAAACGAGAAGTCGTGGCACTAGGGTTGGCCTTTAAAATGGACAGGTAACGATTCTCGGCCTGGGTAAAGCGATCTGCCTTAACTTCAAGGCGAGCCATCCTCTCCTGCACCAACCAGTCACTCGGATTGCGTTCAAGATAATCTTTTAAGCCCTCCAGGCCTTTGTCCGCTGATGCAAACTGCAAATAGACTTTGGAAAGCAACTGATAAATTTGCGATTCGTTCTCAGCCAAATCTTCTTTGGACATGATCAGCAAGGATTTTTTCAACAAATCCACCGAACGATCATAGGCTTCAAAACGGGCTGCCAGAAAGCCACCGCCATAAAAGGCTTGCCAAACGTCCGGATTAGCCTTTACCAGATAATCGAAAAAAGCCAATGCCATATCAGGCTTGGCACTGCGCCCGACGCGTTGCACGGCGGCCAGCACATCCTGTTGCAGACTATTGGGTGAATTAGATCGATAGCGTTGCCACTGCTCTATCGCCGAATCCAAGTCACCGGAACGCAAAGACATCAGATAGGCGGCACGCCACGGGGTCGGTTCATCAGGCTCCACTTCAAGCCACAATTGAGTAGCACGGTCAATATTGGACTCATCATAAGTTCCCATGGAAAGCTCAAACGCACGCTTGGCCAAACCGACATCACGGGTTTTAAGCGCCAACGGATATATGATTTCAAACGCATCCACCATCATGCCTTTTTCAGCCATGACCTCAGCCGCCAGAACCTGATACAGGTAAGTTGCATTCACATCCTCCAGCACCAACTTCTTACCGGACGCAACCTGATCTGAAACCTGAGGGACTGAATCTTCAGACGACATCACCGCCGACTGCTTGGAGGACTCTACCGAGGCGCAGGCACCTAAAGTCAGCAAGGCCGTAAAAGCCGCCCATTTGCATACATTAAATTTCATCCAACACGGTGCCTTAAAAGCATTTAAAACCATCTTTGTTTTTTCCTATGCGCAGATCTTAAAAAAATGCGCGTCAATCTTTACAGCCTTGTAAAGGCTAAATCTTGTGTGTGCAACAGGCCAATTCCCTTAAAAAACTTGCAATTAAGCCCATAATTTAGCAGAATTACGCCTCTTTGGTTGCAATTCACTCTGGAACTTTTTTGATACGGTATTTCACTCGATTATGAAGCTACTCACATTTGGCGTTAATCACGAGACCGCGCCGGTCGATATCCGTGAAACCGTTTCGTTCTCACCAGACCAGGCTCAATCGGCCATGACCGAACTCAAGAATCTGCATTTAGTCTCAGAGTGTATCATTTTATCTACCTGCAACCGAACCGAAATTTACTGCACCCTCAAAGCCGACAACTGTGAACAGCTGATTCTAGAATGGCTCCACCAGTTTTTCAAACTTCCGGACAGCACCCTAACGCCGTTCCTGTATCGCCACCAATCATTGGAAGCGGTCAAACACATCATGCAGGTGGCCAGCGGACTGAACTCGCTGGTGCTTGGAGAGCCCCAGATTTTCGGCCAGATCAAGGACGCCTACAACCTGGCACACAAGACCGGTAGCATTCACCACACCTTAGAGAACCTGTTTCAACACATTTTCCGCACCGTCAAACAAGTTAGAACCGACACCGCCATCGGCTCCAGCCCGGTTTCCGTGGCCTTTTCCGCCGTCACCCTCTCCAAACAATTCTTTGGCGATTTATCCGAACAGACCGCCCTGCTGCTGGGGGCTGGAGAGACCATTGAATTGGTGGCCCGTCACCTTAAAGAGAGTCATATCGGTAAACTGATTATCGCCAACCGCACCCTGGAACGCGCCCACAACCTGGCCGAACTGGTGGGGGGTTATGCGATTGAACTGGACGAAATTCCCGACCATCTGCACGAAGCCGACATTGTTATTGGTTCTACCGGCAGCCCAAGCGCGATTCTTAAGAAAGCACAGGTTGAACCGGCTTTGAAAAAGCGCAAGAACCGTCCCATGTTCATGGTCGACATCGCGGTACCGCGCGACATCGAATCCAGCATTGAACAGCTTGAAGATGTCTACCTCTACACCGTTGATGACTTGCATGAAATCATCGAAGACAATAAACAGTCCAGACAGACGGCGGCACTGGAAGCGCAGGAAATCATCGACCTTCAAGCCCAGAGCTTCATGGCGCAAATCAATGCCATTCAGCAGGTCAATCCGGTCATCCAGCAATATCGCCAAGAGTCCATGAACATCAAACAACAAGCGATGGAACAGGCCTTGCATCAGCTGGAACTGGGAGCCGATGCGGAAGAAGTGGTTAAGAAACTGGCAAACCAACTCACCAATAAACTGCTGCACACACCGACCAAACAGCTTCATCAAGCTGGCCTAGACGGCCAGAGCGCCTTGATTGAAACCGCCAAAACCCTGTTGATTGGCGACACTCAAACGCCCCCAAAAACACCCAAATAGCCCCTTGAAACTCCGACGTCGCGTACGTCATCTAACATGATTGAGACCACCTTGTGAAAGACTCCATTAGAACCAAACTGCAAAACCTGGTAGAACGCCTGGATGAGGTCAACGCCCTGATCTCCGATCCGGAGGTCATCGGCGACCAAAACAAATTCAGAGCCTTGACCAAAGAGCACGCCCAACTGACCCCGGTGGTGGAAACCTTTACCGCGTTTGAAAGCGCGGAAGGCGACCTTCAGGAAGCCAAGGAGATGATCAAATCCGGCGACCCCGACTTGAAAGAGATGGGACAGGAAGAACTGCCCGGACTGGAAGTTCAGATCAGCGGATTTGAACAGGATTTGCAGAAGATGCTGCTACCGCGAGACCCCAATGATGACGCTAATATCTTCCTGGAAATCCGAGCCGGAACCGGCGGTGATGAAGCCGCGATCTTTGCAGGCGACCTGTTTCGCATGTACAGCCGTTATGCGGAAAAGATGCGCTGGCAGGTCGAAGTCATCAACTCCCAGGAAGGCGAACACGGCGGTTACAAGGAAATTATTGCCCGCATCATCGGCGACGGCGCCTACTCAAGACTCAAGTTCGAATCCGGTGCGCATCGTGTCCAGCGCGTTCCCTCAACCGAAACCCAGGGGCGGGTGCATACCTCAGCGGCCACGGTTGTCATCATGCCGGAAGCGCCGGATGTCGAAGAAGTGGAGTTGAACCCGGCTGACTTGAAAGTCGACACTTTCCGTGCTTCAGGTGCGGGCGGGCAGCACGTCAACAAAACCGACTCCGCGATTCGCATCACTCACTTGCCGACCGGCACGGTGGTGGAATGTCAGGACGAACGTTCCCAGCACAAGAACCGTGCTCGCGCCATGTCACTTCTGGCCTCTCGCATCATGGACGCGAAACGCCAGGTGCACGAAAAAGAGATCGCCCAGGAACGTAAAAGCCTGGTCGGCAGCGGCGACCGTTCCGAACGCATCCGCACCTACAACTATCCACAAGGTCGCGTGACTGACCACCGCATCAACCTGACTTTGTATAAACTGGACGAAATCATGGCTGGCGGCATGGAACAGGTCATTGAACCGCTGATCAATGAATACCAGGCTGAACAGCTGGCGGCCCTGAGCGCAGAATAACCCTTTCCGGGAGCAAGACGTGAACAGCATTGCCCAAACACTGCAATCGGCCAGTCAACGGCTTCAAAGCCAACAAGTAAGCGACAGCCCCAAACTGGATGCCGAACTGCTGCTGTGCCACTGTCTGGGAAAAAACCGAACCTATCTGTTCACCTGGCCGGAAAAAATCTTGCAGCCGAAACAGCAAACCTGCTTTGAAGCGCTTCTGAAACAACGTCTGCAAGGCCACCCCATTGCCCACCTGATTGGCCAACGCGAATTTTGGGGACTGAACCTCAAGGTCACTCCTGACACCTTAATTCCACGTCCTGATACTGAGATTTTAGTCGAAACCGCGCTGGAGAAACTGCCTGCAAAGGATTTCACTTTTTCATTTGAAACTGGGCAGGCCTGTCCAAAACCGCACAACCAGACCTGTCGCATACTGGATTTGGGCACCGGCAGTGGCGCCATAGCGCTTGCACTCAAACACGAACGCCCGGATTGTCAGGTCACCGCCGTGGATCTGAGCCCGGCCGCCCTGCAAGTGGCGCAATATAATGCGCAGACCCTGGAGCTGGAGATCGATTTCAAGCCAAGCAGTTGGTTTTCCGGACTTTCAGAATCGGCAGTCTATGACTTGATTGTTTCCAATCCGCCTTACATTGAGGATGAAGACGAACATCTACAGCATGGAGACGTTCGTTTTGAGCCCCTAAGCGCACTCACGTCCGGAAAAGACGGCTTAAACGATCTGAAAACCATTATTCAACAGGCCTGCCCGTTTTTAACAGCCGGCGGCTGGCTCATTGTGGAACACGGTTATAATCAGGCCAGTGCAGTTCAGGCTCTATTCAATTCCTATGGTTATGTGAATGTTTGCAGCAGACAGGATTATGCGGGCAATGATCGCATCACCCTGGGACAGATACGCGCTTTAAACGAAACCTCCAAAACACAAAACGAGAGGGATAAACCCCATGTCTAAAAGCCCAAAGACCGAACTCAACGATGCGGAACTGTCACGTTACAGCCGCCAGATCCTGTTGCCGGAAATTGATTATGACGGTCAACTGACCCTATCCCAATCGCATGCGGTGATTTTTGGTTTAGGAGGTCTGGGTTCACCCGCTTCGCTTTATCTCGCCTCCGCCGGAATTGGCAAACTGACCTTGGTGGATTTTGACGAAGTGGACGACTCCAACCTGCAACGTCAGATCGTCCACAGGGAAAACAATATCGGCCAACCCAAGGTGCTCTCCGCGCAACAAAACCTGCAGGCGCTGAACCATCATATCGAGATTGAGACCGTGCAGCAAAAACTGAATGAAACGCAACTCACAGGCCTGATTGAAAGCGCCGATGTGGTTTTGGATTGTACCGACAATTTCGCCTCGCGTTTCGCCTTGAACCGCAGCTGTTACCGAGCCAAAAAACCTTTGATTTCAGGTGCCGCCATCCGCTGGGAAGGCCAGCTCAGCAGTTATGATTTCCGCAAAGCGGACAGCCCGTGTTATCAATGTCTGTACAAAGAAGAAGATGGGGTGGAATTGACCTGTAGCCAGAATGGCGTGCTCTCGCCGGTGGTTGGCATGATTGGTAGCATGCAAGCCATAGAGGCGATTAAGGCGTTGCTTAATCTACCGACCTTGACCGGAAAACTGATGATTGTCGACGCCTACAGCATGCAGATTCGCACACTCAATCTGAAAAAAGATGAAAACTGTCCGCACTGCGGAAATGTCTAACCAAAAATAAAAACGGGGGCAAGTCCCGACAGTCAACAGTAACGCTCTGCCAGATTAAGGCTGTTGTTGTGACTGCGGGCGTTTATCGATCTTAATGACAACGCGACGATTCATGGAACGGCTGTAAGCGGAATCGTTGGGAACCACCGCCTCGTTATCGGCTTTGCCTTCAATCGTCAAAAGATTCTTATCCACCCCCATATAAATGAAGGTACGAGCTACGGTTGCCGCTCTGGCCGCTGAAAGCTCCCAGTTGGAAGGGAACTGGAAATTACTGATCGGCAAATCATCAGTAAAGCCGGAAATCACCATTTTTTGACCACGCCCCGCCAGACTTTCGCCCAGTTGTTCAAGCTGTTCACGGGTTTTGTCGCTGACCGTGGCGCGCCCACTCTCAAAAAAACTGTCCGAACGCAGGGTGATTTTGGTGAAATCCGGCCCGTCCTCGATATCAATATCGCGCGGATTGACACTTTTAAGCGTCTCCCGAATTTCCGCTTCGGTGGCAGGTGGCTTTAAGTCCAGCGGATTCAATTCACTGCCGTCCTGCTTAGCAGAAGACTCGACCACAGCAATAGGCTCTTCATATTGCCCCGTCAAACTTTCCGCGAAAATTTTGCGCTCCTTGGGATCGACCACCGCCAATAGCCACATTACCAGGAAAAACACCATCAGAACCGTCATCAAATCGGCTAAAGCGATCTTCCAGGAACCTCCGTGAGCACCACCCTCGTCATGTCCACCACGCCGAGACATCAGCAACCTCTCATATTGATAACAACACTGGCAAAACAATCAAAACGTTTCATAATCCCTTAATCAACCTCGTCTCGCGGCACTTCAAATTCAGGCGGAACCCGTTGACGCCCAATCTCCACCGCCAAGTTAGGTGAAACACCGCTGGCGTAAGCTTCCATAAACGCGGCTGCCATCTCAAACAGCGAACGATCCTGGCGAATCATGACCTCAACCGCATGCACAAAAGGCGCTACCACGGCGAAAGCCATAAAGACACCGGTTAAGGTTCCGACCAAAGCGGCACCAATTGCCGTACCAATTTTCGCCACATCCATTTCACCGCCCAGCATCTCCATGGTGATAATGACCCCCAAAACGGCGGCGACAATACCGAAGCCGGGCAGCCAGTCGGCCACCTTACCGGCCGCTTTGGGTACCTCCATCATCGACTGATAAATGTCGTCGATCTGGTTTTCCAAATGATGCTGAAAATTCAAACTGGCCGGCGGATTCAGTAACAGATAGCTGAAGTTATCGACGATGAATTTTTTGAGCACCTTATGATTCAGCACTCTGGAATAGTGCATGAAAATCGGGCTGTTTTCGGGATTGACGATATGCTTTTCCAACGCCAGCATCCCTGATGAACGTGACAGGCGGGCCAACTCTTCAAGCAGTTCAAGTGTCTCACCATACAGTTGCTTATTGACCCTTTCACCGGCAAAGAAACGCCCCAGATATGCGAATGTACGTGTCCAGATATAAACCGGTGTGGAGGCCAAAAACGCCCCCAGAGAAATACCTAAAATAACCACAAGTTCGGATGGGTGCCAAAGTGCTCCGAGATTCCCGCCCATGAGGACAAAGCCCCCGAGCATACTCGCCAACACAATGATGATTCCAATGGGTTTTGCTAACATAACACATCACTTTTTAATAATTTAGAGTTCAAGACACGATCACAACTGTCGAAAAACCGTCTCAATCAAACCATTTGATTCAATGCTATGCAAAAAAGCAAAACCCATACCAGTTAGACAATTCCGACCAGTCATGACAAAATTTGAATGCTCGTTACCTGCTTCAAGGTTCGTGGCAAGGGTATACCGCGTTTGGCCCTGCTGGCGAACGCCTCTTCGATGGCGGTGGGGCCGAACACCTTTTCATACTTGCCCGCCACCAGCGACAATTTACTACCTTGCTGGAAAGCGAACACGGCATTGACTTGATGCCCTTTTGGCATCTGAATCAACTTATTGCCTTTGCCTTTCGCCAAAACCGGCAGTTCTTCGGACTTGAACACCAGCATTCTCGGCTCATCCGAGACTACCACAATCCAGTCATCCGCCTTTAGCAGTGCCGGGGTCAACACCTTGGCCTTATCCGGCAGGCTTAAAATCGTTTTACCGGACTTGTTTTTGGAATAGAGCGATTCTAACGAAGTTACAAAGCCAAACCCTGCAGAAGAAGCCAAGATGAGCTGCTCATCGGCTTGCCCCAAAAGCACGTGCTTGAAATTGGCTCCGGCGGGAGGATTCAAACGCCCGGTCAATGGTTCACCATGACTACGCGCGGAAGGCAGACTGTGCGCGGCCAATGCATAAGCTCGTCCGGTATCGTCAATAAAGACGGCATTCTGTCGGCTCTGCCCGATGGCCTGACTGCAAAACGCATCCCCCGACTTGTAACTCAATGACTGACCATCAACATCGTGCCCTTTGGCCGCCCGCACCCAGCCATTTTCAGACAAGACCACCGTCACCGCTTCGGAGGGCAGCAAATCCTGTTCACTCATCGCCTGAGCCGAACGCCCGGAGACCAATGGTGACTTACGCTCATCACCATAGGTTTCCGCATCGGCCAACAGCTCTTTCTTAACCAAAGTCTTCAAACGTGCCGCACTGCCCAGAATCTTCTCCAGTTTTTGTCTTTCCGCTTCCAGCTCGGCTTGTTCCGTGCGGATTTTCATCTCTTCCAAACGGGCCAAGTGTCTTAATTTCAGCTCAAGAACCGATTCGGCCTGTAAATCGCTTAGGCCGAAACGCTCCATCAAAACCGGCTTGGGTTTGTCCTCTTCGCGAATGATGGCAATGACTTCGTCGATGTTCAGAAATGCAACCAACATCCCCTCAAGAATATGCAGGCGCGCCAACACCTTGTCCAGACGGTACTGCAAACGACGGCGTACTGTCTCCGTGCGGTAGGTCAGCCATTCTGACAAGAGGGCCTTAAGATTCTTAACCTGTGGACGACCGTTCAAACCGATCATATTGAAGTTGGCCCGGTAACTCTTCTCCAAATCGGTGGTGGCGAACAGATGCAGCATCGCAGTTTCCACATCGACGCGTTTGGAACGTAACTCCAGTACAAAACGAACCGGGTTCTCATGATCCGACTCATCGCGTAAATCGACCACCATCGGCAATTTCTTGGCACGCATCTGCGCGGCAATCTGCTCAAGTAGCTTGGAACCGGACACCTGAAACGGCAGAGCGTCAACCACCACATTGACGCCCTCTTCAACATGATAACTGGCACGCTGACGAATTGCGCCATGACCGGTTTCGTAGAGTTTCAACAACTCTTCCGGCGGCGTGATGACTTGCGCCCGGTTCGGGTAGTCGGGGGCCGGAATGTGTTCGACCAATTCGGCCGTAGTCAGTTTAGGGTTATCCAGCAAAGCGACACAACCGTTAATGACCTCACGCAGATTATGCGGCGGAATGTCGGTGGCCATACCTACCGCGATGCCCGATGTGCCGTTAAGCAACACATGCGGAACTCGTGCCGGCAAAACCAATGGCTCGTCCATGGTACCGTCAAAATTAGGCGTCCACTCTACGGTGCCTTGACCTACCTCCTCTAACAGCAGCTGACTGAAACGCGACAAGCGGGATTCGGTATAACGCATGGCGGCAAACGATTTGGGGTCATCCATCGACCCCCAGTTGCCTTGGCCATCGACCAGAGGGTAACGAAAAGAGAAATCTTGCGCCATCAGCACCATGGCTTCATAGCAGGCACTGTCGCCGTGCGGATGAAATTTACCCAACACGTCCCCGACGGTTCGTGCCGACTTTTTGTATTTGGCGCTGGCCTTTAAACCAAGTTCCGACATGGCATAGATAATGCG
Source organism: Thiomicrorhabdus chilensis DSM 12352 (assembly GCF_000483485.1). Classification (GTDB taxonomy): domain Bacteria; phylum Pseudomonadota; class Gammaproteobacteria; order Thiomicrospirales; family Thiomicrospiraceae; genus Thiomicrorhabdus; species Thiomicrorhabdus chilensis. Next base: position 2,154,618 of record NZ_KI519609.1, read on the forward strand.
GCGTTGCACCGGTTTCAAACCATCGCCGATGTGTGGCAAGGCACGATCCAAAATGACATACATCGCATAATCTAAATAGGCTTTTTCTGTAAAAGCGGCAACTGGCAGCTGCTCAATGCCTTCGTAGTTAATCACTTGTTGCGACACGCTTCACTCCCGATTCAGTGCTTATCCGTTATTTTACCAACCGCGCAGGAGACAAATGACTTGGCTTTTGCACCCGTCGCCCGCAATCCTTCGACACTTCCCACTTGAGGATACCCCAAGGCCAACAAAGACGCTGCAGCCTGTTCACGCAAGGGTTCAATTGAAGCCGATTGGACGGGCTCTAGACTCACCGCCCCCCGTTCAATATCCACCTCGACTTGCTCGACGCCCTCCAGTTTTAACAGCTGATTGCGGATGCTGTTGGCACATCCTCCACATTTGATGTTTTCTACGGCTATTTCAATTGTCATGACGCCACCCTCGGCAAACTGGCCATTGTTTGATTGGATTCAACCTAAACCGATAATCTACCACACTTTATAAAAGCTGTTCGAGCATCAGAATCACTTTTCAGCACCCAAACAGAGCAGAAGCTTTTTATTAACCTACTTATTTACTAGGTTATTGACCTATAAAAGGCTACAATAGAAATAACGTTTTACTCAATCCATAGTCATTTCATGAATCCCAGCCAAACCGAATTTACCAATTTATACTGCCAGCTATCCAGACATTTCTTCAGCGAGATAACGCCTGAAGCGCTACACGAACCGAAACTCGTGCATCATAACCGCACCTTGCATGATGACCTGCAACTGGCACTTTCTGCATCCGAACTACTCGACATGGTATCCGGCAACGGATTCCCGGCGGGCTGTCGGCCCATCGCCCAAAAATACACCGGTCATCAGTTTGGCTATTACAATCCAGACCTGGGCGATGGCCGTGGCGTACTGCTAGGACAATGGCGGGACTCAAATCAACAACCCTGGGATTTTCACCTTAAAGGCTGCGGTCAAACCCCCTACTCGCGACGGGGCGACGGACGTGCGGTATTGCGATCCGCGATTCGGGAACACCTGGGGGGCGAAGCCCTCCATGCGCTTGGCATAAACAGCACTCGCAGCCTGGCCATTTGCCACAATCTCGAGGCGGTGCGCCGGGAGACAATGGAACCGCGTGCCAGTTACATCCGCATTGCCAAGACCCATGTGCGTTTCGGCCATTTTGAATGGCTGGCGCAAATCGAGGACAAAGCCGGAATGCAACTTTTGGCCGACTATGTCATTGAAACGGTCTACCCGCATTTAAAAGCCATCGATGCCGCCGATCGCTATGCCGAACTGCTCAACACCATTGCTCACAACACCGCGGTGATGATCGCCGGCTGGCAAGCCGTGGGGTTCTGCCACGGCGTCTTGAACTCGGACAACATGTCCGTCGCCGGAGAGACCTTTGACTTTGGCCCTTACGCTTTTATGGACGATTTTGAAATCCACTTCATCTGCAACCACTCCGACACCGAGGGGCGTTATGCCTATAGCCAGCAACCCAACATTGGTTTATGGAACTGCCAGCTACTCGCCCAGGCATTTGGTTTGCTGGTTTCGGAACAGCAACAAGAGGCGGCGCTGAATACCTATGTGGAAACCTACAACCACGAATACCTGCAACGGATGCGGGCCAAAATCGGTTTGCAGGAACCCCTCCCGGAAGACCGTGAGCTGGTTGCCGACCTATTGATACTGATGGATCAATCACAACTCGATTTTCAGCATTTCTTTCTGCAACTGGCCGACTTTGAAAATGAACAGGCCTGTCTAAATGCAGGATGGCCAATGGATTCCAATAACTGGCAGGCCTGGTTAAAACGCTATTTCATTCGCCGCCAACTTGAACTGTTTCCTGAAGGGTGTTCGCAACGTATTCGCCAGCACACCCCTTTATTTGTATTGCGTAACTACATCAACCAAGAGGTGATCGCTGCGGCCGAACAAGGCGACTTCGATTTAATGGATCGCGTTTTCCAGGCGCTTGGCTCGCCTTTTGAAAAGGTGTCAGGCGTGCCTGCACGTTACTATGAGCCTCCACAAAGCGAAAACCAGAAAGGCCTCATTTTAAGTTGCTCGTCCTGATTTAACGGGCGCGTTACAGAAAAGAACGTCACTATATTACGCTTTTAAGCTAGATTTGGTTAAAATAGGATCAATTCAAAACGGCACCCATGATTATGAAAAACGCACAAAACAAATTGAACGTACAACGTCAAAGGGAGCGGGTGACAACCCACATTCCCATTGAGGTGCTTTATGAAAACCAGGAAATCAAGGGACGCCTCATCAACCTCTGTATTTTAGGGTTGGGCATTCAGTTACCCATTGCCATCCCAGCCACAAAGGCGATTACAGTGCGTTTCACCCTGGAAACGCTTTCCGCAAAAAATGAATTGGTTATCAACGGCACCGTCAAACATTGCACACAAGAAGAGCAGAGTCACTTAATCGGTATCGAATTCCCTCTACTAAGCCTTCCCGACTCGCTGGCCATTCAGAGCTTCCTTAATCGCCAGACTCAGACTGCAAATGAGACCGAGACACCCGCATGAGCGGCCTAATCGAAAACCGCGTTAATGCCCGCGTTCCGACCGACCGCCCCATCCTATTGATCGGACGCAACGGTCAGTCACATGCCAAAATGGTCAACCTTTCAATTGCCGGGGTCGGGGTACTGAGTGAACGAGGCGCCCGGGAAGGCACCGAACTGAAACTGGAATTCGAAATTCCCGCTTTCGGAGAATTCACACCGATGCAACTGGTCGGAAAAGTCGCGCACCGCCACAATGCCAGCAACCAAATCTATCTGGGCATTGTCTTTGACCAACCGAGTGCCCAAGATATTGCCGCCATTGAAGACTTTATCGCTTACAAAGAACGCCTAAAGCAACTTGGTAAACACAAGTAACACATAGCGCGCCAAAAACCCCAGGACCCGGCTCTGATCAACCGACCTGATGAATCGCCTTGAGTTTGGCGAGCTGCTCTGAATAATCGTTTTCCGCACGCGGAGAAGGACCCAACGGATCAGTTGTCAACTCACGCCCCAACAGCACTTCAAAACTGCCGGCGACCGAATGCGCCAAAGGCTCAAGTTCATAGCCGCCACCCAAAGACAAACTCAGCCTTCCACCACATAAATCCGCCGCCGTATTCTTCAACCTCGCCACAAGCTGGTTAAAACCATCAATGCTCATGCGATGTTCGGCCAGAGGATCCATCCAGTGTGCGTCATACCCGGCGAATGCGATGATGTGTTGGGGCTTGAAAGCTTGCAACTTAGGTACAATAATCTCTTCAAACGCCTTCAAATAAGCCATATCTCCAGCGCCACTGCCAAACGGACAATTTACATTGGTACCCTTTGCATCACCTTCACCAACGTGCTCGGCCGCACCGGTCATCGGCCAATAGGGGTGCTGGTGAATCGAGATCGCCATAATGCTCGGGTCATTCTCGGTCAAATCCTGAGTACCATTACCATGATGCACATCAAAATCGATAATCGCCACACGCTCGACTCCACGATAGTGTTGCAACGCTCGAGCGGCAATCACATCCGAATTGAACAGACAAAACCCCATGGCTTTGCTTTCCAACGCATGATGGCCAGGCGGTCTCAACAATGCAAATCCGTTGTCCACTTGGCGGTCATAGACGGCTAGATTTAATTGGATTGCACCACCCGCCGCCATCTTGGCTGCTTCATAAGAGGCCGCCGTCAGATAGGTATCGCCCAAATAAGGATTAAAGTACCCGCCTCCATATTCGCTGATACTGGCGATTTCATCAATATAGCCCTGAGTATGCACCCAGTTGAGTTCCTCCAACGTCGCCAATCTTGCTTTGACCGGCGTCAAAGCTTGCCATAATTCACGACGTTGCAATTCCTCATCAATCGCCACCAGACGTTGTGCATTCTCGGGATGGTCGGCTTGAGTATGCTCATAAAATAACGGATCCAGTACCACTCCTGTCGAATTTGGACTCGGCTTAATCGGTTTGCCGCAACTGGCCATGGACAGTGAAGCTCCTGACACCGCACTCAACGCCAACAATTGTCGAATAAACTCTCTGCGACCCTGCATCTCTTCCTCCTCAACCCTTAAACACTTTTCGTGCATCATTAAAGGCTTGTAAATAAAAGGTTCCATAATCGCTACGATGTTTTTGCATCTTGCTCTGCTCAAACCCTTTAGCCATATTCAGAAGGCGTCCATAGTCGCCCTCCTCTTCAAGTATTCCGTCGATAATGCTGCGACTCAAAGGCAGCTGGTTCAACACCTTTTCCAATGGCTGTCCCATGATGACATCCAGCAAAGAGAACAGGCCTGCCAGATAATACGACTCTTCGGCAGACAAGCGTTCTTTCAGGGCGATTTCCCGCATGAAAATCGCCCGCGTCAACGCCATCACAAACACCTCCGGAACCACGTCATTGACGGCCGCCATCGACAGCATCGTCGTCCAGGACTGCACCCGCTTCAGGCCAAACAGCATCATCACTTCTTTAATGGTATCGAATTCCGGCATGGAGCGAGTTCTGTACTGGTAAGCCATCTTGAGTAACTTATGTGACAAGCCTACATCACGCTCGACCACCAATTGCAACTCGTTCAGAGCAATCTGCGGGTCAGCGATCTTCTGCAACAAATCCAAAAGATTGAGCTTAGCGACCGAAACTTTTTTACCCTCGACAATCTCCGGCTTGGCAAAGAAATAGCCCTGAAACAGATCACAGCCTGAATTCAAGCAGGCCTTGTAAATCTCGCGGGTTTCCACTTTTTCCGCCAGCAGGGTCGCCTGTGTGATCTTCTTGATTTTTGAAAACAGTAAAGGAATCTTTTCCAGCGGCACCTTGTGCATTTCAAGTTTGATTACGTCCGCCAATTTCAAAAAAGGCACGTACTCTTTTTTGAAAATGAAGTCATCCAGCGCAATCTGAAAGCCCAGGTTCTTGAGTTGAGACAAGCCTTCAATCACCTCTGGAGTCGGACGAACGTCCTCAAGCACTTCAATCACGATATATTGCGGGCTGAATGCGGGATCAACCTCCGCGTGAAAGAAATTCTCCGGGAAATTGACATAAGCCTGATGCGGCCCCACCAGTTCATCCAATCCGATGCCCAGCATGGCATTATAGATAACGGTTTCTGTGGCGGTGTCACCGCACTCGAAATTGGCCTGGTTTTGAGAGGCATCTCCCCTGAAAAGGAGTTCGTAAGCCACCAACTGGCTGTTTTTATCAAAAATCGGTTGCCGACCCACAAAAATGTCAGAGTGACTCACTGTAATTAAACCATCCTAGAAACAATTAAACCAAAATATCAAAAAAAGGCCATCCGTGGCCAATCAGTTTATTTATGATACCTATAAAATCAAACCCTGTTCAAACCTGATTAAAATCAATTGCCTAGCGTTTTACAAAACACTTGATTCCCTAAAAATGAACAGGCCTGTCGTTTTTACCAGCCGTCATCGGCAAATATCGCGATAAGGTGCCAGCAAAGGGCCCAAGCCATTCAACGAAAAGCCATACTCAAAATTCCCTAAGGTTCGATGAGACAACTCAAGCTGCAACATTTTAGAGGCCGCCAGTTTATTCAAAAATTCATCGTAAGCCTCTTGCATGGCGTGCATTGAACCCAAACCAACAGAACCGAACTCGATACGAATTTTATTGGAGTGCTCCTCAACACTATCCGTGGCCTTCAATACCCCTTGCAAGCCGTCAGACTGCAAAGTCGAACCTTCCAATGAATAACGAAGCTGCAGAAGACGCGGTGACTCGCTGATCACTTCATCATTAAACAGCAAAACCTGCAATAAAGGAAAGGGCGACATACGTGTACAACTCACCCCAAAAAAGGCCTCCCGGTCTGCCAGCTTGGTAAAGAGCTCAATACCATCCACACTGCCTTGGGCATCCTCATAAATGGTGAGGTGATAATCCCCCATCACTTTTTGCTGACTGGCCGCAATCACCCCTTGAGTAATCAAGGCTCCTGTAAAAAAGACAAACACTTTCCCAAAAAACGACACCCAGCCTCTCCATTTAACATTCATACACTTAATTTTCCGGCTATAAAGTTTTCAAAACTTGAAATCATCCTATAAGCCAATCACCAAAAAACTTATAATATATAAATATACCTTATAACATTTTTACAAACGATTTTTATCGTTCTGGATTAACCATGAAACACACTATCGACGTCACCCAAAAAGAATACCTGCTTAAGCCCGATACCACTATTGTTTCGCGCACCGATTTACACGGAAACATCATTGAGGCCAATGAAGCCTTTATCGAGGCCAGCGGATTCGATTGGAGCGAACTGGTTGGCCAGCCCCATAATATCCTGCGCCATCCCGACGTACCCGCCGCCGTCTTCAAGGACTTCTGGCAAACCATCCAAGACGGCAAGCCGTGGTCACAAATTGTCAAAAACCGCCGCAAAAACGGCGATCATTACTGGGTGGTCGCCAATGCCACCCCCATTTTCGAAAACGGCGAGATCAGCGGCTACATGTCGGTCAGAACCCCCGCCAGTGAAACCCAAAAGCAAGCCGCTGAAGAAGCTTACAAAGCAATCGCTTCGGGGCAGGCGCAGTTACGTAATGGTGAAATCGATACCTTGGCCAGCAAGTTCAACCTGCTCAATCATTTTGACCTCACCCCCATCATTATGACCCTGTCTTTGCTGCTGTTGGCCTCGCTGTTGTTTCCACTGTTTTTTGAAAACCTGCTTCCCGACGTCGTTTTTGAAGTTTCCGGAATAGTTCTGACGGCCAGTATCATCTGGATCACGACTCTCAATGGACGACGCCTGAGCACTTTATCCGGACACATCGCATCACTGGCAGAAGGCAATTTCAGAAACGACATCCACTCTCAGGGAAGCAGTCTGATGAGCCGTACCCTCAGCCGCCTGAAATCCATGCAAATCAAGCTGGGGGCAGACATTGACGATGTCCATGCCGCACTCAACAACGCCAAACGCATCGAAAGCGCGCTGGATTCGGCCTCATCCAATATCATGGTGGCAGACCGCTTCAGAAGCATCATTTTTATGAACCAGTCGGTCAGAGCCATGTTAAAGGAAATTGAAGCCGACATTCAGCAAGACCTACCGGCATTCAGCGCCGACAAACTGATTCGTCAAAGCATCGATGTGTTCCACAAAAACCCGGATCATCAGCACCAGCTTCTGGACAATCTGACCCAAACCCATACGGCGCGCATCCAATTAGGCAAAGAGGTGGTTGATCTGGTCATTGACCCGATTTTTGATGAAGAGCGAAACCGCATCGGCACCGTTGCCGAATGGAAGCGCATGACCAGCCAATTGGCGATTGAAGACGAGATTTCCCATATTGTCTCGCAAGCAGCCAAAGGCGAATTAAGCGGCCGTATCCATACCGAACAACTTAAAGGATTTGAAAAACAACTGTCTTCGTCAATCAACCAGCTACTCAACAGTTTTGCCGATACCACACAGCGCTTGAACGACATTCTTACGCAAATGAGTCACGGCGATTTGACGCAGCGCTTACAGGGGGAATTTGAAGGTGAACTGCTGTCCATGAAAGAAGCGGTCAACGGCGCGCTATCCAACATCAACCAAACGTTTGGACAGGTAAAACAAGGCGCTCAGGAAATTGGCAACATGTCCAAAGAGGTCGCCGATGCGAGTATGGACCTGTCCGACCGCACACAACAGCAAGCCGCCTCCGTCGAGCGCACCACCGCCAATATGGAAGAACTCAACACCACATTGCAACGCTCCGCGGAAAGCACCCAGAAAGCCAATCAGCTTTCCCTTGAATCGGCCAACCAAGCGGAAAGCGGGATTAAGGTGATGCAAGACACCATGCACGCCATGAACGGCATCAGCGAGCTGAGCAAACAAATTGGCGAGATTACCAGTGTGATTGACGGCATCGCCTTCCAGACCAACCTGCTTGCATTGAATGCCGCGGTTGAAGCCGCACGTGCCGGTGAGCATGGCCGTGGTTTTGCCGTGGTAGCCGGCGAGGTGCGCAGTCTCGCTCAAAAATCGGCTGAGTCCTCCAAACAGATTTCCTCCCTGATCTCGTCAGCCTCAACCCAAATCGAGAACGGCACCCAGCTGGTCAACGAGACCAATGAGGCTTTCAAGGAAATGGTGCTTAAAATTCAGGAAGTGGAAACCTTGATTTCAGAAATCTCCACCTCCACCAGCGAACAGGCTGAAGGCGTGTCCCAGGTCAATCAGGACATTTCAAGTCTGGATCAGATGACGCAGCAAAATGCGGCGCTGGTGGAGCAACTTTCGGCCACAGCAGGCAATATGAGCGAACAGGCCAGAATACAGGCGGAATTTGTCGACCGCTTCAAACTATCAGGCATGCAACATGCCAATCCGATTCCCAAGGCTCGCCTTGAAAGCCCAAAGCCAGCGCCAAAAACCTTAACCGCGCCGGCCAGATCCATTGCACCGCTAAAATCACCTGAAACAAAACAGGTTCAAGACTCCGGGGAATGGAGCGAATTCTAGTCCGCTTGCAAAACCAACAGGCCTGCCCATTTTGCACAGGCCTGTTGATATTAGAGGCTAAACGACCTCTTTACACCTCGGCCAGATCCCCCTTATCTTCAAGCCATGACTTACGGTCTGAAGCGCGTTTCTTATTCAACAACATGTCCATCATCTCATGCTCCTCGTCCAGAGGATCAAGCTGCAACTGAACCAAACGACGGGTTTCCCGCATCATGGTGGTTTCCCTTAACTGAAGCGGGTTCATCTCACCCAAGCCCTTGAAGCGCGTGACCTGAATCTTGCCGGGCAACTTTTCGGCTGCGATGCGATCCAGAATGCCTTCGCGTTCGGCTTCGTCCAAGGCATAAAACACTTTTTTACCGACATCGACCCGGTATAAAGGTGGCATGGCGACATATACATGCCCCTGCTCCACCAATCTCGGAAAGTGACGCACAAACAGCGCACAGATCAAGGTGGCGATATGGGCTCCATCCGAATCGGCATCAGCCAGAATGCAGATTTTACCGTAACGCAATCCGCTCAAATCGTCCGACCCGGGATCGACCCCGATGGCCACACTGATGTCATGCACCTCCTGCGATGCCAGAACCTGCCCGGCTTCAACTTCCCAGGTATTCAAGATCTTGCCTCGCAACGGCATGATCGCCTGATAGTTCTTATCACGCGCCTGCTTGGCCGAACCGCCGGCGGAATCCCCCTCCACCAGAAACAGCTCGGTCAAGGTCAGGTCGCTTTCGGTACAATCGGCCAACTTGCCGGGCAGAGCCGGACCCGAAGTGATTTTTTTACGGGTGATTTTCTTGGCTTTTTTGCTGCGATTGCTGGCATTTTGAATCACCAATTCTGCGATTTTCTCGGCCACTTCGGTATGCTGATTAAGCCAAAGGCTCAAAGCATCCTTGACCACACCGGAAATAAACGGCACGCACTCGCGTGACGACAGGCGTTCTTTAGTTTGCCCGGCAAACTGGGGCTCATGCACCTTGGCCGAAAGCACAAACGCCACATTTTGCCAAACGTCTTCCGGGGTAATCTTCACCCCGCGCGGAATCATATTACGAAATTCGCAGAATTCACGCACCGCATCCGTCGCGCCGGAGCGCAGACCATTCACATGGGTGCCGCCTTGCGGCGTAGGAATCAGGTTCACATAACTTTCCAACAAGGTTTCACTTGGCTCCACCAACCAGGCAATCGCCCAGGACACGCCCTCGTAATCGGTCTGGCTTTCACCGATAAAGCCTTCCAAAGGCAGGCGCTCCAGACCATCAAGCGCTTCGTTCAGATAATCCTGAAGACCGTTTTCGAAATGCCAGACATCGGTCTCATTACTGACTTCATCGACAAAGGTCATTTTCAGGCCCGGACTCAATACCGCTTTGGCTCTGAGAAGGTGTTTGAGCTTGGCCAAGGCGTATTTGGCCGAGTCAAAAAACTTGGCATCCGGCCAGAAACGCACGAAGGTGCCGGTGTTTTTCTTGCCGACCTTGCCCACCACTTCCAAAGGAGAAGCCAAATCTCCGTTTTCAAAGGCGATATCAAACAATTTGCTGTCACGACGAATCTGAATCTCTACCCGTTTCGACAGGGCATTGACGACCGAAATCCCCACCCCGTGAAGACCGCCGGAAAACTGGTAGGCCTTGTTGGAGAATTTTCCCCCGGCATGCAAACGCGTCATGATGACTTCAACCCCCGGCACTCCTTCTTCGGGATGGATGTCCACCGGCATGCCACGACCATCATCCAGAACACTCATGGAGCCATCCGCATAATGGGTCACGGTGATTTCACTGGCGAAACCAGCAATCGCCTCATCCACACTGTTATCGATGACTTCCTGCGCTAGATGGTTGGGGCGCGTGGTGTCGGTATACATTCCAGGACGTTTACGGACGGGATCCAAACCGGTTAATACTTCAATTTCAGCCGAGTTGTAGTTTCCACTCACAGTGAAGACTCCTAGTGATAAAATGGGATAAATTTCAATGAATTTTCAGAATCATATCATAGAATCATGCCACAAAACCTCATCAAACTCCCTTGCGGCTGGGAGAATGTGCTCGCCGGTGAATACCAAAAACCCTACCTGCAGACTCTGCAGTCTTTTTTGCAAAAAGAGATCGCCGCCGGCAAACAGATATTGCCCAAACAAGAAGAATGGTTGAACGCATTAGAAAGCACACCGTTTGAAAACGTCAGGGTGATCATCATCGGCCAGGATCCCTACCCAACACCCGGGCACTCACATGGACTCTGTTTCTCAGTTAAACCCGATGTCAAACCCCTGCCCAAATCCTTACTCAACATCAACAAGGAACTGCTGAGCGATCTCAATATCGATAATAACCATATCGGTTACCTGCAACCCTGGGCCAAGCAAGGTGTGCTTCTGCTCAACGCGGTGCTCACGGTGGAAGCCTCAAACAGCAACTCCCACCAGAATAAAGGCTGGGAACAGTTCACCGATGCGGTTATCCAACAAATTAACGACCGCCTTTCACATTGTGTTTTCATTTTATGGGGTGGCTACGCACAAAAGAAGGGACGCTTCATTGACCGCACCAAACACTTGGTGCTTGAGAGCGCCCACCCGTCACCGCTCTCCGCCTATCGCGGTTTTTTCGGTAGCCACCCGTTTTCCCAAACCAATAACTACCTAATCAGTCACGGCAAAAGCCCAATCAACTGGCAACTTTAATCATAAACAAATTTAGTGTCACGACCATTAAATGCTTTTATTGCGGCATGCAAATTTTCAACTGCAGTTCACCTAAAGCCCGTGCTATGCTTCGTTCTTACTAAAATCACGTACTGACAAGGAATCTCCGTGAAAAAAACCAGTTTATGGAGCCGCACCAAAATTTCCACCTTAAGCACTCTGCTACTCGCCATGATGGTCATGGCGGGAATCTTCTTTACGACGGCTTTTTCATTAATCAAATCCGACACCCAGACCATCCAAGAGCACTGGCACCAATATCAGGAAGCGAACACGCCCGAGCAATCCAAACACCATGCTGAATTGTTGGAAACCCAGATCATCGAAGTCAACCAGCTGACCACCTATTTTATCGTCGCAGTCTTGTTGGCAGTGATTGCCTTTATCATTCTGATGTATGCCACCCTGATTGGAAAAATCGCACGGCCCCTGCAAAGAATGCAGAAAGGCATCACCGAAATCACCCAGAGCAATGACTTCTCCACCCAATTGCCGATACAGTATCAGGATGAGGTCGGACAGGTTCTGCAAAGCTTCAATCACCTGACTCAAAACCTGAAAAACGTATTTGACGAAACCAACCAACAACTCGACAAGGTCGCCAACGGTCAGTTCGATCAGCAGGTAAGAGTGGAGGTGGGCGGCGACTTGTTGCGTTTCAAAGATAACGTCAATGCCTCAATTCAAAGCGTATCGCACACCATGCACTCATTGGAATTGGTGGTGGATGCGATTGCCCAAGGTGATTTTTCGGTACGTATGGACAGCGCGGTCAAAGGCGAACTCAAAGAGAAAGTCGATCATGCCATGATCTCCATGGACCAGGTGGTGGACAATATCAACCACGTCATGCAACAAGTCTCAAACTGCGAACTTCGTGAACGCATTGAGGTTAACGCTTTTGGCCGCATGGACGAATTGAAACGCTATATCAATAACGCATTGAACACCTTGGAAAACGGGCTTGACGCGATCAACTCCTCAATCCAATCGCTTTCGGAGCAGAACTTGACCTTCCATATAGATGGCCAATTTTCCGGCGAGATGGAATTGGTCAAGAACCAACTCAACCACACCACCCGGAAACTCAATAACACCTTGCAGACGGTCAATCAAACCTCGGAAATGGTCAACCAGAACGTGACACTCATTTCCGACGGAAACCAAGCATTGGCACAACGCACCCAACAGCAGGCCGCAGCGATCGAACAGACCGCCTCGACCATGGAACAGATGACGGCCTCAGTCACTCAATCGGCCGACAACGCCTTGCGCGCCAGCCAACTAACCCAAGATACTCGACGTCTCGCCAGTGACGGAGCCGACGTGATGCGCTCATCGGTCGATTCGATGCAAAAAATCCAAAGTTCAAGCATTCGCATCAGTGACATTGTGGGCCTAATTGACAGCATCGCCTTTCAAACCAATTTGCTGGCATTGAATGCGGCAGTGGAAGCCGCTCGTGCCGGTGAGCAAGGGCGAGGGTTTGCAGTCGTAGCGGGGGAGGTGCGCAATCTGGCACAAAAATCTTCAGAGGCCGCCAAAGACATTCGCAACCTGATCGATGAAGTGGTAGAACAAGTCAACCAAGGAGCGGATCAGCTAGACGAGACCAACGAAGCCTTTGAGCGCATCAATCAAGGCATCCAACAGGTTAATGACATCGTCATGGAAATTACCGCCACGACCAAAGAACAGGCCGCCGGCATTCAACAGGTCAACCAAGTCATCGGCGAGCTGGACAACGGCATACAACAAAATGCGCGTATGGTTGAGGAAAGCTCGCGAAACTCCATGCAGCTGCTGGAACAGGCCAACCAACTCAACGACGAAGTACACCTGTTCGAATTTGATGAGGCGCCTGCACGCCTGCCAAATCCTTAACTCAAAAACGGGCAGGCCTGCCTGTTTTGAACATCAAAAAAACCAAAACGCCCTGCAAGCGCAGGACCGACAAGCCGACTTAACTTACAAACACTGCCTAAACCAGGCTTCGATTTGTGCATTGACCTCGGCCGCTTTCATTCCGCTGACATCCAATGGCTTGCTGATATAAACATCAATGATACCCGGTTTCTTGATAAAACTGTTTTTGGGCCAGCAGCTACCGGCATTGTGCGCCACCAGATAAACCGGCTTCTGCGCCTTTATCGCCAACATCGAACCGCCGACATTAATTTTTCCCAGTTCACCCACCGGCATACGTGTTCCTTCCGGAAACACGACCACCCAATCGTCACCCTGCAAACGCGCCACCCCTTCACTCAACATCTGATTCAATGCCTTGCGTCCGGCGGAACGGTCTATCGCAATCGGATTAAGCAGCTTCATGCCCCACCCGAAAAACGGCACCTTCAAGAGTTCACGCTTGAGCACGTAAGCCTGTCGCGGAAAAATCTGCTGAAACGCCAGTGTTTCCCAAGCGGATTCATGTCTCGATAGAATCAAACCAGTTTGGCTCGTATCGATATGGTCGGCACCATGCACACGGTACTTGACCCCACAAGTAAAACGCAGCCAGAACAGACAAAAACGCGCCCAATAGTGCATAAAAGCGTAACGTGTCTTAAAGGAGAAAGGTCGGGTCAACTGCCCCAGCACCGAAAACAGCACCAAGGTCAAACCTTGCCCAATTGCAAACAATAACGAACGCAAAAACCAAATCACTTTCATTTTAAAATCGCCTCCACAGCGGCCAGTAAATTGTCATATACCGGAATCTCTTCCAGCAGTGCATCCTGAGTTTCCAAAGTACGTTCCCCTTTGCCCGTTCTTACCAGATAAGGATTTAAACCTTTGGCCAAGGCAACGCGCATATCCGCCAAGGTATCGCCCACCATCGGCGCGCCCTGTAAAGACAAAGCAAACCGGTTTTCTATGGCGGTCAACATACCTGTAGACGGCTTGCGGCAAGGCGTATTATCCCCACCGACATAAGGCGAAAAGTTGATCCAATCGATTTTTGCACCCTGTGCGCCCAAAAGCGCCTGTAATTTTTGATGCATGGCGCTCAGGGTCGCCCGGTCGTAATAGCCTCTGCGTACACCAGACTGATTGGTCGCCACCGCCACCAGCCATCCGGCCTGCTTGAGCTTTGCAATCGCCTCAATGCTGCCGGGTACCGGGTGCCATTCATCTGGCGATTTGATAAAGGCATCAGAATCCTCATTGATGACCCCGTCCCGATCCAAAACGATGATTTTCTGTTTAGCGGTTTGCTGCATAAATCCTATTCCATAAAAATGCAAAAATCCCGCCGAAGCGGGATCGATTCCATTTATTCACGCCTTAAGAACATTGCCATACGTTACAGGCGTGAAATATCCGCGACCTGCAAGAATAACTGATAAATCTGATTCAATAACGCCAAACGGTTCAGACGGACATCTTCATCATCCACCATCACCATCACATCATCAAAGAAACGGTCAACCGCGCCACGAATACCCGCTAAAGACTGAATCGCCGCCGTATAATCACGCCCGGCAATCAAACTGCTGGCCGACTCGCGTAGGCTTTCCAGTTCCTGCCATAAAGCCTGTTCCGCCGCCTCGCTTAATAATGACTCATTCACTGTTTCAGGAATCGAACCGTCAATTTTTTTCAACAAGTTGTTGATACGCTTATTGGCGGCACTCAAACTTTCTGCCGCGTCCAACTCGGCAAACGTCTTGACGGCCTGGATACGTTTGGCGAAATCAACCGGATGCGCCGGGCGGCAGACTCTGACGGCCTCAAACTGTTCGGCCGTGACGCCCTGATCGGCATAATAAGCGCGCAGACGGCTGATAATGAAATCGTAGATTTCATCAATCAGCTGTTCACCGCTTTCAATACCGTCATGCAAGTCCAGGCTATACTGGATCAACAAACGCAAATCCAGATCCAGCTCTTTCTCGATCATGATACGCACCAGACCCAAAGCGGCACGACGCAACGCAAACGGATCCTTGTCTCCGGTCGGCACTTGGCCAATTCCGTAGATACCGGTAATGGTATCGAGCTTGTCGGCAATCGCCAAAGCTTGCGCCAAAGCCGACGCTGGCAACGCATCCCCGGCAAAACGCGGTTGATATTGCGCATCCAACGCTTCGGCGACATCAGCGGTTTCATTCTGCTGTTGTGCATAATAACGTCCCATGACGCCTTGAAGGTCCGGAAATTCGCCGACCATTTCCGACATCAAGTCACACTTTGAAAGACGCGCCGCACGCTCGCATAACTCCGGAGAGACACCCAAAGGTTTTCCGACTTTAACGGTCAGGGTTTCCAGACGTTCGACCTTGTCGAACAGGGTGCCCAGCTTCTGCTGGAACACCACGGTCTTCAATCTCGGTAAAAAATCATCCAACGGCTGTTTACGATCCTGATCCCAGAAGAACTTGGCGTCCGACAAACGCGGTCGAATGACACGCTCATTACCGAATTTAACCGATTCCGGATTGGAGCTTTCGATATTGCTGATGGTGATGAACTTGGCCATCAATTTGCCATCCGCTCCAAACATATGAAAATATTTTTGATGTCCTGCCATGGCTGAAATCAACGCCTCCGGAGGAACCGCCAAAAAGGTTTCGTCAAAATCACCCACAACTGCGACCGGCCATTCGTTCAGGGCGGTGACTTCTTCCAGCAGTTCCTCGTCGATTTCGGCCACGCCACCCGCCTGCCTGGCAACCGCCTCTACCTGCTGACGAATGTCAGCCGCACGTTTTTCAAAATCGGCCTGCACGTAACCTTGTGTGAACAGAGTATTCGCGTAGTCAGACGGCTGATTGATCACCAATTCCTGAGGGGCGTGGAAACGATGACCGCGAGTGGTATTGGAAGTTTGGTGCCCCAGAATCGTTGCTGGTACGACATCCTCGCCCAACAGCATCAAGGCCCAATGCACCGGACGGACAAATTCGACGTCTGAATTACCCCAGCGCATGCGTTTGGGGATCGGCAGCTTCGCCAAGGATTGATTGACGATGTCCGGTAAAAGTCGGGTTGCAGGCAAACCTTTCTGTTCGAGGTTATAGGCCATCCACACGCCTTTTTCGGTGTCGATTTCAATCAACTCTTCAACCGCAACGCCACAACCACGGGCAAAACCCTGTAATGCTTTAGTCGGGTTGCCGTCTGCATCAAACGCGGCTTTTTTAGCCGGACCTTTACGCTCGACAATTTTGTCCGCCTGTTGAGTCTGCAAGGCTTCAATTTTGACCGCCAAACGGCGCGGCGCGGCATAAAGAGTCACTTCCCCATGCGACAGTTCCGCTTCCACCAGGCCTGCTCGAATTCCGTCGGCAAAGGCTTGGCTTAACTTTTTCAAGGCTTTAGGAGGCAGTTCTTCTGTACCGATTTCAACCAAAAAGTCTTCAGTCATTGTTAAATCAGCCATTATTTCTCCTCCTGATTTTTGACTAATGGGAATCCTAAAGCTTCACGCCCTTCGTAATACGCTTCGGCGATCTGTCTGGCCATGGTGCGCACTCGTCCGATAAAACGGGCGCGTTCAGTCACCGAAATGGCGTGACGTGCATCCAGCAGGTTAAAAGCATGAGAGGCTTTCAATACCTGCTCATAAGCAGGCAGCGGCAATTTATCCGCCACCAGGCCTGCAAAAATCTCCTCGCATTCGTCAAACACGCGGAACAACTTATCCGTATCCGCTTTCTCGAAGTTGTAGGTCGACATTTCCACTTCATTCTGATGGAACACGTCACCGTAGGTCACTTTGCCATCCGGCCCGTTCACCCAGGTCAGGTCGTAAACGCTGTTGACCCCCTGCAAATACATGGCAATGCGCTCCAGACCGTAAGTGATCTCTCCAGTCACAGGACGGCATTCCAGCCCCCCTACTTGTTGAAAGTAGGTGAACTGGGTGACTTCCATACCATTCAGCCAGACCTCCCAGCCCAGACCCCAGGCCCCCAAAGTCGGTGATTCCCAGTTATCTTCAACAAAACGGATATCATGTTCCAAAGGATCGATTCCCAGCATACGCAGCGAATCCAGATAGAGTTCCTGAATATTATCCGGCGAAGGTTTGAGCATCACTTGAAACTGGTAATAATGCTGCAAACGGTTTGGGTTCTCACCGTAACGGCCGTCGGTTGGGCGACGACAAGGCTGAACGTAAGCCGCACGCCAAGGCTCCGGCCCGATTGATCTCAGAAATGTGGCCGGGTGAAACGTCCCCGCCCCCATTTCAATATCGTAAGGCTGCATAATCACACAGCCGTGCTCGGCCCAAAACGCTTGTAGGGTTTGAATCATTCCTTGAAAGGTGCGGATATCCGTTGCTGCTTGTGATGACACAATCAAAACCTCTTAAACACTAAAATTAGGGAAACGCCTGCTATATTGACTTAAAGCGTGTAAAATCCGCTAATTATAACGTATTTAATGGACACTTTAGGAGTGTTCGAAGCGCTTATTTAACAAGATTGGCCACAATTCAAATCCGGTACCACTATGAACGAGAAAACTGAGAACCCAAGCCCCGCTCTTCGCATTGATGCCAAAGGCCTGAAATGCCCGATGCCGGTCATTAAACTGCAACAACAAGTGCGCTTGAGCCAACCCGGGGATCGAATTGAAATTGAATGCACCGACCTTGGCGCGGAGAAGGACATCAGCAGCTGGGCAAACGTCAACAAACACCTAGTGGAAGAGTGCCAACACACCGATTTTGGTTTACGCATCAGCCTTCGCGTTGAAGGTCGAAGTCGGGTATAATCGAGTGAAATTTGAATTTAAGCGGCCTCCTTTCTGAACGCCAACTGGCGTGGGCTGGACCCGCACATCAAAGAGAATGCGTAGCAAAACAATGAAAACCAAACACCATTCCATAAAACTATCAGGGTTGACGCTTTTATCCATCGCCCTGTTTGCCTTGACCTTATCGGTTCCTCACATTTCCACCGCCAACCTGCCGCTGGAACGAACCCAACTACCATTACCGGCGCTTAAATCAGACTATCAAAGCGCCGACATCCAGAGCGTTGAAAGCTTTTCTGAAAACGACTGGCAAAAACATGAAGTCAAAATCCCTAAAAACGGTTCCTTAGGGAGCGCCCTGGCCAGCCTCAATATTTCAGCGGCGACCACACACCAGATTGGTCAGCTTGAAAACAGTCGTCTGTTGACCCACTTAAGGGTCGGCGATACCTTGACGATCTGGGTGGACAAACACGCCACCCTGCAAAAGATACTCTACCCAAAATCCAAAACGCTAAGATATGAACTGCAGAAAAACGGCGATCAGTATCAAATCAAAACCGTACAGGAACAGGTTGATCTGCGTACCGAAGTGGCCACCGGAACCATTAGCAACTCATTTTATCTGGACGGACAGAATGCCGGCCTCAGCGCTAAGACCATTATGAACCTGGCCGACATTTACGCTTGGGACATTGATTTCATCCGCGAATTGCGCCCTGGAGACACTTTCAAAGTCATTTATGAGACCAAGTACCTGAACAACGAATACATTGGCGACGGCGACATCATCGCCGCACAGGTCACCACCAATAATCAACGCGAAACCCACAATGCCTTTCTGCTGAAAGACGGCGACGAAATCATCGGTTATTTCAATGAAGAAGGCAAAAACCTCAAAAAAGCATTTCTACGCAACCCGGTTGACTATGTGCGCATCACCTCCACTTTCAAACCCAAACGTTTCCACCCGGTACTCAAAAAATGGCGTGCTCATCGCGGCGTGGATTACGGTGGGCCAATCGGCACGCCGATTCGCGTTACCGGCAATGGAAAAATTGTTTTCAGGGGCTGGGGACGTGGCTACGGCAACTACATCAAGGTGCAGCATGCTGGCAAATACATGACCGTTTACGGCCACATGTCGAAATTCGGAAAATATAAAAAGGGAAGCTGGGTCAAGCAGGGTGATGTCATAGGCTACATCGGAAAAACCGGTCTGGCCACCGGCCCGCACTTGCATTATGAATTCCGCATTAACGGCAAACACCAGGATCCGTTGAAAATGAAATTCCCGGCAGCCAAACCGGTGGCTACCAAGTACAAAAAGCAGTTTAAACAGCAAAGTAACTTAATGCTCAGCCAACTTGAACGCTTCAGTCCAGAGCTGCAGATGGCTAGCTTCGAGTAGTCGAGTTAGCCACATGAACGACAAGCCTTCCACAGAGCGTTACATCGGCCTGATGTCCGGCACCAGTGCCGATGGTGTGGATGCGGCTCTGGTTGAAATTGATGCCCAGCAAATCCGCCTGATCGATTTTATCGACACGCCTATGCCAGTCGAACTTAAGACAAGACTGATTGATTTGAACCAAAACCCGCAACTCTCCCTGAGCGACTTGAGCAAACTCGAATTTCAAGTCGCCATGGAGTTTATCAGCGCCACCCAAAAACTGCTGCTTCAGGCTAACTTATCGAAACAAGACATCCGCGCCATTGGCAGTCATGGCCAGACCGTTTTTCACGCACCCGAGATCCCGATGAGCCTGCAAATTGGCCATCCTGCGTTCATTGCCAAACAAACCGGTATTGATACCGCGGCCGATTTCCGCATTGACGACCTTGCGGTTGGTGGTCAAGGTGCGCCTTTGGCGCCGGCCTTTCATCAACACCTATTCAAAACTAAAACGACCTGTTGCGTGGTCAACATAGGCGGCATTGCCAACATCAGTTACCTTAACCCTGAGTCGGGTGAGGTTTATGGCTTTGACTGCGGCCCCGGCAATGCATTGATGGACGAGCTCTGCCAGCAGGAATTTGGCTGCGATTACGACCGAAATGGCGAAATCGCCGCATCGACAGAACCCAACGCCAACTTGCTTAAACAACTGCTGTTACACCCTTATCTGCATCAACTATTCCCAAAAAGCACTGGTCGTGAAACCTTTCATTACCAGTGGTTTGCAGAACAAGCGGCCTTAATCGACGAGAACACGACCCCAGCAGAACAGATGGCAACCCTAAACGCATTCACCGCCACCAGCATTGCCTTGGGAATCCAACAGCTCAAAATTGCGCCATGTAACATCTGGATTGTTGGCGGAGGCGCCTTCAACCCGACACTGTTAAACAACATTCAGAACCAGCTTCCGGATTTTAATATTCGCAGTAGTGAAGAAATTGACATCAATCCCAATGCAATTGAGGCGATGATGTGTGCCTGGTTGGCGCATCAAAGGATTCATCAACAACCAGTCGCACTGAAAAGCATAACCGGGTCCCAACGTGACGTCACACTGGGCGGGCTCTGGCTGGCAAATTAAACAACATTGCTTCAATTCATAAGAAATAAAAAACCCAAATGAACAGGCCTGCTCATTTGGGTTTTTAGTTAGGTGAACGCCACTTATCGACTATGAATTAACGTCGTGCTTCTTGGGAATCATCCATATGGTTTCCGGTTCCACGTTGTTCAACCGGTAAATAGCAAGAAGTTCCGGCACCCGTATAAATCTGGGTCGGACGGAAAATCTTGTTGTTTTGCAACTGTTCGCGCCAATGCGCCATCCAACCCGCCGAACGCGCCACCGCAAAAATCGGCGTAAACAAACCTGCATCAAAGCCCATCTCTTTATAAAGAATACCCGAATAGAAATCGACGTTCGGATAAACACCTTTATGCCCAAGCAGCTCTTCGCAGATTTTTTCGACTTCCATCGCGGTTTCAAAGGCGATGCTCAATTCGCCCGCACCGGATTTCTTCTGCAACAACTCTGAGGAAATCTTTTGCAGAATGGTAGCACGGGGATCCTTGGTCTTGTATTCGCGATGCCCCATGCCCCAAATCACTTTTTTCTGGGCAAGGCGGTTCTCGATGTAGGCACGTGCATTTTCAGGGGTTCCGATCTCCTCCAGCATCTCGATGACTTTCTGGTTGGCTCCGCCGTGCAAAGGTCCGGACAATGAGGCAATGGCCGAGGAAATGACTGAACATGGATTCGCTAACGTCGAACCGGTCACCATGGTGGTAAAGGTAGACGCATTAATGGTGTGCTCCGCATGCAAAATCAAACACGCATCCAACAATCGTGCCCAATCTTTGTCAGGCTCCTCTCCGGTAACCATATACAAAAAGTTTTCCGCATAGGTCAAATCGTTTCGCGGTGCAATCGGGTCATAACCGTTGCGCATGTGTTCCCAGCTGGCCACCAGCGTCGCCATGTGGGCGATGATCTTAACCGTCACATCATTGATGTAAGTCTGGTTTTCCGTACCACCCTTCATGTATTCGGTACTGGGATAAAAACTCGCCAAACTGGCGACCACAACCTGCAGCATGTGCATAGGATGAGTGGTCTGAGGCAGGTTTTTCATGATTTCACGGATATTGTATTTAACACGGCGATTTTTACGCAGCTCGGCATCAAACGAAGCCAGCTCTTCAGCGGTGGGCAACTCACCAAATAACAACAACAAGGTGGTTTCTTCAAAGGAAGATTTTTCCGCCAATTCCATAATATCGTAACCACGGTAGGTCAAAATCCCCTTCTGGCCATCAATAAATGAAATTTTTGACTCCGTTGCCGGAACCCCCGCTAAACCTGGAATATACTGCATATTTTTTCCCGAAATGACTTTTAAACGACCATTATCAAGCACCTAAGTGCTTTTTACTTGCTAAGGACAGGACGTCCAGTCAGCCAAAACTATGTTAAACACTAAAAGAAGAACCGCAACCACAGGTTGTCGTGGCATTCGGGTTCTCGATCACAAATCGAGCCCCTTGCAAATCTTCTAGATAATCGATTTTCGCCCCAACCAAATACTGGAAACTCATCGGATCGACCAGCAGGGTGACGCCGTTCTTTTCGACAACGGTATCATCATCCGCCTGATCTTCATCAAAGGTAAAGCCGTAAGAAAATCCGGAACATCCACCGCCGCTGATATAAACACGCAACTTCAAGTTAGGGTTTTGTTCCTCTTCGATCAGCCCGCTGACTTTGCTTGCAGCGGCTTCGGTAAAGGTTAAAGGGGTTGGAATTTCAGACATACTCTGTTCTCTCCAATTGCAAAGGCCTCCTTCGTATGAAAATAGCCATACCAAAACAAAGGATTTGCCTTAAATCTAAAAAATTATTATAACAAAAAGCCCGATCTTTTTTATAAAGAGAACCGATATAGGGAAATGCAGGCCATCAACTGAAGTCGACATCTTACAGAAACCGGGAATGCGACTGACACAAAGCGCGTTGTGCCAGGCGTATTTGTTGATTTATGGCAATAGGGCCACTTGAGTCAGACCGCTGTTTTCCGGCAACCCAAACAAGATATTCATATTCTGAACCGCTTGTCCGGCGGCCCCTTTTACAAGATTATCGATGACCGATGTCACCACCACCTTACGACCACCCTGTGGACGATACACGGCCATGCGACACATGTTGGAGCCTTTGGCCATACGTGTTTCCGGCAAGGTACCGGCAGGCATTACATCCACAAATATCTCATCCTCATAGGTTGTCTCAAACAACTGCTGTAAGTCCTGCTGAGTCACCTCCTCGGTCAGGGTCGCATAAATGGTCGACTCCATTCCACGCACCATCGGTACCAGGTGAGGCACAAAAGTCAAAGCCACTGGTTCACCGGTCAACTCGGAAAGCTTGTCTTGCATTTCCGGAAGATGACGGTGTCCTCCTACTCCGTAGGCCTTGAAGCTTTCACTCATTTCCGCCCCCAGCATGGCGACATTGGCACCGCGACCGGCTCCACTGACCCCCGACTTACCGTCGGCAATGATGTCGTCCAGTTCAATCAGTCCGGCGCGCAACAAGGGCATCAAACCCAATAAGATACTAGTTGGATAACAGCCCGGGTTGGCGATGATGCTCGCCTGCTGGATCTGCTCACGGTAGAGTTCTGGCATGCCGTAAGCGACCTGCTCCATCAACTGCGGACAACCGTGATCCAGCCCGTACCACTGGCTCCAAACCTGCAGGTCTGAAATACGGAAATCCGCCGCCAAATCGATGACCTTGACACCTGATGCGGTCAATTCCGGTGCCATGCTCATGGCCACACCGTGCGGCGTGGCAAAAAACACCACATCACACCTACTCAACACCTCAAGTGTCGGCTCACTGAAAGCCAGATCGTAATGACCACGCAAATTAGGAAACCTATCCGCCACCTTAACACCCGACTCACTACGGGAGGTGATCGCCACCACTTCGGCGTGTGGATGCGTCGCCAAAATCCTCAAGAGTTCGACACCGGTGTAACCGGTCCCCCCAACGATGCCAATCTGGACTTTCTTCATTTTATTCACTCGTTACTTAATACTGTTCACAGTCTATTTTATCGAAAATATCGGGCCCAAACAGTACTTTCTCATCGCGACTCGGCCTTTTCCAAAAACTGATCCCGAGTTTGTAAATCGGGTTCATTCACCCATAAAGCCACATGGTTCGGCTGCCAAACCGGACGGTTTTTCATCACAGCGGCAAAAAAATCCTCGCCTAATAACTTGTGCAACCATGCCCTGACAGCTTCATAGCAAGATTCTGCAAACCAGACCTTGTCCACATTGGCAAACTGGCGAATAAACGGAAACACCGCCAAATCGGCCATACTCATCTGCTCGCCGATTAAATAACTCTGAACTTGCAATGCCTCGTCCAGCTTTGCCAAAAACCGCTCACCCCGCTGTCTGTAATAAACTTTGGACTGCTCCGGAAAGCGATCGGCATACTTATAACGATCCAGCCAATGTTTGAAATCGCCGTCATTTTCATCAATCCAGGCGTTTATTCGCTCCAACGTTTCAGTCTGTTGTGAAACCCAAGGGACGTCCACTTTGTCAAAGGCCCATTCCATGATCTCCCGACTCTCTTCAATCACACAACCGTCTTCAAGAACCAGCACCGGCACGGTTGCCTTGGGCGAAGCCTGCAGCATCGGCTCAGGCTTATCCCAAAACACGATCTCACGCTGTTCCACCTGAAGACCAGCCAGGTAAATCGCCATTCTGGCGCGCATGGCATAAGGGCAACGCCGATACGAATATAAAACCGGATGCTTATCCATTGTCACTCTCTTGTTTAAAAACGTTTTGAAAATAAGCAGGCCTGCCCATTTTCGAAAAAGCTCTCAATCACAATTACAAAAAAGCCCGCAAACGCGGGCTTTAAAATACAAACGAAACTGTATTTTCGAGTTTATTCAGTCAGATTTGCGGTGATGGCAAGGCGGCGGGTAGAACCGAAGCGCAGTGGACTTGACTGTCCATGAGCATCGGAAGCGACCTGCCAACAAAGCCAGTGCCGTGAATATGGCTGAATCAACCAAAAATTACATCATTCCGCCCATACCTCCCATTCCTGCCGCCGCATCGGCCGCACCACCATCTTTAGACGGCAGATCTGCGATTGCCGCACCGGTGGTAATAACCAAACCGGCAACGGAAGCGGCGTTTTGCAAGGCTGAACGAGTTACCTTAGCCGGATCGATGATACCGGCTGCCAGCATGTCCACATACTCTTCTTTGGAAGCATCGAAACCGAAGTGACCTTCACCTTCAATGACCTTGTTGACCACAACGGAACCTTCTAAGCCGCAGTTTTCAACGATTTGACGCATTGGCTCTTCCATCGCACGCAAAGCGATTTCAATCCCGACTTGCTGATCATGGTTATCACCTTCAACCTGGACTTTAGACTTGGCGCGAACCAAAGCTACACCACCACCGGCGACAATCCCTTCCTGAACCGCTGCACGGGTAGCGTGTAGTGCATCGTCAACACGGTCTTTCTTCTCTTTCATTTCCATTTCGGTCGCGGCACCCAGCTTAAGTACAGCCACACCGCCGGCCAATTTAGCTAAACGCTCTTGCAATTTCTCTTGGTCATACTCAGAAGTCGTGGTCGCAACCTGCGACTTGATCTGCGCACAACGAGCATCAATATCTTCTTTAGCGCCGGCACCGTCAATCAGCTTAGTGGTATCTTTACCGATAACCGCAGACTTGGTCTCACCCAACATATCCAAAGTGACGCTTTCAAGGCTTAGACCCACTTCTTCAGAAATGACCGTACCGCCAGTCAAGATCGCCATATCCTGCAACATCGCCTTACGACGCTCGCCGAAACCAGGTGCCTTGACAGCCGCGACCTTAACGATACCGCGCATGTTGTTGATTACCAAGGTCGCCAGAGCTTCCCCGTCAACGTCTTCGGCAATGATCAATAACGGACGACCGGCTTTAGAAACCGCTTCCAGGGTAGGCAGCAAGTCGCGGATGTTTGAGATTTTCTTATCGAAAAGCAGAATGAACGGATTTTCCAGTTCCGCCACCATTTTTTCCTGATTGGTCACAAAATAAGGTGACAGGTAACCACGGTCGAACTCCATCCCTTCAACCACAACCAATTCATCCTGCAAAGAAGAGCCTTCTTCGACAGTGATGACACCTTCGGTTGAAACTCTTTCCATTGCGTCCGCAATCATTTTACCGACAGCCGCATC
This sequence comes from Thiomicrorhabdus chilensis DSM 12352, assembly GCF_000483485.1. Taxonomy (GTDB): domain Bacteria; phylum Pseudomonadota; class Gammaproteobacteria; order Thiomicrospirales; family Thiomicrospiraceae; genus Thiomicrorhabdus; species Thiomicrorhabdus chilensis. The sequence goes on from NZ_KI519609.1 coordinate 2,180,378, forward strand.
CGAGTTTGCAGAGATGGTTCCCACCTGGGCAATCGCCGCAGAAGTCGTGCAAGGCTGCGCCATTGCTTGGATTTCCTTAACTACGGCTTCAACCGCTTTGTGGATACCGCGGTTCAAATCCATTGGGTTCATGCCCGCCGCAACCGATTTCATGCCTTCACGAACAATCGCCTGAGCTAAAACGGTCGCCGTAGTGGTACCGTCACCGGCCACGTCATTGGTTTGGGAAGAGACTTCCTTAACCATTTGCGCACCCATGTTCATGAACTTGTCTTCAAGTTCGATTTCACGTGCAACCGATACACCATCTTTGGTCACGGTTGGCGCACCAAAAGATTTTTCTAATACAACATTACGACCTTTTGGCCCTAAAGTGACTTTTACCGCATCAGCAAGAATGTTAATCCCTTCAACCATTTTCTCGCGAGCATCAATACCGAATTTGACTTCTTTTGCCATCTTCTATTCCTTTTAATTCTGTTGTTTTCGATTCAATTACTAATTTGAATACCGTTTTAAAACTATCTGGACAGTCCTAAGCGGACTCTTTAGGCAAGCCTAAAGAACTCCTTAATTAGTCGATGATTGCAATGATGTCGTCTTCACGCATCACCATCAAAGTCTCACCCTTGTCGTCTTTTACTTCCTGACCTGAGTATTGACCAAACATAACCTTGTCGCCGACCTTAACCGTCATCGGAATCACACTGCCAGCCTCTGAAGCCTTACCCGGACCTACCGCAACGACTTCGCCCATGTTCTGCTTTTCCTGCGCAGAACCTGGCAATAAAATCCCACCGGCTGATTCTTGTTGTTCTTCAACCTGACGAATCACAACACGGTCATGTAATGGTTTAATGTTCATAGGTTTTCTCCTAAATTAATGCTTATAAATGAATTTGTTATCTGTCAATGAGCACCAATTTTTAGCACTCAACACTTTAGAGTGCTAACCATTTTAGTCATCTCATGATTCATGTCAACTCTGATGGTGACCTTGACACCCAACAAGAAACGGGATGCCGCTCTCAGATATAGAGTCGGGAAGGAATAATTCAAGAGCGAACCTGAAAATTTTTAACTAAAAACCGGCAGGCCTGGTAAAAGAGAGAACAAAAAGAGGGGGATGAAAGAGCGCCATCAACTGTCAGCAAAATGATGGCGGTTTATTCACAATATTAAATTAAGTTATTCAGACAAAACCAAATTATCGCGATGGATCAGAGATTCTTCATCAACATAACCTAAAATCGCTTCAATCTGATGACTGGGCTGGCCGACGATTTTCTGGGCTTCATGAATAGGGTAATTAATGAGGCCGCGTGCCACTTCTTGACCGGCCTGATTGAAACACACCACCATCTCTCCGCGCTGAAAACGACCTTCAACAGACTTGACGCCAATCGGCAGCAAGCTCTTGCCGGAATTCTGCAACATCGCGACCGCGCCATCGTCCAACACCACCTTGCCTTTGGCCTGCAAATGCCCGGCCAACCATTGCTGTCGCGCCGTCAAGGGTTCCAAATCTGGTACCAACAAGGTTCCTTGCTGCTCACCTGCGAACAGCCTCGGTAAAATATCGGCTTCACGGCCCGAAGCGATCAAAGTGGCAGTGCCCGAACGCGCGGCACGTTTGGCGGCCATGACCTTGGTGTACATACCGCCTTTCCCCAAGGCTCCGCCCGTCGGACTGGCCATCGCCTCTATGTCCTTGCGACTCACCTGCGCCTTACCAATCAATTTGGCATTCGGGTTCTCACGCGGATTATCGTCGTACAACCCCTGCTGGTCGGTCAAAATCACCAACACATCCGCTCCGATCAGATTAGCGGTCAAAGCCGCCAGAGTATCATTGTCGCCAAAACGAATCTCGTCGGTCACCACCGTGTCGTTCTCATTGATGACTGGAATCACACCATAAGACAACAAAGTCTGCAGGGTGCTTTTGACATTCAGGTAACGCTTGCGGTTTGACAAGTCATCGTGCGTCATCAGTATTTGCGCGGTGCGGATGTCATAATGGGCGAACTCGGATTCATACGCCTGCACCAACCCCATCTGCCCAACGGCAGCGGCGGCCTGCAACTCATGCAATGCCGACGGACGTGTTTTCCAACCCAAACGCTGCATGCCTTCGGCCACCGAACCGGAAGAGACAATCACCACTTCAACACCTTGCTCACGCAAGCGTACCATCTGCTTGACCCATTTCTTGAGTTCGGCCAGATTCAAACCCTGACCGTCATTCGTCAATAGGGCGCTGCCGATTTTAATGACCCAGCGCTTACTCTGCTTTAACTCTAAACGTTCCATTTACCTAAACTCTACCAGGCCTGCTAAAATTCAAAATCGTCGTCAACCGAAGCGCGCATCGGCACCTCTTCCTCTTGGTGCTCAAGACGATTCTGCTCCAACGCATAAGCGATCTCATTGACCAATTGAGTAGTGCCCTCGCGCTGTACCGCCGAAATTACGTGAACCGGGCCTTGCCACTGGGTTTCTTCGACGATTCGATCACGCAATTCCGCCACCTCATCTTCCAGCAGCAAATCAGCCTTATTCAACACCAGCCAACGTTCTTTTCCGGCAAGCTCTTCACTGTATTTCTCAAGTTCTTTCTGGATGACTTTGATGTTGTCCACCGGATCCGATTCATCCATGGGTGCGATATCAACCACATGCAATAACAAACCGGTTCGCGAAAGGTGCTTCAAGAACTGAATGCCAAGCCCGGCACCTTCGGCCGCCCCCTCGATCAACCCGGGAATATCGGCGATGACAAAACTCGATTCCGGAGAGACACGTACCACCCCTAAATTTGGGTAAAGCGTGGTAAACGGATAATTGGCTACTTTGGGGCGAGCAGCAGAAACGGCGGTGATCAAACTCGACTTTCCGGCATTCGGCATACCCAGCAGCCCCACATCCGCCAAAACCTTCAATTCCAGCATCAGGTTACGCTCTTCACCGTCCTCACCCGGAGTGCACTGGCGTGGCGTACGGTTTCGACTGCTCTTGAAATGAATATTACCCAAACCGTGGCGGCCGCCATGCGCCACCAGAAGCTTTTGTCCGTGCTCGGTCAAATCGCCGATCACTTCGCGGGTATCCATGTCGGTCACCGTGGTGCCCACCGGCACAGGAATAACCATATCCTCACCCGCCGATCCGGTTTTCTGCTGCCCCATTCCGCCCTGGCCATTCTGCGCACGGTAATTTTTGGTATAGCGAAAATCCACCAGCGTATTCAGATTACGGTCGGCCAACAGATAGACACTGCCGCCGTCACCGCCGTCACCGCCATTGGGTCCACCAAACGGAATGAACTTTTCGCGACGAAAACTCACGACACCATTGCCGCCTCTTCCTGCTTCAACATGTATAGGAGCTTCATCTACAAATTGCATGGGATATCCTTTTAACTTCTGTGCGAACAATCAAGAGCCAAAAACAAATTGGCCTTTTTGAACTAAGAATTTTATCATCAGCGGCAAAAAAACCACCAACTAAAAATGAAATGACAAAAAAAACGCCCCGACAAAGCGGGGCGTTTTTTATCAATCGTACTGAATGAATATTATTATTCAGATACAATCGTTACATAGGTACGTACTGGCTTACCTTTAGATACGAAAGCAACGTGTCCGTCTGCTTTTGCAAATAAAGTATCGTCCTTGCCGCGACCAACGTTCACACCAGCGTGGAACTTAGTACCGCGCTGACGAACAATGATGCTTCCCGCTGAAACCACTTCACCACCAAAACGCTTAACACCTAAGCGTTTGGCGTTGGAATCGCGACCGTTTTTAGTACTACCTGCAGCCTTCTTATGAGCCATGGTATAGTCCTCTTCTTAACCCGGTTACCCCCTACTCAGAAGCAACCCGGTTTTGGATTCAATTGAAACTTAAGCTGAAATCTTACCGATTTTAACTTCAGTATAGTTTTGGCGGTGGCCTTGCTTAGTTTTAGATCGGTTCTTACGACGACGGAACTTGATGATGGTTACTTTTTTACCACGACCGTTTGACTCAACGGTTGCAGAAACTTTTGCACCTTCAACAACAGGCGTACCGATTTTGACATCAGCGCCTTCACCAACCATCAATACTTCGTCAAATTCAACTGCATCGCCTGCTTCTGCATTCAAAGACTCAATGCGTAGTACTTGACCTTCACGAACTCGATATTGCTTACCACCGGTTTTAATTACCGCGTACATGGAACTTCTCCCGGATTCAAAATTCTTTTCTATTAGCCGTCAACTTCGGCAAAGGCGGGATTATATAGCTTTTTTAAAATCAGGTCAAAACTATTTACAAAAAAATGCAAATAAAATTCAACAGGCCTGTCCGTTGAGGGCAAGGTCTCGTCAACTTATCTACAAGAACGGCCTTCTGCCCTTTGCAAGAGCCCGATTATAAGCCTGGCAACGACCCTATGAGACCGCCTATCAAAGCGCCTCAAGATTCACGGTAAAATACTAGCACAGACACTCAAATCATACTAGAATAACGGCTTTATATTGACTGGCACCAACCTGCCTCTTGGCCAAACCTATGAACCTATCAGAAATTCGAGAGTTAATTCAAGATGACATCCAGGCGACCGACTCGCTTATTCTTCAACGCTTGTCTTCTGATGTGGTCCTCATTAATCAAATCGGCCATTACATCATCAATAACGGCGGTAAACGCCTGCGTCCCCTGCTCACACTTTTGAGCGCCCGAGCCTGTGGTTACCAAGGCAGCGATCACCAATTGATGGCGGCGGTCATCGAGTTCATCCACACCTCAACCCTGTTGCACGATGATGTCGTGGACGAATCTGACACCCGTCGCGGCAACAAAACCGCCAATGAAGTCTGGGGCAATGCGGCCAGCGTGCTAGTTGGCGATTTTCTCTATTCACGTTCATTTGAGATGATGGTGGAGCCCGGCATTTTACGCATCATGCAAGTCATGTCAGAAGCCACCAATGTGATTGCAGAAGGTGAGGTACTACAACTGCTCAACTGCCATGACGCCGACACCACTGAAGCCCGTTACATGGAAGTCATCCACCGCAAAACCGCCAAGCTGTTTGAAGCCGCAACCCAAATGGGGCCGATACTCGCCGAGAAACCTGAACTGGAAGACGCTTTCATTCTCTACGGCCGGCATATCGGCGCAGCGTTTCAGCTGATTGACGACGCTCTGGACTACATGGCGGATGAAGCTGAATTGGGGAAAAATATCGGCGACGACCTGGCGGAAGGCAAACCGACCTTGCCGCTGATCTATGTACTCGAAAACGGACAAGAAGAAGAACAGTCCGTGGTTCGCCGGGCAATCGAAAACGAAGGCATCGCCCTGCTGGATGAAGTCACCCGCATCATTCAGAAATCGGGCGCCATTGATTACACCACCGGCCTGGCCCGACAAGAAGCGCAAAAAGCCAAGCGGGCCCTAGAAGTGTTGGAGAAGACGCCAATCAAAGAAGCTTTACTGGCTTTGGCTGACCTGGCGGTGAACCGCAACCATTAACCTTTGCCGGCGTTTTATAAAAAACGCCAACACTTGAACAGTCTAGCGTCAGCTTCTGTCGCCTATACCTTGCCTTTGAGTTTCTTCATCGCTTCAGCCATCTGCTCTTCCAGCATTAAGGCTTCCTGTTCCGCCATTTGCTTTTCAAACTCTTGCTTCTGCTGCTCCAGATATTGTTTGTAGAGCTCCAGATTATGCAAATGTGTCTTACTCCAATCGATGCGGCGCATCAACCAACGAACCATAAAGCGAATCACATGGCATTCGTCATGCGACTGGTAAAGTATCTCGGGTTTTGGACGGAAACCATGCATCCTTTCGACGACAATGATCTGCTGCTCATTATGTGGCATGATCCGAATAAAGCCACTGTCGTTCTCATCATAACTGGTGCTGTAATAGACCCTCACCACCCGGTTCATACTGAAAACCGCCTTAGCAAGGATAGTAGATTCAGGTCTCCCGTTTTGCCCCACGGTATGTATAAAAATATTTTGCGACATGATCCGCCTGAAAAAGCTTTCTACTTCATCAAACGGAACCATCCTGCGGGCATGCTCTTCAAACTCACGTTCCTGTTTCAGGGCGTTGGAACGCCGTTCAAGCTGTTTGAAAAAATACTTCACCGACGGCGAAATGGCATTGCGTTCATTCATTGTAAATACCTCTAAACAGGGTATCGACCACCGACGCCATTATTAAAGTCTAATTCGACTAAAAGTTTAGATTTTTTCCGTCAGGACTTCAGCTCAATGCGCTTGACCACCAGCAGAATCAGCAGGCTCATGCCAATCAGCAACAAAGAAGGCAGTGCCGCGCGCTCATACAAACCTTCCGCGGCCAGCTCATAAACCTGAATCGCCAAGGTATCCCACCCATAGGGGCGGAGCAGATAGGTGGCGGGCAACTCTTTCATCACATCCACCGCCACCAATAGAAAAGCCACGGCGACACCCGGCAACACCAAAGGCAAATAGACCCGTCTGAATATCTTAAAACGGTTCGCTCCCAGTGTTTGCGCCGCCTCTACATAACTGGGATGAATGCTTTCAAAGGCGCCTTCAACCGGACCGATCGCAACGGCGATAAAACGGCTCAAATAGGCATAAAGCAAAATACCCAAACCACCGGACACCAATAACAGAAGTTCAAAACCAAACCACTGCTTGACCCACGTCTCAACAATAAAGAGCACAAACAGCAAGCCAATCGCCATGACTGATCCCGGCAAGGCATAACCCATGCTGGCAAAACTCAACAGCAGATTAGCGCTTTTGGAAGGCTTACGACTGCGGTACTTGATACTCAGCAACATCAGCGCCACAGACACCGACATCAAAGCGGCCATGACCCCTAAAGCCAGGGTATTGAACATCCAGCTCCAATACTGATCCTGCCATTCAACAGTGAACGTCTGCCAGCCCCAAACCAGCAACTGCAAAAGCGGCGCGATGAAACTTAGACCAACCACCAACAGACTCGCAACCACCGCCAGAAAGGCACGCCTACCTTGCAACTGAAACGGCCGACTGATCATACATTGATCGGTATAAAACTTGGCGCGCCCGCGACTGTAACGCTCAACCGCAATCAGAATAAAGCTAAACAACACCAAAAGGCTCGCCACCTGAGCCGCCACTTCGATACTGCGGTAATCTTCCCAGGCTGAATAAATCACCGTCGTGAAGGTATCGTAGTTAAACATCGAAACCACACCAAAGTCGGAAATGGTTTCCATTAAGGCGAGAGTGATGCCGGCGACAATGCTCGGGCGAGCCAAGGGCAAACTGACGGTCCGAAAAGTACGCCAGTGACTGGCGCCAAGCATCTGACTGGCCTCCACATAAGTGTGCCGCTGTGCCTGAAAACCTATCTTGGCCAGCATATAGACATACGGATAAAAAACCAGTGTGAATACCGTTATTACGGCGGCATGACCTGAACGAATATCCACCCCCTGGAAGGGAGTAACTGACCTCAAAAAACCTTGCACAGGCCCGGCAAAGTCCAGCAAACCCAAATAAACAAACGCCACTACATAAGCCGGCAATACAAAAGGCAGGAAAAACAATATCTCAAAAGCGCGTCGGCCGGGAAATTCACACATGGTAACCAACCACGCAAGCCCTGTGCCCAGCAAGCCTGCCCCCAAAGCCACACCCAGCAATAGAATCAGCGTATTCATCAGCATGTCAGGCAATAAAGTGTCAGCAAAATGTGCAAACAGTTCCCATTGAGGGTTCAGCCAGGCAAACGCCACCACCACTACCGGAGCAGCTAAAAGAAATGTCAGAAAGATGAATACAAGGCGGCCTTTAAACACAGGCCACCTCAAGGTTTTGAACCACTTCGAGTCTCAAGGCTTATCGATATCCATTACGCTGCATCAACTTCACTGCGTCGGCTTGCAATGCACCGACCTGTTGCAGATTCAGCTTGTCCTGCTCAAACGTCCCCCAAGCCGCCACCAACGGATCCGACTTGACGGCGGGATTGGCCGGAAACTCTTTATTCAAACGTGCAAACAATTCCTGAGCAGAATCACTGGCCAACCAAGCCAATAAGCGGTTCGCGAGTTCTGGGTGTTTAGCATGCTTTAGGATTCCGGCGCCCGAGACATTCACATGAGTACCGGTGGTTTGCTGGTTAGCCCAATATAACTTAAGCGGTACCTCCGGGTTTTTCTCTTGCAAGCGCCCAAAATAATAGGTGTTCACCAAACCAACATCACACTGCCCCGCTATGATCGCATCCATAATATGCGAATCCTTAGCCATAGGAACCGCCGCCAGGTTGTCTACCCAACCCTGTATGACCTGACTGGTTTGCGACTCGCCATGATGCGCCAACAGCGCCGACACCAAAGACTTGGTATAAACCTTCTTGGCCGTTCTCAAACACAAACGCCCTTTCCATTGCGGCTCGGCCAGCTGTTCATACGAAGACAATTCTGAGGGTTTGACGCGTTCGCTACTGTACACAATGGTACGGGCACGAATCGACAGGCCTGTCCATAATCCGTCCGGATCACGCAAATGCGCCGGAATGGACTCCTTCACCAAAGGGGTTTGAATTGGCTGAAATACATCTTGCGAGGCGGCATACCACAGGTTGCCGGCATCCACAGTCATCAGCACATCGGCTGGAGTGGCCGCACCTTCGGCCTTAACCCGCTCAATCAAAGCGTTGTCCTTACCTGTTAAATAAGAAACCTTAATTCCTGTTTCGGCGGTAAAGGCATCAAACACCGGTTTAATCAGATGCTCCTTGCGGGAAGAGTAAACCACCACCTCTTTTTCACCACTGACATCCGCCGCTTGAACCTGAAGCGAATGAAACCCTAAAACGGGCACGGCAAGCCATAAACTCAAAAACCAAATATTGAAACCGCTTAGGGTCGTTTTCACTGCATTGCGCATAAAAGCTCCTTCCTTATCCCAAGTTTGCTGACTTTTAATGTAATTGCTGCCAGTTTTCAATGACACCCGCTTCAAGCAACCCAATGCGATCGGCCATCAACTCGGCCTCTTTGGGGTCGTGGGTGACCAAAATGGCTGAGACCCCTTCCGACTTCAATACAGACTTCATTTCCAACACCAGTGGGTAACGCGTACTGGAATCCAAACTGGAAAAAGGCTCATCCAATAAAATCAAACCCGGTCGCGGAGCCAAGGCGCGCGCCAACGCAACCCGTTGTTGTTGCCCGCCTGACAACTCATGTGGATAACGTTTAGCCATCTCCTGAGGTAGACGCACCAAATCCAACAACTCGTTCAAACGGTTTTGCTGGTCTTTTTTAGACCAATCGGCAATGCCGAATGTAATATTCTGTTGCACGGTCATATGAGGAAACAGCGCATAATCCTGAAATACCATGCCGATTCCACGCTTCTGAGGTGGCACCAAACACCGGCCTTCACAGAGAACACAGGCTTGATTCAAGTGCACCTCTCCGGATTGTGCACACTGCAACCCGGCAATGGCCCGCAACACAGTGGTCTTGCCGCTGCCACTCTGTCCTAGAATGGCGACAATTTCACCCTGTGGCATATCCATCACAAAGTTTTCCAATATTGGACGCTCTCCCAAAGAGATGCTCAAATCCTTCACTGCCAACATGTCGCAAACTCCACTTTTATCATTAAGCTGCTTAACCTAGGACAATATCTTACAAGCTATAAATACAAACATCAATACAAAAAAGAATTATTATCATTTACAAAACAAATAGGATCACAAACAAACCCCTGCTTTAATTTATACAACCATATGTTATGGGATTGCCTCCCCTTCACCGAGGCACAAAAAACCCGCTATATAAGCGGGTTTCAAACAAAATTAAACAGTTTTTAATTTTATCTTAAATTAGAACGGCACATCATCATCGTCAAAATCATTCGGCACATAGGCCGGTGCCTTTTGAGGCTGAGCCCCCCCCATGGGTTGTTGCGGCTGTTGCGGGGGCTGCATACCGCCTTGATTCATAGGCTGCTGCCCCATCTGGCCGCCCATTGGTGCCGAGGCCGGCTGTTGAAATCCACCTTGCCCCATGCCTGCTTGATTCTGGGCTTGATTCTGCCCACCGCCGAATCCGCTGTTATCGTATGAGGTATCACTGCCTCCTTGACGACCACCCAACATCTGCATGCTGCCAGAGAAGCCATCAATCACCACTTCGGTGCTATAACGGTCCTGGCCGGTATTCTGGTCTTGCCATTTTCGGGTTTGCAATTTACCTTCAAGGTAAACCTGTGAACCTTTTGTCAAATATTGACCGGCGATCTCTGCCAACTTGCCGAAAATAACCACACGATGCCATTCGGTTTTTTCTTGTTTCTGTCCAGTGGACTTATCATTCCACTGTTCGCTTGTGGCGACATTAAGGTTGGCAATGGCATTGCCATTGGCTGAATACTTCACCTCAGGATCTCGACCCAATGTTCCGACTAAAATGACTTTATTTACACCACGCATACCGCTCTCTCTTCCAATTAATTTCTATAATGTTAATGACTGACTTTACTTTGCTGAATGTAGCGAATCAAGGATTCTTCATTCTGTACTTTTCGATCCACCTTAAAGTAGGCGCGCTGCTCTTCCGGCAAGATCACCACTTCATATACACCGTCATAAGCCAATAACTTGTTCTGCAAGTCTTCAATTTCATTCTCAGCCACTTGGCCAACCGGCACCGATGCGATGCTCAGAGGCATGGGTTTCTGCATAGTGGCCGCAGCCAGAAACCAAAGCAACCCGATGATTGAGGTAAACATAAAGACACCATTATAACCATAATGCTGATAAAAATATCCACCGAATAAACCACCCAATGCGGCACCTAAAAACTGGCTGGTTGAATAGACGCCGCTGGCGGTTCCTTTTTTATCGGCCGGCGCCAGCTTGACCACCAAGGAAGGTAAAGAGGCTTCCAATAAATTAAAGGCGGTAAAGAAAATCAACAACAAGAAAAACAACGACCAGAAACCTTCATGGAAGTTCATAAATCCAAGCTGCATCAAAGCCACCACGGCGATCGCTCCTACAAAAACCGGCTTCATACGGTCGCGACTCTCGGCCTGAATAATGAAAGGCACCATCAACACAAACGACAACAGCATGACCGGCAAATAAATATGCCAATGTTGCAAACTATCCAGTCCGGCGCCGTCGCGCAACGCCAAAGGCAACACCACAAACATCGCCGTCAAGATCGCATGCAGTACAAACACCCCAAAATCCAGACGCAACAACTGGGGGTTTTTGAGGATTTCACCAAACTGACTTAGATCGGTTTCGGCTTCGCGTTGGAACGCCTGATTTTGAATTTTGGGCATGGCGAAAAGCACCAGTAAAATTCCGATAATTCCCAACAGGGCGGTGACCCAAAAAATGCCGCGCACACCAAACCAGGCCGACAGAACCGGCCCGGCGATCAGCGACAAGGTAAAGGATAAACCGATGGTGATGCCCACGATCGACATGGCCCTGAGTCGAAATTGTTCACTCACCAGGTCGGCCACCGATGCCATCAACACCGCAGCAACCGCTCCCATGCCCTGCAAGGCGCGCCCTAGGATCATCATTTCAATGGAATCGGCCAAGGCACACATCACGGAACCGGCCATAAACACCAACATTCCAGCAATGATTAAAGGTTTGCGTCCATACTTATCAGACAGCATGCCATAAGGAATCTGCAACAGCGCCTGAGTCAAACCGTAAATACCGATGGCGATACCGATTTGCGTTCCGGTCACCTCTGCAAATTCAGCCTCGGCAAACAAGGCGAACACTGGAAAAATCATAAACAACCCGAGCATACGGGTGGAAAAGATTCCGGCAACGGACAGGGCGGCGCGTTTCTCGGTCGGATTCATAGCGGCGGGAGAGGGTTCAGACATTCAGAAATCCTTAATTTCAGCTTCTTAAGTATGAAAAGGTTCGCTTAGGGAAGCTCCAATTGAATCCGTTTGGATTCTGGCAACGCCAAGTTTGTCAGATCAAGGCGTGAAGTTGCAGTCATGTCTAGACCTTACAAAACTTCACAACGCAGAGATGGCAAATTTGGCTAAGCCCCGCAGAATTTCAAACGGATTCAATCAGAGGTTCCTTAGATAAAGTCGCCAATTATAACACCCCTGTTTGTGACTCACGCTATAATTAAAACTTGTCTTTTTTCACCGGTGATAAACATCGAAAACGCAGCATGAGACACAAATCGTGCATCATCCACCGGCTGAGATTCAAGCAAACAGAAACGCTCACCACGACTTCACTGAAAGGGAACATTATGAGATTCGTACACACCCTGCCCCCAGCATTCACAATCGTCTTGGCCCGCTTGACGGCCAGCCTGATTTTCACTTTAGGTTTCCAGTCGATGGCTTACGCACAAAACGACGACATTCACAGCAAGCCGTTGCATCAAGTTCATTTCAGCATCAGCCAGGCCCAACAACTGGACAATGACGTAGCGGAAATCCGTTTTCGTCATATCGCCCAAGCCCCTTCTGCTGAAGGCGTAATGCAAGAAATCAACCAACACATGCAAGCCGCGCTGAAGGTATTGAAATCTCAGCCGCATATACAATTGCAAACCTCTCCCTATCAAGTCTACCCCGCTTATAACAAACAACAGATCATCACCCATTGGAAAGGCCGGCAGTCATTGATTTTGACGACCGAAAAACTGGCAGGCCTGCCTAAATTGCTGACCCAATTGCAGCCATACCTCAGTTATGAATCGACCCAATTCCGCATTTCGGAAGAGGCCCGCCAGAAAACCCTTGTCAACTTGACCCAACAAGCACTGAAACGTTACCAAAAGCAAGCGGAGCTCATTGCCCAAAGTTTTGGCAAGCCGCATTATCAGCTGGTGAAAACCCAAATTCATTCACCTTCAGCAATTCAGCCCCCGCGACCCTACCTGCAAGCCGCTCGAAGCATGTCGGAAGCCGCGCCGGTGATTGAATCCGGGCAAAGCGAATTACGCATTCAAATTGACGGCACTTTGCAATTAGGCTCCCCGTCGCCCTAAAACCGAACCGGTTCACACGCTTTATCGCCCAACCCCATGTTGCAGATGAGTGACAAGCGTCTCATCTTGTTATAATGGTTTTTTTATTCAAACGACGGACGCACATGCTAGAAGAAATCATTATCCAGGGAGCACGAACCCACAATTTAAAAAACATTGATGTCACCTTGCCGCGTGACAAACTAATTGTGATTACCGGCCTGTCCGGTTCTGGAAAATCCTCCCTGGCATTTGACACCATCTATGCGGAAGGTCAGCGCCGCTATGTGGAATCGCTATCGGCTTACGCCCGTCAATTCCTGTCGATGATGGAAAAGCCTGATGTGGATCACATTGAAGGGCTCTCTCCAGCCATCTCGATCGAGCAAAAATCGACCTCTCACAATCCACGTTCCACCGTCGGAACCGTTACCGAAATTTACGACTACTTGAGACTGCTCTACGCGCGTACCGGCACACCGCGCTGCCCGACCCACCTTTGTGACTTAGAGGCTCAAACCGTCAGCCAAATGGTTGACCATACGCTGACCCTGCCGGAAGGCAGCAAATGCCTGCTGATTGCTCCGGTGGTTCGCGGTAAAAAAGGCGAGCACCACCAGCTGCTGGACGAACTTCAGGCACAAGGCTATATTCGCGCACGTATTGACGGCGTAGTGCATGAACTCGATGGGCAGATCCAACTGGATAAAAACAAGAAACACGACATCGATGTCATCGTTGACCGCTTCAAGGTTCGAGCCGACATCAAACAGCGCCTTGCGGAGTCGTTTGAAACCGCTCTGCGCCTGGCGGACGGAATCGCTCGAGTGCTGCCGATGGATGAATCGGACGATTTTGAACTGCTTTTTTCTGAAAAGTTCTCCTGCCCGCATTGCGGCTATTCGGTTCCGGAACTGGAACCGAGAATCTTCTCCTTCAACAACCCGCACGGCGCCTGCCCAAGTTGCGACGGGCTTGGTGTCAAAGACAACTTTGACCCCAAACGCGTCATCACCCATCCCGAACTGAGTCTCGCCGGAGGGGCAATTCGTGGCTGGGACCGTCGCCATAAATATTATTACGACCTGCTCAAAGCGGTCGCCGACCATTACGAATTCGATGTGGAAACGCCTTGGGAAGAACTTTCCGAGGAACATCGCCAAGTCATCCTCTATGGCTCCGGCACCAAAAAGATTCCGTTACCGCACGGCAAATACAGCGACACCCGCCGTTTTGAAGGGGTCATTCCCAATATGGAACGCCGTTTCGCGGAAACCGAGAGCAAGTCGGTGCGAGATGAGTTGGATAAATATCGTGTCAGCACACTCTGTCCGTCGTGTGAAGGCACTCGTCTGAATACCGCCGCCCGCCATGTTTATATCGCGGACCGCACCCTTCCCTCTTTGACCGAACAACCGATCAATGAACTGCATGAATTCTTTAGCCAGCTTCAACTGGAAGGTGCCAAAGGCAAAATTGCCGACAAAATCATCAAAGAGATACACGAACGCTTGAGCTTTCTGGTCAATGTCGGACTCAATTATTTGACCCTGAGCCGAAGTGCGGAAACCTTGTCTGGTGGTGAGGCCCAGCGAATCAGGCTCGCCAGCCAAATCGGAGCAGGCCTGGTTGGGGTCATGTATGTACTTGACGAACCGTCGATCGGGCTTCACCAGCGCGACAACGATCGCCTATTGGCGACCTTGACCCATCTGCGTGATTTGGGCAATACCGTCATTGTTGTGGAACACGATGAGGACGCCATACGTGCCGCCGATTATGTGTTGGACATTGGCCCCGGAGCCGGTATCCACGGTGGTCGCATCATGGCACAGGGAACGCCGGAAGAGGTGACCAATAACCCGGAATCCCTGACTGGGCAATTCCTCAAAGGCACCCGAAAAATTGAAGTCCCGGGCGAACGCCTGGAACCGAGCAAAAACAAGTGGCTCACAATCAAAGGAGCCAGCGGCAACAACCTGCAAAACGTCACTCTGGAAATCCCAGCAGGCCTGTTGACTTGCGTAACCGGCGTTTCAGGTTCAGGAAAATCGACTCTGATTAACGGAACCCTGTCCAAAATCAGCGCCAACGAACTCAACGGCGCCATGCAAATCACCGCGCCTTACGAATCGGTTGAAGGGCTAGAACATTTCGACAAGGCGGTCAATATCGACCAAAGTGCGATTGGACGCACTCCGCGTTCAAATCCGGCGACCTATACCGGACTGTTCACACCGATTCGTGAACTGCTTGCAGCCACGCCAGAGTCGCGCACCCGTGGTTATACGCCCGGACGTTTCAGTTTTAACGTCAAAGGCGGACGCTGTGAAGCCTGCCAGGGGGACGGCATGATCAAGGTGGAGATGCACTTCCTGCCGGATGTCTACGTGCCTTGCGATGCCTGTCAAGGCGCGCGCTACAATCGAGAAACCCTACAGGTGCAATACAAAGGCAAAAACATTCACGAAATCCTGGAAATGACCGCTGAAGATGCCCGTGCTTTCTTTGATGCCATCCCGGTCATTGCCCGCAAGCTGCAAATGCTGATAGAAGTGGGGCTGGGCTATATCAAACTCGGTCAAAGCGCCACCACCCTGTCCGGCGGTGAAGCGCAACGTGTAAAATTAGCCAAAGAACTCTCCAAACGCGATACCGGCAATACGCTCTACATTCTGGACGAGCCCACCACCGGTCTGCACTTTCATGACATTGAACTGTTGCTCAAAGTGATTCGCCATCTGCGAGATCAGGGAAATACGATTGTCATTATCGAACACAATCTGGATGTCATCAAAACCGCAGACTGGATTGTGGACTTAGGCCCCGAAGGTGGTTCCGGCGGCGGCCAGATCGTCGCCAGCGGCACACCCGAACAGGTGGCCAACACCCCTGAATCCCATACCGGCTATTACCTTAAAAACATGCTCTAAAAACGGGATTATGACACTTAATATTTAAAAACAGGCAGGCCTGCCTGTTTTACAGAAGATTCTGGAAAGTCTATGCATTTAAAATCTCGACGACCAGGCCTGCCGGTTTTGCTGCTGCTCTTTTTTCAAAGTTTACCGAGCCTGGCTGATACGAAACTGAATCAATGGCAAAGCGCCGATTATATTGAAAAAGCCTTTGTGGAAATCGCCTTGAAAAACGAATATCAACAAACCGATTTCAGACTGCTGAAATGGGAAGCTCCAATTCGTTATGTCTTCCAATATCACGGCCTAGCGCCTAACCCAATGATTGAAAACCTATTCGAAGTCCATCTAAAACAATTACAACAGATCACCCAACACCCAATAGAACAGGTTGAAAATGCGGATGACGCCAACCTAAAAATCCTGCTTACACAGGATCAACATTACCGAGCGGACATAGCACGTTTCACCCAGAGCACCATCCCAGATATTGAACGCAACAGCCATTGCATGGGATCTTTTAAAACGGGGGAAAATGGCGCAATTATAAATGCTGTAGTCATATTGCCTGTCGATCACATAATGAGCAGAGGCTTGCTGCCGGCTTGTGTGGTGGAAGAAACCACCCAACTATTGGGATTGCCCAATGATTCAGACTGGGTGGCTCCAAGCATCGCCAACGACAGCAGCAAATTAGACCTGCTCACCGGCTTGGATTACCTGTTTTTGAAGATACTGTACTCGCCCGAATTAAAGGCGGGCATGCCTTTGGATCAAAGCCTGCCAATTATCCGAGCAAGGATACAAAAACTGACAAAGGACGGCACAGTGAAAAATGCCCAGCGTAACGTTAATCAACAGGGCCTGTATCCCATACTTTATTAGCATCCATCTGACACAGTCCTATTGAATTTAGGCAGAATGCTCGGTTGCCGCCAGCTTCTGTATAACGTAGCCGGCCAGCATCAATCCGAAGATACCGGGCATATAACTTGCGGTGCCATTGACAACCCTACCACGGGCACCTTCAATCTCCTCCATTGGCCCTGGCTCTTTTGGCAACTCGGTTGAAAAAACCGTCATCACCCCTTTTTTGATGCCCTGCTTTTTCAACCGTTGACGCATATTGCGTGCAAGCGCACATCCGTGGGTTTTGGAAATATCGGACAAGGCGATCTTGGCAGGATCAATTCGACGTCCAGCCCCCATGCTGGAAGCTACCGGAATGCCTTTTTGCACTGCGGAGGCCACCAAAGCAACCTTACAATTCAAGCTATCGATCGCGTCTATGACATAGTCAAAGTCACCCGCCAACAAGGCATCCATATCGTCTGGGCGTATGAATTGTTTGGAGATGGACACCTGGCAATCGGGATGGATGTCATGAATTCGTTCACGCATCACTTCCGCCTTGTTCTGTCCGATTGAAGAGTGCAAGGCGATGATTTGTCGGTTTAAGTTGGATTCGGAGACATCATCATGATCCACAATAGTCAAACGGCCTACCCCGGCACGGACCAAGGCCTCAATCACAAAACCGCCGACCCCACCGACCCCGGCAACCAATACGTGTGACTGTTTTAAATTATCGATTCCAGCTTGCTGAAAAACCAAAAGACTACGTTCAAAAAGCGCAGACATAGACATTCATTCCTTAACTAAATTAAAAATACGCTGGGCATTGCAGCCGGTAACCTTTTCTATGGAGTCAACCGATTCACCGGTTAAACGTGATACAGCGGATAAAGTCTCTAAGATATCGTATAACTGGGCTTGATCCTGTCCAGGCACGATGACATTAGGGGCATCCGTTTCCAGAACCAAGGACTTGCTTCCAAAGTGACTGACCAATTGATGATAACGCCGTGCATTAGAACGTAATATAACTGCATTAACACCAAATAACAGCCCTAAATCAAGATAGGCTTGTGCAATCTGAATACTGGCGCCCAATCCATGTAGAACACCTTTCACAGGATATTGCTTGAGCAAGGCCAACATTTCATTATGCGCTTTATAAACATGCAATGACACCGGTAAATCAAAGCGCAAAGCCAACTTAAGTTGAAGTTCAAAGATTTCAAGCTGTAGCGATTTAGTATTCGCATAATCCTTCGAAAAGTCTAAACCAATTTCACCCAATGCATGGATAGACTCGTTTTCCAAAAGGCTTTCTAAATGCACGAGTGAAGAGAAACTGTTGTGATCGACGAACCAGGGATGCAAACCAAGGGCTGGAAATACGTTAGGATACTGGCTAGAAAGCCTTAAGACTGTACTCCAGTTTTGCAGAGAAGTTCCCATCGTAAGATAATGATGGTTTGAGTTGAGCTGAGCAGATAATTCATCGGCCGTAAAGGCGTCTAAATGACAGTGCGTATCAAAGATCATAAAATTTAAGCCAAAAAAAAGCCGGTAAAACCGGCTTTTTTATATCGTTATAGCTTATTCTGCTGAATCGTTAGCGTCCGTGACCGGACGATCTACCAACTCAACAATAGCCATTGGCGCATTATCACCAGGACGGAAACCACATTTCAAAACGCGGATGTATCCACCTGGACGAGCTTGGTAACGTGGACCTAACTCTGAAAATAACTTACCAACTGCTGCTTTATCACCTAAACGTGCAAAAGCGATACGACGGTTATGAACACTGTCTTCTTTTGCAAGTGTAATCAAAGGCTCAGCCACTGTACGAAGTTCTTTTGCCTTAGCAACCGTAGTACGAATCACTTCGTGCTCAAATAGTGAAGCAGACATGTTTTTAAACATTGCCTTTCGGTGTGAGCTATTACGATTAAACTTACGACCTGATTTACCATGACGCATGATAGCTTCCTTATATTATACTGACTCTTTGCTCACCAAGCTTGCTGGTGGCCAGTTTTCTAATTTAGTTCCCAAACCTAAACCTCTTTGGGCAAGAACGTCTTTAATTTCCTGCAAAGATTTTTTACCTAGGTTAGGTGTTTTCAATAAGTGTGTTTCAGAACGTTGAACTAAATCACCAATGTAGTAGATTTGTTCTGCTTTCAAGCAGTTTGCTGAACGCACAGTCAACTCAAGATCATCAACCGGTTGCAAGAAGATAGGATCAAACTCGTTCTCTTCTTCTTCTGGTGCGGCAACTTCTTTATGCTTAAGATCAACGAACGCATTCAATTGATAGTGCAATACAGTAGCGGCTTGTTTGATCGCATCTTCAGGATCCAAAGTTCCATCCGTTACGACATCAATGATCAATTTATCCAAGTCTGTACGCTGTTCCACACGTGCATTCTGAACTTCATAACTCACAGTATGAACAGGACTGAAACTGGCATCAAGCTTTAAGCTTCCAATTTGGGTTGATTCTGTTTCTGACTGAATAGCTGGACGGTACCCAATACCGGTCTCAACTTTCAGTCTCATGTTCAACTCAGCCCCTTCACTCACATGCGCAATGATGTGATCAGGATTTGCAATCTCTACATCATGATCAACTTCTATGTCTGATGCACGAACAACTGCTGGTCCTTTTTTATGTAAAGTCAATTCTGCACTGCTTTTCGCGTTCAGTTTTACAGAAACTTCTTTTAGATTCAGAAGAATTTCTAAAACATCTTCTCTGACACCCTCAATAGATGAATATTCATGAAGAACTCCATCAATTTGGGTTTCTACAATCGCAGCACCAGGCATAGAAGATAACAAAATACGACGTAATGCATTTCCCAGTGTATGACCAAAACCTCTTTCCAGAGGTTCTAAAGTTACACGACTGTGAAAATCTGATCGTCTTTGAATATCTACTAAACGAGGTGTTAACAGCTGTTCTAACATCTCTTGCATTAGAAGTTATCTCCGTTTGAAAGTATTACTTAGAGTAAAGCTCAACAATTAGGTTTTCAGAAATGTCTGCAGATAGATCTGAACGATCTGGCACAGATTTGAAGATTCCTTCAAATTTAGTGCTATCTACTTCAACCCAACCTACCGTACTGGACTGAGCACTTAATTCAAGTGCAGACGCGATGCGGCTTTGGTTACGAGCTTTCTCTCTAATAGTAATGGTATCGCCCGCAGTCACTTCATAAGAAGGAATGTTTACAGTCTGACCATTCACTAAAATAGCTTTGTGAGAAACTAACTGACGCGCTTCTGAACGAGTAGAAGCAAAGCCCATACGATAAACAACGTTATCTAAACGGCTTTCAAGAATCTGTAGCAAGTTGACACCTGTTGATCCTTTACGACGGTCCGCTTCTTTATAGTAAAGACGGAACTTCTTCTCAAGTACACCATACATACGACGTACTTTTTGTTTTTCACGTAACTGTAAACCATATTCAGTTACACGCTTACGACCTGCACCGTGTTGACCAGGTAGTTGATCGATTTTACATTTTGATTCGATGCTACGAACACCGCTTTTCAAAAATAAATCAGTACCTTCACGACGGGCAAGTTTACACTTTGGTCCAATATATCTAGCCATGTTTACCTCAAATATTAAACGCGACGTTTTTTAGGTGGTCGGCAACCGTTGTGTGGGATTGGAGTTACGTCTGCAATAGCCGTAATCTTGAATCCTGCACTATGTAAACCACGAACAGCTGAGTCACGACCAGGTCCTGGACCTTTAACCATAACTTCCATATTCTTGACACCATAGTCATGAGCCATTTGACCGGCTCTTTCTGCTGCAACCTGTGCTGCGAATGGTGTACTTTTACGTGATCCGCGGAAACCACTTCCACCAGAAGTTGCCCAACATAAAGTGTTACCTTGACGATCTGTAATCGTCACGATGGTGTTGTTGAAAGTTGCATGTACATGCGCTACAGCGTCTGTAACGACGTGTTTGACTTTCTTTTTTACACGCGAATTTGCTTTTGCCATATCTACTCTCGCAATTATGCGTTATCTCTTAATCGGTCTTACTGGACCTTTACGAGTACGTGCATTAGTTTTTGTACGTTGTCCACGTAAAGGCAGACTACGACGGTGACGGATACCACGGTAACAACCCATGTCCATTAATCGCTTAATGTTCATAGAGACATCACGTCGTAAATCACCTTCAATTTTATACTTTTGTACTTCTGAACGAAGTGCTTCTAACTGATCTTCAGTTAGCTCTCTAACCTTAGTGGTTGGATCCACGTTAACAGTCGAACAAATTGCTTTTGAAATAGTTGATCCAATCCCGTAGATTGAAGTCAACCCAATAACAACATGCTTGTTAACTGGTATGTTTACGCCGGCAATACGAGCCATTTTGACGCTCCCTTAAATTCCATCTACTGAAAAACAGAGCATTATACTCGTTTTCCAAATCAATTACTAGATAAATAACAGTAAGTTATTTTCCTTTAAATTTTGCTTTTTTCATCATGCCTTCATACTGGGTAGATTGCATTTGCGCTTGAACTTGGGTCATGAAATCCATAACCACAATCACAATGATCAGCAATGATGTTCCTCCAAAATAGAAAGGGACATTCCAGTAAAGAATTAAAAATTCTGGCAATAAACAAACAGCCGTAATATAAATCGCACCTGCTAGAGTCAATCGACCCATAATGCCATCAATATGTCGTGCAGTTTGTGGACCTGGACGAATACCAGGCAAATATGCACCCGATTTTCTTAAGTTATCTGCTGTTTCATTAGGATTAAATACGATCGCCGTATAAAAGAAACAGAAGAAAATAATCGCTAATGCATACAACAAAATATACAGTGGCTGACCAGGAGACATTGTGGTTGCAATGTCTTTCAACCAACCCATATTCTCAGCGGTACCAAACCAACCACCCAAGGTAGCCGGGAATAAGATAATGCTAGAGGCGAATATAGGAGGAATAACACCTGCCATGTTTAACTTCAAAGGCAGATGGCTTTCTTGACCACCGTACAGTTTACGACCACGCATTTTTTGAGCATAGTGAACAGGAATACGTCTTTGACCCCTTTCAACAAAAACAACAAATGCAATAACCGCAAAAATCAGAGCAAGTAAAACAAATACAGTAATAGCATGTAATGCACCTGTATTTACTTGTTCAAACGTACCGCCTAACGCAGAAGGTAACCCAGCTACGATACCGGCAAAAATGATTAATGAAATACCATTCCCAATTCCACGTTCGGTGATTTGCTCACCCAACCACATCAAGAAAATGGTTCCACCAACCAATGTCGTAACCGCAGTCAACTTAAATAAGAAACCTGGGTCTACAACGACAGACATACCATTTATATTTTGTGACTCTAACGCCACTGCAACACCTAGTCCCTGGAAGGTAGCTAAAACTACCGTACCCATTCGAGTGTATTGAGTTATTTTGCGACGTCCGTGCTCACCTTCCTTTTTAAGCTGTTCCAATTTTGGTGAAACAACCGTCAAAAGCTGCATGATAATCGATGCAGAGATGTAAGGCATGATCCCTAAAGCAAAAATTGAGAGACGCTCAAGGGCACCACCTGAGAACATGTTAAACATGTCTAGGATGGTACCCTTTTGCTGTTCAAACATTGCTGCCAAGGCGACTGGATCAATAGATGGCACAGGAATATGTGTACCTAAACGGTAAACAATTAGAGCACCTAAAACAAATAATATTTTGTTTTTCAGATCACTCATGGCGTTGGATGCAATTGAACTAGTCATAAAGATTAATCTTCGATTGACCCGCCAGCTGCCTCAATTGCAGCTTTAGCACCAGCTGTCGCTTTGATTCCAGACAATTTTACTGCTTTAGTAATTTCGCCAGAGTTCACAACTTTAACTGATTTAATCTTTTCGCCAATTAGATCAGCTGCCTTCAAGGCTGCTAGATCAACGACATCCGCTTCGACTTTAGAAAGGGTGTCTAAACGAATCTCGGTAACATATGACGCTTTACGTGAAGAGAAACCTAATTTAGGCAATCTTCTCTGTAAAGGCATTTGTCCACCTTCAAAACCGATTTTAGGCATACCACCTGAGCGAGACTTTTGACCTTTATGACCACGTCCACCCATTTTACCTAAACCAGAACCTTGACCACGTCCAACGCGCTTTCTAACAGACTTAGAACCTTCTGCTGGTTTTAGAGTATTTAAATGCATTTTAAGCTTCCTCAACCTTTAGCAAGTAGGATACCTTATTGATCATCCCACGATTTTCTGGAGTGTCAATAACGGCAACTGTTTGGTGCATTCTTCTCAGACCAAGGCCAGACACACATGCTTTATGTGCTGGCAAACGCCCAATCGTACTTTTCACCAATGTCACTTTTACATATTTATTATCTGACATTTTACTCACCTAAAATCTCTTCTAGAGTTTTGCCACGCTTAGCAGCGATTTTCTCTGGGCTGCTCATGCTGGTTAAAGCATTAACAGTACTGCGAACAACGTTAACAGGACGAGTGGTACCAACGCATTTAGACAATACGTTTTTAACACCCGCTGCTTCTAACACTGCACGCATTGCACCACCGGCAATGACTCCAGTACCTTCAGAGGCAGGCAACATTACAATGTTAGCTGCACCCTGCTTGTAATTAATTGGATATTGAAGAGTACCATTATTAAGAGGTACATCCTTCATGTTACGACGTGCTTTTTCCATTGCTTTTTTGATCGCAACTGGTACTTCACTGGCTTTACCACTTCCATAACCAACTCGACCTTCACCATCACCGACAACGGCAAGTGCTGAGAAACCGAATACACGACCACCTTTTACAACTTTAGCAAGACGGCGAACGGAGACTAGCTTTTCAACTAGACCATCTTGTCCATCTTGTAATTCACGTGAAGACATAATTCATCCTTCCTTTAAAATTCAAGACCGCTTTCACGGGCTGATTCTGCTAATTGTTGTACACGTCCATGATATTTGAATCCAGAACGGTCGAATGCAACTTTGGTAACACCCGCTGCTTTTGCTTTTTCAGCGATCGCTTTACCAACAATTTGAGCAGCTTCTTTATTACCAGTGTTGCTGACTTCTTTTTTAATGTCCGCTTGTACAGTAGAGCTAGAAGCAATTACATCAGCACCATTAGCTGAGATTAATTGAGCGTAAATATGTTGAGAAGTACGATAGATACACAAACGTGGAACTTCCAACTCTCTAATTTTAGCTCTTGTTTTCTTCGCTCTACGAAGACGGGCTGCTTTCTTATCCATAATTACTTCCAGCCTTATTTCTTCTTAGCTTCTTTACGTAAAATGCGCTCATCAGCATACTTAACACCCTTACCTTTGTAAGGCTCAGGTGGGCGGTAAGCACGGATGTTTGCAGCAACTTGTCCAACAAGCTGCTTATCAGCACCTTTTACAACAATTTCTGTTTGACTTGGCGTTTCAATGGTTATTCCTTCAGGAATAGCATGCTCTACTGGATGTGAAAAACCTAGTGTCAAATTAAGGACTTTACCTTGCGAGTTTGCACGGTAACCAACCCCGACCAACTGTAGCTTTTTCTCAAATCCATCAGTAACACCAACAACCATGCTGTTTACTAATGAACGAACCGTTCCAGCTTGCGCCCAACCATTGGCAGCACCTTCAACCGGAGCGAAGGTAACAGTGCCATCTTCAAGTGTAACTTTAACAGCTGAATTGAACGTCTTTGTTAATGTTGCTTTACTGCCTTTGACAGTAACGTCGCTTCCATTAACATTCACTTCAACACCAGCTGGAAGTACAACAGGATTCTTTGCAATTCTTGACATAATAAATCCTTATGCAACGTAGCAAATAACTTCCCCAACAATACCCGCTTTACGAGCATCACGGTCAGTCATAATACCTTTTGATGTTGAAATTAAGGCGATCCCTAGACCACCAATTACCTCTGGAATTTCATCTTTGTTCTTATATACACGAAGAC
Organism: Thiomicrorhabdus chilensis DSM 12352; assembly: GCF_000483485.1. Classification (GTDB taxonomy): domain Bacteria; phylum Pseudomonadota; class Gammaproteobacteria; order Thiomicrospirales; family Thiomicrospiraceae; genus Thiomicrorhabdus; species Thiomicrorhabdus chilensis. Next base: position 2,205,210 of record NZ_KI519609.1, read on the forward strand.
CAGGACGGCTGACACGTTTGATCATGTCAATAACCGGTTTACCTTCATAATATTTAAGATCAACTGATAATTCAGATTTACCATCTTTTTCATTAACGCTGTACGTTGAAACAAATCCTTCTTCAGACAAAACTTTAGCGATTGCCAGTTTTACTTTAGATGAAGGAATTACAACATTCGCATGACCAGCAATTTGGCCATTACGGATGCGAGTTAACATATCAGCTATTGGATCAGACATACTCATAGATATTTATCCTTACCAACTGGCTTTTCTTAAACCAGGAACATCACCTTGCATAGCTAACTGACGTAGCATGTTACGTGACAAACCAAACTTTCTATATACGCCGTGTGGACGCCCTGTTAAACGACAACGATTCTGTTGACGGACAGGAGAAGCATTGCGTGGCAACTTAGCCAACTTTTCCATTGCTTCCATACGCTCTTCGAAACTTAAAGACATATCGACAGATGCTTTTTTCAATGCAATACGTTTGTCTGCATATTTAGCAACTGCTTTAGCGCGTTTCTTTTCTCTTTCAATCATTGATTGCTTAGCCACAAGAAAACCCTCTATTTCTTAAATGGAAAATTAAAGGCTTCTAGAAGAGCTTTAGCTTCTTCATTTGAACCGGCAGTCGTCGCAAAGTTAATATCCATACCACGGATTTTATCAACCTTCTCAAACTCGATTTCTGGGAAGATAATCTGCTCTTTTAAACCTAGATTGTAGTTCCCGCGACCATCAAACGCATTCGGGTTTACACCACGAAAATCACGTACACGTGGAAGTGCGATATTAATTAGTCGATCCAAGAACTCATACATCTTTTCACCACGCAATGTCACCTTACAACCAACAGGATAACCTTCACGAACTTTAAAACTCGCTACTGACTTACGTGCTAGAGTTCTCACTGCTTTCTGACCTGCAATAGTTTCCAAGTCAGATACAGCGTTATCTAATACTTTTTTGTCACCAATTGCATCGCCCACACCCATATTAATGGTGATTTTTGACAAACGCGGGGCCTGCATAGGTGTTTTGTAACCAAATTTCTCAGTCAATTGTGAGACAACCTGGTCATTGTAGACTTTCTGTAATCTTGCCATTCTTCTAACCTATCTTAAGCATCAACTGCTTTACCAGTAGACTTGAAAAAGCGGATTTTGGTTTCGCCTTCTAACTTAAAGCCGACTTTATCAGCCTTATTAGTCTCAGGGTTCAACAAAGCCACATTTGAAGCGTCCATAGGCATCTCTTTAGAAACAATACCACCTTGAACACCTGTCATAGGATTTGGTTTTGTATGCTTCTTAACCAGATTAATTCCATCAACTAAAACCTTGCCGTTTTCTAAAACGGCAGAGATGGAACCACGCTTTCCTTTATCTTTACCAGTGATGACGATTACTTCATCACCTTTTCTTAATCGATTCATCATTTAATCCTTATAAAACTTCAGGAGCTAATGAAACAATTTTCATAAACTTTTCATTACGAAGCTCACGAGTAACTGGTCCAAAGATACGTGTACCGATCGGCTCTAGCTTAGCATTAAGAATAACAGCTGCATTGCCATCAAACTTAATAAGCGATCCGTCGTTTCTTCTAACGCCTTTTGCAGTACGAACTACAACAGCATTATAGACATCACCTTTCTTGACCTTACCACGTGGTGCAGCTTCCTTAACACTCACTTTAATTACGTCACCAACGCTGGCATAACGACGTTTTGAACCGCCTAACACCTTAATACATTGGACACGTCGTGCTCCACTGTTATCTGCAACATCAAGCACTGTTTGCATTTGAATCATGGTGGTACTCCATCCATAAAAGTAAAATTATTACAGCACAAAAACCGCTACAGTGGTCAGTTCCTATTGGCTTAACCACTATAACGGTTCGAATTAAACTATTATAGCAAATAGTTTAACGCTATGCTACTTAAGTTTATTAACTTTAAATTTTTGCTTTTTCGTCTACACTTACTAAAGTCCAAGATTTATTCTTAGACAATGGCTTACATTCCTGAATAGTGACAGAGTCACCCACACCACAGGTGTTTTCAGAGTCATGAGCCATAACTTTAGTAGACTTGCGAACGAATTTCTTATACTTAGGGTGCTTAATAAAACGATCTGTACGGACAACAATTGATTGCTCCATACCGTTGCTTACTACAACACCTTGCATTGTACGTGCTTTTTTCTCTTGACCAGCCATTCTTACTTACTCACTTTTTGACGAATGATGGTTTTAACTCGTGCAATTGTACGACGAACCGTCTTTAATTGCGCAGAGTTAGATAACTGACCAGTTGCATGTTGCATTCTTAAGTTGAATTGCTCTTTAAGCAAATCAATAAGTTCTGCTTTTAGTTCATCAACTGTTTTGTCATGTAGTTCTTTTGCAGTCATTTACATCACCGTTCTGGTTACAACTTGGGTTTTAAATGGGAGTTTAGCCGCCGCTAAAGCAAAAGCTTCACGCGCTAAATTTTCATCTACACCCTGAATTTCATAAAGGATTCGACCAGGCTGAATTTGAGCAACCCAGTATTCTACACTCCCTTTACCTTTACCCATACGAACCTCAAGAGGTTTGTTTGTAATCGGCTTATCAGGAAACACACGAATCCAAATTTTAGCACCACGCTTTACATGACGCGTCATAACACGTCGACCAGCTTCGATCTGACGAGAAGTCATTCTTCCACGCTCTAAGGCTTTAAGGCCAAAATCACCGAAGCTAACTTTGTTTCCAACTTGTGCCAAACCGCGGTTACGCCCTTTATGAACTTTTCTAAATTTGGTACGTTTAGGCATTAACATAGTTAGTTATCCTTTTATTTACGGCCTTTCTTGCCCTTAGATTGTTTATTATCGTCCAGTGCTAACTTACCTAGCTTTTCGCCTTTGAAAATCCAGACTTTGACGCCGATTTTTCCGTAAGTTGTATCTGCTTCGAACGTTGCGTAATCGATATCTGCACGGAATGTATGAAGCGGTACACGCCCTTCTCTATACCATTCTGCACGTGCAATATCAGCACCATTCAAACGACCTGAAACGGTTACCTTAATACCTTCGGCACCTAAACGCATCGCATTACCCACAGCGCGCTTCATAGCACGACGGAATTGAATACGCTTTTCAAGCTGTTGAGCAATGCTTTCAGCAACTAACTTAGCATCAAGCTCAGGCTTTTTGATTTCTTCAATGTTGATATTTACCGGCAAGCCCGTCTTTTTAATCAAAGATTGCTTTAGCTTTTCAATATCTTCACCTTTCTTACCAATCACAACACCAGGGCGAGCGGTATGAACCGTAACACGAATTCCATTAGCAACACGCTCAATGTTCAATTTACTAATTGAAGCATGCTTTAATTTAGAGTTTAATTCGTTACGAATTTCAACATCACTGACAAGAAAATCAGCATAGTTCTTGCTATCAGCATACCAACGAGCATTCCAATCTTTTGTAATACCTAGTCGGATACCAGTAGGATTTACTTTTTGACCCATTCTGATTCTCCTTATTTCTCGCCAACAGTAACAGTGATATGACTGGTACGTTTTAAGATACGGTTACCGCGACCTTTAGCACGTGCACGCATGCGCTTCATGATCGGCCCCTCATTGACATAAGCGGCTGTAACCTTTAATTCATCAATATCCGCACCTTCATTATTTTCAGCATTTGCAATCGCTGAATTTAAAACAGTCTTCATAAGTGAAGCTGCTTTTTTATCACTGAAGGCCAAAATATTAACGGCTGTCTCGACATCTTTTCCACGGATCATATCCGCGACCAAGCGTACTTTCTGAGGAGAGATGCGAGCGAATTTATGAGTTGCACTTACTTGCATTACATCGTCTCCTATTTACGCTTAGCTTTCTTATCCGCAGCATGGCCACGGTAAGTACGAGTCATTGAAAATTCACCCAATTTATGGCCAACCATATTTTCAGATACGAAAACAGGGATATGTTCCTTACCATTATGAACGGCAATTGTTAAACCGATCATTTCAGGCAGGATCATTGATCTTCTTGACCATGTTTTAATTGGACGTTTATTACCAGATTCTTGCGCCTCAACCACTTTCTTATACAAGTGGTGATCTACAAAAGGTCCTTTTTTAACTGAACGTGGCATCAGTGTCCTTCCTTATTACTTATTTCTACGTCGTACAATCATCTTATCTGTACGCTTATTACTACGAGTTTTCTTACCTTTAGTAGGCACACCCCAAGGAGTTACAGGGTTACGACCACCAGAGGTACGCCCTTCACCACCACCATGCGGGTGATCTACAGGGTTCATAGCAACACCTCGAACAGTAGGTCGAACACCGCGCCAACGAGTGGCACCGGCCTTACCTAATTTACGCAGACTGTGTTCAGAGTTACCAACTTCTCCGATTGTCGCTTTACATTCAGCCAGGATCTTACGCATTTCACCAGAACGTAACTTAACTAGAACATAAGCCCCGTCACGACCCGCGATTTGTGCATAGGCACCTGCTGAACGTGCAATTTGTGCACCTTTTCCAGGGCGCATTTCCAAAGCATGGACAATGGTACCAACCGGAATATTACGCAAAGGAAGGCAGTTACCCGCTTTGATTGAAACATTCTCACCAGACTCAATCACATCACCAGCAACCAATTTTTTAGGTGCTAGGATATAAGCGCGTTCACCATCTGCATATTTAATTAACGCAATATGCGCAGTGCGGTTTGGATCATATTCCAAACGCTCTACAGTCGCTGGAATGCCAGTCTTGTTACGTTTGAAATCGATTAGGCGATAGTGTTGCTTATGACCACCACCGTGATGGCGTACAGTAATACGACCATTGTTATTACGACCACCAGACTTTGATTTTTTCTCTAACAAAGCTGAATGAGGCTTGCCTTTGTGCAATGTCGGCTCTACCACATTGACAACAAAACGGCGTCCTGCAGAGGTCGGCTTAGACTTTTTAATAATTGCCATTATTAGACTCCTTACTCAGCACTTGCAAAATCAATTTCTTGACCAGCAGCCAATTTAACGATGGCTTTACGCACACCATTTCGCTTACCTTTACGGCCTTTGAAAACCTTAGTTTTACCTTTGATGTTGATGACATTCACAGACTGAACCTTAACATCAAATAAACTTTCTACAGCTTGCTTAACTTCTGTTTTCGTAGCAGTAGGCACAACCTTAAACACATACTGACCTGCTTGATCAGCAATGATTGCTGCTTTTTCAGAAACATGTGGGGCAAGCAATACTTTTAAAATTCTTTCTTGGCTCATGCTAATTGCTCCTCTAGTCGCTTAACTGCACCTTGAGTCATAACAACATTCTGGAATCCAACCAAGCTCACTGGATCAATTCCAGCGACATCACAAACATCCGCACTGTAAAGGTTACGACTAGACAAATACAAATATTCATCAAACGCTTCAGTAACAATCAACGCATCTTTAATATTTAACTGTGACAACTTAGCATTGAATTCTTTCGTTTTAGGCGCATCAACCTTAAAATCATCAACAACGATAAGACGACCACTTCGATTAAGTTCAGAAAGAATAGAACGCATCGCACCGCGATACATTTTTCTGTTTACTTTTTGCGAGTAGTCTCGGTTATGACCAGGGAAAGCACGTCCACCGCCAACCCAAATCGGGCTACGACTAGTACCGGCACGAGCACGACCCGTTCCCTTCTGTCTCCATGGCTTAGCACCACCACCACTTACTGCAGCTCTGTTCTTTTGACCTTTGGTTCCAGAACGGCCAGCTACCATATAAGCATTGACAACCTGGTGAACCAAAGACTCATTAAAATCTACACCGAATAAAGAATCTGCAACCTTAACAGAACCTGATTCTTTACCTGTAGAAAGCTCAATTAATTTTAAATCCATCATGCCCACCTTACTTAACAGCTTTACGAACAATGACAGTACTATTTTTAGCGCCCGGGACTGCACCCTTGATCAATAGAAGACCATTTTCTGCATCCACTTTCACTAAATCTAAGTTCTGTGTTGTTTGTCGAACGTCACCCATATGTCCAGACATCTTCTTACCTTTGAAGACGCGACCTGGAGTCTGGTTTTGACCGATTGAACCATTTGCTCGGTGAGACAAGGAGTTACCGTGAGTGTTGTCTTGCGTAGCAAAATTATGTCGCTTAACACCACCCTGAAAACCTTTACCTTTGGTAGTTCCAGTAACGTCAACCACTGAAATTTCATTAAAACGCTCAACAGTCAGCTCTGAACCAACTTCAAGACCTTCAACTTCATCTTCAGCTTCAACGCGGAATTCCCATAAACCACGACCTGCGTCAACACCTGCTTTTGCGAAGTGTCCAGCTTGTGGCTTACTAATACGACCTGCATGCACAGTACCTGTTGTAACCTGAATAGCAGCATAGCCATCAGACTCAAGGGTTTTAAGCTGTGTAATTCGGTTTGGTGCCACTTCTACCACTGTAACAGGAGTAGAAACACCATCCTCATTAAACACACGAGTCATACCGATCTTTTTACCTACTAGACCAATACTCATTTCAATACCTCATTATTATTTTTGTCAGCCATTACGATTGATGACCAACCACTATACGTTTAACGAAATTCTAGCTGTACATCAACACCAGCAGCCAAGTCCAACTTCATCAATGCATCAACTGTTTTATCAGTTGGATCAACAATGTCTAACAAACGCTTATGAGTGCGGATTTCATACTGATCACGCGCATCTTTATTAACGTGCGGTGATACTAGAACAGTAAAACGCTCTTTACGTGTAGGCATAGGAATTGGACCACGTACTTGTGCGCCAGTTCTTTTTGCCGTCTCTGTAATCTCTCGAGCAGATTGATCGATAAGTCTATGATCAAACGCTTTCAAGCGAATACGAATATTTTGAGTCGCCATTATGATTTCTCTTCTTGTAAAAAAAAGAAAAGCAGCGATTTTTTCAAATCACTGCTATTTGAGGTTGCGAATTATAAACAAAACAAAGTTACATTACAACAACTTTGTCTTTTTTATTAATCACTTAGTTTTCAACAGGCCTGTTACAGGCCTGTTGATTAATCGATGATTTTAGCAACAACGCCAGCACCAACAGTACGTCCACCTTCACGAATCGCGAAACGTAAACCTTCTGACATGGCGATTGGGTTGATTAGCTCAACGGTCATCTGAACGTTGTCACCAGGCATTACCATTTCAACACCTGCTGGCAGTTCACAAGCACCAGTTACGTCAGTAGTACGGAAGTAGAACTGTGGACGGTAGCCGTTGAAGAATGGAGTGTGACGTCCACCTTCGTCTTTACCTAGCACATAAACTTCAGCTTCGAACTTGGTGTGTGGAGTAACGGTACCTTTGTGTGCCAATACTTGTCCACGTTCGATGTCTTCACGCTTAGTACCACGCAATAGGATACCTACGTTATCACCGGCTTCACCTTGATCTAGAAGCTTACGGAACATTTCAACACCGGTAACAGTGGTTGTTTGAGTTGGGCGGATACCGACGATCTCGATCTCTTCACCTACTTTAACCACACCAGTTTCAACACGACCAGTTGCTACCGTACCACGACCCTGGATTGAGAAGATGTCTTCTACAGGCATTAGGAATGGCTTGTCAGTTGCACGCTCTGGAGTCGGGATGTAGCTGTCTAGTGCATCGATTAGACGCTGGATAGATGGCTCACCGATTTCAGACTGGTCACCTTCGATGGCTTTTAGTGCAGAACCAATGATAACTGGAGTGTCATCACCTGGGAATTCATAGGTATCTAGAAGTTCACGAACTTCCATCTCTACTAATTCCATTAGCTCTTCATCATCAACCATGTCGGCTTTGTTTAGGTAAACAAGGATGTATGGTACACCTACCTGACGTGATAGCAGGATATGCTCACGCGTCTGTGGCATCGGGCCATCAGCCGCTGAACATACTAGGATTGCGCCATCCATCTGTGCTGCACCGGTAATCATGTTTTTAACATAGTCAGCGTGCCCTGGGCAGTCTACGTGTGCGTAGTGACGGGTTTCTGATTCGTACTCAACGTGTGCAGTTGAGATAGTGATCCCACGCTCACGCTCTTCTGGTGCGTTATCGATTGCAGCGTAGTCTTTTACGTCTCCACCGAATTTCTTACCTTGTACGATTGTCAATGCCGCTGTTAGAGTTGTTTTACCATGGTCAACGTGACCAATCGTTCCAACGTTTACGTGCGGTTTCGTTCTTTCAAACTTTTCTTTTGCCATTTTAAACACCTTATTAAGCAAAGACCCTATCCGAAAACAGGGCCATTAATTTAATTAAAAGATTTAAGAGCCTTTTTGGACACTTGCAATGATTTCATCCTGAATGTTCTTAGGAGCATCATTGTATTTCAAGAATGTCATGCTGTAGTTAGCTCGACCCTGTGTCAATGAACGCATCTGGTTTGAGTAACCGAACATTTCAGATAATGGAACTTCAGCCTTGATCGACTTACCTGTCGGAATATCATCCATGCTTGATACCATCCCACGACGACGGTTAAGGTCACCGATAATATCACCCATGTATTCTTCTGGCGTAGTCACTTCAACTGCCATGATTGGTTCAAGAATAACCGGGTTTGCATCAGCAACACCATTCTTGATACCCATACCGGCCGCAACCGAGAACGCCATTTCGTTGGAGTCAACATCATGGTAAGAACCATCGATCAATTCGACACTGACATCAACCATAGGGAATCCGGCAATGACACCGTTTTCAAGCTGGGCTTTCGCACCTTTTTCAACCGCACCAATATATTCACGTGGTACAGCACCACCAACGATACTGTTGATGAACTCAAAACCACTGCCTGCTTCGCGAGGAGCAATTTTAAAGACAACGTGACCGTATTGACCACGACCACCAGACTGACGAACAAACTTACCGTCCGCCTCAACAGCACTTTTGATCGTTTCACGGTAAGAAACCTGAGGTGCACCGATATTCGCTTCAACGTTAAATTCACGCTTCATACGATCAACAATGATATCCAAGTGAAGTTCACCCATACCAGAGATAATGGTTTGGTTGGTCTCTTCATCCGAATGGACACGGAAAGAAGGATCTTCAGCCGCAAGCTTCTGCAGAGCGATACCCATCTTCTCTTGGTCAGCCTTTGTTTTTGGCTCGATTGCAATCGAGATAACCGGATCCGGGAACTCCATACGTTCAAGAACAATTTTATGATCCGGATCACAAAGCGTATCACCTGTAGTCGTATCTTTTAGACCGACGGCACAAGCAATCTCACCCGCACGCACTTCTTTGATCTCTTCACGAGAGTTAGCATGCATCTGTAGGATACGCCCGATACGTTCACGCTTTTGCTTAACCGAGTTGAACACAGCACTACCGGCATTCAATACACCGGAATACACACGGAAGAATGTCAGAGTCCCTACATATGGATCCGTTGCGATTTTGAATGCCAAGGAAGCGAATGGAGCATCATCACTTGATTCACGAGCTTCTTTGGTACCGTCTTCCAACTCACCTTGAATAGGAGGCACATCAACCGGAGCTGGCATGAAGTCAATCACACCATCTAACAAGGTTTGAACCCCTTTGTTCTTGAACGATGAACCACAGAACATTGGAACGATTTCTACATCGATACAACGCTTACGGATACCCGCTTTGATATCATCTTCAGACAAGTCACCTTCATCCAGGTACTTATCCATCAACTCTTCAGAAGCTTCAGCAGCAGTTTCAACCAGGTTTTCACGCCACTCTTGGCAAAGCTCAACCATATCTTCCGGGATATCTTCATAGGTGTACTGCATACCCATGTTTTCTTCTTCCCAGTAAATCGCTTTCATTTTGACCAAGTCGACCACACCACGGAACGTGTCTTCAGCACCGATAGGCAACTGCATAGGAACCGGGTTAGCGCCCAAACGGTCAATAACCATTTGATTAACATTCAGGAAGTTTGCTCCAGCTCGGTCCATCTTGTTGACGTAACCCATACGTGGCACGCCATACTTATCCGCCTGACGCCAAACTGTTTCTGATTGAGGTTCAACACCTGATACCGAACAGAAACAGGTAACCGCACCATCTAGAACACGCAGTGAACGCTCTACTTCAATCGTGAAGTCTACGTGACCCGGAGTATCGATAATATTGATTCGATGCTCAGGGTACTGCTTTGCCATACCGCTCCAGTGAGCAGTTGTCGCAGCAGAAGTGATGGTGATACCACGCTCCTGCTCCTGTTCCATCCAGTCCATTGTTGCACCACCATCATGTACCTCACCAATCTTGTGAGACACACCTGTGTAGTAAAGAATACGTTCAGTAGTTGTGGTTTTACCCGCATCAATGTGCGCCATAATACCGATATTGCGGTATCTTTCAATTGGGGTTTTACGTGCCACGTTAATTAACCTTTTAATTAAATGCCAAAACAATAAAGGCCCTTAACCGGGCCTCAATCAGATTACCAACGGAAATGTGAGAAAGCCTTGTTGGCTTCTGCCATCCGGTGTGTATCTTCTTTCTTTTTAATCGCAGAACCACGATTTTCTAGCGCGTCACCTAACTCGCCAGCCAATCGGAGCATCATGCCCTTTTCACTGCGTTTTCTGGAAGCTTCAACCAACCAACGCATGGCTAAAGCCATCTTACGTTCAGGGCGAACCTCTACAGGTACCTGGTAAGTAGCACCACCTACGCGGCGTGACTTAACTTCAACCATTGGTCCAACGTTATCAAGAGCTTCTTTTAAAAGCGCGGCATGATCCCCACCTTTCTTACGCTCAACCACAACGTCTAAAGCACCATAGACAATTTTTTCGGCAACGGATTTTTTACCGCTAACCATGATCATATTTACAAACTTTGTTAAAGTCTTATCTCCGAACTTAGGATCAGGTAACACCTGTCTTTTCGGAATTTCTCTTCTTCTAGCCATTCTTAACTCTTCCGGTATAAATGTAACACTAAAATTGCAAAACGTATGTTAAGGATTATTTATTATCCATTAACCCTTAGGACGCTTCGCACCGTACTTAGAACGACCTTGTTTACGACCATCAACACCAGCACAATCTAATGCGCCGCGAACTGTATGGTAACGTACACCAGGCAAGTCTTTTACACGACCACCACGGATTAGGATAACCGAGTGTTCCTGTAGATTATGTCCTTCACCACCAATATAGGATGAAACTTCATAACCATTCGTTAAACGTACACGCGCAACTTTACGCAGAGCAGAGTTAGGCTTCTTAGGGGTTGTTGTATAAACACGCGTACATACACCACGACGCTGAGGACAAGCCTGCAACGCAGCAACATTAGATACCTTACGCTTATCTTTACGCGGCTTACGCACCAACTGGTTAATAGTAGCCATTCAATTTTCTCCAAATTTGAGATTAACTCTTACATACAAACAAATCTACGGCCATTTTGGCCGCAAATAAGGATTGAAGATTTTAGTTACCTATTCAGAATAAGTCAAGCATAAATACTTGAATTTATTATCTGAATTAGATTTCGTTACCAATATCTTCGACTTCCACTTCATCTAGCGCATCCACTTCTTCCGAAGACTCTACTTCCTCCGGTTTCATAAATGCTTGCAGTTCACCCATCGTCGCTTCGGTAGCGGCTTTACGAGCCTGATGATAAGCGAAACCTGTACCTGCAGGAATCAATCGACCCACAATTACGTTCTCTTTCAAACCAATCAACTTGTCTCGCTTGCCACTTACAGCCGCTTCAGTCAAGACACGAGTCGTTTCCTGGAAGGATGCAGCGGAAATAAATGACTCAGTCGCCAAAGAAGCTTTAGTGATACCCAGCAACACACGTTCAAAGGAGGCTTCCACCTTACCTTCTTCACGCGCTTTTTCATTCAATTCAATCACACGTGCATACTCAGTCTGCTCGCCTTTGATCAGGCCTGTATCACCAGGTGCCTTAATCTCAACTTTACGCAACATCTGACGAACGATCGTTTCAATATGCTTATCGTTGATCTTAACCCCTTGCAAGCGGTATACATCTTGAACTTCGTCAACAATGTATTCTGCTAGTTTCTCAATGCCCAAGAGTCTCAGGATGTCATGAGGGTTAGGGTTACCTTCTACAACGATATCCCCTTTCTCAACACGCTCACCTTCAAAGACACTGACACTTCTCCATTTCGGAATCAATGTTTCATACTGCTCGCCACTGTCTTGAGTAATGATCAGACGCTGCTTACCTTTGGTCTCTTTACCAAAACCGACCACACCTGCAACTTCAGCCATAATGGAAGGCTCTTTAGGTTGACGCGCTTCAAAGAGGTCAGCCACACGTGGCAGACCACCCGTAATATCTTTTGTTTTCGAACTCGCTTGTGGAATTCTAGCCAAGACATCACCGGCACCAATCTTAGTGCTTTCTTGCACCACTACGATACCGTTTTCAGGCAAGTAGTAGATGGCCGGAGTTTGCGTACCAGGGAAGCACATGGCTTCACCGGCATCATCAAGCAATGCAATATAAGGTCTGGCTTCTTTTGCAGAAGTCGCACGCTCTTTTGCATCCTTAACGACGTGAGTCGTCAAACCGGTTAACTCATCGATGTTCTCTTCGACTGTCCCCTCAAAGTTCCCGAACTGAACCACACCTTCGGCTTCCGTAATAACCGGGTGAGTATGCGGATCCCACTGAGCAAGGATATCGCCCGCCGTCACAGAACCACCATCTGCAACCGATAAGACCGCACCATAAGGAATCTTATAGCGCTCTTTCTCTCTTCCGGTTTCATCGGCAATTGAGATTTCACCCGAACGTGAAGACACGACAATCTGACCATCCGAGTTTACGATTGTTTTCAGGTTATACCACTTCGCCGTACCGGTATGCTTGATTTCAATCTGACTTTGTGCCGATGAACCAGATGCCGTTCCACCGATATGGAAAGTACGCATAGTCAGCTGAGTACCCGGTTCACCAATGGATTGCGCCGCCATAACACCAACAGCTTCACCCATATTAACCAAGTGACCACGAGCCAAATCACGACCATAACATTGCTGACATATACCGAAACGTGTTTCACACGTCATCGGTGAACGAACAGTAACATGGTCGATCCCGTTATCATCAATCAAGCTGACCAACTTCTCATCCAACAAAGTACCGTTTGGAATCAATAATGTGCCGTCAGCAGCCTGAACATCTTCACTTGTGATACGACCCAGCACTCGATCCTTCAGGGTTTCTACAACATCACCACCCTCAATGTGAGCGGTCATCTTAACGCCGGAAATCGTTCCACAATCGTTTTCAGTGACGACAACATCCTGTGCAACATCCACCAAACGTCGCGTTAAATAACCTGAGTTGGCTGTTTTAAGTGCCGTATCGGCCAAACCTTTACGTGCACCGTGTGTTGAAATGAAGTACTGAAGTACGTTCAAACCTTCACGGAAGTTTGCTGTAATCGGTGTTTCGATAATCGATCCATCCGGCTTAGCCATCAGACCACGCATCCCACCAAGCTGACGCATCTGAGCGACAGAACCACGAGCACCGGAGTCTGCCATCATATAGACAGAGTTAAATGACGTCTGCTTGACCTCATTCCCCTCTTTATCGATCACGGTCTCAAATTGCAATTCATCCATCATAGACTTGGTGACAAGTTCGTTCGTATGCGACCAGATATCGACCACTTTATTGTAACGCTCACCATCTGTTACCAAACCTTGAGCAAACTGCCCCTGAATTTCCGCAACCTGGCTTTCAGCTCGGTCAATAATCTCGGCTTTAACGTCCGGAATCAACATGTCGTCAGAACAGAATGACAGGCCTGCCAATGTTGACCATTTAAAACCGGCATACATAAGCTGGTCGGCAAAAATGACTGTCTCTTTTGGCCCCAACACTCGGTAACAAGTATTCAGAACCGAGCTGATATTTTTCTTGGTCAAACTCAAGTTCAACAAGTCAAAGCTCAGGCCTTTTGGCAGTATTCTGCATAGCAGTGCACGACCGGCAGTCGTATCGACAATACGTGAGCTGACGCTTTCAGTTCCATTTTCATCGATAACGGTTTCTTCTACCTTCAACTTGATTTTAGTATGAAGGTGCACCACCTTAGACTGAAGAGCTCGATCCACTTCCTGCCAGTTAGAAAAGGCTTTACCTTCCCCTTTGGCATTCACACTTTCACGCGTGATGTAATACAAACCAAGTACAACATCCTGTGAAGGCACAATAATCGGATCACCGTTTGCAGGTGACAACAGGTTATTGGTAGACATCATCAAAGAACGCGCTTCAAGCTGCGCTTCCAGCGACAATGGCACGTGAACCGCCATCTGATCCCCATCGAAGTCGGCGTTAAAGGCCGAACATACCAATGGGTGCAAGTTAATTGCCTTACCTTCAATCAATACCGGTTCGAAAGCCTGGATACCAAGACGGTGAAGTGTTGGAGCACGGTTCAAAAGTACCGGATGCTCACGAATCACTTCATCCAACACGTCCCATACTTCTGGCAGGCCTTGCTCGACCATTTTCTTAGCGGCTTTGATGGTAGGTGAAAGACCACGCTTCTGTAATTTACTGAAGATGAAAGGCTTGAACAATTCCAAAGCCATTTTCTTAGGTAAACCACACTGGTGCAGACGTAGTGTCGGACCAACAACAATGACGGAACGACCAGAATAGTCAACACGCTTACCAAGTAGGTTTTGACGGAAACGACCCTGCTTACCTTTAATCATGTCAGCAAGCGACTTCAATTGACGTTTATTGGTTCCGGTTACCGCACGACCACGACGCCCATTATCCAATAATGAATCAACGGCCTCTTGCAGCATACGTTTTTCATTACGCACGATAATATCTGGTGCCATTAAATCCAATAAACGTTTCAAACGATTGTTTCGGTTGATGACACGACGGTATAAATCATTCAAATCCGAGGTCGCAAAACGACCACCATCAAGCGGAACCAATGGACGCAATTCAGGAGGCAATACTGGCAAGACATCCAATATCATCCATTCTGGCTTGTTACCAGAATTGACAAACGATTCAATCAGCTTAAGGCGCTTTGAAATCTTCTTCTGCTTAGTCTCAGAATTGGTACTCTCGATCTCTTCACGAAGACGCACCGCATCACCATGCAGGTCGATTGCTTGCAGCATTTTCTTGATAGCTTCCGCACCCATTTGCGCTTCAAACTCATCGCCATACTCATCCAATGCGTCCAGATACTCTTCTTCTGAAAGCAATTGCCAAGGCTCTAGGGGAGTCAGGCCCGGATCCACCACCATGAATGCTTCGAAATACAAAACCGCTTCGATCTCTTTCAGGGTCATGTCCAACATCAAACCGATACGTGATGGCAATGACTTTAAGAACCAGATGTGCGCAACAGACGTCGCCAGGTCAATGTGACCCATACGCTCACGACGGACTTTAGACTGAGTAACCTCAACCCCACACTTCTCACAGATTACACCACGGTGTTTCAGACGCTTATATTTACCACACAGACACTCGTAATCACGGATTGGACCGAAAATCTTGGCGCAGAACAAACCATCTCGCTCTGGTTTGAACGTACGATAGTTAATGGTTTCTGGCTTCTTAACTTCACCAAATGACCAAGAACGGATTTTTTCCGGTGAAGCAAGTGATACTTTAATCGCATCAAAATCACTTGATACGTTTTGTTTTTTTAGAAAACCTAATAAATCTTTCATTTAGTCTTGCTCCAACTCAATATCAATACCTAAAGCGCGAATCTCTTTGCGTAATACGCTAAACGATTCAGGCATACCTGGCTCCATGTACTCGTTACCATCGACAATGTTTTTATACATTCTAGTACGACCATTCAAGTCATCTGACTTAACGGTTAACATCTCTTGTAGAGTAAAGGCCGCACCATAAGCTTCAAGTGCCCATACCTCCATCTCACCGAAACGCTGACCACCGAACTGAGCCTTACCACCTAGTGGCTGCTGAGTGACCAGACTATAAGGACCGGTAGAACGTGCATGCATCTTGTCATCAACCAAGTGGTTTAGCTTCAAATAATACATGTAACCAACCGTGACCGGACGATCAAACTCTTCACCCGTTAAACCGTCAAACAACTTCATCTGACCGGATTCTGGTAAATCAGCCAATCTAAGAAGTGATTTAATCTGACCTTCGTTCACACCGTCAAATACCGCTGATGCAACCGGGACACCCTTCTTAAGGTTCTGTGCAAGCTCGATAATGTCATCATCACTGAAACCGGAGAAGTCAACCGACTGACCTTGAGTTTCGTTATATACCTTATCCAAGAATGAACGCATTTCAGCAATATCTGCTTCACGCTGGAGCATGGCATTGATTTTAGTACCAAGCCCTTCTGCAGCCAGTCCAAGATGGACTTCAAGAATCTGCCCAACGTTCATACGAGACGGTACCCCTAGCGGGTTCAAACAGATATCAACAGGCCTGCCCGTTTCATCAAACGGCATGTCTTCAACAGGACAAATACGTGAGATAACACCTTTGTTACCGTGACGCCCAGCCATCTTATCACCCGGCTGAATTCTACGCTTGATGGCCACATAAACCTTAACCATCTTGGAAACACCCGGCGCCAGGTCATCACCTTGGCTCAACTTCTTGCGTTTCTCTTCATAAGCGTCATTCAGTTCAATGCGTTTCTGCTTCAACTGAGTTTCGAGACCTTCCAACTGACGTGAAATTTCAGCATCATCCACATTCAAAGCAAACCATCTGTCTTTATCAACCGTGGCAAGATACTCTGAAGTTAGAACCGTTCCGTCAACCAGTTTTTTACCGTCCAGCATGACTTCGATACGATCCAAAGTATCTTCTTTCAAAATCGTATACTGCTCATCGATATCTTTGCGGATTCTAGAAAGCTCTTCTTCCTGGATTGACAAAGCTCGGGCATCTTTCTGAACGCCTTCACGCGTGAACACCTGAACGTCAATGACAGTACCTTCAATCCCCTTGCTAACACGTAGAGACGAGTCCTTAACATCCGAAGCCTTTTCACCAAAGATTGCACGCAGCAACTTCTCTTCTGGAGTCAATTGAGTTTCACCCTTAGGTGTGACCTTACCAACCAGAATGTCACCTTGTTTAACTTCAGCACCTACATAAACCACACCACATTCATCAAGACGTGACAGTGCGGCTTCACCCACATTTGGAATATCTGCGGTAATTTCTTCCGGACCAAGCTTGGTATCACGCGCCAAACAAGTTAATTCTTCGATATGAATGGTGGTGTAACGATCTTCTTGAACCACACGCTCAGAGACCAGAATCGAATCTTCGAAGTTGTACCCGTTCCAAGGCATAAATGCGATACGCATATTCTGCCCCAACGCCAATTCACCAAGGTCAGTAGATGGCCCATCGGCCATTACATCACCGCGTGCAACCGTCTCGCCCGCTTTAACAATCGGTTTCTGGTTAATACAGGTGTTCTGGTTAGAACGCTGATACTTAACCAGGTTGTAAATATCCACCCCAGTCTCGCCTTCTTGAATCTCTTCGGCGTTTACTCGAACAACAATACGTGCCGCATCGGCAGATACGACCTCACCACCGCGATCGGCAACCACGGTAACACCGGAGTCGATGGCGACAGTTTTCTCAACACCCGTTCCTACTAAAGGCTTATCAGCACGTAAAGTTGGAACAGCCTGACGTTGCATGTTTGCCCCCATTAGGGCACGGTTAGCATCATCGTGTTCCAGGAATGGGATCAAAGAGGCTGCAACCGACACAATCTGTTGTGGCGATACATCCATATAGTCGATATCAACTGATGACGACAATGTAAATTCATTCTGGTGACGTGAAGACACCAACTTATCAACAAAGCGTCCTTCAGCATCTAAGTTCGCACTGGCCTGAGCAATGACAAATTGGGCTTCATCAATAGCAGACACATATTCCACGTCATCCGTTACTTGGCCGTTAACAACTTTACGGTATGGTGTCTCAAGGAAACCATATTCATTCGTCTTGGCATAAATCGCCAAGGTGTTGATCAAACCGATATTTGGCCCTTCAGGAGTTTCGATCGGACAGACACGACCATAATGCGTCGGATGAACATCACGAACCTCAAACCCGGCACGTTCACGAGTTAGACCACCTGGCCCTAATGCAGAAACACGTCGCTTGTGGGTGACTTCAGAAAGCGGGTTCACCTGATCCATAAACTGTGACAGCTGGCTGGAGCCAAAAAACTCTTTGATAGCAGCAGAAACCGGCTTAGCATTGATCAAGTCCTGAGGCATCAAACCATCAGATTCCGCTTGGTTCAAACGCTCCTTAACCGCACGCTCAACACGAACCAAACCGACACGGAAAGCATTTTCGGCCATTTCACCAACAGCACGGATACGGCGGTTTCCAAGCGTATCGATGTCATCCACCGTACTCAAACCATTACGGATATTAATCAACTCACGGATAACATCAGTAATGTCATCTTTATCCAAGACACCTGAACCAACATTGCTCTTACGCCCCAAACGACGATTAAGTTTCATTCGACCAACGGAAGACAAATCATAACGGCTTTCATCAAAGAACAAGCTGTTAAACAAAGCTTCAGAAGATTCTTTTGTCGGCGGCTCGCCTGGTCGCATCATTCTATAAATCTCAACCTGCGCTTCTAACTGAGAAGTAGTGGAGTCAAGATTTAACGTGTCGGAGATGTAAGGACCGTTTTCAAGTTCGTCGATATAAAGCACTCTTAACTCGTACTTATCCATCAACATGATTTTTTCAATCAATTCCTGAGAGATCACTTCATTTGCACGCGCCACCAATTCACCAGTATTAGCGTCCATAATACCGGTAGCCAACACTTTACCGAGCAAATATTCAGAAGGAACTTTAACCTTCTTAATGCCGGCTTCATTTAGTTGCTTCACGGTACGTGCCGTGATTTTTTTACCTACCTGTACGATTTTCTTACCGTCATGTTCGATGTCAAAGGTAGCGGTTTGTCCTTTAAGCTGGTCGGCATTTAAAACAAGTTCGAACTTGCCTTTTTTAGCGGTGATGGTATTTTGCTCGAAGAAAGATCCAAGAATCTCTTCATTACTGTATCCCATTGCGCGCAAAAGAATGGAAACGGGCAATTTACGACGACGGTCAATACGCGTGAACAGACAGTCATTATGGTCAAACTCAAAGTCCAACCATGAACCACGGTAAGGAATAATTCGTGCATTGAACAACAACTTACCAGAAGAATGCGACTTCCCTTTATCGTTATCAAAAATAACACCAGGCGATCGGTGCAATTGAGTAACGATGACACGCTCGGTACCATTGATTACAAATGTACCGTTGTCCGTCATTAACGGAATATCACCCAGATAAACTTCCTGTTCTTTAACATCCTTAACTGGACGTTTCCCTGCAGGTGCGTCCTTGTCATAAATCACTAAACGCATTTTGACTCTTAAAGGAGCAGCGTAAGTCACACCACGCTGTTTACATTCTTTAACATCAAACTCTGGTTGACCCATGTGGTAACTAACATACTCAAGGTCAGCGGTACCAGCCACACCCTTGATAGGAAAAACGGAACTAAAAGCGGCGTTTAACCCCACACTCGCTCTTTCCAATGGCTTTTGATCCATTTGCAGAAAATCACGGAAAGAACCCTTCTGAAGGGATAATAAATAAGGAACTTCAAGAATAGAAGGTCGTGTTGCAAAATTCTTACGAACACGTTTCTTTTCAGTTAAAGAATAAGTCATCGTTTACCTCGACGCTAAAATTGCCAGGAAAGTAAATGGCAAAAAAGCCATTGGGAATGCATAAAACTGTAGTAGCGTATTTATCCACAATTTACTAACACACTTTTACACACTGTTAAAACGCGAAAAGGCCGGCGCTATAAAACGCCAGCCATCACGCAGCTGTTGAGACAGCAAAGATAAGAATTACTTAACTTCGACTTCTGCACCAGCTTCTTTAAGGTCGTTAGCCAATGCATCGGCTTCTTCCTTAGTTACGCCTTCTTTAAGAGTGAATGGAACACCTTCTACAGCTTCCTTCGCTTCTTTAAGACCAAGACCAGTTGCGGCACGTACTGCTTTGATCGCTGCAACTTTGTTAGCACCAGCGCCAGTAAGCACTACGTCAAACTCAGTTTGTTCTGCAGCCGCACCACCAGCATCACCAGCAGGACCAGCAACAGCTACAGCAGCGGCAGAAACACCAAACTTCTCTTCCATCGCTTCAACAAGTTCAACAACTTCCATTACAGACATATTCGCAACGGCTTCTAAAATATCATCTTTTGATACAGACATTGTAATCTCCAAAATTAAATTATGTTTTTAACAGTGCTTAAGTTTTATAACTTAAGCTGCTTCTGCGTCTTTCTGCTCTTTAACAGCAACCAAACCACGAGCCAACTTGGCAACAGGTTCTTTCATGACGTACAGAAGCTTACTAACGGCTTCATCGTAAGTAGGTAGAGCTGCCACTGTTGCCAACTGGCTAGCGTCCATAACGCCTTCACCAATTGAAAGTGACTTAACCACTAATGCGGTGTTGTCTTTACCAAAATCCTTAAATACGCGTGCCGCATTCCCTAACTCTTCACCAGAGAAAGCAAATACAAGCGGACCAACAAAGGTCTCAGCCATATCTTCAAATTTTGTTCCAGCAACCGCACGACGTGCCAAGGTGTTTTTAATAACACGAACCTGGACACCGGCTTCACGTGCATTTGCACGAAGTTGGGTCATTTGCTCTACAGTCAAACCACGATATTCAGCCGCAACCATCGAACCCGCATCTGCAACAACAGCAGAGACTTCTTCAACGACAAGCTTTTTATCTTCGATATTGAGTGCCATATAACCTCCAAAACAGTCTGATGTGTATCGATCAACATCAAACTCTTCCATCTACGTAGGCTTAAATCTATTAAGAATGCACCTTAGCATTCACCTACGGTCTGCGATGGGCGCTCAATCAATCAACATAATTTGATTCAAGGAGTCCCAATTCGCAAATAATAGCCACGCCTTAATTAACAGGCGCAGCCATCATTATAGTGATGACTGATCAACCAACAGGCCTGGACCCATGGTAGAAGAGATCGTCACTTTCTTAATGTATGTACCCTTAGCAGAAGCAGGCTTCGCTTTATTCAGGTCATCCATCAAGGCATTTAAATTCTCTTTAAGCTTTTCCGCTTCAAACGAAACCGTACCAATTGCAGCATGGACAATACCAGCTTTATCGGCACGGAAACGTACCTGACCTGCTTTGGCATTATTGATTGCACCGACTACATCCGGCGTAACCGTGCCAGTCTTAGGGTTAGGCATTAAACCGCGAGGCCCAAGAACCTGACCCAACATACCAACCACACGCATCGCATCCGGAGAAGCAATAACAACATCAAAATCCATCATGCCTTTTTTGACTTCATCAGCCAAATCTTCCATACCAACAAAATCAGCACCTGCGTCTTTTGCAGCTTGCTGGTTAGCTTCACCAGTAAACACGGCTACACGCACATCTTTACCAGTTCCGTTAGGCATGACCGTTGCACCACGAACTACTTGATCGGATTTGCGTGGATCGATACCCAAACGGATCGACACATCAACTGACTCAACAAACTTTGAAGTAGCCAGCTCTTTGATCAAATTAATCCCTTCAACCAAGTCATAAGAGGTATTGCGATCAACGCGCTCTGCAAACACTTTTTGTTTTTTTGTTAACTTTGCCATCTTCTTAACCCTCAACCACTAAGCCCATTGAACGCGCAGAACCAGCGATAATATTTACCGCAGCATCCAAATCATTTGCATTCAAATCAGCCATTTTAGTATTTGCAATCTCTTCCAACTGAGCACGCGTTACTGTACCGACCTTATTCAGGTTAGGAACAGCACTACCGCTTTTGATGCCCGCTGCCTTCTTAAGCAGAATAGACGCCGGAGGGGTTTTAGTAATGAAAGTGAAACTACGGTCACTGTAAACAGTAATAACCACAGGAACAGGCATGTTCTTTTCTAAGCTCTGTGTTTGTGCGTTAAATGCTTTACAGAACTCCATGATGTTCACACCATGCTGACCCAATGCCGGACCAACTGGTGGACTTGGATTTGCAGCACCCGCAGGCACCTGCAACTTGATATAGGCTTCAATCTTCTTAGCCATCTTTCTCTCCTTATGGGTATAACGCTTTTCAGCTCCCCAGTGATTTAAATCTCGATTCGATTAACTTTTCTCTACCTGTCCGAACTCAAGTTCAACAGGTGTAGAACGGCCGAAAATCAAAACCGATACTTGCAATTTGTTTTTGTCGTAATCAATCCCTTCAACCACAGCTTCAAAGTCCTTGAAGGGGCCATCGACAACACGAACCATCTCGCCTGGCTCATAAATAACCTTAGGACGCGGCTTATCAACCCCAGCTTCGACGCGCTGCAGAATACGATCCACTTCTTTCTGGGAAATCGGAGCCGGGCGGTCACTCGTCCCACCAATAAAGCCCATCACCTGAGGAACACTTTTAACCAGATGCCATGACTCTTCTGTCATCTCCATCTGTACCAAAACGTAACCAGGAAAAAACTTTCTTTCGCTCGTACGTTTCTTCCCATCACGGATCTCAACCACTTCCTCGGATGGTACTAATATTTCCCCAAACTGATCAGACAATTCTGCTCGATCTGCATATTCTTGCAAAGCCTTTTGAACTTTCTTTTCATACCCGGAATACGCATGAACGACATACCATCTTTTTGCCATCTTAACCACCTTGTCCTGTTAACATTTGAACTGCCCACAAAAAGAACATATCAACTAACCAAAAAAAGATTCCCATGATGATAACCACCACAAAAACAATCAGTGTCATTTGAACTGTCTCTTGACGTGTAGGCCAAACAACCTGACGAACCTCTCTTTTTGCATGACTAAGGTAGTGAAACCAGCTTCGACCGATTGTGGTCTGATAAAGTATAAACGCTGATATAGCTACACCCGCTATGACACCTAAAACACGAACAACTGCATGCGCTTCCTGATAGACATAATAACCGACTAACGAACCAACCAAGACAGCCACAGCCAATAACAACTTGGCTGTATCCATCGGATTTGATGCTTTTTGTTCCTGCATTTGCTTACTCATAACCTATTAGCTAAATTAAAAACGACCCGCATTTAAAAAATGCAGGCCGTTATGAAATATGGCAGGGGTAGAGGGATTCGAACCCCCAACACCCGGATTTGGAATCCGGTGCTCTACCAATTGGAGCTATACCCCTAAATTTTGCCGCAAAAAAAGGGGATTATACATCCCCTTTTTTAGTTTTGCAAGCTTGTATTAATCGATGATTTTAGCAACAACACCTGCACCAACAGTACGTCCACCTTCACGAATCGCGAAACGTAGACCTTCTGACATGGCGATTGGGTTGATTAGCTCAACGGTCATCTGAACGTTGTCACCAGGCATTACCATTTCAACACCTGCTGGTAGTTCACAAGCACCAGTTACGTCAGTAGTACGGAAGTAGAACTGTGGACGGTAGCCGTTGAAGAATGGAGTGTGACGTCCACCTTCGTCTTTACCTAGCACATAAACTTCAGCTTCGAACTTGGTGTGTGGAGTAACGGTACCTTTGTGTGCCAATACTTGTCCACGTTCGATGTCTTCACGCTTAGTACCACGCAATAGGATACCTACGTTATCACCGGCTTCACCTTGATCTAGAAGCTTACGGAACATTTCAACACCGGTAACAGTGGTTGTTTGAGTTGGGCGGATACCGACGATCTCGATCTCTTCACCTACTTTAACCACACCAGTTTCAACACGACCAGTTGCTACCGTACCACGACCCTGGATTGAGAAGATGTCTTCTACAGGCATTAGGAATGGCTTGTCAGTTGCACGCTCTGGAGTCGGGATGTAGCTGTCTAGTGCATCGATTAGACGCTGGATAGATGGCTCACCGATTTCAGACTGGTCACCTTCGATGGCTTTTAGTGCAGAACCAATGATAACTGGAGTGTCATCACCTGGGAATTCATAGGTATCTAGAAGTTCACGAACTTCCATCTCTACTAATTCCATTAGCTCTTCATCATCAACCATGTCGGCTTTGTTTAGGTAAACAAGGATGTATGGTACACCTACCTGACGTGATAGCAGGATATGCTCACGC
Organism: Thiomicrorhabdus chilensis DSM 12352; assembly: GCF_000483485.1. Lineage (GTDB taxonomy): Bacteria > Pseudomonadota > Gammaproteobacteria > Thiomicrospirales > Thiomicrospiraceae > Thiomicrorhabdus > Thiomicrorhabdus chilensis. Next base: position 2,229,525 of record NZ_KI519609.1, read on the forward strand.
GTCTGTGGCATCGGGCCATCAGCCGCTGAACATACTAGGATTGCGCCATCCATCTGTGCTGCACCGGTAATCATGTTTTTAACATAGTCAGCGTGCCCTGGGCAGTCTACGTGTGCGTAGTGACGGGTTTCTGATTCGTACTCAACGTGTGCAGTTGAGATAGTGATCCCACGCTCACGCTCTTCTGGTGCGTTATCGATTGCAGCGTAGTCTTTTACGTCTCCACCGAATTTCTTACCTTGTACGATTGTCAATGCCGCTGTTAGAGTTGTTTTACCATGGTCAACGTGACCAATCGTTCCAACGTTTACGTGCGGTTTCGTTCTTTCAAACTTTTCTTTTGCCATGATGCAAACTCCGTTAAGCGGCTTCCAGCCCGTTAAGACACAGAACCAACTTTGGTTAAAAAATGGAGCTTCCAATCGGAATCGAACCGATGACCTCATCCTTACCATGGATGCGCTCTACCGACTGAGCTATGGAAGCGGTATAAAATATCAAAAAGGCCCTCTCATCAATTTGCATTAGCAAATCAACAAAGAGAGCCTCTTTAAAAACTGGAGCGGGTAGGGGGAATCGAACCCCCCTCATCGGCTTGGAAGGCCGAGGTAATAGCCAATATACGATACCCGCAAAACTGGTGGAGGGTGGTGGATTCGAACCACCGAAGGCTGAGCCAGCAGATTTACAGTCTGCCCCCTTTGGCCGCTCGGGAAACCCTCCGAATTGTGAGTGCGTATTTTATAGATTATTTAACGCCTGTCAACACTAAATTCCATAATTTTTCATTATCCATTTTTCTGTCTTTTTTAATCTTCTCATCCCGTACGGCTATTATTTTGTAAAATTGTTTTTACTATACTCGGCAACTGTTAGATTCAGCAGCCATACATCAACAATCTAAGCAGGTACCTGAACGCCGTGCAAACCCAACTTGACCTAAACGCTTTCAAAATCCTCTACCAGGACGAACACATTGTCGCCATTCATAAACCGGCAGGCCTGTTAGTACATCGATCCTCAATCGACAAATATGAAACCCAATTCGCGGTTCAAATCACTCGCGACTTGATCGGCCAACCTGTTTTCCCTATTCATCGACTGGACAAGGCCACCTCCGGCCTGCTTTTATTTGCTTTAGATTCAAACAGCGCCCGACTGCTTGGCGAGCAGTTCAGCCAACACAGCATCACAAAAACTTATTTGGCGCTATGCCGAGGCTGGACAAACCCGACAGGACTGATAGACCATCCGCTTAAATATCAAAAAGATAAAATTGCCGACAAATACAAACAGGACCAATCCCTGCCACAGTCTGCTGAAACCTTTTATGAGACACTTGCGCACACCACCGTCGATCACTCCATCGGGCAATTTGATCAGCAACGCTATTCACTTGTCGAACTCAAACCCACAACTGGCCGTAAGCATCAGATCCGTCGTCACATGAATCATATCAGCCATCCCATTATCGGCGACGTTAAGTACGGTGACCGCCATCACAACCATTTTTTTAACGATTGGCTTGGACAGCATCGCCTCTACTTGGCTGCCACCTCCTTACGGTTTAACCACCCAGTTTCCGGGAAAGAGATGAGCATTCACGCCCCGTTAGAGCACTCATTCCTGACAGCGTTAAATGCACTTAATCTCATGCATGCCATTCCAGAGTCAAGCCATGATTCAAACGTCAAACCTAATTAATCGAACGCGGATGTAAAATACACTTTAAAATTCCAACTGGACTGATCCAGTATTTCGCGATCCATGCCCACCGACATATCCCAGGCCGAACCTTCGGACAGCAGCATGACCCTATCATCAGCTACAGAACTCCTGATCGAATCTGACCTATTAAGGTAAGCACCCTGCCCGTCCTCAACAGCCACGTCAAACTGATACACACCCATATCAACCGAATTAAAATCAACAGCCAAAGCATCTGGCGTCACCAAAAGCAAACCACTGAGGATCAACTCCAACAGATAGGTTTCCCCTACTCTCATTTTCTGAACGAACATTCACAGTCTCCCTGAGCACAGCTCAAACGAAACCTGTAAAGAAGTTTGGTCGAAATTTAAAACGCCCTCAAGCGTTTGCAACCTGGCGATCTCAAATTCATGTCGAGACCCATGGCTTTCCGTCCTTGCTTCACAACAAGTTTGGCAAATACAACATTAACAAACCAAAACAGAAATGAGTTATGCAAAAACCGGAAACAGCCGCACAACAACATAATAGATAGAAAGGAAAAACATCCCTACCTATAAAGAAGAGTTAACTTGGCAACCTGGCGATCTCAAGTTCATGTCGAGACCCATGGCTTTCCGTCCTTGCTTCACAACAAGTTTGGCACAACAAATTTTCTATTTAGACATTCAGTTTCGTAAGCACAATAGAATTACAAAACCTACATTTCATTCTACAAAAAAATCTTTAAATTTCAATAGACTGAATTATAGATAATTCTTATCAACTCACACTAAAAAACAAATGACAAACACTTTTGTATCGTCGCCCGATTGAACGTCAAAAGCGTTCAAGACTCACACTACAGGACAATACACCTCGATAGCTTATGAAATCATGCTAATGGTTAGGTATCATAGACAGATTAAACAGACTAATCAGGCAAACATTCATGAGCAATTGGCCCTCCCTTATCGAATTTGACCAGCGACACGTTTGGCATCCTTACGCTAAAACACCGAACCCAATTGCGGCAATTGGCGTGAAAAAAACCCAAGGTTCAATCATCACCCTGGCCGATGACCGCGAAGTAGTGGACGGCATGTCCTCGTGGTGGGCTGCGGTGCACGGCTACAACCACCCCAAAATCAGCCAGGCCATGCATGTTCAAATCGACACCATGCCACACATTATGTTTGGCGGATTGACCCATGAACCCGCCATTGAACTTGCCAAACGCCTGATCAAGATCACACCGGCAGGCCTCGACAAAGTGTTTTTGGCCGATTCCGGTTCCATCTCCATGGAAGTGGCCATTAAAGTCGCTTTGCAATACTGGATCAGCCTGGAGCTCCCGCAAAAAAATCGATTATTGAGCGTTCGAAATGGCTATCATGGCGACACCTTCGCCACCATGGCGATATCGGATCCTGAAAACGGCATGCACTCTTTATTCAAAGACATCCTCACGCAGCATTTCTTTGCGCCGGCTCCCGAAGCGGGTTTTGATAAAGAATCCGACAATCATGACATCCAGGCTTTGGAGTCATTATTACAGGCACATCACACGGAAATTGCCGCTGTCACCATTGAACCGATCGTTCAGGGAGCAGGCGGCATGCGCTTTTACCGACCCGCCTATCTAAAGAAATTACGTCAACTGTGCACGCAATATGATGTCCTGCTCATTGCCGATGAAATCGCAACCGGCTTTGGACGAACCGGCAAACTCTTTGCCTGTGAGTGGGCAGACATCTCACCCGACATTCTATGTGTCGGCAAAGCTTTGACCGGAGGTACCATGACCATGGCCGCCATGCTCTGTACTTCACAGATCAGCGACACCATCAGCGCGGGAACTCCCGGCCTGTTAATGCACGGTCCAACATTCATGGGCAATCCACTGGCCTGCTCGGCCTCCATTGCCAGCATCGACTTGCTTTTGGACAGCCCTTGGCAATCCAGAGTAGAAGAGATTGAAACCCACCTTAAGAGCAGTCTCAACTTTTTATCGACCTTACCTGGGGTCGAAGAGATACGCGTATTGGGTGCCATTGGCGTTGTCCAGCTCGAACGAGCCGATCTCGGTCCGGAAATTCAAGCCGCCGCATTGAATAACGGCGTGTGGGTGCGGCCTTTTGGCAAACTGATTTACATCATGCCGGCTTTCAATATCCCGCACAACCAGCTCCAACAACTGACCGACGGCATGAGCAAAGCAATACAGACGGCTTTAAATAAATAAAAGCATTGCGCCACTGCAAATGACATTTTAAAACCAGCAGGCCTGCTCAAAGTTGACATAAACATCAAATAATTCAACAATGGATACGCACTTAACCTTATCCACCATCCAAAAGAGGGTCACTTGTGGAATATTTCATTGATGCATTAAAAAACTATGCCACGTTTTCAGGACGAGCCAGCCGCAAACAGTACTGGATGTTCATGCTGTTCTACATCATTTTCTATCTGATATTAACGCTCATAGACATCTCCTTTGGAGTCTATGATGAGATGATGGGGATCGGATTGCTTACCACAGTTTACGCTTTAGGGTTATTCCTGCCTTCTTTAGCCATCTTGGCGCGCAGACTGCATGACATCGGCCGCAGTGGCTGGTGGATTCTATTGATCTTGATTCCATTGATCGGCCCGATTGTCATATTAATTTTCACCCTGCTCGACAGCCAAAGAGAGGAAAACGCCTATGGCGTCAGTCCCAAATATGCAACTAATGTCATAACAAGTGAATAACCAGCACCCACAAAAAAGCCAGCATTAAGCTGGCTTTGTACAACAATCAGAGGGGATCACTCAGCCTTCAATAATCTCAAAATCGTGAGACATCTCAACCGACGATTCCAACATTTTGGAAACCGAACAATATTTCTCAGCGGACAAGTTCACCGCCCTCTCGACTTTTTTCTGGTTCAAGCCTTGACCATAAACCTTGAAATGCACATGTATTTTGGTAAAGACCTTAGGCACACTCTCGGCTCGTTCAGCACTGATTTCAACCTGACAATCCTTAACCAGACCGGACTGGCTTTTGTTCAACATCATAATCACATCGATGCTGGTACACCCCCCCAGACCCAAAAGAACCATCTCCATCGGGCGTGCGCCTTTGTTTTCACCGCCAACTTCCGGCGCCGCATCCATTAATACAGAGTGCCCGCTTTCGGTCTGGCCTTCAAACGCCATACCGCCTTGCCATTTAATCAGTGTTGCCATTGCCTATCCTTTATTCATCTTCCGGGTGTTCGATAAGATCTTCGACCACCACCACTTTAGGCTTAGGATAATAGTTAAATTCGGACGCAGACGCAATGGTATAGGCCCCCATTTGCTTGGCAATCATCACATCGCCTACAAAAAGTTCCGGCAACTCTATGTCCTCATCCACCACATCCACACTGTCACAAGTAGGGCCCGCCAACACACTCGGATAAAAATCCCCGGTCGGATCAATCGGCTTCAACGGCGCAATCGGATACTTGGCATGATCATACATCTGCCCACTCAAGGCTCCGTAAACCCCGTCATCCAAATAGTACCAAGTACGCGCGCCGCGTTTTGCTTTGCCCACCACTCGAATCACTTCAATCATTGAAGGAGCCGAAATAAAACGCCCTGGCTCGGCAAAGACGCGAATCGATTCCGGCAGCTCGGACAGTGCTTCAACAATCGGCGCACAAAAATCTTCAATCGGCATCACCGGCCCCTGATAGGAAACCGGAAAACTGCCGCCGATATCCAACCATTTCCAATTGACGTGAGTCATCTCTTTCATCGCTGCAATTGATGCCTGTACCGCATTCACCTGAGCGAACGGCGACAAGGATTGGGAACCGACATGAAAAGACAAGCCGGAAACCGTCAAACCGTTTTCCATCGCCAAATTGACCAGGCCTGGCAGTTCTTCTAATGCCGAACCGAATTTACGCGACAGATCCACAATCGCATCCTGGCTGCGGAAACTGACGCGAATCATCAATTCGACCTGATCCCGGTACGGAATGAATTTCAACACTTCGTCCGGATTATCCACCACAAAACGCGTACAGCCGAAATCCAAAGCATGGCGAATCTCTCGATCTTTTTTGATCGGATGAGTGTGAATACATTGCGAGCCTTCAACGCCCAACCCTTTCACCAAATCGACTTCTCCGGCTGTCGCCAAATCAAAGCTGCCACCCAACTTTTTCAAGCGACGAATCACCGCCGGATGGGCCAGTGATTTGATCGCATAAAACAACTCCACACCAGGCAAGGCATTTTGCAATGCCTTGTACTGGTATTCAACCTCCTGTAAATCCAAAACCAGAAAAGGCGTATCATGCTGGGTCAGCAAGTCCCTTAAGGTCGAGCGGTCAAACTGCTCGAGTTCGTCAGGGTGCGTCTGTTCTGCAAAGTGCTGGACAAGTTCTGCGTTGTTCAATTTCTCTCATTCTCCAAAAGGCCTTTTGGCCTGATTATGCCATTGCATCTTGAACGTATTTGGGCAATGCAAAAGATCCCACGTGCAATTCAGGTGTGTAGAAGCGGGTCTGAATACCCGATGCTTCAAAACGCCCGCGAATCACATCTACGTTTTGTTGTTTTAAAAGCAAATCATCCGTTGCCCAGGCAAACGTCATGATTCCGCCTACATAAGTGGGTACCGCCGCCGAGTAAAAACTCGCTTCTTCAAACAAAGGCGACAAACGCTTAAAGGTGGTGGTCACCTCATCGGTCTGCATAAAGCTGACCCCGTTTTGCGCCACAAACACACCGCCCTCGTTCAAACATTTTTGAATGCCCTGATAGAAACGTGAAGTAAACAGCACTTCCCCCGGCCCCATCGGATCGGTGGAGTCGGAGATAATCACATCGAATTTCTCGGCACATTGGTTTACAAAATCCACGCCATCGGCAATGACAACATTCGCTTTCGGATGCTCATAGGCTCCTGCGGAATGTTTGGGCAAATACTGCACACACATATCGATCACCTGCTGGTCGATCTCAACCTGAGTCACCGATTCGACATCCTCATGTTTCAATACTTCTCGCAAGATGCCGCCGTCTCCTCCCCCGATAATCAACACTCTTCTGGCATGGCCGTGCGCCAATATGGGCACATGTGTCATCATTTCATGGTAGATGAATTCGTCTTTTTCCGTGGTTTGAATGACGCCATCCAAAGCCATAACGGTGCCCCACTGGGCATTGTTAAAAATCACCAGGTGCTGATGGCCGGTATCGACTTCAAACAACACCTCATCGATGACAAACTGCTGACCCCAGGCAGGGTAGAGCGTCTCTAAATAGGTATCAGTCATTTGTCTCCACCTCTCCGCGCAAAATGGTATCGACTTTCACATCAGAAGGCGTAAAGGCCATCCTCAAAACTTCAATCGCCTTTTCGGGTTCGGAGTCACCGCACATGAACACATCAAAGGCCGCGTAATTTCTCTCCGGCCAGGAATGCACACTGATATGCGACTCCGCCAATACCGCCACACCCGAAATTCCGCCGTTCGGAGTAAAGTGGTGCAAATGGATATGCAACAAGGTCGCTTTGGCTTTTTCCACACCTTCACGCAAAGCCGTCTCCATCAACTGAAGGTCGTCCAAGTTTTTTGCCCCCCAGAAATCGGCAATCAAATGGGTTCCGGCAAAAGTTTTACCATCACGACAGATAAAGTGGTCCAGCGTCTGATCTTCAACCGCTTGGTCATGGGTTGGCCAGGTATCGTCAATAATGGTGGTTTTTTCGATGACTTCGAAGTGTTCGTTCCCGGTAACCAGGATATTTTCTGAATTAGGCATTTATTGTGAGCACCTTACTAAAACACCCACATGATAAGAATTGAATGCGGATGAATGATTAATAAAAATTCGACAAGACAAGGCTAGCTCGACGAACCCCAGCCACGTTTATTAAAACGTGAGGTTTAACCATTTTTCTTTTGGAAAAAAGGAGAAGCGTATTATTCTCCTTTTTTAATTCTTTGCAAGCAATTTTTTGTGCTATTTTAATATTTTTTCAATACGATAGATTTACCCAAAAAGGCATTACGAATCAACTGGTTAAAAACCGACTCAATGACAGATTATCTTTATTAAATAAAGTATACCTATGCAAGGTTATCTTGGCTCACACTCAACACGAGGGCACAAGGGTTGAGAAACAATCTGTTTCGAATTGAGCTGCATTTCCACAACCGTCGCTTTCAGGTTAGGCTGATCAGGTGATAGTTTCAAACCACATTGTGCTGCATCAAATGCGGCTTTATCGCACCCTTCTGCCTTCAAGACATAAGCATAGTTATTCCATACGTCGGCTGATGTTGGAAAATTTGACACAATCATACGAAAGAGGTCTAAAGCTTGAGAGTTGTTTCCATGCTGATAGTACAAATTGGTCAAAGCCAACCAGGCGTTTTTTTGCTCCGGCCAATACCGCGTAGCGGTTTGGTAGGCTTTTTCTGCAGACTTTAACTGGCCCACACTTTCTAAATCATAAGCAGACTGTAACCATTTCGAAGGGATTACTGTTGCAGGTAAATGCGCTGGATTGGTGACCACCAAGCCCCAATAGCCTGAACGGAGCCAAGTTTGTTCAAAGTTTGACAGCGAGGTGAGCCAACGACGTGTCGTTCCTGAACGTAAAATGATTTGGGACGTAGTCAGGTCATAACCAACCACCACTGAAAAATGCCATATCGGATAACTTTCAAACCCCAAATTTTGTAATACCAATACAGGATTACCCGCTTCTACCTCTTTTAGCAAAGCATCTATACGAGGATTGATTTCATAAGCCACTTGACCATACTGTCGCGCGGCCGCCATAATTTCAAGCTGAAAACTCCCCTGTCGCTCGGGCACATAAATGGCGGGTACCAATGATTCTGGGAAAACCCCTATCTTTTGATAATTAAGCACCGTGGCCAGCGCCGCTGGACCACATTGATATTTTTCTTGGGGAAAAAATGGGACTTCTGTCAATTCAGCGGTTGGTTTGACAGGCATTGAAGCACGCTCATACAATGCTTTGGTTTGCGGCGCGGTTGCACAACCTGACAACAATAAAAAAAAGGTTAAAAGCAAAACACCCGACCAAAGTCGGGTGTTTATTGTTAAATATAGATACATCTCAGTTAGCATTCATTCTATTGGATGCACAAACGGGAAAATATCCGTTGCGCCAATAATATCCGTCACGATGAATACAAGAAAAATCAGTACTACTAGTCCCAAAACGTCACCACCGGCAGGAATCTGTTCCATCTGGTGATTCAATTGAGCGACTTCAGCGTCCGTTAAAGCGGCCACACGCTGTTGAACTTCTTCTGGCGAAACGCCCATCTCAAGAAACTGTACTTGCACATCTTCACGCTGCATCATTGCATTTAACTTCGTTCGCTCTGACGCGATTGCTTGTTCTTGAACAAGCTGTTTCGTGCTCACCATTGCCGCCTGAGCAGGAAGAGTGATCAGGCTTAAAAACGAAAGTAATATACTCATTGCGATTGTCTGTCTCATGTCCAAACTCCTTTTAAGCCAATCAATTTTAAGATTGTGAAATTCGAGAGTATCAGCTTTTAAGGACCTAAGTAAATAGTCCCTATAACAAAGCTTGAAGCAGAAAACAACAATTACAAGCTGAATAGCTCTGCCAGTTTTTCACCCGGATTTTCAGCGCGCATAAAAGCCTCACCCACCAAAAAGCTATTAACGTGATGCTCACGCATCTTTGCAACATCTTCCGGCCCTAAAATTCCACTTTCGGTGATGACGATACGATCGTCCGGAATCCTGTCCAGCATGCGAATGGTGGTTTCCAGAGAAACATCAAAGGTATGCAAGTCACGGTTATTGATGCCGATCATCGGCAGCGGCAGACGCAAGGCACGTTCCAATTCCTCTTCATTGTGCACCTCAACCAGCACATCCATCCCCAACTGCAAGGCAGTTTCGGTCAGTTCATACAATTGGGCGTCACCAATGGCGGCCGCAATCAATAAAATACAATCGGCACCGATAACACGCGCTTCATAGACTTGATAGTCGTCGACAATGAAATCTTTGCGGATAATCGGCAAATCCACCGCCTCTCTCACCTGTTGCAGATACTCATTCGATCCCTGAAAAAAATCATGATCGGTCAGTACCGACAAGCAAGCCGCGCCATGAGCCTGATAACTTTTGGCGATCTCTACCGGGTCGAACGGCTCACGCAACACCCCCTTACTTGGAGAGGCTTTTTTAATTTCGGCAATCACCGCCGATTCTCCAGCATCCAGCTTGGCTTGCAAAGCATCCGCAAAACCTCGAGTAGGTGACGTGGTCATCATCAAGGCTTTCTGCTTCATCTCCCTTAGCGGAATACGCTCGCACCCTTCCTGAATTTCTTCCAGCTTGCGAAAAATAATTTTTTTCAAAATGGTAGGCGTACCACTCATACTGCTATCCTTTTACTCGCACCCAACCCAAACGGATCAGAGGCTTCAACATTTAATATTAGATTGTTTGTTTAGATGATTTTGTGACAATGGACTGACGTGGTTTTGGAGTCCTCATCAAAAAACAGCACGCTTTAAGAATGAGCAGGCCTGGTACCTATCAAGCTTAAGCGAAGGACTGGGTTTTAGCGATAAACTCCGAAAACTTCTGCTGCGCCAGACCCTCAAAAATCACTTTACGGGCCAAAGCCACCCCTTCTGCATAAGTTGTCGTCAATCCCGAGACGTAAATCGAGGCACCAGCATTCAAACAGACGATATCGGTGGCCGCACTGGCATTTCCGGCAAATACCGAACGGATCACATTCAAGCTTTCCTGCGCTGAATCCACCGCCAAATCCTTCAAGTCCGGATGATCCATGTCGAAATCGGACGGATCGATTTTCCAATGGCTGATTTGTCCGTTCTTCAATTCGGAAACATTGGTTTCGCTGGCGATGGAGATCTCATCCAACCCATCTTCGGCGGAAACCACCATGACGTGTTCCGAACCAAGGCGCTGCAACACTTCGGCAAAAATCGGCCCCAACTCTTTATTAAAAACACCAATCACCTGATAAGGCGCACCGGCTGGGTTAGTCAAAGGGCCGAGCATATTGAACAATGTGCGAACCCCCATCTCTTTCCTTGGGCCAATCACATGTTTCATGGCGCTATGGTGTGCTGGTGCAAACATAAAACCGACGCCAACCTCATCCACACATTGCGCCACCTGTTCGGCACTCAAGCCCAAATTAACGCCTGCGGCTTCCAGCACATCGGCACTGCCGGACTTACTGGAAAATGAACGGTTGCCATGTTTGGCCACATGGCCTCCCGCCGCCGCGACCACAAACGCGCAGGCGGTAGAGATATTGAAAGTATTAGAACCGTCGCCACCGGTGCCGCAGGTATCCACCAGATGAGACTTATCCTTGACCAGAACCGGTGCCGCCAACTCCCGCATCACCTTGACCGCCGAGGTAATTTCCGGAACACTTTCGCTTTTCATGCGCAAGGCCGCTAAAATCGCCCCCACTTGAGCGTCGCTAGCCTCTCCACTCATTAATTTACGCATCACCGCTTCCATTTGATTTTCATGCAAATCCTGACGGTTCAACAACTGCTCTAACGCTGCGTTCAGTTCCATACTCACTCTCGCTGATTATTTCTGGTCTAAAAAGTTCTGCAACATCTGATGACCTTGCTCCGTCAAAATAGACTCCGGGTGAAATTGCACCCCTTCAATCGGGAGGGTTTTATGGCGAACTCCCATAATTTCATCCAAGTGACCCTGATCATCTTGAGTCCAAGCTGTGACCTCTAGGCAATCCGGCAAGCTGTCCTGTTCAATGACCAATGAGTGATAGCGGGTTGTCTGTACCGGATTGGGCAGACCTGTGAACATGCCGACATTATGGTGATATACCGGCGACGTTTTACCGTGCATGACCTGTTTGGCGCGCACAATCTTTCCGCCAAACGCCTGTCCAATCGCCTGATGGCCTAAACAGACCCCCATAATTGGAATCTTGCCAGCAAAATGTTTGATCGCTTCAACCGAAACACCGGCCTCGGTCGGTGTACACGGTCCCGGGGAGATCACTAGAAACTCGGGATCCATTGTTTGAATCTGTTCCAAGGTTATCTGGTCATTACGATGCACCTCAACCTGTTGACCCAACTCACCGAAATACTGCACGATGTTATAGGTAAACGAATCGTAATTATCAATCATCAACAACATAGTCTTATGCCCTTACCTATTTAACGATGCCCGACATCCGGGTTTTGAGTTTGCAGGCCTTCTGCAACGAATTGTGCGGCTCGGAAAATAGCCCGACCCTTGTTCATGGTTTCATCCCATTCGGACTGAGGTACCGAATCGGCCACAATTCCAGCCCCCGCCTGCACAAACAAGCGGTGATCTTTAATGACCGCCGTTCTGATGGCAATGGCGGTATCCATATTGCCGTGCCAACCCAGGTACCCCACCGCACCGGAATAGATGCCGCGTTTCACCGGCTCAAATTCATCAATGATTTCCATCGCACGGATTTTAGGCGCGCCCGATACGGTTCCGGCGGGGAAGGTCGCGCGCAATACATCCATGGCCGTCATTCCCGGTTTGGCAATGCCATTGACATTGGAAACGATGTGCATCACATGGGAATAACGTTCCACCACCATTTTCTCAGTCAAGTCCACCGAACCGACTTCGGCGATACGGCCAACGTCATTACGCCCCAAATCAATCAGCATCAAATGTTCGGCAACCTCTTTCGGGTCGTTTAACAAATCCTGTTCCAAAGACTGGTCTTGTTCAGGAGTCAAGCCGCGGCGCCGGGTTCCAGCAATCGGCCGAACAGTGACCTGGTTATCCTCAAGACGCACCAGGATTTCCGGGGATGAACCGACCACTTGCAGGTCCCCCATATCGATAAAAAACATATATGGTGAAGGATTCAAATAACGCAACGCTCGGTACAGGTCTATCGGCGCTTCGTCATACGGCAAGGACATCTGCTGGGAAATGACCACCTGCATAGCATCACCGGCAAAGATATACTCTTTGATTTTGGCGACAGCCTGCTTGAAAGCCTCCTCACCAAAACTGGAAACAAAGTCTTTTTCATCGACTGTACGGCCACTCGGTTCGTCTACCGGTATAGGCATAGATTCGCTCAACAAAGCCTGCAACTCATCCAAACGCGCCTGACTTCGAGAATAGGCATCGGCTTGTGACAAGTCGGCATGCACAATGACATGCACCTGACCGCTCAAATTATCAAACACCACCAACTCTTCAGAGACCAGCAACTCAATGTCAGGCGCTCCAATATCATCTTGTTGCGGCATGCTTTTCTTAAGGCGCTCTTCCACATAACGCACCGTATCGTAGCCAAAATAGCCCACTAATCCGCCATTGAAAACCGGCAGGCCTGGTTGTTCTATAACTTTGAACTGGTTCTGATAGGCTTCGATCCAAGCCAACGGATCGTCCGCCACTTGCTGCTGCACCAGCTCGGAACCGTTCCATTCCTGAATCTGTTGTCCGCGGATCAATAAACGTCGCTGGCAGGGTAAGCCGATGATTGAGTAACGTCCCCACTTGTCGCCCCCCTGCACCGATTCAAACAGGTAGGAATAAGGGGCTTTGGCCAACTTGTGATACACACTCAATGGCGTGTCGTAATCCGATAGAACCGTGCGCATTACCGGCGCGCGGTTGTAACCCTGTTGTGCCAATTTTGCAAAGAGCGCATCACTCATGATTTTGTTTTGCCTTGGTCAGTTTTCTAAACAACATCGCCCGTTTGATTCCGGACAATGCACAGATTAATGGACGAAAAATCTCTAGTAACAGCGCTTTCATAAAAGCCATAATGTTCACCTGTTAGTACACATCTCTCATCCGTTGATATTCATGTCGAAAATGAGCAGGCCTGCTCATTTTCAAACATCAACCCCTTACAATTATGCCTTAGCCTGCAGGTAGTTTGGAAATTCTGCAAAGGAATCCATTACCACATCGGGTTCATAGTCACGGATGTCTTCACCATGGTTGTAACCGTAGGTCATGCAAAAGATATGGAATCCGGCTGCTCGCGCCGCTTTAACATCCGATTTGGAATCCCCCACCATCAGGGCGTTTTCAGGCTCAACGCCCAATTGTTCTGCGGCATAAAGCAATGGCATCGGGTGCGGTTTCTTTTCCGCACAGGTATCGCCACTGACGATGACTTCAAAATAATCATGCAGTCCCTTGTCTTTCAAAAGCGGGATGGTGAAAGCCTCGGCCTTGTTAGTGACACAAGCCACACGATATCCCTGGGCCTTGACCCATTCGATGCCCTCAATAACACCTTCATAGACACAACTGCGTTGGGAGGTATTATCTTTATACAACTCCAGGAAAATCGGATAAGCCTTAGCCATCAATTCCGGATCGGGCTCACCGTCCACAGCGTTGATCAAGGCGCGTTCGGTCAGACGCTCAACGCCATTGCCCACCCAGTTGCGCACCGCATCTTCTCCGCGCACCGGCATGCCCAACTGTTTCATCATCTCATCAACGCAATAAGCCAGATCCGGCACACTGTCAATCAAAGTCCCATCCAAATCGAACAGAACAAACCCAGGTTTTAACTTTTCCATAATTCTCTCTTGAATTCTAAATTGAGCCCTTGGCTTACGCCAAGAACTCACATTATCGTATTCCCAATACAACAAAACGCCGAGGCCAAAAACTCCTCAGCGTTTTGCAGATAACCGTAAACAAGCTGTCTTATCGGGTTTTAAGCTTTGGCGAGCTCTTCACGCATTTGCTTGATGATGCTGTCATAACGGTTTGCATCAGAGGCATTGGCATTACCAAAAATTCCGGAACCGGATACGAACGTATCACAACCCGCCGCCGCCACTTCTGCGATATTCTCGACTTTAACCCCACCGTCAATTTCAAGACGAATATCACGGCCGGAGGCATCGATCAACTGACGAGCGGTACGCAGCTTCTCCAAAGCCTGCTCAATAAATGCCTGGCCACCGAAACCTGGGTTAACCGACATAATCAAAATCATGTCGATTTTGTCCATAACATGTTCAAGATGGCTCAAAGGGGTAGCTGGGTTAAACACCAAGCCGGCCTTACAGCCTTGCGCCTTGATCAACTGCAATGAACGGTCAATGTGCTCGGAAGCTTCCGGATGGAAGGTAATGAAATCCGCACCGGCTGAAGCAAAATCACCAATCAACTGATCAACTGGCTTCACCATCAAATGCACATCGATTGGCGCCTTAAGGTCTTCTTTTACCATGTAGTTCTTCAATGATTCACAGACCAAAGGCCCAATCGTCAAGTTAGGCACGTAATGGTTATCCATAACATCAAAATGCACTACGTCAGCCCCTGCCGCCAACACATCCTTAACATCTTTACCCAACTGCGCAAAGTCAGCTGATAGAATCGATGGAGCGATCCAGTTTTCTTGCTTAGCCATACTACTTGTTCCTTAATTAAATTTTTTGAAAATTAATTCGTGCATTTTAACAGTATCCTTTAAAATGGGCAAAAAAAAGCATCGCTCCGAGCGCTTATTTTCTGGCCTGAAGATAAGTGGATGAAACATTAACGGCGACTATACGGTGAGTGACCAGCATGAACAGTGACCCAAACAAAGACGACTTGAGAGCAGAGCCCAAATACGTCAAGAGTTTTCAACAAGAACTCTTAAGCAAACTCATCCATTTGGCCGAATTTGTAGGCTTGACGGTGATCGCCATAGCGACCATCTATGCCGGCGCGATGGAAGTCAGCGGAATGATCGAAATTCGTGAAGTCACCCTCGGCGACTTGCTGCTTTTATTCCTTTACCTTGAAGTCCTGGCTATGGTTGCGATCTACTTGGAGTCAGGCAAACTTCCGATTCGCTTGCCCTTATACATCGCCATTGTCGCACTGGCGCGTTACCTTATCCTAGACCTCAAGGATTTGACCGAGTGGCAAATGCTTGCCATTGGATTTACCATTACCCTCATTTCGATTGCGGTACTGATTCTGCGATACGGCCATATCAACATGCCATATCCTCCAGTACGCAAACCCAAAGACAACTGATTACATCGTTAGGAAATGTCCATGCAACCATTATACGAATCGAACTTAACCAGCCTGCCTTTAATCAGCAAAGGAAAGGTGCGTGACATCTACGACATTGATGATCAGCACCTTTTGATTGTCACCACGGATCGCATTTCTGCATTTGATGCCATCCTACCGACGGCCATACCGGGTAAAGGTCGCATCCTGACAGAGACTGCGCAATTCTGGATGAAAAAGACCCAGGACATCCTACCCAACCAACTGGTGACCAACATCAGCCTGGCCGATTACCTCACACCAGACGAACTCAAACAACTGGATGGTCGCGGCATGATTGTGCGTAAACTTAAACCCCTTCCGGTTGAGGCGATTGTGCGAGGCTACCTGGTAGGTTCAGGATGGAAAGAATACAAGAAAAAACACAGCGTATGCGGCATCCCACTAGAAGAAGGGTTGAAAAAAGCACAAAAACTTCCGACGCCACTTTTTACTCCCTCCACCAAAGCCGCAGTGGGCGAACACGATGAAAACATCAGTTTTGACCAACTCATTGAGATCATGGGGCAACATAAAGCGGAAGCGGTGCGCGACTTAAGTTTGAAACTATATGAGTTTGCGGCCAATTTCGCTCTGGAACGTGGCATCATCATCGCTGATACCAAATTTGAATTTGGCGAAGATGAAAATGGCACCATCTACCTGATCGACGAAGCCTTGACGCCTGACAGTTCACGTTTCTGGCCTGCCTCAAAATACGAGGTCGGCAAAAACCCGGAAAGCTTCGACAAGCAATACATTCGCGATTATCTGGAGTCACTGGACTGGGATAAGAATTCAACTCCACCTGAATTGCCGGAAGACGTGGTATTTAAAACCCTTGAAAAATACCAGGAAGCTCAAGCGCGCTTGACCGAAAACCTGTGATGAATCAATACACTCAATACAGACTGGCACCCTAACGAATTTATGTCGATCATGAGCAAAGGCTTTTTTGTCACCGGCACCGACACAGAGATCGGCAAAACCCATGTGAGCGGATGCATCGGACATACCCTAGTCAAATTGGGTCACCAGGTCATTCCCTACAAACCCATTGCATCCGGCTGCATCCGTCCAAACAATAACACCTTGCTCAGTGAAGATGCCTTGTTTTTACAACAGGCCTGCCAATCCTTATATACACTTGAACAAATCTGCCCCTTTCGTTTTGAAGCAGCTATCTCCCCGCAACTGGCCATTTCTCAATCCAATGAACATATCTCCATAGAAGATTTGGCCAGCAATATTATCTTTGAAAAAAATGCCATTACCTTGGTTGAAGGTGCGGGAGGCTTTTATTCCCCCATCGCCAGTGACGGCCTCAATTCAGACCTGGCCAAACAACTAGGATTGCCCGTCATTCTGGTCGTAGGAGATCGTCTCGGCTGCATCAACCACGCCCTGCTGAGCATAGAAGCCATTGGTAATGCCGGGCTAGACCTTAAAGCGGTGGTCGTTAATCAACTCAGCCCCAACAGCCACTACAGCTTAGGTCTGGAGGATTTTACCGATGCCCCGATTTACCACACCCCATATCAGACACAACTCACACCCACTGAAGTTTCGACAGCCCTGATTAATCTATTACTTTCAGAATAACCAGATGCTTTCTTATACTGTCATCAAAAGCTTTTGAAACTTTCATAGAGATGAAAAGTTAAAATACAATTTTTTCCCAAGATAGTAATTCAGGTACTTCCTCCATGCAGCAAAAACTCAAGCGCGCGATGGGCGCCATTCAAGGCGTCAAAATTCCGGACATGCCCAAAGAAGTACTTGAACTTCAACAGGAGCTGAACCACAAATTTCCCAATACGCAAAACATTGTTCATATCATTCAACAGAATACCAAGCTGTCCGGCGAGGTATTACGAATCGCCAACTCCAAAGCGATGAGACTGAAAACACCTGCAACCGGCATCAAGGATGCGGTAGATGCTTTAGGATTCGTCAACCTGCAAAATTTGGTGCTGGCGGCCGCACTCAAAAATATCTTTTCAGCCGACTCCACTTTTACGGAGATATTGGAACATTCAATCGATGTGGCCTATTGTGCAGCGGAACTTTCAGACTGGGTAGACGGCATCAGCCGAGATCAGGCTTACCTGCTTGGATTGTTTCATAATGGCGGGGCCATGATGCTCGCCTCTAAACTTGGAAAGGACTATGCAAAACTTTTCTCCCAATCCCTCAGCAACCCCATCTCCGTGATTGCAACAGAAGAAGAAAAGTTGGATACCAACCACTGTATGGTTGGCGTTTTGCTTGGACAAAAATGGCGTTTACCCGTGGACATGCTCAGCGCCATCATGCTCCATCACAATGCCAGCTGTTCACGCATTCAACAGGATAGGGTTCGCGCCATGGTTGCCATACTCAAGATATCAAACGCTATCGTCAGCGAAGTCTCATTGGGCGCATATTGTGGCCAAGAAGGGCGAGATTATTTACAAGATGGGATAGACGAGTTGATGATGGACAGTGATGTTGTGGCTGATATCAGACGTGGTTTAATGACCAATAATGTCGCTTAGAATAATGCTCGAATGAATTTAAGCCAGGTTAAAGACAGGCCTGGCTATTTTATTTTTCTTTGCTCTGTTTAGCCTCATGCAACATCGACTTTAAACGCAAGGCTAAAAGCACAACCAGCACACCGCTCATAAACGCAAACAAAGCAAACGGCCAAATCGCTTGTACAATCTCCCAACCTTCCGCTATCACGATCACATTTTGACCAATTGTTTCTGACAACTGCAAACTCTGTAGAAGTGAATCTGAGTAATACAATAACAGCAGCAGTAATCCGATAATGACAATACACATAGCCCTCACCCCAATCTTTAAAAATAAAAAAGCCCGCATATAGCGGGCTTTTTAGATCACGAATTAAACCGTATCGATTAACGAACAGTTTGATCCAGTGAACCAGCAGCATAACGTGCTTGCATCTCTTCAAGACCAACAGACTTGATCTTAGAAGCATGACCCGCACAACCAAATGCTTCAAAACGCGCTTTACAGATTTCCATCATAGCGTTTTCAGCTGCATTGAAGAATTTACGTGGATCGAAGTTTGAAGTGTTTTCAGCAAGGTGCTTACGGATTGCACCCGTAGAGGCCATACGTAGGTCAGTATCGATATTAACCTTACGAACACCGTGCTTGATCCCTTCAACGATTGCTTCAACAGGCACACCGTAAGTTTGCCCCATATCACCACCGTAGTTGTTAATGATTTCCAACCACTCTTCAGGTACAGAAGAAGAACCGTGCATTACGATGTGAGTATCAGGGATACGCTTGTGGATCTTAGCGATCTGGTCGATCTTAAGAACGTCATCAGAAGGCTTAGAAGTAAACTTGTAAGCACCGTGAGACGTACCAACAGCAACCGCCAAACAGTCAACATTGGTATCTTTTACGAACTGAGCCGCTTCTTCAGGGTCAGTCAAAAGCATTGAGTGATCTAGCTCTTCATCAGAACCGTGACCATCTTCTTCACCCATTTTACCAGTCTCAAGTGAACCTAGGCACCCTAGCTCACCCTCAACAGAAACACCACCCGCGTGAGCGATCTTAACGACTTCAGCGGTGATACCTGAATTGTATTCATAAGAAGCAGGGGTTTTCATGTCCGCTTCCAAAGAACCATCCATCATGACCGATGTAAAACCAGACTGGATAGCACGCAAACATACACCTACATCAGAACCGTGATCCTGGTGCATAACAACCGGGATATGTGGATACATTTCAACCGCTGCGGCAACCATGTGACGCAACATTGGCTCACCAGCATACTTACGTGCACCTGCAGAACCCTGAAGGATAACTGGAGAGTCACAAGCATCAGCTGCGCGCATGATTGCACGTACTTGTTCCATGTTGTTTACGTTAAACGCAGGCATACCGAAGTTGTTTTCTGCTGCGTAGTCCATTAATTCACGAAGTGTAATCATCGCCATGTGCGAGACTCCTCTAGTTGGTTTTCAAAAAATAATTTCGCTATTCTAACAAGCTTTTCAAGGCGTTCCAAATAATAATTCAGAGCGCCAAATCCCTTTTAAATTAAGGGACTTTTACAATTTCCATACGGTTGGTTCCACCCATCAAACCACGCGCCTCTCCACGTGTCAGAATGAGCAAGTCACCTTCCTTGGCAATCCCAAAGGCTTTGATACGGTTAATGATCATGTCCTGAATCTCTTCATCCGAAAGTCCGGTGTAATCAACGGAAGACGGATAGACACCTCGGAACAACGTGACCTTACGACGTGTATCCAAATGAGGCGTCAAGGCGATGATCGGCATGCCCGAACTGATGCGAGACATCAATAAAGGCGTATTTCCTGATTCCGTCAAAGCCGCGATACATTTCACACCAAAATGGTTAGCCGCATACATGGTTGCCATTGCAATGGTTTCATCCACTGCGGTAAAGGATTCGTCAATACGGTGTGTAGACTCACGCGTAGAACGTGCCTTTTCAGCTTCGCGGCAAATACGTCCCATGGTCTCAACGACCAAACTTGGCGATTTACCTGTGGCGGTCTCACCTGACAGCATTACCGCATCAGTTCCGTCCATCACGGCGTTGGCCACATCAAACACTTCCGCACGAGTCGGGATCGCGTTTTCTATCATGGTTTCCATCATCTGAGTCGCAGTAATGGTGACGCGATTAAGCTGACGAGAACGTTTAATCATCTTTTTCTGCAGAGCAGGCAACTGGGCATCGCCCACTTCCACACCCAAGTCTCCACGGGCAATCATAATGACATCCGAAGCCAGGATAATCCCATCCAGGGTTTCATCATCCGCCACCGCTTCGGCACGTTCAACTTTGGATACAATGCTGCAGTTCAAGCCCGCCTGCTGCGCCAAAGAACGGCAATATTCAACATCTTCTGCCGAACGCGGGAAAGAAAGTGCCAAATAATCGGCATTCATTTCAGCGGCAGTAATAATGTCTTCTTTGTCCTTGTCGGTCAAAGCGGCGGCAGACAAGCCACCACCTTGCAGGTTAATCCCTTTATTGTTTGACAGGGTTCCACCGACCACAACCGTGCAGTTAACACGCTCGCCTTCAACGTTATCGACTTCGAACACCAAACGTCCGTCATCCAACAACAGCTTGTCACCCGGCTTCACGTCATAAGGCAGGTTTTTATAAGTCAAACCGACTTCATGCTGGTTACCGTCGTTTTTGCCGACATTGTTATCCAATGAAAACTTATCACCGGTTTCCAAAAAGACCTTATCTTCAGCAAAACGTGCAATACGGATTTTAGGGCCTTGAAGGTCAACCAAAACACCGACTTCATGATCGAATTTTTCGGCCAGATCACGCACCGCTTGCGCACGCGCCTTGTGCTCGTCCGCGATACCGTGTGACATATTGATACGAACAACGTCCACACCTGCTTTAATTAAACGCTCTAACTCACCTTCACGATCCGTAGCCGGCCCCAATGTTGCAACAATTTTTGTTCTTCTTAAACCTGATGGCATAAATTTTTTTACCTTTCTAGAATGTAACCCTTATTCATACAGGAAAGATGTCTCGCGAAATAAACTGCAATCCTAACACCCGTCGATACAGCCAAGTCTTTTGGCTGCTGTGTGCTATTGAGTTTACTTACCGAGGCACCCTTTGGTGTATTCCACTATTTACAAGTATAAATAAGAAAGTTTTGTTTAAATTAAACAGGCCTGGTCAGTTTGACCAACCAGACCCCTTGATTCAGTCGAAACTAAATCTTACTTTGCTGCTGCTTTTTCTAACATTTCAACAGCAGGTAGTTTTTTGCCTTCCAAGAACTCAAGGAAAGCTCCACCACCGGTAGAGATGTAAGAAACCTGATCGGCGATGTCGTATTTATCGATAGCCGCCAAAGTATCCCCACCACCTGCGATAGAGAATGCGTTTGATTCTGCAATCGCCATAGAGATGGCTTTGGTTCCTTCACCAAACTGATCGAATTCGAAAACACCAACCGGACCGTTCCAAACAACAGTACCAGCGTTTTTGATGATGTCAGCCAATTCAGCTGCAGAATCCGGTCCGATATCGAAAATCATGTCATCATCCGCTACTTCGGAAACATTCTTGGTTTCGGCAGCCGCAGACTCAGAGAATTCTTTACCGCATACCACATCAGATGCCAATGGAATAGCCGCGCCGCGACCTTCCATGATTTCATTCAACTTCTTACAGGTTGGAACCAAATCGCTTTCAGACAAAGATTTACCCACATTGTAACCGGCTGCTTCGATGAAGGTGTTGGCGATACCACCACCTACAACCAACTGATCCACTTTCTCAGATAGAGATTCAAGAACTGTCAGCTTAGTAGAAACTTTAGAACCACCAACGATTGCTACCATTGGACGAGCAGGATTATTCAAAGCTTTACCAAGCGCGTCCAATTCTGCTGCAAGCAAAGGACCGGCACAAGCCGTGTCGGCAAAAGCTCCGGCACCGTGAGTAGAAGCTTGGGCACGGTGCGCCGTACCGAAAGCATCCATTACATAAACATCACACAAAGCTGCGTACTGCTTAGATAGAGCTTCGTCGTTTTTCTTTTCGCCAACGTTAAAACGTACGTTTTCAAGCAGTACTACGTCGCCGTCTGCGATATCGAAGTTACCATCTAGATAATCTTTAACAAGACGTACTTCTTTACCCAACTTAGCAGACAGGTCGGCGGCAACTGGAGCCAAAGAGAACTCTGCTGCATATTCACCTTCGGTAGGACGACCCAAGTGAGACATAAGCATGACTTTAGCCCCGGCTTCTGAAGCCATTTTGATCGTAGGAAGTGAAGCGCGGATACGCGCATCAGAAGTTACTTTACCGTCTTTAACTGGCACGTTTAAATCTTCACGAATCAATACGCGCTTACCAGCTAGGTCTAGATCAGACATCTTAATTACAGACATAATAAGTCCTCTTTTATGGTTTAAAAGCCACCTCCAAGAATCGGAGAGGCGTTAGATTTAAGGTAATTAAACTTACTTTTCGATACTCGCAACCCGTTTGGCTACAAATACGGATAAGAAAATTTAATTTAAGGAAGGAATAATCCCCCCTTAAATTTAAATAATCGAATTTCTGGGTTCAGTAGTGACTTCAGTTCAAGGCGGATAGAGGGCGTGTACATGTGTACACAACCGAAAGACAACGCAGAAATGAAGTTGCTAATGAACTCAGAAAACGATTACTTTCCGACGTGTTCTACTACTCTCATCATGTTACAAGTGTAGCCATACTCGTTGTCATACCAAGCAACCACTTTAACGAAAGTAGGATCTAGAGCGATACCAGCTTTAGCGTCAAAGATAGATGGGTGAGAATCACCACGGAAGTCAGTCGAAACGTTTGCTTCTTCTGTGTAACCTAGAACACCGGCCATTTCGCCTTCAGAGGCTTTTTTCATCGCCGCACAGATGTCTTCATAAGACGTTTCTTTTTCTAGCTCAACCGTCAGGTCAACAACCGAAACATCAGAAGTAGGCACACGGAACGCCATACCAGTCAACTTACCGTTAAGAGCAGGCAATACTTTACCTACCGCTTTAGCGGCACCGGTTGAAGACGGGATGATGTTCTCAAGGATACCACGACCACCGCGCCAGTCTTTCATAGAAGGACCATCAACCGTTTTCTGAGTTGCTGTTGCAGCGTGAACAGTCGTCATCAAACCACGTTTGATACCGAAGTTATCGTTAAGAACTTTAGCAACTGGCGCCAAACCGTTAGTTGTACAAGAAGCTGCAGAAACGATTGCCTGACCTGCATATTCGTTATGGTTAACACCATATACGAACATTGGAGTGTGATCCTTAGAAGGAGCTGACTGAACAACTTTCTTAGCACCCGCATCGATGTGCGCCTGACAAGATTCTTCGGTCAAGAAGAAACCAGTACATTCGATTACTAAGTCAGCGCCTACATCAGACCAAGCTAGATCAGCAGGGTTACGTTCCGCTGTGATACGGATGGTTTTACCGTTAACAATCAAATTACCGTCTTTAACTTCAACAGTACCGTCAAAACGACCGTGAACAGAATCATACTTAAGCATGTAAGCTAGGTATTCAGGATCTAGAAGATCGTTAATTGCAACAACTTCAATGTTCTTGAAGTCTTTTGCCGCTGCGCGGAAAGCCATACGACCGATACGGCCGAAACCATTGATACCAACTTTAATTGTCATCTTTTTTTACTCCTAAAATGACCAGGCCTGCTCATTTCCAGGCCTGGAAAACTAAAATCTATTACTTAGCCAAAACCGCATTTGCAGTTGCTACAACGTTCTCTACTGTGAAGCCGAACTCTTTGAACAGTTCGCCTGCCGGCGCAGATTCACCAAAGGTCTTCATGCAAACGATGCCACCTTCTAGACCGACATACTTGTACCAAGATTCAGCCACACCCGCTTCAATCGCAACGCGCTTAACACCAGGAGTCAATACAGAATCCTTATAAGCTTGGTCCTGAGTGTCGAATGCACAAGTAGAAGGCATAGAAACAACACGAACCTTCTTATCCATTGCGGCTGCGGCTTCTACCGCCAAACCAACTTCAGAACCGGTCGCGATGAAGATGATGTCAGCCGTACCTTCACAATCTTTCAATACGTAACCACCCTTCTCGATGTTCTTAACCTGTTCTTCAGTACGAGCCATAGGAGTTAGGTTCTGACGTGAGAAGACCAATGCGGTTGGTGCATCGTTACGCATCATCGCAATTTTCCAGGAAACTGCCGCTTCGATCGCATCACAAGCACGCCAAGTCTGGAAGTTTGGAATCACACGCATGGTCGCCAACTGCTCAACCGGCTGGTGAGTCGGACCATCTTCACCCAAACCGATTGAATCGTGAGTGTAAACATAGATTGTGCCGATTTTCATCAAGGCTGACATACGCAAGGCATTACGCATGAATTCCATGAACATGAAGAAAGTCGCACCATACACTTTGAAGCCACCGTGCAGAACCATACCGTTCATCATGTGCGCCATACCGAATTCACGAACACCCCATGACAGGTAGTTACCATTTGCGTTGTCATAGTTAACCTTAACGGTACCAGACCAGTTAGTCAGGTTAGAACCGGTCAAGTCAGCCGAACCACCGAACATTTCCGGCAAGATTGGACCCATGGCTTCGATTGCGTTTTGAGACGCTTTACGAGAAGCGATATTCGGCATCTCTTCTTGCGTGTGCTTGATGAAGTTATCCATCTCTTTTTCAAAGTTCGTTGGCAACTCACCGGCCATGCGACGTTCGAACTCAGCGGCCAATTCAGGGTGCTCAGCACGATAAGCTTCAAAACGAGTATTCCACTCCGCTTCGTCTTTTGCACCTTGTTCTTTGTGATCCCAACCGGCATAGATTTCATCAGGAATCTCAAATGGCGCATGAGGCCAGTTCAAAAATTCACGTGCATCTGCGATCTCTTTATCCCCTAGAGGCGCACCGTGACAGTCATGAGAACCGCAAAGGTTTGGCGAACCGAAACCAATGATCGTGCGAGTACAAATCAAAGAAGGCTTGTCAGTGACCGCTTTAGCTTCTTCAATCGCCTTATTTACGGCCTCTGCATCGTGACCGTCAACGTCACGAATCACGTGCCAGTTGTACGAGTCGAAACGGGCTGCAACATCGCGCTCCATCCATTCACCGATATGGCCATCGATAGAAATATCGTTGTCATCCCAGAAAGCGATCAGCTTACCAAGACCCAAAGTCCCTGCCATTGCACCGGCTTCGTGAGAAAGACCTTCCATCAAACAACCGTCACCCATAAATACATAAGTGTGGTGGTCAACAATATTATGACCTGGGCGGTTGAAGTTAGCCGCTAAAGTGCGTTCGGCAATCGCCATACCTACGGCATTGGTAATACCCTGCCCTAGAGGACCCGTAGTCGTTTCGATACCTTCTGCATAACCATACTCAGGGTGACCCGCTGTTTTAGCGTGTAACTGACGGAACTGCTTGATATCTTCCATCCCCAAATCAAAACCAGTCAGGTGCAATAGTGAATAAATCAACATTGAACCGTGACCGTTAGACAATACGAAACGATCGCGATCAGCCCAGTTTGCATTGGTCGGGTTATATTTCATGTGGCTGTTCCACAGAACTTCAGCGATGTCCGCCATACCCATTGGCGCACCAGGGTGACCAGAATTTGCTTTTTGAACAGCATCCATACTCAAGGCACGGACAGCATTTGCAAGATCTCTACGAGTTGTCATACAACTTCCTCAACTTTGTAAAAAATTCGGTGTCTGCAGAACGAAAAAGATCCTTCAAGGCATCTCTGAATATTGCTCGAATTCGCTCTACAATATAAATTTGGACGATTATTCTCTCTTAAAACAACAAAATCATCAAGTTTTCTTATCTATTTATTAACACAGGCTAGGATTCCAAACCTGCTCTCCGGCTCTGCTAACCCTTTGTTTTATCATAGAGTTACATCCTCTCACCCTATTAAAACAAGGGCTATCTGAAAACCGAGCCGCATCAAGTCGATATCAAAAAAGTCAACTTGTCCAAAACATCACATATCATGCTCAAGGCAAGGGATATTAGCTATGAAATTTTTATGACAAGCCGGTCCTTCAAAGCCGACACCTTCTCATACGTATGTTCGTAAACCGACAAGAGCGCAGGAATCACTAATAGAATCAAAAAAGTTGAAAACATCAAGCCAAACGCAATGGCCGTCGCCATTGGAATCAAGAATTGCGCCTGCAAGGAGGTTTCAAACAGCAAGGGGGTCAACCCTGCAATGGTCGTCAAGGACGTTAAGAGTACCGCACGAACCCTTTGGACGGCGGCCTCTTCCAGAGACTCATTCACCCCCAACCCTGATTCGCGAAGGCGTTTATAGAAACTCACCAGAATGATCGAATCGTTGACCACAATACCCGAGAGACCGAAAAACCCGAACAGGGACAATATGGTCATGTCCAAGCCAAGCCACCAGTGCCCCATGATCGCCCCGATCAAGCCAAACGGAATCGCGGCCATGACCACCAAAGGCCATCCATAGGAACTGAATATCCACGCCAACACAATGTAAATAATGGACAAGCCCATCAACAGGCCAATCTTCATATCCCCCAAAGTTTCCGCCTGCCGGGCACTTTGCCCTTCCAATGAATAGCTTAGCCCGTATTTTTGCACCAACTCTTTCAAAGTGCTTTGCTGCAACTGCGCCAGAATTCGGTTGGCATTATTGGTGGTTTTATCCACCTCTCCGACCACCGTCACCGCAAGCTGACCGTCGACATGGCGCATGACATCAAACCCTCGCTGTGTATGCCAGCTTGCCACAGAACTCAATGCCACACGCTCACCAGAAGCCGTCATCACCTGCATGCGATTAATGGTCGCCAGAGTTGCCTGCTCGGCTCGAGGATACTGCACCCGGACTTCCACCTCGTCCTCTTCATCGGTAAAAATCTGCACCAGGCGACCTGAGAAAGCATCCGATAACTGGCGCCCCAAAGAGACATAGGTCAACCCTAACGCCTTACCTTGAGGCGTCAATTGATATACCAGCTGATCCCGGCCATAAGGCAAATCATCGCGAATGCCACTGACACCTGCCACCTGGCTCAGCACTTCCTGCAAATCCAAAGAGGCCTGCTTCAATTTCATTGGCTCGGCACCCCACAGACGGATATCCAGATCACTTCCCGGCGGCCCCGCTCGCGGCGATTCCATGGTCAACACATCCAAGCCGGAAACCGCTCCCGCTTTTTGTTGCCATACTCGAATAAATTCCGCATTGCGTGTTTCTCGCTGATCAGGCTCCACCAACTCAATATTAATGCCACTGAAATTGGGGCCGGTTTGACGACTGGTTTTATTGAAATGCACCACTGCGGTTTTCAGAATACCGGGTTCCAGCTCCCTCTCGGTTTCCAACAAAGCCTGATAGAGCTGCTCTACATAGGCACTGGAGACTTCGGTTGGCGTTCCGGAAACAAAACGCGCATCGGCATTAATTTTGGTGGACTCTGGTGACGGGAAAAACACAAAGCCCAAACGCCCTCCAGCCAACAAACCAATCACAAAAATCATCAATGCCAGGGTACTGGCCAAGGTCACGGCACGATTTCTTAACACCCAGCGAATCATCATGCGGAACTGATGATGTCGCAGATGGTCTATTCCCCTGTCCAGTCGATCACGCAGACTGCCCTCTTTGGCGGGTTTGACCTTACTCAGGGCATGGCGTAAATGTCCGGGCAGAATGGTAAAACTCTCGATCAGTGACGCGAAAATGACGGCGATGATCACCAATGGGATAGCAAACAGAATGTTGCCGATTTCACCACCTATCAGCATCAAAGGCAAAAAGGCCGCAACCGTCGTCAAAGAGGAGGCGGAAACCGGGCCCAGCATGCGGTAGGCACCACCTTCTGCAGCCTGCAGATGAGGTTCCCCCATTTCATGATGGGCCAAGGTGTCTTCACCCACCACTATCGCATCATCGACAATGATCCCCAACGCCATGATCAAGCCAAACAAACTGACCATGTTAATGCTTCCGCCGGCCAGATACATGATCATCAAAGTGGCCATAAACGAAACCGGAATCCCGACCGCTATCCAAAAAGCCACCCGGCCATTCAAAAAGATATACAGAATCAACACCACCAAAATCAAGCCGCCGATGCCGTTATTGACCAACAGCATGATGCGCTGATTCACCAGCGACCAGGTTTCATCATAAACCTTGAGTTCAACCCCTTGGGGTAAAGTCGGCCGTGTTTCCTGCAACCATTGATCCATTATCTTGGACGACTTCAAGGTATCACCGCTTTCCGCACGCATCAATTGCATTTCAATGGCCGGCTTGCCGTCCACTTCAATATAGGGTGAATCCTTGGTCGGCTGACGCTCAATTTGGCCAACCTCACCTAACGAGACATTCTCCGAGGCATTCACCACCAAAGGCATCTGCGCAAATTCGGTTTCCGTGCGTCGCTGCTGCAAGGCACGGATATCGCGAACGCTGTCGCTATCGCCTACCGAACCGGCCGGGTAATCACGACTCATATTCGCCACCTGATTGCCCACCTGTTCCAGTGACAGACCGTAATGCTCCAACGCCTGCTGAGGTATTTCGATCGACATCTGCTCGGTCGGCAAGCCGGTGAAATTGATCTTATCGATACCTCGATCCAATAACTGGCGTTCAAAAGTGCGAACCAAGGGCCTCAACTCATCCAAACTGCCTTTTTCGCTGATCAATAACAGACGGGCAATCGACTCATAACGAATCACCCGCTCGATAATCGGCCGCTCCGAATCTTGCGGTAAATTCCTCAATTCATTGATGCGCTGATTGATCTGATCCAGCGCCTCAATCATGTCGGTGCCCTCTTCGAACTTAAGCGAGATACTCGACAAACCCAACGCAGAGGTAGAGGTCATCTCCTCCAAACCGTCCAGATTTCTCAATACCCGCTCAATCGGATCGGTAATACTGTTTTCCACATCCTCGGCATTGGCTCCGGGCCACACCACCCTAACCGAGGCATAATCCAGCTCAAAACTCGGGAAGAACTGCACGTTCAACTTCATTAGAGCGACCAAACCCATCAAAATCATGACCAGCATCAACAGGTTAGGCGCCACCTTATGGCGTGCAAACACACCAATCAAACCGTGAGACTTAAAAGGCTTTTCCTTTACATGGTAATCCTGATCAAGCGCCTGATCCGGTTGCGTGGCACTGTGAGTCTCTTGCGACTCTGCACCAGAAGAAGATGGATTATGCGAACTCATTGAGACACCTCAGTCACTTTCAATCCACTAATCGCATTAGGCAGATGGGTCACGCTGATTTTTGCACCCTCCGCAAAGCTTGGAGCAATCAGTGCCCATAAGGCACCGTTTTTACTCAAGTCACCCAGCACCTTCACTGTCTGCGCTTTCAGTCGTCCATCTTCAACCAAATAGATTCGGTCACTGCCATAAAGCGCACTGTAAGGAACTGACACCGCCTGATCATAAGTCGCGCCCTGCAACTCCACCTCCAACAAGTCACCCGGACGCACACCCTTGAGACTGGACGGCACACTGAAGAACACATCCACCCCGCTGGTACTGGCCTGCCCGGCAATGCGCTCCAATTTCAGCGGCACCGCTTCAGCAAAAGCATCTTTTGAGTAAAACGCCTCGACCGCATCGCCTTTCTTTAAACGGGAATAGACACTTTCAAACTCATTGACCGGCAACTTGGCCCGCAACTCCAAACTCTGCAGACCGTAATACTGCACCAAGCTGGCTCCGGCATTGACCCGATCCCCAGCACTCACCGGCACCGCTGAAACCCTGCCATCATAAGGCGCCACCACCAATCCACGCTGTCGATTCAGTTCAGCCTGAGCCAAAACGGCCTGAGCCTTTTGCAAACGCGCCTGATTCTGTTGCGATTTCAATTTATGTTCTTCCACCGCCAACTCGGCACCCACCACCACATATTCCTGTTTGGCCAACGCCTCTTTAGCCTGCTCCAAAACCGTCAATGAAGTCAGGTCTTTTTTCAATAGGCGTTCAGTTCGCTTCACATCGGATCGCTTGAACTCCAACACTTTCTTTTCATGTGCCAGGCGCTCAAGATTGGCCTGATAAGCCAAACGTTCAAGACGTAATTGAGCTTGCATATCGGCCACCTCCGCCCGTGCCTGCTGCACTGGAATCTCCAAGTCCTGCAAATCCAAACTCACCAGTTTATCTCCGGCTTTAACCGCATCCCCCTCTTTGACCCAAACCTGCTCCACCACCGCAGCGACCGGAGCCGATGCCGAAACCAATGAATTTGATTCGACTTGCCCATAAAGCCTTTGTACCGGTGACAATTTTTCAAATCGGGCTTCCAAGGTCTCCACCATCCACACCTTTTCCTGCACTTGAACCGGAGGCTGCTCAGGTTTAGTCGATTTCATAAACACAAATATGGCAATTGCCAGCAAAATAATCCCGAGCGGTATAACAAGTTGTTTTATTTTTTTTATCCACATGACCTTTTATCCAATTGCGTGATGAGCTATTTCGCCATTCTAAATGAATTCGAATAAATTTCATCACTTAATCTTTTGAAGACGCTACCGCAAGCCTCAACCGCGATAAAAGCCCACCTAATTTTTCCAAAATCAGCAGGCCTGTCTATTTCAATATTACGCAGTAATTCCACACTTATTTTGATGTTGTTAAAAACAGTTCAAATTGTTATATTTCTATTCATAAAATAAAGTTATAGGGACATCAAACATTTACTCAACCCAAAAACCAAATAATAAACATATCCACTCAATAAACAAAGGAAACACCATGAAAAAGCTCATCTTAATAACGGCACTGACTGCCTTCACTTTTAACGCCATGGCTCAAGACACGCTGCCTGAAAAACAGCTTGAAGCGCGCCAGGTTGCCAAACAATTTCTAGGCTCACTGAAACCCGAACTGGGTAAAGCCATGAAATCAGGCGGACCGGTTCATGCCGTAGGCACCTGTTATGAAATCTCTCCGGAAATAGCCGACAAGCTCACAAAAAGCACCGGCTGGAACGTCAACCGAGTAAGCCTTAAGCCTCGCGCCACTACCGCTTCAGCCGACAGCTGGGAAACCCAAACCCTGCAATGGTTTGATGCCCAGGCGGCAGCCGGAAAAGACGTGACCAAACTGGAAAAATTCGAAATCGTCAAAGTGGATGGTCAAGACACCTATCGTTACATGAAAGCCATTCCAACCGGTGATGTCTGCCTGACCTGTCACGGAACTGCGGTTCCCGCCAACGTCACCGCCAAAATACTGGAACTTTACCCAGATGACAAAGCCACCGGATACCACAAAGGTGAAATCCGCGGTGCCTTCAGTTTTAAACAAGCGGCACAATAACCGTTTAACCAACTCCCAAAAGCGGCTCAAAGAATTCTCTTTAGCCGCTTTTTATTATAGAAGTACCACTCATATACACGATCTAAGATCAGCTAATGCCTTCAGCGAATAATATTAAACTGTCGGCTCCTTTGCCAAAAAACTCAAAAAAATCGCAGGCATCACGAACCAACTGTCGCAATTATTTTTTGGCCACACACACCTACCCAACTCGCCCTACCCCTTTCGCTTAACCAGACCACCTCAGTAAAATGTACTGCCATCAAAGTAAAACGTCTGGTTTAGTTTTGCTTACAGTATTATTATGTTTTGAATAGATTATGAAGTTTAACGCTAAACAGAACCCGGAAAACCAGTCGACACTATGCATTCGTTTTGAATGAAAGGGTCTCTTCGATCCGGCTTTACCTTGCTCACTGAAGCTGCAGTCCAAGCAAGTCGCATGAATCACTTAGGGAGCGCTCCGATGAGGGTACAGGTTTTCAAGACATGGGATCGAGTCCACTCCAGCTTTTGGTTTCTTCCAGCACTCATGGCCAGCGGAACAATACTCTTGGCC
This sequence comes from Thiomicrorhabdus chilensis DSM 12352, assembly GCF_000483485.1. Classification (GTDB taxonomy): domain Bacteria; phylum Pseudomonadota; class Gammaproteobacteria; order Thiomicrospirales; family Thiomicrospiraceae; genus Thiomicrorhabdus; species Thiomicrorhabdus chilensis. Next base: position 2,261,852 of record NZ_KI519609.1, read on the forward strand.
TTTGCCACTGTCGCTCTGGATACGATAGCGACGGATTGGATAACGCAGAACTGGGGAGTCACGTTTAATGGTGGCGCGGAAGGAGCCAGCGCCCTGCTGGGCGCCATCGCCGGTTCAATGATCACCATCGCCGGAGTCGTTTTCTCGATGACCCTTGTCGCTCTGTCACTTGCCTCGTCTCAGCTCGGTCCCCGCTTACTGCGTAGTTTCATGCGCGATACCACCACCCAAGTCGTACTCGGCACCTTCGTCGCAACTTTTCTATACTGCCTTCTTGTGCTCCGCACCATTCGCCACACTGAAGAGCTTGTTTTCGTCCCTCACCTATCCGTCTCCGTCGGCGTGCTGCTCGCGGTAGTGAGCGTGGGAGTCTTAATCTTTTTCATTCATCACGTATCGGTTTCCATCCAAGCCAATGAAATTGTGGCACGAGTCGGCAATGAGTTAATTGCAGAACTGGGAGAGCTGTTTCCCGGAAACATAGGGCAGGCAGGGCCCCGGACTCCGATCAAACCACCCGATACTGACTTCCTCGACCGGTGTAGCCGAGAGGCGCAACCTATCGATTCGGCTCAGGATGGTTATTTGCAATTCGTTGATGGAGAAGCCTTAATGGCTTTAGCCGTTCAAGAAAATCTGGTCATCGAACTTATAAAACGTCCTGGCCACTATATCATTGCCTCGCGTCCACTGGCACGGATCTGGCCAGGGCACAAGGTAACCGAACAGATGATTGAGCGCGTCAATGCCGCATTCGCCTTGGGCAACCAGCGTACGTCAGGTCAGGATATTGAGTTTGCAGTCAATCAACTTGTCGAAATCGCGGTACGAGCACTCTCTCCCGGAATCAACGACCCCTTCACTGCGATGACTTGCGTAGATCGTCTGGGGTCAGCATTATGCCGCTTGGCACAACAAGAAATGCCATCTCCTTATCGACATGACAATCAGGATCAACTCCGAATCATTACCCCCGTTTTCACCTTTCCGGACATCACCGATGCGGCGTTCAACCAGATTCGACAATATAGCCGCTCCAGCGCAGCCGTGACCATCCGTTTACTTGAAACCCTTGCTGAAATCGCGAGATCGGTTCAGCGACCAGAAGACGGTAATGCGCTTTTAAGGCACGCCAATATGATCGTCAGCGGAATCAGTGCGCTTCCGGGAGACGAAGATCGTCAAGCGGCAAAAGAACGCTACCAATCCATAACGCTCTTATTAAGCGAATCCTCATAGACTCGTCTTTGAAATACATTTACACAATTGGTGTTAAGGTGGTAAGTTAGCTAAATAGCTAAGTACTTTAAAACACAAACCCTACTGCGGTGCAGTTTGAGCAAGACCTAACAATGGGGATGTCTTTACCATTCAAAAATATAAAACCAAAAGGTGGATGAGCACATTTTGCAAGCCAAGTTGCGGATGAGCTGTCTCACTAAACCATTTTTTTAACAGAGGAATTTAAATATGGCAATGGCTTCTGGAGGTTCAATGAAAATAATCGGCATTATCCTGATCGTCATAGGCGCTGGACTTGCGCTATGGGGGTATCAACTATCCGACTCTATCGGTTCTCAAATAACAGAAGCCGTAACAGGTGCGGATACCGATAAGGTGATGACGCTCTACATCACTGGCGCAGTCAGTTTTGTGGTGGGTTTATACCTTTTCGTTAAAAAATAACACTGGAGGCAACATGGAAATTACTAGCTTGATCGTATTTTTAGCCATAGGCGCACTGGCCGGATGGCTTGCCGGCAACATCATGAAAGGAAGAGGATTTGGTCTCGCAGGCAATATTATTGTCGGAATTGTGGGGGCGGTATTGGGTGGATTTGTATTTGGCTTACTCGGCATCACAACAGGCGGTTTAATAGGTGCCATCATTATGGCGACGATCGGCGCGGTGATTTTGCTGTATCTGTTAAGCCTGGTGAGAAGGACGTAACTCACCGATACAGACCTTAAAACAGAGATACTAAAAAGGAAAGGGTGATCTCACCCTTTTTTATTGGCCTATTCAATGCCTTCTGACAATTAATATCTACCGAGAGGGTGTCTCCTCCCTGCCTGCCAAAACAGGCCTTAACCAGGCCTGCTCATTTCTTGAGCCGCCGCCAAAAGCTAGAGTTCTTGAAATTGCAATGCGGTCACACATTTTCTATTTTCAATGATTCTTAAGCGAATAGGCTTCCAAAAATTGACCAATCAACTGCAATCTCTGACGTTCAATCGCTTCGGCAATCTCGGCACCTTGATGACCTTGTGCCAGAATCGCACGGTTATCTACTTGAGTCGCAGCCTCTGCCAAGGCCATCCAAAACTTAGCCTGCGGATAAGCCACCGTTTCAAATCCGGTACGGCCTTTGGCATCCGCTTCGCAGGCCAGCAAAATGCGTTCAAAATTTTCCGGTTTCTTCAAAACCTGGCAGGCCTGGATGACTTTCAAATAGGTCTTGGGCTTGAGCGCCGGTTTACCGCCAGAGTCTAATCCCTTATGAATCAAACCATGCCATTCGGTGACCTTTTCGGCCAGCTGCTGAGTTTTTTTAGGCACACGGTAACGCCGACATAATGCGGCCACCACCGGTACACCTGCGGCTTCATGGCCATGATGCTTTGGCCAGAACTCCTCGGGAGTCAAGCCTTTACCCAAATCATGCATTAAAGCGGCAAAACGCACTTCAAGATCGTCACTCAAGCACGCGGCGGCATCCAGCACCATCATCGTATGGGTTCCTACATCGCCTTCCGGGTGATGCTTAGGCGGCTGAGTCACCACAAACAGGCGATCCAATTCGGGAAACAGAACCTTCAGAGCCCCCACTTCACGCAAAACCATAAAAAACACACTGGGTTTTTGGGTATTCAACGCCTTAACCACCTCCTGCCAGACGCGTTCCGGCGTTAAGGCGGCCAATTCTCCGCTTTGCACCATATGTTGCATCAAGTCTCGGGTATCGGCATGCAACTTAAAATCAAACGCCTGCAGCTTGGCGGCAAACCGCGCCACCCTAAGCACCCTTAAAGGATCTTCCGAAAAAGCCGGGGACACATGGCGCAGAATCCTCTTCTGCAAATCGTCTTGTCCGCCATAGGGGTCAATCAAAGCCCCTTGCGGAGTTTGCGCCATGGCATTGATGGTCAAGTCACGGCGTAACAAATCCTCTTCCAGGGTCACATCGGCCGAGGCACTGACCTCAAAACCGTGATAGCCGATCCCGGATTTTCGCTCGGTTCGTGCCAGCGCATATTCTTCTTTTGTCTTGGGATGCAGAAACACCGGAAAGTCTTTGCCAACTTGCTCAAAACCGGCTTGAAGCATCGCCTCGGGTCTAGAACCGACCACCACCCAATCGCGATCATAAACTTCAATGCCCAACAGGGCGTCACGTACCGCCCCCCCAACAAGATAAGCCTGCCCCTGCACAATTTCACCTTTCATCATCAAAACGCCTTTTCAATACTTTACTTTATCCCAAGACCAACAAAAAAGCCGTCATTAAAGACGGCTTTTTTTAACTTGAGCGTAGCACACCCTAAACGAAACGCTACACCAACTCGTCGGCGCTGCGTTTGGCTTCTTTTCGATAAAAGTTATAACGCTCGCGAATATGATGTGGCGCGGCATAATTGGAAACCACCCACTCTAAACTGCTTGGTGCAAAGCCAAACTGCGTCGCGAAGTCCGTATCCGCGATTAGATCCTGTTTCAGCATCATGATTTGCGATTTTGAAATCGAGCGAACCGGCGTCAACACCCCCAAAGCGGCCATGAATTTGGCATTCAAGCTGCACATAGGAAATACTACCGCGTCCTTTTGCATCAACTCAACCACCAGCTCACCCAGCTCTTTCAGCGTCAGGCGCTCTTCGCCAACCACTTCAATCTTCTTGCCAAAGGTATCGGCCTGCTTGATCGACTGCACCATGGCTTGTGCCAAATCGCGCACCCAAATCGGCTGCACCACGGTGTCACCATGCGCCAGCATCAAAAGGTCAAAACGATTCAACTGCTTGACATAGCGCTGAGTGGTATCGTCATGTTCACCAATGATCAAACCCGCCTTGAAAATGGTCACATCGGCACGCGCGATACCATGCATCAAGGCATCGGCCTCACCCAATCTGTACAGATATTCATCCGCTTCCTGACTGGCGGTCGCACCAACCTGAGAAAGACTCAATACACGCTGCACTCCAGCGTGCTCACAGGCCTGCTTGATTTTCTGATTAACTTCAACCAGATCGTCCAGAGCGACCATTTCCGTGCCGTTCAAACGATCGGCGGTCAGATTGATGACAATGTCCGCATCCTTGAGGGCCGCTTCCAACTGCGACGTTTCGTCGTAGGAAGTCAGTGAAGCCAGCCGGGTATTGGCAAACAGCGCAAAATCTCGGTAACGCTCCGGACGACGCACACAAACCGTCGTTTCATACCCGGCTTTTGACAAAGCATTGACCACTTCACGACCGATATAGCCTGTCCCGCTAAAGACAGTGACCTTGTTTCCTAACATCATGCCCAAATCCAATTCTTTAATTCAAAACCGTACAAGGATAAGTAATCCCCCATTTAAGGTCAAGCTTTTACACTTTGGTTTTTTGTTACAATACGCGCAAATCATTGCCTTAACATTCACGAGAGACCTATGACAACTATCACTGTATCCGTCTTCAAAAGCCCTAAAAAGGCCGAACTTTACCTTTATGTTCCCCAAGACGATGGATTGGAAAAGCTGCCGGACGAACTGCTGGTTATGTTTGGCGAACCGGCCCACGTCCTCGACTTCGAGTTGAGTCCCGAGCGCAAACTGGCGCGAGAAGACAGTCAAACCGTCATCGAAGCGTTGCAGAAAAAGGGCTACTATATGCAAATGCCACCCAATGAAGTGGAAAAATTCGGCGACATGGCTCCGCCTCCGGAACATCTTGACAACATCTGCTAAGGTTGAGGGCTTTTCTGCACAAAGCCCTCATTGAGCATCTGCCCTGGATAATACCCGATAAAACAACTCAACTATTTACAAAGTCACTGGGTTGACTACAATATCGGAGACGACAATTAAATTACCATTTACATACAAAAGGAAATAAACATGGCTTTTACCCTTCCTGACCTACCGTACGATTACAATGCGCTTGAAGTCTCCATTGATGCCCGCACCATGGAAATTCACCACACCAAACACCACAACACCTACATCACCAACCTGAACAACGCCATTGCCGGCACCGAAAACGAAGACAAGTCTTTGGAAGAATTGATTGCGAACGCAGGTTCCATCTCTCCGGCTGTGCGCAACAATGGTGGCGGACACTGGAACCACTCATTCTTCTGGGAAGTGATGACTGGCGATAGCATGGGGGCACCAAGCGGTGCTTTGGCCGACGACATCAGTGCCACTTTCGGCAGCTTCGATGCCATGAAAGAGAAGTTCAACACCGCCGGTGCCACCCGTTTCGGTTCTGGCTGGGCTTGGTTGACGGTCTCTGCGGATGGCAAACTTGAAATCTCTTCAACACCTAACCAGGACAACCCATTAATGGATGTAGCCGAAGTGAAAGGAACACCCATCCTAGGTTTGGACGTTTGGGAACACGCTTACTACCTACGCTACCAAAACCTACGCCCGGCTTACATGCAAGCTTGGTGGGACGTGGTTAACTGGGATAAAGTATCCGAGCTGTATTCAGCCGCCAAATAAGTTCGTTCCAGTTCAAAAAAACCTCGCGTTGCGAGGTTTTTTTTCGTCCCTTAAAAACCGACAGGCCTGTCTTTACAGGCTCCAGCTTGTCAAAAACGGCAAACTCCCCCTTTTTACGTTACATTGCTTCTTTACCTTTTCATCGCTCATAACCTGCAAAATTCAAATGCGTAAATCAGCAAAAAAGATTTGACTCTTTATTTTTTGGGAATATAATCCCAAAACATGAACAAGACATTATTAGACACTCTCAACCAAACCGCCTTGATGATTCTGCGCCCGCTAGCCAGAACCATGATTCGCAACGGCGTCTCCTGCGGCAACTTCGAAGCTTTGGTTCGCAAAGCTTATGTGGATGAAGCTTTCCGTATGGGGGAACTCAACAACACCAAAACCACGGTTTCCAGCGTATCCGCCCAAACCGGGCTGTCACGCAAAGAGGTCAAGCGCCTCAGGGAGCTCATTGAAATCGATCCTGGACAAAACGATCAGAAATACAATCGCGCCACACGGGTCATCAGCGGCTGGACCAACCATCCTGATTTTCTTGATGAACAGGGCCAGCCTATGCCGCTGACCCTCAATGGCGATTCTGAGAATTCAGCTGCCAGCTTTGCTGACTTGGTCAAACACTTCAGTGGAGACATCACCGCCAAAGCGATGCTTGACCTCTTACTGAATTCCAACACCGCCAAACTTGACGGGCAAACGGTCAAGCTCCTCAAACAGGCCTATGTGCCCGGCAACGACTCCTCGGAAATCGCACTGATTTTGGGAACCGACACCGCCGAACTCATTGAGACCATTAGTCACAACATGACAACCGAAAGCCATGAAAAACGTTTTCAGCGTAAGGTTTCGACCCATAAACTTGACCGCAAATCGTTGCAGCTTTTCAAGCAGCGCTGTGAAGATCAGGCTCAAACCTTACTGGAAGAGCTCGACCAATGGCTCAGCGAACACGAAACCGATGACCCCAAAGAGGCTCAATATGTGAGTCTTGGAATCTATTACTACCAACCCGAAACGGAAGGAAACAGCAATGAACAATAAATTCAAACTCAGCGCACTGGCAAGCGCCATCACCCTAACCCTGGCCGCTTGCGGCGGTGGAAGTGGAACAGGCGACATCGCCGGAATTGGAGGATCAGGTTACACCTCAACCGGAACCGTAACCGGATTCGGCAGCGTCTACGTCAACGGCGTCAAATACGAAACCGACAGCACCGAATTTGATGTCGAAGGGATCAGCGCAACCCAGAATGAACTCGCCATCGGCATGGTGGTAAGAGTGGAAGGGACCGTGAACGCCGACGGTCAAACCGGTACCGCATCACGAATCGTGTTTGATGACGAATTGCAAGGGCCGGTTTCCAATCTGACTGTGGATGCGGCAAACCCCGACATCAAAACCTTCGATATTCTCGGTATCAGCGTCAAGGTCGACCGTCGTCGCACCGAATTTGACGACAAAGACAACCAGGGCTTCAGTTTTGACAATCTCACAGATGGCAACACCGTCGAGGTCAGCGGATTCTTTGATGCCAACGGCATGTTAAACGCCACTTACATCGACCGAGAAAACAGCCTTGATGACATCAAGCTTCAAGGGAAAATCACCAATTTAACTGCGACCACTTTCGAAATCAATGGCCAAACGGTCAACCACAACACGGCAGAACTGGATGACAATCTCATCTTGGTTGAAGGCTTATGGGTCAAAGTGGAAGGCACACTCGATACGGGCATACTCGTCGCCTCCGAAATCGAAGCGGTAAACAACGACAGCTACGATGAGAACGACGAGATGGACATTGAAGGCTTCATTTCCGACTTTGTCAGCAACGGCGATTTCACGGTCAACGGTATCAGCGTAGACGCCAGCAATGTCACTCTCTCTGACTACGTCACCTTGGGTAATAATGTGTGGATCGAGGTCGAGGGTACCTATGCCAATGGCGTGTTGGTAGCCGACGAAATCGAACTGCGCGATGGCGAAGTTGAAATCGATGCCGTCATTGATCAAGTGAATGACGACGGCAGCTTCAGCGTCACTGTTGGCGGCCAAAGCATCGAAGTGCAAATCGGCTATGAAACCAAGTTCGATTTTGAAGACGGCACCAGTGAGCTGAGCATTGGGCAGTTTGTGGAGATCGATGGTTATCAAATCGACGCCAACACCCTGTTCGCTTTGGAAGTGGATGTCGAAGATGCCTCCGGTGACGATAATGAACTCCAAGGAATCTATCAAGGCACTAACGAAACGCAAGACGTCATCAAAATTCTCAATATTGAATTTACGGTAAACGACAACACCGATTTTGGTGACCTCAACGATATGACCGGGTTCCTTGCCAGCGCGGTTGTCGGCGAAACCCTAGTCAAAGTTGAATACGACATCGATGGCGTGGCCATTCAGGTTGAGATCGAAGAAGAGGACGACTAAAATCCCCTTCATTCAATTCAATCGCTATTCAAGCCCTGCATTGCAGGGCTTTTTTATTGATAAAGATTCAACAACCTCCACCCAGGATAATGTTTTACGTCTACCCTTTATTAAAAGCATTCCACAACACTGACTTTCCAAGCTTCCAGTAAACCGAGGGATTTGTTTTAAATGTGCTGCTTTTAACGCTTCATAAAAACTCAATCAATACGGCAAGGTTCCTTGAGCGTCACAACCATGCCTTCATCAGAAGGCTTAAACACCGGATAACCCGCCGACTGCCAAGCGTTCATTCCACCCAGCAAATTGCTCACTCTGGAAAACCCCATCTCTGACAACACCTGTGTAGCCAACGCCGCACGACCAACCAATCGGCACACGACCAAAACCTAATCAACGTAAACACCCTGTATCCACATAACTGGATACAAGGCACAAAAAAACCGGAAACCTCAACAACGAGACTCCGGTTTTTTATTTTAAAGACCTGTTAACGCCCTATTGAAAAATGGACAGGCCTGCTTAAAATGCAGGCAGACAATCAGTTGTCGTCTTTTTCTTCTGCCGGCAAATGGCGTAAAACGTCATTGAATATTTTACGCGCATTGCCTTTATAGGTCTGTGCATACACAGGACGCCACGCAAACTGGCTCTGATCAATTTTTAGCGCCTCATCCACCCCTTTGCCTGCACGAATCAATTCAAGCGACTCATCACGCATATACTTCAGATATTCGTATGTATCCTCAGCCACTTTCGCCATGGTTGACGGGCCGCCGTGTCCCGGAATCACCAACGCATCCTCTCCGGCATAGGCGCGCATCCGTTCAAAGGCTCCCATCCAGTCATGCGTATTGGTGTATGGGAAAACCGCAATCATCCGATCGGCATACCCCAGATCACCGGTAAACAGCAGTTTTTTCGAAGGCACAAAAGCCACCGTTGATCCTCGAGTATGCGCTTCGCCAAAATAGCGCAGCTCCACCGTTTCGCCTCCGCCAACATCAATCTCAGCCCGATCTTTAAATGTGGTGTATTTCGCCGTCATATTCCGTGCCGGTGCATAGAGAGCTTCATCGCCACGCAGCACCCCGCGTTCAACTCCTCTGTCAAACGCCTTATTAAAATCCTTGGTCGCAAATTCCTGCGAATAAATATGGCGTACACCCACGTCCCACCAATAACTTGCACCTAAATTGGCGTGTCCCTGGTTATTCTCGATCACCACCCATTTCACAGGCTTATCGGTTATACGTTTAATCTGCTTATGGGCGCTGTAGGCTACCACCGGATTCGGTCCGGCGTTATACACCATGATCCCATCCTCGAACTCCACAAAACTGATATTGTTGTTAAGACCAAAATTCTCTTTGGTGGCCCACATCAAAGCACCGGTAATGGTATAAACACCCTCTGCCGCCTTTTCCAACGGCGGAATCGGCAACTCCGGTCCAATATAGCCTTCATTCCGGACACGCTGCTGCACTTCCTCGGCGTAAGCGGCCACCGAAGTTAACTGGCTCTCTTTGGCATAATGCTGCATCCCCGCCACAAACGGGTCCTGATACCCTTCTGTTTTGGCGGCAACGGCCGTCTGCATCCCTAACAACAAGGCACAAAGCCCACCCAAGCCTCTGCTTAAACCGGTTTTAATTTTTTTTAATCGCATACGCAACGCATCCTCCACCCTATCCATTTCTGGCTCTTATTATTGTTATTCAAATGTTAATAAAAAATGTAGCGCTCACTACACATAGAATAATGATTCTAGTCTCTCCATGAAGCGTTTGCAACTGCCTTGCATCCTCTCACCGCTTGACGCATACTGGCCTGCAACCCGAATACCCATCGATCATTGACAAGGAGAAAACCATGGTCAGTTTAACCACTCCCATTTGCGAATTTAACCAGCCGGCCATCGACTTCAATCTGCCAGGCGTCGACGGCCAGAACTGGACACTCGAAAAAGCCAAAGGGCAAAACGGCCTGCTGGTGATGTTCATCTGCAATCACTGTCCATACGTTAAAGCAATTCATCAACGGCTAGTGGAGGACACCCGCATTTTGCGCGATGAGTTCGGCATCAACAGCATCGCCATCATGTCCAACGACCCGAACGAATATGCCGAGGACTCCTTTGAAAATATGAAGAAAATTTCCGACGAATGGGGCTTTCCTTTCCCTTATGTGCTGGATGAAACCCAAGAAACGGCCAAAGCCTACGGTGCCGTGTGCACCCCAGACTTCTTTGGTTACAACGCCGATTTAAACTTGCAATACCGCGGCCGCCTCGACGAATCCCGCAAGGAAACCGCCCCCGAAGGTGTGCGCCGTGACCTGCTGGAAGCGATGAAACAAATTGCGCAGAGCGGTCAAGGACCTTTGGAGCAAATTCCCAGCATGGGCTGCTCAATTAAATGGAAAGACTGAATTCGGCAAAAGCAAACCTGCTGGACGAGTCGCCCCCACTCGTCCGGACGGTCGCGCCGATATAGACAGGCCTGCTGGTTTTACACTGTATTTTCCTTACGCCTTTTGGTAAGGTAGAAAGTGTCGTTGAGCAAAGACTGGCTTCCTATCCGGAGCCATGCCGAGCCTTAACAATAACGACTCCCCATCCCGCCGCAACGATGCGCCTATCCGATTTCAGAAATCAACTTTGCCAAGGATTTTGCCATGAACAGACCACTTTGCGTATTGCTCGCGCCCGACAGCTTTAAAGGTTCGCTCAGCGCCATTGAGTTTTGCGACATTGCCACTCGGGTGATTCAGTCTCACCATCCGCAGGCGCAGGTGATTTCCCGCCCCATGTCGGACGGTGGTGAAGGGTTTGTGGACAGCTTCGTATTTGCCGGTCTGGCTGAAAAACAGACGTTATGGACATCCAATGCCCTGGGACGCAAAACCAAAGCCCAGTTCGCTTGGCAAGAACATACCAAAACCGCCATGATTGAAATGGCGCAGGCCTCAGGCCTGCCCGGGATTCGCCCGGAAGAACGCAACCCTTTACAGACCCACACCTATGGCACCGGACAAATCATTCAGGCGGCGCTTGAACTGGGCGCCAAAAAAATCGTACTGGGGCTGGGCGGCTCGGCCACCAATGATGGCGGTGCGGGCGCCTTGCAAGCCTTGGGAATCCCGCTTCTCAACGCCCAAGGAAAAGAGATCAATTTAGGAGGTCAGGGCTTGCGCAATCTGGCTCAAATCGGTGACATCCCCGCCCACTTGCTGGAGGTGGAATGGCAGCTGGCGTGCGACGTCACCAACCCGTTACTGGGAGAACATGGAGCGACCGCAGTGTTCGGTCCGCAAAAAGGGGTGACGCCACAGAACTTCGACATATTGGAAAACGGACTCAAAAACTGGGCGCAGGCCATAACCGCCAAAACCGGAAAGGAAGTAGCCGAAATTCCGGGATCCGGTGCGGCAGGCGGCATGGCAGCGGGATTCATTGGCCTGCTTAACGCCCAGGTCAGCCCAGGATTTGAGATTCTGAACCAAACCCTGCAACTGGATACTTTACTCGAAAGCCAATCTATCGACTGGATCATAACCGGCGAGGGGCGCATGGATCTGCAAACCCGCTATGGCAAACTGCCAATGCGCATCGCGGAAATGGGACTCAAACACAAGATCCCAACCATCGGGATTTGCGGCACTTTACAATGTGCACCCGAAGATTTGCCGGAATTCCAGGCGCTGTTCAGCATCCTCAACGCCCCGATGCACGAAATCGAGGCGTTTCAGCAAACTCCGCAAATGCTGCACGATACCCTAAGCTCCCTCTTCCGCCTCATCTGACAACTGACTGATCCAATTTCCGTGCGGATCATCAGTGAATCTAGCCCCGCCTGTTTGGCGTAAACGCCTGCCAAACAGACAGGCCTGCCGATTTTCAAAACAGGCTTTTCTCCGCCTTTATTTTTTCAAGATTTTCAGCCGACTAGCTTCCCACCCGACAGTCACAAAGCTGTTATACAAGCTTCATAAATGATTAAAAAACCGCTTTTAAGATGGTCAATTGAAGACTTAGGCCATCAAAAGGGTAGCATTCATGAGCATCAGCACGGCAACTGCGGAACCGATCAAAACCAAAAACCTGCTCGATTCGGCAGTCAACAACACCTCCATCTTCAGCCGCAAAGGGCTGCTGGATCGACTGTTCACTACCTGGTTCGACCGCTTGGTTTACCCTCAAATCTGGGAAGATCCGGAGGTGGATATCCAGGCTTTGCAGCTCAATGCCCAGTCACGCATCTTCACCATCTCTTCCGGCGGCTGCAATGTGCTCAACTACCTGACCGAACATCCGGCCTCCATCACCGTAGTGGATCTCAATGAAGCGCACATCGCTCTGTTGAATCTCAAGCTGGTGGCCATTGAACACCTGCCCGACCAAGCCTCTTTTTTCGACTTCTTCGGCAAAGCCAATCTCAAAAAAAATCTGGATCGCTACCACGCCTACATCAAACCCAACCTGGATCAGAAAACGCAGGATTACTGGGAAGGGAAAACCAGCCTCTTCGGCAAAAAGCGCATCGAACTGTTCACCGACGGCTTTTACCGCCACGGTCTGCTTGGGCAATTCATCGGCTTCATCCATTGGATCAGCAAGCGCCTTGGCTATGACATTTCGCAACTGATGCGCGCCCGCACCTCAGAAGAACAAAGCGCCCTGTTCGAACAGCATGTCGCACCGGTGTTCGACACCCGTCTGGTCAAGTTTCTGTGTCACCGTTCCGTAGTGATGTACAGCCTTGGCATTCCACCGGCCCAGTTCGACGAGATGAATCAGGAGTCCAAAGAGGCCAAACTGGGCATGCATAACCTGCTAAAAGAACGCGCCCGCCACTTGGCATGCGACTTTCCGCTGAAAAACAACTATTTTGCCTGGCAGGCTTTCAACCGCGAATACGATCTGACTCATCGTCAGGCGATTCCGCGCTATCTGCAAAAAAATCAATTTGAAACCCTGCAACAAGAACGCAGCAAGGTTCATGTCCATCACCTTTCCATGACCGAGCGCCTTAAACAGATGCCGGCACACAGCCTCAACGCCTACCTGTTTCTGGATGCACAGGATTGGATGAATGAAACCCAACTGCACGAACTTTGGCAAGAGGTTAACCGCACGGCCATGCCGGGCGCACGCGTAGTCTTCAGGACCGCCGGAACCCAGTCACCACTTGAACAGAAGCTCTCCCCGGATTTACTACGCCACTGGCAGAGCGATGCCGAAGAGAATCAGCGCTACACCCAACAGGATCGCTCCGGCATCTACGGCGGTGTATTCCTTTACCGTAAAGACAATCAGGAAACCGACCTGAGCCAGACACCCCAGGACTAGAGTAAATAGGATGATTGGAACGCCAAGCATGACAATGAAACCACCTGAAATCGCCTGGTCTCGAGCGCACAATTTTGTATTGGGTCTCAATAGCCTGCAACAGGGCGATTCAAATGAACAGCCGGTTTACCAGGGCTGCAAGGCAATTCACAACATCAATACCGAACTGGAAACGGTGATCATCGACAATCATGCCTTTCCACTGACACGCAATGAAACCGACTACGACAACAGCTATGTGTGCTCGCCTTATACCGCCTACATCCGTTACGCTCGTGACGAACTTGGCCTGCTCAAAAGCCGCAAACTACGCTGGTTGATGAGAGGCGTGATTGTCATGGCGGCAGGCTTGCTCAGGCTTGGAAAAATAAACCAGACGGTGTCGGTCAATAACTGGCTGTTTTCGACCAACCCCCTGCCCAAATGGCAGGACAAAACCGTTAAAGCGTTAACCCAGAAATTGATCCAGTCCAACCCGCAACACAGTCTCAGCATTCGTTCCTTGAACTGTGAGACCGATGGTGCCTTGATGCAACATCTGGCCGCCAATGGTTGGATCATGCTACCGGCGCGCCAAGTGTATCTGTTTCTTCCTGATGAAAAGGGCGAGAATCCACCTTGGTGGAAACGCAACAATGTGCAAAACGATCAACGGCTGTTACGCAAAACGCCGCTAAAACGGGTGGAACCCAATCAACATCAGGCACAGGACTTTGTCGAAATCGAACGTTGCTTCAACCAGCTGTTCATCGAAAAACATTCCGCCTTCAACCCGCAATTCAGCGCCGAATACTTCAAGTTCTTGCATCAACAGAAACTGGTCGAATTTTACAGTTATCGTGATGAGACCGGGCGAATCGTCGCCAGTCTGGGGATGTTCACCCAACATGGCGTACTCACCGCCCCCATTGTCGGTTACGACACCCATCTACCCAAGTCGCTCGGACTCTATCGCTTACTGATGGCCACACTGCTGGAACTGACGCGGGAGCGCAACTTGCCTTTGAACTTGAGTTCCGGAGCCGGACATTTCAAACGCCAGCGCGGCGGCCAAGCGGTGATTGAATACACCGCCTTGTATGTGCGCCACCTGCCCTGGAATCAACGCTGGATACAGAACGGTTTTGCCAAATTGCTCAACCGTTTCGCAGCGGACTTCCTGCAAAAACACGAACTCTAACAAAATGAAATCGACTCTATTCCACCCGAATTTGAACCTGAAACAAGGCTAAAAAACCATGAACCAAGCACACACCCCTGAATGGATGCAGTTGCAAACAGAAGTGATGTCGGAACTGCACAATGCGGGGAGCTCCCCGGCAGACGCCAAAACGGAGAATGAAACTGAACCCCAACATTCAGATTCATCGGTCAATCGCCATTACCGCACCATCTGGATATCCGATACACACTTGGGTTCAAAGGGGTGTAAAGCGGACTACCTAAGCGAATTTCTCAAACAACACAACTGCGACACTCTGATTCTGGTCGGCGACATCATCGACGGCTGGCGCATGCGCAAGCGTGTCTATTGGCCGCAAGCGCACACCAATGTGATCCGCCGCATCCTCACGCGCGCCAAACGGGGCACCAAAGTCATCTACATTACCGGCAACCACGACGACATGCTGCGTCGCTATTCGGGCATTCAGTTCGGCAATATCGATCTGGTGGACGAATACTTTCACACCACGGCAGACGGTCGTAAAATCTGGTGCATCCACGGTGATCAGTTCGACGGTGTGGTGCAATGCCACCGCTGGATCGCCCTGTTCGGCGATTTTCTATATGAAACCGTACTCCACTTCAACCGCTGGTTCAACCAAGCGCGGCATCGCCTAGGCTTTGGCTATTGGTCGCTTTCGGCCTACCTCAAAGGAAAAGTAAAACGCGCCGTCAACTTCATCTCCGACTTTGAAACCGCGGTCGCAAAGGAAGCACACAACCAAGGGATGGACGGTGTGGTGTGCGGACACATCCATCATGCGGAAATCCGTCAGATCGGCGAAGACATCACCTATTACAATTGCGGCGACTGGGTCGAATCCTGCACCGCTCTGGTGGAGCACCATGATGGAAAAATCGAACAGATTCACTGGGTGAAAATCGACCATCAAAACCGTCCGTCTGAAGAAGGTTCCGAACCCGTTCTTCAACCCACTTAAACGCTTTCTAAACAAAGAATACCTTGCGGTTAATCCTTTTTAATCCGAGTCAAATCCGCGCTTTTTAACGGATTTGGCGCTTAGATCTGGACAGGCCTGCCTATTTTTAAGAATTGCTCACCAAGCCGGTCGGCAACTGTTAAAATAAGCGTTTTTAATTTCGATACAAAAGACTTCCATGAGCAACGCACAACTTATTCTGATTGACAAACGTAACCAGCCTTTAAAAGAGTATCTAGTCGCGGTTGCGGCCTCCGACGGCTTAAACATCAAAGGCGTGCAAATCATGGCTTCACCGGCCAAAGGTGAAAAAGCGTTGCTCAATGCCGATCTCATCATTCCTCCTTTGGAAGCGTTTGAATTCAACGTCAAAAAACTGGTCAACGAGATCCTTAAGAACCTGTCGGTAAAAGGCGACATCATTGACGTGGACACCTTTATCGAACGCAGCAGCGAAGATGAAGACGTCCAAAAATCCTTGAAAAAGTCGGTTAACCGTCTCAAAAACAAACTGGAAGCCCTGATCAAGGAATTCACCTCTTCGGAAGTCATTCCGCTGATTCAGGAACGCCGCAACGATGCCCTCTTCAAACTCAAAGAACATGACGAAAAGCTTAAAGACAAGAAGATCGTCTGCATCGACATCGAAGCCACCGACATCTGCACCAACCCGGAAGCCGACATCATCCAGATCTCCGGTTGCGACCAGTTCGGCAAAGAACTGTTCAACCAACTGATCAACCCGGGTTACGACATTCCGGAAAACGAAAAACACAACATCACCACCGAGATGGTGCAAGGTCAGCCGACCTTGGCGCAAGTCTGGGATGAGATTCACCAAATTCTCAAAGACGCCGATGTGGTGCTGGCGTACAGCACCGAAAGCGACTTTGCCTATCTGGAAAAAAGTGCCGAGAAGAAACTGCTGCCGTTTGAGCTGGATTACAACACCTGGCTGGATGCCGCCGAACTCAGTAAAGACCTGATTGGGGCCCTGCGCTGGCAGAGTGAAAAAATGTACTGGTTCTACAAGACTCCAAAACTCACCGACGCCTATGAGCGCGTACTGGGTAAACCTTTTCCTGGCGATGCACACGACGCGCTGGCCGACGCACGTGCCACGGTCGAATTGTTCCAGTCCATGCTCATCAAGGGGCGCAAATCCCAGGTGGCGATCAAAAAACCCAAAGCCGTCAAACAAGAGATTACCAACAACCCGTTCGCCGCGGCCTTTGCCAACGCCAAACGGAGCTAAGCCCCATGTCAGAATTGAGTTTCAAACAATTGGAAAAAGCCAAACAGGGCGACACTTTTGAATGGGATGAGTTGAAAAAACAGCTTAAATTTGATGAAAACGGTCTGATTCCGGCGATTGCCCAGCAATACGACAGCAAGGAAGTATTGATGATGGCTTGGATGAATTTGCAGTCACTGGAAGAGACTCTGGAAACCGGGCGGGTGTGTTACTGGTCGCGTTCGCGCCAGAACTACTGGCGCAAAGGCGAAGAATCGGGGCAAATTCAGGTATTGAAAGCACTGGCTCTGGATTGCGACGGCGACACCATTTTATTGAGTGTTGACCAGACCGGACCGGCGTGCCATACCGGCAGAAGAAGCTGTTTTTATACGGCCGTGGAAGGTCATCAGGTGAAGATTCTCAACAACCCGCTGATTGACCCTAACGACCTTTATAAAAAGTAAGTTTTCACCTTTAAAAACCGACAGGCCTGTCGGTTTTGTCTATTTTCGTGGCAGATCCGGAAACCATTTGTAGACCATCTTCTGAAAATCCTCCATAAACAGCGGTTTCACCAGAAAATCGTTCATACCCGCTTCCAAACAGCGTCGTTCGTCCTCTTTGTAGGCATTGGCGGTGAAGGCGATAATCACGGCCGGATTCAGAGGTTCCAACAAGTCTTCCTCCTGACGAATCAGGCGACTCGCCTCATAGCCGTCCATAATCGGCATCTGACAATCCATCAGCACCAGGCCGAACTGTCCATGATGCAGACGCCAGAACTCAAGGGCTTCCAAGCCGTTATTGACCACATCGACCTCCAGACCCAGCTTGTGGATAAAGGCTTCGGCAATCTGCTGATTGGTCACATCATCCTCAACCAGCAATACCCGTTTCAAGGGTTTTTCCTGACCTGGACGTGCTGTGTCGACCACCGACTCCGCCGGCAAGGCCTTGTCCTGCTGGGCCATTTCCTCTTGCAGTGACCACTCTTGTTGCGGAATATTCGTCACCAAACCGAAATTCAATTTAAGGATAAAGGTGCTGCCCTGCCCCAGTTCGGAAACCAGTTGAATGTCACCCTCCATCAAATCAACCAGCTGCTTGGTGATGGCCAAGCCCAAACCGGTGCCGCCATAATGGCGTGAGGTCGAGCTGTCGGCCTGGGTAAAAGGTTCAAACAACCGCGCCTGCTGAGACTTAGCGATACCGATTCCGTTATCCTGCACACTGAACTGCAAATGGGTTTTGCTCTCATCGCTTTTCAGCAAGGCGACATTGATGTGCACTTGACCATTGGGGCTGAACTTGATTGCATTGCCGACCAGATTGAGCAACACCTGCCGGAGCCGCAGAGCGTCGCCTTGAACCCAAAGCGGACAGTCCTGTGCATAAGACTGTTGAATCGAGACGCCCCCAATCTTGGCTTGCGGCATCAGCAAACGAACGCAGTTATTGACCAGATCCTGAAGGTTGAAAGGTTCATTGAAAAGATGAATCCCACCCTGTTCGAGTTTGGAAAAGTCGAGCACGTCATTGAGGATAGCCACCAAGGAGCGGCCGCTTTCACGAATGGCGCCTAAATATTTTTGCTGCGACTCATCTAACGGGGTTTCCGAAAGCAAATCCGCCATTCCCAAGACCCCGTTCATCGGGGTGCGGATTTCATGACTGATCATCGCCACGAACTGGCTGCGGGCCTGAGCCAGGCTTTCCGCGCGTTCCTTAGCCAAAAGCATTTGCTGCTGTGCGGCTTTCTGCAGGGAAACATCGCGAATCACGCTGGCAACCACCACACCATCAGCGGTCTGCAAATGATTCAAGCTGACCGCCAATGTCAATTGTTTGCCGGAAGAGGTTTGCCCTTTGCACTCATTTTGGGTGGTCACACCGGAGATCAGCAAGCCCTCCAGAGCCTTTTGGTAGGAAGGAATCCACTCGACCATGGACAAGGCCTTGACCCCTTCCCTATCGGTTTCAAACAACTGTTCGGCCATTTTATTCAAACTCTGAATGCGCCCTTGGGTATCGGTCACCACCATGGCATCCGGGGCATTTTCAATCAGGGTGGTAGCTTGCTGTTCAGCCAACTTTTGTGCTTGTATTGAGGTAATATACCCTTGAATTCGAGCCACCTGATTGGTTTTAGTGCGGGTCAAATGCACCAGACTGTATACCCAAATGTAATCCCAGTCCGCGGCCATTAAGCGATATTCAATTTCAAAAGAAGGCACTTCATTATCAATCGCCCGCAGGATCGCCTGCTTGAAGCCAGGCAAATCTTTAGGGTGAACCAAATCATAAAAGCTGCGCTCTGCAATCAATTCCGAATCCCTAAACCCCAGCAGTTGAAAAACATTAGGGGAGACATATTCAATCGACATGCCTGCCGGATAGTTTTTTTCAAACAGAACCGTTGGCCCTGCATTGAACAACGCACTGTAAGAGGCTTTCTTTTCAGCCTGAAAACGCGCCTGATTGGCTTTTTTAAGGTAGTAACTGAACACCAGCAACAGCAACAGCAGGCCAAAAAACAACAACCAGGCAAACAGGTTAATCTGCCGGGCATATTTGGCAAATACGCCATCCACCGGCAGTGCCAACAACATCCAACGGGTATTCTCGACAGACTCTTTAGCGAGAGCATTTTGATGGAAATTTACAGGCATGGCTTTCTGCACAGTCTGATCCGAACCAGCAGACGAAGAAATCACAATTTTCTCTGGATTTTGCACTTCAACCAGCACCAACTTCAATTCGGGGCTGGCAAACTGGCTGAGCAATTTCTGCAAATGCTCAAGGGTGAAACTCACAAATAACGCCGCCATCTCCTCACCCCGACTGATTCTAACAACCACATCAAAATGGTAACCTTGCCCAGAGTGATGCAGTTCGGCTTTAATGTCGCCCTGGGTTTGCGTCATCATTTTCTCGACCTGCCCCTGACACTGGGCATCCAGCGCATCACCCTGACTGACGACAACCGCTCGGCCATGACGATTGATGACTGCAAACTCTTTGGCTTCGCTAAAAAGAGTGAAAATATCGCTGGAAATCTGCGTAAAGTCATAAGGGTAACCACCACCGGTAGCCAATTCGTAAATTCGATCCTGGTGATGATTGGCAATGGAGCGAATCACCAAGTGATAATTATTCAGGCGTTCATTGATCAGGCTATTGACCCCTTTGGCGGTCACCGTAGCAGTTTCCTGCAAACGCTCCTGGTAGCTCTGCTTCAAATACTGGCTTCCAAAATACACCGCCAACGCAATCAAAACCACACCCAACACAATGCTCGGTGAAAGCGACTTCATAAACAACGGTTTAAATTTTGACAGCTTGGCGGACAATGGGTTCAACCTCTCAGAGTTAATAACAAGAGTTTAAAGCATAGCACCCGCTTTTTTAAAGCGTTAAAAAAATAACTCGCAATAAAGCTTTTAACAAAAAAAACCACATCATAAGTAAGTTTATGCATACCAAAAGTTTTTCTTATTCACAAATTATGCAATAATTATGCAACCTTATTGATTATATGGTTTAATCTAAATACCCTTATTTTCATAGGTCATTGACTTTAAAGCAAAGACAACGAAGTCCATGCTTTGATTTTGACATTTTCAGACTGGTTCACCCCCTCTCCAAGAAGGAACACAGACCATGTCTAGTGAGTTTTATAAACGATTTAATCACTGCGAGTCTTTTAAGAATGAGAAACAATCAGCCCGTCACAAATCAAGAGTACGTTGTCCCTGAAGGCCTTATTTTGGTTTCCAAAACCGATCTTCAAGGCACCATTACCGAATGTAACGATGCCTTTGAGGCCGCCAGCGGATTTTCAAAAAACGAACTGATTGGCCAGGCTCACAACCTGGTACGCCACCCGGACGTGCCGGAGGCTGTATTCAAAGACATGTGGGCGACTTTGAAAATGGGGGCGCCCTGGACGCAAATGGTCAAAAACCGTCGCGCGGATGGCGGTTTCTACTGGGTACAAGCCAATGCCACTCCGGTCTATAAGGACAATCAGATTGTCGGCTACATGTCAGTGCGTACCGCCATCAGTGAAGCCGATAAGCGCGCGGCAACTCAAGCCTATCAAGACATTGCCGCAGGCAAAGCCAAAATCAAACACGGTCAAGTCATTTATGGATTCGACTGGTCACGGTTGAACTTCTACCCCAAACTCAACCCCCAATATCAGATGACCTTGATGATCGGCCTGCTTTACCTGTTGCCTTATCTGATTTATGCCGAAACAATTGGCAGAGGACACATGGAGGTGGCATTGGTCACCATTCTGGGATTAATCCCCCCTTACCTCTATGGTCTGGCAAGACTCAAATCCGACCGCAAAATGCGGGAACGATTGAGAAGACTGGCCGCCAATGATCCTATGCAAACCGAACAATCCGATCCCACCACCTACAACGGTAAAATGCAAAGTGCATTTAAAAGTGCCTGCCTGGGTGCGGTGGAACGATCTGAAGAGAGCGCTTATCAATTAGACAAAGCCAACCAGCTGCAATCCGCCATCGACCAGGTCAGCGCCAATGTCATGATTGCCGACAGCAAACTCAATATTGTCTACATGAACCAAACCATGACGGACTTCATGAGTGAACGCGAAAACCAGTTACAAAGCGAACTGCCCAACCTGAAGGCTGATGAAATTTTAGGCTCCAGCATCGACATATTCCATAAAAATCCGGAACACAACCGAGCCATGTTGCAGCAAATAAAAAAACCGACTGTTGCCAGCATTCAGGTGGGTGGATTCCATCTTGAACTCAACATCGTACCGGTTTTCAACCGCGCCGGAATACAGACTTCAACCTTGGTGGAATGGCGAGACTGTACCGCAGAATTCCAATTAATCGACCAGGTCAACAGCACGGTCAATGCGGCCAAAAACGGCATACTGACTCAACGCATTGACCTCTCCAAGGTCAATGGTGTAGCCAGACAGCTGAGCCAATCCATCAATGAAATGCTGGTTGCGATAGAAAAGCCGATCAATTCCGCGGTACAGATTGCCGTCGCCTTGTCGAGCGGGGACTTGACTCAACAGATTAACGGCCGTTATTCGGGTCGGTTTGCGGTCATGCAAGACAGTCTCAATGTCGCCGTCAACAATCTTTCATCGATGATGGCGCAAACCAAAAACACCACCATCAGAGTCGAAGAAGGTGCCCAGCAAATCAACACCGGCAGTATCGAACTGAACGAACGCACTCAGAATCAGGCGGTCTCAATTGAAGAGACCGCCGCCAGCATGGAACAGATGACATCAGCCGTGAAGCAAAATGCTGAAAACGCACAGCAAGCCGCTCAAGCCACGCAACGTTCGGCCGAACAAGCCAAACAAGGCGTCAAGGTCATGGATGATGCTATTCTCTCTATGCAACAGATTAACCAGTCTAGTCAACGCATTAACGACATCATCAGCTTGATCGACAGCATCGCTTTCCAAACCAACTTATTGGCTCTGAATGCGGCGGTGGAAGCGGCGCGTGCCGGTGAGCACGGACGCGGTTTTGCGGTGGTGGCCGGAGAGGTCCGAAACTTGGCCGGAAAATCCTCCGAAGCCGCCAAAGAAATCCGTCAACTGATTGAGGATACCGTACAGAAAGTATCAGAAGGAACCCAGCATGTGCAGGGCTCAGGCGAAGCATTGAATCAAATGGTGGAATCCATTACTCAGGTCAATCAGATCATCGAAGAGATTGCGACTTCCAGTCATGAACAGAGTGAGGGCATTATCCAGGTCAACCAGGCCATCACCAATATCGATTCCGCTGTTCAGCAAAACGCCGCCATGGTGGAGGTCACGACCTCTACCGCGGAAGAACTGGAGAAAATGGCCAAAATCATGATCGACAATGTCTCTCAATTCAAAATGCATGAATTAAAAGGCACCCCAGCTACGGGAGACGATATGAGCGGATTTGATTTTGCCCGGGCACGTCGCGCTCACACCCAGTGGCGTGTCAAACTTAACGCCTACGTCAATGATGTGGACATTGAATTCGACCGCAAAAGCGCAACCAACCCTAATCTTTGCGAACTCGGAAAATGGATGAAGGACAGCGGTAAACGCTATCAACATCTATCAAGTTATCAAACATTGCAAAGCGCGCACACTCAACTGCATGAACTCATTGGAAACATACTCGAATTCAAAGAAAATAATGATGAAGATGCCTTGAAACAGGGATTGACGGAACTATTCCAGCTTAGCGAAAAGGTTGTCTCGGAGCTGCACCAGCTTGAAAAAGAGCTTCAACAAGATTCGCTAAGCAATCAACACAAAGTTGCTTACCTGCCGGGAAATGAACCGAAAACATCCGAACAAAAAGCCAGGCATTCAGGCACTTTGCCGAAAACACAACTTGCCCAGAATTCCGCCAAACCGGAACCCAAAGTAGCGAACAGCGGCCTCCAGCCCAGTCAGGACGAATGGGCTGAATTTTAATCGATAAAACATCATGATGTAGGGGTTTCAGGGGGACGCGATCCACGCTCTTTATGTTGGATTTGAGCGTCCTCTACCTTCATGATTTCACGCATGACCATCGTGGCGTAACTGCCCGCTGGCAATTCAAACTGCAGACTCAAAGTATCTGTTTTCAAAACCCAACTAATATTCTTGGGCAACACCCGCAAAGCTCGGCGATCCTGTTTGAGCCCCAGGCGCTCAAGCCCATCACGCCAAACCTCGTAAGACTGCATTACCTGCTCCTCCAAATCGCGAACACTCCCTTGACTGGGCAATTCACCGCGTCCGAACATGGGGCCGGTAGGATGTAAATCCCCTTCTTCAACCCGCTGGGACAAATCCGAAGAACCATCTTCACTAAACCAGCGGCTTGAGCCTTCAAGTTGCAACACATCTCCACTGACGAAATGGTTCCAGTCGCCTTTCTGAACCCGCTGACTCAACACCAGGTTAAACAGCCAGGAACGGGCCGAGGAGATGTACATACTTTTTTGATTGCGCTTGACTCGCTGCAGTTTTCCGGACAGAAACTCGGTCGCCTTATTGAGGTTGCGGCCTTGATAACCAAAACGTTGCTCGCCAAAGTAGTTGGGCACCCCGCCCTGTTGAATGGCAAGCAAACGCTGTTCAAGCGTTTCGCACTCACCATGAATGTCACGCACCACCAATTCAAAACGGTTACCACTCAAACCCCCGGTTTGCAATTTACGCTGATGACGTTGCATCTTGAGTATGCGTACAGAATCCAAACCTAAAGCCTCCGGATCGGGATCGCTTTGGCCCGGCAACTGGATGCTGAACCACTGGCGAGTGACCGCATGCCGATCTTTCTGCCCGGCTACGCCGATACGCGCTGGCGAAACTCCAGCCCATTTCGCCAGTTGCTGCAATACCCAATCGGTATTCTCGCCGGTTTTTTCCACCCAGCACCAAAGATGCTCGCCTTCACCGCTCAGTTCGAAAGCGATCTGCTCTTCCACCAAAAAATCCTCAGGTTTTTGCTTATAAATTCCTGAGCAGCTGGGGAGACCATACGCATAGGCCAAACCCGACATTAAAGGTTGCGGCAATTCTTTATTCATCTTTTCAATACTCATAAAAAAACCCGGCAAAACGCCCTGGTGTTACCAGAGTCGCTTTACCAGGCCTGCTGATTTTAAAAATGCGTTGATTCAAGCCAATTCAGTCGCTCAATCGTCGCCTCATCTTTGTCTCGCGTTTTACAAGATCAGAGATCCTTGAATACGCGCTCGCTAATGGGGCGCTCTTTACCCTCAGGCTTGGAATCGTAGATCTGGACTAAAATCTGACGGATATTTCCCGGCACCACATAATCTTTGATCAACTCGCGCGCGCCGATCGGCGAATCCTTATGGATATAGGTGTAGATATTTCTTAACTGACATTTATTATCCGGATCCGAAGCCAAAGGACGCAAAGTCCCTTCACCGGTGATTTTCACCGACTCTTTGGTCAAAATCACAACCTTATGATAATAAGTATCGGACAAAGGCTGTTTAAAGCAGATTTGAAGCACGCGGTCGAAATTTCCGGAACCCTTATCCAAATTAGAGACCACTTGGGCCGATTCTAACTCGACCGGCTCCTTGGAGCATCCGCTGAAAAGACTC
The DNA here is from genome assembly GCF_000483485.1 of Thiomicrorhabdus chilensis DSM 12352. GTDB lineage: Bacteria > Pseudomonadota > Gammaproteobacteria > Thiomicrospirales > Thiomicrospiraceae > Thiomicrorhabdus > Thiomicrorhabdus chilensis. Next base: position 2,286,891 of record NZ_KI519609.1, read on the forward strand.
ATAACCAAAACCGAAAAAACCAGTGTCAGCAGTCCGTTTTTAACCCGACCTCTTTCCATCTTCCTTCCTCCGCTTACGCTTAAACTTTAGGCTGTGCGTCCTTTTAAACTTCCTGCTGAATCCCTGCAACCAACCAATTTCCTTGATTGGAAAGCTTACGACGAATATGCCAGATTTCACGGAAAGCGTGAGCATCGGCCCCGGCCTCTTCCTGAATAAAACCACTGAAACGCACACTCACCACAAAATATTCACCATCAACGACCCTATCCGCCATTTCGGCATATAAGGTATCGACCACAGTGTGGTTGTCACCGGATACACGTCCTTGCATCTGCTGTTTTATCTCGGCAAACAGTTCCGGCGTACAATAAGACTCAATTTCAGTCACATCCAAATCATCCCAAGCTTTTTGCAAGGTAATGAAATGCCCTTTCGCTCCCTGCAAAAACTGCTCGGCATCAAACCAGTCTGGCACTTCAGCCATGAATTGAGCCTGGCTGGAAGGAGCTTCCCCTAGTGCTGAGCCGATAATGGAGTCGCCGCCTTTGGCCGCAAAGTCCGATTGAGGCGAATGGGATTCACGTCTCTGCAAGGACTCATCACGCGAAGCGACTGGCTCAAACGGACGGGAAGGCTCGACATAAGCTGATTGATAGCTCGACTGTTGGGCTTGTCGCATACGCGCAGCGGCAAACAGCTTAAAGAGTACAAAAGCAATCAAGCCCAAAATCAAGAAATCCATGATTTGAAAGCCTTCAAAACCGTCACCGAACAGCATGGCGGCCAATAAGCCACCTGCTGCCAAACCGGCCAAAGGCCCCAACCACTTGGAAGCGCCACTGGTCGCAGCCTTACCAGTTGAGGTCGCCGCAGGCTTGCTGGCGGTTGACTTGGGTGCGGTGTTATAGGACTTGGACGGCACCGACTTGGAATAACCGAAACTGGAGCCTCCCCCAAAACGTTTGGCCTCCGCGACCTGCACCATAGACATGAAACCGAATAAAAATGTAAACACCACCAGCCAAGATTTTTTCACGACTTACTCCCAAAATACAATGATAAGACTCCAACCTTTAACCTATGCAAAGCGGAGCCTCAAAACCAATCAAATACCTGATAAGAATACTCGGTATTCTAACAAGGACTTGAATAATAACAAGTCAAGACCTCACCCCTGTCCTGCCAAGGGTTGACGCCGTCACTGTTTGACGCAACGCGAAATCGTATAGTCTTTACCCTGCTTTACCTTTTCATAATTGCCGAACACCTCGATGAAGTTGCGCTTCATATACTGTCTTAATCCGTTGATGGTCACCACCACAAACTGTCCGCCCGGCGCCAATTGCTGATGAACGTCATGCAACAAAATGCTCAACATCTCCTTGCCGACTTTGGCGGGGATATTGGACACCACCGTGGTGAACTCAATGTCTTTAGGCACGCTGCTCAAACCATTGGAAAGATAGGCCTTGGCATTCGACAGACCATTCATTTCCGCGTTTTTATTGGCATATTCCACCGCCACAAAATCCTTATCCACCATATGAACCTCGCCTTTTACTGCGCTGGCGGCAATCGCCAATCCAATCGGGCCATAACCGCAGCCGATGTCCAAAGCGACCTCATCGTCCTTGACTTGCAAATACCGTAAAAAAAGATCGGTTCCGGAATCGATCTCACGCGGACTAAAAATCCCCCACGTAGTCGCAAAACGCAAGGGGTTGCCCATCAGATTCGCTTCGATATGCAGGTCTTGTTTTAACTCATTAATGGTCGCCATACTGGTATTTTCCTAAAGTAATTCTTTTCGATTTGAATTATCATATTGTACCTTTTCTGCTGTTCCGTCATCCAAAAAGCATCAGAACCCAAAGTACTCAAATAGAATCCGAAGCCAGAATGCATAGCCTAAACGAACGACAATATGAAGCGGTCATCCACATTGACACGCCTGCCTTGGTGCTTGCCGGTGCCGGCTCGGGAAAAACTCGAGTCATCACTGAGAAAATAGCCTATTTGATTCGTAAGCACGACTATAAAGCGCATAACATTTATGCCGTGACCTTTACCAACAAATCCGCCAAAGAGATGAAGGAACGTGTCACCAAACTGCTTAAGGACGAGAATACTAAAGGCCTAAATGTTTCGACCTTTCACAACCTGGGGCTGAACATCATCCGCCAAGAGTATAAAACCCTCGGCTATAAAGCCAATTTCTCAATCATGGATGCCACCGACAGCGGTCAGATTCTGAAAGAACTGATGCATAAACAGTCGATTGACCCCGAAGTGCTGGACGGCGTGCAGTGGGACATCTCCAACTGGAAAAACGCACACATTAACCCGCAACAGGCGCTGGAAAATGCCGAAGATGCCCAACAGCAAGCACGCGCACTGTTATACCAGGCCTATCAGAAACAGCTACACGCCTATAATGCGGTGGATTTCGACGACCTGATCGGCTTGCCGGTGAAACTCTTCAGCGAACACCCCGAGGTTCTCGACAAATGGCAGAATAAAGTACGTTATCTGTTGGTGGATGAGTACCAGGATACCAACGCCTCCCAGTACGCACTCGTGAAACAATTGGTCGGCATTCAGGCACGCTTTACCGTGGTCGGAGATGACGACCAATCGATTTATGCCTGGCGCGGTGCCCAGCCAGAAAACCTGGCCTTGCTTCAGGAGGATTTCCCAGCACTTAAACTGATCAAACTAGAGCAAAACTACCGCTCCAGTAACCGCATTCTACAATCGGCCAACCAATTGATTGCCAACAACCCGCACGTTTTTGAAAAATCGCTGTGGAGTGACATGGGCATGGGCGACCACATTCGCGTGATTTCCTGCGCCAACGAAAACCAGGAAGCGGAACGCGTGGTGTCGGAAATCATCGTGCATAAATTCAAACACCGCACCAAAAACAAAGACTATGCGATTCTTTATAGAGGCAACCATCAAGCGCGCCTGATGGAGCGCGCTTTACGCGAACAGAACATCCCCTACGTGATTTCCGGCGGAAAATCCTTTTTCGACCATGCGGAGATCAAGGACATCATGAGTTACCTGAAACTCATCGTCAATCCGGATGATGACGCGGCCTTCTTGAGAATCGTCAACACCCCGCGCCGCGAAATCGGCGCCTCAACGCTTGAAAAACTCGCCACCTACGCCACCGGACGTGGCATCAGCCTGTTCGACGCTACCCAGGAATTCGGCCTGACCAGCATCCTCTCTGAAAAAGCCTTGAAACGCGTGCAGTTTTTTGGCCAGCAACTGCTGGACTGGGCTCAAAAGGTGGACGCGGCACAAGGCGAAGAGGTCATCTCTTTTGTGCGCCAGTTGATTGAAACCCTGGAATACGACAACTGGATTCACGAAACCGCCAGCAACGTCAAAACCGCGGAACGTCGCATCAACAATGTACGTGAACTGATATTGTGGATTGAACGCATCATCAACAAGGCGATTGAAGAGGACGGTGAAGAAAAGCAACTGCAAAGCATCGTCACTCACATGACTCTGATGGACATGATGGAACGCAACGAATCCGAAAAAGAGCACGACATGGTCAGCCTGATGACCTTGCATGCCTCCAAGGGGCTGGAGTTTCCGCACGTTTTTCTGATCGGCATGGAAGAAGAACTTCTGCCGCACAAGCAGAACCTCGAATCTCCCGGCCTGGAGGAGGAACGCCGTCTCGCTTATGTAGGCATCACACGCGCGCAACAGACCCTGACCATGACCTATGCTTCCAAACGCCGAAAATATGGAGAGGACATGGCTTGTGACCCCAGTCGTTTCCTGGAGGAGTTGCCTCAAGACATCCTTAAATGGGAAGGCAAACCCGGCCAGGTCATCAGCAAAGAAGAGCACCTTGAAACCGGTAATGCCCATTTGGCGAATTTGAAATCCTTTCTCAAAAAAGATTAAACTGCCTTACAGCCACCTCAAACCCAAACTTTCGGATTCGCTTTATGCCTCAAACCCTTCCCATATTTCAATTCGCCCCCATGCCGCTTCTCCGTTTCGGCTGGGGAATTCGACACCAACTGGTCGATCACCTCAAAAACAACTATCACGGTCGAGTGGTTTTGATTACAGGCAATTATTTGAGCAGGCCTGGTGAATTTGGGCAGGTGGTTCGAGATGCCCTGCTGGAAAACAATCGCCTAGTCGATCACTTTACGGTTTCCGGCGAACCGTCGCCCGATCTAGTGGACTACATCGTCAGTCAATGCAAGACGGACAGCGAAGTCGTCATCGGCATCGGCGGCGGCAGTGTTTTGGATGCTGCCAAAGCCGTCGCCGGGTTGATTCCGAGCCAAACCTCGGTGATGGAATACCTGGAAGGCGTCGGGGCGGGAAAACCTTTTAATGTCCCCACCTGTCCGTTTATCGCCGTGCCTACTACGGCGGGAACCGGCAGCGAAACCACCAAAAACGCGGTTTTATCCCACCTCGGCGAATTTAAAAAATCGTTTCGTGACGACACTCTCTTGGCGAAAGAAGCTTGGCTGGATCCTGAGCTGTTACGCAGTTGCCCTAAGGATGTGCTCTATGCCACCGGCATGGACGCTTTCACCCAACTGCTTGAATCCTACACGACACTCAAATCCAACCCGATTACCGATGCGCTGGCCTGGCAAGGCATGACACTATTCAAAGGCGCTTTTGAAGACATCGAAAGCGTGGATCCGAATGCTCAGCAGCAAGGATATAGCCGCCTGATGCTGGCCGCTTCACTGTCGGGCACGACACTGGCCAATGCCGGCTTGGGCGCGGTGCATGGTTTGGCCGGTCCGATTGGGGCTTTTTTTGAAGCCCCTCACGGCTTGGTGTGCGCCAAACTTCTAGCGCCGATCTCACAGAAAAACATCACCGCCCTGCAACAACAAACCGATACAAATTCGCAACAAACCTTGGAAAAATACCGTCAAGTCGGCCGTCTTTTCAACCCCGATAGCGAGCCCGGCCAAGAATTGACAGCCCTGCTTGATACGCTCAAAGATTACGCATCGGTTTATACGCCACAAGCCCTGTCCGGATACGGATTACACAAGGATAAATTGCAAAAGGTCATAGCGCATTGCCGTAGCGGCAGCATGATGGGCAACCCGGTGACCTTAAGCGACGTCGAACTGATGGATGCGATGCTTGATACCCTTAGCCAATAAATACCCATATCGACTTGCACACTGAAAAGCCGAAATCACAAGCCAATTGGTGAAAACCAACAGCGTTTTTACCTTTTTTTACCGTTTTATAATTGCCAAACCCGACCATTCCGTAGAGAATTATGCCTATCACCAAACGGTAAAACCGGGTTAACGAATCAGATCACTCCGGAATTCAACCCAACCTGAAGAAACACACAATGGCAGGAACCTATTGATTCGTGTTTTTCACACAACCGAAAACAAAGCAGAAATAAAATCAAGCATTTGTTTCTGTTTTTGACTAAACTGTCATTATTGACATTAAGTTGTTGACCTAGAAACTATTTTCAGGAGATTTAAAATGCGCCATAACGAAAACTCTTCAATGACTTTATCACTGCCCATTTGGGTCATCCTTTTAAGTTTTGCCGGTCTTTCAGCTTGCACAACGACTCCTGAAGAACCGAAAGAATACCCGTCTCATGCCATTGAGGTTCTGCATGAAGACAAACCCGATGCCTATCAAACGGTCTATCCTGATTTGGATCAGGACGGTGTCGCCGACAGACTCGATCACTGCCAGAATAGCCGCTTGAACAGCAAAGTAAACCGTCTGGGTTGTGAACTGGATGCCGATAACGATGGCGTATATGACAAAGACGACCAGTGCCCTAACACGCCAGAAGGCGTTCGCGTTAACTTCATGGGCTGCGAACCCGACGATGACCGCGACGGCGTTGCCAACTCTATTGATGAATGCCCGAACACCCCAATCGGCACAAAAGTAGACGCTAAAGGTTGCCCACTGGATATGGATCTCGACCGTGACGGCGTATTCAACGATAAAGACCAGTGTCCCGACACCCCGCTTGGCGCCAAGGTCAACGAACACGGATGTCCGCCTGAAATCAAAGTGCTGAGCAACATCGTTTTTGATACCGGATCGCCGAAAATCCGTGACGACCAAGCTGCAGTATTGCAACAAAACGCCAGCCGCTTGAAAGACCTCGACAGCGATGAAGTGGTCCTGATTACCGGGCATACCGACTCCGTTGGTGCCGAGAGTTATAACCTGAAACTTTCTTGGCAACGTGCGGACAGCAGCAAGGAGTTTTTACTGAAAACCCTTAACCTTAAAGACTCTGACATATACATCTCCGGAAAAGGTGAGAGCAGCCCGATTGCCGACAATGGGTCAAGCGAAGGCAGACAGCAAAACCGCCGTATCGAGTTGCAGGTTATTCCTCGCGAAAGCTTGCCTGAAAGCGCCGCGGACCGTCTTCCATCTGAATTTGAGAGCATGCGTGATTAAGAGACTGATAACGGGTTGCCAAGCCAGTTACCCAACAACGAGTTAACGAGGTGCGTAATGTCCTCTTGGGCCAAACACTTCGTTTTAACCATAACCGGACTCGCTTTTGGGTTAATGAGCGCCAACGCACAGAAGTCGGCGCAAGTCATCAGCGAGGCACAACTTGTTAAGGCGAGCCAACAATACGGCATGCTCGCCGAAAAGCGATTTCGTGCCTGGCAAAACTTGGTTGACCAGAATGCTGGCAAGCCTGACAAAATCCTGCTGAATAAAGTGAATGACTTTTTCAATCAAGCCCAGTTTGTATCTGATGAAATCCACTGGAAACAAAAGGACTACTGGGCGACCCCCATTGAGTTTTTGGGCACCGATGCAGGGGACTGTGAAGACTACGTCATTGCAAAATACTTTACCCTGAAAGCTTTGGGCGTCCCAGAAGAAAAACTCTATTTAACCTACGTTAAAGCCATTCGGCTCAATCAGGCGCATATGGTACTCACCTATTTCGAAAGCCCAAGGTCGGTTCCTTTGGTTCTGGACAATCTCAACAACCGCATTCTCAAAGCTACTCAGCGAAATGACCTGGTGCCGATATACAGTTTTAACGGTGATGGTCTTTGGCTATCCAAACAGCGCGGCAAAGGCAAAGCGGTCAAAGGCGGAACAAATCGTCTGAAAAAGTGGACTTCATTACTCAAGAAGCTGGAAAACGAATCATGACACACTCTCATCCAGACGCCCCAATAGGTCGTTTTGTTGTAAAAAGTAGGAAAAACGTATGAGCTTAAACAAACAGATGGTGCTCTTTATCGCTTCGATGCTGTTGATACTATTGATCGGCACCTTTGCACTCAACTTATCCAACACCAAACATTTCCTGCAGGAACAGTTAAGCTCGCATGCCCAAGATACCGCGACTTCACTCGGCCTTTCGCTAAGCAGCAACGCCGATCCGGATGACATTTCCACCATGGAAACCATGATCAATGCGGTGTTTGATCGCGGTTATTACTCCAACATCACACTCACAGACATGGACGGCAAGATACTGTACGAACGCATCAACCCCCAGCAAATGGAGGCTGTGCCGGCTTGGTTTATTGAAAGCATAAACTTGCAGACCCCAACGGCAGAAGCGATTGTGCAGGCGGGTTGGATACCAATCGGAATGCTTAATGTCACCAGTCATCCGGGCTACGCCTACACTGAACTCTGGAAGGCCGTCATTAATCTTTCGATCTGGTTTGCGATTGCCGCCTTATTGGCCGTCATCGTCATTGTCAGTGCATTACGCATCATGCTAAAACCGCTCAAGGCAATGGAACAACAGGCTGAAGCGATTGTGAAAAAAGAGTATCTGCTGCAGGACGACCTGCCCAACACCACCGAATTCAGACAAGTGGTCAGAGCCATGAATGCGATGGTTCAAAAAATGAAAGATGTTTTTGACAGGGATGCCAAAACTGCCGCGAAACTGCAGAAGATGGCCTATCAGGACAGCGTGACCGGGCTGAGCAACCGTCGCCACTTTGAAATGGTGGTCGACACCCTGCTCGACATTCAAGAAGAAACCACCCCTGGCATGATCACCCTGGTTCGTGTAGAAGGCTTAAAAGAGTTGAATGATCAGTACGGCTATTTGATTGGTGACCACTTCATGAAACAATTGGCCGATTCACTCTACAGCACCCTGCACACCCCTTATGCCTTATTAGCGAGGTTGAACGGCACCGAAATTGTGACCATCAACCCGGGCTTGGAGGCGCAAAAATTACAGCCGGTGCTTTCACAGGTTTCCAAAGCAATTCCGGATGCTCTAAAGAGCCTGAATGCGGGTGAAGCCCCCACATCCGTTTCCATCGCCTATATGGATTACCAGCCGGGCGAAACCCGGGCGAATCTGCTGTCCTCGCTGGACTACGCGATTGAACAGGCTAGGGAACAAGGTAAAAACCAGACTTTTTACTACTCAAAACAGTCCGACATGGAAAAACAGGCGAACATCTGGAGCCAATTGATCAGAAAAGCCATCACCGAACAGCGTTTCGTCTTGTACCAGCAAAACACCTTCACCTATCAAGGCGAACCGCAGGACAAGGAGGTCTTCATTCGCCTCAGGGATGAGGACGGGGTGATACATTCCGCCGGCTATTTCATGCCTGCGGTCGAACAGTCCGGCAAAACCGCCGAGATCGATAAAATGGTGATCAATCTTGCTTTTGAGCATTTGCAAAAACATCAACCAACCCAGCGCTTGTCAATCAACCTCACGCGTTCCATCGTCTTTAATGCAGAATTACGCAACTGGCTGATACGCAACCTAAATACGAAAGACGTCAGGACATCATTAGCGTTTGAGTTAAGCGAGCCGTTGATGATCGAGAACCCCGAAGTCACCAGCCAGTTCATCAAGGTATTGAAAACCCTCGGGGTGGCGATAGGCATTGACCATTTTGGCAGTCGCTTTTCCAACCTGGGTTATCTGCAAGGCATCAAACCCGATTATGTCAAATTGGATTCGGCTTTTAGCAAGGTCATCGAACAAGACGAGCAGACCCGTCAATACGTCTCCAGCCTGTGTGAAATGGCCAATAGCCTAGACATTAATGTCATCGCCCTGGCGGTTGAAAGTCAGGCTCAACTGGATGCCTTTAGTGAACTGGGGGTGGCGATGTTCCAAGGGTACTACTATGGCGCCCCCACTCCGCTGAATGAGCAGACAAGCTAAAGGTCCGTCTAGATAAGAAAACACACCTGAATAACAATTGAGTTTTCAGGGGTTCTCGGCTAAAGTCACCTTACACCATAAAAATGACAGGATTCAAACGCAACATGACGGAGCATTCAACCACCAATCCATCGCTTACAACAGAAAACGATGAAGAGGTGCACGCCAGTGAATTCAAAGGCATCAACAGCCCTCTGCTTGATTGCTTAGTGATTTACAGCAAACTCAACCGCAATCCGATCTCCAAAGAATCCTTACTGTCCGGCCTGCCCATCGAGTGCGAAAACATCACCCCTGACATTTTCAAGCGCGCCGCCAACCGCGCCGGTCTGATCGCAACGTTCAAACAAAAGCAACTCGGAGAGATTTCCAACCTGGTTCTCCCGTGTATTTTGATCCTTAAAAACCAACAGGCCTGTCTACTCCAAGAGATTGATTTTGAAAATCAGCAGGCCAAACTCATTTTGCCTGACCAAGAAGAGGGCCAAACCCTCATCTCACTGGAAGCCCTTCAGCAGGATTTTGACGGCTATGTTGTCTACCTGACTCAAAAACAATATCACGACCGTAAAAAAGAGAACCTTATCGGTTTTGAACAAGGCCACTGGTTCTGGGGCACCTTATGGTCATCGCGTGCCATTTACCGGGACGTTTTGATTGCCTCAGTCGTCATCAACTTCTTCATTCTCGCCAATCCGTTATTCGTCATGAACGTCTATGACCGAATTGTTCCCAATAACGCAGTGGAATCGCTTTGGGTTCTGGCCATCGGCGTGAGCGTGGTGTACATGTTTGACATCCTGCTCAAATTCCTGCGTTCCTACTTTCTGGAAGTGGCGGGTAAAAAAAGCGATGTTTTACTGTCGGCCAAGCTGTTTGAACAGACTCTCGGACTGACCATGGCCAACCGCGAAGGCAGCATCGGTGCCTTTGCCAACAATCTGCGTGAATTTGACAGTATTCGCAACTTCTTCACCTCAGGCACCATCGCTTCTCTGGTGGATCTACCGTTTGTGATTCTGTTTCTGCTGGTGATTTTCTACATTGCCGGCAGCATTGTAATGGTGCCGATTTTCATTATTTTAATCATTTTGCTCTACAGCCTGTTGCTAAAAGGGCCAATCCAGCGAAGCATCGAAGCCTCCTACGAAGCCTCCAGCCAGAAGAATGCGGTTTTAATCGAAACCTTAACCGCGATTGACACCATCAAATCATTGGGAGTTGAAGCACACTCACAATGGAAATGGGAACAGGCGGTGGGCGAAATCGCCCGTGCCAGCTTGCGCTCCAAAATGCTGCAGAGTTCGATTGGCCGCATGACCGGTTTCATGCAGCAAATGAGTACGGTCGTCATTGTACTGTCGGGCGTTTACATGATCCAGGAAGGCGACCTGACCATGGGTGGGCTCATTGCAACGGTAATGATCAGCCAGAGAGCGATTGGCCCAATGGGACAGTTTGCCAACCTGACCAGCTCCTACCAACAAACCAAAACGGCTTTAGACACGCTCAATCAACTCATGAAAAAAGAGATTGAACGCCCTGAAGAAAAACGTTTCATCCAGCACCCGCACTTTGAGGGGGCCATTGAGTTCGTCAATGTCAGCTTCACCTATCCCAATGAGAACAAACCGGCTCTGAAAAATGTCAGTTTTAAAATCGAACCCGGCGAAAAAGTAGGCATCATCGGAAGAATCGGCTCGGGTAAATCGACCATAGAAAAACTTATTCTGGGCTTTTACCAGCCGACAGAAGGGTCGATTATGATTGACGGCATAGACATCACTCAGCTTGACCCAGCGGAATTGAGACGTAACATCAACTACGTTCCCCAAGAAGTCACATTGTTCAGTGGTGATGTACGCGATAACATCGCTTACCGAGCCCCTTACATTGAAGATGACAAGATCATCAAAGCGGCGCGTCTGGCAGGCGTGGACGATTTCATTAAACAGCACCCTTCCGGTTACAGCCTTAAAATCAATGAGGGCGGTAGTTCTTTATCCGGTGGGCAACGTCAAAGCATTGGGGTCGCCCGCGCGCTCCTGCTGGAAGCGCCCATTTACCTGTTTGACGAACCGACCAATTCTCTGGACGCCAAGTCGGAACAGATCATGATTGACCGCCTCAAACAGGGCACCATTAAAAACACCAGTATTCTAGTCACCCACAAAATGAGCCTGTTACAGCTAACCGACCGACTGATGGTCATGGATAACGGAAAACTGATTGCCGATGGCGAAAAACAAAGCGTACTCGAAGCCTTGAAGACGGGCAGAATTAATAAAAGCAACCAATCATGACCGAAAAAAACCATAACAAACCGCCGATCAAACCGATCTCGCATGACAAGCAGCAAGATCTGGAATTCATGTCCAGCCTGAGCCAAGCGGCGTTGGAAAAGCCGACACGACGTTCACAACTCGTCGTCTGGGTGGTGCTTTTAGTGATGATCTGGCTGGTGGTCTGGGCCAACTATGCAGAGCTCGATAAGATCGTGCGTGGAGAAGGCAAGGTGGTGCCTTCAACCAAAGTTCAGGTGATCCAGAACCTCGAGGGTGGAATCGTTGAAGATATTTTTTTCCAATCCGGTGACAAGGTACGTAAAGGCGACGTGCTCATCAAACTGGACAACACCCAATTCGCGAGTTCCTTTGGCGAGAGTAAGATACGTGCGACCCAGTTGCGCGCGCGCGCCCAAAGGTTACATGCCGAAGCCTTTAACAAACCTCTAACAAGAACCAAAGACCTTGACGACCCGATCATGCAGACCCTGTTTGACCGCGAATATCAGCTTTATGAATCCCGCCAAAAACAACTCTTGACCACTCATGCGATATTGGATGCGCAAATTGAACAGCATAAAATCGAACTTACCGAAGCCTATAGCCAGGAAACCCAACTTAAACGTTCTCACCGCCTTTTAAGCCGCGAAATCAACATGATGAGACCGCTGGTCAGGCAAGGTATTGCTTCTGAAGTCGACTTGCTGAAATTACAGCGTGAAGAGAACGATGCCTTAACCAAACTGAAAAGCACGCAGAACTCGATCCCCAGACTTAAATCGATCATTGCCGAAGCCAAAAACAAACGTAAACAGGCCGAAGAAGAATTCATGAATCAGGCGCATGAGGAGCTTAATGACGTGCTTGCCGAGATCAGTCAGATTGACCAGTCCAATACCGCGCTGGAAGACCGAGTGCGCCGCACTGCGATTACCTCACCGGTAAACGGCACCATCAAACAGCTGCTCGTCAACACCATCGGCGGGGTGGTTCAACCGGGAAGCGACATTGTTGAAATCGTTCCTGACGATGACAAACTTGTTCTGGAGACCAAAATCCTGCCCGCCGACATCGGATTTATCTATCCCGGCCTAAAAGCCAAAGTAAAATTCACCGCTTATGATTTTGCAATCTACGGCGGGCTTGACGGCATCGTCACGCGCATATCCGCCGACACCATCACCGACGAGGAAGGCAACAGTTTTTACATCGCGCGCATTCAAACCGACAAAAACCATTTAGGCAATAAAGCGCAACCGCTGTTCCTGCTTCCGGGCATGACGGCCAGTGTCGACATCGTCGTCGGAAAACACACCGTATTGGATTACATCCTAAAACCGATTATCAAGGCAAAAGAGCTAGCCCTCAGAGAGTCCTGATCGGAGTCAGTCGGTCTTTTATCCAAATGAACAGTTCTTTTCATACACTCCACAGTCGACCTGCGTCTCAAACCATGAGAGGCAGGCATCAGTCCCTATTCCATTTCTTGCTGATCTGTTTCACCTGCTTGGGCATATTGTTTTCTCCCGCAGCCATTGCCGGCGATGGAAAAACCACCCCCATTAAAATGCAGCTTAAGTGGGAACATCAATTTCAATTTGCCGGTTACTATATGGCTAAACACAAGGGCTTTTACCGTCAATATGACTTGGATGTCGAGTTCATTGCCGCCACGCCCGACTCCGATCCCATCGAAGCAGTATTAAACGGGGAAGCAGACTTTGGCGTTGGAACCAGCGATTTACTGCTTAAATTCCACCAGGGCCATCCGGTTAAAGTTCTTGGGGTACTTTTCCAACACTCGCCCCTAGCCTTGGTATCTCTGGAGTCTTCCGGCATTGATACCGTCCAGGATCTCGCCAACCGCGCCATGATGATCGAACCCAACTCTGCTGAAATCTATGCCTACCTCAAACAGTCCGGCCTGTCTCTGAACTCATTGCAAACCGCCAATCATAGCCTTCAAATCTTCGAGTTGATTTCCGGACAAGTCGATGCCATGAGTGTCTATACGACCACCGAGCCTTTTGAACTCTATGCCAAAGAAATTCCCTATCGAATCTTCACTCCAAGAATGGGAGGGATCGACTTTTACGGAGATAACCTGTTCACCACGACTCAACTGATCAATTTAAACCCTAAACGGGTTGAACAGTTCACACAGGCCAGCTTCGAAGGCTGGAAATACGCCATGAACCATATTGAAGAAAGCATAAACGTGATTCTAGCAAACTATCCGGCAAACCGGAGTCGTCAGGCGTTGCGTTTTGAAGCTGAAACCATGCAGGATTTAATGCGCACAGACCTGATTGAACCGGGCTACATGACTGAAAATCGCTGGCACCACATTCAAACCATTTACCAAGAATTGGGATTATTGGATCGCCAAGCAAACATGCAATTAGAGGACTTTTTATACAATCCCGATGCCCAGCTCAACCGGCTCAAATCCTCAATGCAATGGCTAACCTTGACTGTCATTGTCATTCTGACTATCACCGCTTTAACGCTGTACCTGCTTAGAAGGGTCAATCAAACACGCAAGCAGCTGGCGGCTATGGTTCAAAACTCCCCCATCCCGATTCTGCTTTTAAATGAACGCCTAACTATCATCGAATGGAACCGACAGGCTGAAAAAGTCTTTGGCTGGCCAGCTCATGAGGTGCTCGGCAAGGATGTCATAGACATTCTGGTGGCAAATTCCCATCAGGCTTCAGTCCGAGAGGTTCTGAAAAACACCCTCAAACAACAACTAAGCCAAACGTTCAGTAATAAAAACCTAACCAAAAGCGGTCAATTAATTTCATGTAACTGGTCGAATGCGCCTTATCATGTGCAACACAAAAAGTATGTATTATGCATGGCCATCGACACCTCCGAAATCCGGGAACTCAAGGCGATCACCCTGGCCAAGGAAGACACACAAGAGGAGTGCGATCTCCAGAAGAAACAGGCATTACTTTCCGGACTGGTTGAAATTACGCAACTGTGCCTGACCATTTGGGAAGAGTGTACTCATACCAGCAAGATTCAGCTCGCAGACCAGAGTGGCCTCTGGCGTGTGAGCTTGGACAATGGCACCGCCAAAACTCGTACCCTTGATAAATACCTCAGCCTTGAAACCATCCCCAACAACCCCAGATGGAAAACCGTCATACAAACCGCCAACTTCATTATTCGTCAGTGCCCAGACCATCCTATGACGGAAAAACTCAAAAAACTCAAGCTACGGCACCAGCATAAATAACTTTTAGCTCAAGTCGAAATGATATTTACCCTTTTTTACCTGAATTTGATCGCATCACATTTGCGTATTGATGCGGTAATAAGGATAATTTAACAAGGGTTTCTAGGGATAAGCTTGGTTTATTTGCAATCAATCGCAAGGTATCAAAGACAAGCCATAAGTTTTCTTGATGTTTTGATGTGTAATTAAGCAAATGATCTGCTGGTACAAACCAGTATCTATCACTCTCAAAACGTTCATTCCATAATTTGCATATTGCATACTGACTGAAGGCAACTGAACGAAAAACCTATAAAAAAAACAAATAGATACACATACTCTATTTTGAGTTATGATAAATATCTGCCTGATTAAATAGATAAAAAAACATACAGTGCAGAAAAGAGAGAGGATGCACCTTTGAATAAAAGGCCGATTTACATTTACGTGCAAGATCCAAATGCATTAAAGACATGGTTGAGCGCGTGCGAAAGCAAACCGGAAATCATCTACAACCTGGAATCACTTGACTCTAAAACCAGTGCAAAAGAACACTTACTGTTGCTTCATGAAACAGAAGAAGTCAATGACCAACAGGTTCGCAAACTGGCCGAAATGGGCTGGGATATTTTATTGTTCAGCAATAAACCTAGCGTCAACCAGAGCATCCATTTTTTTAAACTGGGTATCAAAGGATATTTAAATACTTTTTCAAGTTCGGAACGCATTAAACAAGCCATTGAAACGGTCCAACTAGGCAATGTCTGGCTTGGCCAAAACCTTATGAATGCCATGATTCAATCGATAGGCGACAAAAACCTTGGAACAGATGAGTGGAAAAAAAACCTGACTGAGCGCGAAATAGAAGTCGTCAGTTGGGTTGTCAAAAGTAAAAGTAATAAAGAAATTGGCCAATTGCTGGACATTACTGAACGCACGGTAAAGGCTCATTTGCAAAATGTTTTTCAAAAACTTAATGTCAAAGACCGATTGAGCTTGGTCATTAAGGTGCAAAGTTGGCAAGCCTGACAGGCGCTGTTTCAAACCCGAAAGAATTAGATTCGATAACAACCTTTAAAAAAACATATTCAGTCAAACCTGAATGAGGAGCCTAAAATGGATGCTTTTAACATGAAACGTTTTTATCTGACTTGCCTGGGAGGCATGATTTTCCCACTGGCAAGCCTATTCAACCCGGCGATCGCCATTGAGCTCAATGAAACCGTTGAGGACGCCATTCTGCACAACCCGCAATTGCGTGAGCAAGTCAAGGCCTACCGCGCGATTGAAGCGGAACTGGATGGTGCAAAAGGCAGCTGGCGCCCTACAATCGACTTATCTGCTGGCATTGGTTATGAAGAGGTCGACAATCAAACTACTGACAACACCGGCGACGGCCTGACCCGCCGTGAAGCCTCGATCCGCTTGACTCAAAACCTGTTTGAAGGCTTTGGCACCGAAAATGAAATCAAACGCCAACAGCATCGTTTGGATGCCGCAGCCTATCAGGTTGAGGCCACCGCCAATCAGATTGCTTTGGATATGACCGAAGCCTATATCAACCTGATCAAAGAAAAAGAGTTTGTAACACTCGCCGAAGACAACGTTGAGACCCACCAGAAAATCCTCGACCAGATCACACAGAGACGAGAGGCAGGAATCGGCAATCAGGTAGAAGTCGACCAAGCTAAAGCACGTCTGGCCTTGGCTCAATCCAATCTAATGGCAGCAAAAAACAACTATTCCGATGTATTGTCACGTTTTCAACGTGTACTGGGACGTTTTCCTGACAGCGAACTCATTGCGCCAAACTTTGAAACCGAACTGCCGAAAACCGTCGAAGAAGCGGTGGATATCGCCCTTCTAAACCATCCGACCATCCTTTCGGCCAGTGCGGACATTGCTGAAGCACAAGCGCAATATGATGCCTCTGAAAGCAGTTATTACCCGCGTATCGACTTGGAAATCGAAAAAACCTACGACCATAACATTGCCGGTGTCGAAGGTCGTAATGAAGATTTTCAAGCTATGCTGAGAATGCGTTACAACCTATACAATGGCGGTAAAGACAAAGCCGAAAGACGTCGTACCAACAGTGCCATGCATCAGGCGATTGAGATTCGCAACAACAGCCGTCGCCAAGCAATTGAGAACCTTCGTTATGCTTGGAATGCCCACCAATATGTAGGTGCGCAGCTGGACTACATTCAAGCCCACATCAAAATGACACGTGATACGCTCGAGGGCTACCGTCAACAATTCAGTCTAGGACGCCGTTCGTTGCTTGACCTGTTGAACACGGAAGATGAATACATCAATGCGTTGAGAACACTGGTCACCAGTGAAAATGAATATAAACTGGCGGAATACCGGATCCTCAATGGCATGGGCACCCTGCTTGATACCTTGGAAGTGCAAGTGGACATGGCTCAGTCTGAAAACGACTATTCCAACTACTAAAACTCCTAAAGGTCTGGTTTGGATTTTCAAACAGGCCTGTTTATAAGCTGTAGAAACCCATAAAACAGCGATGCATTTTATCAAACCATCGCTGTTTTCATATTAGACCTTTAACGTCATCGCCAAATATATTTGCCAGGCTCCCATGGACATAACCCCCAGGCCTGCCAATTTTCGCACCCATTCTTTTCGAGCCAGCCGGGTGAAGTAGAATGCAAACACCCCCATCAGCATCAAGTTGGGCAAGGTTCCCAAACCAAATGCCAACATTACCATCGCCCCCTGAAGGGCTCCACCGGCACTCAAGGCCATAATCAACATGCTGTACACCAATCCACAAGGCAACCAGCCCCAAATCAGGCCATACCACCACGCTTGCGGCAACGATTTTACCGGCGTCAGCTTTTTCGCATAGGGTTGCATTCTCAACCAAAGTTTTTGACCAAGTTTTTCAATCTGCACCACTCCATACCACCAGCCAGCCAAATACAAGCCCAAGGCCAACATAAACAGTCCGGCCAATACTTGTAACGCTTGCTGAGCCGGGAGGACGGTCGCTAAAGAGCCTAAGGCCGCGCCCAAGTAGCCGAACAGAGCCCCAATCAACATGTAACTGCTGATACGCCCCAGATTATAGGCCAACTGATACGGGAGCATGCGCCACCAACTGCTCTGAACCCGCACATCCAAGCTAAAGGTCAAAGCGCCGACCACACCGCCACACATTCCCAAACAGTGGACACCGCCTAATATTCCCACCAATAGGGACGTAAGGTAAATTGATTCCATTAAAACGACCTTGAATGACGGTCAAAACTGCGATAACTGAGCGCTTCCGCAAGGTGATTCTGGTGAACATCAAGACTATCAGACATATCCGCCAAGGTGCGCGCCACCCTTAAAATCCGGTGATAACTGCGTGCCGAGATGCCCATGCGTTCAACCGCATTTTTAAGCAAGACCTGACCTTGCTGATCAACCGGCACGTGCTGTTGAATTTGTTTAGGCGTTAAATCCCCATTCAAACAGCCCTGACGAGCTATCTGCTTAAGATGCAGTTTCTCTACCCGCTGCCTGACCGTCTCACTGGTCTCGTTTTGAGGGTTGGATTTGGCCTGCAAGGCGTCGATATCCACAGCGGGAACTTCCAGGTGTAAATCAATTCGGTCCAGCAAGGGGCCCGACACCTTTTTTTGATAACGTGCAATCTGATCCGGCGTGTCTTTACAGCGCCCATAGGGGTCGTCGGGAAAAAACCCGGAAGGGGTGGGGTTCATAGCCGCCACCAATAAAAACTTAGCCGGATAGGTAACCTGTCCGTTGACTCTGGAAATGTCTACGCGATGATTTTCGAGAGGCTCACGCATCGCCTCCAGTACACTGCGCGAAAATTCAGGCAACTCATCCAAAAACAAAACCCCATGATGCGCTAAACTGATTGCGCCAGGTTTGGGTGTGCTTCCTCCGCCAACCATCGCCGCGGCAGAAGCCGTATGATGCGGGCTAATCATTTTGCGCACCAAGTCCTGAGCTCCCGCCACCTCTTGGCCGGAAACCGACCGAATGGCTGCCAGCTCAATCGCTTGATCCCTTTTAAGATTGGGCAACAAAGTCACCAGCCTTGAAGCCAACATGCTTTTTCCAGAACCGGGCGGTCCAACCATCAAAACCGAATGCCCGCCACTGGCACTCAGCTCCAGCAAACGTTTGGCCTGAGTTTGCCCGACCACATCCGCCAAATCCAATGCAAAATCGATTTCGGGTTCGGGCACGGGTAAAGTGGATTCAAGCACATTGCGATTCAACAAAAAACCGCATAACTCCAACAAGTTGGATGCCCCATAAGCCTGGGCACTGTCACCCCCCTCCGGCCCTCCTTGCACGGCAAGACTCGCCTCTTGCAAGTTTTCGAGCGGCACAATGGCAACCTTTCCGTCCTGCACGGTCTGCAACACGGCCGGCAAGACTCCCGGAACACGACGAATCTCACCGTTCAACCCCAACTCCCCGAAAAACTCAAAACCGGAAAGGTCGACCGACAACTGTTCGGTGGCTAACAATATCCCCAAAGCGATCGCCACATCATAGCGCCCGCCGCTTTTCGGCAAGTCAGCCGGTGCCAAATTGACCGTGATCCGTTGCGGTGGCAACTGAAACCCACTGCTCAACAAGGCACTGCGCACGCGCTCTTTACTCTCTCTTACCGAGGCTTCTGGCAACCCGACTATTGACAGGGCGGGCAAGCCGTTACTGGCATGCACCTCAACCGTGACCGAAGGGGCTTTCAAGCCGAGCATGGCACGGGTATTAATGGCTGCAAACATCAATCGCTTACTCTAAAGATCCGTCTTTGACGTCGACCAGACTTTCAAGCTGCTCGACTTTTTTCTCCAGGGCTTCCAGTTTGGCTCGAGTTTTTGCCAAAACCGCGCTTTGCAAATCAAACTCATCACGCGAAACCAGTTCCATCTTTTCAAAGCTGGCAGTTAGAATCGCCTTAAACTGTGATTTAAGCTCTTCCGGAGCCTGACCCAGACCGGATGGAATCGCCTGTGAGAGTTTTACAACGGTTTCTTCGATTTGTTTGGGATTAAACATCTTATTACCTTAAATTGAGTGACGATCAATGGAATCAAACCTTGCGGATTTGGCCATGGTTTGAGCCAATTTTGAATATTACTGGACTATACTATTTTTAAGGTTTTTTCACCAGTGATTCACTTTACACTACGCAAAATAAACCCATTCAAAATCGTTAAGGGTGGATGTGTTGGTTTTTCTTTTTCATGTTAAAATCAAATCGGATTCTGACTCCAAATAGGCAATCCCACTTAAGCCAAACATAAGAGTTTTAAACATGATCAACGTCAATGATACGCCAGAAAAGGCCAAAAGAATCTTTTCGAAACTGATTGAGGATTTTGAAGAGCAAAATATCAACCCTACTCCGTTGAATTATTTTGTCTGGTATCAATATCTCAAAGGCGAAAACCCTAAGTTCCGCCAGGAGATGGACGCCATCATCAACGATCCGTTTGGCTACAATGACCGTGCTGGTAAACGTTTATATGAAGAGTACCTGATCGAAGACGGCGAGGCCACCTCAGAATTTGACCGTGCTTTCCGACGTTTGGTCAATCTCATGATCAAAAAGATGAACGTATGGAGCGACAAACTTGAACAGCACACCAAAGAGCTTGATGACTGTGCCACTTCGCTCGCCAACCCCGATATTGACTCGGCTGAAATCAAACGCATCACTCATACCATGATCTCCACGGCACACTCCATGAACGAAAGCAGCCGCGCCTTTCAGCAAGAGATGTTCATGAGTTCTGAAGAAGTCAAACAGCTCCGCAACGATCTACTTGAGGCTCAGGCGGCAGCCCTAACCGACGAACTCACCGAAGTCGGTAACCGCAAGGCCTTCAACAACGCCTTGGAAGAGAAGATTTTAGACACGATCGACAAGCCGCAGAGCCTGTGCCTGATTTTGAGTGATATCGACCATTTCAAGAAATTCAACGACAACTATGGCCATCTGATCGGTGACAGCGTCTTACGTTATTACGCCAATATCATGAAAAAACTCCAGGGAGAACATGAAACCATTTGCCGATATGGTGGAGAGGAATTTGCGATCTTGCTGACCCATTCGTCACTCGAAGAAGCCAAGGCCCACGCAGAAGAGATTCGCACCGCCATTGAAGCCGCGGTGCTCAAACGCAAAAATTCAAGCGAACCTTTGAGCAAAATCACCGCCTCTTTCGGTATCGCCCACTACCATGGTGAAAATGACAGCAACGACGCCTTCATCGGCCGAGCCGATAAAGCCCTCTACCAAGCGAAAGAAGCCGGGCGTAATTGCATAAAAGACGAACTCGATCTCACCGAAAACCAATCGTAAATAAGCGTATCGATCCGCTCGGGAAAATATTAAGTCAGTCGGTCGTAGGCACTTTTATCAACAGGGTATCGACACCCAGAGCGCGAAGTTCATTACGCTTTTTATTCATTTCCAAACGGTCATCGTAGGGTCCTACCCTCAAGCGGTAGTAGGTTCGATCCCGCTGATGCAATGGCGACAAGTCGACAATCTGACCAAAACGCGCCAAACGACGCTGCTCTTTTAAGGCTATTTCTTGCGAGCCGAAACTTCCCGCATAAATATAATAAGCGTCTTCCAGCTTCACCGAAATCGGCACCGCATCCACCACCACCTCAGTTTCTTTCAAGCCTTCATAAAAACTGTAAGTGCGGGGTTTTTCAGCCGCTTCAACCGATTCATCAGAGGATTTATCCGCTACTACGGCCTCAACGGTAATCGTTGCTTGTTTGTTTACCGGCTCTTCGGGCAAGGCATTGACTTCGGCATAGATTTCGGACGTCGCTTGGTTTTTGGCGTAGGGCTGCCCGCTCATAAAGTGCTGAACGACCCAGAAGCCGCCTAAAAACACCACCGATACCAGCAAGCCAATCACCCAAACACGCCCAACAGCGCGACTCGGGCGTGTTTCCTGCTGTTGAGACTTGCGCTGGAATCCAGCTTTATGATGATTATGACCGTAGCGATAATCTCGGGACATTACATTTTCTCAGGTGCGGACACCCCTAAAATCGCCAAACCGTTCTGCAGAACCTGCTGCACTGCCAGCACCAGGGTCAAACGCGCATTGCGTACGGCACTGTCCTCGACAATGAACTGGCTGGCATTGTAATAACTGTGCAAACCATGCGCCAAATCCTTCAGATAATAGGCGATTTGATGCGGTTCATAAGCCAAAGCAGCGCGCGCAATGACCTCAGGGTATTTGGCCAACTGAACCGCCAGAGCCGCTTCTTGCTCAAGTTCTAGTTTATCCAGCGCAGCCAGGCCTGCCGATTTATCCAAGGCCAATCCTTTTTCCGAAGCTTGTGCCAACACGCTGCAAATACGCGCATGGGCATACTGGATGTAATAAACCGGATTTTCATTCGACTTGGATTTGGCCAAATCCAGATCAAAATCCATATGCTGTTCGGATTTACGCTGCACATAAAAAAAACGTGCCGCATCGGTTCCCACTTCTTCTCTAAGTTCGCGCAGGGTGACAAATTGACCACTACGAGTAGACATGGCGAGCTTTTCTCCGCCGCGGTACAGAATCGCAAACTGCACCAACAGCACCTCAAGGGCATCCGGATTGGTTTCCAACGCCTGCATCGCCGCCTTCACCCTGGGCACATAACCGTGATGATCGGAGCCCCAGACATCGATCAAAATATCGAACCCACGCTCCAACTTGTTGAAGTGATAGGCGATGTCGGACGCGAAATACGTCTTCAAACCATTGTCACGTACCACCACCCGGTCTTTTTCATCGCCATATTCGGTCGATCGAAACCATAAAGCGCCATTTTTCTCATACACTTTATCCGCCGCCTGCAATTTCTCCAGAGCGGCATCAATCACCCCGGTTTCCATCAAGGAACGTTCCGAGAACCAGTTTTCAAAGGTCACGTTAAAGCCGTGCAAATCCTCTTTGATGTCCCCTAAAATGCTATTCAAAGCCAGCGAAAACACGGTTTCATAATGATGTGCACCCAATAGATTTTTGGCCTTGGCAATCAGGTCGTCAATGTGCTTTTCCTTATCTCCGTCGGTCTGCCCTTCATCTGCACACACCCCGGTAAACACTTCAAAAGCGGGCTTTCTCAAAGTCTCACCGTGCTCACGTTGCAGTTCCGCACTGATGTCAAAAATGTACTCACCTTTGTAACCATTGCTCGGGAAAGTGAACTCTTCGCCACACAACGCCAGATAACGCAGCCAAACCGAAGTGGCCAGAATGTCCATCTGGCGACCGGCATCGTTCACGTAGTACTCTTTATCCACTTCAAACCCAGCGACTTCCAGCAAGTTCGCGACACTCGCCCCATAGGCCGCGCCACGCCCATGACCAACATGCAACGGGCCGGTCGGATTGGCGGAAACAAATTCCACCAAAACCGATTTACCCTGTCCCACATTGCAACGCCCAAAATCTTGCGCTTGCGCAAACACGGTTTCCACCACCGCAAATTTGGCGTCATCCTTGACAAAGAAATTGATAAATCCCGGTCCGGCGATTTCGACTTTCTCGACCGACTTTTGATCCGCCATCGCCTCGATTAAAGCCACAATCTTTTCCGCCAACGCCCGTGGAGGCAGGCCTGCCGATTTTGTCAACATCATCGCCAGATTCGTCGCCAAGTCTCCATGTGCCTTATCACGTGTGTTCTCAACATTGATTCGGGGATTGGTATCCTCTGGCAGGATTCCCTCTTCTTTTAACTGTTGAACAACGTTCATCAAAATTTGCACAATTTGCTGCTTCATGGAGCTCTCTCTTAAAATCAACTGGATGGGTAAGGCTTCAGAATACCGAACTGAAAAGAAGGCCACGAAAACGCCCCCTAATTGAACTTTTCATCAAGGTTTTCGCACTGGTTCACAAGCCCGGTCAAATACGAAGAAGCTATTTTACTAAAATCCGTTGCAAGATGGAAAAGGGATTGTCGCCAGGACGCTCCAATTGATGCACAACCGCTTTAAAATGAATCCAAGCAGGCCTGCTGACTTGACCTTAAAGCCAAACATACCAAAATTTTACTTATACCCCTCTATTTACAATCAATCCCCCTATAAAATCAGGGAGTTATAATATGCGCTGGTTTTTCGATTTCTCAAGGCAAGCCCCTTCCAAATGAGCAGACTTCTCTCACTGTTTCCAATCCAACCTCTAGTGCTCGTCACTTGGAGCCTGCTTGTTGTCTTGACAGTAAACCTAATTCACCCGCTCACCTTATTGGATCCGCTGTTGACGGCTGTGCCCTATTCACCGGCACAACAGCTGCTTTTTTTATTATTGCTGATGGTGCCCTTGGGACTGTTATTGACGTTAAAAAGCGCCCGCTTGCAACGCGCTCTGGAAACACAACAGCAACAGCATAAACAGGAAATCAAAACCCTCAAGAAAAGTTACAACAAAACCGACGATCAAATCCGCACCCTGATGCAAAGCGATCAAATCGCTTACTGGGAGTGGGACATCAAACACAATCGCGCCGACTATTCACCGCAATGGAAAAAAATGCTGGGCTACCCGGCCGATGAAACCTTGAACAGTTTGCACGCCCTGCAAAACCGAATCCACCCCAAAGACCAGTCGGCGGTGCAAACACGCTTCCTAAAGATACTCAGTGGCGAACACCGCCATTTTGAATGCACCCACCGGGTGCAACATCAAGACGGCCACTACCTCTGGGTTCATGATAAGGGGCAAATCTTTTACTCACCTCACGGCGAAGTGGAAAAGCTCAGCGCCATCCGTCTGGATGTCAGCGCACAAAAGTGGATAGAAGCGGAACTGGAATTGGATGCCACCATTATCGAGCACTCCTCGGAAGGCATCGCCATCGCCGATCAGAGCAAGCAGGTCATCCGTTGCAACCGGGCGCTGAGTGAAGCCTTGAAGCTGACACGAGAACAGATTGAAAGCATGGATCTGCAAAGTCTGATCGAGGCGTTGCAATCAAACCCGTCCAGCAATACGCTCGAAAAGGTGGAAAGCGAAGGGCGATGGCGTGGAGAAATGGCTTTATATAACTCCGAGGGTCACCTTCTGCTGGCGAGCATCGTACACATTCAGAAAATCTTTCAGGAGACCAGTCAAAGCGTGCACTACAGCCTGACCCTGACCGACATCACCGACCTAAAACACAGCCAACAGGCGCTCGACGACCTGGCTAACATCGACAACGTCACCGGTCTGGCCAACCGCAACAAACTCTACCAAGAGCTGGACAGGGTACTGCAAGATGAGCAGCCAATCACCCTGTTTTTCATGGATTTGGACGATTTCAAACCGGTCAATGATACCTTCGGTCACGATTTCGGGGATGCGCTTTTGCAAAAAGTCAGCCAGGTGATTCAGGAATCCACTCCGGACAACACTCTGATTTCCCGCATTGGAGGGGACGAATTTGTACTCTTTTACCCTCAATCCGAGGATGTCACGCAAGCCCAACAGATTGCGCAGACACTTAGCGACCGTCTAAAAGAGCCTTTTCAGATTAAGAATCAGTCGATTAAGATTGGGTCAAGCATCGGCATCGCCCACTACCCGCAAGACGCCCAACAGCGCCAATCGCTAATGAAAGCCGCTGACACCGCTATGTATCAAGCCAAACGCGCAGGCAAGGGACGGTTCCACTGCTTTTCAGCCCAAACCTGAGCCTCCTTTCTCAAGAGAGGCAAGCCCACTAAACAGAGTGCAAATCCGGCAAATTGAAAACCGGCAGGCCTGGTGAAAAAAGGTTTATTCGGCCTTTTTAGGCGGTGCTTTCTTAGCCGTGGTTTTTTTAGCAGTCGTCTTCTTAGTCGCCGGCTTCTTGGCGGCCGGTTTTTTAGCTGGCGCTTTCTTTGCGACAGCCTTGGTTGAGGCCTTTTTGGCCGGTGCTTTCTTGGCGGCGGGCTTTTTAGCCGCTGCACGACCACGTCTTTTAGGCTCCGGGGCTTCGTCCAAACGTTTCTGGCACTCTTCCAAAGTCAACTCCAAGGCGTCTTCATCTTTGGCAATTTTGGCATTTTTCTTGGTCGACACATCGGTAATGTAAGGTCCCCAGCGCCCTTTAAGGATCTTCACATCTGTTCCGGCAAAAGTCTTGACGATTTTATCCGCATCGGCCTGAATTTTAGCTTCAATCAAAGCCACCGCATCTTCCAGTTCGATACTCAGCGGATCAAAGCCTTTGATCGGTGCGTACAGCTTCGGACCATACTCCAGATAAGGACCAAACGGCCCTTGCTTGGCGATGATTTTCTGCCCCTTCTCCACCGAAAACACGGTGCCATCCACCGCTTTGGCCTCATAGGATTCCGGCATTTCACCGACTTCGCGCGGCAACTTGAACAGTTCCAACGCCTGCTCAAGGTTGATGACATCCATCTTCTGACCCGGCATCAAGCTGGCGAAAACCGGTTTTTCATCATTCTCGCCATCACCCAACTGCACATAAGGCCCAAAGCGCCCAATTTTGACATACATCGGCAAACCGCTTTTCGGATGATTACCCAACAGGCGAGCCTGCCCCGCCTCTTCACGGGAAACGTCCTCGGCCGCAACCACCTTGGGATGGAATTGCTTGTAAAACTCGTCCAGCATCGCCTGCCACTGGACTTGGCCCTGGGCGATGTTATCGAACTTGTCTTCCACCTTAGCGGTGAACTGATAATCCAACACATCGCCAAAATGATTGATTAAGAAATTGGTGACAATACCGGCGATATCTGTCGGGAACAGCTTGTTCTTCTCGCTGCCTGCCATTTCAGTCAACGTCTCGGCTACAACTTCTCCCGCCTTCAAGGAAATCTGGCGGTACTCGCGTTCCTTGCCTTCGCGGTCTTCCTTAACGACATAACCGCGCTGCTGAACGGTATCAATGGTCGGCGCATAGGTAGAAGGTCGCCCTATCCCCATCTCTTCCAGCGTTCTGACCAGACTGGCTTCGTTGTAACGCGCCGGTGGCCGGGAAAAACTCTGACGTGCCCCCAGCTCAAGAACCTCTAGCGCTTGGCCTATATGCATCGGTGGCAATAAACCGTCATCGCCAGACTTGTCCAGATCATACACTTTCAGGAAACCGTCAAATGTGACGACTTCACCTTTGGCAGTAAACTTATCGCCGGGAAGCGTATCGATGCCGATTTCAACAGTGGTGCGTTTCAGCGCTGCATCGGCCATCTGCGACGCGATCGCTCTGCGCCAAATCAGTTGGTAAAGCCGTTGTTCATTACGCTCACCCTCAACCTGCTGCATGGAAAAATCGGTGGGGCGGATGGCCTCGTGTGCCTCCTGAGCGTCCGCATTTTTGGTTTTGTAGCGTCGCGGAACGCTGTATTCGGAACCGTAATCCTGATTGATCACTTCCTGCGCCTGTGAAATCGCCAATTCCGACAAATTCACCGAGTCGGTACGCATATAGGTGATTTTTCCGGACTCATACAAACGCTGCGCCACCATCATGGTCTGCTTAACTGAAAAGCCAAGTTTAGAAGAGGCTTCCTGTTGCAGGGTCGAAGTGGTAAACGGAGCTTTCGGGCTGCGTTTGGCCGGTTTTTCTTCCAGAGATAAGACCGACAGATTGGCTTTGGAGACAGCCTCTAAAAACGCCGTGGCCTCGGCTTCGGTGTCGAAGGTCGCAGTGCGTTTGACCTCCAGCTCCCCAACCGGCTTGCCGTCGTCTCCCAATAAGTTAAGCACACCTTGAACCCGGAATACGAAACTGGATTCAAACGCATCGATTTCGCGCTCGCGTTCCACAATCAAACGCACGGCGACTGACTGAACACGGCCGGCCGAAAGGCCGGTGCGAATCTTTTTCCACAAAATCGGCGACAGCTCAAAACCGACGATACGGTCTAGAATACGTCGCGCCTGCTGGGCATTGACCAAATCCATGTCCACCTTACGCGGCTCGGCAATCGCCTTTTGAATGGCCGGCTTGGTAATCTCATGGAATACGATTCGTTTGGTGGTGGTCACATCCAGATTTAGGGCTTCCGCAAGGTGCCAGGCGATCGCCTCCCCCTCGCGGTCCTCATCCGTCGCCAGCCAGACGGTTTCCGCCTGTTTGGTGAGTTTCTTCAGTTCGGTGACGTTTTTCTTCTTGTCCGCAGAAATTTCATAATTTGGCACAAAACCATTTTCCAGATCTATGCCCATGCCTTTCTTCTGAATGTCTCGGATATGCCCATAACTGGAACGAACGGTAAAGTCTTTTCCCAGGTATTTTTCTATGGTTTTCGCTTTTGCGGGGGACTCCACTATTACCAAATTTGTCATCTATTGAAACTCTAAAATTATTGGGGGTTTATTAATGTGTATTTTTAACAGGGTGCAAAAAATTCTCTCAATTTGCAAACTAAAAATTTTAAAAGCCGCCGCAAATAAAACGTTTTTTATTTAAAAGGCTTACCACATCGCCGTCAAAAACCTTTAAAATAAAAACTAAAATACAAACAATTACTTAGTTGCACCTTTGCAGGTCGATATTGGATTCGAATCATACCCTATGACTGACGTTACTTCCTATCAAAAAAATCCATTGCGCATTCTTCTGGTGGATGACGACCCCGCCAGCCTGGCGTTAATATGCGCTTATTTCGAGGGATGTGATTATGAAATCATCACCGCCACCAATGGCGTAGAAGCCGAAGAGATCATCCACAGCCATGCGGACGACTACTTCAGCCTGTATCTGTTTGACTACCGCATGCCGAAAAAAGACGGCATACAGCTACTGATCGATCTCAAAAAAGATTCCCGCTATAAAATGGTGCCTGCCATCCTGCAAACCTCGGCGGACAGTCAGGAGGACATTCAAAGAGGCATCCAGGCCGGGGCTTTCTACTATCTGCTCAAACCTTTTACCCGAGCCCACCTATGCTCCATCGTTGAAGCCGCCATCAAAGGTTTCACCAACCACCAGCAGATCAACCGCCAGATCAAAAGCTTTCCAAAAGCGGCCGAACTGCTTAAGCGGGCGCATTTTGGCTTCAAGACCATTGAGCAAGCAAAAGATTTGGCCACCACCTTGGCGTTTTTGACCCCCGACCCCCAACAAACCGGGATCGGCCTGTTCGAACTGATGATAAACGCCATCGAACATGGCAACTTGGGAATCGGTTATGATGAAAAAACCCGCCTGATCAAAACCGACCGATTGCAACAGGAAATTCAGCGCCGCCTGAACCTTCCTGAAAACCTGAATAAATCGGTAAAAGTCGAGCTTACCCGACATGAAGATCGTCTGGATATCAGCATTGAAGACATGGGCATAGGATTTGACCCCAAACCCTATATGGAGTTTTCGCTGGAGAGAGCGATGGACAATCATGGCCGAGGCATTATGATGGCGAATCAGTTGAGTTTTGACCGACTCCACTTTTCAAATCATGGCCGTAAGGTCACCTGTTCGGTAAAACTTGACGATGCTTACCGCTAGGCGAAAAACCGCCATTAGCGCAATCTTCGCCAACGGCCTGCCGACAAGGCTTCGACCTCACCGGAAAGTTCCAGCAAAGTCAGCTGGCTCTGTATCTCGGACACCGGCATCTTGCTTAAGACCACCAATTCATCCAACCCTATTGGGTCATATTCAATGTATTTAAGCACCCCTGATCCCGCGGAATGCTTTTGGCTACTGACTTCCGGCTCCTGTCCGCCATGCTCAGAGACAAAGTCAAAACGATCCTGCTGATTCCAGTCTTGTTTCAACACGGAAGCCAGTTCTTCCAAGACATCCTGGCCGGATTCGACCAATTTAGCGCCCTGTTTGATCAATTGATGACAGCCCTTGGCCTGGGGGTTATTGATTGAACCCGGTACTGCAAACACTTCGCGCCCCTGCTCGTTGGCGATCCTGGCGGTAATCAGGGAGCCGCTTTTCAAAGCGGCTTCCACCACCAGCGTGCCGACACTCAAACCACTGATCAAGCGGTTACGTTTTGGAAAATGATAATTCAGCGGTTTGGTGCCCAATGGGAATTCCGACACCATCGCCCCCTGCTCCACAATCTCGTAAGCGAGTTTTTTATTCGCCGCCGGATAGATGCGATCCAGTCCGGTTGCGACGACCGCAACAGTTTTACCCAAGCCTAACAAGCCGCCCTCATGTGCCGCAGTGTCAATGCCCAGTGCCAAACCACTGGTGATGCACAACCCCTGATCAGAAAGATGATGAGCAAAGTCTTTTGCCGTGTTAATGCCCTGCCTGGACGCGTGACGGCTGCCGACAATTGCCAATTGTGGATCGCTCAATAGTCCCACCGATCCGCGAACCGCGAGCAGAATCGGCGGATCGGAGATGTCTTTCAGCAAAGGCGGGTAAGCCTCCGATCCAATCGCCACCAAAGATTGCATGGGTTCTTCACACCAGGCCTGCGTCTCCTCTATCCGCTCCGGAAGTTTTGCATCAAACAGCTGCTCCAACTGAGATTCACTGACCAGACCGGCCTTTTGCCACTGCGATTTCCCGGCTGCAAGTGCATCGTTCAAACTGCCAAAATACTGCTCGCAGCTGCGTAGCTGATTCAACGAGAAAAAACTCAGATGAAAGGGAATCAGGCGGGGTAAGTCGGAAAAACTTGACATAGTCAGATATAATATAAGGAATGGAATTTAAATAAGTATAAACGACACTATGGAAAAACTCGACATTGTTCTTTACCCGGAGCAGGGTTTGCGTGAAGTCTGCACTCCGGTGGCGGAAATGAACGACGACATCGACAAGCTCATCGACGACATGTTCTATACCATGTATGACGCCCCCGGCATCGGCTTGGCTGCGCCACAGGTAGCGGTTCAGGAACGTCTCATCGTGGTGGACGTGTCCGAAAAAAACAACCAGCCGATCGCACTCATCAACCCGGAAATCATCCAATCTTCCGGGCACATCACCTGGGAAGAAGGTTGCCTGTCTTTGCCGGGCATCTACGCCAAGGTCAACCGCCCCAGTCACATCCTGGTGCGCGGCATGGACCGCGACGGCAAGCCGGTCGAATTTGAAGCCGACGAACTGCTGGCGATTTGCATTCAGCATGAAATCGACCACCTGAACGGCAAGCTGTTTGTCGATCATTTATCGGGTTTGAAGCGCACACGCGCCCTGCAAAAATTCCGTAAACTTCACCAAGAACAGACCCAAGAGCACTGATTTTTGACTAGGAGCCAACCATTGAAAGTAATTTTCGCCGGCACGCCCGAATTTTCGGTCGCGCCCCTTCAAGCGCTGCTGGATTCCAACCATGACGTCATTGCCATCTACACTCAACCCGACAGACCGGCTGGAAGAGGTCGAAAGCTGACCGCCAGCCCCGTCAAACAGTTAGCTCTGCAACATGACATTCCGGTGTATCAACCTAACAGCTTACGCGATGCCGAAGCCCAGACCGCGCTGGCGGAACTTAATGCCGACATCATGATCGTGGTGGCTTATGGCTTGATTCTGCCGAAAGCGGTGCTGGAGATGCCCAAATACGGCTGCCTGAACATTCATGCCTCCCTGCTGCCACGCTGGCGCGGAGCCGCGCCGATTCAACGCGCCATTGAAGCTGGCGACGCCGAAACCGGCGTCACCATTATGCAGATGGATGTGGGTCTGGACACCGGCGACATGCTTTACAAAATGAGTACGCCAATTGCTGCCGAAGACAATGCGCAAAGCCTGCATGACCGTTTGAGTCAGATGGGTTCCAAGGCGCTGATGGAAACCCTGGCACAACTCCAGGCTGGCCAACTCACACCTGAAAAGCAGGACGAAACCCGGGTCACTTACGCCGAAAAACTCAACAAAGCCGAAGCGGAAATTGACTGGACACAGCCGGGTGAGACGGTGTTGCGTAAAATCCAGGCCTTTAACCCTTGGCCGATGGCCTTTACCCGTTTTCAGGAACAGCCTTTGAGGGTATTGCAGGCAAGAATCGCCGACGATACCGCGCAAAAAGAGGCCAACTCAAAACCAGCAGGCCTGGTTATTGATGTCGATAAAAACGGTATTCTAATAACCACGGGCAGTCGTCCCATCTGGCTGACGCAAGTGCAACCCGCCGGTAAAAAACCGATGGCCGCTTATGACTTTGCCCAATCACGCCAACTTCTGGGGCAACAATTCCCATGAATACAGAAGCCAAGCCCATCAACACCCGTCTGGTCGCTCTCAAAATCTGCTTGACCGTCATCGAAGACGGACGTTCGCTCAGCCAGACCTTATCCGAAGGTTTGGCGCAATTCAGCGACCGCAGGGAACGCAACTTCACCCAAAACCTGGTTTTGGGCACCTTGCGTTGGCAGGAGCGTTTGGCGGCGATCAGGGCCCATTTGCTCAACAAACCCATGAAAGCCAAGGACGAAGACATCAACCAACTGATTCTTCTTGGGCTCTACCAAATCCTCTACATGGACACTCCGGAACACGCGGCGGTTTCGGAAACCGTCGGCGTCACCAAATCGTTGAAGAAACCCTGGGCGAAAGGCTTGATCAACGGTCTGTTAAGACGTTTTTTGCGGGAAAGAGAGAGTATTTGCCAGGAGGTCGACCTCAAACCGGCTTATCGCTATTCGCATCCTCAATGGATGGTTCGGGTCTTGCGCAAAGCTTACCCGGAGCAGTGGGAAAACATCCTCGACGCCAACAACCAGCAGGCCCCTCTGACATTGCGCGTCAACACCCATTACCAAAGCCGTCAGACCCTGCTAGAGACTTTGCAAGCCGAGCAAGTCGAAGCAGAAATCCATCCGCAAGCGCCGCAAGGCATCGTACTGCAGAAAAGCGCGGATATATCGCAATTACCAAGCTATGACGAAGGCGGTTTCAGTGTTCAGGACCCTGCTGCACAACAAGCGGCCAACCTGCTCAAGCCGCAGCCGGGAGAACGTATTCTCGATGCCTGCGCCGCCCCCGGCGGAAAAACCACCCACCTGCTGGAACTTTCCGCCAATCAGGCGCAAGTTTTCGCGCTGGAAAAAGAGCCGGAACGTCTGGAACGATTGGCGGAAAACCTGCACCGACTGGATCTGCAAGCCGACTATGAAGCCGGAGACGCTTCCGAACCGGACAGCTGGTGGGATGGCCAAAGCTTTGACAAAATTCTGTTGGATGCGCCCTGTTCGGCTACCGGCATTATCCGCCGCCATCCGGATATCAAATGGCACCGTACCGAAGACGATATTGAACAACTGGTGGCTACCCAAAAACTCATTCTCGGAGCGCTTTGGCCTTTGCTCAAACCCGGCGGACAGATGCTTTACGCCACCTGCTCGGTTCTGCCTCAAGAAAACACTTTGCAGATGCAACACTTTTTGGAGGACGAGCCCAGCGCCCGGGAAATCCCCCTTGAATCGGAATGGGGCATGCGTTTTGAAAGCAGCCCCGGCACTCAGATTCTGCCTGGAGAACACGGCATGGACGGTTTTTTCTACTGCCTGCTTCAAAAAACGCAAACGGCCTAGGACAAACGGATGGTTCAGTCTTCACACACACACCCAGGCATGATTCCCATCCAGGACTTAAAAGACGGGGGATTACCCCCAAACGGGCACATAAAAAAATTACTGACAGGCCTGCTGGTTTTGGGGATGCTGCTGTTTTCCGTGACAATCTCGGCTTCCGACGAAATCCGCATTATGCAGGTCACCGACTTTCAGGAAGACCAGTTGCTGATGTTTGACTCTCAAACCCAGTTTCATCTTCCTGATGCGGTGATCGATGCCATTCACAATGAAATCACCCTCACCTTCGAAACCTCGATCATCTTTACCGAACACCACCGCATGCTCGGCATTAAATACGACCGTGAGCGCAAAAACATTCAATACCAGACCAAATTGCACTATTCCGCTTTCAGCAACCGCTACACTCTAACCAATGAACGCAATCTCAACACTCAGACATTCGGCAGCCTCAAAAAAGCGCTGAGCACACTGGGTACCCTGGCGTCCTTTCCGGTGTTATCCTTATCCGAACTGCATCCGGGGCAAAAATATACCCTAAAATTGAGAATCCGCCTCAACCCATGGCGGCTTCCCGCACCCATGGTGCTTAATTCTCTGCTGGATTCGGATTGGCAGCTCAACAGCGGCTGGTTTGAAACCACCATTTACACCCCCAAGAGTTGGTTATGAAGATAACAAGCTGGCAATTCATCAAACAATATGGCTGGCTGGCAGTGCTCTCCAGTGCGATGCTGATCGCACTGGTGATGATGAGTCAAATCCTACAAAACGCCTCGGAATTCGCCGAAGCCTACTCCAGCCTCCTGCTGTTCACCTTCGCCGGCATCAGCGTGTTGCTGGTCATGCTGGTGCGTACCTTATTGACCTTACGCAAACGTTATCTGCAGAAAACCCCCGGCATCAAAATCACCTTAAGAATCACCGCCATTTTCACCTTCCTGATTGGAATACCGGTTGCCATCATTTTCTATTTTGCCTTGAACTTCATCCAACAAGGCATCAACCAATGGTTTGACGTCAAGACCGAAACCGCCTTGAGCAACGCCACCTCACTGGTGCGCATCACTCTGGACAACAAAACCATAGACAGCCTCAACCTGACCTTGAGTGTGGCTAAAGACAACCGCTCACTGTTGGCCTCGTCGCCGTTCATCGGGGTGAGTACCCTGCGCACCAAACTCAGTGCCCAGGAAGTGGCACTCTACCACTCCAACCAACAATTGATTGCCTTCAGCAGCCTCGACGAAACCGACATCCTGCCGGTGCCGCCCGGCGACAACCTGTTTCAGCAGATCCGCCAGAAAAAAACCTATGCGGCGGTGGAGACCCTTCCCGGGGCCACCCGCGAACAGGAAATCATCCGCGTCATCATTCCATTTTCCGACATTCAACTGAACGGCAACTATGCGCTCCAGGTCATCTTCAATGTCCCGGCCGGCATCAGCGAACTGGCCGACTCGGTCAAGGTGGCCTCGGGGCAATACAAAGAGCTCTCCTACCTCAAAGGCCCGCTGACCGCGAGTTTTACCCTGATCCTGTCAATGGTTCTACTGCTGACGTTGGTCACCGCCTTACTGTTCACCATTCAGGCGGTTCAAAACCTGACACGCCCGATCCGAACCCTGGCACGCGGAACCGCAGCGGTGTCGCGCGGTGATTACAGCATTAAAATGCGTGCCGACAGGGAGGATGAGTTCGGCACCTTGATCAAATCCTTCAACGACATGATTCAGAAAATCGCCCAAGCGCGCAACGACATCAAAATCGGGCACCAGCAAACAGAAGTGCAGAAACTCTACCTACAGGCAATCATCCAAAACCTCTCCAGCGGGGTTTTGACTTTTGACATGAACAATCGCCTGCGCACCTCCAACGATGCCGCCGCCACCATTCTCAACACCGACCTGACCCGGCACATCGGCAAGCCCTTTGAAGAACTCATACAAAGCGAGGACAGCACCCACCTCAAAGCCTTGTTCGACCACATCAAACCAATGTTCGACAAAAGTGTCAAACCGTGGAACATGCAGCACAAGTTCTCCTGCAAACAGGGGCAAAAAATCCTGTTGTTACACGGTTCGACCCTGCCCAGCATCGACAAGAAAATCGGCGGTTTCGTTATCGTCATGGACGACATCACCGAACTGGTGCAAGCACAGCTTAATGCAGCCTGGAGTGATGTCGCGAGGCGTTTGGCGCATGAGATCAAAAATCCATTGACGCCGATCCAGCTCTCCGCCGAACGTTTGAACTACAAACTGCATACCAAGCTTGAATCTGAAGACCAGGCGTTACTGGCGCGAATGACCCATACCATCACCGAGCAGGTCTCCACCATGCAAACCCTGGTGCAGGCTTTTTCTGAATACGCTAACACTCCGGAAGTTCAGGTGCGTAAACTGGACGTGAACCAGCTGATTGATGATGTGACCCTGATGTATCAAGGGCCCGATGTGCGCTGTAAAATCATTCAGGACCTGGATGCACAGTGCCCGCAGATGATGGTTGACGCCTCCAGACTGCGCCAGCTGTTCCACAATCTGATTAAGAATGCCATCGAGGCAACCGAAACCACCCCTCAAGCTCATGTTAAAATCACCACACAGTGCGCAAACGACCTTAGCGAACTGGAGATTACAATCTGCGACAATGGTCCAGGAATCGGTGAAGAGGCGAAAAACTGGATTTTTGAGCCCTATGCTACCGACAAGCCCAAAGGCACCGGCTTGGGCTTAGCCATTGTACGCAAGATTGTAGAAGAGCATAATGGACAGATACAGGTGGAGTCTTCCCCGGAAAGTGGCACCTGTTTTATCATCAATTTACCGATTATAGTGAGTGACACGCCAGCATGAAACCAGGCAAGATCTTAATTGTGGATGACGAAAAAGACATTCGTAATTTGATGCGCGAAATCTTCGAAGAAGAAGGTTACCAAATCGAGACCGCCGCCAATGGCGTCCAAGCCAAAGCCGCATGGAAAACCAAGGTGCCGGACGTGATTTTCTTAGACGTCTGGATGCCCGACATCGACGGCATCACCCTGCTCAAAGAGATGCAGAACGACCCGCTTCTGGAACAGACCAGCATCATCATGATGTCCGGCCACGGCACCATTGAAACCGCTATTGAAGCCACCAAACTTGGCGCCTATGACTTTCTGGAAAAGCCGCTCTCGCTCGCAAAACTGATTGTCATCGCCGAACGGGCGCTTGAACATACCCGCCTGAATCAGGAAAACCGTCAACTCAAGCAAACCCTGCCTGAACAGATCCTGCCCATCGGCAAAAGTAAACTCATCAGCGCCCTGCGTGACTCCATTGAACGCCTGGCCAAATACAGCATGCCCATCCTGGTGATTGGCGAAGCCGGCAGCGGCAAAAAGCATTTTGCCAAGGCGGTGCATAAAACCAGCGATCGAAAAGAGGCAGGCCTGTTGGTTTTTTATGCATCGGATTTCAATGATTTAGCTCAAAAAGCCTGGGAGGAGAACAGCACCGAACTTCTGACTCAGCTTCGCCAGATTGATGGCGGCACGCTGGTGATTACCGATGCCGACCTGCTCAGCCCACAAAGCCAGGTGATTCTGGCGGGCATCATGCTTGACCACCGCTATCAAAACGCCCACCAGCAAGAGGCCATGCAGCTTGATATCCGCGTCATCGCCCTTACCAAAACCGGACTGGAAAACGTGCATCATAAAGGCGAATTTCGCGACGATCTTTACCAGCGTTTTCAGGTCATGCCCATTCACATTCCAGCACTCAGACAGCATACCGAGGACATTCCCGAATTGATTGGCCATTTCATCAATCAATTTGTAACTCATGATGGCCTGACTTACCGCGATTTCACGGTCTCCGCGCAAAACATCATGCGCCAGTACAGTTGGCCGGGAAACCTACGTGAATTGCAGAACCTGATTCAAAAACTGCTAATCCTCGGAAACGGCGATATTGATGACGCCGAAGTGAAAGCCGCCCTGACACAATCGGAAGCGGCCGAACTCAGTGCACTGGAAGTGGACACCGGCATCAACCTCAAGCAGGCAAAAGACCAATTTGAAAAAGCCTATTTAAGTCAGCTTCTGAGGGAAACCGGCGGCAATGTCTCGGAAACGGCAAAACGTTCGGGAATTGACCGTACCAACCTTTACCGCAAACTGAAAACCCTGGGGATAGACCCAAAAAACCCGGTTTAACCATATTTATTAAGTTGTTTTCAGCGTAGAATACGGTTTGAATATGGCATTACTTAAAGAACCTTACACACTATGAATATCGTGATTTTAGGAGCAGGTCAGGTCGGTTCCTCCTTGGCTGAGCTACTGGCAAACGAAAACAACGACGTCACCGTGGTCGATTTGGACAGCGCCAGCCTGCAACGTTTACAGGACCGTTTGGACATTCGCACCGTGTGCGGTCACGCCTCTCACCCCGATGTGCTTGAACAGGCCGACCTTGAAGAGGCGGACATGCTGATCGCCGCGACACAAAACGACGAAACCAATATTCTGGCCTGCCAGATCGCCCATATTCTCTATAAAACCAACACCAAGATTGCCCGTGTACGCAGCGGCTCCTACCTGGATCACCCGGAGATTTTCAGTCGTAACTATACCTCTGAAGCCTTGCCGATCGACGTGCTCATCAGTCCGGAAACCTTGGTCACAAACTACATTCTACAGTTGATCGAATATCCGGGCTCGCTACAGGTCATCGACTTTGCGGAAGGCAAGGTGCGTTTGATTGCGGTGCGTGCCTTTAAGGGAAGTTTGCTGGTAGACAAACGCATCAGCGAACTCAAAAACTACCTGCCCAAAGAGGTCAAAACCCGCATCGTTGCGATTTACCGCAAGGATGAAGTGGTCATGCCCAACGGCAATGCCACCATCAAAGCCGAAGATGAAGTGTTCTTTCTGGCCGAACCCAAACACATTCCCGCGATCGTTGAAGAGTTGCGACGCCATAAAGAACGTCCTTCGCGTAACATCATGATCGCCGGCGGAGGAAACATCGGCTTTAACCTGGCCAAAGAGTTGGAAAAGGCCCATCAGGTCAAACTCATCGACCACAATATTCAACAAGCCAGACAGGTCGCCGAAATTTTGGATCACACCATCATCATTCATGGCGACGTGGCCGACAAAGATCTGCTTCTTGAGGAAAACATCGATGAGATCGATCTATTTGTGGCGGTCACCAACTCGGATGAGGCCAACATCATCTCCGGCATGCTGGCCAAGAAATTAGGGGTGCGGCGTGTCATTGCCCTGGTCAACAACCAATCCTACATCGAGCTGATTCAGCTAAACAGCATTGACGTCGCCATTTCCGCCGACCAAATCACCACCAGTAAGTTGTTGCACTATATGCGACAGGGAGACACGGTACAGGCCGCCACCCTCCGTCGCGGTGCTGCCGAAACCATGGAGGTGATTGCCCACGGCAGTGAAAACAGCTCCGAGGTCATCGGCAAACGTATCGGCGAAATCCAATGGCCAAAAGACCTCACCGTCGGCTGCATCATTCGTGAAGACCAGGTTTTGATTGCCCATCGCGATCTGGAAATCGAAGCTCAGGATCATGTCATCCTGTTCTTGACCGACCCCAATTGCGCCGAAGAGGTCGCCAAACTGTTTTCGCCGACTGAATCCACCGGATGGCTCAGTTAACCCAATGAACCATCAAGCCGATAAAACAAAGCGATACTAGAAACTCCATGCATTCAAAAATCATTACCAAAGTTCTCGGTCTGTTGTTGATGCTTTACAGCGTAAGCCTAGTGCCGCCGTTACTGGTCTCTTTAGTTTATCGGGACGGCGCTACCTTTGCATTCAGCAGTGTATTGATCGGTGTCTTGCTGCTAGGATTAGTGCTGTGGTACCCCATTCGCAACCACAAACAGGACTTGAAAATCCGTGATGGTTTTTTGGTGGTGGTGATGTTCTGGAGTGTACTCGGCCTGGTGGGTGCCTTGCCTCTCTATATCGAAAAAGAAGTGCCCTTAAGCCTCACCGATGCCATTTTTGAATCCTTTTCAGGCCTGACTACAACCGGTGCCACGGTCATGAGCGGACTGGACAACATGCCACACGCGATTCTGTGGTACCGCCAACAACTGCAGTGGATGGGCGGCATGGGGATCATCGTATTGGCCGTCGCCATCTTGCCGATGCTCGGTATCGGGGGCATGCAGCTCTACCGCGCGGAAACTCCGGGGCCGATGAAAGATTCTAAAATCGCACCGCGCATTTCGGAAACCGCCAAAACCCTCTGGTATCTTTACCTCGGGCTCACAGTCTCCTGCGCGGTCGGCTACTGGTTTGCCGGAATGAACTGGTTTGACGCTTTTGGCCACAGTTTCTCAACGGTGGCGATTGGCGGCTTTTCAACCCATGACGCCAGCATTGGGCACTTCAACAGCACCGCAGTTGAAACCGTAGCCATTATTTTCATGTTTTTGTCCGGCATCAACTTCGCTTTGCACTTCACGGCCTTTCATCGACTTAATGTCGCGCCCTATCGTTTTGACCCTGAATTCCGCGCCTACGCCACCCTGCTGTTTTTGGTGACCGCCATTGTCACCAGCTACCTCTATTTCCATGAAGTGTATCCAACCTGGGAAGAAGCCTTCCGTTATGGGGTCTTCCAAACGGTCTCCATCGCCACCACCACCGGCTTCGCCAACGCCGACTTTGCCGCTTGGCCAGTGTTTCTGCCTATCCTGCTGATTATGATGAGTTTTATCGGCGGCAGCGCCGGGTCTACCGCCGGGGGCATGAAAATGATCCGGTTTGTGTTGCTGTTCAAACAGGGGTCGCGCGAAATCCGCAGCCTAATTCATCCCAACGCCATCATGCCGGTTAAACTGCAAGGCAAGCCCATTCCCGAGAAGGTCATGACCGCCGTTTGGGGTTTCTTCTCGGTTTATGTCTTCACCTTCGCTATCCTGCTGCTGATTATCATGGCTCTGGGAGTCGACCAGGTCACAGCATTCTCCGCCATCGCGGCGATGATGAACAATCTGGGGCCCGGCCTGGGAGACGTCGCCAGCAACTATGAAACCATGAGCGATCCGGTCAAGTGGGTGCTCACCTTGGCGATGCTGCTGGGACGTTTGGAGATTTTCACTCTGCTGGTTCTGTTCACCGCCGCCTTTTGGCGCAAATAGACACAGGAGACCTGAATATGAGTAATAAGGCCGCCCAGAAATGGGATGAGAAATACGCCTCCGCCAGTTTGAAGACCCCGGCCAATCCATGTTTTGTGCTCAAGCAGCACAGCCGACTGTTACCCTTTAACGGACGCGCCTTGGAAGTGGCCTGCGGACTGGGTGGAAACGCGCGCTTTCTGGCTTTATGCGGCCTCAAGACCGAAGCCTGGGACATCTCCGATACCGCCTTGACCCTGCTCAACAACTGGGCCAGCCTGAATCACCTGCCGATTCAGCCGCTGATAACCGATCTGGAGCAGATGCTGCTGCCTTATCAACAGTTTGACGTGATTGTGGTGAGCCGCTATCTGGACCGAAAACTCTTCAGCCAATTGGAAAACGCACTCAAACCGGGTGGTCTGTTGTTTTACCAAACCTTTTTAGCACCGGTGCAGGACAATGCGCCGAGCAATCCCGATTTTTACATCCAGCCCGGAGAATTCAACCAGGCCTGCCCAAACCTGCAAACGCTGGTTTATGGCGAAGGCTGGCTGGCGAATGAAAACAGTGTGTCGTCCGCTGAAAAACAGCGTTACGCCTGGTATGTCGGGCGCAAAAGCCAATAGTATGACGCGACTGAACCGCCCCCTTTCAACATGATTTTTATCAGACACGCCTCGCCGAGGGCAATCGGTTTCTTTCTGGCTATTTTCGGCACGGCCCTGTTTTCCATCAAATCGATCTTCATCAAACTCGCCTATGCCGAAGGATTGGATACCGACAGCGTTTTGATGCTCAGAATGGCGATCGCGCTGCCGGTCTACCTGCTGATGATGGTCTGGTTGCTACGCGTCAATAAAAGCGTTCCGCTGCTGAGCGGCAAACTTCTCAAGATCACCTTTCTGGGATTCATCGGTTACTACCTTTCCTCCTGGCTCGACTTGAAAGGATTGGAAATGATCTCCGCACAACTGGAAAGACTCACGCTCTTCACCTACCCGATCATGGTCGCTTTACTGGGCGCGCTGTTTTTCAAAACGCCTTTGACCCGAAAAATCATTCTGGCATTGGTCATCACCTACGGCGGGCTTTTGGTCACCTTTTATCAGGAGCTGCACTTCAGCGGCACCAACACAAGCCTGGGCACCCTGTTGGTCTTTCTGGCGGCGCTGAGCTTTTCATTTTACGTGCTGTTCGGCAAGAAATTGATTCATCAGGTGGGCAGTCTCTGGTTCACCAGTCTGGCGATGGCGATTTCCAGCGCTTTCGTATTGGTTCACTATCTGCTGTTAAACGATATTTCCAATCTCGACGTCAGCGCCATGGCGTGGCTGTGGCTGTTTCTGCTGGCGATTGTCAGTACCGTCATCCCCAGCTTCATGATCAGCGAGGCGATTGCCAAGATCGGCCCGGCGCAAACCGGCATAATCGGCACCTTGGGGCCCTTAGTGACCATTGTGTTGGCGGTATGGATTCTGAACGAACCCTTTACGATCTGGCATGCGTTCGGGCTGATTCTGGTCATCGGCGGCGTCACCATTCTGACCCACCAGCCAAAACCGACAACCAACCCGAAAACGCATCAACCCTAAAACGGACAGGCCTGCTCAAAATCGTTTGATTTAGAACAGGAAACGCTCATGACTTATAGATGTCTTCCACACCGGCGGGCGGTTTACGGTAACGTTTGTAGGACCATAGATACTGTTCCGGCGCAATGCGAATACAGGCTTCCACCCCTCGGTTGAGTGCCGCTGCGGCCAAGGTCTCGTCTTCGCTGGCCACCTCGTCTTCCGCCGGCAACACATGCAGGCGATAGCCTTGTCCTTTGGGCAGACGCTCCATGACCACAAACAGAAACGCGCAGTCCGATTTTTGAATCAATTTCGACACCAGCGTCATGGTGCGCGCCGGACGACCGAAAAACGGTGCATAAACGCCACCTTTTTTGCCCGGATCCTGATCCGGCAAAATCGCCGAAAGCTGCTGTGCCTTCAGCGCCTTGACCAGATAACGCACACCGCGCATATCGGTCGGTGCCAACTTGGCACCGTAACGGCTGCGCGCCTCAACCATAAACGATTCCACCGAAGGAATATTGGGCGGACGGTAAAGAAAGGTCGAGCTTTGCGTCGTCGAGGTGTACATGCCGTTGACTTCCCAAGCGCCGATATGCGGCGCCAGCAGCAATACCCCTTTATGCTGTTCACGGGCTTGGTCCAATAATTCCTGCCCTTCGACTTCCTTAATCAACGGCAGCAATTTTGATTGCGGCCAACACCACGCCGGTCCCAGTTCGGTCGTCACCTGACCGAGATGGATGAGGCTGCGTTTGACCAGTCGGCGCTGCTCTTGCTGGGTTAATTCCGGAAAGGCGACGGCGATGTTCTTTTGCGATACCCGTTTATTGCTGTTTGGAATCCACCATAACAGGGTACCGATAAACGTACCCAAAGCCTGATTCCAGCGCAACGGCAACCAACTGAAAAACACAATCAGACCTTTCAAAACAGCGCCCAACCAGGCCTGCTTATTTTGGTTTTTTGTGCGATTGGCTGTTTGCTTGCCCGGGTTACTCACGATTACTCCCCAGTCTTTTCGGCGATTTTATCATCCGAATTCGGTTCGGAAAGCGACAAGGCCGCCTGACCTTCGTGATTATCATCGGCAATCAAAGGCTGCATCGCCGTCCAAAGATTGGCGTACAGGTGTTTGTTCTTTTTTTCCTGCTCAAGCAGCAGTGCTTTGGTTTCGGCACGCGCCTGCGGTTTGGCGTAGCAAGCCGGGCAGTTGTCCGGAATCACCGGCAAATGCGCCGCCTCGGCGAAATCGCGCGTCTGGTTTTCACGCACTCGCACCAACGGACGGATAATGCGGATATCGCCGTCGTCGTTCAAATAGTGGGCTTTCATGGTGCGTAACTGTCCGGCATTGAAGGCCGACATCACAAAACTCTCGGCCAGATCGTCCAGATGCTGCGCCAGCGCCAAAACGTTATAACCTTCGCGGCGACACACCGTATAAAGTATTCCGCGTTTCTGACGGGCGCAGAAACTGCAGAACGAATCGCCCTTCATGCGCTCATCGGCCAGCCCCACCATGTCTTCGCTTTCGTAAAAATAAGGTACGTCCATTTTCGCGCACCACGCTTTCAGTGGCGACGGATCAAATCCCGGAATCTCCGGATCGATGGTGCAAGCCGCCAACTCAAACTTGATCGGCGCATGACGTTGCAGGTGTTTCAGAATCACCAGCAGACTCAAGGAATCCTTACCTCCGGACAAGCCCAACAACACCCGGTCACCGTCGCGCAACATCTTGAATTGCGCCATCGCACGCCCCACCGGCTTCATGATCGCCTTGGGCGGCTTGATCCAATCTTTGGTGCGCTCTTTTTTGCTCAATTTCTTTGGGTGGTCGGCATCGGACTTGAGTGTCTCTGCCTCGGTCTGTTGCTCAGTCTGTTTTTCAGTCATTGGGTCACCATTGTTTTTCATAGGGGCTATTTTACACAATCCGTTATAATCGCGTTTTGAATAAACTTCATTTGCCGCCGATGTGCAAATGGCTTACGAGATCAAAACCATGTCGATTCCCACTCATTCCTGGCTTCAACTTCTTACCATCCTGGTGATGACCACATTGGCCAGCCTCAGCCAAGCCAATGTTTCTGTACCGAGCGCGCAAAAGCAACAGGCCTGGTCATTTTCCGGGCCGTTAAATATCGACCCACTCAATATCAGCGGTCTGGTTGTCACCCAACAATTCACGGCCCTGGCCAGCGACGAAGGCCAGAGCATTGAACTGTTCACATTCCAACAGACTGAGCAAAAAAAATGGAAAAGCCTGGCCACCGTCCCCCTCAGCCAAAAGGACGACGA
Organism: Thiomicrorhabdus chilensis DSM 12352; assembly: GCF_000483485.1. GTDB lineage: Bacteria > Pseudomonadota > Gammaproteobacteria > Thiomicrospirales > Thiomicrospiraceae > Thiomicrorhabdus > Thiomicrorhabdus chilensis. Next base: position 2,331,134 of record NZ_KI519609.1, read on the forward strand.
ACTCGACATTGAAGCCCTGGCCTGGCAAGCGCCCTACCTGTATGCAATCGGTTCGCATGGGGTGAAACGAAAAAAACTCAAAGCCGGACTCTCACAAAAACAGAATGAAAAACGGCTTGAAACGGTGGTGCGTGAACCGGCCAGGCATCAGTTGTTTCGCATCAAGCTGGATGACCAGCTGAAGGTTATGGAAACACATTCGCTGTCATTGGATTCGATCCTGCAACAGGAAGACATTTTGAAGCCTTTCAGCAAACTTCCCAGCAAAGAAAACGGCATTGATATTGAGGCATTGGCGATCGATGAAAAAGGCCGCTTACTGGTGGGCTTCAGAGGCCCGGTATTACGCGGCAACACCCTACCGGTGCTGCGCCTTAAACTGAACAAGCGTGAATTTGCGGTCAAAAAACACAAGCTGCTGTACCTGCACACCGACAACGGCGGCGGCCTGCGCGGCATGAGTGAAACCGAAAATGGTTTTTTGATTTTAAGCGGGCCGGTTGGCAACCAGAGCATGCCCTATCAAGTGGCTTTGTGGAGCGGTGAAAATGCCTTAAAGGGCAAAGACCAACCCTCAGGCGCAGTGAAAACCCTGTGTCATTTACCCACCTCGGCAGGCAAACCCGAAGGCATTCAATTTATCTCTCAAAGCCACAAACTAATCGAGTTTATGATTGTCCAAGACGGTCTGCCAAATGGCCAGCCTACGCTATTCAGCTGCCCCTCCCGGTAAGTTTAAGCCGCAAGTCGTGCCGATCTTACTCGTGCCTGTATTAGCTGGCCTGCTGGATCAGTTTGGCAATCGCCTTTCGCCAGGCCTCTGATAAAGCCGGATGCGCCGCAGCCTGCTTGAGCAAAGCCCAGTCGGCTTCCGAGCGATGATAATGTTTGGCTAAAAACAGGTCATGGATCGTCAGCTTGGGTCTGGTTATGCCATCTTCTGGTTCAAAAGGTTTCTTTTTGACCTCGTCGCCTTTTTTCAAAAGCCCTTCTTGCAACACCCGGCAATAGAAGCCCACATGGCCGCTTTGCGAATAGGCGTCCAAAAATTCCGCAGCGGAACTCCAGTCCGAAGTCTCCAACACCTGTTCGGCCAGTTTCCAGCAGGGTGAACGCGGCTGGGTGACTTCCAATACAACACTGCCCACCAGCAAACGCTCTCCCAAACAAACCTGTTTCTCATCCAGCCCGGAAATCGTCAGGTTTTCCCCTAAATACCCATAGGGCGCCTGAATCCGAAAACGTGCATAATTCTCTTCCGGCATCACAAACACCGCCTTGTCAGCACCGCCATGGTTGATCAGGTCGGCCTGCTCATCACCTTCCAGACCCAAAAACCCAACCTGAACCAGGCCGTGAACATGTCCCTTATGAATCGCCGAAGAGACTCCATCTCGCCAAGCCACTTTCTTGGCCGGGCCGACATTGACTGCTTTCAACTGCATAACACCCTCCTGTCTAGGAAATCTCTGGTTGAATCAGAGCTTCCCGAGAGGATTAAAATAACCCCGGAAGATTTTTGTAGAGAATGAAAATCCCCATGAGTACAAGAAAAACCGCAAAGCCTTTTTTAAGTAGCTCCTGATTGATTTTACTGCTGATTTTGTGACCCAGCCAGCCCCCGACAATACCGATGACGGAAAAGATGCCGATAATCGACCAATCCAGGCTCAAGTCCAAAGCCTCCAAAACCTGCAGGTAACTCACAAAACCGGCCAACGAATTGATGGCGATGATCACCAAGCTGGTGCCCACCGCCAGACGCATCGACAAACCACCCAACAGCACCAAAGCCGGAATGATCAGGAAGCCGCCGCCTACCCCGACCAGACCGGTAATCGCGCCCACCACAAACCCGTCCAAAGCGATTTTGGACATGGCGCGTTCACTATGTTCGGTGTTGGCGTCGTCGAGTTTCACCGGGCGGAACATCAAAAAAGACGCGCTCAGCAACAAGACCGCAAACACCAGCATCTGCAAGGCATCGCTGACATAGTGCGCGGCCCAGGCACCGGCCGCCGCCCCCATCATTCCCGGCACCCCAAAGAGTACCACGGTTCGCCATTTAACTTGCTTCTGGCGTGCGTAAGGAATGGCTGAAAACAGACTGATGATCCCCACAATGACCAAAGAGCCGGCAATCGCCACCTTGGTTTCCTGCCCGACCACATAGGTCAACACCGGAACGGTTAAAATCGAACCGCCGGAACCCAACAAACCTAAGGTCAAACCAATCAATAAAGCGCCTATCCAAGCCAACATTGTCTATTCCTTGCTGTTTACGTTATCTATATTATTTACGTTTTAAAAACACACCGCTTTCAATGTGGTGTGTATAGGGAAACTGGTCAAACAGAGCCGATTCCACCACCTCGTGCGTCGCCGAGATAGATTCCAAATCCCGCGCCAGGGTTTCCGGGTTACACGAAATGTACAAAATGCTCTCATACTCACAAACCATCTTGCGCGTCAGATCATCCAGTCCGGCACGCGGCGGATCGACCAGAATCGCCTGAAAATCATAACTCGGCAAATCCACATCCTTTAGGCGGTTGAAGGTTTGACCCTGCAACGCCAAGGACACCTCTTCGGCGGCCATCTTCACAATGGTCAGGTTCTCCACGCCATTGGCGGCGATATTGAACTGCGCCGAGTGCACCGAGGTTTTGGAGATCTCGGTTGCCAACACCTTGCGGAACTTGTCGGCCAGCGCGATCGAGAAATTGCCGTTGCCGCAATAAAGTTCAATTAAATCGCCCTGACCGTCAAGATAGCGCTCGCACATCTGCCGCGCCCAGCCCAACATCTTTTGCGCCACAAACGCATTCGGCTGGGTAAAGCTGTTTTCAATTTGCTGGTAGATGAAAGTCCGCCCGTCAACCTGAAGTTTTTCCACCACGTAATCTTTGTCCAACAGAATTTTCTGCTTGCGGGCGCGGCCAATGACATGATCAATCGGCAAGCTCTGCTTGAGTTTGGCCACCGATTCCAACCAGGCCTGGTCATTTTCAATCGGACGACGATAGATCAAGGTCACCAACATCTCGCCGCTTAAGGTCGCCAGAAAATCCACCTGAAACAACTTCAAACGCAAGACCGGATCGGCCACAATCTGCGCCATCAGTTTCGGCATCAGCTCGTCAATCGCCTGAATCGCCATCGGGCAGGACTTGATCGCCACCTTCTCGCGGGTTTCGGGGTTGAACATGATGTAATCGCTTTGCTCGCCCTCGTGCCAAATGCGAAATTCGGCGCGCGCCCGGTAATGCGAGGCAGGCGATTCAAACACCTGCAAATGGGGTAAATCCGGAAGCAAATCCGTTAAACGCTGCACCTTTTCGGCCAGCTGAGTTTCATATTGTTGGGGGAAAACTTGGCAGAGCATCGCGTTTCCATGGTGTCATGCTGAAAATTCGAGAACCTTGCCTAAAAAGGCTTGTAAGATCTCTGTGGATATAAGTGGGCAATTATACTTGATTCATCCCCCGGCTTGAGCATTTTCCCGTGAACAAGCAAGACCTTAACAATCCAGTCAGACCATCCGCTGATGGCTCATTTTTATGGACAGCCCTGCACATAACCTTGAATCTCTAGGGTTTAATGCCGTTGATATTCGTTTCTCAAATTAGTGATTGGCCTGCAAATCGGTTAAAATACGCCGATTAAATTTTACGCCATCTACGGAAATCCCAATGAGTCCAAAAACACAACGCCTAGAACAGCTTAAATCCCTTCTGCAAGAACGCATTATGGTGCTGGACGGTGCCATGGGTACCATGATTCAGGACAAGAACCTGAGCGAAGAGGATTTCCGTGGCGAACGTTTTGCCGACTACCACATGGACATCAAGGGCAATAACGACATTCTGGTGATCACCCAGCCTGACATCATCCGCGACATCCACCTGGATTTCCTGCGTAACGGTGTCGACATTCTGGAAACCAACTCCTTTAACGCCACCACCATCGCCCAAGCCGATTACGACATGCAGGAATATGTCAGCGAAATCAACCTGGCGGCCGCCAAGGTGGCACGTGAAGCCTGCGACATCGCGCAAGCCGAAGACGGCAAACCGCGATTTGTCACCGGGGTCCTGGGACCAACCAACCGCACGGCGTCGATCTCGCCGGACGTCAACGATCCGGGCTACCGCAACACCTCCTTCGACGAACTGGTGACCGCCTACAAGCAGGCCACCCATGCGCTGCTGGAAGGCGGTGTGGACGCGATTCTGATTGAAACCATTTTCGATACCCTGAATGCCAAAGCCGCGATTTTCGCGGTCAAAGAAGTGGAAGACGAAGTCGGTTACGAAGTGCCGATTATGTTGAGCGGTACCATCACCGACGCCTCCGGGCGCACTTTGTCCGGTCAAACCACCGAAGCCTTCTACAACGCCGTCGCGCATGCCGAACCGCTGTCCGTGGGGCTTAACTGCGCCTTGGGGCCGGAAGAGCTGCGCCCTTATGTGGAAGAATTGAGCCGCGTTTGCGAGACCTTTGTATCCGTTCACCCCAATGCCGGCCTGCCTAACGAATTCGGTGAATACGACGAAAGTCCCGAACAGATGGCCAAGGAAATCAAAATCTGGGCGGAACGCGGCTGGATCAACATCATCGGCGGCTGCTGCGGCACCACACCGGATCATGTCAAAGCCATGGCCGAGGCCGCACAAGCGTTCCCGCGCCGCGAAATCCCGCAAGTCAAACCGGCTTGCCGCCTGTCGGGTCTGGAGCCTTTGAACATCGACGAAAGCTCGCTGTTCGTCAACGTCGGTGAGCGTAACAACGTCACCGGTTCGGCCAAATTCAAGCGTCTGATCATTGAAGAAAACTACGACGAAGCCATCGAGATCGCGGTCAAGCAGGTGGAAGACGGCGCGCAGATCATCGACGTCAATATGGACGAAGGCATGCTGGACGCCAAAGCCTGCATGGTTCGATTCCTCAACCTGCTGGCCTCCGAACCGGAAGCCTCGCGCGTACCGATTATGATCGACTCCTCAAAATGGGAAGTCATCGAAGCCGGTTTGAAATGCATCCAGGGTAAAGGGGTGGTCAACTCCATCTCCCTGAAAGAGGGCGAAGAGGCCTTTATCCAGCACGCCAAACTAGTCAAGAAATACGGTGCCGCCGCCATCATCATGGCGTTTGACGAAGACGGTCAGGCCGACACCCTGGAACGTAAAATCGAAATCTGTGAACGCTCCTACCGTGTGCTGGTCGATAAAGTCGGTTTCTTGCCGCAGGACATTATTTTCGACCCCAACATTTTCGCGGTGGCCACCGGCATCGAAGAACACAACAACTACGGTCTGGATTTCATCAATGCGGTCACCTGGATCAAGGCCAACCTGCCGCACGCCAAAATTTCCGGTGGGGTCTCCAACGTCTCCTTCTCGTTCCGCGGCAACAACCCGGTGCGTGAGGCGATCCATTCGGTGTTCCTGTATTACGCCATCAAAGAAGGCATGGACATGGGGATCGTCAACGCCGGACAAATGGCGATTTACGACGACCTGCCGGAAAAACTGCGTTTGGCGGTCGAAGACGTCATTATGAACACCGATCCGGAAGCGGGTGAACGCCTGCTGGAAGTGGCCGAAGAGTTCCGTGGAGACGGCACCGCCACCAGCAAGGTGGCCGACACCGCCTGGCGTGAAGCCGAGGTGGAAAAACGTCTGGAACACGCTTTGGTGAAAGGCATCACCGACTACATCGAAGCCGATACCGAAGAGGCCTATCAAAAATCCGGCTCCGCCCTGCAAGTCATCGAAGGCTCGCTGATGGACGGCATGAACGTGGTCGGCGACCTGTTCGGTTCCGGAAAGATGTTCCTGCCGCAGGTGGTCAAGTCCGCCCGCGTCATGAAACGTGCGGTCGCCTACTTGGATCCTTACCTGCTGGCGCAAAAAGCCGAAGGCCAAGCCAACGGTAAAATCGTCATGGCCACGGTCAAAGGCGACGTGCACGACATCGGCAAAAACATCGTCGGCGTGGTGCTGCAATGTAACAATTTCGAGGTCATCGACCTCGGCGTGATGGTGCCGGCCGAAAAGATTCTGGACACCGCGGTCGAACAAGGCGCCAATGTCATCGGGCTTTCCGGTCTGATCACCCCCTCTCTGGAAGAGATGGTCAACGTCGCAAAACTGATGAAAGAGCGCAATATGGATCTGCCGCTGCTGATCGGCGGTGCCACCACCTCCAAAGCGCACACGGCGGTCAAGATCGAACCGCAATACGACCATCCGGTGGTGTACGTCAAAGACGCCTCGCGTGCCGTGGGCGTTGCGCAAAGCCTGATCTCCAACGACCTTAAAGTCGATTATGCCGCCAAAATCCGCGCCGAATACGAACAGGTGCGTGAAGAGCGTAAGGCGCGTGCCGCTCAGGTCAAACGCATTCCAATAAACAAGGCGCGTGAAAACCCCGCGCTAAATGAACAGGCCTGGTCGGATTACATGCCGGTCAAACCGACATTCCTCGGCAGCAAAGTGCTCAACGACTTCCCGCTGGAAAAACTGGTGGAACGTTTCGACTGGTCGCCGTTTTTCCAGTCTTGGGAACTGCACGGTTTGTACCCGCGCATTCTGGACGACAAGGTCGTCGGTGAAGAAGCCCGCAAGGTGTTTGCCGACGCCAAAGAAATGTTGCAACAGATTGTGGACGAGAAATGGCTGACCGCCAAAGCGGTCTACGGATTCTACCCGGCCAACCGCGTGGGCGACGACATTGAAGTCTATGCCGACGAATCGCGCACTCAGGTGATTCATAAATTCCACCACCTGCGCCAGCAGGCGGAAAAGAAACGTGGCGGCGCCAACAACTGCCTGTCGGACTTCATCGCCAGTAAAGACAGCGGCGTGGCCGACTACATCGGTTTCTTTGCGGTCACCGCGGGCATCGGCATCGACGAACACATCGAACGTTTTGAAAAAGAACATGACGACTACCGTTCGATCATGCTCAAAGCCCTGGCCGACCGTTTTGCCGAAGCCTTTGCCGAAACCCTGCACGAGATCGTGCGTAAAGAAGACTGGGGCTACGCGCCGGACGAACAGCTGGAAAACGAAGACCTGATTCGCGAACGCTATCAGGGCATCCGCCCCGCCGCCGGTTACCCGGCCTGTCCGGATCACACCGAAAAAGGCATCCTTTGGGAACTGCTCAAACCGGATCAGGAAATCGGTCTGGAAATCACCGAAAGCTTCGCCATGACCCCAACCGCCGCGGTTTCCGGCACCTACTTCGCGCACCCGGATAGCCGTTACTTCGGTGTCGGTTCTCTGGGGCGCGATCAGGTCGAAGACTACGCCCGCCGCAAAGGCTGGAGCATCGAAAAAGCCGAACAATGGCTGGCGCCGAATCTGGGTTACGACCCGGAAGATTTTGCGCAGTAATAAAAAAGGGCGATTTATTCGCCTTTTTTAATGCTCTGAACTTAATTAAAACAACCCACCCTCTCACTCCCCTGAAACCGATTACGTACTTATTCTAGTAAACAAGGTTTTATTAAGGTAGTATTTGATAAGAACATTTTTGGCTCGTGGCAATCATGCGGGAAAATGACTTAAAGATGTCTTTAATACTGAATAACAAGGCATTAATGCCTCATACTAAATGTTAGAGTCATAAGGCAAATGGATTACTTAGCAGAACATAAAAATATTCTTGAGCAAGCAGTTCAAAATAAGCTCCCGAAACAAATTGACTCAAAAAGTGAAGTATCAGTAGACATAGTTCGAGACCTTATTGAAGATGGCTATCTCAAAGCAGTTGATGTTAGTTCATTCAGCGGTATAGGTTATTTAGAACCAAGAATAACAATTTTGGGGCGAGAATATTTAAACCAGCTAAATGAACGAGCATTTAATTCCTCTACAGTTGGAAAGCTACATAAAGTAAGTATTAGGCTTCTAGATTGGGCAGGAGGTATCTTGGCTGGTATTCTTATTGCAATCATCGTAGCAAAACTAATATGAACTCTAACAATTCACTCAACCCGACCGCGCTAATGCGCGGCTGGTTAGCTTAAACGTTATGTGTGTGAATGAGGTGACAATGGAAGTTCCGATTTGGATAACAGTAATATCATCACTGGCCTCTGGGCTCATTACGTTTGCCATTTCAACATGGTTTTACGTTCGTCATGAGAATAGAAAGCAAAAAATCGAAGTGTTTAGAAAACTCATGGGCAACCGTCACGGGCTAATTGAGAATCCTGACCCAGATGTAAAAAGACAATTTTTTGTGGCGCTAAATGAAGCATTTGTTGTGTTTGGTAAATCTAGAGATGTCTTAACAGCAGTCATGAATTTCAAAACATACCCTAATAGAGCAAGTGATAATTTTACGTTATTGTCTCGTGCAATATGTACTGAGCTAAAAATACCTGATTCAACAATTAAGGATGAATTCTTTAATGAACCATTTGTGCCTAAATACTGAAGCCACACATAACCAGCGGCTCAAGAACGACGCGCAAAAGTCGCGCGCGTCTTAGCCGAGTCGTTAAAGGTTTCAAGTCAATAAACCAATGAAATTAGGGAACTATGGATCAGTTCGATCGAGTTAAAGATTACATCAGCGTGCGCCTAGAACTTTGGGTTGCCTACCACAACCACAAAGAGAATATGGCCAACGCGGGTTTCTTAGTGCAGATCAGCCTTTTTGGTGCGGTGATTACTAAAAACATTTGGCCGCCAGAGTGGGTCGCAAAGCTTATAGAGTTACCAGAATTAGCGACATTTCTGGTTTATGGGCTTTTGTGGTTTCTTATTCACTATTACACCAGATGGCAACTAATAAATAAGCGTGTTTCCGCATTCTATGTGGCGGGGTTTGATCAAGCCTTTCAAGAGCTGGTGACCAGCGATCCTCAGAATCTTGACATGAAGCCTTATCAGAAAGAAGAATTAGCGACCAGTAAATGGCGTAATGTCTTAGCGCGAATCATTTATGTTCCAAAAGGGTTCGTGCGAATGGATGCGTCCTTTGTAGGTCTGCCCAATTTTTTGGCCGAAAAAGTGAAAAAGAAATTCGATGAAGGTAGTGGGGCAGACAGCTTAGAAATTTTGGTGACTTATACAAGCATAGCGCTTCTATTCCTTGTTGGAGTCAAGGTCTTTTTTGGTTAGCTTTTTAAGTTCTGGATTCACTTTAACAAGCTGCACAGCCGCTTAGTTTAAACGTTATAGACAGGCAACACCTGACAGCTAAAACAACATTAAGAGCAAGGCAATGAATGATTCCATACTGAATTACGAAGACAAAATGTGGCAATTGTTTGATTCCACCAAAACGGAAATGCCGGATTTGGCGGAAGCCTATTACGGTTCTGTGATTGATGCGGTTTACCGGGATGGCGCCATGGACCTCAAAACCAAAAGGTTGATGTCCTTAGCGGTGGCGATTCAAGCGGGATGCAAAGACTGCATGATATCTCAAACCTCTAGGGCTTTGGAACTTGGCGCGACGACAGAGGAAATATTCGAAACCTGTTCTGTGGCCGTAAGCATGGGCGGAACCCTTGCGTGGAGCAAAGCGCTTGTGGTTGCAGACTATTTGAGAGAGAAAGAATTAATCAAATAGGCCGTAACACCACTTTTTAAACATCATGCTTTTGTTGTAAAGTCTCCCAACTGACTTCGCATTCCCCTTTCGCGGTGGCGAGATAGGCGGAATTGCCGCTGATGGTGACGGAAAAATCCATGGTGCGTTCGAGCATTTTGGCGAAGCTTTGTACGTTTGCCCAATCAAAGCGGTACACATCGACATCGAGTCGTTCAAATTGCGCCGCGTTCTGCTCCCACCAAACATCGGATTTGGTATTGAAACTATAAACTTTGACCTGTTGGGCTTTGCGGGTGGCTTTCTTGATGCGCTCCGGTTCGGGTTCACCCACATCAATCCACAAGGCAAGTTGATCGTCGAGGGTTCTGACACTGATGGCGGGATCATCCGCCTCGCTTAAACCTGCGCCGAAGCTCAAAAACTCTTGGGCGTTCAGGCAATAGCCCAGCAAGCGCACCATCATCCGTTCTTCGTTTTCGGAGGGATGTTTGGCAAGGGTTAAATTGAGTGCATCGAAATAGGCGCGGTCCAAATCGGAAAGCGAAATTTTGAATTTATAGACGGTTGGTTTGAGTGCCACAACAAGCCCTTTAAGGTTACCTTGCCCGAACAGCCGGACAGGCGCACATCATGCCACAAAATGCGTGGGGGGAACCGAAGATCGTCACAATTAATTCGTTAGGTTTAAACAAAACGAACAGGCCTGTTCAAAACATTTGTGACCCGGCATTGCGGTCAATAAATTCATTAACAAATTCATGATAGCGATTCTTTGACTATTCCTATTCGACTTAGTCGCAACAAATGGGTACACTTTGAGCTATGAAAGAATTCCTACGCAAACTCGCCTCCCCTATCCTCACTCCCTTGGAAAACTCCGAAGGCTATTATGAATACCGTCCATCGAACCGCAAGGTGCTGAAGATCATGGGCTTTATGTTTATCTCGCTTGGTTTTGTCGGGGCGTATTTTTCCCTTTTGGCCAATTTGATGGCGGGCTTTTTTCCGGTATTCATTTTCGCAAGCATCGGCCTGTTGAGTCTGGTGGTGGCCTATTTAGGCAGTGACAAGGCGGTGGCCAAATTGTGGCGCAACCGTAACGAAACTTTGGATCAATAATGCCAGTGATGATGCAATCACAAAAGCCACTCCCAACACCATGAAAATCAGCCGTTTCACCCCAAGCCAAATTGCCGAAATCCAATCTTTATTCACTTCAACCTTCAGCGATTCGGAAGGACCGGCCGAGGGCGAATCCATCGGCCAATTGGCTTTAGAAATGTTAAACACAACCGATTCAGCCGATTTACAGTGTTTTATCGCCAGTGAAGAGAAGCGCATCATCGCCAGCATTATTTTTTCCAGACTTTCTTTTGCAGAATCCGACATCCAAGCCTTTTTATTGGCGCCGGTTGCCGTCTTGACCGCTTATCAGAAACAAGGCATCGGCCAGACTATAATCCAGTTTGGCCTGCAGCAGTTGAGAAAACAAGATGTGGAACTGGCGGTAACTTACGGTGATCCGGGCTATTATTCAAAAGTCGGTTTTGAGCCGGTCAGCACACAACAGGTTCCGGCGCCGATGGCGCTTTCCATGCCACAAGGTTGGCTGGCACAATCGCTCACCGGCGCAAAAATACCGACCATCTCCGGAAAATCAAAGTGCGTGCCCGCCATCGCCAAACCCGAATATTGGTAATTCACCGCCAGCAAAGCATCCTATAACTTTACCTTTAATCATTAACTGCATTTTTTACAGCATGACAAAACACTCAGCACCTCAATCCTTATTGGACAGCGTTACAACCATCCTGCCGATCATTGAACAAAACGCGCAGAAATCCGAACAGCTTGGACATTTAACGGACGAGGTTCTGGACGCTTTGTTTGAGCAGCGTCTGTTTCGCCTGTTTATTCCGCAAGAATACAACGGTGAAGCCACCGATTTACCCACCGCATTGAAGGTGTTTGAACGGGTGGCGTCAGCGGATGGGGCCACCGGCTGGCTGGTGATGATTGGCGCCGGAGGCGGATTGTTTTCCGGTTTTTTGCAGGAAGACGCCGCACGGCAAATCTTTTCTCCGGAACGCGCGGTGATTGCCGGATCGGGCATGCCTTCGGGTATTGCCAGCAGCACCAAGAAGGGCTTTGAGGTTAGCGGACGCTGGGCCTATGCCAGCGGCGCCTATCATGCCAGTTGGTTTACCGCCAACTGCAAAGTTGATGGCGACGACAATGAGATTACCGCAATCGCCGTGCCTGCAGAACAAGTGACCATTCATGACACCTGGTCGGTGTTCGGCATGCAAGCCACCGGCAGTCATGACTTCAGCCTGGATTCGTTTTCGGTGGCGCCCGCCTATACCCTCTCCCTTTTCGATGAACCGCTATTGGACGAGCCTATTTTCCGCTGCCCGCTGGAAACTCTGGCCAGTCTCTCTTTTGCCAGCGTGGCAATCGGCATTGCACAGCACGCCTTGAACGAGTTCAACGACTTTGCGCAACACAAGCGCCCAGCGGGTTCCTCGCACACCCTTGCCGAAACCTCGGAGATTCAGCGGCTCTGCGATCAAAACGAACACCTGATTTCCAACGCACGTGATTCGCTGTACGGCCTGGCGCAACAGGTTTGGGTTACCGCCGAAGCCGGTGAGGTTCCATGTGAAAACCTGCTGAATCAAGTCCAGCAAATGGGCATTGAAAATGTGCAGGCCTGTCTAAAGGCGGTGGATCAGCTCAAAGCCCATGCAGGCATGCGTGCGGTGTTCACCGATTCGGCATTGGGTCGTGCCTGGCGAGATCTGCATGTTCTTAGCCAGCATGTCATTGTGACACCCAAAATAAATTAATGGGATCGGAACGCGTTTAATTCAAAAAATCCACGCAGAAAATCCAAGCCCGCCCCTTTTAAAAGACCCTTGTCCTACGCTGAATCTATGTATTTACCCGTAATATAAACAGGTTTTATACGCCATAAAAAAATACCTGTTTTAAGCCAAGACCAAAACCAAGCAAAATACCCATAACTATAAAAAATATTTATCAGGAAACACTTATGGAAGTTGTTGTTTGGATCGGATGGATCGGGGGCTTGGCCATCGGTCTGTTTGTGATCTTGCACTTTTGGTTAATGGGCAAACCGGCGGGCTGTTCGACCGGTTATGGCAATGTCTGCGGTTTGCTCAGCAAAAAACTGACCTACTACCGTCAAGGCGAATACAGCAACCCAAACAATACCAAACTTTGGTTTCTGATCGGCATTCCGCTCGGCGGCCTGCTGAGCGCGCTGGGTTCACCTGACACCTGGCATCTGAGTTTTGACATGGGCATGTATGAAGCCGTTTTGCCGCAATCCAATGCGGCCAAAGCGCTGTGGTTGATTTTTGGCGGCATGCTATTGGGATTTGGTGCTCGCTTGGCGGGTGCCTGCACCACCGGGCATGCACTGGTGGGTGGAGCCATGATGAACCCGCCCAGCCTGTTGGCGGGCGCGGTATTTTTCATGAGCGCCATGCTGACCACCCAACTGCTTTTTAATTTCTAAACAAAACACCGGTTTTTAAAGGATTTAACCATGCACCGCTTTCCGATTTTCAAAAGCGCCAAACTGTTTTTAATCTCATTCGGTTTTGTGTATCGCGCCAATTTTCTCGCCTTGTTGATGGGCGTGATGTTCGGCTTTCTGATGAGCCATGCCGGCGCGACCACTTATGACTATCACGCCAAAATGTTTCTGATGATCGATTTTCAATTAATGGAAGTCATTGCCACCGCCGTGGTGGTCTCGATGATTGGGGTATTCTTGTTGAAGAAGTTCCATGTGCATGCGATCAGTACCGGCGACGAAGTCGACTTTGTGAAAAAACCCTACCAAAAAGGTCTGGTGACCGGCGCCTTTCTGTTCGGTATCGGCTGGGCGATGACCGCTTCTTGCCCGGGAACGGTTCCGGCGATGATCGGGGAAGGCAAAATCGGGGCGGTGTTTGTGTTGATTGGTTTGCTGTTAGGCACGATGGCGTTTGGAGTCTTGCAGACCTTCATCGCCCACAACGGACAGGTAAGCGACACCTTAAAATAGGCTTAAAACACATTTCACGCTTTTGGACAGGCCTGCTCATTTTAAAAAAAGCAGGCTGAAAACACGCTACTTTCAAGGCAAAGTCAACCCAATCATAATAAATTCATTTATTTAAGCTATAAATTCCTTTAAATTTCATTATAATACCTCTTTTTCAAATTCTTAGGGCTAACCTATTGTTTTGCATTGTTTTACATGCCCTGTCAGACAATTCAGCAGCAATCACGCCTAAGCTAGTATAGAGAGCGCCAGCTTCATGACCACAGAACATATTCGTAACATTGCAATCATTGCTCACGTTGACCACGGTAAAACCACCCTGGTTGACCAGCTGCTTAGACAATCCGGAACATTGGATGAGCGTAAAGACACCGGTGAACGTGTCATGGACTCCAACGATCTTGAAAAAGAACGTGGGATTACCATCCTGTCTAAAAACACGGCTGTTAAGTGGAATGACTACCGCATCAACATCGTAGACACTCCGGGCCACGCCGACTTTGGTGGAGAAGTGGAACGTATTCTGTCGATGGTGGATTCGGTATTGCTTTTGGTGGATGCCGTTGAAGGCCCGATGCCGCAGACCCGTTTTGTAACCGAAAAAGCATTGCAGCAAGGGCTTAAGCCAATTGTTGTTATCAACAAAATCGACCGTCCAGGTGCCCGTCCTGACTGGGTACTGGATCAGACTTTCGATTTGTTTGACCGCTTGGGTGCAGACGACGAGCAGATGGATTTTGATGTTTTATATGCGTCGGGTCTAAACGGTTTTGCCGGTTTTGAAGATACCGTTCGCGAAGGCGACATGCAGCCAGTATTCCAGACCATTGTTGATAAGGTCTCTCCTCCGGATGTGGATATTGGCGGTCCTTTCCAGGTTCAGTGTATCTCTTTGGATTACGACACCTATAAAGGGGTGATCGGTACCGGACGTATCAAACGCGGTTCTTGTCAGGTGGGCATGGCGGTCTCCATCGTAGATGCAAAAGGCAATATTCGCAAAGGTAAAATGGGCGAGATCTTCGGTTACCATGGCTTGGAGCGTATGAACGTTGATGAAGCGCACGCCGGTGACATCATCGCGTTTGCAGGTTTTGATCCACTGAACATCTCTGAAACGATTTGTGACCCTAACCACCCGGAAGCCCTGCCTGCCTTGACCATTGATGAGCCGACTGTGAGCATGACATTCCAGGTCAACGACTCGCCGTTTGTGGGCAAGGAAGGTAAATTGTTAACCTCTCGCCAGATTCGTGAGCGTTTGGACAAAGAGTTGCTGACCAACGTGGCGTTGCGCGTTGAAGACACCGAAGATGCGAACAAATTCCGTGTCTCCGGCCGTGGTGAACTTCACCTTTCCGTATTGATCGAAACCATGCGTCGTGAAGGATTCGAGATGGGAATTTCACGTCCGGAAGTTATCTTCAAGGAAGTGGACGGCGAAATTCAGGAACCTTATGAGAACCTGACCGTTGACGTACCGGAAGAATCTCAAGGTTCGATCATGGAAAAACTGGGCATGCGTAAAGCCGAGATGGTTGACATGGTTCCGGACGGACACGGTCGTGTGCGTATCGATTTCGTGATCCCGTCGCGTGGTTTGATCGGCTTCCGTACCGAATTCATGACCGCGACCCAGGGTAACGGTTTGATCTTCTCGAGCTTCTCGCACTACGGTCCAAAATTCTCGGGCACCCTGGGTGAGCGTAACAACGGTGTATTGATCTCAATCGGTCAAGGTAAAGCGTTGGCATTCGGTCTATTCGGTCTTCAGGATCGTGGTCGTTTATACATCGGCCATGGTGATGAAGTGTACGAAGGTATGATCATTGGTCTTCATAGCCGTGCTAACGACTTGACCGTGAACCCATTGAAAGGGAAACAGCTGACCAACATGCGTGCATCTGGTACGGATGAAGCCTTGACCTTGACGCCACCGATTCGTTTCTCGCTTGAACAGGCGTTGGAATTCATCGATGACGATGAATTGGTTGAAGTCACCCCTGAAAGCGTGCGTATCCGTAAGAAGTTGCTGACTGAAAACGAACGTAAGCAAGCGTCACGTAGCAAAAAATAATGCTTTGTTAAAGTGACCATAAAGAACCGGCTTTTATGCCGGTTTTTTTATACCCAAAATTCGTCAGGTTCGGTAAACTGTAATCATTTTATAACACTCAAAACAGGCAGACACGGCGCAATGATGCAACACGATGCTCTCTACCCACCAACAGAACCCTACGCCCAGCACAGCTTGCAGGTGGACCATCAACACAGCCTGCATGTTGAAGAGTGCGGCAATCCCGACGGAGTGCCGATTTTGTTCCTGCACGGTGGACCGGGTGGAGGTTACGCTGCAGCGCATCGTCAGTTCTTCAACCCCAACGAATACCGCATTGTGCTGTTCGACCAGCGCGGTTGCGGCAAGTCGCGCCCGCATGCCTGCCTGACCAACAACACCACCGCACACCTGATTGAAGACATCGAGAAAATCCGCCGCCACCTGAACATTGATAAATGGGCTTTGTTTGGCGGCTCATGGGGCTCCACCTTGGCTTTGCTCTATGCACAAAGCTACCCTGAAAGGGTTCTGGGTTTGATTCTGAGGGGTATCTTTCTGTGCCGACAGCAGGACGTTGAGTGGTTTTATCATCAGGGCGCCGACCGTTTCTATCCGGACTACTGGCAAGACTTCATTGCGCCCGTTGCCGAAAACAAACGTGACAACCTGCTGGAAGCCTATCATCAATTGCTCACCAGTGAGGACGAGGTAGCACGAATGCGTGCCGCAGAGGCCTGGTCGGTCTGGGAAGGACGCACCTCCACGCTGAAAGCCGACCCTGATTTGGTGAACCACTTTGGCGACCCTTTTCACGCTTTGGCGATGGCACGTATCGAATGCCACTATTTTCAGCACCATGCTTTCATTGAGGACAACCAGATCATTAAGGATGCACACATCATCCAACACTTGCCGATTACGATCGTGCAAGGCCGTTATGACATGGTGTGCCCAATCAACCAAGCGATGGAACTGGCGCAATCCCTGCCCGATGCACAGTTGAATATTTGCGACCACGCTGGCCATTCGGCCTATGAGCCGGAGATAATCCAAGCACTGGTGGACGCTACGGACAACTTGCTCACCATACTAAACCCCTTATGATCTGCCTGCTCCAAAGAGTCACCCAGGGCAAGGTTGAGGTCAAGCAAAACACCATCGGTCAAATCTCAACAGGCCTGGTGGTTTTGTGCGGTTTTCAACCCCAAGACGACCGCCAAAGCCTTAGCAAGATGGCTCACAAACTGCTACACTACCGACTGTTTGCCGACGCTCAGGGCAAAATGAACCTGAATGTTCAGCAGGTAAATGGCGGCCTGCTACTGGTGCCGCAATTCACCCTGGCGGCAGACACCAAAAGCGGCTTGCGCCCGAGTTTTTCAAGCTGCGCGCCACCGGAGACCGCTCAAGCCTTGTTCAATCAATTTGTCGATGAGATTGCTCAGGCCTACCAAACACCGCAAACCGGAGAGTTTGGTGCGGACATGCAAGTGTCTTTGACCAACGACGGCCCGGTCACATTTTGGCTTGAAGTGTAACTCAGCCAAGCAAATTCATCAGGAAACCGATTGCTATGACAGAGCCTTCACAAAATGAGCTCATTGAACAACGTCTGAATGAACTTTACGAAATCATCGGCGACAAATTAATCGCCACCCTCGCACTCTATATCGAAAACAGCGGCATCAACCTGTCTAACTTAGAAAAAGCCTTTGAGGCACAGAATTTGCAGCAATTGGCGGACATCAGCCACCAGATGAAAGGCAGCTCAGCCAACCTGGGCGCACAAAACTTCTCAAAACTGTGCGGCCAGCTTGAGGTTTTGAGCAGACAGACAAGCGATTTTAATGAAATCGACAAGATTCTTTCAATGATTCGAGTCCAAAATTCAGCGATAATAGAGGTTTTGACAAAATACCTAACCTCCATTTAATTCAACCCGTTTTACCCGTGGAGTAAAACCTTTCAAACACGAGAAACCGTTATGCATTATCAGGTTACAGAAGACGAGAAAAGACGCGCCAAAGTACCGCATCATATTTTCAACATCAATATCATCATCACCCATTTGTTCGCCTCTATGATCATATTGGAAATCGGCGATACACTTGAACTGCTATTGATCCCTGTTATTTCCAGCCTGGTCATTGCGTACCTCTATTTCCGACGCAACAAAGCCATTACCGAAGAGAGCTGGTTTGTGGCTTCACACTGGTTCATGGCTTGGCGCCGTGGCCGCATTTTGCTGATCAGCTATGCCGTTGCCATCGCCATGGTCGCGATTTACGCCTTGATTGACGCGGTTTTTCCGGGTGGTTTTTCCATGAACGACTTCTCGACCGAAGGTGGGCAAACCAACCTGGGCGAAATCATCACCATTCGTTTTGCTGCCCTGGTTATTTTTGTGGCGGTTCTGATTACCTTTATGCAGACCGGGATTGCCGTATACGATGCAGGGAACGGCATCTCCAACCCGGCAATTGAAAAATTTCTGCCACGCGATGCATCCGCCAATGCCGAGCTCGGCAACGGTTCGGATGAGGCTAAAAAACCTCAAACCGCCAAAAGAGAACACACAAAGACATGAGCCAAGCCGCCAAAAAATCTAAAGAAATCCCGCCATTCCTGATTGTTCTGATTGGTGCCTTTGCCCTCTACGCGGTTTTTTTATTGCTGCAGCCGGAGCGTGACCAGGTGGCGGAAGATCGCCTGCCATGGAACGCCCACTTTGATTCACAAGGCCAGTTGCATGCGTTGGGTTTGACACTTCATCAAACCACTCTGCGTGAGGCGATGAATATTTACGGCAAGGATGTTGAGATTCGCCTGTTTACCGACAACGACGGCAGCAATAAATCTGCCGAGGCCTACTTTCCGGTGATCTACATCGGCTCCATCAAGGCCGCTATTGCGGTTCAGTTGGAGGTTCCCAAAGACGAACTGGAAACGGTCTACAATAGAGGCGCAAAAATCAGCCCGACCGGCTCCGGAGCCAAGGAAGTCAAACTCTCTTCTCAGGACAACCTCGACTTTCTGGACAAGACCATTGCCAGCGTGACGTTGATTCCAAGGAAAGATTTGAGTGAACGCGCCATTGATTTGCGATTTGGTGCGCCGGACTTCAAACAGCGACAGTCCGACAAACTTGACCACTGGTTCTTCAAACGAATGGGGCTGGAGATGATTATTGACCCGGAAGGCCCGGAAGCGTTGCAATATAGTCAAGTGAGCGACCGTCCAGAATAGGATTAATCGACTTCACCAATAAAAAAGCCCCGGTCACCATAACGTGATTCGGGGCTTTTTGATTAAGGGCGGTAATGTGCAAAACGGACAGGCCTGCCTGTTTTGGCAGAAGTCTTTTTCTGGAAACCTAAGGCTTCGTATTAGCGGAATCCTGAGTGCTTTCTTTTTCCGCTTCCGTATCAGAAGCTTGGTTTTCTTCCGGCTTATTCTGGCCGTTTGAGCTTTCTGAAGTTTGACGGCCAGCAGGCTGGGTCTCTTCCGGGTATTCATCGTCCATAAAAATGCGGTTGGCGGCGCCATCCAGATCATCGAAATGCCCGGTCTTGGCCATCCAGATAAACACCACCACCACGAGAAATCCGAAAAACAGCATCATTGGAATCAAGCCATAAATCACATCCATCAGTCTTTCTCTCCTTGTCTCGCCGCGATTGCTTTGGGGCTGAAGAAACGACGAATTCTAGCCGCATTGCCGATCACCACCAGACTGCTCAAAGGCATGGTAATCGCTGCGATGAGCGGTGTTAATGCTCCCCCCATCGCCAAAGGCACCATAATGATATTATAGGCAATGGAACTGGCGATATTCTGCTTAATGGTTCTCAGTGTACGGGCTGATAACTCGACCGCGGTATCCACTGCTGAAATGTCATTGTTGATCAATACTATATCCGCACTTTCCATGGAGACATCGGTACCGGAACCCAGGGCGATGCCGACATTGGCACGAACCAGCGCCGGCGCATCGTTGACACCATCCCCGACCATGGCAACCTGTTGACCCTGTGATTGCAACTCGCGGATCACGTTGTTTTTATCTTCCGGCAGCACTTCGGCGATCACCTCCATGCCACCCAACTTAGCGGCGACACGTTCTGCCACCACCGTTTGGTCACCGCTTAAGAGCGTGACTTTTTTGCCTTTTGCTTTGAGACGCTCAATTAAACGCTGTGCTTCTGCTCGTATTTCGTCTTCCAAAAACAGAACGCCTTGCACTTCTTGCCCTTTAGCAACCCAAACGGCTGTCTGAGCCAACTGAGCATGCTTTAAAGCCAATTCTTTTAGATGCTGCGGTAAATCAATGCCTAACTCCTGAAACCACTTGGCGGTGCCCACTCGTATTTCATCAGAGGAAATCAGCCCATACACGCCCTTTCCGGGATGGGTTTTGAATTCATCGACCTTAAGCCAGTCCTGAGTACTCAATTGGTATTGGGATTTGATCGATTCCGTCAGTGCGGTCGCCAAACTGTGTTCCGACTGATGTTCCAGTGAGGCCACCGACTGCATCACTGCCTTTTCATCGAGGCCGGATACCAGCTCAAAATCCATCAGTTTCATTTGACCCTTGGTCAGGGTGCCGGTCTTATCGAAGACAAAGTGCTCGATGCCATTCAAGGTTTCCAATACGGCACCATTCTTGACCAGAATGCCATGGCGCGCGGAGATGCCGGAGGCCACTGCGATGGCCATGGGCGTCGCCAGTCCAAATGCACATGGACAGGTAATGATCAGAACGGCGGTACCTGTCATAATGGCAAACTCAATACCTGCGTTGAAGAACCAGTAAGTGAAACTGAATACCGCCAACGTGATGGTAACGGTCACAAACCAAGGCATGATTTTGTCCGCCGTACACTGAATAGGCGCTTTGGAGCCTTGTGCTTCTTCTACCATATGTACAATACGACCGAGACGTGTATCCTGCAGAATAGACTTCACCTCTACGGTCAAGGTGCCATCAACATTCAACGTCCCGGCGGACACTTGGGCGCCGACCGACTTACTTATCTCTCGCGATTCTCCACTGAGCATGGATTCGTTGACCATGCTCTGTCCTTCCACGATGATACCGTCAACCGGGAACTTGTCCCCAGGCTTGACCAGGATTTGAGTGCCGGGAAGCAGGGTACGCACCGGCACCACTTCCACTTCGCCAGCCGTGACTTTTCGGGCCACACGCGGCTGAAGATCCATAAGACGCCTTGAGGCATCCACCGCCTTGTTTTTGGATATGGCCTCAAGGTAACGTCCAATCAGCAATAAGAATATAAAGTCGATCAAAGTGTCGAAATACACATCCCCGACGTTTTCCGGATGCATCGTGACCCAGCAGGAATAAGCATAGGTGGTCAGCATGCCCAAACTGATGGAAACATCCATGCCTACGGATTTTGATCTCAAGGAAGTCCAGGCACCTTTAAAAAAAGGCTTACCGGAATAGGCTAAGGTGACGGTCGCGATGACAAACTGCAGCCAGTGAAAATAATTCCGGTACTCCTGATCTTCCGCTGCACCGCTGTAGAGTGCTACGGAAAACCACATCACATTCATCATCGCAAAACCGGCAAACCCTAAACGGTAAAGCAGGTCACGATTGGCCTTACGGTAAGCCGCCTCACTGGCGGAAGGATCATAAGGGGTTGCATCATAGCCGATGCTGTTGAGTTTCTTGATGATCTCGGAGAGTTTGATCTGGTTGTTGTCCCAGCGAATCTTGATCTGTTTATTAGTGAAGTTGACGGAAGCCAGCAAAATCCCATCCATCTTCGCCATGGTGTGCTCAATCAGCCACACGCAGGCTGCACAATGGATCGCTTCTGACATCAAGGTGATTTCACGGCGATCGCCCAAGTCGGACACATATTGTGACTGTACCTCATCGTAATCAAAAAAACCGGCGTCTTTATTGGGCGGTGGCGGTGGCGACAATAACTCACCGTCCGGAGTCCGCTGATAAAAACTTTGCATGCCGGCTTCGTATATGACTTCACAAACCGAAGCACAGCCATGACAGCAGAATGCGCGCTCTTCTCCTTGAATCGGTTTGAGTATAAGATCACCTTGCGGTATCGCCTGACCGCAATGAAAACAGTGTTGTGTCATTCTTTACTCAGGATCCTGTACCATGATTGAACGGCCGATATTGTATCGTTCGCCGTCTTTCTGGACTTCGATCATCAAGTCCCACTTACCTTTCAAGGGCAAGGTAAATTCGGCTTGATACTGACCAGGCAGGCCTGTTGAATTCAGAGCCAATTCACCGTCAAGATTTTTGTCCGAAGGTCTATAAAAATAGAGCATGGCAGAATCGACATTCATGGATTGATTTTCTTTGTCCAGCACATTCAGGGTGACGGTGGAAGGTTTTGCTTCGCTTAGAATCGGTAAATCGACATTTAGCTGCCAACCCAATTGCTCCATGCGCTTACGGTTTGCCAGTACGGCATCCATGTTTTTGCCTTTTTCGTAGAAGTCATCAACGACCAAGCCTGGATTGGTGACGATGGCCATGCTCACCATGAAAAAATTGACGCCTAATACAATCGTCAAAATCACAAACCAGGCAATGATGAACGGGTTTTTCCAGACGTTGCTCCAGTCGCGCTTGTCTTCTACGGGGTGTGACATTTATTTTTCTCCTGAAAATAAAAAAGCCCTTAAAAAAAGGGCTTTCATTATAACGCAAGAAACGCTAATTAATTAATACAACCTGACTATAGAATGACTGATAACCCCATTAGCGAGGACGCGGACCGATAAAGGTCGCCTCATACTCTTCGACGATGGCCGGATTGTTCAAATCTGTCACAGTGATGACAATCGGTGTATTCACGTCTTCAAGTTGCTTCCTGGGCATGCGAACGAATAGCGTGGTTGAACCGACATTACCTGGCTGAATGTCGATTACTTTGTCAACATTATAGGCTAAACTTTCAGGCCCCTTGACGGTAATCTCGGCTGCCATCGGCATATTGCCTTTGTTGACGACTTTCATGGTCCATTTATTTTGGATGTTGCCATCACTCATTTGCACAAATAAAGGAGCACGTTCATGCAAAGCTTTGACATCCATTGGCGACATGGTCATGAGGCCCCAAACAATCATCGCGGCCGAAAACAACATAATGGATGAGTAAACGACAACTCGCGGACGTTTCCAGATAGCGGGCAACTGCTTACCGCCAAATTCGGCCAACGAGGCGTAACGGATCAATCCTTTTGGTTTCTTGATTTTTTCCATGACTGAATCGCATGCATCAATACACAAACCACAGGTGATGCAACCAAACTGCTGGCCATAACGGATATCGACGCCGGTCGGACAGACAGCCACACATAAATTACAGTCGATACAATCACCAAGTTCCGGTGCTTCTTCACCGGGCTTGGTTCGCTTCATACGACCACGCGGCTCACCGCGTTCCTTATCATAGGTCGGCACCACCGTTTCGGTGTCATACATGGCACCTTGAATACGTGCATAAGGGCAGAAGCCGATACAGACCTGCTCTCGCAGAATACCTGCAAAGAAATAGGTGGCAATACCCAGAATCAAAACCGTAGTCGTTTCCGTTGCACCCCATTCAAAGGCGAACAATCTCGACCATAAATCAAAGGCATCCACAAAATAAGCCACAAAACTGAACGATGTTGCAAAACCGATGAGAAGCCAGATCAGATGCTTTGGCACCTTAACTTTTAGCTTTTCCAAACTCATGGGAGCTTGTTCAAGTTTAATTCGCTTATTTGGCTGCCCTTCAAACTTCTCTTCGATCCATGTAAAGACATCAGTCCAAACGGTATGGAAACAGAAGTAGCCACACCATAAACGACCGGCAATTGCGGTGGATGCGGCGAGCAACAATGCGAAGAACAAGAGTATCATGGCTAGAATCCAGATATCCTGAGGAAGAATCGTCAATCCGAAGATATGGAATTGTCGATTAGGCAGATCGAACAAAATTGCCTGGTGACCATCCCAGCGTAGATAGGGACCAATAAACAAGATGATCCAAAAGGATGCGATCCACCATTTAAACTTACGGAACATCCCAGGAATACGTTTTGCATGCACGGTTCCGCCTGTATGAACCGGTAATAACTCGACCCCAATGTTTTGGAGGTTCTTATTACTGGTGTCCATCTCATCCAATACCGATGCTGGCTGTGAATGGTCTTGATGCCCTGATTTGTTATCTTCTGACATTTGCAATCCTTGCAGTAGGTGATTGTGTTGCTGCTATTCTATTAAAGAACTCAGGGGATGCCTAAGTTATTATTTTTATTCATACTTATAAACAAAAATAGGCCTGTGATTAACAGACCTATTTTTGTTTATAAGCAGGTTAAATTACTCTTTATCCTGCTCATCCTTTTCCAAACCTTCGATTCCACGCGTCGCTTTCCAGGCAAAGCCTACTAAAGCCACAATACTCAGAACCAACGCTCCGATGGACATCCATAGAACAAAATCACTATTTAAATCATTCATAATACCGCTCCTGATTTCTTGATATGAATCAAGTTTAAGTCACCATAGTAAAAAGGGAGAACCTTACGCTCTCCCTTTTTATTTATTATCAATCGATTGATTTACCTCAATCCAGCTTACTGTCCGCCACCAAGGGCATGGACATAAACTGTTAGTCGCTTGATGTTCACATCGGCATTTGGCAAACGCTCTTTGAACGACGGCATGACAGCTTGCTTAGTGCCCGCAATGTACTGACCATCTTTCTTAACGTTCACACCATTGGTGATCACATTGATCACTTCAGCACGATCTGAACTGAAACGCCAAACCTGATCAGTCAGGTTAGCCGCACCCGCAGGAGCCAATGGCTTACCGGCAGGACCGTGACACGCCATACACATTCCTTTGGTATAGACGGCCTTACCAGCAGCATAAGCCGCATCATCGCCTTTACCTTCTGACAATGCAATCACGTAGTCTGCGACATCGCTGATTTCCTGTTCGTTCAGATTACCCATCATCCCTTTTGCAGGCATGTTACCGATGCGCCCATTGACCAATGAGGCTTCGATTTGAGCAGGTTTACCACCCCATAGCCAATCATCATCGGCCAATACAGGGAAGTTTGGATTACCTTGACCACCGGCACCGTGACAGGCTGCACAGTAATCACCAAACAAAACCTTAGAGGTTGCGACCGCATAAGAACGCAGGTCATCATCCTTGATAATTTCGTCCACAGACAAGGCAGCCAACTTCTCTTCCTTATCCGCAAACTTGGCTTTACGCCAATCTTTCAGGACGGCATAGTCATCATGGTACTCTTCAACCTGAGTCCATTCAGCCATCCCTTTGGTGAACTCACCGGTTCCATCGGTTAATGGAATCGTTGGGTAATACAGGCTGTAGAATACGATCATAATAAAACCTGCGTAGAAAGATAACATCCACCATAGTGGCGGCGGGTTATCCAATTCACGAAGATCCTCATCCCAGATATGACCAGTATTCCCCTCATCCGGCCATGGATTATGTTGTGCCATAGTTATTCTCCTCAGAATAATTAGTCATCTTTCAGTATTTTATATTTTTCTTCTTCCAACTCTTTACGTTTGCTGGGACGCAAGGTCAGCCAAAACGTAATCAGCATTCCAAAGAAAACCAATACTGTGATGATTAATCCAGCCCAGTCCTGGCCAGTCATTGATGACCAGTCTGTGCTGAAATATTGTTCAAGATTACTCACCGGTATTACTCGCGGTATGTTTTGCTATCGTCAAGCTTAACCATGGTTCCTAGAACCTGTAGGTAAGCAACCAGCGCATCCATTTCTGTATGCCCTTTGACAGCTTCATTTGCGTTTTCAATTTCCTCATCCGTGTATGGAACACCTAGAGTACGCATTACTGAAAGACGCTTCTGCATATCACGATCTGTACCGAAGAAATCCTTTTCAATACTGTTCTCAGCTAACCATGGATAAGCCGGCATAACCGATTCTGGAACCATGTCCTGTGGACGCATCAAGTGCATAACATGCCACTCGTCGGAATACTTACCACCAACACGCGCCATATCTGGACCAGTACGCTTAGAACCCCATTGCATCGGGTGATCGTACATAGATTCGGTTGCCAATGAATAGTGGCCATAACGCTCACGCTCATCACGGAATGGACGAATCATTTGCGAGTGACAGATATAACAACCTTCACGCAAGTAAATATCACGCCCAGCTAGCTCAAGAGGCGTATAAGGACGAACCCCATCACCCGCTTTCCAGTCAGCGACAACCCACTTACCGTTATTATCCTGCTTATATAGCGCCTTATCGGCCACCAACTTACCATCCACCTCAGTGAAGGTACGTTCCCAGACCAATTCCGGGAACTTTTCATTTTTAACGTTACCGTATTTATCCGTCTGTTCTGTGTAATCTACTGCGGACTTGAGATAGAACAACGGTACGATTTCAACAATACCAGCGATCGACACTGCCAATGCAGTCGCCAGGAAAAGCGCAAAGATATTACGCTCCAATCCATCCTGGATATTTTTTGGTTCTTGATTATCTGCCATGAGTTTGTGCTCCTCAACTCATTAATTTTCAATTAAGCGACAATACATTTCATTGCCGCTCTTATGATCAGGTAAATTAAGCGTGCGCTTCAGCCTGGCTAGTCGCCTTAGCATTCGCCGTGCGGATTGTCATCACTACGTTATACAACATAATGGCCGCACCACTGAAGAACAGTAACCCACCTAAAGCACGCATTGCATAGTAAGGATGCATTGCAGCAACAGACTCAGCAAAAGTATAAGCCAACGTACCGTACTCATCATAAGCACGCCACATCAAACCTTGCATGATCCCTGATACCCACATCGCTACGATATAGAACACAGTACCAATTGTGGCCAACCAGAAGTGGAAGTTAATCAACTTCATGGAGTACATTTCAGTATTCCATAGCTTCATTACCATGTGATAAATCGCACCGATTGACACCATGGCAACCCAACCTAAGGCACCAGAATGAACGTGACCGACTGTCCAGTCAGTATAGTGAGAAAGTGCATTAACGGTTTTCGAAGCCATTACCGGACCTTCGAACGTCGACATTGCATAGAAAGCCAACGAGATGATTAGGAAACGCAAGATATAATCTGTACGCAATCTATCCCAGGCACCAGACAGTGTCAGCATCCCGTTCAATGCACCACCCCATGAAGGAATGATCATCGCTAAAGAAATAACCGCACCCAGAGAACCCGTCCAGTCAGGCAGAGCTGTGTATTGCAGGTGGTGAGCACCCAACCATACGTAACCAAACATCAAAGCCCAGAAGTGGATAACCGACAAACGGTAAGAGTAGATCGGACGTTGCGCCTGCTTAGGCACGAAGTAGTACATGATTGCCAGGAAACCAGCCGTCAGGAAGAAACCTACCGCATTATGACCCCACCACCACTGAATCATCGCATCCTGAACCCCTGCAAACATGGAGTAAGAACGGAACAATGAAACCGGAATAGCCAAACCGTTCACAACATATAGGTAAGTGATGGCAATCATCATCCCCAGGAAGAACCAGTTTGAAACGTAAACGTTCGGGTGAGTTTCTTTGTTACGTGACGCAATGGTCATAACAAAGTTGAAAGTATATAGCGTCCATACAATGGCAATTGCGATAGCCAAAGGCCATTCTTGTTCGTGATACTCTTTACCGGTAGTCATCCCCAAAGAAATGGTGACCACTACGGCCAAAAGCCCGATCGTGAACAAAATCGCTGTCCACCAAGCCATCTTATTGCTCCACAACTTCACACCATTGGTTCTTTGAACCGTATAGAATGCAGTTGCCATTAACGTCATACCACCAAATGCAAAGATTACCGTATTGGTATGCATCACACGTAAACGTGCAAAAGTGATTTCAGCGATATCAAAATTTAACGCAGGCCATGCTAACTGAGCGGCTGCAAATGTACCCATGAAAGTACCTAGCACCAGAAAAGCAACAGCACCTACCGTCAAATACTGAACCACACCATTGTCATATTGTGGTTTTGCTGTAGTATCCATCAGTCGGATTCCCCTTTATAGTCTTTAAGTTTTACCCTTTTCCGCGTTGAAAATTGCATTCCATTAACGAAAGAGGCTCCTCAATCACGTGCCATTATACAATGACACGCCTCAGCCATCCGTTTAAAAATCTAAATTAAACTTAATTCATATCAAGAAATTAATAAGATTTCATGGTCTGCAACCCTTTATCTTCGCAATGGGTTCTCACAATCAAATCTAAGGGATTATCCCAAACACAGGACTTATTAGGTACTAAAAATAATTTATGAGGCCATATCATTTTCATTGCCTGAACGGAAACACCGACTTAACCCCTTCGATATTCAGCCAACCGATCTCAACTTTTATAAGTCTAATCAAGTTATTAACGCCACTCTAATCGATAAGATGTCAAACCCAAGCCGTTTCAGTTATCATATTGTGCAAAATGATTTATCTAGGACAGACAGATGCGCACAGCCAATATTGAACGCAACACTTTAGAGACGCAAATTAAAGTATCCGTTAATCTGGACGGACAAGGCGAAGCCAGACTCGAGACTGGCGTGCCTTTTTTTGAACACATGCTCGACCAGATCGCCCGTCACGGCATGATTGACTTGGACATCCAGGCGAACGGCGACACCCATATCGACGACCACCATACGGTTGAGGACGTGGGAATTTCTTTTGGCCAGGCGATTTCTGAAGCCGTTGGCGACAAAAAAGGCATCACACGTTACGGCCATGCCTATGTGCCGCTAGACGAAGCACTGTCGCGAGTAGTCATCGATCTTTCCGGCCGCCCGGGATTGACCTTTAACGCCGATTTCACACGTGAGAAAATCGGCCAATTCGAAACCGAATTGGTATTCGAATTTTTCCAAGGATTCGTCAACCACGCGCAAGCAACGGTTCACATCGATTGCATCAGAGGCCACAATGCACACCACCAGGCCGAAACCATCTTCAAAGCTTTCGGTAGAGCATTGCGCATGGCGTTGAGTGCGGATGAACGCATGACCGGGAAAATGCCTTCAACCAAAGGAAGTTTGTAATGGATCAGAAACTTGTCGCCGTCGTGGATTACGGCATGGGCAACCTCAGATCCGTCTCCAAGGCCGCCGAGCACATGGCCGACAGCAATACGCGCATTGTCGTCACCAGCCATCCGGATGAGATCGAAGCCGCCGATGCCATTATCTTTCCCGGACAAGGTGCCGCCAAGGCGTGCATGAAGGCCTTATTGGACACTGGAATGATTCATCCGATCCAAAAGGCCGCCAAAGAAAAACCGTTTCTGGGTATTTGCATGGGATTACAAGTTCTGATGTCACACAGTGACGAGAACGAAGGCATAGAGTGTCTGAATGTCATTAAAGGCAACGTCTCTCATTTTGATCTTGACTCGACACCGGAACTAAAAGTACCACACATGGGCTGGAATCAAATCCACCAGTCCAATGAACATCCTTTGTGGCATCAAATCCCACAAGACAGCCGCTTTTACTTTGTGCACAGTTACTTCGTTGAACCTGACGATGCACATTTAATCGCGGGCGAGACTACGCATGGACAAACCTTCGCGTCAGCGTTGAGTTCAAACAACCTGTTTGCAATTCAAGCACACCCAGAAAAAAGCGCCGAACACGGCCTACAACTTTTTAAAAACTTCCTGCAGTGGAATGGAAAATAATAAGGAAAAACTATGCTACTGATTCCAGCAATTGATTTGAAAGACGGTCAATGCGTCCGCTTGCGCCAAGGCATTATGGAAGACGCCACTGTATTTTCCGGAGATATCGTTGCCATGGCTGAACGCTGGGTGGACCAAGGAGCTCGCCGTCTTCACATGGTAGACTTGAACGGAGCCTTTGAAGGAAAACCCGTGAACGGCGAAGCGGTTTACCAAGTCCGAGAAGCTTACCCTGACCTGCCGATTCAGATCGGTGGAGGCATACGCGACCTGCAAACCATCGAGGCTTACTTGAATGCAGGCGTCAGTTACTGCATCATCGGAACCAAAGCAGTCCACAACCCAGAGTTTGTTGCAGAAGCCTGCCAAGCTTTCCCCGGGCACATCATGGTTGGACTGGATGCCAAGGAAGGCATGGTGGCCATCAACGGCTGGGCGGAAGTCACCGACCACGAAGTCACCCAACTCGGCAAGCAGTTTGAAAACGACGGGGTAGAGGCGATCATCTATACCGACATCGGTCGCGACGGCATGATGCAAGGCGTCAATATCGAAGCCACTCAAGCCCTGGCAAAAGCCTTGAACATTCCGATCATCGCCTCCGGTGGAATTACCAACCTGGACGATATTCGCCGCCTGGCAAGCATTGAAGCCGACGGAGTAAGCGGTGCGATTACGGGACGTGCAATCTATGAAGGTTCGCTGGACTTCAAAGAAGGACAGGCTCTTTCAGACGAACTTTCTCCAAACAAATAACACCACCCGGTCATTAGGATTACCATTATGAGTTTAGCAAAACGAATCATTCCTTGCCTGGATGTGGACGACGGACGTGTCGTTAAGGGTGTTCAATTTGTCGACATCCGCGATGCAGGCGACCCGGTGGAAGTGGCCAAACGTTACGACCAGCAAGGCGCGGATGAAATTACCTTCTTGGACATTACCGCCACCGCCCACGAACGTGACACCACCGTTCACATGGTGGAAGAAGTTGCCAGCCAAGTTTTCATCCCCCTTACCGTCGGAGGCGGCATCCGCAGTGTAGAAGACATCCGCACCATGCTCAATGCAGGTGCCGACAAAGTCGCCATCAACTCGGCAGCAATATTCAATCCGGGCTTTGTAAAAGAAGTGTGCAACGCATTTGGCTCGCAATGCATCGTAGTGGCGATTGATGCCAAAAAAGTCAGCACTGATGGCGAGCCCGACAAATGGGAAATCTTCACCCACGGTGGCCGCAAAGAGACCGGAATCGATGCCATTGAATGGGCAATCAAAATGGAATCGCTGGGTGCCGGAGAGCTTTTGGTCACGAGCATGGATCGCGACGGAACCAAAAGCGGGTTTGACATCGAACTGACTCGCACCATCGCCGACAGCGTTAAAATTCCAGTCATCGCCTCGGGCGGTGTCGGTGAACTTTCCCATCTATCAAAAGGCATCACCGATGGGCATGCAGAAGCGGTGTTGGCCGCCAGCATTTTCCACTTCGGAGAACACACGATTGAAGAGGCAAAAACAGCCATGCAGCAAGACGGTATTGAGGTGCGACTATGAACGACATTCTGTCCCAATTGGATCAGGTTCTGGAATCCAGAAAACAGGATGACCCGAGTCAATCCTATGTTGCCAGCCTTTACGACAAAGGACTGGAGAAGATACTAAAGAAAATCGCTGAAGAGTCGGCGGAAATCGTCATGGCCGCGAAAGACATCGAGCACAACGGCGATAAAGAACATTTGATTTATGAAGTGGCGGATCTCTGGTTTCACACCCTGGTATTACTCGCTTCACAAAACCTTTCCAGTCAGGACGTCACCGCGGAGCTTCAGCGCCGTTTCGGCCTGTCCGGACACGAAGAAAAAGCCAACCGCTCACTATAAGGAGCCCGTTAATGAATACCGAAAAAACCATTTTCAGCAAAATCATTGAGCGAGATATTCCGGCTGATATCGTTTACGAAGACGATAAATGCATCGTTATTAATGACATCAACCCCAAAGCCAGGGTTCACCTGCTCGTCATTCCCAAGAAACCCATTCCTACCCTATTCGATCTCTCCCCCGAGGACAAAGACTTGATGGGGCACATGATGCTGCTTTTGCCTCAATTGGCACAGGCTCAGAAATTAGATGGCTTTAAAACCCAAATCAACACCGGAGAATCCGGCGGACAAGAAGTGTTTCACATTCATATCCACCTAATCGGTGAGTGACGCCTTTAAAACCCCTTCACCCCATCAAAACTGAACACAAACAACAACGGGAATGACAACCAAGCCATTAATAAAACGGATTGATCCACAAGTTTTTTTGTGTAAAGCGATTCAGTTATTTGCTATTATTAGCGGTCATTAATATTTGTCCGAGTTTCATGGTGTTATAAACACGGAACTGGACACACAACAAACAGTACCCGCCGTCACTCTGGATGGCACTTAAAATTGGAGCACAACATGGGCATCAGCATTTGGCAATTACTCATCATTTTGGCAATCGTATTGGTTTTATTTGGTGCAAAGCGCTTGAGAAACGTCGGTAGCGACCTAGGTGGCGCCATCAAAGGCTTTAAAAACGCCGTAAAAGAAGAAGACAAAAAACAAGACGCCGAAGAACAAGACAAGCAGCTAGAGAAAAAAGAAGGCGACAATGTCTTTGATGTGGCAGCAGAAGAGAAACAACCTGCTGAAAACAAAGATAAAGACAAAGTTTAAGCTCGCTGCTTTGACTGTTCGCTATCATTCAACATTTACTAAGCTAGGTTGTCACTGCGATGTTTGACATCGGTTTCTTAGAACTTCTGGTTATACTGGTTATCGCTCTGTTGGTAATCGGTCCGGAACGCATGCCTGAGGTTGCCCGCAAACTGGGATCGTTCATGGGCAAAACCAAACGCTTCATCAACTCTGTCAAGGAGGAAGGCGAGTGGCAGGAAACTGTGCGTGACCTCAAGCAGAGCATGGATTTGCAGGAAGAACGCAAAGAGTTGCAAAAACTCGAGCAGGACCTGCAGGGAAACCTGTCGCAGTCGGCTGAGGAGCTGGACCTGGACAGCCTGACACGCCCAACTTTTGGCGGTAGCGAGCAATCACTTGACGCGCCGGTAAGCAGCCAGTTTTCGAAAGCGCCCGCACAACCCGTTCTGCCCAAACAGGAGACGGCGCCATCCGAAACCCCAACAGAACAGAGCGCCCACACCGCTGATGCGGCAGCAGATGTAAAAACCGACAAGGCGGATGCGCCTGATAGCAAACCAACGGCCAATAAAACCGCCGATACAACTGATCAGAAAAGTTAGACCATGAGCAAAACTGCGCTGCCGCCACAAGACCAGGAAATGACATTGGTCCAGCACCTGTTGGATCTCAAAACCAGTCTGACAAGAGCTGTTCTGGCCATACTGCTTTTTTTCTTGATTCTGTTTCCGTTCGCCAACGAAATTTACACCTACATTTCGGAGCCTTTAACCCGCTTCTTGCCGACCGGAACCAGCATGATTGCGACCGGTGTCGCCTCGCCTTTCTTGACACCATTCAAGTTGAGTTTGGTGCTGGCGGTTTATCTGGCTATGCCGGTGTTGCTCTATCAGCTGTGGCGTTTTATCGCCCCCGCGCTTTACACTCATGAGCGCCAGCTGGTCGGACCCATTCTGTTTTTCAGCTCGTTTTTGTTTTACGCCGGTGGCGCCTTTGCCTACTTTGTGGTTTTTCCTTTGGTGTTCGGCTTCCTGTCCACAACCGCACCGGAAGGTGTGACCATTGCCACCGACATCTCCCTGTATCTGGATTTTGTCATCAAGATGTTCTTTGCATTCGGCATGGCGTTTGAAGTGCCGATTGTCACGGTCTTACTGATTTTGACCGGCATGGCTTCGCCGAAAAAGCTGGCACACGCACGCCCTTACATCATTGTCGGCGCCTTTGTGATCGGCATGTTGCTGACGCCTCCGGACATCATTTCACAGACCCTGCTCGCCATCCCCATGTGGCTGCTCTACGAGATCGGGGTGATTGTCGGCGCGTCTGTACTGAAACGCCGCGGAATCGACCAGAACGACACTGAAAACGAAACGGCACCATCAAGTGACAGCGGTCAATCCGAGGGGACGAAGGCCACACAAACACGCCAATCTGAACCCGAATACGAGTTTGATGATCGTTACGCAGATCAAGTGGATGATGATTTGGATTGGGACTCAGAATTCGATAAAATCGATTCCGAGATGAGTATTCTTGAACAAGAGTACAACAAACGCCAACAAGCGGAGAAGCAAGACAATGACAAACCTGCTGGCACCGAATCCGCTGATAAAGCTACTGAAGACTCTGCCGCGAAGTCTGATTCTGCTGAAGAGCATTCAGAAAATAAACCTGACGACAAGCCTTCTAAATAAGCAGGCCTGTTACCGGCCGGCAAAATGGACAGGCCTGTTCATTTTGCCAAAATCATTTTGGCACACCATATTGACCTTAATCGGCTTCCTTCCGTTCTTGGCACAAAGTGCCCAAAACACAGCAAATACCACTTCAAACAACAGCCTAAAAAACCACCCCAGCGCCTATCTGGCGATGCACGCTCAAGATCCGGTTCACTGGCAGGACTGGTCAGGCAAGGTGCTGCAACTGGCACAACGACACCAAAAACCCATCCTCATCTCCAGCGGCTACTTTGCCTGCCATTGGTGCCATGTGATGCAACACGAGAACTACCAGGACAGCGAAGCCGCCAGACTGATGAATCGTCTGTTCATCAACGTCAAACTCGACCGCGAACTGCATCCCGATTTGGACGACTACCTGATCGACTTTTCAAGAGATGTCAGCGGCAAAGCGGGCTGGCCTCAACATGTGCTCCTGACTCCTCAGGGCTACCCTTTTGCTGCGTTCGGCTATCTCGAAAACCAGACCTACAAACAACGCCTGAGACAAATCGGACAACTGTGGAGTGATCGAAAACAGACGCTGCAAAAGCTGGCCAAAACCGAATCTGTAAACACGCGAGTGCGCAGCCAGTCAGACGTGTCCCAATCGGAGATGCAGACACGCCTTAAGCAGCAATTGGCAGGTGTCATGGATGATTTCAGTGGTGGCCTTAAGGGCACTCTCAAATTTCCAATGGCGCCTTTACTGCTGAGCTTGCTGCAAAACGAACGACTGTCTGAAAACCAGCAGGCCTGGTTACAACTGACACTTGACCAGATGCAAAGCCAGCATCTTATTGACCATGTACATGGTGGATTTTACCGCTATACGGTTGACCCAGAATGGCAGGTGCCGCACTTTGAAAAAATGGCTTATGACAATGCCCTCTTGGCTCAGATCTACTTTCTGGCCGCCGAAAGATGGCAAAATCCGCTTTACCTAGAGACAGCGATCACAACATTGGATTATTTACACCACCAGCTTTGGGAACCGAAGATAGGGCTATTCAAAAGCAGCCAGTCTGCGCTTGACCTGCAAGGCCGGGAAGGCGGTGCCTATTTATTCACCCGATCACAACTTAAACAAAGGCTTTCCAAAGCCGCCTATGCCCAAGTCGAACAGGAATGGAAGCTAAAACAAACACCCCCCTATGCGCTCGGTTGGCACCCGCGGCCGACACAAAATCTGTGGCCCGAGATTCAATCGGCTTTGCGGACGCCCAAAAAAGACATTCCAAGTGACCACAAATACATTCTAAGCTGGAACGCTTTGATTCTATCCGCCTATGTCACCACCTATGAACAGGCCTCAAACACCAAGTATTTACAAATGGCTGAGTCCCTGGGTGCACGACTGCAAACACTGTTGTCGCAAACCCCACCTCCAAGAGCACTCGACCAAAATGGCCAAAGCATAGGCCAAGCCACCTTGGAAGATTACGCCTATACATTGC
Source organism: Thiomicrorhabdus chilensis DSM 12352 (assembly GCF_000483485.1). Lineage (GTDB taxonomy): Bacteria > Pseudomonadota > Gammaproteobacteria > Thiomicrospirales > Thiomicrospiraceae > Thiomicrorhabdus > Thiomicrorhabdus chilensis. Next base: position 2,366,487 of record NZ_KI519609.1, read on the forward strand.
AGGCGCTAAAAGCTTTACAAAAAGTGGCACCAAACGGCCAACGCCAAGCCGCCATTAAGCAATTGAATCAGCTCGCTTTAGACACTTTCTATAACGCCAATGGCTGGCGAACCAATGTGCACTCCCTGCTGCCCGGCCTGAGTCGCAAACCCGCTCTGGCGGATACCGCCATCCCTAGCGCTACCGCCATTATGAGCTGCCTCAACCCAGCCTTACTAAACGAACAGAACCGGTTTTTTGCCGATTCTTTACGCCAAGATCCAATCCGCTTTGCAAGCTACCTCAGCGCCTTAGAGTGCAAAGACGCAGCGCCAACAGGCTTTTTGGGGAAAAGCCAAAACTGAATTCGGTAAAATAGCATTCAACCGGCGCTCAAACTGACACTCAATCTGGGCCGTCAATTGACTCTCCAGCAACAGAAAAGGAAATTATGTGGGATTTGTAATTATCGGTTTTGTGATTTTGTTTGTATTAACGACCTTGCCTAGCCTGTGGACCAAACATATCCTCAACAAACACCGTCAGCCTCATCCAGACATTCCCGGCAACGGACTTCAGTTTGCGGAACACCTTGTCAAAAAATACCAGCTCAAAGGCGTGCGAGTGGAGGAAACCGAGGCCGGCGACCATTACGACCCCATTGAAAAAGTGGTGCGCATCTCAAGCGACAACGCGCACTCCAACAGCTTGACGGCCATCACCACCGTAGCCCATGAAATTGGGCATGCCTTGCAGGACAAAAGCAACTACCCGGAACTGAAACAACGAACCCTATTGGTAGAGCGTGCCGCAATGATGCAGAAGTTTGCCGGAGTCGCGCTGATGGCTACCCCTTTTTTGATTCCGTTAAGCCATACCCCGGCGGTCGCCTTTATCACATTCGGTGCCGGGTTCATTGCCATGGGAGTGCCGGTCATCATCCACCTAAGCACCTTGCCGGTGGAGTTTGACGCCAGCTTTAAACGCGCCTTGCCTTTACTTGAAGAAGGCGGCTACGTCAGCAAAAAAGACCAAAAAACCGCAAAAAAGATTCTGTTCGCCTGTGCCATGACCTATGTCGCGGCCTCCTTGTCGAGTCTTTTCAATCTTTGGAAATGGCTCAAGGCATTGAAACGCTAAGCCGAAAAGCACTCATCCTTGGTCTGTATGGAGCGATTGACCACTTGGTTACGTCCGTTTTCTTTGGCGGCATAAAGCGCCTCATCCGCCAAGAAAATGGCGTTCTCCAAGTCAACACCACCAAAATTCAGACCCACACTGACGGTAAACGCCACACCGGTTTCGGCCAACGCTTTTTGTTCAACCACCTGACGAAACGATTCACACAGTGCCAATATCTGCTCAGCCGAACTCAACTCACCAATCACACAATATTCTTCACCACCAAACCGCGCCACCAAATAAGGCTTGAACACCTGTTTAAGCTGATTGGCGACAAACACAATCGCTTCATCGCCTTTTTGGTGGCCGTGTGTATCGTTGACCTTTTTAAAATGATCGATATCAGCCATCACTACAAAAAAGGGAGTTTGTTGTTTTTGCCACTCATCGAGCCGCTTTGAAGCGGTTTCGAAAAAGTAACCACGATTATAAAGCTGCGTCAGTGCATCGGTTTGCGAAATGCGTTCAATCTTCTGGTAAGCCTCCGCCTGTTCCAAGTTCTGATTGAGGCGCACATAAAACTCTTCTGCAGAAGAGTCGACGTGATAAAAATCGTTCACCCCATATTTCATCAACTTGATTGCAGACGGCAAATCCTCACCACCGCCGCACACCATGATCGGCAACTGATTGACTGAATACTCAGAACGCAAACTGCTGACGAAGCTGAATATCTCAGCGCCACGGATATTATTGACGTCTTCCATCAACAGAATATCCGGCAATTTTTTTTGCAAAGATTTTTGCAGGCTTTTACAGTCTTCAAATACTCTGACCGGATAACGATGAATTTTTAACAGGCCCACCAGTTTATTGGTATAACCGTTAGGAGAGGCGAGAACCCAAACCATTTTCAAGGCATTGTTCACCAGTTTGACAACGGTATTGACCGCATAATCAATGGAGGCCTTGCCGTCCTTTATTACGTAATCCGCAACATGGGCCTTAAACATCTCCTGTCGAGTCTGCTCGCTGTAGTTTGCAGTCAAAACAACCGTGGTAATATGATGTTTTTGCAGCAGTCCGACAACTTCTCCATGCATCGCATCCGGCAAATGCAAATCACTCAAACATACAAGAATCTGCTGACCCGAATCGATTACCTGCTGGGCTTCTGATAAAGAGTGTGCAATAAGAATGGGCAAATCACATATCTGACTCAAGCTCTGCTGAAGCAGTAACGCCATCGATTTTTGATCTTCAATCACTAAAACAATTTTGTCAGACATAAAATAACAAACACCTTTACCCTAAATTGAAATGCTCAAACCCATTCAAACCCATTCAAACCCATTCAAATCCAATCATGATTCCTGTAACTCGACCACCCAATCGGTCTCCAGCTGTAAAGTGACATGGTGCACCTTATGCTCTTCCAGCAGATAACGTTTGATCTCGCCCAAAGTCTGATCGTTAATATGCGCCAAATCGGTTTTAGCATGCAACGTCATCATCACTTGATCCTCGGCAATCGCCCACAGGTGAATATGGTGAACAGCCGTCAGATAATCGAAGTGGCATTCCAGATCTTCGGCAATATCCCGGATTTCATAACCAGCAGGCACCCCTTCGAGCAGCACATGAGCCGATTCGCGGGTCAAACGGTAGGCCCCAACGCCAATAATCACCGCCATAATCAATGACAGAATCGGGTCGATGGGGGTCCAGTTTGTATAGTAGATAATGATGGCGCCAGCGATAACGGCCACCGACCCCAACGTATCACCCAGAAAGTGCAAGGTGGCGCCGCGCATATTCATATTGTGCTGATCGCCCGAATGCAGAATCCAAAAAACCAACAAATTGTTCAGCAAGCCAATCACGGCAATGATGAACATCTCTTTGCCCAATATCTCTTGTGGCTCCAGAAAACGCTGGATCGCCATCACCACAATCCCACCAACAATCAGAAGCAGGGTAAAACCATTAATAAAGGCGGTCAGGATCTGCACCCGCTGGTAACCAAAAGTCATGCGTTCATTGGCCGGCTTTTGACTGATATGAAAGCCCCACCACGCCAGCGCAAGCGCCATTGCATCGGTCAACATGTGCACGCCGTCCGCAACCAGCGCGATGGAATTGACCCACAAGCCGCCGATGATTTCTACCAGCATATAACTGGCGGTAATGACCGCGGCGATCAACACCTTTTTCTGGTTTGCGGCATTGGCCGAACCCACATGGTTATGATGATGCGAAATGGATTCTTCTGCCATCTTCCCCTCGTTTAAAAATGGATGACCACCAGACACAATATACTTAAAGTCGCGTAGTTTCAAACTTTTTTATTGCATCACTTTGTTTTACAAACCGCCCAGGCCTGTATAGTCTTAATTTGCGTGTTCGTTTTAATCGATTTCGCCAACTGCTGCATGGTGGCGCCCGTCGTAATCACGTCATCAATCAAAGCGATTTGATTCAGGCCTTCGAAAGACCCGTTATCCACCAGGAAAGCACCCTTTAAGTTGCGACGTCGCTGTTGGGCATCCAGATGGGTTTGCGAAGGTGTATCTTTTATCCTCTGCACGGCATGAGCGGGCAGCAATGGAATCTGTAACTTTTTGGATAAGGCTTGGGCGATGAGTTCGGCCTGGTTGTAACCACGATTGCGCCTTCTTTTTGCATATAGAGGAACGGCCAACAACGCTTCAACCGATTCAGTCTGAAGTCTTTCGGCTAACACATCCGCCAAGATTCGACCATAAGCAAGCTGACGTTGATATTTCAGCCCATGCACCAAATCGACCAGTTCTTTATCAAAATAAAAGCCGGCCTGGGTTCGGTCAAATGCGGGAGGATCCGTCAGACAGGCTCCGCACAGCAGCCCCAGAGAACTTGGCTCGCAGCAACATGGACAAACGTTCAACGGCACTTGCCATCCCTCAACTAAAGGTTGTGAAAGGTCGAGATATTCACTTGCCCGACCCGTAATCACGCAAGTCGGCGGCATAATCCATTTTTCCAGCCAATGCATGACACTCTCCATTTGATCAGCAAAGCGTGCGGGAATCTCTGATTTACTCAGAATTGTATGAGCTATAATAACTCATAAAGAATTAACAAAAACGACGTTACACGGGCAAACAACAGATTGGAATATGGCTATGAACATGCAAAACCTTGGACAAATTCGACACGACTGGACACTGGAGGAAATCCGCGCCATTATGGATCAACCTTTCAATGACCTGATGTTTCAGGCGCAGAGCGTGCATCGTCAATATTTCAATCCGAACGAAGTGCAGACCAGCACCTTGGTCAACATCAAGTCGGGCGGATGCGCGGAAGACTGCGCCTACTGTTCACAAAGCGCGCGCAACCAGACCGAAATCGAAAAAGAACAGATGATGGAAGTCCAAGAAGTCATCGAACAAGCGTTGGTGGCCAAAGAGCGAGGGGCAACCCGTTTGTGCATGGGTGCGGCCTGGCGCAACCCAACCAAAAAAGATTTCCCACGCGTGCTGGAAATGGTGAAGGTCGTCAAAGATTTGGGACTGGAAACTTGCCTGACACTGGGCATGCTCAATGATGACCAAGTGGCGCAACTCAAGGAAGCCGGACTGGATTACTATAATCACAACCTCGACACCTCCGAAGCTTTCTATCCAAAAATCATCACCACCCGTAATTATCAAGACCGCCTCGATACCATCGACAAAGTTCAACAGGCCGGCATCAATGTCTGCTCCGGTGGAATCATCGGCATGGGTGAGCAGCATAAAGACCGCGCTGAACTGTTGCGTACTTTCGCCACCATGCGTGTTCATCCAAATTCCGTGCCCATCAATCTGCTGGTCGCGGTTGAAGGCACCCCTTTGGCACACATGAAAGACCAAACTGATTCTTTCGAGTTCATCCGCATCATCGCCACCGCACGCATTTTGATGCCGCAGACCTATGTACGTCTGTCTGCCGGACGCATGAGCCTAACCGATGAAGCCCAGGCGCTATGTTTTTTTGCAGGTGCCAACTCGATTTTCTATGGCGATAAACTCTTGACCACGGACAACCCGGAATCGGATCATGACATGCAACTGTTTGCCAAGCTAGGCATTCAAATGCAGCAGAACGTCAAAGCCGAAACGGCTGCTAAAAAACTGGCGGAACAAGCCACCGAGCTCACCGCCTAAACCTCAAGCGCAGTGATTCCACTGCGTTTTTCGGGAGCACGTCATGTCCATTCAAGCTCGCTTTGAACCGCTTCTCAGGCAACGCCGCCAAGCGCACCTGTATCGACAGCGTCCTTTGAGTCTAAGCGCCCAACAGGCACAGATGCAAATCAATGGGCTACCGGTCGTCAACTTCAGCTCCAATGACTATCTGGGACTGGCCAACCATCCTCAGATCAAACAAAGCCTGATTGACGCCTTGCAACATGACGACCTCAGCTATGGATCCGGCGCTGCCCATCTGGTGACCGGGCACTCAATCCAGCACCACCTGCTGGAAGACGAACTAGCCGACTGGCTCGGGGTTGAACGTGCCCTGTTGTTTTCAACCGGCTACATGGCCAATCTGGCAGTTCAACAAGTCCTGATGCAACCGGGCGACACCATTCTCGCCGACAAGCTCAACCACGCCTCTTTGATCGACGGTGCACTGAACAGCGATGCCACTCTTAAACGCTATCCACACCTGGATATGTCCGCGCTTAATAGGCGCTTGCAGAAGATCCACACTGGACAGGCCTTGATTGCCACCGACGGAGTGTTCAGTATGGATGGAGACATCGCGCCACTGGCCGAAATCCAGAAACTGGCGCAAAATGAGCAGGCCTGGTTGCTGGTGGATGACGCCCATGGTTTTGGCATGCTTGGCGAGCAAGGGCGCGGCAGTTTCGATTTTCTAGGCGTCCAACCCGATGCGGACACCATATTGGTCGGCACCTTGGGAAAAGCCTTTGGCACCTCTGGCGCTTTTGTCGCTGGCAGCCAAATCCTGATTGAAAGTCTGATCCAGTTTGCGCGCCCTTACATCTACACCACCGCCATGTCGCCTCTCAACGCCTTGGCTACCCGAACGGCACTGAAACTAGTCCAATCGGGCGACGCGGAACGCACCCGATTACAACAACACATCCAACATTTTCGCCAAGGCGCGCAACAGATTGGCCTGACCTTGTGGGAATCGAATACCGCGATTCAACCCATCCTATTGGGTGACAGTGAGCTTGCGATACAATGGAGTGAAGCCTTAAAGCAAAAAGGGTTCTGGGTCACGGCGATCCGCCCACCTACGGTGCCAAGCGGTCAGGCACGCCTGCGCGTGACCCTGTCTGCTGGACACAGCCAACAACAAATTGACGCACTGCTACAAGCATTGCACACTATACATAACCTTCACCCTCGTTAACCGATTTAAGGATAGAAAATGGCACGGTCTTTACCTTCTCTGATAACGCACTATAAAAAGACCACAGGCCTGTTCATTTTTATTGGCCTATTGATTCTGGTTCTCCCATTCGCCATCCAATTCGGCATTCAAAAAGCGTTTCTCAGCCAAGGCGCGGATGAAGTGCAGCTGGAAGATGTGGACTTCAATCCGTTTAGCGGGCAACTGGTCATCAAAAACCTGCAGGTCGTCCAGAATTCAGACCGCGTTTTGTCTGTTCAAAAAATGCTCGTCAAGATTAGATGGCGTGCCTTATGGCAGCAACACCTATTGCTCAACACCCTGAACATACAGCATGCCAAACTGCAAATCACCCAGCTTGACCCACAGCACTTGAAAGTCGCAGGAATAGAGGTACCACTCAACCCGCAACAAAGCGAAGACAAAGGGCAGGCGCCCTTTTTCATGCTGGGTATCGGCGCGCTGACGGTTGAGGATTTTTCGGTGACTCTGCTACGCCCCAACCAGAACGTTGAACGCACCACCTATACACTGAACCATTTGGCACTCGACAACCTCTATATGTGGGATAAAAACCCGGCCCAGTTGGTTTTCAACAGCCATCTCAACGATTCACGAATCGCCAGCCATTTCAGGCTCTTTCTGTTCAGCGAACACCCCAAGGTGGTCGGCACCGTCAAAATCGACGGTTTGAACCTGGCACAACTGCCGGTTGTCGCCGAACTCTCAGAGCTCAATGCAGAAGGCCTACTTTCAACGGATCTGACCTTTACCGCCCAACTTTTCCCGCAAGGTCTGAACTTCCAACAGCAGGGAGATATCCAACTTAAAGCGGTTGCACTTTCAACCGCCACGCAACAAGCCAGCTGGCAAGCTTTTAACTGGTCTGGAAGCATGAGTTATATTGAAGGCCACACCTATCCAGAGTTGGCACTCAACGGCACGGCAAAAATGCAGAACTTGCAATTGGACGACTCCGCCAGCCAGATGCACTTGCAACAATCCATGAACGCGCAATGGGAGCTGATTGGGCAACTTAAACCTGAAGGCATCCAACTGGAACACAAAGGCCGCACTACACTCAATGGTTTTGTACTGGATCTCCCCAACCAGCATGCCTCTGCCGATCAGGTTCAATGGCAAGGTTCGGTCAACTTTACTCAAGCGGACATCCCCGAAATGAGTGCATCAGGCCTAATGACCCTTCAAGCCGGGGTGCTTGATGACAGTCAGAACCAACTTCACCTCAAACAGAATGCTGAAGCGCAAGTTGATATGCAATTACAACTGCACCCTCAAGGCATTCAGCTGGCGCAAACAGGCGGTCTGAAGATTAGTGATCTCAATGCTTCCCTTCCAAAGTTTCAGATCCAACTGCAAAGCCTCAATTGGCAAGGCGACTTGGCACTCAAGCAAACCGACAGCCTCAAAATCGACAGCCAAGGCCAACTCAAGCTGAAGACCCTACAAACCCATCAAAAAACCGATACCAAGGGTCGTACCCGGCCTTTGGCGGAAATCGCGGGCTTGTCGATCGATACAATCGCCGTTCAGCAACCCGAGTCGATCAAACTCAAAACACTTAGCCTTGACGGCTTGAACATCGCCAAACAGGAAAACGGGGCCTTTGTGACGCTCAAGCAAGCGCAAGTCGATCATATGACTCTGCATGACCTGTCCAAACTGACTTTGGGCAGCCTTAAGCTGTCTGACAGCCAAACCCAAATCACCCTCAACAAAGAGGGTAAAATCGAACAATTGACGGCTTTACTTGAAGGCTTCACCTCGCCAGACCAAGCAACCGAGCCTACCCAAAACAAAACCGACCAGCAAACCGGCCAAGCTAGCACAGAACAGACACCCGGTTTCCAAGTCCAATGGAAAGCCATCGAAATGCGGGGGAACAACCAGATTGACTTCAGCAGTCACCAATTCGCCTCACCGATTCAAAAAACCATCACCGTCCAGACCCTCAAAATCGGAAGTCTAAACAGCCAAAAACCCGCGGCCGACACGCCTTACGAGCTGAAACTCAAACTGGATGAATTCGCCCATTTCAACAGTCGCGGCAGCCTTCAACCCTTTAACCCGAAACTGACCGCCCAACTTTCCAGTCAGCTAGAAGGCTTGAACTTGGTGGAGATCAGTCCGGCTTCTGCCCAGTTCACTGGATATGACATCAGCAGCGGACAGCTCTCGGCCGACATGGAAACCAAAATCACCGCCAATAAAATAGACGCCGAAAACACCCTGCGACTGCATAAACTGAAACTCAAGGCCGCCGACACCAGCAAAAGTGCAGAGTTCGAACAGGGCTTGAGTATGCCGATCGACGCGGCTTTATCGCTGCTGAGGGACAAGCAGGACAATATCAGATTGAAACTTCCCATCCAGGGTGACCTCACCAATCCTGAGTTCGACCTGAATGACGTCATCAACACCGCTTTGAGCGGTGCCATTAAGACCGCCAGCAAAACCTATTTACTGCTGGCGCTGCAACCTTTCGGCGCGATTGCCTTGGCGGGAGACTTCTTGAGTGGTCAAATGCAAGCGGTTAAATTGCAATCAATCGACTTTGAAGCGGGACAAACCGAACTTTCACCGACTATGCAGACCTATCTGCAAAAAATCCATGCACTGCTTCAGGAACGTAAAGGGGTGCAGATCAAGGTCTGCGGCTTGGCCAATGAAGCCGACCGCAATGCGCTGTTGAAAGCGCTTGCACAACAAAACAAACAGGAAAGCCAACAAAATGCTGAAAAAGCGGCTGCAAAAGGCGTCAAGGACCTGGTCAGCGACACACAATTGCTGGAGCTTGCGCAACAACGTGCCTCAACCATTAAACGCTACCTTCTGAACCAAGGCAGCTCAACCAGCCAGGTCATTCTTTGCCAGCCAAAGCTCAGTCAAAAGACCGATTCACCAAAAGTTGAAATGGGAATTTAATCTCCTTAGCGGTGCTTGCCCGGACACTAAGCCTTATGTTCGGGCAAACCCATCATTGAACCAGCAGGCCTGTCCATTTTCAAAGACTCTCTTTAAAAGAAAGGCAACTGACAGAGCGCCTTGAAAACAGAAAAACTTAAATCGCAGGTATAAAAAAAGCAGGGATAAACCCTGCTTTCTTATGCAACGAGAAGGTGACAGCTAGTCAGAATATACCAACGGCCGTCCCAAACCTTTATAACGGCTGAACGTTAGCCGCTTGTAAGCCTTTTTCACCTTCAACAATTTCGAATGATACGGCTTGACCTTCTGCTAAGGTACGACGGCCCGTACCGTTAATTGCGCGGAAGTGAACGAAAACATCTGGACCACTTTCTTGTGCTAAAAAACCAAAACCTTTTTCGTCGTTAAACCACTTAACGGTACCTGTAACTACATCTGACATGATAAACCTCAAATTAAACAATCATCATACCTTCCCCTCTTCAAAAGGATCTTGAAAAAGAGGTATGATTAAATTCATAGTAACAGGTTGATCTTTAAAAAGATAGTGAAAAATCCTTATCCACAATGAAACTTTTATGACGCTTTTATAAGTGCACAACTCTTCTTTTTTAGCGACTTTAAAACCGCTAAAATATGGCCTTATCACTCCACCTCCCTACTGACTCAGACAAAACCAGACGGTCATCTGATTCAAAGCACAAGGATTTTTAATGCGCACACTTCACTATGAACAGTTCGGTGACGGCCCCAATCTGACCTTTATTCACGGCTGGGGTGCACAGAACAGTGTTTGGCATGACTGGATAAAAAACCATTTCGCAGAGCATTTTCGGGTAACCTTGATCGAGTTGCCGGGATGCGGCAACAGCCACGAAATCGGTAAAACCGAAAACCTTCAACAGGCCTGGGTAGAAGCGCTAATGAAGGTGTTACCGGAACCGACCCACCTGGTCGGCTGGTCGCTGGGTGGGCTGCTGTCGCAATCAATCACTATCCAGCACCCCGAAAAAGTAGTTAGCCTGACCTGCCTGGCCTCGACGCCACGTTTCATACAAACCGATGATTGGCACTGGGCGATGAATCCCAAACTCATGAATGACTTCATTCAAGCGCTGGGCAAAGACACTCTGGCCACCCTGCAGCACTTTTGGAAATTGCAGATTCAAGGCTCGGATGGCGCTCGCCAACTGATCAAACACTTTCTCAAACAGATGCAAACCCGAAAAATTCCTAAGCTCAGCAGCCTATCGCAAGGCTTGCAACTGCTTAAGGAGATGGACAACCGTCAGGCTTTACAAACCTCCTCCACGCCAGTGCTCTGGCTATTGGGCGAAAATGATCCCCTTATTCCAAAGGAATTCGTCGCGGATTTCAGTACAATACAGCCTCTTGCTCAGGTCAGTTTGATTGCCGGGGCGGCGCACATGCCGTTTTATTCCCACCCCGAAGAGACCGCTCAGGCCTTGCAGACGTTTTTAAACTCAGTCAAATAACACGGAACAGCATGTCGGATCACGCCCCCTTATCGTCGCCCCCGGTCAACCGGGCCCACATCAAACAGCACTTCAGCCATGCCGCACCGAGCTATGACGAAGCGGCGGTGCTGCAGAAGGCGGTCGCCGAACATGTGGACGAAAGACTGGCACTGACGACCTTGTCCCCGCAGATGATTCTCGACATCGGAGCGGGAACCGGCCTGCTCACCGAAAAAGTTATCCATCGTTATCCACAGGCCAGAACTTTCGCGATCGACCTGTCTGCAGACATGCTCAAACGTGCGCAACAACGCCTGCAAGGCCCCAGATTCAAATGGCTGCCGCAGAGTCTCTTCGCTAAAGACGGAGCGAATCTTGTGAACGCCGACGCTTACGCCTTGCCGATTGCAGATCACAGTGTGGATCTGATTGTCAGTAACCTTATGTTGCAATGGTGTGATGATCTGGATCGGGTGTTTCAGGAGTTCCGCCGAGTCTTACGCCCCGAAGGCCTGTTGATGTTCACCACCTTCGGCCCGGACACTCTCAAGGAACTCAAACAGGCCTGGGCGGTCGCTGATGCCGACAACCCGCATGTCAACCATTTTGTGGACATGCACGACATTGGCGATGCGCTGATCCGCAATGGTTTCGGACAACCGGTCATGGACGTGGAAACTTTTACGCTGACCTATGACAAACCGATTGGCGTGCTCAAGGATCTCAAGGCCATCGGTGCCACCAACGCCGGTCTGAACCGTAAACGCGGACTGATGGGCAAGCAGACTTTTCAAACCATGCTCGAAGCCTATGAAAGCCAGCGTGACCCGCAACGCCACGATGGAAAACTTCCCGCTACTTACGAAGTGGTTCACGGCCATGCCTGGGCGGCGCAGGAAGTCATAAAAGGCCCCAACCGGGATCGGGCAGGCCTGGTGGAAATCAGTCTGGACGAATTCTCCAAACAGACCAAAAACCGTCAAACCTAAAACCAACAGGCCTGGTGCTTCCAAGCCTTAACTCAACGGGCCCTTAGCTCAACTCCGAACAGTCGCTCAAAACATCTCTTGTGGATCAACATCGATGCTCCAGCGAACTTTACGGCTCAGCGGACTTTTATAGATATGAGGTTCCACCTGCCCCAAAACCGCATGCAAGTCAGATCGTTGTGCCGACTGCAACAACAACTGATAACGGTAACGTCCTTGCCGACGCTCCATCGGAGCGGAAACCGGCCCCCATACATCCAGATCACGGACTTCGGCAGAAGAGCCGCCCGATTTGGTTTGTGCTAATTGGGCTTGAGCCAGCAAGGCGTGTTTCAATTCACTTAAAAAACGCAAACCATCCTGTGGTTGCATGGCTTCGGCCCGAATCATAATTTGATAACGGAACGGCGGCAATCGTGCTTGCTGACGCTCCAGCAACGCTTTCTCGGCGAAAGCGCCGTAGCCCTCTTTAATAAGGGTGATCAGAAGCGGATGATCGGGATGATGCGTCTGGATCAGAACTTCTCCGGCTTTTTCGGCGCGCCCGGCGCGTCCGGCCACCTGAAGAACGAGTTGAGCCATGCGTTCCGACGCGCGAAAATCGACTCCGAACAACCCTTGGTCAATATCCAACAGCGCCACCAGCGTCACATTGGGGAAATGATGCCCTTTGGCCAGCATTTGCGTGCCGATCAGAATATCGGCTTCACCGCTGCGAGCCTGCTCGGTCAATTCCGCCATCTTGCCTTTTTGTCGTGTGGTGTCGCGGTCGATGCGAACCACCTTTTGCTCGGGAAACCACTCCTGAATGGTTTCAGTCAAACGCTCCGTCCCCTGCCCGACCTTGACAAACTCCTCACTCTGACAGCTTGGACACGCCTTGGGCGCGGCACATTGGTAACCGCAATGGTGACAGCGCAAATGTCCGTGGACCGTTCCGGATTGGTGAAACGTCATATTGGCGTCACAACTTGGACATTGCGCCTGCCAGCCACATTGATGACACATCAATACCGGTGCAAACCCACGGCGATTCAAAAACAACAACACCTGACCCTGTTTTTGAAGATGTTGCTGCATAGCGGTTCGCAGTGGGCGCGATACGCCTTCCTGAATTTTTTCGCCGCGCACATCCAGCAGTTTGATGGATGGCAACTGGGCATTGGCAGCACGTTGATGCAGTTGCAGATGGTGATAACGTCCGATTTCAACATTATGCAGGCTTTCTAAAGAGGGCGTGGCCGAGCCCAGCACCACCGGGACTTTGCTATCGAATGCCCGACGGATCAACAGGTCACGTGCCGAATAGCGAAAGCCTTCCTGTTGCTTGAAAGAGAGGTCGTGCTCTTCGTCAATAATGCAGATTCCCAGATCGGCAAAAGGCGCAAAAATCGCCGAACGTGTGCCCAGCAACACCTTGACTTGGCCGGTACGCACCAACTGCCAGGCACACAGTCGTTCGGCATCGTTCAAACCGGAGTGCAATGCCGCAACCGGCTGTTGCAGATAAGCCGTGAAACGCGACACCATCTGCGGCGTCAGGCCGATTTCCGGCACCAGTACCAAAGCCTGCTTGCCACGTTTTAGCACGGCATCGATCATGCCCAGATAGACCTCGGTTTTACCGCTACCAGTGACCCCTTCCAGCAAAAATGCCTGGAACGACTGCACCGGCAAAGCCGCGACCGCATCCACCGCCTGTTGCTGATCTGCATTGAGTTCATGCTCAGGCTTGGCAGCATAAGCCATTTCCGGCAGACAGAGGCCTCGGCTCTCTTTGATCCAGCCTAAATCCATGAACTTTTTCAGGCTCGGGCGCCAAGATTCCAGCACGCAAGACAATTGACTGGCGGATTGGGCCATGCCCACCGACTTGAGATGGGTCAACAGCGCCAATTGATGTTTGGCGTTTTTGGGAATCGCATCGGCTTGAATTTCCAAGCCTTTTTCACTCAACTCCCAAACGGGCAGGCCTGTTATATTGACGGCCTCACCGGCACGCAGTTTTTTAGGCAAGGCGGCCTGCATCACTTCTCCAATCGGCTCATGATAGTAATGGGCCGACCAACTCAAAAACTCCAGATGTGCTTGAGTAAACAAGGCCTCTTCATCAATGACCGCCAGCACGCTTTTAAGTTTGTCGGACTGGTAATCGCTCTCTTCGGCCAAGCCCATCACCAGACCCACCTGCTGCTTATTACGAAACGGCACCCAAACCCGACCGCCCACAACCGGCAAGGCTCCTTCCGACAGATCAAAACGGTAATCCAATGGGAACAGAAACGGTCCCGGCACAGCAACTTTAACAATCATTCTGGTTTGATTCAGCTTACATAATTAAAAGCGAATCTTAACACGCCTGAACCTCGACCAAGAGTTGGGAAGCACAATTATTAAACAGGTTTCACCCCCTTTTGGCGTTTTAATACTTTGTTGTTTCCTGTTCAGAGTCTTTTCATGCTTTGCCTCTTCAAACATGCTAAAGTGTTGATAACACTCTTTTAAAGTGACGTTTAAGAGATAGAGCTGGATTGATTCGGCCTTAAAGGCTTTTCACCCCTTCTTGAACAAGCCCCGTAGGAAAGGAGGCCCCTATGTTTAAACCCCTCACCTTGCTCACCTTGATTGCATCATTTTTATTGCTGAACGCGTGCAGCGTTTACCCGACCGCGACCAGCGGCTCACTGCAAACCCGTTCGGACAATGTGTATCTGAAGATCGGGTTCAGCAATTATGACCGCAACCGTATCTTCCGTTATTACGGCTATCCGCACAAACGCCACGGCCACATTCCACCGGGTTATTACAAACGTTATCACCGCCACAAACCTCTGCCCCACAGTTTTCAACCACGTCCACTGCCATGGGAGCTTGAAAGGCATTTGACCCCATTACCCAGCGGTTACATCCGGGTAATGATTGGTAACGACATCGCCATCATGAACACTCGGACTCGGGTCGTTTATGATGTGCTTTGGTCGATTCGCTGACAAATCACAACCAAACCAGCAGGCCTGTTCATTTTGGGCCTGCAAAAAAACCAGTTCTGGCTTTGTCTGCCCAAAGCAATCGACAGATAAAACCTGCAAAAACTCGCATAACACCGTAAAATACAAGGCAAATTAAGTTAAAAACCAAAATATTTATGCAATTTGCCAACACTTTAAATCGTTTCATCTCTCTGCAAAACCAACTTCAAATCCGACTGGGGCATTTCATCGCCTGGGGTAGCCTGACTCTGGTTCTGCTAATGGCCTTGATTGTGGTACTGCGCTACGGCTTCAATATCGGCGAAGTCTCGTTGCAGGAAGCGGCCATGTACAACCATGCGATTTTGTTCATGCTGGGGATTGCCTACACCTACCAGCAGGATCAACATGTACGTGTCGATGTGTTTTACACCCACGCCAGCCCCAAACGCAAAGCCTGGATCAACCTGCTGGGCACAATGATACTGGTCTTACCGAGCATGCTCTTCATTCTTTGGGTTGGCTGGGATTATGTATCCGCCAGCTGGGCCATCCAGGAAAGCTCGGCGGAGGCCGGGGGGTTGGCTTATCTCTATCTTCTGAAAAGTTTGATTCTGATCATGGCGTGTTTGGTGATTCTGCAATCCTTGTCCATTGCCGCAAACTCTTGGCTGGAAATTTTTGACCCCAATGCGCCCAAAATTGAAAACAGCGTTGAAACGGAGGGCAAACTTTAATGGAATGGTTAGCTCTACTGCTTTTCGCAGTCATCTTCATCGCCCTTTTGGTTGGATTTCCTGTCGCCTTCACACTGGCCGGGATCTCATTGATTTTCGCCTTGGTCGCCAACCTGTTCGGCGCGTTCGATATGGCATTCCTGCAAAGCATCCCCAATCGAATCTACAGCATCATGAGCAATGAAATCCTGATTGCCGTGCCGCTGTTTGTCTTCATGGGCATCATGCTCGAACAGTCTAAAATCGCCGAGCAGCTGCTCAACACCATGGATGAGGTCATGCGTGGCGTCAAGGGCGGTTTGGGCATCTCCGTGATTGTGGTGGGCATGCTGCTCGCTGCCAGTACCGGCATTGTCGGAGCCACGGTGGTCACCATGGGTTTATTGGCCCTGCCGACGATGATCAAACAGGGCTATTGTCCCAAACTGGCGAGCGGCACCATCTGTGCATCCGGCACTTTGGGGCAGATCATTCCGCCCTCTATCGTATTGATCCTGCTTGGCGACGTTCTGTCATCCGCCTATCAGCAAGCCCAGCTCAGTCAAGGCATCTTCTCGCCTGAAACGCTCTCGGTCGGAGACCTGTTTATTGGCGCACTGTTCCCGGGCATGTTGCTGGTGCTTCTTTATATGCTTTACATCCTATTCAAGGCCATCACTCAACCCGATAGCGTACCCAACCATGTCGGCCAACCGGTTCAACCCGGCCTGCTCAAACGCGTTCTGGGCAGCCTATTGCCGCCACTGTTACTAATCTTACTGGTACTGGGATCGATTTTAGGCGGTTACGCCACCCCAACCGAAGCGGCGGCTTTAGGTGCCTTGGGGGCGACCTTGTTAGCCTTGAGCAAACAAAAACTGAATCTAAACACCCTAAACACCGTCATGCGCAACACCCTGCAAGTAACCAGCATGATTTTCATGATTTTCATCGGTGCCGCCTTCTTCTCCCTGGTGTTC
Organism: Thiomicrorhabdus chilensis DSM 12352; assembly: GCF_000483485.1. Taxonomy (GTDB): domain Bacteria; phylum Pseudomonadota; class Gammaproteobacteria; order Thiomicrospirales; family Thiomicrospiraceae; genus Thiomicrorhabdus; species Thiomicrorhabdus chilensis. Next base: position 2,383,081 of record NZ_KI519609.1, read on the forward strand.
CGCGGCCTAGGCGGCGATGATTTAATGACCGAACTGCTTTCCGACCTCCCCGGCGGCGTGTTTACCGCCATGTTGATCGTGATGGCACTGATGTTTGTTTTAGGCTTCTTTCTGGACTTTATTGAAATCACCTATGTCGTAGTGCCGGTGGTAGCGCCCATCCTGCTGATGATGGGGGTCGACCCGATCTGGCTCGGCATTATGATCGCCATTAACCTGCAAACGGCATTCCTCACCCCCCCTTTCGGTTTTGCGCTCTTCTATCTGCGAGGCGTGGCCCCAAAAAGCCTGACCACTGCCGATCTCTATCGCGGAACTCTGCCGTTTATTGCGATTCAACTTGGGGTATTGGCCATGATTGCCATCTGGCCGGAATTGGTGACTTGGCTACCTAAGCAAATATACGCATAAATAGCGATAATGTGAGCTTTTTCCATAAATTTATTCAAATAAGGCCTAATTTAGCCGTTAATTAATTGGCAAGGCCTATTTTCTTGGTTAGAATCGAAGTAACTAATGATTGCTAATACGGCTCACACTGAATGAATGCAGTAAGAATCCCTTCACAACTTGAAAACTCGGTGGCACGGTTACGTGAAGAGCGAGAGAACAAGTTGGAAATCATCTGCGCATTCCATGAAGCCGTCATTGTATTCAAACCAGATCTGACGCCGCAAATCATCAACCAACAAGCCAAACTCTTGCTGGGCGAACACATCGACATTGACCAGCCCATTGAAAGCTTACCGCTTTACAAAAACAAAAAAGCCAGCCTGAGGTTTGACCTGCATGACTGCCTTCAGCAACTCATCGAAGAGGTTGAGCACACCCCAAAAGACAGTCAGCCCAAAGAGATTTCGGTTTGGCTCAAAGACGTGGAAACCCTCAAAACCACCCCGCTGCTGCTGTCCGGAAAGGCCCTGAAAACGGCTGAAGGTGGGCTAAAAAACCTGCTGCTGGTCATCTACGATCGTACCATTTACGCTCAGGCTGACGAACAAAAGCGCCTTATGGAAGCCGCTTTCAACAGTTACGACGGCCAGTTCATCACCAATGAAAAGGGATACATCACCCACCCCAATGACGCCTTCTGCGCTCTGACCGGACTGCCAACCTCCACTCTGAAAAAAATGACCTTAACCGGCTGGCTGGAGCAGCAGGTCACCCTTAAAACCAACACCAATGAAGTGCTGAAGACCCTACTGACCTCACGTTACTGGAGTGGAGAGGTGGAACTGCACCCCATGCCCAACACCACGTTTTATGCAGTATTAAGCATATCCATGCTGGCTGATGAACAGTTCAATATCGAACATTATGTGGTGACCATCCAGAACATTACCGACATCCACGAAGCGCAAATGGCCATCGAACAAATGGCCTATTACGATGACCTGACAGGCCTGGCCAATCGCCGTCTGGCTTACGAGCATCTGGATGTGGCATTAAAACACCATAAGCGCCACAATTCCTTTGCCTCGCTGTTTTTCATCAACCTGGACCGTTTCAAAAGCATTAATGACGCCTTTGGGCGCAACACGGGCGATGCGCTGCTCAAGCAGGTGGCGAGCAACCTCAGAAATCTGTTGCGTGAAGAAGATACCATTGCGCGCATCGGCGGTGACGAATTCCTGATCCTGACCCAGGACAAGGCCTTTTCCACCACCCAGGCGACCCAAAACGCCTACCATTTGGCCAACAAAATCGCCAAAGCACTGAACAAGAACTACCACATCAACGAAACCACCTTGCACAGCACCATCTGCATCGGCATCACCGTATTCCCATTCAAAGACGGGGACAGTGCGGAAGACTTGATGGACTATGCCGATTTGGCGATGTCGGCCGCCAAAAAACGCACCAACCAGAAAATTTACTTTTATGAACCGTCATTGTCCGAAGTGGTGATTGAACGTCGCGAACTCGAACACGCCTTGACCACAGCGGATCTGGACCAACAGTTTGAACTGCATTATCAAGCGCAAATCGGTCGCGATGACCAGGTTCATGGCGCGGAAGCCTTGCTGCGCTGGGATCACCCCGAACTCGGTTCGGTGACGCCGAATAAATTCATTCCTATCGCTGAAGAAGGCCGTCAGATATTAAGGCTGGGTGACTGGGTCATGGCCACCGCCTTTATGCAGGCTAAAAAGTGGAGTCAGATTGACCCGCACTTTAATCTGTCCATCAACATCAGCCCCATACAATTTCACGAGGCCGATTTTGTCGAACAGACCATGCAAGTGATGCAGACGACACAAGTCAACTCGCGCAACATCACTTTGGAACTCACAGAAGGGGTTTTGATTTCCGATACCCAGTCGGCCCTCAAGAAGATCGGGCGTTTGAGCCAACTGGGCTTTAAAATCTCAATCGATGATTTCGGAACCGGGTATTCATCTTTGAGTTATTTGCAAAAATTGCCGATACACGAACTGAAAATTGACAAAAGCTTCATCCATCGGGTGCCCGAAAGTGAAGATGATATGGCGATAGTCGAATCCATCATCAGCCTAGCCAGAACCAAAAAACTCGTCATAGTGGCTGAAGGCGTTGAAAACCATCAGCAAGTGGCCTTTTTAAGAGCTCAACCGGACGACATCATCATCCAAGGCTTCCTCTATGGCAAACCCTGCCGTAACAAAGAGTTTGAACAAACTTTCCTGAATGTTTCATCCGATTAATTCCGCCATAAAAATTTTATTCCATCAAGTTCTGTTTTCGTTAAAACACTCATTAACACTTAGTGTATTATGCTAAGTATTAACTTATTTACTTGAATTATCAAAGTGGTATGGACGCTCCCAAGCACAGCACTGAAATCACCAAGCTGATCGCCAAACTCCATCAGGCGCACAGCTTTCAACGCCAGCAAATTGCCGATTCTTTTCAGCAAGGGTTGATCCTCTTTACGCCACAGCTTTCGCCAAGACTGGTCAACGCCAAAGTGCGCTATGTCATTGGTGAAACCACCGATACCGACACACTCTTTTCCCAACTCAAACTCTACACCCAAAAAAGAAGCAACACTGAATTTGACCTTAAGGAATGGTTGCAAGAGTGCATCAACAGTCCGAAATTAAAGTTGCAAGAAACCATGGTCTGGCTCAAGGACTGCGGTGAGGTCGCGGTCCACGCTACCACGCCGATTCAGCTGCAGGCTTTTCCCATTTTAAATGCCGACCAATCACTTGAAAGCATCCTGCTTCATCTAAAAGACCTGACCCTGGAAATTCAGGCCGAAGCCCAACAGAGACTGATGAATGCGAGCTATGCGGGACAGTTCATCACCAATGCTCAAGGACTGATCACTCAACCCAACTATGCGTTCTCGGCCTACACCGGTCTTAAACCGGAAATACTGGAGACCATGACCTATGTGGACTGGCTGAAAAAGCAGGTGACTCTTAAGGTGCCATTCGGTACGGTTATGGAATCCCTGTTAGAGGAAGGCTCCTGGAGTGGCGAGGTTCAGATTACCGCCTCAACCGAAGCGCAGTTTTACGCGGTATTAAGTCTGTCGATGCTGATGGACGAGAATCGCAATATTGAACATTTTATCGGCGTGCTTCAAGACATTACCGACATTCACGAAGCCCGGTCAAAAATTGAACAGCTGGCTTATTTTGACAAGCTCACCGGACTCGCTAACCGCAGTTTACTGCAAAACCAAATCGAAGCGGCCATCGAAGAAATTACCGTCAGTCAAAGCCATGCCGCCTTGCTTCTTATCGACCTGGACGGTTTCAAGATTCTGAATGACACCTTGGGGCATATGATCGGCGACCAACTGCTGATCCTGGTGGCTCAAAAACTCCAGGCGGTGGTTGGCAGTGAAGGTCTGGTTGCCAGACTGGACGGCGACGAATTTGCAATTCTGCTCAAGGAACTCAGTCAAGATCATTACGAAGCCCTGCAAAACACCCTCGCTCTGGCGCATCGTATACAAGAAGACCTGGATGATCGCTATGAGATCAGCAACCGCTCCCTGCATTGTTCAGCGAGCATTGGCGTGCACCTTTTCGCCCCGACCCTGGAAGACAATCAATCCGACCAGCTCATAGGGTTCGCCAACCTTGCCATGCACGAAGCCAAAAACCTCGGTGGCAATCAGGTTCACCTGTTCGAAAACAATTTATGCGCCGTCGCCAAACAACGTCTGGAAATGTTGCAGGCTCTCAATCATTCTGAACTGGATGACGAATTCCAGCTTTACTTTCAGGCGCAAATTGATCAAAACGGCAAAGCGGTGGCTGCGGAGACCCTGTTGCGCTGGTTCCATCCAAGTCTGGGGTTTGTACCGCCTTGCGATTTCATCCCCGTGGCCGAAGAAGGACGGCAGATCATCAAGATCGGTCTGTGGGTCATGCACAAGGCGTTTTTGCAGGCAAAAGCCTGGAATGACAACCAACACAACATCCGGGTATCCATCAACATCAGTCCGATTCAGTTCCACGAGCAGAGTTTTGTCGAATTGGTCATCGGTCTGGTCAAGTTCACTCAGGTCAACCCCAGCCACATCACGCTTGAATTGACCGAAGGGGTCTTGATCCGCAACACCAGCTTGGCGCTGCAAAAAATTCAGCATTTGGTCAGTTTGGGCTTTCATGTCTCCATCGATGATTTTGGAACCGGCTACTCTTCTTTAAGTTACCTGCAGAGGTTGCCGTTGCACGAACTCAAAATTGACCAAAGCTTTATCCGTCACATTCCCGAAAACCCGGACGATGTCGCCATCGTGCAATCCATCTTGAAACTGGCGCAAACCAAAAACCTCTCGGTCGTGGCCGAAGGGGTTGAAACCCAAGACCAAGCCGATTTTTTGCGTGAACAGAGTTCTGAACTGCTGATACAGGGTTACCTGTTTAGCAAACCGGTACCTGCAGGGGTCTTTGAAGAACGTTTTATCCAATCCTGATTCAACCCAGCTTGAGTCTCTACCAGGCCTGCTCATTTTCAAAACCACGTTATTTTTGCTTTTTATACAAATATTTAGTATAATCCGCGCTCGTTTTAAGAATTGGGCTCAAATACGCCCTTCCACAATAAAACGAATACCGCTGAGCCACTTGCCCGCATATGTGCGATTTTCAACTTCCTGTTATACGACTAGAGAAGTTGACCTGAATGTTTTCTGCTGCAAAAGTGCTCAATTAAAAGAATTTTTTGCCCCAGAATAACAACACACGCTTTCACTTCATCTTCATTTTGAAAACCGACGCTGAAAGCATGCGCCATTAGTTCCTATCGCCTGATTCACACTCAAGTTGAACTCATGTCTTCCTTTATTCCAGGGCAAATCGATCCGCTCACCGAGCGATTAAGGATAATGGATGACCACTGAAATTAAATTTGACCAACTGAATCTTAGCCAAGATGTACTGAAAGCAATTTCCGACATCGGCTATGAAACCCCCTCACCGATCCAGGCACAAGCCATTCCGACACTATTGGAAGGCGGCGATATTCTGGGGATGGCGCAGACCGGAACCGGTAAAACCGCCGCGTTCGCCTTGCCGATCTTAAGCAAGATCGACATCAAAAAAACCAAACCTCAAGTATTGGTTTTGGCTCCGACACGTGAACTTGCCATCCAGGTGGCTGAAGCCTTCCAAAGCTTCGCCCACCACATGAAAGGTTTTCATGTTCTACCGATTTACGGTGGTTCAGACTACGGCACACAGATTCGCGCCCTGAAACGTGGCGTGCATGTTGTCGTCGGAACGCCTGGACGTGTGATGGACCATATTCGTAAAGGCACCTTGCAGCTGGACGGTTTGACCACCCTGGTTTTGGATGAGGCCGATGAAATGTTGCGCATGGGATTCATCGACGATGTCGAGTGGGTACTGGAACACACGCCTAAAAACCGTCAGATCGCGCTGTTTTCGGCCACCATGCCGAAAGAGGTTCACCGCATCGCCAACAAGCACTTGCAGAACCCGACCGAAGTCATCATCAAACAAAAGAGTTCAACCGCCACCACCATCGACCAGAAATACTGGTTAGTCAGCGGCACGCATAAGCTGGACGCTTTGACACGTATTTTGGAACACGAAGAGACCGATGCGATCATCATTTTCGTGCGCACCAAAACGGCGACAGTTGAACTCGCCGAAAAACTGGAAGCCCGCGGTTATGCCGCAGCGGCTTTGAACGGTGACATCGCGCAGAACCAACGTGAACGCATTGTCGATCAATTGAAGAAAAGTAAATTGGATATTTTGGTGGCCACCGATGTTGTGGCACGTGGTTTGGATGTTCCACGTATCAGCCATGTTATCAACTATGACATTCCGCATGACAATGAGTCTTATGTACACCGTATCGGCCGTACCGGTCGTGCCGGACGTTCCGGAACCGCGATTCTGTTTGTGGCACCCCGTGAACGCCGTTTGCTGCGCTCGATTGAACACTCCACCAAGAAGCAGATTCCGATAATGGAACTGCCTTCCACCCAGGACATCAACGAAAACCGTGTACAACGCTTTAAGCAGCGCATCGTTGATGCGGCTCAACAGGATGACATTCAGTTCTACCAAGAACTGATTGAACAGGTTGAATCCGAACAGAACATTCCGGCGATTGAAATCGCCGCCGGCTTGGCGCATCTTCTTCAGGGTGACGTGCCTTTCTTCCTGGATGAAAAAGCGCAACGCGAACCGCGTCGCGAATCTTTCCGTGACAACGAACCGCGCCGCCGTAAAGAGCGCGAGCCGCGTCAGCGTCGCGAACGCAGTGCCACACCCGATGAAGGCATGACACGTTACCGCTTGGAAGTCGGTCGCACCCACGGCGTCAAGCCGGGTAACATCGTGGGCTGTATCGCCAACGAAGCCGGTCTGGACAGCGAATTCATTCGTCAGCTAAACATCGACGACACCTTCAGCACGGTAGATCTGCCTTCGGACATGCCTAAAGAAGCCTTTATGGATTTGAAAAAATCTTGGGTATGCGGTCAGCAATTGAACATCTCCAAGGTTAAAACCATCGGAGAAGGCGCTCCGCGTAAGCGTTTGTCACGCAACAAACCGACCAAAGACAAAGGCAAACCACGCCGTATGACTAAGTAAACACCTAGTCAAAGCCATTCTTGCAAATCCAACAGGCCTGTCCGGATACCCTATCCGGACAGGCCTGTTCATTTTTAAAAACACCTCTTTTTATGACTACTTCATGTACTTGCTTGGGTTGATAGACTCTTTCTGGCCATGCTCCTATTCAGCGCCCCTCTCTCTTGAACGCACACTGAACAGACTTATTTGAAGTCCATATTTTGCATAACTCATTTTAATTTCCAATTAATTAAATTCATAACCCATTGAAATATAATGCGATATAATCAGAATATCAGGCAATCTAAAGAATTTTTTCTTGGGGTATTTAATGGCCATCAATGAACAACTCTAACAGTAAAAAAACACCCAATACACGCAATCAAGCGGGATTTATGGTGCTCATCATCTTGATGATGTTAGTAGTGGGGACCGCTGTGTGGTTTGGTACCCTGGGGCAAGTTCGTACTAATTCCATGAAAATAGAAAGTGAGGACCGGAACCTATCGCAACTGAAAGCGATAAAAAACCGGATGTTGGCCTATACAATCCTCCACCCCGAAATCTACTCAGACGAACTCCTTACACCTGGAGTGGGTTACTTCCCGTGCCCTGATACAAATGGGGACGGTTCATCAGATGGTCCCTGCGGTTATGTTTCTGGGGTCAACCAACTGTTTGTCATCGGCCGAGTTCCAAACAAAATTGTAAATCGTTTCTTCTCATTCATTGATTCAGATGTGGATCGGTCACTTTATTGGTTTGCAGTTGACAGCCGACTCGTCAACGACCATGGTTTCTACCAATTCAATTCAGCTAAACGATTGGCTCCGGTCAATGCCAATCTGGAGCATGAGGTCAAAGATCTCAGTAATAATGATGTCGCTCCCTTACTGGTTGACGGCAAAGATGACATTGTAATGGCGCTGTTTTATGCTGGCCCGCCTCTTAGCGGACAATCAAGACCCAGCAATGCGATTGGCGATTATTTAGAGCAACCTACCGCCAATAACGGGTTCAATATCGACTTTCAATCCGTGGGTGCAAATCAAAATGTCTTCAATGACTATGTGATCACCATAACCAGAAATGAGTGGGAGGCCGCCGTTCTTGCTCGGATCAGCCAGGATATCTCCCCGCAGGACGGCGCACCCGATTTATGCACCCTGATAACAGATAACACACAACACTGGTTTAACGAATGCGCTTACACAAACCCGGTCAGCAGACCCGTGTATACCTGTGACGGCACATCCTTTGACAATCTAACGGGGCAGGGCTGGCGAGCCATCGTCTGCCCATAGAGTGAAAAAATTATGATGCATTCGGACTCCATGACAAATCAAAAACAATCTGGATTCTCTCTTCTGGAGATAGTCATTGCATTAGTCATCCTTGGTTTTTTGACTACCGAACTAGTCAAGGTCACGTCGATCTCCAGAGATTATGACCAGCACAAAGAAAACATGATCCAGGTGAGCACAGTCAAAACACTGCTTTTAAGCTTTTTGCAAACCAATGCCTATCTTCCATGCCCCGATACAGATAATGACGGCTGGGAGAATCGTACAGGAACTCAATGCTCTTCGGACTCGGGAAAGTTACCTCATTTAATGCTGGGAATTTCACAAAGCGTCGCGACGGAATCAATCCTTTTTTATAAGGTCAACACGGAAGCCGTTACGGCGAAAATCGACGATAATAACTTCTCCGCCAGTTATTTTGGAACGGCTTCCCCGCCAACCTTTTCATTCATAACGCCTCCACAAGGAGTCAACAAAGGAAGCGGAAACCTCACCATTTGTTCGGAAGCGGAAATCTCAAGCTGTAATGCTTCGACCTCAAACGGCAATATTTTGGAGGAGGCTGCCATTGCCGTTGTCGTCAGCTTTGGAAAAAACGGCCAACAAACATGGAGTCATATCGGTTCTGGAAACGTAAGTTCTCTTTCTATAGTGGAACGGGAGAATGCCGATGATGACGATTACTTCTGGCAGTCACCTGCGGATCAAGCCGACGATTCCATCGCCTGGCTCACTGGTTACGATGCAAAATACGCCGTGCTGAAGTCGGAACAGGGCATTAATTAAGGATACCTCGCCATGAAGAAAAATACATCACACTCATACTTGAACGGTTTTTCTCTTCTGGAGCTTACCGTTGTACTGGCCATTGTTGGCCTCATTGGCATCGGTTCCACTCTATCTTACTCGGAGTTTCACGATCACGCCAAGTGGCAAGAAAGCCAGGCCAAACTGGCCGTAGTGAAAAAAGCCATCATCAAATTCACTGAAAAAAACAAGTTCGTGCCTTGTCCGGACACCAATGAGAATGGCTTTGAGAATAGAACCATCAGCAAGGGCAGAATTCCAGCCGTGCCGGCGATTCCGGCGATTCCGGCGGTTCCGGGAACCGAAAGCAGACCAACCATCCCGGCGATTCCGGCCATTCCCGCACAGCCCGCCATACCGAACATCGATGTGAGCACTTGCACCGCAGATATTGGAACCGTCCCTTATGAAATGCTCGGCCTTAACGAAGCATCGGTTGAAGATAGCTGGGGGAACCTGATTGTTTATGCAATCGACCAAGGCGCTACCAACGCAGATTTAATGCTTGAGTGCCCTTTTGACAGTTCATGCTTTTTCAACCGTGATCCCATTCCTAGCCTTCCTGCTAATCGCACCTTTCCAGGCAGTGCACTGCCGGCATTTGATGCATCGACTTTACCGACAAAAACCCAACTTGGCGCCAATAATTTACGAATTTGTTCCGACAGCGCTTGCTCGGAAGTGGTTGCGAATGGCCAAGTCGTGATTCTCTTGGCAAAAAACAAGAACGGAAATCTGAACACCAATTTGGATGCAGACGAATCCGAAAATATTAATGGCGACAAAAACTATGTGGTGAGAAACTATTCACACTCCCCAAACTATGATGATTTGATTTTAGGGATTGGGGCCTACGAACTAAAACTGCAAAACGACATGGAAACCTATGAAGCCGTAAACACTGTCAATAATAACAATAACGTTACCTTGATAAGTGGGCAAAATGTTATAGGCGGAGGCGCGAACAAAAGTATCGGAAATGTGGGGGACAATAACTCCTATAGCGACAATGTCTTAACCGACATTTCCACAGAAACCATTCAGTTTGGTTCGGAAAATGCAGGTAAAACGGTTGTCATGAACTTGGACACACAAGCTCAAGGTTCATGGGACCAGCCAACGGCCAGTCACGACTATACCAGTGATCAGGCATTCATTGCGGCCAATGGTGATATCCAGAAAACCTTGGCTTACGATTATCGCGCCGATGGGACAACAAGCTGGAACGAGTCCCATGAAGTGACGTTTCAATTGGATGAAAACGGGGATGCCAATATTGAATTTGCCGTTGCCACCACCGGAACCGATGAAACGGTTGATTTCACAAACATTCAATTGATTCTTTACGACACCCCTCCTTTGATACCTAACTTCCCCGGCGTACAAGCAATTGCAGGCATCGATCAAACACAGGGCTTAGAGTGATGCGTAGATATCAAAACAAACAGGCCTGCTTTCATAAAGAATTTGGCTTCTCACTGGTAGAGCTCATGATCGTCACCGCCATTATTGGCATTGTCTTGATTGGCTTCTCAAACCAATCCGGTTCTCTGCGTCATGTCCAGAAAATTAAGGAATCGCAAAGTTCATTGCAGAAAATCAAACAAGAAATCCTAAATTACGGCCGGGTACACAAATACCTGCCTTGTCCGGATTCCGACAATGACGGCTTTGAAAACCGCAACGGTTCTGCTTGTTCAGCGAGTGTGGGGACGGTACCTTATTTAGATCTGGGGCTACAAAAACAAGAAACTCTGGATAATTGGAACAATGCGTTTCGATATGCGGTCAATACCGACTCCACCAATGGAGGTTTGATTTGCGACAAGCGCAGTTCAGCAAGCATCTTTTGTAACCAAGGTGCCAATGTAACCCCCTGGTTCACACTGACGGACACGCCACCAACTTCCACGGACAGAGGCAACGGCAACTACTATGTTTGCAATCAAAGCACAGCTACCTGTAATGCAACAGCGGTTGCCAACAATGCAAATGTCTCACTAAACACGGCCACCGTTGTTTTAGTGGCTTATAACCAAGATGGTGACGCCGCTTTAAACAATTGCGCAAACCAAAACACTGCCTCAAAAGAAAATTGTGATGTCGACATCTACTATCATCAGGCTGCAGGTTCCAATGACGACAACCAATTCTTCGATGACAGTATCTTGGCCATCAGCGGCTATGAAATAAAATCCCATATACTTTCACAAATGGTCACATGGGACAGCTTTGCCTCCAGCAGCTCATCATCAGGATTAACCCCCACCTATGAAGACTTTGACATTACCGCTGATGATACTGTGCCCGTCTCAAACAGCCCGGATACACCGGATGTAATTTTGGTTAACAGAAATGCAGATACCGATTTAAACCTCGGCGGTGGGGATGACTATTTAGCGATTGGTAACGATGTCAAAACGGGTGCCGAGATTGATACAGGACATGGCGATGACCGTCTCTATATAGTAGGCCAGGCACAGGCTAATATAGATTTGGGCAGAGGTGACGACACCTTTGTACTGGGTACAGATTTACGAGAAAACCTCAATGCAGATCGCGGCAACGATAAAGTATGGATTCAGGGCAATGTCCTTTCCGGATCAAACCTCGATATGGACCAAGATGACGATGTCTTGTGGATAGGGACTTCTGGGAATGACTCGACCGGGCAAATTGATGATGATATCAATGGAGGTTCCGGTTATGACATCCTGGTTCTGGAAAACACCAGCAAAGCTGAGTGGGACAGCAACTCCACTCTTCAAAACCACGTAGATAATTTTGAATTGGTGATTTTTGAAGCTGATGAATCCGGCGCCAGGGAATATGTCGCGCTATGACAACCAGCCAGATAACGACAAACGTCTTAAAAGACTAAATTGACGTCTTAGTGCTTTTATACTGCAACACCAAAACCTCTTTGTTTGACTTAGAGAGCTGCTTGATCGCATATTCCCGTTTGAGGGCTAATTGACGATTTTCAACCATCTCTTTATAGACTAATTCACAAGGACGTCGGGCTTGAGTATAACGAGCCCCGCCCTTAGTGTCGCCATTGTGCTGGCGCAGACGACTCTCAAGACGGTTGGTGATGCCACAATACAAACTGTTGTCTGCACAACGCAACAGATAAACCCACCAGGCCTGTCCATTTTGAGCTTGCTTGTCACTCATCGGCAAGCAGGGCTTAGACTTCGTTGCCTTGACGTTGCCAATGCCCGGATTTTCCACCTTTTTTCTCGAGCAACTGCACCTGATCGATGATCATGCCCTTGTCCACCGCTTTGCACATGTCATACAAAGTAAGAGCGGCAGCACTGGCGGCCGTCAAGGCTTCCATCTCAACTCCTGTCTGACCGACCAATTTGCATATAGCCGTAATTTCCACGCAACTTTGTTCGATATTGGGTGTCAGTTCGACCTTAACGGAAGTGAGCATCAAAGGATGACACATCGGAATGATATCCGGCGTTTTTTTAGCGGCCATAATGCCGGCAATGCGAGCGGTCGCCATGACATCACCCTTTTTATGCTTGCCTTCCACTATCATCGCCAGTGTTTCGGGCAGCATGCGTATGACGGCCATGGCACGCGCCTCTCTCTCGGTATGCTGCTTTTCACTGACATCGACCATGCGCGCCTGCCCTTTTGCATCAAGATGGGTTAACGTCTGTTCTGTCATAATCAATCGCCTATTCATTAATTGGGTTGAAAGGATAAAACGCGACCTTATCGCCACGTTTAACCACACTGTCTTCCGGAATGACCACAAACCCTTCCGCCCAGACGGCTGAAGTCAAGACACCGGAATTTTGGTTCGGAAAAATCTCGACATAGGTTTTCTGGTTCTTATTGACCAATTTGGCACGGGCAAATTCGCGTCTGAATCCAGCTTTAGGCCATTCAAACAGGGCTTCCAACCACAAAGGTTTGGCCTTAAGAACGGCCGCACCCTGCTTTTTAAGCAGGTAAGGACGTGCGAATAAGTTAAAGGTCGCAAAAGCGGACACGGGATTGCCCGGCAAACCGATAAACGGTGTGCCCTCAATGTCTCCGTAGGCAAGCGGCTTGCCGGGTTTCATCTTTACTTTCCACATATTCAAGGCTCCGAGCTGCTCGATGGCCGGCTTGATATGGTCCTCCTCACCCACAGAAACTCCACCGGTGGTGATGACCACGTCGCTTATTTGCGCCGCCTGCTTCATCGCGTCCACTGTCGCTTCCAAGGTATCTTCTACGTGCCCCAAATCAATCAACTCAAATCCAAGTGCCGGTACCAGGCCTGCCAGAACATAACGGTTTGCGTTATAGATCTTGCCGGGCTCTGCATTTTGCCCTGGCTCAAGCAATTCGTCTCCCGTAGTAAAGGTGGCGATTTTCAAAGGCTGGTACACCTCAACCTCAGCGATACCAATAGAGGTAATCAACCCCAAATCCTGCGGGCGAAGTTTGTGCCCCTGTCCCAGAATTTCATCCCCTTGAGCAATATCCTGCCCTAGGCGACGAATGTTTTGTCCCCGCTGGGTGGACTGCGCGGTGATTCTGACCTGATTTTCATCAACCGCTTGTGTTTCCTCCTGCATGATCACCATATTGGCACCCTCAGGGATTGGCGCTCCTGTGAAAATTCTAGCAGCGGTACCAGCTTTAAGTGCTTTTGGAACACTACCAGCAGTAATCCTCTGGCTGACTTCCAACACAGAATTGTGCTGAAGATCATAACTGTGCAGGGCATAACCATCCATCTGGCTATTGTCATGCGGAGGCACACTCACCTCGGATACTATGGCCTTCGCCAAAATTCGGCCAAGTGCATTGCAAACAGGAATTCTCTCAACCTGTTGTGTCGGGGTCACTTGGTTCAATAAATAATGTAGCGCTTCATCAAAGGTTTTCATATTCGTCCTCAAAAAAATCCCCGCGATTGCGGGGAAATGACAGAATTCAGTTTAATAAAAATAATTAGGATTGTTGGATTATTTCCAGCGCTTCTCGGCATCTTTATCACTTAGACGTGCATCTACCCAACGCTCTTCGCCGTTGGGCAGGGTTTCCTTTTTCCAGAAAGGCGCATTGGTTTTTAAATAATCCATAATAAAATGAGAGGCGTAAAACGCATTTTCACGGTGGCGACTGCTGACCGCCACCAATACAATCTGGTCGGTTGGGTACATTTTACCAATCCGATGAATGATCACACTGGACTCTAAAGCCCAACGCTCATGAGCTTCTAAGCGGATTTTCTCAAGAGCCTTCTCAGTCATACCGGGGTAATGCTCCAATTCAAGCACCGCCACATCGTCACCTTCATTGATATCACGCACCGTACCCACAAACGAGACCACCGCACCGATATCAGCATGCCCCTCTCTTAACCGAGCAATCTCGGTACTCAGATCAAAATCTTCCTGCTGGATTTTAATATGGGGGAAATGCGCCACCTCATCAACCTCCCGTCACGGGCGGAAAAAATGCCACTTCATCACCCGCCTGGATTCGGGTATCGCGACTGGCAACATCATGATTGACCGCGATTTGTAAATTTTGGTTGTCCAGCAAAGCCTGTTTCCAATTGTCACCGCGTGTCGCCAGTTCTGCAATCAAAGACTGAACATCACCATGAGTGGCTGGTAATTGTTCATCTGCCTTACCAAGCATCTCTCTAAAGCTTGCGAAATAAAGTACATTCACCATCATCGATTCCTCAAATACACTAACGATTCATTCGTTTAATTAAATAACCTTTACCCGCCCAGTTGGACCATTTGTCTAAATTCAATGTTATGCACATTCTCATTGAAGAAGTGTCTTTCCGGTTTCTTAAGCATGGCATCTGTAATCAATTGTTCAAGCTCTACATCCGTAATGCCTTCACGCAGTGGCGTTCTTAAGTCTACAGAATCTTCCTGCCCCAAACACAAGGCCAGAACCCCCCGTGCGGTTAATCGAACCCGGTTGCAGCTTTCGCAAAAATGTTGCGAAACGGCGGAAATCACCCCAACCCGAGTTTGCGTACCGGCAATCAAAAAATTCCGTGAAGGGCCGTCATGGGTCTTACCAGATGACGGCAACAGGTCAGAACCAACGTGCTTTTTGATACGCGCAAGAATCTTATCCGCGGGATAGTGCTGATCCATCATACTGACACCAGCCGGACCGATCGGCATGGTTTCGATGAAACGCACCTCTACCCCTTTTTCCAATCCGTAATCCACCATGGCTTCAATTTCGTCATCATTTGTGCCCTTCATGACCACCATATTGAACTTTACGGGAGTCATCCCCACTTCCAGCGCCTTATCCACACCCTGCAGGACTTTTTCCAAATCTCCGCCCCGCGTGATGTTATTGAATCGTTGCGGTCTTAGAGAATCGATACTGATATTACAGCGGTTAACACCCGCCTCTTTCAATGCCAAAGCTTCACGCCCAAGATGATGCGCATTGGTTGATAGGGCGATGTCTTCCAAACCCTCAAAGGCACTGATTTGCTTGACCAATGAAGCCAGGTTTTTACGCACCAAAGGTTCGCCCCCCGTGAGGCGAATTTTTGCCACACCCAGATTCACAAACGCTTTAATGATTCTGGCCAGCTCATCGTACGACAGGTACTCTTTGTGATTGCCTTCCGGGTGAACACCCTGCTCCGGCATACAGTAGCCACAGCGATAGTTACACAGGTCTGTAACGGATACGCGTACATACTCTATTTTTCGGTTAAATGGATCAATCAGCTCATTTCTCATCGTTCGATCTATCTCTCTCGTCGCTGCCAGCGTTATAGCCGGATGGGAATAACGAATTCTACACGAACAAAGCATTAGAATTCAATAATATATTGCAAATAAATGGCAAAAAACTGGTGGGATGAGTCAGTTCTATTAATAGAGCTTAAAAACAAAAAAAGCCCGCTAAAAAGCGGGCTTTTTCAGATCAAATGTAATCAGAGATTACATACCAGCGTGACCAACACCTGGTGGATCTTCGTGCATACGCTGAGGAACGTTGTACTGAGGAGTTCCATCAGGTAGTTTGCGTGCTTGACGGTAGTTATGGATGTCACCTTTACCATCACCCACTTGCGTGTCAGGACAGTTTGTCATGCAACGCTCGTTGTGAATAACCGGACGGTGATCACAGAAGAAGTTTCCTTGGTTCTTCATGTACTTATTCATTTTCATAAGTACTTCAGAGTTGAAGAAAGTATCATCTTCCAATTCCGTTCCTTCGTCATCCATCGGTACATAGTTAGACTGAAGGATATAACCAGTCATCCCCATGTAACCTGCGTCACCGATATGCGGAGCATTAGGTGTCCAGAAAGGCATTGTACGACGGATGTAATCGAACAAGGTCGTCGCATATGGCCAGTAGTTACCCACTGCTTTCATCGGAGCCGGAGCGTAGAAATCAGAAGTAACCAAGTTCTCTTCAACTGCAAGAGGAAGATATCCTTTAGCCCCTTCACCGAATTCACCGTGACACATACCACAGAACTGGACGTAAACTTTTGCCCCTTCTTCAACCGTCATACCGACTGAAGGATCAGGAAGACCTTTACCGTCACCGTCGACAGTGATGTTCCACTTAGCCATTGAAGCTTCGGAGATTGGCGTACCAAAACCACGTGCAACAAAGTCACCGTCGTTGTAGAAGTTTGCATTTACGCTGTCGTGAACTTCAACGAAAGCTGCAGGAACTTTACACTGAGCGTTACCGTGGTTACCACCATCGATACTGTCGTCCACTTCGAAAGAGTATGGGTTAGCAGGGTCTAACTTACCTTCCAAACCATCACGTCCGTGGGCGGCGTCTTTACCAAGAATGGCTTCGATTACCGCTTTGTCCAGGTATTTACCATCCGCTTCACGAATGATCTCTGCGTAGTTAGCAGCGTATTTACCATCGATTTTATCACCAGCGGCGCCATCAGAGCTTCCGCTCATTGCGCTTGCAGAGCCAGCAAATAGAGTTGCAACCGCAGCTACAACGAATGTTTTTTTAGTATTGAACATTTTCAATCATGCCTCCATTTTTGCCGTCTTCCCATGCATGTACGCGCCATGTAACCATCGCTGTACGGTGGTAAACGTTGTTTGTACCTTCTAAGCTACGCATTTGCGGCATAGGCGGCTGAACATAACCGGTTTCATCTGTAACACGGCTCATTAGGAAGGCTTCAGAACCGTCCCAATCCCATTCAACTTCGAAACGAGTCCAAGCTTTATCAAGAACCGGTGAAGTGAAGTGTGCTTCTTTCCAGTTTTTACCACCGTCAAAAGAAACATCAACGTGTGCAACCTTACCGCGACCAGACCAAGCCAAACCACGGATGTAGTATTTACCTGGACCTTGCATTTTAAAGTCCGGAGATGGATAGGTGATTACAGAGTTTGGTTCCATGTACCAAGAGAAACGCTGTGCCGTTCCATCAGGCATCAACTCAGTGTACTTAGAAGTCTCTTCACGGTGCTGTGCTGGCACATCATGAACTTGGATACGACGTAGGTACTTGACCCACATGTTCGCTTCACAACCAGGTACAACCAAACGGATTGGGTAACCCTGTTCGCGACGTAAAGCTTCACCGTTCTGCGCGTAAGCAACAAAACAGTCATCCATTGCGATTTCAAGAGGAATTGAACGAGTCAGACCAGCGGCGTCAGCACCTTCTGGAATGATCCATTTACCTTCAGGTTTGATACCCGCTTCTTTCAACAGGTCAGATAGACGTACACCGGTGTATTCCACACAAGACATCATACCGTGAGTCCACTGAACAGAGTTCAACTGAACCCCTTTCCACTCCATCGCACCGTTAGCAGGACACTCTACGAAGTGAATACGTGATACAGAAGGGAAACGTTTTAGATCATCCATAGTGAAAATCAATGGACGCTCAACCAAACCATGGATAACCAAACGGTGGTCATCAGGGTTGATAGTTGGTACACCACCGTGGAAACGCTCAAAGTGAAGACCGTTAGGGGTGATAATTCCGTGCAAGCTTTGCAGCGGAGTCATGGTGATAGAAGCCATTGAATCTGGAGTCAACCACTCTAATGTACGACGCTGAACTTCTTTTTCAAATGGCGAAGGCATACCGTATGGATACTTACGCACACCGAAACCTAAAGATTTACGAGCGGCACCATCCTGTAGCACATCAGTAATTTCTTTCTTACCTGCGTAAGGTGCTACCGCTTTTTTAGCGTCATAACCCGCACCGTCTGCAGCTGAAGCGGCCTTAGTGAAAAGCACACCCCCAGCTACGGCCGCACTACCTTTTAAAAAGGTACGACGACTCTGGCTACGGCTTTCTTCTGTTTGAACCGCAACCTTTTCTACGTTTTGATCTGTCATTTAATGCTCCTTGATTGATCTTGCTGCGAGGCAACAACATCCCAGATTCAAGAGTTTAATTTATTTTTATTTAGCTAAGCACAGCGATAACATGCACCGCCAATACCAAATTTGCTGACCCGTAATGATATGTTTTATAAATTAATACTTCAAGCGATTACCCAACAAAAATTAGAATTCACTTATATAATTTTTTTATGAGCGGTACGCCCTTTTTCTATCAGCCCTAAATACATATCCATTGTTTATTTTATTTTGAAACAATCCTACCCGTGAAAACGTCCGCGCCGGTCAAAGCTGAGGAAGGTCTTCTCGGCGGCAAATCGGGCCGTTTTTCGGGTTTTCGATGTCCTCTGCAACCTGACTCAAAAAACTCTGCAATTCATCCACCGTCAAAACGGACAATATTTTATTCATGATTTGAGGGTGAATCGCCACCGTCGTGAATTCACCGGATTGCAATTGAACCTGCACTCCACAGGCATCGGCCAAAGCACCATCGCCGTCATTTCCCTCAATCTGTGCGGCCTGCTCGCCAAAAAACAGGTCGTTGTAAGTCTCTTCGATGGACTCTACCACTTCTGCAGCCAGTCCCTCCTCTATCAACCGAACCGAATAGGAAACTTCACCCGGGTGCAGCTCTTCATTGACGATTGACCCATTGACCCCGTGCTTTTGACAAAAATCGGCAAACCGCTTAGCCAAGTCTTCATCAAAAAAAACATATTCCAACTGCTCCGTCACCGCCTTACTCCTTTCTTTTTTAAAGTTTGAATAGTATCATTCAAGTCGCTCTCGTTTAGCGTAATTCCGTTACTCCACAAAGGTTCTCACTATGATTGATCGTCAATTTCCCATCACTCGAATGCGTCGAATGCGTAAAGACACCTTTTCGCGTCGCTTAATGTGCGAAAACGTACTGACAACCAATGACCTGATCTTGCCGATGTTTGTCATTGAAGGCCATAACAGCCGCGAACCGGTGAAATCGATGCCTGGCGTAGAACGCCTGAGTATAGATCTTTTAGTGGAAGAAGCCAAAGAGATTTCCGCACTGGGCATTCCCATGGTCGCGCTGTTTCCAGTCACCCCCCTTGAAGCTAAATCCTTGGATGCGGCCGAAGCATATAATCCGCAGGGCTTGGCGCAAAGAGCGGTACGCGCGGTCAAACAGGCCTGTCCGGAATTGGGTGTTATGACAGATGTTGCACTGGATCCATTCACCACTCACGGCCAGGATGGAATCATTGATGAAAACGGTTATGTGCTCAATGACGACACCATTGATGTACTGATGAAACAGGCATTGTCGCATGCCGAAGCCGGAGCGGATGTGATTGGGCCTTCGGATATGATGGATGGCCGCATCATCGAAATTCGCGAACTGCTTGAGGACCATGGTTATATCAATACACGCATCATGGCCTATTCCGCCAAATATGCGTCGGCCTTTTACGGCCCGTTCCGAGACGCGGTGGGCTCTGCCGAAAACCTTGGCAAAGGCAACAAACACACCTACCAAATGGATCCAGCCAACAGCAACGAAGCTCTGCATGAAGTCTCGCTTGACCTGAATGAAGGTGCCGACATGGTCATGATCAAACCCGGCCTGCCCTATTTGGATATCGTGCGCCGCATTAAAGACGAATTCAAAGCGCCGACCTACGTTTATCATGTCAGTGGAGAATATGCGATGCTCAAAGCCGCCGCTCAAAACGAGTGGATTGATGAGAAACCAGTGGTACTGGAAACCCTTCTCAGCTGTAAACGCGCCGGTGCAGACGGCATTTTGACCTATTACGCCAAACTCGCGGCCATTTGGCTGAACGAGCAAAACAACTAAACAGGCTGCATTAATAATGACGGACTTCAAGAGACGCACACCCCCATTGTTTCGTCTCTTGCTAAACCCAATGTCACTCTATAAATTTCACAAAGCTTCAGGATGACTCATCCCATGACCGATCTTTACGCCGTTGTTGGCTACCCCATAGCCCACTCCAAATCTCCCACCATCCATCGCCTATTTGCCGAACAAACCGGACAAGACATGACGTATGAGGCGATTTTGATTGATGCTGAAGAGACCGACTTTTCATGGGCCATGGCCGACTTGAAAAATCGCGGCTACAAAGGCATTAACATTACTGTGCCTTATAAGCTCGACGCTTTTGAATATGCCGACAGCTTAAGTCAGCGCGCACAGACGGCGCACGCCGTCAACACCTTTATATTCAACGAGGATGGTTCCACACTGGGCGACAATACCGATGGAATCGGATTGGTAAACGACATTGAAGAAAACGGCAAACGTCCGCTAGCCAAGCAGAAGATATTGATTCTAGGCGCAGGTGGTGCGGTACAAGGCATTCTTGAACCGATTATTGACAAACAACCGGCGGCGATTCATATTGCCAACCGTACGGAAAAACGTGCACAGATTCTGGGAGAACGCTTTAAGGATAACTTTAGCATCAGTGCCAGTGGCTGGGAAAACATACCCGAAGGCTCTTATGACATCGTCATCAACGGCACCTCCGCCAGCCTGGATAACAAACTCCCACCCATTGCCGAAAGCACCATTGGAGCGAACACGCTGGTCTATGACATGATGTACGGCCAAAAACCGACGGTGTTCATGGAGTGGGCCAAACAGATTCAACCCCAGTGCCAAACCATGGATGGTCTGGGCATGCTGGTTGGACAAGCCGCCGAAGCATTTTACCTCTGGCGCGGTGTACGCCCACAAACGGCAGAAGTCATTGAAACCGTCAGAAAACTGATGGCAAATACTTAAGGCATCCAACAGAAAGCTGGGCAAAAATTGGCCCAAAAACCGACAGGCCTGCTCATTTCATGAAACCGAATTAGCATCGATCACTCTTCCTCGTCGATGCAGAACTCGTTCTGATAATCGTTTTTGAGCTTAACGTAATGCTCTGCTGAATACTTGAAGAAAGCGATCTCCTGCTCGGTTAAGGCGCGTGCTTTCTTGACTGGAGAGCCCACGTAAAGATATCCGCTCTCCAGCACTTTTCCAGGAGGCACCAAACTGTTTGCTCCTACCAGCACATGCTTCTGGACAACGGCATTGTCCAATATAACGGCTCCCATACCAATCAAACACTCATCCTCAATCACACAGCCGTGCAAAACCGCATTATGCCCTACGGTGACATCCTGACCGACAATGCATTTCGACCCTTTGGAAATCGCACTTTCATGTGTTGTATGAACCACTGAGCCATCTTGAATATTAGACCGATCACCAATGACAATATCATTCACGTCTCCGCGCAGGGTCGCATTTGGCCAGACACTGACATCGGCCCCAAAATGACACCTGCCGATCACCACGGCAGAGGCATCCACCCAACCGCTCGAATCCATAACCGGTACTGTTCCCTTATAGCTGCGAATCGCCATAACCTATCCTCTTATCCATTGAATTTTGACCTTATTATATCGTCCAGACAGACCGAAAGCGAACCCTAACAGAGACAGTAAGTAAGCAGAAATCCAATCTTAATAACCTTACTTTATGGCCGTGAAAAAACATTCTTTTCAATCAGCATGATTTCACTTAAGCGCTTTCACTATAATGAAGTCTACTTATATAACCCTATAAAAATCGAGCGAACTCATGAGCCAATCAGTCCAACAGGCAGTCGAACAGCGTTTAGCCAAACGCCTGCCCTCGAGCCGGCCGGTCACGATCATTTCAGGTAAACAAAGTCTGTATGCCATCATGACGGATTTCTCAAAGCATGGAATTGGCCTGATTGCCGACGTACCTTTGGATGTCAACCAACGCATCGAAATCCATTTTGACATTCCAGCCAATAAAACGCTGCAATGCTTTCAGTTCAAAGCCGAAGTCAAACACTGCATTGAACTGCATGAACAAAGACATATCGGACTGAAGCTGGACTTTCCAACCCAGGCTTACCTTTCTCTTTATGAATCGCTTGCAGCGGCATAAACCCGAAGTAAGAAACCCATGAGTACGTTTCTAACTCCATATTATTCAATCGGTTTTTTTGTTATAGTTAATCAATAATATATAGAAATAATATATAAAAACTTTTAATTTAAATGGTCCCACTATGATGCCAAGCCCTATCTTCACACCCTCAGACAAACGCCAGGCTGAACGCTACCCTTCACATAAGGCGTCAATTCTGATGATTGACGGTAGACAAATCTACACCACCATCATCAACTTTTCCGCGAGCGGGGTCGGCATCCTCAGCGCGGCTACGATTGAACCCGGAACACAGGTCGAACTGCAATTTGAGGTGGAGCTGGACTCCAGGATCACATCCATACAAATTCCTATTGAAATTGTGCGTTGCAGCGATGATGACGATGAACACCTAATTGGGGCAAAACTGCAGACCGTCACTTTTGAATATCGGGCTTTGCTTAAAAAGCTTGCGACCCTACACGCCCGAATTCCAACGCAATAAACGCGACCAGACCTTATAAAACATAACAAGTCTATAAATTACATACAAAAAAACCCGGCTAAGGCCGGGTTCATCCATTTGATTCAAAAGCATCAAAATCAGCGCATCGTAACCAGTTCTTCAGAGCTGGATGGGTGAATGGCAATGGTGGCATCCAAGTCAGCTTTAGTCGCGCCCATTTGCACGGCAACCGCAAACCCTTGCAACATCTCATCGGCGCCGTCACCAATGATGTGAATCCCCACCACTTTCTCCTCTTCACCAACCACAACCAGCTTCAATGCAGTCTTGATTTGGTGCTGGGTAAACGCATAGCGCATAGGGGTGAACTCTGACGTGTAGACTTTAACATTATCATGACCATACTGACTGCGTGCATCATGCTCGGCCAGACCTACCGTGCCAACCGGAGGATGGGAGAAAATCACCGTCGGCACCGAACTCAAATCCAACTTAAGGTTCGGTTTGTTATTGTAGAGTCTTTCCGCCAGATAGCGCCCGGCTCGGATCGCCACCGGGGTCAATTGTGGCTGTCCTGTCACATCGCCAATCGCAAAGACATTATCCACCGCAGTACGGTGCTCGTCATCGACTTCGATAAAGCCATAACCGTTGGTCTTCAGGCCGACGTTTTCGAGTTTAAGCGGCTCAACCAAAGTCTGTCGACCCACGGCCCAGACAACCTGATCAAATCCAGAGATTACCTGTCCATCGGTACTGTAGACAGTCAGAGTCCCATCAGCCTCACGTTCAAGTTTTTTCACCGCAAAGTGATACTCTTTCTTACAGCCGCTTTCAAGCATGGCATCAGTTAAGGTTTCACGAATCAGATCATCAAAGCCTCTCAACACTAAATCTTTGCGACTCACCAATGTCGTATCCGTGCCTAACGCTTGAAACACTCCGGCCAATTCAACCGCGATATAGCCACTACCGATCACCGCTACTTTCTTGGGCTGTTCGGTTAACTCAAAAAAACCGTCTGAGGAGATTCCTAAATTAGCATTTTCGGTTTCCTGTGGAATCAGCGGGGTTCCACCAGGGGCGATGACAATCGTCTCGGCGGTATAGTGCTTGCCATCGACTTCAACGGTATGTTCATCCACAAAACTTCCCCAGCCCTGCAGAACATCTACACCCTTATCGGCCATATATCCACCGTACCAGGTATTGATATTACTGATGTACTGTTCACGCTTTTCAACCAGCGTTTTCCAGTCAAACCCTTTTTGTTCCACGTGAAACCCAAAATCCGGAGCATCGCGCAGGGCTTCGGCTATGTGCGCGCCAAACCACATGACCTTTTTTGGCACACAGCCAATATTGACGCAGGTACCACCGATTTTTCTGGCCTCGACCACTGCACACTTTTTGCCGTATTCAGCGGCTCGCTCTACCACCGACAAGCCGCCACTTCCGGCACCAATGGCAATCAAATCGTAATCGTACTTCATTTCTCATTCCTCTGTGCATACAGCAATAAAACAAAAAGGGCCGTAAAAACAGCCCTTTTTTTAAATTTTTTCTGGTGGTGATTCAAATACCAGGCCTGCCGGTTTTTGAATCACTTCACACCACAATTATTTAGACAAATAGGTTTCTAGATCATCCGATCCGCCAATATATTCGCCCTCAATGAAAATCTGAGGAACCGTTGACGCATTGGCGATCGCACGCAGAGTCTTTGAAGAAGGACCGTGGTTTGAGATGGTAATTTCTTCATAAGCAATTCCCTTCTCATCCAACATCGCTTTGGCTTTTTTACAGAAAGGACAACCCGGCTTAGTGAAGATGGTCGCAACTCGTGGCGCTTTGGCCTGAGGATTGATGTAGTTCAGCATAGTATCGGCATCGGACACTTCAAACGGGTCACCCGGCACATCCGGCTCGATAAACATCTTCTCAATAACACCATCCTTAACCAGCATAGAATAACGCCATGAACGCATCCCAAATCCTAGATCGGTTTTGTCGACCAACATTCCCATGCCTTCAGAAAACTCACCGTTCCCGTCCGGAATCAACGTCACATTGTCAGACTCCTGATCTTCTGCCCATGCGTTCATGACAAAGGTATCGTTGACGGAAAGACACAAAATGTCATCCACGCCGTTTTCCTTGAACACACCAGCCAATTCGTTGTAACGAGGTAAGTGACTGGAAGAACAGGTCGGAGTAAAGGCTCCAGGCAAGGAGAAAACCACCACGGTTTTGCCTGCAAACAACTCATCGGTAGTCACATTGACCCACTCATCTTTTTGACGGGTACGGAACGTGACCGCTGGAACTTTCTGACCTTCTCTATTTTCTAATGCCATTTTCAAAATCCTCTTCTCAGACTAAATATATAATTGTCACTCTATTGAGTGGTTACCAGTGTATGAAATAACGGACAATTAGTAAAATCAATAATTACAATAAAAATGATAGCTATAGACTATCAATAATGACTTGCCCATTAGCTTTATTGCAAAGTCGAACCTTGTAGCGCACGCATAAAGGGTTCTAAAGCTTCTTTTTCCTGGGCGTATTTCATCAGCAGCCCCAAAATGGCCTGATCTTCATGCTGAGAGGCTATGCGGGCACACAACTGATAATCCCGGTCAGTAACCGATCCTGTAAACGCATTAAGCTCCAGCATTGCTGCCGTCACACCCACATTCTGCAATAAACAAGCCGCCTGCAAGGGTTTAACGGTTTCGCCGGCGGCATCAGTCCCCACTTCCATCTGCGGTGAAACAAAATGCTCCTGCACCAACACCATCGCCATCCAGTAATTCATTTCCGGCGCTTCCTGGCTTTCCAGTACGTTCAAAAAAATTTCTTGAGGGTCGATCTTGTGTTTCTGGATCAAGGTCTGAACCGTCTTGGAAAAGGCTTCACGTGCCGCAGGGTCTAAATTCAATAAGTTCATGAGACAGCATCTCTATTTAATACAAGTGTGCGCCATTATAACGCTTTAAGCACTCAACATCAGCCCTGCCTACAAGGATAGGCCACAGGCCACGCCAGAGGCCCACGCCCATTGAAAATTGTAGCCGCCGAGCTGACCGGTCACATCCAAAACCTCACCGATAAAGAACAGGCCTGGTTGTTTTTTGGCCTCAAAGGTTTTAGAGGAAACTTCATCAGTATCGATTCCACCCAAGGTTACTTCCGCCTTATCGTATCCGGCGGTATCATCCGGATACAGTTGCCAATTCATTATTTGCAACGCATAAGCCTGCAACTGTTCGTTCGGCTGGTTAGACAGCATCGAATCCATTGGGAAAATCTCCAACCAAAGCTGGGTAAAGCGTTTGGGCCAATATTGGTTGAGCCATTTTGACAAAGACTGCCCAGACTGCTTTAAAGCCAGCAACTGAGCATAGACATCCAAGCCGGGCAGCAGGTTAATGTGAATCGGCTTGCCGGGTTGCCAGTAATTGGAAGCCTGAAGAATGCCCGGACCACTGAGCCCATGATGGGTAAACAATAAAGCCTCGGAAAAATGTTTACCCTCAACCGTCACCACCACATCCATCGACAACCCGCTCAAGCTGGAAAAACGCTGCTGCCACTTGCCGGAAAAAGTCAAAGGCACCAAACCCGGCGATTGCGCACAAACCTCAAGACCAAACTGCCGGGCCAATTGGTATCCGAACCCACTTGCCTTGAGTTTGGGAAAAGACAAAGCGCCAGTGGCCACTACCAGCTTTTCACAAGCGAATACTCCCGCACTGGTTTTCAAGATGAAACCGCCTCCATGCTTCGCCTCTACCTTGCCTACTTCGGTTTTAAGCAAAAACTCGACTCCGGCCCAGTCGCACTCGGTACGCAATATCTGAATCAGGTCGGAGGCTCGCTCACAGCAAAACAGCTTGCCCAACTCCCGGGTTTCATAAGTCAAACCATGACGGTCTACCAGTTCGATAAAAGCACTCGACGGATAACGTGACAAGGCGCTTTTAACAAAATGAGGATTGCGGCAAATGTAATGTTCAGGAGACACATTCAAGTTGGTGAAATTACACTTCCCACCACCGGAAATACGAATTTTTGCCGCCGCTTTGGGCGCATGATCGATAACCAAGACCCGCTTGCCTCGGTAACCCGCCGTGGCAGCACACATCAACCCGGAGGCACCCGCTCCCAGAACAATCACATCCCATTCTGGACTTTGTGCACCTTGCGAGTCGGCATAACTCACCCCCTTATCACCTTCCATAAATACGCGTACCCTTATCACTGGTGTTGCTCATGGCGGTCATAACACAGGCCGTAAAGCCTTTATTGCAATCAGTCTTCATGACCTGTCCAAGAATCCAGCAGCTGCCACTCATGCGCCCGACGATTCGCTTCTTCAATAATCACGTCCAATCCGGCTTGTGCGTCTTCCATCAAACCTTCGACGCCCAACTCGATGGAACGTCGATCCTGCTCATCAATCTTAGGCAAGCTGAACAATCTCAGGGTTGGAAACTGCGATTCGAATTGTTGCATGAATTCGACCCACTCCGACTCCTGACCATCAATCAGGCGAATCGCACACTCCACCTTCGGCGGCGAATTTAGCTGGTCATAATAGGTCATCAAAACCCATTCCATCATCGGTTTCGCCATCATCGGAAAACCCGGCATAAAGTGATGATTGCGGATTGAAAAACCGGGTACACGGTTATAGAAATTAGGAATGATCTCGGCGCCCTGCGGATATTCCGCCATATGAATACGCTGCGGATAAGCCGCCTCGCCAAATTCGGCCTCAATCTCCTTGATCGCTTTCGGGTGTCGCTCAAGCGGAAGTTTAAGGGCTTTGGCGGCACACTGACGGGTTCGGTCATCCGGAGTCGCTCCAATGCCGCCAAAACAGAAGACAATGTCCTGGGAAGCAAAACTGCGCTCTAACGTTTGAGTCAATAACTCCGGCTCATCGCCGACAATCGTCACCCAACTGATCGCCAGCCCTCTGGGTCTAAGCAGAGAGGCCGCCTGTGCAAGGTGTTTATCTTGACGTTTTCCAGACAGGATTTCATCCCCCACAATGATCAGACCAATCTTTGCGCCCTCAAACATACGTCCCCCTTAAGGCATGAAACTCATTGCCCAATAATGATATTTAGAGCCATTATAACCAAAAAAAGCACCCGCAAAACGCCGTATTGAACCGCGCTCTGGGGTGCTTTTTTGTAAGCAAAAGTCGGTTTAGTTGATTTTGACCTCAACCCCGATATGCAGATTTTTATCGAATTCATAATCCGAGTCGACGTTCATATCCATCGTCAGGTAACGAAAGCCGACAAATCCGGTTACGTTCGGCAAAACCTGCAAGTCGGCACGCACCGCCATTTCGGTTGCCGCCTCCGCATCGCCCGAAGTTACAATCTCGGGCGCGTGCAAAAACTCAGCCGAAACCGAGGCAGGAGCCTGTGTCGGCAGCCAGTAACGACCGGTGACACCCAGCATCAATCCGTAACCGTCCAAGTCATAACTGTCTTGGGTCATGTAAAAGGCTTTCCCTTTTAGACCCAATTCCAGGTTCGGGGTGCCGCCCATGCCTTTCCGCTGTACGCCTGCTGACACCGAATACAGACGGTCTCCAGGTTCGTTGTAAAAATAATGCGCGGCATAGCGTGCCGAATCCACGGGGGTTTCGGTTTGTGAAAACACCCCAAAGTTCGCCGTCTCATCCGAGACCGCCAAATCCAGGCCCAACGAGTTCGCCTGCCCCATTGTCGCAAACAGAGTGCCCATGGCCAGAACGGCCGTTTTGATACGGATTGAAGGTCGCATTTATCGTTTTTCCTCTTCATTAATGGTTTCAATGGCCTGATTGACTTTATCGCCTGCCGATTCAATTTTTTCGACGGCGACCTGCGCGCCATCGACGCCCTTTTGAAACAGGTCGCGGCTACCAAACCAATCGAACATGATCGCCAAGACGATGAAAATCACAAGCAAAATAATAAAACTGATTTTTCCAAACATAGTCGTTATCTTTCGTTATTGAATCTTAGAAGCCAGCTGGTGCTCATTTGCATAAACCCATTCGAGCAAACGTTCACCGACAAGCTGATAGACTTCGCCGGCCAGTTTTTGCACGGCTTGTTTCAGATCTTCATCACTCCAGGCTGGCTGGCCGGAAATCTCGGTCGCGTAAGACAGGAAAACCTCTTTATCGGAATCCAGCAAAGTCATGTCGGCAAACAGTGTAGCTTGCCCGGAATCCTCATTATACTCACTGGGCTCAATGTAGTAATTCACATCCAAATCCGGCTGTTTGGCACTGACCCTCAGGCCTTCACGCCTGAGCGACTCGGTCAGAATATTTTCATAAGCGGCCGATTCAGGCAGGCTTTCATTGACTACCCATAAAAGTTCATTGAAGAGGATGCTGATTTTACGATCCAACAGGGCGACCACTCCGGCCTCTTCCACTTGAAAAGGAACTTCCTCATTTTGCAGGCGCTTTTGCAAAGCGCTTAAGCGTTGATGCTCTTCAATCCATGGCAGAGCTGGCAACAACACCTCCAACTGCCGCAAATGTGACCCCCTATCCCCAACATGGCGATACACCAGAAGGTGTGTTTCAATCTGCTGCATTCGCGCCTCTAGCTCATCCAAAAGCGACTGTTTGGACACTCTCAGGGTGACTCTCAAAGAGTCGGCTGTCGGTTCAACTTTCCATGTTTCAAACTCCGACTCCGGCCACTGCCAAGGTGACAGCTTGGCCGAAACGGCTTCACGCACGGTCTTTTCCAGCGCCGAGTGATAGCTTCTTGTATTCTTTGCAGACATCTCTGAGCGCATCAACTCCAAACGCGCGACTTGTTCCGCATTGGCGCGCGCTTGCGCCAAAGCCAGAGGACTTTGTCCTGAAATTGCGGCGCTTGCTTGCGCATACAGATAATTTTGACTGCGGTTTTCAGCTGACGCGACCTTCTGATTTCCCTGGACAGCAAGGTCACGGCGTTCTGATGTCAGCGGATCAAGCAGGCTGCAGGCGCTCAAAGCACCTAATACAAAACCTAAAACACTCATACGAGCCAGACAAACCGCAATCGACCTTGGCCAACGACTTGAGCACTCCCATAAATTCACAAACACACCTCAAATTTCACTCAAAACTCCCGGAAAACAACCGTAATCATCATACCCACATTTACGGAATTAATCATCTCTTAGTCAATAGCGGGCTTCTCATTCCTTCTCAACCCTTCCCGCTACGCCATTTGCGAATGGCAAAACGCGCCGGATGGCTTGCATGGTATAGCGACAAAGGCTGGCGCAGGGCATCGCCTTGCAGGTCGGCGACAATGCTTTCCGCCGCCAGAAACACCGACATCAAGCCACGCGGTCCATGTCCATTGGAAACAAACAGGCCCGGTAGATAACGCTGCGGAGGATAACGATACACCGCATGGGTCTGTGACTGTGACAGATAGGCCTGCTCAAGCCATTGGGGGTCGGCGACCGGCCCTACAATCGGCAAATGATCGGGCGTGGTCGGCCGGAAGGCCACCCTACCACCAACCGCCTCGGACGAGCCCTTCACCCAGCCTGGCAGGGCCTTCTCAACCTGATCAAGGTTTAATTGGTGGCTTTGCGTTGATAGGGTCGAACTCATATCCGGCGCTTCAAAGGTGGCGCCAGTGACCGCGCATCCTGATCCACAAGGTGCAGAGTAACCTTCATGCGTCACCGCACATCGCAATGACCAGGCCTGCTGATTTTCATTAAGGTGACTGACTTGACCTTTGACCGGGCGAATAGGCAAGCCAAGGAAGCGGTTTAATTCTGCATTCAAAGCACCGCTGGCGACCACCACGCAATCCGCCTGATAGGAAGCATTTTCAGTAGTAAGGACTTGCCAGCCTGAATCGTTATGCGTCAGTTCGGTTACTTCCTGTCCATACTTTACGTCTATGTCTGGATGCTGCAGACAGCGCCGCACCACCGATGGTGGGTTGACCCACCCGCCTTTCGGAAAAAACAATCCCGCTTCGCCAACCGGACCGCCGGCGCGGTCACTGGCCTGTTCACGACTCAATAACTCTGCAAACTCTTCGGGCAACCCCACACGCTCAAGCGCTTCACTGACACGTTTGGCGCCGACCTCGGTGACCGTCAACTGCAGCAGCCCAGTCAGATCGCCTTCTATTTCGTCATTTTCTAACCATGGCAACAAGGTACGCAAAGTCGCTTCAAAGCCTTGCAGGTACCATTGGCTACGCAGATTCCAATCAGCGGTCACCAAGGGATGAATCGCCCCCGCCAGATTACCGGAAGCCTGCTGAGACGGTTGTGACCCAGCCTCTAAAACGGTGACTTTCCAGCCCGCCAATGCCAGTTTATTTGCCACGCTAGCGCCCGCCAGACCGGCTCCCACCACGATAGCGCTCCCCTTTTCCCGCGGCTCTGGCCGGCTGAACCAAGGGGCTTTCAAACTGAAAGGCCGCAACTGGGACAACTGACCAAAACACATTTCACGTTTTTTGCCATAGCCCACCGCCTTTTTCACTTCAAAGCCGGCCTTCTCCAGTCCGCGACGCACCTCACCTGCTGAGGTAAAGGTGGCAAAGGTCGTGCCTGCGTGACTCAATCTGGCCATCTGCTGGTAAAGCGCGGGCTGCCACATATCCGGGTTTTTGGCTGGTGCAAAGCCGTCCAACAACCAAGCGTCCACGGTTCCTTTTCTGCTGGCCTCAATTTCCGGCAGGCCTGTCAAGGCCTCTCCAAACCATAAAGTTAGACGAATCCGGTTGTCAAGCAACCAGACATCGTGCCAGCCTGGTAGCAAAACCGGGTAATGCCGATAAAGCTCAGACGCCAAGTCCGCCAACTCGACATGGGGCTGTTGGGCACGTTGCAAATCCGCAACTCTCAACGGGTATTTTTCAAACGAAAAAAAATGCAATTGTGCCTGTGACGGAGCCAGCTTCAACCATAACTTGACCACACTCAAAAAATTCAAGCCGGTACCAAATCCGGTTTCGGCAATACAAAACTTCGAGTCTTCCGCCAATTCTGAGAACCGCTGCGCCAGCTTATTGTGGTGCACAAACACATATTCCGCTTCTTGCAAGCCATCATCGGTGGAGTAATAAAAATCGTCAAAAGACTCGGAAATGGGTACATTTTCAGGCGTCCAGAGTAGTTTTGCCACAGCGAGTTTATTGGGGGTCATAAAAAGCCATCATCATGCATCATTGTCAAAGGTTAATCGACACGGCCACATGGCCACGCCCAATCCAGAAAAACACAAATTATATGACGATTCGAGAGCAAAGTTGCTTAAAAGCAACAACAAGAATATTAAAACGATGGAATCGTAGGATAAAAAACAAGCCTTTGCCAACTGGACTGTGAGTAGGCTATGATTAGAACCCTAAAGGTCAAATGCACACCACCTTCCCGAAGGTGAAATAGGATTGACCAAAATAGATTCAGTGGAGAAACGCCCAGTGAGCATCTTCAACAGGCTTTATCACAAGTTATGGATTGTTGTCACTCTGCTGATAGCAAGCGGGGCGCTTTATGCATCGAACGACGTTCGTCTGTCTGCTTCCGAATTACACCAAAAACTGAATCAACCAGGCCTGCTGATTTTAGACAGCCGCTCCCCGCAAGAATACCAACTGGGACATCTCCCGGGCGCCCTCAACCTTCCCGAAACCTGGACTTACCATAATATTGAAACAGACGGTCGCATTGTGCAACCCGCCAAAATCCAAACAATACTGCGTTCTCTTGGCATCGATGTCGACACTCAAGTAGTGATCTACGACAATGGCGAAATGATAAAAGCCGCACGCGCATTCTGGACATTAGAGGTCTACGGTCTAAACCAGGTCAAGGTATTGAATCAAGGCTACCGCAGCTGGCTAAAAAATGAATTTACGGTTGCCAAACAGACGCCTCAAGCACAGCCCAGCAACTACATACCTGTCATCAACCATCAACGGTTAGCGACCAAACTGACGACCTTAATCGCTTCAAAAAATCCGAACCAAACTATTGTAGACGCGCGCGATGAAGAGGCTTATCTGGGCCACGTCTCTACAGCCAAACGCTTTGGTCATATCCCGAACGCGCTGAACATTCCCGCTTCACACAATTTAAACTCAACCGAGCAGATGAAGGGACTGGCGGCCAAAGCCAAATTGGACGGTCTGTATACCACCCTGCCTAAGCAGAATAAAATCATTTTATATTGTGACATTGGTCGTGCCTCTGCCACCAATTACCTTGCACTCAGAGAGCTGGGATACAATGTGTCAAACTACGATGGCTCCTGGAAAGAGTGGGGGAACGACTTGAAGCTACCAATTGAAAAATAATTTTCAGACTGACTAAAGGGCCTTTTGAATGTGGCAATCACTCAGCATCCGTACGCAACTGTTTATGTTGACCTCTCTAATGCTACTCGGCATTACCATCATAACCCTTTCCTTAGCCTATATACTCGACCAAAAAGAACGCCAGGAACTGGCCATTGAGTTATCACAGACCCTTAACAAAGCCATGAGCCACGATATGCTCAAAGCAGTCGTCAGCGACCAGACCGACGTATACTCCGACCTGTCTTTTCGCCTGTCGCAATTCGAATCCGTAGATCAAGTAGTGCTCTACAACGAGCAACAAAAAGCCATTTTTGAATATTCACGCAAACACAAAAACAAATACAACCATCTGATCGACAACGCCACAACCGAACCACGTTTTGAGGGCGAAGACCTCTACGTCAAACACGCGCTAAAAGTAGACGGGCACCGTTTTGGCGATGTGATTTACATTGTAGACATGCAAGACCTGACCACCCAGCTCAATCAACACTTGACCTATCTAATCATCGCTTTTCCACTGGAGCTGCTGATTGGCTTCTTTCTCACACTTTGGCTCAGTCGCCGCTATTCAAAGCCATTTGAAACGCTGGCTCAAGCGATGAAGGAGAGTCAACCTACCGAAA
The DNA here is from genome assembly GCF_000483485.1 of Thiomicrorhabdus chilensis DSM 12352. Classification (GTDB taxonomy): domain Bacteria; phylum Pseudomonadota; class Gammaproteobacteria; order Thiomicrospirales; family Thiomicrospiraceae; genus Thiomicrorhabdus; species Thiomicrorhabdus chilensis. The sequence goes on from NZ_KI519609.1 coordinate 2,417,030, forward strand.
ACCAATACCCGGTACTGGAAACCCAATCCAAAAATGAGGTTAAATCACTGTTCGACGGCTTCAATCAAATGATGTCGCAGATTTCTGAAACCACTCAAAAAATGCGTTATCAATCCGAGCACGACCAGTTAACCGGACTATACAATCGCTATTATCTGGAAAAGCAGCTCATTCAAGCACTAAAAGGTCCCAATAGCTCGACGCATGTTTTAGTACACATTGACCTTGACCAATTCAAACTAATCAACGAGACTGCCAGCTACGAAGCGGGAGACGAACTGCTCAAAATGATTGCTCACGAATGTGAAAGCACGCTCCCCGAGAACGCTGTAATGGCAAGAACCGACGGCGATGATTTTTTCATTCTGTTACGACAGGTCACGGAACAAGAAGGGCTCATATTTACCCAACAACGCTTGCAAGGCCTGAACGATTTTCGTTTTTCTTGGCAAGGTCAGGCCTTCTCAGTTTCCGCCTCAATCGGTCTGGTTGTGTTCACTCCCTTTACCTACACGCTTGAAGAGCTGATTAAAGCCTCAGGCACCGCCCTATATGCAGCCAAAGCCTCCGGACGTAATAAACTTCACATCTACCATCCAGATGACAATCTATCCTCGCGTCGCAATCAAGAAATCGTCACCGCGAATTACATAAAAGAAGCACTTTCAGAAGGTCCGGCACGCTTTGAACTTTATGCCCAGGCAATTGTACCGCTCCAAAAAGAGAGCAATCAGGTAAGTTATGAAATCTTGTTACGCTTGTGGGATGCGAAAAACAACCTGATTCCTCCTAACAACTTTCTCCCAACCGCCGAACGTTACCAGTTGATGGCCGAAATTGACGGCTATGTTCTATGGCACTACCTTACCCAAGTGGCCGAAAACCCGGAACATTTAAACCAACTGCAGTCGGTGCATATCAACTTGGCCGGTTCGTCACTCAATCACCCAGATTTTCAAGCTAAAATCAAAACGGCGGTGCAAACTTTTAGCTTCCCTTGGTATAAATTGGAACTGGAGTTGACAGAGACGTCTGCAGTAGGTAACTTCAATCAAGCCAAAACCTTCATTGAATGGCTGAAAAATATCGGTATCGGCTTGGCATTGGACGATTTCGGGACTGGCATGTCTTCTTTCGAATACCTCAAAAGTCTGCCGTTCGATGTCATTAAAATCGACGGCAGCTTTGTCAAAGACATGCACACAGATCCGTCGGATAAGGCTGTTATTCGTTACATTCAAGAGATCAGTGCGCTACGCAATCAAGAAACCGTTGCCGAATACGTCGAAACCGAACAGGACAAGCAGGAACTCACTCGCATTGGCATTACTTACGGACAAGGCTATCATTTAGGCAAACCCAAACCCTTAACTGACTGGTTACAAGATACATGACCCCAAGCGCCCTAACCGAATTACGCTCTCAACTCAAAACCCGCCGTCACCGCGCTTTAACGATACTATGCGGCGAGCCTAGCTGGCAAAACCAACAACTCGATCAACTTTGGCAAGCCGATGAACGGGTGTTAATGCTTGGCAACGCCAATGACTTCCCCGCCCTAAGCGATATGGAGGTGGAAAGCATTCCCGGCTCCAAAATCGTACACCTGCTCGGCCAGGAAGCCGATGGTGTAATTATTGATGTTCGCCAAGGGCTCAGCGCCAATTCCCTGGGCATCGCTTCCGGTTTATTGCGCGCGGGAGGCCTGCTGATTTTGCTGACGCCGGAGCTTGAGCAATGGCGAACCCTCCCCAACCCGGAAAACGCCCGTTTCCTTAACAGCCCTTACCAGATTGAACAAGCACGGCCCTATTTCACCGAACACCTGATTAACAGCTGGCAAACGCAAACACATCCTTTTATTGTCTGGCGCCATCAACACCAACCGCAGAATGACACCCTGACGAACGTCCTGCACCACCTTAGCCAACCACAGCAATCAACACCTCCTCAAACAGCAGATTCAGCCTTTTCAAGCAACCACACCCCCTTCGATGACCTAACCACCAGTGACCAGTTGAAAGCCATAAAAGCGATCGATACCGTGGCCTTTGGACACCGAAAACGGCCACTAGTGGTACATGCGGATAGGGGACGGGGCAAAAGCAGCCTCTTGGGAATGGCCGCCATCGACTGCCTAGTCAAAGGTAAGAAGTTCATTGCGGTCACCGCCAGTCGGCCAGATCAGGCCGCCATGGTTTTCAAACAGGCGTTAAATAGCCTGGAAAAGATTTCCAATATCGACATCCTGACCCAAAAGCCCAACTTGATACGCTTCACCCTGAACTCTGAAATTAAAACCTTGGAGTTCATTGCGCCGGATGAACTGGTGGTTGAACCCACTCACGCCGACCTGCTGATGGTCGATGAGGCCGCGCACCTGCCAACGCCGTTACTGCTTCAGCTATTGCACCGCCATCATCGCATGGTGTTCGCCACCACCCTGCATGGTTACGAAGGCTCGGGGCGCGGTTTCGAGCTGCGATTTAAAAAAAGTCTCGACAGGCTCACTCCCGATTGGAAGCAAGTACATCTCAAACAACCCATCCGCTGGGCCGAAGATGACCCACTTGAAGCCAGCATCAACCACGCCCTGTTGCTGGAGACCGATGCTAGCCAACCCGTTGATCGATCAGAACCCCTTCCATTCGATCCGGCGGCTATCACCATCGAACCCTTGACAACACAGCAATTGGCTCAGCAACCAGGCCTGCTCAAATCGGTGTTTGAGTTGCTGGTGCAAGCCCACTATCAGACCAGCCCCAATGATTTGCAACAGCTGCTCAGCGCGCCCAACCTTAAAGTCATCATAGCGAGGCAAGCACAAAACGTCATCGGGGTCTTGCTGGCCGTTGAGGAAGGCAAAATCATGCCCAACAGCCCCCGGGTTCACGGCCATCTGGTGCCACAATTACTGGAGAAGCATTACGCCCAACCGAATTTCCTGATGCTGGCTTCCTGGCGCGTCATGCGCATTACCGTCTATCCGCGCTATCAGCGTTACGGCATTGGCAAACAACTGTTAACCCAGCTCAAAACTCAAGCCAGGCAGTCACGCATCGACTACCTCAGCAGCAGCTTTGGCGCCAGCGAAGAATTGCTGCCATTTTGGTTTGATTTAGGTTATCGTCCGGTGCACGTGGGCGTGAAGCGTGACAAAGCCAGCGGCAGCTACAACCTGGTGGTCGGACAAGCGCTCTCCGCCATGGCTCAACAGGCGTTGGCGAAAATACAGTCCCGTTTTCAAGCGCAGTTCCCACACACCCTGATGGAATCCCTACCCTATCTGTCGGCGCCGATGATTCTGGCGATTCTGCAGACGTTTCGCTTTAAAACCCAAAAACCTCAACTGGAACAGGAGCTGATCGAATATCTGCATGGCAAACGTGTCTACGAGTCTTTGAGCGGACAACTTTGGGAGTGGAGCATCCGCACGCCCCAGGCGATTAAAAAAATGTCCTCGGCACAGCAATGCATCTGGTGTGACAAGGTACTTAAAAAACACAGCTGGCAAACGGTGGCCCACAACCATCACCTACCGGGTCGAAAAGGCGTCGAAAACGCCCTAAAAGATGCGTTGGAGCCTCACTTTTCTAATGCCATCAAAAAACCCGCCAGCTTAAAATCAGGTGGCGGGTTTTTATAAAACGCTTTGCTGGAAGAGTTTTCGGCGTTGATTCTAGCTTTCAAACACCACGGTTTTGTTGCCGTGAATCAACACGCGGTCCTCTAAATGAAAGCGCAAGCCGCGCGACAAGACCGTCTTCTCGACATCACGCCCCAGACGTTTCATGTCCTCTATGCTGTGCGCATGATTCACGCGAATCACGTCCTGCTCGATAATCGGACCGGCATCCAACACTTCGGTGACGTAGTGGCAGGTCGCGCCAATCAGTTTGACTCCGCGTTCATTCGCCTGATGATAAGGTTTGGCGCCTACAAATGACGGCAAGAAACTGTGGTGAATATTGATCACCCGGCCGGTATAGTCGGCACACATCTGCGGCGGCAGAATCTGCATGTAACGTGCCAATACGATGACGTCGGCCTGATACTGCTCAACCAACGCCTCGGTTTGCGCAAACGCCTGCGGTTTGCTGTCCGGAGTAACCGGAACATGATGGAACGGCACCTGATACCACTCTACCATCGAACGTAAATCGTCATGGTTGGCAATCACACACACCACCTCACCCGGCAGTTCGCTTTCATGCCAGCGATGCAGTAAATCGGCCAGACAGTGCGATTCCCTGGAAGCAAACAGGGCGATTTTTTTGGGTTTCTCCGAATCGGAAATGAACCACTCCATCTGAAACTGTTGCGCAATCTCGGCAAATCCGGCTTCAAAGGTCGCCAGATTCTCTTTCAGCGATGACGCCAGAATCTCGTGACGCATAAAGAACCAGCCGTTTACCGGATCGGTATGGTGATTGGCTTCCACGATGGTGGCGCCCTTATCAGCAATATACTGGGCCACACCCGCCACAATCCCAACCTGATCGGGACATGAAATCACCAAACGATAGACTCGACTCATAACCAATTACTTCCATTAAATAGAGTTTGAATAAGACGTTATCATAGCAAACTTGCCGACAATAGCGAGTCTCTAAATACCGATTACACCTTAAATTTGATTCCGCATCTCTTTCAGAATACCTACATTCATTTGACCCAGTTGAAAATGAGCAGGCCTGGTCAGACTGAGTCCATCGGACTACGCCATCGCCCGCTTTTCCAAGCGCCAAAATCAAGGTCCATTGCTTTTGCATGCAAACAATAGAAACCGGCCTTTCAATCCCGCGGAACCCAACGAAAGTTATGCAGGCCTGCCCATATAAAACACAGCCAAACTTGGTTATAATTCCGGGTAATTTAAACGTCTCTGGAACACCATATGAAAATCGTCTCTTTCAACGTCAACAGCGTGCGCCTCAGGCTGCACCAGCTACAAGCCCTAACCGACCATATCGACCCGGACATCATCGGCCTTCAGGAAACCAAAGTTCAAGACCATGAATTTCCGCTGGCCGATATTGAAGCCATGGGTTATAACGCCATTTTCATGGGACAAAAAACCCACTATGGCGTCGCCTTGCTCTATAAAAAGGAGTTGGAACTGGTCGATTTTCAAAAGGGTTGGAAAACCGATGGCGAAGACGCCCAAAAGCGCATGGTAATCGGTGACTTCAAACTGCCAAACGGCGAAAGCCTTCGCGTCATCAACGGCTACTTCCCGCAGGGAGAAAACCGCGAACATCCAATCAAGTTTCCGGCCAAGCAGAAATTCTATGCCGACCTAATGACCTATCTCAACGAAGAGTGCGATCCCAACCAATATCTGAGTGTCATCGGCGATTTCAACATCTCGCCTGAAGACAAAGACATCGGTATCGGCGAAGCCAACCGCAAACGCTGGTTGCGTGACGGCAAAACCAGCTTTTTGCCGGAAGAGCGCCAAATGTGGGCAGACCTGTTAAACTGGGGACTCAAAGATACCTTCCGCACCGTGCACCCGGATGAAGACAACCTGTTCAGCTGGTTTGATTACCGCTCCAAAGGGTTTGACCGGGAACCCAGACGCGGACTTCGTATCGATACCGTACTTGCCACCCAGCCACTTAACGACAAAGCCGTCGAAAGCTCGGTCAGCTACGGAGTGCGCGGTATGGAGAAGCCCTCCGACCACGCACCGGTATGGACCGAATTCAAACTCTAAGCGCTTTAACCAGGAATCCAAATGTCAGACTTTCACCCCCTTAAAGTGGTGCATCTAGAAAAATTCACCCCCGAAATCATCCAGCTTCTGATGAAACCGGATTTTCCGGTGACCTATGCCGCCGGCCAGTACATCCTGCTGGGTTTTGAGCGCGACGACTTGAAACCTTTTTCGATTGCTTCGGCTCCGCGTGAAGACGGCCTGATCGAATGTCATATCCGCAAACATGGCGACAATCCTTGGATGGAACGCCTGTTTAACGTTCAGGTCGGCGACACGCTGGTCATGCAAGGCCCAAAAGATCAAATGACTTTCAAGCCGGCTCATAATCCGGTGATTTTTGTTGCCGGCGGAACCGGCTTCGCTCCAATGAAAGCGCTGTTGGACGAATTTTTGCGCCAACATGCCGAAGTGCCGCTGCATTTTTACTGGGGAGCACGTCAGCCACAAGACCTCTACCAGCATGAAGAAATGCTGGAGCTGGAACAGAGACACGGCAATCTGATCTATGTCCCTGTGATATCTGAAGACAACCCGGACTGGAAAGGCTTGTCCGGTCTGGTTCACCGGCAGGTGCTCAAAGACTATCCAAGCCTGACGCATAAGACGGTCTATATGTGCGGTCCTTGGCCGATGATTGAAAGCGCCAAACAGGATTTTATCCAGGCCGGGCTGGATCCGATTGCCTGCATCCACTGAGACACTTAATGAGATAAAAAACATGAAAAAAGCACTGATTTTGGGTTTAAGCTTAGTGTCCATTGCGTCTCATGCGCAAACCACTGTCACACCCGAAAACGGTGCACAAAATCTCACCGAGGTCGTACCCGACGCTTATAACGTATGCATTCACAATATGCTTCTAAACGGCGCCGACACCCTCACGGTCGGAGAAATACGCCAACAATGTTCCGAAGCCAAAGCTCCCGAACAACCACTGACCAAACGTCGCCTAAGCGAAGTCCTGACCGAAAAAAATCCGTTTGTCATCACGCCGCACCGACTCAATTACGCATTGTTCGGCTATTACATGCCCTCAGTCAACCAGACTCCTTTTCAGGAACAAGATCCCGACACCCCGTTGCATTTTGAGAATACCGAGATGCAGTTCCAGCTGAGTTTCAAGTTCCCGCTCGCCAAAAACGTAATTTACGACACCTTCGATATCTATGCCGCCTACACCAACCGTTCGTTTTGGCAGTTTTTCGATGACAAGGACTCCATCCCTTTCCGGGAAACCAATCATGAACCGGAGATATGGGCGGAATTCCATGCCAATTTGGATTTTTTCGACTTCAACCTGCACAAAGTGCTGATTGGCTTGAATCACCAGTCCAACGGCCAGAGCGGCACCCTATCGCGAGGCTGGAACCGCCTGTTCGTGCAAGGCTTATTGCAACGCCCTGAAGGCTATTTAAGTTTCAAAACCTGGCAACGATTTGAAGAACAGGATGAGTTCGATAACAGCTTTGATTATGCCAAGTACCTAGGGGATTATGAGATTGAACTCGGTTACCAGTTTAAAAAACACACACTGGGCGTGACCTTGCGCAACCGTTATTTGCTGAACCAGTACGGCTCCGCGCAACTCGACTATACTTATCCGCTGACCAAAAAGATCAAAGGTTACGTGCAGTGGTTTCACGGTTATGGCGACAGCCTGATTGATTTAGACTACCATAGCAACAAAATCGGCATTGGCATTGTGCTGGCGGACCGGATATAAACCCTAAGAAACAGCATCCCTCACAAGGAATCAGGCTATGCAGCCCAGCTCGTTTAAAAAACTCATGCGCAAACAGATTTTGCTGGCGATTCTCATCAGCTTCATCATCGCTCTGCCGGTTAGTTTGATTCCGGGTTACTTCATTCTCAAAGCCAATATCGAAAACGACATCAAGACCCTAAAAAAGCACTCTGAACAGCAGGTAAACCAATATCTGGCAACCGGCTGGCAAACGCATAACATTGAAGCTTTGCTGAAAACCTTAAACCAAACCGAACCCATGGCCAACTTTTACCTAAGGAAAGGCCCGGCTTTTACTGATCCAAACACAGTGCAAACTCACGCCCTCCATGCCAACGATGAACCTCCCGTTATCGACGCCTTGATTGATGAAATTGAAGGAACTAAAAAGGCCACCTTTTCAACGGAATTAACCGATGGTTATCTCTACGCCGCCTATCCGGTGCAGTTCCAACAGAACTGTTTAAGCTGCCACGCCGAAGCCGTCAGAGCCGGCCAGATCTTTGTCGGCCAGCACGCCGGCACCATCGCCTTCAAGGCGCCCATTTCGCTTTCCAATGTGTCGTCACTGTCAACGCTGCTGTTTTTCGTCACCTTTTTTGCCGCTTTCATTTTAATCGGGCTGTTTTTGACCGAGCGTTTTCTGCAAGCCAAATTGATGCTCCCCCTGCAAAACCTTTCAGGCAGAATCAGCGACTTGAAGCTGGACACACACAATCAGAAAATTGACTGGCAAAGAACCCCGCAAGACGTTCTTGAGATTGATCAAATGGATGCCAAGATAAGCGAACACATTCACACCATCCAACGCATCTACAACAAACTCGATGCGCTGATCGTCACTGAACACGAAACCGGGCTGTTCCACCGTGAACGCTTCAATGAAGTGATGCAATACGAACTGCTTCGCAGCCGACGTTACCAACATCCGCTGTCATTGATTGTAATTAAACTTAATGGGGTCACCCCGGGTAAAAACACACCGAAAACCGATACGGAAAGCAGTCCAGAGCAGGAAAATGAGGTGCAAACCTTCGGTCGTCTAATCATTCAAGGCACTCGGGTCACCGACTTGGCATTTCGAATCAGCGACAACCTCTTCGTGGTGATTGCACCGGAAACGGATGCCCAGAATGTCCAGGTCATGCAACAGCACTTGCGCCAGTGTCTGATGCAGGGTTTCACCGAGTCGAATAGAGGTGAATCGGCACTAGATTATCAATTTGAGTTCAAGATGGGATGCGCCAGCTACGGCGAAGAAGACGGCACCTTTGCCAAGCAGATACTGCACAGCGCAACACAGCGCATGCAGCAGGATCGCCCGCAACAATAAACTTGCGTTTCACCGCGCTGGGAGATGGTCATATTCCTGAAAAGAAAAGCCAAGCTATCTGAGCAAAGCCAAAATCAACCCGGTTCGTCAGAGGCGGTGCCCGCAGGTTTTTTCTCCAATTGCAAAATGGCCTGCTTATAAATCAAAGCCGCTTGTCGCTCTTCGCCTTCGGATTCATAACATTGCGCCAGCGCATGAAAGGTCTCGATCTCCGCTCGCAAACCCAAACTCTTTTTCAAATAACTCTGGCCGCGACCCCATAGCTGGCTTCGACAAGCCAAACGCCCTAAACTCAACAGCAGAACCGGATTTTCCGGCTGCAATTTCAGCCAAGGTTCGGCCTTTTTAAGACGCTCAAACGCAGGCCCGATGCTCAAGCGTCCGTATTGATAAACCAAACGGTCATTCCACTGCTTCTTGAGACTTTTTTCAATCCATTCCGCCAGCCCCACTTCCTGTTGCCACCCCAGGCGTTGCTCGACATACTCGGCCAAAATCGGCGCGGTCAATTTCTGGCGGTTATCCAACTGCTGCCAAATCGATTCCAAACGCTCTTCAGTAGAGGCATTGGCAAGTTTGCCAGCCCATAACTCCACCTCAATCTCGGCATAGTCGTCACGTCCAACGGAACGACAACGTTTCAATTCCGGCATCAGTGTTTCCAGGCGTTCCCACAGGTGCAACTCACGCAACAGCCGCGCATATTCCACCAAAATAGTTTGCTGTTTGGGCTGCTGCTCATGCAAGGTTTCCAGAATGGTCAGGGCCACTTCAGGATTGTCGTCGCTGAGCAGACGCGCCTCCACTAAACCAATGGTGACATACTCATCCGGATATTCGGAACGAGCCTGCGCCAGATACTGATCACGCCGCGCCCAGGCCTGCTGATTATCAGCCATTTTGGCGGCGCTCAAGTAATGCACCAAACCGGCTTCACTGTGTTTTGCGCTTTTAATCAACTGCTTTTCGGCTTTTTGCCAATCGCCGTATTCCAGTGCGATCATGCCTTTCGCCATGGCATTTTCGGCCTTGGTATAACGTTTCATGCGGCTTCGGTTGCGCCAAAACGCCGGAAAATGCCAGAGATTAAGCAACAGGCGAATTAACAGATAAACCAATAAAAAACCAACCACCGCGCTGGCCAGCGCAAAGCTCAAGCTGGTTTCGATGACCCAATCTCCCCACACCATCGAAAGATGGCCGTTGTCATGCAACATCAAGCTCGCCAACAGGGTACTAACCCCAAACACAATCGCCCAAATAATGACCTGTTTCATATGCTTTTTATAAGCCCTTTATTAATTTATGGCTGAACGGCATCAAACCCTTCCTGCCGGCTGGCCACAATGATATTCAAGGTTTCTCTGTGCGATACAGACTGAACCGAAACCTCACTGAGCGCCGCTTCAAAAGCCGATATCTGCTGAGGGAAATGCTGGCTCACAAAGACCTTGATCTGCTCACTTGCCTGTTCTACCTGCTCTGCCGATTGAGTGGTGAAAGCCCAATCCAGACGGTCAATCAACAAACTCAAACGCTGTTTGAGCACATCAAAACGCAATAAAGATTCCACCGCTGACAAGGACTCACTGTCCTCACGTTTTTTAAGGCTGACGAGTCCGCTGAACTTATTCAACAGTTTGTCGACTGTTGATGCGGATTCCGCTCCAGGCTCCTGCACCGAGAGTTCGGAAGCCTGCAAGGAAGGTTCGGAAAGCTGCTCAACCAGTGCATGGAGTTTGTCGATAACGGCTACCTGCTGTGCCTGCTGACTCTGCTGACCGGCCGCAAACTGTTTGACATAACTCAAATCCTCACCGATACGACGCGCCACTTCGGTTTTGACGGCGATCTCACTCAAAGCCACAGCCTGCTCCAGTGCCAAAAGTTGCTGTTGGGTTTTCTGAGCATTGCCGTCCAGCAACCATTGCGTATTGATGGCGACCATCCACTGCTGGATCTGCAGGTTGCTTAGGGGCGCGGGTGTTGTGGACGGCTTTGCCTGCTGAGGCTGGTTTTCCTGCTTGGCCTTAAAATCCAACAGCTGCGCCAATTCTTCACCCACCTGGCTCAACTCAGACTGAACGTTCTCCTTAAACTGTTTGAGTGACTGCACATCCTGGTCAGACGGTTGCAAAGCCTGCTGTGCTTTATCGGCAAGTGTTTCCCACTTGCTTTCAGCCTGATCCCCAATGATTTTCAGCTGTTGCTGCAACTCTTGTTTCACCGTGCTGACCTGATCGGCGACTTCAGCCTTTAACGCATCCAGATCGCCCTGACTGACCAAAGGCTGGTTTTCAGGCCGGTTGAGCACCTCAGTGATCTTTTTATCAATCTCCTGTTGCTGCTGTTCGACCTTGCTCACCAATAGTTGATTGGTCTCATGCAGCTGCGCAACTTGAGATTGCAGTCGGTTAATATGTTCAATCTGCCAATCCTGGTCGGGACGCGTATAAAACAAGGTGGCCACCACCACCGCCAACATCAGCATCCACAACAGCGACTTTTTCAACCATACAGGCACCCCTCCAGCAGGCTTGGGCCCGTTTCCGGCCGATGCTTTTGTTTGCCCATCCTGACTGGCCCGCTTGTCCGAAAACGCTTTTTTTGAGGCCGACTGTGTCCGCTTGGAAGCGGAATCCTTTTTCGAATCTTGAGCACTCTTCTGGACAGAGTCTTGGGAGGAGTTATTAGGTTGATCCACCACTTCACCGTCAATCACACGACGTTCTGCTTTAGGGGTTACCGGTTCTGTCATTTTCGCTTTTCCTTAGCCTGTCGATTCTTTGCGTGCTAACGCTTACTTGCCATAATATCATTGATTATACAGTCTACAATGCCTGCATCGCTGTGCGTTTTCACCACCGCGATTTTACCGCGCCAACCTTGCGACTTGGCCCACTGCCGAATGCGTTCGCTGAACACCACCAGTGGCTGGAGTAACAACCAATCCGACCAGGCCTGTTCATTTTCAGACGACTCTTTTTGCACCCTTTGCAAAGCCTCCAGCAAATACGCCAGACTGGTCAAACTGGTGGCCAACACCACCGGATTGGAGGCGCTTTTGAATTGAGACCAAACCTCTTTACATAAAGGACACGGAATACGCCGGTAAAGTGTCCAGCTTTGCACCTGTGCGCCTCGTTGCAAAAAACGGCTTTCCAGCAAATCCCGTCCGTTTGCACCTTTGACGATTAAAATCCGCTGACCTTGCAACTGCTGCAAATCGTCGCGTTCCAGCAAGGATTCGCTGTCGTAAAACCCGCCTTCAGCGGTCTGCATCGGCAAACCATAGAGCGCGCCCGCCTTGAGCGTGGCTTGCCCGATGGCATAAAGCGCCACCTGTGGCGAAAAAGCGGACAGGGCATCGGAACCCAGCCGAGAGACAAACTCCTTGACCGCGTTGGCACTGATAAACAAGACCTTATCAAACTCGGTCAAATTGAAATCATCCTCCGCAATCGGCATGGATTCGATGGCGATGGTCGGGCATGCAAATGCCTCACCACCCGCCTGCTTCACCAAGTCCGCTAAAGCTACAGCCTGATGTTCGGGCCGCGTGTTAAGCAAGCTGAACCTTGCGCTCGTAGTTGACATCATGGTCACTTATCGCGATTTAGGACTCGCGCTCTGCGGAATAAACTTCGTCCAGAATCGCCTTGGCTCCCTGGCCCAGCAAATCTTCCGCCAAGGCCACACCCAAAGCATGCGCATCTTTTTGCGGACCTTCAATGTTCGCTCTCAGGATGGTTGAACCGTCCAGAGCCCCCACCAAACCGCGCATTTTGATCTGTTCGCCGTGCAGTTCGGCGAACACCCCGATCGGCACCTGACAGCCGCCTTCCAAACGGTGGTTCATGGCGCGCTCTGCGGTGGTACGAATTTCGGTATCGGTGTGGTTGAGCACCTTGATGATTTCCAAGGTTTCCTCATCTTTGGCGAAATACTCAATTCCCAAAGTTCCCTGTGTCACCGCAGGCAGGCACACCTCCGGCGTGAGTTCATGGCGGATACGCTCATCCAGCTTCAGGCGCTGTAATCCCGATGTGGCCAATACAATCGCATCGTATTCTCCGGCGTCCAGCTTGCCCAAACGGGTACCGACATTTCCGCGCAAATCGCGCACATCCAAATCCGGACGCTTCGCCATCAATTGCGCTTTACGGCGCAAGCTGGAAGTTCCCAAAATCGCGCCTTGCGGAAGATCTTCAAAAGAAGCGTGATTGTTGGAGACAAAAGCGTCGGTCGGTGCATGACGTTCCAGAATGGCACCCAAGGCAAACCCTTCAGGCAGCTCCATCGGCACATCCTTCATCGAATGCACGGCGATGTCCGCTTCACCATCCATCATACGGTCTTCAAGCTCTTTGGTGAACAAACCCTTACCGCCGATTTTCGCCAAGGGCACATCCAAAATCTTGTCGCCTTTGGTGCTCATCGGCAGAAGCTCAATTTGCAAACCCGGATGCGCTTTTTCAAGTTCCGCTTTGACAAATTCGGCCTGCCACATGGCTAAAGGGCTTTTTCGGGTGGCGATGCGTAAGGTTTTTTTCATAATGCTTTCCAATGTTTTCGACTTGCCGGGCAAAAATGCCGGATTATTTTGAGGGATTTATTTTAGATTTAATTTACTTTAGCCATTTTACTGAAAACAGTTGCAAAGTTTTAGTTAAAATAATGCCTTATTGAGCGTTTTTCACAAACCCATTAAGCGGAGTTCACCGACTTTGTTCGATCTCGTCAGGCTGTTTAGGCAATCTTACAAACAGGTAACGGTCCTGTTTATGACAGGTATGCTGCTAAGCTTTACGCTGGCTAGCTACGCTCAAAGGGCCGATGCTGGAAAAGCCGCTTCGTTTCAGGAGTTGCAAAATCTCCAACAACTGGCAGAAGAGGCCAAACAGACAGGCCTGCCGATTATGCTGATGTTCGGTGCCGAATGGTGCGAATTCTGTGAGCAACTGGTCGAAGAGGTGTTTAACCCGATGTCAATGCGCGGCAACTACGACGGCAAGGTGGTGCTGATGCGCCACGTAGGGGTGGATGAACAGCAGACCATTCCCGGCTTACGGGGTGAACCTATCAAAAAATCGGAATGGGCTTATGCATTGAATGCAGACCTGACCCCGACGGTGATTTTTTTGGATGGTGACGGCCGCGAAGTGGCGCCGCGCATCGTAGGCATATCCAACATTCACATGTACGCCGGGGTGATTCATCGGAATTTGAATATCGCCTACCGAAATATGGGGCTGACATTGCGCATTCCTGCTACGCCTGAGCTGTATGAAATACAGCTCCAGAAAAAGTCGCTTAACCCTTAAAATTTTGTAATTCTTTGAGAGAGTCATGACAACACAGAGCAATCAACACAATCAAGAAAAACTATCCAGCGCACGTTTCAGCGAATCGACCGATGCGTTTGTTGAGGAATTTACCGCATCGATCCAGTTTGATAACCGCATGTACAAGCAGGATATCCAAGGCTCCAAAGCGCACGCCAAGATGCTCACCAAAGTCGGCATTCTCAATGAGCAGGAACTCGAAGACATCCTCAACGGCTTGACCCAGATTCAAGCAGACATCGAAGCCGGCAAGGTGGAATGGTCCATCAAGCAGGAAGATATTCACATGAATATCGAATCGCGCCTGACCAACCTGATTGGCATCACCGGCAAAAAACTGCATACCGGGCGTTCGCGCAACGACCAGGTGGCGACCGACATCCGCCTGTATCTTCGTGACGAAATCGATGCCATCCTGCCGGAAATGAAACGACTGCTGACAGGCCTGGTTGAATTGGCGGAACGTGAAGCCGATACCATCATGCCCGGTTTCACCCATCTGCAAACCGCCCAGCCGGTGACCTTTGGCCATCACATGCTGGCCTGGTTCGAAATGATCAAACGCGACATCGAACGTCTTGAGGACTGCCGCAAACGTGTCAATACGCTTCCTTTAGGCTCCGCGGCTTTGGCCGGCACCACCTACCCGATTGATCGCGCCTACACGGCTGAACTGCTTGGCTTTGAGCGCATCAGTGAAAACTCATTGGACGGCGTATCCGACCGCGATTTCGCCATCGAGTTCACCGCCTTTGCCGCCACTCTGATGATGCATCTATCGCGTTTTTCCGAAGAACTGGTTTTATGGTCTTCGGCGCAGTTCCAGTTCATCGACCTGCCGGATCGTTTCTGTACCGGCTCATCGATTATGCCACAAAAGAAAAACCCGGATGTGCCGGAACTGGTGCGCGGCAAAAGCGGACGTGTTTACGGTCACCTGATGAGCCTTTTGACGCTGATGAAGTCGCAGCCTTTGGCCTACAATAAAGACAACCAGGAAGACAAGGAGCCGTTGTTTGATACGGTGGATACGGTACGCGGAAGCTTGCGTGCCTTTGCCGATATGGTTCCGGCCATCATCGTCAAACGTGAAATGACTTATGAGGCCGCCAAACGCGGTTTCTCGACCGCCACCGACCTGGCCGATTATCTGGTAGGCAAAGGCTTGGCGTTCCGCGATTCCCATGAAGTGGTCGGTCTGGCCGTGGCGCACGGCATTCAAAGCGGGCAGGACTTGTCGGAAATGTCACTGGAAACTCTGCAGGGCTTCTGCGACAAAATCGAAAACGATGTGTTTGACGTACTGACTCTGGAAGGGTCGGTTGCTGCACGCGACCACCTTGGCGGCACCGCACCCAATCAAGTGCGCGCGGCAGCAGCACGCGCCAAAACCTGGTTGAAATGACCGGGAAATCCGATCATCTGACCAGGCCTGTTCACTTTGGGCAGGCCTGGTCAAAAAAGCCAAATCGACAATAATATTCCCTGGGCATTTGCCTTTTATTAAGACTTAAGTGTGAGACTTAAGCGCTTTGGCTATTGGGCTCATCAATCAAATCCGAATAAGGGACCACCTTGTTTCGCCCGCTTTCCTTGGCTTGATACAACGCCTGATCCGCATGGTGTAACATCTCCATCTCATCCCCAACCTGGTTCTGAGGGAAGGACACATAACCCAAACTGACGGTGAACTGAATTTCCTGATCGTTGATTTTAAGACGCGAATCTTCCACCAAACGGCGGATACGTTCTGCGGTATTCCAACAGTTCTGTTCGGAAGCACCCGGTAGAATCACCAAAAACTCCTCGCCGCCATAACGCGCCAAGACATCGCCTTCTCTCAGGGTTCCCAAAATGGTCTTGGTGACCAGAACGATGGCCTTATCGCCCAGCAAATGTCCGTAAGTGTCGTTGATCTTTTTGAAGTGGTCGATATCAATCATTAACACGCCCAATGGTGAATCATTGCGCTGGGTACGCTTGAACTCTTCCTTAAGGCGCTTAAGACCAAATCGGCGGTTGTAGATATTGGTCAAACCGTCCAAGGCCGCCAGACGCTGCAGGCTTTCGTGGGCGATGGCGTTATTCAGCGCCAATCCCATGCCCTGACGGAACATGTTGATCATACTCAGCGAAGGTTCGTCGATGTGTACCGGCGAGGCCAGCACAAACACACCCAGATTGCGCTGCTTGAACAGAATCGGCACAATCACCACCTCTTGTGGACGGAAACGGGTTAGAAGCCCATCCACCTGAATGTTTTCCGGCAAGGTGATGCGCTCAATGCGCGAATCGTCCATCGCCTGATGAATATAAGCGTGTTGCGCCAATTGCTCGGAATCGACAATGCCTTGCGCATACACCATCTTCATCTCGCCTTCGTATTCGACGTACAAACCGCCGGCGCTGCACATGGTGTGCTCAATCAGCAGATGCAAGGCATCCTTGGCCAAGCCGTCCAATTCCAGATTCGAGGAGAGTGCTTTGGAAAAATTGGTGTACACATATTCGACTTCATGCGCGCTTTGCAGCGCCTGCACCATCTCGTTGAAGGCCCGGGCGCTGTCACCAAACTCGTCATCCGACACGGCTTCGATGAAACAGGAATCGCCCATGCAATGCGCATCCGACTCTTGATAGGTTTTGTCGTTGACCGTTTCCTTGATGAGTTTCATACGGTCCGCCAACTCTTTCAAATGCGGGCGTACCACAAAATGCACCAGGCCAAAATTCATGATGCCCATGAAGAAGCCAGCCATCAAAGAGGCGGTATAAAACAGTGGCGTCATCACATTGCTTTCCGGTACTCCGAGCAAAATCATAAACGGTGGGAAAATGAAACCAACCACCAACCCCAAAGTGACCATCCACAAAAACTGATCGGTAAAAATCTTACTGGTGATTCTGGGCATGTGCATAGGTTATTTTGTCCTGTCGTTTATAGTAAGAGCGCTTTGCAAGAGTGAAAGGCAAAGGCTCAATAAGTCGTTAGTCCGGCAACTGAATCACGGAACGCACGGTCTTGCCTTGATAACGGAAACTGTTCAAAGCCGCCAGATCAATCAGGCAAGCCATTCCGACCACCTGATAGCCGACTTTTTCACACAGTTCGGCGGCCGCACCCATGGAACCGCCCGTGGCGATCAGGTCATCCAGCAATACGATTCGGCTGCCGTCACCCTGTTGCATTTCCAAGGTATCGGAGCCGTATTCCAGCCCGTAATCCACCGAAGCGCACACATTTGGCAATTTGCCCGGCTTTCGCACTTTAATGAAACCTTTATTGTGCTTGTAGGCCAAGGCGGAAGCGAAAATGAATCCTCGTGATTCAATGCCCGCCAAACAGTCAATTTCCGCCCATTCCTGCTCACTGAACAATTGACTCATGGCATCAATGGTTTCCACAAAATGGGTTTTCAACAATGGCGAAATATCGCTGAAGACAATGCCCGGCTTCGGGAAATCGGGAACGGCATCTAAATATTGGGCAAGCGGATGTAAAGACATGTCAGTTTCCTAATAACAAAAAAACAATCTTATCCAAATTGCCTCTATTAAAAAACATTATTCTCATATTCAGCGAAAATGATAATGAAATTTACTAATTAAGTTATAAGAAAAAACTCACCCGAACGGGTTAGGAATTTTAAAAGCAGGAAATTAGAACTCCGCTGGCTCATGAAAACTACCTTCAAAACCGAATGGACGCCTTATCATACGGAACAAGAAGCCGGTTACAATTTCAGTTCAACCAGTCTCGAAGAGGCTGCTTGATGGCCAGACTGAGCGGCCATTCGCAACCACGAAACCGCTCGCTCTTCATGCGCCTGCGTGCCCTGACCGTGCATTAACATGTCACCGATCTTATGCTGCGCATGCAAATTGCCCCTTAAAGCGGCAAACTCGTAAAGCCGGAACGCTTTTTGAAGGTTTTTCTGCAACCCCTCACCGCACTCAAACATTTCAGCCAGACAATAAGCGGCTTCGGGATGGCCCTTTTGATAGGCCTGCTGAAACAGATGCGCCGCCATGGGCAACGAGATCTCAATGCGAATGCCTTTTTGATACATCTTTGCAAGGGCCACTTCCGCGAGCGAATAAGACCTGAAAGCACAACTTTCATAGAGGTTAAAAGCGCTGTCCAGGTCACCCTGTTCTTCTAACTGTTGAGCTTGTTGGTAAATCGCATAAAGATAATGTGCATCGGCCAGCGCCAACATCGTGTCTTGAGGGTAGCTTTTGTAAGATTCAAACGTCTTCTTGCGCACCCATTCGGGCACCGTCCGTGTTTTGATCCAGGCCTTGAGTTCAGTCAGGCTCGGACGGTTTTGCGGATTTTTATCCGTCATCCAAACAATCAAATAACGCCAGAAAACCGGAAGCCGGTTGATTTTATGGATGGAGTGGCGAGCTTGCGCCCACATCTGATCCATTGGATTTTTAACTTTTTTTAGACGATAAATATGCTTGCCGGTCAGCGCAAAATATAACGTGCATCCCAGCTGGTAGATGTCACCTTTCTCATCATGCTGGCCATTGAGTCGCTCCGGCGGCGTATAACGATTGTCTTTCGGCAAGATTTCGCTTTCATAAGCGCTTAACGCCGGCATCGCCTGACGCCAATCCATCAAATAAAAACGCTTTTTACCCGCAAAAATCGTGTCCGGAGAGATGGCACTGTGCACAAAACCGACTCGGTGTACTTTATCCAGAACCGATACCATGTTCGCCAACAGTTTTTCGACCCGCTCAACCGCAAGCGGCTCTTTTTTGTGAACATAGGTCTGCAAGGTTTGTTTGCCCGGATCATTAAAAAACAGCAAATACTGCTTGCCGACTTTACGGATTTCATTGAAGTGAGTAAAACTCTTGAACTGGTTAAAGTAATGCAACAAGTCCTTTTGGCGCTTGATCGTATAATGATTCTGCAAATTATCCAATACCTGAACCAACTGTTTTTTGTCGCCTTTATCTCCACACTGAGTGACTCGATAAAAACAGACAGGCCTGTCGGTTTCCAGTGATTTGACTTTAGTCAAATCAGACTGCTGTTCCAACACTTCACCCAGATTATCAAGGTTTTTTGCCATTCACCGCTCCATTAATCATCGAACTTGCCAAACTGCCAAACCGGACAGGCCTGCTTATTTTTGATTTAAACTTTGAATTAAACCACAATCGGCTTTCATTCAACCATAAAAAAAGGCACCGTAAAAGGTGCCTTAAAATCAAAACGCTCGATTAATCGTTTTGATAATCGATGTTGTTGTCATCAATTTGAATGTTGAGTGTATCGTCATTATCCATAACGGTATCGATGACCACTTCGGTTTGAGTGCCAGCGCTCTCATCACCATTCGAATCAATCGTCACTTTTGTACTGTCATCATTCCCATCATTGTCGGTATCGATAGATTCAAACTGAAGATACTTTGAAAGGTCATTATCATCAATATTTGAACCATCCATCTCAATCACTTCACTGAGATCCAAGGTGTCTTGCTCTAGACCAAAGTTCTCAATCACGGTATCTGCAGTGATGGCAAATTGCTCAGCTTCATTATCATCGCCGTATAGGAAATGATCACCCTCTTCATTCACTTCCGTGACAGCCGTATCGCCATTACTGGCTTCGGTTGATGTCACTGCAGCATGAATCTCGGCTAACTGATCTTCATTCAAAGCGCCAGCGGTCGAGACCAGCTTGACATCGTCCGCTTCAAGGCTGACGCGGAAGGTTCCATCACCATTAGCAGTTACACCCGTTCCGGTAACAGAAACCGCACCCGATTCCGGCAATCCGCTAATGGTCACATCCGACAGTGATTCGCTGCCATCGGTATCGACCAGATTTGCGGACAAGTCCAATGAGTAGGTCAGGCTTTCAACGCCTGTACTTTGCTCTATTGTTTGTCCCAAACAAACTTGGCTCAGATCAACAGTTAAACCATCAAGCTCAATACTTTTTGGATCAACAAAATAACCATTATCACTCGCACCGCTTCCAGGTGAGTGAGCTTCGAACGCGACGTACATAAACGACGTGCTACTGGTAATATTGACAGTGCCATCTTTGTTCAACGTAAAGTCTGTGGGCGCTTCAATTTGGTCGCCATTTTCATCAAAAATTGACCAGCTACCATCAATGCTGGAAGATCCTTGAACCGTGTTTAAATCAAACGAAGCATTGCTAGTAGTTTCACCTAAGTTAATAACCAGCGTTTCATTATCGTCAATACCTTGCTCGCTTTCATTCGAGTTCCACTGAACACCAATGCCATATTGAGTATCAATGGCGGTCTCATTAACTGAATTGAACTTCAGCGATGCATTGCCATTGGACAAATTTCCACTATAAAAGTTATTGCCATTATAGGCATCAGCCGTGTAGCCGCTGTAAACTTCTTCTGTGGTGGTATTGATCTCTGGATCACCAACGGAAAGCGTCACATCAGGCGCATCCGCCACCGCGACCACCTTAACCGGCACTTCCAAAACATTGGAAACCGCACCATGCTCATCCTTGACCGATATATTCAGTTTCGGCTGAATATCACCCTGCAGACTGTAATCCGAATCGGTATTCGGCGTAAACGTCCAAGTGCCATCCTGGTTATTTGTCAGGCTGCCGGTTGACGCATCGGCCAATTCAACGCTGTTCACCGAAACCGTGTCACTATCCGCATCGGAAGCGTGTGCCAGAATCTGGGCTTCGGTCAATGTAATGGAGACGTCTTCCAGAGTTTGCAATTCACAAATAGTGGCCGCATATTCCGCTTCAATATACTGAACACTGAAGTTTGAATTGATGTTGTTTTCGACCACAGTGGTGAACTCAACCGTATCGAATTCAACACCGGAAACCGTGAATTCGTTGGTGGTGGCTAAGCCATCTCCATCGTTTCCTGCTCCGCTTTCCGAATCACGCTGAACATCACCTTCTGCCACTTTCACGCCGTCTTTATAGGCTTCCCAATGGGCTTTAGCATTGGCGTTATGAGATTCACTAAAGTTCCCCCCTAACGAAGCCAGACCAAACGTCATAGACGCGACCGAATCTGCAAATTCGAATACCAACTTCTCATCCACATTCGATTCAATTTGGTTGTCATCATTCGAACCAATTACGCCAATACCGGTGCCGTCGTGTGAGGCATTGTTATTGTTTCCAAACGCGACTCCTTTAACGGTGTCGCCTGCATAACCGGTTACGGTCACCTTACCGTCGTTAGAAGTTAAGACATTATTGGCGTCTAACGTCCCCCACTGAGCCAGAGTTCCATCATTGGCGTCAGACTTGGTTCCCATCAATACTGTTTCACCAGAACCTTGTGCAATGTCACACTCTAAAACAGGCGGTGTATTATCATCTGTTCCGTTTACCGTAATGGTTAAGGTCGCCTGATCGGTTTCACCGTGCTCATCTTCAATCGTATATACAAACGCATCGGTTGGGTGATCAGATGAAGTCAGATCGTTCACCGTATCGTTATCATGCAAGGTGTAGGTGTACTGACCGTCTGCAGCCAGGGTAAGCGTACCGTAAGTGCCGGTAAAGCTGCCCACCGTTGTGACTGCAAACTGGTCGCCTTGGGCATCCACGTCATTGTCTTTTACGTTGCCAGAGACCGAATTATCAGTATCTTCAGTGACTTCAGCGGCATCGTCAAATGCATCCAATGTGTTAGTAAACTCCGGAACAGGCGTATCGGTAGCAACATCAATCTGCACCTTAACCGTTTCACTGCTCAGGTCACTTTCACCAATGACTTTATACTCAAACTCAACACCACTGACTTCGTGGTAAGAAATGCCACCGATAAAGTAATCGCTGGAATCGGAAGTCTGACTACCTTGATTAACATAGGATTCACTACTGAAGATCAACTGGTCAAAAACCAAATTTTCTAGCGTGAAAGTCCCTGCATTAGAACCGGCACTGTTACTACCAAGTTTCTCAGGAGTCAGGGTAATATCTGCAACATCCTCAACATTGGAGAAACTGAAACTTCCTACTTCTTTACCGTCTAAATAGGCGTTGACATGACCAACTTCACCTTCACCTTTAATTAAATGGGTGATTGCAATTTCTGCATTGGTAACCGGATTCTTAAAGTCCATAATAAGAGATTCAGACAGCCCAGTTCTCGCATCATAACCTAACTGGCTTGACGGCCCGCCAGTTGCCTGGTTAACCCCAATACCATCTGCAGATACATAAGTGATGTCGGATTGTTCACCATTGGTATTTCTAGCAAACAAACTAACGTCCTCGCTTTCCCAACTGGCCTGCATTCCTTGATTGAACACATTACCCAATACTTGCTCTACTCCGCTTACTTCGACTTGGTCATGCGTCGCCACCCAGTAGACCTTGTCTGCTGTGGTCAATAAGGTGCTTACTTCGGCCAAGTTACTACTATCAAGTGCGACAAAGTCGGAACTTGTTTCAATGTAAACCGTGCCGTATGCTGGCAAGGAAGTAATGTCAAATTTAAGGTCACCTTCAGCCGTCTGCAAGTCTTCTCCACCTAAGTCAGCCGGATCACTGTTATCATTTTCGACAATACTCAAATCACCATCCAAGCCGCCGCCAATATCAATTTTCTTGAAGAAAGCGATTTGACTTTCATCTGGCGTGTTTGAATCTGACGCAAATGCAGCAAGGGCAACGGCATCAGAATCAAGGTTAGATGTTGTGCGAACCTCATCCGCAACCGGTGGAGACATCGGTTCAGCAGGGTTCAACTCACAACCTCCGATATCAACCATTACCGACATCGTATTACTGGTTTTATCGCCATCGGTTACGGTGAACTCAAATTCGCGAGGCGTTCTATCATCACTGCTGGATTCAAAAGTCAACGACTCCAGCGCCATTTCATAGGTTGCCACACTGGCACCGCCCGACAGGGTTACCACACCACCGTTAATGGAAGCGCTAATACCACTTGGCAGATTGTTGGCCGAAATGACATCACCAGCCATGAAGTTGGTCAATGTTAGCGTGGCACCTTCAAGATTGGCATCGTCAACATCGCTCAACTGAACATCTTGCAGAATGGTGTTGGCCGTACTGTGATCCACGCCGACCAGCTTGATGTTATCGATATAAGCCCCTAGGGTATCGCCATCATTTGCCCCTGCAAAGGTCAACTGTGCCGGAGAAACCACACTATCAAAGGTTGCGGTGATGGTCGTCCAACCATTTGCCGTAGAGGTGGCAACGACGTTATCAGCAGGATTAAACGACAAGTTACCGCTTGAATCCACATTGACCTCAACCGTATTACCACCGAAGCTGAAAGTCATGTCGCTGCTGTCTTTTGCATCAGGTCTTGGAATCATGTCAAACGTCAGAGTGAAGGAATCATTGGTTCCTAGATTCACACTGGTTGACAGCTCTGTGTCTGTTCCACTAGCATTATGCGGATCCAGCTCAACATAATGGTCACTGTCATTTGCAGTATCCAGACCATGCACACCATCGTTGTCTCTGACTTCGATGCCGGCATCATTCATCGTCCATGAAATACCACTATCGCTGACTAATACATTATCACCATTATCACCATGATCGATATACCAACCACTGGCTCCAGCACGATCACCTTCTCCTCGATTAATGCCTTCGAAATCCTCCGCCAGCAACACTGTTTCTGTCGGTACGCCTTGAGTTACACAAGGCTGAATTGTGATCACAACATCATCAAAATCACGGTCACCCAAAGACAGGTCTTCAAAGCCAATTACGATTCCATCGTTGGTTTCCGACATAGCCGCAACAGCATGGTCATGTCCATCGTTATTCAAATCATTGTCTGTGAAGTAAGCGGTTTTCTTTACGCCATCGACCAATAAGTCGCCGTTGCTATCAAACGTGATTTGTGAAGACAATGACACTCCCTTATCACCACCATCTGGGATAATAAAGAATCCAACATTACCTGACAGGTTGTTCAAAGTACCCAACATTTCAGATTGCGAGCCCACCATGCTTTCATCTTCAATGTAAATAATTTGAGCGCTAAGTGGCTGGCCGTTTTCATCTGCCGTATAGAAACCGATTGCATTGTGATAACCCGCTTGACCACCGTTGTAGGTCACCGCCATACTGGAATTGCCATCCCCCATATTGATATTCAAATCACCGTTTTCGGCATTGAAAATCAAGCCTTTATCTCTGACGGTCAAATCATCTGCGCTGACTTGATCCAATACGCCATCTTCATTCGAATCCAGCAACCCATCCACCACATGCAACGGCTGATCGTTAGCGGTCACGGATTCAATCACAGGCGCATCGTCACGCCCTTCAATATTAATCGTCAAGGCTGCAGGATCAGAAGCCGGATTAACTCCGTCGCTGATTACGTAAGAAAACTCCACCGGCAAGCTATCGCCAGCATTAAGCGCCTGAACAGTCTCATTGGTTTCATTGACATCAAACGTAAAGGCACCCATGTTATTAATGGTTAAGGTACCGTAGTCAGTGACAATCGTTTCATCCGCACCGTTCACAGGCAAGGTATAAGTCGAGCCTGCAACCGAAACGGTCGCAACCACCGCCGATCCATTATTAGTGGTGTCGTTAGCCAATACATTACCGGAAGCCGACTGACCGTCATCTTTACCGGCAATGGTATCTACCGAATCTTCTGAGGCAACAAATTCATGTCCGCTTTCCGTTGCGCTGAATTCATCATCTTCGGCATCTGGAAGAACATCCTCGTCTGTGATCGTCGTGGTTACACTGTCGCTGCCAGTTTGGACGGCCGCTCCTTCGAACGCCGCACTGCTCGCACCGCTGATCGCAACGTTGTA
>NZ_AXZC01000005.1 GCF_000483485.1 Thiomicrorhabdus chilensis DSM 12352
ATGGCAAAAGAAAAGTTTGAAAGAACGAAACCGCACGTAAACGTTGGAACGATTGGTCACGTTGACCATGGTAAAACAACTCTAACAGCGGCATTGACAATCGTACAAGGTAAGAAATTCGGTGGAGACGTAAAAGACTACGCTGCAATCGATAACGCACCAGAAGAGCGTGAGCGTGGGATCACTATCTCAACTGCACACGTTGAGTACGAATCAGAAACCCGTCACTACGCACACGTAGACTGCCCAGGGCACGCTGACTATGTTAAAAACATGATTACCGGTGCAGCACAGATGGATGGCGCAATCCTAGTATGTTCAGCGGCTGATGGCCCGATGCCACAGACGCGTGAGCATATCCTGCTATCACGTCAGGTAGGTGTACCATACATCCTTGTTTACCTAAACAAAGCCGACATGGTTGATGATGAAGAGCTAATGGAATTAGTAGAGATGGAAGTTCGTGAACTTCTAGATACCTATGAATTCCCAGGTGATGACACTCCAGTTATCATTGGTTCTGCACTAAAAGCCATCGAAGGTGACCAGTCTGAAATCGGTGAGCCATCTATCCAGCGTCTAATCGATGCACTAGACAGCTACATCCCGACTCCAGAGCGTGCAACTGACAAGCCATTCCTAATGCCTGTAGAAGACATCTTCTCAATCCAGGGTCGTGGTACGGTAGCAACTGGTCGTGTTGAAACTGGTGTGGTTAAAGTAGGTGAAGAGATCGAGATCGTCGGTATCCGCCCAACTCAAACAACCACTGTTACCGGTGTTGAAATGTTCCGTAAGCTTCTAGATCAAGGTGAAGCCGGTGATAACGTAGGTATCCTATTGCGTGGTACTAAGCGTGAAGACATCGAACGTGGACAAGTATTGGCACACAAAGGTACCGTTACTCCACACACCAAGTTCGAAGCTGAAGTTTATGTGCTAGGTAAAGACGAAGGTGGACGTCACACTCCATTCTTCAACGGCTACCGTCCACAGTTCTACTTCCGTACTACTGACGTAACTGGTGCTTGTGAACT